>NZ_CP038149.1:0-2592946 GCF_004524855.1 Paraburkholderia pallida | reverse complement strand
GAGAGGGGGCTCCGGAGAAAACGAAGCCCTCAGTATAAGGGTGAAAGAATCTCGTAAGACGCGGATGGGCTGGACAGGTTGCCATCCGGCAGGGGCTGCGCGCGTTGCGCGCGCGGAGCGGTCACTCAGGTCCCGCTGATCGGCACGCTCAGCGTGAGTGAAGCGGCCTCGCCCTCCACGAGCGGCCGCGCCTCGAAGCGCCCGCCGTGCGCCTCGGCCACGCGCTGGCACAACGCCAGCACCCACGCGCAGCGACCCGCCTCCTGCTGCTCGCACGCCTGTGCGCGGGCGAACGATTCGAGCAGGTGCGGCAGTGCCGCGTCGGTGAGCGCTTCGCGGCTCGCCTGCCAATTCACGTCGAATTGGGCGGCCGTGGCCGTGGTGCTCACGTCGAGCGAGACCGCCGCGCCCGCTGCGCTCGCCTCCGTCGCGAACGTCAGCATGAGCCAGAGCGCCTGCCCGATGCGCTCGCGCGCGGCGTCGAGCGTCGCGCCGGTGGGCGTGCCCTGCACGCCGACGCTCACGCCGCGCGTGTCGGCGAGCGCGCGGCGCGCCTCGTCCACGGTCTCGTCGATGAGCGCATCGAGCGCGAACGGCGCGCGCTCGATCTGCAGCTTGCGCGTCTCGGCGCGCGTCGTATCGACGAGCGTTTCGAGCAGATGCACCTGCTGCTCGACGCCGGTGCGGATGCCCGCGAGCGCGCGCTGCGCGGCGGCGTCGGCACTGTCGATCTTGCGCTCGAGCACGTAGGCCCAGCTATGGATCGCGTTCAGCGGGCTGCGCAAGTCGTGCGAGACGCGCGAGAGCACGTGGTCGCGCATGAACAGCGCGGCTTCGGCACACAGGCGCGCTGTGCGTTCGCTTGGGGTGGGTGATGTGGACGCCATCGAATTCCTCTTGTTTCTCCCGCCTCGGGCGGGTCGGCCCCATTTTATAGGCAGCGGCGCGAATAGCGGCGACGTTGCGGCGGTAGAAAACGCGCCGCGCGCCCGTTCGCCCCGGCTCGCACCACCGGACTCCGATGCGCGCGCATACGCCGTGCCCGCGCGGTGCCGGGGCAATGCGCGCACACCGCGGGCACAAGGCCAACACCAGGCCAACACCAGGCATGCTCACTTCGGGACGCCGTACCGGCAGCAACGCACACGGCCCGCGCGCCTCGCGCGGCCTGCAAAGCGCCTACAATAGCGCTTTTCCCCTTTCCGATTCAGGAGTGTTCCATGTCTATCGTGACCACCGCATCCGGCCTCAAGTACGAGGACCTGACCGAAGGCACCGGCGCCGAGGCGAAGGCTGGCCAGACCGTCAGCGTGCACTACACCGGCTGGCTGACGGACGGCCAGAAGTTCGATTCGAGCAAGGACCGCAACGACCCGTTCGCCTTCGTGCTGGGCGGCGGCATGGTCATCAAGGGCTGGGACGAAGGCGTGCAGGGCATGAAGGTCGGCGGCGTGCGCAAGCTCACGATCCCGCCGCAACTCGGCTACGGCGTGCGCGGCGCGGGCGGCGTGATTCCGCCGAACGCCACGCTCGTGTTCGAAGTGGAACTGCTCGACGTCTGAGCGTCGCTGCGTCGCGCTGCTTCGTCTCGCAGGCATCGTTCGCCATGAATTCCCCGCACGCCACGTCCGTCAACGCGCCCGGCGTCGCCTTGCGCTGCTATGGCGCAATCGAGGAAACCGATCTGCACGACTTTCACCAGATCGTGCTCGGGCTCGACGGCGAGATGGTGATGACGGTGGACGGTGTCGGCGAGCGCATCGACCAGCATTCGGCCTGGCTGATCCCGGCCGGCGCGCGGCACGACTATGCGGGCATCGGCGAGAACCGCCAGCTCGTGCTGGACTTGCCCGCCGCCGCGCTCGCGGTGCCCGAGCGGCTCTTCGACTCGGCGCGCGCCGTGCGCATCGACCCTGCGCTCACGCAGCTCGTGCGCGAGATCGCGCAGCGGGCCGCATGGGCCGCGCAATCCGCCAGCGCGAGCGAAAGCCCCGGCTCGATGCACGCGCGGCGCTTTCATTGGGACGCCTCGACACAGCTGTGCGCCGCCGTGCTCGCGCAAGCGGGCCTCGCCGGCAGCGACGCCTTCGAGGCCGCCGCGGGTCTCGACTTCGCCCGCATCGACCGCTGGCTGCGCGCGCATCTGGCGGAGCCGCTGCGCATCGCCGATCTGGCCGCGCATTGCGGCTTCGGCATGCGGCGCTTTCATCAGCTCTTTATCGAGGCGTTCGGCGAGACGCCGCATCGCTATCTGCAGCGCCTGCGCCTCGACACCTCGCTCACGCTGCTTGCGGACCCGCGCCACTCGCTCACGCAGATCGCTCTCGATGTGGGCTTCGGCGACCAGAGCGCGTTCACGCACGCTTTCACACGGCGTTTCGGGCTCGCGCCCGGGCAGTGGCGCGCACTGCCTGCGCACTAGGCAACGCCATCCAGCGCGCGGGCAAGCGCCGCGCGTTCATTCCTCGAAGCGGTATTCCCACTGCGCCTGCGCGCCCACCGCGAGACGCTCGCCCGCGCCCGCCACGACCATCGCGTTCTGCCCGAACGTGAGGCCGCCGTCCACACGCGGATCGGCGCGGAACACCGCGAGCGTGTCGAGCGGCTCGGTGGGCCACTCGCCATCGCGCTCGCCCGTGAGCTGATCGATCGTCGTGATCGGGCAGCGCGCGCAAGGCTTCGCGAAACGCAGCACCACCTCCTGCGAACCCGCTTCGCCCGCAATCGAGAGCGAGTCGATGAAGTCTTCGTCGAACGCATCCGGGCCGTCGACGACGATGTTCGGACGAAAGCGGCTCATCGGCACCGGCGGCGCGCCCTTCGCCACGAGGCGCGCGTTCAGGTCCGCCAGCGAAGACTCGCTCGTGACGAGCAGCGGAAAGCCATCGGCGAATTGCGTGGGCACGTCCTCGTCGTTCGTCCACGTCTTGCTCGCGAGACGCGTGACATCCTGCGCGAAACGCACGAGACGCACCGGCGCGCCGAGCGCCCGAGAAAACCACTGCGCGGCTTGATCGCCTTCGTCGAGCGCTTCGAACGTGTCGTTCCACACCGTGGCCTGCACGCGGGCTTCGTGGCCGCGCGGCGTGAACGGCAAACGCAGCGGCGAATCGACCGGCGCGTCGGGACCCGTCATCGTGAGGCGCACGCCGCCCTCGACGAACGCAGGCACGATGCGCGCCATCGCCGCGATCTCGCGCTGCGAAACAAAGCGGCCCGATGCGTCGACCACCATCCAGTGGCGGTCCCATTGCAGTCCTTTCACATCGAGTTGCGCGCGATCGAGCGCGACGGCGCCGCAGGACTTCACCGGATAAACGAACAATGCGCGAATGATGGCCATGGCAACCTCACTGCGCCGCATCGAGACCGCGCGCGAGATCGGCGCGCACGTCACTCGGATCTTCAAGGCCCACCGCAAGGCGGATCAGCCCTTCGGTGATGCCCGCCGCCGCGCGCGCCTCGGGCGTGACGCGGCCATGCGTCGTCGTGGCCGGATGCGTGATGGTCGTGCGCGTGTCGCCGAGATTGCCGGTGATCGAGCACACCTTCGTGCCGTCGATCACGCGCCAGGCGTTCGCGCGCTGCGCTTCGGGCGTGTCGCCCTTGAGCTCGAACGAGACGATCGCGCCGCCCGACTTCTGCTGGCGCATCGCGAGCGCGTGCTGCGGATGCGATTCGAGCCCCGGATAGAAGACGCGCTTCACCGCGGGATGCGCTTCGAGCCAGCGCGCGATTTCGAGCGCGTTGGCCGACTGCTTCTCCACGCGCAGCGAAAGCGTCTCCATGCCCTTGAGCAGCACCCAGGCATTGAACGCGGAGAGCGTCGGGCCCGCGCTGCGCACGAACGGGAACACCTTCTCCATGATGAACTGCTTCGAGCCCACGAGCGCGCCGCCCAGCACGCGGCCCTGGCCGTCGAGGAACTTGGTGGCCGAGTGCATCACCACGTCGGCGCCGAACTTGAGCGGCTGCTGCAGCGCCGGGCTGCAGAAACAGTTGTCGACGACGAACAGCGCGCCCGCCGCCTTCGCGATCTTGCTCACCGCCTCGATGTCGGCCACTTCGGTGAGCGGGTTCGACGGCGTCTCGAGGAAGAACAGCTTCGTCTCGGGGCGCACGGCGTTCTTCCACGCGTCGAGATCGTTCGGATCGACGAAGGTGGTCGTGATGCCGAACCTCGGGAAGATCTGCGAGAACATGCCGAGCGTCGAGCCGAAGAGGCTCTGCGAGCTGACGATATGGTCGCCGGCCTGCAGCGCGGCCATCACCACCGACATGATCGCGGCCATGCCCGAGGCCGTGGCCATGCACGCCTCGCCGCCTTCGAGCGCCGCAAGCCGGTCCTGGAACATGGTGACGGTCGGGTTCGTGAAACGCGCGTACGTGTAGCCCGTTTCCGAATTCTTGAAACGCTCGGCCGCTTCGGCGGCGCTGCCGAAACAGAAGCTCGACGTGAGGTAGAGCGCTTCCGAATGCTCGTTGAACTCGCTGCGCAGCGTGCCCGAGCGGACCGCCAGCGTGTCGAAGTTGAGGTTCTCGTCCATGTTCGTGTTTTCCGTT
This sequence comes from Paraburkholderia pallida, assembly GCF_004524855.1. NCBI lineage: Bacteria > Pseudomonadati > Pseudomonadota > Betaproteobacteria > Burkholderiales > Burkholderiaceae > Paraburkholderia > Paraburkholderia pallida. Next base: position 2,588,383 of record NZ_CP038149.1, on the reverse strand, counting down.
TTCTGAGCCGTCATGCCTGGGCCGCGAAGTACGCGCACATGAGCGCACGCAAGCGCACATACCAGCGCATACGCGCGGCGCACAGGCGCAAAAAAGCCCGCTTTGCGTCGGCAGAAGCGGGCTCTCTGAAAATGCATGGAATGCGGGGCGTTGCAGCCAATGAGCGGCGGCCGGGCATGCACCGTTCGCTTTAGCTGTTTTGGGTTGCCCCGCGTCCGCAAGCTGAGATCAAATCGACGCAAGCCCCCATGCTAGCACGGGAAGCACGCAACGCACGCGCTCCCCGCCTGGCTCTTACTCCACCGAGAGCTGCAAATGCAGCTGCGAGCGCGTGCCGCCGTCCATCGCATCGCTCGCGGCGTCGCGGTCCGACTGCGCCTGGGGCGCGAGACGCGCCAGCTCGATGTTGTCGAGGTACGCGCTCGTGATGTCGCCGGTGATGTAGTCGCCGTCGAAGCACGAAGCCTCGAACCCGGTGAGCTCCGGATTGATGTCGCGCACCGCCTGCTTGAGCGCTTCCACGTCCTGATACACGAGGTGATCCGCGCCGATGATGCGCGCCACTTCCTCGTCCGTGCGGCCATGCGCGACGAGCTCGCCGCGCGTGGGCATGTCGATGCCGTAGACGTTCGGGTACTTCACGGGCGGCGCCGCCGAAGCGAAGATCACGTTGGTCGCGCCGGCATCGCGCGCCATCTGCACGATTTCCTGCGAGGTGGTGCCGCGCACGATCGAGTCGTCGATGATCAGGACGTTCTTGCCCTTGAACTCGATGCCCATCGCGTTGAGCTTCTGGCGCACCGACTTCTTGCGCATGGCCTGGCCCGGCATGATGAAGGTGCGGCCCACGTAGCGGTTCTTGAAGAAGCCCTCGCGGTATTCCACGCCGAGCTTCTTCGCGACCTGCATCGCGGCGGGGCGCGACGAGTCGGGGATCGGCATCACGACGTCGATCTTCACGTCGGGCAGCTCGCGCCGGATCTTCTCCGCGAGGTAGTCGCCCATGCGCAGACGCACGTTGTACACGGGCACGCCGTCGAGCACCGAGTCCGGACGCGCGAGATAGACGAGCTCGAAAATGCAGGGGTTGAGCTTCGGCGCCGTGGCGCATTGCTGCGCGTAGAAGTTGCCCTCGGAGTCGATGAACACCGCCTCGCCCGGCTGCACGTCGCGCACGAACTCGAAGCCGATGCCTTCGAGCGCCACCGATTCGGAGGCCACCATCCACTCGGTGCCTTCCGGCGTTTCCATCTTGCCGATGCACAGCGGGCGGATGCCGAACGGATCGCGGAACGCGAGCAGGCCGTAGCCGGAGATCAGCGAGACGATGGCGTACGAGCCGCGCAGGCGGCGGTGCACGCCCGAGACCGCCTTGAAGAGCGCTGCCGGATCGAGTTCGAGGCCCGAGCTCGCAAGCTGCACTTCGTGCGCGAGCACGTTGAGCAGCACTTCGGTGTCGGAATGGGTGTTGATGTGGCGGCGGTCCACACGGAACATCTCTTCCTTGAGCTGTTGCCAGTTCGTGAGATTGCCGTTGTGCGCGAGGACGATGCCGAACGGCGCGTTCACGTAGAACGGCTGGGCCTCTTCTTCGCTCGACGCCGAGCCGGCCGTCGGGTAGCGCACCTGGCCGATGCCGCTGGTGCCGGGCAGGCTACGCATGTTGCGCGTGCGGAACACGTCGCGCACCATGCCGTTGGCCTTGTGCATGTGGAACGTGCTGCCGTTCGCGGTGGCAATGCCGGCCGCGTCCTGACCACGGTGCTGCAGGAGCAGCAGCGCGTCATAGAGGAGCTGATTGACGGGAGAGCGGGAAACTACACCTACGATGCCGCACATGGCAGGTCCTTCAAAAAAGCGAAATCAGCAGTGACGGTGCGCTCGCGACGGCCAGCCGGGCCGGCGGAATGCGCCGCATGATCGGGGAGTACCGAGGACCTGTTCACGCCAATAACAGGCCCTATGCAGTACCGCCGGTCGGCTGCGCCTCACGTCACGCGATCAGCTTCTGATCAGACGTGAACGTAGGCCGCGAGCGTCTCGGGCAAAAACGGTTTCAGTTCGAGCACGCCCTGCACGGCATACGGCCGCAGCAGCGCCTTGCGCCAGAAGTCCTGCTGGGGCAGCTCGGTCAGTCCCGCGAGGACGACGAGAATCAGCACCAGCACGACGCCTCGCACGAGGCCGAACATCATGCCGAGCGAGCGGTCCACACCGGACAAGCCGCTCACCTGCACCAGCCGGCCGAGCAGCGCGTTCGCCACCCCGGCCACGAGCACCACGCCAATCACGATCAGCGCGAAGGCGATCAGCCACTGGGTCAGCGCCCCGCCCGGCCAGTTCGCCGGGATGAAGGGCACCACGCGATCCACGTAGCGGCACGCCACGATGAGCGCCGCGATCCAGCCAATCAGCCCGAAAATTTCGCCGATGAACCCGCGCCACGCCCCGCGCAGCGCGGACAAACCGATCACCGCCATTACAGCGTAGTCGAATGCCGTGAACATCGGCGGCCCTTATTGGGCGTTCGCGTTCGAGCCGGCCGTCAGGCCCGCGCCGCGCACCTTCGCAATCGCCTCCGTGGCCGCCGCGCGGTCCGCGAACGGACCCGCGCGCAGCAGCGTGTGCGTCGTGCCGTCGGCATCCTTGCGTTGCTCGGTATATGCGGGTACACCCGCGGCTTTCAACTTCGCGACCCATTTATTCGCAGCGGCGTCGCTGTTGAACGCGCCCAGCTGCACGGCGAAGCGCGCGCCCGGCGGCGCGGCGGGCGCGGCGGAGTCGTCATCGGTGTTGGCGCTGGCCGTCGTGGTGTCGGCCGGCTTGCCGCGCGACGCGACCGCCGTGGTCGGCGCGGCCGGCTTCGCGGCCGTGCTGCGCGACGTCTGCGCGGCCTGGGTCGATTGATTCGCTTGAGCTTGTGTTTGAGCGGCCGGCGCGGCGTTGGCTGGCGCCGCCGGTTTGGGTTGTGCCGCTTGCGTCGATTGCGCCGCCTGAGTCGATTGCGCGGTCTGCGCCGGCGCGGCGCCCGAGGCCGCCGCTGCGAGACCAGAAGCCCCCATTGCGGCGTCAGTCGCGGCTGGATTGTCCGGGGCGACGCCCGCCTGGGTGTCCTCGTCGCTGCGCGCGGCGCTCTTCGGCGCCGGGCGGCTCGGAATATCGATGGAGATGTCGTCGGTGACGGGTTTGGGATGCGAGTCGAGCACCATCGGCAGGATCACGATGGCGGCCAGCACCAGCGCAATCGCGCCGACGAGTCGCCGGCGCGCGCGCTGCTTTTCCGGCAAGGTGGGATCGAGCAGCATCGCCTCGGCGTCGCCGGAGCGCGACGGCCGGCGGCTGCGACGCTCCACGCGCGTGTTCTGACTGCTCCGGCGGCGGGAGCCGGCTTCGGCGTCGCGTCGGCTGGGCGCGTCGTCTTTCTTGCCGAACGAGAAAATTCCCATGTATGGCTGCTTTTGGCCTGTGCGTAGCGGCTGTTGAGGACCGCGCGATCAGTGCTGCTGCGACTTTCGCCAGGCCATCACGCCGGCAACCGTCAAAAAACTTCCGAAAACGATAATTCTATCATTTTCAGTCGCCCGTTTTAGCGCATCTTGAAACGCCGCGGCGGGCGTTTCATGACGCGTAACGCTGCTGTCGGGGCCGTCTTCGACGCCCGAGTCGCGCAGCACTTCTTCAAGCTGTTGCGCCGAAGCCGCACGCGGCAACGGCAGGTCGGTCACGCACCAGTGGTCGATCTCGCCCTTCAGGTGCGCGATCACGCCCGCGATGTCCTTGTCGCGCATGGCGCCAAACACCGCGTACGTGTACGGAAAATACCCCATGCTGGAGAGATTTTGCCCGAGCACGGCCGCGGCGTGCGGATTGTGGCCCACGTCGAGGATGATTTGCGGCTTGCCCGGCAACACCTGGAAGCGGCCCGGCAACTCCACATTGGCAAGGCCGAGGCGAATATCCTGCGCCGACACCGGCAGGCGATCGCGCATCGATTCGAGCGCGGCGAGCGCCGCCGAGGTATTGATCAGCTGATTCGCGCCGCGCAGCGCCGGATACGCAAGCGCCGAACGGCGCTGCGAGCGGCCCACGTAATTCCATTGCTGGCGCTCGCTGCCGGCCTGGCCTTCATAGCGGAAATCGCGGCCGAAGAGCCACAGATCGGCGCCGATGGCCTGCGCATGGTCGATGAGCGACTGCGGCGGCAGCGGGTCCGCGCAGATCGCCGGCCTGCCGGCGCGGAAGATGCCAGCCTTTTCGAAGGCGATCTTCTCGCGCGTGTCGCCGAGATACTCGGTGTGGTCGAGGTCGATGCTCGTGATGACCGCGCAGTCGGTGTCGAGCACGTTCACGGCATCGAGGCGGCCACCGAGACCGACTTCGAAGATCACGGCGTCGAGCCCGCGCGAGGCGAACAGATGCATGATCGCGAGCGTGGTGAACTCGAAATAGGTGAGCGAGACGGGCTTGTCGAACGCGTTGCGCGCGGCTTCCACGGCCTCGAAGTGCGGCAGCAGGTCGGCGTCGCTCGCTTCTGCGCCGTCGATGCGCGCACGCTCATTGAACGACAGCAGGTGCGGCGAGGTATGACAGCCGACGTGATAGCCCGCCTTCAGCAGGATGGTTTCGAGAATCGCGCAGGTGGAGCCCTTCCCGTTCGTGCCGCCGACCGTGAACATCGGGCATTCGAACTTCAGGTTCAGCGCCTCCTTGACCTTGCGGATGCGATCGAGACCCATGTCGATGCCGACCGGATGCGCAGTTTCGAGATGCGTGAGCCACGCGTCGAGGGTAGGAAAAGTACTCATCGGGACGATTCAGGAAATCCGTGCACTGCGTGCGTTCGTGCAATGGCGCGTGGGTTCGGCGCGCCGTTCACGCGCGCGAGCCGCTGCGAAAAAACGGCATTATCGCGGAAATGACAACGCGCCGCTTGCTTTCGCTTGCGGCGCGTGTGACAGGGCGCGGAAGCTGCGAGTTCCGCACGTTTGCAATTATCTTTGCTGCCTCGCCTTTACGGCGACACTAACGGCTGCTTGGGGGGACTCAGGCCACCGCGTCGGCGGGCTGACGCTGCAGCAACGCCATCAATTGGGCGATTTCTTCGCGCATCTTGCGGCGGTCGATGATCATGTCGATGGCGCCCTTCTGCAGCAGGAATTCCGAGCGCTGGAAGCCTTCGGGCAGCTTCTCGCGCACCGTCTGCTCGATCACGCGCGGGCCAGCGAAGCCGATCAGCGCCTTCGGTTCCGCGATCACGACGTCGCCGAGGAACGCGAAGCTCGCCGAGACGCCGCCCATCGTGGGGTCGGTCAGCACGGAGATGAACGGCAGCTTGGCGTCCGAGAGCTTCGTGAGCATGGCCGTGGTCTTGGCCATCTGCATGAGCGAGAGCAGGCTTTCCTGCATGCGCGCGCCACCGGAAGCCGTGAAGCAGATGAACGGCACTTGCTGCTCGAGCGCGTTCTGCGCGCCGCGTGCGAAGCGCTCGCCCACCACCGAGCCCATCGAGCCGCCCATGAACGAGAACTCGAAGCAGGCGACCACGCACGGCAGCGTGTGGATCGCGCCGCCCATGACGACCATGGCGTCGGTTTCGCCGGTGTCGTCCATCGCTTCCTTGATGCGGTCGGGGTACTTGCGGCTGTCCTTGAACTTCAGCGCGTCGACCGGCACGATTTCCTGGCCGATTTCATAGCGGCCTTCCGGATCGAGCAGACCGTCGAGGCGCTCACGCGCGTTGATGCGCATGTGGTGATCGCACTTCGGGCAGACGTGCAGATTGGCCTCCACGTCGTTGCGGTACAGGACCGCTTCGCACGACGGGCACTTGATCCACAGACCTTCCGGAATGCTCTTGCGGCTTTTCGGATCGGTTTGCTTGATCTTGGGCGGCAGCAGTTTATCGAGCCAGCTCATGAATATGGATTCCTTGTTCGTGATGCGCGGGCGCGGCAGACGGTCGTTGCTTGTCGGCCTGCAATGGCAGCAGGCCCGACGGCGACGTCATTCGATCGGGTCTCGATAGACCGGGTTCCGACCCCGACCGCGCATGGCGAAAAAGCGATTTTACAGCAGTCTCATTTCGCGTTGGCCGATACTGCATCGAGCGCGGTCCGAATGTCGCTCACGAATTGCGTGAGCGCCTCGGCGGCGGTCTCAGCCGGCGCCTGCTCGAGCAGTTGCACGATACGGCTGCCGATCACCACGGCGTCGGACACCTGGGCCACCGCGGCCGCGGTTTGCGCGTCGCGAATGCCGAAACCGACGCCGACCGGCAACGGCACGCGCGCCTTGATCGCCGGGATTTTACTCGCGATGCTCGCGACGTCGAGGTTCGCGGCGCCCGTCACGCCCTTGAGCGAGACGTAGTAGACATAGCCGCTCGCAACGCGGCCCACTTCGGCGATGCGCTCGTCGGTGGAGGTGGGCGCGAGCAGAAAGATCGGGTCGATGTCGGCGGCCTTCATCTTCGCGGCGAACTCCACCGACTCCTCGGGCGGATAGTCGACCACCAGCACGCCATCCACGCCCGCGGCCTTCGCGGCGGTGGCGAACGCGTCGGCGCCCATGCGCTCGATCGGGTTCGCGTAGCCCATCAGCACGACGGGCGTCTGGTTGTCGGTTTCGCGGAAACGCTTGACGTCGGCGAGCACGCTCTTGAGCGTCACGCCCTTCTCGAGCGCGCGCTCGGAGGATTGCTGGATCACCGGGCCGTCGGCCATCGGGTCCGAGAACGGCACGCCGAGTTCGATCACGTCGGCGCCGCCGGCGGCGAGCGCATGCATGAATTCGACCGTGCGCGCCGGATCGGGGTCGCCGGCGGTCATGAACGGGATCAGGCCTTTCTTGTTGGCGGCGGCGAGCGCCTCGAACGTGGTTTTGATGCGGGACATAACTAGGGTCCTCAGATTCGGTCGTTACCGCGCGGCGCGAGCCGGCGGCGGCGCGTCAGGCGTCCGCCGCATCGATGGCGGCCGCGGCAGCGGGCGCGGTGGCCGTCATGGCGGCCGCGCTCACGCGTTCGCGCGCGATCGCGCAGTAACTTTCGTTAATTTCATAGCCGACGAATTCGCGTCTGTGGCGTGCGCAAGCGACTGCCGTGGTGCCGCTGCCCATGAACGGGTCCAGCACGCGGCCGCCCGGCGGGCAGCTCGCGAGCACCATGCGCTCGACGATCTCAAGCGGCTTCTGGGTGGGATGATCCACGCGCTCGGCGTGCTGCCGGTGCAGCCGCGAGACGGACCAGACGTCCTTGGGGTTGTAGCCGAGCTCGAGCCACTTGCTGCCTTCGAACAACTTGCGCGAACGCGCCTTCTTCGTGACGGCATCGTACGGGATGCGGACGGGATCGAGATCGAAGTAATAATCCTTCGAAACCGCGAAGAAACCGATGTTGTCGTGCACCGAAGTGAAGCGGCGGGTCGTGCCGCCCATGCTGGGTACGCGGCGATCCCAGACGATCTCGTTAATCATCGTCATTTTCGACTTCAGATAAACGAAGATCTCGGGCGCGTACTGCCAGGTGCAGAACACATAGAGCGAGCCGCTCGCCTTGAGCTTCGGAATCGCCAGGTCGAGCCACTCGTACGTCCAGGCGAGGAAATCCTCGCCCGAGCGCATGTCGGAGTCGTTGCCGTAGTCCTTGCCGAGCCCATAAGGCGGATCGGCGACGATCAAATCGATCGAGGCATCGGGCAGGTTCGCCGCATCGGTCAGAAAATCGCGGTTCAGGAGCCGGATGCCATCGGGCACGGCAGGCACTGCCGGCACCGGGGGCACCTCGGCTGGCGCTTCGGCGGCCGCTACGGAAGCGGTCGCCTCGGCACCGGCCTCGCCCACGGGCGCCGGCATCTGCGGCTCGTCGAACTCGTCACGCATCGCTTGTGTCGCTCCGGGAGCTCAGAACTGGATGCCCGATCGCTCGGCGACCGTGTGCATGTCCTTGTCGCCGCGGCCCGACAGGTTCACCAGCAGAACCTTGTCCTTGGGCAGCGTGGGCGCGAGCTTCGCCGCGTACGCGAGCGCGTGGCTCGATTCGAGCGCCGGAATGATGCCTTCGATGCGGCAGCAGTCGTGGAACGCCTTGAGCGCTTCCTCGTCGTCGATGGTCACGTACTGCGCGCGGCCGCTGTCCTTGAGCCACGCATGCTCGGGACCGACGCCCGGATAGTCGAGGCCCGCCGAGACCGAGTGCGTCTCGATGATCTGGCCGTTCTCGTCCTGCAGCAGATAGGTGCGGTTACCATGCAGCACGCCCGGCGTGCCGGCTGCGAGCGAGGCCGCGTGACGGCCCGTCTCCATGCCGTCGCCGGCAGGCTCGACGCCGATCAACTGCACCGAACTATCCTCGATATACGGGTAAAAGATGCCCATCGCGTTCGAACCGCCGCCCACGCACGCGATCACGGCGTCGGGCTGGCGACCCGTCATTTCCGGCATCTGCACGCGGCATTCGTCGCCGATCACGCGCTGGAAGTCGCGCACCATCATCGGATACGGGTGCGGGCCCGCGACGGTGCCGATGATGTAGAAGGTGTTTTCGACGTTGGTGACCCAGTCGCGCATAGCTTCGTTGAGCGCGTCCTTGAGCGTGCGCGAGCCCGATTCGACCGGAACCACAGTCGCGCCCAGCAGCTTCATGCGGTAGACGTTGGCAGCCTGGCGGCGCACGTCCTCGGCGCCCATGTAGACGACGCACTCCATGCCGAAGCGCGCCGCGATGGTCGCGGTGGCCACGCCGTGCTGGCCCGCGCCGGTTTCCGCGATCACGCGCGGCTTGCCCATGCGCTTGGCGAGCAACGCCTGGCCGATCACGTTGTTCACCTTGTGCGCGCCGGTGTGGTTCAGGTCTTCGCGCTTCAGATAGACCTGCGCGCCGCCCAGCAGCTCGCTCCAGCGCTGCGCGTGATAAATCGGCGACGGACGGCCGACAAAATGCTTCAACTCGCGCTCATATTCGGCGCGGAAGTCGGGATCGTCCTTGAATTTCGCGTAGGCGTCGCGCAGTTCGTCGATCGCCTGCATGAGGGTTTCGGCAGCGAACACGCCGCCATAAGGGCCGAAATGGCCACGTTCATCGGGCAAATTGTACATAAGTCACTCGCTGAGGCCAGAACCCCTTGCGTTGCGCAAAGGCTGGCTGGCCCAAGAAATTATCCCGCGTCCGCTTCGCGCACTGCGCGCACGAACGCCGCCATGCGGGCGTGATCTTTCACGCCCTTGGTGCCCGGCACCTCGATGCCACTGGAGACATCGACGGCGAACGGACGCACCTGGCGAATCGCATCACTGACGTTTTGCGCGTTCAAGCCACCACTCAAAACGGCCCGACGCGCGAGCCCTGCGGGGATAAGTGACCAATCGAAGACCTTCCCGCCGCCGCCGTAGCCTTCCACATGGGTGTCGAAAAGCAGGCCGCTGGCTGATGAATAACGATTTGCCGATTCTATCAAATCGGCCTCGCGAGTATCGGCCGCCACCCGCAATGCGCGCAACCAGGGCAAACCGGCAACCGAGGCCAGCGACTCGCACTGCTCGGGGGTTTCGTCGCCGTGGAACTGCAGCAGCGTGAGCGAGACGTTGCTCGCCACCTCGCTGATCCATTGCGGCGTGGCGTTCACGAAGAGGCCCACGACCGAGACGAACGGCGGAATGTCGTGGGTGAGCTCGACGGCCTGGGCCACGCTCACCGAGCGCGAGCTCGGCGGATAGAACACGAGCCCGATGGCATCCGCGCCCAGGTCGATGGCGTGCGCGACCGCCTCGGGCGTCGAAAGCCCGCACAGCTTGATGCGCGTGCGGTGCGTGGCGGCGGTGGCAGGTTGCTCGGCTGGCGTCATGGGTTGAGGCTCGATGGCTTGTCTGGCTGTTTCAGGTTTTGCGCGGCTGTGGCGCGGCACGCTTTTGCACGATTTTCGCGTCAATTTAAGCGCGCTTTCGGGTATTTTCGGAACCGGATGCGGATGAAGCTAGGTTGCGTCGGTCCAGACCGTGCTCCACGGCACGCTCGCCGTATGCGCAGCAGGTACCGCGAACTCGTCAGGATAGCCTACTTGCGCGAGATACAGGCCATCCGGCATGAAGGTCGGCGCGGCCTTCGTGCGGTCGAGCCCGGCCAGCACCTCGGCCATCCACGCGGCCGGATAACGGCCCCGCCCCACCGCCACGAGGGCGCCCATCAGGTTGCGCACCATGTGGTGAAGAAAGGCGTTCGCGCGGAAGCGAAAGTGGATGAAATCGCCAAGCGGCCGGATGTCGATCTGATACAGGTGCTTCACGGGCGTCTTCGACTGGCATTCGGACGAGCGGAACGCCGAAAAATCGTGCTCGCCGATCAGGCAGGCAGCGGCCTCGCGCATCGCGTCGACGTCGAGCGGCGTGTGGATCCAGCCCGCACGGCCCGCCAGCATTGGCGAGCGCACGGCGTTCACGTAGAGCGCGTAATAGTAGGTGCGCTCGAACGCCGAAAAGCGCGCGTGGAACGCCTCAGGCATCGGCTGCGCCCATTGCACGGCCACCGTCGATGGCAGAAACGCGTTGGTGCCGCGCACCCACGAGAACGGCGCGCGGTCGAGATCGGTGTCGAAGTGCACGACCTGGCCGAGGCCGTGCACGCCCGTGTCGGTGCGGCCCGCAACGACCGTGGGCAGTGGCACGGTGGCGAACTCGCGCAGCGCGCGCTCGAGCGCGTCCTGCACCGTCTTGCCGTGCGGTTGCGATTGCCAGCCGCAGAACGCGGCCCCGTCGTACTGGATTCCTAGCGCGATACGCATATGGCGGCGTCGGCGTCAGGACAGCGGCGAGAGCGTCGACAGCAGCGCCTGCGCGTCGGCGCGCGTGGCGTGGTCGTTCGACTCGATCACTTCGTTGATCAGCGCGCGGGCGCCCGACAGGTCGCCGAGCGCGATGTACTCGTGCGCGAGGTCGAGCTTGTTGCGGGCGATGCGCGAGAGCTGATCGGGCGTGAAGACCGGCAGCGGCTCGGCGGAATCGGCCGGTAGATTCAGGTCGAAATCGAGCGTGAGCGCGCCAAAGCGCGGTGCGCCGAGGCCCGCGATCGCGCCTGCGCCCGCGATGCCCGCTTCGATGGCCTCGCCGGCCGGCGGCACGGGCGGCTGGACAAACGGCAGCGATTGACGCGCGATGGTCTCGGGCGTCGCGACCGGCTCCGTCGAGATCGGCATGCCGGGCATGGGCTCGGGCGTTTCGACGCGCGGCGGCAACGGCATGTCGAGGCCGCCGAGAGCGTCGACGGCGGACTTCGGAAACTCCTGCGGGACTTCCAGCTTCGGTACTTCCTGATGGGGCATTTCTACTTTTTGTTCTAGTGGGACAGCGGGTGCTGCAAACGCTTCTGGCGGCGCTTCTGGCGCGGCCTCGTCGCCCGGGATCGCGGGCGCGTGCAGATGCGGCGCTGCTGTCTCAGCAGGCGCCTCAGGTTCGGTCGGCGCCTCGGGCGCCGGGGCCTCGTGGGCGGCGGGCGCGTGCGGATCAGCCGGAGCGCCCGGGATCGTCAGTTCGATCGGGCGTGGTTCGGCATGGGCTGCCTCGTGCTCGGCGTTGGCCTTGGCTTGATCCTGCGCTTCGGCCTGGTCCTGCGCCTTGGTCTGGTCCTGCGCTTCGGCCTGATCCTGCGCTTCGGCCTGATCCTGCGCTTCGGCCTGGTCCTGCGCTTCGGCCTGATCCTGCGCTTCGGCCTGGCGGGCCAGCTCCTCCATTTCGCCCACCGTGCGCAGCCCCGCCAACCCTTCGGGCGGCAATGCGGACGCGCCCAGTTCCGCTGCGGCGGCAAAGCTCGCGGCATCGGTTGCGTCGGCGAGCGATTGCGGCTCGCCGGGCTCGACACCGTGCGGGTGCGTGCCGTGCTCCACACGGTCCGCGCACAGTTCCGCGGGACCGTCCTGCGCCGCGCCGTGCAGCGCCTCGAACCCCGGCGGCGGCAGTGCCTCGCCGCCCAGTTCGGCGGCGGCCGACAGGCTCGCGGCATCCGTGGCGCGGTCGAGCGCGGCGTCGTGGCGCGGCGTCTCGGCTTCTGCCGAGGCCGCCTCGGCGGCCTTGGCGGCGTCCATTGCGGCTGCGGTGGCTGCAACCGCACCGGCCGACAACGGCGCAGCCGGCTGTGCAAGCGATTCGGGCGGAACCGCTGCATCCTCGTACGCCGGCTGGGGCGCGGAAGTTTGCGCGGCGGGCGAGACGGCGGATGAAGGCGGCACGTCCAGCGCCTGCGCATTGGCTGCATCGGCCGCAGGCGCCGGCTTGCGGCGCTTGCGCATGAGCAGGCGCACGATCAGCGCGACGAAAGCCAGCACGAGCGCAGCCAGAACGCCCAACGTCACCGGCGAGACCTCGGGCTGCGCAGCATTTACGCCCAGCGCCGCGCCGCCTGCGGCAGCACCGCCTTGCGCACCCGCCGTCCCGGCCGGAGCGCCGGCTACCGGCGCCTGCTTGCCGATGCCGTGCTGCTGCAACGCCATCAGCACGCGATTCTTGAGTGCAAGCAACTGCTGCAGGCTCGACACCGTGACGGGCGCCGACGCCGCCGCGCCCGGCGTGGCGGACGCACCCGATGCCGCGCCTGCGGCCGGTGCGGCCTGGATGGCGCCGCTCCACGAATGAGCGTCGCTGGCTGATGCGGGCTCCGCGCCTGCATTTGCTGCGGCCGAAGCGCCGGACGCCGCCGCCGCATTCACCGCGCTCGCGCCAGCCTCCATAGACGCCGAGGCACCAGCCGCGCCGCTCGCCGCGGCTGCACCGGCATTCGCAGCCGCACCGCTGCTTGCGCCGACTGCAGCGCTGGCGGAAGCGCCCGCCGTGGTCGCTGCATGGGTGGCGGCACTGGCGCCCGTGGCACCCGAAGCCGAGGCAGCGCCAGGCGCCGCTGCGGGCGCACTCGCCGCAACGGCAGGCGCCACTGCCGAAGCCCCCGCCGCAGGCGCCGAAGCACCGGCTGCGGCGCTGGCCATGTCGGGCGTACCCGGCACGTTCAGCACGGCGCCCACCCGCAGGCGGCTCGGATCGTGCTTCATGAACGCCGCGGGATTCGCTTCGAACAGCGCCTGGCTCGCGCGTGCGAGCACCGTCTTGTCGTGCGACTGCGTGACATCGACGGCCACATCGTGCAGCGACTGCCCCGCACGGACGGTGTACTGGCCGATCACGGGCAGCGCAGCCGCAGCGGCGGAGGCGCCCGACGCGGCAGCGGCAGCCGCCGCGCCGCTCGCCGTTGCTTGAGCTGCTGCAGGCGCCGCGGTTGTTGCCGCCTTGGCGCCGCCTTGCGCGTGCGCCACACCGGCGGTACCGGCCATGGCGGCCATTGCCGCGGCAGAAACGGCAACGGCGATGCGCCGCGCTTTCAAATTCAGGTTGGTAACGGAATCAAATCGAACGATCATCAGATGCCCTGGCACACCGCTCGCGCGGCAGTCGATGAAACGGAAATTCGTTGCGTGCGGGCGCACTGGCCATCGGCCAGTTTCCGGAAATCAACCGGAAATAAAAAAGCGCCGCGACAGGCGCGGCGCTTTTATCACCCTGTCTACGCGTCATCAGGCGCGTAGTTTAATTCATTCACTTGTCGAGCAGAATGCGCAGCATGCGGCGCAGCGGCTCGGCGGCGCCCCACAGCAGCTGGTCGCCGACCGTGAAGGCGGACAGATACTCGCCGCCCATCGCGAGCTTGCGCAGGCGGCCGACCGGCACCGAGAGGGTGCCTGTGACGACTGCCGGCGACAGTTCGCGCATCGAGACTTCGCGCTGGTTCGGCACGACCTTGACCCAGTCGTTGGCCGAGGCGAGGATGCCGTCGATCTCGTCGAGCGGCACGTCCTTCTTGAGCTTGATGGTGAGCGCCTGCGAGTGGCAGCGCATCGCGCCGATGCGCACGCACAGGCCGTCGACCGGAATCGAGCCCGGCTCGCCCATGGCCGGCTTGCCGAGGATCTTGTTGGTTTCGGCGCCGCCCTTCCACTCTTCCTTCGACATGCCGTTGCCGAGGTCCTTGTCGATCCAGGGGATCAGCGAGCCCGCGAGCGGCACGCCGAAATGGGCGGTCGGCATGGCGTCGCTGTTCATGGTGGCGAGCACCTTGCGGTCGATATCGAGAATCGCCGACGACGGGTTTGCCAGATCGGTTGCAACCGCCGCATTGAGCGCGCCCATCTGCGCGAGCAGCTCGCGCATGTTCTGCGCGCCCGCGCCCGAAGCGGCCTGATAGGTCATGGCCGTCATCCAGTCGACGAGGTTCTCGCGGAACAGGCCGCCGAGCGCCATCAGCATCAGGCTGACCGTGCAGTTGCCGCCGATGAAATCCTTCTGGCCCTTGACGAGCGCGTCCTTGATGACGTCGAGGTTGACCGGGTCGAGGATGATGACCGCGTCGTCCTTCATGCGCAGCGCCGAGGCCGCGTCGATCCAGTAGCCGTTCCAGCCTGCCGCGCGCAGCTTCGGATACACCTCGTTGGTGTAGTCGCCGCCCTGGCAGGTGATGATGATGTCGCACTTCTTGAGCTCGTCGACGCTATTGGCGTCCTTGAGCTTCGTCTCGTTTTTGGCGAACGACGGTGCTGCGCCGCCTGCGTTACTGGTGCTGAAAAACACCGGTTCGATCAGGTCGAAATCGCGTTCTTCCTGCATGCGCTGCATCAGCACGCTGCCGACCATGCCGCGCCAACCTACGAGACCTACGTTCATGATTAACCCTTGAAATGGACACTTCCCCGCTTCGCTCGCCCGGCGTGGCCGCGCGGGGAAGATGAGCGGGCACGACGAGCGATCAACGAGTGATGATCGTTTTGGTAATAATCGTTTTCGTGGTGATGGCGAGCGTAATCACACGGGCCGTGCCGTGGATGTTCGAAACAGAAGTGATCTGGGGGATCGTCGCCATCGGGACAATATACACGAAAACCGTAATTTCGCGCGGGGCTTACCCGCACTTTCCGTTATTTGCGACGGGCTTTGGCCGCGCCGCCGCTGCGCGCCTTGCATCCGCGCGCATCTCAAAACATTGCCCGGGACATCTGAAAAAAGGGCACGCCTGAATACTGCTCAGGCGTGCCCTTTTACGACAGCTTTACAGCGCCGCGACCACCGCGTCGCCCATTGCTGCCGTGCCGACCTGCTTGCAGTCCGGGGTGACGATATCGCCGGTGCGATAACCCTGTTCGAGCACCTTCTTCACCGCGTTCTCGATGCGCTCTGCCTGCTCGGCGCGGCCGAGCGAATAGCGCAGCATCATGGCGGCCGAGAGGATGGTCGCGAGCGGATTGGCAATGCCCTTGCCCGCGATGTCCGGTGCCGAACCGTGCGAGGGCTCGTACAGGCCCTTGTTGTTCTTGTCGAGCGAGGCCGAGGGCAGCATGCCGATCGAGCCCGTGAGCATGGCGGCTTCGTCGGAGAGAATGTCGCCGAACATGTTGCCGGTGACGACCACGTCGAATGCCTTGGGCGCCTTCACGAGCTGCATGGCTGCGTTATCGACGTACATGTGCGAGAGCTCGACGTCCGGGTACTCCTTCGAGACATCGATCATGATGTCTTTCCAGAACTGCGAGGTTTCGAGCACGTTGGCCTTGTCGACCGAGGTGAGCTTCTTCTGGCGCTTTTGAGCGGCCTGGAAGGCCACGTGCGCGATGCGGCGCACTTCGGGTTCCGCGTAGCGCATGGTGTCGAAGCCTTCGCGCGCGCCCTTGAAGTTGCCGTCCGGCGCCTCGCGCGTGCCGCGCGGCTGGCCGAAGTAGATGTCGCCGTTGAGTTCGCGCACGATCAGGATGTCGAGGCCCGAGACGATTTCCGGCTTCAACGACGAAGCGCCCGTCAGTTGCGGGTAGCAGATCGCCGGGCGGAAGTTCGCGAACAGCTCCAGGTGCTTGCGCAGGCCCAGGATGGCTTGCTCCGGGCGCAGCGCGCGCTCGAGCTTGTCGTACTTCCAGTCGCCCACGGCGCCGAAGAGGATCGCGTCGGCGGCCTTTGCGAGCGCGAGTGTGGCTTCCGGCAGCGGATGGCCGCTTGCTTCGTAGCCTGCGCCGCCTACGGGCGCTTCTTCCAGCTCGAACTTCTCGCCGAGGGCGTTGAGGACCTTGACGGCTTCCTTGATGATCTCGGGACCGATGCCGTCGCCCGGCAACACTGCAATCTTCATCTCTTGATTCCTCGATAGGGGTTGTGTTGGGTGGGGTGGGGTGCGCTGTGCGCGCCGATGCTCGATTTGGGTTGCTTGGACAGGCTGGCGCCTGGGGTCTTGCGCTCGGGACTTCGGTGCTATTGCTCTTTGGCCTTAACTTGTATTCGCGGCGGGCCGCAGGCGTTGCCCCTGTGCGGGGCGGCGCCTACTTTTCTTTGCAGCCGCAAAGAAAAGTAGGCAAAAGAAAGCGGCTCACACCGCCAGTGTGACGCCGTCCCCCACTGCCCTTATTATCGGAGCGGCTCCGGGGCATCCGTCTCCTCGCACACTCCACCTAAGTGACAAAGGACTCATACTTCCCGCCACGCGCTACGCGCAGGCGGAAGGGTCTGCAAGGAAAACCCAGCGTGCGACCAAGTCATACGCAGGAATCCTACCAATACGCATGCATCCCCCGGGTTTGGGTTGTACCCCACGGCGCGCGTAGCGCCGCCGGATGGATGAGCCCTTAGTCACTCCGCTATACGTCCCGTGATGGCAGACGCTCCGGAGCCACTCCGATATACGGTTAGTGGTCCACTGCGTCACACTGGCGGTTTGAGCGGCTTTCTTTTGCCTACTTTTCTTTGCCGCGGCAAAGAAAAGTAGGTGCCGCCCCGCACAGGGGCAACGCTAGCGGCCCGCCGCGAAAACAAGTTTAAGGCCAAAGCAGCATAGGGCCACCGGCCCCAAAACATCTCAATACAACCGCTTAAATAACGCGGTTCTTCAGCCAGGGCTGACGCGCAAGCCGCTCAGCCTCAAACTGCCGAATCTTGTCGGCATGCCGCAGCGTAAGCCCAATATCATCAAACCCATTCAAGAGGCAATAACGCCGGAACGCGGCCACTTCAAACGGATATTCCCTGGCGCCATCCACGGTCCGCACGACCTGCTTATCCAGATCGACGGTAAGCTGAAAACCGTTAAAAGCATTCGTTTCGTTGAACAGATGATCGACATCCGCCTCGGAAAGCACGATCGGTAGCAGCCCGTTCTTGAAGCAGTTGTTATAAAAAATATCAGCAAAGCTAGGCGCAATGATCGCCCGAAACCCATACTGATCGAGCGCCCAAGGCGCATGCTCGCGCGAGCTACCGCAGCCAAAATTCTTGCGCGTCAGCAGAATCGACGCACCCTGATATCGCGGCTGGTTCAGCACGAAATCTGGATTGAGCGGACGCTTCGAGTTATCCTGCCCCGGCTCGCCATGATCGAGATAACGCCACTCGTCGAACGCATTCGGCCCAAAGCCCGTGCGCTTGATCGACTTGAGAAACTGCTTCGGGATGATCGCGTCGGTATCGACGTTCTCGCGATCGAGCGGCGCCACGAGGCCGGTATGTACGATGAATTTTTCCATGATCGGTGATCCAGTCCTCAGCCCAGCTTGCGAATGTCGACGAAGTGCCCTTCGATTGCCGCGGCAGCTGCCATGGCCGGGCTCACGAGGTGCGTGCGTCCGCCCGCGCCCTGGCGGCCTTCGAAGTTGCGGTTCGAAGTGGACGCGCAGCGCTCGCCCGGCTCCAGCCGGTCCGCATTCATCGCGAGGCACATCGAGCAGCCCGGCTCGCGCCATTCGAAGCCCGCTTCGGTGAACACCTTGTCGAGCCCTTCGCGCTCGGCCTGCGCCTTCACGAGACCCGAGCCCGGCACGACCATCGCCAGACGGATGTTCGACGCAACGCGGCGGCCGAGCTTCTTCACGACGTAAGCGGCGGAGCGCAGGTCTTCGATGCGCGCGTTCGTGCACGAGCCAATGAAGATCTTGTCCGGCTTGATCGATTCGATCGGCGTGTTCGGCTCGAGCGCCATGTACTGCAGCGCGCGTTCCATCGCGTCGCGCTTTACCGGGTCCTTTTCGCGCTCGGGATCGGGCACGCGGCCGTCGATCGACGTGACCATTTCCGGCGACGTGCCCCACGTGACCTGCGGGACGATGTCGGCGGCGGTCAGCTCGACCACGCGGTCGAAGTGCGCGCCGTCGTCGGTGCGGAAGCCCTTCCAGTATTCGACAGCCTGATCCCACTCCACGCCCTGCGGCGAGAACGGACGGCCCTTGAGGTACTCGATCGTGGTGTCGTCCACGGCCACCATGCCCGCGCGTGCGCCGGCCTCGATCGCCATGTTGCACACGGTCATGCGGCCTTCCATCGTCAGGCCGCGGATCATCGAGCCGCCGAACTCAATGGCGTAACCCGTGCCGCCCGCCGTGCCGATCTTGCCGATGATGGCGAGCACGATGTCCTTCGCGGTGCAGCCGCGCGGCAACTGGCCCTCGACCTTCACGAGCATGTTCTTGCTCTTCTTCTGCAAGAGCGTTTGCGTGGCCAGCACGTGCTCGACTTCCGAGGTGCCAATGCCGTGCGCAAGCGCGCCGAACGCGCCGTGCGTCGAGGTGTGCGAGTCGCCGCACACGATGGTCATGCCCGGCAGCGTGGCGCCCTGCTCCGGCCCGATGATGTGGACGATGCCCTGGCGCAGGTCGGTCATCTTGAACTGCGTGATGCCGTAGGCGTCGCAGTTCGCATCGAGCGTGTCCACCTGGAGCTTCGAGACCGGGTCCGCGATGCCGTGGCTGCGGTCGGTGGTGGGCACGTTATGGTCGGAAACGGCCAAGTTCGCGCTGAGGCGCCACACCGGGCGCTCGTGCAGCTTCAGGCCTTCGAATGCCTGCGGACTGGTGACTTCGTGCAGCAGATGACGGTCGATGTAGAGGAGCGTCGTGCCGTCGTCTTCCGTGTGGACCACATGGGAGTCCCACAACTTGTCGTAGAGCGTCTTTGCCATGATATGCGGGGATTGAATGACTTCGTGTGACTGCGGGGGCGTTGCGTTGTGAATCGATTATGCCACGCGAAATGCGCCGCCCGCACCGCCTCTCGTGAAAAAAAGCGATAAAAAACAGGGAGTTGGGTGGTAGTGGCGATACCTGTATCGATGTTACCCGGCGAGCGGCGCAAGCGCTTTTGGCCCGTTGCGCGCCGCCCGCGCGCAGGGAAACCCTTGTTTTTCCGGCTATTTTCCCGGCCGGTCGCACGAATCATTGCGGCCCGCGAGAGCCGGCCTGGCCGCGCAGGCGTGCCGGCGCGATGCGCGGGCCGTGCAACGGACGCCCTGGCGCAGGCACGTCGATTGCATGGTGTGCGCCAACGCACGGGCAGCCGCGATGGTGTCCCATCACACTGAACGGAAATGTCCCGGCGAATCAGGCAACCACGGAGGCCTCATGCCTTGCGCACCCGGTACCGCGTACGAGCGAACAACCAGAACAAGTCCACGCCAATGGCGGTATCGGAACGACGCTTGCGGCACGCGGCCACGCGCCGGCCGGCGCGCATCGCTGACCATCGCTGCGGCAGCCTGCGTACTCGCCGCCTTCGCGCCGTGCGCTTCGGCGCAAACGCCCTCGCCGCTCGGGGAATGGCAATACTCGGCCGGCATCCCGCTCGAAAAACTGTTCGAGCCCGAGCGGCCGCCGCTCGAGGCGCGGCTTGGCATCGGCTCAACCTTCGAGCCGCGCTACGACGGCTCGGACCGCTATCACATGCTGGCCGGCCCGAGCATCGACATCCGCTACAAGGACATCCTGTTCGGCTCTACCGGCGAAGGCTTCGGCGTGAATGTCCTGCAAGGCCCGAACTGGCGCGTGAGCGTGGCCGCCGCGTATGACCTCGGGCGGCGCGGCCAGGACGACCCATCGCGCCTGAACGGCCTCGGCAACATCAACCCGGCGCCCGAGATGAAGCTGGCCGCCGAATACGTGGTGTCGAAGGATTTTCCGCTCGTGTTCCGCGCGGCGTTCACGCGCAGCTTCGGCGGCTCGAATGGCTGGAGCGCCGACCTCGGCACCTATATGCCGCTGCCGGGCAGCAACGAAACGTTTTATTGGTTCGCGGGCCCGTCCGTGACGTTCGCCGACTCGAACTACATGCAGAGCTGGTTTGGCGTGACGCCACAGCAAGCCGCCGCCTCAGGCTACCGGCAGTACAGCGCAGGCGCAGGGCTCAAGTCGGCGGGCTTCGGCATCACGATGGTGTACTTCGTCAACAAGCACTGGTTCGTGAGCGCGGATGGCGCAATCAAGCGCCTGCTCGGCAGCGCCGCCGGCAGCCCGATCATCCAGACGAAGACCGATGGCGTGTGCGATATCTCCATCAACTACCAGTTCTGAGGCGCGACGCGCGCCCTCTTGAAACGCACGTCGCAAGCCGTGCGCCTCGCGCTCCTGGCACGCCTCACGTGCCTCATTTCCCGCTCATTTTCCGTCGCTAAGCTGACGTTTGGGCCCCGGCCCAATCGTCAGCCATCGCGCGAATCCCGCGCGTGGCCGAATTTCCACTCAGATGCAACGCCACGACAAGGACTCAGCCCATGCTCCCGCCGCTTTTCACCGCCAGCTTCCTCGGACAGCCTGTCTGGCTCTGGGCCGCCTTCCTCGCGGTGGTGATCGTGCTGCTGGCGCTCGATCTCGGCGTGCTGCATCGCGACGACCGCGAAATCGGCATCCGCGAAAGCCTGTGGCTCTCGCTCGGCTACATCACGATCGGCGTGCTGTTCGGCGGCTTCATCTGGTGGCAGCTCGGCGCACAGCCGGCCACCGAGTACCTCACCGGCTATCTGATCGAAAAGTCGCTCTCGCTCGACAACGTGTTCGTGATCGCGTCGATCTTCGGGGCGCTCGCGGTGCCGCGCGTGTATCAGCATCGCGTGCTGTTCTGGGGCATCGTCGGTGTGCTCGTGCTGCGCGCGATCATGGTGGGCCTCGGCGCGGCGCTCGTCGCGCAGTTCGAGTGGATGCTGTTCGTGTTCGGCCTCTTTCTCGCGGTGACCGGCGTGAAGATGCTGCTCGGCACGAAAGAAGCAACGAACGAAAACGCCAGCGAAAAAGCAGGCGTGGAGAACAGCAAGACGCTGCGCCTGATCCGCCGTGTGCTGCCCGTCACGCCGCGGCTCGAAGGCGGCGCGTTCATCGTGCGGCGTGCGCACCCGGAAACGGGCAAGCTCAAGCGCTTCGCCACGCCGCTGCTGGTCGCGCTGCTGATGGTCGAATTCGCCGATCTGATCTTCGCCGTCGACTCGATCCCGGCGATCTTCTCGATCACCACCGATCCGTTCATCGTCTATACGAGCAACATCTTCGCCGTGCTCGGCCTGCGCGCGCTGTTCTTCGCGCTCGCGGCCATGGCGCACCGCTTCCACTACCTCAAGCATGCGCTTGCGCTCGTGCTGGTGTTCATCGGCGCGAAGATCTTTCTGGTGGGCATCATCGGCAAGATTCCGCCGCTGCTGAGCCTCGGCGTGACGGCGGCGCTGCTCGCGGGCGGCGTGGTGGTGTCGCTCTTCAAGACGCGTGCGCCCGAGAGCAAGGGCGGCAGCCTGGAGACGCCGTAACGCGTGCGGGGACGGACCCGCGCCGTCCTCATTCTTCGCTCATTTTTCTCTGCGAGGATGAATTCCATCGCAGCCGCACCGGCCCGCAAGAGCAAGCCTGGTGCGGGCTTCGACGATCCAACTTCAACGGAGCGCATCATGAAATGCCCGAACTGTCCTGACACCACGCTCGCGATCTCGGAGCGTCAAGGCGTCGAACTCGATTACTGCCCGCAATGCCGCGGCGTCTGGCTCGACCGTGGCGAACTCGACAGGCTGATCGAACGCGCGGTGGCCGCCAGTTCCGCCGAAGCACGCCGCTTCGACGACGGCTACGGCGGGCAACACGGCGGGCACCGCGCCGCGCGCCACGACGATCACGGCGCACGGCGCAACCACGAGCGCAGTGGCGATGGACGCCGCCACAAGTCGTGGCTGCGCGACCTGCTCGACTAAGCGCGCGCTTGCGCCGCGCCCGATCCCTGCAACGACTTCTCGACCACACTCGACCATGCGAACCTACACCAGCAATAGCCCGCAGGCCGCGGGCCGAATCGTCGCCATCGCCCTGCTCGCCGACGGCCATCTGAGCTCCAGCGAACTCGCCGCCGTGCATCGCGCGCGCATGGCGGACCGGCTCGGCCTCGCGCCCGGTGAATTCGGCACGATCCTGCAAGACCTGTGCGAAGACTTGCTCACGAACGCGCATCTGGATTGGAGCGACGCCTGCAAGCTCGACTCCGGCGTGATGCAGCAGGTCATGCGCGAGCTCGAGGATCCGGCGCTGCGCGCCGAGGTGCTCAGCCTGTGCCTCGTCGCGGTCCACGCGGACCGCCATCTCGCCGATAGCGAGGCCGAGCTCGTTCGTGCACTCGCGAGCGCATGGCGCGCGCATCCGTGGCAACGCTTGCTGGCCTCATGAGCGTTCGATAGCGACACAGCAGCACCGCAGTCATAGACCTCAGTTTTGGCGTGCGCGCTGGCGCTCCCCTCCGCTACGCGCGCCGCGCGGCGAGCTTTGCGCTCGCCGCGTTTTTTTCGTTTACGGTTGTTCCTCGTTGCGGTTCGCGCGCCGCCGTTCAAACGCACACCGCCCAGCCAAGGCCCCGGACGTTGCGAATGACCGCGTTGCCAAACTTGCGCCGCACGCTGTAGATCACCGCGTCCACGGCGTTGCTCTCCACCTCCTCGCCCCAGCCATAGAGCCGCTCCTCGAGCTGCTGGCGCGAGAGGATCGCGCCGGGCCGCTCCAGCAGCGCGAGCATGAGTGCGTACTCGCGCGCCGAGAGATCGTCGGACTCGCCGTCGAAGCTCAAACGCCGCGTGTTCATATCGAGCGTCACGCGCGCGCTGCCCATCGTCGACGAGGCAAAGCCCGACTTGCGCCGCACCACCGCGCGAATGCGAGCAAGCAGCTCCTTGCTCTCGAACGGCTTGACGAGGTAGTCGTCGGCGCCGAGATCGAGGCCCTCGACGCGCGTATCCACGTCGTCCTGCGCGGTGATGATGATGACGGGCGTGGCGTCGTTGGCCTCGCGCAGGCCGCGCAGCACGTCGAGGCCGCTCATGTCGCCGAGGCCCAGGTCGAGCAGGATCGTCGTGTACGAGCCGTCGCGGACGGCCGCGCGGCCGTGCTCGCCCGTGCGCACCCAGTCGACGCTATAGGAGGCATCCTTCAGCGCGCGCAGCAGCGCGGGCCCGATCAGCAGATCGTCTTCGATCAGCAGAATCCGCATCGCTCAGTTTTCCTCAATATCTTCTTGCGCTTTTCAGTTCGCGCCGTTTCAGGCGAGCGGCAGCTCGATGCGCGCGACGATGCCCGTATGGCCATCGGCACGATTCTCGAGCGTCACGCGGCCGCCATAGCTTTGTGCCAGCGCTTGCGCAATCGCCAGTCCAAGGCCGCTGCCTTCGGCGTCGTTGCCGCCCGCGCGAAAGAAGCGGTCGAACACGCGCGGCAGGTCGTCTTCGGCGATGCCGGGGCCGTCGTCGGTCACTTCGATCGTCACCGTTTGCGCCTCGCGGCGCACTGTCACGTCGACGCGCCCGCCCGCACGCCCATAGCGAACCGCGTTGTCAACGAGATTGCGCACCAGCACGCGCATGTCGGCCTCGGTCGCGCGCACGCTGGCGTCGTCCAGACGCTCGACGCCCAGATCCACGCCGCGCGCATCGGCGAGCGGCAGCAGGTCGGCGAGCACCTCGGTCACGAGCTGCGGCAAGGCGACGTCGGCGCGCGCGCGCTGCCCGCCGCCAATCTCCGCGCGCGCGAGGCCGAGCAATTGCGACACGAGCGAGCCCGTGCGCGCCACGCCGCGCCGCAACTCGTCGAAGCGTTCGTGGTACTGATCGGGCGGCGCAGCGCGCAGATTGTCGATTTGCAACTGCATGGCCGAAATGGGCGAACGCAGCTCGTGCGCGGCGTCGGCGATGAACTTGCGCTCGGCGTTCACGAGCACCGCAAGGCGCTCGATCATGCGGTTGATCGACTCGACGAAGGGCCGCAGCTCCACGGGCGCCTTCTGCGCGTCGAGCGGCTTGAGCTCGTGCAGATCGACTTTCGCCGCGCGCCGCCCGATGCGCTCCAGCGGCCGCAGCGACAGCCGCACCGTCACGGCGATCGTCAGGACGAGCAGCGGCAGCAGCGCGAGCACCGGCAGCAGGCTCCAGAACGCCACGCGCAGCGCGTTGCGGTTGCGCATGCTGCGCGATTCGGCCACCTGGATCTGCTCGTCGCCAGCGGCGAGCGCGAAGACGTCCCAAGCCTCGCCGTCGTATTGAATCGAAGAGAAACCCGCCTGCGTGCGCGGCAGCGCGATGTCGGGGTCGCTCGTGCGGCCCGGTGCGGCGAGGTCGTGCGCGGACCAGATCTGCACGACGAGGTCGTCCGAAGGCAGGCGCACGCCGTTGGGCTCGCGGCTCGACCCGCCATGGCGATGCGGCACGCCGGATTGCACGTGCGCGGCGGCGTCGCGCAGGCTCGAGCTGAATTCGCTCGCGAGACTGCGCACCACGAGAAAGGTCCCGAACGAGCCGAGCAGGCCGACGAGAATCGCCAGCGTGCCGATGGCGATGCTCAGGCGGCGGTGCAGGGAGTGCGCGGCGAAAAACATGGAGCGGCTCGGGAATTTGGGCGCGTTCCATCATAAAGGATTCGCCGTGATCCGCAGGCGGCGGGCCGCCGTTCACGGACGGCGGCCGTGCGTCGCTGCGCGGCTGTGCGCAGCGCAAACCGGCGGGCGGCTCGCGCCATGGACGGCGTGAGCCGCCCCGAAGCCGGCGTGAGCCGCCCCGGCGCCTGTGCGGACCGCTCTAACGGCGGTGGCCGCCGCCCATGCTGCCCGTGCCGCTCCACACGGTGCCCGCATGCACGCCGCCGAAGCCGCCGCCCGTACCGCCATGACCGCCGCTGTGGAAGGTGCCGTGCACGCCCGTCATCCGCATGCCGGGGCCGCCCGCGTGAACGTGATCCATGTGATGAAAGTGATGGAAACGGTCAACGAACACGACCGACGCGCCCACGAAGAACGGCGGCCAGACGCCGTACCAAGGTGCGCCGTAGTAGTCGATGGGGCCCTGCCACGCCGGATAGACCAGCGTGCCATCATCGCCCTGCACGATCTGCCAGCTGCCGTCGGGCTGAAGGCATGCGAGGCCGCTGATCTGCTGCGGCGTGCCGTCGATATCAGCAGTGCCGATGACCGTGCGGCAGACTGGCCCGTCGGCGACCGGCATGTCAGCTACCGGCTGGGACGCCACCGGCGTCGTGCAGCCTGCCAGCACGCCGCACAGCAGGCCTGTGAAGGAAAGTTTGCGCATGATGCCGCCTCTCGCGATGGACCGACTCTGCGGCACGCGATGCGCGCCGGCGCCGTGTAGACCCCATCGATACGCCTTGCACGAGGCGTGCGCCGAAGCGTGGAAATGACGCCCGCGCGCACGTGTCATCTGCAAAACGAGGCGTGCGGCATGGCTATTCCTGATGGCGCGCCCGAGCGTTCCGGGCCCCGTTTACCAGCTGTTTCCGCGGTATGTTTTTGTTTCCGCCGATATTATTTCGCCCGGAACGCGCGCGCCAGGCGGACGATTCATGCCTGGCATTGCCTGGCGAATGCGGCAATATCGGCGCTCACGCGTGCGGCCTGGTTCAGGTACATGCCATGCGTGCCACCTTCGTAGACTTTGAGCGCGCCGTGCGCGAGCAGCGCCGCAGTGGGGCCGCCGGTCAACTCCAGCGGCGCCGAAGCATCGCTGTCGCCGTGCAGCACGAGCGCGGGCACGTCGATCTGCGCCAGCTCGCGGCGAAAATCCGTCGAGACCTGCACGCGGCTCAACTGCGCCGCCGCGTAGAGCGAGGCGCGCAGCATCATGTCCGCGGTCCACTGGATCACCGCGCGCGACGTGCCGGGCTCGAAATAGGCCTCGGCGCGCCGCTCGATCCAGTCGGGAAATGACGTCAGCATCTCGTCGAGCGAGGCAGCAAAGAGGCTTGCGTCGAGGCCATGGGGGTTATCGGCGGTCTTGAGCAGACAAGGCGTCGAGGCCGGCGAGAGCAGCACGATGCCCGCCACGCGCCGCGCGCCGTGACGGCTCAGGTAGCGCACGATCTCGCCGCTCGCGAACGAGTGCCCGACGAGCGTCACGCCCGAGAGATCGAGCGCGTCGAGCACGGCCTCGAGATCGTCGGCGAGCGTGTCGTAGTCGTAGCCACGCCCCGGATCGCTCGAGCGCCCGTGCCCGCGCCGGTCATACGCCACGCAACGAAAGCCCGCGTGCGCGAGCGGCACGCTCTGGTAGTGCCACATGTCGGCGTTGAGCGTCCAGCCCGACATGAAGACGAGCGGCGCGCCGGCGCCCCAGTCGCGGTAGTGCAGCGCGGTATCGTCGCGCACGCGGATAAAGCCAGGCAGGGTCGCAAGACGCGGATCGTGGTTCATGGTGGTCGCTCCTTTCGTTCGTCGCGCTCGTTCATGGAGTTGCTGCTGGGTGGATGAACGTCATGCTCGGCGAACGCGTGCGCGCTGGCGATTACCCCGCAGGTAATGTAGCGGGCGCATTCTACGGACGCTTAAATATCTGTGGCGAGGGATCGCGCCGAAGCACAAGCAGGCCGCACGCAAACGCCTTGCGGCAGTGCTAGATTCGTTGCTCGCGTAGCAACGCGCTCCTCGCACAACTTTGCATGGGATCGGACCCAGTGCTAAAGCACCCGGTCAGATCGCAATTCAGGAGACGATCATGAGCAGCACTTCAGAACGCCCGGCCTTCGGCGCCGCCGTCTTTTACCGCGATCCGTTCGCCGCGCTCGACTGGCTGGAGAAAGCGTTCGGCTTCACGCGCCAGTTCGTCGTCACCTCGCCGGACGGCAAGCTCTGCCATTCGGAGATGCGCTTCGAAGACGGCTACCTGATGATCTGTGGCGAGTGGCCCGGCATGCCAGCCACGAGCCCCGCGTCGCTCGAGGGAAAGAACACGCAGTCGGTGCACGTGCAGTTGAAGGGCGGCCTCGATGCGCATTGCGAGCGCGCACGCGCGGCGGGCGCGAAGATCGTGCGCGAGCCCGACGACCAGTTCTACGGCGACCGCGTCTACGCGGCATGCGACCCCGAGGGCCACCTCTGGAGCTTCGGCCAGACCGTACGCGAGGTCTCGCGCGAAGAGGCCGAGAAAGCGAGCGGGCTGAAGATTGACGGATGGATTTAACGCCGCACGTATCGAAACCGCGCGACCGCTCCTGTTCTTGCTCCCAAACAAGAACGACACAAGACCGTATGCGCACGTAAGGGACGAACCATTACCGCATCCCGCCATCATCGCCAGTGCGTCTGAACCCGGGTCGAATGCGTATCGGTATACCGCGGGTCCGGCGCTGCATCTCGATGCGTAAAGCACTGATACGTGCCACCACTGGCAATTCTTTTGGACCGGCAACGACCATTGTTGCCGCAAGATCGAATGCTTGGTCCACTGCCGCCCCGTGAGCCGCTCCTTTTGTGAGGAAATTCCGTCACATCGTCGGAAAGAACTTCATTGGCTTATAAGGCCATTGATCGAGCACAGACATCTTCGCATCAGTGCAACAAGGATTGTTACCGCACTTTACATTCCAATCGAAAGAAGAATGTAAATTCCGCGCAATGACTCCAAGGCTGCTCATGTCCCTATCCCCTTGTCGACCGACCAGGCACACCGCAATCAAATGCCTCCTGAGATATCTCGCAGTCCTGGCAATATCTGTGCTGAGTAATGCGGCTCGGGCCGAAAGTCTTGGTCAATCCGCCTTGGATGCGTTGTCTGCCGACTCCAGATTTCAGGCCGCGATGGCAACACAGCGAGCCGGTATCGAGCGAAAGCCGCAGGCGCGCGCGGGATTGCTTCCGCAGATAGGCATTCAGCAATTGATCAATCGAAATGGTGTTCGTATTCCCGGTCAGTCAGTGCCCGGTTACTCCACGGTGGGCTTCACAATCACATTGAATCAACCGCTTTTCGATTTGCAAGCGTGGGAAAACTGGCAGGAAGGCAAACTCCTTGCCACCGATGCAGATCTGGAACTGGCGCAAGCGCAGCAGGACTTGCTGCTGCGGCTGGCTCAAGCCTATTTCGACGCGCTGACCGCGAAAGTCGACCTTACCCTTTCAGTCAGGCATCGCATATCGATCGTCGAACAATTGACGCTCGCGAAACGTCGATTCGCCCTTGGTGACGCCACCATCGTCGACGAGAACGAGGCAAAAGCAAGCTTCGATATGGCGCTGTCCGACGAGATTGCCGCACAAACACGCCTGACAGCCAAATATGCGGCACTGTCGAAAATCGTCGGCCATTCCATCACGCGGGTAGATGACTTTCGGGACGATGTCCCCGTTCCCGGCCTCGATCCCGCCGGACTGACCCAATGGCTCGACGCGTCTTCCGGTAGCTACAGCGTCAGCAGAAAGCGCATCGCTCTGCAACTCGCTGAGCACGAGCGCGCCAAGGCGCGTTCGGGAGACTACCCCACCGTGTCACTGGTCGGCACGCTCAACAATGGAAACGCGGCGTTCATCAACGGACAGGCCAATTTCTACACGGGTGGCAACCGCGGCACTGCCGGCTATATCGGAGTCCAAATCTCCCTGCCGCTCACCGACGGGTTGATGACCCGCAGCCGCATACGCGAGACGCTTGCCCTGCGCGATAAAGCACAGCATGAACTCGACGATACCCTGAGCGACGCTGAGCTCGCTACCCGCGACGCGTACTCAGGCGTGACACAGGGCGCAGCACTGGTTCGCGCACTGGCGACTGCGGTTCAATCCGCCTGTGTTTCGCTGCGCTCCAACAACACGGGCTATCGGGCTGGGGTGCGCATCAATGCGGACGTCCTCGATGCGCAGGACAAACTGATTCGCGCACAACGCGATCTCGTCCGCGCACGGGCGGACGCATTGGTTCAAGGCCTCAAACTGAAGGCCAGCACCGGTACGCTCGACTACGCAGATCTGGCCGATCTCGACAGGTTGCTCCAATCCGGCCAATCGGGATCAGGCGCAAACGGAGATTGGCCATGTACCGCCTGATGCGCGCCCACCTGTTGATCGCCGGTACGCTCAGCATCCTGTCCAACCTGCTGCTACTGGCGCCTACGATCTATCTGCTTCAAGTCTACGACCGCGTGTTGCCAAGCCGAAGCATGGAAACGCTGTTCATGTTAATGGCATTTGTCGCCATCGCACTTGCTATGCAGTTTATCGTCGATGTCGCACGCAGCCGAGTCCTCTCCGATCTGGCGAGGCAAGTTGGTGACCTGCTCGACCGAATGATTCTCAAGGAGCAGATCGCCGTCAATGCTGGCCATTCGCCGACGCCATCGGTCGCGAGTCCGGGCGACGCGGGCACATTGCGCGGGTTCCTTGCCGGCTCCGGAGTACTTGCTCTATTCGATAGCCCATGGTTGATCGTTTATCTGATCGTCATCGGACTATTCCACTGGTTACTCGCGCTTATCGCGACCTTGAGCGCGATGGTGCTAGTCGGCATTGCGTTGTACGGCGACTGGAGAACCAGAAGCGCGATCGAGTCTTACGTGCGCCAACAGCGTGCCGAAGACATGCGCCTCCATGGATATCTGCGCAACGCCGAAGTGATTGTGGCGATGGGCATGATCGAGAATGTTGCCAATGCATGGGATGCCCGCAAGCACGAGCACGTTACGGCTCAACAACGCGTCGTGAACAACGGCGCGCTTTATCGCGAGGTGACGAAAGGAGTGCGGCAAGGCGTACAGGTGATCATGATGGCCGCGGGCGCGTGGCTCGTGATTTCGGATCACGCGACGGCCGGCGCGATGATCGCGACAACGATCCTGCTCGGCAAGGCCCTTGCGCCAATCGAGCAGTTGA
The DNA here is from genome assembly GCF_004524855.1 of Paraburkholderia pallida. NCBI lineage: Bacteria > Pseudomonadati > Pseudomonadota > Betaproteobacteria > Burkholderiales > Burkholderiaceae > Paraburkholderia > Paraburkholderia pallida. Next base: position 2,558,467 of record NZ_CP038149.1, on the reverse strand, counting down.
TCGGTAGCTGGAAACAACTGGGCGAGCTGCGGGACGCCTGGCATCGGCTCGACCGGCTGCTTTGCTTGCCGGAGGATGAGGAAAAGGTCGAGTTACCGCGCCCTACGGGCATGCTCGAGGTTGAGCACGTAAGCTACGCTGTGCCGATGCGCGAGCCCTCTGCACGAGGATCGGGCCGAGTGCTGTTACGTGGAGTCAACTTCTCCATCGAAGCTGGTCAAACACTCATCGTCACAGGACCGAGCGCGTCGGGTAAATCCACACTCCTGCGCATCATCGCGGGACTGTTGCGACCTCAAGCAGGTGTGGCACGACTGGATGGCGCAGACGTCAGCCAATGGTCGAGAAGCGCTTTCGGCCAACATTTGGGATACGTCCCACAGGATGTCGAGCTGATGTCCGGCACGATCGCAGAGAATATTGCGCGCTGCGAGCGACCATTGCCACTCGACTCCGGCGCGATCGTGGATGCAGCGAGGCGCGCAGGCATACACGAAATGATCCTGGACCAGCCACAGGGCTATGAAACCGAAGTAGGCGAAGGTGGACAATTCCTGTCCGGAGGCCAACGCCAACGCATAGCATTGGCTCGGGCGCTTTTCGGCAATCCGTCGCTACTGCTGCTGGACGAGCCCAACGCCAGTCTAGATGCAGAAGGCGAAGCTGCATTGGTCCGGGTCTTGCAGCAAATAAAGTCTGCAGGCGTTACGGTAGTCGCAGTCACCCACCGCCCGTCTCTGCTGGCACTCGCCGATCAGATACTGGCACTGCGCGACGGCCACATCGAATACTTCGGCCCTCCGCCCGCTGCCGAATCAGCCGCTAATTCAGACACGCCGATTCGCGATGACCTCCCGGCCAGGAGACCGTCGCCTCGCGGCGTCCTTCCTGTTCAGCCGCCCACCATCGAGCAAATGATGGGGAGCGGCTCATGAAATCACCCCGCAAGATCGTCAATAGGGGCTGTCGCTTCCCTGCCGCGCGCTCTGCCACATCGGCAAATCCCGCCGCGCGTGCGTTGCCACTGCCGCGTCGCGTGATCGTGACAGCCTGCATTGGCGTCGCAGCCGGAATCTCGCTCATGTTCGCGTGGGGCACGCTTGCGCCGCTTTCAGGGGCCGTGGTCTCGGAAGGCGCCGTGCGTGTCGAAGGGGAACGGAAGATCGTTCAGCATCAGGAAGGCGGCATCGTGAAAGCTGTCCTCGTTCGGGACGGTGACCGCGTCAAGATTGGGCAACCGCTGATCGAATTGGACAATGTCGTACCGGCCGCTGAACTGTCCGCGCTGGAAGCCCAATTTGACGCGGAACAGGCAAAGATTGCACGCCTGGCTGCCGAACGAAACCTCGCGGAAACCGTGACCTTTCCGGTCTTGCTAACTGAACGCCGCAGCAACGCACGGATCGCAGAACTGCTGCAACGCGAATCGACGCTATTCGCCACACACAAGCGTGGCCTGACCGATCAGACCGACACATTGCACAAGGAGCTTTCGCACGTCCGACGCGAGCTTGCGGTCAACGCGCAAATGGGTGAGACCATGAGGCGCAGCCTCCAGATCGCGACCCGACAACGACAGACCAATGAAACGTTGCAGCAAGAGGGCTTCGTGTCGACCGCGAGAGTCCTCGATCTTCAGAGGACGGAAACCGAGGCTCTATCGCGCGTTCAATCCAGCGAAGCGGAACTCGATCGCGCGCGGCAACGCGAGGCGGATCTCGAGCGGCGACTCGCCGCCGCGCGCAATGACTATGTCAAAGCCGCCGACGACGAATTGAAGGAAGCCAATAACCGCGCTGTTCAACTTGACGAACGTCTTAAGCCAGCGCGGGATCTCGCCACGCGCACGACAGTGAGCGCGCCCGTGGCCGGAACCGTTGTCGGACTCCGCGTCCATACCCCCGGCGCAGTGCTCGGTCCGCGAGAGGCGCTGCTCGATATCGTGCCTGCCAATGCTCCTCTGATTGTGGAAGCGAATATCCGGCCCGACGACGTGCGCGAAATCAGGCCAGGTTCCCACGCGGACGTGCGGCTGACTGCGTACAACCCTCGAACGACGCCCGTGCTGGATGGCACGGTGACCTATCTGTCCGCCGATGCCCTCTCCGACAACCAGACCCGGGCCCGCTATTACGTCGTGCGAGTTGAGATTCCGACGCGGGAAGTGGAACGCGTCAACCGTATCGCCCACGAGCCGGTCGCGCTTGGCCCGGGCATGCGTGCCGAACTGTTTATCCGCAAGCACGCGCGGTCGGCCTTCGATTATCTGCTTGAACCCGTGCTGGAAGGGATTCGCAGGTCGATGCGGGATTGATGGCTGGATAGTGCTTTTTGGGAGCAGGCTACTTTTTGGATGAATCCATCAAGAGGAGGAGATATATACCGCAAAAAGGCAAACAGGATCGTTTACTGCAGTTCATCAGATGCATGGATATTTGGCGTGTCCGATGACCACGCCAAAAAATTCATGTTTCGTGTAGTTCACCTGAGAAGGAGATGTGTATGAAACCAGCAACACCCATCGTGATAACCGCCGCTGCATTGAGCAGCAGTCTGGCGTTTGCTCAAATGCCTACGCCAGGCATTGTCGTTAGTACCGAGAATCAAAGCGGATACGTCGAAATGCACGAATTAATTTCCATGCCCAAGACAGCCATTGATTTCATTAAAAACATCAAATATGCGTTTGATAACAATTTACTTCTTGATGATCATTTTTTCGAAAAAAACAATGTATGCAACGCATTCAGCATAGACGAAAAATCATGCATCCCACATGAAATACATCAGCCGGATGGTACGCATGGGATATCGTTTTATTCTGGCGATTTCGTCGGAATATTTCCTAGAGAACAAAATTCAATTGAACCCAATTCCACTCAGCACCACAACCCACCCCCTGGCAGCTCTATTTCGACCGCACAAATCTCAATCCTCAAAACAGCCAATCCACTTGGAATAGTGAACGGTGAAATTAGCTTAATTACACGAAAAGATGGCCCAAATTTCAACGAAACAACCAATGCATTAGACGTCAATCTGCATCAAGTTTTTGAAATTCCTCTGCATGGCGTAATGCCACCTCCGAGTATCGACGCACATGGAAATGAAACATGGAAATATGAAACATCAAACCAAAATTTCAGGAAAAATCTTGTGATCAGCTTTCGTGAAGATGGCACGCTCATGTCAATTCGCGCTGAAATCGAAAAAATGGGAGGGCATCAATAATGGCCATCGCCCTCAATGCCAACACTCTCAACAAATTAGCAAATGCATTCGTAAAAAATTCATCAAAATATAACGCTATCATCGCGGCCGCTGAAAGATCTCCATATTTGGCAGACGAACTAAATGCATTTGGGGACAGCTCATGGAAGATATTAGTTGAAAATAATGGAATAGGAGTCTACACCAACCCCACCGACAAATTCATCAGTTTCCCAAGCAATTGGAACGAATCCGGCGATAAATTCGCCACCACCCAGCAGTTCGAGTTCAAAACCGACAAGAGCTACACAAAGTACGACTTCGCCACCGATGGTTCCCAGACTGCCATGCTCTATGGCACGACCGGACAAATCGTCGAAATCGCCAAATTCAATACTTCCGGCTTCAAGACCGTAGACACGTTCTTTGGCTCGAACGGCAAAGCCACCCAGCAATTCGAGTTCAAGACCGACAAGAGCTACACGAAGTACGACTTTGCCACCGATGATTCCCAAACTGTCACGCTATACGGCACGACGGGCCAAGTCGTTGAGATCGCCAAATTCAACTCTTCCGGCTTCAAGACCGTGGACACGTTCTTTGGCTCGAACGGCAAAGCCACTCAGCAATTCGAGTTCAAGACCGACAAGAGCTACACGAAGTACGACTTCTCAGCCGATGGCTCCCAGACCGCCACGCTCTACGGCACAGCGGGAAAGATCGTGGAATTTGCGAAGTTCAATCCATCGGGATTCAAGACACAGGACACGTTCTATGGAGCAGACGGAAAAGCCACACAGCAATACAACTTCAATCTCGACAAGAGTTACACCTTGTATAACTTTGTGGCCGACGGCTCGCAAACCGCGACATTATTTGGAGTCAATGGGCAGGTGACCGAATATGTAAAATTCAACACAGGTGGAATGAAGACACAGGACATCTATTTCGGCTCGAATGGAAAATCCACCCAGCAATTCGACTTCAATCCGGACAAAAGCTACACATGGCATGGCTTCAATGCGGATGGATCCCAGAGCGGCGCGCTCTTTGATTCAAACGGAAAAATAGTCGAAATGGCGCAGTTCAGCACCAATGGCTACAAGACTCAGGACATTTTCTACAATCCAGTCGGCACCAAAAAGATGCAATTCGATTTTTCCCTGGATAACAGCTATGTATCACATAAATTCGAGGGGCCAATGGAATACGTCGGCATGTTCGGGTCGAATAACATCATTTTCGACTACTACCAGTTCTCTTCAGGCAAAATGATACTACATGACTTTTTCGACAAGAGTGGCCGCGTTATCGAAGCTGATCGATATGGAATGGATGGAAAATTGAGCGGTTTTTCCAAATATCTGTACAACAACGACGGTTCGTACTGGTCCAACGACTACAATGCAAGCGGAAATCTGATCGCGAAAGCTCTGTATGGCAATGGTGGCCAAATTTTGACAGACGCTTCCATTTATAGCAACAAACTGGGTGGCGTTGGCTTTGGAAACCTGATCGCATTCGGACAGATATAAACGAAAGCGCTGTCGCGAGTTGGAAATGTCTTAATTTTCACTTTCATTCATATCAAGTATATTAAGCATTCCTACTTTTTCGCATCAGTTGCCTACAGCGCACTGCATTCGATTCGTACAGATCCGGGTCGCGCTCCTCGGCAATCCTAGATGAACAAAGAGAAACGCCCCGACGGGCAAAACCCGTCGGGGCGTTTTCGTATCGCTCAGCGTCGTCCTCACGCGACGCGCTGAAAACCGCGCACCGCGTGGCACGACAGCATGGCTTAGCGCTGCGAAACCGGCTTGGCTTCGCGCGGCGTTTCGCCGATGAAGAGCTGACGCGGACGGCCGATCTTCTGCTCGGGGTCGGCGATCATTTCGTTCCACTGCGCAATCCAGCCCACCGTACGCGCCATCGCGAAGATGCAGGTGAACATCGACGTCGGGATGCCCAGCGCGCGCTGCACGATACCCGAGTAGAAGTCCACGTTCGGGTACAGCTTGCGCGACACGAAGTATTCGTCTTCCAGCGCGATCTTCTCGAGCGCCATCGCGAGCTTGAACAGCGGATCGTCGTGCAGGCCCAGTTCTTCGAGCACTTCGTGGCACGTTTCGCGCATGAGCTTCGCGCGCGGATCGTAGTTCTTGTAGACGCGGTGGCCGAAGCCCATCAGCTTCACGCCCGAGTTCTTGTCCTTCACCTGCTTGATGAACTCGGGGATGTTGTCGACCGAGCCGATCTCTTCGAGCATGTTCAGCGCGGCTTCGTTCGCACCGCCGTGCGCCGGGCCCCACAGACACGCGATACCGGCCGCGATACATGCGAACGGGTTCGCGCCCGACGAGCCCGACAGACGCACCGTCGAGGTCGAGGCGTTCTGCTCGTGGTCGGCGTGCAGGATCAGGATGCGGTCGAGTGCGCGCACGAGCACGTCGTTGACCTTGTACTCTTCGCACGGGTTCGAGAACATCATGTGCATGAAGTTCGCGCTGTACGAGAGCTCGTTGCGCGGGTACACGAACGGCTGGCCGATCGAGTACTTGTACGCCATCGCCACCAGCGTCGGCAGCTTGGCGATCATGCGGATTGCCGAGATGTCGCGGTGACGCGGGTTATTGATGTCGAGCGAGTCGTGGTAGAACGCCGAGAGCGCGCCCACCGCGGCGACCAGAATCGCCATCGGGTGTGCGTCGCGGCGGAAGCCACGGAAGAAGAAGTGCATCTGCTCGTGCACCATCGTGTGCTGCGTGACGGTCTTCACGAACTCGTCCTTCTGGGCCTGGTTCGGCAGCTCGCCCTTCAGGAGCAGAAAGCAGGTTTCGAGGAAGTCGGCGTTCTGCGCGAGGTTGTCGATCGGGTAGCCGCGATAGAGCAGCTCGCCCTTGTCCCCGTCGATGTACGTGATCGCCGAGTTACATGCCGCCGTCGACATGAAGCCCGGGTCATACGTGAACTTGCCGGTCTGACCGTACAGTTTGCGGATGTCGATCACATCCGGGCCCATCGTGCCCTTGTAGATCGGCAGTTCGACGCTCGGCGAATTGTCGCTGAACGATAGCGTGGCTTTTACATCAGACGGGGTCATAGCACATCCTCAATCGAAGATAAACACAGGATTCGATAGTGTCGTCCGGCGCGGCGCCCGCCGCTCATGCAACTGCAGGAACAGCGGCAATTGCGGCAATTACAGCAACTACGGGCACCGCCGCATCTCAGACGTTGCGAAGCAGCTCCAGCACCCGCTTCACGTCCGGGTCGGCAAGTTCGCCTTCTGGTTCCTTGCGGGCAAGCAGCAAGTCCATCAGGTCGTTATCGCTCAGCTCGAGCAGGCGCGTGAGAGCGCCCACGTCGGCGTCGCTGAGGTCATGCTCATAGCGGTCGAAAAAACGCTCGAAAATCAGGTCGTTTTCGAGCAGACCGCGCCGCGCGCGCCAGCGAAGGCGCGCGCGGCGATGGGGATCAGACTGATGTGATTCCATTTCGCCAATTTCGATAGCGCAGCATCAAACCGCGCGGCGAACCATCAGTTCCTTGATCTTGCCGATCGCCTTCGTCGGGTTCAGGCCCTTCGGGCAAACGTCGACGCAGTTCATGATCGTGTGGCAACGGAACAGACGGTACGGGTCTTCGAGATTGTCCAGACGCTCGCCCGTGGCTTCGTCGCGGCTGTCCGCGATGAAGCGGTAAGCCTGCAGCAGACCTGCCGGGCCGACGAACTTGTCCGGGTTCCACCAGAAGCTCGGGCACGACGTCGAGCAGCTCGCGCACAGAATACACTCGTACAGACCATCGAGCTCGTCACGCTGCTCGGGCGACTGCAGACGCTCCTTCTCGGGCGGCGGCGTGTCGTTGATCAGGTACGGCTTGATCGAGTGGTACTGGTTGAAGAACTGCGTGAAGTCGCAGATCAGGTCGCGCACGACGGGCAGGCCCGGCAGCGGACGCAGCACGATCTTCGCCGGCAGGTCGTTCAGGTTCGTCAGGCACGCGAGACCGTTCTTGCCGTTGATGTTCATGGCGTCCGAGCCGCACACGCCTTCACGGCACGAGCGGCGGAACGACAGCGTCTCGTCCACTTCCTTGAGCTTGACCAGCGCGTCGAGCAGCATGCGCTCGTGCGTGAGATCCAGCTCGTACGTCTGCATGCGCGGCGCTGCGTCCTTGTCCGGATCGTAGCGGTAGACTTCAAAAATTCGTTTGGCCATTTCCGATTCCTTTTGACTGGCTTTGCCTTAGAACGTACGCGCCTTGGGCGGCACGGACTCGACGGTCAGCGGTTGCATGTGAACCGGCTTGTAGTCGAGACGGTCGCCTTCGCTGAACCACAGCGTATGACGCAGCCAGTTTTCGTCGTCGCGATGTTCGAAGTCGCTTTGAGCGTGCGCACCACGGCTTTCCTTGCGGGCTTCTGCCGAGACCATCGTTGCGCGCGCAACTTCGATCAGGTTCGCCACTTCGAGCGCTTCCACGCGCGCCGTGTTGAACACCTTCGACTTGTCCTTCAGGTGGATGTGCTTTGCGCGCTCGGCAATCTCGGCGATTTCCTTCACGCCTTCAGCCAGCAGCGCCGAAGTGCGGAACACGCCCGCGTGCTTCTGCATCGTGCCGCGGATGTCGTTTGCCACGCTCTGCGCGTACTCGCCCGAGGTCGACTTGTCGAGCTCGGCCAGACGCGCGAGCGAGTAGTCGCCTGCATCGGCCGGCAGCGGCTTGTGATCGCGCTGTTCCTTCACGTGCTTGACGATGTGATTGCCGGCCGCACGGCCGAACACCACGAGGTCGAGCAGCGAGTTCGTGCCCAGACGGTTCGCGCCGTGCACCGAGACGCACGAGCATTCGCCCACGGCGTAGAAGCCGTTGACCGGGTCTTCGTGGCCGTTCTTCGTGCCCACGACCTGGCCGTGGATGTTCGTCGGGATGCCGCCCATCTGGTAGTGGATGGTCGGCACGACCGGGATCGGCTCCTTGATGCAGTCCACGTTCGCGAACTTGAGCGCGATTTCGCGGATCGACGGCAGACGCTTCATGATCGTCTCGGCGCCGATGTGCGACAGGTCGAGCAGCACGTGGTCCTTGTTCGGGCCCACGCCACGGCCTTCCTTGATTTCCTGGTCCATCGAGCGCGAGACGAAGTCACGCGGCGCCAGGTCCTTCAGCGTAGGCGCGTAGCGCTCCATGAAGCGCTCGCCGTTGGCGTTGCGCAGAATGCCGCCTTCGCCGCGCACGCCTTCGGTGATCAGCACGCCCGCGCCGGCCACGCCGGTCGGGTGGAACTGCCAGAACTCCATGTCCTGCAGCGCGATGCCCGAGCGGGCCGCCATGCCGAGGCCGTCACCGGTGTTGATGAACGCGTTCGTGGATGCCGCGAAGATCCGGCCCGCGCCGCCCGTGGCGAACAGCGTGGTCTTGCCTTCGAGGATGTAGACGTCGCCCGTTTCCATTTCCAGCGCGGTCACGCCGAGCACGTCGCCTTCGGCGTCGCGGATCAGGTCCAGCGCCATCCATTCGACGAAGAACGTGGTCTTCGCCGCAACGTTTTGCTGATACAGCGTGTGCAGCAGCGCGTGGCCGGTACGGTCAGCAGCGGCACAGGCGCGCTGCACTGGCTTTTCGCCGTAGTTGGCCGTGTGGCCGCCGAACGGGCGCTGGTAAATCGTGCCGTCGGCGTTGCGGTCGAACGGCATGCCCATGTGTTCGAGCTCGTACACGGCGTTCGGCGCTTCACGGCACATGAACTCGATCGCGTCCTGGTCGCCGAGCCAGTCGGAGCCCTTGATCGTGTCGTAGAAGTGGTAATGCCAGTTGTCTTCGCTCATGTTGCCGAGCGAGGCGCCGATGCCGCCCTGCGCAGCAACCGTGTGCGAACGCGTCGGGAACACCTTCGAAAGCACGCAGACCGACAGGCCCGCACGCGCCAGTTGCAGCGAAGCGCGCATCCCCGAGCCACCCGCGCCGACAATGACCACGTCGAACTTGCGACGCGGCAGACCATTCTTGATTGCAGCCATTCTTTTACACTCTCCAGAGAATCTGAGCGGCGTAGCCGAGGCTGCCCAGCAGCCATGCGATCGTGAGGACGTCCAGCGTGATGCGCAGGCCGACCGGCTTGATGTAGTCCATCCAGATATCGCGCACGCCAACCCACGCGTGATAGAACAGCGCGAGCAGCGTGACGAACGTGGCGAGCTTCATCCACTGTGCGGAGAAGATCGAGGCCCAGCCGTCATACGAAAAGTCGTGCGCGCCGAAGAACAACACGAGCAGCACGATCGTGTAGATCGCCATGATCACGGCGGTGGCGCGCTGGGCCATCCAGTCGCGCAGGCCGTAGTGAGCGCCAACGACGAGGCGCTTCGGACCGATACCGTTTTTAGCCGACATTATTAGAACGCTCCGAAGAGTTTGGCCGCGAAAGCGATCGTGAGGATCGTGGAGATGACAACGACGACGAGCGAGGTTGACTTGCCCTTTTCTTTGCTCACGAGGTCATGGCTGAAGTCCATGAACAGGTGGCGCACGCCAGCGCAGAAGTGGAAGAGGAACGCCCATCCGAGGACCAGCACGATGAGCTTGACGATGATGTTGGAGAGGAAGCCCTTGAAGACCTCGAAGCTGAGCTCCGAAGTGAGGCTCTGGTCAAACAGGAACAACAGGAAAGGCAAGAACAGGAACAACAGCACACCGCTGATGCGGTGGCCGATCGATACGCGACCTGCCAGAGGCAGGCGGTATGCGAACAAGATCTGCCCAAGCCCGATGTTCCGGTATTCCGGCCTCGGTTTTTTTGCGGCTTCTGCCATGCTAGACCCCTACTATGTGTTAACACTAATACGCGATTTTAGCGCCTTTTCATATCGCGCTGCAGCGAAATCCGCCTCTGGAACCGCGGATGCGCGCACGATGCAAGCGCCTCGAAAGTGCCCGCGCACCAGGCGCGAGCGCTCACTTCAACTCAAGTCATTCTGATAGTAATACCCGGTTGTGACATACCAACCGCGACGCACTTCGACCGGACGGTCTCCATAGGTATAGGACACACGCTCGACAGATAGCAATGGGAAACCAGCCGGAACATTGAGCAGATCGGCCACGGCGGGGTCGGCAGCAACGGCGCGGATCTTCTCGCTCGCCCGTATCATGCGCGTGCCGAAGTCCGCTTCGAACATGGCGTAGAGCGGCCCCTTGTATTCGGCGAGCCGCTCGGCCGTGAGGCCGCGGAACACGCCGCCGGGCAGCCAGATTTCGTCGAGCACCGTGCTCTCGCCGTCAAACTGCAAAAGGCGCTTTATGAGCACGACCGGGTCGGCTGGCTTAAGATCCAGTTGTCGCGCGATCTCGGCCGAGGCGCGCAGGCGCCGGCACTCGAGCAGCTTGCTCACGTGCGGATGCTCCGCGCCGTCATCGGCCAGCAATCTCAGGAAGCGAAACTGGGCGCGCTCTTCGTTGTGCGTTGCAACAAACGTGCCCTTGCCCTGGCGGCGCACCAGCAGGTTCTCGGCGGCCAGCTCATCGATCGCCTTGCGCACGGTCCCCTGGCTCACCTTGTAACGGGCGGCCAGTTCGACTTCGCTGGGGATGATTTCGCCGGGCTTCCATTCGCCGGACACGAGGCTCTGTGTAATGAGCCCCTTGATCTGCTGATAGAGCGGGCTGAAGGTAGGCGACGTGGCAGCCGCGGGGGTGGACGCAGACGCGCGGGCCCCGCTCTCAGGAGCGGAGGAATTCGCGGAGGAATTCGCGTTGCTGACCGGGTTCGCACTCATGGCGCGCATTTCAACATAAAGCCCCCCGGAAATCTACCCTTTTGGCTGCAATAGATATGTCTTATATAAGACATAAGATACTGTTGACTTTGCCCCTTCCGGCTCCTACACTGCCGATCGAGCAAGGGTTTGCGGGCGACTTGAAGGGTCTGCCGGCAGCATCCGCCGCGTGGCGGAATGCGCCGCAGGGCCGCCTTGGCAATCATGCTGTTCCTCCAGGATGTTCCCCTACCCAGGCGCCCTATCCGGGCGATCCAACCTGGGCGGCCCTATCCGGGCGACCGCTTCCCATTGCTTCGTCGCACAGGTTAATGGCGCTCCCGCCTCCTGGGCGCGCGGCCCGAGCCCACAAGGCCTCGCACGCCCGCCCGGCAAAGGATCGCCGGATTCACCAACGCTTCGTGTAGCGCCCATATAGAATGGCGTTTTACTCTGGCGTCTAACGCATCTTCCTGGAGATTTTCAATGGCTAAGCCCGCAAAGCGCGTTGCCGTCACCGGCGCCGCAGGTCAGATCGCTTACTCCCTGCTGTTCCGCATCGCGAACGGCGACCTGCTCGGCAAGGATCAGCCCGTCATCCTGCAACTGCTCGACCTGCCGCAAGCGCAAGCCGCCGTCAAGGGTGTCGTGATGGAACTGGATGACTGCGCATTCCCGCTGCTCGCGGGCGTGGTCATCACCGACGACCCGAAGGTCGCGTTCAAGGACGCCGACGTCGCCCTGCTGGTTGGCGCACGTCCCCGTTCGAAGGGCATGGAGCGCAAGGACCTGCTCTCGGCCAACGCCGAAATCTTCACGGTTCAGGGCAAGGCGCTGAACGACGTCGCCAGCCGCGACGTGAAGGTGCTGGTCGTCGGCAACCCGGCCAACACGAACGCCTACATCGCCATGAAGTCGGCTCCGGATCTGCCGAAGAAGAACTTCACGGCCATGCTGCGTCTGGACCACAACCGCGCGCTCTCGCAACTGGCCGCCAAGTCGGGCAAGCCGGTCGCTGCGATCGAGAAGCTCGCGGTGTGGGGCAACCACTCGCCCACGATGTACCCCGACTTCCGTTTCGCCACGGTCGACGGCCAGTCGCTGAACGCGCTGATCAACGACGACGTGTGGAACCGCGACACGTTCATCCCGACGGTCGGCAAGCGCGGCGCGGCGATCATCGAAGCGCGTGGCCTCTCGTCGGCGGCATCGGCTGCCAACGCGGCGATCGACCACGTGCGTGACTGGGTCCTCGGCACGAACGGCAAGTGGGTTACGATGGGCATCCCGTCGGACGGCTCGTACGGCATCCCCGAAGACATCATCTACGGCGTGCCGGTGACCTGCGAAAACGGCGAATACAAGCGCGTCGAAGGCCTCGAGATCGACGCATTCTCGCGCGAGAAGATGGACGGCACGCTCAACGAGCTGCTCGAAGAACGCGAAGGCGTGGCTCACCTGCTCGGCAAGTAAACCCAGTCAGGCCAACCGGAACTCCGCAGCAGCGCGGCGGGTTCCGGTTTTTTGCGCGGCCTGCCTGACCGCAGGCCGCCTGAAACGCAGGCCGCCTGATTCGCACGCGCCTTGGGGCCTTCGCCCACCCCCTGGCTCCAGTCCCAGGACGCGTCCGAATCAGTTTCCACCTCCAGAAATCGAGCCCTGAGCCCGAAGATGCGCGCCATCACCGCCGCCGAAGTGCTGTTTGAGGGCGAAGCGCCGCCCACCCTCCTGCCCGTGTGCGATCACTACGCCGGCAGCGAGAAGCTGATGCTCAAATCGCTCGCGCTGCAGCAGCAGCTCGGCCCGGTATTCGACATCACGCTCGACTGTGAAGACGGCGCCCAGGTCGGCCGCGAGGCCGAGCACGCGGAGCTCGTCGCGTCGCTGCTCGGCAGCGAGCACGACCGCTTCGGGCGCGTGGGCGTGCGCATTCACGACTTTCATCATCCGCACTGGCGCGACGACGTGCGCCTGATCCTGCGCGCCGCAAAGCGCGCGCCGGCCTACATCACGCTGCCGAAGATCCGCGCCGTGGGCGACGCCGCCGAAATGACGGCGTTCGTCGAAGCCACGCGCGTCGAGATGGGTATCGACAAGCCTATTCCCGTGCAGCTGCTCGTCGAAACGCACGGCGCGCTCGCCCGGGCGTTCGACCTCGCCGCGCTGCGCGGCGTGGAGGCGCTCAGCTTCGGCCTGATGGACTTCGTCTCCGCGCACGACGGCGCGATTCCCGACACCGCGATGCGCTCGCCGGGCCAGTTCGATCACCCGCTCGTGCGCCGCGCCAAGCTCGAAATCGCCGCGGCCTGCCATGCCTTCGGCAAGGTTCCGTCACACAACGTCAGCACCGAGGTGCGCGACATGGAAGTCGTCGCGAACGACGCGCGCCGCGCCCGCAACGAGTTCGGCTATACGCGCATGTGGAGCATCCACCCCGCGCAGATTCCCGTGATCGTGGCCGCATTCGCGCCGCGCGACGAGGAAATCGCCGTCGCCGCCGAGATTCTGCTGGCCGCGCAAGCCGCGCAGTGGGGCCCAACGCGCCACGGCGACACGCTGCACGACCGCGCGAGCTACCGTTACTACTGGTCCGTGCTGCGCCGCGCGCGCACGACGGGGCGCGCCGTCCCTGCCGAAGCCGCGCCGCTGTTCACGCCGGGCGTCGATACGCCGGGCACCGGCACGCCGAGCGTCCAAGCGCAAGGGGCAACGTCATGAATCGCAAGCGGATTCTTTTCAAACGGTAAAAAACTGAGTCTGTACCGACAAATAGGTGAAAATAGCGTCCGCTGCGTGCTTTCGGGGCGCGCGCAGTGCACCTGGCGGCTGCATCCGGCAGCCGCGCACTGATCAACCGATTTAGAGAGAGAAAGGTCTGACTCCATGAAGAAACTGCTGATCGCTACCGTTATCGGCGCGCTGTCCACGACGATGTTGCTGGCAGCCACCGAAGCCGCCGCGCAAACCACGTCGACGACCACCGCCAAGCCCAAGAAGCCCGCGCCGAAGCACCGCATCATCAAGCGCAAGGCGAATCCGGCCAAGGAAGCGAAGGTCGACGCGGTCCCGGAAGGCTCGGAGCACTGGTCCTGCGCGGAAGGCATGGCCTTCGACCTGAAGGGCGACATGGCGCGTGACCAGATCGTCACCGTGCACTGGGCGAACAAGAACTACAACCTGCCGCGTCAGACCACGACGACGGGCGCTGACCGCTTCCACGACGCCGCCACCGGCCTCGACCTGGTCGTGATCCCGACCAAGGCCATGCTGTTCTCGGACAAGGACAGCTCGCGTCTGGCCGACGAGTGCAAGACTGTTGCAATGCAGCAAGGCGCGATGGCGCCGACCCAGGCCAACGCGCTGAACCGCAGCGCGGCTCCGGCTGCGGGCGCAAGCGCAGCTTCGGGCCAGTAAGCGGGCCGCATCGGGGAGCCTCGATGTCCGCACACGTCTCCAACGTCAGGCCGCAGCCGGATCAGGTCCTGGTCGATATCGTCGACTACGTGCTGGATTTCAGGATCGACAGCGCGCTTGCGCTGTCGACGGCGCGCTACTGCCTGCTGGACACGCTCGGCTGCGGACTCGAGGCGCTCTCCTACCCCGCCTGCACCAAGCTGCTGGGACCGATCGTGCCGGGCACGATCGTCCCGCATGGCGCCAAGGTGCCGGGCACCTCATTCCAGCTCGATCCGGTTCAGGCCGCGTTCAACATCGGCGCGATGATCCGCTGGCTCGACTTCAACGACACCTGGCTGGCCGCCGAGTGGGGCCATCCGTCGGACAACCTGGGCGCGATTCTCGCGACCGCCGACTGGCTCTCGCGCACGGCCGTCGCCCACGGTAAAACGCCGCTCACCATGCAGCACGTGCTCGAAGGCATGGTGAAGGCGCACGAGATCCAGGGCTGCATGGCGCTGGAGAACTCGTTCAACAAGGTCGGTCTCGACCACGTATTGCTCGTGAAGCTGGCGTCCACCGCCGTGGTCGGCCAGATGATCGGCCTCTCGCGCAACGAGCTCATCAACGCCGTGTCGCTCGCGATGGTCGACGGCCAGGCGCTGCGCACCTACCGCCACGCGCCCAATACCGGCTCGCGCAAGTCGTGGGCCGCCGGCGACGCCACGTCGCGCGCCGTGCGCCTCGCGCTCATCGCGAAGACGGGCGAAATGGGCTACCCCTCCGCGCTCACGGCGAAGACGTGGGGCTTCTACGATGTCTCGTTCAAGGGCCAGCCGTTCACATTCCAGCGTCCGTACGGCTCGTACGTGATGGAAAACGTGCTGTTCAAGATTTCATTCCCCGCCGAATTCCACGCGCAGACCGCGGCCGAAGCCGCCATGACGCTGCACGGCCTGCTCGCGCAGCGCGGCCTCACCGCCCAGGACATCAAGCGGGTCACCATCCGCACGCACGAAGCGGCGATCCGCATCATCGACAAGACCGGGCCGCTCGCGAACCCGGCCGACCGCGACCACTGCATCCAGTACATGGTGGCCGTGCCGCTCCTCTTCGGGCGCCTCACCGCCGCCGACTACGAAGACGACGTGGCGCAGGACCCGCGCATCGATGCGTTGCGCGCGAAGACGGCCTGCGTCGAAGACCCGCAGTTCACGAAGGATTACCACGACCCGGACAAGCGCTCGATCGCGAATGCGCTCACCGTCGAACTCAACGACGGCACGACGCTCGAAGAAGTCGTAGTGGAGTACCCGATCGGTCACAAGCGGCGCCGCGATGAAGGCATCCCGCTTTTGATCGAAAAGTTCAGGATCAACCTCGCGCGCCGCTTC
The DNA here is from genome assembly GCF_004524855.1 of Paraburkholderia pallida. Taxonomy (NCBI): domain Bacteria; kingdom Pseudomonadati; phylum Pseudomonadota; class Betaproteobacteria; order Burkholderiales; family Burkholderiaceae; genus Paraburkholderia; species Paraburkholderia pallida. The sequence continues at coordinate 2,542,707 of NZ_CP038149.1, read as the reverse complement.
CCCGCGAAGCAGCAGCAGGCGATACTCGATGTTTCGCTCGATGCGGCGCGGCTCGACGCCATGCCGGTGAACGAGTACGTCGACTTGTACGTGATCTGAGCAATCAGGCATGCAGGCAATCAGGTAGTTGTAAAGCGTAATTTCCGCGATTAAACGAAGGAAAACACCATGGCCCACAACCTCCACAAAACGCTAAAGGAATTCGACAGCGGTTCCGGCAAAGGCAAGTTCTACTCGCTGCCGCATCTCGGCAAGCAGCTCGGCGTGAAGATCAATCGCCTGCCGGTTTCGATCCGTATCGTGCTCGAGTCCGTCCTGCGTAACTACGACGGCAAAAAGATCGCGGAAGAGCACATCGAGCAACTCGCGAACTGGAAGCCCACCGCGGCCCGCGTCGACGAAATCCCGTTCGTCGTCTCGCGCGTCGTGCTGCAGGACTTCACCGGCGTGCCGCTGCTCGCCGACATCGCGGCCATGCGCGGCGTCGCCAAGCAAGTCGGCAAGAACCCGAAGGTCATCGAGCCGCTCGTGCCGGTCGATCTCGTGGTCGACCACTCGGTGCAGATCGACTACTTCCGCCAGAAGGACGCGCTCGACCTGAACATGAAGCTGGAATTCCAGCGCAACAACGAGCGCTACCAGTTCATGAAGTGGGGCATGCAGGCGTTCGACACGTTCAAGGTCGTGCCGCCGGGCATCGGCATCGTCCACCAGGTGAACCTCGAGTACCTCGCTCGCGGCGTGCACAAGAAGGCCGAAGGCGCCGACACGGTCTACTACCCGGACACGCTCGTGGGCACCGACAGCCACACCACGATGATCAACGGCATCGGCGTGGTCGGCTGGGGCGTGGGCGGCATCGAAGCGGAAGCGGGCATGCTCGGCCAGCCGGTGTACTTCCTCACGCCGGACGTCGTGGGCGTGGAGCTGAAGGGCAAGCTGCGCGAAGGCTGCACGGCCACCGACCTCGTGCTGACCATCACCGAAATGCTGCGCAAGGAGAAGGTCGTCGGCAAGTTCGTCGAGTTCTTCGGCGAAGGCACGGCCTCGCTCTCGCTGCCGGACCGCGCGACCATCGGCAACATGGCGCCCGAATACGGCGCGACCATGGGCTTCTTCCCGGTCGACGACAAGACGATCGACTACTTCAAGGGCACGGGCCGCACCGAAGCCGAAATCTCGGCCTTCGAGAACTACTTCAAGGCGCAGGAGCTCTACGGCATTCCGAAGGCCGGCGAGATCGACTACACGAAGACGCTGACGCTCGACCTCGCGACGGTCGCACCCTCGCTGGCCGGTCCGAAGCGCCCGCAAGACCGTATCGAGATCGGCCACGTGAAGTCGACCTTCACCGACCTGTTCTCGAAGCCGGTCGCGGAAAACGGCTTCAACAAGAAGGCCGACGACCTCACGGCCGAATACGCGGTGACCGACAAGGTCAAGCTGCATAACGGCGACGTGCTGATCGCGGCCATCACCTCGTGCACGAACACGTCGAACCCGAGCGTGCTGCTGGCCGCCGGCCTGCTGGCGAAGAAGGCTGTGGAAGCCGGCCTCACGGTCGCCCCGCACATCAAGACCTCGCTCGCCCCGGGGTCGCGCATCGTCACGGAATACCTGACGAAGACGGGCCTCCTGCCGTACCTCTCGAAGCTCGGCTTCGAACTGGCGGCCTACGGCTGCACGACCTGTATCGGCAACGCCGGCGACCTCACGCCGGAGCTGAACGAGTCGATCACGAAGAACGACGTGGTCGCGGCGGCGGTGCTCTCGGGCAACCGTAACTTCGAAGCGCGTATCCACCCGAACATCCGCGCGAACTTCCTGGCCTCGCCGCCGCTGGTCGTCGCTTACGCGATCGCCGGCAACATCACGCGCGACCTGATGACCGAGCCGGTTGGCAAGGGCAAGGGCGGCCGCGATATTTACCTCGGCGACATCTGGCCGACCAGCGACGAAGTCAACGCGCTGCTCAAGTACGCGATGGATGCGGACGTCTACCAGAAGAACTACAGCCAGCTCACGAAGAAGGGCGACCTGTGGAGCAAGATCGAAGGCGAGGAAGGCCAGGTCTACGACTGGCCGAAGTCGACCTACATCGCCGAGCCGCCGTTCTTCGGCACGGACTTCTCGATGACGCCGTCGTCGTCGGTGGCTGAGGTCAAGGGCGCGCGCGCACTGGGCATCTTCGGCGACTCGGTCACGACCGACCACATCAGCCCGGCCGGCTCGATCAAGGAAGACTCGCCCGCCGGCAAGTGGCTCAAGGCCAACGGCGTGCAGAAGGCCGACTTCAACAGCTACGGCTCGCGCCGCGGCAACCACGACGTCATGATGCGCGGCACGTTCGCGAACGTGCGGATCAAGAACCTGATGATCCCGGCGAAGGCCGACGGCACGCGCGTCGAAGGCGGCCTGACGATCCACCAGCCGAGCGGCGAACAGCTGTCGATTTACGACGCCGCGATGAAGTACATCGACGCCGGCACGCCCACGATGGTGTTCGCGGGCGAAGAGTACGGCACGGGCTCGTCGCGCGACTGGGCGGCCAAGGGCACGCAGCTGCTCGGCGTGAAGGCCGTGGTCGCACGCAGCTTCGAGCGCATCCACCGCTCGAACCTCGTCGGCATGGGCGTCCTGCCGCTGCAGTTCAAGGGCTCGGACAGCGTGCAGTCGCTCGGCCTGACCGGCGAAGAAACGTTCGATGTCGAAGGCCTGACGGACGACTTCAAGCCGCAACAGGATCTGACGCTCGTGATCCACCGCAAGGACGGCAAGGACGAGCGCGTCCAGGTGCTGCTGCGCATCGACACGCCGATCGAAGTCGACTACTACAAGCACGGCGGTATCCTGCCGTTCGTGCTGCGTTCGCTGCTCGCAGCGTAAGCAGGCAGTTTTGCAGGTACCGCGCCCGGCAACGGGTGCGGTCAAACTTGGAGCCCGACGCAAGTCGGGCTTTTTTTTCACATTGCGGCGGATTTTTGACAGGCGTAAGGTAGCTTTGCCTCTTGAGAACAGGCGAGCCTTATGACCCCGGCCGACGGACACCGTCACGACCGGGGTTTTTTCTGTGCGCTGCCTGGGGAGAACTTCAGGAGAAGCGCGGCGCAAGACCCGCCGCGCCGCGATGAATTCGAAATATGACGGATCACCGAATGAGGAGTTCGGCATCGCTCCAGCCAGAGCTAGACCCGTCATGAAACGTATTATCGGTGCTGACGGCCGATACGTCATTAGCGCAAGCCGCAAGAAACCATTACGTAATCTGTCAGATTTGAGGACTTGCAATGTCCGCGGCGGCGGGGCACGCGCAAGCGCACGCGGCCAGGCGGTCCGCGTGGTGGCCAGGATTGCCGCCCGCATCCGCTAACATGGCGCTAACATCACGCTTTTGCCCACGCCGCACTGCCCGCTTTGCCCACTTACACCCTTGCCTCAACCGTCAGCGCGGAGCTCGAGATCCGCAAGAGCCGCTTTATCGGCCTCGCGATTCCGGTCGAGGACCGCGAAGCGGCCATGGCCGAGCTGCGCCGCCTGCGCGACGAACACCCCACCGCCACACACGTCTGCTGGGCGCTGCTCGCGGGCGGCCAGTCCGGCATGTCCGACGACGGCGAGCCTTCCGGCACCGCCGGCCGCCCCATCCTCGAAGTGCTGCGCCATCACGACCTCGACGGCGTGCTGGCCGCGGTCGTGCGCTATTACGGGGGCGTGAAGCTCGGCGCGGGCGGGCTCGTGCGTGCCTATACCGACGCCATCGCGAGCGCGCTGCAGGACGCGCCGCGCGTGGAGCGCATCGCTCAGGCGCGCCTGACCGTGGAGGTCAGCTACGCCGACGAAACGCGCGTGCGGCACTGGATCGAGCAGGAGCGGCACACGCTGGCCGACAGCCGCTACACGATGACCGTGCGGCTGACGATCCAGCTTCCCGTCACCGCCCTCGATGCCGCGCGCGACACGCTGCGCGATCTCACGCAAGGACGCGCGGGCTTTCCCGAGCACGAGTGAGGCGGCAGGCGCCGCCCGCCGCATCCATCGCGCAGCCATCTGCCTGGCCGCGCCAATGCGCAAAAAAAACCGCCGTATGGCAACGGCGGTTAACAGGGGACGTGAAGAACAACCGCGAATCGACTATCGAATCGACCCGACGTACCCATCATGGCGATACAAAATTAAGGCAAACTTAAACGCGCGCGAAAGTGCGAGAAACTTGCGCCGCGAGGCACGGCGCGCACGCGTTGAAAGCGCAGAATCCCCCGATCGCTATAATCGATTCGAGTCTGAACGCGAACCGCATTGCGCCGCGAGTTCCGGTGAATTCCGCTGAATCCCGCCGCTTCCCGATGAAGCCATTACGCAACGCAATGCGGCCCGCCATCAACGGGGAAAGCCATCATGATTTTCGATCGTTTAAGGGCAGGCGCCGGTCCCGAACGACGCCATCGCGTCTGGAGCAAGCTGCGCATCTTCGTTGCCGCGCTTGGCACGCTCGGCTCGGCCACCGGTATCGCCATCGCCGTGACCGGTCTCGTGGAGTTCGACCACGCCAAGGTGATCAGGGGTGTCGCCGTGATCCTCGTCTGCACCGTGGTGTACGTCTCGATCCTCGTACGTGATCGCAATCGCGTCGACTAACGCGCGCAGGCGCATCGCGCGCCGTCTCACTGCGCGCGCGAGCGCGCTCTCACCGCCCTTGCGCTCACGCCTGTTGCATCCACATCGTCAGCACGATTGAATGAATTGAGCCACTGCGGCGCGCGGGCCTGATCCTCCCTGATGCTCGTGTTCGACCCGCATGCGCCGCGCTGCCGGATAAGCGGCAGCAGCTTCCCTTTAAGCAAGCGCCGGAACCTCGACGACACTGCGATAGTGGTCGTACACGCGCTCGCGCTCTTCGCTCGCGAGCTGGCGCTTCTCCACCAGCTTGAGCATGCGATGCCGGTCGGCGCCGAGCGTCGCGTAGTAGCGCTCCGCGTGCAGGCGCCGAAAGCGCAGATAGAAGTCGGGGCCCGGCAGGCCCGAAGCGGTCGCGAGCAACGACGCGTAGTCGGCCACGCGCGGCTCGCACAGCGCGGCCGCGGCGGCTTCGAGTTTTTCGTAGCGCGCCTGCAGCGGCACGCCCTGCGCGAACAGCGCATGGAATGCCGCATAGGGTACGAGGCCGCGTCGGCTCGCCGCGCGTCGCAGCAAACGCCCAACCTTTTCGTCGAGTTCCTGATTCATGCCTGTCAATTTTCGAGCGGATCGTCAATCGGTTCACCAAGTGGGCCACGAGCGGGTTCGCATCAAGACGCGCGGTGAGGCAAAACCCGCAAGCCCATTCAATCCGAATAGAATCGAATTATCAAAACGATTCATGCAAATTCGGAAAAGGCATTCTGCCCAAAATTACCGATTCGCTCTCGCCAGGTGCCCCAATGCCGGGCAAAAAAACAAAGATTGCAAACATTTCATCGGCTCTTCAGGCCATGCATCATGGCCTGAATGGGCAACATTCACGGGCATTGTTAAGCGATTTGGATAGGTTCTTTTTGCCGATAGTCCAGGATAATCCGTAAGTCAAGCAGACTATTTTTCCGCTAGCTATACACATTCCCTACAAAAACAATTATTAATATCCGCTGCGGAATGTCAAAAGCAGTCCGCACGCGCCCCGTGTGGGCGCGTTGTTTCGCCGTCCGCGACGGCCCGGCATCTAGCGAATGCCATGCGGGGCCGTGGCAAGCGAGAAGACCCGCATGCACTGAAAGGGTTGACAGGAGCGGCGCATCCGCGAGCCGCATGACCGGAATCTTTCGTTGACGAGTGATCACATGCTTACCAGAACCGAGAATTTGCCGAGCGTCGCGCGCAGAATGGCGGCCGGCCAGATGTTAGTCGAGGGTGCAACGGTCCATGCCGTGGCCGACTCCCTGCACCTCTCCGCCCAGACGGTGCGTCGCTACAAGTCGATCGTCGAAGGCGGCGGACTCGACGCGCTGCAGCAGATGAGCGTGGGCGGCCGGCCTTCGGTGCTCGACAAGGCCGCGCTGGGCTGGATCGCGAGCGCGCTGCACGGCTCCGCCCGCGACCATGGCTTTCCGAGCGATGCGTGGACCAACAGCCGTGTGCGCGAGCTGATCGGCCGCCAGTTCGGCGTGCACTATTCGCGCGTCTATACCTGGCAGATCGTTTCGAATCTCGGTCTCGGCCATCGCCTGTCGAAGTCGGCGCGCTGAAAGCGCCGGCGCCCCAAGCCACCCCCGGCTGCCGCGCGGCTTTCAGCGCTTCCCGTGTGCCCTCACGGCTTCACGACGCCCCACGGGCGCCGTGAGTTGCCGCGCGCGCGTGAGTCCAAGCCAGCAGGCGACTGCACAGAATGCACGCGGCCGCTTCGTGCCGCCCCGCTGCGTTGCCTTCCCGCCGCGTGGCGCTACGCGGCCTCGCCGGTCCATTGCTTCGCCTGCACCTGGTTGCGGCCCGCTGCCTTGGCTTCGTATAGCAGGGCGTCGGCGGCGGCGAGCAGCTTCGCGCCGCTATCGCCCACCGGCGGCTCGCAGCTCGCACAGCCCACGCTCACCGTGACACGGCCGTAGCTCGAGGCGCTATGCGCGAGATTGGACGTCTCGATGCGCCGCCGGATCTTGTCGGCGACCTTGCGCGCGCCCTGCAGCGCGGTGCCCGGCAGCAACACCGCGAACTCCTCGCCGCCGTAGCGCGCCGCCATGTCCGAGGTGCGCCGCGTGCCTGAGGCGATGCGCTCGGCCACGAGCATCAGCACTTCGTCGCCCGCGGCGTGGCCGTAGGTGTCGTTGAACAGCTTGAAGTGATCGACGTCGAAGAACAGCACCGAAAGCGGCGTCTGCTCGCGCGACGCCCGATGCCATTCGGCCACGAGCCGCTGATCCAGCGCGCGGCGATTCGCGAGGCCCGTGAGCGGGTCGGTCACCGCGAGACGCTGCAATTCGCCTTCGGCGATGATCTTGTCGCGCAGTGCGAACGCCAGCACCCAGGACACCCCCACCCACGCGCCGCCGAAGAGCGTCGTCATGACGAGCGCGAACCAGGCGCGGCGCCGCCAGGGTGCGAGGATATCGCCGACGGCGGGTGCCACGCCCACGATGATGGGCGTATTGCCCACGTGCGCGTAGGTATAGACGCGCTCCACCCCGTCCGCTTCCGAGTGCGCCGAGAAGGTCCCCGCATCGCGTCTCGAGATGATCTTGTAGTTGCGCCAGCTCGAGTAATCGGCGCCCACGCCGAGCGGCATGGGCGGCTTGCTCGCGAGCAGCGTGCCGTCCTGCATGATGATGAAGACGCCGCCGCGGCGCCCGACGTCGACCCGGTCGACGAGCTGCTGAAAATAGTCGAGCCGCACGGCCACCAGCGCGACGCCCGCGAACGCGCCATCGGGCATGTCGATGCGCCGTGTGAGCGCGATCGAGAGCACGCCGTGACGCAGGCGCGACTGATAGGGCTTCGAGATGAAGAGATCTGCATCCGGATTGCGCTGCTGCACGAGGAAATAATCGCGGTCGGCAAACGAGACGCCGGGCTCGTCGATGCCGCTCTGCGAGGCCTTCAAGTGCCCCTGCGCGTCCAGCACGTACGCGCCGCCCAGAAACGAGGCCGCCGTCGCACGGTCGAACAGCACGCGCTGGCGCAGCGCCTCGGACATCGCCCACGTCTCGGGCTGCTGCGCGGCGCTCACCGCGGCGCGCAGCGAGAGGTCGTAGAGCTCGACGTTGCGCGCGATGTCGCTGCTCACGAGCCGCACGATGTTCTCCGAATTCTCGACCGCGTGGCGCAACTCTTCGGCACGGCCCGCATAGAGCGCCGTATAGGTGAGGGCCGCCATCAGCGTGGCGATGAGCGTGCCCGCCAGCCCCGCGAAAAACGGATTGCGGCCGATCAGGCGGGTGGCGTCCTTGCCGCGCACGAGGAGCCAGTGACGCACGCGCAGCCGCAGATGGGGGACAAACACACGACGCCGGGAAGGCCCGGTGGACGGTTCCCGCACAGGTTTGTGAACGCGCTCAGACACGTACGCAATCCTCCGACAATTGCCCCGCGCGCCGGCCGCCCGCAGCGGCCCCGGCGCTGCGGCACGGCATGCACAAAAGCGTCATCAAAACGTCATAGGCGCTTTGCATGATCGAAAGCGTTGCTTTGACCGCCAATTCCGGCTCCGCCCAACCGCGCGATTTTCCGTGCGCCTAGTTTGAGGAACCCGCTCGCCATGCCGGATCTTTCCCTGTCACCCCAGCCGGGTGCCGCGCCCACCCGCGGACGCAATGTGAGCATGCTCGTCTTCCTGCTCATCATTGCCGCTGGCGCCGTCTACGTGGGCATGCATCTCGCCGACGATCTCTCGCCCGTGCGCCAGAGCTCCGCGATGCCGTGGCTCCTGCTCGGCATCGCGCTCATCATCGCGCTGGGCTTCGAGTTCGTGAACGGTTTCCACGATACCGCGAATGCGGTGGCAACGGTCATCTACACGCACTCGCTCACGCCCAACCTCGCCGTGATGTGGTCCGGCGCCTGGAACTTCCTCGGCGTGCTCACCTCCACCGGCGCGGTGGCGTTCGGCATCCTGCAACTGCTGCCCGTCGAGCTGATCCTGCAGGTGGGCAGCAGCGCGGGCTTCGCGATGGTCTTCGCACTCCTGATCGCGGCGATCATCTGGAATCTCGGCACCTGGTACTTCGGCCTGCCTTCGTCGAGCTCGCATACGCTGATCGGCTCGATCATCGGCGTGGGCCTGATGAACCAGCTGATGCACGGCCCGAATGGCACGAGCGGCGTGGACTGGAGCCAGGCCATCGGCGTGGGCAAGTCACTCCTGTTTTCGCCGATCGTCGGGTTTCTCCTGTCCGCCCTGCTTCTCGTCGTGCTCAAGGCGGTCGTGCGCGTGCCCGCGCTCTACACCGAGCCCAAGGGCAACGAGCCGCCGCCGTTCTGGATCCGCGCGCTCCTGATCCTCACCTGCACCGGCGTCTCGTTCGCGCACGGCTCCAACGACGGCCAGAAGGGCATGGGCCTCATCATGCTGATCCTGATCGGCACCGTGCCCACCGCCTATGCGCTCAACAAGGCCGTGACGGCGAGCGAGTCGCAAACCTTCATTGCGGTCTCGCAGCAGGCCGCGCGCACGCTCGACAAGTACAGCAACGGCGTGGCCGCGCCCGCGGGCGGCCCGAATGCCGTGCGCGCGGAAGTCGAACGCTACGTCGACACGCGCACGCTGACGCCTCAAACGGTGCCCGCGCTGGCTGCGCTTTCGATGCAGGTGGGCCAGCAGGTGGAGGGCTATGGTTCGATGGCGGCCGTGCCGCAATCGGTGGTGGATAACGTGCGCAACAACATGTACCTGGTCTCCGAGGCCATCCGCCTGATGGAGAAGGCGAAGCAGCCCGCCTTCTCCGAAGCCGACGACCGCGCGATCCACAATTTCCGCGGCCAGATCGACCACGCGACGAAGTTCATCCCGACCTGGGTGAAAGTGGCCGTGGCGATCGCGCTGGGCCTCGGCACGATGGTGGGCTGGAAGCGCATCGTGGTGACGGTGGGCGAGCGCATCGGCAAGCAGCACCTGACCTACGGCCAGGGCGCCTGCGCGGAAGTCGTGGCGATGGCGACCATCGGCGCGGCCGACGTCTACGGCCTGCCGGTCTCGACCACGCACGTGCTGTCCTCGGGCGTGGCGGGCACGATGGCCGCGAACGGCTCGGGCCTCCAGGCGAGCACGGTGCGCAGCCTCGTGCTCGCCTGGGTGCTCACGTTGCCCGTCTCGATCGCGCTGGCAGGCGCCCTGTACTGGGTGTTCCGGCACGTGTTCTGAAGCGCCGCGCTGGAACCGGCGCGCACGAGCAAAAAAAAGCCGCGCCCCTCGTCATGGGGCGCGGCTTTTGCGTTTGCACGCGCGCAAGGCTGCGCGGCGCTGCCGGCGTCAATAGATGTCGGGCACGAACATGTTCTCGGGCACTGGCTGGCGGATGTAATCGGGATGATGCACGCGCGCGGGCAGCGTCACGCTCGGATGCTCGATCTCGTGATACGGCACCTGGCTCAGCAGATGGTGGATGCAGTTCAGGCGCGCGCGCTTCTTGTCGACGCCCTGCACGACCCACCACGGCGCCTCCGGAATATGCGAGCGCTGCAGCATGACTTCCTTCACATGCGTGTACTGCTCCCAGCGGCGGCGGCTTTCGAGATCCATCGGCGAGAGCTTCCACTGCTTGAGCGGATCTTCGATACGGCTCTGGAAGCGCATTTCCTGCTCGTCGTCCGTAATCGAGAACCAGTACTTGACGATCTGGATGCCGCTCCTCACGAGCATCTTTTCGAACTCGGGCACCGAGCGGAAGAATTCCTCGTACTCCTCGTCGGTGCAGAAGTTCATCACGCGCTCGACGCCCGCGCGGTTGTACCAGCTCCGGTCGAACAGCACCATTTCGCCGCCCGCGGGCAGATGCTGCACATAGCGCTGGAAATACCACTGCGTGCGCTCGCGGTTGTTCGGCGCGGGCAGCGCCGCCACGCGGCACATGCGCGGATTCAGGCGCTGCGTGATGCGCTTGATGACGCCGCCCTTGCCCGCCGCGTCGCGGCCTTCGAAGATCACGACGAGCCGGTGGCCCGTGCTCACGATCCAGTCCTGCATCTTGACGAGCTCGCCCTGCAGGCGGATCAGCTCGCGGAAATAGACGCGGCGCAGCGCGCGCACGTCGTCGCTGATCTCGAGGCCGGCTTCCTGGAGGCGGTCGTCGACTTCCATTTCAAGCTCTTCGTCGTAGGCGTCGATGAGCTCTTCGTCGAGACGCCGGCGGCGATAACGCTCAGCGTCCTCGCCGGCTTCCGGCCCCGCTTCAATGCCACCTTCAATGCCCGCTTCAGTGCTCGATTCGCGCCCGGCTTGCCCGGCACGGTCCAGTTCGTTCATGGCGACTTCTCCTCTTGCGATGAATGGCAATCCATGCCAGGCGCGCTGCGGAGCATCGAGCGCGGACAGACACGGCCACGCGCCACTATCGATGCTACGGGTGTCATTCATATTTCAAATGCATCGGTGACCACCGCGGCAGCCGGCCTGCCGGGCGGCGCGCCCCCTTGGGTTCGGCCGCGGCTCAGGCCAGCGGCTTCGCGAAGCTCAACTCGTGGCCGTCCGGATCGACGAGATGAAAATAGCGCTCGCCCCACGGCGCGTCCTGCGGCGCGAAGGCGGGCGTGAGGCCCGCGGCCAGCGCCTGCGCGTAAAAGGCGTCCACGTCCGAGACGTAGAAGATCGCGCGCCCCCACCCGTCCACCTTGCCATGTGGCCCTTCGAGCAGATTCAGATAGCATGCCGCAGCCCCGGCGCCGTCGCCCAGCACGAACGACGCGAACCCGGCGATCGCGGTGCTGGATTTGTGCACGAAGCCGAGCACCTCGTAGAAGCGCACCGAACGCGCTATGTCGCTCACAGTGAGCGTGATGGCGCTCAGGGATTCGATACGTGCGACGGGCGGGTTCATGGCCTGGCCTCCTTCTAATCGTGTTCTTGCGGGCGCCGCTCGACCGCCTTGTCCGTGCCGGCCAGCAACGCCCGTCCTCTCCCGGCGACTTTAGCAGCCTTTGGGCGCCACGGGCTGCAACCGGCGCGTTTCCGCCGACGGCGGGTGCCGCTCCATATTGCGGCACGCCCGCTCCGGCCAATTCAGGCGCAGTGTTATTTGCACGACAACACCGCGACGCCGCCGACGACCCACGAATTCGGCAAGGTAGCCGTGTAACCGAGCGCAATGAGCGGCTGCGTCGCGTCATGCCCGACGACGACAGACTGGATCGACTGTTGCCCGCTAGTCGAGACGCCGTTCAACGGTGCCTGCGTATTGGTCAGCGTATAGTTGGCGTTCTCCAGATTGATCTGCATGTTCAGATTGTCGAGCGTGCGGGCACCGAGATCGAGGGTGGCCGAAGCGGTGCCAAGCGTACCGCTCGCGCCGCTGAGGTCATTGGTGACCGTGTCCGAGATCACCTGGGTACAGGCCAGCGTTCCACTTGTTGCAGTCAGCACCAGAGGTGTACCGACAGCGTAGTGAAGGCCCTGCCAGTTGCTGTAGGTATTGCCATCCGTATCCATCGCCGCGTTCCAGCGCCCGATTGCCACGTCGCTACCGAGACCCTGTATCTCCGAGACCTTGCCATGATCCAGTCCAAGGCAGTCCGTTGCCGCGTCCGATGACGCCAGCGTCGTAAAGGCGCCACTCGCCTGTTGCACCTGACTCGAAGCAGGCGCGGCAAACGCCGTGAAATTCCGGTTCTTCTGAGCGTCCGCCGGCAAGCTCGGCACCACCACGACCGCCAGCGTGCCATTGCTGGCCGCTACCTGAGAGGCCGACCCCGAATAGGCAAAGTTACCGTCCGGTCTGCACGCGACCTGAGCGGATGCCTGTGAGGCGGGGGTCGAAGAGGACTCGGGTGCAGGCGGCGTGGTCGAAGACGGCGTTGCCGCAGGTGACGCTGTCGCGCTGGACGTACTCCCGTTGCCGCCGCCACATGCGCAAAGCACGGAGGCGACCAGCACAACGGTAAGAAATTTTCGACTGCTAATGGACTTCTGCATTGCATAACTCCCTGTATCCGGTTCACCGGATTGAATATTCAAAGCTGCCCCGTCACCTGAAAGCCGAGTATTAGGCCCGGCGCGGAAAAGCCGGACGGAGCATGGATCGGCGTACCCGCGAATACTGAATTCGCGCACAGATTACACAGATACCCGGATGAGTCAGAGCCAACTTTTTGCGGGTTTGTCCTGCGTCAGTTCGCACAGCGCGCGGCGGCTCTTCCATGCCACTCCGTAGCCGTTGATTCCACCGGTCGTGACCGGGCGCTTCAATTCGCTATTGCATTCATACACGCATCTCTGCCCGATTTGGTTCAATGCACTGAGATATGTTGCATTCACAACTATGAGCGGAAAAATTCAAGATTTTGCAATAGATGATCAATAAAAAATCAGCGCATAATATTTCAGAAATCTATATTGAATTTCGATAAATAGCAGACCTTCGATTTATTGAGAGACGATGACGTGATAGCGAAGAGCGCGTGCCGATCGCGCACGGGCAGCACAAGAAACTCGCGCAAAGAAAATGGCAAATCCTGGCAATTCTCATGAGCCAAAGCGATCGCCGTGAGTGAGGCATCGCAGCGTGAACGTGAACCGGTCGGTTCGACGATACGATCGGGCACGCTGCTCGTCGCCACCCATACCGCGAGCGGCACGACAAGCACGTTTTCCCCGCGTTTTAAGGCACTTTTAAGCCGCCCTGCCTACTCTGGATTCGTCCGGCGCACACCACGCGCCGGAGTATCTGAACCATTGGAGGTAAAAATGAAAGCACGCTCAACTCCGTGGATGGGCGCGGCCCTCTCGCTTGCCGCCGCGCTCGCGCTTGCGCTCGGCGCACCCGCCGCTTTCGCCGCGACCAACAGCGGCCCGGGCACCATGGCAGCGCAGGCCGCCGCAGGCGTCCTGCCGCCGGCGCAGCACGCGGGCGGCATCTCCTACCTGTCCGGCGGCATCGGCAGCGACCAGTCGGCGGCGTTCAAAGCCGCGATGACGCGCTACCCGCTCTCGCTCGAATTCGCGCGCCAGTCAGCGAACGGCAACGAGTACCTGGCCAACGTGCCCGTGAAGATTGCCGACGCGCACGGCCAGTCGCTCCTCTCCACCCGCACCAACGGCCCGTTCATGCTCCTCACGCTGCCCAACGGCCACTACGTCGTCACGGCGAGCCACGACGGCAAGACGGTCCATCGCGCCGTGGATATCGGCAAGACCTCGCACGCGCACGAAGCCTTCGTCTGGCCGATGTAACGCGTCGCGGCTCCGTCGTCGTAGCAGCGAAATGTCCGTTTCGGCGGACGTCTCTCATCGCGTGCCTTGCATGCCTTCGCTGCACGCCTTCTCTGCACGCGTTAGCTACACGCATTAGGGGGCCGCGCGCGCTAGCCCCACCGCTTGCGCAATGCGTGCCGCGCGCGTGACACGCGCTATTTGTCTTGCGCATCGCACACCTGGCCTTCACGCCTTTTTCCCTTATGCCAGGATCGTAGCCGGATCGGGTCGACGTGCTCCGCGCGCGGCCCGCCCGCGATGCGCTCCGCATACCGCGGTTCGCCATCGTCCGCCCCAAGCGCTACGAGATGACGACCACGCCCCGATCGAATCGCCTGCCCGCGACGCGCATGCGCCGCATTGACACCCCGGCAAACGACCTGTGCGCGACACCCCGCCGCAGCACCCCACCAGAGCGCCTTGCGGCGCGCCACGACGTACATCAAACGCCCTATATCTTCGCTACGTCGGGCGGCACTGCGTCGCACCCCACGGCACTTGTCGCGCCGCGCGGCATCACACATATCGTAGGGCCGCACACCTGATCTCGCAGGTCCCTCGGTGCCACGCGGCGACGTTGGCCGGTGTGAACCGCGCTCGCAAACGAAGTCCGCACATGGCCCGAGGGACCGGCCGCAAGTCTCGCGCATTGCGCGCGGCCGCGATCGAGAGCGCGATGTGCGCCACCCAACCCGCTCGAGCATGAGGCTTCGCCGCCGCTCGGGCACGAACACCCGCAGCACGCGCGAGAGGAGAAAACATCGATGACCCGCCGCCTCACCGCCCATGGCCGAAACAACGCGCCAGGCGCGCGCGTTGCGGCCCGGCATCTGCCGCTCGCCGTGCTCGTTGCGATGCTGGCCGGGTGCGTCTCGCTCGCGCCGAACTACGAGCAACCGCCGCTGCCGGTGCCCACAACCTTCCCCGAGACCGAAGCGCCCCAAAGCGCGAGTGCACTGAACGCCACCGCCATCGGCTGGAAAGACTACTTCACCGACCCCACGCTGCAAGGCCTGATTGCCGAAGCGCTCGAATACAACCGCGATCTGCAACTCGCGATTCAGCGTGTCGAGGAAGCGCGCGCGATATACGGCATCCGCCGCGCCGACCAGTTCCCGACGCTCGGCGTGGAAGCGGACCTCGCGCGCTCGCGCGTGCCCGCCGGCCTCTCCGGCGTGGGCCGCCCGATGACGGGAAGCCAGTACCAGGCCGGCATCGGCATCGCCACGTGGGAGCTCGACTTCTGGGGCCGCGTCGCCAATCTCAAGGAAGCGGCGCTGCAAAACTATCTCGCCACCGACGCCGCGCGCCAGGCCGTCACGCTCACTCTCGTCGAGCAGGTCGCGAACAGCTACCTGAGCCTGCGCGAGCTCGACGAGCGCATCATGCTTGCGCAGGCAACCATTGCGAGCCGCGAGAAGTCGTACCGCATCTTCAAGCGCCGCTACGAGGTGGGCGCGATCTCGAAGCTCGATCTCAAGCAGGTCGAGACGTTGTGGCGCCAGGCCGTCGCGCTCGGCGCGCAGCTTCAGCAGGAGCGCGCCACGCGCCTGAATGCGCTGCAGTTGCTCGTCGGCAAGCCGGTCGACCTGCCGCACGAAGACGTGCGTCTCGACGATGCCGCCGTCATGCGCGACCTGCCCGCGGGCCTGCCCTCCGACCTGCTCACGAACCGGCCCGATATCGTCGCCGCCGAATATCAGTTGCGCGCGGCCAACGCTAACATCGGCGCGGCGCGCGCGGAGTTCTTCCCGAAGATCACGCTCACGGGCTCGTTCGGCACCGCGAGCGCTCAGCTCTCCGATCTGTTCACGGGCCCGAGCCGCGCCTGGAGCTTCGGCCCCGGTATTTCCCTGCCGATCTTCGACATGGGCCGCCGCGAGTCGAATCTCGAAGCGGCGAAGGCGCAGCGCGACCAGGCCGTGACCTCGTACGAGAAGGCGGTGCAGTCGGCGTTCCGCGACGTGGCCGACGCGCTCGCGGCCCGCCAATGGCTCGCCGAGCAGGTCGACACGCTGCGCGCGACCGTGGATGCCCAGGCCGAGCGCGCGCGCCTTGCGCAATTGCGCTACGACCACGGCGCCTCGCCGTTCCTCGAAGTGCTCGATGCGCAGCGCGACTTGCTCGTCGTGCAGCAGCAGCTCGTGGAGACGCGCCGCGCGCTGCTCTCGAGCCGCGTCTCGCTCTACGCGGCGCTGGGCGGCGGCGGCTTTGCCACGAGCGCACAGACCCAAACAACGGCGGCGACAGCGCCCGCACCGAACGGCGCAAGTGCTCCGGCACCCGCCTCCGCCCCCAAAAAACCCTGATCCGAGGTTCCCGTCATGCAGATTTCAGCCCGTAAATGGATTCCCGCCGTCCTCGTGATCGCCATTGCCGCGGGCGGCTATTTCGGCTGGCGCTACTACGCGGATCGTGGCCCCGGCGCCGGCTTCGTGAGCGGCAACGGCCGCATCGAGGCCACCGAGATCGATATCGCGACCAAACTCGCAGGCCGCGTGCAGGACGTGCTCGTGCAGGAAGGCGACTTCGTGAGCGCGGGGCAAACGCTCGCGCACATACAGATCGACACCTTGCAGGCCCAGCGCAACGAAGCCGCGGCGCAGCATCAGCAGGCCGTGAACGCCGAGGCCAGCGCGAAAGCGCAGATCGCCTTGCGCGAGAGCGACCAGCGCGCCGCCGAAGCGGGCGTGGCGCAGCGCGAAAGCGAGCTCGACGCCGCGCGCCGCCGGCTCGCGCGCTCGGAGACGCTCTCCAAGGAAGGCGCGTCTTCAATGCAGGAGCTCGACGACGACCGCGCACGCGCGAAGAGCGCCCAGGCTGCCGTGGCCGCCGCGAAGGCCCAGGTCACGGCGGCGGCGGCGGCCGTCACGGCGGCGCGCGCGCAGCAGACCGGCGCGGAGTCGGCGGTGGCGGCGGCCCAGGCCACCATCGAGCGCATCCAGGCCGACATTCAGGACAGCGATCTGAAAGCGCCGCGCGCGGGCCGCGTGCAGTACCGCGTTGCGCAGCCGGGCGAAGTGCTCGGCGCGGGCGGCAAGGTGCTCAACATGGTCGATCTTTCGGATGTCTACATGACCTTCTTTCTGCCCGAGCAGGCCGCCGGACGCGTGGCGCTCGGCCAGGACGTGCACATCGTGCTCGACGCCGCGCCGCAATGGGTGATTCCCGCGAAAGTCACGTTCGTCTCAGCCACGGCGCAGTTCACGCCGAAGACCGTCGAAACGCAGAGCGAGCGCCAGAAGCTCATGTTCCGCGTGAAGGCGCAGATCGACCGCGACCTGCTGCAAAAGCACCTGAAATACGTGAAGACGGGCCTGCCCGGCGTGGCCTGGGTGAAGCTCGACGCCAATGAGGAATGGCCGGCCAACCTTCAGGTCAAGGTGCCCTGATGAGCGAAGCCGCTGTCCGTATCGAACAAGTCAGCCTGCGTTATGGCAAGACCGTCGCGCTGCGCGCGCTCACACAGGACATCCCCACCGGCTTGATGGTGGGCCTGATCGGCCCCGACGGCGTGGGCAAGTCGAGCCTGCTCGCGCTCGTGGCCGGCTCGCGCGCGGTGCAGGAGGGCAAGGTCTGGGTGCTCGGCGGCGACATGTCGAGCAAGAAGCACCGCGACGACGTGTGCCCGCGCATCGCCTACATGCCGCAAGGGCTCGGCAAGAACCTCTACCCCACGCTCTCCGTCGAAGAGAACCTGCAGTTCTTCGGACGCCTGTTCGGCCACGACGAAGCCGAGCGGCGCCGCCGCATCGACGCGCTCACGCGCAGCACCGGTCTCGATCCGTTTCTCGCGCGCCCCGCGGGCAAGCTCTCGGGCGGCATGAAACAGAAGCTCGGCCTGTGCTGCGCGCTGATCCACGACCCCGACCTGCTGATCCTCGACGAGCCCACCACGGGCGTCGACCCGCTCGCGCGCGCGCAGTTCTGGGACCTCATCAACGGCATCCGCAAAGAGCGGCCTTCGATGAGCGTGATCGTCGCGACCGCCTATATGGATGAGGCGCAGCGCTTCGACTGGCTCATCGCGATGGACGACGGCGCGATACTCGCCACCGGCACGCCCGCCGAACTGCTCGAACGCACGCATACGGCATCGCTAGAAGAAGCCTTTATCGCGCTGCTGCCCGAAGCAAAGAAACGCGGCCACCAGCCCGTGGAAATCGTGCCCTTGCAAGCCGACGAAAACGCCGAGATCGCCATCGAAGCCAAGGACCTGACGATGCGCTTCGGCGACTTCGTCGCGGTCGACCACGTGAGCTTTCGCATCCGGCGCGGCGAGATCTTCGGCTTTCTCGGCTCGAACGGCTGCGGCAAGTCCACCACCATGAAGATGCTCACGGGCCTCCTGCCCGCGAGCGAAGGCAAGGCCTGGCTATTCGGGCACGAGGTGGATCCGCGCGATCTCGACACACGCCGGCGCGTGGGCTACATGTCACAGGCTTTTTCGCTCTACGGCGAGCTCACGGTGCGCCAGAACCTCGTGCTGCACGCGCGGCTTTTTCACGTGAACGAGGACGAGATTCCGGCGCGCGTGGACGAAATGGTCGAGCGCTTCGATCTGGCCGAAGCGCTCGACACGCTGCCCGACAGCCTGCCGCTGGGCGTGCGCCAGCGTCTCTCGCTCGCGGTGGCGATGGTGCACAAGCCCGAGCTGCTGATACTCGACGAGCCCACCTCGGGCGTCGACCCGGTGGCGCGCGACAATTTCTGGCGTCTGCTCATCGCGCTCGCGCGCGAGGACCAGGTGACGATCTTCATCTCCACGCACTTCATGAACGAAGCGGGCCGCTGCGACCGCATCTCGCTCATGCATGCGGGCCGCGTGCTCGTGAGCGACACGCCCGCCGCGATCACCGAAAAGCGCGGCGCGGCAACGCTCGAAGCCGCGTTCATTGCCTGGCTCGTCGATGCGGGCGCGGGCACCGAAGCCAGCGCCACGGGCGAGCTTTCGGCGCTCGCGGAGAACCCGCAAGCAGGCACGCACTTGACGCAGCATCGCGGCTTCAGCTTCCAGCGCGCCTTCAGCTACATGTGGCGCGAGGCGCTAGAGCTGCGGCGCGATCCGGTGCGCGCCACGCTCGCGCTCGCGGGGTCGCTGCTGCTGCTCTTCGTGATGGGCTTCGGCATCAGCATGGACGTGGAGGACCTGCGCTTTGCCGTGCTCGATCACGACCAGACCTCGCTCTCGCACAACTATGAACTGAACCTCGCGGGCTCGCGCTACTTCATCGAACAGCCGCCGCTCGCGAGCTATGCCGAAATGGACCAGCGCATGCGCAGCGGCGAGCTCGCGCTCGCCATCGAGATCCCGCCGGGCTTCGCGCGCGACGTGGCCCGAGGCAAGCCCGTGCAGATCGGCGTGTGGATCGACGGCGCGATGCCGCAACGCGCGGAAACCGTGCGCGGCTACGTGCAGGGCATGCACCAGGGCTGGCTGCTGCAGCAGGCAAAGCAGCGCCTGGGCGCCGATGCCCACGCCGCCGTCTCGGTCGAAACGCGCTTTCGCTACAACCCCGACGTGCGCAGCCTGCCCGCGATGGTGCCCGCCGTGATCCCCGTGCTGCTGCTCATGATGCCGGCCATGCTCACTGCGCTGGCCGTGGTGCGCGAGAAGGAGCTCGGCTCCATCATCAATCTGTACGTCACGCCGGTGACACGGCTCGAATTCCTGCTCGGCAAGCAGGCGCCCTATGTGCTGCTCGCCATGCTCAATTTCCTGCTGATGACGCTGCTCGCCGTCACCTTGTTCGGTGTGCCGATCAAGGGCAGCTTCCCGACGCTGCTCGGCGCGGCCGTGCTCTATTGCCTGTGCGCGACCGCGATCGGCCTGCTCGCCTCCACCTTCACGAAGAGCCAGATCGCGGCGCTGTTCTTCACGATGATCGGCACGATGATTCCCTCCGTGCAGTTCGCCGGGCTGCTCAATCCGGTCTCGTCGCTCGAAGGCGCGGGCCGCGTCATTGGCCAGCTCTATCCGGCCAGCTACATGCTCACGATCAGCCGCGGCGTGTTCAACAAGGCGCTGCATTTCGGCGACCTGTACGCGTCGTTCTGGCCGCTTGCGCTCGCCACGCCCATCGTGCTGGGCGTCACCGTCGCGCTGCTCAAGAAGCAGGAGACCTGACATGCGCCGACACCTCGCCAACATCTACCGCCTCGGTGTGAAGGAGCTCTGGAGTCTCGCGCGCGACCCCATGCTGCTCCTTCTCATCGTGTTCTCGTTCACGGCGATGATCTACTCGTCCGCGACCTCGCGGCCCGAGTCGCTGCACATGGCGCCCGTCGCCGTGATCGACAACGATGTCTCGCCGCTCTCGCAGCGCATCATCCAGGCGTTCTTTCCGCCGCACTTTCTCGTGCCGAAGCCGGTCACGCCCGCGGAGGCCGACAGGGGCATGGACGCGGGCGACTACACCTTCGTGCTCAACATCCCGCCGAACCTGCAGCGCGACGTGCTCGCCAACCGGGCCGCCGAAGTGCAGCTGAACGTGGACGCCACGCGCATGAGCCAGGCGTTCACGGGCAGCAGCTACATCCAGCAGATGATCAACGACGAAGTGACCGAGTTCGCGAACCGCTATCGCGCGCCCACCGAGCTGCCCGTCGATCTCGCGGTGCGCATGCGCTTCAATCCGAACCTCACCCAGGCGTGGTTCGGCTCGCTCATGGAGATCATCAACAACGTCACGATGCTCTCGATCATCCTCACGGGCGCAGCGCTGATCCGCGAGCGCGAGCACGGCACCATCGAGCACCTGCTCGTGATGCCCGTGACGCCCACCGAGATCATGCTCGCGAAGGTCTGGTCGATGGGGCTCGTGGTGCTGGTGGCGGCGGCGCTCTCGCTCACCTTCGTCGTGCGCGGCGCGCTGCACGTGCCCGTGGAAGGGTCGGTGGCGCTCTTTCTCGCGGGCGCGGCGCTGCACCTGTTCGCCACGACCTCGATGGGCATCTTCATGGCCACGCTCGCGCGCAGCATGCCGCAGTTCGGCATGCTGCTGGTACTCGTGCTGTTGCCGCTGCAAATGCTCTCGGGCGGCAGCACGCCGCGCGAGAGCATGCCCCCGTTCGTGCAGGACATCATGCTCGCCGCGCCCACCACGCACTTCGTCGAGCTCGGCCAGGCCATTCTCTTTCGCGGCGCGGGGCTCGCGGTCGTGTGGCAGCCGTTCCTGTGGCTCGCCGTGATCGGCGGCGTGCTGTTCGCCTTCTCGCTCGCGCGCTTTCGCAAGACGCTGAGCCAGATGGCCTGACGCCGCGCACGATGCGGTGCGCAAGCTCGCGCACCGCTTTTCGGCAGCCCCCCCCCTGCGCGCCCCTATGCGCCAAAGCGCGCCCGTACACGCCCGCCTGGCGCAGGATGCCTGCACGTTCATGCCAGATACATGAACTCCGGCCCCGTTTCCAGCTATGATCGTGATCTGCGGGCCGCCAGGCGGTGCGCGACGCGGCGGCGCCCGACGCGACGGCGCCCGACGCGCCTGCACGCTCCGGCCGGCGGGAGCGCACCTTCACACAAGAACGCAGTGGGATTCCCGGAGAGCATCGAATGGCATTGGGGTGGCTCGTCGTACTTCCGTTCGTGGCCGCGGCGCTCGTTGCGCTCGCGGCCCGGCACGCCCGTGCGCTCTCCACATGGATCGCGTTCGGCACGGCGCTGTTCGGCCTCGGTCTCCTTTTAAGCGAACGCGTGGGCATGCCCACCTACGGCGTGCTGCAGTGGCGCCGCGAGTGGGTGCCCGAGATCGGCCTCGCGCTCTCGCTGCGCCTCGACGGACTCTCGTTCATGTTCGCGCTGCTCGTGCTCGCGATCGGCCTGCTCGTCTTCATCTACGCACGCTATTACCTGGCCGGCAGCGACACGCTCCCGCGCCTCTATCTGCTGCTCCTGCTCTTCATGGGCGCGATGCTCGGCGTCGTGCTCTCGAACAACCTGCTGCTGCTCGTGATCTTTTGGGAGCTCACGAGCCTCGTCTCGTTCCTGCTGATCGGCTTCTGGCCTTCTCGGCCCGATGCGCGACGCGGCGCGCGCATGGCGCTGACCATCACGGGCGCGGGCGGCCTCTCCCTGCTCGCGGCCGTGCTCCTGCTCGGCCACGTCTGCGGCAGCTTCGAGCTGAACGACGTGCTCGCGCAAACCGGCAAGATCCAGCACGACCCGCTCTTTCCGGCCATCTTGCTGCTGACGCTATTCGCGGCGTTCACCAAGTCGGCGCAGTTCCCGTTCCAGTTCTGGCTGCCGCACGCGATGTCGGCGCCCACGCCGGTCTCCGCGTACCTGCATTCGGCGACGATGGTGAAGGCCGGCATCTTCCTGCTCGCCCGCCTCTACCCGGTCTTCGAGGGCACCGACTGGTGGGCCTATTCGGCCACGCTCGCCGGCCTCGTCACGCTCGTGGGCGGCGCCTCGATGGCGTTGTTCCAGCGTGACATCAAGGGCCTGCTCGCCTACTCGACCATCAGCCACCTCGGCCTCATCGTGCTGCTGTTCGGCCTCGACACGCAGCTCTCCACCGTGGCCGCGCTCTTTCACACGGTCAACCACGCGGTGTTCAAGGCCTCGCTCTTCATGGCCGCGGGCATCATCGACCATGAAACCGGCACGCGCGACCTGGGCCGCCTGCGCGGGCTCGCGAAATACATGCCGCACACGGCCGTGCTCGCGGGCGTGGCCTCGCTCGCGATGGCGGGCGTGCCGCTCCTGAACGGCTTTCTCTCGAAGGAAATGTTCTTTGGCGAGACGCTAGCGCAAGGCATGTTCGGGCCGCTGAACTGGGCCGTGCCCGTGATCGCGATCGTGGCCGCCGCGCTGTCCGTCGCGTATTCGTTACGCTTCGTCTGGGGCGTGTTCTTCGATGGCTCCGCGCCGCGCGACCTGCCGCACTATCCGCCGCATGAGCCGCCGCGCTTCATGAAGCTGCCGGTCGAAATCCTCGTGGTGCTGTGTCTGCTGATCGGCCTGTTTCCGCAGTACACCATTGGCAGGCTGCTCGAATCGGCGGCATGGTTCACGCTCGGCGGCAAGCTGCCCGAGTACAGCCTGAGCCTGTGGCACGGCATCAACACGCCGCTCGTCATGAGCGTGGTGTCGTTTGCGGCGGGCGCGCTGCTGTTCTTCCTGCGCCGCGACGCCTTCCGCCATCACCGCTCGGTGCTCTCGGACATGAACGCGAGCGAAGGATTCGACCGCCTCGTGCAGCGGCTCGAAAAAGGCGCGGCCGTGGTGGTGCGCGTGTTCGAGACGCGCTCGCTGCCCGACTATCTCTCGTGGATGATCACGGCGATGATCGTCGTGCCGGGCACCGCGTTCGTCGCGCTCGGCGCCTGGGGCGGCGACTTCGTGCGCCTGCCCATCGACCCGCTCACGCTGTGCGGTCTCGTGCTGATGGCGCTTCTCGCCGCGGGCGTCGTGCTGGTGCGCGCACACACGCTCTATGCACTCGTGATGCTGAGCACCTGCGGCCTGCTGGTGACGCTCGCCTTTGCGCGCTTTTCCGCACCCGATCTCGCGCTCACACAGGTGTCCGTGGAACTGGTGACGGTGCTCCTCCTTGTGCTGGCCATCTACTTCCTGCCCGCCCTGCAGCCCGACATCGAGCCGATCCCCACACGCATGCGCAACGGCGCGCTCGCACTCGCGGGCGGCGCGCTGATCGGCAGCGTGGCGTACCAGGTCATGACGCGCCCGCCCGCCCAGGGCATCGCGCCGTACTTCCTCGCCAACGCCCTGCCCGGCAGCGGCGGCCACAACGTCGTGAACGTGATCCTCGTGGACTTCCGCGGCTTCGACACCATGGTCGAGGTCAGCGTGCTCGTGGTCGCCGGCCTCGCCGTGAAGGCGCTGCTGCGCGGCCTGCGCCTGAAGGCGCCCGATACCGGGCCGGGCGGCCTGCCGTGGTCGTCGCAATCGCATCCGCTGCTGCTCGCGATCCTCGCGCGCCTGATGCTGCCGCTCACCGCGCTCGTGGCCGTGTTCGTGTTCCTGCGCGGCCACAATCTGCCTGGCGGCGGCTTCATTGCCTCGCTCATTCTCTCGATCGCGCTGCTGCTGCAGTACGTGGCGAGCGGCGTGCTGTGGACCGAGTCGCGCATTCGCATCAACTACCGCACGCTCGCGGGGCTAGGCATACTCGTTGCGGCCGCAACGGGTCTGGGCAGTCTCGCGTTCGGCCATACGTTCCTCACGAGCGCGTTCGGACACCTGCATCTGCCGCTGATCGGTGAAATCGAGCTGAGCACGGCCATGCTGTTCGATCTGGGCGTGCTGGGCGCCGTGGTGGGCACGACGCTCACGATCGTTTCGCACCTGGGCGTGCGCGACAAGGACATGCAATCCGTGGAGAAAAGCTGATGGAAGCCGCCTTCGCCGCCGCAATCGGCGTGCTCTGCGCGTGCGGCATCTACCTGTTGCTGTGCGCGCGCGTGCTGCCCGTGATCCTCGGCATCACGCTGTTCTCGTATGCGATCAACCTGTTCCTGCTCGGCATGGGGCGGCTCGCCACGGGCAAGCCGCCCGTGATCGCGGGCGGCGCTCAATATGCCGATCCGGTGCCGCAGGCGCTCGTGCTCACGGCCATCGTGATCGGCTTTGCGATGACGGCCTTTACCGTGGTGCTCGCGCTGCGCTCGCTCGCGCTCACCGGCACCGATCACGTGGACGATCAAGTCGACGGCCCACCCAACGGCGGGGAGACGCGCGGCGCATGAATCACGCCCTTCTGCTCCCCATCCTGATCCCGCTCTTCGCGGCGGGCGCCATCGTCGCGCTGCCGTTGCGCGCCAAGCGCCTGCAGCGCGCACTCAATGCGCTCGCGACGCTCGCGCTGCTGCCCGTCGCGTGCATGCTGGCCGCGCGCGCGGCACAGGGCGGCATCGCGAGCTATGCGCTCGGCTCCTGGCCCGCGCCGTTCGGCATCGTGCTGCAGCTCGACCGGCTCTCCGCGCTCATGCTGCTCCTGACCGCCGTGCTCGCGTGCTGCTGCCTGCTGGGCACATCGAGCGCCGACGCGCGGCGCGGACGCTACTTCCGCGCGCTGGTCCAGTTCGAGCTGATGGGCCTGAACGGCGCCTTCCTCGCGGGCGACATGTTCAACCTGTTCGTGTTCTTCGAACTGCTGCTGATCGCCTCGTATGCGCTGCTCCTGCACGGCGGCGGCACGCGGCGTGTGCGCAACGGGCTGCACTACCTGATCATGAACCTGGTGGGCTCGTCGTTCTTCCTGATCGCGCTGGGCGTGCTGTACGGCATTACCGGTACGCTGAACATGGCCGACATGGGCGAGCGCCTCGCGCATCTGAACGCCGGCTCGCTGCCCCTCGCACAGTTCGCGGGCGCGACGCTCATGCTGGTGTTCGGCCTGAAGGCCGCCGTGTTTCCGATGTCGTTCTGGCTGCCGCAGGCATACCGCAGCGCCATCGGCCCGGTGGCCGCGCTGTTCGCGATCATGACCAAGGTCGGCATCTACTCGATGCTGCGCTGCGACGCGCTGGTGTTCGGAGGCGGCAGCCCCGGCGGCGTGCTCGACACCTTCATGCACGACTGGGCGTGGTGGCTCGCCATCGCGACCATTGCCTTCGGCGCGCTGGGCGCCCTCGCCGTGTCGAGCCTGAAGACCACCACCGGCTATCTCGTGCTCGTTTCGGTCGGACTCCTGATCGCTGCCGTCACGCAGCAAACGCCGCTCGCGTGGAGCGCGCTGCTCTACTACCTCATCAGCACGACGCTGTGCACGGGTGCGCTGTTCCTGCTCGCCGATACGCTGGAGCCCGAGCCCGCCGCTATTACCACCACGGCGCACGCCGCGACCCCGGCCAGTGGCGCCGAGCCCGCCTCGCTCGAAGCGCTCGACGACGCGGCAGCAGCAGCCATCTCGCCCGGACCGGACGGCGCAGCGGTCGCGACACTGGCCGTGGCAACGGCAACGGGGGTGCCGGCCACGCTCGCGCCCGTGACGGCTGCTATGGCTGCCACGGCTGATGACGACCCCGCGCCGCAAACGGCGCGCAAGGAACATGCCCCCTGGCCCTCGAACGTGGCCGCACTGCTCTATCTGGCCGCGGCAGTGGGCGCGGCGGGCCTGCCGCCGCTCTCCGGCTTTCTCGGCAAGGCCATGGTGCTCGCGGCCACGCCCACGCATCAGGCGGTCGTCCTGTGGCCTGCCGTGCTGATCTCGAGCCTGCTGCTGATCGTCGCGCTGAGCCGCACCGGCACCCGCCTGCTGTGGGCCGAGCCCGCCGCGCGCGCCGCCGCCTTCGCTCCCGCGCGCGCGCCGAGAGGCAGCGCGGCCAAGCTCGCGGCCTGCGCGCTGCTGCTCGGCTGCGTGACGGCGGCTACGCTCGGCGCGGGGCCGCTGCGGCAGTATCTCGACGCCACCGCCGCGCAGCTGTTCGACCGCGCCGCCTATGTGCACGCGATCCTGCCCGCGCAAGACGCGGCGCCGGCGGCAGCGCCTGCCGCGCCACCCAAGCAGACGAACGGGAGCTGACGATGTTCAAAAGGCTCTTTCCGAACCCGTGGCTCACCGTCGTGCTGCTCGTCTGCTGGGTGCTGCTTATGAACGACGTCTCGCCCGGCAACCTGCTGCTGGGCGCGGTGCTCGGCACCGCGATTTCGTTCTGCGTGGGCAAAGGCTTGTGGCTCCAGCCGGTGCGCTTCGGCCGGCCGTGGCTGCTCGTGCGCCTGTTCGCGCACGTGCTGATCGACATCGTCGTGGCCAACGTCGAGGTCGCGCTGCTCGTGCTCGGCCCCACGAAGCGCCTGCGGCCCGCGTTCATCGAAGTCCCGCTCGACAGCACGCACGAAATCGCGCTCACCGCGCTCATCAGCATCGTTTCGCTGAGCCCGGGCACGCTGTGCGCCGAGCTCAGCGACGACCGCACGCGCCTCATCGTCCACGTGCTCGATCTCGACGACGAAGCGGCGCTCGTCGCGCTCATCAAGTCCCGTTATGAAGCCCCGTTGATGGAGATCTTCGCATGCTAGCCATCGTGATCCCGGTCTCGTTCGCGATCCTCGGCATCGCGTTCCTGCTCACGCTGCTGCGCCTCGTGCGCGGCCCCTCGCTGCCCGACCGCATCGTCGCGCTCGACACGCTCAATGTGAACGCGATCGCGCTGATCGTCGTGTACGGCATCAGCCTGCGCTCGACCGTCTTCTTCGAAACCGCGCTGCTCATCGCGCTGATGGGGTTCGTGGGCACCGTTGCGCTCACGAAGTATCTGCAGCGCGGCGACATCATCGAACTCAACTGAACGGAGGCCCGCCGATGCAAACCGCCGTCGAAGCGATCGTGAGCCTGCTGCTGCTCGTCGGCAGCCTGTTCACGCTGATCGGCGCGATCGGGCTCGCGCGCCTGCCCGACTTCTTCATGCGCCTGCACGGCCCCACCAAGTCGACCACGCTCGGCGTGGGCGGGATCGTGCTGGCTTCCGTGATCTACTTCAGCGCGCACAATAATTTCGCGAGCCTGCATGAGCTGCTGATACCCGCGTTCCTCTTTCTCACCGCGCCTATCAGCGCGCATATGCTCGCGAAAGCCGGTATTCAGCAGCGCGTGCCGCTATCGGCTGGCACGCGTGGGCGCCCGCCCACGACGGGTGCCTGCGCGGAGCATGGGGATACGCGCGAGATGAGCAGCGACGATGAAGGTGTGAATGACGGCGCGGCACTGAACCGGCACAATCCGCAGCAAGACAGCGCACCCGCCGCGCGTGCGGACGGCAAGCCTGCTCAGGACGCCTGAACCGCTGCCTGCCCGGGTGCGGCGGCCCCGCGCCCGCTCTTGTGCGCTTCGGCCAATACATAGTCGATGAAGGTCGAAGCCGCGCGCGTGTGGTGGCGATTGGGCATGTACAACATGTACATATGCGTGCCGAAAATGCTCAGGCGCCACGGTTCCAGCGAAGTGACGACCTGGCCGTTACGAATATCGTCATGCACCACGTAGTCGGGCACGATTCCCACGCCGAGCCCCTCCAGAATCGACTGGCGCAGAAAAAGAAAGTTCTCCGAAATAATTGACGGCTCGAGCAGCACCTCGTGCCGCTCTTCGCCCAGATACCCCGCGAGACGCAGTTGCCGCCCCACCACGGTCGCGGTAATGACGGGCGCGCGCGCGAGATCCTCCAGCGTTTCCGGCATGCCATGCTCGGCGGCCCATTGCGCCGACGCGCACGCAATGTAGCGCACCGCCCCCATATCCCGCGCCACGAGATTCTGCGGCGGCTCATGCATCACGCGCACGGCAATGTCCACTTCATCGCGCAGCAGGTCTTCCACGCGGTTCTCGAACATCACGTCGAGCACGATGCCCGGATAGAGGCGCTTGAAGCGGATCAGCCATTCCGACATCACGAGCTGCCCATAGCCGCTCGGCACCGAAAGGCGCACGCGCCCCTGCAGGCTTTGCCCGAGCGTGGAGACGGACTCGCGCGCCGCGAGCAGCGCGTTCTGGATCGCGCGTCCGTGCTCGTAGAGCTTCAGGCCGATCTCGGTCGGCTCCACGCGGCGCGTGGTGCGCCGCACGAGTTGCAGCCCGATCGACTTTTCGAGGTGGTTGAGGTGGTAGCTCACGTTCGCGCGGCTCATCTTGAGGCGCCGCGCGGCCTCGCTCAGGTTGCCCGCGTCGAGGATCTCCACCAGCAGGGTCAGCGCATTGACGTCCATGGCCGGGCTCACTGTCAAATAATCTTTGACAGCATGTCAATGAACCATGGGATTGTCAATTAACGTTGGCATCCACACAATGAAACCCAGATTGGAGAACCGCCATCCGGCCTGCCGCCTGCCGCGCCCATCGGGCATCGGCGCAACGGCAAGCGCTGGTCAGCCCCCTATTCTGGAGACACCCCTCATGGCAATCGAAACGGCTGCTCCCGCCGCTTTTTCCCCCGTCACCCACGAACTGCGCGGCAAGGTGCTGCTCGTCACCGTCGACAATCCGCCCGTGAACGCCTTGGGCGTGGACGTGCGGCGCGGTCTCGCCGCCGCCATCGAGCATGCCGAAACGGACGCGACCGTGCAGGCCGTGCTGATCGTCGGCGCGGGGCGCAACTTCATCGCCGGCGCGGACATCCGCGAGTTCGGCAAGCCGCCGCAGCCGCCCGCGCTGCCTGACGTGCTCCATCGCATCGAGGCCAGCCACAAGCCCGTGATCGCGGCCATTCACGGCGCGGCGCTCGGCGGCGGCCTCGAGGTCGCGCTCGCCGCGCATTATCGGCTCGCGGTGGCGGGTGCGAAGCTCGGCCTGCCCGAGGTGCAACTGGGCCTCCTGCCCGGCGCGGGCGGCACGCAGCGCGCGCCGCGCCTGATCGGCGCCGAAGCGGCGCTCTCGCTGATGCTGAGCGGCCGCCACGTTGGCGCGCAAGAAGCGCTCAAGCTCGGTCTCGTCGACCGCGTGGGCGCCAGCGAAGACATCCTCGCCGAAGGCCTCGCCTACGCACAGGAGCTGCTCGCGAGCCATGCTCACGTGCGCCGCACGCGCGACGCGCAAGGGCTGGCCGACCGCGCCGCCTCGCAAGCCGCCATCGATGCCGCGCGCGCCGACACCGCGAAGAAATCGCGCGGCCTGTTCTCGCCGCTGAAGATCGTCGATTGCGTGCAGGCCGCGCTCGACGAATCGTTCGAGGAAGGCCTGCGCTTCGAGCGCAAGCAGTTCCTCGCCTGCCTCGAGAGCCCCCAGCGCGCGGGCCTCGTGCATGCGTTCTTCGCCGAGCGCGAAGTGCAGAAGGCCCCTGAAACGAAGAGCGCTACGCCGCGCGCGATCGAAACCGTCGGCGTGATCGGCGGCGGCACGATGGGCGCGGGCATTGCCGTGGCCGTGCTCGACGCGGGCCTCGCCGTGACGATGATCGAGCGCGACGACGCCGCGCTCGCACGCGGCCGCGCGCACGTGGAAAAAGTCTACGACGGCCTGATCGCCAAGGGCCGCATGAAGCCCGAAGCGAAGGCGCAGATCCTCGCGCGATTCAGCGGCAGCACCTCGTACGACGCGCTCGCGAACGTCGACCTCGTGATCGAGGCCGTATTCGAAGACATGGCCGTGAAGCAGGCCGTTTTCGCCGAACTCGACCGCGTCTGCAAGCCGGGCGCGGTGCTCGCGACCAACACCTCGTATCTCGACATCGACGCCATCGCGGCCAGCATCAAGCGCCCGCAAGATGTGGTGGGCCTGCACTTCTTCTCGCCCGCGAACATCATGAAGCTGCTCGAAGTCGTGGTGCCGAAGGCGGTGAGCGCCGACGTGGTGGCTACCGCGTTCGAACTTGCGAAGAAGCTGCGCAAGGTCGCCGTGCGCGCGGGCGTGTGCGATGGCTTTATCGGCAACCGCGTCCTCGCCGTCTACCGCACGGCCGCCGATCATCTGATGGAAGACGGCGCCTCGCCGTACCAGATCGACAAGGCCGTGCGCGAGTTCGGCTTCCCGATGGGCCCGTACCAGGTGTCCGATCTGGCGGGCGGCGACATCGGCTGGGCCACGCGCAAGCGCCGCGCGCCCACGCGCGACCCGAAGGCGCGCTATGTGCAGATTGCCGACCGCCTCTGCGAGCGCGGCTGGTTCGGCCAGAAGACGGGCCGTGGCTACTACCTCTACCCCGAGGGCGCGCGCACCGGCACGCCCGATCCGGAAGTGGAAGCGATCATCGCCGCCGAGCGCGAGCGCGCCGGCATCACGCCGCGCACGTTCACCGACGAAGAGATCATCCGCCGCTACATGGCCGCGATGATCAACGAAGGCGCGAACGTGGTGCACGAGAAGATCGCGCTGCGTCCGCTCGACGTGGACATGACGTTCATCTATGGCTACGGCTTCCCGCGTTATCGCGGCGGCCCGATGAAGTACGCCGATACCGTGGGCCTCGCGAACGTGCTCGCCGACATCCGCGAGTTCGCGAAGGAAGACCCGCTGTTCTGGCGCCCTTCGCCGCTGCTCGTCGAACTGGTCGAGCGCGGCGCCGACTTCGCGAGCCTGAATCAAACCGCCTGAATACGGAGCTGACCCCGCGCTCATGCCGGGGTAGCCAGGAGCAAGACACATGGATCTGAAATTCACCGCCGAAGAAGAAGCCTTCCGCAGCGAAGTGCTCGACTTCCTGCGCGAGCGCCTGCCGCAGCGCATCGCCGAAACCGTGCGCAACGGCCAGCACCTCATGCGCGAGGACATGGCCGCGTGGCACGCCATTCTCAACGAGCGCGGCTGGCTCGCGAATCACTGGCCGAAGGAATACGGCGGCCCGGGCTGGAACGCCGTGCAGAAGTTCATCTTCGAGAACGAATGCGCGATTGCGGGCGCGCCGCGCATCGTGCCGTTCGGCGTGAACATGCTCGGCCCCGTGCTGATCAAATACGGCAATGAAGCGCAAAAGCGCCATTGGCTGCCACGCATTCTCGACGGCTCCGACTGGTGGTGCCAGGGCTATTCGGAGCCGGGCGCGGGCTCCGACCTCGCCTCGGTGCGCACGAGCGCCGTGCGCAAGACGGATGCAAGCGGCGACTACTATGTCGTGAACGGCCAGAAGACGTGGACCACGCTCGGCCACTACGCGAACATGATCTTCTGCCTCGTGCGCACCGCCAGCGACGTACGCAAGCAGGAAGGCATCAGCTTCTTGCTGATCGACATGAACACCCCGGGCATCGAGGTGCGCCCGATCATCACGCTCGACGGCGAACATGAGGTAAACGAAGTGTTCTTCACCGACGTGCGCGTGCCGGTGGAGAACCTCGTCGGCGAGGAGAACAAGGGCTGGACCTACGCGAAATACCTGCTCACCTACGAGCGCACCAATATCGCGGGCGTGGGCTTTTCGGTGGCGGCGCTCGCGCGCCTGAAGCGCGCCGCGCAGCATGTCACGCGCAACGGCAAGCCGCTCGCGCAGGACCCGCAGTTCGCGGCGCGCGTCGCCAAGGTCGAGATCGATCTCGAGAACATGAAGACCACGAACCTGCGCGTGATCGCGGCCGTGGCGGGTGGCGGCGTGCCGGGCGCGGAAAGCTCGATGCTCAAGATTCGCGGCACCGAGATCCGCCAGGAGATTTCGTCGCTGCTGCGCCGCGCGATGGGGCCGTACGCGGCGCCCTTCGTCGAAGAGGCGCTGCACGAAGGCTACGAGGGCGAAGCCATCGGCCCCGATGAAGCCGCCAGCGCCGCCGCGCTCTACTTCAACAACCGCAAACTGTCGATCTTCGGCGGCTCCAATGAAATCCAGAAGAACATCATCTCCAAGATGATTCTCGGTCTTTAAGAGGTCTTGCCATGAACTTCCAGCACTCTGAAGACCGCCGCATGCTCGCGGACACGCTCAATCGCTTCATTACCGAGCAATATGGTTTCGATGCACGCGATAAAATCGCGCGCTCCAGTGAGGGTTTCAGCGCCGATATGTGGCAGCGCTTCGCCGAACTCGGCGTGATTGGCGCGCTGTTCGACGAGGCCGATGGCGGCTTCGGCGGCCAGGGCTTCGACGTGGCCGTCGTGTTCGAATCGCTCGGGCGCGGCCTCGTGGTCGAGCCGTTCCTCGATACGCTGATCGTGGGCCGCACGCTCGCGCATACGGGTAGCGAGGCGCAGCGCGCGTGCATCGCGTCGTTCATCGACGGCTCGCAAATCGCGGCGCTTGCGCATGACGAACCGGGCTCGCACTACGAAGCATCGCGCGTGAGCACGCGCGCCGAAAAGAACGGCGACGGCTGGGTGCTGCAAGGCGCGAAAGGCGTCGTGCAGCATGCGGAGCATGCCGACGTGCTGCTCGTTTCCGCACGCACTTCCGGCAATGAATTCGACGAAGCGGGCATTTCGCTCTTCCTCGTGCCCCGCGATGCGAAGGGCGTAAGCGTGCGCGGCTATCGCAAGATCGACGGCGGACGCGCGGCGGAAGTGAAGCTCGATAACGTGACGCTCGGCGCCGACGCGCTCGTGGGCACGCAGGGCACGGGCTTCGCGACGCTCGAACATGCGCGCGGCTACGGCCTGCTCGCGCTCGCTTCGGAAGCGGTAGGCGCGATGGACGTGGCGCGCGATCACACGCTCGAATACCTGCGCACGCGCAAGCAGTTCGGCGTGCCCATCGGCAGCTTCCAGGCCCTGCAGCACCGCATGGCCGACGTGCTGCTCGAAATCGAGCAGGCACGCTCGGCGGTGATCAACGCGGCGGCGGCCATCGACGC
This sequence comes from Paraburkholderia pallida, assembly GCF_004524855.1. Taxonomy (NCBI): domain Bacteria; kingdom Pseudomonadati; phylum Pseudomonadota; class Betaproteobacteria; order Burkholderiales; family Burkholderiaceae; genus Paraburkholderia; species Paraburkholderia pallida. The sequence continues at coordinate 2,509,678 of NZ_CP038149.1, read as the reverse complement.
ACCGCACGTCGCGCGCGAGCGCGCACTTTCGGCGGCGAAGTACACGGTCGGGCGCATCGGCGCGCGCGTGGCCGAGGAAACGATCCAGCTGCATGGCGGCATCGGCATGACGTGGGAGCTGCCGCTCGCGCATTACGCGAAGCGTCTCGTGATGATCGACCATCAGCTCGGCGACGAGGACCACCATCTCGCGCGCTACATCGCACTGGAAGGCGCTGCTGCATGAACGATGCGAAGTCGCGCCGCTGCATGGATCATGCGGCGGCACGACTTCCATTCACAACGAACCAGGAGTGCCTGCTGATGCAGAGCGACAACAAGAGCCTGCCGCTGGCGGGCGTACGCGTCCTCGATCTTTCGCGCGTGCTGGCCGGCCCGTGGAGCGCAATGGTGCTCGGCGACCTCGGCGCGGAAGTGATCAAGGTCGAGCATCCCGATCGCGGCGACGACACGCGCGACTGGGGCGTGCGCGTCGGCAAGACCGAGACCGCGTACTTCAACAGCGTGAACCGCAACAAGCGCTCGATCACGCTCGATCTGCAAACGCCGGAAGGCCAGCAGATCGCACGAGAGCTCGCGAAGACCAGCGACATCTTCATCCAGAATTTCAAGTTCGGCGGCGCGGCGAAGCTTGGCCTCGGCTATGAAGCGCTGAGCGCGGAGAATCCGCGTCTGATCTATTGCTCGATTACCGGTTACGACCGCACCGGGCCCGAAGCGAAGCGCCCCGGCTACGACCTCGTGGTGCAAGGCGAAGCGGGCCTGATGGCGCTGAACGGCGAAGCGGACCAGCCGCCGCTGAAATTCGGCGTGGCCGCCGTGGATCTGTTCACGGGCATGTATTCGGCGCAGGCGATGCTCGCCGCGCTCTACGAGCGCGAGCGCACCGGGCGCGGGCGCCACATCGAAATGGCGCTGTTCGACTGCGGGCTCATGATCACCGCTTACTACGGGCTCGAAGCGCTGCTGCTGGGCGAGGACCCGCCGCGCTACGGCAACGCGCATCCGTCCATCGTACCTTATGGCGTGTTCGATGCGGCCGATGGCCCGCTCGTCATCACCGTGGGTAACAACGCCCAGTTCGAGCGCTTTTGCCGCGAGGTGATCGAGCGCCACGACCTCGCCGACGACGCGCGCTACAAGACCAACATCCTGCGCGGACAAAACCGCGAGACGCTCGTGCCAGAGCTCGAGCGCGAGCTGGGCAGCCGCCCGCGCAAGCTGTTGCTCGAACGTCTTGCGCAAGCGGGCATTCCGTGCGGCGAAGTGGCGGGCCTGCGCGAAGCGCTGCTCTCGCCGCGCGCTACGCAAGGCGGACTCGTCACGCAGCAGCCGCATCCGCACACGGAAAGCGGCACGACGCCGGTGCTCGCGCCGCCGTGGCGCTTCGACGGCGAACGCATGCCCGTGCGCCGCGCGCCGCCGCAACTGGGTGAAGGCACGCGTGACGTGCTGGAATCGACGCTGGGCTATTCGGCGGAAAAGCTCGCCGAGCTCAAGAGCAAAGGCGTTATTTGATCGGTTTGAAATCAGTTGGATCAGGAGGAGTGCTGTGAAAATTCTTGTACCCGTCAAGCGCGTGGTGGATTACAACGTCAAGGTTCGCGTGAAGTCCGATGGCACGGGCGTGGATATCGCGAACGTCAAGTTCTCGATGAACCCGTTCGATGAGATCGCCGTTGAAGAAGCGGTGCGATTGAAGGAAGCGGGCGTGGCGACGGAAGTCATCGCCGTGTCTGCGGGCCCCGTGCAGGCGCAGGAAACGCTGCGCACGGCGCTGGCGATCGGCGCGGATCGCGCTGTGCTGATCGAATCGAATGACGATCTGCAACCGCTCGCCGTGGCGAAGCTTTTGAAGGCGCTCGTCGATAAAGAACAGCCTTCGTTGGTCATTCTCGGCAAGCAGGCCATCGACGACGATTCGAACCAGACTGGCCAGATGCTCGCCGCTTTGGCTGGTTTGCCCCAGGCGACTTTCGCTTCGAAGATCACCATCGCCGATGGCAAAGCCACGGTTGCGCGTGAAGTCGATGGCGGTGCGGAAACGCTTTCCCTGCAATTGCCCGCCGTGGTGACCACCGACCTTCGTTTGAACGAGCCGCGCTATGTCACGCTGCCGAACATCATGAAGGCGAAGAAGAAGCCGCTGGAGACGGTCAAGCCTTCGGATCTGGGCGTGGATGTCACGCCGCGCCTGAAGACCCTGAAGGTTGCGGAGCCGCCCAAGCGCAGCGCCGGTGTGAAAGTCGCCGACGTGAAGACGCTGGTCGAGAAGCTGAAGACCGAAGCCAAGGTGCTGTAAGGGAGCGAGACGAAAATGACGAATCTGGTAATTGCCGAACACGACAATGCAACCGTGAAAGCTGCGACGCTGAACACCGTGGCTGCCGCGCAGAAGATCGGCGGCGACGTGCATGTGCTGATCGCAGGCCACAACGCCCAGGCGGCTGCCGACGCAGCGGCGAAGATCACCGGCGTTTCGAAGGTGCTGCTGGCCGATGCGCCGCAGCTCGAGCAAGGCCTCGCGGAAAATGTCGAAGCGACGGTCCTTTCGATCGCAAAGAACTACACGCACATCCTCGCGCCGGCTACGGCTGCGGGCAAGAACGTTACCCCGCGTATCGCCGCGAAGCTGGACGTCGCGCAGATCTCGGACATCACGGCAGTGGATTCGCCGGACACGTTCGAGCGTCCGATCTATGCGGGCAACGCGATCGCCACCGTGCAATCGGCTGATCCGATCAAGGTCATCACGGTTCGCACGACCGGCTTCGACGCTGTGGCGGCCGAAGGCGGCAGCGCAGCGGTGGAGAAGATCGAAGCGGCGGCAGACAGCGGCCTCACGCAATTCGTCGGCCGTGAAGTCACGAAGCTCGACCGTCCGGAACTCACGAGCGCGAAGATCATCGTCTCGGGTGGCCGTGGCCTCGGTAGCGGCGAGAACTACACGAAGGTTCTGGAGCCGCTCGCCGACAAGCTCAACGCAGCGCTTGGCGCGTCGCGCGCTGCGGTGGATGCGGGCTACGTTCCCAACGACTACCAGGTCGGCCAGACCGGCAAGATCGTCGCGCCGCAGCTGTACATTGCGGTGGGCATCTCGGGCGCGATCCAGCATCTCGCGGGCATGAAGGACTCGAAGGTGATCGTGGCAATCAACAAGGACGAAGAAGCACCGATCTTCAGCGTGGCCGATTACGGCCTCGTGGGCGATCTTTTCACCATCGCACCGGAGTTCGCGAACGCACTTGCCTGACGAGGCGCGTGCCACAAGACGCGCATCGAGCGGGCGCCCATCGCGGGCCAGGCTCGATGCACGACAAGCAGTAACGACCAGTGGGCCAACGCCCCCTACCGCGCCGCCGGAGAGCGGCGCGGCCATCCAATACAAATAACAGCATAGCCAGCCAGCAAGCGCATCAGGCACCCCTTGAGGGCGGCCCGACCGTGCTCGTCCGTCGCCATCGAACGGCACCGGCTGCTTTGCATGGGACACCGGAGATACCATGACCACCCAATCGATCGACACGATCAAGGCGCACCCCGAATACCGGCGGCTCGTTGCCGTGCGCCGGCGCTTCAGCTTCACGCTGACCGCGCTCATGATCGCCATTTACTACGGCTTCATCCTGATCGTCGCGCTCGCGCCGCATCGGCTCGCGCAACCGCTCTACGCGGGCGCCACCACCAGCGTCGGCATTGTCGTGGGCGTGGGCATCATCGCGGGCGCGATCGCGCTCACCGGCCTCTACGTGCTGCGCGCCAACCGCCGCTTCGACCCGGCCATGCGCACGCTCATCGCGAAGCTCCAGGGCGAGGTGCAGGCATGAACCCGATCCGCCTTCTCAGCACACTCGCACTCGCAGCCGCCAGCAGCTTCGCGCACGCCAACGTGCCGGGCGCCGCGGCGGCACCCATGCCCGCGCCGCAGCACAACCCCGTCGCCATCGGCATGTTCCTGCTATTCGTGCTCGTGACGCTCGGCATCACGCAGTGGGCCGCGCGCCGCACACGCACCACGCGCGACTTTTACACGGGCGGCGGCGGCATCACTGGCTTGCAGAACGGGCTCGCGATTGCGGGCGACTACATGTCGGCGGCCTCGTTCCTCGGCCTCTCGGGCATGGTGTTCATCTTCGGATTCGACGGCCTGATCTACTCGATCGGCTTCCTCGTCGGCTGGCCGTTCGTGATGTTCCTGATCGCCGAGCCGCTGCGCAATCTCGGCAAGTTCACGTTCGCCGACGTGATCGCGTACCGCTTCGAGCAAGGCCCGATTCGCCTGATGACATCGGCCAATTCGCTGATGGTCGTGATCTTTTACCTGGTTGTGCAGATGGTTGGCGCGGGCAAGCTCATCGAGCTGCTGTTCGGGCTGCCTTACTGGATTGCCGAGATCGTCGTGGGCGTGTTGATGGTGATCTACGTGTTCTTCGGCGGCATGAAGGCCACCACATGGGTGCAGTTGATCAAGGCGGGGCTGCTGCTGTGCGGCGCGACCTTCATGGCCGTGCTCGCACTCGCGCATTTCGGCTTCAGCGCGAACGAGATGTTCCGCCAGGCCGTCAACGTGCACCCGGGCGCCCTTTCGATCATGGCGCCGGGCAAGCTGATCCGTGACCCGCTGAACGCGCTCTCGCTCGGCATCGCGCTGATGTTCGGCACGGCCGGCTTTCCGCACATTCTGATGCGCTTCTTCACGGTGCCCAATGCGAAGGAGGCGCGCAAGTCGGTGTTCTACGCGACGGGATTCATCGGCTACTTCTACCTGCTCACGTTCGTGATTGGCTTCTCGGCGATTGCGCTGCTCGCGCAGCATCCCGAGTTTTTCCGCGTCGATGCGGCGGGGCACTTCAATCTCACGAGCGATCTGCTTGGCGGCTCGAACATGGTGGCGGTGAAGCTTGCCCAGGCGGTGGGCGGCAATCTCTTCTATGGCTTCATTGCGGCGGTCACGTTCGCGACGATTCTCGCCGTGGTGGCGGGCCTCACGCTTTCTGGCGCCACTACGGTGTCGCATGATCTCTATGCGAGCTGGCTCGCGCGTGGGCGCAAGAACGAGCAGCTTGAAATGCGTATCTCGCGGGTTGCGACGCTTGTTCTGAGCGCCGTTGCCATCGGGCTTGGCATTTTGTTCGAGCATGCGAATGTGGCGTTTCTTGTGGGACTCGTGGCTGCCGTGGCGGCGAGCGCTAATTTTCCGGTGCTCGTCATGTCGATTTTTTGGAGTGGTATGACTACGCGAGGGGCTGTAGCGGGCGGTGCGCTCGGGCTCATCTCTTCAGTGTTGCTAACGGTGCTCTCCAAGTCGGTGTGGGTGGACGTGCTTCATCATGCACATGCGATCGTGTTTCTCGATAATCCTGCGTTGGTTTCTGTGCCGCTTGCGTTTGTTGGGATTTGGGTGGTGTCGAGGATCGATAGCAGCGCGCGGGCGCGTGAGGAGCGTGAGGCGTTTGCAGCGCAGGAGTTCTATGGGCAGACTGGGCTTCTGCCTATGGAGGCTGTGGAGCACTGAGTGAGGTCCTGCGGCTTGGCGCAGGTTGCTGGCCGTTGGCCTTAACTTGTTTTCGCGGCGGGCCGCAGGCGTTGCCCCTGTGCGGGGCGGCACCTACTTTTCTTTGCAGCCGCAAAGAAAAGTAGGCAAAAGAAAGCGGCTCACACCGCTAGTGTGACGCCGTCCCCCACTGCCCTGTCCTTCGGAGCGGCTCCGGAGCATCCGTCTCCTCGCACACTCCGCCTTAATGACAAGGGGCTCATCCTTCCCGCCACGCGCTACGCGCGGGCGGAAGGGTATGCAAGGAAAACCGGGCTTGCTGCCGGGCGAATACGCGGGATCTCTGCCGCCTAATATGTTGGAATCCTCCTAATGTGCAAGAGTGCCTCCATAAATGCACTGTAGTCCTACTGAATTGCGAGAGTGCTTCCATGAAAATACGCTGGAGCCCTGCGAATACACGTGCATCCCAATGGTTTTTGTTATGCCCAACGGCGCGCGCAGCGCCGCCGGATGGATGAGCCCTTAGTCACTCCGGGTGACGGCGAGTGGCGACAGACGCTCCGGAGCCGCTCCGATATACAGGGCAGTGGGGGACGGCGTCACACTGGCGGTTTGAGCGGCTTTCTTTTGCCTACTTTTCTTTGCCGCGGCAAAGAAAAGTAGGTGCCGCCCCGCACAGGGGCGACGCTTGCGGCCCGCCGCGAAAACAAGTTAAGGCCAACGGCCAGCAACCTGCGAACGCACCAGGCCATTCAGGCGCACGCCGCCCTACCAGCGCCCTTGCGCTGCCTCCGGGCGCATATCCGCCCACCCGGTTATATTTCGCATGGAGCGCCACGCGCAATCAACCACGGCGGAACGCAACCGAACAGAACCGGCTGCAACTGCCCACGCAGCCCTCCTTCCCACTGCAGCCCCCACCCGCCCTTTCAATGGAGCACGCCTACGTCCAGCTGCTGCACCTGCTTGCCGACTATCCGGGCTGGACGCTCGCGTTCGTGGTCTTCGCCGCCTTCACCGAGTCGCTCGCGCTCGTCGGCACGTTTTTCCCCGGCAGCACGGCCATGTTCATCGCCGGCGCCTTCGCGGGCACGGGCACGCTCAATCTTGGCTGGCTCTTCGCCTGCGCCATCGCGGGCGCCGTTGCCGGCGACGCCCTGAGCTTCTGGCTCGGCCGCCGCTATCGCGACTCCATCGCCCAGATCTGGCCGTTCAGCCATTACCCCGCCATCCTCGAAAAAGCACAGTCCTACTTCGAAAGCCACGGCACGCGCAGCGTCATCCTCGCGCGCTTCGTCGCGCCGCTGCGCGCCGTGGTGCCCGTGGTCGCGGGCATGGCAGGCATGTCGCCCATGCGCTTCTTCGTCATGAACGTAATCTCGGCGCTCGTCTGGGCGCCCGCGCACATCGTGCCGGGCGTCGTGTTCGGCGCGTCGCTGCAACTGGCGGGCGCCGTGTCGTTCCGCCTCGTCGTCGCGCTCGCGATGATCGTGCTCGCCGGCTGGCTGGTCTGGCGCGTCACGCACATGGTGCTCGGGCACGTCGACGCCTGGGCGAGCGCCTCGCGCCGCGCCGCCGCACGCTGGGCCGCGGGCCACCGGGGGCAGGCGGCGCGCCGTCTCGCGCGCGCGCTCGATCCGCAACAGCCGGCGCTCGGGGCCCTGCTCGCAGTCACCGCGCTCGTGCCCGTGTGCGCGGCCGTGTTCTCCTATGTGCTCAGCAATCTGCTGCACGGCGCGCCGCTCGTGCAGATCGACCAGTCGGTGCGCCAGTTCTTTCATTCGATTCACACCACCTGGGCCGACGACGTCCTCGCCCACGTCGAAACGCTCGGCAGCAACTACACGCTCGCCGCGCTCGTGGCCACCGTCTCGGCCTGGATGGCGCTCGAGCGCCGCTGGCGCACCATCGGCTACTGGGCGCTCGCCGCCGGCGTCTCGCAGGCGCTCATCCTCGTGCTGCGCTTCGCGATCCACCACAACGCGGCCGGCGCGGCGCACGTGGGCGCCTATGTGTTCCCGAGCGACCGCGTGGCCTCGATGGTGATCGTCTACGGCTTCGCGATGTTCCTGCTCGTGCGGCGCGTGAACATGGCGCAGGCAGCCGCCGTTGCCACGGTGGGCAACGCAATCGTGGTCGCGGTCACGTTCGCGGGGCTGTATTTCGAGCGCTTCCTGTTCTCCGACGCCATCGGCGGCGCAGCTTTCGCCTCGATCTGGGTGGGGGCGGTCGTGATGCTCTCGCTATGGCGCTATCCGCAGCGGCCCGCCGAGCGCAACTTCATGCCATCCATCGTGCTTGCCGTGCTCGCGCTGGCCTTGGTGTTGCAGCGCGGCGCGGCGGAGCGCGAGGCGGCGCTCGCATCGCGCTCCACCGTGCCGCCGGTGGCCGTCACGCAGCTCGCGTGGACCGATTCGCTGTGGAGGACCTTCGCCTGCTATCGCATCGACATGAAGGGCGAGCGGCGCGAGCCGATGACGATCCAGTGGGCCGCAAGCGCGAGCGATCTGCGCGCGGCGCTGCGCGACGCCGGGTGGAGCGAGGGCGTGCAGTTCTCGCTTAAGAGCGTGCTCTCGCTCGTCGCGCCGAACGTGGATGTGCTCTCGCTGCCGCTCATGCCCAAGCTGAACAACGGCCTGCCCTCGCCGCTCGTGTTCGAGCGCGCCCATCTGCCCGGCAACCCGACGCGACCCGGCAGCCGCCGCGACGTGCTGCGCTTCTGGCCGACGGGCTACGCGATCGAGCGGCACGCGGGCGCGGCAGCCGATGGCCACGCGGGCGCGAGCGAAGCAACGGGCGCAAGCGAGACCGCCGCGGCGAGCGGAGCAACGCGCGCAACGATGGGCATGGGAGGGCCCGCAGGCGCGAAGACGCCGGCACCATCGGCCGGCGGCGCTGATCTCACGCCGATCTGGGTGGGCTCGCTCGTGCACGAGCGCTTGCGGCGCGCGTCCTGGCCGTTCAATGTGCTGACCACCTACATCGACAACGCCGACTATGCCGACAACGCAGGCGACAGCGGCAATGCGGGGCACGCCGGCAAGGCGCGCAACGCCGGCCCCGATCTGGCCGCGCCAGGCCAGCCCACAGGCTGGCACGCGGTCACCATGCCCGGCAGCGAGGGCTGCGAAGGCCGGTCCGTGACGCTGATTGTTTCCGGCGCCCGCTGAGCCCGCTGAGGAGCCCACCGAGCCACGCCGAACGCGCCAGGCCCGCTGCCGCCCCGCCGTCAGGCCGCGGGCGCGCTAGCCGCTGTGGCTTTCTGCCCAGCTTCCCGTGGCGCGAAAGCGGTCGATGCGCTCGCGCGCGTCGGCATAGGCCGCGTCGAGCGCGGCGTCGGGACCGATGTAGTTGCGCATCAGATCGTGGAAGCGGATGCTGCGCCCTTCCACATGTGCGTCCGCACCGTGGCGGCAGATGTAGCCACTGTAGTGAAAGAGCGGCTCGGGCGAGCGCGGCCCGAACGCCGGAATCGGCAACACCCAGATCTCGAAGCCTTCATGCTCGGTGTGATCCCACATGGTGTGTCTCTCATGAGCCGTGACGACGACTATCGTCGCACGTCAAGCCACTCGCCTGCAAACCGCCCTTTTTCGCGAGTTTGGCTAAACTATGCGGGCAGCGCGCTCGCGTGGCGCCTCGTGCCCCGCCGCGAACCGCACCACGCGTAGCGCCATCCGCCCCGACCTGGCACCAAACCACGCAGAACCAAGCCGAGCGATACCCCACACCATGACGCCCTCCACCCCAACGCCCGATCCGCAGTCCGTCTCCACCTCCGTCACCCGCAGCGCCATCTTCATCGTCGCGACCCTCAACGAAGGCGCCGCGAGCCGCGCCGCCGTGCGCGCCTGGTGCGCCGACGTCGCCAACCTCGCGCGCGCGGTCGGCAAGCGCGTGCCCAGCGGCAACCTGTCCTGTGTGGTGGGCTTTTCGTCCGACGCATGGGACCGCCTGTTCGGCGACCCGCGTCCGGCCGAGCTGCACCCGTTCCGCGAATTCGGCTCGGGCGAGCGCGTGGCCGTCGCCACGCCCGGTGACCTGCTCCTGCACATCCGCGCCGACCAGACCGACCTGTGCTTCGAGCTGGCCACCCAGCTGATGAACCGCCTCGAAGGCGCGGTCACGACCGTGGACGAAGTGCACGGTTTCCGCAATTTCGACATGCGCGCGATGATCGGCTTCGTCGACGGCACCGAGAACCCCGAAGGCAACGAAGCCGTGCATTTCACGGTGATCGGCGCGGACCAGGACCCCGAGTTCGCGGGCGGCAGCTACGTGCTGGTGCAGAAGTACCTGCACGACATGAAAGGCTGGAACGCGCTGAACGTGGAAGCGCAGGAACGCATCATCGGCCGCACCAAGCTGCAGGACATCGAGCTCGACGCGGACGTGAAGCCGAGCTGCTCGCACAGCTCGCTCACCACGCTCACGGACGCCGACGGCGACGAGGTCAAGATCCTGCGCGACAACATGCCGTTCGGCCGGCCTGGCTCGGGCGAATTCGGCACCTACTTCATCGGCTACGCGCGCTCGCCCGCGCCCATCGAGCAGATGCTGGAGAACATGTTCGTCGGCCGGCCGCCCGGCAACTACGACCGTCTGCTCGACTACAGCCGCGCCGTCACGGGCAGCCTCTTCTTCGTGCCTTCGCAGCCGCTGCTCGAGGCGCTCGCCGAGCGCGAGCCGAGCCTCGCAGGCGCCGTGGACACGAACCTCGACGATCAACCCGAACCCGAGCCCGCCGCCGCGCCAGGCGCGGACGGCTCGCTTGCCATTGGATCCCTCAAAGGAGCACCCCGGTATGAATAATCTCCATCGCGAGCTGGCGCCCATTTCCTCGGACGCGTGGTCGCAAATCGAAGAAGAAGTCGCGCGCACCTTCAAGCGCTCGCTCGCGGGCCGCCGTGTCGTCGATGTGAAGGGCCCCGGCGGCGTGGACCTCGCCGGCGTCGGCACCGGGCACCAGAGCGGCATCGAGGCGCCGCTCGAAGGCATCCGCGCGCGCCAGCGCGAGGTGAAGGCGCTGGTCGAGCTGCGCGTGCCGTTCGAGCTTTCGCGCGAGGCCATCGACGACGTCGAGCGCGGCGCGGACGACTCCGACTGGCAGCCGGCCAAGGACGCGGCCACGCGCCTCGCGTTCGCCGAAGACCGCGCGATCTTCGACGGCTACAAGGCCGCGCAGATCACCGGCATTCGCGAAGGCACATCGAACCCGCTGCTGCAGATGCCCGCCAACGTGGCCGATTACCCGACGGTGATCGCAAGAGCGCTCGAACAGCTGCGCCTGCAAGGCGTGGACGGCCCGTACGCAGTGCTGCTCGGCTCCGACGCCTACACGGCCGTGAGCGAGGCAAGCGACTCGGGCTACCCGATCCTCGAGCACATCCGCCGCCTCGTAAAAGGCGAGATCATCTGGGCGCCGGCGCTCCAAGGCGGCAGCATCCTCACCACGCGCGGCGGCGACTTCGCGCTCCACCTGGGCCAGGACGTCTCGATCGGCTACGCGTCGCACGACGAGAACACCGTGCGCCTGTATCTGCAGGAGAGCTTCACGTTCATGATGCTCACGTCCGAGGCTTCGGTCACGGTCACGGGGGAATAAGCGCGCGGCCGCAAGGCACGCATGCAAAAAAAGCAGGGGGCGCCCGGTGGTATCACGGGCGCCCCCTGCTGCGTTTACGTCACGGCGTTAAAGCCTCAACGCATCACTGATAGAAGTTCAGCGTGACCATGGCCGAGCGGCCCGGCGCCCAGGTCGCGTAGATCGGGTACGCGCTCTGGTAGTACTGCCGGTCGAAGATGTTGTTCACGTTCAACTGCAGATCGACCTTCTTCGTCACGCGCCACGTCGCCGAGGCGTCGAAGCGCGCGTAGCCCGGGATCCACTTGCGCGTGGTCGACGAAACCGACGCGTAAGTCTCGCTCGACACCGTCGCGCCCGCGCCCACCGTGAGCTTGGGCATCACGTCGTAGCTCGTCCACAACGTGAAGTTGTGCTTGGGCACCATCACCATCGGCAAGCCGGAGTTCTGCGGGCTGGTCGGGCCGGCGTTGGTGGTGATCGCATCGAGATACGAATAGCCGCCGAACACGGCCCACTGGTTCGTCACGTTGCCGGCAAAGCCGAACTCGAAGCCGCGCACGCGCTGCGAGCCCGCGTTGATCGTGCCGCCGAGTCCATCGCTCACGCGGGCGTTGGTCTTGTCGGTCTGGAACAGTGCCGTGGTGAGCGAGAGACGCTCGTGGAGCACGTCCCACTTCGCGCCCACTTCGATGTTGCGCGAGCGCTCGGGTGCGAGATTCTGGTTGGCCGCCGTGATCTGGTCGGTGCCGCCGCCCAGGCCCGAGTTCGCGCCCGGCGGATTCGCCGAGGTGCCGTACGACGCATACAGGCTCAGCGTCTGCACCGGCTTGAACACGAGGCCGAACTGGTAGCTGAAGAGATTCGAGGTGTTCGACAGATCGGGCACGCCCGCCTGCTGCGCCGTGACGTCGAAGCGGTCGAAGCGCAGGCCCGCGTTGAAGATCCAGCGCTCGGAAAGCTGCACGCTGTCGAACAGGTAGGCCGAGGCGATGTTGGTCTGCGTATGCGTGGCCGGGCCGGGGAAGCTCTTGTCGCCGTTGAGCAGCACGCTGCCGGTCCACGGATTGTTCGGGTTCCAGTACGCGAGCGGCGTGCAGTTGTAGGCCACCGTGCACGGGCCGCCCGAGCGGATGTTGTTGCCCTTCGAGTCGGTCACGAGATAGCCCTCGTAAAGATCCTGCTCGTGGCTGAACTCCACGCCCGCCGTGAGCGTGTGGCGCATGCCGTAGAGATCGAATTTGCCGTTCGCCTCGGTCTGGTTCGCGACGCTATTAGTCGCGTACTTGCCGCTCTTCGCCTGCAGGCTCAGGATGTTCGAAGTCGCACTCGTGAGCTGCGGGTTCGTCGCGATGTAGTCGAGCGTCGAGCGGCCGAACATCGTCGTGTTCTTGAGCTTCCACGCGTCGTTGAAGCGGTGCTCGACCTTCACCTCGCCCGTGTCGTTCTGCCCGCGCCGGTAGTCGCGCGCGTTCAGGCCGTAGAACTGCCCGCGATTGGTGGGCACCGGCGTGCCGCCCGTGGAGCGGAACGGCACGCTGAAGTCGGGCATGTCGTAGGTGTTCAGGTGGTAGTAGCTCAGCGTGACCGTGGTCGGCGTGTTCAGGCCGAACGCGATCGAGGGCGCCACGCCCCAGCGCTGGCTGTAGATGTCGGTGCGGCCCGGCTGGTCGGCGTCGTGGCCCATCGCGTTCAGGCGGATCGCCGTGGTGTCGTTGAGCTTCTGGTTCCAGTCGACAGTCGCGCGGCGGTAGCTGTCGGTGCCGAGGCCGACGCTGCCGTTGATGAAGTTCTCGTTTAGCGGCGTCTTCGTGGTGATGTCGATGCTGCCGCCCACCGAGCCACGCCCCGCGTACACCGAGTCCGGGCCCTTCACGACGCTGATGTTCTCCACGTCGAAGGTCTCGCGGTTCTGCACGCCCGAGTCGCGCATGCCGTCCACGAAGATCGAGTTGCGCGACTCGAAGCCGCGTATCACGGGACGGTCCGCCGAGGGGTTCGCGGCCGCGTCGCCGCCGAGGAACGTGATGCCGGGCACCGTGCGCAGCGCGTCCTGAAAGGTCGTGACGTTCTTTTCCTTGAGCACTTCCTGCGGGATCACCGTGACCGAGCGCGGCGTGTCGATGAGCGGCGAGGTGAACTTGTACGAGTCGAGTGTCTTTGCCTGCATCTCGGAAGGCGCCGACATGACCTTCACGGCGGGCAGCGTGGCTTCGGCGGCGGCACTGGTAGTCGCGCTAGTGCCCGCGCTGGTGCCGGCATCGGTCGCATTGGCCGTGGGCGCGGCGGAGGACGGGGCAGCGGTTGCCGGCGATCCGGCGGCCGGTGACGCAGCGGCGGAGGCTCCAGGCGTCGCCGGCGCCGTGTGGGCGGCCTGGGCGTGAACGGCCGATACGAAGAAGCCGGAGCAATACAGGGCAGCGACGGACGCGACAGCGCGCATCCGCGTCGGGAAGAGGACGGACATGGTGAGCGGTTGGGTCGAAGGCGGACACGTCCGAGCAGGGCGTCACGCGCCGCCCGCATCAGCGAAATCCTGTGTTGAGTCGTTTTTTGCGAATGCGTATGATTCTCATTTGCTGTCGCAATTGTAATTAAGCGTTATGCTTATGTAAACACTCGTTACGCATTTCGCAGGTTTTCGCTGTCAGATTCCCGGCGGCCGGCCGAGCCGAATCCGCGTGGCCGCTTCGCCGCGCGCATCGAGTGCCGGTATCATGTCGGTCCCGCTCCGCGCGCGCAGAACCGCGCCCGCCTGGCGCCGACGCATCCATTCACGACGACTCAGAGGAAGACCGCCATGACGGCCGCAACACAATTCGACCAGGTTTCCGTAGTCCGCAAAGCCAACGTCTACTTCGACGGCAAGTGCGTCTCGCACACCGTGCTGTTCGCCGACGGCTCGCGCAAGACGCTCGGCGTGATCCTGCCGGGCCAGCTGAACTTCGGCACCGACGCGCCCGAGCTGATGGAAGTGCAAGGCGGCCAGTGCCGCATCCGCCTCGACGGCAGCGACGAGTGGAAGACGTACGGCGCAGGCGAGTCGTTCTCGGTGCCGGGCAAGAGCCGCTTCGACATCGACGTCATCGAGACGCTCGACTACTGCTGCAGCTATCTGTAAAGCGCCAGGGCGCGCACGCGCCCGAGGTGATACGCCCACGCCCGCCCTGCTTCGCGCACGGCGGGCGTTTGCTCATTCATGGGGGCGTGCTGCGTGAGATCGCGGCGCGTGAAGCGCCGGAGATGAGACACGGCGCGCCGATTCACGTGCGCCGCGAGGGTTCAGCACAGGAATCGAATCACGCGCCCAGATCGGCGAGCGGATGCGTGTCCGCGCGCCACGGCGAGCACAGGAAATACTGCACGCGCTCGTCGCGCAATTCGGCGAGCGTCGCGGGCGCCCAACGCGGCTTGCGGTCCTTGTCGACGAGATGCGCACGCACGCCTTCGCAGAAGTCGCCCTCTTCGATCGCGCGCGCAACGATCCCGAGCTCCATGCGGAAGCTCTCGGCCAGCGTCATCTGGCGGCCGCGCAGCAGCGCCTCGCGCGCGACTTCGAGCATGGTCGGCGAGTAGTGCGTGAGCGCTTCGAGCGTGGCTTCGAGCCATGCACGTACGGCCTCGGGCTGCTCGCGCTCGAGATCGGCGCGCAAGGTGCGCACGATCTGCTCGACGTGCGCGCGGTGCTCGAAGTGCCGCGCAATCAGCGCCGCATGCCCGGCGAGCGCGCTTGCCTCCGGCTGGTAGGACGGTGCGCCGAACACGCCATGCAGCGCTTCGAGCACGCCGCCTTCGAAGCTGGCCTGCGCGAGGCGCGCCTCATAGCCGTCGAGCCATTCGCCCGGCACGCAGAGATCGGCGAGATCGCAGTGGAGCGCGTCGGCGCCCGTGAGCAGCACGCCGGTCAGCCCCACATAGAGCTCGGTTTCCACCGGCATCTTCGCGAGGAAATGCGTGGCGCCCACGTCGGGCAACATGCCGATGCGCGTCTCCGGCATCGCGATCTTCGTGCGCGTGGTGGCCACGCGCAGCGCCGCTGCCTGACCCAGCCCCATGCCGCCGCCCATTGTCACGCCGTCGAGCAGCGCGACGAGCGGCTTCTCGAACGTATGCAGCGCGTAGTCGAGCCGGTATTCGTCGACGAAGAACTGCTGCCAGCCGTTTTCGCCAAGCCGCTCGCCCGCGCGCGCGAGACGGTCGATCGCGCGCACGTCGCCGCCCGCGCAAAAGCCCTTCGGGCCCGCGCCTTCGAGCACGAGCGCGACGAGGGTGTCGTCGTGGCGCACGCGTTCGAGCAGCACGGCAATCTCGCGCACCATCGCGTGCGAGAGCGCATTGAGCGCGGCGGGACGGTTCAGCGTGACGATCGCGACACGATTGACCACGCGGAACAACACCTCCTGTCCGGCTTCCGGTGCGGCCGGCTCAGATGCGGCCGGCTGAGTTTTGGTCCTGGCGGAAGCGGGTAGTGCATTCATTATTTAGTTCTCCATTTCAATATGCCAGCGCGGCTTGCGCTTTTCGAGGAAGGCATTCACGCCCTCGCGCTGGTTGGGCGAATCGAACAGGTCGACGAAGCGCTCGCGCTCCACCGCGAGCGCCGGGCCGCGCGGCACGCCGTTGCGCGCCTGATGAATGAGCGACTTGCTGGACGACACGGCCTGCGGGCTGAGCGACGCCACGCGTGCGGCCATGGCGAGCGCGACCTCGCGTGCCCCACCCTGCGGGACCACCTCTTCGACGAGGCCGATGCGCAGCGCCGTGGCGGCATCCACGCGCTCGCCGGTCAGGATGATGCGCTTGGCCCAGCCCTCGCCGACGAGCCAGGGCAGCGTCTGCGTGCCGCAGCCGCACGGCAGCAAGCCGACGGCCGGTTCGGGCAGCGCGAGTTGCGCGTGTTCCTCGGCGATGCGGATATCGCAGGCGAGCGCGCATTCCAGCCCGCCACCCATCGCGTAGCCGTTGATCGCGGCAATCACCACGGGCCGCGCGTTCTGCAGCGTCTCGAAGGCGGCGCCGAATGCCGAGGCCGCCGTGCGCGCCGCTTCACGATCGCCCGTGGCGAACGCGTTCAGGTCCGCGCCCGCGCTGAAGAATTTCGGGCCGCTGCCAGTGATGACGATCGCGCGCACCTTCGCCTCGCGATTGAACGCCTCGATCACCTCCTGTAGCTGGCCCAGGCCATCGACGGTAAACGCATTCGCGGGCGGGCGCGCGAGCGTGATGAGGGCCACCGCGCCGTCATGCGTGTATTCGAATTCGATCATTTCGGACTCCGTCCAGATTTCAACGCAGCTCCGGGAAATCGTCTTCCCAGTATTCGTCGGGCTGGCGCGCGGTATCGTCCGTGCGCTCCATTTCCCGGCGGCGCAGCTCGACGCGGCGGATCTTGCCCGAGATGGTCTTCGGCAACTCGCTGAACTGGAGCCGCCGAATGCGCTTGTACGGGGCGAGCTTTTCGCGCGAGAAGCGGAATACCTCGCGCGCGAGATCAGGGCCGGCCTCGTAGCCCTGGCGCACGCTCACGTACGCCTTCGGCACCGAAAGCCGCAACGGGTCGGGGCTCGGCACCACGGCCGCCTCGGCAATCGCCTCGTGCTCGATCAGCACGCTTTCCAGCTCGAACGGGCTCAGGCGGTAGTCGGACGACTTGAACACATCGTCGGCGCGGCCCACGTAGACGTAGTAGCCGTCGTCGCGGCGCAGCGCCACGTCGGACGTGTGGTAGTAGCCGTTGCGCATCGCCTGCTCGGTGGCCTTCGCGTTGTTCGCGTAGCCCGTCATCAGGCCAAGCGGGCGATGCTCGAGCGGCAAGGCGATTTCGCCTTCGCTCACGGCTTGATCGTCGGGGTCGACGAGCTCGACGCGGTAGCCCGGCAGCGGCCGGCCCATCGAGCCCGCCATCACGGGTTGGCCCGGCGAATTGCCGATCTGGCAGGTGGTCTCGGTCTGGCCATAGCCGTCGCGGATCGTGATATCCCACGCGTGACGCACGCGCTCGATGATCTCGGGATTGAGCGGCTCGCCCGCGCCCACGATCTCGCGCAGCTTGACCGCGTAGCTTGCGAGCGGCTCCTGCACGAGCATGCGCCACACGGTGGGCGGCGCACACAGCGTGGTCACGCCGCATTGCACGAGCGCGTTGAGGGTGTCTTTCGGCACAAAGCGCGCGTAGTTATAGACGAACACACAGGCCTGCGCATTCCACGGCGCGAAGAAACAGCTCCACGCATGCTTGGCCCAGCCCGGCGAGCTGATGTTCCAGTGCACGTCGCCGGGCATGAGGCCGATCCAGTACATCGTGGAAAGGTGCCCCACGGGGTAGCTCTGATGCGTGTGCTCGACGAGCTTGGGCTTGGACGTGGTGCCCGAGGTGAAATAGAGCAGCATCGGGTCGCTCGCGCGCGTCGGGCCATCGGGCTCGAAGGCCGCATTTGCTTCGTAAGCGCGAGAGAGGTCAGTCCAGCCTTCGCGCGACGCGCCTACCGCGATGCGCTTCACGCTCGCATCGAGCGCGTCGAATTTCGCGAGCTCCGCCGCATCCACCACCACGAAGCGCGCGCCGCCCGCCTCCACGCGCTCGCGTACGTCGTCGGGCGAGAGCTGCGTGGTGGCGGGCAGCACCACGGCGCCCAGCTTCATCGCCGCCAGCATCACGTCCCAGAGCTCGACGCGGTTGGGCAGCATCAGCAGCAGACGATCGCCGCGGCCCACGCCTTCCGAGCGCAGGAAATTCGCCATGCGCGAGGAGCGCTCGGACATCTGCGCGAACGAATAACGCGTGCCACCGTTCGCGAGATCGTCGACGATCCACAGTGCCGGGTTGTCATTGCCGCGCGCCATCGCGTCGAAATAATCGAGCGCCCAGTTGAAGGTATCGAGCTGCGGCCACGCAAATTCCTCGTACGCACGCGCGTAGTCGGTGCGGTGACGCAGCAGCATCTCGCGTGCGTCGATGAAAGCCTGTGCGGAAGGGGTGAACCCGGTCATCGTCGTCTCCAGTCCCAAGGCGCGTGTGCGCGCTCATTTATCGATACATCGAATACTTCGTCATCCTTTCTTATAGCTGGCGCGCGATCACCATGCGCTGCACTTCGCTCGTGCCTTCGTAGATCTGCGTGATGCGCGCGTCGCGGTAATGGCGCTCCACCGGATAGTCGTTGAGGAAGCCATAGCCGCCGTGAATCTGGATTGCGTGCGAGCACACTTCCTCGGCCACTTCGGAAGCAAAGAGCTTGGCCTGCGAGGCCTCGGACAGACAGGGCTTGCCGAGCGTGCGCAGCTTCGCCGCATGATGGACGAGATGGCGCGCGGCGTTGATGCGCGTGTGCATGTCGGCGAGCATGTTCGCCACGCTCTGATGGCGGATCAGCGGCTCGCCGAACTGCACGCGCTCGTGCGCGTAGGTGCGCGCCGCGTCGAACGCCGCGCGCGCGATGCCGAGCGCCTGCGCCGCGATGCCGATGCGCCCGCCTTCGAGATTCGACAAGGCGATCTTGAGACCCTCGCCGCGCTGGCCGAGCAGGTTCTCCTCGGGAATCGCGCAATCGACGAGCGAGATCGGGCAGGTGTCCGAGGCGCGAATGCCCATCTTCTTCTCGTGCGGCCCCACGTTGAAGCCCGGCGTGCTGGTGGGCACGACGAAGGCCGAGATGCCGCGCTTGCCCGCGTCGGGATCGGTCACCGCGAACACGATCGCGAGGCTCGCGCGCGAGCCGTTCGTCACGAATTGCTTGTTGCCGTTGAGCACCCACTTGCCGTCGCGCAGCTCGGCGCGCGTGCGCAGGTTGTTGGCCTCTGAGCCGGCCTGCGGCTCGGTCAGGCAGAACGCGCCGATCATCTCGCCGCTTGCGAGCTTCGCGAGCCAGCGGTCCTTCTGCGCGTCGGTGCCGTACTGGAGGATCGGCCCGCAGCCCACCGAGTTGTGCACGCTCACGAGCGTCGCGCACGAGGCGCAGCCCGCGGCGATCTCCTCCATCGCGAGCGCGTAGGCCACGTAATCGGTATACGAGCCGCCCTGCTCCTGCGGCACGATCATGCCGAGAAAGCCCAGCTCGCCCAATTGCGCGACCACATCGTCGGGCAGCTTGCTATCGCGGTCCCATTGCGCCGCGTTGGGCGCGAGGCGTTCGGTCGCGAAGTCGCGCGCGGCGTCGCGGATCATCCGTTGATCGTCGGTATAGAACTCGTCCATCTGTGTCCCCTTCCTGTCTTGCCTGCGCGCTCGCGCCACGAAACGCGAACGCCTGTGCTTGAACTGTCACCCCACACGGCCGCTGCCGCAAGGTCTACGAAAAGTTTAGGCATCCGCGCACCGGCATTCGATGCCCGCCACGATCAAAATCGATGAGCGGATTTACCATAATATCGCCGGCAACCCCACCGGAAGCCGATCCTTGCAGCCAGCGCAAACCAGCAAGGTGAGCGAAAAAGGCACGATCGCGATGAGCCTCGTGCACGAGACGCTCGCGGCGACTTGCCCGTGATCCGGACCGCCGCCTCGGCGCGCAAACCCGCGCACGGCATGCGCATTTTTCTTGTTGCCAACCTTTCAGTTATCGAGATAAGACCTATAATTTTAGGGTTATCCCTAATACGAAAGGCATTGCCATGGACACTCTTTCGCGTGTAGCGCTTGGCCTGCTGACTGCGGCATGCTGCGTCGCTTCGACGAGCGCACTGGCCCAGCCGTACAACCCATCCGGTCCGTTGACGCGCGCCCAGGTGCGCGCGGACCTGGCCGAATGGCGTGCGGCGGGCTACGATCCGCTCGACTGGATCAACTATCCCGAAAACGCCCAGCGCGCCGGCGCAATCGTCGCTCAGCGACGCGCCGCGGCGGCGATGCCGCAATCGGTGCAGTAAGCGGGTCACGCTGAAGATTCTCCCCTCGGCGGGAGCGTCGATCCGTCTGTCAGGACGGACCGATGCTCCCGCTTTGTGCTTTTTGCCGCGCCCACGCCCCTCCCCCACCCGCATTTGATGCACCGCAAACTGTTGCGGCCGTTCCACGTTCGCTCAGGCTTTTCTGCACTTACCGGACAATTGTTTAAAATCCCGCCCGTAAGCCGCGCGAACCGGCCTCGAGCGACGCGCCCGTCGCCCGCCGGCGCCCCTTCCCACAACAAATCCGCACGACTCTCAAGGGCCCGACCTTCATGGACGCCATCAAACGCTATTTCGGATTCGAAGAAGCAGGAACGAACCTGCGCACCGAAGTGCTTGCCGGTTTCACTACCTTCCTCACGATGGCCTACATCATCTTCGTGAACCCGGCGATTCTCGGCGACGCCGGCATGCCGAAGGAGTCCGTCTTCGTCGCCACCTGCCTCGTCTCGGCGCTGGCTTCGATCATCATGGGCCTCTACGCGAACTACCCGATCGCACTCGCGCCCGGCATGGGCCTGAACGCCTACTTCGCGTACGCCGTGGTCAAGGGCATGGGCTTCACCTGGGAAGCGGCGCTCGGCGCGGTGTTCATCTCCGGATGCCTGTTCTTCGTGGTCACGCTGCTGCGCGTGCGAGAGGCGATCATCAACGGGATTCCGCATTCGCTGCGCGTCTCGATCACCTCGGGCATTGGCCTGTTTCTCGCGATCATCTCGCTCAAGACCTCGGGCGTGATCGTCGGCAGCCCCGCCACGCTCGTCGAGCTCGGCAACCTGCACGACCCGCACACGATCCTCGCGATCATCGGCTTCTTCGCCATCGTCACGCTGGACGTGCTCAAGGTGCGCGGCGCGATCCTGATCGGCATCGTGGGCGTGACGATCCTGTCGTTCTTCTTCGGCGGCAACCAGTTCCACGGCGTCTTTTCGGCGCCGCCCTCGATCGCGCCGACCTTCGCGCATCTCGATATCAAGGCCGCGCTCTCGACCGGCATCCTGAACGTGGTGCTGGTGTTCTTCCTCGTCGAGCTGTTCGACGCGACCGGCACGCTGATGGGCGTGGCCAACCGCGCGGGCCTGCTCGTGCACGGCAAGATGCACCGCCTGAACCGCGCGCTGCTCGCCGACAGCACCGCGATTCTCGCGGGCTCGATCCTCGGCACCTCGTCGACCACGGCCTATATCGAAAGCGCCTCGGGCGTGCAGGCGGGCGGCCGCACGGGCGTGACGGCGCTCACCGTGGCCGTGCTGTTCCTCGCGAGCCTGTTTGTCGCGCCGCTCGCGGGCGTGGTGCCCGCCTACGCAACGGCGCCGGCGCTGCTCTACGTGTCGTGCCTGATGCTGCGC
The DNA here is from genome assembly GCF_004524855.1 of Paraburkholderia pallida. Classification (NCBI taxonomy): domain Bacteria; kingdom Pseudomonadati; phylum Pseudomonadota; class Betaproteobacteria; order Burkholderiales; family Burkholderiaceae; genus Paraburkholderia; species Paraburkholderia pallida. The sequence goes on along the minus strand of NZ_CP038149.1, from coordinate 2,488,362 downwards.
GAACTCTCGGGCCTGCCCTGGGACGACGCCACGGAAGTCGTGCCCGCCGCGCTCACGGCGCTCTTGATGCCGTTCACGTATTCGATTGCCAACGGCGTGGCGTTCGGCTTCATCTCGTACGCGGGCCTGAAGCTGCTGACGGGCCGCGCCCGCCAGGTGCGCCCGATCGTCTGGATCATCGCAGCGGTGTTCCTGTTCCGCTACTTCTACCTGGGCGCGGCGTAAGCGCCTCCAGCCTTTGCGCGCGGACGCCCCGGCGGCGTTCGCCCGATGCACAAACGGGCGGCTTGCAGTGTGGACTGCGGGCCGCCCGTTTTCATTGATGCGCCGCATCACGCGCTGCGGTCACGATCCGGCGCAAGCCAGGTCAAGTATTCCGGTCACGCACATGTGCGGTGCGCTGCGACGTCCTTATCATACGAATACCTGACGCTATCGACGCCAACGCCCCACCAAGGAACCGCCCCGTGGCCACGTACCCCGCCTCCGCAGAACGCTACTCGAAGCCCGCAATCTTCTTTCACTGGGTCATCTTTCTGCTCGTCGCGCTCGCGTATCTCGCCATTGAGGTACGCGGCCCCAAAGGCACCGACAGCCGCGTGTTCTGGAACAACGTGCATTACTGGGCCGGCACGCTCGTGCTCGTGCTCGCCGTGCTGCGGCTCTTGTGGCGCATGTGGCAGGGCTCGCCGCAGGACATCGACTCGAACCGCGTGCTCACGTTCCTCTCGCGGCTCGCGCATCTGGCGCTTTACATGTTCATCTTCGTGCAGCCGCTGCTCGGTATCCTGACGATCAATACCGGCGGCAAGCCGGTCACGCTCGCGGGCATCGACCTGCAGATCATGCTGGTGGGCGCCGACCCGCTCGCGCGCAAGGTCATCAAGGACGCGCACGTGCTGATCGGCAATGCGTTCTACTGGATCATCGGCATCCACGCGCTCGCCGCCATCGGGCACCATCTGGTGTTCCGCGACAATACGCTGCGGCGCATGATCTGAACCAGGCGCGCGAGGCTCGACGCACGCCTGGCGTGAGCCAAACGAAAACGCCCCGCGGCCTCAGACAGGCCGCGGGGCGATCTCAAGCTACCCGTGACAATCAGTAATTAGCCGCTCAGGACGCCACGGCATGCGCCTGCACGAAGCGCACATAGCCGCTGCGCAGCGTCAGGCACTGCGCGCGCGTTTCGGAAAGCAGCCGGCGCGCGACCGCCTCGATGCGCTCGCGATGGTGATCGAATGCGTCGAGCATGTCTTCGGCCCGGGTCGAAGCCGCGCCGAAATGATCCTCCAGCGCCGCCGCCGTGATCGTACATTCCACCCGCTCTCCATCGATCATTGCCGGAAACGCCAAGGTCAGGTCAGGTCCCGAGTATTCGGGCACCTCGTTCGGAAACAGGATCTGCATGGAAGTGGCCTTAGGTTGAGAGTGAGCGGGCCGCGCCTTTCGATGCTCCTCCACGACATACGCGCGGTTTAAAAACCGACCGCCGCAAGTGTCGCTACGCTCGACACGATTGCGGCGGCCGTCTGGATTCACTTTAGGACACTTCCGGCTAGCTGCAAGGCCGACTTTGTCACACGCGCGAAAAGATCTTCGTGTGCGGCATTTTTCAGCGTTCTGCGAACTGGCCGTTGCGCGCGCAAACAGCTACTCCCGCACCCGGCATGGCGCACTGCAACATTACAGCCGGCCGCACGCACGGACGGCGCAACAGGCATCCCACTCTGCAGACCCGCGAACTCACGACTCGCGATGCTGGCGATGCTCGATTTCGATGTCCTTCGGGTGCACCGTGAGCATCGCCACGAATGCGACGATGCCGCTCGACACGATCACCATGCCGTAGAGCACGACTTGTTGCTCGTCGAAGAGCAGACCGTGAATCGCGACCGCGAGACCCGCCAGCGCAACAAAGACGGCGAGCGCCGCCACCAGGATCCTCAATTCGCCTTGGACCATGACGGCCCTCCGCAAGGAGCCGCGGCGGCGCCAATGACCCCGTGATACCCAGTGCGCCGCCGCCGGGACGCTACACGCGCGCCCCTGTCTTCATCCTGGCATTCGCACGCGCAAAGGCAAGCCGCACATTGAGCGCACGATCACGCGCGCAGCGCGCACGTGGCGGCGCCCCATGCGCCACTGTCCTCAAACGGGCGGATTGGCCCGGAATCGCCCGAATGTGGCGCACGCCGACCTTCCTGTACCATGGCCCGTCAGATATCGCTGCCGGAGCGCGCCGCACTGCTGCACTGCTGCACTGCTGCACTGCTGCACTGCTGCACTGCTGCACTGCTGCACTGCTGCAATGCTGCAGTGCCATGAAGCGCCGGCGCAGCGTCAAATCAAGATTGGAGACACGCGTGACCCGACACCCCTCCGCCACCGTCAAGCCCCCCGAAGCGGCCCGCGCGGACATGATCGCCCAGGCGCACGCGCGCTCACGCGCCATCGGCTTGCGCGTCTCCGAGGCGCCGGATTTCCAGCCGCTCGGCCGCAACGATCTGCGCGGTCTGATCGACGTGAATCACACGCTCTATGCCGAGGCGCGGCCTGTGATGGATGCGCTGCACGCACAGATCGTCGATACCGAGAGCATGGTGCTGCTTACCGACCGCAACGGCGTGATCCTGCACAGCCTCGGCGACACCGACTTCGTCGAGAAAGCGCGGCGCGTGGCGCTGCGTCCCGGCGTCTCGTGGGCCGAGCGCGACCGCGGCACGAACGCGATCGGCACGGCGCTCGTCGACGGCCAGCCCACCACCATCCACGCGGGCGAGCACTTCCTGCACGCGAACCACATCCTCACCTGCTCGTGCGCGCCGATTGCCGATCCGTGGGGCCGCACGCTGGGCGCACTCGACGTGAGCGGTGAATCGCACGGCTTTCACAAGCACACGCTCGCGCTCGTGCGCATGTCGGCGCAGATGATCGAGAACCATCTGTTCAACACCGAATTCGCCGATGCCATCCGCCTGCAGTTCCATGCACGCGCGGAGTTCATCGGTACGCTGTACGAAGGACTCGCGGCGTTCGCCGCCGACGGCACGCTGCTGTGCGCCAACCGCAGCGCGCTGTTCCAGTTCGGTTCGACGCTCGCTGCGCTGCAACGGCGCGGCTTCGAAGCACTGTTCGGGCAGCCGTTTCCGGCCTTCATGCAGCAGCTCATGCGTGCGCGCGGTGAATTCGTCTCGCTCACGCTGCCGAGCGGTGTGCGCGTGCTTGCGCGCGGCACGCCGGGCGCGGCGGTCGTGGGCGCACAGCCGGCCTGGCCAGAACGCGCCGCACGTGAGCGCGAAAGAGACCCAACGGGCGCCGCCCCGACGGCGGGTGCGCGCGCACCCACGGCCGCCTGGCAGCCCACGCTCGCCGACCTCGACACCGGCGACGCGCGCGTGGCCGGCGTGCTCGAGCGCGTCGCACGCGTGCGCGGACGCGACATCCCCGTGCTCGTGCTCGGCCGCACCGGCACCGGCAAGGAATGGCTCGCGCGGGCGCTGCATCAGGATTCGCCGCGCCGCGATGCGCCGTTCGTCGCGCTCAATTGCGCGGCGCTGCCCGATACGCTGATCGAAGCCGAGCTGTTCGGCTATGAGGACGGCGCGTTCACGGGCGCCAAACGCCGCGGCAGCGCCGGCAAGATCGTGCAGGCGCACGGCGGCACGCTCTTTCTCGACGAGATCGGCGACATGCCCCTCGCCCAGCAGGTGCGGCTCATGCGCGTGCTGCAAGAGCGCGCCGTCGTGCCGCTCGGCGGCGCGCGCGCGGTGCCGGTCGACTTGCGCATCGTTTGCGCGACTCACCGCGACCTGCGCGCGATGATCGCCGAAGGCAGCTTCCGCGAAGACCTCTACTACCGCATCAACGGGCTCGCGGTCACGCTGCCGCCGCTGGCCGAGCGCACCGATCTCGATGCGCTCGTGGCACGTGTGCTGGCCTATGTGCGGCGTGAGATCCACGAGGCGCCCGCGCGGATCACGCCCGAGGTGCGCGAATACTTCGCGCGCTGCCGCTGGCCCGGCAATCTGCGTCAGCTCGCGAACGTGCTGCGCACCGCCGGGATCATGGCCGAAGGCGAGGACGCCATCGACCTCGTGCATCTGCCCGAGGATCTCGCGCACGACTGCGCACCGGCTGAATGCGACGATGGCATCGAAGCCCGCGACGCCGCAGCCCCGCAGACGCCCGTCGCCCCGTGCACGCCCAAGGAAAGCGCTCACGCCTCGCGCCCGGCCCGCCTTTCGGACTGGCAGGCGCGCCTGATCGACGACGCGCTCGCGCGCCACGACGGCAACGTCTCGGCGGCGGCGCGCGAGCTGGGGTTGGCGCGCAACACGGTGTATCGGCACCTGCGGCGGCGTTGAGGCGCGTGAGGCGGAAGGCATCGCACCCGGTCGTACCCATTCACGGATGAGTGCACCCAGCCGCGCCGAATCGCACCTGAGCGCGGTCCGTCGCCTCCCATCGCCCCCTGACGCACGCATTCGCCCCGAACCGCGGCAATCGCAACGCGCCGCGCGTGCCCGCACACGCGCGGCCCGCTCTCGCGCGCCGCGCCGCCAGATTCATGCCGCCAGGTTAAGCTTCGCGTAAAACGCATCTCGCACGCGCATCATGGCCTCCGCCCAGGAACTCCACCGCTACCGGCGCAATCTCGCCGACGAACTCGACAGTGCCGCCGTCTACGACACGCTCAGCGCCGTCGAAAAGGACGCAGACCGGCGCCAGATCTTCGCCGAACTCGCGGCGTCGGAGCGCGAGCATGCCCAGGTGTGGCACGACAAGCTCGCCGCCAACGGCGTGCGCGTGCGGCCGCACCGGCGCAGCGCGAAGACACGCCTGTTGCAGACGCTCACGCGTTACTTCGGCCCCTCGCTCGTGCTGCCCACCGTCGCCGCCGCCGAGTACGCCGACCGCGACCGCTACGCGCACGAACCCGGTGCGGAGAAGCTCTCGGCACAGGAGCAGCAGCACGCCGCCATCGTGCAGTCGATCGTGGCGAGCAAGCGCGCGCACGGCCAGTCGAAGGGCGCGCAGATCGCCGGCGCCGAGTCGTGGCACAAGGGCGCGACCTCGGGCAACGACCTGCGCGCGGCCGTGCTCGGCGCCAACGACGGGCTGGTCTCGAACTTCTGCCTGATCATGGGCGTGGCCGGCGCCGGCAGCAGCAACCGTGCAATCCTGCTGACCGGCCTCGCCGGGCTCATCGCGGGCGCGTGCTCGATGGCGCTCGGCGAATGGCTCTCGGTGACCAACGCGCGCGAGCTCGCGCGCACGCAGCTCGCCAAGGAAGCCGACGAGCTCGAGCACACGCCGGACGCCGAGCGCCACGAGCTCGCGCTCATCTACCAGGCGAAGGGCATCGACGCCGACGAGGCCCGCCGCGTGGCCGCGCAGATCATGCGCGACAAGGACGAGGCGCTCAACACGCTCGCGCGCGAAGAGCTCGGCATCGATCCGAAAGAGCTGGGCGGCAATCCGTGGACGGCCGCGGCCGTGTCGTTCTGCCTGTTCGCGCTGGGCGCGGTGTTTCCCACAGCGGCCTTCCTGTGGGCGCACGGCACGGCGGCCATCGTCCAATGCGTCGCGCTGAGCACGCTGGGGCTCGCGGCCGTCGGCGTATTCACGTCGCTGTTTAACGGACGCAGCGCGGCGTTCTCGGCATTCCGGCAGATCGCCATCGGCCTCGCCGCCGCCGCATTCACCGCGGGTGCGGGCCACCTGCTTGGAGTATCGGTTTCATGAATGTCGACGAAGCCAGCCAGCGCGCGGCCAATGCAACCCGCGAGAGCGGCAACAGTGGCGAGCGTGCCGACGTGCCCGAGGCAGGCGCTGCGGACGGGCCGTCGGTGCAGTCGGGGCAGTCGGGGCAGTCGATGCAATCGGTGCCGCTCGTGCGCGTGGAGCCGCTTGGCCGCACGTTCGAAGCGCCGCCCGAGCTCACGCTGCTCGAGGCGGCCGGATTTGCCGGCATCCGCCTGCCGCGCCTGTGCCGCAACGGCACGTGCCGCACCTGCCTATGCCGCGTCGTGAGCGGGGAAGCGAGCTTCACGATCGAATGGCCGGGACTGTCGCGCGAGGAAAAGGCCGAGGGCTATGTGCTGACGTGCGTCGCGGTGGCACGCACCGATCTCGTGCTCGACGTGCCCGACGCGGAGCTTCTATAGCCCGCGCTGGCGCCCGCCCCAAACGACAAAAAAGCAACCGGCCCGCGACTTCACATCGCGGGCCGGTTGCTTTTGCGGAGCTGGGACGTCAGGCGCCCCGGTGGGCGGCGTTACTGACCGCCGAAATACACCGACTGCGGACCCTTGCGGGCGGCTTCGGAGACGTACATCGCGCCGGCCATCGACGACGAGCTGCTCACGCCACCGTACGAGCTGTCGCCCTGGGTCACGGGCGTGTTCGCGGCCGTCGAGGCGACGTTCTGATTGCGCTGGGTCTGCTGGAACTCGACGAGCTGGGCGCGCACCTGGTCGCGCGTGAGGCCCTGGTCGGACTGGGCGAAAGCGGCCAGCGGCACGGCACAGGCAGTGGCGATGACAACGGCTTGAATGAGCGACTTCATGACGATTACCTCCAGAATTGTTCGAATCGCCTGGCATGGTGCATCGCGTCGCGCACCGCAGGCGTCGATTGGATTCTAGGCAAGTGCGGGCTCCGGATATATGTCGATCACGGTGAATTCCAGTTGCGAATATCGCAATAATTCGCACGCGCAAGGGCTGCCAGGCCGGCCCATCAATGACACCCCATCCGGCCCCTTCACCGAAATAATCAGACGAAATACGCGCCAGATTGTTGTCGCCAGGAGAACACTGAATTCGTTTTATCAGTATTTACCCTGATGCCCCGAAGACCTAAAGTGTCGCCATGGGTCACGCCATCGCGCGGACCTCAAATAAAGAACTTGGAGGTTACAGTTATGAAGTCGATCATCAAGGCCGCAGTCGTTGCCGCCATCATCACCATTCCGGCGCTTTCGTTCGCCCAATCGCAAGAGCAGCCGGTCACGCGCGCGCAAGTTCGCGCCGAACTCTCGCAGCTGCGCGCCGCGGGCTACGATCCGAGCGACTGGATGCACTATCCCGAAAACATTCAGGCTGCAGAAGCGAAGGTCGCTGCCGACAAGGCCAACACGGCCTACGGCCCGTCGACGACCGGCACGTCGCAGTCCGGCCAGTAAGCACGCTTGAACGGGCGTAGCCGCGCAGTCGCGGTTGCGCCGCTGTGTTGCAGGTGCGTTGGCACCAGCCAGGTCAGGCCGCGCCGAAGCAAATCAGGCCCGCCGCTCGTTCGAGCGGCGGGCCTGATCGTTTCTGCCGTTGATGGATTGGCGCGACGGCCGTCAGTGACGGCCACCTCCGCCGCCGTGGCCGCCGCCACGTTCGCCCCCTCCACCGGAAGGTGCCCACGAGCCGCCGCGGCCTTGACCGCCATGCCAGCCGCCTGAATCGCCACCGCGGCCACCAGCGCCATGTCCGCCGCCCGGATCGCCGCCATGCCCGCCACCCGGACCGCCGCCACGGCCACCGCCATGCCAGCCCCCCGGATCGCCGCCGTGGCCGCCGTCATGCCAGCCGCGGCGGTCGTAGTCACGGTCGCGGTAATACCCGCCGCCACCGCCCCAAATGCCAATATTCACGCTGCCATACCCAGGCGCGGCATAGCCAGGCGCGTAGCCGGAATCGTAATAGCCGGGTTGACCATAGCCGTAGTCGTAACCCGGTGCCACACACCCCGCAAGCAGGGCAACGGCACCGGCCATCAGCGCAAATTTGAGCATGGCGGATTCTCCTTTCTGTTTGTAATAAATGAGCGCCCGTCTTAAGTTCTCGCTGAATTGTGAGCGTGGGTTACGAATGTAACGGCCCGGTCTGCCAGATCCAGCACCCAACCGCAGATCCTTTGAGCTTAGCTGCGGCGGCCGAGCGCGTCGTCGATCTTCCGGTCGGTCTTATATTGGCTGAGCGAATACACGGCCCAGATAGCGGCGGGAATCCAGCCGATCAACGTGATTTGCAGGATCAGGCAAATGATGCCCGAGATCGGCCGGCCAATCGTGAAGAACAACAGCCAGGGCAAAACGATTGCAATCAGTAGACGCATCCTGGGACAAGCCTCGCAAGTAAAAAAGTCAGTTGACGGGAGCGAATCGCGGTATGAGCGCGCCTTCGAATTCGACCAGTTCGAAGAAGACGGAAGCGGGCCGCGTCCAGATCGTGCCGTTCGCGGCCCGGTACACGATCATCGTGACCGATGGATCGGATTCGAGTGTCGCCTCGCAAACCAGTTCGTAGATGCCACCTTTGTAGTGCCGATAACGCACCATTGCCTTTCCCTCGTCGATCGCGCAAATCGATATTGCGCCACCGCCGTAGTTTAGCAACGGTTCGCGCGTGGCTTCGAGGTTGCGTTCGTCTGCGCCGCCGTGCCGCAGATGAGCGCCACGCCCGCCACCGCCGTCGCGCGCAGCACCGCACGCGGCTCGCCGGCGCGCGCGCGCAGGGCGATGCTGTGCAAAAGCGCCGATGCCACGCGTGCGAGCATCGCCGGATCGGCATCCGCCGCCAGTTCGCCTTGTTGCACTGCGTGCCGCAGACGACGCTCGAAGGCCTTGTCGAATGCGCGCAGGCCAGTCGCGAGGCGCTCGCGCACGTCCGCGTCGGCTACCGCCTCGACCGCCGCCGTGCCGATCAGCAGACACCCGCGCTGCGCCGCGCGCGGCGGCAAGTACCAGGCGAGCGCGCCATCGAATACGCGCAGCAGCGCCTCGGCAAGCGGGAGCGTCTCGTCGAGCGCCGCTTCCATTGCCGCGCGGCCCGCTTCGATGTAGCGCTCGACGGTCTGCAAATAAAGCGCATGCTTGTCGCCGAACGCGGCATACAGGCTCGGCCGGTTCATGCCGGTCGCCGCGCTCAGCTCGTCGAGCGAGGTGCCCGCATAGCCGTTGTGCCAGAAGGTGTCGCGCGCGTGCGCGAGCGCCTGCTCGGGATCGTAGGCGCGCGGCCGCCCGCGCGGGCGGCTATCCTTTTTTGTACCGGATTGCATAGAAATATTGGAACGACAATTTTTGTTCACTATAGTACAAAAACCCGACAAGGAGGATGACGATGGAACTGTACTTCGCCCCGCTCGCCTGCTCGCTCGCCACGCGTATCGCACTCTATGAAGCGAATGCGTCCGCCCGCTTCATTCAAGTCGATACGCAGTCCAAACTGATTGCGGAGGGTGGCGACTTTTATGCGGTCAACGCGCTAGGCCAGGTACCGGTGCTGCGCGAGGACGACGGCTGGACGCTGACCGAAAACACCGCCGTGCTGCCGTGGGTCGCCGACCGCTTCCCGCAGGCGCAGCTCGCGCCGCCCGCCGGCACGCGCGAGTGTGCGCGCATGCAGCAGTGGCTCGGCTTCATCGGCACGGAGCTGCACAAGGCCGTGTTCGTGCCGCTGCTGGGCCAGGGCGTGGATGAGGCCGTGAACACTACGCGCGCGACAAGGTGGACCAGCGCTTCGCACTGCTCGAGGCGCATCTTGCCGGGCGCGCGTATCTGCTCGATGCGTTCAGTGTCGCCGATGCCTATCTGGTCACCGTGCTCAACTGGGCCCCGTATGCGGGCATCGATCTCGCGCGCTGGCCCGCCGTTGCGGAATACGCGCGACGCATGCGCGAGCGCCCGGCCGTCGCGCGCGCCATGGCGGAAGAACTCGAGCTTTTCCGGCGCGAACGCGAAAAGCAGCGGTAGCGAACGAGCCGGCGCGCGTTGCGCTCGCGCGCCTGTGTGGCGGGCCGTTATCGTTGCGTTGATGCCGCGTTTTCGTTGCGCGCCACACGCTCAAGTCGCCAGATCGGCGAACACGGCCTTCAGGTCGCGGCCCGTGCGCAAGCGGGCCTGCCGGACCACTCGCTCCTCGATTTCGGCCAGATGCTCACGCGCGGTGGCAAGCGCCGCCGCCTGATCGCCCGCCTCCAGCGCCGCGATGATCTGCGCGTGCTCGTCGGGCGCACACGACGTGGCCTTCGACGGATCGAATAGCGCCTTGTAGAGCTCCGTGCGCGCGACGAGGGGCGCGAGCGCCGTCACGAGCGCCGCGCCGCCCGCGAGCTCGGTCAGGATCAGATGGAACTGGCCCGCGAGGCGCACCGCCTCGTCCACGCGGCCCTCGCGCAGCGCCTTCTTTTCGCTGCGCACGTGCGCGGCGAGCTCGCGGCGCATGCCCGCGTCGAGTGCGCCGCACAGACTCACGACGACACCCGCCTCGATCACCTGACGCGCCCGGTACGTCGCGCGAATATCCTCTTCGGACGGCGACGGCACGAACGCGCCGCGATTGGGCTCGAGCTCGAGCTTGCCTTCGAAGCCGAGGCGCGCGAGCACCTTGCGCAGGGCGCCGCGCGTGCAGCCGAACGCGGCCGCGAGCTCGCGCTCGACGAGCTGCTGGCCCGGCACCAGCTTGCCTTGCAGGAGCGCCGAGTTGATCGAGGCGTAGACGAGCGCTTCGACGTCGTCGGCGCTTTCGTCCGCGACGCGCGCCACATTGGCGGTCATCGCTTCATCGACAGGAGAGGGTTCGCCCGTGCGGGCGGATCGCTTTGTAGAAGCCATGAAAGAAGGCACATACGAACGGAATCAGGCGGCATTGTAGCGACGCGCTCGCCCAGACAATAGATGCAGCGCGTGTGCCAGCGTCACTTTTCGCCCTATACCGGGCATAGCGTCAACAACCATAATTGTTGACAATTATATTGTAGAATGGTCAACCAAAGATCGCCATTAAAGTTGACCAGATGAGCATGAGTTCCGACCCCATCGATTCCCGCCAGGACGCCGTGGCCGTATCGGCGCGCACGAGCGCGCTCGCCTGGTACGCCGCCATCGTCGCCATTGGGTTGAACCTGCGGCCGCTGCTCACCTCCATCAGCCCGCTCATGGCGACCATCCGCCAGGCCACCGGCCTCTCGTTCTACGGCGCCTCGCTGCTCACGAGCCTGCCGGTCGTCGCGATGGGGCTGGGCGCGTTCGGCACCGGCCTGCTCGCGCGGCGCCTCGGCGAGACGCGGGGCGTCGCGCTCGGCCTCGTCGCCATTGCGGCGGCTTGCGGTGCGCGCGCATTCGCGTCGACGGGCGGCGCGCTCATGCTCACGGCCACGGCGGCCGGCGCCGGCGTCGCGGCCATTCAAGCCCTGCTGCCCGCCGTGATGAAGCAGCGCTTCGCCCACCGCGTACCGCTCGCGATGGGGCTCTTTTCGGCATCGATCATGGGCGGTGGCGGCCTTGGCGCGAGCCTGAGCCCGCTGGCCGCGCGCCTTGGCGGCTCGTGGCACGCGGGGCTTGCCGTCTGGGCCGTGCCCGCGCTCGCCGCGCTCGCGCTGTGGATTTGGCTCAGCCGCGGCGCGCAGCAAGGCGCACAGGCCGGCACGAACGCGGCGGCAAGCAAGACGGCCGAAGCGGCGGGCGCGCCCCTCCACGTGCCGGTATGGCGCAAGCGCCGCGCATGGACGCTCGGCCTGCACTTCGGCCTCGTGAACGGCGGCTATACGAGCCTCGTGGCGTGGCTGCCCGCGTACTACCAGCAGCACGGCGCGAGCGTCGCGGCCAGCGGCTCGCTGCTCGCCGCCATGACGGTCTTCCAGGCCGTCTGCGCGCTCCTGCTGCCGCTCGCCGCGGCCCGCTTCAAGGACCGCCGCCCCTGGCTCGTCGCCGGGCTGACCGCGCAGTTGATCGGCATCGTCGGCCTCACCGCCTGGCCCGAAGCCGCGCCGCTTCTGTGGGTGGCATTCGCAGGCGCGGGGCTCGGCGGCACCTTCTCGGTTTCGCTCGTGACCGCGCTCGATCACTCGGGCGATCACCGCATCGCGGCGCGCCTCGTCGCCTTCGTGCAGGGGCTCGGCTTCGTGATCGCGGCGATCGCACCGGTCGTGGCCGGCCGCGTGCGCGACCTCACCGGCGGCTTCACCGGCGCGTGGATCATGCTCGCCATCTCCATCTCCTCGATGATCGTGCTCACGCTGGCTTTCTCGCCGCGCAGCTACGGCCACTGGCTCGGTCGGCACGGCGCCGCCGACGCCTGAGCCACCAGGGCCGGTTCACGCCCGGAACCGGTCCTGCAGCCCTTCGCACGCGGGTTGCCGCATCCGCGCAACATTGGCGCAACATCGGCACGCTATGCTCCGTCAAACGTTTGCATTCACCGCTGTACGAATGTACAGTGCGTGCAGCCGACCCTCCGTGCCGCCCACTTGCCGTTCCGGACCGCACCGCCTTCGGGCAGGCGCGTCCGCCAGCCTCGCGCACCGCGCAAGGCCGGTGCAGCCAGGCGGGTTTGCTCACCGAAACGGAGATCACGACGTGCGATTCATTTTGACGGGGACCTTGCTGTGCGTCCTCGCATCCAGCGCACTCGCTGGGGAACACTACACTGAGGTCTGGAATCCACCGGAGGCACGCGTGCCCGCGGCACGTACGCAAGACGCCCATCCGGCCACGCCCGGGAAGAAGACCCACGCGCACCATGGCACGAAGCACAAGCTTACGACCGCCGGGCGCCTGGACGCGCGCAAGGTGGCCGAGCCCTCAGTGCGCGCTTCGGCAGCCACCGTGCCGATGCTGCCCGCGGTGCCCAACGGCGCGGGCCATAGCAGCGCAGGAAGTGCGAAGCCGAGCCGCGACCGCACGCCCTACATCCCGCCGCAGATTGGCCCGGACGGCAACGTCCTGCAAGTGAGCTACGCGCCCTCCGCACCAGCGGCACACGCCGCGCAAAGCCCGCTCATGCCCGTGCCCACCGTCCCGGCCGCCGCGCCGTCCATCGCGCGCGCGCACTGAGCGCCGCCGTCTCCAGACCAGAATCGCGAAAAAAAAGCCCCGTCACCTTGCGGTGCGGGGCCGAATCCCATGTCAAGGAGATGCTCATGGAGGAGACGGTTTCATCTTAGCCGCGCCCCTCGGGCCGACCAACCAATGCTTTCAGCTATGCATATGGCGCGTTGCACGCACAACCGACCCTGCCTCGTATGCATATCCTTAGAACAAAAAGTCGTTTCGCGCGGGCCTGTGCGCTCACTAAGATGGCAGTTCAGGCTTCGGTCAGACTAAAACGAGGCTATAGCCAGGCCAACCAGGCTCAGGCGCGATTCAGGCGTTAGCCGGGCTTCACCCGCGCCGGCCCGGGAGTCGGGCACCGGGAGCGAAATCACGCGTTGCCGCGCGTCGCCGAAGGCCCGCACCGAGCCCCACCGCATATCCGAGGAGCACCCCTTGAGCATTACCGATTCCAGACACCGCCCGCTCGTCGTCGGCATTGGCGGCACGACGCGCGAAGCGTCGTCGACCGAGCGCGCACTCGCCTTCGCGCTGCGCGGCGCGGAGCAGGCCGGCGCACGCACGCGGCTGTTCGGCGGCACCTTCTTGCACAGCCTGCCTCACTACGCGCCCGAGAACGGCACGCTCACCGACGCCCAGCGCGAGCTGATCGAAGCCGTGCGCGCCGCGGACGCCATCATCATCGGGACGCCCGGCTATCACGGCGGCGTCTCGGGTCTCGTGAAGAATGCGCTCGACACGCTCGAAGAGCTGCGCACCGACGCGCGCCCGTATCTCGACGGCCGCGCCGTGGGCTGCATCGTCACCGCCTATGGCTGGCAGGCCACCGGCTCGGTGCTCACCTCGCTGCGCTCGATCGTGCACGCGCTGCGCGGCTGGCCGACGCCGTTCGGCGCCGGCATCAACACGCTCGAGACGCGCTTCGAGAGCGCGCATCAATGCTCGGATGCGAAAGTCGTCGATCAGCTCTTCACCGTCGGCCAGCAGGCCGCGCAGTTCGCGCTCGCGTTCGACGCGCAGCGCGCCGCTTCGCAGGCGGGCGACGCGCGCGCAATTGCGGCGGGTGCCGGCGCGGCGCGCAATGAGGATCGACTCAGCCTCGCCGTTTGAAGCGGCATTCGGAACGTTGCGCGCGTGCTTCGCGCACGCGCGGTTCCATCCCTGACTTGCGTCGCACCATGCGCTGCTGACCCGGGCGCCATCCCGGTGCAGGTCTCCCCAATGCGAGGCGCGCCAGGCGTGTCTCGCGTACCTGTTGCGCGCCATTTCCCCCTCCGGTCCCCCGCGCTGCGCGCGCTGGCGCACACAGGCACGCGCATTGCGTCACCCAGCACACAGACGCTTCGCGCCGTGCGATCCACATTGAAGGCGAACCGTAATCTCGCCTCATCCTGATCATTCTGCTGACCGTTCCAGGCCGCCCGTGATTTGCTTGCGACGAATGATTGGTTCCACGCGCACGCGGCTGCCCCTACGCTTCATTCGTACCCGGAAACGAGCAACGAGGCGCCCATGCGTAATACGCACAAGAGCAGGACGCACCAGCAGGATGCAGAGGCCATGAACGCACCTATCCGCTATAAAGGCTACGAAGTCGCGCCAAGCGCACAGCGGCTTCCGAACGGCCTGTACGCCGCCAATCTCACGATCGGCACGTTGTCGGCCGCGCCACCGCCGTCACAGCCCGCGACGGGCACCCCATCGAACGAGGCTGCGGACACGCTTCGAAGCGTCCCGCGCGGCGCGCTCGTTTCGTTCGACGCGCTCGACTACTTTTTCGACGAACGCCACGCGCTCGCCTACGCGTGCCGCTGGGCGCGCATGTGGATCGACGAACAGCGCCGCTGCGCGTGACGCCGCCGCCATCCTTACAGTTGTGACAGAATAGGAGTCAAATCACCGTCCTCTTTCACGCTCAATGGCCGACACCCTGACGCATCCAGCCGAAGGCGCAAGCGTTGACGAAAGCGCCCTCGCCGACCAGGACGCCGCACTGCGGCACTGGACACACGACACGCCAGGACCCATCAGGATCGGATCGGACGAACATCGGACGATGTTCTGCCGGATGCTGCTGGACACGCATGATCCCTACCGCCCCGCCGTGCTCGACTGGCCGAAGCTCGAGCCCGACGCGCTGCGGCGCCTGACTTCGCTGCCGATCTGGGACATCGCCGTGCAGACCGAGGGCCGCGCGTCGATCCGCGTGAAAACCTATGCGGCCACGGTGGCCGATCCGCTGTTGCGCACCGCCATCGACATGGACGGCGACGAAGAAGCGCGCCACAAGGTCGTGCTCTCGCATCTCGTCGAGGCCTACGGCATCGCGCTCGCCCCCGAGCCTGGCTACCCGCCGCCGAAACATCCCGCATGGGCGTGGATGTTCACGGGCTACAGCGAATGCGTCGACAGCTTCTTCGCCTTTGGCCTGTTCCGCTCCGCGCAGCGCTCGGGCTTTTTCCCCGCCGAGCTCGTCGAAACCTTCGAACCCGTGATCCAGGAAGAAGCGCGCCATATCCTCTTCTTCGTGAACTGGGTCGCGTGGTATCGCGAGAATCTGCCCTGGTGGCGCCGACCGTGGCACTCGCTGCGCGTCGCGGCAATCTGGATCAAACTGGTGTGGGACCGTGTGGCAATCGCGCGCGGCATCGACGCCGATGGCGTCGCGCACGACTCGAACTTCCTGCCCGCCAACCGCGAAGTGCTGGGCGATTCGCTCAAGCCGCGCGAAATGATCGAGTTGTGCCTGCAAGAAGACGAGGCGCGCATGCGGGGCTACGATTCGCGCCTGTTGCGCCCGACGCTCGTGCCCACGCTCGCCCGCATCGCGCTGCGCATCATGAAGAAGTAGCGCGCACACCGGAGCACCCGGCGCGGGCGCATCGCAATGCCTCACCTCCACGGCCGCACGAGAAGGAGATTGCATGACCTGGACTGTCGACCAGCAACTGACACTGACCGCGACGCAAGCCGTCGAGGCCATCCGCGCGGGGCAGCTCAAAGCCGCCGACTACGTCGCCACCTTGCTCGCGCGCGCGCAGGCGCTGGAGAACCTCAACGCGCTCACGACGCTCGATGTGGAAGGCGCGCTGGCCGCCGCGCGGCGCATCGACACGCTCGGCACGAACGAGCGCGCGCATCTGCCGCTCGCGGGCCTGCCCGTGGTCGTGAAGGACAACATCAACACGCGCGGCATGCAGACCTCCGCGGGCACGCCCGCGCTCGAAGGCTTCGTCCCCGCGCGCCATGCGCCTTCGGTGCAGCGGCTCGTGGATGCGGGTGCGATCCTGCTCGGCAAGGCCAATATGCACGAGCTCGCGTTCGGCATCACGAGCACCAATCTCGCGCCGCACGCAGGCCCCGTGCGCAACCCCTGGGACCCCGAACGAATTCCCGGCGGCTCCTCGGGCGGCACGGCCGCCGCCATCGCGGCACGCCTCGTGCCCGCGGGCCTCGGCACCGACACCGGCGGCTCCACGCGCATACCCGCCGCGCTGTGCGGCATCGTCGGCTTGCGCCCGAGCGTGGGCGACGGCGGCACCCAGCGCCGCTACCACGACCCGCAGGCCGTCGTGCCGATCAGCCATACGCGCGACACCGTCGGGCCGATGGCGCGCACCGTCGCCGACACCGCGCTCATCGACGGCGTGATCACCGGGCACGGCCCGCTCGCCCAGGCCGCCGTGACGAATCTGCGCGTGGGCTTGCCCGCGCCGTTCTGGGCGGGCCTCGAGGCCGCGACCGAGAACGTGGCCCGCGCGGCGCTCGCGAAACTCGAGGCGGCCGGCGTCACGCTCGTGCCCGTGGAGATGAGCGAAATCTTCACGCTCAATGACCGCGTGAGCATGGCCATCGCGCTGCACGAGCCGATCGAGGACCTGCAGGCGTGGCTCGACGCGAACCCCACCCGCGCGCGGACTGTGGCGGACGTGGCCGCGCGCATCGCGAGCCCGGACGTGCGCGCGGCTTACGACGACATCCTCGCGGATACGCGCGGCAGCGACTACCAGACGGCGATGACCCTATGGCGGCCGCGGCTGCAGCAGCTCTACGCGCAGACCTTCGCCGCCAGCGGCCTTGATGCGCTGCTCTTTCCGACGACACGCCTCGCGGCGGTGGAGATCGACGAGGTGAACGGATCGTCGAGCGTGTCGATCGATGGCGGCGCACCGATCGACGAACTGGAGGCGTATCTGCGCAACACCGATCCCGCCAGCAACGCGGGCATTCCGGGCCTCGCGCTGCCCGCGGGGCTGATCGACGGACGGCTGCCGGTCGGCCTCGAGCTCGACGGGCCGACCGGCAGCGACCGCAGGCTGCTCGCGATCGGACTCGCGTTCGAGGAGATTTTGGGGACATTGCCAGCGCCGGAAATTTGACGGGGTAACATGCTTTGGCGCGCCGTCGCGCACTATTCGAAGAATCTGGAGACGAACAATGAAGCTTTCGAAGCTCTTCCTTACCAGCGTACTGGCCGTATCGGCTTTTAGCCTGACCGCCGTTGCCGCTCATGCGGAAGACCTGCTGGACAGCGTCAAGCAGGCCGGGGTGCTCAAGATCGGCCTGGAAGGCACATATCCGCCCTTCGACTCCCGCAACAGCCAGGGTGAGCTCGTGGGCTTCGACGTCGACGTCGCGAAAGCGGTGGCCGCCAAGCTGGGCGTGAAACCCGAATTCATTCCCACCGAGTGGAGCGGCATCATCGCGGCGCTGCAGGCCGGGAAGTTCGATGTGATCGTCAATCAGGTGACCATCACGCCGCAGCGTCAGCAGGCGCTCGATTTCAGCCAGCCCTATACCTATTCCGCCGCCCAGTTGATCCAGCGCGCCGACGACAAGCGCGAGTTCAAGTCGCTCGACGAGTTCAAGGGCGACAAGAAGCTCGGCGTGACGCTCGGGACGAACTATGACCAGATGGCGCGCGCCGTGCAGGGCATCAACGTGCAGACCTACCCGGGGGCGCCCGAGAAGCTGCGCGATCTGGCGGCGAAGCGCATCGATGCGACGATCGACGACCGCTTGATGCTGCCGTACATCATCAAGACTTCACAGCTGCCGCTGCGCCCGGGCGCGGTGCTCCAGGGCGCCAATCAGGACATGGGCATTCCGTTCCGCAAGGGTAATCCGAAGTTCGAGAAGGCGATCAACGATGCGCTGACTTCGTTGAAGCAGGACGGGACGCTCAAGAAGATCTCGGAGCATTGGTTCGGGACCGATGTGACGGTGCCGATCGCGCAGTAA
Organism: Paraburkholderia pallida; assembly: GCF_004524855.1. NCBI lineage: Bacteria > Pseudomonadati > Pseudomonadota > Betaproteobacteria > Burkholderiales > Burkholderiaceae > Paraburkholderia > Paraburkholderia pallida. The sequence continues at coordinate 2,470,295 of NZ_CP038149.1, read as the reverse complement.
CGCCTGGAGTGGTTTGGTCGCGCACGCCGGCTTTGAGGGTGGCGGCGTGCGCGAGTGGGGCGATCGCGATCGCTCCCAAGCCCTCCGGTATGCCTTGAAGTGACCGGTCGGAGCCCAAACACCCTCGAATTTCGCGAGACTCGTCAGCGCACGACGGGAATGCCGTATGCGCTCACGATGCGCGCGTCCTGCTCGGCTGCCGAAAACAGCTCCCATTCGAGACCGTTCACATCGACGCTGCTCGAATAGCCTTTTATCGAATCGCCTTCGAATCCGACATGTCGTAATTGGCCCGCCTGTTCAGGCTTCTCGTTGATCGAAAAGTTGAGCAGATCGGTGCGCCACATCGCATACTGCCCGGGCACGACAGCAGACGGCTGCTGGCCGAGCCGGCGACTGTAGTCCGCGATCGACTCGTCAAGATTGGCAACAGCGAGTGCAATGTGAAAGCGCTTCATGATGGACTCCGTAATAGTTATTCAACTCGAAAGCCACACCATTCTGGCGCAGACGCATCGGCGCAAACAGTTCAGCAATGATGCTGGTATAGGCATTACCCGTCATTCGCGTTCGATCCAGCGCCGACGCGTTCAAACGACGCCAAAATCGCTCAGAAAATATCGTTCGCGTTGTTTCCTCGATAAAGATAACGAACCTGGATAGCCCCTACCGATAGAAAACATATTCCGCAAGATAAGGCGAGCTGCCAATCTGATGTTCTGTCGAACATGGCGCGGACGGCATTAACCCGCCGACAGTATCTACGCGCTGTACATACCGGATTGCCGACAGCGTACCGGCACCGCCCGCGCCATGCGTTTCAAGCAAGAGTTGCGGGATGCTTGCCGCCGTTTCACTAGGCCGTTGCGCGATCACATGCCCCACAATTCGGCTGCCATCCTCGGCCTCCCATGAAGGCCCTGCGCCGTGCCGAACCACCGCGTGACCGCTCGCATCGAACAGCGTCGCCTGCGGACTCTTGAAGACCCACCCGAGGCGATGCTGCGCGTCGTACTCACACGAATAGTTCTGCACACCCGATGCATTCAGCGTCATCACGCGTTCTGCCTGCGGTGGATCGATGGATGCGCCGGCAGGGCCAGCAGGCGGCATCGCACACGCCCCCAGCATCGATACAACCGCAGCAGCCAAGCCTGCTTGCAAAGCATTTCTGAGCATGGTTTTCACCCCGGCGAAATGAAGCACGACCCAAAGCGTCGACCGATCAGCCAACTCGCCCGTCGACTCCGCTAGCGGTGATAGTACGCGCACTCCTCCCGGCGGCCCCGTTCCCTGCGCCTTATGACGTCGCGGACTACCGGCAACAACTGCGCGGCGCCAAATGCCAGCTCGACGACGAGGAAAGGCACAATCAGCGGCGTAGCACCGTGGTAGAGCGCGACACCCTCCCATAGAGCGAAGAGCACGCGCGCAACGCCATCGAAAATGCCGTATGCGGGCACGGTGCGCCAGAGACGAACGGCGGCCCAAACAAGCACGACGGAGCCCAGCAAGTTGGCAAATAGCGTATGGACTGGATCGAACGGCGGCACTGGGGCCGTGCTCATCGCCACAGCCATACCGTTCAGGACGCGCAAAAAAGCTCCGAGTGTCCATGGCGTCGTAAAAGCCGAAGTTGCAACAATGTCGTACCAGGCGCTGGCCCGGACGATGCGCAGGTATCGATTCGAATGTGGCATGACGCTTTCCGTTGTTTGGGCTTATAGTCTCAACCCTTGAGCATGCTCCAAGGTCAAGCACCACTGCACGACACCGCCACCTAAACGCTTCGAAGACCATGTTGATAGGCGAACTCGCAGAACGCTCCGGGTTGTCGCGGGACACACTTCGGTTCTATGAGAAGGAAGGCTTGATCGAAGGCCGCAGGCAGGCCAATGGTTATCGGGACTTCGCGCCTGAAACCGTGATCTGGCTGCAGTACGTGCGCATGAGCCAGGCGCTGGGCTTTTCGCTGAGTGAAATTCGGGAGCATGGCGCGAGCATTCGCGCGGCGGCGAATCCCGAACTGGAGTTGTCGAAGCTGCTGAGCGCGAAGCTGAAGGTGGTCGATTCGCGCATTGCCGAGCTCGAAGCGCTTCGTCAGGAAATTGCTTCACGAATTGGGCAGGCCTGTCCGCTGCGGGCTTGACCGAAAGTGGCCGCACGCGGCCAGACGAGGCCCGGCGATCCCCACGCCTCTCCCCCGTGCGTCAATTCCACGCACCCATCCGCCGCCCGCCCCGGCCCGCCGTTCCCACCTCACACCGCATCTGCATCAACCCGCCCCGGCCCGATTGGCCACCCAATCCCTTTCATCGCCGTTACAATGAGAACCGTTCTCATTTCAAGACGACAAGAATCCCCATGCGGTTGACCGACCTGACCAAGGGCGCCACTGCCTACGTCGAGCGCGTCGATGACGCCTCGGCCCGCGACCCCATTGCCCAGCGTCTGCGCGATCTCGGCTTCGTCCCCGGCGAGCCCGTGCGCGTCGTCGCGCGCGCGCCGTGGGGCGCCGATCCGCTGCTCGTGCGGATCGGCTCGACGCGCTTCGCGCTGCGACGCGCGGAAGCGCAGCGCGTGAGCGTGAGCCTGAACGTCGGCGCGGGAGCCGCCGCATGAGTCAGGCACCGCTGCGCATCGCCCTCGTTGGCAATCCCAATTGCGGCAAGACCGCGCTCTTCAATCTGCTCACGGGCGCGCGCCAGAAGGTGGCGAACTATGCAGGCGTGACTGTCGAGCGCAAGGAAGGCCGCTTTGCCACGCCCACGGGCCGCCACATCCAGGTGCTCGACCTGCCCGGCGCCTATAGTTTCGATTCGACCAGCCCGGACGAGCGCGTCACCCACGACGTGCTGCTCGGCCGCTATCCGGGCGAGGCGGCGCCCGACCTGATCGTCTGCGTCGCCGACGCCACCAACCTGCGCCTGCATCTGCGCTTCGTGCTCGAGGTCAAGCGCATGGGCCGTCCGGTCGTGCTCGCGCTCAACATGATGGACGCCGCGAAACGCCGGGGCATTCAGGTGAACGTCGCCACGCTCTCGCGCGAGCTCGGCATGCCCGTGGTAGAGACCGTGGCCGTGCGGCGCGGCGGCGCCCAGGCGCTCATCGAGCTGATCGACCACGCAGGCACCGATGCGGCGCCCGCTTCGCACGAAGGCAGCAAGAGCCAGAACCACGACGCCGACCTGCACGCCACCGTGCGCCGCATCCTCGCCGACGCCGTGACCATGCCGCGCGCCACCGACGCGCGCGACGACGCCATCGACCGCTTCGCGCTGCACCCGATGTTAGGCCCGCTGATTCTCGCGGTGGTGATGTTCCTCGTGTTCCAGGCCGTCTATTCGCTCGGCAAGCCGCTCACCGACGCCATCGGCGACGGCTTCGGCTGGCTCGGCGGTGTCGCGGGCGCGGCGCTGCCCGACGGCCCGCTGCGCAGCCTCGTCACCGACGCGCTCTTCGGCGGCGTAGGCACCGTGCTCGGCTTTCTGCCCGAGATTCTCGTGCTGTTCTTCTTCATCCTCGTGCTGGAGGAGTCGGGCTATCTGCCGCGCGCGGCCTTCCTGCTCGACCGCATGATGGTCTCGGTCGGCTTGACGGGCCGCTCGTTCATTCCGCTCCTGTCGAGCTTCGCCTGCGCGATTCCCGGCGTGATGGGCACGCGCAGCATCTCCGATCCGCGCGACCGGCTCGCCACGATACTCGTCGCGCCGCTCATGACGTGCTCGGCGCGCCTGCCCGTCTACGCACTGCTGATCGGCGCGTTCATCCCGCACCGGCTGATCTTCGGCGTATTCAATCTGCAGGGGCTCGTGCTGTTCGCGCTCTACGCAATCGGCATCGTGGGCGCAATGGCCGTGGGCTGGGTGATGAAGAAGCTGCGCCGCGACCGCGGCGAGCACGCGCTGCTGATGGAATTGCCGTCGTACCGTCTGCCGCGCGCGCGCGATATCGCCATCGGCTTGTGGGAGCGCGGCTCGATCTTCCTGAAGCGCCTCACTGGCATCATCCTCGCGCTGACCGTGCTGATGTGGTTCATCTCCACGTTCCCCTCGCCGCCCGATGGCGCGACACAGCCGGCCATCGACTACACGATCGCGGGCTATCTGGGCCGCGCGCTGCAATGGCCGTTCGCGCCGCTCGGCTTCAACTGGCAGATGAGCCTCGCACTGATTCCCGCGTTCGCCGCGCGCGAAACGGCGGTGGCCGCGCTCGCGACGGTCTATTCGGTAGCGAGCGGCGATGGCGACATCGCCGCGCTCGGCCATACGCTCGCGCAAAATTTTTCGCTGGCCAGCGCGCTTTCGCTGATGGTGTGGTTCGCGTTCGCGCCGCAGTGCATGTCGACGCTCGCCGTGATCCGCCGCGAGACGCGCTCCTGGCGCGCCGTGGTGATCTCGTTCAGCTATATGTTCGTGGTGGCCTACGCGGCCTCGTTCGTCACGTACCAGATTGCGAGCCGCGTCGTATGAGCACGAGTCTCATTCTTCAATATGCGCTCATCGCGCTGCTCGTGGCCGCAAGCCTGTGGACGGCGCTGCGCAAGCTTGCGCCCACGATGACCGCGCGCTGGCAAGCCGCCGCCGCGGCAGCGCTGCTGCGGCCGCAGCGCGGCGCATTCGCGCAGCGCCTGGGCCGCTTCGTGCAGCCGAAAGGCGCCACGGGCCATTGCGGCGATGGCTGCGGCACGTGCGGGACCTGCGGGCCGGCCGATGCGCCCGCCGATGCCCGCGCCGATGCCTCTTCACGCGAGCAGCCCGTTACGTTCCACCCGCGCCGTAAATAAGCGCGTCACCTTGTTTCGGCTACACTCGCGGCAGCAAGGCCAGCCCGCGCGAGCGCGCCGTGTGCAAGCGCGCGGCGAAACGCATCGCTCGGCCCATTCCCGATTCGCCCGACTCTCCCGTTTAGCGCCGATGCCTCACGTCCTCTCTTCTGTCGCCCATCGCAAGTCTGCCTTTGCAGCGCTGTGCGTTTCGCTCGTTGTAGCGTTCGGTGCCACCGGTTGCGTGCGTCTTTCCACGCTCGACGCAAACGGGCTCTGGAAAGTCGTCGGCGAACAATGCGTGCCGAACGCGCGCGACAAGGGCGACCCCGGCCCGTGCACGACGGTGGACTTCCAGAAGCGCTATGCGGTGCTCAAGGACATCAACGGACGCGCGCAGTATCTGCTGATTCCCACCGACCGCGTATCGGGCATCGAAAGCGCCGGGATACTCTACGGCGGTTCGCCCGAATATTGGGTAGGCGCATGGGCCGCGGGCCGCTACGTGGACGCCAAACTGAAAACGACGCTCGCGCCCACCCAGCTCGGCCTCGAAATCAACTCGTCGCAGCGGCGCTCGCAGGACCAGTTGCATATCCACGTCGATTGCATGCGTAACGACATTGTCGATGCGCTCGCGCCGTATCGTCGCGACACACCCGGCACGTGGCGCTGGACGACGCTGGACGGCAAGCGCTATCGCGTCACGCGCGTGACGCGTCTCGATGACGGCGGCAACCCATTCCGCGTGGTCGCACGCGACCTGAGTGCGCAGCAAAGCATGGCTGTGCAGACGATCCTCGTGACCGGTGCCGGCCCCGACACCGCGCGCGACGGCTGGCTCGTCGTCAATAGCGGTCTCGACGTGGAAGGCGGCACGGGCACCGCCGAAGGCCTGCTCGATCATTCATGCGCGCTCGCCCGCGCGCAATAACGCGGCGCGCGACGCTCATACCGCATCGTCTTCGCGCGCCAGGCGCGCCAGCCAGCGGCGAATCACCTGCTCTTCGTCGGGCGTGAAGCCTGCGGTCATCTGCGCCTCGAGCTTCTTGACGCGGGCACGGCACTGCTTGAGCAGCGTCTCGCCTGCGCCGCTCACCTCGATCTGCTGAATGCGTCCGTGCACCGGATGCGGCCGGCGCTCGATCGCGCCGCTACGCTCGAGGTTTGCAACGATCACGCTGACCGTTTGCGGCGTGAGCACCGCGAGCCGGGCGAGATCGGCGCCGGAGATGCCGGGATAGGCCGCGAGCATCGTCAACACTACGAATTGAGGCGGTGTGATCGCGAGGTCGGCCAGCGCGCGCTCCATGCGCAAGCGCTGCGCCGCGCCCGCCTGGCGCAATAGATAGCCCATATGGCCGGCCTCGCCGCGCTTGCCCTCGCCCGGTGCGGGAATGGCTGGGGTGCGCTCGCCGTTGTTGTTCTTCAGCATGGATGTCGCAGTCTTGCGCATGATGTCAGAGTTCGAATATGATGTTCGTGCTCTGATATTATCCTCCAACCAACGCGAGGTCCAGTCATGTCCAGCCCATCCTCCCGCATCAGCTACGAAACTTTCAGGCGCGACGCCGCGCAGGTGGCCACCGCGCTTACGGCCATGAGCAAGGCCGTCGACGAGTCGGGGCTCGAAAAGCCGCTCACTGAATTGCTGAAGATCCGCGCGTCGCAAATCAATGGCTGCGCGTTCTGCATCCAGTTCCACCTGAATATCGCGCGCGAGAAGCATGTGCCGCGTGCGAAGCTCGATCTGGTGGCGGCGTGGCATGAGGCGCCCGCGATCTATACCGAGCGCGAGCAGGCGGCGCTGGCCTATACGGAAGCGCTTACATCGAAACTGCACGAGGGTGTGAGCGACGCGTTATACCGGAAGGTGGAAGAGCAGTTCCCCGGTGCGCAGCTGGCGTTTCTGACTGCCGCCATCGCCAACATCAATGCGTGGAACCGGATTGCTGTGGCGTTGCAATTTGCGCCGCCTGTGAAGGAAGAAGCGTAAAAAAAAAAGCGTTTCGCTCTCACGAAACGCCCCAGGATGAAACTCTCAGTTCTTCACTCCCTAATCGTCACTCGGCTTCCAGCATCAGCAGTTGGGCACCATCAGCGACCTGGTCGCCCACACCGTAAAGCACCTCAGTCACCTTGCCCGCCGCTGGTGCGCCGATGGTGTGCTCCATCTTCATCGCCTCCATCACGATCAGCGGCGTGCCCTTCTCCACCACCGTGCCCGGCTCCACGAGCACCGCGATCACCTTGCCCGGCATCGGCGCCGTGAGGCGGCCTTCGCCGTGCTCCGCGTCCGCCGCGTGCGCCAGCAGGTTCTGCCATTCGAACACCATGGCCGTGCCCAGGCAGAACACGTGGAAGACGTCACCGTCGATGAACACACGGCCCGTCACGCGCCTGTCGCCTATCGTCACGCCGTATTCGTCGGTGCCTTCGCCGCGCCACCACGTGTAGCGCGCTTCCTCGCCCGCCAACGCGAACGTCTGTGCACCGCCGTCCTGCGTGAATGCCGTCGTGTACGCCGCATCGCTTTCGACGTCGCGCCATTCGAAGGTCTGCACAAAGCCGCCATTGAGCCGCCAATGCGCGAGCGCCTGCCACGGCGATGCGCCCTGCCCCAAGCCGCCCTCACGCGCGATCAGCGCCGCGCAAGCCAGCGCGAGCACCTCGCGCAGCGGTTTGTTCTGCGGTGCGAACAGCGCGTCGTTGTGACGTTCGATCAGGCCCGTGTCGAGATCGGCGCTCGCGAACGGCTCGCAGGTCACGAGCCGGTGCAGGAACTCCACGTTCGTATGCGGGCCGACGACTTCACATTCCTCGAGCGCCCGGCGCATGCGCGCGAGCGCATCGTCGCGCGTCGCGCCGTGCACGATGAGCTTGGCGATCATCGGGTCATAGAACGGCGTGATCGTGTCGCCCTCGCGCACGCCGCTGTCGATACGCACGCTCGCGCGCTCGCCCGCATCGCCAATCCTGAACTCGACGCCCGCGGGCATGCGCAGATGCTTGAGCGTGCCCGTCGATGGCAGAAAGCCGCGCGCCGGATTCTCGGCGTAGATACGCGCCTCGAGCGCATGCCCCGTCACCGTGAGTTGCGACTGCTCGAGCGGCAGCGGCTCGCCCGCCGCCACGCGCAACTGCCATTCGACGAGATCGAGGCCCGTGACCATTTCCGTCACCGGGTGCTCGACCTGCAGGCGCGTGTTCATCTCCATGAAGTAGAAGTCCGCGCCCGTCATGATGAACTCGACGGTGCCCGCGCCCTCGTAGTTCACCGCGCGCGCCGCGGCCACCGCGGCTTCACCCATTGCGCGCCGCACGCTCTCATCGAGGCCCGGCGCGGGCGCTTCTTCGAGCACCTTCTGGTGACGGCGCTGCACGGAGCAATCGCGGTCGAACAAATACACGGCGCCGCCATGTTTGTCTGCGAACACCTGCACTTCCACGTGGCGCGGGCGCGTGAGGTATTTCTCGATCAGCACGCGGTCGTTGCCGAAGCTGCTCGCGGCCTCGCGCTTGCACGAGGCAAGCGCCGCCGCGAAGTCTTCGCTGCGCTCGACCACGCGCATGCCCTTGCCGCCGCCGCCCGCGCTCGCCTTGAGCAGCACGGGATAGCCCATCGCGTCGGCTTCGCGCTGGAGCAGCGCGGAGTCCTGGTCGTCGCCGTGGTAGCCCGGCACGAGCGGCACTGCGGCTGCATGCATGAGCGCCTTGGCTGCGGCCTTCGAGCCCATCGCGGCGATGGCCTCGACCGGCGGTCCGATGAAGACGATGCCGGCCTCTTCGCAGGCACGCCCGAAATCTTCGTTTTCCGAAAGGAACCCGTAGCCAGGGTGAATCGCCTGTGCGCCGGTCGCCTTCGCGGCAGCGATGATGCGCTCGATGCGCAGGTAGCTCTGCGCTGCGCCGGCCTCGCCGATATGCACGGCCTCGTCGCACGCGGCAACGTGTTTGGCATTTGCATCGGCGTCCGAATAAACGGCCACGCTCTTGATGCCGAGGCGTCGGCAAGTCGCCGCAACCCGGCAGGCAATCTCGCCGCGGTTGGCGATCAGAATCTTGTTGAACATAGGAAGTCTCGCAATCGTTCTGGTGCGCCTGTCATTTACGCCGGATCACGCCAGCGTGGCGTGCGCTTCTCGAGGAACGACGACACGCCGTCGCGTCCCTCCTCGCTCGCACGGATGCGCGCAATCCGCACGGCCGTGTCTTCGATCAGCGCGTCGTCAATGGTCTCGCCGGCGATGTCCTGCACGAGCTGCTTGCACTCGCGCACCGCGTTCGGGCTGTTCGCGCAGAGCGTATCGGCGATGCGCTCGACGGTGGCGTCGAGCTCGGCCGCGCTCACCGCTTCGCTCACGAGGCCGAGGCGCAGCGCCGTCGCGCAGTCGAATGCCTCCGCCGTCACGAAGTAGCGGCGCGAAGCCTGCTCGCCGAGCGCGCGGATCACATAAGGCGCAATGGTCGCCGGCATCAGCCCGAGGCGTGCCTCGGAGAGGCAGAAGTGCACCGTCTCCACGGCCACGACGATATCGGCCGCGCACACGAGGCCCATGCCGCCCGCGTAGGCGTCGCCGTGCACGCGCGCGATCACGGGCTTCGGGCAGCGATACACGGCTGAGAGCATGTGCGCGAGGCGCAATGCGTCGGCGCGGTTCTCTTCGTCGGAGTAGCCGGCCATCTTGCGCATCCAGTTCAGGTCCGCGCCCGCGCAGAATGCCTTGCCGTTGCCCGCGAGCACGATGGCGCGCACGTCGTCGCGCGCGCCGAGCGCGGTGAAGGCCGCGTTCAGGTCGGCGATCATCGTCTCGTTGAACGCGTTGCGCACGTCGGGGCGATTGAGCGTGACGGTCGCGACATGGCCCGTTACCTCGACCAGCAGCGTTTCGTATTGCATCGTCATGTTCTCTTCTCCGCCCGCGCTTACATGCGGAACACGCCGAAGCGCGTGTCTTCGATCGGCGCGTTCATCGTGGCCGAAAGACCGAGGCCGAGCACGTCGCGCGTCTGGGCCGGATCGATCACGCCGTCGTCCCACAGGCGCGCGCTCGCGTAGTACGGATGCCCCTGGAGTTCGTACTGGTCACGGATCGGCTGCTTGAATGCCTCTTCCTCTTCCGCACTCCACGTGCCGCCCTTGCCTTCGATACCGTCGCGGCGCACCGTGGCGAGCACGGAGGCAGCCTGCTCGCCACCCATCACCGAGATGCGCGCGTTCGGCCACATCCACAGGAAGCGCGGCGAGTACGCGCGGCCGCACATGCCGTAATTGCCTGCGCCGAACGAGCCGCCGATGATGACCGTGAACTTCGGCACCTTCGCCGTCGCCACCGCCGTCACCATCTTCGCGCCGTTGCGCGCAATGCCTTCGTTCTCGTACTTGCGGCCCACCATGAAGCCCGTGATGTTCTGCAGGAACACGAGCGGAATCTTGCGCTGGCAGCACAGCTCGATGAAGTGCGAGCCCTTGAGCGCCGACTCGGAAAAGAGAATGCCGTTGTTCGCGATGATCCCGACCGGATGGCCCCAGATGTGCGCGAAGCCCGTGACGAGCGTGGTGCCGTAGCGCGCCTTGAATTCATCGAAGGCCGAGTCGTCGACGATGCGCGCGATCACTTCGCGCACGTCGAAGGGCTTGCGCGTATCCACGGGAATCACGCCGTAGAGGCTCTTGGCGTCGAAGCGCGGCGGCAGCGGCTCGCGCATCACGACGGGCGGCGTCTTCGTGCGATTGAGATTGCCGACGATCGAACGCGCGATGGAAAGCGCATGCGCATCGTTTTGCGCGAGGTGATCGGCCACGCCCGAAAGACGCGTATGCACGTCGCCGCCGCCGAGGTCTTCGGCGCTCACTTCTTCACCGGTGGCGGCCTTCACGAGCGGCGGGCCGCCCAGGAAAATCGTGCCCTGGTTCTTCACGATGATCGACTCGTCGCTCATCGCCGGCACGTAGGCGCCGCCGGCCGTGCACGAGCCCATCACCACGGCGATCTGCGGGATGTCCTGCGACGAGAGATTCGCCTGGTTGTAGAAGATGCGGCCGAAGTGGTCGCGATCGGGGAAGACGTCGTCCTGGTTCGGCAGGTTCGCGCCGCCCGAGTCGACCAGATAGACGCAGGGCAGGTTGTTTTCCTGCGCGATTTCCTGCGCACGCACGTGCTTCTTCACGGTGACGGGATAGTACGTGCCACCCTTCACGGTCGCGTCGTTGCAGACGATCACGCACTCCTGGCCCGCGATGCGCCCGATGCCCGTGATGATGCCCGCGCCCGGCGCGTCGTCGTTGTACATGCCGTAGGCCGCGAGCTGCGAAAGCTCGAGAAACGGCGTGCCCGGGTCGAGCAGTTGCGCGATGCGCTCGCGCGGCAGCAGCTTGCCGCGCGAGACGTGCTTGTCGCGCGCAGCCTCGCCGCCGCCGAGCGACAGCTTCTGGATCTTCTCGCGCAGGTCCGCGACCAGCGCTTCGAGCGCGGCGGCGTTCGTCTTGAAGTCGTCCGAGCGCGGGTTGAGTTTCGATTCGATGATCGGCATCTCGTGTTTCCTCAGGATGGCGAAATCAGGCGGTTTCCGCGAACAGCTCGCGACCGATCAGCATGCGGCGAATCTCGCTCGTGCCCGCGCCGATTTCGTAGAGCTTCGCGTCACGCCAGAGGCGCCCGACCGGATACTCGTTGATATAGCCATTGCCGCCGAGGATCTGGATGGCCTCGCCGGCCATCCACGTAGCCTTTTCGGCGGTATAGAGAATCACGCCGGCGCAGTCCTTGCGCACCTGGCGCACGTGATCGGTGCCGATCGTGTCGAGCTGGCGGCCCACTGCGTAGAGATACGCGCGGCACGCCTGGAACGTCGTATAGAGGTCGGCAACCTTGCCCTGGATGAGCTGGAATTCGCCGATGGCCTGGCCGAACTGCTTGCGCTCGTGAATGTACGGCACGACCGCGTCCATCACGGCGGCCATGATGCCGGTGGGGCCGCCCGCGAGCACGGCGCGCTCGTAGTCGAGGCCGCTCATGAGCACCTTCACGCCGCCGTTGAGCTGGCCGAGGATATTTTCTTCGGGCACCTCAACGTCCTGGAACACGAGCTCGCCCGTATGCGAGCCGCGCATGCCGAGCTTGTCGAGCTTTTGCGCCACCGAGAAGCCCTTCATGCCCTTTTCGACGATGAACGCCGTAATGCCGCGCGGGCCCGCTTCAAGATCGGACTTCGCATAGACCACCAGCGTGTCGCAATCCGGGCCGTTGGTGATCCACATCTTCGTGCCGTTGAGCACGTATTTGTCGCCCTTTTTATCGGCGCGCAGCTTCATGCTGACGACGTCGGAGCCGGCGTTCGGCTCGCTCATCGCGAGCGCGCCCACGTGCTCGCCCGAAACGAGCTTGGGCAGGTACTTGCGCTTTTGCGCCTCGGTGCCGTTGCGGTGGATCTGGTTCACGCACAGGTTCGAATGCGCGCCGTACGACAGGCCGACCGAAGCCGAGGCGCGCGAGATCTCCTCCATCGCCACCATGTGCGCCGTGTAGCCCATGTTCGCGCCGCCGTATTCCTCGGAGACGGTCATGCCAAGCACACCCAGGTCGCCGAACTTGCGCCAGAGGTCCATCGGGAACTGGTCGGTGCGGTCGATCTCGCCCGCGCGCGGGGCGATTTCCTTGGCCGCGAAGTTCTGGATGCTGTCGCGCAGCATTTCGACTTCTTCGCCAAGCGGGAACTGCAAACCGGGTACGTTGCTCATCCTGTGTCTCCTGTGTAGGGCGCGGGCGTTCTCGCGAGTAACGCGACTTGCCCCTTGGGGACACATTTCACGCCACATTTACGTTAACGTCAATAGAAATTTTTGAGTAACGCTCAGATTTCTTGTAATCTCCACTTCATAGCTCTCTCAGCGCATTGCAAAGCGTGAGACATCGTGCATAATTGACACGAATCCCGCCGTAAACTGAACCTTACTCAGAATGTCTACCGCCCCCAATTCCTTCCTGCCCGCGTCGCGCCGCCAGCCGGCCGGGCGCAAGTCCCAGCAGCGCGTGAAGGAGATTCTCGAGGCCGGGCGTGAGGTGTTCTCCGAAAAGGGCTACACGCGCGCCACCACGGCCGAAATCGCGCAGCGGCTGGGCATCTCCGAAGCCACGGTGTTCAGCTACTTTCGCGGCAAGCGCGAGTTGTGCTCGCGCGTGATCGGCGACTGGTATGACGAATCGATCGAGGCGATCGAGGCGGGCCTGCCGCGCGACGGCACCGTGCGCCAGCAGTTTGCATTCATCGTGCGCATGCATTTGCAACTGATGCTGGAAAGCGGCACGGGCATCTGCGAGCTGGTGCTTTCGGAGGGCCGCACGCGTCATCACGAGCTCAGCGAGGCGCTCACGGAAATGCAGCGGCGCTACACGGCGCCGCTCATGCGCGTGCTCGCGCGCGGCCAGGAATGCGGGCAGATCCGCAACGACATGCCGCTGCGCCTGTTGCGCTCGCTGATCTTCGGGCCGATGGAGCACGTGCTCTGGGACGCGACGCTCGGCAACCGCCGCACCGATATCGACGCCACAGCAGAGAAACTCGCCGACGTGTTGTGGAATGCGCTGCAGCCGCCCAATATCGAGCTGGCCGCGCTCGCGCAATTCAGCCAGGACGTGGGCGAGGCCATGCGCCGGCTCGAGCGCGAACGCGCGCCGCGCAAGGCGGGGGCGCAGTCGTCTTCGCAGGATTAGCGTCCGGTCACGCGGGTCGCAGACGCCAACGCATGGCGCGCCTTGCACGCGCCACGCGCCGGCAAGCCGTGGGGGTTTCGCGCTAAGCTGGTGCTTTCGCATCCGTCCCATCAAGCCGCCCCGCACAGACCACCATGCACGCCACGCTCACTGCTGCGCTCGCCTCCCGCTTTGCCTCACTCGCACTCGCTCACCTGACGCGCGAATATCCGAACAGGCTCACCCATTCGCTGGCCGGCCCGCAGGACATCCAGGGCCCGCGCGCGCTGCATCCCGTGTTCTACGGCAGCTACGACTGGCATTCGTGCGTGCACGGCTACTGGCTCGTCGCGCATCTGCTCGAGCGTTTCCCCGACTTGCCCGAGGCGCCGCACATCGTCGCCGTGATCGACGAGCACTTCACTGAGGCGAACATGGCCGGCGAGCGCGCCTACCTCGACCTGCCGCACAACCGCGGCTTCGAGCGGCCCTACGGCTGGGCCTGGCTGCTTGCGCTCGCTGGGCAACTGCATGGCATGAAGACGCCCGAGGCCCAGCGCTGGTCGCGCACGCTGACGCCGCTCACCGAGGCGTTCGTCGAGCGTTTCGAGGAATTTCTGCCGAAGGCGACTTATCCGCTGCGCGTGGGCACGCACTTCAACACCGCGTTCGCGCTCACGCTCGCCCTCGACTTTGCGCGCCAGACGTCGCGCGATGGGCTCGCGCGCCTGATCGAGGAGACGGCACGGCGCTGGCACGAAGGCGATGCGGGATGCCAGGCGTGGGAGCCGTCGGGCGACGAGTTCCTCTCGCCCTCGCTCATGGTCGCGGTGCTGATGAGCCGCGTGCTGGGCGCCGACGCGTTCGCCGCGTGGTTCGGGCGCTTTCTGCCCGCGCTGGCCGCGCGCGAGCCGGCCACGCTGTTCCTGCCCGCCACGGTCACCGACCGCAGCGACGGCAAGATCGCCCATCTCGACGGCCTGAACCTGAGCCGCGCGTGGTGCCAGCGCACGCTCGCGCGTGTGCTGCCGGAGGGCGACGCGCGTGCGCTCGCGCTGCGCGAAGCCGCGCAGACGCATCTGGACACGGCGCTCGAGCACGTCGCCGGCGACTATATGGGCGAGCACTGGCTCGCCAGCTTCGCGACGCTGGCGCTCGAAGCTTGAGCGCTACGGGCGCACCTGGCCTCGCTGCGCGCGCGTGGGTTAGCGGCGCACGCTGACCGCCCGCAGCGAGCGCCCCTCGCCCCCTTTGCGTGTTGCCTGCCCTCGCGGCGATCAGAACGCCGCGGCTTCCTCGGCCACGCGCTCGCACAGCGGCACGGGGTCGAGCAGCATCAAGGTGCCCTGCCCCGGCAACTCGACCGCCTCGCGCATGTCGCCGCGCGTCTGCGTACCCGCGGCGCGCGTGAACATCGCGGGCATCGTCAGCTGGGCGCTGCCATTGAGCGTGACGATATCCTCGACCGAATCGACCAGCAGTCCGTACTTTTCTCCACGATGCTCGACGATCAGGATCTTCGCGTGCGCGAGATCCTCGTAGGGCGGCATCGCATACATCGAACGCACGTCGATGACGGTCACGATCACGCCACGCAGATTCAGCACGCCGCGCACGAAGGCGGGCAAGCCCGGCGTCTTGACGATGTCGTCGCGGTAGTCGATCACCTCGCGCAATTCGGCGATGCGCACGCCGATCAACTGGCCGATGCGGAACGTCACGAGGGTCTGTCGGGTGCCACCGCGCTTTTGGGCGGCATCGCCCGCTTGCACGGCCTTGCGATAGAGATCGCGATGGCCCGTTGCCAGCGTCGCGATGCGCTCGTTCGCAAAAAGCGCATCGGCGTTCACGAGCAGCACGCCCGTCGATTCGCCCGCGGCGAGATAGCCCGCGAACAGCGAGCGATGCGCGCCTCCATAGGAAGGCATCGGCAAGAGCTCGTCTTCGCGGTACGCGACGATGCTCGCGACTTCGTCCACCAGCAGACCGAAGCACCCTGCGTCGCGGTTGAGCACCACGATGCGCCGCTCATCCGCGGCGACCACCGCATCGGGCGCACGCGCAAAACCGAGGAACGTGCCGAAATCGAGCACCGGCACCGTCGCGCCACGCAGGTTGAGCATGCCGATGCAGACCTCGTCGGCCATCGGCGAGTGCTGCAACGCCGGCACGCGGATGATCTCCTGGATGGCCCCCATCGGCAGCGCCAGCGCAGTGCCGCCCACCTTGAACGAAACATTCTGGCGACGCTGCCCCTGTTGCGCTCTGCGTTCGGTTGTGCGCGCAACTTGTTCGACGAAATGAGGCACGTCGCGCAGCCCGAGCAGCGCCGCCGCCGACAGCACCTGCAGCACGTGCTCGCCGCCGTCGAGCTTGAGCACCGCGCCGATCACGGCCGGCGCACTGCCTTCGGCTGTCTGGATCGCGATCACCTGATCCTTCGGCACACGCAGAATCTCGCCGGTTGCGTCGAAGCGCAATCCGACGCGCACGCCGGCGGTCTCCACGATCGCGATCTTGCGCGCGAGCGCGGTGCCCTCGTCGCGCAGATTCAGCAGCTGGTGCAGATCGACCACGGGAATCAGCGTGCCGCGCAGATTGAACAAGCCGAGCAGATAAGGCGGCGCGAGCGGCACCGGCGTGAGCGTCTCGGGATGATTGACGACTTCCTGGAGCGCGGCGACGGGCAGTGCGAGCTCCGTGCCGGCCAGGTGAAACGACCCGTACAGCTCGAGCTGGCCGGCGGCGGCCAGCGAACGATGGTTCATCGTGAAGCTCCGTAGCGAATGGGGACGATGGGCGTCGAACGGGAGGCGAATACCCTGCGTGAGTGGAGCCAGGCGCGCCGTTCACCCCGGGCGCGAAAAGCGGCGCACCGCGTAGTCCTGCTGCCCGCAATCGATAGTCAGTTGCCGCCCGCACTCGCCGCCCACATCCGTGTGGATGACGCGCACGCGCGCGTGCGCCAGCAGTTGCTGCGCCATGCGCACGTTCAGTTCGCCGATCGGCTCGTGAATCGTGGTCCGGTGATGCATCATGTTCGCGCCGCCCGCCAGCACGGCTTCGATTTCGCCCTCGGGCGCCGCCTGGGCGCCCATCATCGAGATCAGCGCGGGCAGCGCGTCGACCACGTACTTGGCTTCCTGGCCGTGACGCTCGGCCGGCACGGCGCGAACGCTGGCCACCGGCTCCGGCAACAGGCAATGCGCGAGCCCGCTCGTGCCGCGCGCGCGCCACAGCAGCCCGATGCCCACGCACGAGCCCAGCGTGGCGCGCAGGATTCGGGCGTCTTCCCGGGTGCTGACCGCGAGCTCGCACATCCTCACCTGCACATCACGCGTGCTCATGGTCGCGCTCCTCGCGATGCTGGCCGTTGCGGTAGATGAGCGGCTGCTCGAACGTGAACCCCGTCGTCACGCGGCTCAGGGATTCCGACTCGCCCACGATCAGCACGGCATTCGGGCGCATCGCGCGGCGCACGTTCGCGAGCACCGCCTTTTGCCCTTCGAGGTCGAAATAGATCAGCACGTTGCGCAACAGCACCAGATCGAACTGCCCCAGCTCGCGCGGCGCCGCATAGAGGTTGTGGCGGCGGAACGCGACGTGCGCGCGCAGCGCCTCGCCCACGTCCGCCTGCACGCCCTCGCTGCGGAAATACTTCTGCAACAGCGCGGGATGGCTCTGGCGCAGGCCCTCGATGCTGCGGCCCCGATAGCTGCCGGCGCGCGCGTTCGCGAGGATGCCGTCCGAGATATCGGTGCCGACGATCGCGTAACGAAACGCCGCCTCGCGCGCCCGAAACTCTTCGCAGAGCATCGCCGTGGACCACGCCTCCTCGCCGCTCGACGCCGCCGCGGACCACACGCGCAGCGCCGAACCGGGATGCGTCGCGAACCACTGCGGCAGGAAGCTCTGCGCGAGATAGTCCCAGATGCGCGGGGTGCGGAAGAACGACGTCTCGTTGGTCGTCACGAGGTCGATGAAATCGTCGATTTCATCGGCGTTCGTGTCGAGCACCTGCAGATAGTCGCGATAGTCCGGCAAACCGAGCGCCATCACGCGACGGCGCAAGCGGCCCTTGAGCATGGTCCACTTGCGCTCGTTCATGGCGATGCCGGTATGCCGGCGCACCTGCTCGAACAGCGCGCGCTGCACCGAAGGTTCGACATCCTGATCGATATCCACTCCACCCCCCAGCGTTTAGACGACGAAGCGCGCCACCGTGGTGTCGAGCCCCTCGGCGCCGCCCTTGAGCGATGCGGCTGCACGGGCGATGGTGTCGCAGGCGCCCGCCGACTTCTCGGTCTCTTCCGCCACCTGCTGGATCGCGGCGCTCACTTCGCGTGCAGCCACGAGCTGCTCGTCGGCGCCGCACGAGATCTCGGAGATCGCCTGGGTGGTGCGGGCCACGCCCGCCACGATTTTCTCGAACGCCTCGCCCGCCTGCTTCGAGATCTCGCTGCCCTGCGCGACGCGCTTGACCGACTCGTTGATGAGCTTCGAAATCTCCTTGGTTGCCTGCGAGGAACGCTCGGCCAGCTTGCGCACTTCGTCGGCGACCACCGAGAAGCCGAGCCCGTGCTCGCCGGCGCGCGCCGCCTCGATCGCGGCGTTGAACGCGAGCAGATTGGTCTGGCTCGCGATCTCGCCGATCACCTTGATGATCTCGGCAATGTCTTCCGACGAGCGGTTGATGAGCTCCATGGCTTCGATCGAGCGCGTCACCGCCTTCGCGCCGCGCTCCGCTTCCTGCTGCGTGTCCTTGGCCAGTTGATCGGCGCCGCGCGAATTGTCGGCGATCGAGTTGATCGATGCCGTCAGCTCTTCGATCGACGCGTTCATTTCCTCGACGGTCGCCCCGAGCAACTGCGCGCCGCCGGCCACCGTATCCGCGCGCGCCGCGATGTCCTTCGACGAGTCCTTGAACGTGCCCGCCGATTCCACGACCTTGCCGATCACGCCCGAAAGGTCGCTCATCATGCTTTTGATGCCCGCCGCGAGCTGGTCGATGGGCTCGTCGCCGGCCACATCGACGTGACCGGTCAGATCTCCCGACGCGGCATTGCGCACGACCGCTAGCAGCTTTTCGACCTTGAGCTGATCGCTGTCCGCGCGGCGCTTGACGCTTTCCTCGAGCTCGACCTGCGCGCTCACGTCGTTCGCGAACTTCACCACCTTGTAGAGGCGGCCGTTCACGTCGAAGATCGGGTTATAGGTGGCCTGAATCCACACCACGCGTCCGCCCTTGCCGACACGCTTGTAGCGGCCCGAGTCGAACTCGCCGCGATTGAGCTTGGCCCAAAACTCGCGATACTCCGTGCCCTGCGCGTAGGCATCGTCGCAGAACATGCGGTGGTGCTTGCCCTGGATCTCCTCGAGCCGGTAGCCGAGCGTGTCGAGGAAGTTCTGGTTCGCCTGCAGCACGATGCCGTTCGTATCGAACTCGATCACGGCCTGCGCCTTGTCGATCGCGCGCAAGCGGCCTTCGTAGTCGGCATGCTGCTGCTTGGCCTGGGTGATGTCGGTGGCGAACTTGATGACTTTGTAGGGGCGCCCATCCGCGCCGAGCACCGGGTTGTAGGACGCGTTGATCCAGATTTCGCGGCCGCCGCGCCCGATGCGGCGATATTCGCCCCGGTCGAACTCGCCGCGGCCGAGGCGTTCCCAGAACTGGCGATAGGCCTCGCTTTGCACATAATCAGGATCGCAGAACATTCGATGATGCTTGCCGCGGACTTCGTCGAGCGTATAGCCGAGCACGGCCAGGAAATTGTCGTTGGCATGCAGGATGATGCCCTGCAGGTCGAACTCGATCACGGCCTGCACGCGGTTCAGTGCTGCGCTCACTGCACTCAGCTCGATCATCTCGAGCTGCCGGTCCGGCGTCGCATGTTCCATCGTTTTACCCCCGTTGTTGTTGCAGCGGCTGTGCCTCGCGGCGCCATCCAGCGATCCGCCCGCGGCTTGCAGGCGCTCTCTCATTCGTTTTATTGACGTGTTTTATAACGTCTGACTTTTGCACCGAATCCGATCGAAAACGGCAAATCGCTGCGCCGAAGCTGCCGCTCGCAATAGGGCTTCCCTACTTGCGTTATATCGGCGTTTGCGCGACACGGCTTGACCAGGGGTTTTCGCTAATGCAAACGTTTTCTCTGCGGGATTTTTTGTGCACCGATCGAGCAATTGTCATGCGCTCGCAATACGTGCTTTTAAAACGCATAAGCGATGAAAATCGAATGAAAGGTTTCCCCTTTCCGTGCAATTTTCTTTATGCCATTTCGGATATTGTGTTGTTATGTCTTTAAAGAAAAAAGCGCGCCGTTGCGGCGCGCTTTTCATTGGATTCGAGCGGGCGAACTAGTTCGACACGTAGCCGACATACGGACCCGTCGCGCCCGCCCCCGACGACGTGCCATCGATCCCGTAAAAGATGCGCCGCCCGTAGAAGAACGGCATGCCCAGATCGACGGTCTGCGCGAGGAACGAGCCGAGATTGCTGAACGCGAAGTTCAGCGTCGAAAACAGCGCATCCGCATTGCCGATAACGATGTTCGTCGTGGCATTCACGCCGTTCGCGTCAGATAGCGCGACGGTACGCTTGAGCGGCGTGGCGGGCACATACCAGACACCATCCTGGACGATCGACCAGTCCTCGAAACTCAGCGTGTTCGAGCCCGAATCCATGAACGTCTGCACCGTGCTGCCATTGCCGACGCTGCCCGTGAAGTTGCCCCAGCGATCGGTTGCGAGCACGGTGGCGCCGGTACCGGCCAACAGGTTGTTCGACTGCGTGCCGATGCCGAACGTGACCGTGCCGGTCGCCGTGGGCGCACCGCCTGCGACAACTGCCGGCATATCCACGATCAGGCCGTTATTGTCGACGGGGAAAAGCGCCACCGGATTCGTGACCTGATTGACGAGCGGCATCGAGATCGGTGTGGCCGGAGCGCTATCGGCGTAGTAGTAGCCCGCGCGCGGCTTGCTGCCCGCACACGAGGCACCGCAGTCGTAGCGTGCGACGCCTACGCCGAGTATCCCATTCGCGCCCAGCACGGCCGGGCTGGTGAGCGCCGTGTTCCAGACGCACGAGGTCGGCACCGGCGAGACGATCGCGGCGTCGCCCATCACCTGGATCGGCACGGCGGCCGCCACTTCGCGCGAAAGCTTCACGTCTGCGGTGCGCAGGCTTCCCCACGTGTAGCCCGAGCCGAACGCGGCGCAGGCCGCCACGCTCTTGCCGCTGGCGGGATCGGTCTGCACGGGCAGGGCGGCGAGCGTCGAGGCAGGAATCGCCGATGCATAAAGGCGCAAGCCAAACGAGCCGGTGTCGAGCAGGACGTTGTCGATCGTCGCGCAACTGGTTTGTCCGCTGCTGCCTGGCTGACACACCGTGACGCTCACGAGCGGGAAATTACGCACGGCCGTGGCCGACGAGACGCGTACGGGGATCGTGTTGCCGATATCGGCGGTGGAGCCGCCACCCGATGTACCGGAATTGCCGGAACCGGAGCCGGAGTCCGATGTGCCTGAGCCGGAAGTCCCCGAACCCGATGTGCCCGAGCCGGAATTCCCCGAGCCCGAGTTCCCCGAATTGGAATTGCCCGAGCCGGAATTGCCCGAACCCGACGTGCCCGAGCCGGAGTTACCTGAGCCGGAGTTGCCTGAGCCGGAGTTGCCCGAGCCGGAGTTGCCCGAGCCGGAGTTGCCCGAGCCGGAGTTGCCCGAGCCAGAGTTCCCCGAGCCAGAGTTCCCCGAGCCAGAGTTGTTCCCCGAGCCAGAGTTACCCGAGCCCGAACCGCCAGAACCCGAATTCCCGTTATTCGCACCGCCCGAGGCGCCACCACTCGACGGGGCCGACGCCCCCGAAGCGCCGTTCGCCACCACCGCACCGTTGCCCGGCGTACCGTCTCCACCTCCGCCGCCGCAGGCCGACAGCAGCACACCGGCGCTGAGCGCGCAAACCATGATGATCTTGTTCATCGCGCGTCCCCCTCTTATTGGATCTGATCGGCACTCATGCCGAGAGGCAGCGCCTTCGGCAGCCACGCGCGCCCCGTCAACGCACCCATATGGCCGCCCGTTTCGACGACAAGGTCGTCCTGATGCACGGCAACCGGCCCGTAACCGCCGCCGCGCGCGGCGTGCGCCGCCGCGAGCCCCTTTTGCCAGCTGGGAAAGTAGCTGCCCAGCAGCGTATCGAGCGAGCCGACACGCGGTCCGCGCCAGGAAACGGCGAATACGGTGCCGTTAGCGTCGAGATATTCGTGAATCACCGTGCCGGTGTCGAGCGTGGTCGTCGTGACGGTCCAGGGCACCGCAACCGAGCTTGCAGCGGCCATCACGCGCGTACCGGGCGTGCGCTGGGCCTGCGGAAAGGCGGGTGCGCCGCCCAATGCCGCCCATGCAGGTACCGCGGCGAGTCCTATCGCGGCGGCCACACTCAATGTCAGAATCCCCTTCATGTTGTAGTCCTTAGTAAATCGATGACGTCAGCGGATGCTTCGCGCCTCGCACGGAGCGTCCGGCGAGTCTAAGCGGGTCTGAGCACGCGCATCTCGCTCGGCGAATCGAAATGACTATTCGAGTTTTTTTGCGCCCGTGCGGCGCGTCATCGTCTTACACGCTGAAAGCCCGACCGCATCGGCGTCAGACGCGCCGCCGCACAGGCATCCATGGGCATGGAACGCCCGGCGATCGATAGAAATGCGTGAAAGCTGATCGAGATCTCTTGCGCCGAAGGGAAATGCGGTTTGGCGCTCGATCTCCGAGTATTACAAGACAGCGCTCTCGCCCACCGAGGCGCCCAAGGCTCGCCGCTCGAGAGATCGCCGGCAAATCGTTCCATATAGCGGCCGCTTGCACGCCGATCGCCGCCAACGGGCGCCGCCAGCGCCAGCGGCGCCCGCGCCACGCCGCCTGCGTTGTAACAACTCGAAAAAACAGTGGCGTTCGCGTAATTGCATTGAACCTCGCAATGTCATAGCGTTGCAGAATGCGCGGGTGTGCACGGCCAGGCCGGCACGAGCGCCCGGCCCAATTCCGTTCTGGAGATCGTTGTGAGAAGGTCGAAATTGATTCTCGGGGCCGCGTTGGCCGCTCTGGCCTGCGCAAGCGGCGCGGCCCACGCGGCGCGCGTGGGCGTCGCCATCGGTGTTGGCGTGCCTTTCGGCGCGCCTTATTACTATCCGGTCGCCCCCGCGCCCTACTACTACGCGCCGGCGCCCGTGATCGTCGCGCCGCCTCAAGCGCCCGACTACGTCGAGCAGGGCCAGCCGCAAGCCCAGGCGCCCGGCGACGACAGCGGTCCGAACGACGACACGTGGTACTACTGCGACGCCTCGAGGACCTACTATCCCTATGTGAAGCAATGCTCGTCGGGCTGGCGCGCCGTGCCCGCCCAACCGGCACCTTCGAACTGATCTGACGACATCGATCGAGTCAATCATGAAACCGACCTATTTCGCGCTGCTCGCCGCTGCGGGCCTTCTGAGCGCGTGCGCCGTGGTTCCGACCGGGCCGAGCGTGATGGCCTTGCCGGGCACCGGCAAGACCTTCGACCAGTTCCGCAACGACGACTACAACTGTCGCCAGTTCGCCTTCCAGCAGGTGGGCGGCACCACGACCAACCAGGCCGTGTCCAATAGCGCCGTGGGCAGCGCCGTGGTCGGCACGGCGCTGGGCGCCGCGGCGGGCGCGGCGTTCGGCGGCGGCAGCGGCGCGGCCATCGGCGCGGGCGCCGGCCTGCTCGCGGGCAGCGCCGTCGGCATGGGCAACGCGCAAGGCTCGGCCTACGACGTGCAGCGCCGCTACGACTACGCTTATCTGCAGTGCATGTACGCCAACGGCAACCGCATTCCCGTCGCGGGACGCATGCAGACACAGCAGCAGCCGTACTATCAGACGCAGCCGCGCTATCTGCCGCCTCCGCCGCCCGGATCGCCGCCCCCGCCGCCGCCAGGTGCGTACTGAGCGACGCGCGGCCGGCCAAGCTGGTTTGCGCGCTCGCCTGCGCGAGCGCCCGAGCGCTCGAGCGGGCCCAAAAGCAACGCGCCCTTGACGGGCGCGTTTGTCTATCGCTGCAGTGTTCGACGACGCCAGCACATCGCGTCAATCAGCCCGGCAAATCCGCCATACGATACGATCTCACTTCACGTGCGTCTTCGCCTGAATTGATTCGGCATCCGAATAAAACCCCGGCGCGGTGCTGGACCAGCCAGCCGCCGCACGCAGTTGCGCAAGCGGCAAGCTCACGCGTTGCACGGCGCCCGTCTGCTGATCGATCAGCGTCATCTCCTGCGATTCGGTTCCGGCCTTCAGCTTGCCGTCCGGCGCCTCCTTGTCCTCCAGCAGAGGCTGCAGCACCGGTGCGAGCGACTTCAGCAACTGCACCGAGAGCGCGCTCGTGAACGAAAAACGTGCCGCATAAGGCTCGTGCACGAACGCGGTGAGCGTGCCGTAGAAGCGGTTGCCGATGACGAACACGAATGTCGCGGTGCGGTTCACCTTGCGCGACTCGATGAGGCGCGCGCCCGGCGCATACACGTTAAAGCGCTGGTCGCCCGTGCCGGTCTTGCCATAGACCGGCAGCGTCTTGCCGTCGGGGAGCGTCATGCCGTCGGCGAGCCGCTTGGCCGTGCCGCCTTCCACCACCGAAGTCAGCAGCTCGCGCACCACCTGCGAGATCTGCGGCGAGATCAGCGGCTGCGGCGGCGTGGCCGCGTGCACGAAGCGCGTTTCGTACGGCGTGCCGCGCGCGAAGTCGAGCGTTTCGAAGCTATGCGTCGGCAGCTTCTCGCCATTGCTGGAGACGAGGCCGATCAGATACGCGAGCGCCGAAGGCCGGTCGCCCGATGCGCCAATCGCCGCGCCATACGAAGGCGTGATGTTGTCGAACGGATAGCCGAGCGCGCGCCACGACTTGCCGATCTCGGCGTAGGCCTTCATCTCGATCATGCGGCGGATGCGCCGGTTCTGCGTCGCGTAATAGCGCGTCTTGAAGAGCCACTTGTAGGTATAGAGACGCACATCGCGGCTTTGCGCCTGGACCTGGGCGAGCGTCGCGTCGGGATGCGTGTGCAGATAGTTCAGCAGCCACAGCTCGAGCGGGTGAATGCCCGCGATATAGCCGCGATCGTTGAGGTTGAACTTGTCGATCGCGTACTTGTTGTAGTAGTTGGCGAGGTCTTCGTCGTCGAGCCACTGGAACTTGGTGTTCTTCAGTTGCGCGCGCATCAGCGCGTTGAACCAGGTCTGGTCGCCGTTGGGGTTCACGCTGCGCAGCACCGTCGCGATGCGTGCCGGGCCCTTGCGCGTGTGCTGCAGCAGCACCTGCAGCGCCTCGTCGTTGCTCTTGCCCGCATAGCGCGTGTAGAAGCGCTTCATGTAGACCTGGCTCTCGCCGTCGGCGAACTGCGTGAGGTAGTGGTTGCGCACGGCCGGATCGTCGAGATAGGTCGAGGGCGGGCCCGAGACCTGGATCATCTCGTAGTGGACGATGTCGCGCATGAGCCGCACGAACACGAGATTCACCGAATGCTGGAACGCACGCTGCACGGTGAGGATCTGCGCGTTGTCGCTCGACTCGAAGTTATTGAAGGTCTGCGCGCCGCCGCCCGTGTAGAAAGTCTCACCCGGACTCGCGGAATACTTGCGCTGCACGGCCGCTTCGAGCATCGCCGACAGCGACCGGTCGGGCGTCGTCGAGAGATAGTCGAGCGCCCAGCGCGTGAGGGCGTCGCTCGGGTCCACTTGCGGAATCATTGCGCGCAGCGTCTTCGCATCCTCGCCGGCGTATTTCTCGTGCAGCGCGCTCACGATCTGCAAGTACAAAATGAGCGTGCGCAGCTTCGCCGTCGAGCCGAGATTCAGGCGCGCGCCCGAGTTGATGTCGAACGGCTCGTTCACGCTATCGGTCTGCACGCGCACGAGGTTCTCGCCGCCGCGCCGCTCGAACAGCGTGAAGCTGTACGCGATCTTCGACGGATCGTCCCAGGGTTGCAGCATCTCGTAGCCCACGAGTCCCGCCGCGCGCGCACCGTCCTTGGTTGCGGCATCGGCGAGCCGGTCGCCCACGGCCTGCTGCACGGCGTCGTCTAGCGTGGAGGTGGCCGAGAGATCGAGGCGGTCGAGATCGTAGAGCGTCTTCAGGCCCAGCGCCTGCATCAGTTGCGTGCGCATCGTGAGCACCGCCTTGCGCTCGGCGTAGGAGGCCGGCGCGCGCGGCGCGGGCTTCGAGCGGTCGAGCGTGAGCTGCGTCGCGAGCGCGGCGTCGCGCAGCGCGGGCGAGATCACGCCGCCGCTGCCGAGCAGGCGCAGATAGCTGTCCGTGAGCTTGGCGAGCGCGTCGTTGTTCTTCTGCAGGAAATACGAGGGCGCGCGCTGGGCGATCAGCAGCGACAGCACCTGGCGGAACGCGAGCGCCTGTTCGTCGAGCGTCGCGCTCGAAATGGGTTCGCGCAGGATGCGGTTGACGTCGCGGAAGTCGCGCCCGTACCAGGCCACAAGGCCATCGCCGATGCCGTTGACCTCGCCCACGCCGGCCTTGGCCGAGAGCGGCACGGAATTCAGGTAGTGCACGAGGATCTGCTGGCGCGCGGGCATCGTCTGCGGACCGTCCAGATAGGCGCGCACCGAGGCCGACGCAATCTGGCGCAGCTTCTCGGGCGGCGTGGCGGTGCGCCCGCCCGCGGAGTGGCGGAACTTCTCGATCTGCGTGGCGAGCGTGCTGCCGCCCGGCGTCTGCTGGTGCTTGTTCACAAGGCGCGCGCCCTGATCGACGAGTGCGCGGGAGAAGCGCCCCCAGTCGATGGCCGGATTGCGGTTGGGCTGGTCGGCGGCGAGCAGGTACTTGTCTTCGATGAAGAGCAGCGAATCGCGCACGAGCGGCGGCACGGCATCGAAGTTCTCGTAGGCGCGCTGCGGATAACGCGTATGGAACAGCGTCACGCCGGTCGCGTCGCGCAGCACGATGCCGGCTTGATCCTTCTCCTCATAGGGGAGGAAAAGGCCGTCGTCGGCGAGCGAGATCATGCGTTCTGAATCGCGGGCCTGCGCCGCGACCGTGAAGCCGCGCTTTTCGAGCCGGTCGGTGAACGCCGGCAGTTGCGCATAGCCGAGCCGCACGTCGTATGGACCATTCGTCGTGGGAAAGCGGATGCTGTGGCTCGCCCCGGGCTCGACCGCGAAGCCAATGTCACGCGTGAGTTCGGAGAGGTAGCGCGCCTGCAGTCTCGAAGTGTCGATCTCGATCTGGACGATGCGCACCACGATGGCGATGGCCGCCAGAATCGCGACGAGCAAACCCCACTTGATCCACCGCCAGACTGAACCGGCATGGGTGGCAGGAAGAGGAAAACGGACCGACGGGCGGCTCATGGTTATTCTCCCTGACGTCGCGTCAGATCGCGGAGTACACCTCTGAGATAGTCTATCTCGCCTGGTTCATTCGTGTGTAGCGGTGTCGCATCACGGCGGCGTCAGTCGCTTGCCCGCAACAGCCGTGCCCGCCCGATGCGTGCGGCACCGTACATTTCTTCTCGTATTACTAGTCGTGTTTCCACTGTATCCGGCCTGGATGTCGCGCACATGGCGGCCGCCAGCCCATGTCACGCAGCGCCGGCACGCGGCATGCTCCCCGTTATAATCTTCAGTTCCTTGCCGTTTGCGGCCGCCCACTCCATGAGAAATATGAAGAAGCTTGCCGTGCCCCTCGCCCTTTCGCTCAGCCTCGGCGCCTGCGCCTGGTTCCAGGGCAATCCGGATTCTGGCCAGCCCGTCATCGATTCCACGACCAACCGGTCGGTTCAGGATGTCGTCTCGTGCCTGACGGCCGAAGCCACCCGGCACGGCGCGAGCTTCGAAACCACGGCGTTGCCGCAAGGTCAAATGCTCGACTTCGGCGATTCCAACGTCATCAAGATCCGCGCGGACAACGGCACGACCACCTATCGCTTCTACGCCGGCAAGCGGCACGCAGCGAATCTGTGGATCGAAGGCGCGAGCAAGACCTGCGCGCCCTGAGCCCGGCGCTCTGCCACGCCCGTTTGCGCGTGCGAACGGCACGTCGGCGCAAGTCCGCTTACGAATGATTACGAGACGTAAATCCGTGTATTACGGCGACACATCTTCGCCGAGGGTTTTAAGAATCGCTTAAGTCTTCGTCCGCATCATCGCGTCACCCAGAAGAAACGCTGCAGGAGGTACCCAGTGAGCTGGACAGGATCGAAAAAACAGGCAGCAACCGAGGCGCAACCGGCCCGGCCCGCAAAGCGCACGATACTGCGGCGCCTGCTGAGCCATCACGAGCTCGCCACGCTGTTGCTGCTGCTGCATGCGCCCATCGACGCGCACGCCAAACCGGAAGTCGCCACGCTGCAGGAAGCGGGCCTCGTCGAGCAGGTGCCCGGCGACGCCACCGCAGGCACCGCGCAAATCCGCCTGACACCGGAAGGCAATGCGGTGTTGCAGGGGCTCGGCCTCGCGCGCTGATATCGGCGTGGAAACCGGCGTGGGCGCGCGGGCGCCGCACGTCGAACGCGGACAGCACGACCGCGAACCAGACAAAGCAAAACGGCGGCACGCCAAAGCGTGCCGCCGTTTTTATTGCCCTGTTGCCTGAGCCGTTGCGCCGCGCCTCGCGCCACCATGCGCCGACGCGCGCGGCGTCACACGAGACGCGCGGGAGGCCCGGGATGACGCAACGTCATGCCGCCTCGCGCTCGAAGGGCATCGACTCCTCCTGCAGGCGCAGTAGCCGGTAGCCGCTCTTGTAGACGGGCTGCAGGCGAAAGCCGTTGTGCTCCTCGATTTCCAGCAGCACGCGCAGGCGCGAGACGTGGCTGTCGATGGTGCGCGTGAGCGTGTGCAGCTCGCGGCCCCACACCATCGCGTAGATATGATCGCGCGAGAGCACACGGCCGACATTCGCGAAGAACAGCGAGGCGAGCCGATACTGCGTGCCCGACAGTTCGACAGGCTTGCCGTGCACGGTGACGCTCTGGCGGCGCATGTCGAAGTGGTAGATCCCTAAATTTTGAAATAAAAATCAAATAATCAAAGGCTTACGCGCGTTTTTATAGCTAAATCTGCGTGCAAATACCTACATATGCGACCCAATAAAATCAGTCACTTACATAGGGGTTTTGAACAGGGGGAGAGCACAGCAACAGGTGGCGAGCGGGCAAAGAAAAGGCCCGCCAAAGTGGCGAGCCTTATGTCCTGAAAAACGCTCTCTTCGGCGCTCTCAAAAATCAAGCGCCCATCGTTACTGGCGAAGATGCGCAATGCTCAATGCATGGATCTCTTGAACGATTGGCGCGCGGTAGTCGAGGAACCACCCGGCTTGAAGGTTGAACATTTTGATGAGGTCTGATTCATCCTTGGGGTATTCCAGCTCGCAGGCCTGCCTCGCCACCTCACGGGACGCCTCAACGAGCCTGGCACGATCCAGCCAGTCGCACTGCGCGCCATTGGACTTCATCCAGAGCTGCGCCGACTCGATGAGGTGACCGGTACGCAAGAAGCTGCCACTGCGCACAAGCGCAAGCAAATGCCCGACCACCAGAAAGGTGAGCAGCTCCGCTTTCGTTTCCTCATCAATTAGGGTCATTTCATCCCGCCTCTTCGCATCTTCGCATCTTGCTCGCGACCACGGTGGCAAACGTCGCATCTAGCCTTCTCGAGGGCTTCCGTGGCCGCGAGCAATTATGACGCGCACCGGCTTATAATAGTTTTCTAAGGGTGTGATTGGGCCGCGGGGCAAGGACAGTCATGCTGCGCGGGGCGAGTCCAAGATTGTGATTCCTGTTGTCGTGGGTTCGAGTCCCATCAGCCACCTCAAAGAATTCAAGCACTTACGAGTGCTCGCAACGCAGAAAACAAGATTTTTGGAAGATGAAATTCCAAATTTTGGAAGATGCGATGCAAAAGGAAGCCCGCTCAATGCGGGCTTTTTTGCATTTTCAGATCTTGAACATGGGGACGGGAATGGCGATTAACTTCGAGGAAGACTTCTTCATTGCAGTAAAGGAACGCCCCTATGACGCGGTCCTTGAAATAGACGATGAACTCGCCCGTCGGGCCGAGTTCGGCGCGACATGGGACGAAGGCGATTACGAGTATCTGTTGGAGGCATATGCTCTGATCAAGAGCATGCTGGATGGCGAACTCATTGCCGTCTCGGACCGCCCTACAGCCCCGAATGTGACTGGAGATGTCGAATCGGATTGCAAGAAGCTGGCTGGGTTCATTGAGAACATTGGCGGCCAATGCAAAAGAAAGGCTGCTAAAGCGCGACTTGCGAACTTAGAGCGCTCGATGCAGGCGAAGATTGGGACCGCATTCGCTTATGAGTTTTCTCAGGGTGACCTGGATCGTGTCCAAGAGCTCATCAATGAGCTACGCGGGTTGATTTCCGAGTCGGACAAATTTGAAGAAAAGCATCAGCGCAGGCTGCTTATGCGTTTGGAGAGGCTGCAATCTGAGCTCCACAAACGTATGTCCGACTTGGACCACTTGTGGGGTCTGGTCGGTGACGCAGGGGTTGCGATCGGTAAGCTTGGCAAAGACGCAAAACCGATCATCGACCGCGTGAAGGAAATCACAACCATCACGTGGCGCACTCAGGCTCGATCCGAGGAGCTTCCGAGCGGCGCACCATTCCCTCAGCTTGAAGACCGCTCAAGTAATGACGCCGAGGACTAAATCCGCGCGCTGCCGCGCACAAAGAAAAAGGCCCGTCGCGGTGACGGGCCTCATTGGATGGCAAGCGCTCGATGCGGCGCGCGCTATGCGCCGGTCTCCACTGCCTTCTTCGCGCGCGGCGGCGCCGGGAACGCCTCCGCATGCATCTTCTTCGCTGGGAAAAGGTTCAGGAACGACCGCGCCTCGTCCGTCGACCTGCTCGCGAGCCAGCCGTCGTATTCGTCGATCGGCAGGATGACGACCGAGCGCTTCTCATCGTCAGGCTTGTGAAAACGCTTCATTAGCGGGTGATCGGCGGAATTGACCGTCAGCATGGTAAACGATAGGGCTGCACCCGTCTCCTCCTTCCATTCTCGCCACAGACCGGCGATCGCGAACGGCGTGCCGTCAGCCATGCTGATGCGCCAGCGCACTGCCTTCCCGCTCTCGTAGTTCGGTTCGTAGAACGCGTCAGCCGGAATCAGGCAAAGCTGCTGCTTCTTCCATGCGCCGCTGAAGCTCCGCCTTTCGCCCACCGTCTCCGACCGCGCGTTCATGGTATCGAAGGGCTTCACGCCGGGAGGGATGTGCTTGCGCGGCACAATGCCGAACGTCGCCACGTCGGCCCGCTCAGCGCCGTCGACGCGCCGGATGATCGGCGCCGGATAGTCCTTCCAGACATCATCGCGCCACGGGCTTTCGGGTGGCTCGACACCGAAGTGTTTGAAGAGCTGGTCGCGGCGCGCCGCGGCGTAGTTCGTGCACATGGGAAGCTCCAGGTGGCGAACCCCCAATCATAGCCAAGACGGCGTTGGTCCTGGCTATACTGTGTTTTTATACAGTATTCGCGCTAAATCGTGCCGCATCGCCCGCCACTCACCGCCGCGCGCCTCGCCCAGATCTGGAACGAGCACCCGGAGCCGATTGTCCTCGAGCTGCTGTGGGAGATCCACCGGCTGCGCTCGACGATCCTGCGCGCCAATCAGGTTCGGAGGTTTATGGGACCGGACGGCACCTACAACGTGCCGGGGCCAGTGTGGGAATGCTTCAATCGCGAGCTCGACGTCGAGCCGTGTTTGACCGACGAGCCGACCCCGCGCCAACAGGCGGTAATCGACGGGAGTGGGAAGCGATCGCGCGAGGATTAGCGGCGTGGCCGCGAGAGGCATGGTTACTGCGTTGCTGATGCTACAGAGGCAGGCGCAGCGGCAGCTTGGACAGCGCGAAAGTTTCGGAACATGGACTCAATGCGATTAGTTTGGTAGTTTGCTTTTCTGTTGCGTAACTCCAACCCACAACTAATCGAGGCGCTTGGACGGTGACTCGATATGACGCCCGCCGTCTCCCTCAGAATCGGCGGGCTTTTTCTTGGCTTTCCTTTTGAACAGACGGCGCTTCCCGACCCTAAGCGGTCTTTCAACTCGCTGAACTTGGTGTCCGAAAGCGGTCAATCGTGCCGCAATGCTAGCGCGGTTTAAGTAAATGGATAACGGTGAAATCTTGTTCAAGCAAACCCACTCAAGCATCTACGCGCGGAGACATCTTTCGTTCGTGTCAATTTCTGACGTCGACGGATTGCATAGCGGTGATCCGCGAGTGTAAATTGCGAAGGATTGAATTTGTTTCCTATAGTGTAAATGTTTCGCTGTCACTGACGAGCTTTGATCTGTTTGACTCATCACCTGGGAGCGTTCCCATGTCGACCCGAAACGACGGGGTTGTGCCAGTGCCGAATATTCAGTTCATCCTCGTTCACGGCACTTTTGCCACAAATGCGCCATGGATGGCAGATTCGTCAGCGCTAGTTAGGAGTTTGCGAACAGAATTCGGCGACGACGTCGCAGTCACACCGTTCAATTGGGATGGAAAAAACTCATTCGCGTCGCGGAAATCTGCCGAAAGAGAACTAATAAACCTTATCGAAGAGATGTCGATCGACAGAGCGTCGCCATGGATTGTGATCATCGCACACAGTCACGGAGGCAACATCGCGCTCAGAGCCGTCTCCAGGCTACGAAAACCTACACACATTCTTGCCCTGATAACCTTGGGTACTCCGTTTATAGTTTTCAGGTACCGTCAAACATTATTCTACAGACTTTATTCCGGGGCATTCTCTTTGTGGCTTGGCGCGCCAATACTGTTGGTGGCCAAGCTATCACTTTGGAATTGGTGTTCTATTATGTTTGGAGTGGCATATACTGTTATTGCTTTTTTTGCGTATCCGATTTTTTACCGAAAGCTAGAATTTTCGACTGAATTGGCTAATTCGAAAATCCACGATCAAGGGTTGAATCCAAGCGCAACGGAAGTGCCGTTGCTGTGCATCCGGCACAGAGGCGACGAGGCGCACATTGGCCTGTTCGTCTTGCAATCTATCAAACGGATTGAAAGTCTGCTATTTTCGTTTGCCACCATTTCTGACAGCACTCGACTTCTCCCTTTCAGATTGGTATTGATTCTCGTCGCCATTGTGGTTGCCGTTGCGGTAATTGGGGAAATGAATTGGGCAATGTGGTTGAACGCGCCACTCTCTCTTTTGTTGATTGCGCCCGTCAGTGTGGTGGCGAGACTTATTACCTCTCATAAATGGGGCATAGGAGGTCGACCCGATATTGCGTCGTTCTGCTTCGATGTCACGACTGAAGCGTCTCCGGAAGTATCATCAGACCTGCACGCGCAAAATTTCTCATCAATATGCGGATTTTGGAGAACCTCTGCGGTCCACGGTGCGAAAAGATTGATCACGCCACACTCGATGGGTTATTCAGATCCGAAGGCAATCAAGAGAATTTGCAGTTGGGTTAAATATGTAAGGTTAGCTTATCTATAGGGAAACGGCATCGCCGCCCGCGCGTCTACGATTCTACGGAGCAGTCGTCCAGCGTGGCGACCCTCCACGAAACGGTCAGTTGCGAGTATCAGTTCCTGGCCGAACGCGGACATTTCGCCAAGTTCATTGGCAATCCTCGATAACCCCTTTCTTATCGCCCTCCGTAGCCGCTCAAAGTACCAGGTCCCGCAATCATTTCACGCAACTAGGGATGCGCCGATGTTGCTCATGCGGAGAAGGTTTCGAAACATGGACTAAGCGCGCTCCGTCTGCTAGGTTACATTCCGCTTGCTTTGCACAACCTGTAACCGGCCGAGTACTGAGGACGGTGGCTCGGCCTGACGCCGGGCATCATTTGCGATGGGGCTCTTTTTTGGCCGTTACGACGATTCTTCCGACGAACGGACAGCGCACCACTCTATAATGTGACCAATTGGGCGGTCGCGCCGCGTGGCAAGGGCAAGGGCAAGGGCAAGCATGTTGGGTAGGAAGGATCCTAGATTGTGATTCCTATTGTCGTGGCTTCGAGCCCCATCAGCCACCTCAAAGAATTCAAGCACTTAGCCCGGTCATTGCGACTGGGCTTTTTGCGTTTCGACGTCCGTCTAACCGCTATGTAACCGGATTTTCTGAGCGCGGCGTGCCTACGGATGGACGTAGTCGATGCCGCGCCTCGCATCGCACAACATGCAAAAAATGAATCGATTTCTCGCGGCCAGCTTAGTTTCGAGCTTGGCGTTCATATCTGCCGGCACCAAAGCTCAAACGGATACGATCAATCAGCAAAGCGTCGTAACCCATGTTCCCGTGGACGCCCGCTTCGAGATTGTTCAATCGGAGTTGGCGGTTCGATGGACGTTCAAACTGGATAAATTCACCGGCAATGTCTTCCAATTGGTAGCGACGAAGAGCGGGGATTTGGCGTGGGAGGAGATGCCCAGATTCAAGAGTCGGGTACCGGACCCTGTAACTCCGGGTAGGCCCAACTATCAGATATTCATGTCTGGCATTATGGCTAAGAACATGTTTCTCATGAACGTGAATTCAGGCGCGACCTGGCAACTACAGAAAGGTAGCGACGACACCGTTGGCTGGGTGCCTTTCGAATGACCCAAGGCCAGGCGGCGCCGCCTTGACCGCACGGGAATATCCGATGCAGATCCTCCACACTTCCCCGTCCCGGCTTGCCTCCGCGCGGCGTGGAGCGTTCCGAAACGGCTAACCCACCTGGAATACCTCGCACGCATGCACGCGTAAGTGATCGGCCGCGCGAGGAATAACTGCTTGGCCGCGAGAGGCATGGTTACTGCGTTACGGCTGCTGCGGAGGCAGGCGCAGTGGCAGCTTGGACAGCGCGAAGGTTTCGGAACATGGACTCCGCGCGATTAGTCTGATAATTTGCTTCTCTGCTGCGTAGCTCACCCAGCAACTAATTGAGGCGCTTGGACGGTGACTCGATATGACGCCCGCCGTTTCTCTCAGAGTCGGTGGGCTTTTTCTTGGCTTTCCCTTTGAACGGACGGCGCTTCCCGCCCCTGATCGGTCACACGCTGCCAAGCGGATGAGCGGTCGCTTCTTGAAGTACACCGGTCCTTTGCCTCTCGCTATAGATAGCGAAATGAATGGGATGCCTTCTCCCCTACTGTGTGGCTTAAGCGAGCAAGGAACCGGGTGCACGCCACGTCAATTACTTCTTGTACTCAATCGTCAAGGTACCCATAATCATATTCTTTGCAATCTCGTAGTCCGGGTTGAACGTCACCAAGTTGTGAGCTGCAATGCCAATACCGGCAGCCCATCCACCGATCACTGTGGGCGCGACAGGAATGGCAGCAGCAGCAACCGCCGCTGCCCGGCCCTTTGTGTATACTCGGCAACGCAATCCCTCGTCCTCGATCATTTTTTCGATATGGGAGACGGCTTCTGAGAAGTTCGTTCTGTCTATGTCTTCGATGACGAACGACTTGTGATCTCTAATAAGGCTCTTTATCTTGGAATCTGCAACGCTTTTGACCGAATATACGCCATAGTCCATTTGCGCGTCCTCGTTGTGAAAAGTAGTAGGTTTTCGTTCATGAGTCAGCGCGCAGCACTAGTGAGTCCGTGACTTTGAGAAAAGACACTCAGCCTCGTTCGCCGGTTCCGCCTCTCACATCTAGGTATAACGACATCTCTAGGGAAAACTTTAGGCCACGGTGATTGCTAAGGATAATCGCCTGTAGGAGGCCCGATTCAGCCGAGCGCCACAACCGTCTTTTTTTCCTCAAAATTCTTCCCGCCACACTTTGGGCAAACGAATTTTTTCTTGGTTGTAAAAAAATTCAGAAGCCTGTTAACAGGAGGCGGATTTAGGAAATCGCGATAATTCTTATCCATAGGCCCGGCGCTATCGGTCGTAGACCACATGCAGGATTTGCAGGTTTTTGTGATTTTAAAAATTGGACCAAGCACAAGAAGAACCTCAATATTCCTGGAATCAAATTTTTTAACCGAGTTAGCCTCGGCACCTTCACCACCGCACGTGAAATTGTCGGCGATCTGCATCCCTCTGTCGAGTGACCGAAATTGGCGGCTACTGACTCATGCCTTTTGCATGGACGCGACCGCGAGTGGTCGCGAGTGACCGACTCAGTGCGACCCGAAACGGACGATCGTGAAGCTTCGATGAACGTCCGCTTACTGCGCTCCTGATGCCGCCGAAGCCGCAAAGGCTGCCGAAGCGGCGGCTGCGGCGCCGCCGAAGCCGCAGAGGCAGCAGAAGCCGCAGCTGCGGCGGCCACCGAAGCCGCAGAGGCAGCAGAAGCCGCGGCTACAGCCGAAGCCGCAGAGGCTGCCGAAGCCGCGCTAGCACCATAGACAGCCGCCACAGCCTGCGATTTTTTCGCGCCTGTCGCCGCAGAGATGTTCGCCAGAGCAGAAGGCACGGATAGGGAGCCTGCATAGGACGCAACGTCGTACATCGCCACAGACAGTGGATACTTGCCGTAGTCAAGCAGCAGATTTAGCCGGATCTGCGCCCCGATCTGCTCGCGATCCGCGTCCATCTGTGCAAGCAAGACGTACGAAAGTTGGCCGCCCTGCAGATTCTTCTGGATCGACGTCCCCAGACCACTTAGGGTAGCAGCTGTCGCCGCAAGTATGTGCGCGGTGCCTGCTGGCGAAACGGCAGCGAAAGCCCCTAGGCCGATCGCGGAAGATTCGAAGAAGGTGGTAGTGGTTCCGCTGCGGGCAAAGTAGTCTCGCTGAAACATGCTCCACATCTCGTTGATGAACGCGAGGTTCTCTCCTACCACGTGGTCGCGACAGGCACGTGCTGACGTCTGGATCTGGTCGGCGGTTCTGGCGACATGTGCTCCAGATGCGCCGTTGCCTGCGGAAGCCGCACTCGCCGGGGATGCCTCGACCGTAGCGGGATCCTCGCCGGCCGCTATCCGGTAACAGCTTTCCTCATCTACAGAAAGCTTCTGTGCGCGTTCAGTGATCGACTGGTTGCTGCTGTAAAGATAGTCTGCCGGCCGGTTTGCGCCGTTCAGCCCCATCCACCAAGGTGAGGTTTCGCACCCGCAAAGCAGCAATCCTCCTGTCAGAACCAGCAATCTAGATCTAGATTTCGCAAATAGCTGATTAGAAGTTCTCATGACGTCCCCGCAGAATCGTGAATCGCTGTACCACCGCTGACTGCATGTATTGCACGTTTCATTCGGCACGTGTGCTGACATTACAGCGTAACAAAATTTTGTATTCCGAAGAAAATCTATCGTGTAATGAAAAACCCGAACGTGTTCAAGTTGCGTTTCGCTTTCAATGCGTGCTCCACCACTTTTCGAATTCACAGATCGGTGCAAGTCTGTTTTGAAAAGACATTCTTACAGAGCTACAACCAATTAGCGTAGCGATCGCCTGGTGGCCGTGTTCATCACGCTAGAAAGTCCCCGGATAATGCGCGTCGCAGTGCGCGATCGTGGGTCCGGCCTATCCAGCGACCAGCTCGCGATGATATTCAAACCGTTTTTTACCTCCAAGCGCGAAGGCCTTGGCCTCGGATTGTCGATCAGCCGTTCGATTATCGAAATGCACGGCGGGCGGCTTTGGGCCGAAAATAACGCGGATCAGGGCGCGACGTTTTATTTCACGTTGCCCGTTGGGGATGCCACACAGCTAGATCGCTTGAAACCGCAGCCGTGACTGACTCGGCGCGATGTCCGTCCTGGCTGATGACGAAGGTTTCGCCGTGCCAACGTGACGCCACTTTGAGACGTGTTGAGGGACGGCGGGGTGCGCCTTACCGCAAAGTTTCTCTTGAGCCCGAACACCGGACCTTCCGCTGCATCGGGCCTGAGTGACCTTGACTCGATTTATGCCTTTCGCATACCAGCTGCGATCAGCGATCGATTGAGGTCTGCGTTAGCCGTCAGCCAAGTCCGGTCATCTACCTCAATCCATTTGCGGACATTCGAGCATCAGGTGTGCCGCTGACAGAGGACCGTCGGCGTTAAGTTACTCGCAGCGGGCCATTGAGGCGAATGCAGCGATGGGTGTCGAAGGGTTGTCAGTTGCAACCGTGACTGTTCGCGGTCCGGTAACAGGTGGTCCCGCCTGGCCCCTTAACCACGCCCTTGCCATTCATCGTCTTCGCCTCGCCGCCCCGGTTGGTCTGAGTCGTTCGCACTCCATTCTGGTTCGTCTGGGACGTCCAGGCCGTACCCGTGTTCCGGTTGTAGCCCCCGGCCGTCTGTCCGTTGCCACAGACCGTCTCGCCACGGGCGTTCGTCGCACATTCTGCAAACGCGTTCGCGGACAGCATTACGCATGCCAGTACTATCAGAGTCTTCATGAACATTTCCCCCAGAGGGCTTCGGCAGCCGATGTACTTTCCGCGTCAATTGAATCTTGGCCCGGGGTGCTGGCCAGTATCGTAAACTGCCTGCATTGGATATTAGTTTAGGTCTTTCGGAAGCATTTTCCTCCCTCGCAGTATCATTCACTCCGGCGAATTCGGGGCGAACGTCAAGCGATGCGATCGAAGCCGCCACTGCGCAGGAGTTTTGCGCGTTCGTCAGCGGACTTGTATCCCTTAATTTGATATCCGACGAACGGCGGCCATGGCCCTACGGGCTGGCCGGCGTGATGGCATGAGTGACCGTTGCACCTTTGGAAGCGGCCTTCGAGCGATAGCAACCGCGTATGAACGGAGAGGGTCGTTCTGAGCCGGCCGCATCTCGGCGCCTGCCGGCTGGCTCAGTCCTGCCACAAACGGACGCATTCGTGCCGCTCAAACGTTCGACAGGAGCATGCCGATCTCGTCTAGCCGCTCATTTAGCGCCGTGAGGCCGTTTTTTTTAAGCTCGCGGACGCATTTGCGGATCGCCGTTGCGTGGCGCTCTGCCGCATGATCCGGGATCTCCAGCTTTTCCGCGACATCCATTGGATTCACCTTCTCGCCGAAGTACTTCATGATCACGGCGACGCGGAATTCCTTCACAGGCGGCACAACGGGCAGCGCCGCTGCGACGTGGTCCGCGAGCTGGAACACCGCCTCACGGAAGAGCTCCGTCATCTTCCAACCGCGACAGCACGCGCGAGTGCAGTCGCACCGCTCGCTGCGAATTGCCTTGCCCGCCACTAGAGCCACCATTTGCCAGTAGTCGAGCCGGTCGAGCTCAGCGAACACCATGCCCGCCTGCCCGGCGCCGTCCAGGCCGACCAGCCCGCGGCCACTGCCGTACGCGCCGCGCTGCATGATTTTCGCCATCGGCGAAAGAGCATATTGCTGGCTCGAGTAGTTGCAGGCGAACGTGATTGCTTCGTCTGCGCTGGAGAAAATGCCTTCGTGCCTTGCGTTCATAGTCACCTTGTGGATTGTGTTGTATTCGGTCACATGACGACCGTGAAGGAGATGCTCTGATAAGTCAGCCAATCGGCTAACGCGTGCCGCAGCTCGACGTCGCGCGGCCATGCGAACTCGATTTGCGCTCGCCCATCTGAGGCGTCAACGATTTCGCCGCTGAACAGCGAGTTGTCGAACGCGATCAGGCGCGCGCCGGTCAGCGTGTCGCGATGTCGCAGCGCCGTTTCGAGCAGCGCCTCGGGCACGTCGTCGTATTGGATGTAGGCGTGTGCGCTCATTCGTCGGCAGCCCGAGGCTGGGCATCATGATCAACCGTGATTTCGACCACGGCCTCCTTGTGGAAGCCTGTGCTGCTATCGCGGCTCGTGACAAAGCTACGAACGCTGACACCGTCGGCATCCAAATCGATGCCTGCAGCCTTGGCAACTGCCTCAGACAGCACGCGCAGCATGACCTTCTCGTCAAGCGTCGCGCGATGCTTCGTGATGTTCGACTTGCTGCTGCTCACCTTGATTCCGCTCACGTTGCTTTCCTCCACTCCCCATTCACGATCACCGCTAGCCATGAACGGCGCCAGCGACTTCTTGTTGGCCGCCGCCGTGGCGACGCACCAGGCGTATTCCCCATCGACCAGCCTCTTCGCCTCGCGCAGGTGTCGCCGGAATTGCTCCGGCACGAACGCGAGCGCCATTGCGCTACGCGCGACCAGTACGCCGTTGTATTCGCGCCGCCGCAACCCGATAACCGTCGTCTCGACGGGCTGCTCGATCTCACCAGAACCAGACCGCCCCTTGATGCTGAATGTGCCAATGACAGGCATCTCGACCTGCAGACGGATAGGCTTCATGCCGGCACCTCGGCGCGCCATTCGTTGTCGCCGCTCTCCAGAAACGGGCGAAACGTGTCCCAGTTGAGCGCGACGAGCGCGTCCACCCAGGCCAGATCCTTCGTCACCCACTGCCAGCTCTTCACGAAGAAGCGATACCCGCTCGGGATCTGCGCGAGCACGTGGACGATGTATTCCTCGCCGCCCGCATCTTTCTCGCGGCAGCGCCGAAACCCGTACGCCATCGCATGCACTTGCCGCATGATTCGCTCGTTCTTGAATCGCCCATTCACCCACGTGCGCCGCGGCGCCGCAGGCATCGGCAGCTTGATCTCGACTTTCACTGGCTGCACTCTGCTTCCTCCGTAATACCCATCTTTCTTGCTCGGACATCGGCCAGCATCACCGCGAAGTCGGGCGTGTAGAACGTGCTGTCGGCCAGCCGGAACTTCCACGCCTCGAAGCCGACCCATGCGATTTCGCCCGCCTGCTTGCGCTGCTCGAGGTGCTGGGCGTAGCGCTCCTCCGTCTGGTTCATCGCGCCTGCCTTTAGGCGTCCGAGGGCTTGCGTCGCCTTCTTCGCCGCGGCGCCGGGAGCTTCCGGCTTGCTGATCGGCTGCGGCGCGGGCCGCTCGCGCGGCGCCCCGTCGTTAATGGTTGCCGTGCCGATGCCAGTCGCACCGTCTTCGAGGCGCATCGGCCATGTGGTGCGCTTCGTCACTTCGCGCCCCTCCACTTCCAGTAGGCCGAGCGGCCACGGCTTGGATCAGACGGGCCGATGTTCCCGGCCTTGCGCTCGCGCTGGATCAGGCGATCGGCGCCGCGATATGCGACCGGATCGTTGAAGGAAACGCCTAGATGCCGCGCGAGCTCGCGGGTCACCTTAAACGCCGTGAACGTCGGCGCCTGCTTCATGAAGGCGACGACATGCGCTTGATGCACAACTCGAGGCCGAGCTTCTGGCCCGCGCTAATCGCCTTGCGCAGGTAGCCGATGGTGGTCCCGCAGCGGCGCGCGAAGTCGCGTTGCGCGTCAGGCGAGAGTGAGTTCAGGTATGCGAGCAGCTTGTCCATGCCGGAACTTTACCCATGGGTAAATATCATGTCAATACCCATGGGGAATTTACCTCAAAGTAAAGCCCACCCCAGAATGCCGCCTATGGACAAGTTCGAACGACGCCGCCTGCGTCTTATAGAAATTCGTGACCAGCTATGTGCTGGCTCCGCCGCGTCGCTCGCGAAAAGGATCGACAAATCGGATTCTTACGTGAGTAGGATGCTTTGGCCCGAGGGTCGCGCCGGGAAAAAGCGCATCGGCGAGGATATGGTCGACCACATCGAACGCACGTTTGGCCTTCAAAAAGGCGCGTTCGACTCTGATGCGCCTCTTGGCTCGCTACTTCAAAGCGGGCCAGATGTCAATTCTGTGAATACAGCGGAAAAATCGGGCCTTTTCACTAGCCAGCCTACGGTTTCGGAAGGTAGCCTACACGATCGTAATGTAGAGCCTGGCCCGGAAGTGAGAGGAAAGCTGCCGCTGATCTCCTGGGTACAGGCCGGAGCCTGGGAGTCAGTAGTGGGGAATTTTGCTGTTGAAGACGCACAAGAATGGCTTCTCTCACCGATTGCAGCATCGCCGCGAGCGTATTACCTGCGGGTGCGCGGCCTGAGCATGTTCAATCCGGCCGGCGAGCCTTCGTTCCGCGAAAGCGACTTGATCCTTGTCGAGCCGCAGAGCCACGCCGAGTCCGGCGCGCTCGTAGTGGTGATGCTCGACGATGAGAAAGAGGCGACTTTCAAGCAGCTCATCATAGAAGACGGCAAGAAGTATCTCCGCGCCCTGAACCCAGATTGGCCAAACCGAATAATGCAAGTCAATGGAAACGCCACAATCTGCGGAGTCGTCAAAACCAAGGTCGTCAGGTACTAAAGCGCCTTTCGAAACGGCCATCTTAGGCATCGTCGACACCGAGACGACGGGGCTCGGCCCCAACGACGAGCCGATCAGCCTCGGCATTGCCCTATTTGAGGTTGATCTCCCCAAGGGCGGCCTGGTACGTGAACTCGACACGTACTACGGGCTGCGCGAGCCGTCAGTCCAGATCGGCGCGGGTGCGCTGGCCGTCCATGGGATAACGGCCGAGCAGGTGGCAGGCAAGCAGTTCGATGGATCCCGCGTGACGGCGTTGCTGGAGCGCGCCGACATCCTCATCGCCCACAATGCCGAGTTCGATTTCCGCATGCTCGCGCACATCATCCCGCAAGTCCGCAGCAAACCATGGCGCTGCTCCTATCGGCAGATATGGTGGAGCGACCATCTCCCGGTGCCAAATCGCAAGCTCGACACGATCTGCGAGCATCTCGGCATAGAGCGACCCAATCCGCATAATGCACTCGATGACTGCCGCGCCCTCGCTGCGGCGCTCTTTACCCGAACTGGAAAAACAGCGCGATCGCGCACGTTCTTTGGCGTCGCGCTCTCCAAGGGGGACTTTCCTCTTGTTGTGCCAGCGCGACAAACGGCGCCTGATGCGTCACGGGTGCAAGCTAGCGAGCGGGAATTTCCTACCTACGCTCCCCCGCCAACGTCTAGCATCCACGACAACCTGGTACGCGGCTTCGTCTATCTGCTTTTCATCATATTTTGCCTCGCGGTCTATAACGCGGTCATGAACTGACCGAGTCGCGCCGAAGCATCGGCGCGCCGTGTTGCAAAAAATTTTACCCATAGGTATTGACCTTAAACTTTACCCTTGGGTAACATCCCTCTCACGCACTCACCGAAGCACTGAGCGGGGGCGTCTCAAGTCGGCGCGGCGACTCTAAACAGCCCGTAACGGTCTCCAACGGCAGATAGGACGAGACTCCCCCGCTCAGTGCTGCGATACCTGATGGAGATTGAGAGATGAATCGAATCGCTTGCGATAACGCCCTGCTCGCCGCGTGCGATGACCTCTACAGCCGCGTGAAGCGCGTAGCTGCTGTCGCGCTGCTCGGCGCGGGAGTTGGTGTGTTCTGGTACGTGCTCGTCGCCCTCCGCGCTGGTGCGTAATGGGAACGATCAAGCTCGGCATGCGCCTCTGCGTCGCGCTCGCAGCCCTGGCCGCGCTCATGGCGATTCAGGCTTAGCTGGACGACATGAACGCGCCGGTCAGCTGCAACGTGCAACGCTGCGCCTGATCCCGTAAAAGCTCACCGGAGATCTTGATGTTCATCTTCTTAGTAGTCCTGCTAGTTCTCTGCGTAGGATTCTCGCTTGGTTTCGTGAGCGGATCCTTCTGGGCAACGATCGGTTTGATCGATCGGCGCGCCCGCGAGTACGAGCTCGACGCCGGCTCGCCCTACCCGCGAGTCTGGGAGTGAGCACGATGCGCTGCCATGTCCGCTGCCGCCACTGCGCCACGCGCCGCTGCTTGAAGCGAAAGCTGTCCGAGTACCTGGCGTGCCCGCGTGCGATGTCTGCGGCAAGCGCGACTACCGCGTCGACCGCTGGATGAATCGCCGCAACACGACACGCGTCACGTGCACGTGCACCGGCTACTGGTTCCCGCATCGGCAAGGCTCGTTGTTCTGCTGGAACCGCGCAGACGGCTCGCAACGCTATCCCGGTGATCCGGATTT
This sequence comes from Paraburkholderia pallida, assembly GCF_004524855.1. Classification (NCBI taxonomy): domain Bacteria; kingdom Pseudomonadati; phylum Pseudomonadota; class Betaproteobacteria; order Burkholderiales; family Burkholderiaceae; genus Paraburkholderia; species Paraburkholderia pallida. Next base: position 2,427,030 of record NZ_CP038149.1, on the reverse strand, counting down.
CGCGGATCGCGAATACGACGGCCTCGCGGCCGCATAAAACAGTTTCGCGACGGCACCCACCGTGGGTGGCGTTGTGTGTCTTGGCCGGTGCCCGTATGGGCCGGTCCTTTTTCGAGACAATTGATGGAATGGAAATCAAACCTGGTGACCGACAATTTCTCTGGTCACGTCCTGCAAGATACAACGCCTGCAATCGTTGAAGGCAGCTGCGTACGCCGCATAAACGCTGGTGAACGGTCCGCACGAGTGCCCCTGAATGTCCGGCTGCCGCAGCGAACCGTGCGGAGGCGTGTAGTAGCCATACGGGCGAGTGATGTAGACCTGCATCAGACCGGCTTCGTCAATCGTCTCGTCAATGCAGGCAGTCATTACACGCCCGCGGAATACTTCCGTGCGCCATCGCATCATCGCGCCTCCTCGTCCGCTTCTATTCACGGACATGGTTCTTACTGCGCACTCGGCATACCCAGTCGCCCGGAGCGGTGCCAATGAACACCTGCCCGGAATTACTCGCAGGCGTGGTGGCCCATTCATTCGGCACGCATGAGACGATCTCGGCCCACATTAGCCGCCCCTTTTTGACGCCCGCAGCGATCGGAAACGCTCTAGCTGAAACTTCGCCGATTGCGCAATCTGATCACACGCTCGATGGCACGCCTACAGTCTTTAAAGGCGGTCCTGAAGGCAGCATCAGGACTATCAAACGGACCATAGTCGCCACTCGCTTCCGCTTGATTCCGCGGCGCGTCTACCGAAGATTCCTTGTATGTGACGGGCTCAACGATGTAGTACTGTGCCTCGCCCTTAAAGGTGAGCCTACTTTCAACTACTGCCCTCATTTGCCAACCATTGAATGTGTCGAGGCGAGTTTCCATAGATCCTCCCGTAGAGAGTTGGGAAGACCATCGCGAGATCGAAAGTACGATTCCCTAACCCATGGTGCGCCTATTACCGGCCGGTCACAAGGCATATATATCAGCGCAATGGCAGAGGTCTCCCCATGCCAATGAGAACGCTACCAGCGTTGCTCGCGGTCGCAGCGACCGTTACTGCAGCGTGCCTCTCCGTCCAGTCAGGCCTGCAGCGCGGTGGCTTCTTTGCCGAGCGCGCGCTGTGGGTCGCAGTCGGCGTCGTGTTGGTCGTGGCCGCTCACCTGCTACCCGCCCTCGTTCGGTCGCACGGCTGGCGAGTGCGCACCGTTGGCGCCCTGCTCTGGATCGGCTGCATCGTCGCTACCTGCTACGGTCACGCCGTCTTTTTCCTGACTGCGGCCCGTCACGCTGGCGAGCTGCGCGCCGCCGCCGTGCCCGTCGTGACTGCGCATGGTCGTGACTTGGCCGTGATCGCCAGTGACCGCGCAGGCGTAGTAGCGCGACTGGCGCGAGTAACGGAGCGCCGCTGCGCCCAGTCGTGTCCGGCGCTGCGCATCGAGCGCGCGACGCTCGCGGCCAAGCTGGACGCGCTCGATGCCGAGAAGGCGGAAGCGCTCCGCGTCGAGGCAGCGCAGGACCGCGCCGCCGCCGCACGCGCTGCCGCCCTCGCCGACCCGGTAACCGGCGCTATGACCGCCTTCGGCCTGCCCGCTGCCCGCGCCGACCTGATTGCCGGCCTCGCCTTCGCGGGCGTGCTTGAGGCTGTCGCCTGCTTCGCCTGGCTGCTCGCGCTGCGTGCCGCGACCGTGACTGAAATCCCGGTAACGCCCGCCCAGCAAAGGAGTAACGCCGAAGTAACGAAGCCAGTCACGCCCGAGAGTCACGCCGCCGCGTCAGTCGCGCAGCCGGTCGCGGCAGAGTCCGCCCCTGTGCTTCGCCTGCCAGTAGTCGAGCAGACCGACGACGTGACCCGAGTCAGGAACGCAGTCACAGCCGGCACGCTGCGCGCGACCGTGACCGAGATCCGGAAGTACCTGGGCTGTTCGCAGTCACGCGCCGCAGCCGTCCGCAAGCAGCTTGAACCCCAACCGATTGAGTGAGACGAGCATGGGTCATCCCGAGTTTTTGACTATCTTCGCCGCGGCGTCGGCAAAGAGCTTCTGCGCCAAATTCAACTCCTCGAGCGCGCGCGCAAGTTCCGAGAAGTCCCCGTCGGGCCGCTCGCGCAGCGCGTTCGACGCTTTCTCAAATCTAGCTCGCGCGGCCTGCAAGCGTTCGTATGCGCCGTTCAGGTCGTCCATTTTCTTTTGCATGGTTTTGGCTCCCCAATGGATCGAGGGAAATCGTAGCACGCAGCACTTGACCCACCACTAACGCAGAGACGCATATGAAGCGAGTTGTCTGTTACTCGGGCGGCCATAGCTCCGGCCGCGTCGCGATCGAGGTGGCGCGCCGCTATCCCGACGACGAAATCGTGCTGCTCAACCACGATCTGCCGTTCTGGACCGAAGACGCCGACATCAAGCGCTTCAAGCGGGAGGTCGCGGGCTACCTTCGGCTGCCGGTCACGTACGCGAGTCATGCGAATGCGCAGTTGGACCAGTTCGACGTAACGGTGGCGAAAAAGGCATTCAAGGTCGACGGCGGCTCCGAGCTTTGCACCAGCGTGCTCAAGACCGAACCGTTCATGAAGTGGCTGGCCGCCAACGCAAACGCCGATGAAACGGTTTGCTACTACGGCTTCGATGCCAATGAGACCGGGCGCATCCAGCGCAGGTCTTCGATCATGGGTGCGATGGGCTGGAAAACTGACTATCCGGTCGCGCTCTGGAGCGAACGCACGATCGTGAGCACGCTTGAAATCGGCATCCCACTGCCGAACACCTACGGCGTGTTCAAACACGCGAACTGTGTTGGGTGCCTGAAGGCTGGCTGGCAGCACTGGTACGTCGTCTATTGCACACGACCCGACATCTGGCTCAAGGCGAAGTGGGCCGAGGACGAAATCGGCTATTCGATCCACCACGACGAGAGCGGCGCGGTCTATCTGGAAGACATGGAAGACCGGTTTGAGCGAATGAAGGCCGCAGGCGTGCCGGCAACCGAACACATCCAGCCGCAGCGCTTTTGGACGCAGGCGAAAAAGATCATTGCGGTTCAGCCGCTATTTGACACGAAACCGTGCGAATGCGTGTTCTGACCACCGCTCACGAGGATTTGAGCACCGGACAACGCCAGCCGAACTCAATGACGTTCGCGTTGCGCACTCAAAGCCTCAAGGCCATGCCCAAACCCATGCAAACAGCGCCCAGCACGAATAGAAGAAACGACATCGCGGATGCGGTCTGTCCACGATTCATCGATTGGTACATGACTTTCGTAGGAATTTCGCCGCTTCCAGCAATCATCGCACCCATAGCCCGAGCTCTCGACCTGAACGCAATGACGCCAAAGCAGATGCCCCCGAGGAAAATGGCCATGCTCCAAAGCAAGAATGACTTTAAATCGCGGAAATGCCCGTTAGATACGAGTGCCTGTGACAGTGCCAACAACGCAACAATTGAGCCACTGTTCAAGGCAACAAGTAGTTTGAACGTCTGCTGCGACCAGCTATTTTCGCTCTCTATAGCGTACATGCGCTTCTCCGCATATCAGTGCGTTTTGCGTCGATCGTAGCATGAGCGCCCGCCAGTCTTATCTCTCAGGCAGCTACGCCGGATTTGGGAGTGAGAGAGGTAACCGTTCTCCCATAGACGGGAACCAGCAACACACGAAACAAGCACGGGGAAATGAACAATGAAGATTCGACTCGATGAATGGCTCAAGCGCGAATTCGATCCGCCGCCCGCAATCCGCACGGCGCGCCAGTGGATCAAAAACCGGAAGATTTTCCCGGCGCCAGAGAAGGTCGGCCGCTCGTACTACGTCGACGACAAGGCCGTCTTCCGCAATGGCGTGCAAAAGCCGCGACTCGTTCACAGGGCATTCGGCTATGGCAGCTAGGCCCCGCATCCGCCGCAGGGCCAATTGGCCTGAGAATCTGCACGAGCCGCGGCCCGGCTACTTCGTGTGGCGCAACCCGATCACGAAGAAGACGATCGCACTCGGCAACGTCCCGCTCGAGCAGGCGATATTCGAGGTGCTCGAAGCTAACGCAAAGGCGAAAGAGGTTGTGGTGACGAAGCGGCTTGTCGAGCGCATGGATGCGCACAGTGAGACGATCACTGTGCTGCTAAAGCGGATGCCCGCCGGCGAGAAGGTGAACACGATCCGCTCGCGCAAGTATCTCGACAAGGCGATCAGCGATGCGATCGGTCACATTCACTGCGATGCGCTCACAACTAAGCACGTCGCAGATATGCTCACGGCCATTGAAGAGCGCGGCGCGATGCGCTGGGCGCTCCAGGTGCGCAGCCGTGTTCGCGCCGTGTGCAGGAAGGGCATGGCGCTAGGCTGGATGGAGAAGAACCCGGCCGAGCCGACCGAGCGGCCACAGGTGAAGGTGAAGCGTCAGCGCCTCTCGCTGGAAGCCTTCCGGGCAATTCTGGCGAAGGCGCCCGAGGTTGCGCTGTGGCTGCCGAACGCCATGTTGCTAGCACTCGTCTCCGGGCAGGACCGCGCGACTATCGGGCGCTGGGAGCGCTCATTCAGCAATAGCGGTGTCTCAGTGCTCACACGCGTGAAAACGGGCGTTCGGATTGCCATCCCGAATGAACTCCGCATGGATGCGATCGGGATGTCGCTCGCCGACGTGATCGCGCGCTGCAAGTCAACGGGCGTCGTCAGCAAGTACCTGATCCACCACATCAGGGGCAATCCGGCGGCACCGAAGGGCAGACCGATCAAGCTTAAGACGATTTCCGAGAAGTTTACCGAAGCTCGTCGCCTCGCTGGGATCCCAGACGGGAACGCGCCAACGTTCCACGAGATTCGAAGCCTTTCAAAGCGACTCTACCTCGAGCAAGGCGGCGTCGATACGAAAGCGCTTCTTGGCCACATGACAGACGCCACGGCCGATCTGTATGCTAATACACGAGGGATGGAGCCAATCAACGTCAAGATCTCTGGTGCCTGAGGTTACCCGAGCGACTGACACGCGGCAAACAGCCAATCGAGTGCAAAATCCGGCCGGTAGCATCCTGCAGCGTTCGGCCAACAATGACTTACGAAAACTAGGTGTAGCCGGTTAAAGAGGCTCGCGACCGGCTAACAATTCGACAAGATCGTCAAGGAAGGCGATTAATCCGCCCGACGTACGAATAGCTTTCCAGCGGTTATTTCCTCTCCATCGCAAATAACCGATGCCTTGATGACCTTCGGGCCGTCAATCGCAAACGGGACAAGGAATACATTCGAGCCGAGGGACAGGCTCGTTGCCGGCTCTTCGGTGTTATTGCGACTCAGAAGTGACTTTTGTGTCGCTTCGAGCTCCTCAGACGATACTTCATGCCGCGCCAAGACATTTGATCCTTCACGGACTTCAAAGGCCAGCGTTCGCATCGGCTGGTCAATTGGCGTGCGTACAAATATGATGATCGCGAGCTTGGGGAGGACGAAAGGGAACGAAGGAACTATCAACTCGCCCCCATAGAGTCCCATCAACGAGGATTTATTGCCTAGTTCGATCCGCACATCATCGCAAAAATGGCAGTACGCGAGGCGACTCATTGAACTTCCACAATGTTGGTTGACTGTTGCTCGATCAGCCCGCGCAGAGAATCTAGGGTGACGTTTAGAGCGTCGGCAAGCTGAACTGCGGTCGAGAACTGAATCTGGACCTTGCCGCCCTCAATTTTTGCAATGTGAGATTGGCTCGTACCGATGGCTTCGGCGAGTTTGGTTTGTGATAACCCCGCCTGTAATCGCGCCGCTGCGATCGAATTTGGTTTGGAGCTAAACATCGAAGTGGCCGCGCGAACACGTGCAGCAACCATCTGCTCTCGAAATGCCGGATCGCGTTCTTCGCGGCGTTGAACCAAAGAACGAGGGCTGCGCCGTGATGCTTGTTCTGTGGGCGTCACATTACTGGATTCGCTAACGACTCTCACTACCAGACCTCCCGTCGATGAGGAGGCCCCAACGGCGTTAGTGTCTGATCGCAAGACCCAGTTCTTCGTAGTCGCTGCGGACGCGTAGGGTAATACGATGGTCAGGTTCATAATTGTAAGCTTCGTCTCGGAGTTCCGGTACGGTGTCGTCCGTGCGCTTCAATACGACCGCCAGAATATGAAACATCTCGTCATCTGGATCGGTCGCAGGCTCGTACGCATAGAGAATGCGGTAGTGCCGCCTTCCCCACTCCATCTCCAACGAATACATGCGATACACGTTATAGCCCGTCTGCTGCAGGGCCACCACCGCCTTACAGTCTAACTGCGGGTCCTTGTGCGTCTGCCGATAGTGCCAACTGCATAGGCGGTCCTTAAGTTCGTCACTGCCGTCAACGATTTCCAAAAACGCCCAAATATCGTACGCGTCGTTGGGCGACCTAGCCTCAATTAGCGCCAGATCGTCCTCGGCATGCTCGTGCATTTGAAGGCTCGCCACTATATCACGCAGTATATAAGTGTAGTTTACGGCAGCTCAAGAGAACAGTTGAGCCAGAACGGTGTGCACGCGTACGTTGACTCTGCAAAACGAAGCCACGCGGCGCGACCGAGCATTTTATACCGGTTGTGAAGGAAACCTGATGGGGCAGCGTGGTCACGTGCGGCGGCAGGTTCGTGCGGCCTTGCGGGCACTCGTTACTTGGGTGATCCCGCGATGCGACAATTTGCGCGTAAGCGTCGACAAAGACCTCGGTTCGAGGGGCCTCAGTGACGCCAATTCGGTCTGCACAAGCCAGAGCGGCCGCTCTGGCGCGTGATAATGAAATTCGCAAGAATCAGCTGAAGGGCGCGAATGGGTCGATAACAGCGCTTCGTGCGCAGCGATCGCCGCACGTAAAGCCAGCAGAGTTTTGAACGAATTTTGAACAGATATTGAACAGCCAAGGCGTGACAAGGCTTTCCGGCTGACGTGCCATGTCGAAGTGATACGGGCCGGCGTCGAGCGCCACATTGTCGTAACGATCCGGAAAGGCCCGCCGCAGCAGTGCGTTCACGCGCGCGCGAAACACCGACGGACACACCGGCAGGCTCACGTAGTCGTCCGCGCCCACCGAGAACGCGCGCACCACGCTTTCGTCCGAGGCGTCCTCGGAGGCGAACAGCACCGGAATCTGATTGCCGTTCACGGCGCGCACCGTCTTCAGTAATTCCGTGCCCGAGAGCCGCGAGCCCTGCCAGTCGAGCACGAGCATGTCGACGGTGGATGCGGCCAACGCCTTGGCAAGCGCAATCCCGTCACTGAATGGCATGCACGCGTGCCCGGATTGGGCGAGCGTACGCTCGATCAGCCCACGCTGGGCGGCGTCGCGCTGAAGAATCGCGATACGCATTGAGACCTCCCTTATACGAACAAAGCGGGTGCAATTCTGTGGAGATGTGCAAAGGCCGCCCATAAGAGGACTCTTAATTGCGCCGGTGTAGGGAGATTTCCTGCGGCGTCGGTGCGCAAGGCTGACAGGCAAGGGCTCAAGGCGATGGCGAGCGGCGTCGGACGATGCGGCTTGCTTCGACCTTTCACGCCGGACTGAAACGTCGAAGCGGCCAGCGTCCTAAGATAAGTCGCATGAATACGTCATCTACCTCCGCCCCGCCGTCGCAGCCCGACCAGCCCGTCCGCTTCACGCCCGCGCTTGTGCGCGTCGTGGCGACCGTGAGCGTGGGCTTCGTCGTGACCCAGCTCGACGTCACCATCGTCAATATCGCGCTTGCGCGCATCGCCGCCGATCTGCACGCTAACGTCGCCCGGCTGCAATGGATCGTCGATGCCTACACGCTCGCCTTCGCCGTTCTGATGCTCTCGGGCGGCGTGCTCGGCGACCGCTACGGCGCGCGCCGCATGTATGCGGCCGGCCTTGTCGTGTTCGCGCTCGCCTCGCTGGCCTGCGGGCTCGCCGCCAATCCGGCCCTGCTGATCGCCGCCCGGGCGCTGCAGGGCGCGGGTGCGGCCGCCATGCTGCCCAATTCGCTCGCGCTGCTCAACGAAGCCTGCCGCCACGAGCGCACACTGCGCGCCCGCGCCGTGGGCTTCTGGACGGCCGCCGGCGCCATCTCCATCGCCGCCGGGCCGATCGCCGGGGGACTGTTGATTGCCGCGTTCGGCTGGCGCAGCATCTTTCTCGTCAATCTGCCGCTGTGCGCGGCCGGCCTCGCCGCCACGCTGGCGTGGATTCCCGCATCGCGCCGCGAGACCGGCGCCTCGGCGGCACCGGGCGCGCCCTCTGCGGCCGGCGCGCCTGTGCCACGCCCTCGCAGCCTCGACGTGCGCGGCCAGCTGCTCGCCGTCGTCGCGCTCACGGCGTTCACGGGCGCGGTGATCGAATGGCGGCCGCTCGGCCTCGCGCATTGGGCCGTGTGGGGTGGTTTCGTGCTCGCCTTCGCCGCGGGCGCGGCGTTCGTTGCGCTCGAAGCGCGCATCGAAGCGCCCATGCTGCCGCTCGCCATGCTGCGCAACCGCACCTTCAGCGCGGCCGTGCTGTTCGGCGTGTGCGTGAACCTGACCTACTACGGCACCGTGTTCGTGCTCGCGCTGTTCCTGCAGCATGCGCGCGGCCAGTCGCCGTTGCAGGCGGGGCTCACCTTCATCCCGCTCACGGGCGGCTTTCTGCTCTCCAACATCGCGAGCGGACACGTGGTCGCCCGCTACGGCACGCGCTTGCCGATGATCAGCGGCGCGCTCATTGCGGGGCTTGGCTATGCGCTCCTGATACCCGTCGATGCGAATACGCCGCTCGTCGCCCTGCTCGCGGCCTTTCTGCTGATTCCCGGCGGCATGGGGCTCGCGGTGCCGGCCATGACCACGACCGTGCTGGCGTCGGTCGAGCCGGCGCGTGCGGGCACGGCCTCGGCGCTGCTCAATACGGCGCGCCAGGCGGGCGGCGCGGTAGGTGTGGCGGCGTTCGGCGCGCTCACGGGCAGCGGGTCGGCCGCGCAGGTCGTGAGCGGCCTGCATGCCGATACGGCGATTTCGGCGGCGCTTCTGCTGGTGGCCGCCTGCCTTGCCTGGAATATGCGCGCAGACGCGGCGCATCCGGCCCAGGCCCCTGCGGACGCGAAGCGGATGAAGGCGACGCGCCGGGACAAGCGCGCGTACGAGTGAGGCGTGGGAAATAAGGAGATGCCGCCGCGGCCCCGGAGATAGCGCTCGCGAGCGCGGCCACAGCCGGCCGCCGGGCCTTTGCCCCGGCGCCGGAACGCCGCGCGCGAATGCGCCCGCCTAAAGCGGCGCTTCCTGAATCGCGCCCGTGCTCAGCGCACGCTCGATCAGGCCTTCGGTTTGCGCTTTGCGAATGGCATGCGCGATCAGCCTTTCCGGCTCCTCGAGCTCGGCCTTGAGCGTGCCGATCAGCCCCGACGCGTCGAATATCACCAGCGTCTTCGCCGTGTCGGCGGCGCTGATCAGCACGCGCCGCGTGCCGTCTTCGGCAAGGCTCGCGCAGAACTGCCCAACCTTGCCACCCACGTTGAAATCGAAGTTCTCTATCACGACCCGCTCCCAGGTTTCTCGTTGGATCTTGTTCGTTGCCGACATGCCGCGCCGCACGGCGCCGCGCCTGCGGCAAGCGCCGTGCCGCCCAGGCACACTACCCGGGCCCACGACGGGGCCATTCAGCCCCGCAGGCCACCGCGCGGCGCACGCATTCCATCAATGGAAGCACGTCCCGCGCCCGTTACCGTCAGCAACAGGAATCCACCGGCGATCGCGATGTTTTTCCAGAAATGCACGACCGCGTCTTGCTGCAGTGCAGCTTGGGTCACGTTCCAGAAATCGTGCCCGAGTACGGCCGTGACGATGGTGTACACGGCCAGCGCGAACGCCACGAAACGCGTGCGCACGCCGAACACGAGCGCGAGTCCGCCGAGCAGTTCCACCGCCGTGGCGACGGGCGCCGTGAATTGCGGGTAGGCCACGCCGTGCGTGTGCAGATAAGCGATGAACCCCGCGTACCCCAAAAGCTTCATGGCGCCGCCCCACAAAAACAGAATCGCGAGCGCAATACGGGCGATGAAGATGATGAGGGAATCGGCGGGACGTGTCATGAAGGGCTCCGGTATGCAATATGGCAGTGACCCTGACCCCGTCCTACAGTTCCCTACCTAATGGATTACGCGCATAGCGGCGGCTTGCGGAACCTCCGCCGCTGGCCCGAACTCGATCCCGCGTCCAGACGACTGCGGCAGCCTCGAAAATTGCTTCGGACTGCCATCTATTTCCCACCGCTAAACGCGTGTGCCGGGCGCGCGATCCGCGTTTACCCGCACACGCTTGATTTCGGAGATCGGCTTGCTGGCACGCTCAATGCTTATGGCGCATGCCGTGTCCGCGGTGCGCGTCGAGCCAGCGGGTCACGCGCTCTTCGAGCACGCCCCGGCTACGGCGCGACACGGCCCACATGGCCGCACACACCACCACCATCACGGCAGGACCCAGCAGATAAGCAGCAACCGTTTCCCTCATGGCTCCATCTCCTGTCGCTGGGACTGGGTGCCCACGCACCGGGTCCCATCCCATGCAAAGCTCGCCATGCCATCGAACAAATTATGAGATATGAATTCTAGGCGAAACGCGCGGACATCGATAAGCGGCCTGCGCGAACGTCGCGGAGAATTTTTCGCGCGAATTTCTTATGTCGGCGCTCGCCACCCGGCGCAGCCCGTGCCGGCGGGCGCCCGAGCCCTGTACGCCAATCCATTACCTCACGGGTAATCGATCGAACGCGCCATTTCGCTAGAATCGGCGTCATGAACACGCTCGCTCACGCCTTCGCCGCTCCCTCCACTGTGCCCCCGGCCGCCGGCGCGGTGCGGCGCAGTGTCGGCGAACTGCTGCGCGAGTGGCGGCTGCGCCGCCGCATGAGCCAGTTGCTGCTCGCGACCGAGGCGGACATCTCCACGCGGCACCTGAGCTTCGTGGAGTCGGGCCGCTCGCTGCCCAGCCGCGAGATGGTCATGCATCTTGCCGAGCGCCTCGAGGTGCCGCTGCGCGAGCGCAACGCGCTGCTCGTCGCGGCGGGCTATGCGCCGCTCTACCGGGAGCGCGCGCTGGACGACCCGCAGCTCGCAGCGGCGCGCGAAGCCGTCGAGCCGGTGCTGCGCGGCCACGAGCCCTACCCGGCCCTCGCGGTCGACCGGCACTGGAACATCGTGGCGGCCAACGCGTCGCTCGCGCCGCTCGTCGGCGACGCCTCGCCCGCGCTGCTGACCGCGCCCGTGAACGCGCTGCGCCTGTCGCTGCATCCCGAGGGCGTGGCGCCGCGCATCGTCAACTGGCATGCCTGGCGCGCGCACCTGCTCGCGCGTCTGCAGCGGCAGATCGAGGCGAGCGCCGACCCGGCTCTCGTCGCACTGCACGACGAGCTGGCCGCCTACCCGGCGCCACCGCACGCCCTCCCCGCGGCCGCCGAGCCGCTCCAGCAGTCCATCGCGGTGCCGCTGCGCATCCGCACCGCGCTCGGCGAACTGTCGTTCTACAGCACGACCACCGTATTCGGCACGCCCGTCGACATCACGCTCTCCGAACTCGCGATTGAAGCGTTCTTTCCCGCCGATGCGCAAACCGCACAAACGTTGCGGGCGCAATCAGTTTGAAGCGCCACGTGTCATGCCCGCCGCCTCCATTCCACATCAGGCGAAGCGCTCTTTTACCTTTTCTGCCGCATTCATCACCGAGGTCAAGCGCGTGCCGATCCTCGGCGACAGGCGGGCCACGGTTGCCGGAGCGCACTCGCAGGCGCTCCCCGCCCGCGCTCGCACGGCCGGGGTCTGCTCGCCCACGCGAACAGACCCTAGGCGGCCGCCGCTTCGGCGGCCTCCGGCGTCGTGACCACGAGCACGCTGCACGACACGCGGTCGAGCAGCTTGCGATCGTCCCGGCCCTCCCACCAGCGTGCGAACGGGCCCCGGCGGTGATGGGCCAGCACGATGAGGTCGGCGTTGAACGACGCGCTTGCACGCGCGATCTCGTCGATTGCGCGGCCCACGGCGAAATGCCCCGTGGCCTCCAGCCCGAGCGCTTTCAGGCGCGCCACGCCGTCTTCGAGAATTTCTTTCGCCGCAGCCTCGGCAGCTTCATAGGGCACGGCGGACGCGATGTCGGTGCCCCACTGCAGCGGCGACTGGTCGAGCACCGCGAGCAGATGCGTCTGCGCGTTGCATTCGAGCGCCAGATCCTTGCCCTCGCGCAGCGCGCGACGCCCTTCGCGCGTGGCGTCGTAACACAACAGAATGCGGTTGAACGCGCCCATCTCGCTTCTCCCTGGTTCGCTCTGCCCGAACCCAACCTGCCGATTGAAACGGTTACATTGTTTATATCACGTCATGATACAAAGCAACAGTAAAGCCCACGTCGCCCGGCTTGCACCGGTAACCACGCCGATCGGTCTCGCGCCGGTCGAAACGGCGCCAACGCCGACCTGAGCGTCGCGCCCTCCCGAAACGGCGCCACGCCGCCTGCCACCGCCACGGCCGCCGCCTCGTCGGCAGACGACGCGGTTCCGACTCATGCAATTTACATATCCGCGTAAAAGAACCGTGTTACAAAGCGCGTCAACGTGCCCCACGGCCCACCCGTCTGTCACATCTTGACAAAACTAGTTACACAGGGTCGAAACACTTGTTACAACTCAATCCTCATACTAATTGAATCTGTAACGAGTATTTATTACCGATAAATGCACATTCTTTCAGTTGCATTAATCCGAAAAAGGCCGTTAAAGCGCGTTTCGACATTCATTGAGCATACCCCGACACCCCTCCGGAAAACCCTTACGACACAGCACTTTACGGCGAATCTCCCGTCCCACAAGGCCGTGCGGGTCGCCGTCACAAATGCGTCACGGATAATCAGAAAAAAATACCGAAAATATTTGTAACAGCCTGATTATTTTTTGCGAAGGGGATTGATTTCTCGAAACTGTCCTCATACAATTCGCTCCAACATGTTACGAGTTGTAACGTGTTGTATCAAAGAGTCAGGCGACGCCACCAATGAGCGGGCCGACCAAAGACCAAAAAAGTTACAACGGCGAACAACGCCGGGGGGTTAATCGGGGCTTCGGAAAAGAGAAAATGGACCGCAGCAGCGAGACGCTGGATTCAATCCGCGAAATTAACTTGTCGTACCTGATGCTCGCACAGCGCATGCTGCGCGAGGACAAGCCAGTCGGTATGTTCCGGCTGGGACTGTCGTCGGAACTGGCCGATCTGCTTTCCGGTCTGTCGCTCGCGCAGATCGTGAAGCTGGCCGCTTCCGACCAGCTCCTTTGTTTGTTCCGCTTCGACGACCATGCCATGCTGTCCGCGCTCACGCAGACAACCCGGCATGCCGACGTGGCGGCCACCCACGCGGCCATCCTGCTTGCAGGACAGCCTGCGGTGCAATTCGCCTGAGGACGGGTCATGTCGACGAACCGACGCAGCCTCACCGAAGATGCACAAGAAGTCTTTCGTGCGATCGCGCTGATCGAGCTGGGTGCGCGCATGCAGGTGCTGGAGAGCGAGCTGTCGCTCTCGCGCGACCGCATGATCCGCCTGTATCGCGAGATCCGCGGCGTGTCGCCGCCCAAGGGGATGTTGCCGTTTTCGGCGGACTGGTACATGACGTGGCTCGCGAACATCCACGCGTCGCTGTTTTACAACACGTACCTGTTCCTGAAGCATGAAGCGCGTTGCTCGCATCTCGACGCGCTCACCAAGGGGTTCCGGCTGTATCTGGAACACTGCCAGCACAGCGGGACCGAGCCGGTGCTCGATCTCACGCGTGCGTGGACCCTGGTGCGGTTTTTTGATGCCGATATTCTGCAGATGACGCCTTGCTGCCGCTGTGGCGGCAAGTTCGTCGCGCACCGCCACGACCTGCAGCACAACGTCGTGTGTGGCGCATGCCAGCCGCCTTCGCGCGCTGGCAAGACGAAGAAGGCGGCTGCAGCGCGACGGGGCGCAGAGCAGACCGAACGCGACCTTCCGGTAGAAGTCACGCCGGATGGCATTGCCGAGGCTGCATAAGCGTAGGAGACCAAAGATCCGGCAAGCCGCGCAGGCCGAACCGGGCGCAGCAAGAATAGACGCGAAGCCGTTCGGCGCTTGGGACGAGTGCCGGACGGCGAAGCGCATTAAGGGCTGTTTTGCCCTCCCCCTTCCGCCAGGCGCCGCGCGCCCCGCCTTCCTGCCGTTCCCCTCAATTCCCGCTGAACGTCTGCCCGCTCTTTGCGGGTGATGCCGCCAGAGCACACCGCAAGACACTGCGGTATCGGCTCCGGCAATTCCCGCGTAAGGACCCGCCGCTCAGCTCGAAGCGAGCGGCGCGCCAGGCGCCGCACTCGCTGCCGGCGCAGGATCGGAATTGCCCGCCGGCTGCACAGCAGGCTGCCCGCCAACCTGCACACCAGGCTGCGCATCGGGCTTCACATCGCCCCATCCGCCGCCCAGCGCGCGGATCAGATTGACGGTCGCCACCGCCTGCGAGCCCTGCAGATGGCTCGCCTGCAGTTGCGAGACCAGCACCGAACGCTCGCTATCGATCACGTTCAGATAGCTCACCTCGCCTTCCTCATACTGCGTGCGCGAGAGATGCGCCGCGCGTTGCGAAGCGCTCACCGCGTCGTCCTGCGCGCTGATCTGGTCGTTGAGCAGGCGCAGGTCGGAGAGGTTGTCCTCTACGTCGCGGAACGCCACGAGCACCTGCTGGCGATACTGCGCGACATCCTCGTCGTACTTTCCGCGCGCCTGCGCGAGGTTGGCCTTGCGGCGACCGCCGTCGAACAGCGGCAGCGTGAGCGCCGTGCCCGCGAACGGCCCGAGCAGGAACGCACGGCTCGACCACATGAAGAGGTCGCCGAGCGAGGCCGACTCGAAGCCGAACGCGCCCGTGATGTCGAGCTTCGGAAAGAACGCCGACTTCGCGAGGCCCACGCGCGCATTCGCGGCGGCCATCGCGCGCTCGGCGGCGGCAATGTCGGGGCGGCGTTCGAGCAGCGTCGAAGGCAGCCCCGGCGGCACCTGCACGACCACCGGCGCGAGCGGCGTCTCGGGGAACGTGAAGTCCGCCGGCGCCTTGCCGAGCAGAATCGCGAGGCTGTGCTCCGAGGCCGCGCGCTGGCGCGCGACGCCCACGGCGTCGGCGCGCGCGCTCGCCAGCTCGTTGCGCGCCTGCGAAACGTCGAGCTCGCTGATGTCGCCTTCCTTGAAGCGGCGCTCGACGAGCTTGAGCGCGTCCTCGCGCAGCGCCACCGTGCGCCGGTACAAATCGACGTCGGAGTCGAACTGGCGCAGCTGGAAGTAGTTCTGCGCGACGTCGGCCTGCAGCGCGAGCTGCACCGAGCGGAACAGCGCCTCGCTCTGCTGCTCGTCGGCCTGCGAGGCGTGCACGTTCGAGCTCACGCGGCCGAACAGATCCGCCTCATAGCTCGCCGTGGCCTGCGCGCGCCAGAGCGTTTGCGTGGGCACATTGGCGTTCTGCGGCAGGTATTGCGAAGCGGGCGATGCGCGCTCATAGGTCGGACCGAAGCCCGAGTCGATCGACGGGAACCACGAGGCACGCGCCGCCTGCGTGAGCGCACGCGCCTGCTGCACGCGCGCGGCAGCGGCCTTGAGGTCCTGGTTGGCCGCTTGCGCCTGCTCTTCGAGCTGGTCGAGCGCAGGGTCGCCGAACACCTTCCACCACTGGCCGCGCTGCGCGTCTTCGGCCGGTTGGGCGGGCGTCCACGAACCCACGTCGTGCGGGCCGGCTGGCTGGCCCTGCGTTTGTCCCTGCGTTTGCAGCGGCGCTTCCTTGTACGCCTTCGGCACGCCTGCATCGGGCGCCTTGTAGGTGGGCTCGACCGAGCACGCCGCGAGCCATGCGAACAGCGCCACGCTCGCGGCAAGCCGCGTCAAGCGCCACAAGCCACCCATGTCGTCGATGCCGCTCGCCTTGCCCGGCGAAACTGAATAGTTAGTCATCTTTATGATCCTTCCTTACGCGTCCACCGTAGAGCGCGACGTCCGTGCGTTGTCTTTCTGCGCCACGTGTATCGTGCCGCCCGCGATCGTGCGCAGCACCACGTAGAACACCGGCGTCAGCAGCAGGCCGAAAGCCGTCACGCCGAGCATGCCGAAGAACACCGCCACGCCCATCGCATGACGCATCTCCGAGCCCGCGCCCGACGAAAGCACGAGCGGCACCACCCCCATGATGAACGCGATGGACGTCATCAGAATCGGGCGCAAGCGCAGCCGGCTCGCCTCGATGGCCGCTGAAAGCGGCGTGTGTCCGTCGTGTTCGAGCTCGCGCGCAAACTCCACGATCAGGATCGCGTTCTTCGACGCGAGACCCACCAGCACCATCAGGCCGATCTGCGTAAAGATGTTGTTGTCGCCCTGCGTGAGCCACACGCCGGTCAGCGCACACAACACGCTCATCGGCACGATCAGGATCACTGCGAGCGGCAGCGTCAGGCTCTCGTAGAGCGCCGCGAGCACGAGGAACACCAGCAGCACGCTGATCGGGAACACCCAGACGCCCGAGTTGCCGGCGAGAATCTGCTGATACGTGAGGTCGGTCCATTCGAACTTGATGCCGCGCGGCAACACTTCGGCCGCGATGCGCTCAGCCGCCGCCTGCGCCTGGCCCGACGAGTAGCCCGGCGCCGGGCCGCCGTTGATGTCGGCCGCCGTGTAGCCGTTGTAGCGCACCACCATCTCGGGACCGTACGTGGGCGTCACCGTCACGAGCGACGAGAGCGGCACCATATCGCCCGCGGCGTTGCGCGTCTTCAGTTGCAGGATGTCGTCGGCCTTCTGGCGGAACGGCGCATCGGCCTGCACGCGCACCTGATACACGCGCCCGAAGCGGTTGAAGTCGTTCACGTAGAGCGAGCCCAGATAGATCTGCATCGTGTCGAACACGTCCGTGACCGGCACGCCCAGTTGCTTGGCCTTGGTGCGGTCGAGATCGACGTTCAGCTGCGGCACGTTGATCTGGTAGCTCGAGAAAGTCGGGCCGAGCTCGGGCGTCTTGGCCGCGCGCTTCACGAAGTCCTCGGTCGCGCGATTGAGCGCTTCATAGCCGAGCGCGCCGTGATCCTCCAGCTGCATCTTGAAGCCGCCGAGCGTGCCGAGGCCGAGCACTGGCGGCGGCGGGAACACGGCGATGAACGAGTCCTTGATGCCCGCGTACTGCTGATTGAGCACCCCCGCGATCGCGCCCGCCGCAAGCGCCTTGCCTTTGCGCTCCTTGAACGGCTTGAGCGTGACGAACACGATGCCGGCGCTCGAGCTATTGGTGAAGCCGTTCACGGAAAGGCCCGGGAACGCCACCGCGCTTTCCACGCCCGGCTGCTTGAGCGCGATCGCGCTCATGTCGCGGATCACGTTTTCGGTGCGGTCGAGCGAAGCGCCGTTGGGCAGTTGCGCGAACGCGATCAGATACTCCTTGTCCTGCGCCGGCACGAAGCCGCCCGGCACGACGCGCGCCATCAGCACCGTCGCGCCGATCAGCACCGCGTAGACCGCGAGCATCGCGCCCTTGTGGCGCAGCACGCCGTTCACGCCTTGCCCGTACTCTTCCGAGCCGCGATGGAACACCTTGTTGAACTGGCGGAAAAAGCCGCCCAGCATGCGGTTCATCACGCGCGTGAGCCAGTCCTCCTTCGCGCCATGGCCGCGCAGCAGCAGCGCCGAGAGCGCCGGCGAAAGCGTGAGCGAGTTGAACGCCGAGATCACCGTCGAAATGGCGATGGTCATCGCGAACTGCTTGTAGAACTGGCCCGTGAGGCCGCTCATGAACGCGAGCGGCACGAACACGGCCACGAGCGTGAGCGCGATCGCGATAATCGGCCCACTCACTTCCTGCATGGCCTTGTAGGTGGCATCGCGTGCGGAAAGTCCGCTGGCGATGTTGCGCTCGACGTTCTCCACCACCACGATCGCGTCGTCCACCACAATGCCGATCGCGAGCACCATGCCGAACAGCGAGAGCGCATTGATCGAGAAGCCGAACGCGAGCAACAGAGAGAAGGTCCCGACGATCGACACCGGCACGGCGATGAGCGGAATGATCGACGCGCGCCACGTCTGCAGGAACACGATCACCACGACCACGACCAGCGCAATCGCCTCGAGCAGCGTATGCACGACTGCCTCGATGCTCGAACGCACGAACTGCGTGGGGTCGTAGACGATGCGGTAGTCGACGCCCGCGGGCATGTCCGCCTTGAGCTCCTTCATCGCCGCGCGTACCTCGTCGGAGATCGCGAGCGAATTCGCACCTGGCGCCTGGTTGATTGCGAGCGCAACGGCCGGCTTGTTGTCGAGCAGCGAGCGCAGCCCGTATTCGGAGGCCGCGAGCTCGATGCGCGCGATGTCGCGCAAATAGGTCACGCCGCCGTCGGGATTGGTCTTGACGATGATGTTGCCGAATTCGCTCTCTGTGCGCAGACGCCCGCGCGCGTTCACGTTCAGTTGCAGCGGCGTGCCCGGCACGCTGGGTGAGGCGCCGATCACGCCCGCCGCCACCTGCACGTTCTGCTCGCGAATTGCATTGACCACATCCTGCGCGGTGAGATTGCGCTGCGCCACCTTCTGCGGATCGAGCCAGATGCGCATGGCGTAATCACCCGCGCCCCACAACTGCACCTCGCCTACGCCACGGATGTTCGAGAGGCGGTCCTTGACGTTGAGCAGCGCATAGTTGCGCAGATACGTCATGTCGTACTGATTGTTCGGCGAAATCAGGTGCACCACCATCGTGAGCGTGGGCGAGCTCTTGATGGTCGTGATGCCCAGGCGCTGCACGTCATCGGGCAGCCGCGGCAAGGCCTGGTTCACGCGGTTCTGCACGAGCTGCGTGGCCTTGTCGGGGTCGGTGCCCAGGCGGAACGTGACCGTGAGCGTGAGATTGCCGTCACTGTTCGCCTGCGACTGCATGTAGAGCATGTTCTCGACGCCATTGATCTGCTCTTCGAGCGGCGCCGCCACGGCTTCGGCGATCACCTTCGGGTTCGCGCCTGGATACTGCGCATGGACGACCACCGAAGGCGGCACGACCTCGGGATACTCGGAGATCGGCAACTGGAACAGTGCGATCACCCCGGCCAGCAGGATCAGCACGGACAGCACGCCCGCGAAGATCGGCCGGTCGATGAAGAATTTCGATATGTTCATGGGTCGCTCAAATAATTTCGGATGACTAACTGTGTGCGGGGATCGCACTCGCCCCGGGGACGAGTGCCGCGCGTCAGGAAGTCTTGGCGGTCTTGGGCGCGGAGTTCGCGAGCGAGGAGGCGGCGTCGCCGTCCGGGTCGCCGTTCATCGGCACCATGTTCGAGCGCACGGCTTCGCCCGGCCGCACGCGCTGCGTGCCATTCACGACCACGTGCTCACCCGCCTGGAGGCCGTTCACGATCACGCGCAGATTGCCCTGCTGCCCGCCGATCTGCACGGTGCGATAGGCGACCTTGCCCGCGCCATCCACGACATAGACGAACTTCTTGTCCTGGTCCGTGCCGATGGCCGCTTCGTCGACGAGCAGTGCCGGGTGAGGCGCGCTGCCGCTCACCTTGATGCGCGCGTAGAGACCGGGCACCAGCGCGCCATCCTCGTTGTCGAAGCGCGCGCGCACACGGATCGTGCCCGAGGCGGTATCGAGCCGGTTGTCCACCGACTCGATCGTGCCCGTGCGCGAATAGCCGGTCTCGTTCGCGAGCCCCAGATCGACGGGGACTTTCGAGCCATCCTTCATGCGGCTGATGTAGTCGAGATAGGTCTGCTCGTCGGCGTCGAACTCGGCGTAGATCGGCGACACCGAAACCAGCGTCGTGAGCGGCGGCGCGCTCGCGCCCGCCGAGACCACGTTGCCCACCGTGATCTCCGCGCGCGAGACGCGCCCCGAGACCGGCGCGACGATGCGCGTATAGCCGAGATTGATCTGCGCGGCCTCGAGCGCGGCCTGCGCGGCCTTCAGATTCGCGCTCGCTTCGCGCGCGCCGTTCTGCTTCTCGTCGTAGTCGCGCTTCGCGATGGCGTTGTCGCCGATGAGGCGCTGCGCGCGCTCCCAGTCGCTCTGCGCGTAGCCGGTGCGGGCCTGGGCGGCGGCCACCTGGGCCGCGGCCTGGTCAACGGCGGCCTGATACGGGCGCGGGTCGATCACGAACAGCGTGTCGCCCTTTTTCACGAGCGCGCCGTCACGGAAATTCACGGACACGATCGTGCCCGAGACCTGCGGGCGCACTTCGACCTTCTCGACGGCCGCCATGCGGCCCGAGTAGGTCTGCCAGTCGGTGACGTTGCGCTTGACCACGGCGGCGACATCGACTTCCGGCGCCGGCGGTGCTTCAGCGGCGACAGCCGGGTGCGAATCCAGACGCATGGCGACGAGCGAGCCGAACCCCGAAACGACGAGAAAAGCGGCGACAGCGAGTGCAATGCGCTTACGAGAATACGAGTTGAGTGACATCGCGAGCTCCAGAAAGATGAGTGGTTATTTTTTTGAGTAATGCGATCTTCGGCGCGCTGCACCGGCGCTAACAGGAGGCGCCGGCTTCAAAACAACAGCGGAAAAAGCGCACCGCTTCAGCGAGCGCTTCCGGATGCGCACCAATCTGCGCGTGCGAGACGCTCGGGTAGCGCACCACATGCGTGCGCACGCCCGCTTCGATCAAACGCACGGCATACTTCTCCGCTTCGATATGCAGCACGTCGTTCTGCGCCGTGACGATGAACGTGGGCGGCAAGCCAGCAAGACGCGAGGATTCCAGCGGCGCCGCATACGGATGCATGCGCTGCGAGGCTTCAGGCAAATACGCGCGATAGCAGGCGGCGCATTCGCTCGCGGAAATGTCCGACGCGAGCCGCTTTTCGTCGCCGAGGCGCGTGAGGCTCGGGTCGAGCATCGGCGCAAACAGCGCCTGCGCGGCGAGCCGCACATCGCCCCGATCGCGCCCGATAAACGCGAGCACGTTGGCGATCTGGCCGCCCGCGTCGTGTCCCGCCGCCACAATCCGCTTCGTACTGCCGCCGAATGCGCGTGCCCGTGTGAGCACCCATTGCGCGGCGCGATGCGCGTCTTCGGGCGCGGCCGGAAACGGAAACTGCGGCGCGAGCGAATAGCCCACCGAAACCACGAGCGCAGGTAAGCGCTCTGCGAAAAAACGGCTCGCGGCATCGGCGTCGTCGAGCGTGCCGCGCACGAAGCCGCCGCCGTGGAAATACAGCAGCACGGGCAGATTGTTCGCGCCGCGCGGACGATACAGGCGCAGCACGATGTCCTGCGCATAGCCTTCGATCGTCACTTCGCTCACGTCGATGGGTGACGATGCGCGCGCCTTGCCCGCTGGCGCCGGCACCGCTACGGGCGCAGCGGGCGCTGCAGCCAGGCGCGCTGCCGCGGACTTGCCCGCCACGGACCGCTCTGCCAGAGGGCGCGCGGAAAGCGACGCGGATTCAGAGGCAGGCTCGGACAAATCGGCGGAAATCCACGGCGTCGAACGTTTGAAGGCATCCATGTCAAAACGGCGCAATGCGCGAGAGTAGATTCGAATGGTGCGAATTGTGGGTTCGGCAGACTTGCAAATAAATGCCTATAATCCGGCAACACAATTCGGCGCACCTGAACAATCTGTTTCCCAGTATTTGCGCGAATCTCGCCGCGCAACGTGCGTCCGATGTCTTTCGGAGAATGGCAATGGACCGCCTTCAGGCCATGCAAGTGTTCACCCGCGTCGTCGACACCAACAGTTTCACGCGCGCAGCCGAAACCCTCGACATGCCGCGCGCCTCGGTCACGACGATCATCCAGAATCTCGAAGCTTTTCTGGGCGTGAGGCTGATGCATCGCACCACGCGCCGTCTTTCGCTCACGCCCGACGGCGCCGCCTACTACGAGCGCTGCGTGCGCATTCTTGCGGACGTCGAAGAAACCGAGCTGACCTTCCAGGACCGCAATCGCAAGCCGCACGGCAAGCTGCGCATCGACATGCCGGGCTCGATCGGCCGCCTCATCGTGATTCCCGCGTTGTGCGAATTTCATGGGCGCTATCCCGACATCGATCTGCAACTGGGCCTGACCGACCGCCCCGTCGACCTGCTGCAGGAGGGCGTGGATTGCGTCGTGCGCGTGGGCGCGCTGCAGGATTCGTCGCTGGTGGCGCGCCGCATTGGGCTGTTCGAAGGCGTGTCGTGCGCGTCGCCCTCGTATCTGGAACGCCACGGCACGCCGCAGACGCTCGAGGAGCTGGCCGAGCACCGCGCCGTGAATTACTTTTCGCCCCGCACGGGACGCGTGATCGACTGGGCCTTTCTCGTCGACGGCAAGGAAGTGGAGATCAAGCTCAAGAGCATGGTCTCGGTGAACGATGCCGACGCCTACGTGACGTGCGGCATCGAAGGCTTCGGCCTGATTCAGGGGCCGCGCTACATGGTGCTGCCGCATCTGAAATCGGGCGCGCTCGTCGAGGTCCTGCCCGACTTCAAGCCGCTGCCCATGCCGATCTCGGCCGTGTATCCGCACAGCCGGCATCTGTCGCCTAAAGTGCGCGTATTCGTCGACTGGATCGCCGAAGTGTTCGACCGCTGCCCGCTCCTGAGCGGCCGCGCGTCGCTCGACAAGACCTGCACGATGCGCACGATCGAGGAACGCGAACAAGCGCCCGCGCTCGAAACGCCGGTGATTTCGGAATGGGCCGCATAGGCTGGGCCGCATAGGTTGGGCCGCATAGGTTGGGCCGCATAAGCTGCACGGCGTAAGTGCGGGCACATCCACCACGCCGCTTCTTCCGACTTTTCGGGCCACTCCGGCCCCACCTTTAACGCGCGCCCTCAGGTCCCCCTGCTGGCGCGCGTTTTCACGATTGTTCCGGATTCTCAACAATTCCTTTCGCTTTCGGGACGTTTATCGCGCGAGCCCGTGCACCTACATTTGCACCTGTCGCCACGGCCATCGGTTTATTCGATGCAGCCAAGGCACCTTTAAACAGGAGCAGATCATGAAACGCACTCTCGCAGCCACGCTCGGCGCCACCGTTGTCATCACTCTCGCCGCGAGCGCGTCGGCTTTCGCAGGCGGCATCGGCCGCGCGGGCACCTATGGTCCGCAAGCCGATGCACAGGCCGCGCCGCAAGCCGGGCAAACGGTGCAAACGGCGCAAGCCCCGGTGGCCGACAACAGCGCCCCTAAAACGCGCGCCCAGGTGAAGGCTGAGATCGTCGAGGCTTATCGCGACGGCACGCTGCCCTCGCTGAACAAGACCACTTATCCGGATCAGAGCCTGGTCGGCCGCACGCAGGCGCAGCGCATCGCGCTGCAGGAAAGCCGCGCCAACGACGCGACACGCCTCGCTCGTGCCGGCGAATGAGTTTCGCCATTTCGATTCGATAAGGACGCCTGATCATGAACAATCCCCAACCTTCCGAGCTGGACAACTGGGACGAAACTACGCCTGTGTGGGCGCCGTTTCGGCACTAAAGCACGCTCGAGCAGTAAAAAGGCCCGACAGTCCGTCGACTGTCGGGCCTCCGCGAGCAGTACAAGCAGCGCTTAGCGCTTTGCGAAATCCGGTTCGAAGAACACCCAGCGCACTTGCGGGAATTTCGCCTGAAGCTCGGCCTCGATCACGTTGATCGCCTCGACCATCGTGCGGCTGTGATCGTAGTCGATCATCTCGGCCTGGACGGCTACGACCACCTCCTTGCCCCATTGCAGGGTAATGAGGCTGATGATGCCGCGAATCTCCGACCGCGCACGCAAGAACGCCTCGATGTCACGGCGCGTTTCCGGGCTCGCGGATTCGCCCACGATCATCGACTTCACCTCACGCGCGATGAACCATGAAATCAGCATGAGCAGAATGCCCACGCCGATCGACCCGCACGCGTCCCAGACCGGATTGCCGGTGATGACCGTGAGCAGCACCGCCGCAAACGCAATGGCGAGACCCGCGAGCGCGGCAATGTCCTCGCCGGCCACCACGAGCAGATCGGAGTCGCGCGTTTCGCGCGCCCAGCGCCACAGCGATTTCGTCGGCGAGCCCTTGCGGATTTCGCGCAAAGCGCCGTAAAGCGAGAACGCCTCGAGCGCCACGGAAATACCCAGCACCGCGAGCGCCACATACACGTATTGCAGCGGCTCGCGCACGATCAGCCGGTGTATGCCTTCGTACACCGAAAAGGCGCCGCCCACGAAGAACAGCAGCAGCGCCACGAGCAGCGAATAGAAGTTGATCGCGCGGCCCGTGCCCATCGGATGCAAGGGCGTGGGCGGCTCGCGCGACTGGCGCAGGCCGAACAGCAGCAAGAGTTGATTGCCGCAATCGGCCGTGGAGTGGATCGCCTCGGCGAACATCGAGCCCGAGCCCGTGAACGCCGCCGCCGCGTACTTGCAGACGGCGATGCCGGCGTTCGCCGCGAGCGCATAGAAAATGGCCTTCGGCGATTCCCCGCTCATGCGACTTCCACGCGCGCGGGCCCTGCCGTCAATTCGCCGATCACGCGTGCGGCGTCGAAGCCGTCCGCGTGAAAGAGCGCGAGCACTTCATCCACTCGCTCCGGCGCGCAGGCCACGAGCAGGCCGCCCGAGGTCTGCGGATCGGTGAGCAGCGTGCGCGCGCTGTCCGGCAATTGGGGCGCAAGCGTCACGCCTTCGCCATACGAGGCCCAGTTGCGGCCCGAGGCGCCCGTGAACACGCCTTGCGCGACGAATGCCTCCACACCGGGCAGCCACGGCAGGTCGGCGTAGCGCACGCGCGCCGTGAGGTTCGCGCCGCGCGCGATTTCGAGCGTGTGGCCGAGCAGGCCGAAGCCGGTCACGTCGGTCATCGCGTGCACGCCTTCCAGCTCGGCGAGCGCGGCGCCCGGCTTGTTGAGCATCGTGGCGGCGTCGACCATTGCCCGGTAGCCGGCGTCGTCGAGCAGATCCTTCTTGAGCGCGGCGGACAGCACGCCCACGCCCAGCGGCTTGCCGAGCACGAGCACGTCGCCGGCGCGCGCCGAGGCGTTGCGCTTCACGCGCTCGGGATGCACGACGCCGAGCGCGGCGAGCCCGTAAATCGGCTCGACCGAATCGATCGAATGGCCGCCCGCCACCGGAATGCCGGCCGCCGCGCAGACATCCTCGCCGCCGCGCAGCACCTGCGCGATCACCTCGTGCGGCAGCACGTTGATCGGCATGCCCACCAGCGCGAGCGCGAGGATCGGCTTGCCGCCCATCGCATAGACGTCGGAGAGCGCGTTGGTGGCGGCGATGCGGCCGAAATCGTAGGGGTCGTCGACGATCGGCATGAAGAAGTCGGTGGTCGCGACGATGGCCTGCTCGTCGTTGAGCTTGTAGACGGCGGCATCGTCGGCCGTCTCCGTGCCCACCAGCAGGTTCGGGAAAGCGGCGGTGAGCGGCGTGCTGCGCGCGAGCAGGGCGGACAGCACGCCCGGCGCGATCTTGCAGCCGCAGCCGCCGCCGTGCGAGAGGCTGGTGAGGCGCGGCGCGGCCGGAGCGGGCGCGAGGCGGTCGTTGTCGTTCATGAGAGGGACTCGTTCCAAAGGAAGCCGGAAAAGCGGTCCCCATATTATGGGGCAAACCTCGCGCAGACCGCGTCGACGAGCCATTGCGGATCGTCGTGAGGCAGGTCGTGGCCCGCCCACGGGTGCTCGCGGTGCGTCGCCCGCCACGCCTGCGCGAGGCGCGCCGAGCACACCGGATCGACGAGGCTGTCCGCGCGCGAGGACAGCACGAGCGCCGGGCAGCGCGGCACGCCGCGCACCGTGTAGCGCGCCGCCGCCAGCAACTGGCGCAGCGCGTTGGCGCGGCTCACGGGCGCGCTCGCACGGATGGCGCGCCAGGCGTCGAGATCGGCGGCGAGCGTGTCGCGGCGCGCGCACGTGCGCTCGTGGATCGCCGTTTCGGCGATACCGCCGGGATCGGCGCCGCGCCAGTGCCGGGCGGCGCGCAGCAGCGCGGGCCACGCAGCGGGCTGCAAGCGCTCATAGAAGCGGCTATAGGGCCGCATGCTCGTGTTGATGAGCACGAGCGACTCGACCTCTTCGGGAAAGCGCCGCGCCCACGCCGCTGCCACCATGCCCCCCAGCGACATCGCCAGCACGCGATACGGCGACAGCGCGCCCTGCCGCTGCGCCTCGGCGCGCACGGCGTCCACATAAGCATCGACATCGACAGGCGAGCGCAGATGCGCAAGCGTGCCGTTGCCCGGCAAGTCGATGGGCAGCACCGCGCCGCACCGCGCCTCGAGCAACGGCGCGAACGCTCCCCAATGGCGCGACTCGCGCGTGAGGCCGCGCAGCAGGATCCAGCGCGCCGTCATGCGCCCGGCTTCCGGTACCAGTGCCCGATTGCGCTTTGCAACACCTGCTGGCGCGCCACGCCCTGGGGCAGCCAGCGCGACGAGGAAAACGCGGCGCGTGTGAGGAAGTCGAACAGATTCGCGTGACGCCGCAATACGCGCGCGGTGCGGTGCTGCATGACCGGGTTGAACATGCCCTGGCGAGAGAAGAGCTGGCGCGGATTCTTCTTGATCCACAGCCACGAGCCCAGCTCGAGCGTGAGCGGCAAGAACACGCTGGCCTCGGGGGCGCGGTCGTACGCGCAGTCCCAGAGATCGCCGTGCAGCAGATACTGGTGGCTTTGCGGCTCGAACGTATAGCCGTGATGCGGATGCGCGCGCTCGAACATCGTCTTGAGCACGTACATCTCGGGCAGGTGGCGCATCAACTGGCGCGTGCGCGCGTAGGGAAACCAGATGCTGTCGCTCCAGCCGTAGCCCGAATGGCAATCGAGCGCGAACGCGAGCGGCCGGTGCGCAAGCTCCTCATCGACGACCTTGAGGAGCGCCTGGGCCTCGGGCTCCATCGGCGCGCCGCGCCGGCCGCGATACCACGGCAGCCAGGAGCCCACGCGCTGGCCGCCCGCGAGAAACGGTACGTGCTCGTCGGCGTCCTGAGGCGCGTTGCGCATGAGGTCCACGCCGTTCGGATTCGCGCGGGTGGCGAGCCACATGCCGCCGGGATTGCAGATCGGCATCATCACGAGGCGCACCGATTCGAGCTGGCGCATCAGCAGTTCGTCCCACGCGAGGCGGCCGACGAGCGCGCGCATGTAGTCGAGCACGAGTTGCGAGCCGATGCGCTCGAGACCGTGAATGCCGCCGAAAAAACCGATGGCGGGGGCCTGGGGATCGCGAGAGCCTACCGCTGCGACGTAGAGCGAGAACGGGCGTCCTCGGACCTCGACTTCGCCGGCGCTGCGGATGTCGAACCACGGTGCGCCTGCGTCGAGGAGCGTTTTCAGGTCCTCGTATTCCGCGAAGCTGTCGGGTAGGAAGCTTAGTCCTGGCATCTGTTTTAGGGCGTGGTTGAGCGTTGCCGCGGCTCAATAGGCTTTTATTCGTGGCGCTGACGCTTTGGGTGGTAACTTGTTTTCGCGGCGGGCCGCAGGCGTTGCCCCTGTGCGGGGCGGCACCTACTTTTCTTTGCAGCCGCAAAGAAAAGTAGGCAAAAGAAAGCGGCTCACACCGCCAGTGTGACGCCGTCCCCCACTGCCCTGTCCACCGGAGCGGCTCCGGAGCATCCGTCTCCCCGCACACTCCGCCGTAGTGACAAAGGGCTCATCCTTCCCGCCACGCGCTACGCGCGGACGGAAGGGTCTGCAAGGAAAACCGGCCTTGCTGCATGCGCAGGTGAATACGCATGCGCCCCACCGGTGTTGGGTTATGCCCCACGGCGCGCGGAGCGCCGCCGGAGGTATGAGTCCTTAGTCACTCCGAAATACGTCCCGTGATGGCAGACGCTCCGGAGCCGCTCCGATATACGGTTAGTGGTCCACTGCGTCACACTGGCGGTGTGAGCGGCTTTCTTTTGCCTACTTTTCTTTGCCGCGGCAAAGAAAAGTAGGTGCCGCCCCGCACAGGGGCAACGCTTGCGGCCCGCCGCGAAAACAAGTTAAACGCGAAAGTAACTATAACCCGCACCCATCCCCAGAAATCACAATTTCAAAGCCCCTGTCGAAAAGAATTCCCGCACAAAAGCGGGCCACCGCGAACATCTGCCGCCAATATAACCGCATCACGCCGCATTGCACGTGACACATGCGAGACGTCACACAGATGTCACAAGCGCTGACACTGTCACGCAACCGACATGATCCGAAGCCATCACAGCGCAAAGCCGCGCAAAAAAAAACATATAGTCGTCTAGACGTCGCGACACCTTCACTCAACCGTCATAGTCCCTTCCTAGAATGACCCCGACTCAATCAAGGATTCGTGGCCACGCGCCCGATCCACATGACGAATCGACATGGACGCAATCCGCATCGAACGCCTCTCGAAGACCTTTAGCGGCGCGGCAAACCGCAAAGCCCTCAACGAAATCAACCTGCGCGTAAGCACCGGCGAAATGGTCGCGCTAATCGGCGCATCGGGCTCGGGCAAGTCGACGCTGCTGCGCCACATCGCCGGATTCGTGGCCGCCGATCCGCAACCTTCGCAGATCGAAATACTTGGCCGCCCGATTCAGCAGAACGGACGCGTCGTGCGCGAAGTGCGCCGCATCCGCCGCGATATCGGCTTCGTGTTTCAGCAGTTCAATCTCGTGCATCGGCTCACGGTGGAAACCAACGTGCTGATTGGCGCGCTCGCGCGCCTGCCGTTGTGGCGCCGCCTCACCGGATGGTTTCCGCGCAGCGAGCGCGAGTTGACGGCCGCGGCGCTCGCGGAAGTGGGTATAGGCGACAAAGCGGGCGAGCGCGCCGCCAATCTCTCGGGCGGCCAGCAGCAGCGCGCCGCGCTCGCCCGCGCGCTCGTGCAGCGCGCTCGCCTGATTCTCGCCGATGAGCCAATCGCCTCGCTCGACCCCGAGTCGTCGCGCCGCGTGATGGACATGCTGCGCATGCTGAACCGCAATCACGGGCTCACGGTGCTCGTGTCGCTGCATCAAGTCGATATCGCGATGCGGTACTGCCCGCGCACGGTCGCGTTGCGCGACGGCCGCGTGGTCTACGACGGCCCGTCCGCCGCGCTCACGCCAGCCCTGCTGCACGAGCTTTATGGCAGCGCCGCGCGCGAGTTGCTCGAATCCGATCCCGCTCACGCGGCCACGCAGTGCTTCGGCGCGCAGCCCAAGGCAGCCTGAGGCTGCCCCGATTACCTCACCGCAGCCAAATCACGCAAACGTTCCCCCTCCACACGGACTCCGCCTCTCCCATGAAACTGCTCCGTTCCATGCTCTCCTGGTGCGCCGCCGGCGCCGTTGCGTTCGCCTCGCTCGGCGCATCGGCCGCTCACGCGGAAGACATCAACTTCGGCATCATCTCCACCGATTCGTCGGCCGTGCTCAAGCAGCGCTGGCAGCCGTTCATCGACGACATGAACCGCCAGACCGGCCTGCACGTGAACGCGTTCTTCGCCACCGACTATGCGGGCATCATCGAAGCGATGCGCTTTAACAAGGTGCAGATCGGCTACTTCGGCAATGCTTCCGCGATGGAAGCCGTGGACCGCTCGAACGGCGAAATCTTCGCGAAGGTGCTCTACGCCAACGGCGATGCCGGCTACAAGTCGGTGCTGATCACCAACGTCAACAGCCGCGTGAAGACGCTCGACGATGTATTCAAGAATGCCAAGGATCTCACGCTCGGCTGGGGCGATCCGAATTCCACTTCGGGCACGCTGATTCCCGGCTATTACCTGTTCGCGCAGCACGGCGTCTCGGTGAATGCGTCGGCGTTCAAGACGGTGCTGCCTTCGAGCCACGAAGCGAACCTGCTCGCCGTGGTCAACAACAAGGTCGATATCGCGACCAACAACACGATCGAACTCGCCACGCTCCAGCAAAAGCATCCGGACCGCTTCGCGCAGGTGCGCGTGCTGTGGACCTCGCCGCTGATCCCGTCCGATCCGCTCGTGTGGCGCAAGGACCTGCCCGAGGCCACCAAGCAGAAGCTGCGTGACTTCTTCTATCACTACGCCAAGACCGATCCGAAGGAGAAGAAGATCATGGCCGACATCACGGGCTACGCCGGCTTCGCGCCCGCCTCCGACGCCCAGTTGCTGCCGATTCGCCAGGTCGCGCTGTTCCAGCAGAAAGAGAAGATCGCCGCCGACACGCATCTCTCCGACGAAGACCGCAAGAGCCAGATCGCTGCCATCGACGCGAAGATCGGCGCGCTCGCAACCGCCACGAAGCAGTAATGGGCACGATGGACTTCGACGCATCGCGGCTCGCCCAGCACGCCGACGGCCTGGGCGCGGAGCCTGAGCAACGCCAGGGCGAAGCGCTCGCTCAAGCGCCGGCCAGGCCGGCGCCGCTCGCGAGCCAGATGAGCGCGGTTGCGGCCAAGCGCAGCTGGTCGTCGCTCGTGCTCTGGGCGATCGTGTTCATGCTGCTCGGCGCGGCCTGGCGCGGCGCGGACATGCGCCCGCTCGATCTGTTCGCCGACTCGCAGAACATGGGCATCTTCGCGAGCGGCTTCTTCCCGCCCGACTTCACCGAATGGCGCACCTATCTGCACGAGATGTGGGTGACAGTGGCGGTCGCGCTCTGGGGCACGGCGCTCGCCATCGTCTGCGCGGTGCCGTTCGGGCTGATGTCCTCGCACAATCTCGCGCCGCGCTGGGTCCTCCATCCGGTGCGCCGCCTGATGGACGCGTGCCGCGCCATCAACGAGATGGTGTTCGCGATGCTCTTCATCGTCGCGGTCGGGCTCGGGCCGTTCGCGGGCGTGCTCGCGCTGTGGGTCCACACGACGGGCGTGCTCGCCAAGCTCTTCGCGGAGGCCGTCGAGGCCGTCGACCCGCGCCCCGCCGAGGGCGTGCGCGCGACCGGCGCCACGCCGCTCGACGAGATCATCTACGGCGTGCTGCCCCAGGTCATGCCGCTGTGGATCTCTTACGCGCTCTACCGGTTCGAGTCGAATGTGCGCTCGGCGATGGTGGTCGGCATGGTGGGCGCGGGCGGCATCGGCGTCGTGCTCTATGAAGAGATCCGCTCGTTCGACTATGCGCAGACGAGCGCGGTGCTGATCATGGTGATCGCCGTGGTGACGGTGATCGACCTCATCTCGGCGAAATTGCGCGCGCGCGTGATCTGACACTGACGCGTTCCGCTTCAAGCACCGCAGCGCGGATTCCGTGGCATTCGCCACGGGGCCCGCGCTTATTTCTTCGTGCGGCCCTTCCTTGTGTTCTGGCGCTGCGGCGCATTCGCTGGAATAATCGACCGCTTGCGGCCGCAACCGCCCCGCCCCCTCCCACTCATTGCGCTCGTTCGATGGCAAGCTTCGTCGTCCTGTTGGTCCTGCTCTCGGCACTCATGCACGCGAGCTGGAATGCCTTTCTCCACCTCTCGGGCGACCGCGTCTGGCTGCTCGGCATGTTCTCGGTGCCTTATGTGCTCGTGAGCGCCGTTGGCGTCTGCGTGCTGCCGCTGCCCGCTGCCGAGAGCTGGCCGTATATCGCGGCATCGGCGCTGCTCGAATTCGCGTACTGCTTTGCGTTGATCCGCGCCTACCGTAGCGGCGACTTCGGGCAGATCTATCCGATCGCGCGCGGCCTCTCGCCGTTGCTCGTGTTCGTGGGCGCGCTCGTGTTCGCGCACGAGGAACTGCACGCGCTCGCCGCCACCGGCGTGATGCTCGTCTCGCTCGGCATCATGTCGCTCGCGTTCAGGCGCGGCATGCGCTTCTCGGGCGAAAGCGTGCCCTGGGCGCTCGTGACGGGTTTCTTCATCTCGACCTATTCGATCGTCGACGGCCTCGGCGCGCGCCTCGCCGGCAATCCGCTCAGCTACATCATGTGGGTCTATCTGCTCTGGAACGTCCCGCAGTTCATCGTGGTCTGCAAGCTGCGCGGCGGCGCGGCGCAGATGTTCGTCTCGAAGGCCAATGCCTTGCGCGGCATGCTCGCGGGCGTGCTCGCGCTGAGCGCGTATTGCCTCGTGATCGAGGCGTTCCGCTATCTGCCGATCGCCATGGTGTCGGCGTTGCGCGAGATGTCGTCGATCTTCGCGGTGCTGATCGGCTGGCTCTTCATGCGGGAGAAGCTCACCGCGCGCCGCATGGTCGCGTGTGTGCTTGTGACTTGTGGGGCGGTGTTGATACGGATGTGAGCGGACTCGGGCGGTGCACTGTGCTGGACGCGTCAAGGGACGCAGGCAGGCTCGATATCAGGTGGCGCTCACACCTGGACTGACGACCGTTCGAGGCGGTCGGAACGCCGTCGTCCGTCATCGACCTGTGATCATATGAAACAAACGCATTGCGGCACGCAAAATAATTTCCAATGAATCTCTACCAATTTCTGTAGAAATTCAGTCGCGCTACACAGGCATTATGCTCCTCGCTCAATTTTGAGGCGGTCATCCTGCAATTTAAATCCACATATTTCATCCAATTCAGATCATTTCCATCTGAATTTTGACTTACCAACCTCGAAATCACCTTACCAGTGTCCCCATGCTCATAAAGATTGGCCATAATCGCCAACGATCGCCTAAAATCGTCCATTCCAACCGATGAGTCGAGATAGCGAATTTCCTTTGTTCGCGCCTCCGTCACCGAAGTCAGACATGTCAATTTGTCAATAGCCGCCTCTTCCCCGGGGCTAGCAGCATCATATGCGGATTGACAATATTCCTCTTTATAGACAACCCATAATCGCTGAGTTACAACGAGATCTTGCTTATCTCTTGCAGGCATCTTACTCAGAATATTGTTATAATTTTGGTTGAGATCTTTGTCGGCAGATTCGTAATTTGAACGTGCACAGTGCTCAATCTCATAGTTAGTTTGGCCACCACAAACCGCCTTCGAAAGGGCAGCATGAGATGCAAAAAATATTGCAAGAAAAACAAAAATCTTCATCATCAATCATCTCCAACAATTACAGTTCATGCCCTTTTCGAACAATAGGGCTTCCGCTTCTCGTCTTATGATAAGTCCCCTCTGACTTGCAGGGTCCCAGAGTACCTTCATGGCACGTAGCTGTAAGGGAACACCAGGCAGATTGTTATCCTGGATTGCCTTTCTGATTTCCCTCATTTGAGCACGTGTTTTTTGGTGTGGCTTATCCTCCAAGCCTGGCCCACGATTCACAATCAAACTAAGCAAGGCCCCTTGACAATGTGGATGCAGTCGCGTGACACCCGGAAATGCATCAACGGTGTATTGTGCATAACGTCGCTTCATTCGCCTTGCCAATTCGAGCGCATTTGGGTTTGAAATTCTTATATCGGAAAGAGAAGGGATAAGTGCTCGAGCATGATCTCCGCGCCTTCCGATTGCACCAAGCAACCTCATAATTTGCCCTGGAGGCACCAATCCATTTAGATCGGCAGCAGCTTGTGCAGAAACTTGTTGACCTAAATCATAACCGTATCCTATCGTCACACCGCTAGACTGATCTCGATGATCGCCTGGAACATACGGAGTTTCGCCATATCCTTCAATTCTCAATACAAGCGAAAAGGCTTCCTTCGATGAATAGAACATCCCCTCGGTAGTTTGAAAATCCAAAACGTCCGTCTTGCATTCCTCACTACAGGTTGAGGAAAAATTCCCCACCATCCCCACCGGATGAAAATGCCACGGCATTGGCTCCTTCGGAAACCCCTCGATCCCTGCCGCCTGCTCCCACCATTGCAGCTTCCCGATCCGCTCGATCTCAGCCTTCCACAACCACAGCAGTTTCTTCATCAGCGGCGACATTTCTTCCCACTTGCCCAGCCCGCCGCCCCATTCGCTCTCCGAGCGCACCACCAGATGCGTGATCGCTTCGGCCATCCACGGCGTTTCCTGCGCGTGCTTCAACTCTTGCGCCGTCACCTTGCCATCATGGTTCGCGTCAATCGCCTTCTCGAGCTTGACGATCAAATCCCCCGCGTTCACGCTCAGCGCGCCCGGCTCGAACTCCGACTTGTCTTCATCAACCAGATACT
Organism: Paraburkholderia pallida; assembly: GCF_004524855.1. Lineage (NCBI taxonomy): Bacteria > Pseudomonadati > Pseudomonadota > Betaproteobacteria > Burkholderiales > Burkholderiaceae > Paraburkholderia > Paraburkholderia pallida. The sequence continues at coordinate 2,393,147 of NZ_CP038149.1, read as the reverse complement.
GGTCCGTCACGTGGATATACCGCTTGAGCATGTCGACCGGCCTGAAGCGGGTGTTGTCGACGAGTTCGAACCCAGGCCAGTCCCACGGGCCGCACATCCGTGCGAGCGGATGATTTTCTTCACACACCCAGCCCTGCCGGGTTGATCCGTCCCGGGTGCCGATCGTGATGTTCCACCACCGGTGCCCCTTGTCGTCAATCGCGACGTTGTCGGCACCCAGCCTGTCCAGATCGGTGCGCCGGAATACGTCGCGGAAATCCGCGCCCGGCCCCTTCGCGCTGGAGACGTTCAGGGGGAAATTCGTCCATACCTTGACGACACCGGTGGTCGTCGTGTTCGCGAGTCTGGCCTCCACCCACACCTGGGGACCCGTGTCGGTCAGTATCGGACGCGGTGCAGGATGCCCGTGATGTCCGCCATGGGCACTCTGGGCGCTCGGGGCTGGCGTCGTCACCGTCTTCGGCTGGACCTTGACCCACCTTGAGGCCGTGGCGTTGCCCACCGGCACCAGCTTCAGGCCACCCGGGCTCTGGGGCAGCGTCCTGTCCGGCTGGGGGATGTCCGTCACCAGTTGCGCGCCGGGCGAAATCTCCAGAAACGTCTTCGCCGCCGGCAGGTCCTTTGCGCGCGTCCGGCTCTTTTCGATGAACGCCTGCAGTTCCGGTCCGGCAAAGACTTCGAGATGCAGCAGCGGCCGGGTCGGCTTCGGCGGCAGCGGCGACGCGTCGACGTAGCGCAGGTAGTGCCCCATCTGGCCCACCACGTCGCCGGCCTTCACGGCATACGGCTGCTTGAGCACGACCACCGTGTCGAGCGGCTTCGGATCGAGCACCGCATCGAGTTCTTTCACATACACCCAGCTCCACGGGGCGTGCGGCGAGACCGGCTTCCCGACCTCCGCGCTGACTGGCTGACCGCTCCTGAGCGCCCTGATTTTCTGCCAGCCGGGATGCTTCGGGTCCGTCTCGGAAACCATGAGCTCAGCGCCCCTGGGCAGGATGCCGATGAGCTTGCCGTTCGGCAGGTCGCGAACCGCGATGCCCTTCACCGGCGCAGGCAGCGGGGTGTCGTCAACCGGCTGGGCTGCAGGCGGCTTTGGGGGTGCGATAAAGCCCGCCTCGATGAATTCGCCGAGCAGGTCGTAGTCAATCGTGTCTACCGGCGCGGGTGGCGGGGTCTTCGGCTTTGGCATCGCCTGGATATTGGGCGCCCGGTCGCCCACGCGATAGTAGCGCTCGCCCTCCCAGAACGGCATCGGCGCCAGGTTCAGCTTCGCCGCACCGGCTTGCGCGGTCCGGGCCTGCTCCTGCGCCGCCTGGTAGCTGTTCCAGTCCATCAGGTGCATGTACAGGCTGAAGAACGTGAGCGTTTCGTCCGGCGCGGGCCTCGGCGGTGTCGACGTGCCTGCAGCGGAAGGCGAGGAGGCGGGTGGCGCAGCGGCTGCGCTCTGACTGGAAGCCGCCGCCGCCGATGCGCCCTGCGGGCTGGCCGGGCCCGGTTTCGCTGGCACCGGCGGCAGTTGCAGCGTGTGGCGGATCAGCACGAAGCCCGTGGAGTAGAGCGCCTGGTGGCCGTCCTGCCAGGTCTGCGCGGGATATTTGCTGTCGAGCCGGTACGCCACGACCTCGCCATCGGCGATGGCCCGCACGCCGGTATCCTGCTTCAGCATCGTGGCGGTGGACGAGCCAAAGTGCACGCCTCCGTGCCACAACCCGCTGGCGCCAAGCGGATAAAAACCGTCGTCCGCTTGCGCCAGTGCCTTCATGTACGTCATCGGGTCGGTGGCGTCATCCTTGCCGAGCGGCGTGAACGGAAAGGCCCAGTTCAACGGGGTCCAGGGGGGCGCCGGCGAGGCGGCGGGCGCAGCCGGTGTCGCAGGATGGGCCGGGTGAGGGTGCGTGCTCATGGGTCTCGGAATCGGTCGTTGTTGCTGCTGCGCGTACGGGGGGCAATTCGGGGCGGCGTCTGGCGACTTACCCGGAGAACAGCGAGCCGCGCCCACCGTCAGTCGAAACCGGGGCCGTCTGCAATGGATTGCAGCAATGAAGCATCGATCGGGAAATCCGCTCTCGAAATCGAATTAAAGCGGCGAAGAACCGGCCCAGGAAATCCAGCCTGATAGCGCGGGGATCATATCAACATGAACGCCACAGAACAGTGGCGCGATAACGATAGTTGACCGCCATCCTGCACACCTTCGATTTATGCAAGACTCATTTATTTCGGGAGCCGTCAGGCATAAAAATTATTACTAGCCCTTCGAATTCTGCGAGTGTTCGCGAAAACCTCGCCGTCGATTCGACGGCGTCCCGGCAATTGCTCAACAGTGCCAAAAGTTATCGAAAGCGATCACTCGGCAAACATCGGCAACGTCACATCAATCGCCTCGGCGAGCGTATCGAACGCGGGCGCGATTTCCTCGTCGGGCACGCACGCATAGCCGATCAACAACCCCGACGCCGCGCGCTCGCGCTCCGAGTAATAGCCCGATAGCGGCCGCACGACGATATTGCGCGCGAGCGCGGCCTCGGCCACGGCACGGTCGTCGCTGCCTTCGGGCAATTGCATGACCACGTGCAGGCCCGCGTCGCCGCCCATCGCGGGCAACGCGTCGCCATAACGGCGCGCGACCGCATCGAGCAACACCTGACGCCGCTGGCCATAGAGCGCGCGCATCTTGCGGATATGCGAGGTGAAATGCCCTTCGGCGATGAACTCCGCCAGCACGGCCTGCTGCAAAAGCTGGCCCTCGCGATAAAGCTCGGCACTCGCGGTCGCGAAGCTCTCGGCGAGCGGCTCGGGCGCGACGAGATAGCCCACGCGCAGCCCCGGAAACAGCGTCTTGCCGAAGCTGCCCACATAGATCACCTGCCCCGCCGTGTCGAGCCCCTGCAGCGACGCGAGCGGCCGGCTGCCGTAGCGGAACTCGCTGTCGTAGTCGTCCTCGATGATCCAGCACTGGTGCTGGCGCGCGTACTCGAGCAGCATGCGGCGGCGCGCGAGGCTCATCACCATGCCGAGCGGGTACTGATGCGAGGGCGTGACGAGAATCAGCTTCGGCGGCGCGGCGGCGAAATCGGCCGCCGACGGATTGATGCCCTCGCTGTCCACTGCGATCGGGCGCGGCTTGAGCCCCGAAACCTGCATCACGCTGCGCACGCCCCAATAGCACGGGTCTTCGGTCCAGATCGTGTCGCCGGGGTCGGAGAGCAGACGCACGGCCAGGTCCACCGACTGGTGGATGCCCGTCGTGATGATGATCTGCTCGGGCGAGCAGCGCACCGAGCGCGAAGTGCGCAGATAGTCGGCAAGCACGTGGCGCAGGAGCGCCAGGCCACCACCCGGCGCGTAGGTCAGCAGATCGGGGCGCAGGCTGCGCCAGTACTTGTTGTGCAGGCGCGTCCAGATGCGTGCCGGAAAGCGCGAGACGTCGGGCACGCCCGGCATGAACGCGCCGCCCTGGCGCTTCGAGACGCCCGCGCCCGCGATCAGGCGCGCGCCGCGCGTGGAGAGCGCACGGGCCGCCGTGCGCTGCGCCTGCGTGGGCGCGAACGGCCCTGCTGGGCTCTCCCCGGCATCCGCGCGAAGGGAATGGGCCTGCGCTACGGGAATCGCCGGACTTGGCGGGACGCCCTGGGCGCCTGACGAGGTGTGCGCGTCGAGGCTGTTAGTTGCGATTACGCCGGCATCACCCACCCGGCTTGCCGTCATCGAATTGGGTGCGGATCTAAAATCGACGGCATTTTTAGCCGTTCTCAGAGAGCCAATTTCCGCCGCGCCAACGATCTCGTCGGGCGTAGTATCGGCGACGAAGGTCCCGCGCCCCGTCGCCGAAGTCACATAGCCTTCGAGCACGAGCTGCTCGTACACCTGCGTGACCGTATTGCGCGCGATGCCCAGCTCCGCCGCCAGCAGCCGGGACGACGGCACCCGCGCGCCGGCCGGCAGTTCGCGCGAAAGGATCGCCTGCTGCAGCAAACGATGCAGTTGCCGGTAGACCGGCTGACCGCTGCCGCGCTCGATCCGCTGGGCCAGCCAGTCGGACAGGACACTCGCTCGCATCGAAATTGGCTCCTAATAATTTTACTGAATGGCTCTGAAATTTAGAGCCAAAGGTGAGTATAGTCGCTGCATGGACTGAGTGCGGGCCGAATGGGACCGAAAACCGGTCCACCCGCCAACCGAACCGACACTGTTTTCGAAGGAGACGAACGTGACCAAGAACGCCGATCTGCAGAACCGCAAGAACGCCATTACCCCGCGCGGCGTGGGCGTGATGTGCGACTTCTACGCCGAGCGCGCCGAGAACGCGGAGCTGTGGGACGTCGAAGGCCGCCGTTTCATCGACTTCGCTGCCGGCATCGCCGTCTGCAACACGGGCCACCGCCATCCGAAGATCGTCGCCGCCATCAAGGCGCAGCTCGACCACTTCACGCATACCGCCTACCAGATCGTCCCCTACGAGTCGTACGTCTCGCTGGCCGAGAAGGTCGCCCAGCGCGCACCGGGTAGCTTCGCCAAGAAGGCCGCGTTCTTCACGACCGGCGCCGAAGCCGTCGAAAACGCCGTCAAGATCGCCCGCGCCCACACCGGCCGTCCGGGCGTGATCGCCTTCGCAGGCGGCTTCCACGGCCGCACGCTGATGGGCATGGCGCTCACGGGCAAGGTCGCACCGTACAAGCTCGCGTTCGGCCCGTTCCCGGCCGACGTCTACCACGCCCCGTACCCCAACTCGGTCCACGGCATCAGCACGGCTGACTCGCTCAAGCACATCGAGATGCTGTTCAAGGCCGACATCGATCCGAAGCGCGTCGCCGCGATCATCTTCGAACCGGTCCAGGGCGAAGGCGGCTTCTACCAGGCGCCCGCTGACTTCGTGCGCGGCCTGCGCAAGATCTGCGACACGCACGGCATCCTGCTGATCGCCGACGAAGTGCAAACGGGCTTCGCGCGCACCGGCAAGCTGTTCGCGATGGAGCACTACGACGTCACGCCGGACCTCATGACGATCGCCAAGAGCCTGGCCGGCGGCATGCCGCTGTCGGGCGTGGTCGGCCGTGCGGAAGTCATGGACGCGGCAGCGCCTGGCGGCCTCGGCGGCACGTACGCGGGCAACCCGCTGGCCGTGGCGTCGGCGCACGCGGTGATCGAGATCATCGAAGAAGAGAAGCTCTGCGAGCGCGCCACGAAGCTTGGCGACAAGCTCAAGGCCAAGCTCAACGCGATGAAGGCCGAAATGCCGCAAATCGCCGACGTGCGTGGCCCGGGCGCGATGAACGCCGTGGAATTCTTCAAGCCGGGCACGAACGAAGCAGACGCCGACTTCACCAAGCGCGTGCAGACCGCCGCGCTGAACCGCGGCCTGCTGCTGCTGATCTGCGGCGTGTACTCGAACGTCGTGCGCTTCCTGTTCCCGCTGACGATTCAGGACAACGTGTTCGACGAAGCGCTCGCGATCCTCGAAGAGTCGATCAAGGAAGCCGTGGGCGTGCCGGCGTAAGCCTCGCGTCGCGACTTCAGCCTTAGCACACGCACTTGGTGGCCCGCCGCGCGCGGGCCCTCCACGAAACGGCACACCGGCGTTTGCCGCTGTGCCGTTTGTCGTTCTTATTGCATCGAAATCGAATCGAAGCCTGTCGGAGCTCAAGCATGAACCTGAAAGACGCATCGCTGCTGCAAAGCAACGCCTATATCAACGGCGAATGGCAAGGCGCAGAAGACGGCGCCACGCTCGACGTGATCAACCCCGCCACCGGCGCGCTGATCGGCACCGTGCCGCGCATGGGCGCCGCCGAAACGCGCCGCGCGATCTCGGCCGCGAACGCCGCATGGCCCGCCTGGCGCGCGAAGACCGCGAAGGAGCGCAGCGTCATCCTGCGCAAGTGGCACGACCTGATGATGGCGAACGCCGACGACCTCGCGCTGATCCTCACCACCGAGCAAGGCAAGCCACTCGCCGAAGCGAAGGGCGAAATCGGCTACGCCGCGTCGTTCCTCGAATGGTTCGCCGAAGAAGGCAAGCGCATTTACGGCGACACGATCCCCACGCCCGCGAATGACAAGCGCATCGTCGTGACGAAAGAGCCGGTTGGTGTGTGCGCCGCCATCACGCCGTGGAACTTCCCCGCCGCGATGATCACGCGCAAGGTCGGCCCCGCGCTCGCGGCAGGCTGCCCGATCGTGCTCAAGCCCGCCGAAGCCACGCCGCTTTCGGCACTCGCGCTGGCCGTGCTGGCCGAGCGCGCGGGCGTGCCGCGCGGCATCTTCAGCGTCGTCACCGGCGACCCGAAGGCCATCGGCGGTGAGCTCACGAGCAACCCGACGGTGCGCAAGCTCTCGTTCACGGGCTCGACGCCGGTGGGCCGCCTGCTGATGAGCCAATGCGCGGCGACGGTCAAGAAGGTCTCGCTCGAACTGGGCGGCAACGCGCCGTTCATCGTCTTCGAAGACGCCGATATCGACGCGGCAGTGGCAGGCGCCATCGCCTCGAAGTACCGCAACAGCGGCCAGACCTGCGTGTGCACGAACCGCTTCTATGTGCATGACGCCGTCTACGATACGTTCGCCGCCAAGCTGCGCGAAGCCGTGGAAAAGCTCAAGGTCGGTCTGGGCACGGAAGCCGGCATCACGCAAGGCCCGCTCATCAACGAAGCGGCCGTGCTGAAGGTGGAATCGCACATCGAGGACGCACTCGCGAAGGGCGCGCAAGTGCTCACGGGCGGCAAGCGCCACGCGCTCGGCCATGGCTTCTTCGAGCCCACCGTGCTCACGAACGTCACGCCCGCGATGAAGGTCGCGCGCGACGAAACGTTCGGCCCGCTCGCACCGCTGTTCCGCTTCTCGTCGGATGAGGAAGTGATCAGGATGGCGAACGATACCGAGTTTGGTCTCGCCGCGTACTTCTACAGCCGCGACATCGGCCGCGTATGGCGCGTGGCCGAAGCACTCGAGTACGGCATGGTAGGCATCAACACCGGCCTGATCTCGAACGAAGTGGCGCCGTTCGGCGGCGTGAAGCAATCGGGCCTCGGCCGCGAAGGCTCGCACTATGGCGTGGACGACTACGTCGTCGTCAAGTACATGTGCATGGCGGGCATGTAAGCCTGCTCGGCGATAGCCCAAAAAAACGGGCGCCGTAACAGGCGCCCGCCGAAAATCGAAACGCCGGCGCATCGCGAGGTATTCGCGCTGCGCCGGCGTTTTCGCTGGTGCGAGCGGACCGCGCGGTCCGCCAGCGCTTATTGCGCCTGGCCCACCGGCGTGACTTGCGTTGCGTAGGCCGAAACGAACACGGCGTGGATCGTGTCGCCAACCTTGAGCTTCTTCAGATCGATATCGGGCGTGGCTTCGAGCGTCACCGTCTGATAGGCGCCGCGCAGCGTGACTTCACGCTTCTTCATGTTGATGTGCTGCACCGTGGCCTGCACCTCGACCTGGCGCGCCGCGTCGTAGCCCGACGAAGCCGGCAGATAGACGTTGGTATCGACGCGCTTGCGAATGCCCTTGTCCTTGCCCGTGACCTTTTCGGCCGTCACGAGCAGTGCGTTCTTGTAGAGCACGTCGACGGTATCGCCCACGTTGAGCTGGTCGAAATTGCCCACCTGCTGGCTGAGCGCGATGTCCACGTCGTTGCCGCGCGGGCCGCGCAGCGTGACGACGCGCGCCGCACGGTCGATGCCGACGATCTTGGCCTGCACATGAATCGGCTCCGCATTGGCGACGATCGCTTGCGCCGCGCCCGCAAGCGCCGATTGTGCCTGAGGCGCCGACGCCGGCTGCTCGGTCTGCGCCGATGCGGCTTGCGCGAACGCCATGCTAACGACCACCGCTGCTGCCAACGATGTTGCCTTCATCATCTGTATTCTCCAAAAGTCGGGGTTTAGTTTTCGCTGCAACGGCTTGTGCCGAAGTGGGACGATTCTACGCGTCCCTTTTAAAAACCGACTAGAGAATGGCTGAGAGCCAGATCAGATTAAGCTGAACGCATCACAAAAAGCGCTGCTTTATTGATCGGTGTCGAATCCGAAATAATTCAGCACATTTTTTCTATCCACGAAACGTGGATGTGATGCGTATCGATATGTGACGTTGGTATGAAGTGATACAGGTATTAGGTATGCATGACGAAAAAAAACCGCGAATCAAAAGATTCGCGGTTTTATTCACTACGCATTTCCAGCGTCGACGGCAACTGAAATAATCTTCAGGCTGCCTGAACAGAATCAAACGCGCTCGATGGCGATAGCGATGCCCTGGCCGACACCGATACACATCGTGCACAGTGCATAGCGGCCCTGCGTGCGGTGCAGTTGATACATCGCCGTCGTCACGAGACGCGCGCCGCTCATGCCCAGCGGATGGCCCAGCGCGATGGCGCCGCCGTTCGCGTTGACGCGGGGATCGTCGTCGGCCACGCCGAGCATGCGCAGCACGGCCAGGCCCTGCGAGGCGAACGCTTCGTTGAGCTCGATCACGTCGAACTGGTCGATGGTCATGTTCAGGCGCGCGAGCAGCTTCTGCGTGGCGGGCGCCGGACCGATACCCATCACGCGCGGCGCAACGCCCGCGGTCGCAATGCCGATCACGCGCGCGCGCGGCGTGAGGCCGAAGCGTTTCGCGTTTTCCTCGTTGGCGAGCAGCAGCGCGCACGCACCGTCGTTCACGCCCGACGCATTGCCCGCGGTCACCGAGCCATCCGGGCTCACGACGCCCTTGAGCTTCGCCAGCGTCTCGAGGGTCGTCTCGCGCGGATGCTCGTCGCGCGACACCACGAGCGGATCGCCCTTCTTCTGCGCGATCGTCACCGCGACGATCTCCTGCGCGAGCGTGCCGTCGGCCTGCGCGCGCGCGGCCTTTTGCTGGCTGCGCAGCGCGAACGCGTCCTGATCGGCACGGCTCACGCCGTAATCGACGGCAACGTTCTCGGCGGTCTCCGGCATCGAGTCCACGCCGTACTGCTGCTTCATCAGCTTGTTGACGAAGCGCCAGCCGATGGTCGTGTCGTAGATCGCGGCGTCGCGCGCGAAGGCGCTGGCAGACTTGCCCATCACGAACGGCGCACGGCTCATGCTCTCCACGCCGCCCGCGATCATCAGGCCCGCTTCGCCCGACTTGAGCGCGCGCGCGGCAATGCCCACGGCGTCCATGCCCGAGCCGCACAGCCGGTTCACGGTCGAGCCCGGCACGGCCTGCGGCAGACCCGCCAGCAGCGACGACATGCGCGCGACGTTACGGTTGTCTTCGCCCGCCTGGTTCGCGCAGCCGTAGATCACGTCGTCGATTGCGGTCCAGTCCACGTCCTTGTTGCGCTCCATGAGCGCCTTGAGCGGCACGGCGCCGAGGTCGTCGGCGCGAACCTGCGCAAGGGCGCCCGCGTAGCGGCCGATCGGTGTGCGAATCGCGTCGCAGATGAATGCTTCCGTCATGAGAGTCTCCAGTTCCAGTCGCACGTGGTGCGATCCAATGCAAAGCTGATTGAGATTGACGGACTGCGCGGGCGATAAAAAGTGGCGGGACTCGAGCGCGCATGTCCAGATGCGATTTGTTCGTTACGCGAACTCATGGTCGTTTAACGAACAATTGACGCCCATGATAGGCGTCGCAGCGCGCGAGTGTCAAGCTGGCGTCTCACCTGATCGAAGGGGCGCATTCCGTCAGATGAAATGAAAACGGCCGCACAGAACATCTGTCTGTGCGGCCGTCGGCCTGTACGGACCGGTGCCCCGGCGGTTCCCGCCCGGGCGCCGGTCCGCGCCGGTGATTAACGCGACATCATGTTCATGCCGACGTTGTGCATGACCCAGATCGTGCCGAAGATCAGGAACGCAGCCGCCAGCACAGTATAGGCGAGCGAGAGCACATTCCAGCCCTGCCCCGACGACGTGTTCAGATGCAGGAAGAACACGAGGTGCACGATCACCTGCACGAAGGCCAGTACGGCGAGCACGACCATGATGATGCCCGGCGCCAGCGTGCCGTGCATGACGACGCCGAACGCAGCGGCCGTCAACAGCACCGCGAGGATGAAGCCCGCCACATAGCTGCCGAGGCTGCCATGGGCTTCGCTATGAGAATGTGCCATTTAGATCACGCTCCCGAGATAGACAAAGGTAAACACGCAGATCCACACCACGTCGAGGAAGTGCCAGAAAAGGCTGAGGCACGTGAGACGGCGCACTTCCCGGTCGTCCAGCTGCGGACGGCGGATCACCTGCATCATCAGCACGGCCATCCAGACGAGGCCGAAGAAGACGTGCACACCGTGCGTGCTGACCAGCACGAAGAACGACGAGAGGAACGCGCTGCGCTGCGGACCCGCGCCTTCGGCGATCAGGTGAGAGAACTCGCGCAGTTCCAGCACGAGGAAGAGCGCGCCCAGAATGAAGGTCACGCTCAGCCAGCCGAGTACCGCGCCGGTCTTGCGCTGGTGCGCGCCGAGCATGGCGAAACCGTAGGTGATGCTGGAAATCAGCAGCACGGCGGTTTCCACTGCAACGTCGCTGATATTGAACAGGTCCTTGCCCGTGGGGCCGCCCGCGAACTGATGCCCGAGCACGCCGAACGTGGCGAACAGCGCCGCGAACAGGATGCAGTCGGTCATCAGGTACACCCAGAAGCCGAAAACGGACTGTGAGGGCGGATGATCGTGATGATCGAAATCGGCAAGCGTTGCCGTATTGGTTTTCTGTAACATCGCTTAAGCCTCCACGGCGTCCAACTTGCGCTCGGCGGCAACCGTCGCACGATGGCGCTTCTCTTCGATCTCGCGAACCTTCGCGGCCGGAATGTAATACCCGTCGTCGTCGCCGAAGCTGCGTGCGGCGATGGTGACAACGATGGCGATAAACGCGAGCACACCGAGCCACGTGATGTGCCAGACGCCCGAAAAGCCCAGCACCAGACTGAACATGCCGACAAAGAAGCCCGCCGACGTATTCGACGGCATGTGAATGTCGCTGTACTTCGCGGCGAGACCCATGCCACGGCCCGTTTCCTTCATGTGGGCGAAGGCGTCGATGTCCTGCACCTGCGGGATGAGCGCGAAGTTATAGACCGCCGGCGGCGACGAGGTCGCCCATTCGAGCGTGCGGCCGTCCCACGGGTCGCCCGTGACGTCCTGGCATTCCGCCTTGTTGCGGTTCACGAACGCCATCACCCACTGGAGCACCTGGAACACCACGCCGAGCGCGATGATCGCCACGCCAATGGCGGCCACGATGAAATACGGATGCCATGCGGGGTTGTCGTAGTGGTTCAGGCGGCGCGTTGCGCCCATGAAGCCAAGCACGTAGATCGGCACGAACGCCACGTAGAAGCCCACGAACCAGCACCAGAACGACGCCTTGCCGAGCTTTTCGCTGGGCTTGAGGCCGAACACCTTCGGGAACCAGTAATGCAGGCCCGCGAGGTAGCCGAACACCACGCCGCCGATAATGGCGTTATGGAAGTGCGCCACGAGGAACAGCGAGTTGTGCAGCACGAAGTCCGCGCCCGGAATGGCCATCATCACGCCGGTCATGCCGCCGATCGAGAACGTGACCATGAAGCCGATCGTCCAGAGCACGGGGGCCGTGAAATGGACGCGCCCGCGGTACATCGTGAACAGCCAGTTGAAGATCTTCACGCCCGTGGGGATCGCGATGATCATGGTGGCGATGCCGAAGAACGCGTTGACGTCGGCACCCGAGCCCATCGTGAAGAAGTGGTGCGCCCACACGAGGAACGCGAGGATCATGATCGCGCACGAGGCATAGACCATCGTCTTGTAGCCGAACAGCGGCTTCTTGCAGAACGTGGCCATGACTTCCGAATAGATGCCGAACGCAGGCAGCACGAGGATGTACACCTCGGGGTGGCCCCACGCCCAGATCAGGTTCAGATACAGCATCATGTTGCCGCCGCCGTCATTCGTGAAGAAGTGCATCCCGAGGTAGCGGTCGAAGCCCAGCAGCGCAACGGCGATCGTGAGGATCGGAAACGTGGCCATGATGAGCACGTTCGAGCACAGCGCCGTCCACGTGAACACCGGCATCTTCATGAGGCTCATGCCCGGCGCGCGCATCTTGATGATGGTCACGAAGAAGTTGATGCCGGTAATGAGCGTGCCCACGCCTGAAAGCTGAACGGCCCATATGTAGTAGTCAACCCCGACGGTTGGACTGTACGCGAGCTCCGAGAGCGGCGGATAGGCAAGCCAGCCCACCTGCGCGAACTCGCCGACGAAGAGCGACAGGTTGATGAGGATTGCACTGATGGCCGTCATCCAGAACGACAGCGAGTTCAGGAACGGGAACGCCACGTCGCGCGCGCCGATCTGCAGCGGCACCACGAGGTTGAACAGGCCGACCATGAGCGCCATCGCCATGAAGAAGATCATGATGACGCCGTGCGCCGTGAAGATCTGGTCGTAGTGATGCGGCGGCAGATAACCCGGCCCGTCGAACGCAATGGCCTGCTGGACGCGCATCATGACGGCGTCGGCAAAGCCGCGCACGAGCATGAGCACGGCCACGATGATGTACATGAGACCAATGCGCTTGTGGTCCACGCTCGTGAGCCACTCGCTCCAGATGGTTTTCCATTTGCCGGTCGCGATCACGAGACCGAGCACGCCGATGACGATCAGCGCCATGAACGCCGTGGCGCCCATGATGATCGGCTGATCGAACGGGATTGCCTCTAATGTCAGTTTGCCGAACATGCTGCTTACCCCTTGGTCACGCACGACGGGTCGGTGAAATCCGTGACGTGGCCGTTGTTGTACTTCGCGATGATGTTGTTGAAGAGCTTCGAGTCGACCGTCGAGAAGTACTCAACCGGCGCCTTCTCGCTCGGCTCCGAGACCTTCGCGTACTGGTCCATCGAAAGCGACGTCTGCGACGCCTTCACCTTCTGGACCCACGCGTCGAAATCCTGCTGGCTCGTCGCGAGCGTGCGGAACTTCATGTCCGAGAAGCCCTTGCCGCTGTAGTTGGCCGAGATGCCCGCGTAGTCACCCGCTTCGTCGGCGATCAGGTGCAGGCGCGTCTGCATGCCCGCCATCGCATAGACCTGGGTGCCCAGCTGCGGGATGAAGAACGAATTCATTACCGAATCCGACGTGATGCGGAAATTGACCGGCGTGCCCACCGGCACGGCGAGCTGATTCACCGTGGCGATGCCGAGGTCCGGGTAGATGAACAGCCACTTCCAGTCGAGCGCGACGACTTCGACGTTGATGGGCTTCGCGCTCGATTCGAGCGGCTTGTAGGGATCGAGCTCGTGAGAGGTCTTCCAGGTGAGGATCGCGAGGAAGAGGATGATGACGGCCGGAATGCTCCAGACCACCACTTCGATCGCGGTGGAATGCGCCCATTTGGGCGCGTAGGTGGCGTTGCGGTTGGACGCGCGGTAGCGCCAGGCGAAAAAGAGCGTGAGCAGGATGACCGGTATCACCACCAGCAGCATGGCCCACGTGGCCGTGGCGATGAGGTGCTTCTCGGCCAGGCCGACGCTCCCCTTGGGGTCGAGCACGGTCAGCTCGCCGCTGCATCCCGCGAGGGAGGCGAGCAGCCCGCCGCCGAGGGGGATTAACCACCTTTTGAAGGCTTTTCTCTTCATGTTTGCCTGTTCTTCCGTTTAACCACCTGGACGCTTTTATGCATTTGCATCGCAAAATAGCCACGCAAAATGCACCCCTATCGTGTTTAGCGAAATTCTACGGAAATGGCCTATCCGGAAATTTGATCTCGGACAGATTTTTGACCCTCAACATATCTCGATCGAGCAAGCGCGACAGAAAGACGCAAATTACTTTCGATTATCTTTCAATGCGGCGAGCAGCCCATGAAGAGGGGCTTCCAGCATGCACAGAGCATGTTGGGGAGGGAAATAGAGGAGACCCTGGAGCGCGGAAGAAGTGAAAAGCAACAAGTCCTGCATTTAGTCTGACATTAATATTCGACTGGCTTCAGGGAAGATAATTTGATAATAAGATTGACTTCAACATAACGCCGAAATATCCACTCTCAAATTACGTCAACCCCAATATCCGGCTTTGATATTGCTGAAAATCAAATATCAAAGCGATAAAGTCCGTCGCCGCCTCGATTTTCCGTCTCGACCGGCCTCGCTCGCCGCGCGCCGGTTGGCGAATCAATGCGCTTGCGCTATCGTCATGGGTTCCTTACGCGCCGCCTGAAGCCCTTGATCCGACGCCCCGACGCCATGAACCCCGCCAGCCGCGCTACGCCCGACCCTTCCGACGAGCAGCCGGAGATCCCCGAAAAGCCGGGTGACTCCTACGTGCAGTCGTTCGCACGCGGGCTTTCCGTGATCCGCGCGTTCAATGCCGAGCACCCCGAGCAGACGCTCACCGACGTCGCCGCCGCCACCGGCCTCACGCGCGCCGGCGCGCGCCGCATCCTGCTCACGCTGCAGACGCTCGGCTATGTGGAGGCCGAAGGGCGGCTGTTCCGGCTCACGCCCAAGATCCTCGACCTCGGCTTCGCGTACCTCACGTCGATGCCGTTCTGGAATCTGGCCGAGCCCGTCATGGAAGCGCTCTCGGCCGAGGTGCACGAAAGCTGCTCGGCCGCCGTGCTCGACCGCACCGAGATCGTCTATGTGCTGCGCGTGCCCACGCACAAGATCATGACGATCAACCTCTCGATCGGCAGCCGCCTGCCCGCCTATTGCACCTCGATGGGGCGCGTGCTGCTCGCGACGCTCGACGAAGCGACGCTCGACGCCACGCTCGGCGCCGCGCCGCTCTACGCGCACACGCCGCGCACCGTCACTGACAAGGACGAGCTCAAGAAGATCATCGCGCAGGTGCGCCAGCAAGGCTGGGCCATCGTCGACCAGGAGCTCGAAGGCGGCCTGATCTCGATCTCCGCGCCCATCCGCAACCGTCAGGGCCGCGTTATCGCCGCCATGAACATCAGCGGCAACGCGCAGCGCACCTCGGCGAAGCAAATGGTCAAGGCGTTCCTCGATCCGCTCCTGCAGGCCTCCCAGCGCGTCTCGGAGATGGTGGCGCTGCGCACCTGATCGCGCTGGGCGCCCGCTACCGCCTCACGCGGCGTCGGCGAACACCTGGACGAGCCAGTCCGCGAACGCTCGCACGCGCAGCGAAAGCTGCCGGTTCTGCGCAAACAGCACGGAAACCGGCATGGGCGGGGGCGGCTGGTCCGCCAGCACGACGCACAGCTCGCCGTTGGCCAGCTGCTCGCGCACGCGGTAGCGCGGCACCTGCACGAGCCCGAGCCCCGCAACGGCGCCGGCCGTGTAGAGCTCCGCCCCGTTCACCGCCACCGCGCCGGGCAACGTGAGCGTGCGCACGCCCTCGGGCATCGCGAATTCGAGCGGATGCGCGCGGCCCGTGGCCGGCGAGAGATAGTTGACGGCGTGATGGCCCGACGCGAGCGCGTCGATCGACGCCGGGTCACCGTGCCGTTCGAGATACGCGGGACTCGCGACCGTAACCTGCTCGAGCAGCGCGACACGCCGCGCGATCATCGACGAATCGGCGAGCTCGCCCGCGCGCAGCACGCAATCGACGCCCTCGCGCACGAGGTCGACGAATTGATCGCCCGAGCCGATGAAGAGCTCGATGCGCGGATAACGCGCGAGAAACTGCGGCAGGCGCGGCATCACGAAATACTGCGCGAGCGTGCCCTGCATGTTCACGCGCAGGCGTCCCTGGGGATCGGTGTCGCGAAAGGCCTCCTCGGTTTCCTCGAGCTCGGCGAGCAGACGCGTGCAGCGCTGGTAGTAGGCATCGCCGTCGGGCGTAGGCTTCACTTGACGCGTAGTGCGCTCGAGAAGGCGCACGCCGAGGCGCGCCTCCAGGCGCTTGATCGAATTCGTGACGGTGGCGCGCGGCAGGTTCAGGTCTTCCGCCGCATGCGTGAAGCTGCGGCGGTCGACGATGCGCGTGAAGATCTGCATCTCCTGGAAACGGTCCAAGGGCACTCTCGAATGGGTTCAAGGGGTCGCATGCATCTTCGCATGACCCATGGCACTCGCCAAAAATACCCAGTATCGATGGACGCCCTTGCGCCCGCATAAGGACGCCTTAAGCGCGCCCGGGGCATGCTTGCCGCCTCGCGCGCGGCTTGCTCAGCTCATCGCCACCCGCTGCACCGTCGCGACGAAGGCGAGGCCCGCGTCCTCGAGCCGCCCCGAGTTGTCGATATGCGTGAGCGACGCGCCCGCGGGCACCTCGAACGGCGCGCGCCGCGCGAGACGCGCGGCCACCTGCTCCGGCGTCTCCCGCGCGCGCGAGGCGAGCCGCGCGGCCAGCACGTGCTGCGCGGCGTTCACGTGCACGAGCGACATGCGCGGATAGCGCGCGAGCGCCTCGTTCACGTAGGCGCGCGAGCCGTTCACCACCACCGTGCAGCCCAGCCCGAGCCATTGGTCGACCTCCACGCCAATGCCATAACGCAGCGCGTGGCTGCGCCATTGCAGCGCGAAGAGGCCAAGGCGCGAGCGCGCTTCGAATTCGGTGTCGGTGAGCGCGATGTGGTTTTCGCCGCCGCCGGCTTCGCGCGTGATGTAGCGATGCGCGAACAGTACACCCTCAGCCGCGAGCCGTGCCCGCGCGAAACCGAGCAGCGAGTCCTTGCCCGCGCCCGACGGGCCCATCACGTAGATCAGGCGGCACGTCATGCGCGCACCCGTGCCTGCTCGTCTGCCACGCAATCCGCGGGAAAATCCACGCGTCGCCACAACGCGAACGGTTCGCCCGGACGCGGCTCGACGTAGAGCGCGACACCCTCCACGGGCAGCGGGCCCGCGTCGCGCATCTGCGCATTCCAGGCGTGCGTGAGCGAGGCGCGCAGCGCTTCGTCGTCGAGCGAATCGGAGAGCGTCATGTGGAAGCGGAATTCATCGAACACGTACGGATAGCCCCACTCTTCGACATAGGCGCGCTGGCGTGGCGTGAGCGGCGCATCGAGGCGCCTCGCCAACTCGTCGGCCGTTTGCGCAGCGCGCAGGTGGCCAAGCGTGCGCAAGGCAGAGGCGGCGAGTTCGTTCAGCGCCTGGGCGCCGCTATCATCGGCGGCACTCAGCGCGACGAAGCGCCCCAGCGTGGCTGCCTCCACCGCAACTTCGAAGCGCGCGCGCCCCGCGCCCCATGCCTGCGCGGCGGCAAGCAGCGTTTGCGGCGTCACGCCCGCCGCGAGACGGAACGGCGGCACGAGCGTGCCGTGCCAGCCATATCGGCGCGGCGCGCCCGTGAGCGCCTCGAGCGGCTGCGCGAGCGCGGCGGGCCGCGGCGGCGCGAGGGTCTCGCCGCTTTCCGGGTCGCGGCCGAGCCAGGCGCAACCGGCCCGCCACCACTGCGACGCGCGCGGCGGCGCGTAATAGATCGCGAAGCGCGTGGCCTCGCTCCAGCTTTCGTGCGCCGCGCTCATACGTCGTGCTCCACCATCAACTGCACGCGGTCCGCCGCGAAATGCGTGATGCCGTACTTGATCGGCACGCCGTCGAGATCGACGTCGACGTTCTCGACCCACAGCACCGGCTGCTGCCGGTTGATGTTCAGACGCCGCGCCACTTCGGGCTCGGGCAGCACGCTGCCGATGCGGCTCCACTTGCGCAGATAGTCGCTCACGCCGTATTCGGCGAGCGCCTTCGAGGTGCTGTCCACGCGCTCCATGACCGCGGGAAAATCGGCGAAGCGCGCGGCCGGATACCAGCTGCGCGCATAAGTGAGCGGCACGCCGTCCGACTCGTGCAGCGTCTCCAGCCGATAAACCAGCGCGCCTGCGCGCAAGCCCAGCGCCTTCGCAACGCCAGGGTCGGCCTTCACGCGCGAGGACGCGAGCAGCTTGCCCACCGCCGAATGCTGGTGACGCTGCAGGTTTTCAGTGAAGCGCGTGCGCTTGCCGATGGTGTAGTCGATCGCCCCGGGCTGCACGAAAGTGCCGCGCCCCTGCTCCACGCTCACGAGGCCGAGCGCCGCGAGTCCCAGCATGGCGCGACGCACCGTGTGGCGGTTCACGTCGAAGCGCCGCGCGAGCTCGCCTTCGCTCGGCAGGCGGCCGTCGTCGCCGAAGCCCTTGGCCGCGATCTCGGCCGCGAGGATCTGCTCGATCTGCCGCCACACCGCCACGCCTGCGCCACGCTCTAGCGTGCTGTGCGGGGCGTCGTCGTTCGATGTCATGGTGCTGTCATTCCTCCCGGTTCCAATATGGGGTGTAGCTTGCGCATTGTAGTGTGCATGGCGTGATGGAAATATGAAAACGTTCCCCTTGCGCTCAGAGTATTGCTACCCGTGTAAACATCTAGACGTTTAGATGAGTAGATGCTTCAATGTACACCTTAGTTCACGACACAGGAACTCCGATGAACGCATCTCCCGTCCCGCCCACCGCCGCGTCCGCCGCACGGCGCGCCTGGATGGCGGTTCTCGCGCGCACCCCGCGCGCCGAGCTCGAAGCGGCCTTCAGCGCGGCGCTCGGCGGCGCGCGCGCGCCGGCCTTCGACTGGTTGCGCCCGCCCCAGACCGGGCTCGCGATGGTGCGCGGGCGCGTCGGCGGCACCGGCAACGCCTTCAATCTCGGCGAAGCCACCGTCACGCGCGCCACGCTGCGTCTGCGCGCGCAGGGCGGCAGCGGCGCCACCGTGGGCGTGGCGTGCCTGCTGGGCCGCGACAAGCGCCGCGCCGAACTCGCCGCGCTCGCCGACGCGCTCCTGCAGCAGCCCGAGCACCACGCCCGGCTCCAGACGCAATTGATCGAGCCGCTCGCGGCACGCCTGGCGGCGCAACGCGCCGCACAACGCGACGAGACCGCCAGCACGAAGGTCGAGTTCTTCACGATGGTTCGAGGCGACGCATGAACGAACAACCCAGCATCCCTGATACGCCCGATGCGCCCGGTACGTCCGGCACGCAGGCGGCCCTTCACGAGTCGCTCGATACGCTCGCGCCCGGTTTCGCCGATCCGGTCCACGACACCCAGGCTGTTTTCCGCACGCTGCTCGGCGCGCTCTCGCGCCCCGGGACGATCGCCACGATCGAGACGCCGCTGCCCGCCGCGACGAGCGAGAGCGCCTCATCATCGGGCGCACCGCGAGCGGGTCTCGCGGTGTTTGCCGCGCTGCTCACGCTCTGCGACTACGCCACGCCCGTGTGGCTCGCGCAGCCCGACGCCGCGCTGGCGGCCGCGCTGCGCTTTCACGCTGACGCGCCGCTCGCGGGCACGCCGCGCGAAGCCGCCTTCGCCTACGTGCACGACGCCGCCGCGCTGCCGCCGCTCGATGCGTTCGCATGCGGCACGCCCGAATCGCCGGAGCAATCGGCCACGGTGTTCGTGCGCGTCGAGTCCCTGACCGATGGCCCGTCGATCACGCTGCGCGGCCCCGGCATCGAGTCGACGCACGCCATCGCGCCCGCCGGCCTGCCCGCGCGCTTCTGGGAGGACCGTGCCGAACTCGCGCCGCTCTTTCCATGCGGCATCGACTTCTATTTCGTCTGCGGCGCCCAGATCATGGGCCTGCCGCGCACGACTCGCGTGGAGGTGAACTGATGTACGTCGCCGTCAAAGGAGGAGAGCGCGCGATCGAAGCGTCGTGGCGCCTGCTCGACCAGGCGCGTCGCGGAGACACGCGCGTGCCCGAGCTGAGCGTCGCGCAGATCCGCGAACAGATGCGCCTCGCCGTGGCGCGCGTGATGGCCGAAGGCTCGGTCTACGACGAAGAGCTCGCCGCGCTCGCGATCAAGCAGGCTGCGGGCGATCTCGTCGAAGCGATCTTTCTGCTGCGCGCGTATCGCACGACGCTGCCGCGCTTCGGCTACACGCTGCCGGTGGAAACGGAGCAGATGGCCGTGCAGCGTCGCATCTCCGCCACCTTCAAGGACGTGCCCGGCGGCCAGGTGCTGGGGGCGACCTACGACTACACGCAGCGCCTGCTCGATTTCGCGCTGCTCGCGGAAGGCGACGATGTTTCGGATAGCGAATCGACTGCCCTGTCTCATGCACAACACGGCGCGCAACACAACGTCTCGAACGAAGCCACGCCGATGCCGCGCGTGGTCACGCTGCTCGACAAAGAAGGCCTGATCGAGCAGGAGACGCCGTCGAGCGAGGCCTGCGAGCCCGGCGACCTCTCGCGCGAGCCGCTCGCGTTTCCCGCCGATCGCACCGTGCGTCTGCAGAACCTCGCGCGCGGCGACGAAGGCTTCCTGCTCGCGATGGGCTACGCCACGCAACGCGGCTATGCGCATTCGCATCCGTTCGCGGGCGAGATCCGCTTTGGCTCGGTGGCTGTGGAGATGGTGCTCGACGAGCTTGGCGAGGCGGTCGAGATCGGCGAGATCGAACTGACCGAATGCCAGATGATCAACCAGTTCGCGGGCAGCAAGGATGTGCCGCCCGCCTTTACGCAGGGCTACGGTCTCGCGTTCGGCCACGCGGAGCGCAAGGCCATGGCGATGGCGCTCGTCGACCGCGCGCTGCGCGCCGAGGAGTTGGGCGAAACGCTGGCCTCCCCCACCCAGGACATCGAATTCATGCTTTCGCATAGCGACAACGTGGAGGCCTCGGGCTTCGTGCAGCACCTGAAACTGCCGCATTACGTGGATTTCCAGGCCGAGCTCGAACTCGTGCGCCGCCTGCGCGCACAGCAAGCGCGCGGCGACATGCCAACCGGGGAGGCCGCATGAACGCGCCCGATACCTTTGACACCTCGCTCGCCTCGCACGAAACCCAGGCGGCCCAGGGCTACAACTTCGCGTATCTCGACGAGCAGACCAAGCGCATGATCCGCCGCGCGCTGCTCAAGGCGGTGGCCGTGCCCGGCTACCAGGTGCCGTTCGCCTCGCGTGAAATGCCGCTGCCGTATGGCTGGGGCACGGGCGGCATCCAGGTGACGGCGGCCATCATCGGCGCGAACGACACGCTCAAGGTGATCGACCAGGGCTCGGACGACACCACGAACGCCGTCAACATCCGCCGCTTCTTCGCGCGCACGACGGGCGTGGCCACTACGCGCCGCACCCAGGACGCGACGATCGTGCAGACGCGCCACCGCATTCCCGAAACGCCGCTCACCGAGAAGCAGATCCTCGTCTACCAGGTGCCGATGCCTGAACCGCTGTTCCGGCTCGAACCGCGCGTGGCCGAATGCAAGAAGCTGCACGCGCTCGCCGATTACGGGCTCATCAGCGTGAAGCTCTACGAAGACATCGTGCAGCACGGCAGCATCGCCACGACCTACGACTATCCGGTGACGGTGAACGGCCGCTATCTCACGTCGCCCTCGCCGATTCCGAAGTTCGACAATCCCAAGCTCCACATGAATGCCGCGCTGCAGTTGTTCGGCGCGGGCCGCGAGCGCCGCATCTACGCGATCCCGCCTTATACGCCGGTGAAGAGCCTCGACTTCGACGACCACCCGTTCGAAGTGCAGCGCTGGGAGCACGCGTGCGCGCTGTGCGGCTCGCGCGAGAGCTTCCTCGACGAGATGATCGTCGACGATGCGGGGCAGCGCATGTTCGTCTGCTCGGACAGCGACTATTGCCACGAGCGGCGAGACGCTGAGGACAGCCAGGAAAATGCGCAAGAAAATGCGCAGGCCAGCGCGCAGGCATTGGCAGCAGGAGAACACGTATGACGCCCGGTTTCACGCCACTCCTTCGCGCCCGCCACCTCACGAAGCAATACGGCGGCCGCAACGGCTGCCGCGACGTGAACTTCGACCTGTATCCCGGCGAGGTGCTGTGCATCGTCGGCGAATCGGGCTCGGGCAAGACCACGCTGCTCAACACGCTCGCGCTGCGCACCCCGGCCGACTCCGGCACGCTGCAGTATGTGAACGCGAACGGCGAAACGCTCGACCTGCTCACGCTTTCCGAGCCGCGCCGGCGCCTGCTCGCGCGCACCGAATGGGGCTTCGTGCAGCAGAATCCGCGTGACGGGCTGCGCGCCGGCGTCTCGGCGGGTGCCAACATCGGCGAGCCGTTGATGGCCGTGGGCGCGCGCCACTACGGGCGCATCCGCCAGACCGCGCAGCAGTGGATGCAGCGCGTCGAGCTCGACGCCACGCGCATCGACGAATTGCCCGCCGCGTTCTCGGGCGGCATGCAGCAACGCCTGCAGATCGCGCGCAATCTCGTCACGGGCCCGCGCCTCGTGTTCATGGATGAGCCCACCGCCGGCCTCGACGTTTCGGTGCAGGCGCGCCTGCTCGATCTGCTGCGCACGCTCACCACGACGCTGCATCTCTCGGTGCTGATCGTCACGCACGACATTGGCGTCGCGCGCCTGCTCGCGCACCGCCTGATGGTGATGCAAGGCGGCAGCGTGGTCGAAGCGGGGCTGACCGACCAGGTGCTCGACGATCCTCAGCATCCCTACACACAAACTCTGGTAGCTTCCGTGCTGCCGGTATAGGACGAACCATGACTCCCGATCCCTCGATCGCGCGCGCGTTCGCCGAACGCCCCGCACTCATGCTGCGCGCCGAAGACGTGCGCAAGACCTTCACGCTGCACGGCCAGGGCGGCATCGGCATCGAAGCGCTCGCGGGCGTCTCGCTCGACGTGGAGCGCGGCGAATGCGTCGTGCTGGTCGGCCCCTCGGGCGCCGGCAAGAGCACCTTCCTGCGCTGCCTCTACGGCAACTATCTCGCGAGCGGCGGCTCGATCGCCATCCGCGACGAAGCGGTGCCCGGGCAGCACCTGGAAATCACCGGCGCCGAGCCGCACGACGTGCTGCGCCTGCGCCGCAACGTGGTGGGCTACGTGAGCCAGTTCCTGCGCGTGATTCCGCGCGTGTCCGCGCTCGATATCGTCGCCGCGCCTCTCGTCTCGCGCGGCGTGGAAGAGGACGACGCGCGCGAACAGGCCGCTGCATTGCTCGCGCGCCTGAACGTGCCGCGGCGGCTCTGGCCGCTCGCGCCCGCCACCTTTTCGGGCGGCGAGCAGCAGCGCGTGAACATCGCGCGCGGGCTGATCGCGCAGCATCGCGTGCTGCTGCTCGACGAGCCCACGGCCTCGCTAGACGCCGAAAACCGCGCCGTGGTCGCGGGCTTGATCGTGGAGGCGCGCGAGCGCGGCGCCGCGATCGTCGGCGTCTTTCACGACGAGGACACGCGCGTGCGCGTGGCCTCGCGCGTGCTCGCGCTCGCCGCCCCGCAAGCGCAGGCGCCGGTTGCCGAAATGGCCTGAAAGTGCCTTGAAAAGACGCGGCCTGTCATTTGCGGCAGGCAGAATCACCGTTAAACCCGCGCTCGAAGCGCCGCTTGTACTGTATTCCGACCCGATTTCCGGAGCCCGACGATGTTGATCAAAAACGCTCGCATCGTGACGCGAGACGAAGTTTTCACCGGCACGCTGCGTGTCGAAGACGGCACGATCCGCGAGATCTCGCGCGGCACGACCGCCGCGCCCGACGCGCAGGACTGGGAAGGCGACTTCCTGTTGCCGGGGCTCGTCGAGCTGCACACCGACAACCTCGAAAAGCACCTCGCGCCGCGCCCCGGCGTGCACTGGAACACCGACGCCGCATTCGTGATCCACGACGCGCAGATCGCCGCGGCCGGCATCACCACGGTGTTCGATGCGCTCGCCATCGGCACGCGTGCCGCCGTGAGCGTGCGCGGCCGCGATGTGCAGCTCGCGAGCGCCGCCGCGCTCTCGCGCTTCTCGGAGCGCAAGCTGCTGCGCGCCGAGCACTTTCTGCACTTGCGCTGCGAGATCGCGACCGAAGACGTAATCGAACTTTTCGACATCCTGAGCGAGCACCCGCTCCTGCGCCTCGCCTCGGTGATGGACCACACGCCTGGCCAGCGCCAGTGGCACGACCGCACGCAATGGCGTCGCTTCCAGGAGCGCCACGGCAAGTGGACCGACCAGCAGGCCGAAACCATGCTCGCCGAGATGGCCACCGAGCAGGAGCGCTATGCCGACGCCCATCGCCGCGAGATCGTCGAGCGTTGCCGCGCGCGCAACATCCCGCTCGCGAGCCACGACGACACGCTCGTCGAGCACGTCGAGCAAGCGGCGGCGGAAGGCATCGTGCTGGCCGAATTCCCGACCACGCGCGCGGCGGCCGTCGAGGCGAAAAAGCGCGGCATCGCGACGATCATGGGCGCGCCGAACGTGGTGCGCGGCGGCTCGCATTCGGGCAACGTTTCCGCGCTCGAACTGGCGCAGGCGGACCTGCTCGACATCCTCTCGTCTGACTACGTGCCGTCGAGCCTGCTCACCGCCGCGTTCGATCTCGTGACCAAGGCCGACTGGACGCTGCCGCGCGCGCTCGCGACGGTCTCGTGGGAGCCGGCGCGCAAGGCGGGCCTCACCGACCGCGGCGCGATCGAGCCAGGCCTGCGCGCGGACTTCGTGCGCGTGACGATGCTCGACACGTTGCCGGTGCCGCGCGCAACGTATCGCGCGGGTGCACGCATGGTCTGAGTCCGGGCAAAGCGCGCATTCGTGCGCGCTCTCGATATGCCGCATTCGCACGCGCCACTCGTGCTGCACTGCGGCAGCGGCACGGCGTAATGAGGGCGTACCTGACAACGGACCCAACGGTACGCCATCGTTTCGTTTTCAACTCCCCTTCATATGCCGCGCGCATTCTTCAGACTGTTGCGGCGGAGCATCGCAATCGCCCTCGCCGGCGCCGCCGGCGGCTCCCGCCCCTAACCCCGAGCGCCTTATCCCACAAGGCTTTGCAGCCCGGTGCGCAGGCGTACGAACGAACGTTCAGCGGATCGAATCCCGCTATCCGGTATTACACTAGCGACGCAGCAATTTTGACCGGGTAAGCTTTGCGCCGCCGCTCGCTCCCAAGCCAGCGAGCCCAACGAATGTTCCGGCGCGAGCCGCGCCGGAATCAAGCGCGGCGGCGGCACGACCGCACGCTGCGCGCCCTGAACCATACCGAGGAGTACACATAGTGAAAAAACTGCTTGCCACCCTGTCGGTCGCCCTGCTGGCTGTCTCGGCCGGCGTCGCCCACGCCAAGGATTGGACCACCGTGCGCTTCGGCGTCGACGCGAGCTACGCGCCGTTCGAATCGAAGGCACCCGATGGCAAGCTCGTCGGCTTCGACATCGACCTCGGCAACGAGATCTGCAAGCGCCTGAACGCGAAGTGCGTGTGGGTCGAGCAAGACTTCGACGGCATGATCCCGGGCCTGAAGGCCAAGAAGTTCGACGGCGTGCTGTCCTCGATGACGATCACCCCGCAGCGCGAAGAGCAGATCGCCTTCTCGGCGAAGCTGTTCAACACGCCGACGCGCCTCGTCGCCAAGAAGGGCTCGAGCCTGCAGCCGAGCGCCGATTCGCTCAAGGGCAAGTCGGTGGGCGTCGAGCAGGGCACGATCCAGGAAACCTACGCGAAGGAAAACTGGGCGCCCAAGGGCGTGAACGTGGTGCCTTACCAGAACCAGGACCAGGTCTACGCGGACCTGCTCTCGGGCCGTCTGGACGCAGCGCTGCAGGATGAAGTGCAAGCCGACCTCGGCTTCCTGAAGACGCCGCGCGGCGCCGGCTTCCAGTTCGCGGGCAAGGAAATCCCGACGGGCGCTGCCGCCATCGGCCTGCGCAAGGAAGACGCGGACCTGAAGACGAAGATCGACAAGGCTATCGCCGACATGATCAAGGACGGCACGTACAAGAAGATCGAGTCGAAGTACTTCGACTTCGACGTGTACGGCGGCTAAGCAATACGTCCCATGCCCCGCAGCATGTGCTTGCGGGGTCAACGAAAAGGCCCGGACCGCGACGCGGTTCGGGCCTTTCGTTTCAGCATGACGCCGATACCGGACAATGCAGACCTGATTGCTGCCGGGCTTGCGCCGTTCGCGCCGGAAACCGCAGCGATCAAGGCCGGACGCCTGATGCTGGAAGAAATCGAGCGGAGTGCACGGCGTAATGAGAGCTTTGCTTTCGAAACGACGCTTTCGGGCCTCGGCTATCTGCGCCACATCGCACGATGGCAAGCGCAGGGTTATCGTGTCAGTGTGTATTTCCTGAAACTGCCCGATGCCGAGACTGCGATAGCGCTCGTGGCAAGCCGGGTTCGCCAAGGCGGGCACGACATCCCCGAAGAGGTAATACGCCGCCGCTTTGCCGCTGGCTGGGACAACTTCTGCAACCATTACCGCGGTCTGGCGGATGATTGGGCCGTATACGACAACACGGGCGATGTGCCCGTTCTGCTGGAATGGGGAGAGAAACCATGACGCAACAGGAACTTTACAAAGCGAAAAACCCGGATCTGCGTGCTTCGCTGGCAGCCATGCAACGTGCTGCGGAATTGGCACGGCAAACAGCCATCCTGACCAATACGGAAATTATCGTTGTGCGCAATGGTAAGGTGGTGCGTATCCCGGCTGAACAGTTGCGTATGGGCGAGGCATGAGCCGGGTTGATGATCTCATTGCGGAGCCTTGTCCGGAAGAAGTGATGTTCCACTAACCAGGCCAAAACCAGACAGCGTGCGCAGCGCCTCTTCGTAGCGCACCGCGCGAGCCCATCCTTTTTCATTTCCACTTCACTGCGCCGCAGGCTCGCCGCGCTCCGGGCGGGTGGCCCGCAGCGCGGCGAGATCGTCGATCAGAAGCGATACGTCGCCTGCAGCGACCCCGCCTGTGCCGAAGCGTGCGTCGTATTGATGAGCGCGTCGTAGCCCAGCGAGACGTCGAGGTTCTTCATCGGCTGCATGCTCACGCGGATGCCGGTGGTGAGATAGCCGCGCGGCAGGCTCGTGCCCGGCGCCGCGAAGAGCGTGCCGTCCTGCGACGCCACGCTCACGGCGCGGCCCGCATCGAGCACCTCGTGCGCGTAGCCGAGCCGCAGCTGCACGTTCACGGGCCGCAGCGCGTCGCCGAACGCCTTGTCGAGCGTCACTTCGGCATAAGGCTGGAGGCTGTGCACGTTGTCGGTGCCCACCTGCAGATCCTGGCCGCCCGCGCCGCTCTCGCCGAAGCCGTTCGCGTGGAAATACGCGTAACGCAGACCCACGCGCGGCGTGAGCACGAAGCTGCCCAGCGTGAGCGGCAGGCTCGCCTGCGCCGCCGTCGTGAACTCCTGGCCGACGTGATCGCCCTGCGCGGTGCCCACGCCCACGAACGGACGATTCTGCGAGAGGAAATCGACGCCGTAGCCGACGGTTGCGGCCACATCTACCGGACCGAGCGAGCGGCTGCCATAGAACGCTGCGCGCAGTGTGTCGATGGAGCCCGAATCGCCGGTCTCCGATTCGTCGAGATCGGTGTGCGTGTAGCCGCCCGCGAGACCGATCGTGTAGTCGCCAAGGCGACGCTCGGCACCCGCAAGGAAGCCATAGCGGTTGGCCTGGAAGCCAGGCTCGCCCGCGCTGCCGCCGACCTTGGTCTGCGTGCCGGTAGCGTCGATCCACGCCGCCGGCGATGCGCCCGCCGCCGTGCGCGCACCACCCGCATGCTCGAGCAGCGCGGCGCTCGCGTCCTGCGCGTTGAGCACCGTCGCCGTGCCGAGCGCCGCGTAGATGCTCGTGTCGGTCGGCGCGATGACGACCGGGGCCGTCGCCACGGGCGGATCGCTGGGCGCCGTGGACGTGGGCGCTGCAGTCGTGGATGTCGTCGACGTGGGCGTCGTGGGCGTCGTGGGCGTGGTCGGTGTTGACGCGCTGTTGGCCAACACGAGATCGACGCCGTTCGCGCCATACGCCACCGACGACGTCAACGTGCCCAGATTCGCGCCGTTCTGCAGCGTGCCCGTCACGTGCGCGAACTGGCCGCTCACGCCCTTCGCCGCCGACACGATCGCGTACTGCGTCGCCGAATAGGTGCCCGGATCGTAGGTGATCGCGAGCACGCCGTTGAGCGTCGCGCTGCCATTCACCTTGAGCTGCGAAGCCGCCGTCGGGCTCACTTCGATCGACAGCGTCGCCGTGCTCGCCTGCGTGTAATTGCCGTTCACGGTGAGCGTGCCGATCGAGCCGCCAGGCGCAACGGTGCCGCTGTTCGTCACGTTGCCGAGAATCGTACCGTGGCCGCGCAGCGTGCCCGTGCCGACGACGTTCGCGTCGCCGCCGAGCACCGCGTTCGTGTGGTCGATGTCGCCCACTTCGAGCGTGCCGCCCGAGATGTCGGTCGTGTTGGTAAAGGCGGAGCTATTGCCGTTGAGGATCAGCTGGCCGCTGCCTTGCTTGAGGATCTGGCCGGTGCCGCTGACCGAGCCGTCGAACGTCGTCGAGCCGTTGACGACGTTGAGATTGCGCGTGCCCAGCACCACGCTGCCGGTGCCGACGAGGCCCGCCACGGTCGTGCCGTTGGCGGTGGCCGAAATGTCGAACGTGCCGTAGTCGCTCACGATGCTCGAGCTCGCGATGCTGCCCGCGCCGGCGAGCGCGAGCGTGCCGCCGAGGATCGACGTCGCGCCGGTATAGGCGTTGACGCCGGTGAGCGTGAGCGTGCCCGCACCGACCTTGACGAGCGCACCGCTGCCCGCGATGGCCTGCGCGATCGAGCCGGCGTGGCCGTTGGTGTCGAACGTGCCGCCCTGTGCGCCGAGCGTGATCGCACGCGTGGCCGCGAGCGAGAACGCGCTGCCCCAGCGCAGCGTCCCGCCGCTGAGCGTGAGCGCGCCAGTTGCCGCGCCAAGGCCGCTGTCCGCGTTCACGACGAGCGCGCCGCCGGTGAGCGTCGTGCCGCCGCTGTAGGTATTCGCGCCCGTGAAGGTCTGCGTGCCACCGCTCACAGTCATGCCGCCCGTGCCCGTGATCGCGCCGCCGTAAGTCGCGGCGGCGCTCGAGCCCGTCAGCGTGAGCGTGCGGCTGCCGAGCACGACGGTGCCGCCCGTGCCCGTGCTGCTGAGGCTCTTCACCGCCGCAGCCGCCGCGTTCGAAACGTCGAACGTGCCGTCGACATCCACCGTCTGCGAGCTGGCGATGCTGCCGTTGCCGGTGAGCGCGAGCGTCGCGCCCGGGAGGATGTTCGTCGCGCCGGTATAGGTGTTGACGCCGCCAAGCGCTTCACTGCCGCCCGTCAGGCTGACATTGCCGCTGCCGCCGATCGTGCCCGAAAACGTATCGCCGACCGTGGCGTTCGTGATCGAGAAGCTCTTGCTGCCGAGCACGACGTTGCCGCTGCCGACAAACCGCGTGAGCGACGCGCCGCCCGTCACGTTGGTGATATCGAGGGTGCCGAGATCGTCGACGAGCGAGGAGCTCGCGATGCTGCCCGCGCCGGACAGCGCGAGCGTGCCGCCCGCGCCGATCGTCGTGGCGCCCGTATAGGCGTTCTGCGCGCTGAACGTCACCTTGGCGGCGGGCAGCACGCTGACCTGGCCCGCGCCGGAGATCACGCCGTTCACGTCGAGCGTAGTGCCCGAGAAGTTCACCTGCGCCGCGCTGTCGTCGAGGCTGATCGCGCCGAGCATCGCCCCGCTCTGCGTGCTGCCGATGGTCGCGCTCACGCCTGCGCTCAGTTCCACGACGCCGTTGATGAGCGAATTCGTGCCGATCGTGAGCGCGTTCGTGCCGCCCGTGAAGTCGATCGCACTGGCTTGCACGCCGCCGGACGTGCCGCCGCTGATCGTGCCGTCGTTGGTGATCGTGAGCGATGAACCGACGATGCCTGCGCCGCTGTTGGCGCTGCCATACAGCATCGGCAAAATCAGGCCGCCGCCGGTGCCGCCCGCTGCGCCCTGGATGACACCGCCGGCGTTGTTCGTGATGGTCAGGTTGTTGCCGCTCACGCCTGCGCCGCCCGTGCCGCCCGCCCCGCCGAGACCGATATATGACGAGCCGTTCGCGCCAGTACCGCCGCTGATCATGCCGCTGTTGACGACAGTCATGTCGTTGCCGGCCAGCGCGTTGCCGCCATTGCCGCCGTTACCGCCGATATAGGGACCGAAGATGATTCCACCGCTGAAGGTCGCGCTAGCACCGTTGCCGCCGCTGATCGTGCTGCCGGCCGTGTTCGTGACGCTCAGGCCGTTGCCGCTGATCGCCGTGCCGCCCGCGCCACCCGCGCCACCGCTGCCGCCATCACCGCCCGTGATCTTGCCGCCGTTGCTGACGATGCTCACGCCGTTCGCCGCGATGCCGATACCACCAGCGCCGCCGGCACCCGTCTGACCGCCGCCGAAAATGGCATTGCCCCCGCCACCACCACCGGCGCCCGTAACCCACGCGCCGGAGCCGAGCGTGATCGAAGCATCGCTCGCAGCCGAGAGCACCTGGATGCCGATGCCGCCTGCGCCGCCCGCACCGCCGGTCCCGCCCGGCAGAAATCCCTCGCCGCTACTCCCGCCGCCGCCGCCGCCACCGCCCGCGACGAAGACGCCCGGCTGAATCGTCAGGCCACCTGCGGTCGCGCCATTGATCACGATGCCGTTGCCGCCGTTACCGCCGTTGCCCCCCGATGCGGCCGCGATCGAAGCCCCACCGCCGCCGCCTCCGCCGCCAACCGCGTTCCCGGTCACCGTGAAGGTGCCCTCACTGAGCGTCGCGGCCGCTGTGCCCGCTGCGCCTGCCGCACTGAACGTCGCACCGCCGGCACCCTGAGCATTCGCCGGGTTGTCGAGCCAGAAGCCCCAGCCGCCGTCGTTGCCGGCAGGCGTGCCGCCCCCGGCGCCGCCCACGCCCCATGTGCCCGGCGCGCCGCCCATGCCCACGCCGCCGGCCACGTTATACGTCGTCGAGGCTAAGGTGGCCCACGCATTCGTACCGCTCAGCGCGAGCAGCAGGACCGCCGGACAAGCCCGCAACGCCGGCCGCAAAAAGCGCTGTGCGCGCTCAAGCGGATCGAAAACCTCAGGTGCGACGCGCACCGATCGCGCACCGCGCTTGCCCGTCGTACGCGCCAGTTCCGTGACCGCCTGCCAGGCGCCGGTGCTCGTATTCCATACCACCCGGTAAAACCGATTCATCCCCATCACCCCTTGTTATTACCGACTTTCAAGCCGGGTCCGAGCGAGTTATCGGCCCGCGCCAAGGGTTCTGAATAGGGACGCTCACGAAATACTTCTAGATCGCGTTCGCGCACCAAAATCGCTTTTTTATGGCCTGAATAAAGACAACGTTTGCGCAAACATTTTTAATTAGCCATACGAATTAATCGGGAAAATTGCCCGCTCAATGGCGCAATCGTTTGCGCCATTGAGCGGGCCGCCGGGCATCCTGCCCGCAGCGGCGCCGGACGCCGGCTACGCAGCCGCATTCTGCGCATCGCGCAGATCGGCTAAGATCATGGGCACCGGCCCGCGTTCGGGCCATTCATACCCTCACTCTGAACGCGCCGTGCGCCTCAGCGCGCCGCGCGAGCCCATCATGCAAACCCACCACCATCCGTTGATAGCGCCCGCACTCGGCACCGCGCGCCAGATCACGAGCTTCCATTACGGGCAACCCAACGGCCAACCCGGCGGCAAGAAGGTGTATGTGCAAGCGTCCCTGCATGCCGACGAACTGCCCGGCATGCTCGCGGCCTGGGCGCTGCGACGCAAGCTTGCCGCGCTCGAAGCCGCGGGCCGCCTGCGCGGCGAGATCGTGATCGTGCCTGTGGCGAACCCCATCGGGCTGAACCAGCACTGGCTCGGCCATCTCATCGGCCGCTTCGAGTCGAACACCGCGCAGAACTTCAATCGCAGCTTCTACGATCTCACGGCGCTCGTGCTGCCGCAGATCGAGTCCCGCCTCGGTCCCGACGCCGACGCGAACCGCGCGGCCATTCGCGCCGCGATGGGCGAGGCGCTCGCGGCGCAAAAGCCGAAGACCGAGATCGAATCGCAGCGCCTGGCCCTGCAACGCCTCTCCTACGACGCCGACATCGTGCTGGACCTGCATTGCGACTGGGAAGCCGCGCTGCACATCTACACGAATCCCGAGCTCTGGCCCGATGTCGAGCCGCTCGCGCGCTATCTGGACGCCAAGGCATCGCTGCTCGCGCTCAACTCGATCGGCAATCCGTTCGACGAGATTCACAGCTTCTGCTGGTCAGAGCTGCGCGAGCGCTTCGGCCACCGTTTCCCGATTCCGCATAGCTCGATTTCCGTGACCGTCGAGCTGCGCAGCCAGCGCGACGTCTCGCACGAATTGGCCGAGCGCGATGCGCAAGCCATCGTCGATTATCTGATCGAGCGCGGCGTGATCGATGGCACGGCGGCCCCGCTGCCGCCGCTCGCGTATCCGGCCACACCGCTCGCGGGCACGGAGCCGATCGTCGCGCCCGCGAGCGGCGTGATCGTGTTCCGCGCCGAATGCGGCGCGTGGATCGAAGCCGGTGCGCCGGTCGCCGATATCGTGGACCCGCTCACCGACGCGTTGACCACGCTCCACGCAAGCGTGAGCGGCGTGATGTACGCGCGGCACAGCGCGCGCTTCGCAACAGCCGGCATGGAGATCGCGCGCATTGCGGGCGACAAGCCGATCCGCACGGGTTCGCTGCTCTCGCTCTGAGGCTCGCCCAAACGCACTGGCTCGGGTCCTGCCATGAGCCAGTGCTCCGGATCGAGAAGATCTCCGTGGCAATTACTTCGCATTGCCAGGCAAACCGGAAATCCATATACGCATTCGGCTTATTCAAAGCAGAAAATCTTATAACCCGCCTTTCTCCGCTTCCAGCCCCGCATCGCCCCCTTCAAATTCCCGCCGAGCCAGTCCCGGCGCGGCTCGTGGCCGCCTGACGCCGCTCGCAAGCCCCTTGTCGCATCCGCGCCACACCAAGGCGACATTCAGCCTGCATATCCTTACTGTCACATTTCTTTCGCGGCCGACCCTTAAATTGCAGCGCGTCGCATCAACCGGCCCATCAGAGCGCCGGAGACATACGTCCTTTACCCGGAGAAACAGTTGAAAAACAAGATTCTGACCACCGCTATTCTGACCACCTTTGCCGGCGCAGCCCATGCGCAAAGCAGCGTGACCCTGTACGGCCTGATCGATGCGGGCGTGAACTACATCAACCACACGCAGAACGCGACTAAAGGCAGCTCGAAGGCCTTCACGTTCGGCGACGGCGTCGCGCAAGGCAGCCGTTGGGGCCTGCGCGGCTCGGAAGACCTGGGCGGCGGCCTGAAGGCGATCTTCGTGCTCGAAAACGGCTTCAACGTCGGCAACGGCACGGCTGGCCAGGGCAACTCGATGTTCGGCCGCCAGGCGTTCGTCGGCCTCACGAAGAGCGACATCGGCTCGCTCACGTTCGGCCGTCAATACTCGTTCAGCACCGACGTGCTCGGCGGGCAGTACTCGACCGGCGGCAACACGGTCTCGGGCAACTGGGCCTACCACGTCAACGACGTCGACCAGCTCACGTCCAGCCGCATCAACAACGCGGTCAAGTTCCAGAGCGTGAACTTCTCGGGTTTCACGTTCGGCGGCCTCTATGGCTTCTCGAACACGACCTCGTTCGCAGGCTCGCCGGCCGGCACGACGACGGCTTCGTCGCGTGCGTACAGCTTCGGCGCGAACTACGCATACGGTCCGTTCAGCCTCGGCGGCGCGTACACCGACATCACCTACCCGGCCGCGGCATCGCCCACGACTTTCTCGACCTCGCTCGCCAACGTCAACACGACCGGCAGCGCGACGGGCGTGATCCGCGATCTGCGCTCGTTCGGCTTCGGCGGCCGCTATGTGTTCGGCCCGGCGACGATGTGGCTGCTGTGGACCAACACGCGCTTCGCGCCGGTCACCGGCTCCTCGACGCTCTACAACGCCTATGAAGCGGGCGCCAAGTACGCGTTCACGCCGGCATTCACGGCCGCAGTGGGCTACACGTACTCGCGCGCTTCGGGCCTCTTCACGGCGCACTGGAACCAGGTCAACGCATCGGCCGACTACGCGCTCAGCAAGCGCACGGACGTGTACGGGCTCGTGGCTTGCGAAGACGCTTCGGGCACCTACAAGGGCGCTCCGGTCCAGGCGCAGATCGGCGATTCGTCGTCGAGCATCTTCGCGCCCTCGGGTAGCGGCTCGCAGAACCAGGTCGCGGTGCGCGTCGGTATCCGCCACAAGTTCTAAGCACGCACGGCCCGGTGCCCGCCACGGCGGGCGCCGGCACACCGTGTGGCGGGCGCGGCGGGCTCGCCCGCCTGCCTGCGGCGGCGTGCAGCCTGCCGCCCCGCGCGCGCTTCTGGTACGCTGCGCCCTTTCCCCTCGCAGCGATCGAACCGATGGAACTCCCTTTCAACGAGGCCGGCGTCTCGGTCACGCGCACCGCACTGTCCGCCGCGGGCCAGGTCTTTCCGCTGCGCGACATCGACGACCTGCGCGTCGTCGCCGGGCGGCGCAATCGCGGCTTGCCCATCGCGCTCTCGCTGATCGGCGTGGCCATCGCCGCCGTGGGCGGCGCATACGGCTCGGGAGCCGGGCTCGGATGCGGCGTGATGATGGTGGTCGTGGGTTGGCTCGCGTGGATCTGGCAGGACGCCAAACACCAGCTCTTCGTCGTGACGGGCGGCGAATCCCGCGAAGCGGTCTGGAGCAACGACCTCGCCTTCCTCGAGCGCGTCGAGCAGGCCGTGCGCGCGGCCAAGGCCGCCAGCGCCGAGGCGAGCGCGGCGCGCCCCGCCGTACAGTAAATCCGCATCGGCTCCGCGGCGAGCCCGCGGGCAACCGCACGGCGCACGAGCGCGCCGAGGCGCGCGTCAGCGCCCCGTGTCGATCGGCTTCGTGTGCCAGATCTCGCGCGCATACTCCGCAATCGCGCGGTCCGACGAAAACATGCCCATGCCCGCCACGTTCTCGATTGCGCTCGCCGTCCAGCTCGGCACGTCGACAAAGCGCCGGTCCGCGGCTTCCTGCGCCTGCACGAACGACGCGTAGTCGGCGAGCACCATGTAGTGATCGCCCCAGTCCACGAGCGTGTGGAAGATTTCCGCATAGCGGGCCGGGTCGCCGGGCGAGAAGAAGCCCCGGCGGATCTGGTCGAGCGCCATGCGCAGCTCGGCGTTCTCTTCGTAGAGCTGACGCGGCCGGTAGCCGGCACAGCGCAGCGCATCGACCTGATCGGCCGTATTGCCGAAGATGAAGATGTTGTCCGCGCCCACCGCCTCGCCGATCTCGATGTTCGCGCCGTCCAGCGTGCCCATCGTGAGCGCGCCGTTGAGCGCGAGCTTCATGTTGCCGGTGCCCGACGCCTCGGTGCCCGCCGTCGAGATCTGCTCGGAAAGATCGGCCGCCGGAATCAGCACTTCGGCCACGCTCACGCCATAGTTCGGCACGAACACCACCTTCAGGCGCTCGCCCACGACGGGGTCGTGGTTCACTTTCTCCGCCACGTCGTTGATCAGGCGAATGATGGTCTTGGCCATGCGGTAAGCCGAAGCCGCCTTGCCCGCGAACAGCACTACGCGCGGCACCCAATCCCGTTCGGGCTCCTGCATGATGCGGTTGTAGCGCGTGATCACATGCAGCACGTTGAGCAGCTGCCGCTTGTATTCGTGGATGCGCTTGACCTGCATATCGAACAGCGCGTCGGGATTGAACGCGAGGCCGGTGCGCGCGGTGAGCTTGCGGATCAGGCGCACCTTGTTCTCGCGCTTGGCCGCGCGGAACGCTTCTTCGAACGCCGCGTCGCGGGCAACCTTGCGCAGCGCGCCGAGCTCGAACAAATCGGTGCGCCATTGTGTGCCGATGGTTTCGTCCACGAGCCGCGCGAGCGGCCGGCTCGCCTGCGCGAGCCAGCGCCGCGGCGTGATGCCGTTGGTCACGTTCGTGAAGCGCTCGGGATAGAGCCGGGCGAAGTCGGCGAAGATATGGCGCGTCATCAACTGCGAGTGCAGCTTCGAGACGCCGTTCACCTTGTGGCTCGCGACGATCGCGAGATACGCCATGCGCACGCGCCGCTGACCGTATTCGTCCACGAGCGAAATGCGGCGGATGAAGTCGAGGTCGTGCGCGCCTTTCTCGCTCGCTTCGCGCAGGAACGCGGCGTTGATGTCGAAGATGATCTCGAGATGGCGCGGCAGCAGACGCGCCAATAGTTCGACATCCCAGGTTTCCAGCGCTTCGGGCATCAGCGTGTGATTGGTGTACGAGAACACGCGCTTGACGTGGCCCATCGCCTCGTCCCACGGCAGGTGATGGACGTCCACGAGCAGGCGGATCAGCTCGGGAATCGCCAGCACCGGGTGCGTATCGTTCAGGTGCACCGCGACCTTTTCGGAGAAGCGGCCGAAGGTGCTGTGCGTGCGCTGGTAGCGGCGGATCAGGTCCTGCATCGTCGCCGAAACGAAGAAGTACTCCTGGCGCAAGCGCAGCTCGCGGCCCGCCATGGTCGAATCGTCGGGATAGAGCAGGCGCGAGACGTTCTCCGAAACATTGCGCGCCTCCACCGCGCGCTGATAGTCGCCCTGGTTGAACGCGGAGAGGTCGAGCTCCTCGGCGGCGCGCGCGGACCACAGGCGCAGCGTGTTGGTCGCGCTCGTCGCGTAGCCGGGAATGATGGTGTCGTAGGCCATCGCGTTCACGTGCTCGGTCTCGATCCACTCCACGGTGCCGTTGCTCTGCACCGTGCGTCCGCCGAAGTGCACGGAATATTGCACCTCGGGGCGTGGAAACTCCCATGGGTTGCCCGAGCTCAGCCAGTAGTCGGGCTCCTCCACCTGCTCGCCGTTGATGATCTGCTGCCGGAACATGCCGTAGTCGTAGCGGATGCCGTAGCCGAAGCCCGGAATGCCGAGCGTCGCCATCGAGTCGAGAAAGCAGGCGGCGAGGCGCCCGAGGCCGCCGTTGCCGAGCGCGGCGTCGGGCTCGAGATCCATCAGCGCTTCCATGTCCACGCCGAGTCCCGCGAGCGCCTCTTTCATCGGCTCGTAGATGCCGAGCGCGAGCAGCGCGTTGGAGAAGGTACGGCCGATGAGGAACTCCATCGACAGGTAATAGACGCGCTTGGCGTCCTGGTCGTACTGGCGCCGCGTGGTCACCATCCAGCGCTCGACGAGGCGGTCGCGCACGGCCAGCGCGGCGGCATGCAGCCAGTCCTGCGGACGAGCGGTCACGGCGTCCTTGCCGACGCCATACATCATGCGGTTCGACACGGAACGACGCAGGGCGTCCGCACTGCTCTTCAACTGGTCGAATTCAAGACCCACAGCTGTCATCGAATGTCTCCCGGAAAAACGGCGCGCTGCGTCCAGCGGATGCGGCCAATGCGGCGGCTGGGCAGGCGCGGATCAGTTTGCAGAGTAGGACATTTTCGGGTGGCGTGCGGCGGCGCGGCATTCGTGCTACGCATGGTTTCTCGCGCGGATGCACGGCCCACTGGCGGCTCCCGGGGATCGCGCACCGTTGGCGGTTAGTTGCGTTTGATGCCTGGCGGCAGGTTCAGTTTTCATGACTGCGCTCGCATTCGGAGCCGGTTTCCGCTACACCTTACAGGTGGCTCACGCTTTGAAGCGTGCGCTGCAAAATCGCGCCGCGTCTGCAACAATCGCGGAATCGCCCGAACCGTGCCTGCCGCGCCCGCGCGTACCTGCCCCACCTTCGCCTCACCCGAGATCCGCCGTGTCCGAAACCCGCACCGCGCAAAGCCTCACCGAGCGCGCCGACGCGCCCATGTCGCCCAAGAACCGCCGCGCCCTGGCCGCCATCATGCTCGCCGTCGCGCTGGCGACGCTCGACACCGCCATCGCCAACACCGCCCTGCCTGCCATCGCCGCCGATCTGCACGCGGCGCCCGCCGCCTCGGTCTGGATCATCAACGCGTACCAGCTCGCGATGGTGGCAACACTGCTGCCACTCGCCGCGCTCGGTGACATCATCGGCCACCGGCGCATCTATATCAGCGGGCTGGCGATCTTCACGGTGGCGTCGCTGGCCTGCGCGCTCGCGCCCACGCTCACGGCGCTCGCCGGCGCGCGCGTGCTGCAGGGGCTCGGCGCGAGCGCGATCATGAGCGTCAACACGGCGCTGATCCGCTTCCTCTATCCGCCACACCGGCTCGGGCGGGGGCTCGGCATGAACGCGCTGATCGTCGGCGTCTCGTTCGCCGTGGGTCCGACCATCGCCTCGATCATCCTCTCGGCGGGCACCTGGCCCTGGCTCTTCGGGATCAATGTGCCGCTCGGGGCTGTCGCACTCGTGTTCGCGCTGCCGGCACTGCCGCACACGGAGCGCGGCAAGCATGCCTTCGACCCGCTCGCCGCCCTGCTCAACGTAGTGGCCTTCGCCGCGCTGATCTTCGCGCTCGGCGAGGCGGCGCAGCGCGCGCCGGGCAAGGAAGTCGCCATAGCGGCGGCGACCGCGCTCGTGTTCGGCGCGCTGCTGATCCGCCGCGAGGCCGGCCATCCCGCGCCGATGCTGCCTGTCGACCTGTTCAGGCAGCCCGTGTTCGCGCTCTCTTCGTTGACGGCCATGTGCTCGTTCGCGGCGCAGGGGCTCGCATTCGTCTCGCTGCCGTTCTATTTCGAAACGGTGCTGATGCGCAGCCAGGTGGAGACCGGCTTTCTGATGACGCCCTGGTCCGTGGTCGTGGCCGCCGCCGCGCCCATTGCGGGACGGCTCTCCGACCGCTATCCGCCGGGCCTGCTCGGCGGGATCGGCCTCGCGATCCTCGCGGCCGGCATGGCGTCGCTCGCGATGCTGCCCGCGCATCCCGGACTGGCCGACATCGTGATCCGCTTGTCGATCTGCGGCGCGGGCTTCGGTTTCTTCCAGTCGCCGAACCTGAAGGCGATCATGTCGTCCGCGCCGCCCGAGCGAAGCGGCGGTGCGAGCGGCACCATCGCCGTCTCGCGCCTGCTCGGGCAGACGACGGGCGCGGCGCTCGTGGCGTTGTGCTTCGGCATAGCGGGCGCGCATGGGCCCACGCTGGCGCTGGGTCTGGGCGCCGCATTCGCGGCGGTGGCGAGCGTGGTGAGCGGCTTGCGGCTGTTCGCGCCGTCGCATCGCGGGGTGAAGCAGTGAGCGGCGAACGAGCGGTGGCGCTCCGCGCGTGAGTGTGGCGCGCGCCCGGCCTTGTTGTGCAAGTCTGCCCAGGCGGCCCAAGCCGTGCTGCATGGCGCGCGCACCGTGAACCCGCACGGCACGCGCACCGCCCGCGTTCTCGTCAGCGCGTGAAGTAGCCCTTCACGGCCGCGACGAACGTGTCGATATCGGCGGCGCTCACGTCGAGGTGCGTCACGAAGCGCGACGCGTAGAGCATCTGCGTGAGGATGCCGCGCTCCTTGAGCCACGCCTCGAGCGGCGCGCAATCGGCCTGAGGGAACTGCGCGAACACCATGTTGGTGGCCTGCGACGCCACCTTCACTTCGTCGATCTGCGCGAGGCCGGCAGCAAGGCGCGCGGCATTCGCGTGGTCGTCGGCGAGACGCGCCACGTTGTGATCGAGCGCGTAGAGGCAAGCCGCCGCCAGCACACCCGACTGGCGCATGCCGCCGCCCAGCACCTTGCGCCAGCGGTGCGCCACGTCGATCAGTGCCTTGCTGCCCACCAGCACCGAGCCGACCGGCGCGCCCAGGCCCTTCGAAAAGCAGATCGACACCGAGTCGAACCCCTCGGCCAGCGCCTTGAGCGGCTGATTCGACGCCACCGCCGCATTGAACACGCGCGCGCCGTCGAGGTGGGTGGCGAGACCGCGGCCGTGCGCGAACTGCGTGGCCTCGGCGACATAGGCCGCGGGCAGCACCTTCCCGCCGATGGTGTTCTCGAGCGCGAACAGGCGCGTGCGCGCGAAGTGGTCGTCGATCGGCTTGATCGCGGCGGCGACGCGCTCGAGCGAAATCGTGCCGTCCTCGGCGTTCTCGAGCGGCTGCGGCTGGATGCTGCCGAGCACCGCCGCGCCACCGCCTTCGTATTTGTACGTGTGGGCCGCCTGGCCGACGATGTATTCGTCGCCGCGCGCGCAGTGCGCCATCAACGCGGCGAGGTTGCTCTGGGTGCCGCTGGGAAAGAACAGCCCCGCCTCCTTGCCGGCCTCTTCGGCCATGCGCGCCTGCAGGCGCAGCACGGTGGGGTCGTCGCCCCAGACGTCGTCGCCGGTTTCGGCGCCGGTCATGGCGGCGAGCATGGCTGGGCTGGGACGGGTAACGGTATCGCTACGCAGATCGATCATGCGGATGGCATCCTCGTAATGGCCGTGCGCGCACGGCGCGTTCCGCCGCGTTGCGCGGCGTGGAAACCATCGAGTGTATTTTCAAACGGCGCGTAGTGGGAAGCCGGGGCTAACGCGCCAACCGCCTGGACACGCCGGGTGCGCAGGGACCCGGCGCGGGGCACGCGATCGTGCCGCAGGGCGCTGACTTAACGCGGGAGCAGTTGCAGCGGATCGACCGGCTTGCCGTCGCTGCGCACTTCGAACACCACGCCCGGGATGCCGTCGTTGTCGACGCCCATTTCGGCGATCGGCTGGCCTTGCGCGACGGCGTCGTCTTCCTTCACGAGCAGCTTGCCGTTGTGGCCGTAAGCCGTCACGGTCTGGTCGTTGTGCTTGATGATGACGAGCGGGCCGTAGGCCTCGATGCCCGAGCCCGCATAGACGACGCGGCCTGCCGCTGCGGCCTTGACCTGCTCGCCCTGGGTTCCGCCGATGATGATGCCGTTGGACTTGCCCGGCGAGAAGCGCTGCAGGATCGGGCCGCGCGCGGGCCATGCCAGCGTGATGCCGACCGGCGCGGGCGCGGCGACGCCGGCGGCCGCCGGCGCGGTGTTGGTATAGGCGGGCGGAGGCGGGGCGACATTGGCGTAGCTCGGCGGCGGCGCCACGCGCAGCACCTGGCCGGGCAGCACCTGCGCGTTCGGCGGCAGCTGGTTCCAGTTCGCGAGGTCCTGCGGGCGCTGGCCATAGGCGCCGGCGATGCGCGAGAGCGTGTCGCCGGGGTTCACGCGGTAGTAGCCGGCGGGCACGCCGTTGGACGTCATGGCGGGTGCAGGGCTCGGTGCGCTTTCCCAAGGGGGCATGAGCGTGCTGCAGGCGCTGCAGACGAGCGTGAGCGCGGCCAGTGCCGCGTACGTGCCCGGGTTTCGCCGTTGTCGATTCATCTTGCTATACCTCGCTGGTTCCTCGCTACGTACGACAGGGATACGTATTTGAATGCGCGTGGGGCCGCTAGCGTTCGCCTGCGATACCCTGATTGAGCCGGAATTGGCGAACGGCCCCCATTATATCGTCCCGTGCGTGACGGCCTTTTTTCGCGCGCAGGCCGCGCGCCGCCCCCGGACCGGAGCCCGCGAAACGCTTACGGACACCCGGCGCACGCACGGCGCACCCGCTTGCGCCCTCGCCTATACTGGGTCTTGCTGCTCTCATCAGATAATCAGACGAAAGGCCTCTCGCTGTGGTGCAACGTCCGTGAGGAATCCGAGGATGAACAAAGCCACTTTCCTTTCTGTGCAGCTCAACGTCGAAGACGTCGCGACATCGCCTGGCCTCGTCGAACTGTTGAACAACCATCTCGTCTTTGCCGCCGACGTCGCAGAAGCCGCCGACGAACTGATCCAGCACGCCAGTATCGCCCGGCTGTCCGGGGGCCGGGAAGCCACGGTCGAGATTCCGGCCCTCGTGGTCGAGCGCCTGCGCGACGCGCTCGACACCCTGAGCGGCTATGACGAAACCTGGCTGTTCGCGCTCGAGCCCGGCCGCGCGCTCTTCGACGATATTGCACGCCGGAGGCGCCCGCTGCACTGAGCGCAAGCACACCACAGGCCATGGCGGAGCGGGCTGCCTACCCCGCAGTATGCCGCTCCACCTCGACCGCGTGCCGACCGCCACGGCCCGCCGCCCCGACGCCCGGGCCGCCGCGATGTCTACCATGACATTTTGGGGGATACGCCGTGAAGTCGTTCCTGAATCGCCGTAGCGCCGTGCTCTCCAACGGCGCGTCGCACCTCGTCGCCGTCGAGCACGAGGCACCGCCAGAAGCAACACGCACCGTGGACGCCGCAGTCGAGCGCGACGAATCCGCCGGACGGTCCGCGAGCGCCGGCGCCGTCACTGACGCCAGCCCGTCCGCCGAAACCGGCGCGCTTGCCCCGAGCCCGCCCGACACCGCCACGGCGGCGCGCCCGGTCTCCACGCTGCACGCGGTGCCGGCCGTGCCCTCGCACCTCTCCAACCGGCCCGTGCAACTCGCCGACGGCGCGTCGTTCGAAGCCCTCGCCGCCGCGAACGAGCTCGTGACCTTCCGCGTGTTCCGCAGCTTCGACTACGTGGTGACGCTGATGTTTCATGGCCCCACGCTCTCCTACTTCGTGACCCTGCATCAGGACAACACGCTCTGGCACGCGCTGCGGGCCAGCGATCTCGATGCGGCCGGCGCGGCGTTTCATCATCTCGAAGAGCAGGCGTCGCGCCTCGCCGATGGCGAAACGCGGCTCGCCCAACTAGCGGCGCAAAACGCGATGCTCACGAAACAGATCGAGCAGTCGGAGGCGCAAGCCGAGCGTCTGCGCGTCGACCTGCAACGCCACGCGGAGCAGGAGCACCGCGTAAGCGCCCGCCAGCATCAGGTGCGCAAGGATGTGGCGCAACTCGAAGCACAACGCATCGCCGCTCAAGCGCAGTTGAACAAGGCGCACCGGACGATCCATCAGTTGAGTGTGACGAGCAACGAAGGCGTGCCGCATCTGCCGGCTCGCTGATGACTGGCGCGCGCCTGCGGCGCGGATAAAGCCAAGCCCGGCGTTTCACGTAGAAACCCGGGCTTTTGTGATCCTGTCTGGTTTTTTTCTGGTCGCTTGCGGGTCACGCATCCGCTTTATTTGCCTTGGCCGTTTGGCTGGCTATAGTCGTTTCCACACGCGTAACTCGCGGAAGCGGGAAGTGCCAAAGCAAACAACACGGCCAGAATGGCTGCAAAGATGCGTCGCGCTTTCATTTGTCATCTCCACTGAGTCGATCATAACCGGCCGTCTCGCACGCAAATGCCGCGGCCGCGGGAAACGCAGCCAATACACCTGGCACTCACAGCGCAGCAGGCAGCTAACGAATTTTCATTTCTTGAATCCGATCGGCGGACCGGCGTAGCCATCGCCCTTGTCGTGTGCATAACCCGCCGTTGAGTACCCGATCGTCGTCGCTATCGCGACGATCACCATGATCGCAACCAGCAAGGGTCTCATGGCACACCTCCACCTACTCGCTTCATCTGATCAGCATAGGTCGGATCATTTAGCGGATCACTTACAGAGTGAGGTGTTCAGGACTTATGTGTTTGCAACCCCGGCGCGCCGCGCCGCTCTGCGAGCGGACATGAAGTCGAACGCCCATAAAAGAAAAGCGCGGGCCGGTTTGTACCGGGCCGCGCTAGACTGCATGCTGCTACTGCGTACTGCAACTTCAACTGCTTACTGCCATTGCTTGCTACGTACTGCAACTGCTAATGCAACCTCTTTGCTTACTTCGGCTTGCTACTGATTACTGCACCTTCTACTACGGACTGCGTACTACAACTGCGGACTGCGTAAAGCAACTGCCATTGCGAACTTCAACTACCCACTACACCTCTTTGCTGACTGCACCTTCTACTGCCTACCGCAACTTCTACTACTGACTGCGTAATGCAACTACCTACTGCATAAAGCAACAACCACTGCGAACTTCTACTACCCACTACACCTCTTTGCTTACTGCACCTTCTACTGCGCACCGCAACTGCTACTACCGACTGCGTACTGCAACTGCCTACTGCATAAAGCAACAACCACTGCGAACTTCTACTGCGCACTGCAACTGCCAACTGCAACCACTTTGCATACTGCACCTTCAACTGCTCACTGCAACTTCTTCAACCAACCGCGTACTGCCACTACCTACTGCGCAACACAACAACCACTGCAACATCTACTGCGCACTCCAACTACCAACTGCAACCGCTTTGCTTACTGCACCTTCAACTGCTCACTGCAACTTCTTCAACCAACTGCGTACTGACACTACCTACTGCGCAACGCAACAACCACGTCAACTTCTACTGCGCACAGCCAACTGCAACTTCCACTACTCACAACACCTTCCAACCGCTACAGGCGCGAAGCCACTCGATGCGGCTTCGCTTCAACCCGCGGCCACTGAACGGCTTAGTGGCCGAAATAAACCGATTGCGCCGGGGCGACTTGCTGCGGCTGTAGCACCGGGGCACCCGACTGCGACGTGCCGACGGCCGGCGCGCCATAACCGCTCGTATCGCCATTAGCCAGCTTTTCCTGGGTCACGCGAGCCTGTGCGGCCTGAATGTTCTGGGGGTAATTCACTTGATCGCCCGCCGGGTTGTAACCGGCCTGCTCGAGTTGAGCGAGCTCTGCGCGCACCTGGGCGCGGGTCAGGCCTTGCTGGCTCGACTGGGCAAACGAAACGGCCGGGATAGCGAGTGCTGCGGCCACGATAACTGCGGGGAAGAGCTTCTTCATGATCCGACCTCCATCTGTTTATGTCCGCTTCGAACTCGGTGTTCGTTAGCGCTTGATGAAAGTCTAGGCGTTAACCCTGACCAGGGAAAACCCTAATTACGCAATAGATCGTTGCGAAACGAGTAATAAAAAAGGGGAACTCGGTGGCTCCCCTTTTTATTCGACCTCGACCTGCAACTGCAATGCGGTCGAGCGCCGCAGTAAGCACTAACTTCGTGTGCGTCTTACGACCAGTCAGCGTGGAAGCTGCCCGGCTTGTCGATGCGCTCGAAGGTGTGCGCACCGAAGAAGTCGCGCTGCGCCTGCACGAGGTTCGCGGGCACGCGCTCCGAGCGGTAGCCGTCGAAATACGCAACCGCCGACGAGAACGCCGGGACCGGCACGCCCGCGCTCACCGCCTGAATCACCACTTCACGCAGCGCGGCCTGATAGTTCGCGGCGATGTCGCGGAAGTAGGGATCGAGCAGCAGGTTGTCGAGCTGCGGGTTCTTCGCGTAGGCGTCCATGATCTTCTGCAGGAAGCGCGCGCGGATGATGCAGCCCGCGCGGAAGATCTTCGCGATCGTGCCGTACTGGAGATCCCACTTGTACTCGTCCGAAGCCGCGCGCAGCTGCGCGAAGCCTTGCGCGTACGAGATCACCTTCGAGAAGTACAGCGCACGGCGCACCGCTTCG
Organism: Paraburkholderia pallida; assembly: GCF_004524855.1. Lineage (NCBI taxonomy): Bacteria > Pseudomonadati > Pseudomonadota > Betaproteobacteria > Burkholderiales > Burkholderiaceae > Paraburkholderia > Paraburkholderia pallida. The sequence goes on along the minus strand of NZ_CP038149.1, from coordinate 2,348,197 downwards.
ATGAACGCCTTGCGATCACCCGCGAACGGCTTGGCGTCCGGGCCCGCGAGCACCTTGCTCGCCGCCACGCGCTGCGTCTTGAGCGACGAGAGCACGCGTGCGAACACGGCCTCGGTGATGAGCGGCAGCGGCGCGCCCAGATCGAGCGCGTTCTGGCTCGTCCACTTGCCGGTGCCCTTCTGCGCGGCGCGGTCGAGAATCACGTCGACGAGATACTTGCCCGTCTCCTCGTCCTTCTTGGCGAAGATCTTCGAGGTGATTTCGATCAGGTAGCTGTCGAGCTCGCCCTGATTCCACTCGGTGTAGACCTGGCCCAGCTCGTCGTTCGAGAGGCCGAGCACCTGCTTGAGCACCGCGTAGCTTTCGGCGATCAGTTGCATGTCGCCGTACTCGATGCCGTTGTGGACCATCTTCACGTAGTGGCCCGCGCCGTCCGGACCCATGTAGGCGACGCACGGCTCGCCATCCGGCGCCTTCGCGGCGATCTCGGTGAGGATCGGCGCAACCAGATCGTAAGCATCGCGCGGACCGCCCGGCATGATCGACGGTCCCTTGAGCGCGCCTTCCTCGCCACCCGAAACACCCGTGCCGATGAAGTGCAGGCCCGCCTTCGCGAGCTCCTGATTGCGGCGGATGGTGTCGGTGAAGTGCGTGTTGCCCCCGTCGATCAGGATGTCGCCCTGATCCAGCAGCGGCTTGAGCGCCGCGATGGTGGCGTCGGTGGGCTCGCCCGCCTTCACCATCATCAGGATGCGGCGCGGCTTCTCGAGCGACTCGACGAACTCTTCGAGCGTGTACGTCGGCACGAGCTTGCGCTCCGGGTACTCAGCGATCAGCTCATCGGTTTTCTCGCGCGTGCGGTTGAACACCGACACCGCATGGCCGCGGCTTTCGATGTTGAGCGCGAGATTGCGCCCCATCACGGCCAGACCCACCACGCCGATTGCCTGTTTGCTCATGTTGAATCTCCACTTCAATCGATTGGGGCAATGCCGCGCGACTGCGCGCGCGGCATCGATCGTGCAAGGATAAGGGAAACGTTCTCGCGGCGTGCCGCAGCGTACATTTTGCGCGCACCGGCTTGTGGCGGCCTCCGGCGGCAACCGGAGTTCGCCCGCGTATTCGTTTCCATGCGCCCATTATTGCGCGCTTGTGTCTACCTCCCTGGTCTCCCCCGCGCCTCCTCGAGGGCCGCGATTATCGCTTACTCGCCAGCCGTCACCGGCTGCTTGCGAAAAACCACGCTGAAATTGTTGGCCGGCATCGGCACAACCGCCTCGCAGACGAAGCCTTCGGCCTGCGCGAGCGCCTCGACCGCTTCCAGATCGCGCACGCCCCACGCCGGGTCGCGCGCGCGCAAATCGGCGTCGAAGGCCTCGTTCGAAGGCGCCGTGTGCGCGCCGCCGCGCCGGTACGGACCATAGAGGACCAGTGCGCCGCCTGCCGCAATGCGCGCGCCCGCACCTTTCATCAGTGCAACAGCCGCCTCCCAGGGCGCGATGTGAATCATGTTGATGCAGACGATGGCGTCCACGGCGGCCACCGGCCAAGGCTCGCGGCGCACGTCGAGATCGAGCGGCTCGCGCAGGTTCGCGAGGCCCGTATGGGCACGCCACGCGGTAATGGACGCGCGGGCGCGCGGATCGGCATCGCTCGGCTGCCACTCGATGCCGGGCAGCGCCGCCGCGAAATGCGCGGCGTGCTGGCCGGTGCCGCTCGCGATCTCCAGCACCGTGCCGCGCGCGGGCAGCGCGCCGCGCAGCACCTCGAGGATCGGCGCTGCATTGCGCGCGGCGGCGGGCGCCGTGAGGCGGTGGATATCCGGGTCTTGGGGATCGTTCATCGTGTCGTGGTTTGAGTCGCGTGGATCGGTCAGTACAGGCTCTTTTTCATGCGCTCGGCGAGATCGGCCTCGTAGCGTTCGACGTCGAAGGTCTCGCCGTATTGCTCCGCGTTGACCCGCTTCAGCATCTCGCCCGCGCTCGGCAGCTGCGAGCGCTCGACGTGGCGCGCCGGGTCCCAGAGATTCGAGCGCGCGATCGCCTTCGCGCAGTGGAAATACACGCTTTGCACCTCGATCAGCAGCACCGAGCGCGGCGGCTTGCCGTCCACGGCGAAGCTCGCGAGCAGTTCGGGATCGAGGCTCACGCGCGCGCGACCGTTCACGCGCAGCGTTTCGCCCACGCCCGGCACCATGAATAGCAGGCCGATTTGCGGCGCGGCCACCACGTTGTGCAGGCTGTCGACGCGGTTATTGCCGGGACGGTCGGGCAAAGCCAGCGTACGCGAGTCGAGGATACGCACGAAGCCGGGCGCGTCGCCGCGCGGCGAGCAGTCGAGACCTTCGGGGCCACCCGTCGCGAGCACCACGAACGGCGAAAGCTCGATGAAGCGGCGGTAATCCGCGTTCACGTAATCGATTTCCTTGCGCAGCGAGCGCTCGTTCGGCGCGCCGTAGTGCGCTTCGAGCTCGGCGGTCGTGTTCGGCATGGGGTTTCCTTGGGGTGACGTTAGGGCTTCGTTGTTGGTGCGTTACGGATTCATTTTTGCTTCGTTGCTTGTGCCGTGGCGAGTTGCCCGAAATCGCGGTGCTTGCGCTGCCTCACACCGAAAGGCGCGCGGCCAGTGCTTCGAGCGTGGCCGCGCACGGCGCCGCCACTTTGAGCGCGAGCAGCGGATCGGCGCGCGTCTTGCCCAGATTGATCGCCGCCACGGGCTTGCCGCGCTGCTGCGCCCAGGCGCAGAAGCGATACCCCGAATACACCATCAGCGAAGAGCCGACTACCAGCACCGCATCCGCTTCGTCGAGCGCCGTCGAGGCCGCCGCCACGCGCTCGCGTGGCACGTTCTCGCCGAAGAACACCACCGATGGCTTGAGCGTGCCGCCGCACGCCTCGCAGGCGGGAATCTCGAAGGCCTGCTCGCCGTCGAAGTCGAGGTGCGCGTCGCCGTCGGCGGCGGGCTCGGCGTTCGCGCCCGCGAGCGCAGGATTGCCCGCTTCGAGACGCGGCTGCAGCGACGCGCGCGTGTATTGCGCGCCGCAGTCGAGGCAATGCACGTGGCCGATGCTGCCGTGCAGCTCGATGACATCGGAGCTGCCGGCACGCTGATGCAGACCGTCGACGTTTTGCGTGACGAGCGCGCCTACGCGCTGCGCGGCGCCGAGTTGCGCGAGCGCGCGATGCGCGCCGTTGGGCTGCGCGAGGCCGACCGTCGGCCAGCCGATCATGCTGCGCGCCCAGTAGCGGCGCCGCGCGCTTTCGGAACCGAGGAATTCCTGCAGCGTGATGGGCGGCGAGCGCTTCCAGGCGCCGTTTTCGTCGCGGTAACCGGGAATGCCTGAGTCTGTGCTGATGCCCGCACCGGTCAGCACGAAGAGGCGTGGATGGCGTTCGGCGAATGCGTTAAGCGCGTCGAGCGCGGCAGGGTCGGGTTGGGTGGCGGCGAGGGGCGAGGCGGGATCGGACATGACGGGACGGTGGGAATTCGGGGTACGAAGGTCGTCGATGCTGACGATGGCGGTATTGCTGGCGCGATGGCGCGCAATTTCAGGCGCTATCCGGGTGTTTCGGCGGGGCGCTTCGTGGATGTTCCGGCATGTGCTTTCGCTTTAGTAGATCCGGCGGATTCACCAGATCCGCGCGCCTTCGTCATGGCGGCTCCGCTCGCCGGCGCCTTCGCTGCCGAGGTTTCCTTATGGTCCTTCCCGCGGCCCTGCGCAGCCGCCGCCTGGCGCGCGGCCTCGCGCGCTTCCCAAGCCGCTAATGCGGCGCGCCAGCGGTCCACCTCTTCGTCGTAGAGATCGAAGATGCAGGGACTGCAACCGCTCTGGCAGCAGTCTTCGTTACTGGGCCGCTCGGGCGGTAAGGGACGCGGGTCGTCCTCGGGACGTGGGGGCAAAGACATGGAGGCGCGGACGTTGTGGCGGTTTGGCGCGTTCAGTATACGGGAGCGTGCGGACGCGCGTGCGGTGGCGCCACGCAGTGGACAGTCGCGCCCCGCGAACGGCATTTTGGTCGCGATGATCGTTATGAACTGCACGTTCGCTTCCAGCGGCAACTGCGCCATGTGCCGGCCATTCTGGAAGACGCTCCCGCCAGTGGCACGCCATCCGTGTCCTGCCTCAGCCGGCCAGCCTTTCCGTGGATGCACGTCGCCGATGCCTGGCTGGCGCAGGCGGGTTTTACTCCCGGACAGCCCGTGCTCCTCTCATTCGATTACAACACGCGCTACCTGACCATTTCGCCTGACTACGACTGCACCATTGCGGGCAGGCCCATGACTGGAACCGGGGCGAGGCCTTGAGCTTGGGGGCTTTGAAGCCGGGCAGCGCGTGAGGATTGAAGTCCATCACGGCAGGCTCGTCATCATGCACGATTGAACAGTACTGCATACGGCAACCCCGGCTATGGCCGGGGTTGCAAGCGAACCACTATTTTTCAGCTACTACAAATACAACGTAGCCTGTCCGCCCATTCAAACTGCGTATAAAGTCGCGGGCTACAGTAATACTCGCGTCTACATCATCCCCTTCATAAAACCAATCTTCGTAAGTCGATTCGAAGCGGCCATCTTCCGTGAGATGGTATACATCACCACCCAGCACACGCCACCGCTGTTGGGCAAACAATTCCAACGCGGTCTCCGCAACCGCAATGGGGAGCGCGGCTTCATTTAAACCGTTATCAATGAGACTTCTTCCGCTTCGGGCATACAATTCAAGTACTTTTGATATTGACATAGCACATCACTTATTCGGAACGAACAGCCGGTGGTTAATCGTGCCGTCCGGGTTGCGAATGTATTCAAATACCCCAGATGTTCCATTGTATGAGCCTGGGATCGTCAATTTCCAGCGAACCACACCATCTCCACCTGTGATCGGCTGCACAGTTCCCTCGCCCGAGAAGGCGTCTGCTGATTGAGGAAACCCGTGATAGTCGCCTGACGCCGCTTGATTGCGCACCTTAGACGTGTACGTAGCTCCGTCGAAGAAGTTGTCAGCAGTAACTGGCTGCGCCGAATCTTTGCCGCTTTTGGCCGTCCCGTTGTCGCCGCTATTCAGCGTCGCGTTGTTCGGAACGTACCCCGGCGTTCCCGGTGTAGCCATTCCTGGCGCCACCACACAACCCGCGTTGGGCGTACAAACCACCGATGGCGTCACCACGGCCCCACCCGTGGCCGGTGGCTTGCCGTTGTCGTTCGCCTGAACCAGCGGATTGGGGTCCGCCTCCGGCTGCAGCCCCGGCGAAGGAATGAGGCTGTTCAGCGCATGATTGAACGCACCCAACGGATCATTTGCCGTATCTACAACGGCATTCCATACCCGATCCACCAGTTCGCTGCCCGTGCCGCCCTGGCCGTTCGCATTCCCGGTGCTCCGGTTATACAGGTCCGCATTCGACGCCGTCGCCGCACCCGCACCGCCTCCAACCAGCGCGCCACCCAGCCCAGCCAGTACGTTCGCCGCTATATTTCCGGCTGTCATCGAACCGGTCGCACCACCAATATCATCAGCCAGACCGTTCAGCTTGCCCGCAAACGCCGATGCTACACCCGCGCCTGCCGCTCCGGCAGCCGCCGTGCCAATGCTACCCCCGCCCAGCCCGCCAATCAGAGCGCCGCCCGCAATGTGCAGGGCCGTGCGCGAGTCGCCTCCTTCGGTCCAGTTGTCGAAGTCTGCCAGGGCCGCCGACACGCCGTCCATATCGCCATTCTTCAGCGCTGTTTTCGCCGCATCAAGCGCGTCGTCACGCTTCTCGTCCGCATACGCCCCGATACTCACACCCGACGCGCGCGCCGTTGTCGATGCCAGTTTTTCCCTGATGCATCAACAACCTGCAAACCGCTTCGCCATGACGTGGCCTTCGAGATGCAATTTTTTTGCCCAGACGCGGGTTTTGATCTGGAGGCGCAGTCTGCCAGAGATCGCTTTGCGTCCATCCCAATTTCCCGCCGGGTTTGACGGCGGCCGAAGGCCGACGGCAAACACGGCGGAACAGGGCCGACGTATACCTCTGCTCCATCAACACGACTGCCTGTGTGTACCGAAGGGCCGGCTGCGCCGGCCCCCATACCGCTTACTACTCCTGTTGCACGTACCGCTCAGGGAAGTTCAGCCGCAGGAAGTAGCCCCCGGCATACTCCCGCAACTGCTCCATCACGCTATTGCCCGCTTCCGGCCGCGCCCCTTCGCCTGCGATCATCACATCCCACATGAAGCACTTGAGCACCACCTCCGGCCGCGTGCCCGCGCTTCGCACATCTCGCTGAACTGCCTGTCCACCTTCAGCACGATTTCCATTGCGTTTCTCCTGTTCGCCCAGCGCCTGACTTGCGCTGCTGGCCCTCCCAACCAACGCCGCGCGCAGACACGTCAGGGCGGGCGCAGCCCGGCGCAGCGAACCCTTGACGTGGCGAGCACGGCGTTACACTCACCAGGCCAGCAGTGCGAGTCCCCCGACCACCTTCGCAGCAGGTCCGGCACTGAACCCGTCAAGGCCGCGCAACGCGCGCCCGAAGGGGCAGCCTTGACGGTGGATGGTGTTAGACGCTCGGCCATGCGGTGCAAGACGACACGGCGGCTTGCACCGCATGACGAACCGCGCTTTGGTTTTTGGGTTTTGTCGTGGGGGTTGTCTTCCGCCGCAGGCGGCTCATCAGGAGCCCTCGGGGCGGACGGGCAGGGGCGGCTGCGAGCACGGAGCGGAGGACGCGCAGCGGCCGCAGCCCGCGCGCAGCAGACCCCGGTGGGCGGGGCCCTTCGTTCCCGCGCGCAGCGCGCTAACCTTGTCTTTCTCGTGCACGGTCCATGGCCGCGACGCGGCCACTGACTTCCCCTTGCGCAGCACTGACCGGGCCGGGGGCGCCAGACATAACGTCAATTGGCGAACTCCGGCGCATGCCGGAGTTTGCTAATTGCCAAACGTTATGTTGAATCCAGCATTGCCTGGCATTCCGAAGGGATGACGGGCAATGCTGGATTTACCCCCGGCCCTCGTGCATCTCCGGCCGCAGGCCGCTGGACCTTACTTCTCCTTCGGGCCGACAGGCACGCTGGAGTTTAAACACGGCGCGTCACCGTCCACTGCCGTATCATCTGGCGCGTCAGTGACTGAGGGCTTTCTTGACTCAGCCATCCCGAACAGGCGTCGGCTCGACTCGATGTACTCGTGCTGCCTGAGCCGTGTCACCTTCTGCTCCGTTGTCTCGCCAGCACGCTCCAGCCGCGCCGGATGCGTCGCCGTGTGAATCTCCTTGAGCGCACGGATCGCCACATGCGTATAGACCTGCGTCGTCTTCAGGTCCGCATGACCCAGCATCGCCTGCACGAAGCGCACATCCGCGCCGTTCTCCAGCATCAGCGTCGCCATCGTGTGACGGAACAGGTGGCACGCGCCGCTCTTCTGCAAACCCGAGCGCCTGATGTACTCCCGCACCAGATGCCCCAGCGGCGTTGCGCCGATTGCCTCGCCCTGGATCGACAGGAACAGCGCCGGGTTGTCATCGCCCAGCATCAGTTGCGGCCTCACTTCATCCAGATATTTCCTGATCCACGCCAGCGCACGATCGCCTACCGGCACCATGCGGTCGCGTTTGCCCTTGCCCTCACGCACCATCAGCGTGCCGCGCTCGTGGTCGATGTCGTGAACCTCCAGGCTCACCAGCTCCAGCCGCCGGATTCCTGTGCTGTACAGCGTCTCCAGGATCGCACGGTCACGCAGGCCCATCGCGCTCGTCACATCCGGCACCGCAAGGATCTGTTCGGCCTCCGGCACCGACAGGATGTGCCGGGGTAGCCGCTGCTCGATGCGCGGCATCTCCAGGTCCGCCGCCGGGTTCGAGAGGATACGGTGCTGCCGCACCAGCCACCGGAACCACACCCGGATCGGCGTCAGCCGCTGGTGCTGCGCATACCCCGAGAGCGGCTGGCCATCCTTCTTGCGGTACAGGTACAGATGCCGCTGATACCGCTCCAGCACTGCACGCGTGACCTCCTGCGGCCGGCCCACGCCCCGCTCATCGCACCACTGGATGAACTGGCGCAGATACCCTTCCTTCAGTCGGATCGACTCCACGCTGTAGTTGCGCGTGAGCAGCCATTCGAGATGCCGCTTCATCTCGTGATACAGGCTGTGCGGGTCATCCGCCGCCCCAATCACCGGGCGCGGTGCGCGGGGTGCCCCTTCTTCTCATTCGGCATCCTTAACAATACGGGCACAAGTACGATGGCGTTCGGTGGCTTCGTTTTTCTCCACGTATACCGCGTTCGCGCCAGTTTCCGCTTCGCTTTCCGGCTCAGCCCCATCCGGCAAGGCTCCCGGGGTGCCTTGCCCACCCCAACCATCCCCCAACTTTGCCCCAACCATAGGCCAACTTTGGGCCAACCTTAGCTTTCCAGACCCCAACTTTCGTTCATCGTTGTCGAGGATTTCAGCATCAATCAGCCCCGCAAGTCGCGGCTCATCGTCTGCCGCACCGTCGTATGCCAGTTCATAGAATTGCAGGCGTCCATGATGGCCGCCATGCGCGAGCAGGTATTCCTGCTCGACCGTGCGCAGGCAATGGACCTTCAGCTGGTTATCGCTCCAGCGCGTGAATTCCCGTATCTCGCGCCGCGTGAAGCGCACCTCGCGCGGCTTGACGTGCTCTTTCTGGCTGCGCTCCAGCACCATCGCATGAACCAGCTTCAGCAGCCGTCGCGTCTGCGGCGGCAACTCGTCCAGTGTGCGCCCCAGCACCTCATGCGCGATCCGGTTCGCCAGCGCAATGTCCGCCTTCGTTACCTCGATGTACGTCAGCGTCTCGCCGCGATGCATCACCGTCCTGTGCTCGCGCTGGTACTGGTGCAGCAGCGCAACCGCGCGGATCAGCGTCAGGTATTTCATATGATCGCGCCGCGTGCGCGTCCTGTCGTCCATGAACGTCAACTGTTCTGCATACGGATTCACCACATGAACCGGCCTGAGCAGCCGCTGCACGTTGCGGTGCAGTTCAACGATGTGCGAGCGCTCCGTCCCGGCCAGCAACCCTTCGAGCGTCTGTTTCGCCCGCTGCATCGCGTGAATCTGCTTCGTCTGCTCCCGGCTCTCGTTGATCGTCAGCACCAGACACCGGTTCAGCAACTCCTCATCGACATCGATGGCCGTCGTCGTCAGCATCAGCATCACCGGACCCTGCACACGATACTGCTTCGTCACCAGGTTCCCCGTCGCCTCGTCCTTGCCCGTGCTCGCAATCGTCAGCTCCCCATCGCTTTGCAGCAGCTTGAGCGCATACGCCGCCTGCCTCACGCCTTCTTCCTCAGCGATCGCCAGTATCCTGTGTTGCAGGTCCGTCTCGCCCAGGTAGAACAGGCTCTGGCCCGTCATCGCGCTGTACTGGATGCGTTCCTCTTCCGGCATCAGGTCCAGAACGGCATCCATCAGCGAGCTTTTACCGGCTGCGCTGCTCGACTGGATCAGCACCGCGAGCGGTGCATCGAGCTTGCGAGATACCGCCGCCAGATACCCAGCCAGCAGGTTCGTCGCTTCGCCCACCACGCCGCAGCGCGCCATGTCCGCCTCGAGCCGCGCCACCAGGTCCGGCGCTTTCAGCCAGTCCAGCGCCGCCGCGTGCTCGAGCGCGTCGAGCTCGACTGCGGGCTTGTCCTTCGGCGCGAGCGTTGCCCGGATCGCCTCGTCCTGCAACGCTTCGAGCTTCAGCAGCACGCGTCCCAGATCGCGCTTGAGCGTGTCCTCCTGCGAACCGAGCTCGACCGCCGCCGCCTTCAGGTACAGCCCGCGCGCCTTCGCGCTGTACACGTCCAGCGTATCCACGTGGTAATGCTCGCCGCGGCGCACCTGCGCATTCACGCGCATCTGCTCCGGGCCCAGGTTCTTTTGCCAGCCGCGCACGCGCCAGGTACGCTCGCCGAACGTGAACAGCAGTTCGCCGCCCGCCGTCTCGCTCATCTGTACGTCATCGGCCTGCGGCAACGGTGGCGGCGGCTCGTCCTTCGCCGCCTGCGCTCCGGTCTGCGTTTCCGGTTCGTCAGGCGCGGCGATGGCGGCTAAAGAAGGAGCTGGTTCGGCATCCTTATTTTCTTCAACGTCCACCGGCTCAACAGGGACCGCAGGCCTGCGCCCCTTGCCGATCCATTCGGCCTGGTGCAGCAGCACGCCCAGGCTCTTTTCTGCCGGCGTCACCTTCCTCGCGTACTCGTTGACGTCCAGCCCTTTTGGCAGCAGCACGCGCCATGTCTCGATGCCCGCTTCGCGCAGTTCCGTGCCGAGCTTTTCCGCAGCCGCATTGCCTGCGTCGTCGCGGTCGTACGCAATCCATACCGCACGCGTGCCGTGATGCTTCAGTGCCGCCCAATGATCCTGCGTAAAGCCGTTCACGCCATACGCCGCGATCACGTTGCGATGGCCCGCGCACCAGAACGTCATCGCATCGATCAGCGCCTCGCATACGATCACCTCGCGGCTCGCCACCAGCGCCACCTCGTTCCACACGCCCGCGAGCGGCAGCGACAGGTAAAGGTGCTTCGGCTGGCCCGCCGGGATCTTGTGACCCGCCGCGATGCGCCGACCGTACATCTGACGCACCGCGCCCGTCTCAAGGTCCAGTACCGGCACCACCAGGCACCCGTTCAGGTGCTCATGGCCCGAGGCGCGGTACACACCCACGCCCTGCAGCTTCGCGCGCACCTCGCGGCCTTCCTTCGAGTGCCCCGGCGGCAGCCGGTAGGTCAGGCTCTTGTTCGCGTACCCGAGCCGGAACGTGTCGACCAGCTCGCCATGCACCAGTGCGCGCTGCGTGAGATAGTCCAGCGCCTCCGGACTCTGTTTGAGTGTCGCGTGGTACGCGTCGGCCACCTCGCGCAACAGCGAGGCCTCATCGGCATCGGCGGCTAAAGAGGGAAGGTGCCGCACGTGTGAGCGGGCCACACCCACCTTTGCCGCGCCATCGAGCGGCGCATCGTTGCGCAGCAGCTGCACCGCGTGCGGCAGGCTCACGCCCTGCGTCTCCATGACCCAGTCCAGCACCGTGCCCGACGCCCCGCACCCGAAGCAGTGCCACACGTTCTTCGACTCCGACACGCTCAGGCTCGGGGTGTCCTCCTCGTGGAACACGCAGCGCATCACCCAGTCGCGGCCACGCTTTTTGAGCTGGTGCCCCTGCGATTCGATCAGCCGCACCAGCGACACCTCGCGCTTCAACCTTTCCAGTTCGTCCTGCGGAATCCGGGGCATGAATCATCCTTTCGGCTAAAACCTGTCAAGTCACTTTGTGTATACTATTTTAGTACCTATAATGTTTCAACCGTCAAGGCGCAGCAAACCGGAGGCTTACCATCATGGCGTCACTTCATATTGAGTTCGATGCGATGAGCTTCTCTGCCCGCCTGATTTCGCTACGCAAGAACAGGGGCCTTACACAGCAGGGGCTGGCCGATGCCACCGGGATTCACGTCCAGCAGGTCAAGCGCTACGAGGCGGGTTCTTCAGAACCTTCGGCCGAAGCGCTGCGCAAGATCGCAAGAACCTTTGCAATCTCCACTGACTGGCTACTTTTTGAGGATGGAGAGCGTGCGCCCTCCGATGACCTTGCCCTGCAGTTCGAGGCCGTGCAGCAGCTCTCCGACGAGGAGCGTGCCGTGGTCAAGGAAGTCGTCGAGAGCCTGATCATCAAGTACCAGACGAGACGCTGGGACTCGCTGCGCACCGCCGACACCTCAACCGCAGCCCATCGCCGCACATCAACCCGAAGCCGATAGGAACGTGAGTCCGTATGACAGACCTGATGCCCAAGCTCACCGATGTAAAGAGCCTCCAGGATCTCTCCAAGATCCTGGCATGGCCCATGCTCGTTGTTGCCTACTTCCTCGTCACCGGCCCGCAGATCACGCTCGATGGCGCCACCTGGCTCGACATCCCCGATGACCTGCCAATGCGCACCCAGACATAGCTCTTCTTTCTGATTTTATCCTGAAGGCCTTCTGGTCCGGCGGCATCGCCGCTTTCGCCTATATCTTTATCGGCGAGCTGCACGCTGAAGCGTACATCCGCTGGAACTGGGTACTTTTCCCATACGTCTCCGCCATCCTTTTTGCGCTCGCGCTGCTTGGCATCTTCGGCTCCTCGCAGTTCATCTGGCTCAAGAACCTCGACAGCTTCTGGTGCTACGCCGCCATCGTCTGGGGCTTCTTCCTGCTCGCCATGACCGAACAGCTTGTTGCCCCTTCGCAGGCGACGGACCGAACGCTCAACCGCGTAAACGAAGCGCGGGCCGTGAGTGCGCCAACACCCACGGCCCGCTGACCACCACCAGCTCCCCGGAGGAACTGATCATGGCTGACGCCAATCTTAATGCATTGACCGCCCATCCCGAGCGGCATGTAACCATCCAGCAGTCGCTGCGATACCGGCGCATCAATGCGCGGACCCGCAACGCGCCACCGCTTTATCCGTGGATCAAGCTCTCGGGGCGGTGGCTTGAACTCGCCGGCTTCGAGGCAGGACAGCGCGTGAGGATCGAGGTCCACCACGGCAGGCTCGTCATCACGCACGATTGAACAGCACTACAAACAATAAACCCGGCCGCAGCCGGGTTTATTGTTGTTACTACGCTTTACCTCTCTTTGCTTGCCAACGCGCTCGCGCCTCGTTCAGGCTGCTTTGATTCGCACCTCCCGCGAACGTAGGATCGTCGGACTGCACGGGGTCATCCTCCCAGCCACATACTTCGCATATCTCATAGTCTCCGCGCCCACTAAGCGTGAGGCTATTGCAGCACGGACACGGGAAGCGGTCTTCTTTCTCTTGCATTACTGTCGATTCCAATAATCCATTCCAGCCGACGGCTTGAACATTGTTTTTGGTGCCCCACCTATAGTCTTTGACGCAAAAGTATTCGTCGCCGGATCATAGTACAACGTATCGCCATTCGGCCGCGTCTTGATCAGCGTTCCGGGCGGGGGATTGTTCACGAAGTCCTGTGCGCCTTGAACATACTGCACTGAGTTTTGATACGCAGGGAACTCATCTCCGTGCTTGGTTGAGTGACTGTAGGCATTCTCAACAGGCGTCTTGTCCTTTGTGGAAGACCAGAATGTGCTCTTGCCACCTGCCGCAGCCCCGCAGCCAGCGCCGTCGAAGGCACCGTTGCGGCCTGGGCACCCGATGGCACCTTGGCTCCAGCCTGGCCCAGCATCGCTCGCTCCTTGTCGAGCGCCTGCTTCAGCTCCTGCGCCTCCTTCTTCGCCTCGGTGTCGTTCTTGTCGTTCGCCGCGTTGTACAGGTTCACGTTGGACCCTGTTGCGGCGCCCGCCGTGCCACCGACCGCTGCGCCCGCAAGACCCGAAGCGATATTCCCGGCCAGGTTGCCGATCAGCGATGAACCCGTCGCGCCCGACACCGAGTCGCTGAACGCTTTCATCTGGTCAGCCAGCTTCGAGGATAGCGCTGCCCCTGCTGCACCGCCTATGGTTGAGAACGCGCTACCGCCACCCAGGCCGCCGATCAGCGCACCGCCCGCGAGGTGCAGGCCCGCTCGTGCATCGCCTCCTTCACTCCACGAATCGAAGCTGGCGAGCGCCGCCGTCGCCCCGTCGAGGTCTCCATTCTTGTAGGCCGTTTTCGCCGCATCCAGCGCATCCGCGCGCTTCGCATCCGCATACGCCCCGATACTCACACCCGACGCGCGCGCCGTTGTCGATGCCAGTTTTTCCCTGATGCATCAACAACCTGCAAACCGCTTCGCCATGACGTGGCCTTCGAGATGCAATTTTTTTGCCCAGACGCGGGTTTTGATCTGGAGGCGCAGTCTGCCAGAGATCGCTTTGCGTCCATCCCAATTTCCCGCCGGGTTTGACGGCGGCCGAAGGCCGACGGCAAACACGGCGGAACAGGGCCGACGTATACCTCTGCTCCATCAACACGACTGCCTGTGTGTACCGAAGGGCCGGCTGCGCCGGCCCCCATACCGCTTACTACTCCTGTTGCACGTACCGCTCAGGGAAGTTCAGCCGCAGGAAGTAGCCCCCGGCATACTCCCGCAACTGCTCCATCACGCTATTGCCCGCTTCCGGCCGCGCCCCTTCGCCTGCGATCATCACATCCCACATGAAGCACTTGAGCACCACCTCCGGCCGCGTGCCCGCGCTCTCGCACATCTCGCTGAACTGCCTGTCCACCTTCAGCACGATTTCCATTGCGTTTCTCCTGTTCGCCCAGCGCCTGACTTGCGCTGCTGGCCCCTCCCAACCAACGCCGCGCGCAGACACGTCAAGGGCGGGCGCAGCCCGGCGCAGCGAACCCTTGACGTGGCGAGCACGGCGTTACACTCACCAGGCCAGCAGTGCGAGTCCCCCGACCACCTTCGCAGCAGGTCCGGCACTGAACCCGTCAAGGCCGCGCAACGCGCGCCCGAAGGGGCAGCCTTGACGGTGGATGGTGTTAGACGCTCGGCCATGCGGTGCAAGACGACACGGCGGCTTGCACCGCATGACGAACCGCGCTTTGGTTTTTGGGTTTTGTCGTGGGGGTTGTCTTCCGCCGCAGGCGGCTCATCAGGGAGCCCTCGGGGGCGGACGGGCAGGGGCGGCTGCGAGCACGGAGCGGAGGACGCGCAGCGGCCGCAGCCCGCGCGCAGCAGACCCCGGGTGGGCGGGGCCCTTCGTTCCCGCGCGCAGCGCGCTAACCTTGTCTTTCTCGTGCACCAGGTCCATGGCCGCGACGCGGCCACTGACTTCCCCTTGCGCAGCACTGACCGGGCCGGGGGCGCCAGACATAACGTCAATTGGCGAACTCCGGCGCATGCCGGAGTTTGCTAATTGCCAAACGTTATGTTGAATCCAGCATTGCCTGGCATTCCGAAGGGATGACGGGCAATGCTGGATTTACCCCCGGCCCTCGTGCATCTCCGGCCGCAGGCCGCTGGACCTTACTTCTCCTTCGGGCCGACAGGCACGCTGGAGTTTAAACACGGCGCGTCACCGTCCACTGCCGTATCATCTGGCGCGTCAGTGACTGAGGGCTTTCTTGACTCAGCCATCCCGAACAGGCGTCGGCTCGACTCGATGTACTCGTGCTGCCTGAGCCGTGTCACCTTCTGCTCCGTTGTCTCGCCAGCACGCTCCAGCCGCGCCGGATGCGTCGCCGTGTGAATCTCCTTGAGCGCACGGATCGCCACATGCGTATAGACCTGCGTCGTCTTCAGGTCCGCATGACCCAGCATCGCCTGCACGAAGCGCACATCCGCGCCGTTCTCCAGCATCAGCGTCGCCATCGTGTGACGGAACAGGTGGCACGCGCCGCTCTTCTGCAAACCCGAGCGCCTGATGTACTCCCGCACCAGATGCCCCAGCGGCGTTGCGCCGATTGCCTCGCCCCGATCGACAGGAACAGCGCCGGGTTGTCATCGCCCAGCATCAGTTGCGGCCTCACTTCATCCAGATATTTCCTGATCCACGCCAGCGCACGATCGCCTACCGGCACCATGCGGTCGCGTTTGCCCTTGCCCTCACGCACCATCAGCGTGCCGCGCTCGTGGTCGATGTCGTGAACCTCCAGGCTCACCAGCTCCAGCCGCCGGATTCCTGTGCTGTACAGCGTCTCCGTGATCGCACGGTCACGCAGGCCCATCGCGCTCGTCACATCCGGCACCGCAAGGATCTGTTCGGCCTCCGGCACCGACAGGATGTGCCGGGGTAGCCGCTGCTCGATGCGCGGCATCTCCAGGTCCGCCGCCGGGTTCGAGAGGATACGGTGCTGCCGCACCAGCCACCGGAACCACACCCGGATCGGCGTCAGCCGCTGGTGCTGCGCATACCCCGAGAGCGGCTGGCCATCCTTCTTGCGGTACAGGTACAGATGCCGCTGATACCGCTCCAGCACTGCACGCGTGACCTCCTGCGGCCGGCCCACGCCCCGCTCATCGCACCACTGGATGAACTGGCGCAGATACCCTTCCTTCAGTCGGATCGACTCCACGCTGTAGTTGCGCGTGAGCAGCCATTCGAGATGCCGCTTCATCTCGTGATACAGGCTGTGCGGGTCATCCGCCGCCCCAATCACCGGGCGCGGTGCGCGGGGTGCCCCCTTCTTTCTCATTCGGCATCCTTAACAATACGGGCACAAGTACGATGGCGTTCGGTGGCTTCGTTTTTCTCCACGTATACCGCGTTCGCGCCAGTTTCCGCTTCGCTTTCCGGCTCAGCCCCATCCGGCAAGGCTCCCGGGGTGCCTTGCCCACCCCAACCATCCCCCAACTTTGCCCCAACCATAGGCCAACTTTGGGCCAACCTTAGCTTTCCAGACCCCAACTTTCGTTCATCGTTGTCGAGGATTTCAGCATCAATCAGCCCCGCAAGTCGCGGCTCATCGTCTGCCGCACCGTCGTATGCCAGTTCATAGAATTGCAGGCGTCCATGATGGCCGCCATGCGCGAGCAGGTATTCCTGCTCGACCAGGCGCAGGCAATGGACCTTCAGCTGGTTATCGCTCCAGCGCGTGAATTCCCGTATCTCGCGCCGCGTGAAGCGCACCTCGCGCGGCTTGACGTGCTCTTTCTGGCTGCGCTCCAGCACCATCGCATGAACCAGCTTCAGCAGCCGTCGCGTCTGCGGCGGCAACTCGTCCAGTGTGCGCCCCAGCACCTCATGCGCGATCCGGTTCGCCAGCGCAATGTCCGCCTTCGTTACCTCGATGTACGTCAGCGTCTCGCCGCGATGCATCACCGTCCTGTGCTCGCGCTGGTACTGGTGCAGCAGCGCAACCGCGCGGATCAGCGTCAGGTATTTCATATGATCGCGCCGCGTGCGCGTCCTGTCGTCCATGAACGTCAACTGTTCTGCATACGGATTCACCACATGAACCGGCCTGAGCAGCCGCTGCACGTTGCGGTGCAGTTCAACGATGTGCGAGCGCTCCGTCCCGGCCAGCAACCCTTCGAGCGTCTGTTTCGCCCGCTGCATCGCGTGAATCTGCTTCGTCTGCTCCCGGCTCTCGTTGATCGTCAGCACCAGACACCGGTTCAGCAACTCCTCATCGACATCGATGGCCGTCGTCGTCAGCATCAGCATCACCGGACCCTGCACACGATACTGCTTCGTCACCGTTCCCCGTCGCCTCGTCCTTGCCCGTGCTCGCAATCGTCAGCTCCCCATCGCTTTGCAGCAGCTTGAGCGCATACGCCGCCTGCCTCACGCCTTCTTCCTCAGCGATCGCCAGTATCCTGTGTTGCAGGTCCGTCTCGCCCAGGTAGAACAGGCTCTGGCCCGTCATCGCGCTGTACTGGATGCGTTCCTCTTCCGGCATCAGGTCCAGAACGGCATCCATCAGCGAGCTTTTACCGGCTGCGCTGCTCGACTGGATCAGCACCGCGAGCGGTGCATCGAGCTTGCGAGATACCGCCGCCAGATACCCAGCCAGCAGGTTCGTCGCTTCGCCCACCACGCCGCAGCGCGCCATGTCCGCCTCGAGCCGCGCCACCGGTCCGGCGCTTTCAGCCAGTCCAGCGCCGCCGCGTGCTCGAGCGCGTCGAGCTCGACTGCGGGCTTGTCCTTCGGCGCGAGCGTTGCCCGGATCGCCTCGTCCTGCAACGCTTCGAGCTTCAGCAGCACGCGTCCCAGATCGCGCTTGAGCGTGTCCTCCTGCGAACCGAGCTCGACCGCCGCCGCCTTCAGGTACAGCCCGCGCGCCTTCGCGCTGTACACGTCCAGCGTATCCACGTGGTAATGCTCGCCGCGGCGCACCTGCGCATTCACGCGCATCTGCTCCGGGCCCAGGTTCTTTTGCCAGCCGCGCACGCGCCAGGTACGCTCGCCGAACGTGAACAGCAGTTCGCCGCCCGCCGTCTCGCTCATCTGTACGTCATCGGCCTGCGGCAACGGTGGCGGCGGCTCGTCCTTCGCCGCCTGCGCTCCGGTCTGCGTTTCCGGTTCGTCAGGCGCGGCGATGGCGGCTAAAGAAGGAGCTGGTTCGGCATCCTTATTTTCTTCAACGTCCACCGGCTCAACAGGGACCGCAGGCCTGCGCCCCTTGCCGATCCATTCGGCCCGTGCAGCAGCACGCCCATGCTCTTTTCTGCCGGCGTCACCTTCCTCGCGTACTCGTTGACGTCCAGCCCTTTTGGCAGCAGCACGCGCCATGTCTCGATGCCCGCTTCGCGCAGTTCCGTGCCGAGCTTTTCCGCAGCCGCATTGCCTGCGTCGTCGCGGTCGTACGCAATCCATACCGCACGCGTGCCGTGATGCTTCAGTGCCGCCCAATGATCCTGCGTAAAGCCGTTCACGCCATACGCCGCGATCACGTTGCGATGGCCCGCGCACCAGAACGTCATCGCATCGATCAGCGCCTCGCATACGATCACCTCGCGGCTCGCCACCAGCGCCACCTCGTTCCACACGCCCGCGAGCGGCAGCGACAGGTAAAGGTGCTTCGGCTGGCCCGCCGGGATCTTGTGACCCGCCGCGATGCGCCGACCGTACATCTGACGCACCGCGCCCGTCTCAAGGTCCAGTACCGGCACCACCAGGCACCCGTTCAGGTGCTCATGGCCCGAGGCGCGGTACACACCCACGCCCTGCAGCTTCGCGCGCACCTCGCGGCCTTCCTTCGAGTGCCCCGGCGGCAGCCGGTAGGTCAGGCTCTTGTTCGCGTACCCGAGCCGGAACGTGTCGACCAGCTCGCCATGCACCAGTGCGCGCTGCGTGAGATAGTCCAGCGCCTCCGGACTCTGTTTGAGTGTCGCGTGGTACGCGTCGGCCACCTCGCGCAACAGCGAGGCCTCATCGGCATCGGCGGCTAAAGAGGGAAGGTGCCGCACGTGTGAGCGGGCCACACCCACCTTTGCCGCGCCATCGAGCGGCGCATCGTTGCGCAGCAGCTGCACCGCGTGCGGCAGGCTCACGCCCTGCGTCTCCATGACCCAGTCCAGCACCGTGCCCGACGCCCCGCACCCGAAGCAGTGCCACACGTTCTTCGACTCCGACACGCTCAGGCTCGGGGTGTCCTCCTCGTGGAACACGCAGCGCATCACCCAGTCGCGGCCACGCTTTTTGAGCTGGTGCCCCTGCGATTCGATCAGCCGCACCAGCGACACCTCGCGCTTCAACCTTTCCAGTTCGTCCTGCGGAATCCGGGGCATGAATCATCCTTTCGGCTAAAACCTGTCAAGTCACTTTGTGTATACTATTTTAGTACCTATAATGTTTCAACCGTCAAGGCGCAGCAAACCGGAGGCTTACCATCATGGCGTCACTTCATATTGAGTTCGATGCGATGAGCTTCTCTGCCCGCCTGATTTCGCTACGCAAGAACAGGGCCTTACACAGCAGGGGCTGATGCCACCGGGATTCACGTCCAGCAGGTCAAGCGCTACGAGGCGGGTTCTTCAGAACCTTCGGCGAAGCGCTGCGCAAGATCGCAAGAACCTTTGCAATCTCCACTGACTGGCTACTTTTTGAGGATGGAGAGCGTGCGCCCTCCGATGACCTTGCCCTGCAGTTCGAGGCCGTGCAGCAGCTCTCCGACGAGGAGCGTGCCGTGGTCAAGGAAGTCGTCGAGAGCCTGATCATCAAGTACCAGACGAGACGCTGGGACTCGCTGCGCACCGCCGACACCTCAACCGCAGCCCATCGCCGCACATCAACCCGAAGCCGATAGGAACGTGAGTCCGTATGACAGACCTGATGCCCAAGCTCACCGATGTAAAGAGCCTCCAGGATCTCTCCAAGATCCTGGCATGGCCCATGCTCGTTGTTGCCTACTTCCTCGTCACCGGCCCGCAGATCACGCTCGATGGCGCCACCTGGCTCGACATCCCCGATGACCTGCCAATGCGCACCCAGACATAGCTCTTCTTTCTGATTTTTATCCTGAAGGCCTTCTGGTCCGGCGGCATCGCCGCTTTCGCCTATATCTTTATCGGCGAGCTGCACGCTGAAGCGTACATCCGCTGGAACTGGGTACTTTTCCCATACGTCTCCGCCATCCTTTTTGCGCTCGCGCTGCTTGGCATCTTCGGCTCCTCGCAGTTCATCTGGCTCAAGAACCTCGACAGCTTCTGGTGCTACGCCGCCATCGTCTGGGGCTTCTTCCTGCTCGCCATGACCGAACAGCTTGTTGCCCCCCTTCGCAGGCGACGGACCGAACGCTCAACCGCGTAAACGAAGCGCGGGCCGTGAGTGCGCCAACACCCACGGCCCGCTGACCACCACCAGCTCCCCGGAGGAACTGATCATGGCTGACGCCAATCTTAATGCATTGACCGCCCATCCCGAGCGGCATGTAACCATCCAGCAGTCGCTGCGATACCGGCGCATCAATGCGCGGACCCGCAACGCGCCACCGCTTTATCCGTGGATCAAGCTCTCGGGGCGGTGGCTTGAACTCGCCGGCTTCGAGGCAGGACAGCGCGTGAGGATCGAGGTCCACCACGGCAGGCTCGTCATCACGCACGATTGAACAGCACTACAAACAATAAACCCGGCCGCAGCCGGGTTTATTGTTGTTACTACGCTTTACCTCTCTTTGCTTGCCAACGCGCTCGCGCCTCGTTCAGGCTGCTTTGATTCGCACCTCCCGCGAACGTAGGATCGTCGGACTGCACGGGGTCATCCTCCCAGCCACATACTTCGCATATCTCATAGTCTCCGCGCCCACTAAGCGTGAGGCTATTGCAGCACGGACACGGGAAGCGGTCTTCTTTCTCTTGCATTACTGTCGATTCCAATAATCCATTCCAGCCGACGGCTTGAACATTGTTTTTGGTGCCCCACCTATAGTCTTTGACGCAAAAGTATTCGTCGCCGGATCATAGTACAACGTATCGCCATTCGGCCGCGTCTTGATCAGCGTTCCGGGCGGGGGATTGTTCACGAAGTCCTGTGCGCCTTGAACATACTGCACTGAGTTTTGATACGCAGGGAACTCATCTCCGTGCTTGGTTGAGTGACTGTAGGCATTCTCAACAGGCGTCTTGTCCTTTGTGGAAGACCAGAATGTGCTCTTGCCACCTGCCGCAGCCCCCGCAGCCAGCGCCGTCGAAGGCACCGTTGCGGCCTGGGCACCCGATGGCACCTTGGCTCCAGCCTGGCCCAGCATCGCTCGCTCCTTGTCGAGCGCCTGCTTCAGCTCCTGCGCCTCCTTCTTCGCCTCGGTGTCGTTCTTGTCGTTCGCCGCGTTGTACAGGTTCACGTTGGACCCTGTTGCGGCGCCCGCCGTGCCACCGACCGCTGCGCCCGCAAGACCCGAAGCGATATTCCCGGCCAGGTTGCCGATCAGCGATGAACCCGTCGCGCCCGACACCGAGTCGCTGAACGCTTTCATCTGGTCAGCCAGCTTCGAGGATAGCGCTGCCCCTGCTGCACCGCCTATGGTTGAGAACGCGCTACCGCCACCCAGGCCGCCGATCAGCGCACCGCCCGCGAGGTGCAGGCCCGCTCGTGCATCGCCTCCTTCACTCCACGAATCGAAGCTGGCGAGCGCCGCCGTCGCCCCGTCGAGGTCTCCATTCTTGTAGGCCGTTTTCGCCGCATCCAGCGCATCCGCGCGCTTCGCATCCGCATACGCCCCAATCCCCTGCGCCACCACCTGACCCGCAGCCTGCGCCGCCTGCATCGTGTCCGCCTGCTGGTTCAGGATCGCGTTCACGTCCGGCGTCTTCGACACCTGCCCGTTCGTGTCCGTCGTGTCCCGGCTCAGGGTTGTGATGTCCTGCGTCTGGTGCGTCGGGTCCGTGATGCTGATCGTCCCGGCACTGATGGCGCTGCGCGTGGTGGCGCTTTGATCACCACTGTCGTTCTGCGCCATCATCGGCACCAGTCCACCACTTCCCGGCACCGACGCCGGACCCACCGCCTTGTCCGACTTCGCTCCTGGCGACAGCCCCACCGACCCGCCCGCGCTGTTCGCCGAGTAGTGCGAGTGGTTTTCAACGTCGGAGAACGTCAGCGTGCCCGTCGTCAGACTGTTCTTTTCCGCATCCGCCGTGCTCGATATCACCGCGCCCGTCAGCCCCGTGTTCCCCTTCACGTTGACGTTAAAGCCACCGGCGCCCGCGTAAATCCCCGCCTGTTCGCCCACTTGTGCGTAATCGCCGTCCGCGTGACCCTTTTGCGCCGTCACGCTCGCGTTCGCCCCGCCGTACTGCGTGATCGAGAACCCGCCGCCCGCGCTGCTCTGGTGCGCCGCGCTCGTGGTCGTATCCTGAATCGAGCTGATATTGAGGTTACCGCCAACATCGGCCGTCACCTGTTTTCCGGCTATTTGCGAGCCCGTAATGTTCGTGTCACCGCCCGAGATGACCGTCACGCTGTTCGCGCCGCTGATATGCGACGCGTTCTGCATCTGCGCATCGCTGTTCGCATCCCCGTGCGCGTTCGACATCGCCGCAGAGATCCCGAACCCACCGCCCGTCGTCCACTGCACCCCCACACTCGCGCTACTGCTGCTGTTCGAACTGCGGGTTTGATCAGTATCCGTCGTGTTTTTTATGTTGACCTGATTCTTCGCCGCCAGCACCGCGTCGTTTGCGCTGACATTCGAACCGGCAACCGTCAGGTCACCCTGGGTTGCCACGAACGTGGCTGTACCACCAGCCTGCACGTTCGAACCACGGTTGATCGTCTGGTCTTCGGACGACTGGCTCTGACTTTGGCTCGAGCCCACGCTAACCTGCACGCCAATATCCGGCTTGCCCTTGCCGGTGATGGCGTTCTTGACACCGATGCCCGCGAGCGTCGCATCGCCGGCCGCCGCAATGGCGTGCAGGGCGCCCGCACGGTCATTGCCGCTGTCCGCCGAGCGGCCAACAGCTTGCCCCTCCGAATACGCGTTGTTGATTGCATTGCCCATGCTGCCCGCGAGACCAATCGTCAGTCCGCTGCTGCTCGTCTTCTGCGTCTGCGCCTGATGCGCCGTATCGGTCGCCGCATCAATGATCACGTTCGCCGCGGTGCCCGTGACGTTGCCACCCGCCACAAGATCACTACCCGTGACATGCAGGGTGTTCCCCGCCTGAATCGAAAGATTGCCGTCGATCGACCCAACCGTGCTCGCGTTGTTCGTGACGCTCGATTCCTGGTCGGTCGTCGCAAGCTTGTTGCTGCCAACCGTCACCGTCAGGCCGCTCGTGCCAAGCCCCGTCGTCTTCTCCTGATACGTTCCCGACGACTGCATGGTGTCCTGCGTCGTGGTGATGTTCACGTCGTGCGCCGCGCTGAGCGCAACATCGTTCGTGCCGACGATGGTGCTGCCCGCCACGTTGATGTCGTTGCCGCTCGCAATCGACACGGCATCAGCCGAAACCAGGCTGCCCTGCGAGAGGGTCGTCGTGGTATCGCGCGAGCTCGACACCTCCTTGCCGCTTACCACATTGCTGTGGCTATGCTGCTCCTGCGAATTGTCGACATGCGTCTCGCTAGCCGCGCCGATATTCGCATTACCCGTTGCCGCCAGCGTCGCCGTCCCCTTGTCGAGGCTGATCGCGCTGCCCGTGACGTTGATATCCTTGCCCGACACCACGGTGAGCGAATTGCCGGCATTCAGCGTGGTCGCCGTGAGCGTGTCGTCGGACCGGTGCAGCGATTCCGAATAACTGCCGTGACTGTCACTGCCCGAACTGTTGCTGTCGATGGTCGAGGTGGCCTTCGCCGCTTCGAGCGTCACGTTGCCGTTCGCCGCGAGCGTGCCGCCACCGCCCAGGTTGAGCTTCGCGCCCGTCGCCGTCAGGTCGCCGCCCACGCCGATCTGCGACACGCCGCCAACGCTCACCGAACTGCCCGTCACCTGGTTGATGTTCGTGTTCGACACCCCGTTCGCGCGCTCGACCACCTTGTGCTCGCCGGTCTGCACCGTGCCCAGATCCCAGTTGCCGCCCACGGCCATGCCCAGGTTGCCGCCCACGTTCAAGCTGCCCGCGTGCTGCTCGAAGTTGCCGCCCGTCACGATGGCGGCGTCGCCCGCCACGTTCACGCTCGCGAGGGAGCCGAGCGTGGTCGTGGTCCGCGTCGCGCCCGTCGCGCTGATCTGGTCGACGGTCTTCGCGGCGGTATTGAGTATCAGGTCGCCGCCCGCGTTCAGCGCGAGGCTGCCGGCCTTCACGCTGGCCGACGTCAGGTCGATATTGCCGCTGGTCGTCAGCGACATCAGGCGGCCGCTTTGCAGCGCGCCGAACGCGTTGTCGATGGACTTGCCGTCGATCGACAGCGTGTTGCCCGCCTGCACCGTGCCGCTGTTCGTGAAGACCTGCGCGTTCTTGAGGTCGATATCAGTTGCCGCGATCAGCGGCCCGTTCATGTTCTGCTGGCTGGCCTTCGCGAGATAGACGACCGGCACCAGCACGGACTGTCCGTCGACGATCTCGGTCTGCATGATGACGACGTTGCTCGTGAGCGCCGCCACCTGTTCGGCCGACAGGCCCACGCCAAATGGCAGATTGAGCGATTGCGCGAGCGATGCGCCCGCGGCGAGCAGCGCCTGGTACATCGCTTGAGGATCGCTGTACGGGCCGAGCACAGCCTTGCCGGTGAGCGAAGTAATCTGGTTGCGCACGAGCATCTGCTCGTAGAAACCGTCGCCGAGACGCTTTTCGGTGGTCTGCGGATTCAGACCGATCTGCTGGAGGTAGTAGTCGCTCGAAATGAACGTCTTCTGGTTCGTGAAGGCCGGATTCGTCTCGATCAGGTAGTCGGCCCCCGGAGTGCTCACAGGATGGAACAGGCCGCCCTGCGGGATCGTGAGGTTTTGCAGGACGTTCTGCGCCGTCGCGCTGGCGATGACCGGATTGACCATGCCCGCGCCGCCGTTGACCGTGGCCGTCCCGGCGCTCGTGCCGCCCGCGTTGCCCTGGACTGAGGAGGCGCCTCCCGTATTCGTGCCGCTCGCGCTGCCCTGGATCGAGGACGTCCCTCCCGTCGCCGTGCCGCTCGCGCTGCCGCCCGGCCCGCTGATAACCACTCCGGAGAGCGCCTGGCCGGGGGCGAGACCGAGTGACGGAATGACCGCATTGCCGGCCGTGTTGTTGACACTGATGCCGGTGCCGGAAAGCGTGCCGCCCGCCACAAAGGTCGATTCATACCCCGGCAGCCCGTAATCGCGGATATCGGCCGGCGCCGCCTGCGTGTAGCCGCCCGGACGCGAGCCGATGAACGGCGCGTCGCCAAACGGAAGGGTCCAGTCCGCGATGCTGTGGTCGTAGTTCGTGTAGTGGTAGTAGCCCGAATATGTCACCTGAACTTCGGGCGCGATTTGTCCCTGCCAGCTATTCTGGTCGAGCGTGACCGGTGCCGTGATGTTGCCGACTGACGCGACCGCGCTCCAGTAGTTCTGGAACAGGCCCACGTTCGTGGCGTCCAGGTTGCCGCCGGCAATGATCTGCGCCTGCGGGCTGATCGACGCGATCAGGTTCGCCACCGCCACGCCCGTCCAGGTCGTGTACTGGTAGCCGCTGTTCCACTGGCCGCCGTGTGGCGGCGTAGTGAAAACGCCACCGATGGCATCGGGATCGCCCGTCAAGACCCAACCGACATAGAAGGTGTTATGCACTTTTGTTAAGGGCTGTAAAGTGGACGAGCATAAGCACGGAGAACACGACGAAATGCAGACCAGCCAAGGTTTCGGGCAATCGCTCGTAGTCTCTGGCCAGTCGGCGGAAGCGGTTGAGCCAGCCGAAGCTGCGCTCCACCACCCAGCGACGCGGCAACAATACAAAGCCCTTTTTCGCCTCCGGCAACCTGACCACCTGAAGCTCGATGCCTTCATCGCGCGCGGCCTCTGCAGGCTCTTCGCCGGTGTAGCCCTGGTCAGCGAACGCGATTCTCACTGTCCGCCCCGTGGCCTGCTGGACCTGTCGCGCCAGCTCTCCGACCTGTGCACGCTCCTGTTCGTTGGCCGGTGTCACGTGCACCGCAAGCAGTTGCCCCAACGTATCCACCGCCATGTGCACCTTGCTGCCTTTCTTGCGCTTGTACCCGTCATAGCCTGCGCGTGGACCGCTCTCACACGTCGACTGCAGTGTGCGGCCATCGAGGATGACTGCACTGGGTTGACCCCGGCGATCCTGCGCCACCCGGATAATCGAACGCAGGTCATTTACCATGGCCTCGAAACAGCCTGCCTGAATCCAGCGCTGCGTCTGCTGGTAGACCGTCTCCCATGGTGGAAAGTCATTGGGCAGCAGACGCCACGGTGCACCCGCGCGGACAATCCAGCGCAAGGCGTTGAACATCTCGCGCAATTCGTAGCGACGCTGAGGCGCGTCCGGGTTCATCAATGTCAGGTACGGAGCGGCGAAGTACCACTCTTCATCCGATACATCCGTTGGGTAGGGCCTGCGTTTCTTCATCCCGCCAGGGTACCAGGTCTGGCCGAAAGTTCATAACACCTTCTAGGGATGACCTGGATCGCATGCTGCCGCGACAATGGCCGTGCAGCCCGACATGCTGATGCCAAGCTGCTCCAGCAGCGCCGGGTCGACCGGCTGCGTCAAGCCGGTCGTGGTCACAGCCGTCCGCGTGTTCGTCACCTGGGCGGCGTCGAGCTTCATGTCGCCCGCCGATTCGATCAGCCCCGACTGGTTACGGATCAGGTTGGCGCGGGTGTAGTTGCCGTTTGCATCCTTGCCGCCCGCCAGCACCACGCTACCCAGACCGTAGATCGCGGTGCTCGCCTGCGTATCGGTCATCGTGGTGTCGTCGCGGTTCTCGATATCGGCCGCGAGCAGCTCGAGCGTCCCGTCGCTATCCGTTGCGCCGATCAGCGCGGTTGCCCCGAGATTCGAGACCGATTGCGTGGCATTGAGCGAGACGCTGCCCCCGACTATCACGCCCGTATTCTCCAGCGTGTTCGAGTGCGTGGTGAGCGTGCCGCCCGCCATCATCGTGCCGCTGTTTTCGATCTCGCCCGCGTTGATGCCGAGGTTGTTCACCGCCTCCAGCAGCGCGCCATTGCTGAACGTGCCGGGCAGCGTAAAGGTGAGATCGTGGCCAGCGGCGAATTGCAGATCCGGCGTGGGCGCGAAGTCGCCCTGGACGCTCACCGCCACGTCGTTGGCCGCGCTGTATGCGCCGCCGCCCGTGAGTGCCGCCGCATTGACTGACAGGTTATGTGTCGCGCCGATCTGCCCGCTCGTGTTCGTGACCACGCCGGTCGTCGTAATCGCGACGTCACCATTCGAGCCGGTCAGGGTGCCAATCTGGCCACCGCTGTTGTCGACGGTATCGCCGTGCACCGTGACGTTCGCGCCGCTCAGCTGGCCGCCCTGCATATTCAGGAATGCAGAGGTATTCACGGCGACATTCCCGTTGCCAGTAATCACGCCGCCCCGGTTGACGGTCTGACTGCCGCCCTGCACGGTCGCGTCGCCGCTGCCGAGGTCACTGATGAGGCCGTCAGTATTGTCGACGGACGCTGCCTGAACGACGAGTGTGCTCGTGTCGTCCGCCGTACCCGTGCCGGACTGGATCTGTCCATTCGTGTTCGTGAGCGCGCCGCCGCTCGCGAGCGTATCGCGCCCTGCGTATTGTTCACGTCGCCCGAAACGTTCGCCGCAATGCTCCCCTGTGCGGCGAGTACGCCATTCGCGTTGTTCAGGTTCCCGGCCCACGCCGCGATCTGGCCGGCGGCAATGATCTTGCCGCCCACGTTCGAGAAGTACCCCGCACCACCGCCTGGTGCGATCGTCAGCGTGCCCGTTCCGGCGTCGAGGATCGTGCCGCCGTCATTGATGAGCGCACCGGGCGCGAGCGCGAGGTCCGTGCTGTTGGTCTGGAGCGCGCCGCCATTCGAGTTGTCGAACGTGCCGCTGACGTTGAACCCCATCGTGGGGGTGCCATACTGCGTAATTGCACCGCCATGGTTGATCAGGTCCGTCGCGCTCAACGCAAGCTGGTTCGCCTCGATATCGCCGCTGCTGTTGTCGAGCGTGGAGTCAATTGTGAGCGCCAGATTCGGCGCGACGATCGAGCCGCCGTTGTTCGTGAGCGAGCCGCTGTGTATGGTTTCGTTCGAGCCCGCGCCGATCTGGCCGCCATCGTTGTTCAGCGTGCCACTGACGAGGCTCAGGTCCGTGTTCGATAACAGCTTGCCGCTGGTGTTGTTCAACGCGCCGCCGACCGTAACCGCCAAGCCGTTCTGGCCGATGATCGAACCCGCCGCGTTGTCGAGCGCACCGGCCTGCGCCACGATCTGACCGTTGCTCTGGATTGTGCCGCCAGCGTTCGAGAGCGATCCTGCGCCGCTGTCTGCGTCAATCGTCAGCTTGCCGTGACCGGCGTGCGTAATCGTGCCGCCGTCATTGACGAGTGAACCAGGGGCAAGCGTGAGGTCCGTGCTGTTGGCCTGGAGCGTGCCACCGTTCGAGTTGTCGAACACGCCGCTGACATTGAAGCCCATCGCCGACGTGCCGTACTGCGTAATCACGCCGCCGCGGTTCAGTACGTTCGCCGCAGCCAGCGCAAGCTCGTTCGCCTCGATATCGCCGCCGCTGTTGTCGAGCGTGCCGCTGGCCGATACCGTGAGGTTCGGCGCGACGATCGAGCCATCATGGTTCGTCAGCGAGCCGCTATGAATCGTTAGGTTCGAGCCCGCGCCAACCTGGCCGCCATCATTGTTCAGCGTGCCGCTGGCGAGGTTCAGGTCCGTGTTCGATAGCAGCTTGCCGTTGCTATTGTCGAGCGCGCCACCGACCGTCGCCGCAAGACCGTTCTGGCCGATGATCGAACCCAACGCGTTGTTGAGCGCACCGGCCAGAGCCACGACCTGCCCGTTGCTCTGGATCGTGCCGCCAGCGTTCGAGATCGATCCTGCGCCGCCACCCGCGTTAATCGACAGCTTGCCGTTGCCGGCATGCGTGATCGTGCCGTTGTCATTGATGAGCGCACCCGGCGCAAGAGTGAGATCCGTACTGTTGGCCTGGAGCGTGCCACCGTTCGAATTGTCGAATGTGCCGCTGACGTTGAAGCCCATCGCCGACGTGCCATACTGCGTAATCACGCCGCCGTGGTTCAGCACGTTCGCCGCGGCCAGTGCGATCTGGTTCGCCTCGATGTCGCCACCGCTGTTATCGAGCATCGAGCCGATTGTGAGCGCCAGATCAGGCGAGACGATCGAACCGCCATGGTTGGTCATCGATCCGCTGTGGACCGCTACATTCGAACTCGCGCCAATCTTGCCGCCATCATTGTTCAGCGTGCCGCTGGCAAGGCTCAGGCCGGTGTTCGAGGCCACGTTGCCGTTCGTGTTGTTGAACGCGCCGCCAACCGTTGCCGCAAGACCGTTCTGCCCGATGATCGAACCCGATGCGTTGTTGAGCGCACCGGCCTGCGCTACGACCTGCCCGTTGCTCTGGATCGTGCCGCCGGTATTCGAGATCGATCCCGCGCCGCCGCCCGCGTTTATCGCGAGCGTGCCGCTACCGGCGTGCGTGATCGTGCCGTGGTCGTTGACGAGCGCGCCAGGCGCGAGCGTGAGGTCCGTACTGTTGGTCTCGAGCGTGCCGCCCGCCGAGTTGTCGAGCGTGCCCGATACCGCAACGCTCATCGGCCCCGAGCCCGTCTGCGTAATCTTGCCGCCTTCGTTGACGAGGTTACCCGGCGTCGAGATGGCGACCGTGTCCCCGTCGATCTCGCCCTTCGTGTTGTCGATGGACGCACCGCTAGCGGTAATCGACGTGCCCGAGAGCGTGCCGCCAGCGTTGTTCAGCGCGCCAGTCGCGTTCGCCGTGAGCGCACCGCCCGCGGTAATCTGGCCGCTGTTGGCGAGGTTCCACGCCTGCAATACCGCGTTCGAAAGCGCCGAGATCTGCCCGGCGTTTGTGAACGAGTAAGCGCTCGCACTGATGTTGCCGTTACCACCGATTACGCCGCCGATGCCATTGAGCAGCGTTCCTGTCACCCCAAGATTCAGACCCTCGGCGTTCAACGAGAGGATATGACCGCCCGTATTGTCGAGCGACGCCCCTGACACCGAGAGACCGGCAGCACTCTGCATCGTCCCCTGGTAGTTGGCGATGGCGCCGCCGCGCACCTGCATCGCGCCCTGCGAGACAAACGAGCCGCCCAGGTTCGCAATCTGCCCGCTTGCCTGCGCAACGAGCGCCCCATGTGCCGAGACTGCGCCGCCCTGGTTCGACAGGTTGCCCGCGCTGAGTGTCACGCTATTGCCGCCGGTGAGCGTGCCGCGGTCGTTCACAAGCGTACCCGCAGCGTTTGCCGCAACCGCGCCCCCGGCGCTCGCCGTGGCAGCCGTCAGATTCAGGTCGCCTGCGTTCGCCGTCATCGACAGATTGCCGTTGGCCGCCGTCTCGCTGCCCGCGAGATTCACGCTGCTGCCCGAGAGATTCGCGTCGCCGCCCGAGACGTTCTGGCCGGTGGCGGTCAGCGCGCCCGAGGCGGTCAAGTTCAGGTTGGCTCGCTGCGTGACGTAGCCGTTGCTGTCCACGCCCGAAGCAAGCGATCCCGTCGACGACACGGCACCGGCGCCGACATTCACGGCCTGCTGCGCGGCCAGTGTGCCGCTGTTGACCAGCGTTCCCGCCGTGTTGGCCGAGAGCGCCTGCTGTGCGTACGTGGCGCCGCTGTTCTCGATGCCCTGCGTGGCGTTGAGCGCCACGTTGCCGCTCGCGCTGGTCCTGCCCGAGAGCACGAGCTTGCCGTCCGCCTGCAAGGTCAGGTCGCCCGACTGTGCCGCGAGCGTTCCGGCATTGCCGACCCCAACCCCGTGCTCATTGCTCACGAGCAGGATTCTCCCGGCGTACATCCCGCCGAGCTGGCTGACGTCAATCGAGACGGGCGACGGGACACCGTTGCCCGCGATGGGCGTGGCCGCGAGCGTGTCATGGTTGACCTTGTTCGCACCCGCGATGACGTTCAGGGTGTTCGCATAGATCGCCGCATTGACCTGGACGGCTCGCGTGATCAAGTCCACCTGATCGACGTTCGAGCCGTTGAACCCCTGGCCCTGCACGGCGATGTTGCCGCCCGAGACGTTATAGCCGGTGAGTGCGCCGTTGGCGTCGATGAGCGGCACGCCGGTTGTGAGGACCGCGCGCGAGGTATTGATAAAGGAGCCGCCGTTCACCGACAAGCCCGAAGGATTGGCGATGACGACTGTCGCCCGCTGGCCCGCAACTTCGAGCGCCCCATTGAACTGAGAGGGGTTCGGGCTATTGACCTGGTTGACGATGACTCTGGCGGACTGGCCCGGCGCAAAGTTCGGGTTGCCGTTGATGTAGCCCGCCTGTTGCGTCTGGACGAGGGTCGGCGAGTTATTGAGGATCGCGCCGTTCCTCTGCACATCGAACTGGCTGTACGTATTCATCGATACGCCAGCGCCGCCCGGTCGATTGATGTCGACTTGCGGCAGACCGTTGGCGGTCTGCTGCACCTTCGGCGCGTTTACGCCGGATGGGACGATCTGCGCGAAGGCCCCGAGCGGCACGCCCGCGAGCAACGCCGCCGCGACGGTTGCCGTCACAACCGTCTCACCCCGGCCCCCTTTGCCACTTGCGCTTGCCGTCTCTTCGACGGCCACGAACATCCCGCGCAGACGGCTATAAACCAGCCTGTAGTTTTGATTCACCAATCGACCCCGCGTCGCATTTATTTGTCACGCGAGCCTGACTGCGGAGTGATCTCAAAACACTTCAAAAATTGTCAAAATCGCCCAAACGGGACCAACCTCAGATTTTTCTCAAGAAATTTAATGCACGGCACATCGTTTCGTGGCTTGCTTGCAACACGCCTTCACCGGCCCCCTCGGTCAGCCGCGCCCCACGAACGGCATCTTGGTCGCCATGATCGTCATGAACTGCACGTTCGCCTCGAGCGGCAGCTGCGCCATGTGCAGGACCGCATCGGCGACGAGCTCGACATCCATCAGCGGCTCGACGGCGATCTCGCCGTTCGCCTGCGGCACGCCGTGCGCCATACGCTCGGCCATCTCCGTGGCCGCATTGCCGATGTCGATCTGGCCGCACGCGATGTCGTGCCGCCGCCCGTCGAGCGACACCGACTTCGTGAGGCCCGTGATGGCGTGCTTGGTGGCCGTATACGCGATGCTGAACGGCCGCGGCGCGTGCGCCGAGATCGAGCCGTTGTTGATGATGCGGCCGCCGCGCGGGCTCTGGCGCTTCATCAGCGCGAACGCCGCGCGCGTGCACAGGAACACGCCGGTGAGATTCGTGTCGACCACGGCGCGCCAGTCGTCGACGGAAAGCTCGTCGATCTCGACCGCCTTCGCGTTGCGGCCCGCGTTGTTGAACAGCAGGTCCAGCCGCCCTTAGTGTGTATGCACGGTCTCGAAGAGCGCGTCCACCGAAGCGGCATCCGCAACATCGCACGGCACGGCCAGCGCCTCCTGGCCGGCCGCGCGCGCCTCGGCGGCGAGCGTCTCGAGCGGCTCGGCGCGCCGGCCCGTGAGCACCACGGCATAGCCGTTCGCCAGCAGCTTGCGCGCGCAGGCGCGCCCGATGCCGCTGCCCGCGCCGGTGACGAGCGCCACTTTGCGCGCGGGATGCCTGGCCGTCGCCGATGCCGCGTCTTCGTTTCGATTCGCTTCAGTCATGGTGTCTGCCTCGTTGCGGTCAATTTCAATCGATTCCATCGTGCAAGTCGTTGCCCTGGCGCGATAGGCGAGGCGCGACGGGCGATGCTCAACGCGCCGCCAACATGCCGCGCAGCACGTCCACGAACGCGCTGCCCGCCTGCGAATCCATGCCGCCGTCGCGCCACACCGCGAACACGCCCACCGTCAGTTCCGGCTCCACGCGGCGGATCGCGACCGGCTCGCCCGCGCTCCTCGCGGTGATCTCGTCGAGCAGCACGCGCCCGATGCCGCGCGCCGCCAGCGAGCGCGCCACGTACCACGTTTGCGCCTCGACGGCGGCAAGCCGCCCATCCACGCCCTGAGTCTCGAGCAGATGGCCGATGGTCTCACCAAGCGGATCGACATTGCCGATGCTGATCCAGTCGCCATCGACGAAATCCTGCAGCGCGAGCGGCGCGTCGGCAGGCGAGGGATCGTCGGGCGGCGCCACGCACACCACGGCCGTGCGGCCGAGTTCGAGCGCCTCGATGCCGGGCCGCGCGGGCGGGTTCAGCGCGACGCCCACGTCCAGCTCCCGCGTGAGCAAGGCGTTGAGCAGCTCGGCCGTATGGCGCGTCTGGACCTTGAGCGAAACGGCCGGATAGCTCGCGCGAAACGCCTGCACGGCCTGCGGAATGAGGCTCAGCCCGAGGCTCGGCAGACAGCCGATGCGCAACAGTCCTTGCGGATGCAGCGCGAGATTGCGCGCGAGGTCGCGGATGCTGTCGAGGGTCGACTGGAGCTTCTGCGTTTCGGCGAACAGCAATTCGGCTTCGCGCGTGGGCTGCAGGCGGCCGTGCGCGCGAGCGAACAGCTTCAGGCCCGCGCTGCGCTCCGCATGCGCGAGCACCTTGCTCACGGCGGGCTGCGAGACGCACAGGAGCTCGGCGGCCTTCGAGAGCGAGCCCGTGCGCATGATCGCGTGGAAGACTTCGATATGACGTAGACGCATGAGACGCGAACGCAAAAATCAGATGCGGAAATCGGCGGCCATGTCCTCGTCGCTGCGCGCCACGATCTCGCCGCTGCGCGCGGCCTTGATGAACGCCTCGTAGTCGCGCTCCACCTGATCCGCGTAGCTGGCCGCATAGCCCGCGAGCGCTTCGGCGAACGGGTCGCCGCGCCCGATATACGAAGCAATCTCGATAGCCGCGTTGCCCGACTTCGCATGCGCGCGCGCCATCGCCCAGCCGCACATGCGCGCGTAGCCCGCGAGCAGCGTGCTGTCGAGCAACTCGAGGTCCACCGAGAGCTTCATGTCGCGCAACTGGCGGAAGTAGAAGTGCCGCCCCGAGGGCCCCGTGGACCAGCCGAGGAAGAGATCGCTCGCGGCCTGCAGCAGGCGCTGCCCCTGCACCACGCGCGCGCCCTCGTGCTTGAACGCGGGCGATTTGAAGTACTGGGAAATGACCGATTGGCGCGCTTCCTTCAACTGCAGGAAGAGCGGCTTGCCGTGATGATCGACGAGCAGCATGACGAGGCAGCGCGTGCCCACGCTGCCCACGCCCACCACCTTGAAAACGAGATCCTGGATCTCGAAGTGATCGAGCAGCTCGCGGCGGTCGGGCGCGAGCGTCTTCAGATAGGCCTCGTAGGTCGGCGTGATCATCGAGCGCCAGTCGCCGAGCGTCAGCCAGTTGTCCTCGTGCTCGTAAAGCGAATTCGGGCCATGCACGTGAAAGAGCGCGGGGGGCGCGTCGCGGATCGTCCAGTGCGTGTTGGCTTTGCCTTCGCGCTCGTCGCGAAAGGCGAGCTTTTCGAGCATGCTCTCGTGCGTGCGGCCCGCGGCCTTCTCCATGCCGCGGCGAATCAGGCGGCGGCCCTCGGGCGTGAGCGCGGTCTCCACCATGCGGTCGAACGTGATCCGGTCGTACCAGAGTTCCAGCGCGCCGAATTCCGCATACTGGCGCATGCGGTCGCGATAGGTGGTCACGGCCGTCATAACGAGGTCTTCGGCCACGCCGCGCGAGTAGCGCATGTGCCGCGCGGCCACCACGAGACTCGCGACGAGCCGCTTGAGATCCCACTCCCAGGGGCCGGGCGCCACTTCGTCGAAGTCGTTCAGGTCGAACACGAGCTGGCGCTCGGGCGTGGCGAAGCCGCCGAAGTTGAGCAGATGGCCGTCGCCGCAAATCTGCATGACCATGCCCGTGTTCTGCACCTGGGCGAGATCGTGGGCCTGCAGGATCGCGCTGCCGCGAAAGAACGTGAACGGCGAGACGATCATGCGCCCGTAGCGCAGCGGCACGAGGTTGGGCACGCACCCGTCGCTGTTCTGCTTGAGCAGCGCGACCGGATCGCGCTGCAACTCGCCCACCTGCCTGTGGCTCGAACGCTTCGCGCGCTCGCGCGCGGCGCGGCCGGCCGCCTCGCGTTCTGCAACGGTCCTTCCATTCATGAACGGCTCCCTTTCTCGAGGATGTTCGTGGATGTTCGTAATGCACTCCGCATTGGCTTGCAAGGATAGCCTGACGCGCCGATCATATTTAAGCGTGCGGCCCCTTTTTGTGCAAGCCGGCAGACCGCGCGCGCAGCGAGCGCGCACGGCGTGCGCCGCTCATGTACCGTGCGCTCTGGACGCCACCCGTCAAGGTTATGGGCGGGTCGCGCCCCGGGGATGCGTCAGGGCCCGGTCCTCACCGCATTACGAGGTCACCATGAACGTCGATGTCTACGGAACACTCGTCGCCGCGTCGCTCGTGCTGTTGCTCGGCAACCGCCTCGTGGCCGCGCTGCCGCTGCTGCGCAAATGGACGATTCCCGAGCCGGTCGCGGGCGGCCTCGTGGCCGCGCTCGTCGTGTTCGGCCTGCATTCGTTCGCGCACGTCGACGTGCGCTTCGACGTCTCGCTGCAAACGCCGCTCATGCTCGCGTTCTTCGCGACCATCGGATTGAACGCCAAGCTCGCGAGCCTGAAGTCCGGCGGGCCCATGCTCGCGCGCTTTCTTGCCGTGGTGGTCGGGTTGCTCGTGCTGCAGAACGTGGTCGGCATCGGGCTGGCGTACGCGCTCGGTGTCGACCCGCTCTTCGGTCTGCTGGGCGGCTCGGTCGCGCTCTCGGGCGGACACGGCACCGGCGCGGCGTGGGGCAAGGTCTTCACGGAGCGCCACGGGCTGCAGTCGGCGACCGAGGCCGCCATCGCCTGCGCGACGTTCGGGCTTGTGATGGGCGGCATCCTCGGCGGCCCCGTCGCGCAGCGGCTCGTCAAGCGCCTCGGACGCAGCGAAGCGGCAGCGGCGCGCGCGGCCGCAGTCGATGTCGATGCCGAACACCATGCTCCAGCCGCCCAGGCCGCCCCGCAGGCGTTCGAAGAACCGCAGGCCGAGCAGCCGACCACCGCCGCCGCCTTCATCGAAACGCTCACGCTGATCGCCATCAGCCTCGCCGCCGGCAACGTGCTCGCGGGCTGGCTCACGGGCACGGCATTCGAGCTGCCCGCCTTCGTGTGCGTGCTGTTCGTGGCGGTGCTGCTCGCCAATGGCCTGGCTGTGCTCGGCCTGCCCGCGATCGAGCACGCCGTGGCGCTGATCGGCAATGTGAGCCTCGCCCTCTTTCTCGCGATGGCGCTCATGACCCTGCGGCTGTGGGACCTCGCCGCGCTCGCGCTGCCGGTATTCTCGATCCTCGTCGCACAGGTCGTGCTGATGGTGCTCTACGCGAGCTTCGTCACCTTCCGCGTGATGGGCTCGAACTACGACGCCGTCGTGCTCTCGGCGGGCCATTGCGGCTTCGGCCTCGGCGCGACGCCCACCGCCATCGCCAACATGCAGGCGGTGACCGCGCGCTTCGGCCACTCGCATCTCGCGTTTCTGGTCGTGCCGATGGTGGCGGCTTTCTTCATCGACATCGCCAACGCCATCGTCATCAAAGTGTTTCTCGCGCTGCCCATTTTTCACTGAGTTTCACTGAGCGGCCTCGCGCACGGGGCCGCTGATCCGCAGCGGCCGGACTTCGCGCTAGAATCGCGCGATGCGCCCCCGCGCGCGCTGCATCGAGTACGAACATGTCCCTCACCGCCTGGCTCTTTTTCCTGCCCGCCTGCTTCGCGCTGAACATGGCGCCCGGGCCGAACAACCTGCTGTCGATCAACGTGGCCGCGCGTCACGGCTTCATGCGCGCGCTGCTGGGCGGCACGGGCCGGCTGGTCGCCTTCGCCGCAATGATCGCGCTCGCGGCCACCGGGCTCGCGTTCGTGCTGCGCGCCTCGGAGGCCGTGTTCTTCGCCATCAAGCTCGCGGGCGCGGCCTATCTCGTGTGGCTCGCCGTGCAGCTCTGGCGCAGCGACGCTGCCCCGATCGGGATGAAGCTCGACGACGACGCCACCCTCGCGCGCATCGCACGGCGCGAATGCCTCGTGGCGGCCGGCAACCCGAAGGCGATTCTCGTGTTCACCGCGTTCCTGCCGCAATTCGTCAACGTCGCCAAGCCGATGCTGGCGCAATTCGCCGTGCTGGGCGCAAGCTTCCTCGTGCTCGAATGCGTGGCCATCGCGCTCTACTCGCTCGCCGGGATGTACCTCGGGCGCTGGCTCACGCGCGCGAGCGTGCGCCGCTGGTTCAACCGCGCGTGCGGCGCGTTTCTGGGCGTCATCGGCCTGAGCTTCCTGCTCGTGCGCCGCGCCTGATTCCGTGCCTTTTCTTCGTCTCGCAGGACATCGGGAAAACGCGTAGTTCATAACGTATTCCTGATGATTCTGCCGAGAAACTTTAACTGTCGTTAATCGACGGCAGCCCCTATGCTCGAACCATCGTCCGCATCCCACATGCGGACACGCGGTTTTCAACGTCATTGGGGAATCCATATGAAGATCTGCATCTTTGGCGCGGGCGCCATCGGCGGCATGATGGGCGTGCAGTTGGCCCGCGCGGGCGCCGACGTGAGCTTCGTCGCGCGCGGCCCGCATCTGGCCGCCATGCGCGAGCGTGGCGCGCGCCTCTTGATGGACGGCCAGGAATACGTCGCAAAGGTCCGGTGTACGAACGATCCGCGCGAGCTGGGCGTGCAGGACGTGGTGATCATCACGCTCAAGGCGCATTCGGTGGCGGGCGTGATCGACGCGATGCAGCCACTCATCGGCAAGCACACCGCCATCGTGACGGGCACCAACGGCATTCCCTACTGGTACTTCCACCGCCACGGCGGCAAGTTCGAAGGCTCGCGGCTCGACAGCATCGACCCGGACGGCTCGCAATGGACGCGTCTCGGGCCCGAGCGCGCGATCGGCTGCGTGCTCTACCCCGCCGCCGAGATCGACGAGCCAGGTGTGATCCGCCATGTGTACGGCAAGAAGTTTCCCATCGGCGAGCCCTCGGGCGAGCGCACCTCGCGCATCGTGCAGCTGCACGAAGCCATGACGGCGGCCGGCTTCGACGCGCCGATCCGCGAGAACATTCGCGA
Source organism: Paraburkholderia pallida (assembly GCF_004524855.1). Lineage (NCBI taxonomy): Bacteria > Pseudomonadati > Pseudomonadota > Betaproteobacteria > Burkholderiales > Burkholderiaceae > Paraburkholderia > Paraburkholderia pallida. The sequence continues at coordinate 2,310,227 of NZ_CP038149.1, read as the reverse complement.
CGAAATCTGGCTCAAGCTGTGGGGCAATCTCTGCTTCAATCCGATCAGCGCGCTCACGCACGCAACGCTCGACGTCATCACGGAAGACCCGGCCACGCGCGCCGTCGCGCGCACGATGATGCTCGAAGCGCAGCGCATTGCCGAGCAGTTCGGGGTGCATTTCCGCGTGGACGTGGAGCGGCGCATCGATGGCGCGGGCGCGGTGGGCGCGCACAAGACCTCGATGCTCGTCGATCTGGAGCAGCGCAGGCCGATGGAGATCGATCCGCTCCTGACCGTCGTGCAGGAGATGGGGCAGCTCGTGGGCGAGGCCACGCCCGCCATCGACACCGTGCTCGCACTCGTGAAGCAGCGCGAACGGATGGCGAAACTGGCAGCCTGAAAGCAGGCAGCACATGCTCAAACGGGCCGCGTGAAAGCGCGGTCCGTTTTGCGTTTACCGCCGGTCTTTTGCTTCGCGGAAGAGGGGAAAAAAGAACGCGCTCAAGTATTGCGCGAATGGCCGACGACAATCAGCCGGGAGAGATCAACCGATACGCGCCAGCGCGGCGGCATCACGCTCGAAGCCGTCCGCTACGTGCGCATCGTGGTTTGTCGGGCGATTGGCATCGGCGTCCGTCTCAGCGTGCCCGTGCGCGGCGAACTGGGACCACGCCGCCTGCGCGCAAGGACGCAATGAACGCGTGCGCCGCCGCACGAGCATCGTGCTCACCATCACGACAGGATGCAGCATGCGCGCGACGAGCGGCCCCGTCGGCATGGGCCAATGACACGCCGCGCCCGCCGCATCGCCCTGCGTCGCACGCGTGCCGCCGCTATCGCTACTGATCGGCAGGATGCCGATGCCCATGCCCAATTGCGCCATGCGCGCAACGCCCTCGACGTGGGCAAGCTCCTGCACGGGCCGCCCTTCGGGCCGCAGCCCCTGGAGCGCGCGCATCACCACGCCACCGCAGCCCGCCTCGCGATTGAGCGTGACGAGCGGCTCGCGCGCGAGATCGTCCCAGCGCAGCGCACCCTGCAGCGCGAGCGGATGATGCGAGGGCAGCACCGCGCACAACGGCGCGGCGGCGAGCGGCTGCACCTCGAGGTTCGCGCTCGCGAACGGCATGGCTTGCGCAATCACGCCAAAATCGGCTTCGCCCTGCTCGACGGCCTGCAAGACCGCGTCTTGCGGCAAGTCGCGCAACTGCAGCGCGAGCGAGGGAAACGCCGCGGCACAGCGCGCGAACGCGGCGGGAACCCAGCCCGAAGAAAGCGCGGGATTGCTCGCCACGAGCACGACGCCGCTATACGCCTGGTGTGCATCGCGGCCTTCGTTCAACACCATGTCGATCTCGTCGAGCAGTCGGCCGATGCGCCGCTCGAAACCGCTGCCTGCGAGCGTGAGTTCGACCTGGCGCGTGGTGCGATCGAAGAGCTTCAGATCGATGGCCTCTTCGAGATCGCGCACGCAGCGGCTGACCGCCGACTGCGTGAGCCCGAATTCGCGCGCGGCGCGCGTGAAGCTGCGCTCGCGCGCCACCGCGACGAATACCTTGAGTTGCTGGAGCGAAACGTTCATCGACATGGTCGGGCCTGTTCCTCTGGTGCGCCGCTCATTCACCCGCCTGCCTGGGCCACGGCTGCAGGCCGGCCGGATTCGCCGCGAGCGCGGCGGAGTGTTCGTCGCTACGCTCGATCAGGCGCTGGCGCATGGGCGCGAGGATGAACTTGGCGCTCACGCCCGCCGCGATCGTGATGACGGCAGCCGCAACGAACACGGCGCTCCAGCCACCGGTGGCCGAGAGCACGGAGGCCACCGGCACGAGCAGCGCGGCCGTGCCCTTCGCGGTATAGAGCGTGCCCGCGTTGGCGGCGGCGTACTTGCTGCCGAAGGTGTCGGCGCAGATCGCCGGGAAGATCGAGAAGATCTCGCCCCAGAACAGGAAGATGAGCGCGGCGAACGTGATGAACGCATACGGGTTCGTGCCGTACTGCATCATGCCGAGCAGCGCGAGGCCTTCGCCCACGAAGATGAAGAACATGGCATTCTCGCGGCCGATCTTGTCGGAGATGAAGCCGCACAGCGGCCGCGTGAAGCCATTGCAGATGTTGTCGATCGACAGCGTGAGCGTGAGCAGCGGCAGCGTCGCGCCAAACACGGTCATCGGCAGGCGTGCGAGGCCCCAGTCCTTCGCGATCGGGCCGATCTGCGCGGTCGCCATCAGGCCGCCCGCGGCAACGGCAACGAACGCCAGATAGATGACCCAGAATACCGGCTGCCTGACCATCTGCCCCGGCGTGTAGTCGACGCGCGTGACGAGTCGGCGGCCCGCCGCCATCGCGGCGCGCGGCACAGGCTTCACGAGCAGCAGCGCGAGCAGGAGGATCGCAACGCCCTGCAGGATGCCGAAGACGAAGAACGTATGCTCGTAGCCCGAGCGCGTGATCATGTTCGCGATCGGAATCACGGTGACGGCGGCGCCCGCACCGAATCCCGCTGCCGTGAGGCCGGCCGCGAGCCCGCGGCGATCCGGGAACCACTTGAGCGCGTTGCCCACGCAGGTGCCGTACACGCCGCCCGCGCCCACGCCCGCGAGCACCGAGCCCGCATAGAGCATCGGCAGCGTCGTGGCATACGAGTAAAGCACCCATGCGAGGCCCGCACAGAGGGCGCCGCCCATGACGACCGGGCGCGGGCCGAACTTGTCGACGAGCCAGCCTTCGATTGGCACGAGCCAGGTTTCAGTCAGGATGAAGATCGAGAACGCCAGCTGGATCGATGCTTCTCCCCAGTGATGGCGTGCGTTCATGGGCGCGACGAACAGCGTCCACGCGTACTGCAGATTGGCAACGAGCGCCATGCATAGCATGCCCAACACCAGTTGACTCCAGCGGTTCGTCCAAAACGGACCGCCCTCGCTCCTCTGACTGATTGCATTCATCCCGGTTGTCTCCACTAGTTCCCACTATCCATTCACGGATTGCAGCCGCTTTGCCGGCATGCATAGATATCGACTTATGATCTTGAGTCCGCCCTCTTTTAATGCTCTTTTTTATTCGATCCGGCACACGGCAATTCGAATGAAAATTAGTAATTCCGCGTTCATTAGATTAATTCATGGAGTGCCTGAGAAGCCCACCCGCCAAGCCTTCAGATACGGGTTTTCCCGCTGAAAAGTGCCTTTTCCAGGCGTTAACCCGCACGCCGACACACGGCATTCGAACGGCTTTCAAATCATGTTAGGGTGATTACTCGATTACTAAAAATTAAAGTTTGTTATTATCTTGATTCAGCATCCTTTATGGATCGGCCATGACCATGCGAAACGCCACGCTGCGCCAGTTGAAGGTCTTCGAGACCGTGGCGCGCCACCTCAGTTTTTCGCGAGCGGCGGAGGAGCTTCATCTCACGCAGCCGGCCGTCTCCACCCAGGTCCGGCAGCTAGAAGATCACGCGGGCCTGCCGCTCTTCGAGCAGCTCGGCAAGAAGATCTATCTCACGCCTGCCGGTACGGAGATGCTGCATTACAGCCGCGCGATCATGCAGCAGTTCCATGAAGTCGACGAGGCCATGAGCCAGCTGAAGGGTGTCTCGGGCGGCAAGCTGAACGTGGCCGTGATCAGCGCGGGCGATTACTTCTTTCCGCGTCTGCTCGCCGAATTCACGCGCCGCTACAAGGGCGTTCAGCTCGATCTCTCGGTACACAACCGGGAGCAATTACTGCAGCAGCTCGCGACCAACCAGACCGATCTCGCGGTGATGGTGCGTCCGCCGCAGGCTACCGACTCCATCAACGAACCGTTTGCGCCCCACCCCTACGTGATCGTGGCAGCGCCCACGCACCCGCTTGCCCACAAGCGCGGCATCAAGCTCAGCACGCTCGCGAACGAGGCGTTCATCGTGCGCGAACGCGGCTCGGATACGTGGAATTCCATGGAGGAAGGTTTCGCGGGCAAGATCACGAACCTGAAGATCGCGATGGAGATCCAGAGCACCGAGACGATCAAGCAGGCCGTGATCGCGGGCATGGGTATCGCGTTTCTCTCGGCGCATACCATCAGCCTCGAATTGCAGGTCGGGCACCTCACCGTGCTCGACGTCGAAGGCTTTCCGGTCATGCTCAACTGGTACGTCGTGCACCGCAAGAACAAGCGCCTGCCGCCCGTTGCGCTCGCCTTCAAGCGCTTCCTGCTCGAGGAAGGCGCTCAGCTCATCGAGAACATTACACGGGTGTCAGAATTGACAGTGCATAAGTAAGGTTTGATGGATCGATACGCATCCATCAGGCGTAGTTGATCCTTCGCGCCCCTCGCCGGCAGACGGCGCTGCGCCGGACGGCGTTGCCAAGGGGTGCAAATCGATGCGGTACCTTTCCCCGACTATCTGAATGTGTGGCTTTAGTGCGGCCCCTGGCGCTGCCTGAGCGCGCCATGGCGGCTGCGGTTGCGGTTGCGCCTTCGGCGCGGCAGGTCCTGTGAGGCGTGATGCGATGCACGCGGCGCTTCGCAGGACGGGTCGCAGTCCGCGAGCCAGATGTCGAAGCTCGCGGACTCGAGGGCGTCACGGCCGCCGGCCGCGACGAGCCATTGGCCCGGCACGCTCACGAAGTGCGCTGGCGCGAGCGGCTTCGACGCGATCTGCGAAGGCACACTGGCCTGCGCACCGGCGGACACGCGCACGGTGCCGGGACGCGGCGCGGCAGGTCGGCGCGCGCCGCCCATGAGACGCACGCCGAGCGCGGCAGCCAGCACGCAGGCGGCCACCAGCACCGAGAGCCCGAATTCGGCCGAGGCCATACGCACCGCCGCAAAGCCGTAGCCCAGTATCCCGAACAAAGCGAACGCAATGGCATGGACCACACGATCGACCTGCCGGAGCGGCAAGCGGCTGCGCTCGCTCATGCGTGCACCGCATAGGAGCGCGTTCGCAGCGGCGCCTGAGAGCACCGCGCCGAGCGTCGCCGTGATGTAGAGCGCGGCGCGCCCGGAGGCGGGCAACTCAGGCAGCAGGAGAAAACTGGCGAACGAGACGCAGATGGAAGCCGCACCCACCATGCAACCCGCCGCGGCCATGGCCCGTGCGCGCTTCGCGAGGTCGTGCCGTGCGCCCAGCCACAAGCCGGCAAGGGCGCCGCATTCCGCGGCGGCGAGCGCATCGGGCACATGCGCGACGAGCGCCGCAAGCAAACCCGGCGGCACGGTCAAGAGCAGTGCGAACGATATGGCGAGCGCGTTGCGCGAACGCGGCTTCGCCTCGCATGCACGCTTGCAGCGCGGCTTCGCGCGCCGCGGCGCGCGAAGCGCCCATGCCGGCGCGAACGCAGACAATTGTGCAAATGCACACACCAGCCACGCGAACACCAGGCCGCCACCCAGCCATACCAGGTCGCCCGCCAGTTGCTCCGGCATCTCTCCTCCTCGCACGCGGCGCTCAGGCCGCGCGCGTCATCAGTTCGAGCTTCGTATGCCTGCTGTGGCGCCTGTTGCCTTTGCGCCCTCGATCGGCCGCCTCGTCGCGCGATGCATCACGCGGTACCTCACGCCGTGCATCGCGCCCCGCTTCGGCACGCCGTCCCACTGGTCTTTCCGCTATGCAACCGTGGCCGACTGGCGCTCGCGGCCCGCGCCCGCCGGAGACTGCGCGTCGCCATCCGGTCGCGGCCCAAGCGTGTTCGACAACGTGCCAATACCTTCGATGGAGACCTCGACCGTCGCGCCGTCGCCGATCGAGCCCACGCCCAACGAAGTCCCGCACGCGATCACATCGCCCGGCTCGAGCGTGAGGTCCTGCGAAATCAGGCTCACTTGCTGCGCGGGTGTGAACACCATGTCGTCGAGCGGATAGTTCTGCCGCTCCACACCATCGAGCCGCGTGACGACACGCGCGCTGCGCCAGTCGAAGCCCGAGACGATGGCAGGCCCCAGGCAACAGAAAGTATCGAAACCTTTGGCGCGGCACCATTGCGGGAAGTGCGGATTTTCGGCGAGCAATCCTGCAGCCGTCACATCGTTGACGATCGTGTAGCCGAAGATCGCATCCTCGGCCTCGGCGAGGCTCGCGTTGCGGCAACGCTTGCCGATCACGATGCCAAGCTCGCCTTCGAAGACGATTTTTCCCGCATAGTGGGCAGGACGCCGAATCGGCACGCCCGAACCGATCACCGATTCCGCCGGCTTGATCAGAAAGAGCGGATGCTCGGGCACCGGCTTCTCGAGCTTCAACGCGAGCGCGTGGAAGTTATTCCAGAGCGCCACCACTTTGCCCGGCGCGCACGGCGCAAGCGGCGCGAGTGTGCGCAGCGAGAGCACGGCGCCCGTGGGCACCGCTTGATCGAGCCCTTCGTATTCGTGCAGATAGCCGTCTTCTACGCGGCCGAACACGATACTGCCGTCGTTCGCCATCAAGCGCATCCATGTGTCCATGCTTCGCTCCATCGTTGCGTGGCGCGCAGCACGCCTGTGCCGCGCGGTCCAGCGGTTCAAAGATTCACTCGTTCATGGGCACGGGCGCATCGTTGCGCCCGCATCGATATTTCGCATGCCGCTTTACGTGTCGATTTTCACGTCACTACGCGTGGCGACTCGCAGCTGTGTTCAGATCGCCCCCGAAGCGCGCAGCGAGCGGATATCCGCATCGCTATAGCCGAACTCGGCAAGCACTTCGTCCGTGTGCTCGCCGAGGAGCGGCGAGCGTGTCACATCGGTAGGGCTGTCTGAGAGCTTGATCGGGTTGCCGACCGTGAGGTACTTGCCGCGCACGGGGTGATCGACCTCGACGATGGTGCCGGTGGCGCGCAGCGACTCGTCGGCGGCGATCTCCTTCATCGAGAGAATCGGACCGCAGGGAATGTGCTGGCGATTGAGCACGGCCATCACTTCGAACTTGGTGCGATGCATGGTCCAGCGCTCGATCTCGGCGAAGATCTCCTTCAGATGCGGCAGGCGTGCATTGGGCGTGGCGTAAAGCGGGTCGTCGATCCATTCCTCGCGGCCGATCAGCTTGCAGATGCGGTCCCACACGGGCGCCTGCGCGATGAAATAGATGTACGCGTTCGGATCGGTCTCCCAGCCCTTGCACTTGAGAATCCAGCCCGGCTGGCCGCCGCCCGAGGCGTTGCCCGCGCGCGGCACGGCATCGCCGAAGCCGTCGTTCGGGTATTGCGGATACTCCTTCATGACGCCGGTGCGCTCGAGCCGCTGCTGGTCGCGCAGCTTCACGCGGCACAGGTTGAGCACGCCGTCCTGCATGGCGGCCAGCACCTTCTGGCCGCGCCCGGTGTGGGTGCGCTGATACAGAGCCGTGACGATGCCGAGCGCGAGATGCAGGCCCGTGCCGCTGTCGCCGATCTGCGCGCCGGAGACGACCGGCGGGCCGTCATCGAAGCCCGTGGTGGAGGCGGCGCCGCCCACGCATTGCGCGACGTTCTCGTAGACCTTGCAGTCCTCGTAGGGCCCGGGGCCGAAGCCCTTCACCGAAGCGACGATCATGCGCGGGTTCAGTTCCTGGATGTGCTCCCAGCTGAAGCCCATGCGCTCGAGCGCGCCGGGCGCGAAGTTTTCGACTAGCACGTCGCAGTCGCGAATCATCCGCTCGAGCACGCGCTTGCCCTGCGGATTCTTCGTGTCGAGCGTGAGCGAACGCTTGTTGCCGTTGAGCATCGTGAAGTACAGGCTGTCCGCGTCGGGGAGGTCACGCAGCTGCTCGCGCGTGATGTCGCCGGCGCCGGCGCGCTCCACCTTGATGACGTCGGCGCCGAACCATGCAAGCAATTGCGTGCAGGTCGGACCCGACTGGACATGCGTGAAATCGAGAATGCGCACCCCATCCAGTGCCTTGCCCATGTCATGTCTCCCTTGGTTAGTCGTGGCCGGGCGAGTTTCGAAAATCGGTGGACTGCGGGAACGCCAGGGCGTCCGCGGGTTACTGCCTTGCTGCGTCCTTGCTCAATACAGTATGTGATATATCACAACGAAGCAAGAGGGGATTTACCGCGTGCAAATGCAGGACGAACAAGCCGGAAGCCTTATCTGGTATGGCTTTGATGGGATTTACGGGCTCTTGCCACGCCACGGGGAAGGGAAAACCCCGAGTCGATCGTCGCGAGATATTTCAGATTCGGTGTGCGGGATGCGGGTTGCCAAGCTTGATGCGCATAAAGTCTCGGGGGGCCGCCCCCTCTCCCCCGATTGCCGCGCCCGAAACAAAAAAGGCGGAAGACCATGAGGTCTTCCGCCTGTCTTACGAGGAGGACTGCCGTCTCGCGCCGCTCAGTCGAGGAAGTCGCAATGCTTTTCGACGTACGCCGCGAGATCGAGCGAATGCTGGCGCACGAGCCGCTCAGCAAGCTCCGTATCGCGCTTTTCGAGCGCCTCGATAATGCGCAGGTGATCGACGATCGAGCGCGAAGCGCGGTCGCTCTGCGAGATCGTCATGCGCCGGATCGCGCGCACGTGCACGAAGATGTTCTTGATCGTATCGAGGATCAACTGCGACTTCGACAGCTCGACAATCGCCTGATGGAACGCGATATTGGCGTCCGAATACTCGGCGATATGCTCGGCCGGCGTGCTGTCGCGGAAATTGTCGAACATGTGGCGCAGCTTCGCGATTTCCTCGTCCGTGGCGTGGATCGTCGCGAGGCGCGCGGCCATGCTTTCGAGCGCGGCCCACATCTGGATCATCTCGACGATCTCGCGCTTGCTCTTGCGCACGATATAGATGCCGCGGCGCGGCACCATGCGCAGGAAGCCTTCCTGCTCCAGCAGCGTCATGGCCTCGCGCACCGGCGTGCGGCTCACGCCGAGCGTCTCGCTCAGCACGCGCTCGTCCAGCCGGATCTCTTCGCGCGTCTGATAGATATCGGCGTCGGCGATAGCCTGGCGCAACATCGCATAAGCCTGATCGCGCAGGCTCAGCGTGGCGTTGATGGGCTGCAGCGCCAGCTTGAGCGGCGCGGCGTCCCGGGTGGCGACTGCTTCAGTGTGTTCTGACGACATTCATTGCCTCTTTAACAACCTGCACGCCGGCTCGCGGGCGGCGCTGTGCCTGCTCGGCCGGCTTCGCGCGCGGCGCCTCGCCAAGACCGACATAACGGCCGTGTTCCGCCGCCTGCTCGATGGCCGACTGCGGCAGCCATTTGGCGATCATAACCGTAGCCGCGGCGCCCAAGCCCACAACTGCCAAACCGAAGAGTGCGAGAGAAACCAAATCCATTTGAAGCTCCGCAAGATTGAATCGTCGAATAACTCAATCATATGCTGCGTCGCGACAAAAATCAATATTTTGTATGTGATATATCAAATGCAGACATTCGACATGACGAGCAACCCATCCTGGAGGAAACCGCCGCGCGCGGCAAGGGGCGGGATGGCCGCCAGAGGACAAAACAAAGCGACCGCATCAGGGCGCCTGCCACCCGCCGGCCACTCATCGTACAAATCTTGTTGACAGCGCATGCGGCGCCCCCGCACACTCGACCCATGCACACCTCCACCCCCTTCATCCACGCAAACGCGATGAATCATCCGTGGCATACGCCGAAAGGCATGTCACGGGGAATGTGTGCGTACGAGCAATCCGGGTAGTCCAGTCTGTCCTTACGCAAATCACACAGCCCCGCCGGCATCGACGGGGCTTTTGTTTTTTTGGGTGGCAGTGCCCCGTCCGTCGGCTCCCGATATTGGAGAACACGATGGATTCCGCTTCTCAGCAGGCCGATCAGGACGATGCTTTCAGTGCCCTCGCGCACGACGACGCGCTGCCGGCTGTCTCGATCCACTTTGCCGTGCCCGTTGCCGCAACGCTCACCTGGCGCGTACGCGCCGACAGCACGCTGCGTGTCTACGGCGCGCGCATCTGGCTCACGCGCGCCCGCTCGCCCTACGATCATTGGCTGAAGCCCGGCGAAACGCTGCGGGTCTACCGTGGCGAACGCCTCTGGCTCAGCGCTGACGACGGCAACGCCGCTGCGCGTGTAACGCTCACGAGCGCATGGCGGCCACCGTTTGCGGCGGTGCGGCGCGCAGCCGCCCGCTGCGCCGGCCGACTGGCGTTGCTCACGGTGCGTCTCGCGCGCTAGCGGCGGCGGCCGAGCAGCGATCGAGGGCGGTGCCGCAGCGCAAGCCAGCGGCACTTCACGCCCTGCCCTCATGTAAAAAAGCCGGACGCGCCGCCCATGCGGCACATCCGGCCTTCGCGAAGCAAAGCGCGCTAATGCGTCAGAACACGCATCAGAACGCGCGCGTCAGAACTTGTGCCGCAGGCCCAGGTTGAACATGGTCTGCGTCGACGTTCCGTTGTAGCCGTATGAACCAATCGAAGCCTCGGCCGGCATCGAGCCGCCAGAGCCATCGCCCTGGTCGCCGCTCGCGTGCTGCCAGCCCGCGGTCATGTAGACGTCGGTGCGCTTCGAGAGGTTGTAGTCCGCGCCGATCGACACCTGGTGGTAAGTCGCGTTCGTGTCGCCATTGGCATGCGTGTAGGTGTAGCCAAGGCCGAGCAGCAGCACCGGGCTCAGCTGATAGTTCATGAAGCCCTGGCCCGTGTTGTACTTCTCGGTGCTGCGGAACACCGAGCTCGCGTCCGGCGCGTATTGCGAGTTGCTGTAGCCGAGGCCGAACGTGAACAGGCCCATCGAGTATTGCGCCGCCGCCCGCGCGATGGAAAGTGAGTGAGCGCTCGCATAGCCGCTGTTGATGGGCCCGTCGAAGGTGCCGTCCGAGGTGCTGCTCCAGCCGCCTGTGCGAATGCCGAGCCCAGCCTGGCTGTTGGCCGCGTAGAAGTAGCCGCCCGCCAGCGCGATGGGCCCGTTGTTGTAGGCGACGGCCGCCGAGTACGACTGTTCGGAGCCCGTGGAGCCCGCGATGCCGCCGAACGAATACATGGCGGCGGCTTGCAGGCCGTTCCAGACCGGCGTCGTGTACTTGACGGCGTTGTTGACGCGGAAGCTGTTGTCGTAATTGTCGACGTCGCCGGGCGTCGCGAAGACCGAGCCGAAGTAGTTGTCCTCGGTGATGCCCTGCACGAGGTCGATCAGCGGGTCGTATTGACGCCCGAGCGTGAGCGAGCCGTACTGCGCCGCGGTCAGGCCCACGTACGCCTGGCGGCCGAACAACCGGCCGCCCTGGGCCGATTGGCCCGTCGACGGATTGAAGCCGCTTTCCAACTGGAAGATGGCTTTGAGGCCGCCGCCCAGATCTTCAGCGCCCTTCAAGCCCCAGCGCGAGCCCGAGAGATTGCCGTAGCTGCTGTTGCCGAGCGCCCAGAGGTTCTTGTTGCCGTTTGCGTGATTGACGTAGGTGATGGAGGTGTCGATGGTGCCGTATAGCGTGACACTGGTCTGTGCATGCGCCACGCCGGCAGCGCCGAGCGCGACGAACGAAAGCGAAGTCAGGGCGAGTCTCTTCACGTCTTTCTCCCGGCGCAGTCAAACTTCCGCAGTCAAACAGCACGTGATCGGATCAGACTACCCCCACCGACACGCGAAGTAAAAGAATTAAAAAGCGTGTCTCGAATTGTTAACAGCGGGTTCAGAAACAGGCGTGCCCGGCCGTAAATCATTGCGTCGCGCGGCGCAGTCATGCCAGGCGAAGCGAACGTCGTGGCGCGTCCGGCGATGTATGTAGCGCATGATTCATTGAGGCCGCCACGGCATCCTCTTCTATTCATCAGACAAAAGACGATGCAATGCGCGGTAAAATCCGGGCCTGCGTTGTTGCGTGCTCATCCGGTCCCGTTTGCGGTTTCGTCTGACGTTTCTTCCGAGACCCGGTCAACCGCTCATCCCCTCCACGCGTTTGCTGCTTTACCAGTCATTTACTAAGCGTTTACGTTTTGGTTCGCCGTCACGGCCCCTCGCACCGTGTGCCGCGAAATCGCGCGGCAGCCGGACCAGCGTAACGAACAACATGCGATGCCGCCCCAGCGGACGCCGGCCACGGCGCCCGGGCGGCATCTGAGAATCGCCAGGCCTACCCATGCTTGATTTGCCCCCTTCGCGCATCGCGCGCGCCGTCGTCGTGGCGCTGCGCCGCCGCGCCCGCGTCCTGCGTCTGCAGCGCTTCGTGGCACCGGCCCTTGCCATCGGCATCTGCGCGCTCCTGCTGCTGGTGTTTCAGCACCTCTCGCGCTCCGTCGACTACCGCTCGGTGATCCGCCAGCTCTGGCACCTGAGCCCGACGCAATGGACGGGCGCGCTCGGCGCCACCGCCATCAGCTTCGTCGCACTCGTCGGGCGCGACGCCATCGGCCTGCGCTATCTCGGCGCGCAAGTCTCTCGCGGCGCGCTCTGGGTCGGCGCCATCGCCGGCTCGGCGCTCGGCAACGTCACGGGCTTCGGCGCGCTCACGGGCGGCGCCGTGCGCTGCCGCGTCTACGGCGGCGCGGGCGTCACGGCCGCGCAGATCGGCCGCATGACGGTGTTCACGAGCGTCACGCTCGCGCTCGCCCTCGCGCTCATGACCGCGCTTGGCATGGTGGGCGCCGCCGACACGCTATCGGGCCTGCTGCACCTCTCCCCCGTGGCGCTGCGCTGGATCGGCGGCATCGTGCTCGCGCTCGGCGCCGTGCTCGTCGCGGCCTGCCCCGCGCAGGCGCGCGAGATCGAGCCGTTCAAGCGCGCCTGGCTGCGCTTCGCGGTGCCCGCGCGGCGCGACCTCGTCGCGCAGTTGCTGCTCGCGACGCTCGACGTGGCGGGCGCGGGCCTCGCGCTCTGGTCGGTGATGCCGCACGCGCATATCGGTTTCGCCGACTTCCTCACCGTCTACACCGCCGCCATGCTGCTCGGCCTGATCGGCCATACGCCGGGCGGCATCGGCGTGTTCGAGGCGGCGATGGTGTTCGCGCTCGGCGCCAGCGTGCCGGCGCCCAAGGTGTTCGCCGCGCTGCTCGCCTATCGCGCGATCTACTTCGGCGCGCCGCTCGCGCTCTCGGCCGCGCTGCTCGCCGTATTCGAAGGCCGCGCGCTCAAGAATCCGCTCAACACGAACTTCGCGCGGCGCGGCGCGCTCGGCGTCTCGCAACTCGCCCCGCTGTTTCTCGCCATCGTCACTTTCGTGACCGGCAGCATGCTCGTGATCTCGGGCGCCACGCCCGCGTTCACCCATCGCATCGAGCTGCTGCAAAACTTCATCCCGCTCTGGGTGCTCGAAAGCTCGCAGTTGCTCGGCAGCCTGTTCGGCGTCTTGCTGCTGTTCGTCGCGCGCGGCCTGTTGCGCCGCCTCGACGCCGCGTGGTGGCTCGCCCTCGTGCTCGCGGTCGCCAACCTCGCGCTCTCGCTCACCAAGGGTCTCGCGTTCGTCGAAGCGGGCGTGCTGTGCGTGCTGATCGCGCTCCTGCTGGTGACGCGCGGCCGCTTCAACCGGCATTCGTCGCTGTTCGCCGAGCCCTTCACGCCGGCCTGGCTCGCCTCGGTGGGCTGCGTGATCGCACTCGCCGTGTGGGTGCTGTTCTTCGCCTTCCGCGACGTCGAGTACACGCAGCATCTGTGGTGGCAGTTCGCCTTCGACGAACGCGCGCCGCGCGCGCTGCGCGCGACGCTCGGCGCGGGCGTGTTCGCGGCGGCGCTCGCGTCGTGGCAACTGCTGCGTCCGGCGGCGGGCCGCTTCGTGATCCCCGCGAGCGAAGACCTCGCCGAAGCCGCGCGCATCGTGCGCGCGCAGGAACGCAGCGACGCGGGCCTCGCGCTCATGGGCGACAAGAGCTTCCTGTTCTCTTCGTCGCGCAACGCATTCCTCATGTACGCGAAGCACGGCCGCACGTGGGCCGCGCTGCACGATCCGGTGGGCCCGCGCGACGAATGGCCCGCGCTGATCCGCCAGTTCGTCTCGCTCGCGCACGCGCACAGCGGCCGGGCGGCGTTCTATCAGGTACGCGCCGACGCGCTGCCGCTCTATCTCGACGCCGGCCTCACGCTGATGAAGCTCGGCGAGGAAGCCCGCGTGATGCTGCAGGAGTTCGATCTCAAGGGCCCGCAGCGCGCGCATCTGCGCTATGCGCTCAAGCGCGGCGAACGCGACGGTTTCAGCTTCGAGCACCTCGATCCGGCGCAGATGACCGATAGCCTGCCGGTGCTGCGCGCGATCTCGGACGCCTGGCTCGAAGAGCGTGACGTGCGCGAGAAGAGCTTCTCGGTGGCCGCCTTCGACGACGACTATCTCGCCGCGCAGAACGTGCTGCTCGTGCGCCAGAACGGCGCGCCGCTCGCCTTCGTCACCTTCATGACGACCGACCTCAACACCGACGCGACGGTCGGCGTGATGCGCCATCTGCCGGGCGCCTCGCCCTACGCGATGGAGTATCTGTTCACGCAGCTCGCGCTGCATCTGAAGGCCGCCGGGTATCAATCGCTCTCGCTCGGCATGGCGCCGCTGGCCGGCATGGGGCCGACGCCGCTGGCTTCGTCGTGGCACCGCCTCGCCGGGCTGATCTGGCGTTTCGGCGGCAAGTTCTACAACTTCCGGGGGCTGCGCGGCTTCAAGAACAAGTTCGCGCCGCGCTGGGAACCACGTTATCTGGCCGCCTCGGGCTCGATCAGCGTCTTCATCACCCTCGCGGATCTTTCGTTGCTGGCAGGAGGCTGGCGCTCATGATTCTTCGTACTCTCTCGCTGCCGCGCCGCGCCGGCGCCGCGGCGGGCGCCGCCATGCTCGCGCTTTGCGCAGCTCAGGCCCATGCAACGCTACCGCCCGCAAACACGGCGGTCTCGCACGTCTCGGGCGGCCGCTATGGCGACGTCGCCGTGACGAAACCCATCGGCGCGATGCGCGGCTTTACCGTGCTGTTCTCCGCGGGCGAGCACTGGAACGCCGCCGACCAGACCCGCGCCGACGCCCTCGCGCAACACGGCGCCATGGTCGTGGGTGTCGATACGGAACGCTACGCAACCAACCTCGCGGCGGTGAAGACCGAGACCTGCCACAAGCTCTACGCCGACGCCGAAGCGCTCAGCCATCAGCTCGAACGCCAGGAGGCGTCGCACCAGTATTTCGCACCGATCGCGATCGGCAGCGGCGAAGGCGCGCTCATCGCGCAGCGCATGCTCTCGCAGGCGCCCGCGAACACGATGGCGGGCGCGGTGTCGCTCGATCCCGCTGCGAAGCTCGATGCGCGTTTCGCCCCCTGCCCCGCCGATCCGACGCTCTCGCGCGGCAAGGGCTTGCCTGGCTTTTTCGAGCAAGGTGTGACGACTGTTGCTGGCGCAACCAAACCGCCAGTGCCTGCGTCCGGAGCAACCGGCGCGACACCGCGAACGTTTGCCGCCACCGTTGCCGATACCGACAAGCTCGTCGCGCTGACCGCGCCGCATCTGCGCGTGCAGGCGGAAAACGAGGAAGACGTGTCGGACCTGCCGCTCGTCGAACTGCCCGCCGCGCAGCCGACCGATATGCTCGCCGTCGTGATTTCCGGCGACGGCGGCTGGCGCGACCTCGACAAGACGATCGCCGAGGCCCTGCAAAAGCAGGGTATTTCGGTGATCGGCTGGGATGCGCTGCGCTACTTCTGGAGCGAGAAGACGCCCGCGCAGACGAGCCACGATCTCGCGCGCGTGCTCAAGACCTATGCCGCGCGCTGGCACGCGAAGCACATCGCGCTGGTGGGCTACTCGTTCGGCGCGGACGTGATGCCGTTCGCCTATAACCGCCTGCCCGACGCGCTGCGCGAGAAAGTCTCGTACATGTCGCTGCTCGGCTTCGCGCCCGACGCGGATTTCCAGATCCGCGTGACGGGCTGGCTCGGCATGCCCGCGAGCGAGAAGGCGCTGCAGGTGCGTCCGGAGCTTGCGAAGGTGCCGCCTGCGATCGTGCAATGCGTCTATGGCGCCGATGAAAAAGACACGCTGTGCCCGGCGCTGGCGAACACCGGCATCGAGCTCGTGAAGACGAACGGCAGCCATCACTTCGACGGCGACTACGGCACGCTCGCAGCGAAGATCATTGCGGGGTGGAAGAAGGAGATTGCGGCGCGGGGGTGAGGGAACCCCAAAAAAAACGCCGGCTAAAAGCCGGCGCGTTCAAAGAGAGACAAACTTGTCTGGCCTTGGGGGCTCAAACCTCCACGGCCGCTGCCCGGGCGTCTTCTTCCTGCTCCACCGACGAGCGGATCAGGTAGTCAAACGCACCAAGCGAAGCCTTTGCGCCTTCACCCACGGCAATCACAATCTGCTTGAACGGCACGGTCGTCACGTCGCCCGCGGCGAACACGCCCGGCACCGAAGTCTGGCCCTTCGCATCCACTTCGATCTCGCCGTGCTTCGAGAGCGCCACCGTGCCCTTGAGGAATTCGGTATTCGGCACGAGACCGATCTGCACGAACACGCCTTCGAGCTCGACGTGATGCTTCTCGCCCGTGGTGCGCTCGAGATACGCGAGGCCCGTGACCTTCTGGCCGTCGCCGGAAATCTCCGTCGTTTGCGCGTTCACGTGCACCGTGACGTTCGGCAGGCTGCGCAGCTTGCGCTGGAGCACTTCGTCAGCACGCAGTTGCGCGCCGAATTCGAGCAGCGTCACATGGCTCACGATGCCCGCGAGATCGATGGCCGCTTCCACGCCCGAGTTGCCGCCGCCGATCACGGCGACGCGCTTGCCCTTGAAGAGCGGACCGTCGCAGTGCGGGCAGTACGCCACGCCCTTGTTGCGGTATTCCTGCTCGCCCGGCACGTCCACGTTGCGCCAGCGCGCGCCCGTGGCCAGCACCACGCTCTTCGCGCGCAGCGTCGCGCCGCTTTGCGTGCGCACTTCGAAGCTGTTGCCCACCGCTGTGAGCGCTTCGGCGCGCTGCAGATTCATGATGTCGACGTCATAGGCGCGCACGTGCTGCTCGAGCGCCGTCGCGAACTTCGGCCCTTCCGTTTCCTGCACCGAGACAAAGTTCTCGATGGACATCGTGTCGAGCACCTGGCCGCCGAAACGCTCGGCGAGCACGCCAGTGCGAATGCCCTTGCGCGCCGCATAGATCGCGGCTGCGGCGCCGGCGGGGCCGCCGCCGACGATCAGCATGTCGAAAACGTCCTTCTGGTTCAGCTTTTCAGCGGCACGCGCCGAGGCGCCGGTATCGAGCTTCGCGAGGATCTCCTCGACGCCCATGCGGCCCTGGCCGAACACTTCACCGTTCAGGTAAATGGTCGGCACGGCCATGATCTGGCGCTTCTCGACTTCGTCCTGGAACAGCGCACCGTCGATCGTGACGATCTGCACGTTCGGGTTGAGCGCGGCCATCGCGTTGATCGACTGCACGACTTCCGGGCAGTTCTGGCACGACAGCGACATATAGACTTCGAACGTGAACGCGCCGTCGAGCGCCTTCACCTGTTCGACCACTTCGTTCTCGAGCTTGACCGGGTGGCCGCCCACCTGCAGCAGCGCGAGCACGAGCGACGTGAATTCATGGCCCATCGGAATGCCCGCGAACGTCACCTTGACGTCGGAGTTCGCGCGCTTGATCTCGAACGACGGGGTACGCGCGTCGCCGGCTGCGGCGCCACGGCGTTCCTCGAGCGTGATGCGATCCGAGAGCGAAGCGATGTCCTGCAGCAGTTGCTGCAGTTCTTGCGACTTCTCGCCGTCATCCAGGTACGCAACGATCTCGATCGACTGCGTGACTTTTTCGAGGTAGCTTTTCAGTTGGGTCTTGAGATTTGCGTCGAGCATGGCGTGTTCCGGCTAGAGAAGAAGCGTGGGAATGCTAATTAATTTTTGCTGTTGCGAAAGCTTTTTGGGCCTTGCAGCGAGGCGTCCGGGCCGCAAGCCGCTAGCGTGCGGCCCGGAGATACAGCTCAGTGCGATATCAGCGTCATGCGTTTCAGGCGAAACGCATTGAATGCGCGACGCTTAGATCTTGCCGACGAGGTCGAGCGACGGCTTGAGCGTTTCAGCGCCCGGCGTCCACTTGGCGGGGCACACTTCGCCCGGGTGAGCAGCAACGTACTGAGCGGCCTGAACCTTGCGCAGCAGTTCCTTGGCGTCACGGCCAATGCCGTTGTCGTGGATTTCGCACAGCTTGATCTCGCCTTGCGGGTTGATCACGAACGTGCCGCGCAGCGCCAGGCCTTCTTCTTCGATCATCACGTCGAAGTTGCGCGTGATCGCGCCGGTCGGGTCGCCGACGAGCGGGTACTGGATCTTGGCGATCGTGTCCGACGTGTCGTGCCAGGCCTTGTGCGTGAAGTGCGTGTCGGTCGACACGCCATAGATCTCAACGCCCAGCTTCTGGAATTCGGCGTGGTGGTCAGCCAGGTCGCCGAGTTCGGTCGGGCACACGAACGTGAAGTCAGCCGGGTAGAACACCACAACCGACCACTTGCCGAGGAAGTTCTCTTCCGAAACCGGAACGAACTTGCCATTGTGGTAAGCGGTGGCTTTGAACGGCTTGACTTGCGTGTTGATGAGAGACATCAGTTGTTTCCTCGCTCTGGGTTGGAAAAGGTATGGACGAAGGTTACGGGAACCTCGACCATTTGAAAAATTGATTACGTTGATCGCCGAAATAAAGCGGGTCTATCGATCCCCATAGCCATTCCTGATGGGGCCTGCGAAGCCCGCCAGCACGGCGTTGCACGCCCGCGTCAAGCGGCCCGGACAACCCTCGGGGCGGTGAGCATACAACGAAATTGCGACATTGCGCCTCATGTGCCCGATGCGCGAAGGCTTCATGCCCGCGCACTCGCGCTGCTTGCCGGCCACACCTCGCCGGTCGCACCTCGCCGGTCGCACCTGTTCAGCCTCAGCGGCCGGCCGTGCCGGCAGTCTTCTAGATGCGGGCGCAACCGCCAAATCTCAAGCCCTGCGCACACATTCCGCAGATCATCCGCGTCAAAGCGCACCGCCGCGCGCGGTTGCCGCACGGGCAGTCAGGCGCTCGCGCAGAAATTGCGTAAACGCGCGGATGGTCACGGAAGCTTCACGATGCTGCGGATACAACACGTGCAGCGCATTGGGCGGCGGAATGAACGGTTCGAGCACCTCGACGAGCAGCCCCGCATCCACCGATCCCGCCACGATGAAGTCAGGCAGATAGCAGATGCCGAGGCCCGCCACGGCCGCGTCGCGGAGCACCTCGCCGTTGTTGGCCCGCAGCGGCCCGTGCACCTCGAACGGTGTGCGCACCCCGTCGATCATGAACTCCCACGCGGCGCGCCCCTGCTGCCCGTAGGGCAGGCAGGCGTGATGCGCCAGCTCGTCGGGCGTTTGCAGCGCGCGGTGGCGGCGCCGGTAGCCGGGGCTGCAGCACGGGATCATGCGCACGTCGATGAGCTTCTGGGCGATCAGCGTGGAATCCGCGAGCCGCCCGATGCGCAGCGCCATGTCGAAGCCCTCGCCGATCACGTCGACGTTGCGGTCGCTCAGGTCCATGTCGAAGTGCACGTCGGGGTGCGCGCGCAGGAATTCGGCGACGAGCGGCGAGAGATGCGCCATGCCGAACGACATCGGCGCGCTCACCTTGAGCAGGCCGCGCGGCTCCGAGCGCCGCGCCGACATGGCCTGCTCCGTGTCGGCCACATCGGCGAGGATGCGCCTGGCGCGCTCGTAGAACTCCTGGCCGAGATCCGTCACGGCCAGCTTGCGCGTATTGCGCACGAGCAGGCGCGCGCCCAGATCGGCTTCCAGCGCGGCCACGCGGCGGCTCACGAACTGCTTCGAAAGCCGCAGGCGGTTGGCCGCCGAGGTGAAACTGCCTGCGTCCACGGTGTTCACGAAGATTCGCATGTCGTCGAATTGCATCTCTATTGTCCACCCTCACATGACAGTGAGTCGTATTTTACGACGTTCCATCTCATGCTGGTTGACCTAAACTGACGTTCATCGCAGCAGGACATTGATCAACCGGCCTGGAGCAAGACGCCTCGGCGCCCACTCCGGCCAACAGGAGAAACGAACATGATCGAACTTCGCAAGGCAGATCAACGCGGCCGTGCCGAACATGGCTGGCTCAGCTCGCGCCACACGTTTTCGTTCGCCAACTACTACGATCCGCAGCAGATCGGCTTCTCGGACCTGCTCGTGATCAACGACGACCGCGTCGCCCCGGCGCGCGGCTTCGGCAAGCACCCGCACCGCGACATGGAAATCTTCTCGTACGTGCTGGAAGGCGCGCTCGAGCACAAGGACTCGATGGGCACCGGCTCGGTGATCGTCCCCGGCGACGTGCAGCTGATGAGCGCCGGCACGGGCGTCGCGCACAGCGAGTTCAACCACTCGGCCGAACAGCCGGTGCACTTCCTGCAGATCTGGATTGCGCCGAATGTGAAGGGCGCGCAGCCGCGCTATCTGCAGAAGAATATTCCGGGCGAGGAAAAGCGCGGCAAGCTGCGCCTGATCCTCTCGCCGGACGGCGCCAACGAGTCGCTCGAGCTGCGCCAGGACGCGCGGGTCTATGCGGGCCTGTTCGACGGCGCGGAAAGCGCGAAGATCGAGATTGGCGCCGATCGCTACGCTTATGTGCACGTGGCGCGCGGCAGCGTGAAGGTCAACGGCGTGGAGCTGGGTGAAGGCGACGGCGCGCGGATTCGCTCGGAGCGCGAGCTGACCTTCACCGACGGACACGATGCCGAGGTGTTGGTGTTCGATCTGCGTAATATCGAGGTGTCGGAGCTCTGGTCGTAACCGGGGCCCTGGCGTCAACCTTTCATTGAACGGGCGCCTGCGGTCCGGCGCGGTCCCGCCAACGAGCGGGCCGCGCCGCCGACAGGCGCAACAAAGCAAACAAACGACTTAAACGACACATCGGAGAAATAACATGCGCTACAACCTCTTCGGCCAAGGCAACGACGCCGCCCTGCTCGTCTCACGCATCCTGCTGGTCACCCTGTTCCTGATCTTCGGCTGGTCCAAGCTCACCGGATTTTCGGGCACCATCGACTACATGGCGCACGTGGGCGCGCCCGTGCCCGTGATCTCGGCGATCATCGCCGTCGTCATGGAATTCGTGGTGGGCGTTCTGCTCCTCGTCGGCTTCTATACGCGTCCGCTCGCAGTGCTGCTCGCGCTCTACACCATCGCCACCGCGCTCATCGGCCACCGCTTCTGGACCATGACCGGCATGGATCAGTACATGAACATGATCAACTTCTACAAGAACGTCAGCATCGCGGGCGGCCTGATCGCGCTCGCCGTGACGGGTCCGGGCAAGTTCTCGATCGACAGGAAGTAACGCCGGCGCCTTAAAGGCGCAGTGCGGAAAAGCGCGATGGCCTTCAAGGCATCGCGCTTTTTGTGCGTCTCCTTGCGCCGTGCTGGCCGCCTTGCCCGGCATCGCCTGTGACGCATGGCCTATGCCGTATGTCCGAATGTACTTCGATGCGTGCGCATGCGAGGATCAGTCCGGATCCATACACGGTTCGTACGCGCTTCGCCTTGCACGCGCAGCGCCGAACCCAGGCACAGCCAGCACAATAGGAAACGCCCATGCAAGACCGCCAAGGCGTGAACCGGGAGCGCGCGCAGCGCATCCTGGCACGCGAGCGCGACGCCTTTGTCGCCGCGCGCCCGAAATCGCAAAGCCTCTCCGCGCAAGCCGCGCAGCATCTGCTGTTCGGCGTGCCGCTGCACTGGATGAACGACTGGTCCACGCCGTTCTCGCTTTACGTGGATGCGGCGCGCGGCGCGACCTTCACCGACGTGGACGGGCACCGCTACATCGACTTCTGCCTCGGCGACACGGGCGCGATGTTCGGCCATGCACCGGGCGCCGTGGCGCAGGCGCTCGCGCGCCAGGCGCAGCGCGGCTTCACGACGATGCTGCCGGGCGCCGACGCCGTGGCCGTGAGCACAGCGCTTGCGCAGCGCTTCGGCCTGCCGTACTGGCAGTTCGCGATGACCGCGAGCGACGCCAACCGCTTCGCGCTGCGCTGGGCGCGCGCGGCCACCGGGCGCGACAAGATCGTCGTGTTCAACGGCTGCTATCACGGCACCGTGGACGACGTGTTCGTCGATCTCGTCGATGGCCGGCCCACGCAGCGCGCGAGCCTGCTCGGCCAGGTGCACGACCTGCTGCCGCATACGCGCGTGGTCGAATTCAACGACCTCGACGCGCTCGCACGCGCGCTCGCCGACGGCGAAGTCGCCTGCGTGCTTGCCGAGCCCGCCATGACCAACGTGGGCATGGTGCTGCCCGAGCCCGGCTTCTGGCGCGAGGCGCAGGCGCTCATGAAGCGCCACGGCACGCTGCTGCTGATCGACGAGACCCACACGATCAGCAGTGGCCCGCGCGGCTATGCGCGTGAGCACGACATCGAGCCCGATCTCTTCGTGCTCGGCAAGCCCGTGGGCGGCGGCGTGCCATGCGCGGTGTACGGCTTTTCCGCCGAACTCGCCGCGCGTGCGCAGAAGGCGAAGCTCGACGCGCCGCCGGGCCACTCGGGCATCGGCACGACGCTCACGGCAAACGCGCTCTCGATGAGCGCGATGCGCGCGACGCTCGACGAAGTCATGACCGAGGCGGCCTATGCGCATATGTTCGCGCTCGCCGAGCGCCTCGCGCAGGGCCTCTCGGCCACGATCGCGCGCCATGCGCTGCCGTGGTGCGTGACGCGCGTGGGGGCGCGCAGCGAGTTCCAGTTCTGCGCCACGCCGCCGCGCAACGGCAGTGAGGCGCGCGCCGCGATGGACGACGAGCTCGAGCACATCATCCATCTGTATCTGTTGAACCGCGGCGTGCTCATCACGCCGTTCCACAACATGATGCTCGTGTGCCCCGAGACGACCGAAGCCGACGTCGAACGCCTGATCGGCGCGTTCGATGCCTGTCTCGACGAGTTGTGCGCCCGATAAATAGAATCGGGCGGTAACGGCATGCGAAATTGCTATGCTTGACGGCCAGGCGGCGCGGCGCCCGGTCGCCTTTTCATTTCGCCCTCAAGCCAGTCACAGCCGATGCAAGACCCGCAAGAAAACCTCTTCGCCTATCTCACCTCGCTGCAGCAGTCCGCGCTCAGTGCGCTCAAGCTCCTGCCGCTCAAGAGCCGCGCCGCGCAAGGCGCGTTCATGGCGCTGCGCGCCGTCTGCGGTGCGGGCCTCGCCTATAGCATCGGCCGCGCGCTGCATACCGAGCAGGCGTTCTGGGCGGCGATCACGGCCATCGCCGTCACGCAGCACGATTACGCCGATACGCTCACGCAATCGCGCGACCAGTTCATCGGCGCGATCGCGGGCGGCATCGTCGGGTTCGCGGCGGCCACGCTCGGGCCGGAGAACATGGCCGCGTACCTCGTGGCGGTGGCCGTGGTGATCGTCGCGTGCTGGTGCCTGCGCGTGAGCACCGCGGCACGGCTGGGCGCGATCACCACCACCATCGTGCTGCTCGTGCCCAGCCACGGCTCCGTGTGGGACGTGGCGCTCTTTCGCGTGGCGGAGGTGGCCATAGGCATGGCCTGCGCGCTACCGGTGTGCTGGGGGTTTTCGTATATCGAGCGGCGGTGGCTGCATGTTTAGGTGATCAATGGGGGCAAGAATGTGCGCTATCATCGTATCCAGTGCGCACTTCGAATGACTGCCCCCGACGAGAGAATACCGTGAGACCCTCCGCTGCCCTGAATGCGCATCGCGCCGAAATCCGCGAAATCGTCACGGCCAACAGGGCAATGAACCCGCGCGTGTTCGGTTCGGTAGCGCATGGCGACGATAAGGACGGCAGCGACCTGGATATTCTGGTCGACCCGACGCCGGAAACGTCGTTGCTCGATATTGGCATCATCCAGGACACCTTGGTCCAGTTGCTCGGCGTGGAGGTCGACGTATTGACGCCCAAGGCGTTACCGGAGTCCTTCCGGGCGACCGTAATTGCCGAAGCGGTACCCGTTTGAGTCGCGACAAACTCCGGCTGCCCGAATCTGAAATACCCTGCTGAACGATCTTCCCGCTCTAGCACGCGACGTCCAGGAATTGCTCGACGAACTCGTTCGCCGGGATTGACTTCGTGCTCCAGGGCCTACCAATGGCCTCAGCGCCCTTCCGCTCTCAACCCTCGCGAAATAATCCATCTCCCCACACTGCGTAATCAACGGCGCAATAGCGGCGATAATCAGGGCCGCCGTGCGCAATGCTTCCACGAGCCACGCCCCCGCACCTTTGGGTGCGGCCAGTGCGCGCGGTTAGCGCCCAATCGCCCCGCGGATGCGAAAAACGTGCGAAACTCGTCGCCCCGCGCCATTTCGGGCGCAAGCAACACATCGCACACTAATCGCACGCAGATGAACACGAACAGCCGTCAATCCGTCCCCGCCAGCCCGAACGCTCCCGCGCGCAAGTCCATCTCGCTTCTGCAGATGCTCGCACTGATCGCCTTCGGCGGCATCGCGGCCTCGCTCGTGCTCAGACAGTTCGTCTGAGCGCCGCACCGCACAGGACGCCCGCTCTACCCCGTTTTCGCTTATGTACAAGAAAGGCGTCGCCCTCGAAATCCAGTTCTCACCCGAGCGCCTGAACGACGGCGCCGGCGATCCCTACTGGATCGACCTCACCGCCGAAGAAGCCGCCGCGCTGCTCGAAACGCTGCAAACGAAGCTTGCCGCGCGCGAGAGCACCTCGGCGCCGCTCCTCGTAGCGCTCGACACACCGCGTGAGCCGTCGGCTGCCGATGGCTCGACGGCCACCGCCGTTGTCAGCCCGGCACCCTCCACCCCCGCCGACCAGGGCCTCAAGCAATGGGTCTGCGTGATCTGCGGCTGGGTGTACGACGAAGCGGCCGGCGCCCCCGACGACGGCCTCGCACCCGGCACGCGCTGGGCCGACGTGCCCGACGACTGGCGCTGCCCGCTGTGCGACGTGGGCAAGGAAGATTTCGCGCTGGTCGAGTTCTAAAGCGTTTGCCGTGCATGAGCACCTGAACGCGTGCTCATTCACGCGCACGTCACACGCACGCCCATTCGCGCCCTGCCTTACGCCCCTTCGCGCCCGTTGGGCTCGTAGAACAGCGCAAATAGTTCAGACTGCGAACTAACGCCGAGCTTCGCGTAAATGTGCTTCTTGTGCGCACGCACGGTCTCGAACGAGATTTCGAGCCGCTCGGCAATCGCGCGGGTCGAGAAGCCGGAAAGACTCTGACGCACCACCTCGATCTCGCGCGCCGTGAGCGCCGTGCGGCCGCTTTGCCGTGCCACCGCTTCGAAGCGGCTCGCGTAATCCACGTCGCGCGCGCCAGGCGCGGCCTCGCTCGCCGCGGCGGCCTCCGACTGCGGCGCGCCCTCGTCCCCGTCTGCCGCTTGCGACGCTGCGAGCGGCTCATAGGGCAGCCGCTGCCGCATCAACGCCATCACCCATGGCGCAAACATCGCGAACATCGCAATGTCGCGCTCCGTGTAATGGTGCTTTGCACCGAGCGAGATAATCAGCGTGCGGCGCGCATCGAGCGGGAGATTGAACTGCACCTCGTCGCCGATGATGTTGCTCTTGAAATAGCGCTGGTAGTAGTCCGTCATGCGGAAGTTGTCGGGCGCGACTTCGGCGAGCGTGACGAGCCCCGCGCGCGGCCTTTCGCATGCGTTGATATAGAACGGATCGAGCTGGTACATCCCCTCCAGATACGCGCGGAACAAGAGATCCACGGTGCCGTCGGGCATCGGCGACTCGGCGCAGACGAGCGGCGCGCGATCGCGTATGAAGACGAGCGCGACCCAGTTGTCGAAGGCGAGGAAGCGCTCGATCACGCGCGTCAGGCGGGTCCAGAAATCGGGGCCGTCGAGGGCGTCGATCAGCGTCGCGATATGGTGATGGAATGCGCGGTCCTGCCAGTCGGGTTCCATCGTTCCTCCGGTCAGGGTAACCCTGCAGGGTAATTTCGCTTCAAAAATAACGTGGTGATAATAGCCTCTCCTGAAGCTTGCGCGGCCAATTATCCAGTCCGGCTGCCCGCGAGCCCGAAAATCGAGGCCCATGGAACCCGCATAGGGCGCCATGGGACCGGAGTACGGAGACAAGTATGCAACTCGAACTCGCGCAGATCCCTCTCGTTGACGGCGTAGTCGCGCCCAACCTCGCGCGCACGCTCGACGCCATCGGCAAGCGCCGTGCGGGCACCGACCTGATGGTGTTCCCCGAAGCCACGCTGACCGGCTTTCCCACGCGCGAGAACGTGCGCGACGTGGCCGAGACGCTCTCCGGCCCCTCGCTCAGCGCCGTGCGCGACGCCGCGCGCCAGGCCGGTGTGGCCGTGGCTGTGGGCCTTGCCGAGCGCGACGGCCAGAGTTTCTACAATACGACGGTCCTGATCGACGAGCGTGGCGAAATCGCGCTGCGCTATCGCAAGACGCACCTGTGGGCTACCGACGTGGGCGTGTTCACGCCCGGCGATCGCTTCGAGGTCTGCGAATTCAAGGGCATGACCGTTGGCCTCCTGATCTGCTACGACATCGAGTTTCCCGAGACCGCGCGTGCGCTCGGCATGCTCGGCGCCGAGATGATGGTCGTCACGAACGGCAACATGGATCCGTTCGGCCCCGTGCATCGCCGCGCCATTGTCGCGCGTGCGATGGAGAACCAGGCGTTCGCGGCGCTCGTGAACCGCACCGGCGACGGCGACGACAACCTCACGTTCCCCGGCGAATCCGCGCTGATCAGCCCGTTCGGCGACGTGCTGGCCGAGCTCAAGAGCGAAGACGCAGTCCTGCCCGTCACGGTGGACCGCGCGCTGCTTGCGCAAAGCCGCGAGCACTACAGCTATGTGCACGACGCCCGCATCGCGCTGAATCTCGCCGACGAAAACAACGCGCAAGGGCGCCGCTCGCTCAACATTCGCCCCCGCTCTACCCGCTAACCCGCTGTATCGGCGACGCAGCGCTCGCAAGGGCTGCGCTCGCAGTCATAACAACAAAAGATTGACGCTCACGAGGCGCGCGCTGCCCTGCTGCTGGGGCCGCACGCTCGCGTGCGGGCTTCGCCCGGCCACGCCGCAAGGCAGGTCTTAAAAGCCCGCGCAGACCAAACCGCAGTATTCAGGAGACAACTGCATCATGAAGCCTTCCTCAACGCCGGCCACAAGCGGCACGAACGGTTCAAGCGGCGCACGCGAACCACATCTCAAGCGCACGCTCGGCCTGCCCTCCGTGCTGCTGTTCGGCCTCGCCTACATGGCGCCGCTGATCGTCTACGGCACCTATGGCGTGCTCGCCGGCGCGAGCCAGGACACCGCCGCGCTCGCCTATCTCATCGCGCTCATCGCGATCGTGTTCACGGCGCTCAGCTACGGCAAGCTCGCACGCCTGTTCCCGGTGGCGGGCTCCGCCTACACCTACACGCGCAAGAGCTTCAACGCGCATCTGGGCTTCATGATCGGCTGGGCCACGCTGCTCGACTACTTCTTCCTGCCGATGGTGATCTGGCTGATCGGCGCGGCCTATCTGAACGCGGCCTTCCCGCATGTGCCCACGTGGATCTGGATCGTCGCGTTCATCGTGCTCACGAGCGGGCTGAACATCGTCGGCATCGAGCTCGCCGCGCGCTTCAACATCGTGCTGATGATCGTGCAGCTCGGCATTACCGCCATGTTTGTCGTGCTGTGTCTGCACTATGCCGAGGCAGCAGCGGGCCCCGGCGGCCTCCTCGCCGCGCAGCCGTTCTTCCAGCCGCACGTGCCGCTGTCGGCCACGATGGCCGGCGCCGCTATCGCCGCGTATTCGTATCTCGGCTTCGACGCTGTTTCCACGCTCACCGAAGAAACCATCGAGCCGGAAAAGAACATCCCGCGTGCCATCGTGCTGATCGCGCTGGTGGGCGGCGCGATCTTCGTGATCGCCGCGTACACGCTGCAACTCGCGCATCCGGGCGCCGTGTTCAAGGACCCCGATTCGGCCGCGTTCGAAATCGCACGCAAAGTGGGCGGCGACATCTTCGTGACGATCTTCCTCGCCGGCCTGATCCTCGCGCAGTTCGCCTCCGGCATCTCGGCGCAAGCGAGCGTGGGACGTCTGCTCTACGCGATGGGCCGCGACGAAGTGCTGCCCAAGTCGATCTTCGGCTTCATTCACCCGCGCTTTCGCACGCCCGCCATCAACATCGCGATTGCCGGCGCAGTTGGCCTGATCGCGCTGAAGCTCGACGTTGCGACGTCCACCTCGTTCATCAACTTCGGCGCGTTCCTCGCGTTCACCTCGGTGAACCTGTGCGTGATCCGCCAGTACCTCAGCCGCGCGCCCGGCACGCAAGGCTTCGGCGTGCTCGGCGGTATCGTGTTCCCGCTGCTTGGCGCGATCACCGACATCTGGCTGCTGGTCAGCCTCGAGAAGACCGCGATCGTGCTCGGCGTGATCTGGTTCGTGCTCGGCCTCGCGTATCTCGGCTGGATCACGCGCTGCTTCCGCCGCGCGCCGCCGGAAATGGCTGTGTAAGAGAAACTGCGTGTGGCGGCATCCACTCGCGCGGAGCGCGCGAGTGTGAGTCCGAGTGGCCATGCCGCTCTGCTAGCCGCCGCGTACGGTGGAATCGAATCGGGCTTTCGCTTCGCGCGAGAGCCCGATTTTTTTGTACCTGCGAATCGCGTACGCGCGCGATCCGTAATCTCCAGCCGCACAGGCGCGCCGCATGTGCCGCGCTACGGCCTGCGCGGTTGCGCGGTTGCGCCGTTGCGTGATTGCCCGATTGCGGGGTCGGGACGAAACAAGCGTTCGGTCACGCGGACCCGAACCGAACTACAATGCATGCCGTCCTCCGATTTGCAGGCACGTTCGTCGCCTCGTTAGTACGCACCATGCCCCGTTTTTCAAGAGTTGCCCCGTTCCTGCTGATTTCGCTCGCCACCGCCCTCAGTGCCTGTTCGTCGACCAAACCCGCGTTTCAAGACGACCAGTTGTTGAGCAGCGCCCCGAGCCCGTTCTCGCACGGCTTCAACTACGCCAGCACCGATGCCTGTGAGGCGTCGCGCCGCGCGTTGCTGAGTCAGGGCTACATGACGACGATGACGCACAACGACACCGTCGACGCCACCAAGAACTTCCAGCCGACGGTGGACCAGCACATCGTCGTGGAAGTGCACGTGGTCTGCACCCCCGCCGACGCGACGAACACGAGCATGGTCTACGTGAATGCCGTGCAAAACGGCTATACGCTCAAGAAGAGTGCGACGTCGGCGAGCGTGGGGCTGTCGATTCTGGGGTCGGTCTCGCTGCCGATCCATTCGAACAGCGATGAAATGGTGAAGGTCTCGAGCCAGACGATCCAGTCGGACGCTTTTTACAAGCGCTTCTTCGATCTGGTGGGGCGCTATCTGAACACGGTCGCGCGCAGCGAGCCGGTGCCGGGCAGTGGCGATATCAAGTCCACGCCATTGCCGCCGCCGCTGGAGCCGGACCCGGCGCTGATGAACCCGGTGACCCCGGGTGTTTCCGCGGCGCCTGCGGCAGCCGCTGCAGCGGCTGCGGCCACTGGGGTGGCGGTGCTGCATAACACCGTGCCGCCCACGACGCCCGTACAAGGTATGCAAGCGGCGGTACCCGCTGCTGCGGCTAGTGGCGTGCACGCAGTCTTCCCTGCGTCGCCCGCCTCGGAGGCGACGCTGCTCACGCCGGTCTTGCCGGCGCCGGCTGCATCGGCACCCGCTGCGGCGACGAGCCCGGCGTCGACGCCCGCCGCCGCGAGTGCGCCTGCCGGGGCCAATCATGCCGGGCAGCCCGGTGCGGCGGCCGTGCCGGCCTCGGGCGCTGCCGCAACGCAAGCGGCTGCACCGGGCGCGGGCGCTTCCACAACTCAAGCGGCCGCACCGGCCGCAGGCGCTGCCGCAACTCAAACGGCCGCACCAGCCTCTAGCACTGCCGCGGTCCAAGCGGCCGCGCAGCCCGCTGCGGCATCGGCTGCCGCCCCCGTCACCGTCGCGGCAGCGCCCACGAGCGCTGCGAATTCGGGGACAGCCACGTCCTCACCGGCACCCGCCGGCGGTACGCAAAACGTAGCGGCGGCCTCCACGTCGGGCGCGGCCAACGCGCCCGCCTCGAACTCCGCAACGGCCGCAGCCACGGCGCACTAAGTAAGCGCCCACTCTGTACCCACCCGCGCACATCGATCGACAGCGCCAGCACACACGGTCCGGATGCCGGCTCGGGCATCCGGCGCAAGCCCCACGAGCCAGAGCGGCGCGCCTAGCGCAAGCCCGCCATCATCGCCCCCATCCCCACCAGCAGGCCGCCCATCAGCCGGTTGACCGCGCGCAGGCGCCGGGGCCGCTGCAACACATGGCGCAGCCGGTGCGAGAACAGCGCCATCGACGCCACGCCGCCCGCGAACAGCAGCGCGAACGTCGCTGCCAGCACGAGGTACTGCCGGTTCGCGCTCCATGACGCATCCGCGCTGATGAACTGGGGAAAGAACGACGGAAAGAACAGCAGGGTCTTGGGATTGAGCCCCGAGGTGGCAAACCCGCGCCAGAACAGATCCCGCCGGGAAGTGAGCGCCTGCTCCGCGGGCTCGTCGCCGGACTCGCCCCCCAGCGTGCGGCTGCGCCATTGCTTGCAGCCGAGCCAGACGAGATAGGCCGCGCCCACCCATCGCAATACCGTGAGTGAGTGCTCACTAATGAGGAGCAACGAATTCAGGCAGAGCGCCGTGAAGACGAGCTGCAGCAAAACCGCAAGCGTGCCGCCCCAGACGCAAGGCAGCGCGCGGCGCCAGCCGGCGTGCAGCGCGTGGCTCATCGTGAGGACGTTGACGGGACCGGGGGTGTAGACGAGGACGAGCGCGGCGGCGAGAAACGACAAATACAGCTGGAGCGGCATTTCTTGGAGTTCGGGCGAAAACGTGGTGACGGGCGGTGCTTGAGGATCAAAAACCGGCAACAAAAAACCGCGCTTGAGGCGCGGTTTCAAATGCCATCTGCCCGATCGGACGTCGCTGGCTGCGTGATGAACGCGCGCAACGCCCGATGGCCGCCGCAGGGTGCAACGGAAAACCGGCTCAGACGGTCCACCGCGGCTCGTGGCTGCGGCGGCGCACCCCAGCGCGGGGAGGTGGCCGCGTGGGTCGTGCCGGGCAAGAAGGCATGTGGAAAATATACCGGGGATGAGCCTGTAAAGGCTTCCTGTTTTCGGGTAAAAGGCCCCTCATTGCGGAATCTTCTTCCGCTAAAATGGCGATTCCCTGTAGATAATTCCATTCATCATGAGCACCCGCGAACGCCCGCCCAAAACGCTCGACAACCAGGACCGCAAGATCCTGCGCGCGCTCCAGCAAAACGCCCGCCTTTCCAACGCCGAGCTGGCCGAGCAGGTGGGCATGTCGACCACGGCGTGCTGGAACCGCACGCGCCAGCTCGAAGCCGACGGCTACATCGACGGCTATGTCGCGCTCGTGAACCAGCGCAAGCTGGGTTTCGCCGATATCGTGATTCTCGAAGTCACGCTGGACCGCCACGAAGACGACGCGCTCGCGCGCTTCGGCGCGGAGCTCGCGGCACTGCCCGAGGTGCTGGAGGCGTATCTCGTCTCCGGCGAATACGATTACTGGATCAAGGTGGCCGTGGACGGCACGGCGGGATACGAGCGCTTCCTGCGCGAAAAGCTCTATCGCATTTCGAGCATCCGGCATAGCCGGTCGATGTTCGCGCTGCGCTGCATGAAGGATGTGGCGTCGATGCAGGTGTGAGCCATGTTGCCTTCCACAGCAGTTGCGCCCATCCCGATGCATCGGTCGGCTAGTGTAGGCCGCAAGCTGACAACCAGTAAGACAATCTCCTCTTGGCGGCGAAAAGGCTCATCGCGGTAGGCTACGTGCTCGCGGAGGCAAATGAACAATCGACAAGGATGGCCCGCTTAACTGTCGGTCCTGGAGGAACTGAGGTAGGCGGTCGCGGCACCTCGTAAACGTACGCCGGGTTATGACGCAAACGCGTCCGCTTTATACCGAAGTCGCCGCCAGCGGGCGTCCTGGGAGATAGACACCGAATGAAACCAACAAACGATATACCCTTGCCTGAGGGTGACTATCGCAACACTCTCGGCGACGTGGTCGCACTGCTCGAACAGGGTCGACAGGCCGCGGCACGCAGCGTCAATACGCTGATGACCGCGACGTATTGGCAGATCGGCCGTCGCATCGTTGAATCAGAGCAAGCTGGAAAGAATCGCGCGACGTATGGACACGCGCTCCTGCAGCGCCTGTCTGCCGACCTGACCAAAAGGTTCGGGCGCGGCTTCGGGGTTGATAACCTCGAACTGATGCGTCTGCTCTTCCAGAACTACCCCCCGGCAGTGATTTCCGAATCAGTGATTGGGAAATCTGTCGCGAATATGCCGGCGAAAAAATCCGAATCACCGATTCGGATTTTTTCGCTCCAGCATCTGGCCGAGGCCTTTCCGCTTTCATGGACACATTACGTCTACCTGCTGAGGCGCACGCGTTCGCCTGAAGAGCGTCGCTTTTACGAAGCCGAGGCCTTGCACGGTGGTTGGAGCGTGCGCCAGCTGGGTCGTCAGATTGACAGCCAGTTCTACACTCGCACGCTGATGTCTCAAAACAAGCGCGCGATGCTCGAAAAGGGCAGCATCGCGCAGCACGGCGACACCGTCACACCCGAAGAAGCAATCAAGGATCCGTACGTTCTCGAATTCCTCGACTTGAAAGACGAATATTCCGAGACGCAGCTCGAGGAAGCACTGATCCACCGGCTCGAAGATTTCCTGCTCGAACTCGGCAGCGACTTCGCATTTGTGGGCCGCCAGCGACGTCTGCGAATCGGTGACAGCTGGTTTCGCGTCGACCTGTTGTTTTTTCATCGGCGCTTGCGGTGCCTTGTCATCATCGATCTCAAGCTAACCGAGCTCAATCACGCGGATGTGGGCCAGATGCACATGTACTGCAACTACGCAAAGGAACAATGGACGCTTCCGGGCGAAAATCCACCGGTAGGGCTAATCCTTTGTGCTCGAACCAATACTGCGGTCGCACGATATGCCCTTGATGGCCTGCCGAATAAGGTGCTCGCGGCCGAATATCATATGGTCCTTCCAGACGAAGAATTGCTAGCCCGAGAGTTGGCCCGAACGCGCCGCGAATGGGAGGCCCGGCACACCGCCCGCCCAAACTCCCATCAGGTTCGTGATGAAGTGTGAGCACGTCGGCAGTTAGTTCGACGTCCACATCAAATTTGTCACGCAACTCACGCTTCGGGTGACCGCGCCCCACTCGCGCGCAGAATCATCTTCACGACCTCTTCAGTCGTAGCTTCGAAGCTCGCAGCGGAAAGCGCACGCTTGCCCGCGAGCGCGCGAATCTGCGCTTCGAAATCCGCGTAATGCTGCGTGGTCGCCCAGATCATGAAGAGCAGCGTCTTCGGCTCCACCGGCGCGAGCAGCCCTTCGCCGATCCAGCGCTCGATCAGTTGCACGCGCGACTCCATCCACGGCTTCACGCGCTTGAGCAGAATGTCCTGCATGTGCGTGGCGCCGCTGATGATCTCGTTCGCCCATACCTTCGAACCCAGCGGCCGGCGCCGCGAAAGCTCCATCTTCGCGCGCACGTAGCCGCCTATCGCGACGACCGGATCGTCGCTCGCATCGAAGGTATCGGCGGCGGCATTCCATTCCTCGAACAGATCGTCGAGCACGCGCCAGTAGAGCGCGAGCTTCGTAGGGAAGTAGTAATGCAGGTTCGCCTTGGGCAAGCCGGCACGCTCGGCAATCAGCGCCGTGCTCGCGCCCTCGAAGCCGCGTTCCGCAAAAACCGCTTCGGCGCACGCCAGCAGATGCGTTTCGTTCGACGCGCGGATCGACGCCTTGCGGCGCGGCTTGTGCGTTGCATCAGCGTCGTCGCGCACGCTCGCGGTCGGGCGCATTGCAAGGTTCGCGGCTGGCGTGTTCGTGTCGTCGTCGCGCATGGTGTTCGGTCCGCTCAAGGATGGAAAGGCATCGCGCACTTTGTCCGCTGCGCAACACCGGTTTCATTGTAGTCATGGCGTAAGCACAACGTGCGTATGCACAGGACCAGCCTCAGGGTAAACCTGCGCGCCGCGTGTGCGCTTTCACGCACTGCAACATCGATGGCACGCTTTTCGCTCGTAACACCGCATTGAATTCTCGATGTTTATCGGCTACAACCTGTCCAATCGGACAGGATTCGACTAGCGCAGTTCAACGGCGTGGACCCATCGGCAAGACGCATGCACCTTCGTAGCGCAATGCGCCCCAGACGATGGCACGAATGCTCAACAGGAGAGCACGCATGAACACAGTAAGCGAAGCCGCGCTGACCACCGCGATTCACGTGAATGGTCAGCGTCTCTGGGACAGCCTCATGGAGATGGCGAAGATCGGCGCGACCGCGAAAGGCGGCGTCTGCCGTCTCGCGCTCACCGACCTCGACAAGCAGGGCCGCGACCTCATCGTGAAGTGGGCGAAGGAAGCGGGCTGCACGGTGAGCGTCGATCAGATGGGCAATGTCTTCATGCGCCGCGCGGGCCGCAACAACGACCTGCCGCCGGTGATGACCGGCTCGCACGCCGATTCGCAGCCCACGGGCGGCCGCTTCGACGGCATCTACGGCGTGCTTGGCGGCCTGGAAGTGATCCGCTCGCTCAACGATCATGGCATCGAGACCGAGCACCCCATCGAAACGGTGATCTGGACCAACGAGGAAGGCTCGCGTTTCGCGCCCGCCATGGTGGCGTCGGGCGTATTCGCGGGCGTGTTCACGCTCGATTACGGTCTCTCGCGCAAGGACGTGGACGGCAAGACCATCGGCGAAGAGCTGCAGCGCATTGGCTATGCGGGCGAGCTGCCGTGCGGCGGGCGCAAGATTCATGCGGCGTTCGAACTGCACATCGAACAGGGGCCGATACTCGAGGCGGAGCACAAGACCATTGGCGTCGTGACCGACGCGCAAGGCCAGCGCTGGTACGAAGTCGTGCTCACGGGCCAGGAGGCGCACGCGGGCCCCACGCCCATGCCGCGCCGCCGCGACGCGCTGCTCGGCGCCTCGCGCGTGGTGCAGCTCGTCAACGAAATCGGCCTGCGTCACGCGCCGCTCGCGTGCGCGACGGTCGGCATGATGCAGGTGCATCCGAACTCGCGCAACGTGATTCCGGGCCGCGTGTTCTTCACCATCGACTTCCGCCATCCGGAAGACGAGGTGCTCGCCAAGATGGACGCCGAGCTGCGCGAAGGCATCGCGAAGATCGCGGAGCAAGGCAAGCTCGAAGCCCAGGTTGAGCAGATTTTCTATTACGCGCCGGTGCCGTTCGACCAGGCCTGCGTGAAGTCCGTGCGCGCGGCGGCGGAGCGCTTCGGCTATTCGAACCGCGACATCGTCTCGGGCGCGGGCCACGACGCGTGCTATCTCGCGACGGTCGCGCCCACTTCGATGGTGTTCGTGCCGTGCATCGACGGCATCAGCCATAACGAAATCGAAGACGCGACCCAGGAATGGATCGAGGCCGGCGCGAACGTGCTGCTGCACGCGATGCTCGAACGCGCGTGCGAGCCTGGATAACGCGGCTGACGCATCACGAGCTTCACGAGCACCGCGAGCGGCCATAGAGCCGCGTAGCCAACCCGCAGTTTCCCCACGTACCGGCTGCCGCACACCGCGCGCAGCCGGCGGACCCGTGTTTTGCCTCGCAAGGAGCATCCGGATGTCCCACTCGAACTCGCGTGCCACGCATGGCATCGCCGCAGGACGCCTTGGCGCAGAGGAACTCGGCTGCAATTTCGCCGATGTCTCTCCGCCCCTTTCCGCCGACGCCGCGGTGGTCGCCGCCGACCGCTGCCACTACTGCTACGACGCACCCTGCGTCGCGGCCTGCCCTACCGGCATCGATATCCCGAGCTTCATCCGCAAGATCGGCAACGGCAATCTCAAGGGCGCGGCGCGCGATATCCTGAGCGCCAATCCGCTCGGCGGCATGTGCTCGCGCGTGTGCCCCACCGAAATCCTCTGCGAAGGCGCCTGCGTGCGAAATCATCAGGATGGCGAACCGGTTCGGATCGGCGCGCTGCAGCGCCATGCCACCGACTTCCAGATGGCGCTCGAAGCTGAAGGCGCGGCGCCGCTCTTCAAGCGCACGAGCGAGACGGGGCGGCGCGTGGCCGTGGTCGGCGCCGGTCCCGCGGGGCTCGCGTGCGCGCATACGCTCGCGCTGGCCGGCCATACCGTCACGGTGTTCGATGCGCGCGAGAAGCCCGGCGGGCTCAACGAATATGGCATTGCCGCGTACAAGACCGTCGACGACTTCGCCCAGCGCGAAGTCGAGTGGCTCCTCTCCATCGGCGGCATCTCGATCGAAACAGGCAAGCAACTGGGCCGCGATATCACGCTCGAGGCGCTACGCGAGAGCTACGACGCAGTGTTCGTCGGCATCGGCCTGGGCGGCACGCAGGCGCTGCGCATCGAAGGCGAGGCGCTCGAAGGCGTGCGCGACGCCGTCGATTTCATTGCTGAACTGCGTGAGGCGCGCGACCTGGCTGCGCTGCCCGTGGGCCGCCGCGTCGTGGTGATCGGCGGCGGCAACACCGCCATCGACGCCACCGTGCAAAGCCGCAAGCTCGGCGCCGAGCACGTCACGCTCGCCTACCGGCGCGGCAGCGCGCAGATGAGCGCTACGTGGGCCGAGCAGGAGTTCGCGCGCACCCAGGGCGTGACGGTCGTCGAGTGGATGAAGCCGCTGCGGATCGTGGGCGCGGGCCGAGTCGAGGCCGTCGAATTCGAGCGCACGGCGCTCGACGCGAACGGCACGCTGCAAGGCACCGGCGAAATCGAGCGCATCGAAGCGGACATGGTGCTCAAGGCAATTGGCCAGAAGCTGCTGCCAGCAGGGCTGGAAGCGCTGCAATTGACCGATGGCGGCGTGCGCATCGCCGTGGATGCCGATGGCGCGACCTCGCTCGAAGGCGTCTGGGCAGGCGGCGATTGCGCGGGACACGGCGCCACCGATCTCACCGTGCAGGCCGTGCAGGACGGCAAGCTCGCCGCGCGCGCGATCGACCGCTACCTCGCCGCGCAGGCGGCGAAAGCGGCATGAGCCGCGCGAGCACGACGCGTACACCCGATAAAACGAACGCCCCATGCGTTGCATGGGACCGGAGCAAGCATTAAAGCTCACTCCGGATCGACAAGGAGCCGCATCATGGCCGATCTACGCTGCACGATTGCCGGTATTGAATCGCCCAACCCGTTCTGGCTCGCTTCCGCGCCGCCCACCGACAAGGCCTACAACGTGAACCGCGCCTTCGAGGCGGGCTGGGGCGGCGTGGTCTGGAAGACGCTTGGGCTCGACCCGCACGTGGTGAACGTGAGCTCGCGCTACGGCGCCACCACCTGGCGCGGCCAGCGCATCGCCGGGCTGAACAACATCGAGCTCATCACCGACCGGCCGCTCGACGTGAATCTCAAGGAGATCGCGCAAGTGAAGCGCGACTGGCCCGATCGCGCGCTGATCGTCTCGCTGATGGTGCCGTGCAACGAGCACGACTGGAAATGGATCCTGCCGCTGGTGGAAGACACCGGCGCCGACGCCGTCGAACTCAACTTCGGCTGCCCGCACGGCATGAGCGAGCGCGGCATGGGCGCGGCGGTGGGCCAGGTGCCCGAGTACATCGAGATGGTCACGCGCTGGGTGAAGGAAG
Source organism: Paraburkholderia pallida (assembly GCF_004524855.1). NCBI lineage: Bacteria > Pseudomonadati > Pseudomonadota > Betaproteobacteria > Burkholderiales > Burkholderiaceae > Paraburkholderia > Paraburkholderia pallida. The sequence continues at coordinate 2,272,716 of NZ_CP038149.1, read as the reverse complement.
GCACGCGCCTGCCCTGCCTCGTGAAGCTCACGCCCAACGTGACCGACATTCGCCATGGCGCGCGCGCCGCGCACAAGGGCGGCGCGGACGGCGTCTCGCTCATCAACACCATCAACTCGATCGTCGGCGTGGACCTCGACGCCATGGCGCCGCTCCCCACTGTGGACGGCAAGGGCACGCACGGCGGCTACTGCGGCCCCGCCGCGAAGCCGATCGCGCTGCACATGGTGGCCGAAATCGCGCGCGACCCGCAAACCGAGGGCCTGCCGATCTCGGGCATCGGCGGCATTTCCGACTGGCGCGACGCGGCCGAATTCATGGTGCTGGGCGCGGGCAGCGTGCAGGTGTGCACCGCGGCCATGCATTACGGATTCCGAATCGTCAACGACATGATCGACGGGCTCTCCAACTGGATGGACGACAAGGGCTACGCGAATCTCGACGCGATTCGCGGCCGCGCCGTGCAAAACGTCACCGACTGGCAATACTTGAATCTGAACTACGACATCAAGGCCCGCATCGACCAGGACCGCTGCATCCAGTGCGGCCTGTGCCATATCGCCTGCGAGGACACCTCGCACCAGGCCATCACGGCCACGCGCGACGGCAAGCGCCACTTCGAGGTGGTCGATGCGAATTGCGTCGGGTGCAATTTATGCATGCATGTCTGCCCGGTCGACCAATGCATCACGATGGAGCGCGTCGACTCGGGCCGTTACGCGAACTGGACCACGCATCCGAACAATCCGGCGCGCGTAGCCGATCCGAAGGCGGCCTGAACCTCACCATCCCAACCGCAACGAGCAGTCACGGAGAAACCGCACCATGAGCCAGCCAGCAGCAAGCGGTGGTGTAGACAGCGACGCGAGCGCGCGCCGCAGCGCCAGCGAGTTATACAACGACGACCTCGCGCCCACGGGCGCCGCGCAGCGCACGTGGCGCTGGTACCACTTCGGCGCGCTATGGGTGGGCATGGTGATGAACATCGCCTCCTATATGCTCGCGGCCGGGCTCACCGAGCAGGGCATGTCGCCATGGCAAGCGGTGGTCACGGTGCTGCTCGGCAACGTGATCGTGCTCGTGCCGATGCTGCTGATCGGCCATGCGGGCGCGAAATACGGCATTCCGTATGCGGTGCTCGTGCGCTCGTCGTTCGGCACCCAGGGCGCGAAGCTGCCCGCCATGCTGCGCGCCATCGTGGCGTGCGGCTGGTACGGCATTCAGTCGTGGCTTGGCGGCAGCGCGATCTACACGCTCGCCAACATCCTCACGCACAACGCTTTGGTAGGCGACGCACTGCCGTTTCTCGGCATCTCGATCGCCCAGGGCGCGTGCTTCCTGATCTTCTGGGCACTGCAACTCTATTTCATCCTGCACGGCACCGACTCGATCCGCTGGCTCGAAAGCTGGTCCGCGCCCATCAAGGTCGTGATGTGCGTGGCGCTGGTCTGGTGGGCGTGCTCGAAGGCAGGCGGCGTGGGCTCCATGCTCTCGCAGCCCTCGCAGTTCGCGGCCGGCGGCAAGAAGGCCGGGTTGTTCTGGGCCACCTTCTGGCCGAGCCTCACCGCGATGGTGGGCTTCTGGGCCACGCTCGCGCTCAACATTCCCGACTTCACGCGCTTCGCGAAGACGCAAAAAGACCAGCTCGTGGGCCAGGCGCTGGGCCTGCCGATTCCGATGGCGCTGCTCTCGGTGGTCTCGGTCGTGGTGACGTCGGCCACCGTCGTGATCTACGGCAAGGCGATCTGGGACCCCATCGATCTCACGAGCCGCATGGAAGGCATCGGCGTGGGTATCGCGCTCGTCATCCTCACGCTCGACACCATGTGCTGCAATCTCGCGGCGAACCTGGTCGGTCCCGCCTACGATTTTTCGAGCCTCTGGCCCAAGGGCATCTCGTACAAGGCCGGTGGCCTGATCACGGCCACCATCGCCGTCGTGATGATGCCGTGGAAGATTCTCGCCACCACGCAAGGCTATATCTTCACGTGGCTCGTGGGCTATTCGGCGCTGCTCGGACCGGTGGCGGGCATTCTCATGGTCGATTACTTCTTCATTCGCGGCACGCGGCTCGACACTGCGCAGCTCTTTGAGGAAAACGGCGAATACGCCTATTCGAACGGCTGGAACCTCGCCGCCGTCATCGCGCTGCTAGCGGGGGTGTTGCCAAATCTGCCGGGCTTTTTGAACGTCGCTTTCCCGAACGCCTTCCCCTCGGTGCCCGACGCGTTCAAAGGACTCTATACGTATGCGTGGTTCGTGGGACTCGCGATCGCGGCCGTCGTCTATGGCGTGCTGATGAAGCTCAGCAAGAGCCGCAGGCCGAGCATCGCGAGCGCATGAGCACGCGCCCATCCGGACAGACAACCGAAGGAGACATTGCATCATGGCGATCCTGATTCGAGGCGGCACCGTCGTCGACGCGGACAAGAGCTATCGCGCAGACGTGCTCTGCGAGAACGGCACGATAGCGGCGATTGGCGAGAACCTTGACGCGCCCGCCGGCGCGACCGTGGTGGACGCGGGCGGCCAATACGTAATGCCGGGCGGCATCGACCCGCACACGCACATGGAACTGCCCTTCATGGGCACGACGGCAAGCGACGACTTCTTCAGCGGCACGGCTGCAGGTCTGGCGGGCGGCACGACGTCGATCATCGACTTCGTGATTCCGAGCCCGAAGCAGCCACTCATGGACGCGTTCCGCGAATGGCGCGGCTGGGCCGAGAAAGCCGCCGCCGATTACGGCTTTCACGTGGCCGTGACGTGGTGGGACGAGAGCGTGCACCGCGACATGGGGCTGCTCGTGCAGGACCACGGCGTGTCGAGCTTCAAGCACTTCATGGCGTACAAGAACGCCATCATGGCCGACGACGAGGTCCTCGTGAACAGCTTCGCGCGCTCGCTCGAGTTGGGCGCGCTGCCCACCGTGCACGCCGAAAACGGCGAGCTCGTGTTTCAGCTGCAGCGGCAGTTGCTCGCGCGCGGCTTCACCGGGCCGGAGGCGCATCCGCTCTCGCGTCCGCCCGAGGTGGAAGGCGAGGCCGCGAACCGCGCGATCCGCATCGCGCAGGTGCTGGGTGTGCCCGTGTATATCGTGCACGTCTCCGCGAAAGAGGCGCTCGAAGCCATCACGCGGGCGCGCGCCGAAGGCCAGCGTGTGTTCGGCGAAGTGCTCGCGGGCCATCTCGTGATCGACGAGGCCGTGTACCGCGACCCCGACTGGACGCGCGCGGCCGCGCACGTGATGAGCCCGCCGTTCCGCACCAAGGAGCATCGCGACGCGCTCTGGCGCGGTCTGCAAGGCGGCCTGCTGCACACTACGGCAACCGATCACTGCGTGTTCTGCGCCTCGCAGAAAGCGATGGGGCGCAATGATTTCACACGGATTCCTAACGGATGCGGCGGCGTGGAAGACCGCATGGCCGTGCTATGGGATCAGGGCGTGAACACGGGGCGGCTCACGCCTAACGAGTTCGTGCGCGTGACGTCCACGAACGCGGCGCAGATCTTCAACCTCTATCCGCGCAAGGGCGCGGTGGCCGTGGGCTCGGACGCAGATCTCGTGGTTTGGGATCCGCAGGGCACGCGCACGATCTCGGTGAAGACGCATCATCAGAACGTGGACTTCAACGTGTTCGAAGGCATGACGGTGCGCGGCGTGCCCACGCATACGGTCTCGCAGGGGGAACTCGTGTGGGCGGACGGCGACCTGCGCGCGCGGCGCGGCGCGGGGCGCTATCTGAAGCGGCCCGCGAATCCGGGCTATTTGCAGGCCTCGCGGCTCGCGAAGCAGTTGAAGGAGACGCAGCCCGTGCATCGCGAGGGGGATCAGCCCGCCTGAGCGCCCCATCGCGACAGCACGTCAATACTGCACCACGATTGTCACGCGCCGGTTGAGCGCGCGGCTTGCGGGGTCGGTGCCGGCAACGAGCGGGAAGTTGTCGGCCCGGCCTATCGCGGCAAGCCGATGCGGCTCGACGCCCCGCTCGACCAGATAGCGCACGACAGCCCCTGCACGCGCCGAAGAAAGCTCCCAGTTCGACGCGTAGCGCGCGTTCGAGATCGGCGTGCTGTCGGTGTGCCCTTCGACAAGGATGTTGCCGTTGGGCACCTGCGCCAGCACGCGCGCGATGCGGCTCAGCACGCCGAACGAATCGGGCAGCAGCGCCGCGTCGCCGGCGTTGAAGAGAATCTTCGCGTTGATGCCGATTTCCACGCCGTGGGCCACCGGCACGATCGTGATCTCGCCGCGCTCGCGCAGCGGGTCGAGCGACGCGAGCAACGCCCTTGCGGCCGCCTGCGGCCTCGCGGCCGGCGCGGAGGCAGCCTGCGCTTGCGCCGCCAGCGACTGCGTGCGGATCGCCTGTTCGCTGTGCTTCGCGAGCTGCATTGCGTAGAGCGCAAGGAACAGCACCATCATCGTGGTGATGAGATCCGCGTAGGAGAGCAGCCAGCGGCCGGACTGCTCGCCGCCTTCGTCCTCTTCACGGTCGAAGGCGCTGACGAGCATGTCATGCGCCGGCCGGCTTTCGGATGAGATCTTCATGGGTGAAAGCGCGCTGCGTTCTCAGTTGACGGGCGCGTTTGCGGGCGCGCCCTGCCGCGACCACGCGTTCGCCTCGCCGGGTACGCCGGCACCGCGTCCCCCCACTTCCGCTGCGAGCCGCGTCGCGATCGTATGCGGTGTTTCCTTGCGCGAAATGGCGAGCAAGCCGTCCAGATAGAGCTTGCGCAGCCGCAGTTCGCTTTCGATGTGCGTGCGCATCTTCCCGTAAAGCGGCAAGAACACGAGATTGGCCAGCGCGAGCCCGTAAAGCGTGGCGACGAACGCCACCGCGATGCCCTGCCCCAGTTGCGAAGGCTCGACCAGATGCGAGGTCACCTGGATGAGCCCCAGCACCGAGCCCAGAATGCCGAACGTCGGCGCATAGCCGCCCGCCTGCTGCCAGACGCGCGCGCCCGCCAGATGCGTGCGTCCATACGCTTCCAGTTCGCGATTGAGCGCGTCTTCGAGCACGGCGGTCGAGACCCCGCTTGCCAGCAATTCGAGCCCGCGCCGCGCAAACGGATGAATGCCGCGCCAGTCCATCGACTCGAACGCGAGCAGGCCGTTGAGCTTGGCCTGGTCGCCCCATTCCAGCACGGCGGCGAGACTCGTTTCATCCACCTGCTGCGCGCGCACGAACACCGTGCGCAGGCGCAGGATCGCGTCGAAGAAGCGCGCCCACGGGTTCTGGATCATCACCGCGGCCAGCGTGCCGCCCAGCACGACCAGCAGCGCCTCGGGCTGCAGCAGCGAGGTGAACTGCCCGCCTTCGAGCGCAAAGCCAATCGCGACGGCCGCCCCACCCAGCAGGACTCCGAATAAAGTCGACAGATCCATACGCCCCCCTTACTGCGCGCCCTTCGCCTTGATCTCGCGCACCGCACCGACAAGACGCTGCTCGATCGCCTCGATCTCCACCGGATCGGCTTTGATTTCGCGCCGCATGAGCCACGAGACTTCGTTCTTGCGCGTCTCCGACATCACCGAGAGCAGGCGCTCGGAAACCGCCTTGTCTTCGAGCGTGGCGAGCAGCTTGGCGAGGTCGTAGCTATCGAGCGAGTTAACGGCTTCGAACAGCGTGCGCTGATCGACGAACAGCAGGTCGTCGAGCGCGTTGAGCTCGCCCGAGCCGCGCTTCGCACGTTGCGTGAAATACGACACGCCCTTCTGCTCGACGAAATTGAGCACCTTCGACTTTCTGAACGCGAACAGCTCCTCGGCGATCTCGTCGTGCGAGAGCTTGTTGAGCAGCAGCTTGCGCTCGACACCGATCAGCGCTTCGAGGTCGGCGAGTTCGATCAGCTCGAGTTCGCTGTTGATCGAGACGTCGAGGTCGTGGTCGGCCACCAGCGAGGCACGCTCCACGATACGAACGGGATCGAACGTGACGACCTGGCGGCCCAGCGCGCCTTCGCCAGCATTCCCGCTGGCCAGACTCGAGGCCCCCTGACCCGCCTCGATCACGACGAGATTGAGCTTTTCCATGCGGCGCAGCATCGCCATCACGTGCGGGCGCGAATGCCCCGCCACGGCACGGCACTTCTGCACGACTTCGGCCAGCGCCACGCTCACCTCGCCCGCTGCCGCACCCCCGCGTGGCCAGCCGCCTTTCGCCTCGCCGCGCTCGGCACGCTCGGCGCCCGCAAGCAGCGAGAGCACGTGGGCATACGAGAGAATGCCCGGCAGGAAGTCGGCGTGCGTGTAGGTGGCGAGCAGATCGTCCTTGGCCTTCGTGCGGCGGATCATCGTGCGCAAGACGTGGCGCAGGAGCGGCGAGACGCGTTCGAGCTCGTCTTCGATGATGCTCGCGGGCACGACGGTCAACTGGCAAAACGTCAGCGCCTTGGCGGTGCTCGGGCGCGGCTCGGTGCCCAGCAGTGCGCTTTCGCCGAAGAATTCGCCTCGGCCGAGCGTGGCGGTCACGACCCGCTTTTCGTCGCAACGCGTGGAGATTTCGACTTTGCCTTCGGCGATGACGAAGAGCACGCGCTCACCCGCGAAGCCCTCCGAATAGATCACTTCGCCCGGCGCGGCGGTGCGCGACCATGTTTGACTGCGATTCAAGGTAATACCCCGTAGCGGATGTCTTTCTTTTCGATCCCGTAAGCTGGCCGGTCTGCGTCGGCGTAGTCGAACGGGGTCTCTCGTCAGTGCCGTTTACGGCTTTCGAGCGGGGGTTCTTGAATCGGTTTGCAAGGCGGCTCGCAGGGGTTGCGGCCCGGTCGATGGCAAACTCATGCGGCAAACGTTGCGCGCGATGGGTTTGCTGGCGAAATCGGCAGGCGCAAACGATTGCGCCTGCAAAAGCGCGATCATGCGAAATGGTGGCGGGGCACGCGATGCGCCCGGCCATGTTTGAGTTGCTTAATGCTTTCGTCGATAAAGCGCGTGCTCAGGCTGCAAGCTTTCCGACAGCTCCGTTCGCGGGCGGCGCGACCACGCCGGCACGCGCGAAACGGATCGCCTCCATCAGTGCTTCATGGTCGCCCACGTGATTCGCGAGCAGCAGGATCAATTGCGCATTGGCCGACTGACTCTGCGCCTCGTCGAGATCGCGATGCATGTCGATGAGCGCCTCGTAGAAGTCGTCAGGACGCGTGAGGTTGAGTTGAGTGTTGAGCATCGTTGTCTCCATCCAAGGCTGAATTCTTGTCATCTGCGCAATGAAATCGAAAGGTGGCCGCATCTCGCGTGCGCCCGCCTTTCGCATCACCGCATCAAGCCGTACCGGCCACGCACAGCGCCCGCTTGAGCGCGCGCTCGACACGCGGCGCATCGGCGCGACGCCAGCGTGCGCACACGTGCTGATCCGGCCGGATCAAGTAGAACGCGCCGTCCTGCGCGCCGTAGCGTTGCGCGGCCAGCCCCTCGGTATCGCGCACGACCGCCGCCCCCGGCGGCAAGCCCTCAGGCGCAGCGCCCTCGCCATCGAGCACCGCCACGAAATGCATCGGCACCGGGCCTCGCGCAAGCGCATCGAGCGCCGCGCGTGTATCGCTTTCGAGCGCCGCGCCCGCGCGGCAGAACAGCAGCCCCGCGAAACGCCCGCCGAGCTGCGCGAGCAGCCACTGCGGCACACCCTGCGCATCGCTCACCGGCGCATCGGCGCACGACGCGCCCGGCACCATCTGGCCCGCGAACGTTTCTTCATCGGCCGTATTGAGCGTCGATTCGTGCAGCACCGCAGGCACCGAAAGCCGCCCGCTGTTCACCAACTGCCGTGCGAACGCATGCTCGCGCGCGAGTGTCAGCACGGCGTCGCGGAACACGCGGCTCACCGCGCTCTTGGGCGTGATGAAGTCGGTCGAGCGCGTGGAGTTGCGAATGTTTTCGTCGGCGGCGTATTCGCGCTCGCTCGCATAGGTGTCGAGCAATGCGTCGGAGGCGCGCTGCTCCAGCACCATCGCGAGCTTCCAGGCGAGGTTCTCGCCGTCCTGGAAGCCGCTATTCGCGCCGCGTGCGCCGAACGGCGAAACGAGGTGCGCCGAGTCGCCCGCGAACAGCACGTTGCCGTGGCGGAAGCTATCCATGCGCAGACACGAAAACGTGTAGATGCTGACCCACTCCAGCTCGAACTTCACGTCGGGGCCGAGCAGCGCGCGCACGCGCGGGATCACGCGCTCGGGCGTCTTTTCGAGCACCGGGTCGGCGTCCCAGCCCAGTTGGAAGTCGATGCGCCAGACGTTGTCGGGCTGGCGATGCAGCAGCACCGACTGGTTCGGATGGAACGGCGGATCGAACCAGAACCAGCGCTCGGTGGGGAAGTCGGCTTCCATCTTCACGTCGGCGATCAGGAAGCGGTCCTTGAACGTGCGGCCGTGGCTGTCGAGGCCCATGAGCTTGCGCACCGGGCTGCGCGAGCCATCCGCCGCCACCACGTAGCGCGCGAGCAGTTCGTACGGACCGTCGGGCGTCTCGATCTCGAGCGCCACGTGCGCTTCATCTGCTTCGCCCGCGCCTGGCGTGCCGCGCTGCGCGATGCCCGTCACCTTGTTCTTCCACCGGATCTCGAGGTTGGGCAGTGCCTGCGCGCGTTCGAGCAGAAAGCCCTCCACGTAGTACTGCTGCAGATTGACGAACGCCGGCCGGTGATGGCCGCTTTCCGGCAGCAGGTTGAAGGTGTAGACCAGTTCGTCCTTGCGGTACACCTTGCCCACGTTCCAGCTCACGCCTTTCTCGACCATGCGCTCGCCGCAGCCGAGCCGGTCGAAGATATCGAGCGAGCGCTTCGAAAAGCAGATCGCGCGCGAACCCGTGGAAAGCGTGCAGTCGTCGTCCACGAGCACCACGGGCAGGCCGTGCTGCGCGAGGTCGATCGCCGTGGCGAGGCCCACCGGCCCTGCGCCCACCACCACTACCGGATGCACGCACGCGGCGGCATCGGGGCTTTGCTCGCTACAACGCGTGTATTCGAAGGTCAGCGTCTGATAGTCGATCATCCTTTTGTCTCCCGTCGACCAGAGTTAGTGCTTTAGCACTTACTCTGGTCCCGTGCCGCCGTCGATCGCAGTTAGCGCTTCAGCTGTCGGCCAGAGTTCGCGCTTTAGCGCGCTACTCTGGTCCCATGCAAAGCTCTTACTGCGATCCCGGGCAAGGCATCATTTTCCCAACCACTCACGTGCTTCAGCGCAATCTCAATCCTGCAGCGCGTCCCACATATCCTTGTCGCGCTGCGCGGTCCAGATGCGCGGATGCGTGATGCCGCTCGCCTCGTCATAGGCGCGCGACACATCGAACGGCAGGCAATGCTCGTAGATGAAGACATGGCCGAACTTCGGGTCCATCGCTTCGCGCGTGAGCGCCATCGCGTCCTTGAGGTCCAGCTTCTGCTCGACCGCCTTGCGGCCCTGCGCGAGCAGCGTCGTCACGAAGTCCTTCGTATAGTCGAGGCCCTTGTTCACTTCGTCGGGCGTGACGAGCGCTGGGCCGCGGCCCGGCACGAGCTTTTCCGCACCCAGCGAGCGCAGCGCTTCGAGCGTGGCGGGCCATTGCTCGAGCTGGGCGTCGCCGCAATAGCAGGCCGCGTCGTATTCCACGAGGTCGCCCGAGAACAGCACCTTCTGCTGCGGCAGCCACACCACGGTGTCGCCCTTCGTGTGACCCGAGCCCAGGTGCGCGATCTTCACTTCGAGCTTGCCGAGGAACAGCGTGATTTCCTTCTCGAACACGAGCGTGGGCCACGTAAGGCCCGGCACCGTCTCCACGCCCGCGAACAGACGCGGGAAGCGCTCGATCTCCGACTTCATGTCGGCTTCGCCGCGCTCGACGATCATTTCGTACGTGCCGCGGCTCGCGATGATCTGCTGCGCGCCTTCCTTGAAATACGCCGAGGCGCCCAGCACGCGCACTGCGTGATAGTGCGAGAGCACGACGTATTTGATGGGCTTGTCGGTGACGCTGCGGATCTTCGCGATGAGATCCTGCGCCATGGCGGGCGTGGCGGTGGTGTCGACGATCAGCACGCCGTCGTCGCCGATGATGACGCCCGAGTTCGGATCGCCTTCCGTGGTGTACGCGTAGGCGTTTTCCGAGAGCTGCGTGAAGGTGACCTGTTTCTCTTCGAGATCGGCCTGCGATGCGAACGCCTTTGCCATCTGAGTCTCCGTATCGGTTGGGGAGCAAATAACGGAGCGAGGCGTGGCGCATGCGCCAGCAGGTGCCGGGAAGCGCGCACGGCGCCCGCCGGTGTGTCTCGCCCCGTCTGGATGTGAATGAGCCGCTGTTTTGTCGGGGTGAGGCCATGATCGCCCGCCCGTTTTTATTTGTCAATAGCGAATACACTAGCCATATGCAAATCAATCGATGGCCAGTGTTCGCGCGCCGTTCGGTTAACATGGACCCTTTTTCAGCCCGGGACAACGAGTGAAGACCCCTCGCAACGCCGCCAGGCCGCCGCAGCCCTGTTCGCCCGACGCGGACGCCGGCGGTGGGAAGACGCAGCGCGGCATTCAGAGCGTGGAAGTGGGCGCGCGCCTGTTGCGCGTGCTCGCCGACGCCCGCGTGCCGCTCGCGCCCAGCGATCTCGCGGCGGGCGCCGAAATCGCGTCGAGCCAGGCGCACGCCTATCTGGTCAGCCTCACGCGGCTCGGCCTGATCAAGCGCGACGCGCTCTCTGGGCGCTACGAGGCGGGGCCGCTCGCGCTGCGCCTCGGCCTGCTGCATCTGGCGCAGGAGCCCGCGCTGCGCGAGGCCGTGCCGCGCGCAGCGGCGCTTGCGCACGCGCACAACTGCAGCATCGCGCTGTGCATTGCGGGGCCGCAGGGGCCGACCATCGTCCGCTACGAGCATGCGAGCCTGCCGCTGCATGTGAACCTGCACGTGGGCACGGTGATGTCGCTGCCGGACACGTCCACGGGCCGCGTGTTCTGCGCGTTCCTCGACGAGGCCGCGCTGCGCGCGATGTGGGGCAACCAGACGGCGCAGCCGGTCTGGCGCGGCACGGCAGAGCCTGCTGCGGCCAACGCGGCGGCGGCCAGCAAAGCGGCGTCAAAGCAAAACCGTGCCGCACCTGAACGCGACGCCGCCTTCCCGGGCGACTTCCCAGCCGACTTCGCGGCTACGCTCGACGCCATCCGCACGCGCGGCTTCGAACTCGGCATCGACGCGCCCAGCCCCGGCGTCAGCAGCGTCTGCGTGCCGGTGCTCGATCCGCAGCGCGCGTTGCGCCTCACACTCACGGCCGTCGGCGCGAGCGGCTCGCTCGACGTGCGCCCGGCAGGCGCGCTCGTGCGCGCGCTGCGCGAAGCCGCACGCGAGATCGCCGTGGCCGCCTTTGCGGCTGCCCCCGCTTCCCCCGTATCCGATTCGAACTGAACCCGCCACCATGCCCCGAGCCCGCACCCCGTCCAGCGCCACGGACGACGCCCGCGCCGAAACCTCCGCTGCGGCGGAATCCGCCGACAAGCCGCAACGCGGCATCCAGGCGCTCGACGTCACGGGCGAGCTGCTCGCCGCGCTCGTCGCGGCCGGCACGCCGCTTTCGTTGCGCGATCTTGCGGCGGCCGCCGGCATGCCGAGCGCGAAGGCCTTTCCTCACCTGGTGAGCCTGCTCAAGACGGGCCTGCTCGCGCGCGACGAGGCGGGCCGCTACGAAGCCGGCCCCTTGAGCCTCGAACTGGGCCTGCTGGGCCTCGCGCGCCTCTCGCCCGTGCGCGAAGCCGACGCCGAACTCGTCGACCTCGCCGCCAGCACCGGCATGAGCGTCGCGCTCGCGGTGCCGGGGCCGCTCGGGCCCACGGTCGTGCGCCTCGAAGAATCGCCGCGGCCCTTGCACGTGAGCTTGCGGCCGGGCACGGTCATGTCGATCGTGAACACAGCCATCGGCCGCGTGTTCGCCGCATGGCTCGACGATGACGTGCGCGCCGAACTGCTCGCGCAGGACGGCCTGCGCCTTGCCGGCGCGCCGGCGCAATCGCAATCTCCATCTCCATCGCAACAGGCCGCGCAAGACCCACGCTACATCGAACGCCTCGCCAAGATCCGCGCGCAACGGCTCGATACGGCGCTCGGCAATCCAATCCCCGGAATCAGCACCGTGGCCGCGCCCGTGTTCGACCACACCGGCAGCGTGTGCCTCGTGCTCGCGCTGATGGGGCCGTCCTGCAACTTCGAGACGGCCAGCGAAGGCGACAGCGCGCAGCGTCTGGCCGCGGCGGCCGAGCGCCTGTCACGCCGCTTCGGCTACGTGGCGGGGGCCGCGCCGCTATAATCGGCATCCTGCGCGGCGGCACCCGGCAGCGCGCCATCGCGCCTTTTCAGCCAGGCGGCAAGAAAGCAAACAAGCAGCAAACCCGTAGCGAAAACCAGGCAGTCCCCCCAAGGAAGCGCTCATGAGCACGGCCTCCACCGGTTCCCACGCGACGCAGCGCCAGGTTGCCGACCTGCCCTGCCCGCGCGGCCTGCCGCTCGTCGGCAATCTGCTGCAGCTCTCGCCTTCGCGGCTGCATCTGATTCTCGAACGCTGGGCCGAAGAGCTTGGCACTCCGTATCGTTTCCAGGTGGGCAGCATCCCCATCACGATCTGGACCGACACCGAGCTGATCCAGCAGATCATGCGCGAGCGCCCGCACCGCTACCGGCGTTATCAGCCCATCGAGGCGGTGCTCGATGAGATGGGCTGCAACGGGCTCTTCTCCGCGGAAGGCGCGGCGTGGGAGCCGCAGCGACGCCTCGTGATGCAGGCGCTCTCGATTCCGACCATCAAGGCGTTCTATCCCACGCTCGCCGAGATCACCGGGCGGCTGCGCTCGCGCTGGCTGCGTGCGGCCGAGCGCGGCGAGACCGTCGAGATGACCGACGACCTCAAGCGCTACACGGTGGACGTGACGAGCGCGCTCGCATTCGGCGAAGACCCGCGCACGCTCGAGCGCGATCACGGCGTGATTCAGGAGCATCTGGAGCGCATCCTGCCGAGCGTGATGGGCCGCATCAACGCGCTCTTTCCGTATTGGCGCTACTTCAAGCTGCCTGCGGACCGCAAGCTCGATCAGTCGCTGATTGAAGTGCATCGCCATGTGGACGCGATGATGGCGCGCGCCCGCGAGCGCATGCGCGACGAGCCAGCCGAGACGCCGCGCAACCTGCTCGAAGCGATGCTCGTGCAACAGCAACAACAGCAGCAAGCCCAGGCGGAACCCGGCGCCGCACCGATCACCGATGCGCAGATCCGCGCAAACGTATTGACGATTCTGCTTGCGGGCGAGGACACCACGGCCGATTCGATCGCGTGGACGCTGCCCTATCTCGCGGCGGACAAGCATCTGCAGACGCATCTGGGCGCAGAGGCGCGCCGCGTGCTAGGCGATGCGAACGTGTGCCCGGACTACGCCACGCTCAAGGAGCTCGATCTCTTCGAGGCGATCTGCATCGAGGCGACGCGCCTGCGGCCCGTGGCGGCCGTGCACTCGTTCGAGCCGCTCGAAGACGTGGTGCTCGACGGCGTGGCCCTGCCCAAGGGCACGCGCATGTTCTTCGTGGCGCGGCCCGCGATGGTCGATGCGAAGAACTTCGTCGATCCGCAGCGCTACGATCCGTGGCGCTGGATGCGCAAGGGCGAGCACGAGCCCCAGAGCGGCCCGCATGACGTGCGCGCGTATCTGCAATTCGGCGCGGGACCGCGTGTCTGCCCGGGGCGCCATCTCGCGACTGTTGAGATGCGCCTCGCGCTTTCCATGCTGATGAACGAATTCTCGATCGAGATGGCCATCGATCCGGCAAAGATCAACGAGATCTCGCAGTTCACGATGGTGCCCGACACCATGCCGGTGAGGCTCACGAAGCGTCAACGCCAGGCAGCCGGACGCTAGTCCCGGTGCAGCGTGCCGCTTACTCTTTCACTTCCACATCATCCGACCCGCCGCGCGCCTGCGCGTCGCGCACCTTTTCGAGCGTCTTCGGGCCGAGCCCGAGCGCCACGCCCATCGCCAGCGCGTCGACCACCGCGAGATGCGCGATGCGCGACACGCCCGGCGCTTGAGGCGCTTCCGAAACCGGCACGCGCAAGAGCAGCGGGATGTCGACCACCCATGCGAGCCGCGAGCCCGCATTCGTGAGTGCAATAGTGGTCGCGCCGCGCTCCTTGGCGATCTGGATGCTCTCGTTGACCTCCACGCTGCGGCCCGACTGCGAGATCGCGAACGCCACGTCGCCGGGTTCGAGCAAGCCGGCATAGAGACGCTGCAAATGCGCGTCCGTAAACGCGCTCGCCGCAATGTCCAGACGCAGCAGGCGCAGCGCAGCGTCTTGCGCCACGAGCCCCGATCCCGCGCCCACGCCGAAGAAGTAAACGCGCCGCGCGCTGCCGAGCGCCGCCACCGCCGCCTCGAACACGGCCGGATCGAGCGAGGCGCGCGCGTGCTTCACGCCCTGCACCACCTGCTCCGCCACGCTGTCGAGCAGCGTGCCCACTTGCGTGAGGTCGCCGCTCGCCACTTCCCGGGCCGCGGCAAACGGCATGCCGCCCGCCGCGCTCTGCGCGAGTCGCATCTTGAAGTCGCGCAGCCCGTGCGCGCCCACCGCGCGGCAAAAGCGCGTGACCGAAGGCTCGGACACCTCGGCACGCAGCGCGAGCTCGGTGATGCTCGCGCGCATCGCGAAGTCGATGTCGGCGAGCACCATCTCCGCGACCTTGCGTTCGGCGGGCCGCAGCGACTCCGCTACGTTGCGGATGTGATGGATCAGGTTGGAGACCGGCAAGCTGTTTTCCGTGGATGAGCCGTGGAAGGTGCAAGGGTCACGATCGTCGCGCCAGGCCCGACGCTTGGCACCCCTGTTCAGTCCGTCAATCGAGCCGCTTGCCGCTTTCGGTGTCGAACAGATGCAGGTGCGCGAGAGGCAGACCCAGCGTCATGCGCTGCCCCGGTTCGATGCCGGGCCGCGCGCGCGTCGTGACGCACCATGTCGTGTCGCCTATTTTCCCGTACAAGTGGGTCTCCGCGCCAGTCGGCTCGATCACCTCGACGTTGAACGGCACGTCGCCACCCTGCGTTTCGATGTGCTCGGGGCGGATGCCGAGCGTCACGCGCGCACCCGCTGGCGCGCGGCCTTCGGGAACGGCGATGCGCACGCCGTCCTCGAGCACGAGCGCCGTGCCGCGCGCGTCGCTCATCACGCTGCCCGAGGCGAAATTCATCGAAGGCGAACCCAGAAAGCTCGCCACGAACAGATTGCCCGGCTTGTCGTAGAGATCGAGCGGCTTGCCGATCTGCTCGATGCGCCCCGAATTCATCACCACGATGCGGTCGGCCATGGTCATCGCTTCGATCTGGTCGTGCGTGACGTACACCACCGTGTTGCGCAGGCGCTGATGCAGTGCCTTGATTTCCGTGCGCATCTGCACGCGCAGCTTGGCGTCGAGATTCGAAAGCGGTTCGTCGAAGAGAAACAGCGAAGGCTCGCGCACCACGGCGCGCCCCATCGCGACGCGCTGGCGCTGGCCGCCCGAGAGCGCGCGCGGCAGACGGTCGAGATAGCCCGACAGGTTCAGCATCTTCGCCGCGGCCTCGATGCGCGGCTTGAAGCCGTCTTCGCGCTCCTTGCGGATGCGCGGCCCGAACGCGATGTTGTCGTAGACCGAGAGATGCGGATAAAGCGCGTAGCTCTGGAACACCATCGAGACATTGCGCTGCTGCGGCGGCAGCGTGTTCGCGCGCGTGCCGCCGATGGTGAGGTCGCCGCCGCTGATGTCTTCGAGGCCCGCGATCATGCGCATGAGCGTGGTCTTGCCGCAACCCGAAGGCCCGACCAGCACGACGAATTCGCCGTCCGCGATGTCGAGGTCCACGCCGTGCACGACCTGGGTGTCGCCGTAGCGCTTGTAGATGCCGTTCAGTTGTACCGCTGCCATGCTGTCCTCGTGGGCTGTCGTTGCTTGCCGTGCGTGTGTTTTGCTGCGTGCGCTTCGCATCTTCGCTACACGCGTTTTGGTTCGGGCTTCAGAACGGATCGAGCGTGAGCTCGTTCGCCATCAGCCGGTTGCCCGCCATGAGGCCCGCGTCCACCGGCAACGCCACGCCCGTGATCACGCGTGCCTGCGGCGAGGCGAGAAATTGCACAGCGTCGGCGATGTCCTCGGGCGTGGCCACATCGCCGAGCGGATACCATTTCTTTAGTTCTTCGAATATCTTTGGATGCTGCGTGACACGCGTGTGCCAGGCGGGCGTCTTCACGGTGCCGGGGCAGACGATGTTCGCGCGGATGCCGTGCGGTCCGAGCTCCATGGCCAGCGCCTTCGTGTAACTCACGAGCCCCGCCTTCGCCGCGCTATACGCGGGGTGGCCCAGCGCGGCGAGCCCGTTGACCGAGCCGATCAGCACGAGCACGCCGCGCCCGCGCTCGATCATCGAGGCGCGCACGGACTCGACCGTGTAGTAGGTGCCGTTCAGGTTCAGATCGACGTCGCGCCGCCAGCTCGCGGCGTCGGTATGCGCGAGCGTCGTGCCGAGCGCGCCGCCCGCGTTGGCCACGGCCACGTCCACCGGACCGCGCGCGGCCACGGCGCGCGCCACCGCGTCTGCCACCGCAACCTGATCGCTCACGTCGGCGGCCAGGGCTTCGAGGCGCGCGGCACCCAGCTCGTCCGCCAGCGCCTGCACGCCCGACGCGTCGCGGTCGAGCGCGAGCACCGTATCGCCCGCCTCGTGAAATCGCTTGCATAGCGCACGGCCAATACCGCCGCACGCGCCCGTCACCAGCACCACCCGGCTCATCGTCGACTCTCCGCGAATGATTCGAAAGACCCGGCCGGCACCACCGGCCGATCTGTAAATTTCCTACATAGTGGTATTTCTCGCGACCTTGGCTGCGGGTTTACACGCACGGCCCGCTGCTGCGATGCCGCATGAATTCCCCCTGCGTTACAGCATGTTAGGCAATTTCAGGCACCCGAAACAATCTCGCGTTTCCCAGGTGACAACATTTTTTTCATCCTGTAGGATTTTTTCAAACAACGCAATACGAACAATCCGATGGCCGGGCGACGGCGGCGGCAAGAACCGAAAAACCAACCAGCAACCACCCCGCATGGGATGGGACGCGGTGCACTGCACCCGTTCCCGTCAACACAGGAGACAGAGAATGGCGTTTAAGGCACGTGCATCCATCACGCTCGGCAAGCTCGCCGTTGCGCTTGCGTTCGCAGGCGTCACCATCGCGGCGCACGCCGACACGGTCCGCGTGACCGTCGCCCACTACAGCGACGCCACGGCCCCGTACTTCGAGAAGATGGCCAAGGAGTTCGAAGCCGCCAATCCCGGCACCACGATCAAGATCGAAGACGTGAACTGGGACTCGCTGCAACAGAAGCTGCAAACGGACATCTCCGGGGGCGCAAACGCCGACCTCGCGATCATCGGCACGCGCTGGCTGCTCGACTTCGTGAAGGACGACATTGCCGAGCCGCTCGATCCCTACATGGACGCGAACTTCAAGAGCCGCTTCATCGGCCCGTTCCTCGCGCCCGGCGAGATCAACGGCAAGATCTATGGCCTGCCGATCGCCGCATCCGCGCGCGCGCTCTACTACAACAAGGACATGCTCGCTTCGGTTGGCTATCCGAACGGTCCGAAGACCTGGAACGACGTGATCGAGGCGTCGAAGAAGCTCAAGGCGAAGGGCATCGCGGGCTTCGGCCTGCAGGGCAAGGAAATCGAAACCGACGTGTACTTCTACTACGCGCTGTGGACCAACGGCGGCGATGTGGTGGGCAAGGACGGCAAGGCCGCCTTCAATTCGCCGGCGGGCGTGAAGGCCGCCACGCTCTACAAGACGATGATCGACGAAGGGCTCACGGAGCCGGGCGTGACGGGCTACAGCCGCGAAGACGTGCAGAACCTCTTCAAGCAGGGCCGCGTGGCGATGATGATCTCGGCGCCGTTCCTCGCCAAGCAGCTCAAGAAGGAAGCGCCGAACATCAAGTACGGCATCGACCCGATCCCGGTGGGCACGACGCCCGCGACCTATGCGGTCACGGACTCGATCATGATGTTCAAGAACTCGAAGGTGAAGAAGAGCGCCTGGAAGTTCCTCGACTTCCTGTTCACCAAGCAACCGCGCGTGGAGTTCACGAGCACCGAAGGCTTCCTGCCGACGACGAAGGCTGAAGCCACCGACCCGGCGTTCCAGGATCCGGACACGAAGGCGTTCGTCGCGCTGCTGCCGCACGCGCGTTTCGCGCCGACCGTGACGGGCTGGGAGGACACCGCCAAGGCCGTGACCAACGCGATGCAGGCGATCTACCTCGGCAAGGCCAAGCCCGCCGACGCGCTGAACCAGGCCGCCGACGAAGCCAACAAGTCGCTCGGCAAGTAAGCGCGGCTGCCGTTTCAGCCGCTTTCTACGGCAGTTTTTTACGGCGGCTTTTTCGTCAGCCTTTTCGTCATCAAGCAGGCGCTTTATCGCCGCAAGAACCGGCGCGTGGCGTAGCATACTAATCGCTACGCGGCGCGCCGGTTCGCCCATGTAACGACCGCAATACCGGACGCTCCACGCCATGACTATGGGTCCCCTGAAGCAAACGCCACCAGCCGGTCCGGCGACCGGCGAAGCGCCCGCCCCCACCCGCGCCAGGAACCGCATGAGCCGCTCACAACGTGCTGTCGCCGTGCCCCGCGCCCCCTGGCTCCTGATCGTGCCAAGCCTCGCGCTGGCGCTGTTCATCATCAGCTACCCGATCTTCAACATCGTGTACCAGTCGCTGCACGATGTCTCGCGCTTCGGCCAGATTCGCGGCTTCAGCGGCTTGCAAAACTTCTATAACGTGTTCGCCGACCCGGTGTTCCTGAGCGCGCTCCAGAACACGCTGATCTGGACGTTCTGCGTCGTGGTGGGCACCGTGGCGATCTCCGTGCCAGTCGCGCTGATACTCAATCAGGACTTCTACGGACGTGGCATCGCCCGCACGATCGTCATGCTGCCGTGGTCGGTCTCGCTCACCATGACCGCCGTGGTCTGGCGCTGGGCCTTCAACGACGACTACGGCATGGTCAACGTCACGCTGCAGCGGCTGGGCATGATCTCGGGTCCGATCCACTGGCTCGCCACGCCCCAATACGCGTTTCCGGTCGAGATTGCCGTGGGCATTCTCGTCTCGATCCCGTTCACCACGACGATCCTGCTGGGCGGCCTCTCCTCGGTGCCCGGCGACATCTACGAGGCCGCGCGCATCGACGGCGCGAGCGCGTGGCAGCAGTTCCGCCAGCTCACGCTGCCACTGCTCAAGCCCTTCATCAACATGGCGATCCTTCTCAACGTGATCTACGTGTTCAACTCGTTCCCGATCATCTGGGTGATGACGCAAGGCGGCCCCGACGACAGCACGCACATACTCGTGACCTACCTCTACGAGCTGGGCTTCCGGCTCGGCCGGCCCGGCGAAGCCGCCGCCGTCTCGCTGATCATGCTCGTGATCCTGTTCGCATTCTCGGTGGCCTACCTGCGCGTGCAGGCAAAACGCGGCGGCAACGCGGAAGGAGACCTCGCATGAACCGCAAGCTCAAACGCTCGCTCTGGTGCTGGCTCGCGCTTTCGCCGCTCGTGGTGGCCGTGCTGTTCCCGTTCGCGGTGATGTTCTTCACCTCGCTCAAGCCCGCCTCCGAGGTGTTCGTCTATCCGGCACGCTGGCTGCCCATGCACTGGCGCTGGGAAAACTATGTCGACATGTGGCAGGCCGCGAACTTCGGCGTCGCGCTGCGCAACAGCATCGTGATCTCATGCCTCTCCACGGCGCTCGCGCTGGCCGTGAGCCTGCCCGCCGCCTACGCACTCGCGCGCTTTCCGTTTCGCGGGCGTGGGCTCTACCGGCAGTTCCTGCTCGTCACGCAGATGCTCTCGCCCATCCTGCTGGTGGTGGGCCTGTTCCGGCTCGCGGCGATGATTCCGTATGGCGACGGCAATCTCGTCGACTCGAAGATCGGCGTGATCATCTCGTATGCGGCGTTCAACATTGCATTCGCGGTATGGATGCTCTCGTCGTATTTCCAGACCGTGCCGCGCGACCTCGAAGAGTCGGCATGGCTCGAGGGCTGCAGCCGCAGCGGCGCCGTGCTGCGCGTGTTTCTGCCGCTTGCGGTGCCCGCCGTGGTGGTGACGGCGATCTTCACGTTCATCAGCGCCTGGAACGAGTTTGCGGTGGTCTATACGCTGATCCGCTCGCCCGAGAACAAGACGCTCACCGTGCAGGTCACCGACATGGTGGCCGGCAAATACACCGTGGAATGGGAACTCGTGATGGCGGCCACGCTCGCGGCCACGCTGCCGGTCTCCGTGGTGTTCGCGTGGCTGCAGCGCTATATGGTGAAGGGGCTCGCGCTCGGTGCCGTGAAATAAGCGCTCGCCCGCGCAGGTGAAGTGACGCCGGCGCGAACGCCGGCGCCTTTCCGGCTAGTCGGCGACGCGATGGATGTCGTGCGTGACGAAGCCCGTTTGATTGCTGGGCAGATCGAGCCAGGTGTCGTGGCTGAGGGTGCGGCGGATGTCGGTCAGCCCGGCGTCCCAGTGGCTCTGCATGGTGGTTCTGCCGAACTGGTAGTCCTTGTCGCCGCGCTCGAACTTCTGCTGCTGGTAAATCAGTTGCAGCACGTTGTAGCGCTTGCCGCAAGCGAGGTCCTCGACAACCTTGCAGAGGTGGTCGCCTTCGCGCACGGCCTCGGGCACGCGCTCGAGCAACTCGCGCAACAGATGCCGGTAGCGCTGCTCGCGTTGCAGCATGTCGGTGACGAGGCGCGTGCGGCTCGAGTACTGAATGTCCTTCACGCGCGTGCCCACGTTTTCGAGCGTCTGCGGCACGGGCCCGCGCGCGGACCAGAGATCCACCTGGAACACCAGCGTGTCGCGGCGCGGCGATGCGCTGAGGACTTCGTGCAACGGCGTATTCGACACCACGCCACCGTCCCAGAAGAACTCGCCGTCGATTTCGACCGGCGCGAAGCCGGGCGGCAGCGCGCCCGATGCGATGAAATGCTCGGCGCGCAGCGTCGTGCGCGTGTTGTCGAAATAGACGAAGTTCCCGGTCGCCACGTTCACCGCGCCCACCGACACCCGCGTCTCGCCGGAATTGATCCGCTCGAAATCGCAGAACCGCTCGAGGGTGGCCTTGAGCGGCGTGGTGTCGTACCAGCTGACCCGGTCCGGCGCGTTCGCGAGCCAGGGCAGCGGTGCCGGCACGCGCGGCGCAAAGAAGCCGTTCTGGCCCTGCGCGGCGGCGCTCGCGGCCTGAAACGCCGTCAGCATCGACCGTGTTGCGTCGGAAGCCATGAATAGCGCGTGCTCGAACGGTGCAGGCATGGCCGGGGTGTAGCCCGGCCTGCAGATCGTCTCCCAGAACTCGCGCAGCCGCGCCACGCGCATGCCAGGCTCGTTGCCGGCAATGATGGCCGTGTTGAGCGCGCCAATCGAAATGCCCGCGACCCAGTTCAGCGGAATGCGCGCTTCTTCCAGCCCCTCCAGCACGCCGGCCTGATAGGCGCCCAGCGCGCCGCCGCCCTGCAGGACCAGCGCAACCGTCTCGTAGTCCAGGCTGCGCGCGTGATGAGCGTGCACGGCCCCAGACCTGGCCTTGCCGCGCCCCACAGGCGCGGACCGCTCGGCGTTGTCGAGCTCGCTCATTGCATGAACCAGCCGTGGCTGACCACAAACGACTGGCCAGTGAGGGCCGCGCTCGGGAAGGCGGAGAGGAACAGCACCGTCTGCGCGACGTCTTCGACCGTCGTGAAAATGCCGTCGACGGTGCCGCCCAGCATCACCTTCTTGACCACGTCCTCTTCGGAGATACCCAGTTCCTTCGCCTGCTCGGGAATCTGCTTTTCCACCAGCGGCGTGCGCACGAAGCCCGGGCAGACCACGTGCGAGCGCACGTTGTGCTTGCCGCCTTCCTTGGCGAGCACGCGCGCGAGACCGAGCAGCGCATGCTTGGCCGCCACATACGCCGACTTCAGCGGCGAAGCCTCGTGCGAATGCACCGAGCCCATGTAGATCACGACGCCGCCGCGATCGTCCTTGTACATGTGCTTGAGCGCTGCCTTGGTGGTGAGGAAGGCGCCGTCCACGTGGATCGCCTGCATCTTCTTCCAGTCGGAGAACGCGTAGTTTTCGATCGGATTGACGATCTGGATGCCGGCGTTCGAAACGAGGATGTCGAGCGCGCCGAACGAAGCCACCACCTGATCGATGCCCTCGTTGACGGCTTCTTCGCTGGTCACGTCCATGGCGATGCCCATGGCCTTGCCGCCCGCACGCTTGATCTCGTCCGCGACGGCCTGCGCGCCGGCGGCGTTGAGGTCGGCAATGGCAACCGCGGCGCCCTGCGCGGCGAGCGTCAGGGCGATCTCCTTGCCGATCCCGCTGGCCGCGCCGGTAATCACTGCAGTCTTGCCTTCGAGCTTCTTCATCATGTTGTTTCCGCTTTGCTTGAGTGGGAATGGAGGGAACTGGCTGGAACTGTGCGGCGCTTATTGCGCGAGGTAGTCGTGCACGACTTCGCCGAGACCGAGCGTGAGGTCCGCAAGCAGATGCCGCGCCTCGACGATCTCGAGCACCGGGAGGTCCGCAACGGGTGCGAGCGCATGCGGGATCAGATGCAACGCGGCTGGCCCCGTCCACGCGCCCTTCAGCACGATGTCCTTCATGTAGTAGCGCACCAGCTCGCACACGCGCGGCGAGCCGTCCACATGCGGCACGATCTTGAGCAGGTAGTTGGGCCCCGCGAGCCGCCGCGCCTGCTCCGCCAGGTCGAGCTCGCGATGCTTGTAGCCCATCGTGCCGGTGGCGATGCGCACCGGGCCGTAGTCGAGCGTGCCGACCAGCGTGTCGGAATGCGGCGCAAGCTGGGGCGTGGCGAGCTTCTTGGGGAAGCCCCACAGCTCGCGACCGCCTGCGATCGGCGGATGGTCGTCGAGGTACATCGAGTGCGTGTAGCTACCGGGCTGGCCCTCGTACATCACCGGGATGACCTGGCCGCTTTCGGTGTAGTCGCCGAAGCCGGTCGAGTCCGGCATGCGGATGAACTCATAGCTCACGAGCGGCTCCGTGACCTCGAGCGGCTCGGGCACGACCTTGCGCAGGCGCTCGAGATCGGTGCGGTACGTGATGATCAGGAACTCGCGATTGACGAACTTGTAAGGCCCCGGCGGAAAGGCGGGGTTGGTGAACGGCATCGCGAAAGCGCGGGATTGTATGTCTTTCATATGAAGCCTCGGTGAAAGTTTCAAAAAATGCTCGCACAACATTTCGGATTACGAATTGCTTGACGCAGAGGGTCGAGCACGTGGACAACGGCAGCCCGGCAAGCGGGACACCATTCGAGGAGAAGATAGCCGAAAGAAGGGATTGACGTCGTTTGGCGGGACGGCATCTCGGCAAAAAGTATATGCGCCGAGTGTCGGGCAACGCCCCGCTAGTCAAACGATGTTTGAGAATGATTAAACGATACTCTGGAAAATCGGCAGGTCGCGTTCGGTGACGGAACCCGTCGCTTTCAGGACAGCCCACCCCAAAGCATTACATCGAGCTTGCAATCACAGTGCTGCTGCCAGGTCAGCCGTGATGCAGATGCAGCAGGATCAGCGTTAGCGTGACGAGCGAGCCGAGTGTCGAGTGCAAGATCGTGCGCGAAGTCACGTGCGCCTCGCGCCGGTAGTACTCCGCGAGCATGAACGGCCCGGTGCCGGTGGGCAGCGCCGCAAGCAGCACCGCGATTTCCACGAGCTGATCGGGCAGCGCGAACACGCGCGCGGCGAGCCACCATGTCAGCGCCGGCTGCGCCACCAGCTTCGTGAGCGTGATCCACCACGACGACTCGGGCGGCGCATCGCTTTTGGCGCGGCGCTCGGCGAGAAAAAGCCCGAGACTCACGAGCGCGCAAGGGCTCGCGGCGCCGCCCAGCAGCTTGAGGAAAGTCTCCGCGCTCGCGGGCAGCGTGAAATGCGTGCCCGATACGATCGCGCCCAGCGCGGGCGCGACGAGCAGCGGATTGCGCATGAGCGAGCGCACCACCTTGATGAGCAGCCGGTGCGGGCGACGCTCGCTTTGCAGGCCCGTCTCGATCAGCACGATAGCGAGCGCGAACAGCACGCACACCACGAGTATCGTCGCGATGGTCGTGGGCGTGAGGCTCGACGGCCCGAACGCGATCATGCACAGCGGAAAGCCCACGTAGCCCGTGTTCGGATACCCGGCGGCGAGCCCGTCGATGCTGGCATCGGCCAGAGGACGCCCGAGAAAGAGCCGCACGCCCACCACCGCCGCGAAGACGGCCAGCCCCGCCACGCCGAACGCCGCAACGAAAGCCGGTTGAAAGAGTTCGTGCCACGTTGCGTGCGCAAGGATATCGAAGAGCAATGCGGGCAACGCGAGCCACACCACGAAGCGGTTCAGCTCCGAAGCGGCCGTGGGACCGAGCACGCCGAAACGGCGGCAAGCGAAGCCAGCGAAGATGAGGCCGAAAACGGGCAGCAGGATCGAGACAGCGGAAAGCATCGGATGAACGTGAATGAAGCGCGCGGGCATGCCGTGCAGCGGGGCGCTGAGGGGCGCAGCCCATGCCCCGCACGAGCGACGAACGAAAAAAGGCGCTGGAGTTCAGTCCATTGCCGCGTGGCTCGCGTCGATCGCCCCGCTCCCCGACGAAGGCCGGATCAGCACGAGCAGCGGAATCACGAGCAGCGTGGCGACGAACATCATCTTGAAGTCGTTCAGATACGCAATCATCTGCGCCTGCTGCGTGATCGACTGGTTGAGCACCGCAAGATCGTACCGCGATCCGGCCGCGAGCATCGGCTGGACCGCGGGATTGAACGGCGTGATGTGCGCGGCGAGATCCGAATGGGCGACCTGCGTGCCGCGCGTGACGAAGGTCTGCACGACGGAAATGCCGATACTGCTGCCGATGTTGCGCATCAGGCTGTAGGTGGCCGTGCCGTCCGCGCGCAACTGCGGCGTGAGCGTGGAGAACGTCAGCGTGGAAAGCGGCACGAACACGAAGCCGAGCCCGAAGCCCTGCACCACGCCGGGCCAGACGATATCGGAGGCCGAGAGCACGAGCGTGTACTGCATCATCTGCCACAGCGCATAAGCGGACACCACGAAGCCGAACAGCAACATGGCGCGCGCGTCCACGTGCTTGAGCAGGCGCCCCGCGATCAGCATGGCGAGCATGGTGCCCGCGCCACTGGGCGCGGTGACGAGGCCGGTGGTCGCGACCGGGTAGCCCATGAGGTTCTGCAGCATGGGCGGCAAGAGCGCGCGCGTGGCGTAGAGCACGGCGCCAATCACGAAGATGAAGAGTGTGCCCGTGGCGAAATTGCGGTCCTTGAGCAGCTGATAGCGAAAGAAGGTATTAGGGCCCGAGGTGGCCGTGTGCACGATGAAGAACGCGAACGCCAGCGCGGCCATGAGCGCTTCGATGCGGATTTCGAGCGAGCCAAACCAGTCGAGCTGCTCGCCGCGGTCGAGCAAGGCCTGCAGCGCGCCGATGGCCAGCGCCAGCGTGGCGAAGCCGAACAGGTCGAAGCGCGTCTCGCGGCGCGGCGCGCGCGAGGGCATGAAGGTGGACACGCCGAAAAACGCGAACGCGCCGATCGGCACGTTGATGAAGAACACCCAGCGCCAGTTGTAGCTGTCCGTGAGCCAGCCGCCGAGCGTGGGGCCCAGCACGGGGCCCACCATCACGCCCATGCCCCAGACCGCCATGGCCTGGCCCTGGCGCTCGCGCGGATTGATGTCGAGCAGGATGGATTGCGAAAGCGGCACGAGCGACGCGCCGAATACGCCCTGCAACAGCCGCGAGCCGACGATTTCGCCCAGCGTCTCCGAAAGCCCGCACAGCGCCGAGGCCACCGTGAAGCCCGCAATGGCCACGCCGAGCAGCGGCTTCACGCCAAAGCGGTCGGCAAACCACCCCGTGAGCGGCGTAGCGATGGCCGCCGCGACGATGTACGAGGTGAGCACCCACGTGATCTCGTCCTGCGACGCCGAAAGCGTGCCCTGCATGTGCGGCAGGGCCACGTTGGCGATCGTGCTGTCGAGCGTCTGCATCAGCGTGGCGAGCATGATCGACAACGTGATCATGCCGCGATTGAGCGGCACGGCCCCACGCTGCGAGGCTGTGCCGTGCGAGACTGCGGTCATCGTGAGTTCGGGCGATGCGTGGGGAAATAATAGTAAGCCTGCTTATTATACGACTCGCTCGACCTGGCGCAATCCGGAAAAACGGGCATGCCGTTGCGGGCCATTGCGGACCGCCCGCGGGCCAGGCGGCGCGGAGCCCCCGTATAATCGCGCGATGACTACCGACCTCGAAAAGCGCTTCGGCTTCCTGGTCGTCGACGTGGGCCGCCTCTATGGCAAACGTTACGACGAGCTTGCGAAGTCGTCGCTCGAACTCACGCGCGCGCAGTGCCGCATGATTGCGTACCTCGCGCATTACGGCGACATGAACCAGGCGAGCCTTGCAGAACGGCTCGAAGTCGCGCCGATCTCCGCCGGCAGATTGCTGGAGAGGATGGAAGAAGGCGGCTGGGTCGTGCGCACGCCCAATCCCGATGACCGCCGCGAATTGCTGGTGAGCCTCACGCCGAAAGCTGAGGGCGTGCTGGGCGGCGCGCGCCGAGTGGGCGACGAAGTGCAGGCGGAAGCGCTGGCCGGCTTCACGCCCGACGAAGCCGAGCAGTTCGGCCAGATGCTTCAGCGGGTGCGCGCCAACCTGGGCGCGCTCGTCGAGCGCTAATCTTGCGCTCGTGCGCTGTTTTTACAGGTGCCGCTTTTGCTGATGCTCTTGCGTGCGAGCTTGCTGCATCACTTGCCCGCCACCTTGCGCTGGCGCCACAGGCATAGCAGATCACAGGCGAGATGCGCGGCGGCGAGCGCCGTGATCTCGCTCTGATCATAGGCAGGCGCCACTTCCACCACATCCGCGCCCACCAGGTTCACCGCTTCCAGGCCGCGCACGATCGCGAGCGCCTGCGCCGAGGAAAGGCCGCCCGCCACCGGCGTGCCGGTGCCCGGCGCGAAGGCCGGATCCAGACAATCGATATCGAAGGTGAGATAGGCGGGCCGCTCGCCCACGATCTCCAGAATGCGCTCGCGCGCCGCGCGCGGGCCGTTCTCGTGCACCCACGCCGCGTCGAGCACGTTGATGCCGAGAAAGTCGTCGTTCCATGTGCGTATGCCCACCTGCACCGAGGTCTTCGGATCGATGAGCCCTTCCTTCACGGCCTTGTAGAACATCGTGCCGTGATTGAGGCTCTCCGGGTGATCGTCGGGCCAGGTATCGCAGTGCGCGTCGAAGTGAATCAGCGAGAGCGGCTTGCCGTACTTCTCCGCGTGCGCGATCAGAAGCGGATACGTGATGAAATGGTCGCCGCCGAACGTGAGCATCTTGGCGCCCGAACGCAGAATCGTGCGCGCATGCTCGACGATCGCGGGCTTGATGGTGAGCGGATTGTGCGCGTCGAACCAGCAGTCGCCGTAATCGGCCACCGCCAGCGTCTCGAATGGATCGAACCCCCATGGATACGGATGCAGTTCCGCAATCTGCACGCTCGCGGCACGCACCGCGGACGGGCCGAGACGCGCGCCCGAGCGGAAGGTGGTGGCGAGATCGAGCGGCACGCCCGAGATCGCCACGTCCACCCCATTCAGATCGCGCGTGTAGTTGCGGCGCATGAACGACAGCACGCCTGCGTAGGTGTTCTCGATGGAGGAGCCGTGTAGCGTTGGGCGGCGGATGGCGCCGTCGCCGTGAAGAATGTCCGACATGCATTGACCCGATAGGAAAACCGCGGCGAGACACGCACGCCGCGGTGGAAGGATTCATTGGCCACGCGGCGGCACGCGCGCACCCACATCCGGTGCACGTGCGCGCCACCGCGCGGGAAGCGCGAATCCTTTAGCGCAACCGCACGAGCGTGGACTTCAGCTCGGTGTACTTCTCCAGCGCATGCAGCGACTTGTCCCGGCCGTTGCCCGACTCCTTGAAACCGCCGAACGGGAAGTTCATATCGCCGCCTTCGTCGTAGCAGTTGACCCACACCGTGCCCGCACGCAGGCGGCGCGCGATCTCGTGGGCGTTCGTGAGATTCGCCGTCCATACCGCCGCCGCGAGACCGTAGTCGCTGTCGTTGGCGATGCGCACCGCTTCGTCGATCGTGCCGAACGTGATCACCGAAAGTACCGGGCCAAAGATCTCTTCGCGCGCGATGCGTGCGTCATGGCGCGTATCGAACACCGTCGGCTCCACGTAGAAGCCACCGCTCGACGCATCCACGCGCTCGCCGCCCAGCAGCAGCGTCGATTCCTTGCGGCCGGCCTCGATATAGCCAAGCACGCGCTCCATCTGGATCTTGTCGACGATCGCGCCCATCGAGACTTCGGGATCGAGAGGATTGCCAGGCTTGTACGCCTTCGCCGCTTCCAGCAGCTTCGCGAGGAACACGTCCTTGATATCGCGGTGCACGAGCAGGCGCGAGCCCGCCGTGCACATCTCGCCCATGTTGTAGAAGATCGCGCCCGCCGCGGCCTTCGCCGCGCGATCGAGGTCCGGGCAATCGGGCAGCACGATATTCGGCGACTTGCCGCCCAGCTCGAGCCACACGCGCTTGAGGTTGGACTGGCCCGCGTACTGCATGATCTGCTTGCCCACGTTGGTCGAGCCCGTGAAGGCGATGCAGTCCACGTCGCGATGCAGCGCGAGCAGCTTGCCCGGCTCGCCGCCGCCGGGCAGCACGTTGAACACGCCCGCCGGAATGCCCGCCTCGCGCGCGAGCTGCGCCACGCGGATCGCCGTGAGCGGCGACTTCTCGGAAGGCTTCAGCACGACGCTGTTGCCTGCGGCAAGCGCCGGGCCGAACTTCCACGACGCCATCAGGATCGGGAAATTCCACGGCACCACGGCCGCCACCACGCCGATAGGCTCGCGCGTGACGAGGCCCACGAGATGATGATCGGCGGGCACGACTTCACCGCCCACCTTGTCGATGGCCTCGGCGAACCATTCCACGCAATAGGCCGCGCCCGGCACGTCCACGGTGGTGGTGTCGCCAATCGGCTTGCCCGCGTCGAGCGTTTCGAGCAGCGCGAGCTCGTCCAGGTGCTCGCGCATGAGCGCGGCCCAGCGCAGCAGGACCGCCTTGCGCTCGCGCGGGTTCAGGCCCGCCCATACACCTTGCTCGAATGCGCGGCGCGCGGCCGCCACGGCGGCGTCGACGTCGGCCGCGCCGCAGTCGGCCACGCTCGCGAGCACACGGCCGTCGATGGGGCTCACACAGTCGAAGGTGCGGCCCGAATACGCATCGCGCGGGGCGCCGTCGATGAATGCGCGACCGTCGATCTTGAGCGACGCGGCCTTGTCCTGCCAGTAAGCGAGATTTCTCTTTTCCATGAGGATGCCTCAATGATTTGCGATTCGTTCTGCGTGCCGCGAACGCGGCCGAACTTCAATCGAACATCAGTCGAACTTCGGCCTTACGGCGGCTGCACGCAGCGAACCGGATTGGCGCGAGTCAGAAAGTGGGCGGCGAATTGGCCGACACCACCTCGCAAACATCGCTCGCGCTGGGATTGCGAAACCGGTGCGGAAGGCGGCTTTCGAAGTAGTAGCTGTCGCCGGGGTCGAGCAGCCAGGTCGTGCCGTCCACGGTGAGCTCGAGCTGGCCCGCCACCACGACGCCGCCCTCGTGCCCGGCGTGCGTGAGCATTTCGCCCCCCGTGTCGGCGAGCGGCTGATACACCTCGCGCATGATGCCCATGTTGCGGTCCTTCACGTTCGCGCCAGCGAGATAGAACTCGATGGAGGCGTTGCCGAGGTTCGGCATCTCGCCGCGGCGCGACACGATGCTTGCGCCCTCGTTCAGATCAAATGTGAAGAATTCCGCGAGACTCATGGGAATGCATTCGAGCAGCTTCTTGAGCGAGCCCACGGAGGGACTGACACGACTTTGCTCGATCAGCGAGATCGCGCCGTTCGTGACGCCCGCGCGCTTGGCGAGCTCGCGTTGCGACAACCCATAGCGCTTGCGCACGTAGCGCAGGCGTGTTGCGACTTCAGTAGAAACGGATACGGACTCGGTCACGTTCGAAAGCCGGTTGATCAGGGAGCGCGCCGAAAAACGGCTGCGGGTAGCAGCGAACGACGGACGAACAACAGCAAAAACGGCGCGGTGGACGTGTTGAATATTCTAATCAGTTTGTATTTTTTTGCGTTAGTAGAAACCCCTGTAAGTTATTCGAAATATAAAAGCCGCTAGCCATATTTCGCATTCCATCGGTGTTTGCAGCCTGCCACCCGGGAAAGTGCTGACTCAAAAACGTAAAAAAATAATTGACGGCCTTTTTGGCTCGTATATGCTGGACAACAGGTCGATCGGACGGTGACCACCCGGATGAAACATCAACGCAACGCGCTGTTCATGCGGGATACATCGAACGGAACCTATGTTTAGCGTGATGCAGTGCGAACTATTCAGGTCGCGCTGAATAAGTCGGGCAATTTAACAACAACCCCAGTCGAGTGTAATTGTGAGAGTCCGTGGCCCTCTGGTGAGATGGGATCGAAGTCATGCGAGGTGTCTTCGCAGTGACTGCGCCGCCATCGCCGACGGCAGTAGCGGCAGGCTTGCCTCTCGCCTGTTTCTATCCGTCATCACAATCCTTTCGCGCCGGTCTGTTCGGCGCCATAACGCTGTCTCTGCACGCGCCTTCATCGCCGTCCATACGGACGAGGTCGCGTCGCTGCTGCCCTAGCGCCTCTTCTTCCTGCGCCGTTCGTTTTCATCGCCGTCGACCGCATGCGAGCCGTACTGCCGCACGCGAGCGGCGTGGCTGTGCACGCCTGTCCACGGTTGCGCCGCATAACGGTAGAAAACGAACCGCCTACATGATCTCAACGCGCAGCGCGATGCGTTAGCTTCACTTTCGCGCTGCACCTAAAGGCTTGCGGCCTTGCCTCGTGCAAGGTTGCAAGGTCATGTCACGCCCGTAGCGATATTTGCACTTGAGTCGAACGGGCAGAAGAAGTGAAACATTAGTCATGCGAACCAAGCCATTGATTGGAGTGACCGCCGATCGCACGATGATGGGACCGCACGCGTCGCACGTGGCCGGCGAGAAGTACATCGCCGCCGCCGTGGACGGCTCGGGCGGGCTCGCGCTGGTGCTGCCGGCGCTCGGCGCACGGCAGGCGGCGGCCGACATACTCGATGCCGTTGACGGCCTGCTCTTCACCGGCAGCTACTCGAACGTCGAGCCGCATCGCTACGGCGGCGCGGCCAGCGCCGCGGGCACGCTGCACGACCCCGAGCGCGACGCCACCACGCTGCCGCTGCTGCGCGCGGCCATCGACGCGGGCGTGCCCGTGCTCGCCATCTGCCGCGGTTTTCAGGAGATGAACGTCGTGTTCGGCGGCACGCTGCACCAGCAGGTGCATGCGGTCGACGGGCTCGACGACCATCGCGAGAACAAGGCCGATACCCTCGAAACGCAATACGGCCCGGCGCATTCCATCGCGCTGGTCGAGGGCGGACTGCTGCAACGGCTCGCCGGCGGCGCACGCGAAGCCAGCGTGAATTCGCTGCACGGGCAAGGCATCGAAACGCCCGGTCACGGACTGGTTGTGGAAGCAACGGCGCCGGACGGCCTCATCGAAGCGATCAGCGTGCCCAATGCGGCGAGCTTCGCACTCGGCGTCCAATGGCACCCCGAATGGCAGCACGCGCAGAACGCGTTGTCCACCGCGATCTTCCGCGCCTTTGGCGAAGCCTGCCGGGCCCGCATGCTGGCCCGAATACCGCGCGAAGCCGGACGCCAGCCCGCGCACACTGCCCGCGCGCACGTTTGACGCCGGCTCATACAGAACAGAGAGAACGACCATGAATGACATCGACGAATTCCTGAAGAAGCACCACATCACTGAAATCGAAGCCATCATCCCCGATATGGCAGGCATCGCGCGCGGCAAGATCATCCCGCGCAGCAAGTTCGAATTCGGCGAGAACATGCGGCTGCCGCAAGCCGTGATGATCCAGACCGTGACCGGCGACTATCCGGAAGACGGCACCCTCACGGGCGTCACCGACCCCGACATGGTGTGCGTGCCCGACCCCTCGACCATCCGCATCATTCCGTGGGCTGTCGATCCCACGGCGCAAGTGATTCACGATTGCGTGC
The DNA here is from genome assembly GCF_004524855.1 of Paraburkholderia pallida. NCBI lineage: Bacteria > Pseudomonadati > Pseudomonadota > Betaproteobacteria > Burkholderiales > Burkholderiaceae > Paraburkholderia > Paraburkholderia pallida. The sequence continues at coordinate 2,240,516 of NZ_CP038149.1, read as the reverse complement.
ACTTCGACGGCACGCCGGTCGAGATCTCGCCGCGCCGCGTGCTGCGCCGCGTGCTCGAGCTCTACAAGGCGAAGGGCTGGAAGCCCGTGATCGCGCCGGAGCTGGAGTTCTATCTCGTCGACATGAACAAGGACCCGGATCTTCCGCTCACGCCGCCGATCGGCCGCACGGGCCGCCCGGAAACCGGCCGCCAGGCGTATTCGATCGAAGCGGTCAACGAGTTCGATCCGCTGTTCGAAGACATCTACGAGTACTGCGATATTCAGGACCTCGAAGTCGATACGCTGATCCACGAAGTGGGCGCGGCGCAGATGGAGATCAACTTCCTGCACGGCGACCCGCTCAATCTCGCCGACCGCGTGTTCCTCTTCAAGCGCACTGTGCGCGAAGCGGCGCTGCGCCACCACATGTACGCCACCTTCATGGCCAAGCCCATGGAGAACGAGCCGGGCTCGGCCATGCACGTGCACCAGAGCCTCGTCTCGGAGGAAAGCGGCCAGAACCTCTTCACGGGTCCGGACGGCAAGCCCACCGACATGTTCTATGCGTACATCGCGGGGCAGCAGAAGTACACGCCGGCGCTCATGCCGATCTTCGCGCCGTACATCAACTCGTACCGCCGTCTGTCGCGCTTCATGGCGGCGCCCATCAACGTGGAGTGGGGCTACGACAACCGCACCGTGGGTTTCCGCGTGCCGTATTCGTCACCGGCCGCGCGCCGTGTGGAGAACCGCATTCCCGGCGTGGACTGCAACCCGTATCTCGCGATTGCCGCCACGCTGGCCGCCGGCTATCTGGGCATGACGCAGCACCTCAAGCCCACGGAGCCGCTCGTGAGCGACGGCTATTCGCTGCCCTACCAGTTGCCGCGCAATCTGGAGGAAGGCCTCTCGCTGATGAGCGGCTGCGAGCCGCTCAAGGACATCCTGGGCGAGAAGTTCGTGCGCGCCTATCTCGCGCTCAAGGAAACCGAATACGAAGCGTACTTCCGCGTGATCAGTTCGTGGGAACGCAAGCACCTGCTGCTGCACGTGTAATAGACAGGAGACACGAAAGATGAGCTATCGAATCGACGCCCCCGCCAGCGCGCTGCAAGAGCTGCCGACGACGCTGCGCGCGCAAACCGCGCGCTCGACTGCCGAGTACCGCGCACTCGACGCTGCGCATCACATCCATCCGTTCTCCGACATGGGCTCGCTGAACAAGGCCGGCAGCCGCGTGATCGTGAAAGCGAAGGGCGTGTACCTGTGGGACTCGGAAGGCAACCAGATCATCGACGGCATGGCCGGACTCTGGTGCGTGAATGTGGGCTACGGCCGCAAGGAACTCGCGGATGCGGCCTACAAGCAGCTCCAGGAGCTGCCCTTCTACAACACGTTCTTCAAGACCACGCACCCGCCGGTGATCGAGCTTTCGGCGCTGCTGGCCGAGCTCTCGCCCGAGCCGTTCAATCACTTCTTCTATTGCAACAGCGGCTCGGAAGGCAACGACACGGTGCTGCGCATCGTGCACCAGTACTGGCTCACGCAAGGCAAGCCTTCGAAGAAGGTCGTCATCTCGCGCAAGAACGGCTATCACGGCTCGACCATCGCGGGCGGCACGCTCGGCGGCATGGGCTACATGCATGAGCAGATGCCCTCGAAGGTCGAGAACATCGTCCATATCGATCAGCCGTACTTCTTCGGCGAAGCGCAAGGCGACATGACGCCCGAGGAGTTCGGCCTCGCGCGCGCCCAGCAGCTCGAAGCGAAGATTCTCGAAGTGGGCGCGGAGAACGTGGCCGCCTTTATCGGCGAGCCGTTCCAGGGCGCGGGCGGCGTGATCTTCCCGCCCTCCACGTACTGGCCGGAAATCCAGCGCATCTGCCGCAAATACGACATCCTGCTGTGCGCCGACGAAGTGATCGGCGGCTTCGGTCGCACCGGCGAATGGTTCGCGCATCAGCACTTCGGCTTCGAGCCCGACCTCATCACGATGGCCAAGGGTCTCACGAGCGGCTATGTGCCGATGGGCGCGGTGGGCATTCACGACCGCATCGCCAAGGCGCTGATCGAGAACGGCGACTTCAACCATGGCCTCACGTATTCGGGCCATCCGGTGGCCGCCGCGGTGGCGGTCGCGAACCTCAAGCTGCTGCGTGACGAACGCATCATCGAGCGCGTGAAGACGGACACCGGCCCGTACTTCCAGCAGCGTCTGCGCGAGACCTTCGGCAATCACCCGATCATCGGCGACATCTCGGGCACGGGGCTGGTGGCGGGCCTGCAGCTCGCGGAGGATCCGAAGGCGCGCAAGCGCTTCGCGAACGGCGGCGACGTGGGCACGATCTGCCGCGACTTCTGCTTCAACGGCAACCTGATCATGCGCGCCACCGGCGACCGCATGCTGCTCTCGCCGCCGCTCGTCATCACGCGCGACGAGATCGATGAAATCGTGTCGAAGGCAAAGAAGGCCGTCGACGCAACCGCGCAACAACTGGGACTTTCGTAACGCTGCAAACGTAAGGGCTGGCGGCGCACAACGGGGTGCGGGCGCCGCCCGCCAACTTTTATCTTCTGGGGAATTCAACATGAGTGTCAGACATCTTCGTCATGCCGTCGCAGTGGCCGCGCTTGCCGTCTGTGCGGGTCTCACGGCGACCTCGAGCCAGACGGCTCGCGCCGCCGACGACGCACTGAACGTGTACAACTGGTCCGACTACATCGCGAAAGACACGATCCCGAACTTCGAGAAGCAGACGGGCATCCATGTGAAGTACGACAACTACGACAGCGACGACACGCTGCAGGCCAAGCTGCTCGCAGGCAGCTCGGGCTACGACATCGTGGTGCCGACCTCGAACTACATGGCCAAGCAGATTCAGGCCGGTGTCTACCAGAAGCTCGACAAGTCGAAGCTCCCCAATCTCGCGAACCTCGATCCGCTGCTCATGCACATGATTGCCGACGCCGATCCGGGCAATCAGTACGGCGTGCCCTGGGCATTCGGCACCGACGGTGTCGGCTACAACCAGGAAGCGATCGAGAAGGCGCTGGGCGCGAACGCGCCAGTGGATAGCTGGGCACTGATCTTCGATCCGCAATACCTCTCGAAGCTCAAGGGCTGCGGCGTCTCGTTCCTCGACCAGGCCGTCGACGCCTTTGCGGCCACGCTGCAGTACATGGGCAAGAACCCCAACAGCACGAACCCGGCCGACTATCAGGCGGCGTTCGAAGTGCTGAAGAAAGTCCGCCCGTACATCACCCAGTTCAACTCCTCGGGCTACATCAACGACCTCGTGAACAACGACATCTGCGTCGCGTTTGCCTGGTCCGGCGACGTGGGCATCGCCCACCGCCGCGCCGAGGAAGCGAAGCGCTCGTATCACATCAAGTTCGCGAATCCGAAGGAAGGCGGCCTGCTGTGGTTCGACGTGATGGTCGTGCCCAAGGACGCTCCGCACCCCGAAGCGGCCATGAAGTGGATCAACTACATCGAAGATCCGAAGGTCAACGCCGCGATCACCAACGAAGTGTTCTATCCCACCGCAAACAAGGCCGCGCACCAGTTCGTGACGGCGGGGGTCGCTCAGGATCCGACGGTCTATCCGTCGGAAGACGTGCTCAAGAAAATGACGCTGATGAAGCCGATGCCGGCCGACATCCTGCGCCTCGAAAACCGTCTGTGGTCGCAGCTGAAGACCGGCCACTGATCGACTGAACGGGGCGGCCGCCCGCCCCCGGAAGAAAACCGAAGGAGAAGGAAGGAGACAACGTGCGGAAGAGGGATCGCTCGACCCCTCTCCGCCAGAAGTTTGCTGTTCGAAGTCCGGCTGTGCGCGCCGCCCCCTTATTTGAAACCGACGCGCCAGTTTCCAACGAGCTCCGTTCGCAGTACTAAGGTCCGCGAGTCGCATTTGCGCCCCGTGCGGGGCCACTCGCGCCCGCATTTGCCCACGCCATGCAAGGACATGCCGTACCGCGATCAGAAAGGAACCCAGGTTACATCATGAATTCGACGTCCCAAGTCAACGCCTCCGAAGCCGCTCGCGCCACCGCCGCGGCCAGCTCCCGCGACGCTTTCGTGCGCATCGAAAACGTCGTCAAGAAGTTCGGCGACAGCGTCGCCGTCAACAACGTGAGCCTGAACATCGCGAAGAACGAGCTCTTCGCGCTGCTCGGCAGCTCGGGTTGCGGCAAGTCCACGCTGCTGCGCATGCTCGCCGGCTTCGAGGCCGCCACCTCGGGCAAGATCTTCGTTGACGGCGAAGACCTCGCGACGCTGCCCCCGTATCGCCGCCCCGTCAACATGATGTTCCAGTCGTACGCGCTCTTCCCGCACATGAGCGTGGAGTCGAACGTCGCGTTCGGCCTGAAGCAGGAAGGCGTGCCCAAGAACGAGATCAAGGAGCGCGTGGCCGATGCGCTTAACCTCGTGCAGATGGGCCGCTACGCCAAGCGCAAGCCGCATCAGCTCTCGGGCGGCCAGCAGCAGCGCGTCGCGCTCGCCCGCTCGCTCGTCAAGCGTCCGAAGCTGCTGCTGCTCGACGAGCCGATGTCCGCGCTCGACAAGAAGATCCGCCAGAAGACCCAGCTCGAACTCGTGAACATCATCGAGAAGGTCGATGTCACCTGTGTGATGGTCACGCACGATCAGGAAGAGGCGATGACCATGGCCAACCGCCTCGCCGTCATGAGCGAAGGCCGCATCGTGCAGATCGGCTCGCCCAACGACGTCTACGAATTCCCCAACAGCCGCTTCTCTGCCGAGTTCATCGGCTCGACCAACCTCTTCGAAGGCAAGGTCGTCGAAGACGAGCCCGATCACATCTACGTCGAAAGCGAGGACCTCGAAGCGCGCATGTACGTGAGCCACGGCATCACCGGGCCGCTCGGCATGCCGGTGGGCATCTCCGTGCGCCCCGAGCGCGTGCGCGTCACGCGCGAGAAGCCCACCACGCCGCACAACTGGGCGCGTGGCGTGGTCAAGGACGTGGCCTACATGGGCAGCTATTCGCTCTATCACGTGCGCCTGCCCGGCGGCAAGGTGGTCGTCTCGAACCTCTCCAGCTCGCACCTCATGAACGAGGGCGCGCCGGCCCGAACGACGACGTCTATGTCTCGTGGTCGCCCGCCAGCGGCGTCGTGCTCACGCAATAACGGAGATGCCGACATGAGTACGACTTTACCTTCCACGACGGCCGCCTCGCGCGGCACGCTCGCACGCTTCCTCTCGCGCTTCGTGCCTTCGGGCCGCACCACCGTCATCGGGATTCCGTTCCTGTGGCTCACGCTGTTCTTTGCCGTGCCGTTCGTGCTCGTGCTCAAGATCAGCTTCGCCGACCAGATGATGGCCGTGCCGCCCTACTCGAACCTCGTCGAGATGAAGGACGGCATGGTGCACCTGGCGCTGCAGCTCGGCCATTATGTGTTCCTGCTGCAGGACAGCCTCTACGTCGCCACCTACATCAGCTCGCTGAAGATGGCCGCGGTCTCCACCTTCTTCTGCCTGCTGATCGGCTACCCCATCGCCTACTACATCGCGCGCTCGAACCCCGCCACGCGCAACGTACTGATGATGGCCGTGATGCTGCCGTTCTGGACCTCGTTCCTGATCCGCGTCTACGCGTGGATCGGCATCCTCAAGGACGACGGCCTGCTCAATCACGCGCTCATCGCGATCGGCCTGATCCACTCGCCGCTGCGCCTCTATCACAGCGATGCCGGCGTCTATATCGGCATGGTCTATTCGTACCTGCCCTTCATGGTGATGCCGCTCTACGCGCACCTCGTGAAGATGGACCTCACGCTGCTGGAAGCCGCCTATGACCTGGGCGCCAAGCCCTGGGTCGCGTTCACGCGCATCACGCTGCCGCTCTCGAAGAACGGGATCATCGCGGGCAGCCTGCTCGTGTTCATCCCGGCAGTGGGCGAGTACGTGATTCCCGAACTGCTCGGCGGCGCGGACACGCTCATGATCGGCCGCGTGATGTGGGACGAGTTCTTCAACAACATGGACTGGCCGATGGCATCGGCCGTGACGGTCGCGATGGTGGTGCTGCTGCTCGTGCCGATGGCCCTCTTCCAGCACTACCAGGTCAAGGAAATGGAGGACCGCAAATGATCAAGCCCAACCGCACCCTGTCCACGGGCGTGCTCACGCTCGGGTTCCTGTTCCTCTATATCCCGATCATCAGCCTCGTGGTGTATTCGTTCAACGAATCGAAGCTCGTGACCGTCTGGTCGGGCTTCTCGCTGAAGTGGTACGCCGCGCTGCTGCAGGACGACGAGCTCCTCACCGCCGCCTGGCTCTCGCTGAAGATCGGCCTGATGACGGCGTTCGCGTCGATTGCGATCGGCACGTGGGCCGGTTATGTGCTCGCGCGCATGGGCCGCTTCCGGGGCTTCGCGCTGTTCGCGGGCATGATCAACGCGCCGCTCGTGATTCCTGAAGTCATCCAGGGCATCTCGCTGCTGCTGCTGTTCGTCGCGATGGAGCAGTTCCTCGGCTGGCCGAAGGGCCGTGGCGTGCTGACCATGTGGATCGGCCACGTGATGCTGTGCGTCTCGTACGTGGCGATCATCGTGCAGTCGCGCGTGAAGGAGCTGAACAAGTCGCTCGAAGAGGCCGCGCTCGATCTCGGCGCCACGCCCTTCAAGGTGTTCTTCGTGATCACGCTGCCGCTGATCTCGCAGGCACTCATCTCGGGCTGGCTGCTCTCGTTCACGCTTTCGATCGACGACCTCGTGCTCTCCGCGTTCCTCTCGGGTCCGGGCTCGACGACGCTGCCGCTGGTGGTGTTCTCGCGTGTGCGTCTGGGCCTGAATCCGGAGATGAATGCACTCGCGACCCTCTTCATCAGCGCGGTGACGATCGGTGTGATCGCGGCCAACTACATCATGTCGGCCCGCGAACGCAAGCGCATGCGCGACATGCAGATGGCCTTCGTGCAGCCCGATCCCTCGGAAGCGGTGCAGGGCGCCGTGCAGGGCGCACCGGCGGGCGCGGTCGGCTCGCCGCTTGGCCGGCGCGCGGCCTGATCGCCGGATCGCAGTCCACAGAACGCAGTCCACCTAAAGCGGCGCGCGCGGTTCGCAGGCTGCGGCGCGCGCCGCGCGCAACGCCCGGCGGCACAGGGGAAAGACACGCCAGGGCGCCTGCCATAACGATCCATAAGGAGAATCCTGATGAAGAAGAAATTAATCTGTCTGCTGGTGGCCGGGGCACTGCCAGGGCTCGCTTTTGCGGACTCGACCAGCGATCAGATCAAGGCCCTGCAGCAGCAGCTCAACGCGCTGCAAAAAGAGGTGAAATCGCTCAAGAACGAGCTTGCTGCATCGAACACGGGCGCGAAGGGCACGGCGAAGAGCGCCACCGCCGCCACGGGCGCGGCCGCCGCAACGACAGCCGCTGCCGCGCCGGCCGTCGACATGTCCTCGCCCGACTACGGCAAGCAGCCTGCGCACCTGACCAACGACGACGTCGACTCGATGAAGCAGCAGATCGCGAGCCAGCAGCTGAAGGTGGACTCGCTCTCCGACGCGGCCAACACCGGCCCGATCGCGGGCCTCTCGGTCACGGGCTATATCGACCCGACGTATATCTACAACCGTGCCCCCGGCACGTCGTCGTTCCTGTTCGCGAACCACGAAAGTTCGTATAACTACTTTAACAGCACGTTCGGCGACCTCTACCTCGACATCAAGAAGACCTTCGGTGTCGGCCCGATGGCGCCTTCGGCCGAAATCACGCTCATGCCCAACCGCGGCAACGGCATCACGCTGCTGGCCAACGAGCATGGCGACATCGGCAACAACATCCTGAACACGGCGGTCATCACGGTGCCCGTGACGGCCACGGGCACGTTCGTGGCCGGTCTCATGCCGAGCTTCGGCGGCTATGAGGTGCAGCAGTCGAACCAGATGCTCACCCTCACGCACAACCTGCTCTATGACTTCTCGGATCCGGGCAGCTATGTGGGCGTGGGCTGGAACTACTCGCCCGACAGCAGCCAGTGGGCCTTCAAGTTCATGGTCGGCAACGAGCAGTACCGTACCTACGGCGCGGTCACGCAGACCGGCACGAACGCGCTGGGCGACCCCATCACGACGAGCAACAAGATCCCGACCTTCACGGCGCGCGCCGACTACACGTGGTCGAGCGCACTCGATATCGGTGGTTCGTTCAACGTGGGCCGCCAGACGCTGTCGAGCGCGCAGGATCCGACGACCGGCCAGTTCGTCTACGGTCCGGGCGGCCAGGCCACGAGCTCGGGCGGCTACTTCTTCTTCGGCGAAATGGACGCGACCTACACGCTCGCGGACATCCAGTACAACGCCGAGCTCGACTACGGCCAGCAGCAGCGCGCCGCGTTCAACGGCGGCAATGCGCAGTGGTACGGTCTCTCGCTGCTCGCGCACCGCAAGTTCAACGCGCCGGTGGTGGGCCGCATGGGCGTGACCGCGCGCTACGACGTGCTCGCCGACGGCAAGAACGGCGGCGGCGGTGGCGGCATCGCGCTCAACGGCAACGGCATGGATCCGTACAACGGCTTCGGCGTCGGTTCGGAGTGCCTGGCGACTTCGCAGGCCAACGGTGGTCATGGCTTCGAATGCAACGGCGCAACGCGTCAGGACGTAGCCCTCGATCTGCTGTTCTATCCGACGCAGCAGGTCACCGTGAAGGTTGAATATCGTCACGACTGGGCCACGCAGAAGGTGTTCCTGCGCGACGACGGCTCGTACAGCAAGAGCAACGACCTGCTGGGCGCGCAGTTCATCTACTCGTTCTGACGGGTACGTCGCGGGCGGCGGGTTACACCCCGCCGCCCGCATTTTTTTGTACGCTCCCTCTATGCTCAAATTCGCCAATCAGCCTCATGCGCCGTCGTGGTACGCGGCCACCGTCAACGACACGATCCACCACCCCGCCCTGCAAGGCACGCTGGATGCCGACGTCTGTGTGATCGGCGCGGGTCTCACCGGTGTTTCGGCGGCGCTCAATCTCGCCGAACGCGGCTATCGGGTCGCGCTCCTCGAGGCGTCGAAAGTCGGATGGGCCGCGAGCGGGCGCAACGGCGGCCAGTTGATCGGCGGCTTCGCGTGCGGCATGGACACGTTCGCGCAATTCATGAACGAGGGCGAGGTCAAGCAGATGTGGGCGATGGGCCTCGAAACGCTCGACATCGTGAAGTCGCGCGTGGCGAAGCACAAGATCGATTGCGCGCTCACACCGGGCTACTTCACCGCCGCGAACAAGCCACGCGACGTGGACGAACTCAAGCGCTGGCGCGACGAAGCGGCCAAGCGCTTCGGCTACGAACGGTTCCGTTATGTCGATGGCACCGGCGTGGGCCACTACGTGAAATCGGCGCGCTATCCGGGCGGCATCTACGATCCCGATAGCGGACATCTGCATCCGCTCAACTACACGCTCGGCCTTGCACGCGCGGCGCGCGACGCGGGCGTGCAAATCTTCGAAAACAGCGCGGTCACGCGCATACGCGACGAGCATGGCGGCCATGCGATCGAAACGGCGCAGGGCCAGGTGCGCGCGAAGTTCGTCGTGCTCGCGTGCAACACGTATCTCGGCGCGCTTGCGCCGCAGCTCGCGCGCAAGATCATGCCGGTCGGCACCTATGTGATCGCGACCGAACCGCTCGGCGCCGCGCGCATGGCAACGTTGATGCCGGCGCAAGCCGCCGTCTGCGATAGCCGCTTCGTGCTCGACTACTTCCGCCCGGCGCCCGACACCCGCCTCCTGTGGGGCGGCAAGGTGAGCTATTCGAAGCTCGCGCCGCGCAACCTGGGCGAGGCGATGCGCAACGACATGCTCAAGACTTTCCCGCAGCTCGCCGACGTGAAGGTCGAATACGCGTGGGGTGGCTTCGTCGACATCACGATGAACCGCGCACCGCACTTCGGCCGCCTCTCGCCCACCGTGTATTTCGCGCAGGGCTTTTCGGGGCACGGCGTGAACACCACGGGCCTCGCGGGCACGCTGATCGCCGACGCGATTCACGGCCAGGCCGCACGCTTCGACCTGTTCGGAAAGATCCGCCACCGCGACTTCCCCGGCGGCGCTACACTGCGGACCCCGGCCCTCGTGCTCGCGATGGCCTGGTATCGAATGAAGGATTTGCTCTGATGACACTCGACCTCGACGCCCAGGCGGACGTGCTCGCCCGCCACTCGTACTACGAAGCCACCGCCACGCGCCCCGCCGACGACGACCCCGTGCTCGAGGGCACGATCGAGGCCGACGTGTGCGTGATCGGCGCGGGCTTCGCGGGCCTCTCGGTGGCGCTGGAGTGCCGCGCACGCGGGCTATCGGTCGTGGTGCTCGACGCGCACCGGCCCGGCTGGGGCGCGTCCGGGCGCAACGGCGGACAGACGCTCGTGGGCTTCGCCAAAGACGAGGTGCTCGAAAAGCAGCTTGGCGAGCAGGGCATTCGCGCGGCGTGGGCGCTGTCCATCGAGGGCGTGGCCCTGGTGCGCGAGCGCATCGCGCGCTACGGCATCGCGTGCGATTTCACGCCGGGCTATGTGACGGTCGCGACAAAGCCAAAGCGCGCGCCCGACCTACGCGCATGGATGGACGCCGCCCGCACGCGTTGGGGCTACGACAAGCTCGAATGGCTCGACACGGATGCCACGCGCGCGCGTGTGAATTCGCAGAGCTATCTGGCGGGCGTCTACGATCCCGTCTCAGGACACCTGCATCCGCTCAAATACTGTCTGGGTCTCGCCGATGCCGCGCGCAAGGAAGGCGCTCAGCTCTTTGCGCACTCGCGCGCGCTCGACGTGGTGCGCGGCGCGCGGCCGGTCGTGAAAACCGCGCGCGGCGAGGTGCGCTGCCGCTTCGTCGTGTCGTGCTGCAACGCCGCGCCGGGCGGCGTGCTGCCCGCGCCCGTGGCCGCGCGCATCGCGCCCATTGCCTCGTACATCATCGCGACCGAGCCGCTCGGACGCGCGCGCGCCGATGCGCTGATTCCCGGCCGCGCAGCCATTTGCGACAACAATTTCTTTCTCGACTACTTCCGCCTTTCCGCTGACGACCGCCTGCTGTTCGGCGGCCGCGCCGATTCGACGGGTGCGGCGCCCGCGCAACTCACCGATGCCATGAAGCAGCGCATGACCGGCGTGTTTCCGCAGCTAGAAGGCGTGAGCGTGGAATACGCGTGGGGCGGCTTCGTGGACGTCACGCGCAATCGCGCGCCCGACTTCGGCGCCGTCGATCCGAACTATTACTACGTGCAGGGGTTTTCGGGGCACGGCGTGGCGCTCACGGGCATTGCCGGGCGTGTGGTCGCGCAGGCCATTGCCGGCGAGCGAACGTCGTTCGAGCTGTTTTCGCGCGTGCGCCATGCGCGTTTCCCGGGCGGCCCCGCATGGCGCAGGCCCGCACTCGAGATCGGCATGATGTATCACCGGGTGATGGAGATGTTTTAAAGGATCACCAAGCGATCCTTCGCGACACGCTAAAGCATCGCCCTCAACACCCCCGCCAGCGTCTCCATGAGCGCATCCGACGCCTCCGGCGTGGCCTCCGCATAGCCGAGCAGGAAGCCGTTGTATCGCACTGGCTCCCACCCATCGCGCCCATCCGGACCATCGAGGCAAAACGCGCTGAGCGGCGAAAGCGCGAGGCCATGCGCGCGCGCCGCCTCGCTCACGTCCACGTCGGCGAGCGGCGCGTCCAGGCGCACGCTCAGGTGCATGCCGCCCGCGTCGGCGGACACCGTGATGAGCCCCGCCAGATGCTTCTCGATCGCAGCCACGAGCCCATCGCGGCGCGTCTCGTAGAGCTTGCGCATACGGCGTAGATGCCGCGCATAGCGCCCGCTTTCAATGAAGTCCGCCAGCGCCGCCTGCTCGGCCACGCGGCCCTGGCGCATGAGCGTGCGATGCGCAGTCGCCACCTGCGCCACCGCCTGGCGCGGCACGACCATGAAGCCGATGCGCAGCGCCGGAAAGAGCGTCTTGCTGAAGGTGCCGAGGTAGATCACGGGCGTGTCGTCCGCGAGGCCCTGGATCGACGGCAGCGGCGGGCCGTCGTGGCGCAGCTCGCTGTCGTAGTCGTCTTCGATGATCCACGCGCCGCACGCGCGCGCATGCTCGATCAGCGCGAGCCGCCGCTCGAGGCTCAGCACGCAGCCGAGCGGATATTGATGCGAAGGCGTGAGATACACGAGACGCGGCGGCGCCACGCGCCAGTCCTCCTCGCGCGCGGCCATGCCCGCGGCATCCACGGGCACCGGCACGAGCGTGAGCCCCGCCGCCTGCATCGTCACGCGCGCGCCCGTGTAGCCCGGATTCTCGATCCAGACGCGCTCGCCTGCGTCCGCGAAGAAGCGCGCGCAAAGATCGAGGCTCGTTTGCGTGCCGTCCGTGATGAACACCTGGTCGGGCTGGCAGCGCACGCCGCGCGAGACACGCACGTATTGCGCAATGGCGTGGCGCAACGCCGGCAGGCCCGCGCTGTCGCCATAGCCCAGTTCGCTCGCGTCCACCTCGCGCAAGGCGCGCTCCACCGCCGTGCGCCACTGAGCGAGCGGAAAGGCATCGAGCGCGGGCGTGCCGGGCCGCAGCGCGGTTGCCGCGTCGCCTGACGCGCGGCGCGGCGGCAGCTCGCGCACGCGGCGCGAGAGCAGGCGCGCGGTGTCGTCGCGCGGCTCCGCACGGGCGGCTGGCTGCGCAGCGGCAGGCTTCACGTGGTTGACGATGGAGCCATGGCGCGTGGCCGCGACGAAGCCCTCCTCCACGAGCCGCTCATACGCGTAGAGCACCGAATTGCGCGCGATGCCCAGCTCCTCGGCCAGCGTGCGGCTCGAAGCGAGGCGCGTGCCGCACACGATATCGCCGTCGAGAATCGCGCGGCGCAGGCTCTCGTAGAGCAAGTCCTGTTGCGTGAGCCGGCGCGACGCACTTGCGCGCGCCTTGCGCTCGTAAGCCGCCATCATCAGCGCGTAGTCCAATCTCGTGGCTCCATATTTTGTGGCTTGAGTGGGACTAACAATGGTGCCACAAAACGCTTACGCTGACGCCTGTCTTCGAGTGGAGAATGCCATGGAGATCACGCGGCCCGCCCGGAACCGCGCGCGAACGGCGCCTGGCCGGCGTTACGCCGGCGCGCGCACTGCATGCGTGACCGCCATCGCGCTCGTGCTTGCGGCGCTGGTGTACAGGCGTGCGGACCCGGCAGCGCTCGCGCGCGACGCGTATCGCGCCTGTGCGGGCGATGCCGCGAGCGCCTTGCACGCGCAGGACGCACAGCGCCGTGAGCAAGCACTCGAAACGTTGACCGATTGCGCGGCAAAGCGTTGACGCCAGGGCGCCGGCGCCGATACGAACCTACAAACCCAAGGAGAACGAATTTGAGCCCGACGATCCACGTACGCCCCGTCACGCCTGCGGACTACGACGCATGGCGCCCGCTCTGGGACGGCTATAACCGCTTCTATGGCCGCTTCGGCCCGACCGCGCTGCCCGAGGCGCTCACGCAGACCACCTGGACGCGCTTCTTCGACGGCTACGAGCCCATGCACGCCTTCGTCGCGCTGCAAGGCGAGCGCGTGGTCGGCCTCGTGCACTTCATCTATCACCGCAGCACCACGCTCGACGGCCCGATCTGCTATTTGCAGGATCTCTTCACGAGCGAGGACGCGCGCGGCAAGGGCGTGGGCCGCGCGCTGATCGAAGCGGTCTATGCGCACGCGAAGGCTGCGAACTCGGAACGCGTCTACTGGCACACGCACGAGACGAATCACACGGCGATGCGCCTTTACGACGGCGTCGCCGAGAAGCCGGGCTTCGTCATGTACCGCAAGAACGTGTGAGGCCCAGGCAGCCTCGAGCGCGCCCTCAACGCAGGTCGCTCAGGAGCGACTCGCGCACCTCGCCGTCGATGATCTGGTCCGGCACGCGATAGTTCGGATGATCGCAGCCGATCGTGAGCGCCGCGCCTTCGCGCAGGCGCTTTTTCATTTCCGGCGTGAGCTCGAAGCGCACGAAGTGCACGGCCGAGGTCTTCTCGGCATTGTCGCGCTCGAGGTCCTCGTCGGCGATCGCGTAGACGGGCGGCTCGCCGTCCACCTGCAGGAATACGTGGTCTTCGATGCCAATGAGCCGCCCCAGCGCCGCGCGGCGCTCGATTTCGTTTTCGTACTCGATCTGCAGGGTCGCCTTCAGGTTGCTGCCATCCGGCACGAGCGGCAGGTAGGCGTCGAGCTCGCCCTGGATGCCCTCTTCGTCGAAGATCTTCTCGATGTGCAGCATCTCCTGGATCTGATAGCGGATCGTCGCTTCGTCCTCGAAGAGAAAGGTGAGGTGATTGCCCAGCGCCACGGCGCGGCGCTTCTTGTGCTCGATGATGCGGTTGCGCATCTCGGTGCGCTGCTTTGCATAGGTTTCCAGCGAGAGCAGCGAGTTTCTTGCGATCGTCATCAAGTGTGCCTCATGCGTTAAAACGGCGGCGTGAACATTTCGGCCCGGCTTGACGCGCCGGGCCCGATTTACGTCGTTATCCTCATCAAATCCCGTAAGCGCGGCGCAGCAGCGTGAGCGGATGCGCAAGCGGCGGGCCGCCCTGGGCGTTGCCGAGCTTGTTCTCTTCGATGCCCTGCGCGATGTGATGTCCCGCGAGCTGGCAATCGGAGGAGATGAAATCGGGCTCGCTCTGCGCCATCTGCTTGAACACGGGTGTGCCGATCTTCATCGCCATCGCGTGAAATTCCTTCTTCACGCCGAACGTGCCCGCGTGCCCGGAGCAGCGCTCCACCACGTTGACTTTGGTTTCGGGCACGAGCGAGAGCAGGTCGGAGGTCTTGCGGCCGATGTTCTGCACGCGCGCGTGGCAGGGCACGTGATACGAGACGTTGCCGAGCGGCGTGCGGAAATCGGTCTTGAGCAGGCCGTCGCGATTGCGCGCCACGAAGTACTCGAACGGGTCCCAGAACGCTTCGCTCACGGCGCGCGTGTCGGCGTCATCGGGAAACATCAGCGGCAGCTCGTGCTTGTACATCAGCACGCAGCTCGGCACCGCACCGAGCAGCGCGTAGCCCTCGCGCGCGTACTGCGCGAGCACCGGCATGTTCTCGGCCTGTTTCTTCGCCACGCCCTCCAGGTTGCCCTGTTCGAGCAGCGGCATGCCGCAGCACGCTTCGCTCTTCACCAGCACGTAGGGAATGGCGTTGTGATCGAGCACCGCCAGCAGATCGTGGCCGATGCCCGGCTCGTTGAAGTTCACGTAGCAGGTGGCGTAGATCGCGACCTTGCCCGGTGTGCGCTCGCCGTCGCGCACCTCGCTGGCCGCCGCCTTGCGCGCCGCGCTGCGGAACTTGCGCGTAGCGAACGAAGGCAGCCATGCGTGGCGGTCCACGCCGAGCGTATCTTCCATCACCGCGCGCATCGCCTTCGTGCCGTTCACGGCGTTGACGGTTTGCGTGACCACGGGAATGCCCGCGAGATGGCCGAGTGCGTCGGTGTTCGAGAGCACGCGGTCGCGCAGCTGCACCTCGCCGTTGCGGTAGTGAATGGCCTTCGCGCGCAGCATCAGGTGCGGGAAATCCACGTTCCACGGATGCGGCGGCACATAGGGACACTTCGTCATGTAGCAGAGGTCGCACAGATAGCACTGGTCGACCACTTTCGGAAACTGGGCCTTGTCGACGTCGTGGGCTTCGCCGCTATCGGTTTCGTCGACGAGATCGAAAAGCGCGGGAAACGCGCCGCACAGCGAGACACATCGCCGGCAGCCCGCGCAGATGTCGAATACGCGGGCGAGCTCGGTATCGAGCTGCGCCTGGTCGTAGAACGCGTCGGATTGCCAGTCGAGCGGGTGGCGAGTCGGCGCTTCGAGACTGCCTTCCTTGTGGGGCATGACGTCTCCAGTTCTAGTTGTTTCTTCTGGTTATAAGGGAGCGTTCGCGCGGCGACACACACGAGCGCACGCGCGCGGGCGCATCCGCGCGCGGCGTGCAGGCGCTGCGCGAATGCTCGCGCAGGCCGTATGCGGCCGGCCCTAGTCGGCCAGCACTTCCAGCGCCTTCGTATAGCGGTTCGCGTGGCTGCGCTCGGCCTTGGCGAGCGTCTCGAACCAGTTGGCGATTTCGTCGAAGCCTTCGTCGCGCGCGACTTTGGCCATGCCCGGGTACATGTCGGTGTATTCGTGCGTTTCGCCTGCGATCGCCGACTGCAGGTTCAGGCGCGAGCTGCCGAAGGGCAGGCCCGTGGCCGGATCGCCGACGGCTTCCAGATACTCGAGGTGGCCGTGCGCGTGGCCGGTTTCGCCTTCGGCGGTCGAGCGGAACAGCGCGGCGACGTCGTTCTGGCCTTCCACGTCGGCCTTGGCCGCGAAATAGAGGTAGCGGCGATTCGCTTGCGATTCGCCTGCGAAGGCGTCCTTGAGGTTTTGTTCCGTCTTCGAGCCTTTGAGCTGTGCCATCTATGCCTCCTTCAATCTTCCGGATTTGGGGGGACGCGGCGCTGCGCATCTTCGTGCGGTGCAGCAGAACGTGAGCGCGGACTACGCCGCTCTATCAATCTAGGAAATGTCCTTTGCGTTCCCAATTGTGATTTTCAATCCCGCCGATAGCCCGTCGACTAACCGGCCGGTCGGCCGCGGGGCGACGCCGTGCCGCACGCGCGGGAACGCTTATGTGGCCGGCGCATACGGAGAGCCTGTCTCAATATATGAATTAACGACTTGAACCCAGTTCCATACGTCCTACACTAATACTTCGGCCAGATTCGCGCGTCCCGCCCGGCGCGCCCATTCGAAGCCCTTTCGGAGCTCACATGCGATTGACCATTTTGATCAACGGCCCGGACCCGACCGTCAACCACGACTATGCCGTGCTCTGGCTCGACACCGACCAGCAACGCTGGTCGCGCGAGTCGCACGAAGGCATCGACCTCCCTGCCTGGGGCGAGATGCGAGATGCAAACGGTGTAACGGCGCTCTGCGCGCCGCTCGACGATTCCCCCCTCTGCACCCTGCGCGGCCTGCACGTGAACCGCCGCCAGGAAATCAGCTCGGCACACGGTGACGCCACGTGGTCGTGCGAGACCTCGCACGCGCCGATGGAAGGTCAATGGCGTCTGCAGGCCGTGGACCGGCAGATGGTCCACGCCGAAAACGCGCTGTTCGCAGGCTGACGGCGCCGCGCCACGCCGGCGCGTTTATTCATTCCGTCCCTCTTCCCATGATGCGGCGTCGCCCTTCCGGCGACGCCGCTTTGTTTTGGTGCGCTTCGCGCGCGGCTTGAACGCGCTCGCGGCGCGTGAGTGAACGCTCGCATCGCAGGCGAGCGTGATCGGCGTGCGCTGGCGTCATTGCAAGCGGCGCCTCAATCGGCACTCAATCGGCGTTCCATGCGGCCTCTGCCCGATGTGGCCGCGCACGATCGCGCCCGCTATACTTTCACGCCCTTTCATGCCCTTTCAGGAACGCAACACGGCGCGCACGACACACGCGTCTTGTGGGTTCCCTGGCCATTCCCGACTCGCTGATTTGCCGATTTGCCGATGAAGAAGCTGTTTGCCTGCCTCGCCATGGCCCTTGCCGGCCATGCGTTCGCCGCCCCCGCCGCGCCCGCCGCACCCGCTTGTGCCCAATTCGTTCCCGACGGCCAGTTCCCCACACTGACCAACCAGCGCATGGCGCCGAAGACGCACATGCTCTGCTATTCCGATTACGTGGTGCTGCACTCGGGCGTCACCCATGGGCCGCTCTGGTCGGCGGAGCACATCACGCGCGACCACCTCGAAGCCGCGAAGGACATGACGCGCACGAACCGCTTCTTCGAAGACGATCGCCTGCCCGAAGGCGATGGCGCGACGCTCGCCGATTACAAGCGCAGCGGCTTCGACCGCGGCCACATGAGTCCCGCGGGCAATCGCTGGAATCCGCAGGCCATGGCCGAATCGTTCTCGCTCGCGAACGTGGTGCCGCAGAACCGCGAGAACAATCAGCGCCTGTGGTCGCATATCGAAACGGCGGTGCGCAAGCTCGCGACGAAATACGGCGACGCCTATGTCGTGACCGGCCCGCTCTTCTCGGGCGCGCAGTTGCAGACGATCGGCGCGTCGCGCGTGCTGGTGCCCACGCAGATTTTCAAGGTGGTGTACGTGCCCTCGCAGCAACTCGCGTTCGCCATCGTGGCCGACAACGCGAGCGCCGATCGCTACGAGGTGCGCTCGGTGCGCGATCTCGAAGCGCAAAGCGGCATTGCGTTCCCGGGCATTCCCGCGAGCGTGGCCGCGCAAACGAAAGTGTCGTTCAACGGGCGCGCGTTTGCCGTGCGCAAATGGGGCTGGTAGGAAACGGCGAAGGCGAGGTGCGACTCACTCGCGCGCCCGCGCACGCCTCGTCCGGTTGAGCGCCATGATCGAAGCGCCTCCGGCCACTACAAATCCAGCCGGGAGACCTTCGAGCCTTCGAGCGAGGCGCCCGCCATCAGGCCGGCGTTGGTGAGCACGAAGGCCTCGATCGGATTGATGGCCGTCGACGTATCGACCTGACCGTTCACGCCCATCTTCACGAGCGCGACGGTGGCGTCCGCCCCCACCTTCCAGCCGCTGCTGCGCTTGAAGCGTTCGAAGGCGCCCTGGGTCATGAAGGCGTAGTAGACGGCGCGCGACTGTGCACCAATCTGGAAGCCGAACGAGCCGGCCGTCGTGCTGAAATAGCCTACCGTGCGGCCGCCGGCACGCAACGCGCCGCGTCCGTACTGGCCGCCCACGCCAATGGCCGCGCCGACCACGTCGGGAAACACGAGCACGGCGCTGGACTTGCCGATCAGCTCGCGCGAGCCCTTCACCGTGCCATAGAGACGCTCGAGTGCCGCATCGACATCGGCGTCGATCTCGCGGCGCCGGCGCGCGTTCTCTTGTGCAGCTTCGGCGGCGTTGCCGCTGCCGCTGGAGCCTGTCACCGCGCAAGCACTCAGCGCTGGAAGTCCCGCGAGCACCGCCAGCGACGCGGCGACGCTGCCGCCGGCCGCGAGGAATCGTCTTCTGTTCATTTTGTTTCGCACTCCCATTCAACTACGGCTGCTTGCGCGGCAGTTGCGCGACGGGATCGACGGGCTTGCCGTTCTCGCGCACTTCGAAGAGCAGCGCGCCCACGCCAGTGGCATCCGCGCCGCTCGTGGCGATCTGCTGGCCCAGCTTCACGGTTTCGCCCTCCTTCACGAGCAGCCTGCCGTTGCGGCCATAGGCGGTGATCAGGTGCGCGTCGTGCTTGACGATGACGAGCTTGCCGTAGCCCTTCATGCCGCTTCCCGCGTACATCACGCGGCCCGCGGCGGCAGCCTTCACGGGCGCGCCCGGCGCGCACGCGATGACGATGCTGCGCGACTTGCCCGCCGCGAACGGCGTGATGACGCTGCCGCTCACCGGCCAGGCGAGGCGGGCATTGGTGCGTGCGGCGGCCGGCGCGGGCGTGGGCTTGGTCGAGGCCGAAGGTGCAGGCGCAGTGGCGGAAGGCGTTGAAGAAGCACGCGCGCTTGAGGACGCAACAGCCGGCGCCGACGAGGCGGACGCCGCAGGCGCAGTTACCGGGGCCGCTGGGGAAGCGGCCACGCTTTTCGCTGGTGCCGCGGCGGGCGCAGTCGCAAGCCCCTGCACCGGCGGCGCCACGCGCAGCAGTTGCCCCACCTTCACCGTGCCGGAAGCCGGCAGCTTGTTCCAGGCGGCAATATCGGCGGCGCGTTGCTTGTGGGCGGCGGCGATGCGGTTGAGCGTGTCACCCGCCTTGACGCGATAAAAATCGGCGGTGGCGCTGGACGCAGGCACTTCGGCAACGACGACCGGGGCTTGCGTCTCGATCGGCGCTTCGGTCGCGGTGGTCGATGACGCGACGCCCGCGCTTTCGGCCACTGAGGCGTCATCGCCTCGTTGCGCGGACGACTGCCACGGCGTGACCGTGCAGGCGCCGAGCATTAAAACAGATGCCGCGGCGATCGCCATCGCGCATACGCGCGGTGCAAGCGGTAAACGCAAAGTCCGCATCGTCAGACTCGCTGGCCGGCCGCGCGGGTCGCGCCCGCTTCGTGCGGCTTCGTTTCGGCGCGCTCGGCTCGCGCCCGACCGCGCGAGTCGCCGCAACCGGTCGTGGCAACGCTGTCGCCGGCCAGCGGTGATGCGTGACGGCTCAGTTGCTTGTGTGCCTCGACGGCGGCCACGGCGGCGGCAATGCCGGCGCCCTTGTCTAGAATTCCCATGACGCGCTCCTTGTTCGACCTGCTGGAATGCCTGCGCCGCGCGGCGCAGGTGCGTCATGATCATGGGTTTGCCGCAAAGTGCAGCAGATTCGCGTGCCGGTTCTGATTCACGTCAAGGTGAACGGTGTGCGGCGCGGCCCCCCGTGGCTCCGGTTTCACATTCACGCGCGCCGGATGCGGAGTGCGCCGGATTTTGCGATGACAATTGATGACGTGGCGGGCCGCTTCTTATAATGCGAGCCCGCACGGCGCGGCCTCGCGCCGTGGCGCATCACGCTCAAGGAGGAACTCAAGGTGTTCGACGCATACGCAAACGACGACGACGTCCTGAACGTACAAGGCGACGCGCTCACGCTCACGAACGGCACCACGCGCGTGACGCTCTCGGGCACGCTCGAACTCACGCGCGACAAGCGCGGCCTCGCCGCCGCGCTCGCGCTGAAGGCGGCGCTCGACAGCGTGGTCGCGAAACTGCAGGCCGATCCGCACCTGCCCGCACAGGTCAAGGAAGAGCCGGACGCGAAGCCCGGCGTCGTCGACAATCCGTTTAAGTGATCGCGGCGCCAACCGATCGCCGCACCACAGCCGGTGAATCGGCGCGCGTCAAACCGTTCTAGAACGGCTTGCCTTCGCTAGTCTTCCACGCAGGCATGAGCGTGTTGGACGGCAGCGTTTCGTCGAGCAGCTTCTTCGCGCTCGCGGCACCCGCGATGGGCAGCCCGGTCGGATCGATGGCGCCGATCTGCGCGAGCACCGAGGCCTGATCCCAATAGATGTGCTCGTTATAGAGCTTGCTGCCGCGAAAGCAGATCACGGCGAGCATCGGCACTTCGAAGTACTTGCCGGTGGGCGCGAGGCCCGGCAGCAGCCAGTCGATCTCGCGGTCGTGCGTGCAGCAGAAGATGAACTCGTCCACCACGCGGTCCGAGCCGATCGTGCGCGAGATCGGGATCAGGCGCGTATCGGCGGGGTTCGAATGCACGAAGTGGTGCGTGTAGAAACGCTTGAGCTCGTCGTGGCCCACGCCGCCCGTCATCGTCGGGATGTGGTTGACGTAGGGCTGCGCGACCATCGTCGGCATCACGTCGTCCGGGTTGCGCGTGACGAACTCGTGGTAGCAGTGCTCCTCCCACAGCGCGTTGAAGTCGTAGATGGGACCGAGCACGCGGCGCAGCATGGCGAGCGAGCGCGAGTACGCCATCATCGCCGCCGGTTTGTCGTATTGGGGCCGCGAGGGCGCGGCGAACGCGTGATCGCAGCCGGGATACGTGTAGAGCTCGACGCCCGGCTTGCCCGCCAGCGCCGCTTCGATGCGCTCGCGCGTGGCCGCGTCACACCAGCGGTCGATCTCGCCGAAGTGCAGCATGAGCGGGCAGCGGATCGTAGCGGCCTCGTTCAGGGTGTTTTCGAGTCCCACGGCGTAATAGCCGATCGCGCAATCGACATCGGTGCGCGCCGCCGCCAGATAGGCGAGCCGGCCGCCCAGGCAGTACCCGATCGCGCCCACCTTGCCGCGCTGCGAAGGATGCGCGCGCAACTCGGCAAGCGTCTGCGCGACGTCGTCCATCGCGAGGTCGACGTCGAAGCGGTCGTGCAGCTCGAGTGCCTTCGCCATGTCGGCGCCCTCGTAGCCCAGGTCGACGCCGGGCTCGAGGCGCCAGAACAGGTCCGGCACCATCACCACGTAACCTTCTTCCGCGTAACGGTCGGCCAGCGCGCGCATGGATGCGTTCACGCCGAAGATCTCCTGCAGCAGCACGAGGCCCGGGCCGCTGCCTTCCGGCGGCAGCGCCGTGTAAGCGCGGAATTCGCCGCCGTCGCGCGACTTCACCTGGGTCCATTGTCCGTTCATCGGCTTGTCTCCTTTTGTCCTTGTGGTCGGCTGCTCGTCGGGTCAAGGTCGGCTGCTCGTCGGGTCAAGGCCGGCGGCGCGCTGCGCCTGTGGGCCTGCCAGGGCCTGGTCACGCTAATAACCGGCCCTCGCACACAACAGGTCCTATGCCGGCGCGCCAAAACCGCCCGTGGCCACGAGCGGCGGCAACCCGGATTCGCCGCGTATCCACGCGTGGTTCGCGAGCTGGGCCATTTCGCGGTCGCCGCGGCTGTCGCCGTAGGCGTATAGCGTGGCGGGCGCACGCTCGCCCCACCATGCGCGCAATCGGGCGACCTTTTCCGGGCCCCAGCAATTGCGGCCCGCGAGCCGCCCAGTGTAGACCCCATCGCGCCATTCCAGCTCGCTCGCGAGCACCGTGCCGATGCCCACGCTCGGCGCCCACTTGCGCAGATACACCGAAGGCGATGCGCTCACGAGCACCACCTCGTGGCCGAGCGCCTGGTGCTCGCGGATGCGCGCAAGCATCTCGGGGCGCAGCAAGCCGGGCAGGCGCGTGTCGACGAAGCGCTGCGCGGCGGCTTCGAGCGCCTCGCGGCGCACCGGGCCGAGCGCGGCATACAGGAAGCGCGCCTTGGTGCGGCCCCGGTCGGCCCAGCCGGGCGCGATGCCGGCGAGCCACGGCAGGCAGCGCAGCGCGGCGAGCACGAAGCCGGCGTTGCCGGCGGCATCGAGCATGAAGGCGCGGAAGCTATCGGACGTGGTGATGGTGCCGTCGAAATCGAAGGCGGCTACGACGCGGTCGTTCATGAGGCGGGACACGGAAAGCGCCACGGTCAGGGGCGCGTGGTTAGAGGTATCGCGGCAAGCGCGTGCTCGACGCTCGGGCAAGGGCGGCAGGACAAGCCCGTTGCAAGCCGGCGTCATTGTCGGCGCAAATGGCGCGCTGCCGCAATGGCGCGGCCGTTCGCCAGCGCACACAGCCTTGCTTCATGTATCGATGTTGATGCTATCGATCAATATCGATACATGCGATCGAGGCGCTGCCCGATACGGGCATACCGTCGCCCGGCTCTGGCTCAATGCACGGCACCGCACGCCATGTGTCTCACGGTGAGGCTTCACTGTGCGTGCTGCTCGAGCCGCGCCGCATCGACGATTTCGATTTCACCGTAGCGCAGCGCCACGAGGCCGTCCCGCTCGAACTGGCGCAGGATCTGGTTCACCGTCTGGCGCGAAAGCGCGAGCATCAGCGCCAGGTCCTCCTGGGGCACGCGCACCACGCCCGCGCCGCCCATCTCCCGCGCCACATCGTGGCCGCTCTCGCGGCCCGCCTCCCCGTAGCCCGTGGCCAGCAACAGCAGGCGACGCGCCACGCGCGGCGCGGCGGGCAGAAGCGCGCTCTCCTCGATGGCGTCGAACGCGAGCCGCAGCTTCTGCGCGAGCAGCAGACCGAACGCGTGCCACCAGGCGGGCGTGGCGTCCAGCAGCGCGGCCAGCGCCGCGCGCGGGACGTGAAAGAGCGTGGCGTCGCGCTCGGCATAGGCGTCGTGCGTGCGCACGCCCGCATCGAAGAGCGCAATCTCGCCGAACCATTGCGCCGGCCCCACCACGGCCAGCAACGCCTCGCGTCCGGCCGCGCTTGCGGTCCCCACGCGCATCGCCCCTTCGAGCACGCAATAGATGCCGTCGGCGGGGTCGCCGCGCAGGAACAGGCGCTCGCCCGCGCGCAGGGTGCGCACGCGGCCCGCGGCGCGCAAACCGGCACGCAGCGCTTCGGGCGCGCCGGCGAACCATGCGCTGCGCTCCAGCAGCGCCGTCACGGCGGACACGGAGGGCGCGGCGGCGTCCGCCTGCGCGCCGGTGCTGCGAAGCGCGTCGGCGGAAGCGGAGGAGGCAGCAGGGACGGGACGTGAGGTCATCGAAAGTTTGAGCGCGGCACAGGCGGAACGCCTACGCGCATCGGCGAAAAATGATGGCGATCCGATGCCAGGCGCGCGAACGCAAGAGCGCGACTGCACCGATTGCGCCAATTGTCGGCTAGCCGAAGGTCAGCGGCGCGGCGTCCCGGGATCATAATCATTTTGGAGACAGGGAGGCATCCATGAGAAACCTGACCGAGCAGCTCGCCCAATACGCCGAATACCATCGCGATCCCCGCAATATCGCCACGCACTTCGTCGGCATCCCGATGATCGTGCTCGCGCTCGCCGTGCTGCTATCGCGGCCCGCCTGGGTGAGCGTCGCCGCGTGGCCGCTGCATGGCGTGCCGCTCTCGCCCGCATGGTTCCTGTTCGGCGCCACGACGCTCTATTACCTCGTGCTCGACGTGCCGCTCGGCCTCATGATGGCCGCCGCCTCTGCAGCCTGCCTCGGGTTCGGCGCGTGGCTCGCGCAGCAAGGCACGGCGGCCTGGCTCGCGGGCGGCATCGGCCTGTTCGTGGTGGGGTGGATCTTCCAGTTCGTCGGGCACATCGCGTGGGAGCACCGCAAGCCCGCTTTCGCCGACGATCTGATCGGCCTCGTCGTCGGCCCGCTGTTCGTGCTTGCCGAAGCGCTGTTCGGCCTCGGCTGGCGTCCGGCCCTGCGCGCGGCCATCGAGGCCAAGGCCGGCCCGACGCGCATCAATCCCCCGCGCGCTCACGCGGCCCGATAGCGAGTCTCGCGCGGTCCTCGCTCGTCACACTGGCCGGTCCGGGCGCGGTCCGGGCGCATGAAGCCGTCCCGGCGTGCAGTCCGCGCGGCGTCCCGCGTGCTCGCAAAGCGCCCGAAGCGCCGGGCGGCGCAACCTAGCGCGCGAGCCTCACCAGCCGCGCGCCATGGATTGCCGTCAACGCGACGGCAATCCAGATCGGCACATAGGTCCCCAGCTCGCGCAGCCCGAACGGCTCGCGCAGCAGCACGACGGAGACGATCACGAGCAGCACCGGCTCGACATAGCCGAGGATGCCGAACAGCGCCATCGGCAGCAGGCGGCTCGCCTTCAGATAACACGCGAGCGCCACCGTGCTCAGCACGCCGAGCCCCGGCAGCAGCACCCAGGCCAGCAGCGCGTGCGCGTCGAGCAGCTTCAGCGAGCCGCCCGCGTGCACCTCGATGGCGGCCACGGGCAGCAGCAAGATCATTTCGACCGAGAAGGTCACGAGCGAATCCGCGTGAATCTTGCGGCGCAAGACGAAGTAAGGCGGATAGCCGAGCGCGACGAGCAGCGTCGGCCACGAAAACGCGTGCGTCACCCACAACTCGTGCATGACGCCCACGGCCGCGCACGCCACCGCAATCCATTGCAGCGCTTCGAGCCGCTCGTGGTAGTAGTAGCGCCCCACCAGCACCATGACGAGCGGCAGCATGAAATAGCCGAGCGACACTTCCAGCAGGCGGCCGTGCAGCGGCGCCCAGAGGAACACCCAGAGCTGCATGCCGAGCAGCGCGGCGCTGCCCGCCAGCATGAGCGCGACGCGCGGCTCCTTGAACGCGCGCGCCACCAGTTCCGCGAGTTGCGGCGCGCGCGAGCGCAGGACCACCAGCGCGAGCGCGCCTGGCGCGGTCCAGATCACGCGCCAGGCGAAGATGTCGAGCCCGCCAAGCGGGGCGAGCAGCAGGGTATAGGCCGACATCAGCGCGAACAGCGCGGACGCGCCCACGGAAAGCGTGATGCCGCGCTTGGGCTCGTAGGTGTTCACCGACATGTCGAGGCGCCGCGCGGGAGGGAGAAAGCCGGGGCGCGAGTGCGGGCGCGAAAGGCAAACGGCGCGGCGAACCGCGTGACGTTCTTGAAGAAAAGCCCAAGGGGGGCTGGAAAAGACGTTGTCATGTGAATCGGTTATTGAATAAAAGGCGGCTCGCGAAGCGGCGCTGCCAGCCAGAATTTTAATGCGCCGCGCGGCCCGCTGGAACGGCGGGCACGGGCGATGCTGCTACTGCCGGCGCGGCGAGCTCCGCGATTTAGTCCGTGAATTGCCCGCCGCGATGGACTAGAACGTAAATCTTGCTGCGGAGTCGCCACGAAGGCCGTGGTGCGCGCGAAGCAGGCATTCGCGCACCGGCGGCCCGCCGTCCAACCCCACTGCAACCCCGTTGCATGAGGCGAGAGCGAGGCGTTTTGCACTAACTCTGGCCGACCGCGAAGCATGGGGCCAGAGGAAGCGCTCTGCACTAACTCTGGCCCACAGGAGAGCGAATGACCCGATCTGCGTCCCGCCCCACGCTGCAGCCGCATGCCCCTTCCGGCCTCGCCGCCGAATTTGCCGCCGCTGTCCGTGCGGGCCTCACTCACGCGCCGCAAAAAGAGCTGCCGTCGAAGTATCTGTATGACGAAGTCGGCTCGGCGCTGTTCGAGGTGATCACGGTGCTGCCCGAATACGGCGTCACGCGCGCCGAGGAACGCCTGCTCACGCGCTACGCCGCCGAGATCGTCGAGGCGTTGCCGGCCGACGTCGTCGTCGCCGAACTCGGCAGCGGCAGCGGCCGCAAGACGCGCCGCATTCTCGAAGCGCTCTCGCGCAAGCGCCCCACCTCGCCCACTTCGTATTGCCCGATCGAGATCTCGCGCACCGCCTTGCAACTCTGCCGGCGCGAGCTGGCCGACATCGAGCGCATCTCCATCGTCGGCTACGAGCGCGACTATCTGGCCGGGCTCGCCGAGGTGAGCCGCCAGCGCAAGAACGGCGAGCGTCTTTGCGTGCTCTTTCTCGGCAGCACGATCGGCAATTTTGCGCGCCTCGCGGCCACGCGCTTTTTGCGCGACATCCGCGCGATGCTGCGCCCGGGCGACACGCTCTTGCTCGGCACCGACCTCGTGAAGCCCGTGCCCACGCTGATCGCCGCCTACGACGACGCCATCGGCGCGACCGCGGCGTTCAACCTGAACCTGCTCGCGCGCATCAACCGCGAGCTCGATGGCGACTTCGACCTGCGCGACTTCGAGCACGTCGCGCGCTTCAACCCCGATGCGCGCAGCGTCGAGATGCATCTGCGCGCGAGACGCCATGTCAGCGCGCGGGTGGGCGCGGCGCGGCTCGCGGTCGAGCTCGAGGCCGGCGAGACCATCTGGACCGAGAGCAGCCACAAGTACCACGCCGACGAAATCCCCGCGATCGCGGCCGATGCGGGCTTCGAGTGCGCGCATCAGTGGGTCGAGAAGGAATGGGGATTCGCGGAGAGCCTGTTGAGCGCGGCGTGAGCCGAGGCCAGGCTGGGCGCAGACCGCCGTTCAGGGCCGATGGGCTCTTGCACGCACGGTAAGCGAAACGTCAGGCAAACAAAAAGCGGAGCGCTTTTTTCAGGGCGCTCCGCTTTTTTTACAGTGGCAGGTTTCAGTGCTGCTCGAAACGCTCGTAACGTTTATCGGTGTGGCGCTCCTCGCTCTCCACCGAGCTCACGCGCGCCGCGGGCGGGCCGTGGCGCAGCCACGAGAGCATGCGGTCCACCTGATTCGCCGTGCCCTGGATCACGGCCTCCACCGAGCCGTCCTCCAGATTGGCGACATAGCCGCGAATGCGCAGCGCGTGCGCCTGGCGCACCGTCGCGTGACGAAAGCCCACGCCCTGCACCGTTCCGCGCACGCGCACGTAATACGTTTCCACGCGCGCATCCAGATCCGGTTCGCTCATCGTTTGATCTCCCATTGTCTTGCTGCCGATACGCCAGGCATTGTAGACGCCATGGCGCGCGGGCGCCGCCTTGCCCACGAATGCACGCGCTCGCACGGCGCGCAAACCGTGCGCCTCGCCCCGCGTCCCGCTTGATACTCCGCTTGATACTCCGCTTGATACTCCGCTCGATGCCCCGCCCGCGCCGCAAGCCCGCCGCCGTTACCGCGTCGCCGCGCCCCACGTACAATCCGTGCCACGCCAGCAGCGCGCGCCGCGCGCCGCACCGACATCCGAACTGAAAAGCGAATTTCGAATGACCGACACCTCCCGCGCCAACAAGGACCTCGTGCTGATCACCGGCGCGTCCGGCTTCGTCGGCTCGGCCGTCGCCCGCATCGCGCAGGAAAAGGGCTATGCCGTGCGCGTGCTGGTGCGCGCGACTAGCCCGCGCAAGAATCTCGAGGCGCTCGACGCCGAAATCGTCACCGGCGACATGCGCGACGCCGCCTCGATGCGCAAGGCGCTCGACGGCGTACGCTATCTGTTTCACGTGGCCGCCGACTATCGGCTGTGGGCGCCCGATCCGCACGAGATCGAGCGCGCCAATCTCGAGGGCGCCGAAGCCACCATGCGCGCCGCGCTCGACGCGGGCGTGGAGCGCATCGTCTACACGAGCAGCGTGGCCACGCTCAAGGTCACGAGCTCGGGCAACTCCGCCGACGAAACCTCGCCGCTCACGGCCGAGCAGGCGATCGGCGTGTACAAGCGCAGCAAGGTGCTCTCCGAGCGCGCCGTGGAGCGCATGATCGAGCGCGACGGCCTGCCCGCCGTGATCGTCAATCCGTCCACGCCGATCGGGCCGCGCGACGTGAAGCCCACGCCTACGGGCCGCATCATCGTGGAGGCGGCCACGGGCAAGATTCCCGCGTTCGTCGACACGGGCCTGAACCTCGTGCACGTGGACGACGTCGCGAACGGCCACTTCCTCGCGCTCGAGCGCGGGCGCATCGGCGAGCGCTATATCCTCGGCGGCGAGAACCTGCCGTTGCAGCAGATGCTCGGCGACATCGCCGGCATGGTGGGCCGCAAGCCGCCCACGATCGCGCTGCCGCGCTGGCCGCTCTACCCGCTCGCGATGGGCGCCGAGGCCGTGGCGCGCTTCACGAAGCGCGAGCCGTTCGTGACCGTCGATGCGCTCAAGATGTCGAAGAACAAGATGTATTTCACGTCGGCGAAGGCGGAGCGCGAACTCGGCTACCGCGCGCGGCCCTATCGCGAGGGCCTCAAGGATGCGCTCGCGTGGTTCCGCGAGGCGGGGTATCTGGGCACGAAGTAAGCGCCGCACGAGGCCGCTCTTTTCGCGGCTTGCGGCGCGCGCTCAAGGGATCGGTGCCGTAGTAACCTGGACGACCGTCACCGGATGCTCAAGGGAAGAACACGATGATCTCGCATGTTTTTGTGGGTGCCAACGACTTTGACCGTGCCTTCAAGTTCTATTCGGCCGTCATGAATGAGCTCGGACATCGTTTGAAGTTTTGTGAGCCCGATAAGCCATGGGCAGGCTGGATGGCCGAGGGCATGCCGCGCCCGCTCTTCATTGTCGGCAGCCCATACGACGGCAACGCCGCCGCATGCGGCAACGGTCAAATGGTGGCGTTGCTTGCGCCTGACCGGCAATCGGTCGACAACGCCTACGCCAGCGCGCTCGCGAACGGCGGTTCGTGCGAAGGCGCACCCGGTTTGAGGACCCACTACCACCCGGACTATTACGGCGCGTATTTCCGGGATCCAGAGGGAAACAAGCTCTGCGTGTGCTGTCACGCCCCCGCTCCACAGTAGTTTTGCAGGCGCTCGCTGCCCCTGGCGCGCAACGGCTGCTCAATGCGAGAGCAAATTGTTACAACTTTTGTTGCGACCTGCTTACAACGCTGCGCGGGACAGTCGCGTGCGCTATGGGTAAAATCGCGGGTCTTATCAGAGAAGCCTCGCATGAATCTTCAAGACCAGATCGGCGCGCTCGAAGCGGGCGTCGATCAGCTGATCCAGGCCGCCAGCGTCGCGCTTGCGCCGCGCCCAGTCGTTGCGGCAGCGCCCGAACAGACCCACGCGGTGGATGCCTCCGCGCCGGAAGCGGCCACGCAACATGCCGAACTCGAGCCGGAAACGCCAGCCGTTGCGGCGGCGCATCCGCACGAGCCGCAGGCGGCTGTCGTCGAAACCGAAGCTGAAGTCGAAGCCGAGACCGGAGCCGAAGCTGAAGCCGCCACGGCCGAAGTGGCGGCGGAAGTTGGGGCCGAAGTCGCGCCCGAAGTGGCGACCGCTATCGAACCGGTCGACGCCGCGGAACCCGCGCAAGCCGAGCCGGAAGCCGAAGACCGCAAGGTCATGCTGGAAGTCGGGCGGCCGTCGCAGAACGAGATCACGATGTCGATCGGCGGCCAGACGGTGTCGCTGCATCCGCTGCAGGTCGGCCAGCTGATCGAGGAACTCGCGAACGCGCGCGCCTCCATGCAGCCCGAGCCGCCGCCCGCGATTCCGCCCGGCTGGCGTTTCGCGTCGACGAAGAATCCGATGATGGCCGTGCAGAAGCAGTCGAATGGCGACCGCTTGCTGGTGCTGCGGCACACGGGTCACGGCTGGGTGCCGTTCGTGTTCTCGCCCGACATGGTCGTGCAGATGTACATGATGTTGACGCAGCGTTAAGCCTCGTCAACCGTCAGCGCGGTGCTGCGAGCGTCGGCGATGCTGCAAGAGTGCCGCGCTGACCGCAACCATTGCGCCCGAGATCACCAGACTCAGCGCAAGCAGAACGCTCACGATGACGTCCTCGTGTCCCTCGATACCCACTGCGCCGAACAAGTTGAATAGCGGCTCGAGCGTAGCGTAGCCGCGGTCGCTGTACAGCCACGCCGGGATCGCATCGATCCTGGTAACCACGACGAACACCGGCAACGCCAACACGAGCACAAGCAATAACTCGAGCACGACGCGCACGCGCTTCATCGCACGATCACCGTGCCGTAGTAGGAGATACCGGTGCGCGGAATGACACCGGTCTTCTGCGAGAGGAGCCACTGGCGCAAGCGCGCAAAGTCTCTCTGAGCGGCAATGGTGATGCAGCCTTCGCTCCGGCCCAAGCGCCCGTTTGGATGGATACGGAAATTGCCGCGCCGCACGCCGTTGATCACCGTATAGTCGTCAATCTGACCGTCGTCACGATAGAGCGCGAACCAGTCCTCATGATGGACCCCTGAGGCCTGATCCTTGACGAAATCATAGAGCCACCCCATACGACCACCGCTTGGACGGGCCACGATGTAATAGAGGCCGAGCGGCAATGGCCCTGAATTCCTGATCGCGATCGAAGCGGGATTGTTGGTGTCCACGCCACTTCCTGAAAAAGCCGCAAATCCACCGATTCCAACGCACGTGAGCGTGGACATGCGCTGCCCATTGAGGTTGTAAAAACACTGTGCAGGCATTGTGGCTCCTGTTCAACACGATCGCGCCAAAGTAAGGCGATACGCGTTGCGGAGCAACAGCAGCGAGCAGACTTATCCCGACCGCGTCAAACGCGACTTCGATAATAACCTTGGCACAGCCTCAGCGCCCCTGCGCGGGCGCCTGCACGCGCGACTTCCACTGCCCGCCCTTGCCGCGCCAGAAGCGCCAGGCCGAAGCGAAGGTCGCGCCCACGTAGAACAGCGCGACGAGCGGCAGGAACGGCGCCCACAGCGGCGAGCGGCGGTAGTACGCCAGCATCGGCGCGTAAGCGCAGCACATCAGCGCCCAGGCCACCCATGCGGGCCAGCCGAGCGGGCCGAGCACGAGCGCGACCACGGGCGGCGCGAGATAGATGACCGTCATGCCGACGATCGTCCCCGCAAGCTGCCACGCCGAGTAATGGAGCTGCGTGAACGCCGTGCGCGCGATCATGTTCCAGATGTCTTTCCACGAGTCGTACGGGCGCAGCGAGACGCTCTTCGCGGCCACGTCGAGACGGATCGGATGGCGCCCCTCGCCGCGATGCTTGATGCGCGCGGCAAGACTGCAATCGTCGATGAGCTCGGCGCGGATCGACTCGATGCCACCCGCCTCCTCCAGCGCCTTGCGGCGCACCAGCATGCAGCCGCCGGCCGCCGCCGCCGTCTTGTTGCGCGGATTGTTGACCCACGAGAACGGATAGAGCTTCGCGAAGAAGAATACGAACGCCGGGATCAGCGCCTTCTCCCAGAACGAGTCGCAACGCAGGCGCACCATCAGCGAGACGAGATCGCGCTTTTCCGCCTGCGCGCGCACCACGAGCTGCGCGAGGGCGTCGGGCGGGTGGCCGATGTCGGCGTCCGTCAACAGCAGGTAGTCGGCGTTCAGGCCGAGCGTGCGCACGGCCTCGATGCCCTGCGACTGCGCCCACACCTTGCCCGACCAGCCCGCGGGCAGCGGCTTGGCGCTCACCACCGTGAGCTTCTCCGGGCAGCGCAGCGCGAGCGCGGCGGCGCGCGCGGCTTCGGCGGTGCCGTCGGTGCTGTGGTCGTCGATCACGATGACGTGAAACTCGCCGCCATAGTCCTGCTCGAGCAGCGACGTGACGGCCTCGCCGATCGCGTCCGCCTCGTTGCGCGCCGGCACCACGGCGCACGCCGCCGGCCAGCCCGCCGCGGGCTCGACCAGCGGCAGCGGCGCGGCGGGGCGGGCGCGCCAGAAGCCGCCGCGGCCAAACAGCAGGACCAGCCAGATCACGAGCGAAAGGCAGGACACTGCAAAGAAAATCGTTGTCATCATGCGTTGTTACTCTCGATCGAAGGCATGCGCGCTCCCACGCGGCGCGACAGCCACATGGCCGCCGTGCGCATCAGCACCACGGCCCAGTCGGCGGCGCCCAGCCGGGGACGCGCGCGAAATACGTCATAGTCCGCCCGCTCGATGACTTCGAGCATGCGCAGGCCGCCGTGCACGACGCTGCACAGCTCGAGGCCGAAGCGGCCCGGCACGCGCAGCGCGAGCGGCGCGCCGCTCACCATGAGCGCGCGCGCCCGCGCCACTTCGTGCTCCATCAGCGCGCACCAGGCGCCATCCACCCTGCCCGCGGCGATCTGCGCCTCGCTCACCTTCAAGCGCTCGCGGTCGGCCTGCGGGAGGTAGATGCGGCCCCGTTTCCAGTCAGCCGGCACATCCTGCAAGAAGGTGATGAGCTGCAAGGCGGTGCAGATGGCGTCCGAATCGGCGAGGTTCTCGGGCGTGGCCTCGTCGATCAAATGCAACATAAGGTGACCGATCGGGTTCGCCGAGCGGCGGCAGAAGTCGAGCAGCTCGAAACGGTCGGCATAGCGCGTGGTGTCGATGTCCTGATCGAACGCCGACACCAGGTCGTAGAACGGCTCCAGCGGCAGCCGGCACCGGACCATCACCTTCGCGAGCTCCGCGAACAGCGCGGGATGCACGGGCGCGAGACGGCCTTGCGCCACGGCGTCGAGCCCGGCGCGGAAGTCGGCGACGCGCAGGTGGCGCTCCTCGGCGCTCCAGTCGCCTTCGTCGGCAATGTCATCGAGGGTGCGCGCGACATGGTAGATCACGCCGACAGGCGCTCGGAGCGCCTTCGGCAGCAAAATGCGCGCTACCGGAAAATCGTCGTATTGATCGGGTTCCATGAAGCGTCCAGAATGGGGTCGGTCCCGCAAGGCGCGATGCGGCCTGGTACGGGGGACGTTAGTTTAAGGGTTCCCGCACCCTGTTGCACTGCGCAATACCCCCAAGAGTGTCACAGGCTGTGTCGCCGGCAATCCTGCTGCTGGAACGCCGCAAAATGGGGCGGATAACGGGGCCAATTGCGATTGGCGTCGCGTGCGCGCCGCACCTTCCCGTTCGCTATACAGCAAAGCGGCGGCGATGGGGTTAAAATGCGCGTCTGGTTTTTTCCGCCCCCCTTTGGCGGATGTATGCAGATATCAGCACCTTATTAATATGATGGTCGCGGCGAACGGGTCTTTTCGGCTCGTTCGGAATCCGCGGCAGTCGGAGTTCGCCACCCTATGCGAGTCATCCTTGCCCAACCCCGCGGCTTTTGTGCGGGGGTTGTCCGCGCGATCGAGATTGTCGATCGTGCATTGCAGAAGCACGGCGCGCCCGTCTACGTGCGCCATGAGATCGTCCACAATCGCCACGTGGTCGAGAACCTGCGCGAGAAGGGTGCGCGTTTCGTGGAAGAGCTCGACGAAGTGCCCGAAGGCGCGGTCGCGATTTTCAGCGCGCACGGCGTCGCCAAGACCGTCGAGCGCGCCGCCGACGAACGCAGCCTCGACGTGCTGGACGCCACCTGTCCGCTCGTCACCAAGGTGCACGTGCAGGGCCGCCAGTACGTCGCGGCGGGCCGCACGCTGATCCTGATCGGCCATGCCGGCCACCCGGAGGTGGAAGGCACGATCGGCCAGATTCCCGGCACCGTGCTGCTGGTGCAGAGCGAGGCGGATGTGGGCAAGCTCGACTTGCCGCTCGACGCGCCGCTCGCGTACGTGACGCAAACCACGCTTTCGGTGGACGACACGCGCGGCATCATCGACGCGTTGCACAAGCGCTTCTCCGACATCGTCGGCCCGGACACGCGTGACATCTGCTATGCCACGCAAAACCGCCAGGCCGCGGTGCGCGAGCTGTCTTCGCAAGTCGACGTGCTGCTGGTCGTGGGCGCGACGAACAGTTCGAACTCGAATCGCCTGCGCGAGATCGGCGGCGAATCGGGTCTGCCGAGCTACCTCGTGGCGGACGGCTCGGAAGTGAAGGCCGAGTGGTTCGCCAATGCGCAAACCGTCGGCATCACGGCCGGCGCGTCGGCGCCCGAGGAAATGGTGGAAAACGTGATCGACGCGCTGCGCGCGTTGGGGCCTGTCGAGGTGTCGACGATGACGGGCCGTGAAGAAAAAGTCGAATTCAAGCTGCCGTCGAAGCTCTTGCAACCGCTCGTCGCACGCGAAGTTTAAGGAGGACACGCTTTGTCTATTCCGCTGCTACAAAAAGTCCGCGTTGGCTCGTACATCTTTCGCCAGCATTTCAGCGGCAACAAGCGCTATCCGCTCGCGCTCATGCTCGAGCCATTGTTCCGCTGCAACCTCGCCTGCAATGGCTGCGGCAAGATCGACTATCCGGATCCCATCCTGAACCAGCGCCTGTCGCTGGAGGAATGCCTCGAAGCCGTCGATGAGTGCGGCGCACCGGTCGTTTCCATCGCAGGCGGCGAGCCGCTCCTGCACAAGGAAATGCCGCAGATCGTGAAGGGCATCATGGCGCGCAAGAAGTTCGTGTATCTGTGCACGAATGCGCTGCTCATGGAAAAGAAGATGGACGACTACCAGCCGAACCCGTACTTCGTCTGGTCGGTGCACCTCGACGGCGACCGCGAAGCGCACGATCACTCGGTTTCGCAGGAAGGCGTCTACGACAAGGCCGTCGCGGCCATCAAGGAAGCCAAGCGCCGCGGCTTCCGCGTGAACATCAACTGCACGCTGTTCAACGATGCTCAACCCGAGCGCGTGGCGAAGTTCTTCGACACGGTCGGCGAGATCGGCGTCGACGGCATCACGGTCTCGCCGGGCTATGCCTATGAGCGCGCACCGGACCAGCAGCACTTCCTGAATCGCGACAAGACCAAGAACCTGTTCCGCGAGATCTTCAAGCGCGGCAACAACGGCAAGAAGTGGTCGTTCAGCCAGTCGAGCCTGTTCCTCGATTTCCTGGCCGGCAACCAGACCTACGAATGCACGCCCTGGGGCAACCCGGCGCGCACGGTGTTCGGCTGGCAGAAGCCCTGCTATCTGGTCGGCGAAGGTTACGTGAAGACCTTCAAGGAACTGATGGAAACCACCGAGTGGGACAAGTACGGCACGGGCAAGTACGAGAAGTGCGCGGACTGCATGGTCCACTGCGGCTTCGAGGCTACCGCCGTGATGGACACGGTCGCGCATCCGCTCAAGGCCGCGCGCATCGCGCTGTCGGGCCCGCGCACCACGGGCGCGTTCGCCAAGGACATCCCGCTCGACACCCAGCGTCCGGCTGACTACGTGTTCTCGCGTCACGTCGAGATCAAGCTCGAAGAGATCAAGAACGCGGCCAAGACCAAAAAGCCCGCGACTGTCGCGGCAAGCTAAGCGGCGTTGAAGGCCGCGTCCGGAAGGACGGCGGCCTTTGCACGGCGCTCGAGAGGGCGCAACGGTTCACGCCGTTGCGCCCTTTCTGCTTTTGTTGCGGCAGATCGCGGCGGCGCGACGGCAGGCGTTTTCGGGATAGCGGCGCCAGCACAATGGCGGGTTTTCCATCCACCGGATGCCGCCGCCCGGCCCGGCCCGGCCCGGCGTTGCGCTCGCCCGCCCGCCCGCGCCGCCGGCCAGGCCACGCCGGTCGCCACGAAAGCCACGCTAGCCACCATGTACGAAGCCGCACTCGCCGCCTGGCGCGCCGGGCAGCTCACCGCTGCCGATGAGCACTGCCGCGCCGTGCTCGCACAGTCGCCCGGGCACGCCGAAACGCTGCACCTGCGCACCCTGATCGCCCACCAGCAGGGCCGCACGTCCGAGGCCGCGGCGCTGTTGCGCGAAGCGCTCGCCCCGCACCAGGACGGGCAGCGCCTCGTCGATTTCGCCACCGCCTTGTGCATGCAGGGCCGTATCGACGACACGCGCGCCGCGCTGCGCCGCGCGCTCGCGCTCGATCCGACGCTGGCCGCCGCGCACTTCTATCTGTCCAACACCTTCGGCCCGGACGAGGCCGCGCAGGCCGACGCGCATCTGCGCGCGGCCCTCTGCCTCGATCCCGCGTTCGCGGAAGCGCACAACAACCTCGGCAACCTGCTGCGCACGGCGCGGCCCGAAGAGGCGCAAGCGGCGTTCGAACGCGCGATCGCGCTGCGCCCCGATTTCATGCACGCGCATTTCAACCTCGGCACGCTGCTCTTGTCCACGCAGCCCCGCGCCGCCGAGGCCGCGCTGCGCCGCGCGCTCGAACTCGATCCGGGCTTCGCGCCAGCGTGGAACCGTCTCGGGCACCTGCTTGCCGATACGCACCCCGACGAAGCCGAAGCCGCGCTGCGCCGAGCGACCGAGCTGGACCCCGAACTCGTCGCGGCGCACTTCAACCTCGGCAACCTGCTCTGCGAGCGCCGCCCCGACGAAGCGGCGCAGGCCTTGCGACGCGCGTTGGCGCTCAAGCCGGACTTCGCCGTCGCCTGGGTCAATCTCGCCCACACGCTCGCGAAAACGCATCGCGAGGAAGCCGAAGCCGCGGCGCGCGAGGCCGTCGCGCTCGACCCGGGCCTCGCGGATGCGCATTACAACCTCGGCACGCTGATCGGCGTCGCGCGTCCCGACGAGGCCGCCAGCGCGTTGCGCCGCGCCGTCGTGCTGCAGCCCGATCACCGGCTCGCGTGGCATCACCTCGGCCTCGTGCTGAAGGGCGAGCGGCTGCACGAGGCCGAAGCGGCGCTGCGCCGCGCGATCGAACTGGATCGCACGGACCCGGCCACACACGCGGCGCTCGGCAATGTGCTGCTCGACATGGGGCGGCTCGACGAATCGGTGGCGTCGTATCGGGAAGCGCTCGCGCTGGCAAGCGCCACCAACGACCGCAGCATCGACATCGTCATCGCGCACTACGACTTGATCTTCGCGCTCGCCTTCCAGACCGACGACCCGCAGGCGTTGCTCGACGAGTGCCGGCGCTTCGCGGCGTGCTTCGAGGCGCCGTTGCTCGAAGCGGCATCGCGAAGCGCGCCGGCCGATGCGCCGCCGCCCCGCGAAGACGCGCTCGCGCCCGGGCGGCGCTTGCGCATCGGCTACGTCTCGCCCGATTTTCGTTCGCATTGCCAGGCGCTTTTCACGGTGCCACTGCT
Source organism: Paraburkholderia pallida (assembly GCF_004524855.1). NCBI lineage: Bacteria > Pseudomonadati > Pseudomonadota > Betaproteobacteria > Burkholderiales > Burkholderiaceae > Paraburkholderia > Paraburkholderia pallida. The sequence continues at coordinate 2,203,014 of NZ_CP038149.1, read as the reverse complement.
CTCGCATCACGACCACGCGGCGTTCGAGATCGTCTGCTATGCGAGCGTCGCGAAGCCCGACGCCATGACGCAGCACATCAAGACACTCGTCGATGTCTGGCGCGACGTGCACACGCTCGACGACGCAGCGCTCGCGCAGCAGATCCGCGACGACCGCATCGACATCCTCGTCGACCTCACGATGCACATGGCCGCCGGACGGCGCCTGCTGTTCGCGCGGCGGCCCGCGCCGGTGCAGCTCGCGTGGCTCGCGTACCCCGGCACGACCGGCAGCACGGCGATGGACTACCGGCTCACCGACCCCTGGCTCGACCCGGCCGGCGAGCCCGGCCGCGACGCGCTCTATAGCGAGCGCTCACTACGCTTGCCGAACGCGTTCTGGTGCTACGAGGCGCAGGTTGCCGGTCTCGAGGTCAACGCCCTGCCGGCGGCGGCGGGCGCGCCGCTCACCTTCGGCTGCCTGAACAATCCGGCCAAGATCACCGACCACGCGCTGCGCCTGTGGAGCGGCGTGCTGGCCGCCGTGCCGGATGCGCGCCTGCTGCTGCTCGCGCCGCCGGGCGTGCCGCGCGAAGCGCTCAGAGCGCGCGCGCGAGCGCAGGGCATCGACCCGGAACGCGTGGCGTTCGTCGGCCATCAGACGCGCCACCACTATCTGGAGACCTACCAGCGCATCGACCTCGCGCTCGACTCGTTTCCGTACAACGGCCACACCACGAGTCTCGACGCCTTCTGGATGGGCGTGCCCGTCGTCACGCGCACGGGCCGCTCGGCGGCGAGCCGCGGCGGCTGGAGCATCGCGGCGAATCTCGGGGCGCCCGAGCTCGTCGCGCACACCGATGACGAGTTCGTGCGCATCGCCGTCGAACTGGCGCGCGACCGGCCGCGGCTGGCCGCGCTGCGCGCCGGGCTGCGCGCCCGCATGGAGGCTTCGCCGCTCATGGATGCGCCGCGCTTTGCCGCGAATATCGAAAGCGCGTATCGGCAGATGTGGCGCGCGCATTGCGACGACGCGGTGCGGCGCGAGGCAGCGCCGTCGCGGCGGCCCGGCGATGCCGTTACTTCGCGCTGAATGGCGACACCAGCAGCGCCTTCATCACCTTCACCGCTTTCGCCACCGTCATGGCCGCGCTCACGCCGGTCGCGGCCGTGCTTGCGGCCGTGCTTGCGGTCGTGCTTGCGGTCGTGCTCGCGGCCGGCGGCGTCCAGCGCTGGACCACGATGCTCGAGCCGTTGTAGTTGTCCTTCGTCACGACATACTCGCCGGTCGAGCTCAGATACGCCCGCAGGCCATACATCGAGTCCACGTCGTTGCCCACGTAGACCGTATTCGGGCTGCTGTCGATGAGCGTGGTGTCGAGCGTGCCCGTGGTGAGGTTGAAGGCGTCGATATTGGGCACGGTGTGCACATAGCCCACGAACAGCTCATTGCCGGCGGCCGTAATCGACTTGGGATTCGCGCTCGTGAGCGTGATCACCGGATTCGGCGCCGTCGTATTGCCGGCGAGCCAGCCGTGATAGACCTCGACGCGCGAGCCCACCGCGGTCCAGTCGGTGCTGCCGGTAATGCCCGCGAGGATCATCGTGTCGCTTTCGGGCAGGTAGATGATGCGCGTGAGACGCGAAAGCGTGGCCGGCGTCGGCGTGGTGATCGCGGCGCCCCATTGCGGTTGGCCGCTCGCATTGAAACCGGTCAGCGGATAGTGGGAAATGACGTTGGTCTTGTCGAGCCCCACCCAGAGATCGCCCTTGCTGTCGAGGCAAAAGCCATTGCGGACCGGCGCCGTCGTGTTGAACGCCGGCCCCGGCAGCGTGTAGTCGGGAATCGCGATATAGCCGCTCGCCGGATTGAAATGGAAAAAGTAGAACGTATCGGGATTCTGGCCGGCGGCCACGAGAATGCGCTGTCCGCCCACGTTCGCGAACTGCGCGAAATGCTCGCCGCGCGCGGGATCGGCGAGATTGATGCGCGGGTCGTTCGGATACGTGACGGGGTCGATGGTGTTGGCGACGAAGGTGCCCCCGGCCGTGCCCGAATAGACGTTCATGCCGCTGTAGAACATCGCGCCGTCGGTGGCCGGGTCCGGTACCGCGTTGCCTTCGAAGTTGACCGACTGGAGCATCCAGCGCAGATTGCCGCTGCCATCGTAGGCGTGCAGGTCGGTGCCGCCGTTGCGGCCGAGATCCCATGAGCCGCCCCACGGATTGTTCAGCACATACAGGTTCCCCGCGGCGTCCTTGCCGATGCCGGCTACGCGCGTAAAGCGTTTGGCGCCGACTTGCCCCTTGATGCCGGTGGTCGAGTCGAGATAGCCGCCCTGAATGCCGAACGTGCCGGCAAGAGCAGGCGTGCCCGTCACGTTGTAGATCTTGATGTTCATGTCGGGACCGGAGTCGCCGATCATCAACTGTAAGTTCTGCGAATCGAAATACAACGACGATGGCTGCGCGGCGGAAGCCAGTTGAATGGTGTTCAGAAGCTGACCACCTGGGCTGAACTCGAGCACCGCGCCCGCGCTCTTTTGCGCGACCCAGAGGTTGCCCCCGGCGTCCACGGCGAGCGCGCCCGGCCCCGTCACGGCGATGTCGCTCTGCCAGACGCCGGCCGTGGTGTATACGCGCACGCGGTTGCCGGGGAAGTCGCTGGCATAGAGCAGCGTGCCGGAGGTCGCGAGCCCCGTGATGACATCGGCGAGTTTCTCGGTCGTGTCGGCGCTCACGGGAATGAGCAGATCGCGAGTGCTGCTCGCGCGATTGTAGCGGCCGACGTTGCCGCTGCCGTAAGTGGTGCTGTACTGCATCGCGACGAACAGCGACGTGGCGTTACCCGTGATCGCTCCGCCCTGGAAATCGCCGTGGCCGCCGATCGAGCCCTGGCTCTGGCCGTTCTGGTAAAGGGCCACGCCGCCCTCGTTCTCGTCCCACATCGACGAGGTGTAGATCATGCCTTCGGGGGCGACCCACATCGAGCGGGCGACGTTGCCCACGCGGGTCGCATTGGTGCCATAAGTGTTGGCCACCCAGTCGGTGGTGTATTGCGCTTCGCAAACGGGTGCAACCGTTGCGGCCAGGATGAGCGCGAGCGCGGCGGCGCCCAGTCGATGCAGGACCATGAGTGATTTCTTCAAATGACGCCATGCTGTGCAGGCGTTCAAGGTGAGGTGTTGCCGACCCCGGCAAACTTGCAATCCGCTTTCCCGACGATTCGAATCCCTGCATCACGCCAGGCGCGGCGTCATGCGTCGAATTGGTGTGGAATCTCGTTCGGGTTAACGGCGAGACGCGGGCGGAGTTGAGTGCTGCGCCTCGCGTAGAGGTGGTGCCTGCGATTGTGCCTGGTGTCGCAACGAAGCGCCTCGATCGTGCCTCTTCGGTGCTGCCCGATAAGGGCCAGGTGTCACTACCGCGAGGTCATTCGAGTATGCGGGTAGTGCCGTTCAACCAGCCAACTTTTCACTGTCCCACACGCCGAGGTTAATCGCGCGTTCCAACATACCGACCGTCAGCGGTTGTTTATCGTATTTTTTTTGTTGCTTCCTTGAAAACGGCATGGCGAGAATGGCTAGCAGGTTAAAACCTTCCTCCGAAAAATATCGACTGAATTCGTAGTCACCGGGTTTTACTGGAAATCGCTCGAAGAACTTGCCCATGAATTCATCGGCATCGTCTCCAGTCAGATCCAGATCATCCTCCAACCGGTCAGACGCAGTGACCGGCTTCGTCGCACGAACACCTGCTTCTGTTCTGATGAAAGATTCGAGTTCCATCCAGGTCTGAGTCGTCATTAGAAAACCCTGTCTTCTCGTTTGACGAGTCGATTGTAATGCCGAACCGTATTGATACCGATCATGGCCACGTCATGAGAGACGATGACCCATCCCACTACCGGAACGGTGCGGCCCACAAAAGTGCCAACGTTTCTGACCATCATCACCTTGAGCTTTTTGACGCTCGCATTGGTCAGCGTCGGCAAAATTTTGCGTTTGAGATCGTAATTCAATAGCTTGCGCGATACCAGAGACGCGACGGATGTTCCTTTCGTAGCTCCGTTTGGTTTGGCGCGCGTGGATATCCAGTTCTGTCCACAAAGAATGGCCACGACGGCCTCGACATCATCTACCCCGAGCTGCTTGCATGTCTCCTCGACGGCAACATAGAAAAACAATTCCGAAGGGCTGAGATTCTGATGGACGCCAAATTGATACACATTGGCAGATACAGCGTTGTCAGTGCTCATATTTCACCTGATAGATTCAGCTGATAAATATATCGTCAATCAAAATTGATTCGACGACGCGGAACATGAGCAAGGACTCCAGATCAACGTCTTTCCACATTCATCGCCAATCCGCAACCATGAATAAAAAAAGCGCGGCGGCCTTCGCCGTCGCGCTTCGTATCGTAGATGGCCAGGTGGCCAGGTTATCGAACGTCTCCGTTCAACCGCTCATCAGCAGCATTTCCCCGCACCCGATCCATAGCGCGCGTTCTGCCGCTCGCGGAAAAACTCTTCATAGGTCATCGCCGGCCGGTCGGGATGCGTCGCGCGCATGTGCGCGACGTAGCCCTCGTAGTCCGGCAGCCCCACCATCAGGCGCATGGCCTGGCCGAGATAGCGGCCCGCCGTCTGCACGTTGTCGCGAAGTCCCGAGAACATGATGTGCTCCGTCCAGTTCCAGTCCGTGTCGCCGGCTCAATGCACGCGATTCGCCGCGACGGCCGCGCCGCCCGCCGGCATCGCTTCATACGGCGTTTCCTGCACGGTCGGACGGTCGATGCGGCGTGCGCGCGCAATCGCAATCAGCCCGTACACCACGATGCTCACCACCACGAAGATGAAGAGCCCCGAGAGCGCCGCATCCACATAGTCGTTGAAGACCATGCGCTGCATCTGCTCGAGCGACTTCGCGGGCGCGACGATCTTGCCGTCCGCGATGGCCGCCGAAAGCTTCTGCGCGTGCGCGACGAAGCTCACCTTGGGATTGCTGTCGAAAATCTTCTGCCAGCCCGCCGTGAGCGTGCAGATGAGCAGCCACACCGTAGGCGCGGCGGTGACCCACGCGAACTTCTCGCGCTTCATCTTGAAGAGCACGACGGTGGCGAGCATCAGCGCGATGCCGGCGAGCATCTGGTTCGAGATGCCGAACAGCGGCCACAGCGTGTTGATGCCGCCGAGCGGATCGACCACGCCCTGATAGAGGAAGTAGCCCCAGGCGGCCACGCACAGCGCGGTCGCGATCAGGTTTGCGGGCAGCGACTCCGTGCGCTTGAGCGCCGGGTGGAACGTGCCGAGCAGGTCTTGCAGCATGAAGCGGCCCGCACGCGTGCCCGCGTCCACTGCGGTGAGGATGAACAGCGCTTCGAAGAGGATGGCGAAGTGATACCAGAACGCCATCATCGCTTCGCCGCCGATCACCTGGTGCAGGATCTGCGCCATGCCCACGGCCAGCGTGGGCGCGCCGCCCGCGCGCGCGACGATGGTGGTCTCGCCCACGGCCTGCGCAGTATGCGTGAGCATATCCGGCGTGAGCATGAAGCCCCACTGGCCCACCGTGTGCGCCACGGCGTCGGGCGTCGTGCCGAGCACGGCGAGCGGCGCGTTCATCGCGAAGTACACGCCCGGCTCGATCACCGAGGCGGCCACGAGCGCCATGATCGCGACGAACGATTCCATCAGCATCGCGCCATAGCCGATGAAGCGCGCGTTGGTTTCGTTGTCGAGCAGCTTGGGCGTCGTGCCCGACGAGATCAGCGCATGGAAGCCCGAGACCGAGCCGCACGCGATCGTGATGAAGAGGAACGGGAACAGGTTGCCCGACCAGACCGGGCCCGTGCCGTCGATGAACTTCGTGAAGGCCGGCATCTTCAGCTCCGGCGCGACGATCAGGATGCCGATCGCGAGCGCGAGGATCGTGCCGATCTTCAGGAACGTCGAGAGGTAGTCGCGCGGCGCGAGCAGCAGCCAAACCGGCAGCACCGAGGCCACGAAGCCATAGCCGATCAGGATCCACGTGAGTTGCGTGCCCGTGAACGTGAACATGGCGGCGAGCGTGGGCGAATCGTGCACGTGCTGGCCGAACGCGATGGATGCCATCAGCAACACGAAGCCGATGATCGAGATCTCGCCGATCTTGCCCGGGCGGATGTAGCGCACATAGAGGCCCATGAAGATCGCGATGGGAATCGTCGCGGCCACGGTGAACGTGCCCCACGGCGAATTCGTGAGCGCCTTCACCACGATCAGCGCGAGCACCGCGAGGATGATGATCATGATGAGGAAGGTGCCGAACAGGGCGATCACGCCGGGGACCGGTCCGAGCTCCATCTTCACGAGGTCGCCGAGCGAGCGGCCATCGCGGCGCGTGGAGAGGAACAGCACCACGAAGTCCTGCACCGCGCCCGCGAACACCACGCCCGCGAGTATCCACAGCATGCCGGGCATGTAGCCCATCTGCGCGGCCAGCACGGGGCCCACCAGCGGGCCCGCGCCCGCGATCGCCGCGAAATGGTGGCCGAACAGCACGTACTTGTTGGTGGGCACGTAGTCGAGCCCGTCGTTGTGGCGCACGGCCGGCGTCATGCGCAAGCCGTCCAGCTGCAGGACCGTGCTCGCGATGAAGCGGCTATAGAAGCGGTACGCGATCAGGTAGACGCACACGGCGCAAATCACGATCCACAGTGCGCTGATGCGCTCGCCGTGCGCGAGCGCGATGGTGCCGAACGCGAACGCGCCTAGCAGCGCGACTAGCGTCCAGACGATAAGGCTGGATGTCCGACTCATGCCGTCTCCTGTTCCGGTTTTATGGTTTTACTTCGAGTGGGCCGTCGATGCCCACCGCATGGCCGTGTAGTATTCGCCTTCGCACCGCCTGCCACAAGCGCACAACTACGTAAGCGACCTACGTATAACTACGCAGGTCGTTGCGTCCTCAAGGGCAGGTGTAGCCGCGCCGCAAGGCCTCGCGCAGCGGCACCATCTGCTTTGGAGAATCGGCCAGCACCGCGTCCACTCCCGCGCAGGCCGCCGCCCTGTAGTCGGCTTCGGTGTTCACGGCGATCGCCACGATGCGCACGTCCGGATTCGTGCGGAAGCACTGGACCGCCGGCGCCGTCCAGAGCTGTGCATCGGCGACGGTCGAACGCGCCTCGCCCAGCGTGAACTGCTCGACGAGATCGACCTGGCGACGCCATTCGAAGCCGGTCCACGCCTGTGCGGGCGGCGGCGCCTCGCAGCGATGCGCGAGCGCGACCTCGGCCAGACGCCCGCGCGTTGCATCGCGCGACTCGAACTGGCGCGCGCGCGGCCAGGCGGAAAAGGCCTGCTGGTAGCTCGCATCGGTCGAATAGAGCAGCACACGCTCCCACGCGCCGGCCTGGTCCAGCACGCGCGCCACGGCGGCCGCCTGCGGCTGCGCGGGCAAGGCCTTCATGTCGAGGATGACGGGGACGTCAGCCGGAATCGCGTCAAGCGCCTCAGCGAGCGTGGGAATACCGACCGGCGCGCTGCGGTAGGGATAGACGGCCTGGCCGGAGGCGTCCTGCGTCTTGAACTGCCAGCCCGCGTTGACGCGCGCGAGCTCCGCGGCCGTCTTCGAGGCGACCGTGCCGCGCGCGTCGGTGAGCGAGGAGAGATCGGCGGGACGGTAGAGGACCGGCACGGCGTCGCTGCTCAACTGCACGGTGAGCCAGATGGCGTCGGCGCGATGGGCAAGCGCCGCGCGGATGGCGACCAGCGTGTTCTCGGGCGCGTCGCCCGTGCCGCCGCGATGGGCGATCACTTGCGGCACGGCCAGGTCCGTCTGCGTGATCGTGCGGGCCTCGGATTCGCCGCCGCAGGCGTTGAGCAGCAGCGCGGCGCCGGCGGCGGCGAGCAGGGCTTGGAGCGTTGTTGTTTGTCGAGTCATGGTGCGTTGGAGTCGTGGCCGCCCGATAGATGAAGAAGAAGAACCCGCCCGGCATCGAACGATGCCGGCGACGGAAGCACGAGTGGCGCTGCCCCCGTTCGGCACGGCGAGAGAGGTCAAGCAGCCACGCCGCCCGCCATCATCGCCCGCCCGGTAATCTCGATAAATGTGGGTGCGCGCCGCACCTCGCGAGGCATGCGCGCCGCCTCCAGGTATCTCCGGGTATGCTTGCAGGCTCAGCACCCGAACACCGCCATGCCCGCCCCATTTTTCTTCAACGATCGCCTGAAGACCAAGATCTTCCTGCTCGCGGTGGTGCCATTTCTCGCGGCCATTGCGAGCATCGGGATCGGCGTGCGGCAGCAGGCGACCGCGCTCGCGCGCACGCAACATGCCACGATGCAGGCAGCGTATCTGTCGAGCAAGGAAGTCGAGCTGCGCCACTACGTCGAGCTCGCGACGAGCGCGATCGCGCCGCTGTATGCGCCCGAAGCCGGCGATAGAGCCGCCCAGGACGCCAACTCCACCCATCCCGCCTCCGCGGCCAGCGCCACTGCGCTGCCCGTGCCCGCCGACCTCGCCGCCCGCCAGCGCGCCGCGCTCGCCGTGCTGCAAAAGCTGGACTTCGGCCCGGACGGCTACTTCTTCGTCTACGACATGCACGGCCGCTCGCTCATGCATCCGCGCGAGCCGAGCCTCGTCGGCCAGGATCTCTGGAACCTGCGCGACGCGCAAGGCGCGCTCACGATTCAGCAGCTCGTGAACGCGGCCTCGCACGGCGGCGGCTTCGTGCGCTACATGTGGCATCGGCCATCGACGGGCAAGCTCGCGCCGAAGCTCGGCTACGTGGTCGCGCTGCCGCGCTGGGGCTGGATGGTCGGCACCGGCATCTATCTCGACGACGTCGACTCCGCGCTCGCGCATATCGACGAGCGCGCCTCAGCCAATATCGAGCGCACGCTGCAGTGGCTCGGCATCATCGCCCTCGCGGGCGTGGGCGTGTTCGCGCTCGGCGCGCTCGTGCTCAACGTGAGCGAGTACCGCAGCACCGACGCGAAGCTCAAGCGCCTCGCGCAGCAAGTGGTGCAATCGCAGGAGCAGGAGCGCGCGCGCCTGTCGCGCGAGCTGCACGACGGCATCAGCCAGATGCTCGTTTCCGCGAAGCTGCTGCTCGAGTCGGCGCTCGCGCGCTTCGAGCGCGGCGAGGCGCGCGTCCCCGCGGCGGAAGCCTCGTTGTCCACGGGTCTCGCTCGGCTCTCGGACACGTTGCGCGAAGTGCGCCGCATCTCGCACGCGCTGCGCCCCGCGATGCTCGACGACCTCGGCCTTGCCGCCGCGCTCGAGCAACTGACGCGCGAGCTGGCCGAGGAGTCGGAGATGGAGATCGGCTTCACGCAGTCGGGCGCCCGTTCCGGTGACGCCGGAGCGCACGCGAACATGGGCGCGACGCCCTTGCCCGATGCCGTGAACACGGTGCTGTTCCGCATCGCCCAGGAAGCGCTCACCAACATCGTGAAGCACGCCGGCGCACGCCGCGCCGCGCTCACGCTCGAGATCGCGCAAAACAGCGTGACGCTCAGCATCGCCGACAATGGCCGCGGCTTCGACGTGGCCCATGCGCAGGCCGATCCGCGCGCGGGCATGGGCCTGCGCAACATGCGCGAGCGGCTCGAGCCGCTCGGCGGGCGGCTCACGCTGAGCTCGAAGCCGGGCCACACCGTGGTCGCCGCCTGGGTGCCGATACGGCCCGCCAGCCTGGCAAACGCTGCGACACACACGACAGCGAACACCGCAGGCGCGGCATCGCGCGAGACGCCCTGAACCACGCTACAAGAGAAGACAAGACGCCATGAACGAACCAGGCAAACCGGCGCGCCTCATGCTCATCGACGATCATCCGCTCGTGCGCGACGGTCTGCGCGCGCGCCTCGAAGCCGTGCCGGGCCTCGAAGTCGCGGGCGAGGCGGGCAACGCCGATGAAGCCATCGGGCTCGCCGCCGCGCTCGAGCCCGATCTCGCGCTGATGGACGTGGGCATGGCCGGCATGAACGGCATCGCGCTCGCGGGCATCTTTCACGAGCGCTTCCCGGCCATCCGTGTGCTGATGCTCTCGATGCACGACAACGTCGAGTACGTGACGCAAGCCGTGCGCGCAGGCGCGAGCGGCTACGTGCTGAAGGACTCGCCGGCCACCGAGATCGTGCGCGCGATCGAGGCCGTGCTGGCGGGGCAGACGTACTTTAGCGCGGGACTGGGCGCGCGCATGCTGCAGGCATCGCTCAAGGAGACGCCCATCGAGCGCCTCACGCCGCGCGAGCTGGACATCCTCGATGCCCTCGCCGAGGGCCTGTCGAGCAAGCAGATCGCACAACGCGCGGGGCTTTCGGTGCGCACGGTCGAGACGCACCGGCTCAATCTCAAGCGCAAGCTCGATATCGAAGGTCAGGCGGAGTTGATCAAGTTCGCGGTGGAGAACCGCAGGAAGCGCGCGGGCGCCTGAAATGCAAACGGCGCGCCTCTTGCGGAGGACGCGCCGTCTGTCACGAGCAAAGTAGCGCGGCGACGGCCGCGCGAGCGCGACGCTTTAGCTGCGCGCGTTATGCTCGATGAGGTACTTGATGAGCCCGTCGATGCCGCCCTTGGCGATCTGGTCGGCGAACTGGGTCTGATAGACCTGAATGAGCCATGCGCCCATCATGTTGATGTCGTAGATCTTCCAGCCGTTGGCGGTGCGCGCGAGGCGATAATCGATGGCATCGTCGCCGCCGTTGCTGATCACGTGCGATTGCACGACGGTGTCTTTCGCGCCCGCGCCCGTGTTGGACGGCAAGAACTTGAAGGTGACCTGGGCGTCGCGCAGCTGCGAAAGCGACGACGCGTAGGTCTTCACGAGCAGGAGCTGAAATTGCTCATACAACTTCTGTTGCTGCTCCGGCGTGGCCGTGGCCCAGGCCTTGCCGATCGCGATGCGCGTGGTGCGCTGGAAGTCGGTGGCCGGCACGAAATGGGTCTCGACCAGGCCGGTGATCTTGTTCATGTCGCCGCCACGCGCCTGCGGGTCGGCCTGCATCGCTTTCACGGTGCCTTCCACCGCGCTCTTGACGATGGCGTCCGGCGAGGACTGCGCGAGGGCGGCGCCAGAAACGCCCGACAGGAAAGCGGCGGCGAGGAATGCGGTCAGATAACGTTTCATACGCGTTCTTGGAACAGTGAATAACGGGCGCCGGCACGGCGGTCCGAAAAAAGCTTCGATCGGTGGCCTCACCCGAGACCCGATCCCGCCCCGACCGGCCCAGTATAACGGCTTTGGCGCATATGCTCGTGTGCGCGAGGCGCGCCGCAATGTGCGAGGCCGGTATACTTGAGCGCTTCACATCAAGAACAGTCAATTAACAAGGCCTCCTCGCCTTTATGCTGAAGCCATTCATCATTCACCTCGTCGCCTGGTCGGTACGCCGCGCGGCGTGGGTCATCGCATTCGCGCTCGTTCTCGCCGCGTTGAGCGGCGTGTACGTCGTGAAGCATTTCAAGATCAACACCGACGTGAGCGGCCTCGTCGAAAACAAGGGCGAATGGGCCGCGCTCGGCGACGCCAAGGACAAGGCGTTTCCGAACGGCAGCTCGTCGCTGCTCGTGGTGGTCGAGGCGCAGGCGCCCGAGCTCGCCGACGCCGCCGCCGACAAGCTCGCCGAAGCCCTCAAGCGGGATACGCGCGAATTCAGCGCCGTTTCGCAGCCCGCGGGCGGGCCGTTCTTCGAGCACAACGGGCTGCTGTTCCCGTCCACCCAGACGGTGCTCTCCACCACGGGCCAGCTCGTGCAGGCGCGCCCGCTCGTGAACCAGCTCGCGAAGGATCCTAGCCTAGCAGGCCTCGCCGGCACGCTCACGACCACGCTGCAGCTGCCGCTCACGATCGGCCAGGTGAAGCTGCCGCAAATGGCCTCGCTGCTCGGCAACGCCGCCGACGTGGTCGACCAGGTGCTCGCCGGCAAGCCGGCCGCGTTCTCGTGGCGCGCGCTCGTCGACAAGGATGCCGCCGCGAAGCCCGCCTTCGCGTTCGTGACGGTTCAGCCGGTGCTGAACTTCGCGGCGCTCAAAGCCGGGGCAAGCGCCTCGCAGGCGATCCGCGACACGGCCGCTTCACTGCATCTGGACAGCGAATTCGGCGCGCGCGTGCGCCTGACCGGCGAGCAGCCGCTCGCCGACGAGGAGTTCGCCTCGGTGCAGGACGGCGCCGCGCTCAACGGCGCCATCACGGCCATCGTCGTGCTCGTGATCCTCTGGCTCGCGCTGCGCTCGGGCCGCCTGATCGCCGCCGTGCTCATCACGCTCGTGATTGGCCTCGTCATCACCGCCGCGCTCGGCCTCATGATGATCGGCTCGCTGAACATGCTGTCAGTCGCATTCATGGTGCTGTTCGTCGGGCTCGGCGTGGACTTCGGGGTGCAGTTCGGCGTGAAGTACCGCGAGGAGCGCTTCGAGGACGACCGCCTCGACGCCGCGCTCCTGAAGACCGCGCGCACCATCGGCGTGCCGCTCACGCTGGCCGCCATCGCCGTCGCCGAAAGTTTCTTTTCGTTCCTGCCCACCGCCTACAAGGGCCTCTCCGAGCTCGGCCAGATCGCCGGCGTGGGGATGTTCGTCGCGTACTTCGCGGACATGACGGTGCTGCCCGCGCTCATCCGCGTGTTCAAGCCCAAGGGCGAGCGCGCCTCGCCCGGCTTCGCATTCCTCGCGCCCGTGGACAAGTGGCTCGCCGAACATCGCAAGCCGGTGCTGATCAGCACGCTCATCGTGGTGCTGGGCGCGACGCCGCTGCTGCTGCATCTGCGCTTCGACTTCAATCCGCTGCACCTGAAGGATCCGCATACCGAGTCGATGGCGACGCTCATCGCGCTCAAGAACTCGCCGGTCATCTCGATCAACGACGTGAGCGTGCTTGCGCCCAACCTCGCCGAAGCCGACAAGATCGCCGAGAAGCTCGCCAAACTGCCCGAAGTGGGCCGCGCCACCACGCTCAGCGCGCTGATCCCGGACGACCAGCAGCAAAAGCTCATGCTGATCGCGAGCGCCGCGCAGCAATTGCTGCCCGCGCTCACGCAGCAACCGTCCGCGCCCGTCACCGACGCCGTGCGCGTGGACATCCTCAAGCGCGCGGCCAACCAGCTCGCGCTCGCGGCAGGCGATCACCCGGGGCCGGGCGCCGCCGAGGCGAAACACCTCTCCGACAGCCTCATGAAGCTCGCCAACGCGAACGCCGCCATGCGCGATCGCGCCGAAGCGGCCTTCAGCCAGCCGCTCAGGCTCGCCTTCGCCCAGCTCGCGCGGCTGCTGCAGCCCTCGCCGATTACGCGCGAGAACCTGCCGCGCGCCATGGTGGACGACTGGGTCTCGCCCATCACGGGCCAGGCGATCGTGGATATCGCGCCGCGCGTGCCGGCGGGCGTCGATCCCAACGACGACGTGATGCTCGCGCGCTTCGCGCACGCGGTGAAAAAGGCCGAGCCGAACGCGATCGGCGGCCCGATCTCGATCCTGCATTCGGCCAACGTGATCATCCTCGCGTTCTTCCAGGCGGCGGGCTGGTCGGTGCTGCTCATCACGGCACTGCTGTGGATCACGCTGCGCCATTTCGGCGACGTGCTGCGCACGCTGATTCCGCTGCTGGTATCGGCGCTCGTGACGCTCGAGTTGTGCGTTGTGTTCGGTATCCAGCTCAATTTCGCCAACATCATCGCGCTTCCCCTGATGCTGGGCGTGGGCGTGGCGTTCAAAATCTATTTCGTGATGGCCTGGCGCGCGGGGCAGACCGGCCTCCTGCATTCGAGCCTCACGCATGCGGTGCTGTTCTCGGCCGCCACCACGGCCACGGCGTTCGGCAGCCTGTGGCTTTCGCATCATCCGGGCACCTCGAGCATGGGCAAGCTGCTCGCACTGTCCTTGTTCTGTACACTGATCGGCGCGGTGGTCTTCCAGCCTGTGCTGATGGGCAAGCCGCGCGCAAAACGCGCACGATCGCAAATCCAGGGGATCGATCAATGATTAAAAAACAAGCCGCGCTGACCATGGCGGCGGCGAGCCTGGCGCTCCTCGTGACGTCGGGCTGCGCCACGGGACCCGAGCGCAAGCCGGGCGACCCATTCGAGCCCGCGAATCGCGCGATCTTCAAGTTCAACGACAAACTCGATACCTACATCGCGCAGCCGATCGCGAAGGGCTACCAGAAGGTCACGCCGCAGCCGCTGCGCCAGGCGATCACGAACTTCTTCTCGAACCTCGGCGACGTCAGCAACTTCGCCAACAACCTGCTGCAGTTGAAGATCACCGACGCCACCGAAGACCTCATGCGTCTCGCGATGAACTCGACCTTCGGTCTGGGCGGCCTGATCGACTTCGCCACGCTCGCCGGGCTACCGAAGCACCATCAGGACTTCGGCCTGACGATGGGCCACTACGGCGTGCCGGCCGGCCCCTACCTCGTGCTGCCGCTGTTCGGGCCGAGCGACGTTCGCGACGGCATCGGCATGGGCGTGGACGTGAAGTTCAACGTCATCAACTACATCGAGCCCGCGGTGCGCAACCCGCTGTATCTCGCGCAGTTCGTGAGCGCGCGCGCTGACCTGCTCGGCGCCACCGACCTCCTCAAGCAGGCGGCGCTCGACCCATATTCGTTCGTGCGCGACGCGTACCGCCAGCAGCGCGAATCGCTGATTCGCGGCTCGCAGAACAACAATGCGCCGCCGCCGAATTACGAAGAACCGGGCGCCGACGAGGGCACGTCGGGCGGGGCGGGGGCGGCTGGGGCGGCTGGGGCGGCTGGGGCTGCGGGAGCGGCCGGCAAGTCGAACAGCGGATTGCCGAATTACGAGGATCCGGGTGAGTCGGGCGGTGCGGGCGCACCCGGTGGATCGGGTGGATCTGGCGGGTCCGGTGGCTCGAACAACGGGCTGCCGAACTACGAAGATCCGGGTGAAGCGTCGGGTGCGGCTGGCGGTGCTGCCGGTGCAACGGCGGCGAGCGGTGCTGCAGCGGCCGCGCAACCGGCTTCCGCTGCGGCTGCCGCGCAATCGGCTTCGGCGCCCGTAGCGGCTTCGGCCACGGCGCCCGCGGCCGCTTCGGCACCAGGCGCGGCGGCGGCGCCTGCGCAGCCTGCATCGGCGCCCTGATACGCGCGTCACGTTGGCGCCGCCAGTGAGCGGGCGGCGCCGGCATCAAGTTGGGAGCCTTGCCTTGAAGACGACCGTCACTATCGACGATGCGTTGTATGAGCAAGCGCTTGAGTTCGCCGAGCCCGGCATGGATAAAGCTGAACTGATCCACACGGCTCTCCGGACTTTCGTTCGGGTTCAGGCGGCAAAGCGCCTGGCCGCGCTCGGAGGAACGGTGCGCGATATGCCCGAGATTCCGCGACACCGCAGCGAGACGAACACCGGTTGAGCATCGCGACATTCAAGACGCAGCAACAAAAAACCCGGCAGGCCACAAGCCTGCCGGGTTTTTCTTTTCAAGGCGCAGTGCCATTCAACTCAATGCACTGCTTCCTCGTCGTGCTCCGCCTCGCGCTCGGCTTCGTTCGCCGCCGCCATCGCCGTGGCGTCAGCCGCCGACTGCACCGTCTGGCGATAGCGCTCGTATGCCTCATCGGCGTAACGGATCTGCTCACGCCCGTGCGGCGCCGGCTTGCCATCCGCACCGAGGTTCACGAACACCATCTTTTCGATCGTCAGGATGCTCTTGCGCGTGACCTTGTTGCGCACTTCGCAGCGCAGCGTGATCGACGTGCGGCCAAAGTGCGTCGCCTTCATGCCCAGCTCGATGATGTCGCCCTGACGCGCCGAGCTCACGAAGTTCACCTCCGAGATCAGCTTGGTCACGACGCGCTGGTTATCGAGCTGGCAAATCGCGTAAATGGCCGCTTCTTCGTCGATCCAGCGCAGCAGGCTGCCGCCGAACAGCGTGCCGTTGGGATTGAGGTCTTCGGGCTTGACCCACTTGCGGGTATGAAAATTCATGGCTGGTAACTCCTGCACATGCTCTGCCCCCAGATCCCAAACACAGACCTAGGGTTAACACTTAGTATGTTACCAGATATAGGGTTTTCCCCAGCTATTGCAATAGCCGCTCCGACAAACTGCCGGATCATCCAGGGAAAAAAGCGCCAGATGCAGTGAGCACGCGCCGCGCGGCCGTCAGCGCCTTGCGCGCCGCGCCCGCGTCGGCGGCCACGCGCAGCAGGCCGCCCAGTTGCAGCGGGTCGCGCGCGAGTTCGCGCAGGATCGGCAGGACGGCGGTAGAGCCGTCATCGCGCAGGCCCGCCATTGCCGCCTTCGGCAGGCTGCGCCAGGCCGGATCCACCACCGCGCGGCAGACCACGAACGGCAGGCCGCGTGCAGCGGCTGCAGCAGCCGCCAGATGCGACTCCATGTCGACGGCCAGCGCGCCGCCGCTCGACTGGTGCAGCGCCGCCTTGTCCGCCGCGCCGGTGAGCGGCGCAGCCACGGCGGCTTCCACGCCGCGCCGCGTCCGCGCGGCCAGCGGCGAGTCGAGCAAGGCCGTGGCCATGCGCTCGCTCCAGGCCGCATCGCAGGCGACGCGGCCAAACGGGCCGTCCACGGCACTGGCGATGATGAGCGTGCCCGGCTCGAGGTCCGGCCCGAGGCCGCCCGCCGTGCCGAAGCTGATCACGCCCGAGGCGCCGCGATCGAGCGCGGCCGCGAGCGCGCGTTCGAGCAGGTCGGCGCGCGCGGCGTAGACCGCCTCGATGCCGTCGGCGCCCTTGCCCGCCGCGATGCTCGCCTCGAAGGCCATGCCGGTCACGGCGATCACGGGCAGCGTGCCATTCATGGCGCGTGGGCGTGCAGCGGCGGGGGTGGCAGAGGCAACCGCCATCGTCACAGACCGACGCGGACGTGCGTAATGCCGTCGCGCTTGAGGTTGCGGTAGCGCGCGAGCGCCCACAGCGGGAAGAACTTGCGATAGCCGTGGTAGCGCAGATAGAACACGCGCGGGAAGCCCGTGGCCGTGAAGCGCGTTTCGTCCCAGAGCCCATGCTCGCGCTGCGTGGCCTGTAGCCAGGCGACGCCGCGCGCCACCGCCGGATGGTTCACCTCGCCCGCCGCCATCAGGCCGAGCAGCGCCCACGCCGTCTGCGACGCCGTGCTCGCTGCGCGCTCGTAGCCGCGGTACTCGAGCTTGTAGCTGGTGCCGTCCTCGCCCCAGCCGCCATCGTCGTTCTGGATGGCGATGAGCCACTGCGCCGCGCGCTTCATGCGCGAATCCGCGTGCTCGAGGCCCGCCGCGTTCAGCGCGCTGAGCGCCGTCCACGTGCCGTAGATGTAGTTCATGCCCCAGCGGCCGTACCAGCTGCCATCCGCTTCCTGCTCGGCGAGGATGTAGTTGTAGGCACGCCGCGCCGGCTCGCTCGCCACCGGCAGCTCGTCGAGCTGCGCGAGCATCGAGAGGCAGCGGCCCGAGACGTCGGCCGTCGGCGGATCGAGCAGTGCGCCGTGATCGGAGAACGGGATGCTGTTCAGGTACTCGTGCGTGTTCTCGGGCTCGAACGCGCCCCAGCCGCCGTTGCTGCTCTGCATGCCGACCACCCATTCGCGTGCGCGCGCAATGGGCTCGTCGTAGTCGCTGGTGTTGTCGATCTGGTCGACGCGGCGCATCGCCGCCACGACCACAGCCGTATCGTCGACGTCGGGGTAGTGCGGATTCGCGTACTGGAATGCCCAGCCGCCCGAACGCACGTCGGGACGGCGCGAGATCCAGTCGCCGCGCACGTCGAGAATCTGCAGCGGGCGCAGCCAGTCGAGGCCGCGCCGCGCCGCTTCGTGTGCGCGCGCATCGCCCGTTTCGATCAGCGCGTGCGCGGCGAGCGAGGTGTCCCACACCGGCGAGAGGCACGGCTGGACGTACGCTTCCTCGGCGTGGACCGTCACGAGCTTTTCCAGCGACTGGCGCGCGATCGCGCGATGCGGATGATCGGCGGGGTAGCCGAGCACCTCGTACATCATCACGGCGTTGGCCATGGCCGGGAAAATGGCGCCGAGGCCGTCTTCGCCGTTCAGGCGTTCGTCGACGAACGCCACCGCCGCGTCGATCGCGCGCTGGCGCAGATACGCCGGGAACAACGGATCGGTGATGCGCAGCACGCCGTCCACGGCGCGGAAGAAGCCGAACCAGCCCTTGCTCTGGTGCGGCGAGCGCTCGTTCAGACCCACGGTGACGGGCGCGCCGCGGAACAGCTCGTCGATGCGCACGCCGCGCGGGTTCTTCGCCACCGGGCGCCTGGCGCCCAGCACCAGCAGCGGCACGATCACGGTGCGCGCCCAGTACGAGACCTTCGAGAGATGGAACGGGAACCACTTGGGCAGCAGCATGATCTCGACCGGCATCATGGGCGCCGCGTACCAGCTGACCACGCCGTACAGCGCGAGCAGGATGCGCGTGAACACGTTGGCCTTTTCAGCGCCGCCCGCCGCGAGGATCGCCTCGCGCGCACGCACCATGTGCTCGGCATCTTCGGCATCGCCGATCATCTTGAGTGCGAAGTAAGCCTTGATGCTCGCGCTCACGTCCATCGCGCCGTCGGTGAAGAGCGGCCAGCCGCCGCCGGGCAGCTGGATGCGGCGCAGGTAGCGCGCGATCTTCCCCTCGAGCTCGAGGTTCGCCTCCTCGCCCAGGTAGTGGACGAGCAGCACGTATTCGGCGGGGATCGTGGCGTCGGCTTCGAGCTCGTAGACCCAGTGGCCATCGGCGCGCTGGTCGGCGAGGATCGCGTCGGTCGCGCGCATGACGGCGGCATCGAGCGCGTCGCTCACGTCGGCGGGCGCCGCGGCGCGCAAAAGCGCGCTCGCGTTGTCGAGCGTCGGCGCCGCGCCGAGCGCGTTCGCGAGGTCGTCGGCCGGCATGGCCTCTGAAAGATCGTTCATCGGTACATCCTGATTTTTAAGACTTAAAGCAGATCCGCGGCCTTGCGGCCCGAGCGGATTGCCCCTTCGATCGTCGCAGGCAGGCCGGTGGCGGTCCAATCGCCTGCGAGCGTCAAGTTGGTCCAGCGGGTGCGCGCCGCCGGGCGGCGCAGCTCTTCTTGCGGTACGGCCGCGAAGGTCGCGCACGCTTCGCGCGCGATCTGCCATGCGGGCAGCGGCTCGGGCGGCAGCGACGCCGCGCCCGCCACGTCGGCCCAGACGCGCCGCGCAAGCGCCTCGGATGCGCCCGTATCGAGCGCATCGAACGCATTGAACATGCGGACGGCGGCGGCGTCGTGGATCGTCGCCGAAATGCGGCCGGCGCCCGCGAACAGCCAATCGGCCGTGCCGCCCACCAGCGCCATCGGCGTGGTCAGTCCCGGCGGCGGCGCCACGGCGAAGTGCACCGTGACGACGGCCGTGTGGCGCTGCGGCGTCTGCAGCGCCGGCACGAGCGTGGCGGCGGCGGCGGCCGGCACCGCCAGCACGACGGCTTCATCGGCGCCCAATGCGACGCGGCCACTCTCGAAATCGAGTGCGACGGCGCGGGCCGCCGCATCGTCGTACACGATCTCGTTCAGGCGCGAATCGAGCCGGATTGCCGCGCCGCCGTGCTGGAGCATGCGCAGCGCCGGATCGACGAACGCGCTCGACAGGCCGTTGCGCGCCACCAGCGGCCGGAACGCCTCGCCGCCCGCGGACAGCACGTCGCGCAGCAGCGTGGCGGCCAGCTCCGCGCTGGCCTCGCGCGGCTCGACGTTGAGCGCCGCGAGAAAGAGCGGGCGCAGCAGGCGCTCCCAGAGCAGGCCGTCGCAGCGCATGGTCTGCGCCATCGTGCGGCCGGGCTTGGCGAACAGGAGCGGCAGCAGCGCGAGATAGTCCGACACCTTCGTGCCCGGCACACGCGCGTTGGCGTCGCCGATCCAGAACGGCACGCGCGAGCGCGAAAAGCGCACGGTCCAGCGCGAGCGCGCCGCGAGGTCCATGAACGCGAAGGCCGGCTCGGCCGGTCCCGCGAGCTCGTCGGCGGCGCCGATCGTGCGCACGTAATCGAGCGTGGCTTCATGGCCCGCCAGCACGAGATGATTGCCGCTGTCGAGCGTGGCCGCGAGCGTGCGGTCATAGTACGAACGGCACCGCCCACCTGCCTGCGAGGCTGCCTCGTGCAGCGCGACCTGGACCCCGCGCCGCTGCAGCCGGATGGCCGCCGCGAGGCCCGCAAGCCCCGCGCCGATCACGTGGACGAGCCGGGGCATCAGAAGATCGCGTAGCGCGCGACGATCCACATGAGCCGCGCGCGCGGCTTGACGACCTTGGTGCGCGGCAGGTCGAAGCCGCGCTCGACGGTGCGCTCGAGCAGCACGCGGTACACGCCCGACATGATGCGCGGCGCCTTGACCTGCGCGCGCGGCGTGCGGTCCATGATGGCGTCGGCTTCGGCGAAGTGGCCGAGCGCGCGCTTCACGAGCGTCGCGCAGACGCGCGGCAGCGACGGATCGGCGGCGATGTCGTGCGGATCCGACGCCGCGATGCCCTCGCGCGCGAGCAACTCGCGCGGCAGGTAGCAGCGCTTGATGTCCGCGTCCTCGTCGATGTCGCGCAGGATGTTCGTGAGCTGCAGCGCGCGCCCGAGGTGATGCGAGAGCAGGCGGCCGGGCTCCTCGTCCATCCCGAAAATCCTCACCGACAGGCGGCCCGCCGCGCTCGCGACGCGGTCGCAGTAGAGGTCGAGCGTGGCCTCGTCGGGTGCACAGATGTCCTCGGCGGCGTCCATGGCCATGCCGTCGATCATCGCGTGAAAGTCCTCGCGCGCGAGCCCGAACGTATGGATGTGGCGCGTGAGCGCCGCGAGCGAGGCGCGCGGCGTGCCGGCATAGCACGCGTCGATGTCGGCGCGCCATTGCTCGAGCCCCGCCGCACGCTCGGCGCGCGGCAGGTCGCTGTCCGCGATGTCGTCGACAGCGCGGCAAAAGGCGTAGACCTGATACATGGCGTCGCGCTGCGCAGCAGGCAGGATCCGCATCGCCAGATAAAACGAGCTGCCCGACGAAGCGGCGGCGGCGTCGGTTTGATGTGTATCGTCCACGACGAGGTTGGAAACGGCCAAGACGCTTCTCCGCTGGGGTCGCCCTCGACGGGGCTTTTCAGATATTCGGGCCCGCATGCCGCGGGTCGCCCGCGCGCGCGGACACGCGCGAGGCACCGGACCTGCCGGAACACCGTTCAGGGTCCGAGGCCGGAAACGGGCAAAAGTATAGCAACCTTTGCCGGCCGCCGCAGTCGCGGCCCAGTCAGCGGCGGCGGGGGACAGAGCGGGAAAAGGCGAGGGTCTGGACCCGGCGCTGGCGCCGCGCGAGGAGAAGCGCAATCACACGGGTGATCGCATGATGCAAATTGCATCAAACCACATGAAATTGCGGTGATTTTCGACTATCTACGACCAAAAAATCAGGAAAGCTCGTGAACCAGCGCGACGCAGCGGTTGCGCCCCTGGCGCTTGGCCCGGTAGAGCGCCGCATCGGCTTCGCTGATCATGACCTCATAATCGGGTGCGCCGGGCCGCGCGGCGGCGGCGCCCACGCTCGCCGTCACGGGCACGACCACGCCCTGCACCTCCACGGGCGCGTCGCCGATCGTGTGACGGATCTTCTCGGCCACGTGCAGCGCGTCGTCGAGCGTCGTGCACGGCAACAGCAGCGCAAACTCCTCGCCACCGAAGCGCCCGAACACGTCCTGCTTGCGCACCACCTGCGCCACGCGCTGCGCCATCGCGCGCAGCACCGTGTCGCCGGCGACGTGGCCGAATTCGTCGTTGATCTTCTTGAAGTGGTCCAGATCGAAGAGCAGCACCGACATCTCGCCGCCATAGCGCTGCCAGCGCGCGAATTCGTCGGCGAGCCGCCCTTCGAAAAAGCGCCGGTTCGCAATGCCCGTGAGGCCGTCGCGGTCGGCGTATTCGCGCAGCCGCGCCACGGCGTCCTCGCGCTCGCGCTGCATGACGCTCACATGCGTGACATCGGAGACGGTCACGCACACGGCGATCACCTCGCGCTCGCGCATGAGCGGCATGAATGTGCAGTCCTGCTGCATGTAGTCCACGCCGCCCGTGATGGGACGATCGTGGTCGAAGCGGAACAGGTAGGGCCGCTGCTCCCACGAGCTGAACGCGAAGCTGCCGAGTTGGAACACGCTCTCGACCTTGCGCGTGAGCCAGGCGCGCGGCAGGTCGGGAAAGCGCTCGAAGACCGGGCGGCCGATCACGTCGGCGGCCGCCACGCCGCTGTGGTCCTGCATGAAGCGGTTCCACATCAGCACGTTCATGTCGCGGTCGAGCACGAAGATGCCAAAGCCCACGCGCTCCACGACGAGGTCCGAGAGCGAGAGCGGCATGGCGGGCATGGCGGGCGTCGACGGCGGCGGGGCCGGCAGGTCACGGGTATTCATAGGCTGTGCAGCAACGCGTCGATGGCGCGGCTCACGTGATGGATCGATTCCTCGGCCATCAGCATGACCAGATGGGCACGAAAGCGCTGGTCCTCCAGCGCGAAGTTGACTTCCACGAGGAGCGCGAGATCCCAGGCGAGCATGCCGGGCTGGAACACCTCGTCGAGCATGATGGCTGCGCCCAGCAGCCCCGGCTGCGAGAACACCGGCATGCGCCCGAGCTGATCGAGCATCGACGAGACGCACGCGCCCGAGAGCACGTTGGCCACGTCGAAGATCAGCTCCTGCTCCGTGAGCGCGTCGCGCGTGGCGTGCGCATACGGACCGCCGATCAGCGCGCCCAGCTCGTCGATCTCGCCGCTGCGGCAGATCACGAGCGCCTCGCCCTTGATCTCGGAGCGAAAGCCCTGGCGCACCGCCGTGACCGGACCGTCGATGCCGGTCATCTCGCGCAGCGCCAGCGCCGCCTCGCTCACGGCGACCACGCGCACCCGCGGCACCGAGAGTTCGATGAAGGCGTTGAGGAGCCCCGACAGCCGCGTCGCGGCCTGGCCCATGCCGAGATTGGCGATCTCCTGGAGCGCGTCGCGCTGCAATTCCGTGAACACTCGATCAGGCATACAACCCGTACTCCTTGAGGATGGGTAGCAGCGCCTCCTGCGTAACCGGCTTGGGCACGAACGCCATCGCGCCGAGCGCGAGCGCGCGCTCCTGGGCGCGCGGCTGGACGTCGGCGGAAACAACGATCACGAACGTGTTCAGATCCTCGTGCTGCATGGCTTCGAGCACCTGAAAGCCCGTCATGTCAGGCATCGTGAGGTCGAGAAACATGACCGGTGCACGCCCGGCGCGATACAACGCCAGCGCTTCTTGTCCGTTCGACGCGTAGGAGATCTCGACATCCCAGCCCTCGGGCAGCGCCTTCGTGAGCACCTTGCGGGCAAGCAGCGAGTCGTCGGCGATCACGATGGGCAAGGACATGGCTATGCAGATTGAATGTGCGTGGGACGGAATGCGTTAAGGCGTATTAACGGCTGCGAACGCGAGTTCTTTAGCGTGCGTGCGCATTTTTATGCGTATTGCATGGAACCGTCGGCTGACTGATTGAATCGATGGCACGGCTCGACGCGCGCCCGACCGATGCGAAGCGGCTGCTTTTTTAGGCCGCTATCTTTGCCTTACAGATTGAGGACACCCCGAAAAACACGGCCTTTTGTGCGCCAGACAACGGCCATTTTTGCGCATGTTAATTATCGTGGCAGCGATTTTCGAAGCAAATTGAACTAAATGCAACTCGTCGATAATCGTTCGACGAACAAAAACGACTTGTTTTTGTCGATTTCAAGAAATAAACAATCTATCCCCCAATTAAAGGCCGGCGATTATGCCTTCGTGTACGTTTGCGCTACTCGGAACGTCGCGCAATCGCAGGAACACCGCGAGAAATCGTTCTACCTGCCCGCCGTAGCGCGCACTTTTACCCGCTTTGCGGCGGCGCACGATGGCCGCCTGCGTGGCCGGCGCGTCTATCGCCCGCGCGGATCGAATGCGCATCAAAAGCTCGAACGGCCCGAAGCGCGAGCCCGGTCGTTTATCATGTCGAAGGTCCGCCGCCGTCTTCAGCCTTATCCCTACGATGAATCCCGACCGGCCCGCAGGGCCCGACGATCGCACGCTGCCGCCGCCGCGCGCCGACGAGGTGCCGTTTCCGGCGGCGCCCAGCCACGACTTCACGGTGCGCCGCCGCACGCTGATCGCGCTGCTGCTGGCCGCGATCGTGCTGCCCTGCCTCTATGTCGCCACGATGGCGTGGAACGACTTGCGCACGCGCGAGGCCGACGCCACCGACGCCACGCTGCGCACCGTGCGCGTGGCGGAAGAGCACGCGCTCAAGGTGTTCGACATGAACGATGCGCTTGATGCGCGCATCGTCGATGGCGTGGAGGATCTCGACGACGACGGCATCCGCGTGAACGAGGCGCAGATCCACGAGAAACTCGACGCGATCGGCGGCGGCTATCCGCAGGTGGCAGCCGTCTCGATCTTCGGCCGCGACGGCGAACTGCTCGCGAGCAGCCGCTATTCGCCGCCGCCGCGCGTGTCGATCGCCACGCGCGACGACTTCGTGGGCATCCGCGACGGCCGCATGCTCGACCACGTCTCGCGCGTCATGCAAGGGCAGGTGAGCGGCGAAACGGTCTTCAACACCGGCATCGCGCGCCACGACGCCGAGGGCCAGTTCGCCGGGCTGGTCTCGGTCGCGCTGCGACCTGGCTACTTCGACAAGTTCTACAGCGAGCTGCTGGGCGACGACTCGCCGATGGCGCTCGGCCTCGTGCGCAGCGACGGCGCGATACTCGCGTTCGAGCCGCCGCCGGGTGCACGCGCGCCTCGCGCGACGCTCGCGCAGGCTTCGGCGAGCGCCGCATCCAATGGCGCCAGCTCTCCCATCGGGGCGAGCACGACGGCGTCGAGTAGCGCCGGCGCATCTGGCGCCTCCACCCCGGCCGCCATCACGGCGGACTCGCCGCTCGCCGCCGCGCTCGCGCTGGGCAAGGAAGCGGGCGTCGTGCGCATGCATTCACGGCTGCTCGGTGACAACGCGATCGTCGCCTTCCGGCGCGTGGGCGCGTATCCGGTTTACGTCGCCTGCCTCTATCGCACCTCGGCGATCTGGTCCGCGTGGTACCGGCACCTGAGCGTGCTGATCATCTCGATGTTCACGCCGTCGATCGCGCTGTGGTGCGTGATCTGGCTTTCGCTGCGCCGCCTCGCCGCCGAGGAGGAAGCCTGGGAGCGCTGGCAGGCCGAAGCCGCGATGCGCCGCTCGATCGAATCGGCCTACCGGCAGTCGCGCAAGATGGAGGCGCTCGGCAATCTCGTCGGCAGCGTCGCACACGACTTCAACAATCTGCTGATGATCGTCTCGGCCAACGTGCAGATCGCGCGACGGCGCGGCGTGACGGGCTTCGAGCGCGAAATCTCCGCCGTCGAGCGCGCGCTGAAGAGCGGACAGTCGCTCACGCGCCAGCTGCTCGGCGTCGCACGCAAGCAGCCGCTGCGCAACGAGACGATTCCCGTCGGCCGCTGGCTGCCCGCGTCGCGCGAGCTGCTGCGCGCCTCGCTCGGCGCGAAGGTCGCGCTCGTCATGGACGTCGACGAAACCGTGTGGCCCGTGCGGGTGGATGTCGCCGAATTCGAGCTCGCGCTCATCAATCTCGCCGTCAATGCGCGCGACGCCATGCCCAACGGTGGACGCTTCACCGTGCGGGCGCGCAATATCTCGTTCCGGCCGGGCGAAGGCTTCCCGCTCGATGGCGAATTCGTGCACGTCGCGCTGGAGGACACGGGCGTCGGCATGCCGCCCGACGTGCTCGCGCGCGCCTTCGAGCCGCTCTACACGACCAAGCCGAAGGGCATGGGCACGGGGCTCGGGCTGCCGCAGGTCTTCGCGTTCTGCGAGCGCTCGGGCGGGCTTGCCGCGATCGACAGCGCGATTGGCGCCGGCACTTCGGTGCATCTCTATCTGCCGCGCGCGAGCGCCGCGCCGGCCGCGCAGCGCGAGACCGAGCCGCGCGAGCACAGCACGAATCCGCCGCAAGGGCTGAGCGTGCTGCTCGTCGAGGACAACGACGAAGTCGCGGCGGGCACCGAAGCGCTGCTGCAGATGATGGGCCATCACGTCACCTGCGCGAACGACGCGGCGAGCGCGCTGGCGTTCGTGGACGCGGCCCGCGCCGCGCGCGCGAGCGACGACGATGCGCCGCACTTCGACCTCGTGCTCTCGGACATCCACATGCCGGGCACGATGAACGGCATTGATCTCGCCGAAGCGCTGCAGGCGCGTGAGCCCGGCTTGCCGGTGATCCTCGTCACGGGTTACGCGGAAGAGCTGGAGCGCACGCGCGGCGTGGACGTGCGCGTGCTCTCGAAGCCGTTCGACATCGCCCTGCTGGAGAAAATGCTGGAGGCGATCCAGCACGACCGCCAGGGGCGCGCGCGGCGGGAACGGGACGCGACGCTGTAGGTCGAAATGGCACGCGGGCACCCGGCGGGTGTGCACCGTGCGCTCGGCGAGTTACGCATGAGCGAGCTTCGCGGCACGCGGATTGCGGTATCCGTCTGCGGGATGTGGGAACGGCTATGAGGAGGAACGAGCCATGAAACAGACCGTGACCGGTCTCTTCGAGACCTACGACAAGGCGCGGCATGCGCAGGAAGCGCTGCTGCAATGCGGCTTCCCTGCCAGCGACATCGAATTGCCGGTACACGAGTCAGGTGTGCTGGCCGGCATCGAGCGGATCGTCGCGAGCTTCTTCGCTACGACGGGCGACGCACGCGCGAATACAGGCGCGCCGCCCAAACCCGAAGCACCGGCGGGCAATGTGCTGATCGGCGTGCGCGTCGCCGACGAAGCGCGCGTGGACCTCGCGTGCAATACGCTGCGCGGCGAGCACGCACTCGAAGTCGCGGTACGCGGCGGCAACTGGACATGGGCCGCGACGGACGCCGCCGATCCCGTTGCACGCGAGCATTCGGCACTCGATGAACTCGGCCTCGCCAATCTGGCTGACGCCATGCGCCGGCGCGTGGCACAACCGGCGCAGGACGAAGCGAACGAGGTTCGGCCTGGCGCCACCGGTGAGTCTGCGCGCTCATCAACCGAGGCCACGGCCCAGTCGGCGCGGCCGGTGAACGAGGCCGAGGCCACCGTGCTCGCATCGGCCAGTGCGCCGGGCGCGGGTGCTGTGATGGGCAGGGCAGCCGGCGCGCACGTCGACGTACCCGCCGCGCCGCAGGCGACGCAACCCGCGGGTGCTGCCGCGCCGCGCATTCCAGACGAATTCATCGAGTACGAAGAAGACTCGCACGACCACCGTGCATCGGATGCGCCGGATCGGCCCGTGACCGGGCAGCGTCCGACGCTGCATTAAAGAAGCTGCCGCCTGCGCGCGCCACATTGCGTGCGCAGCGCGTGTCGCGGCGCACTCAGTGTGAGCGCCGCGACACGATCCACTCCCTGCCACTCCCTGCCACTCCCCGCTACTCTCTGACGCGGACCCACCGGCTCGGCCGCGCCGCGGCCGTTGCCTAGCGACCCAACTGGCGCTTGATCCAATCGGCATAACGGTCGACGAACGCCTGCAGGAACTTACGCGTATCGTCGTTCACAATCTCGCCTTTTTCGTTGATTCGCGTGGCATCGTGCTTGATGAACATCTCGGGCTGGCCGAGCGTCGGCACGTCGAGATAGGCGAGCACGTTGCGCAGGTGCGCCTGCGCAAGCGCCGTGCCGATGGCCCCCGGCGACGTGCCAAGCACGGCACCCGGCTTGCCGCTCCACGAGTTCTTGCCCCACGGGCGCGAGCCCCAGTCGATCGCATTCTTCAGCACGCCGGGGATCGAGCGGTTGTACTCGGGGGTCACGAAGAGCAACGCATCGGCGGCCTCGATCTTCTGCTTGAATTGACGCGCGACCTCGGGGTAGTCGGCGTCGTAGTCCTGGCTGTACAGCGGCAACACGCCGATGTCGAGAAACTCGAACGAAAAATCGGCCGGCGCCAGCGACGCCACAGCATGCGCGAGTTGGCGGTTGAACGAAGCCTTGCGCAGACTGCCGACCACGACCGCAACTTGATAGGCCATCTCAGTGTCCTCCCCGGTTTGCCCCGGTAGCGCGCACGAAGCGCAGTGAAAGAGACCCCATCATAGGCGTGGGAGAAATTGGCGGTACGTCAGATGGTCGGAAAGGCGGAAGGGCGGAAGGGCCGCGCGTACGATACGCATGGCAACTGTGGATAAGCGAGGCTAGTGGGAGATTTATCCACAGATTTTGTTCACAACCTTGTGGACAAATTGGCGCGAAGCCCGATGGCGCCGGGCGATTCTCGGGATCGCGACAGGCGTCGACGCGCAGCGTGGTGTGCCGCCCTGTGGCGGAACTCGCGTGACGACGCTTGTCGCGCGATCGTGCGGCAAGCGTCGTTGCGCGGAGATTGACCGTCTCGCGAGCGGCCAACCCGGCGGGTTGTCGTGAACGAGCGTGAGTGCAAGTGCGAAACCTGCACACGAAACGACCGCCCGGCAGGATCTGCCCGAAGAAGGCCACGCGCAGATCTGGCGATCCCGCTTAAGTCAATCGAACAGCGCGGCAACGTTTTCCGGCGGACGGCCGATCACGGCACGTCCGTTACGCACGACAATCGGACGCTGCAGCAGAATCGGGTGGCGCGCGATTGCTTCGTAGAGCTGATCATCTGTGACGCCATCGGCATCGAGTGCAAGCTCCGCGTACTCGGATTCGTTGGTGCGCATCATGTCGCGCAGCGGACCGCCCAACTGGGCGTGCAGAGCCTTCAACTGGTCGACCGTGAGCGGAATCTTCAGGTACTCGACGACCTCGACCGGTTCATTGGTCGTGTTGTACGTGGTCGAGACCAACTCGCAAGTGGCGCGGGACTTCGAGCAGCGGGCGTTGTGATAGATCGTAATCATGGGTTCAAGGCGAGAATGTCTGGGGGATAGATTGCATCGGGAACAGCGGTGCCCGTCTGGTCACTCGGCACGGACACCGGTGCGGTGGATTCAAGGGCACTCCAAGCTTGTCGAATACGCGACCAGGTTGAACAGGCTTCGTGCGGGCTGTTACTGGGACGAATTTTACCGGCCAGGCTGGAGAGGGCAGAAGTAGCTCGTGAATCCAACCTCGGGCTGGTTGTGATGAATAGTGGGAGCAGCTGGGACTTAGCGGTGCCGGCGTAGGCAGCCCTTAAGGATGAAATGGCCCGAACCGGTCGCTTGATCATTGAGGCATCGCGTGACCGCTACCAAACATCTGCTGGTAGCTTTATGCGCATAAAGTTGGGGACACTTATAGCGCATGGGCTCGGCTTCGGATGGCTGTTGAAGTTCGGTGCCTGGGTGCTGCTCTTTCAAATCGACGCGACTTCACGTTCGTCCCCTCGGGCTTTATGCGCATAAAGCGGTGCTCACAGGAGAGGGCACGTGGCGCCGCACGTGCCTACTAAATGTCGTGAGTGACTCCAACTCCCAGCCCGTCATCCGTCGTCACAACCATTATGCGCATAAACCTGTCGGCCGGTCCTGCGCTACACGGCCGACCATGCAACTTCCAGGCGCTCACCAAGGACGCCCTCCGTTGCCGGAATCCTCCAGATGTCTCGCGTCCCCCGACCTTTATGCGCATAAACCTTGGCCGAATGGCCAATCCTTCATGCCGTGCGATGAAAATCATACAACTGCCGTTGAATCGCAACTTAATCCAGGTAAAATTCAAAACAATTAGCAAAAGGAGAAAATCAATTGGCAGCAGAGATAATCGCAGTCACGCAGCAAAAGGGCGGGGTCGGCAAGAGCACGATCGCGATGCATCTCGGCGCGGCATTCCACGAAAGGGGAAAGCGTGTACTCGTGGTCGATGCCGACGGCCAGAACACGTTGGTCCATTGGGCGAGCGCATCTACAGACGGGGAAACCGGCATTCCGTTCCCGGTAGTGAATCTTTCTGAGGCGGGTGGCCAGATCCACCGCGAGATCAAGAAGTTCATCGGCGACTACGACATCATCATCGTCGACTGCCCGCCGTCGATTACCGAAAAGGTCTCTGGCGTTGTCCTGCTGGCCGCTACGGTCGCCGTCATCCCCACCTCGTCCTCGCCGGCCGACTACTGGTCGAGCGTTGGACTCGTCAAGCTGATCCAGCAGGCGCAGGTCATGAACGAAGACCTGAAGGCCGTCTTCCTCCTGAACAAGACCGAAGAGAAGCGCATGCTCACGCGCGAGTTGAAGCGTGCTCTGGAAGAACTCGGTTTCCCGTTGCTCAGAACACAAATACCCACTCGCGAAGCGTACAAGCAGGCCATGGCTCTTGGCCAAACGGTCCTGCAGATGAGCGATCGCGGTGCGCGGCTCGCCGCAGTCGAAGTGCGCGCTTGCGCCGACGAAATAGCGGAGATGCTCCCCTGACTTTATGCGCATAAAGGACGCTGAATGAAGCCCTCACAATTTGCCAAAGGTTTTCAGGCACGGCCTGACACGACGAGCAGCGAAAAACGCACGGCCCTCGACCGACTCAATGCCATCGACGGCATCGTCCAGGACAAACCGAAGTCACGTGAATCGGTCGGTCGCGCAAGTCAGCCAGAGCCAGTCGAGAGCACGGAAGATGCCGCGCTTGCTTCGACGGAGCACGAGTCTGCGGAATATCGCGCGTGGCGCATTGAGCATGGTTATCGTCCCGGCCAGATCATCGAGTTGCCGCTGAAGGCAATCAAGGCGAGCCCGTTCAATCCGCGCCATTTCTATCTGAAGACGTCGATTGCCGAGCTTGCGGTCAATCTCGCCAAGCAGGGGCAGCAGCAGGCCATCCACGTGATTCCCGACTACGCGGCGCCGGGCAGCTATTACGTCAGCGACGGCGGGCGGCGCGTGCGCGCCCTCAAGGAAGCCAACAAGGAGGTCGTCAAGGCAATCGTCGTCGACTTGCCCATCGGCCTCGAAAGCTACAAGCTCGGCTACGATCTCAACGTCCAGCGCGACTCGCAGACCGTCTTCGACAACGCCATCGTCTGGAAGCGCTTTATCGACGAAAAGCATTTCCAGAGCCAGCGCGAGCTCGCCGATCATCTCGGCCTCGATGAATCGACCGTGGCTGTGGCGCTCTCCATCGCCAAGCTGCCCGAATTGGTCATGCACGAAATGGTCGCGCGCCCCGATCGCTTCGGCTCGAACATGGCCTATCAGGTTGGCCGCTATCATGGCGCACGCGGCACCGACGCCACGCTGCGTCTGATCAACCGGATCGTTGCCGACGACCTCAGCACGCGCCAGGTTGCGGACATCGTGAAGGGCCGGGCAACGCCACAGGAAAGCCCCAAGCCCGCTGGCCGACAGCGTTACGCCCAGCGCCTGGAAATCAAGCTCGACGGCGTAGCCGTGGGCGATCTGAAGTCGTACGGCGAGGACCGGCTCGAGCTGCGTTTGAAGGGTCTCACGAAGGATCGGCGCGACGCCCTGCTTCATCAAATCGAAGAAATGCTGAAGCTGAAGTAATCGCGGCAAGCAAAGAAAAAAGGTCTTCACGCGTTATGCGTGAAGACCTTTTCTATTGGTATTTCACTGGAAACCCACTGCGAGTCGGACGACACCCTGATTGCCCTGCCCCCACCGGCCGGCGGAACCGGTGACGCCAAAGCTCAGGCTGCGCGCGACTGGCTCAGCGTAAAGGCGAGCAGATCGCCGTCAGTAGGTTCGCCCCACGTCTTGCGTGCGAGCCAATCGAAGAACGCCGTATCGGCCAGTTTCGAGTCGAGGCCGCGGCGGCGCCAGTCATCGCGCAGATGTGAACCAAGCCCCGGCAACTCATCGTTCTCGAACGACGTACGTGCAATCTCGCGCTCCAGCTCGCCCTGCTCGTCGTAGAGCGCACGCGCTTCCTTGCGCCGGTAGGCCGCGTATTCGTCCATCAGGCGGGCCTTCGGATCGTCCGCCGCCACGCTCCCGGCCACCGCGCGTGTCGAGGCCGGCGTGCCCGGTGCGCCGTCTTCCACCGGGGGCGCGTAGCCCTTCTTCAATGCATCCTTGAACAGCGCTGCGGCGCTGCGCACGGGCGGCAGGCTCGTGCTGCGCATGCGCTGTTCGGTCAGCTGAAGCGCCGCGCGGATACGGTTTTCCTCGCTGTCGGCATAAAGCGACTGGGCTTCCTTCAGCGGAATGCCGATCTTGACCATGCGGTCGACGAGCGTGCTGTCGAAGACGTTCGGGTGCTCGTCGAGCGCGAGCATGGGCTGCTTGCGCTCCGTCACGCGAAACTGGATTTCGGCAACCCGCCGGCCTTCGCGATGCTCGATCAGCTCGACAAAGATGTTCGTTACGGCGTTGACTTCCGCAATGGCCGGTCGCAGGTAATCGCGTTTGAAATACTTGTACTCGCGCTTGGCTTCGTCGCCAGCCTCGGTGTCGGGCGTGCCCGACAGGATCGGCCGCCACCACTCCCACGTCTCGCGCATCGTCAGATGGCTAGGATTGGTGAGATAACGCACGCAGATTTCGTAGAGTGCGAGACCGGCGCTGCTGCGCAACTGGCTCTGGAATTGCAGGCTCAGCCGGGCATACTGGACAGGATCCAGCAGCTTCTTCTTGATCTTGGGCGCGAACGAGAATTCCACCCAGACGCGACGGGTGGCCGGGTCTTCGAGAATTTCCGCGTCGGCGATCAGTGTTGAGATGCCCCACTTGCGCCCCGGCTTCTGGCTCGAGGTGCCCTGGCTCCATTCGACCTGCACCGACACCATGCGCCGCAGATGTTCCTTGACGAGCGCCGTGTCGTTAGAATCGAACGCCGAGTTCGCGACGATGTCGGACAGGAGCGCACGGTAGGTGTCGCCAGACTCATCTGCCTGCTGCGCGACGGCGAGCAGGACGTTGAAGAGCTTGCGGGTCAGCAGGGTGATCTTGCCGCTCTTCGGCTGAATCGCGATCGCCTCGACGGCCTTGCGCAATTCGGCCGAGCTCGGGCTCACCACATCGGTTTTTTTCACGCGCTTCGTGGCCATGCGTCGGGTCGAGGTGAGATTTCGCGAAAGGATACCGCCTGTGGTGAAACGCGTCTATAGGCCCACTCTCACCATTGCCGGTGAAGCGAGTCTGCGGCGCGCACCTCACCGCGACGGGCTCCCGAAAACGCTCACCTTGCCGGCAAGCGCCTGTCCGCCGGGCTCCCAACGCACTCGGGGTTTGGGCATCCACCGCTCATCCGGAGCTTCTCCGAAAGGTGTCGATCGGCTCCCGAACAAGCTCACCTCAAAAAATTTCCTGGCGCAAACGCAACAGCAGGCCGATGTGCTCGCCGCCTTGGCGTGCCGGCGCTGATGGGCCAGCGGGATGCAGCCAGCCCGCATGGAACAGCCCAAAGTGGGGCAACCCAAATGTGCCGAACGGCTCCGAGACCATCACCGGATAGCACCTGGAGCGGATAGCGCACCCGCTTAGGCCCGCCGCATCCGCGATCCATCACCTCCCTCAGGTGCGCTAGTTGCGCAGGCCTGACGCACTGCAACGCCCCCGCCGCTTGCGTCCAACCTCTTTGTGACCAGCTATGGGTGCCCGCTGCAGCGCGTCACGAGAGCCCGCAAGCCCCCCACAGATTGCCCGAACGGCTCGACCGCCCCTGAAAAAGCTCACCTTTAACACGCCACGAGGTTTGAGTCTGTAACGCTTGTGGCCAAAACAGCAAGCCGATCCCCGCCATTACGCTCCCCGAAAACGCTCACCTTTGGAGTCTGGGAGGACGGGAATGGCCGCCGTACCCGACCTGAAGAGGCCAGCGCAACCGCTCCCGAAAACGCTCACCTTTGCTATGGAAAGCCGGAAAAAGCCAATAGATTCCTAGGGTTATCCACAATCCACGTCGACCACTCAAGGAAACCGGCCAGTCCCGAAAATTCTCACCTCAAAGCGTCGTGCAGACTGAAAGCGCGCATCACCACCTCGCACCAGAAGCTCCTGAAAAACCTCACCTTGATGGATCAGCCGAAACACCTGGCAGCATCAGGCGCCTTTGCAAATCAACCTTCCGGCGTCAGTGAACGCCAACTTGCTCCCGAAAAGGCTCACCAGAGCGACTTTTTCGGCCCAAATTGGCTCCCGAATAGACTCACCTGACGCGAGCACAGCACGACAGCCAGGGCCGATTTCGCGGCACTGCGACAAACTCCCGTAAAAGCTCACCTTAATACGCACGCGGAGTCGAGGCCTCCTGCGGCATCGTCGTCTCCGCGGTGAATCAAACACTCTTGCGCTCCTGTAAAAGCTCACCTCAGGGTCCCGAAAGCCGCAAATCCGGTCAAAATGCCCCTTCGCCTCCCGAAAAGCTTCACCTTGGCCAGGCGATTCTTCCCGATCTTCCTCACCGCAGCTTTCAGGCGGCCCAAATTGACGCCAAAAACCCGCCCAATCGCACGCCCCGAATCCCCTCACCGTTGCAATTCACGTAACAACAGCCGCGGCCCCGATGTGTCGGGGGCAGATTCCCCATCCGCTCCTGTATTGACTCACCCTTGCTGCTGAGTCAAGAATCGGGGTCGTCCCGAACCCGCTCACTTCCTGTCCCGCAGGCGCTCACCCCCTTCCCCGAAGCCCATCACCCGCCTGTCCCGCAGAGGCTCACCACCGTTCCCGTAAAGCTTCACCTGTTCGGGCTGAAACCCAAGCCAGGTAAGGGTTTGCTGTGGCGTTAACGTCTTTTAACAGGTATCAAGGGTGTTTACTTTTATTACTCTCAAGCCCATCTACCCCGCGAGCCCTCCGGGATATCCACACCCCTCAGAGCCTCGAGATCCGTTTCTGCCAGTACAACCGCTCGTGAAACAACGTCTATAAATGGTTCGCTTCCAGAAAGCCAAGCATTTACAATGGCTTATGGAACAAACTTCGTTTTGTTTCACGAAATGCTCACTCGAACGACAACAAAAGCGTCATCTGGAGTGCCTTCTTCGCCTGAATGACACATCCGCCAAAGTCCGCACGGATTTTTGTATCGATCAATACGTAATTTGTTATTATTCGATCCATTATCCCTCGCAGAGACGACCATGATTCGAGACGAAGACCGCCTGGCCCTCCGCGAAGAGCTGGAAACTTTGCGCAAAGACGGTGCGCGGCGCCAGGACCTGTCCTTACATGCCTGCAAGCGTCTCTTTTTCGACTTCGGCATCCGTCCCTCAATGGCCACCGTCCGGGATTTGACCCAGACCGGCAGCGCCAGTGACATTCCCAAAGACATCGAGCTTTTCTGGCAACGCATTCGTGCGGCGTCGAAGGTGCGCGTCGGCAACGGCGCCATTCCATCCGCGTTGGAAGAGCGCGCCGGCGAGCTCCTCGGTGCGCTATATGAAGAAGCCCGGGCGCTGGCCCGTCAGACGCTCGAGGCCGAGCGCCAGGAAATCGAGTCTGGCCGCCACGATGCCGAACAGGCATTGCGCGACGCAGAAGCCCGGCGTCTTGCCGCTGATGAAATGCTCCAGCGCAGCGAGGCCCGCATTGAAGCGGCCTGGGCACGCGTGCGCGAGCTCGAAAGCCAGCTGGCGACCGCTTCCGCGCATGGCGCACTGCATCAGGACAGCCTGCAGTCGACGGCGCGCCGTCTCGAAGCTGAAAACGAGTCGCTCCAGAAACGTATCGAGACGGAGCAGACCACCAATGCCGGCCTGCGCGACCGCATCGACGGCTTGCACGAAGAAATGCGCAAAAGCACCGAGCACTATGCGCAACAGATCAAGGATGCGCTCGCGGAGGCCGAGCGCCGCGTGAAGCCGATGTTGGTCGAGCTCGATTCGCTGCGCACGATGTCGTCCACGTGGCAGTCGGCCCAGCGCGAGGCCGGCAAAAAGGAATTCGAATTTATCCAGCAACTCGCCACAGCCAAGGCGCGGGCGGACCGGCTCGACGCCGTGTTGCGCGAGCGCTCGGACGAGGTTGACGTGCTCACGCGCCAGGTTACGACGTTGCGCACGCAACAGGGTCTCGACGGTTCGGTTGCCGGCGTGCTGTGCGCGCTCGCGCAGGCGGGGCGCCTGGGCGAGGACGAGCTGGCGCAGCTCGGCACGCGTGTCGATGCCCATGTGAGCCTGCCGGCGCATTGCCCGAACTGTGAGGACGGCGAGCCAGAGCTCGCACAGGTCGATGGCCGCTTCGAACTGTCGTGTCCCGAGTGCGACTACACATCGGGTCTGGGCGTGTCGCGGCTCGAGGCTGTTGCGCGCTTTGCAGCGGGCAAGAAAGATGCCCGAAACGCCGTTAGGTGAGTATTTTCGGGAGACGCCGGGAGTCAGGAACGGGAGCTTTTACGGGAGCCGAAGCCGTGTGCGATATAGGCGGATAGTGCTTTCCGCCTCGAGCCTCAGTCTGCTTCCGCCTCGAGCCTCAGTGTGCTTCAGTCTGCTTCCGCCTCGAGCTTCCAGCCTGCTTCAGCCTGCTTCGGGTGCGACGTCCGCGCGACTCGCGGATGCCTCCCGGTCGGCCCAGACGCGCCATGCGCGATGCAGCCGCCCCGCGGAAATCGGTTGCAGGAAGCCGAGCCACTGCCCCACCTGATCCGCGTCCGTGCCGCGCTCGAACAGATCGGCCGCGAAGCTGTTGCGCAGGGTTTGCGGGCTCGCGCGTTCGGCGCGAGTTTGCGCGATGCCCGCCGCCTCCATCAACGCATCGATTGCGCGCAGCACGGTGGCCTTGTGCATCGGACGCCCATTGGGCGAGCCGGGAAACACGAGCTGCCCGGGCAGGCCCGCGAGACGGCGCGCTTCGAGCCAGGCCCCCATCACGTCGACGGCGAAAGGCGCGAGCCGCGTGCTGTGGGTGAAAGCCGGATTGTCGGCTTCGAGGGTGATCCACTCCGAGCCGATGGCCGTGGCGTCGAGCTTCAGTGCAATGGCGTCGCCGGTTTTCAGGCCGCCGCCGAGGAAGACGGCTACGAGCGCGCGGTCGCGCCGCTCGCGCCAGCGCTTCGCGGCCGACTGCTCGGTCAGCGGCGCGAACAGCCGCGCGATCACGGCGGCACGCTCTATGGAAGTGAGAAATCCGGTGGGTTCGTTCTCGCGCGCATTGCGCCAGGCGGCCTCGCCGTCTTGGGCGATGAAGCGCGCGGGGTTCGTGGACGCCAGCTCGATCTGGCGCACGTGATCGAGCACGCGCTCGATGAGGCGCAGATAGCGCAGCCGCTGCGGCTTTTTCACCTCGAGCCCCGCGACGAATTCGGCGATCGTGCCGGTGTCCACGGAAACAATCGTCTTGCGCTTGAGCGCGAGCCATTCGAGAAACCGCCCCCATTGCACGCGGTAGACGTCGGCCGACGACTGGCGCAGATCCTGGGAAGCCAGCCAGGCGTCGAAGGCGGCGGCGGGATCGTGCTGCCAGTCCTTGCGTTGCTGGTCGAAGAGGTCGCGAGAGGAATGGGAGGCGCTCATCACTATCCTTCCGTTAGTTGCGTTACGAGAAGGGATTCTAGCGAAATCCACGCGGGCCGGGGCGCCGGCATGCGGCGAAGCCGGCCCTGCCGCGCGCGGCGACACGCGATGGCCGTCAGCCGCCCCACGCGCGCGAGCGCTTCGCTGCGGCGCGCCGCCGGGCTTCGCGCTGGGCGTCCTGTGCGCTTTGGGCCGCCCGCTCATAGGCGCTGACGGCGAATGCGAACACCGCCGGCAGCGCATTGGACTGGCCGAAGTCGACGGTTTCGTCGGTTTCCGGGTACGCGAGACCGCCAGGACGCTGGAACAGGCCGAGCATGAGCGCGTCGTGACGGCTCGCGAAGCCGAGGTCGGCGAGCGCTTCCGCCTCGATCGCGTGCAACAGGCGCCAGGTGAGCGGCACCTGCTGGGCGATATAGCGTTGCGCGATGTTGCGCACGATCTGCTCGAGGTCGCGCGCGGCCGCCTGAAAACGCAAGGCGGCCAGCTCCTGCTCGTTCGGGGTTCGCGAGGTTTGCGGGGTGTGCATGGCGGCTGCTCCGGTCGTTCTTTTTACTGTATGAATATACAGTAGTCGGCGCGATCGTGCAGCCTCATCCGTTCGGCCAGGGATCGTCGAACGGTCGGATGCGGCGCGGCGCTTGAACGTCTGCGACGGGTGACTGCCGTCCGCTCAACCGTGGATCACGATCAGCAGCGCGCGCGCCTCGCCCTTGCCCACGTTGCGGATCGCGTGCGGCTGGTCGCCGATATAGCGCGCCGTGTCCGCCGCCTTCAGCCGCTCGTGCGCGTCCCCCGCCTCTACTTCGATCGTGCCCTGCAGAACGGTGAGATGTTCGCGTGTTCCCGGCTCGTGCGCCGCCGACACCAGGGCGCCGCCTGGCTTGAGCGTGAGCTCGTACCACTCGAAATGGCCGGCCAGCTCGATCGGCCCCCAGACGCGCAACTGATAGCCCGCCTCGTGGCCATGCAGGGTCGGGATGTCGTGCGGCCCGGCTACGGTGATGGCGTCGGGCGCGCGCG
Organism: Paraburkholderia pallida; assembly: GCF_004524855.1. Classification (NCBI taxonomy): domain Bacteria; kingdom Pseudomonadati; phylum Pseudomonadota; class Betaproteobacteria; order Burkholderiales; family Burkholderiaceae; genus Paraburkholderia; species Paraburkholderia pallida. The sequence goes on along the minus strand of NZ_CP038149.1, from coordinate 2,164,689 downwards.
GCGCGACGAACAGCGAATCGAGCTTCACGCCCAGCGCGTTAGTGAGCCGCCACGCCACGGCGATCGTCGGATTCGCCTTGTCGCGCTCGATTTCCGATAGCATGGATTTTGAGACGCCGGCCGCGCGTGACAGCTCGTCGAGCGTCATCTTGCGCTCGCTGCGCAGACGCTGGATCTGCTCGCCCACGCGCGGCGGCGCGGCAGGCGCGGCCCGAACGGACGGATCCGGGAGCTCCGCCGCCGGGTTTGCTGCGGCGCGGGATTTGCGCGTGGGGGTTTTGGCCTCCGTGTTCTCGCCTGCGTGGGCACCGGCGTGGTTCGCTGCGCCGGAATGTTCGGCCGATGAATCCGGCGATGCTGCACGCTTGCCCGCACGCGAACCTGTGCCGATGCTTGCCATAGACTGCCTCATCGATTAAAGTTGTTCGATATATCGAACTTGGGTTCGGAAAAACGAATAATTTCGCTCAAAGCTGACGGCGACTATAGCAGCCGCGGCTTGGGCTGTCAGGAGCACGATGCAATGGCTACCCCCTATCTCGATCACCTGCGCGCGACGCTCGACCAGATTCGCGCGGACGGCTTCTACAAGAGCGAGCGCGTGATCGCGACGCCGCAATCGTCGTCCATCGGCTTGGCCGACGGCAGCGACGTGCTGAACTTCTGCGCCAACAATTATCTGGGCCTCGCAAACGACGCGCGCCTGATCGCCGCCGCGAAAGACGGGCTCGAGCGCGACGGCTTCGGCATGGCCTCGGTGCGCTTCATCTGCGGCACGCAAACGGTGCACAAGCAGCTCGAAAGCGCGCTCGCCGCATTCCTGCAGACCGACGACTGCATTCTCTATTCGAGCTGCTTCGACGCCAATGGCGGCCTCTTCGAAACGCTGCTCGGCGAAGAGGACGCGATCATCAGCGACGAGCTCAATCACGCGAGCATCATCGACGGCGTGCGGCTCTCGAAGGCGCGCCGCTACCGCTACAAGAACAACGATCTCGCCGATCTCGAAGCGAAGCTGCGCGAAGCCGATGAAGCCGGCGCGCGCTACAAGCTCATTGCGACCGACGGGGTGTTCTCGATGGACGGCATCATCGCCGACCTCAAGGGCATCTGCGATCTGGCCGACCGCTACGGCGCGCTCGTGATGGTCGACGACTCGCATGCCGTGGGCTTCATCGGCGCGCATGGCCGCGGCACGCCCGAGCATTGCGGCGTGGCGCAACGCGTGGACATCATCACGGGCACGCTCGGCAAGGCGCTCGGTGGCGCGTCGGGCGGTTATGTGGCCGCGAAGAAGGAAGTGATCGAGCTGCTGCGCCAGCGCTCGCGCCCCTATCTGTTCTCGAACACGCTCACGCCGAGCATCGCGGCCGCGTCGCTCGCGGTGCTCGAGCTGATCGCGAGCGCCGAAGGCGCGCAATTGCGCGCGCGTGTGCAGGCCAACGGCGCGCATTTCCGCCGCGAGATGAGCGCGCTCGGCTTTACGCTTGTGCCGGGCGAGCATCCGATCATCCCCGTAATGCTCGGAGACGCGCAGGTCGCCGCGAAGATGGCCGATGCCTTGTTGCACGAAGGCGTCTACGTGATCGGCTTTTCGTATCCGGTCGTGCCGAAGGGCCGCGCACGCATCCGCACGCAGATGAGCGCGGCGCATACCCCCGAGCAGATCGACCGCGCCGTGGCCGCGTTTGCGCGCGTAGGCAAGCAGCTTGGCGTGATTTGAGAAGGATGACGAAATAACATGAAAGCACTTGCCAAGCTCGAACGTGCCCCGGGCCTCACGCTCACCCGCGTGAAGAAGCCCGAAGTCGGCCACAACGACGTGATGATCAAGATCCGCCGCACGGCGATCTGCGGCACCGATATCCATATCTGGAAGTGGGACGACTGGGCGCAAAAGACCATCCCGGTGCCCATGCACGTGGGCCACGAATATGTGGGCGAGATCGTCGAGATGGGCCAGGAGGTGCGCGGCTTCGAGATCGGCGACCGCGTCTCGGGAGAAGGCCATATCACCTGCGGCTTCTGCCGCAACTGTCGCGCGGGACGCCGCCACCTGTGCCGCAACACCACCGGCGTGGGCGTGAACCGCGAAGGCGCATTCGCCGAATACCTCGTGATTCCGGCCTTCAACGCCTTCAAGATCCCGCCCGAGATCTCCGACGATCTCGCCGCGATCTTCGATCCGTTCGGCAACGCCACGCATACGGCGCTCTCGTTCAACCTCGTGGGCGAGGACGTGCTCATCACCGGCGCGGGGCCGATCGGCATCATGGCCGTGGCGATCGCGAAGCACGTGGGCGCGCGCAATGTCGTGATCACCGACGTGAACGACTATCGGCTCGAGCTCGCGCGCAAGATGGGCGCGACGCGCGCGGTGAACGTCTCGCGCGAATCGCTGCGCGACGTGATGAACGAGCTGCACATGACTGAAGGCTTCGACGTGGGTCTCGAGATGTCGGGCGTGCCGAGCGCGTTCACGGCGATGCTCGAGTCGATGAACCATGGCGGCAAGGTCGCGCTGCTCGGCATTCCGCCCGCGCAAACCGCCATCGACTGGAATCAGGTGATCTTCAAAGGCCTCGAAATCAAGGGCATTTATGGCCGTGAGATGTTCGAGACCTGGTACAAGATGGTCGCGATGCTGCAAAGCGGGCTCGATCTCTCGCCCATCATCACGCACCGCTTCAGCGTGGACGACTACGAGCAGGGCTTCGCGGCGATGCTCTCCGGCGAGAGCGGCAAGGTGATTCTCGACTGGACCACCGCCTGAGGTCTCGCGCCGCTCATTGCGGCGCTGCCTCCGATGCCGCCGCCCCGCCCGGCGGCGCCTGTTCGAACTCGGCCTGGATGCGCACGTCGATCTCGTCGCCCACGGCCGGATACCACGTCGTCAGCCCGAACTTCGCGCGGCTGAAACGCCCCGTGGCCGCAAAACCGAGCGTCGGCTGCTTCGTGAGCGGATTCGGCGCATAGCCGTTGAACACCACGTCGAGCGTGACCGGTTGCGTCACGCCATGAATCGTGAGATCGCCCGTGAGCGTGCCGGCGGGCTTGCCATCCATGTCGGCGGTGCGCTCGAAATGTGTGCTGACGAAGCGGATCTGGGCATAGCGCTCGACGTCCAGCATCTGCGAACCCTTCACCATGCGATCGAGCAGCGGCACGTTGGTGTCGAGACTCGCCGCGTCGATCACGGCCTCCACCGTCGCATTCTCCAGTGCGTTCGCGCGCCAGTGGAGCTGCGCGCTCGCGCGATCGAAGCGCATCACGAAGCGCGTGTAGTGCAGATGGTCGACGTCGAACACGATGCTCCAGTGATGCGCGTCCAGCGTGTAATGTCCCGCCGGCACGGACGCCTCGGTGGGGCTCACGCTGTGCGTGACGACGCGCAGCGGCGTGCAGCCGAGCAGCAGGCAGGCCGCGGCCAGCGCGGCGCACAGCGTACGGCGGCCCGCGTGTGGGGAGGCTGCGGCTGGGGAGCGGTTCATGGCGTCTCCGTTTCGGGTGCCTGGCGAGTGAGAATCGTGACTGTAGTTACTGGAGTTACGATTGGCGGCGCACTTTTGTTCCATCGACAGCCATGATTCTTGAATGGCCGCAGATCGGGCGCGGGCCGTCATTCTTGCACGTTGCGCGGCGAGTCTCCTGGCACGAGGGACGAAGCGCATGCGCGCGCAGCCTTCGGACAGCGCCTCGAGCGCAGCGTTTGCCCCACGCATTGCCACGCGGCCCGATTTCGGGTTTGATATCGGATCGCCGCCTGTTACTGGAACGTGGGGAGCCTGGAGCGCCCGGGCCGCCCGGAGGAAGCCGCCGCATGTCCACTGCGAACGATTCGGTCCGCTTTCACGCCACGCACGTGCGCGAGGTCGACGCCATGACGGCCGCCTCGGCGCGCAGCTTCGCGCGCCATGCGCACGACCAGTACGGCATCGGCGTGATCGATGCGGGCGGCCATGTGTCCCTCTCCGATGCGGGCGTGGTCGAGGCCGTGCCCGGCAACCTCATTCTCGTCAATCCCGGCGAAGTCCACGACGGGCGTCCGCTCGGCGCGGGCGCGCGGCGCTGGCGCATGCTCTATTTCGAGCCGCGCTGGATCGATGCGCTGCAGGCCGACATCACCCAGGGCGACGACGCCGGTTTCGCGCTCTTCGCGCCCGTGATCGCCGATCCACGCCTGCGCGCGCTCTTTGATGCCGCGTTCGGCTATGCCACGGCCGCGCGCGGCGACCTCGCGGCCATGGCTTTCGATGGCGCGGCGCTCGACGCCATGACGCGGCTCGTGCGCGACCTCGGCCACCGCCGGCCGCTCGCGCCGTGCTCGCCGCTAGCCGTGGCGCGCGTGCGCGAGATGATCGACGCGGATCCGGGCCAGGCTTTCTCGCTCGCCGAGCTGGCGGGCGCCGCGGGGCTCAGCCGCTTCCAGCTGCATCGCGGCTTCGTGCAGGCGTTCGGCGTGCCGCCGCATCAATACATCCTGCATTGTCGCGTCGGACTCGCGCGGCGCCTGCTCAAGGCCGGCCACGCGCCCGCGCAGGCGGCGCTCGCGGCCGGCTTCTGCGACCAGAGCCATCTGAACCGGGCGTTTGCCCGCCAGTTCGGCGTATCGCCGGGCCGTTACCGGCTCGCGCAGGGCGCCGGCCCCGCCTGACGGTTGCCGTCGACGGCCGCAAAGGCCGCAAAGGCCGCAAAGGCCGCAAAGGCCGCAAAGGCCGCAAAGGCCGGCCGCCGCCACGCTTCGTCGCTTGCTGCACACCGATCCAAGACGCCGCGCCCGCCGCGATCTATACCGGTGCTTCAATCCCTGGAGCGCCCCATGTCCTCTTCGCTGTCACCCGCAAAATCGCCGCGCGCGTCGTCGTCGCGGTCCGTCGCGCATCTGCAGTTGACCCTCGCCATGATCACCGTGGGCAGCACGGTGATTGCCAGCAAGATCATCGGCACCGGACTCGATCCGATGCCCGCGACCGCGCTGCGCTTCGCGTTCGCACTGCCCGTGTGCTTTGCACAGGCGCTCGGCAGCGTCGGCTACACCGTTTTGCTGATCGCCGGGACGCAGCGGACCTCGGCCGCCGACGCGGGGATCATCCTCGGCACCTTGCCCGCCGTGTGCGCGCTCACCGCCGCCGTGGTGCTGCGCGAGCGCCTGCGCGCAAGCACGCTGGCCGCGGTTGGGGTGGCGAGCCTCGGCGTGGCGCTGGTCACGCTCGCGCCCGCCGCACAGCACGCAGGCAACCGTTCGCTGACGGGCGGCGGCTCGCGCCGTGCTGCTGCCGTCTCGCGACGCCGCCGCTTTGAATGGCGGCCTTCTGTCCGCCGTCGCGGCAACTGGCGCGCTGCATGCGCTACCCTCGCACGCCATGTTGGCCGTGGCGTACTACGCACTGGTGCCGACTGGTACACGCCACGGGCGCGAGGCAGCCATCTTCACGGCCGTCGCGCCCGTCTCGGGCGTGGTGCTCGCGGCGCTCGTGCTGGGCGAGCCGCTCACGCCCGCGCGGCTTGCCGGGCTTGCGCTCGTTGTCGCGGCCGTCTTCGTGATTGCGGGACCGGCCGTGTGGCGGCGTCCGGGCGGTCAGGACGCATGACGCGGCGGTTGCCCGCGCGCCCGCACGAACTCGCGTCCAGGTCGTGTCTTGACTTCGGAGAATGATCGTTCTACATTGCGTGACATGGAGAACGATCGTTCCACCTCGCGTTCCGTCGTCTGATCGACCACGGCCCGATTGACCCACGCGCGAAGCGGACACCCTGTGAAGAGATGAAGTCATGAGCAACAACACGAGTGCCGCCGCCGACGCGCCGCAAGCCTCCCCGGCCGCTTCCCCGTCCGATGCACGCGAGCGTCTGCTGGAGGCCGCCGAGGCCCTCATCTACGCGGGCGGCATCCATGCCACCGGAGTCGACGCGATCGTCCGCGCGGCGGGCGCCGCGCGCAAGAGCTTCTACACCTGGTTCGAGTCGAAGGATGCGCTGGTGGCCGCCGCGCTCGCGCGCCGCGACGAGCGCTGGATGCGCTGGTTCGTCGAAGGCACGATGCGTCGGGGTCGCACGCCGCGTACGCGCCTGATCGGCATGTTCGACGTGCTGCGCGAGTGGTTTGCCTCGGAAGGCTTTCACGGTTGCGCCTTCCTGAACGCCGCGGGCGAGACCGCCTCGCCCGACGACCCCGTGCGCGAGGTCGCCCGCCTGCACAAGGCGCGCTTGCTCGCTTTCGTCGGCGAGCAATGCGCGGCATGGGCCGAAGTGGTTGGCGCGGACCGGCGCGTGGCGGCGCGGCTCGCGCGCCAGTGGCTGATCCTGATCGACGGCGCGATTGGCGTGGCGCTCGTGAGCGGCGAGGCGGACGCGGCGCTCGATGCGCGCGCCGCCGGCCAGCATTTACTCGATGCGCTCGCGCCCCGGCCGGCCCGATTGGCTCGAGCGCCGCGAACGCGCGGCGCCGTACCCAACAAGCGCGAGGCCGCACGAGCGCGCCGCTAGCCGCGCAAGCTTCGCTGCCGTTTCTATGCGCGCGCGCCGTCCCGGTGCGCCGCCCTCTCCATGGAGCAGACGCATGAGTGCCACCCAACCGACGACGCCCGCCGAAGTCCGTCCGCCGCTGCCGCCTTTCACCCGTGAGACCGCGATCCAGAAAGTGCGTGCAGCCGAGGACGGCTGGAACACGCGTGATCCGCAGCGTGTTGCGCTTGCCTACACGCCGCAAAGCGTCTGGCGCAATCGCGCCGAATTCGTGACGGGTCGCGAAGCCATCGTCGCGCTTCTCACGCGCAAGTGGGCGCGCGAACTCGATTACCGGCTCATCAAGGAGCTGTGGGCGTTCACGGACAATCGCATCGCGGTGCGCTTCGCCTACGAGTGCCACGACGATTCGGGCAACTGGTTCCGCTCGTACGGCAACGAGAACTGGGAGTTCGATGAGAACGGGCTGATGGCGCGCCGCCATGCCTCCATCAACGACTTGCCGATTCGCGAAGCAGACCGGCTTTTCCGCTGGCCGCTCGGCCGCCGTCCCGACGATCATCCGGGCTTGAGCGATCTCGGGCTCTGAGCCGGACGCCTCGCCTCACGCCATCGCACGCGGCCCGAAGCTTCATCGCCGGGACTCATCGGCCTGCCATCATGGACGCGCCGAACGGCGGCGCCTGCGCGCTCGATGCGCGAATCCGAGCCTGGATTCCATACGCGCACGGGCGCTCTTGCTGTAAAGTTTGCAGTCGCCAGAAAGAGAGCATCAACAGACCCAGCAGCAGACGAACCGAAGCGATTCGGCAAGCGAGAGGACGGAGAGCCCATGCGGTGTTGGCAAGTGCGCGGTGGCAGGACAAGTTGGCGCGGGATCGCACCCGCTGTTCGAGAGACCGGAGTAGGTCCTGAAGCGCGCCCGGCGGCCCAAGCGCGGGCCAGGGCCCCAGCAACGATCAACGGGCGCAAGAAGGTTCCGAAGGCGGCAACGCTCATCGCGTTCACGGCGCTCACGCTTGGCGCCGCAACGGGCGCACACGCGGCCAACTGGTGCGGCGCCGGCCTGTGGGTCGATGCGATGGTCGGCTCGTACCACGTTCATCCCGACAAAGACTTCGAGCAGTTCAACCCGGGCCTCGGCATCGAATGCTGGCCCGGCGACACATGGGCGCTCACGGCCGGCGGCTTTCGCAATTCGCTGCGGCGGCCCTCGTGGTACGGCGGCGGGGTCTGGGCGCCCGAATTCCTGCATTGGGGCTACGTGCGTCTGGCGGCGATGGGCGGCATCATCTCCGGCTATAACTACGGCAACTGGGGGCTCGGCCACAATCACACGATCGGGCCCGTAGCCGCGCCCATCGTGATGGTCGCCTACAAGCGCGTGGGCGTGAACTTCATCGTCATCCCGCCGATTCCTTCCGACGACCTGCCTTTCACGATCGGGTTTCAACTGCGGGTGAAGTTCTGAGCGCCTCCCGGTCTTGCGTCAACGCGTCGAAGCATTGCCGATAGCGCTGCCTGCACGTCTCCCACCCGAACGTGTCGATGGCCTGCTGGCGACGCGCCGCCACCGCCTCGGCCGCCGAAAAGCGCGGCCAGTTTTCCGTGACGTAGCGCACCACCTCCGGCAGCTCCGCTTCGTGCTCGAAGAGCAGGACATTGTCGAACTGCTCCGCAGCCCATCGCGTAAACGGGATGGCCCGCCCGATCACCACCGGCACGCGCCCGATTGCCTCGAAGAACGCGCCGCTCACCAGCATCGAATCGGCCACGTGCGGCAGGATCAGGACGTCGGCGGCGCTGATGCGCGCGTCGAATTCGGCATCGCTGAGAAAGCGGGCATCGAGCGTGACGCATGCCGAGAGATTCCGCTCGCGCAGGATCGCGCGCAGCGCATCGACATAGGCCGCCTGACCTCGCCCGGCAATCAGCAGCGTGTGGCCGGCCGGCCAGGCGGCGAGCACCTCGGCGATGCCTTTGTAGGGCTCGACGGTGCCGAGAATCGCAAACGACGGCTCGCGCGCGCCGCTCCGCGCGGGCGGCACCACGCGCCCCGGCACGTCCCAATAGAGCGGATGCGGCAGATAGCGCGCGCAAAAATGCCCGGCGTAATGGGGATCGTGAACGATGCGGATATCGGCGAGCCAGCGCACGAGCGACATCAAGGCAACGGAGAGCATGCGCACGGCGCCGCGCGCATTGTGCACCGCGTGGTCGTGCACGAAGCACACGACTCGCGCGCGGCCGAGCGCCATCAACGTGCAATAGAGCAGCACCACCGGCAATCCGCGTAGCCGCGGCACGACGCCTCGTCCCTTGTCGATGAAGGCGCGCAGCTCGATCCAATGCAGCATCAGCACGGTCGAGCGTCTGAACAGATCGAAGCATCCGCCGCGCAGCAGGTAGCGCAACGATAGCGGCCGGACATCGTAGCCGATGTCGCGCAGCAGTTGCTTCTGCAAATCGATGTACGGATTCGTCGTATTGGTGAAGGGCGAGAGCAGCACGCGAGGCACCCGCTTGCGCGGTCGTTGCGCCTCGCGCGCGCGTGCGCTCTCGCGTTCGCCTTCGGGAAAAGCGCTGTCGCTCATGAGCGGTGCTCCTCGCGCGTCCTGGCCGGCACGCTCATTGCACCGCATGCATCGGTTGCACCGTGGCGTCCGCCGCGGCCAGCACGATGTCGATGATGCGGTCTTGCACCTCGCGCTCCAGCATGGGGAAGACGGGCAGACACAGCACCTGCTCCGCGATCGCCCGCGCCGCCGGCAGATTTCCGGGGGCGGCGGAAGCGAGGCCACTATACGCCGGGAATTCGCTGATCAGCGGATAGAAGTAGCGCCGCACGGCGATCTGGCGCGCGCGCAGCTCCGCGTAAAGCGCGTCGCGGCTGAGCGGGAAGTCGGGCGTCACGAGCACGGGGAAATACGCATAGTTAGGCGTACTGTCCGGGTCGATTTGATGCAGGCGCAGCCCTTTCACGTGACCGAGACGCTCGCGATAGTAGGCGTCGATTCGCGCGCGCGCCGCGTGAGTCCAGTCCACGTGCTGCAATTGCACGAGACCGAACGCGGCTTGAACCTCGTTCATCTTCCCGTTGATGCCGTGGCCCACCACGGTCACTTCGTCCTGAATGCCGAAGTTCTTGAGCCGGTCGATGCGCCGCTTCATCTGCGCGTCGCGGCAGACGATCGCGCCGCCCTCGAAGGTGTGGAAGATCTTGGTGCCATGAAAGCTCAGCACCGACATGTCGCCGAAGCTCAGGACCGAGCGGCCGTTGCGCCGCACGCCGAAGGCGTGCGCGGCGTCGTAGATCACCTTCAAGCCATGGCGATTCGCGATCTGCTCGATCGCCTCGACCTCGCACGGGTTGCCGTAGACGTGCACCGGCATGATGGCGCGCGTCGCGGGCGTGATTGCCGCTTCGATACACGCCGGATCGAGATTCATGCTCACGGGGTCGATGTCGGCGAAAACCGGCTTGATGCCGTTCCAGTGGATCGCATGCGTCGTCGCGACGAACGAGAACGGCGTGGTAATGACTTCGCCGGTGATCTCGAGGGCCTGCAGCGCGGTGATCAGCGCGAGCGTGCCGTTCGAGAACAGGCTGATGTGCTCCACGCCGAGGTGCTCGCAGAGGGCCTGCTCCAGCCGATGGTGCAGCGGACCATCGTTCGTCACCCAGCGGTTCGACCAGATCTGCTCCAGGTAAGGCAGGAATTCTCCGAGGGGCGGCAAAAAGGGTTGGGTGACCGGCACTACCGCGGCTTTCGTGTCGTTCATCATGATGTTGGGTCCCGTAAGCGTGGTTATCGGTTGTTTTCAGAGCGACCGCATTTCGTCGTAATAATTAAGGATGCCGAATTGAATGCCTGGGTGAGCGGCGTTGAATGATCAAACCCTTGCGGGATCAGGATCGCTGGGTCTGGGTGCCCCGCGCGAGCGGATTGGCGAGAAAGCGAATGGCGTGATCGCTGACGCTGCGCAGCGGCAGGAGGCAGAGCAGTGTCAATGCGACCGCCGCGAACTTCTTGCGCGTCGTCCAGAACGGATTCGCGAGGATCGAGCGGAAGTAGCGCCGCGAGTCGAAAACGATCCAGTGCCAGCGCCGCCACAACGGGGCGTTGTACACGCGCAGGCACAGGTGGGCTTTCTCGTAGGAGAAGTCCATGGGCTGCTCGGGCAATTGCTCGCCGAGGCGCTCGCTCACGAGCTCGCGCAGCGCGTCCCAGCGTTGCGGAAAGGCTTGCACGACCTCGGCAACGTCCTGGCTGTTCGCAATCGAGAGCCCGGCGCGCGGTTTGGCAGTCGCTCCGCTTTCGTTGGCCGGCCGATGCACGCGATAGCCGCCAAGCGGCGTGTCGATCACGCCCACCGGCCCCACCAGCGCGACGCCGTAGATGGCAAAGAAGTCGGCGGCAATGCCGCGGCGCGTCGTCTTCGGCAGTGGCAACACGCGTTTGAGCGCGCTGACGCGATACGCGTTGCCGGACGCCGGCGGTGAGGGGTAGAGCCAGCCACTTCGCAGCAGCCCCGCGCATTCGGCGGGCGGTTGCGAATGCGGCACGCAGACGCCGATGGACCGGCTGTCGCCGTCGATCACGTCCAGGGTGAATTGCACTTTCGCATAGCCGCCGCGCTCGAATGTGTCGAGCACTTGCGCAACCGCGCCTTCATACAGGACATCGTCGGAGTCGAGATACAGGATGTACTCGGTATCGGCCATTTCCAGGCCGAGGTTATACGAGCTCGCCTGCCCGCCATTGGCCTTCAAAACCGGTGTCACACGCGCACCGTAGCTCGCGATGATGTCGCGCGAGCCGTCGGTCGAGCCGTCGTCGATCACGACGACCTGGGTTCGCTGCGGTTCCTGAGCGAGCGCCGAATCGATCGCTTCGCGCAGGAACCGCTCGTAGTTGTAGCTGCATATGACGATTGTGATGTCCTTCACCGGTTATCCCCCGTAGTCAGCGAGCGCGTGCTTGTGCAACGCTTTGTGCGCTGCTTTGAGCGCTTGTCTGACACGTTTCGGCTGGTCGGTGTTGCTCGCGTTACCGCTCGCGTCCGTCCGGCCGATCCGTTCGCCTGATTGCCGTTCGTCGTGTGGCTCGTCGCCGGCAACCAAAGACTTTCACCCCTGCTGGTGCTGATAGCGAAATGAAAGTAATTGGTAATCTTATAGCGCACCGGCGATAGCGCGCGCCACCGCTATCGATGCCTATGTGTGCGGTGTTCAACACAATGACGCAGACCCACGGGAGCGCGGTTTGGGCACCGCGTTTTGCTCACCTTCGATAAGGTGAGGAATTCCAGGAGATGGAGCGAACGCATCCACGGTGCCGCCGTGTGTGCTCATGCACACATGCTCGCGCCCGCCCGGCAAAGCGCGCACGCGTCTCCCGCAAACACTCACCTTTGTGCTCACCTGACAGTCTTGCCATAATCGCGTCAGGGGCGCGCCACGCCCGCGCCATAAGATACGGAGCTTCTTGCCAAGGCCGGTATCGAGCCGATTGATATGACAAAGGGCGCCTGACTGCACGCGCAGCATGCCCAAAGGTAAATAATGAAGAAGTGGATCACGACACTGATTACAGCGAGTGCCCTGAGCACACTGGGCGCATTGGCGGCTCCGGCATCGAGCGTGGCCGCCGACGAGACCGCGTGGCTGCCTGCCACGGCCACCGCGCAATTCCAGGGCGCGAGCGCGATTGTCGAAGGCGCGAGTGGTGCGAACGTCAAGTCGACGCTTTATGTCTTCATGGACCCCAACTGTATTTTCTGTCACCTGGTGTGGAAAGCGCTGCAACCGTATGAAGCCGTCGGACTCCAGGTTCACTGGATTCCAATGGGCTTTCTGAAGCCCGATTCCGCGGGCAAGGCGGCGGCCCTGCTGCAGTCGAAGAACAGCGCGGCACTCCTGAAGGAACTGGAGACGCATTACTCCGAGAAGGACGAATCGGGCGGCATCGCGCCGCTCGCGAGCATCCCGCCGGCCGCGCAGGCGCAGCTCGACAGCAATATGAAGTTGTTCCAGGACCTGGGTTTCCAGGGCACGCCCACCATCATTTATCAGGGTTCGGGTGGCCGCTGGGCCGATGTCGACGGCCTGCCGAAGCTCAGCATGCTGCCAGGCATGCTCAATTTGCCCGCGCAGCCGATCAAGGATCCTGAATTGCAGCGCTATCGTTGAGCGTGGAATTCAGGGCAGCGCGCCGCTGAGGTGAGCTGTTCCAGGAGACGCAGGCTCAGGGTGAGCCGCACGAGGTGCGGTAATCTCACCGGCCCCGGCGATGGTGAGGAATTCCAGGAGGTGCAGGCTCAGGGTGAGCTGCGCGAGGCGCGGCAATCTCACCGGCCGCGGTGATGGTGAGGAATTCCAGGAGATGCAGGCTCAGGGTGAGCCGCGCGAGACGCGGCAATCTCACCGGCACGGCAATGGTGAGGAATTCCAGGAGTCGGCAGATCCCGAAAAGCCTCACCTTTGCGCTGCGCGGTGCGCTGCCATCGCGCACTAGAACTTGTAGTCGGGGTTCTTCGGATCGAAGGCGTCGGCCTCGAAGGTCTTCGGCGTGATGCTTTCGATCACGATCTTTTCGAACATCTGGCCGTCATTGTCGTAAGCTTCGAAGGTGCGGAAATACGGGCGGCGCAGGTCGAGCCCGAGCGTCTGCTTCTTCGCATAGAACTGCGGCTTGCCGGCTGGCGAAACATAAGTGAGCGCCACCACGCGCACGCCGCCGATCGTCCTCACCTCCACTTGCGGCTTATACGGCGCGCCCACTTCGACATACTTCTTCGCGTCCGTCATGAACTGGCTCACGATGAACTCCGTGCCGAGGTCCGTGATCTTGTGATTCGACTGCGAGCGCGCGAGCGAGCCGTCGAGCGCCGTCCACATCGGCATGACGCCGAGCAGGCCGCCCAGATGCCCGTACATCTGGTCGGTGCGTTTGGAGGCGTCGTAGATCACCTCTTCGCCCGAATGTTCGCCGTCGGGCAGCCATTTCGCGTAGATGCGCAGGGGATCGTGCGTGAGCTTGACTAGCATGTGCGCGGGTTTGCTGGGCCACTTGCCGTTCAGGCGCTCCCAGCGCGAGAGCACGAATTCGTACGACGGATAGCCCGAAGGTCCGAGCTGGATGAGTGCGGGCACGACGACGGGATCGAACGCCTGAAACAGCGCCGTGAGTTGCACATCGCTCATCTTGACGAGCGCACCGCTCTTTTGTGCGCGCTGTAGCCAGCGCACCTGCTGCTCGAGAGAGAGCTTGCCGACTTCGGCGGCGGCGTTGCCCGATGGGCTCGCCGAGGCTGGCGTGGCGTCTTGCTGGGCACCCGGTTGTGTGCTCGCTTGTGCGCTTGCATCGGGCGGCGTGTTGTCTTGCGCGAAGGTCGCCGCGCTTGCGAAGGCGAGCGCCGCGCAGGCGAGCGGTGCAGCGAGGCGCCACGCACGCCACGCCGGCGCGCGAGCGGGCTGAGCGCCGGGCGGTGTCGGATGCAATGGATCGGTATTCATGGTTTGGCTCCCTGTGTCGCTATTTTTTTGAACGAAACGTCAAACAGAACAGCGAACGGCGTGACGAAAAAAGCGCGATGGTAACGGCTGCGCTGCGGGCTGTTTCTCAATTTCCTCATCGCGCAGAACGCGGCGCGCGATTCGTTTGCATTCCTTTCTAATAAAGACGCTGGCAGCATGACTATATCGCCGCCCGGCCGCCCAGTGGCGCCGGAGCAATGGGTGCTTGTGCGCCCTCGTGCTGGTCGACGGCGATCGGCCGTTCGTCATGCGCTTGCGTTGTGCCTGCGATTACCGCACGCAGCCAGTCGCAGGTCGCCGAAGGCGCGGTGACAGGCAGCATGTGGCCGCCATTGACGATCTTGAGCGTTACACATTTCGAGCGGCGGCGCAGAGCATCGCCGTGCCGCATCCAGTTGAGGACGATGTCGTCGCGGCCGAACAGCACGTCGACGGGAACCGTCAGGTCTGCGTAGCGTGGCTCCATCTGCTCGAGATCGTCCGAATCTTCGATGGCGATGAGATCCATGGACGCGTTGTGGAACCCCTTCGGTCGCACGCTGAGGAGCGCGCCGCCGCGCGTGCGGAAGTCCGCGGGCACCGCTTCGGGCGCGAACACGGCCTTGAGCGTCGCGGTGCTCGTGGAGAGGCCGAAGGGCGTGGCGAGCATATGCGCCATGAAGCGGCGCACGCGCGCCGAGCGTACGGCGAGCGCGCGGAAGGCCTTTGGAACCTCGGTCTGCTCATGGGTGAGCGGGGCGATGAGCGCGAGCCGCGCGACCGACCCCGGATGGTCGAGCGCGACGGCCAACGCGATTGCGCCGCCGAGCGAATGCCCCACGAGCACGGGCGCCTCGAGGCCGAGCGCGGCGATGAGACGCGCAACCGTGTGCGCCTGGGCGCGAATGTTGGCCGGCGTATGCGCGCCGCGCGTGGAGTACCCGGAGCCGGGCCGGTCGATAAGGATCACGCGATGCTCGCGCGCGAGCGCTTCGAGGGGCAGGTACGCGAAATTGCGCATCTGCCCGCACAGACCGTGCACGAAGACGATGGGTGGCCCATCGGCGTTGCCGCTGCCGTACTCGGCGTAATGGATGCGCTCTCCATCGATATCGATGTGGCGGCCATCCATCGGCACGGCCTGTTCGATGCGGCGCGTCGCGCGCCGCGTGAACGACATGAGCGCGGCGCAGGCAAGGGCTATCACGGCAATTCCCGTTACGAGGGGCAAGGCGATGGCGTTCACGCGATCCTCTGTTGGCAAGATGGAGAGAAGTGAAGAACACGGTGTTCTTCGTTGTCCGTACGACTGGCTTTGTCTCAGGTGCTTTCGGGCTCGCCGCGTTCCGGCGCAGCACGGAATGCCTCGATGTCGTCCGCGCATCGCGGCTGCGCCGACGCCGGCTGCGGGTCGCGCCTTGTCCACGCGATGAAACGTTCGATGCGCATGGCAATGAGCGGCGCGTCGCGCAGGACGGTCCAGTGCGTAGCGTCGATGACCTCGCGCCGGTAGCGGCCCAGCCATTGCGCGACGCCCTCGGAGAGGGCCGGCGTCACATAGCGGTCGAGGCGCGGCACGATGAACAGCACCGGCACCTCGGTGCGCCGCTCGCGCGGACGCCAGGCGCGCGCAATGAAGTTGGCGCGATAAAGCTGCAACCCGTTGATGCCGTTGCGCAGCTGATCGGGGTCGCGCTCCGCGCGCACGCCCTCGGTCTTGCCCAGCCACCACGGCCATAGCGCCGCGCCGCCGAGGCGCCACACGAGTTGTGGCACGAGCGGCAGATGAAAGAGTGCGATGTACCAGGACTTCAGCGTCTGCGAGAGACGCATGCGGGCGTGAAAGACATGATCGAGGCACGGCCCCGAAATTGACGTATAGGAGGCAATGCGCGTCGAGTTGGCCGGGTCGGTCACGGCTTCCCAGCACTGGATCGAGCCCCAGTCGTGCGCGACGAGATGAAACGGCCGCGCGCCACAGGTGGCGTCGGCCACTGCGGACAGGTCGCGGGCGAGCTGCGCGAGCCGGTAGTCCGCGCGCCGCTGCGGCGCCGCCGAGGCGCCCATGCCGCGCACGTCGTACGCAATCACGCGGAAACGCGTATCCAGCTCGCGGCGCAGCGCCGCCCACACGCGCGCCGAATCCGGATAGCCGTGCACGAGGACCAGCGGCGGCGCGTCGGGCGGCCCGCTCACGTACACGGCGAGGCGCACGCCGTCCGATATCACGTCGAGCCGTTCCGGCGCCGAAGGCGCGTCGTGCTCGCGTGAACTGCCGTGTCCCGCTTCGCTCATGGCGCACATGTTGCGTCAGGCGGCGCGTGGCGTGCCCGCCGGATGCAGCGGCACGCGGCGCGGCGCGGCCTGCGCAGCGTATTGCGCGTTGGTCTCGTCGATCTGCGCGATGAGGCCATCGATTCGTTCGAGATACTGAAGATTGTTGTGATCCCAAGGATGGAAGCCCGGCTTGAAAAAGCGCAGCCATTCGAGCGCGATGCCGGGGAACACGCCGTGGCGCGGGCCGTAGAGAAACTTGATGAGCTGCCAGCGGCCGCCGAACTTGCCGATGCGCCGCTTGTGCCGGCGCATGAGCGCGAGGTGATAGTCGAACACGATGACCCAGAACAGCACCGTCGTCGCGAGCATCGTGCCGGTGCGCATCAGATAGCGTTTTACGCCGGGCTCGATCACGAGATTCCAGACGTCAAACGAAACGGACTTGTGCTCGGTTTCCTCGAGCGCATGCCAGAGCCACATCTGCTTGTAGCCTTGCACCGAGCCTTCGATGCGCGTGCCGGTGTCCGCGAGCAGCAGGTCGGCGAGCATCGCGGTGTAGTGCTCGAGCGCCACGGTCTGCGCGAGCTGCAGCGACGGCGGCAGCACTTTGCGCCCGAAGTTCAGGATGGCCCAGAGACGCTTGTCGAGCTTGTGCGCGGGCAGGCCCGCCGCCTCCAGCAGGTCGTTGTACTCGACATGCTCGCGCGTGTGCATCGCTTCCTGGCCGATGAAGCCCATGACCTGCTTCTTGAGCTCGGGGTCGTCGATGCGGTCGCGGTAGTGGCGCACGGCGTCCATGAAAAAGCGCTCGCCGGCCGGAAACAGCAGCGAAAGCGCATTGAAGAAGTGGGTGACCGGCACGCCCTCGACGTGCCAGTCGCAGGCCCTTTCGGGCGGTAACGCGAAGCGGATGTCGCGCCGGATCGGCATCATGCTGTTTCTCCCTGATTGCTGTTGCCTGTGTTGTTGTTCCTTGTCTGTTCGCGTGTGTCGGCGGTGCCGCTTGACAGTCCATTGACCAGTCCGTTCGACTGTTCGCGGTGCGCGCGCTTGCGGGCCTTCGCGGCCTCGCGCCGCGCCTGGAGCACGACGAGCGACTGATAGGCCGCGGGCAGCACGCGCGCGAGCCAGTCCGCCATGCGGGCGTCGCGCCCGATCAGCACGCGCCGCGCGTTGCGGCGCACGCCGTTGAGGATCGTGCGTGCGGCGTCGTCGGCGGTGGTGATGAAGAACTTCTCGAATTCGTCCTTGCCGTGCTGCTCGCTCGCCACCATGAAGCCGACCATGTTCGGCGCCACGCGGCTCGACTGCGCGATGTTCGTGCGGATGCCGCCCGGATGCACGCAGGTCGCGGAAACGCCGCACTTCATCATGTCCAGCTCCTGGCGCAGCGATTCCGTGAAGCCGCGCACCGCATACTTGGTGGCGTTGTAGGCGCTCATGCCGGGTTGCGCGAACAGGCCGAACACGCTCGACGTGTTGACGATATGCCCGTCGCCCGAGGCCTTCAGATACGGCAGGAAGGCCTTGGTGCCATGCACGACACCCCAGAAGTTGATGTTCACGATCCACTCGAGATCGCTGTACGACATGCCTTCGATCGTGCTCGAGAGGGCGACGCCCGCGTTGTTGAACACGAGATTCACGCGGCCGTGCGCGAGGACGGTTTCATCGGCCCACGCGAACACGGCGTCGCGCTCGCCCACGTCGAGCACGCGTGTGCTTACGCGCACCTTGGGGGCGAGCGCGCGTACGATGCGCTCGGTTTCGGCGAGCCCGAGCGCGTTCTTGTCCGCGAGCGCGAGATGGCAGCCGGCGCCGGCGAGCTGGACGGCGAGCGCGCGGCCCATGCCCGAGCCCGCACCGGTGATCGCGGCGACCTTGTTGTCGAAGTGCTTCATGATGAGCGTTCTCTCCCTGGCTATGCGTGGCGTTGCGCTTCGTTGCGCTTCAGACGGCCTCGGTAGTCGGCGTGGTGACGGTGAGGGGTGATTTGGCATCCTCACGATGCGGCGCGCGAAATACCTGATAATCGGCGATCGAAAAATGCGCCGTGGCCTGCCGGAAGCGCCATGTGAAGCCGGGCCAGAGCGTGGTGTTCTTGCCGTTGCGCGGGTCGAGATACCAGCTCTTGCAGCCACCTACCGACCAGATCGCCCGGTCGAGCTTTTGCTGAATACGCGCGTTGTAGCGCGCCTCCACCTGCGGGCGCACCTCGATCGCATCGGCGTGATCGTGCTTCATCGCGTCGAGCGCGCCGAGGATGTACTCGACCTGCGACTCGATCATGAAGACCATCGAGTTATGGCCAAGCCCCGTATTGGGGCCGACGATCATGAAAAAGTTCGGATAACCAGGCAAGGTCGTGCCGAGGTAGGCATGTGCGCCGTTGCGCCAGGTTTGCACGATATCCGCGCCGCCGCGCCCGATGACCGCGCCGGGGGGAAACGGATCGGCCACCTGGAAGCCCGTGCCGTAGATCAGGCAATCCACCTCGTGATGCTTGCCGTCCGCCGTGATCACGCCGGTGGCGTCGATGCGCTCGATCGCGTCCGTGACGACGTCCACATTCGCTCGTGTGAGCGCCGGATAGTAGTCGTTCGAGATCAGCACACGCTTGCAGCCGATCGTGTAGTCGGGCGTGACCGCTTCGCGCAGCGCGGGGTCCTTCACCTGATGGTGGATATGCCGCAGCGCGAGCTTCTGCACGTTTTTCATCAGCGCGGGGTGGACCGCGAAGCCCAACACGCGCGACTCCAGCATCCAGTAGAGGCCCGTGCGCGCGATCTTCTGCGTGAACGGCAGCGTGCGGAACATCCATTGTTCGAAGCGCGAGAGCGCCCGGTCGGGCTTGGGCATGATCCACGGCGGCGTGCGCTGGAACAGCGCGAGATGGGCCACCTGGGGCGCGATTTGCGGCACGAACTGGATCGCGCTCGCGCCCGTGCCGATCACGGCCACGCGCTTGCCTTCGAGCGCATAGCCGTGGTCCCACTGCTGCGAATGAAACGCCTTGCCGTGGAAGGTTTCCGCGCCGGGAATCGCGGGCAGCGCGGGCCGCGAGAGGCCGCCCATGCCGGAGATCAGCACGCGCGCGGCGAGGCGCCGTCCGTTGGCGAACGCAAGGCGCCAGCAATGCGCGCCCTCGTCCCAGTGGGCGCTGGTCAGCTCGTGGTCGAAATGCAGCCAGGGCGAGAGGCGGAACTGCTCGACGCAGCGGTTCAGATACGCGCGAATCTCGGGCTGCGGCGCGAACATGCGCGACCAGCGTGGGTTGGGCGCGAACGAGAACGAGTACACATGCGATTGCACATCGCATGCGCAGCCCGGGTAATGGTTGTCGCGCCAGGTGCCGCCCACCGAGCCGGCCTTTTCGAATAAGGCGAAGTCGGTATGGCCGCGCTGCAGCAGACGGATCGCCATGCCGAGACCGGCGAATCCCGTGCCGATGATGGCGATGCCGAGCGGCTCGGCTGCGTGGCCATTGCCGGCCGCGTCTGAGCCGACCGCGCCTGTGCCGGCCGCGTCTGAGCCGACCGCGCCTGTGCCGGCCGCGTCTGAGCCGGCCGCGCCTATGCCGGCCGCGTCTGAGCCGACCGCGCCTATGCCGGCCGCGTCTGAGCCGACCGCGTCGAAACACCGGGTGGGTGCGTTCATCCGGAGCGTCTCCCTATGGTCCAGTGATAACTGTTACATTGAATAATGTAAACATAGTGGCTGAGGCGCATTGGCGCAAGGGACTAGAGGGAGCCCTCCAGTCAATGGCGCGCAGAGCAAAACAACGCGCCAACGCCCGTCAGACGAGGGTTTCGCGCCGAGGGCGAGTGAGGCGGATGGAGAGAAGCGGACGAGAAAAACGGGGTCTTAAGACAAGCCCGCGAAGGTGAGGCGGTTCGGAGTGCTCCGCCGCACGTGTTGGGTCAGCGCTTTTTGGCTGCCGCTTTGCCAGCCGTTTTACCGGCGGATTGCTTCGCGGCTGCTCTGGCCGATTTCGGCATGGCCCGAGCCTGGGAGGACTTCGTGGCCGCTTCATCCGGTTCGGGCGGCGCCTCCTGAGCCGCAGATGCGGAAGCTGCGCCCGCGCCAGGGCGTCGCCCCAGCGTCTGCTCGAGGATCGTGGCGACGCGCCCGCCCAGATAGGCGCTCGACTGCTCTTCGAGCGCGCGCAGGATTTCGTTCTCGACGAACACGGTGGAGAGGGGCCGCAGCCGCCAGATCGCGTCGACGAGCGCGGGCATGTCGGTGGCGGGCGGCAGGGCGCCCGCGTCGTAGCGATCGAGATGCCGCACGACCATCGCGACCAGCGCGCTCGCAATGGCATCGAAATGCGGGCGCGCCTCTTCGAGCACGTCCAGCAGCTCGCGCGCCGGAATGCCTTCGCGCACTGTGGCCGCGGCGGCGTCGAGCATGGCAGGGTTGCGCGCGACGAACGACAGGCCCTGGCGTTCGAGCAGCCCGAGCTTCGCGAGCCGCGTGAGGCTGCTGGGCACCTGCGGGCCGAACAGCTTGATCAGCTCGGGCAGGGAATAGGTTCTTGGCCGTGTGTGTGACCACGGACCGCCGATCGCATTCTCGAGACCGAGAATCGAGCGCAGGTCGCCGCCGTCGTCGATGGCCTTGATGAGGTCCTGGATGTTCGAAAGCGTATAGCCGCGCGCGAGCAGGTGATTGATGAGCTTCAGGCGCGCCACGTGGGAGTCGTTGTAGATGCCCACGCGGCCGCGCTTGTCGGGCGGCATGAGCAGGTCGCGGTCCTGATAGGCGCGCACGTTGCGCACCGTGGTGCCGGCCACGCGCGCGAGTTCGTCGACGGTGTATTCACTGTCGGCGGCGGCTTCGGGCGCGGTGTCGGTAACGGGGGGCGTGGGCGATTTCGGCATGCGCCGATTTTAGCAAGAGCCGTCGCGCGAGCGCCACGAACGCGCGTTGGCGCGCACGCGCCAGGCGTGCGGGATGCACGCGAGGCACGCAAAACGTGCGAAACGTGTGAAACGCGCCTCAGAACTTGTACGACACCGCGAGGAACGAGATGAGCGGATCGGCCTTGAGCTCGGCGCGGCTCACGGCGAGCTCGGTGCCGTCGGCGGCTTTCACGATCACCGAAGACGTGGTCTTCAGCGGAATGTACGTGAGCGAAGCCACGAGCCCCAGATGCGCCGTGATGTTGTATTCGGCGCCCAGATTGAACACGGGCTGCCACGACGACGACGCCTTCGCGCTCACCTGCGTCGCTCCGGGCTTGCCCGCGCCGGCGGCGAGCACGGAGCCCAGATCGTCCTGGGTGGCCTTCACGAAGTTCGGGTTGAGCTGGATGTCCGAGAACCAGTTGTACGAGACGCCGATGCCCACGAACGGGCGGAACTTCGCGTCGGCATTCCGGAAATAGTACTGAAAGATCAGCGCCGGGCTCCATTGGCGCACGCTCTGCACGATGGGGTTGGTGGCCGGGTTGTCGAGGTTCTGGCTGCCGAGCGCGCCCGCGGGGCCGGGCGGCTTGATCGTGCCGTGGCCGTAGAGCTTGAAGGTGGGCGGCACGCCCGCCACCGAGGAGACCGCAATGTGATCGGTCAGGAAGTGGGTGAACACGAGGCCGACCGTGTTTGCGTTGTTCGTCGACAGGCTCGTGCCTTGCGACGTGAATGAATTCGGCAGGCGCAGCGGCGTGTTGATCGGCGTGGGTGCGACGGTGGTCGTGAGCGGTGTGCTCGAGTCCTTGGGCGCGACGTGGAACCAGCCGAGCACGGCCACGTTGTCGCCCGCGTGCTGGGCGTGGGCGGTCGTGCTCAGCACGACCGCCGCCGCTGCCAGCATTGGCTTTGCGATACGTCTCATCATTCCTCCCTGTTCTTTTTTGCTGCTCTCAGGTTCGGGTGTCCCTGCCTGTTGCTGGCTTTGTGCGCGGCGGCCGTCTCATGAACGGCCGTTCCTGCGCACGCCAGACTGCACGCACGCGCTAGCGTGCGTGCAGGCGGTCACCTCATGGGCTGCACGGCCCTGGTTTATCCATGTGCGACTGCGCGAGTCATGGCAGGCGTCATTGCACGAAGGCGCCGGCCGTGAAATACGGCGAGGACGGATTCGTCATGTCGAGGAAGCTGAACACGCCGCCCGTGAAGGTCATCTTGCCGGTCGGGGTCGTGCCGGTCGACGCGTTCACGTGCGTGGTCGTCACGACGCCCGGCACGCTTTCCGTGAAGTCCAGATTGAGCGCGGTCGCGAGCGAAGCCTGCGAGGCATTGAACGGATCGAGCAGCGTGGCCTGCGTGCCGGCGAGCGCGAGCGTGCGGTAATCGAACTGGCTGTCCACGCTGATGTACTCGCCGTCCTGCGAGCCCTGCGCAACAGCCGTCTGCGGCGCGAGCACGGAGATGCCCGATTCGTCGTCGGCGACGGGGCCGGTCGCGCCGCTCTGCGGATCGACGCCCACCTGCGGATACGCCACGCCCGTGCGCACGAGCACCGGCATGAGTTGCCCGCGCAGCTTGCCGACGATCATGAAGCCCTTGGCCGCGTTCTGTCCGGTCACGAGCGTGGGCTTGACCTGCCCCTGGAAGTGATCGGTTTCAAACGCGCCGCTGCCATCGGCCGATGGCGCCAGGTTCGTGCCCGGCTGCTGGCATTTGCCGGCGTTCACGCCGGTGTTGTCGCACTCGGTCCACGAGCCGTCGGCGTTGATGGTGATCTTCGCGTCGACGGCCGCGGGCAGAAAGTTCTGCGACGGCACCTGGTGATAGCCGAGCTGGTTATACGTGCCGGCGACGTTGGCGATATTCGTCTCGATCGACGAAAAGGCGATGAACGGGTAGTACGGGAACGTCGTGTCCGGCACGACGCCGATGCCGCCCGATCCCGCGAACTGGATCTGGGCGCCCGGAATCGTGCCGCCCGCCACGCCTTCGCCGATGAACACGCGCGCGGGGCGGTTCGGATCGAGGCTCGCGCCGTTGAGCTGGAACGCGCACTGATTGAGCTTCGCGGTGGGCAGTCCGGTCTCCTGAGTAATCGTGCCCGACACCACCTGGCCCTTGCGTGTGGGCGTGACGGTGCCCGTCGTGGCCGGGATCGGCGACTCCACATAGGTGATTTGCCAGGTCTTCTTGGTGGTGTCGATCTGAAGCTTGACGACTTCGCCGTCGCCGCCGCCGCCCGTGTAGACGGTGTTGTAGTCGAGCGTGGTCGGACAGAGTGAGGTTTCGACGAGTGGCGGGCTGCTGTTGCCGCCGCCACCGCCGCACGCGCTCAGCGTAAGCAGCAGCGGCGCGCCAACGCCAAGCGTCGCGATGATCCTGGATTTCATACCGCGTCTCCGGTAGTTCTTGTTGGCGGGGCGCAGGCTCCCTGTCCTTGCGCCCCGGTCGGGCTTCCTTGAATCGATTCGGCATCCGAACGAATTGGCGTCGGATGCCTGCCGCGCGACGCTTACTGCGGCTGGATCAGCGCCCCCACGCCGAAGTAGGGCTGGTTCGGGGTGGCGCTGTTGGCCGAGGTCGACGTGACGCCGCCGTTCTCCTCGCCGTTCAGGAAGATGCCGTACAGGCCGCCTACCGCGATCACGTTGCCCTTGTTGCCGTTGCCGTCGACCGCGCCAATCAGGCCCGGTTGCGTCTGCGTGTAGTCGAGCGTGAACGTGCTTTGCGTCGTCATCGTCGAGGGCTTGAGGAAGCCCGCGGTCTGGCCGTTGATGAGCGTGGCCGTGTAGGCGAAGTTCGAATCGGCGCCGATATAGCTGCCGTCGAACGCGCCCGACTTGAGCGTGGTGGCCGGCGCCATCAACGCGATGCCCGATTCGTCGTCTACGTGGGCGTTCGTGAGGTTCTCGTTCACGTAGCCGGTGCGCACGACGATCGGCACGATCGCATTGTTGAGCTTGCCGAGGATCAGATGCGCCGTCGCGCCGTTGCGCTGGACGACGAGCCCGAGGAGCGGGCCGACGAGCGGCGTGCCAACAGGAGTGGGCGTTTCGATTTGCGGCGCGTTGGCGCTGTCGAAGTAGCTGCCGTTCGCGTCAGCGGCCCACGTGCTCGTGGCCGTCGCGCAGCTCGTGTTGGTTGCGCCGGACGGTACGCTGCAGTTGCCGCTCGCATCGTACTGTTCCTGCGTGACTTCGGCTGCGGGCGCGAAGTTGTTCGACGGCAGGATGTGATAGAGCAGCGCGTTATATGAGCCCTTCAGGTCGGCGATGCTCGTGCTCACCGACGAAAAGCCGATGAACGGATAGAAGTCGAACGAACGGGCCTTCACATTGGGGAAGAGCGTGGAGGCAAGCTGGTCGCCGCTGAAGTCCACGGTCGCGCCCGGAATGCCGCCGCCCGCCACGCCGAAGCCCACATAGATGGTGGGCGGATTGTTGGCGTTATAGGCGGTCGTGTAGGTGCTGCCGCCGATCGTGCCGGTGCCCTGCTGAAGCTGGAACGCGCAGGCGATCTGCGCGGCCGTGGGCAGCGAGCCGCTGGGCGGATGCTGGACCGCGCCCGTGACCGTGAGACCCGCACGCGTGTTCTGCACCGAGCTCGAGTTCACCGGAATCGGCGACGCGAGGAAGGTGAGCGAGTAGGTCATCCTGGTGGGATCGATGTTCAGGCTCACGACTTCGCCGCTGCCCGCGCCGCCCAGGTAGGTGTTTTTGGCGATATCGGCGGCGGCCGGGCACAGCGCTGTGGTGGCGGGCTGGCTCGCGGGCGGGCCCTGGTTCGCGCAGGTCGATCCCGAGCATTGTGCCGGGGTGACGGGCGCCGGATCGCTGGCGTTACCGCCGCCACACGCGACCAGCAACGGCGTGGCGGCTGCGGCCAGCACAATGCAGCGGAGCATGCTCTCCAACATGTGTGTTCTCCCTGTTTCTTAATAATTTATGCGCTGAAGATTGGATCATGACATTGGCCGCTGTCAATTGAACGAATCACTCTAAAACTGGGCCGTGCGGCAGCGCGGCTCGCACCGGCATGGCCTGAGCCGCCTGCAACAGGGGTTTGTCCCGATGTGTTTGCGTGGCTCGTCATTGGCGCGGCGGGGCCGCCGCGCAATCGGCGTTCCCGGCGAACGTGAGGCTTGTTGCGTGCGAATCGTTCGGATTGCAAGATATTTGAAGGGGTCGATGAAAGGCTCGAGGCAAACCCGATTGGCGCATAGTCGAAGAAGGCGCGATGCGATCGATTCGGGCTGCCAGCTAAATCGACTAAGTGATTCGATATCCAAAGTAATTGGAGCGTGCGCAATGGCGTCGTTAGTGAACTGCGTGAGCGCTCAAAGGTGAGGGAATTCGGGGGTCGATTTTGGGGGGCGGCCAGCAAAGGTGAGCGTTTTCGGGGGCGCGGATGCCAGGCATGCGGCGAGTGCCGAAAAAATCGCCGATGACTGGGTAACCGGGTTCGCAAATGGCAAAGGTGAGTGTCTGCGGGAGCAGATATTCACTGCGAGGTGCCAAAAAGCGTTTTTTTCCTGCACGTTGATAAGTTGCTTCGCGGATTTTTCTTGGCAAAGCGTCTGGGAGAATCTGCAAAGGTGAGCGTTTTCGGGAGCGGTGCGCTACGGCACGCTGTCATAGAGGGGCAGTAGGGAAACGGTATAGTGACTCGCGATATGCGCTGGCCGGCTCGTCCCTCGAGCGTCGCCGACGCCGCGCTACGGAGTTGCACCATGGGCTTTTTCGACCGACTGTGGCCACGCAAACGCGCGCTGCCGGTTCAGGAGACGGCGCAGACGCGCGCGCTCGTCGAACGGCTGATCGTGCTCAGCCCCTCGCTGAAGCTCGCGCGCGATTATCGCGAGCGGCTGCGCCCCGCGCTCGCGCAATCGATTACGTACGTGCGCGACATCGTCGAGCGCCTGCCGCCCGCGCGCGAGGCGAGCGCCGCAAACTGGCTTGCCGATCCCTATATTCACGCGTTCTTTGCCGTGCCCGACGAGATCGCGCATGTGCTGAGCCGCTCGCCCGATCTGCATGCGTGGTTCGAGAGCCATCCGCTCGCGCGCGAAACCTGGGCGGTGCTGGGCATGGCGATGAACGAGCGCCGCGGCTTCGGCGTCGCGCAGCAAGGCGACCACGTGCATGCCGACGTCGCCCAGACCACGCTGAGTTTCGACGATCATCAGGTGCGTGTGTGCGGCGAATCCGAAGCGGATCTGCGCGAGCACATCGTGCAGCGCGTGGTCGAGCAGATCGCGCTGGAAGGTCTCGCGCAGATCGGCGCTGACGAGACGCGCCGCGACGCGCTGGAACAGGAGCGCGCGCTGCTGCGCACGCGCCGCCAGCTGCTCACGCGTCAGGGCGCGGGCACGCAGAAGATGGTGGGCGAGCGCGCGATCGCGAACGCCGCGGAGCTTGCGCAACTGCAGGCGCAAATCGAGGCGAACGAGCAGGCGCTCGCGGCGCTCGGCCTGAAGACGGATGCGCTCGAGCATGAAATGGACGTGATTTGCGACGTCCTCACGCATCCCGCGCAGCACGCGAACGTCGAGATGAAGCATGTGCGGCTGAGCCCGATGAACGTCGTGATCGAGCACGGCGCGCCGGGCGGAGGCGCGGAGATCGTGTTTCCGCTCGCGCATCTTCCGGCCAGTCCGCAGGGCGTGCGCGCGTTTTCGCTGATACGCTTCGCGCGCTCGGATCTCATGCCGCTGCCGAGGGTATTGGACGAGGATAGCCGCTTTGTGATTTGAGCCGGAGGCGTTCGCAATAGGGCGTCGTCGCGCGGAAGGTGAGCGTTTTCGGGAGTAGGTCTTGGTGTGCGAGGCTGTTTTGACTCAGCGTAGGGTGAAGCGAATCGATTCAGATTCATTCACCGGTGATCCGAAGCGCGCGCAAAAAAATGCGCGTTTCTTCCATTGATAACGGTGAAAAATTTCATGGGACTCCCAGGTCATGGAACATGCTTTACTAACGCACATGGCACAGCGGCGCGCAAGCGGTAAGGTGAAGGTTTTCGGGAGACATTGGTTCTGGGGCGTTCACACAAGAATTAGGTGAGTCAAGAGTGCGGAATCTGTTCACCTCCATGCGTTCATGGTTATTGGTCCAAGCCTTCCTCTCGCGTGAATCATATGAATTAGCCAAAGTCAGCAAGATTTTGATTTCGACGGCGGCTAAACAAATTCCAGTGCTCCACCAGTGCGTGGCTGTCGGGACCGGAGGTTTCATTTACGAACAGTTGTGCGCCGTCGTAAGGCGCGTAGCCAATTGCCAGCAAAGCTGGGTGCAGGCTGACTGCCATGCTTTCCGGTTCAACACTCAGTAGGTAAAGGTCAAACAGGGTGTGGAGGTCGCTTCTAAGCAGCAGACCGTTCAGGACGCCATTGTCATTTGTTTTTGCATACGGGCGGATATGTGCCGCTTCAACCAGTCCCGGGAAGGTGCACCTGGTGATTTGGCATGCCGAGCCGTAGCGTTTGATGAGCCGCTCGCGAAATTGACTTTGCCCGCGCCTAAGGCTTATTTCGCGCATTACGCGGCGTCTCGCGTCAATGATTGAATCCGGCGGCGATTGGGTTTCCTCAAAGGAGTCCGCCGCAATTGCGTCGATGTAGTCGAAGATGACTTCACGGCAGCCGGCGTCCGGGAGAACCCATGCTTCTATTTTGGCCAGATCGATCTCTTTGATCGACATTTGATCGCTTGGTCTAATGACCGCTTCATTTAGGAGTTCGAGAGTCAAGTCTTCCGGCGCACTTCTATAAGTAGAACCGTAGTGAGCGGCGTAAGTATCAACCTGAACCACCTGTCGTGCTGGTTCGTCGAACAGGTGTTGATTCCGGCATGCCCATTGTGGCCGCTTTGTCGATCGTCGCTTTATGCTTGTGACCTGACATACAGGGCAGCGCAGCCGTTCCTTTTCGCCGTTCTCAGAGGTTATCTTCGTAATCTCTGCAATGCCCAGAACCTCGGAGCCGGAGCGCAGAACTATAACGTGGCCTTCTTCTACTTGCCGGTGGTTGGCAACATCGCTGTCGTACCGGTAGATGGACGACGGGTCGTCATCATATCCAGTGTTTCCGCCGTATTGCCGCTTTCCATCAATTGTCAAAAATGACCACGCACGTGGACTCTTCACGAAGCCTCCGTTGTTCTGTCAATCAATCGTCGCGTGCCGATTGTCGTAGGCAGAATCCGAAAAGGCAAATTTGGATGACGGTGGATCTGTGGCGCGAGTGTGAATTCAATCTCGCTTAGGGGAAAGCCTTGTCAAAAGCAAGCGCATGGGTCGAGTTGCCATCGCGATGACACACTGAACATCTTTGGATTTTAGGCGAGGGCAATGGTCACGCTTGACGGCATCCGCCAAAGGTGAGGTTATTCGGGAGCGGTGCGCGCGGTCGTTTCGAGACACTAACCGTTCGAGCAGAAAGCCTTGAAAACGCTGGAAAACAAGGCCTTCTGCCTGGTGTCGAAATACCCGGCATCGCGCCGGCGATGCCGTAGCGAGACCGAAAGGTGAGCTTTTTCAGGGGTGAGCGGCGGGCCACACGGTGACGCCCGCGGGATCGATCTCGAAGCGCAGGGCACGGGTGTGCTGGCCACTGTGCGCGCAGGCGTGCGGCAACGCCGCGTCATCGGCGGGAATGTCGAACGTTTCGCCGGCCAGCTCGAGCGTGACGTAGCGGTCGCCGTGACGCAGCGAGACGCCGGCGAGGCGGCCTTCGAGCGAACCGCCGGGCGTCGCGCACAGCGCGCGTGGCGACACGCGCCACATCACGCGCGTACCTGGAGCGTGCGGCGTATCGAGGCTGGCGCTACTGCACGGCAGACGCAGCCCGCCCGCCGTTTCGATCTCGCCCGACTCAAGCACGACGCCAACACCAATGTTGTGCAGTCCGAGCAATTCGGCCACCCGCAGCGACGCAGGCCGGGCGAACACCTCGTCGACGGGACCGGCCTGCAGCGTGTGGCCGTGCTCGATTACGAGCACTTCGTCGGCGAGCAGGGCGGCTTCGTCGGGGTCGTGGGTGACGATCACGGTCACCGCGCCAATCTCGCGCTGCAGGGCGCGCAGCGACTGCTGCAGCTTGCGCCGGCGCGGCGTGTCGAGCGCGGCGAACGGCTCGTCGAACAGCAGCAACTGGCTGTGCCGCGTGAGCGCGCGGGCGAGCGCCACGCGCTGGCGCTGGCCGAACGAGAGCTGGCGCGGCAAGCGCTGCGTGAGCGTGTCGAGGCCCAGATGCGCGAGCCAGTAGCGTGCGCTGGCGGCGTCGGCATCGACGGGAAACGCCAGTTGCTGCGCCACCGTCATATGCGGAAACAGGCCATAGTCCTGCGGCATGTAGCCGATCTGGCGCCGCTCGGGCGGCAGCGCGCCGATGTCGGTCGCGCCGAGCGAGACGAAGCCCGCGTCGTTCTGCTCGAGGCCCGCGACGATACGCAGTGCGAGCGACTTGCCCGAGCCCGACGGCCCGATGATCGCGAGCCGCCGCGTGCGCGGCTGCCAGGCGACGTCGAGCGTGAAGGCGCCCAGGCGCCGCTGTGCCGCGAACGCGAGGCGCAGATCGCCGGCGTCCGCTGCCGTGGCGGCGGGCGTGAATGCGGTGAGCTCGTCGCCGTTGTCGACGCTCACCGCGAGCGTGGCGCGCGCGCCGCGGCTGTAGACCGAGAGCACCGCGCAGACGATGGCGATGGCGAGCGTCGGCAGCAGGAGCGGCATCATCGCCGGCAGCCCCTGGCCGCCGAATACCACGTAGGTGTAGACCGGTAGTGAGTACGGGTGATAGGCGACCATCACCGTTGCGCCGAATTCGCCGAACGCGCGCAGCCACGCGAGCGCGAGCCCCGCGCGAATGGCGGGCCACGCAATCGGCAGCGTGACGCGGAAGAAGCGGCTGGCGGCGTGATGGCCGAGCGTGGCGGCGACGTCGTCGTAGACCGGATCGACGGCGGCGAACGCCGAGCGCGCCGCGACGATCAGGAACGGCGCGGCCACGAAGGTCTCGGCGAGCACGATGCCGGTGAAGGAGTCGGTGAGCGAGCCGTTGAAGAGCTGGCCAATGGGGCTATACGGGCCGATCAGGAACAGCAGCAGCACGCCGCTCGTGAGCGGCGGCAGCGCGAGCGGCAATTGCACGACGAAGCCGAGCAGGGCGACGCCGCGTGCGCGCGAACGCGCGAGCCAATAGCCGAGCGGCACGCCGCCCACGAGGATGATGAGCGAGGCGACGCTCGCGCTCGCCACCGAGACGCCGACGGCCGACCCCATGGTGTGCCAGTCGACGCCGGTCCAGTCCGCCTGCTCGATCTGCGGAATGCTGGCGAGAAACGGCGCGCACAGATAGACCGCGAGCAGGGCGCCGAGCCACCAGAGCGGCCTTGCGGCGCGCTGCGCGGGTTGGGTCATGGCTGCTGCATCATTGCTGGGCGGCGTCGATCACGGCCTGCACCGAAGGCGGAATGGCCTGCGCCTCGCCCTTGACCGTGGGCTTCGTGACATCCACGCCGTGCTCGGCGAGCAGCTTGCGGCCTTCCGCGCTCAGGAGGAAGTTGACGAAGCGCGCGGCGCCCGCGTTATTCGGAGCGTCGTTGAGGATCGTGAGCGTGTAGTTGGCCTTGATCCCCAGCTCGGGTGCGGGGTGGATCGACGGAATCTTCAGGTCAGACGTTTCGGTCGAGTAGAAGAAGCCCGCGTCGAGCTGGCCCGACTGCAGACGGCCCACCAGCGTTTCTTCCGGCAACACCTGGGCGGGATTCTCGGGCGCGCCGAGCGTCTTCTCGACGAGGTCGGGCTGGTTATAGGCCTGTGCGGCCTTCGTCATCAGCTCGACGGTGAAGGCGCCCTTCGGGTCGAGCTTGGGATCGGTGCGGCCAACACGGATGCCCGGCTCTTGCAGCACCTGATCCCACTTCTTCGTCTTGAAGTCGGCGGCGAAGCGGCTCTTTGGGTTATAGCCGATCAAGAGCGGCGATTCGGCAAAATTCACGTACCACGAAACATGATTGCCGTTCGCTTCGCCCATGAGGTTGGCGTTGACTTTCGGGCTCGCGCTGATGAACACGTCGCCGCGGCGCAGCTTGCCCTTCACTTCGTTGGCGATCTTGTTCGAACCGGCTGCGTAACCCTTGAAGTGCAGGCCCGTTTCTTTCTCGAACGCAGGACCGACGCTCTTTTCCATCAGATTCACGAGCGAGCCTGCGTAGAGCACGTTGACGTCGCTGTCATCGGCCGCGAATGCGCTCGTGCTTGCGGCGAGCACGCCCGACATCACCACGACAGATGCGATCAGCTTGCGGATCATTTCTTCTACCCCGTAGCGTTATAAAGGTTCATATATTACGACGGACTGTCGGGTTCATGCACCTGGCCACATGGCCAATCTTCCCGATAACACCTGTGCGTGATTCGGCTGCGCGGCTACACTGGGCGTCTGCATTCGGACATCTCGCCGGCGCGCGCCGCGCCGGTTATTTCGTCGTTTCGTGAAATCTCAACTTTGCATGGGGCCGCACTCAACGTGCGGTTCAACAGGAGGCAATCATGCGTACCAGCGCCCGTAATCATTTCTCCGGCCAGATCGCCGAGGTCAAGGCCGGCGCGGTCAACGACGAAGTCACCTTGCGCGCCGACGGCGGTCTCGAGATCGTCGCCATCATCACGCATGGCAGCGCCGCGTCGCTGGGCCTCGCGGCAGGCAAGAGCGCGTTCGCGCTCGTGAAGGCTTCGTCGGTGATCGTCATGGTCGACGCGGACGCCAGCAAGGTCTCCGCGCGCAACGTCGTCGCGGGCACCGTCGCTTCGGTCACGAAGGGCGCCGTGAACGCCGAGGTCGTGATCGCGGCGCCGGGCGGCGCGCAGATCGCGGCCATCATCACGAACGAAAGCGCGGACCGCCTCGGCCTGGCAGCAGGCAAGGCGGCTTCGGCACTCTTCAAGGCGTCGAGCGTGATCGTGGGCGTGGACGCCTGATTCATACGCGCGTACGGCCTGCGCTGAACCGGCTCGCACGCCGGTTCTCGCGCGTGCAACCGCAATCGCGACCGACATGACCGAGACCTTGCCCGGCCACGCGGCGGCGCCCGATTTCGAGCGCCGCGCGGCGGCCTGCCGCGACCGCCTGACCGGCGTGCCCGGCGGTGCGCGCTCCGGCGACGCGTGGCTGTTCGCGCGGCTCGTGGCGGCGCGCGAAGTGCGTGGCGAACTCGCGTTGCTGGGGTTATCGGCGCACGCGTTGACGGCGCTCGCCCAGCGGCATTTCACGGCGGACGCGGTAGTGCCGTTGATGCATCTTGCGCATCAGGCCCCGGTCGTGGAGGCAACGCATGCCGCGTTCGTGGCTTCGATGCGCGAATTCCTGATTGGCCTCGCTGCGCCCGACGTCGATGCCGCCGACGCCCAGTGTCTTGCCACGATCCTCGCGTATGCGTGTCTGCGTCCCGATCACCTATGGCGCGATCTGGGACTTTCCGGCCGCGACGACGTCACGCAGATGCTCACGCGCTTTTTCCCGGAAGTCGTCGCGCGCAATCGTGAAGGCCTGCGCTGGAAGAAACTGCTCGCGCGCGAACT
Organism: Paraburkholderia pallida; assembly: GCF_004524855.1. NCBI lineage: Bacteria > Pseudomonadati > Pseudomonadota > Betaproteobacteria > Burkholderiales > Burkholderiaceae > Paraburkholderia > Paraburkholderia pallida. The sequence continues at coordinate 2,131,947 of NZ_CP038149.1, read as the reverse complement.
GGCACGGGCCACCGGCGGCGTGCCGGGGCCTGCGCCGGGTTGTCCGGGCTGCGAGGATTTCGCCTTCTGCTTTCCGCAGGGGCACGAGTAGCAAGGCCGCCAGCCGTTCGGCAGACCGAATGGCCCAGACCTTCATGTATGCTTGCGCCCATGACCCCACCCCAAAAAGATCAGACCCAGGCCAGTGCGTCGACACGGCGCGGCGAACCTGAAGTGCGTTTTCGCATGCGTGTCATGCAGGACGGCACCATCGCGCTCGGGCCAGGCAAGGTGCAATTGCTGGAAGCCGTGCGCGAGCATGGCTCGATTTCCGCGGCGGCGCGCAGCCTGAACATGTCGTATCGGCGCGCGTGGCTCCTCATGGACGAACTCAATCGCGCGCTCGAATCGCCGGCCACCGTGTCCGAGCACGGCGGACAAAGCGGCGGGGGCAGCACGCTCACGCCGGTGGGCGAAGAGATCATTCGCCTCTATCGCGGCATCGAGGCGCGGGCCGCCGCCGCGTGCGCGCCCGAAATCGAAGCGCTGAAGAAACTCGTGAAGGGCTGAGCCCGCACCTGCACGCGCGCGTCATGCGCGGTTTCTGCCGGGCGCACGATTGCGCGCTGCCTAGCCGTGGCGCAGGCAGAACCGCGAGACGGGCACGGCGGTCAGCGCAGGCGTGGCACTCACGTGCAGTCGCATCATCAATTCGACGAAGCTCGCGAGGCTCGCGGTGCGCAGCGGGTGCCAGCTTACCCGGTGGCGCTCGCACACGCGCTTGAGCGTGGCCATCGAATCGTGGTCGATGCAATCGACCGGAAACACGGCCAGGTCGGCGCCTGCGAGCGAGGCCGCCAGCAGGCCCTTGCGGTCCTCTAGGCCACCGTCGTGCACCGTGAGCTCGCCACCGGCCGCGGCCACCCAGCGCCGCAGCGCGTGATTCGATCCGGGGCGTCCGCCCACATAGACGATGCGCCGTCCCTTGAGCGCCTCGCGCGGCAGCGCGCGCGGCGTGTCGTCGTCGTCGGGCTGCGCCGCGGTTTCCATCGCGTGCGCCTCGGCGCGCAGCGCCTCGATCAGCGTGTGCGCTTCGTCAAGTTGCGCGCGCAACGTTTGCAGGGTGCTCGCGTCCGCGGCGGCGCGCTGCTCGGCGGCTTCGCGGCGGCTCGTTTCCAGCGCAAGCCGTGCGTCGCGGGCAGCCAGCGCCTCGTGCAAGGCCGCAAGCTGCGGCGCCGCTTTGTCGTGCGCATTGTCCTGCGATTCGGACCGCGCAGCCGCGTGCGACGACTGCTCGTCCAGCGCCTTGCGGGCGTCGTCGCGCTCGCGGCTCATCTCGTTCAGACGCAGCTGCTGGCGCTCGATCTTCGCCTGCAAGTCAGCGTTTTCCTCCTCCAGCGCCACGAGGCGGCGCAGATCGGCGCGGTTCGCTGCGCCCACGAGATGCGAGAGCATGTGCAGGTCGCCGAACGCCGCCTGGCGCACTTCCATCGTCGTGGCCGGATGCGTCATCAATGCCCAGTAGGCGGGGGGGATGTCGCCGTTCGCGCGCGCCTCGTTCCAGAGCGCGAGGACCGCGTCGACATCTCGCGCGGCGGCAAAGCGCCGAAGCGCGCCGGCGTAACGCGTGTCGAGCGCCTTTTGCAGCGCCTTGCTGAGCGCACCGCCCTGGATCGCGTGCTCGACCGCGGTGTGGTGAATCTCGAGATCGCTCGCCCGCTGGCCGTCGAGCGGCGTGTATTTCGGCACGAGCTTGCGCAGTTCGTGTGTGGAAAGACAGGTGCCGATGATCGAGCAGTGCAGATGCGCGTCGAGATCGGCGAGACGCGTGCGGCGCCGCGAACGGTCCAGCTCGGCCTGAGAAGGACCGCAACAGGCGGCGGGGGCGATGGCGCGTAGATGCGGCGCCTCGTCCGGCGTCGCGGCGCCCGGCGTGCGGGCGAGGCGAAACGGCGGTGCGTGCATGGTGACCTCTGATCCGGTTGGGAACGCGGGATGGCGATGCGCGTGGCGCAGCCGTTCGCGATGCCGCGCGGCTGCTTGCCGAAAGCGCAATATACCATGGAATATAACGTGATCGGGCCGCTGAACGCCCCTTGCGGCGCGCTCGCGTGCCCGATGGCGGGGGCTCGCGGAGCGTGTCTGATAGTGCTTGGCGCGCGTAGACGTCGGCTCGCGCGCTCACGTCGGCTCGCGTGCGCGCGGTGGCTCAGGCGGCGTCCCTTTGCATGGAAGCGCCTACGCCGGCATCGACGGCCGCTGGCGGTCTCGCTGCTGCATCGCCCATAGTGGTGCGCGCGTCTTCCCGATGTCGTGCGAGCACGTGCCCGACGCCCAGCCGGACGAACGCGGTATCGAGACGCTCCAGTTCGGCTGCGGTTCGCCGCATGGCGTCCGTGTCGAGGCTGAAGGCGTCGGAGAAGAGCGCGTCGCGGGTCTTGTCGAGGCGGCGCGCGTCGCGAATCGCGCGCTTGAGTTCGCGATGCTGCGCAAAGCGCGCACCGTCGACGCGACGCGCCAGCGCCGTCAGCAATGGCTGCAGCGAAGCGCCGCTGTTCCCGCGCGGCTGTGGCTCGCCCGCTGCGGCGGCGAACAGGCGGTTGAAGCGGTCGATGCTCTCGCGCAGGCGCCGGAAGGCGTCGACGATGTCGCGAATCTGCTCCGCGCGCTCGAGTCCGGACGCGGGGCGCAAGATCGTGAACGTTGCCGGGACGGGGTCGGTTGCCCGCTTGCCGGACGCCTGCGTGCCGAACGCACCGATGCTGGTTGCCGGCACGGCAGACGCCAGTAAGTCGGCTCCCCGCTCGCCGGCCGTTCGCACTCCCGGCGTTGACACGCCGCACGGCGACGCCGCGCGCGGCAGCATGGCGCTCAGCGTGCCAGGTGCGCGAGGCGTGCTCGTGGCGTTTCCCGCTGCATTCGTCGCCAGGGACCGACGGCTCACTCAAGCACCTCTTTCTGACTAATGGATTCCGGATCGCGCATCGGGAGGCCCGACGCATTCGTTATATTCTAATGTATATATCGATGCCAGTAATCCGCCGCGCACATGAATCGGGGCTCGCCGGTGCGCTCAGACCCGCTGCTTTAAAATATGCTGCTTTGCACGTCGCCCGCGCGCCGCGCCCTTCCCGCCGTTCATGAACATACCTTCGTCCGCACCCGAGGCTGCGCCCGGGCGTCTCGCGCGCAATCGCGGTTTCCAGCGCTTGTGGAGCGCACGCGTGCTCGCCTCGATGTCGTTCCAGATGCTCGCCGTTGCAATGGGCTGGCACGTCTATGCGCTCACGAAGAGCGCGTTTGCGCTCGGCCTCGTCGGCCTCTCGCAGTTCCTGCCGATGTTCCTCCTCACGCTCGTCGTCGGCCATGTCGCGGACCGCTACGACCGCCGGCGCATCGCCGCCGTGTGCCAGGGCGTCGAGTGCGCCGCCGCGCTCACCTTCGCGTGCGGCACCTTCGGCGGCTGGCTGAGCGCGCCGGTCATCTACGCGCTGGCGGCCTGTGTGGGCGCGGCGCGCGCGTTCGAGTCGCCGGCCGTGTCTTCGCTGCTGCCCGCCGTGGTGCCGCGCGCGCAGTTGCCCACGGCCACCGCCTGGTCGACCTCGGCGAGCCAGACCGCGCAGATCGTCGGGCCGGCTCTGGGCGGCCTGCTTTACGGCGTTGGCGCGGGGCCCGCCTATATCGCGTGTGCGCTGTCGTTCGCCGTGGCCGCCGTGCTCTCGTCGAGCATCGCGCTGCAGGCGCGGCCCGCCGTCCGCGCGCCCGTCACGCTTGCCTCGGTGTTCTCGGGTATCGCCTTCATCCGTTCGCAGCCCGTGATTCTCGGCGCGCTCTCGCTCGACCTGTTCGCCGTGTTGTTCGGCGGCGCGACGGCGCTCTTGCCCGTCTTCGCACGCGATATCCTGCATGCGGGCCCGCTGGCGCTCGGATTGCTGCGCTCGGCTTCGGCGGTGGGCGCGCTCACGGGCTCGATCTGGCTCGCGCATTTTCCGCTGCGCAGGCGTCCCGGCCTCGCGATGTTCGGCGGCGTGATCGTGTTCGGCTGCGCGACCATCGCGTTCGGGCTGTCGCACAACATCGCCGTGTCGCTTATCGCGCTCGCGGTGCTTGGCGCATCGGACGTGGTGAGTGTGGTCGTGCGCACGTCGCTCGTACAGCTGCGCACGCCCGAGCACACGCTGGGGCGCGTAAGTGCCGTCAATTCGCTTTTTATCGGCACTTCGAATCAGTTGGGCGAGTTCGAGTCGGGCCTGACGGCCGGATGGTGGGGCGCGCAACCCGCAGTGCTGGTGGGCGGCGTGGCGACCATCGGCGTGGCGCTGCTGTGGATGAAGCTCTTTCCCGCCCTGCGCGAGACGCGCTCGCTCGAGCACGAGGAGACGCGGGCCGCCGCAGGCGCGGGGTGAGCGAGGTGTGGGCGGGCGGGGGTCCGCCGTGCCGTCCGTTGATGCTTTCCCGGTATCCTTTTACCGAGGCGCGCGTTGTTCCCGCCCCACCGGGCCGTCACGCCAATGCGCTCCAGCTGCAACGCGGCTACACCGCAAACGCAATCACCATCAAGCAAGTGTTTATGCAACGATCGACTTTCACCCTCGGGAGCCCCGCATGCGCGTAGGCCGACCGGTCAAGGCGCTGCCGCAGCCGCTGTGCGACTACTGCGGCGCGAAGGCGCAGCTCGCCCGCCATGGCGACGAAGCCTATCCGTACCGCGACGATCACGGCCCGCTCTGGGTCTGCGCGGCCTGCGAGGCATGGATTGGCGTGCCCGCGCGCAGCACGCGCAACGTGCCGCTCGGGCGGCTCGCCAATGCCGCGCTGCGCGACGCCAAGAGCCGCCTGCACGATGCGCTCGAGCCGCTCGTCGCCGCCAAGGTGCGGCGCGACAAGGTGAACGTGTTCGAGGCCCGCGGCCGTGCGCTGCGCTGGCTCGCCGAGGAACTCGGCTTCGACCTGCCGAATCCCTCGATCCACCATCTGACACTCGAACAGTGCGAAGCGGCCATCCGCCACGTGGAAGCTTTCATGGCGGCCCGCCGCGGGTCCGACGACGCGCGCTAGCGCGAGGCCGGCGCATCGCGTCGCCGGCTCGCACCGGCTCGCACCGGCGCCAGCCCTGTCACCATTCGTTACATCCATCTCGCGCGGCGGCGCTCAACCTTGGGCGCCAGGTGCCGTTAATGCATCTGAAGAATGACCTTTTTCGTGCGACATGGCCAAGACGATCCCCTTTCCGCAGCACAAGAGCACCCGCGCCCGGCGCAATAAGGCCGAGTTGCTGCCGATGCCGCGCGCAAGCGCGGAGGACCTCGCGCTGCAAGTGCATCTGGCGCTGGCGTCGTTGCGCGCGGACGGCACCCAGCACGACGCGCAGGCGCTCCTGCATGCGCACGTGCTCGCGCAGTCGATTGCCGGCGCGGGCTACGGCGCGCTGACGCCCGAGCAGGTGCGCTGCGCCGACGAGGCGATCCTCGCGTGCTTCGCGCGCGGCGGCGCTGAGGACGACTGGCGTCTCGACGACGCGCAGTTCGAGGCCGTGAAGGCCATCGTGAGCGTGTACGACCATCAGTTGCAGAGCGCGCCGTTCTGGGTGCTGGCGGAGGCCAGCGAGCGGCTGGAACGCATGCGCACGGGCGAGGCACGGCAGCCAATGCGCAAGCGCGCGTGAAGCAGGCGGCCACGCGGCTCGACCAGGGGCACGGCGGGGCATCGGGCACCGGGATTGCGCGTTGTGTACGAGGTGGTCAAGCGGTCCGCCCCCAATGCGCAGCGCAGCGAGGGGAGCAGAAAGAAGTGAGCGCCGCCGCAAGCGGGGCCAGATAAAAGCCAGTGATGTTCGATGGAGCGTCGCGCCGCACTCTCGCTAGCTTGGGACGGCCGCGTGGTGTCCTCGGGCTGGCCGTGCAGTGGCCTTGTGGCGGCATTGGCACGAGATTTGACGCGAGGCGCGAATCGTGTTGACTTCCGGCAGTGGGCGTGACTAAAATTCGCCCGTCTTAACAAAAGGGGCTGACGCCTTGGACAGTAGCAGTTGTCGATCTTCGATTAGTTTCGCTGCCTGACCGGCACGACGTCCGCGCTCCCTTTCTTTCAGCCGCCGTCTTGCCAGCCAGGCAGATGGTGCGCGTCCAGCAGTAATCTCCGTGCACTCTGATTAGCGTCGACCCGGCGCCGCCGCGTTGTTGTTTCGCGCGCAGCACCAGGCCGATATCGCGCCGTGAGCGAATTTCGCTCGCGGCACGGTCCGTTTATTGCGCGCATTGGCAGCCGATGCGCTGCGATGCGCGGACCGCCACTTGCGCCGCGCATGGTGCAGGCCGGGATGGTCCAGGTCAGTATGGCCCAGGCCGTTTCGGCCCCCCGCGCGCCGCCGTGACGATGAGGAGTTCCGATGTCCGACAGTGACAGTTATCCGTTATGCCGCTTCCTTTTTTCGTTCCCTGAGGAAAGCGCGCAGACTTAAAGCCGCTGTAGCGCGCCGAATTGGCCTTGCATTGCGCGCAGCTGGGTCTGCTGGCTTTCCTCGCCATGGCGTCCACGCGAATGCGGGACGCGAGGAGATTCAGCATGAACTTCGGCCTTCTTCTGCCGCACCTGCCGCAAACGCAGCAAAACCTCCATCCCGATGTGATCGGCGCCCGCCAGCGCGTGCCGGCCGCTCCGCCGTGCCGCCATCCGAGACTTGCCGCGCGCTGGCGAGACTTGCGCGCACGGGTGTTCCGGAGCGCGCGGGGCTGACGTAGCTTGCGAGAGCAAGCCAAAAGCTAGACAAGAAAGCGCGGCCCCGCGCACCTGTGCCGCTATCGCGCATGGCGATGCAGGCGAGGCGCAAGGGCCGCGCGACAGCAACAAACAGCAACATCCAGAAACGCCGGTGCTTCAACACATGAATCAGTTCAATCTGCTCAACCGCTCGATGCGAACGACTCGCCGCGCAACGCGCGCACGCGGCGCCGTGCATGCATCCGTCCAAGGAGGCCGCTGATGGAGTTCAGCTTCAACCTGAACCGCACGGCCAACGCTTCGGCGTGGCGCGTGCTGCCCAATCGCTGGGACTTCGTGGCGTTCCCGCTGATCATCGGCCTGATCGCCATGGCCGTCGTGGGCTTTCATCAGACCATGGCGCCCATTGGCGTGCTCAAGACGCAGACGATCTCGCTCGATCCGGCGATGCTGCCCGAGTACGCCTTGCGCACCACGCTGCGCATGCTCGCGGCGATGGTCGCCTCGCTCGTGTTCACGCTCGTCTATGGCACGCTCGCGGCCAAGAGCCGCCGCGCGGGCCAGGTGCTGGTGCCGATTCTCGACATCCTGCAGTCGGTGCCGGTGCTCGGCTACATCTCGTTCACGGTCACCTTCTTCCTCGCGCTGTTTCCCTCGCGCGTGCTGGGCGCGGAGCTCGCGGCGATCTTCGCGATCTTCACGAGCCAGGCCTGGAACATGACCTTCAGCTTCTACCAGTCGCTGCGCACCGTGCCGCGCGATCTCGATGAAGTCTCGCGAGGCTTTCACCTCACGGCATGGCAGCGTTTCTGGAAGCTCGAGGTGCCGTTCTCGATGCCGGGCCTCATCTGGAACATGATGATGTCGATGTCGGGCGGCTGGTTCTTCGTGGTGGCCTCCGAGGCGATCACGGTGGGCAACAACACGATCACGCTGCCGGGCATCGGCGCGTATCTGGCGCAGGCGATCACGGAAAAGAACCTGCACGCGGTGGGCTGGGTCATTCTCGCGATGACGGTGGTGATTCTGGCCTACGACCAGTTCCTGTTCCGCCCGCTGGTGGCCTGGGCCGACAAGTTCCGCATGGAGACCACCTCTTCGGGCGATGCGCCCGAGTCGTGGCTGCTCGACCTGATCCGCCGTACGCGCCTGATTCACCGTCTGCTTGTGCCGATGGGCTTCATGCTCGCCACGCTCGCACGCATCCCCATTCGCGTGCAGTTGCCGAAGGCCATGCCCGCGGCGAGCGCCGCGCTCACCAAGCGCTCGCGCCTGGGCGACATCCTCTGGGCCATTTTTGTGATCGCGCTCACGGCGTACGTGGTCTGGCGCGTGGTCGCGTTCGTGCGCACCGGCGTGACGCTCGACGAAGTCGGCCATGTGTTCGTGCTCGGCCTCATTACGCTGTTTCGCGTGATGCTGCTGATCGTGATCGCCTCGGTGATCTGGGTGCCGCTTGGTGTGCTGATCGGCCTGCGCCCCGCCCTCGCCGAAAAGGTCCAGCCGCTTGCGCAGTTCCTCGCGGCGTTCCCGGCGAACCTGCTGTTCCCGGTGTTCGTGATCGTGATCGTGCGCTTCCACCTGAATCCGGACATCTGGCTCTCGCCGCTGATCGTGCTCGGCACGCAGTGGTACATCCTGTTCAACGTGATCGCCGGCGCCACGGCCTATCCGAACGACTACAAGGAAGCGGCGAAGAACTTCCGCATCCGCGGCTGGCAGTGGTGGCGCCAGGCGATGCTGCCCGGCATCTTCCCGTACTACGTCACGGGCGCGATTACCGCCTCGGGCGGCGCGTGGAACGCGAGCATCGTGTCCGAGTTCGTGCAGTGGGGCGACACGAAAATCCAGGCGCACGGCCTGGGCGCGTATATCGCGCAAACGACCGCCGCCGGCGACTTCCCGAAAATCATTCTGGGCATCGCGATGATGTCCTTGTTCGTCACGCTGTTCAACCGCGTGCTCTGGCGTCCGTTGTACACGTTCGCCGAGTCCCGGCTGCGGCTCGATTGAGATGGAGTAGACCAACATGCTGAATCCCCAAACCGTCTCAGCCGACCTGCTGTCGGTGCGTCCCGTTCCGGGCAAGGAAGTGCTCGCGGTCAAGAACGTTTCGCGCGGCTTTGCGAAGAAGGACGACGAGCGCCTCGTGCTCGACGACGTCAATCTCTCGCTGCGCGAAGGCGAAATCGTCGGGCTGCTCGGGCGTTCGGGCTCGGGCAAGTCCACGTTGTTGCGCATCATCTCCGGCCTGATCGAGGCCACCTCGGGCGAGGTGAACTGGCTCGGCAAGCCGCTCGAAGGCCCGGCCGAAGGCGTCTCGATGGTGTTCCAGACCTTCGCGCTGTTCCCGTGGCTCACGGTGCTGCAGAACGTGGAAGCGGGCCTCGAAGCGCAGGGCGTGGGCGCGCGCGAGCGCCGCGAACGGGCCCTCGCCGCCATCGACCTGATCGGTCTGGACGGCTTCGAGAACGCCTACCCGCGCGAGCTTTCGGGCGGCATGCGCCAGCGCGTGGGCTTCGCGCGCGCGCTCGTCGTGGACCCGGCACTGCTGCTGATGGACGAGCCGTTTTCGGCGCTCGACGTGCTCACGGCTGAAACGCTGCGCACCGATTTGCTCGACCTGTGGACGCAAGGCCGCATGCCGATCAAGTCGATGCTGATCGTCACGCACAACATTGAAGAAGCGGTGTTCATGTGCGACCGCATTCTCGTGCTCTCGTCGAATCCGGGGCGCGTGGTGGCGGAGATCAAGGTGCCGTTCAAGCATCCGCGCAATCGCCTGGACCCGGCGTTCCGCAAGCTCGTCGACGACATCTACGCGAAGATGACCGCGCGCGAAGCGGCCGAAGCTTCGCAACGGCGCCTCGAAGTGGGCAGCCGTTTGCCCGACGTCTCCACGAACCTGATGGCGGGCTTGATCGAGACGCTGGCGGCCGCGCCGTATCACGGCCGCGCCGACATGCCGGAAATCGCGCGCTCGCTGCATCTCGAAGTGGACGACCTGTTCCCGATTGCCGAAGTGCTGCAGCAGCTCGGCTTTGCCGACGTGCGCGAAGGCGACCTGCTGCTCACGCCGCCCGCGCGCGTGTTCGCGGAGATGGGCACGCAGGCGCGCAAGCTGATGTTCGCCGACCATCTGCTGCGTAATGTGCCGCTCGCGGCGCGGATCAAGAAGGTGCTCAACGAGCGCCCGGGCCATCGCGCACCGCGCGTGCGCTTCGAGCAGGAGCTCGAAGATTTTCTGTCCGACGTTGCGGCGGAAGAGACGCTCGATACGGTGATCGACTGGGGGCGTTACGGTGAGATCTTTTCGTACAACGACCAGTCGGAGATCTTCAGCCTCGAAGACGTGGAGGCCTGATGTTCGCTTGACGTGGTGACATGCAGCGATATCGGACCGGGGCCTTGTGCCCCGGTTTTGTTTTGTGACGCGGCAACGCCGCGACGTGCGCGTACAAAGGTGAGCTTCTTCGGGACTCGTGCAATCGCGCTCGCATCAACGCTTCGCATTGCACGCAGGTCATTGATTGGACTGGAAAGTCCACCGCGAGCCGCACGCGCGGCGGCCGCGCCGTGCCGCTTGAGGTGAGTATTTTCGGGAGTGCATGTGTGAAGCGAGGGTGAGGCCGGCGCGCGCGAGCCGCGCACCGGCCACGGTACTGGGCACCGCATCGGCCACCGCATCAATTCGGTTTGCCGCGCGCCGTGCCGCCCTGCGTGCCGCCCGAACCGCTGCCCTTGCCGTTGCGCGGCTTGGCGTTGCTACCGTCGCCTTGCGTGCCCCTCGGGCCGCCGCGTGCTTCATCGCGTGCGAGCGGCGTGCCGCGATCGTCGTCGTCATCGCCCGCGCCGCTTTCGCCATAGAGGCGCCCTTCGACATCGCCCTCATGTCCGGGGCCAACAAGGAAGCTGCGCTGCGGATTCGCGAGCTCGATGCCGCGCTCCGTGAAGCGCGCCAGCACGCGCCGGTTGAACTCGCGCTGCACGCCCCAGCGCGCCGAGTCCTTGCACTGCATCTGGCCCACGAGCGTCACGCTCGCGCCGTCCACCTGATCCACGCCCCAGTACGCGAAGTCGCTCAGAATGCCCTTCTTGAAGGCCTCGTCGCTGCGGATCTCCGCGCCGATCTCCTTGAGCGTGTCGATGGCGCGCTGCAAATCCGCGCCGTGCGCGATCAACACCTTCACCGCCGCGTTGCCGATGCCGCGGTTCGTGTTGTTCACCGTCGTGACCGAGCTGAACGGCACGGTGTAGAGCGAGCCGTCGCCGCCGCGCAGGCGCACCGTGCGGATCGAGAGGAATTCGACCGTGCCCGAGACGCCCGCGACCGTGATCCAGTCGCCTACCTGCATGGCGTTTTCAGTGAGCAGGAAGATGCCGGTGATGAAGTCCTGCACGAGCTTTTGCGAGCCGAAGCCGAGCGCCACGCCGAAGATGCTCGCGCCCGCGATGAGCGGCGCGGTGTTCACGCCGAGCTGCGAGAGCGCCGTGAGCCCGACCACCACGAAGATCGCAACGAACAGCGTGGTGCGGAACATCGGCAGCAGCGTGCGCAGGCGCGCGGCGCGCACGAAGTCGCCCGCATCGGTCCAGGCGTTCAGGCGCCGCTCGGCGGCGCCGTTCGCCGCCTCCCAGATCACGACGGCCACGGCGATGGCGATGACGATCGTCAGCAGCGCGGAGCCGATCAGATGCCCGATGGGCGCGTTGGCGATGAGACGCCCGGGGTGCAGGCCCCACACCTGCACCACAACGTCGAGCGTGACGATCCATATCGCCGCGGTCAAGATGCGCCGCAGCGCCGGGTAGTAGCGATACGCGCGGCGTTGCGCGATCGTCATGTTGTCGCCGTTGCCGCTCGGATCGAACACGCGGCCGAGCGCCCCGAGCGCGACGATGGCCACCATGCGCCCGGCGAGCAGCACGGCGAGTGAGACGCCGCCGTCGCGCATGAGCTCCTGATAACCGCCGCGCAGGTCGAGCGCCCAGACGAACCACAGCGCCATGACGACGAAGACCGCGGCGGCGGCCCAGATGTCGGAGAACCAGTGTGCGAGATAAGCGAACGACCCGCGTCCGGCGGCCCACTTGCGGATCGCCTCGGCCACGTACGGACGGCACTGCAGGATCGCTACCGCGAGCGCGACGTGGGCGAACAGGATGACGAGCTTCAAGAGTGCGAGATGCGCGTCTTCGGTCATGCCGAGCGGCACCGCCCCGCCCAGCACGCCGCCCACGCCGCCGATGACGACGATGCGCACGAGCCAGCGCTGCGCGAATGCAGCCCATGTGTCGGAGAGCGGCATGAGCCGCAGGGCATCCGAATCCGGCGCGAACAGCATGGTGCCGATGGCGATGATGACGCGGCAGATCACCCATGTGTCGACGACGTGGCCGACGGCCGCTGCTGCTGCGGCGTCCTCCGGACCGAACAGCGAGAGCACGCCTGCGGCGCAGAGTCCAAACGCGATGACGGGCACGAGTTCGAGCAGCGCGACGAGGAACGCCCAGGGCAGGCGCTTGAGCAGGCGCCAATGGTGCGCGCCGCGAATGCGGTGGCGCGCCTCGCGCGCGAGCGAGGCGATGCCTGGCTTGTAGCCGTTGTCGGCTGCGGCGGCGAGAGCGCTTGCTTTTGCGCTGGCCTGCTCGTCGACATTGCCGTCCGCGGTGGCCGGCGCCATCCCGGCTGCGGCGCGCAGGGTTTCCTGATCGGTTTCTGTTTGCACCGCCGCGGTATCGGGCGATAGCGGCGACGCTGGCGCTTTGCTCGCCGCGCCCGCGGCGTTCGACGCCGCAGCTGGGCCGCTCTTGTCCGCAGTCTCTTGCGAGGCCGCTGCGTGCACGGCGAGCGCGCGATGTGGTCTGAGGATCGCGCGGCGCAAGAGCGCCTCGATGGCGAGCGCGGGCACGAGCGTGAGCAGCAGCACACGCAGGAGGGCGCCCAGGATTGCGTGGCCTTCGGGCGTGCCAAGACGCATGCTCCACCAGTCGCGAGCAGACGTGACGTTGACAAGCGCGCCGCGTGCCCGCAGGAGCTTTTGGCCGACGATCTGTGCGCTATGGGCGGCGCCGTCGGCGATTTGCAGCACAAGGCCGTTCGAGCGCAGCGCGTTGGCGAGCGGCGCGGATGCCGCAGCACTGCTCGCCGCCGATGCCGCGGCGGGCGCGCTCGCGCCCGCGCTCGCCGAGGCCGGCGTGGCGAGTGCGCCCGCTGCTGCGATCGCGCGTAGCGTGTCTTCGACGTGTGCGCGTTGCACTGGGTCGTCGAGCACCTGGAGCGCCGAATGCGCCTGTGCGGGCGTCAGCACGACGGGCGCGGCGGGGTTCACCGCGGACGCGGCAGCCGGCGCATCCGCGCGGCACGGTGTGGCGGCGAGCAGCAGCATGCAGGCAAATGCGGCTATCAGGGAGTCGATACGCGGAGCCCGAAGGGATCGACACGCGGATCGTAAGCTGGAAAAAAGGGGCGTCCTTGTCATGGGTATCAGTCGCAACGAATCTCGGTAATTGGCCTCGTCAGGCGGACGGGCGAATGCGTGCAAACAGGCGTTTTCGCGCCCGCAGCCTCATGGACACGGCGCGCGTGCTGATGGGGCGCGCGTCATCGCTCTGTCCGAACGGATGTTGGACGCGCGAGCGCAATTTTTGTGCCGCAGGCCTGGCTGCACGGGCAGTCGTGATGGCTCACGCGCGACGGTGTTGTCGCCGTTCAATTCTGAGATTTGCTTGTCGGCCTGACGGTTCCTGTCGGCCGAATATTTTGGGATTGTTTGAAAGGGATTTTTCTGGAGATTTGATAAAAATTAAAAAAAGTCCGCACATGGTAAATCGGTACAACGTGGTTTTGATCGTGTAACTCGTTAAATTTCAAGGAAAAATTGATGTTCTTTAAAAAGTGAAAAGCATATTTCGGGCTTATGTGTGGAATCCAGGCGAGCAATGCCATTTAAATTGTTTCGATTGCTGCACTTTCTTCCTGCCCCGATAAGGAAATCATCCTTGACTGAGTCAAGAAATCTTACAAACGGAAGCAAATTTCCGACGAGCGTGACTGCCACCGACGTCGTGACCGGGTCAGGTTCGCTCGCGTGGTCGATCCTTTCGTCACGGATTCAGTGCCTTCCACGTCTGGGAAAACACGGTCATCCCGCACCAGAGAGAGCAGCCAAAGGCCCGTACGGTTACACACCGGCGTTTTGCTATGACCCTCGTGCTCATCGGTAGGCAGTTGAGCACCGTATATCCCATTCCGAACTGAGCCATTTCGTTCGTTATCCAGAACAATGTGGCGGGTTCGCAAAGAACGACAGTGATCGATTCATGCCCAGTCTGATCCCAATTCGCCGTCCGGCGCGGTGTGTCGCCGCCGGACGCCTTCTGTGCGGCCTCGCGTTACCGTGGCTGGCCGGTTGTTCGGTCTCGCCATCGATCAGCGTGCTGGGGGCCTATTTCCCCGACTGGATGTTCTGCTTCCTCGGCAGTCTCGCGATGACGCTCATCGTGCGGGCCGTGCTGGTGCGCCTGCAGCGAGAAAGCGTTTTGGGTCCGCCGTTCGTCGCGTATTCCGCATTGCTGTTGCTCTTCTCTCTGCTGTTCTGGCTGCTGTTCTTCAATTCCTGAAATGACGGAGCGGTTTCATGGCTAGTAGCAAGCCGCATCAATTTACCAGCAGGGTCGTTCCGGTACTTCTCGTGCTGGTCACGCTTCTCGTCCTGCTTTACGTGCTCTGGCGCGTCGACACCGCGCCGCGAACTGACGACGCGTACGCCTATGCCGATTCGATCGATGTCGTTCCGGAAGTCAACGGACGCATCGTCGACATGGCCGTGCACGACAACGAGGCGGTCAAGCAGGGCGATGTGCTGTTTCGCATCGACCCGCGGCCTTTCGACGACGAGCTGGCGCGCTCGCGCGCGTCGCTCGCCGCGCTCGACAAGCAGATCTCGCTGATGCAGCGCACGGTCAAGGCGCAGCAATACAACGCCGATTCTGCCCAGGCGGCGGTCGAGCGTGCCCGCGCTGCTGCCTCGCAAGCGGCCCTCACGCTGCGGCGCACAGAGCCGCTCCTCCCCAAAGGCTATGTGTCCGCGGAGGAGGTGGACCGTGCCCGCACCGCGCGCCGCTCCGCTGAGGCCGAACTCGAGGCCGCGCGCTTGCAGGCGCAGCAGGCGTCCGCCTCGGTAACCGGCGTCGACGCCCTGGTCGCACAGCGCGACGTGGTGACGGCAGAGATCGCGCTCGCGGAATTCCGCAAGGAAATGACCATCGTGCGTGCGCCGTTCGATGGCCGGATCGTCTCGTTGAAGACCACGGTGGGTCAGTTTGCATCGCCGCTCAAGCCGCTCTTCACGCTCATCGATAACCGCAACTGGTATGTCGTGGCCAACTTCCGCGAGACCGAGCTCAAGCACATCCGCGCCGGCACGCCCGCGAAGGTCTATCTGATGGCGGATACGGGGCAGCTGTTCGATGGCCGCGTCGACTCCATCGGCTACGGCGTATTGCCGGACGACGGCGGGCTCGTGCTCGAAGGCCTGCCGCGCGTGCAGCGCAGTCTGAACTGGGTGCGAGTCGCGCAGCGCTTCCCCGTGAAGATTCGCGTCGAGCGTCCGAATCCGCAACTGTTCCGGCTGGGCGCCTCGGCGGTGGTCAAGCTCGACCCCGGCTCGAGCACGCAGGCGCGCTGATACAGGAGGCCCGCTGCATGAATGAACCGATTGCACAACGGCTCGCGAACCGCTGGGACTGGCTGGCGAGGGAGCTCACGCCGTTTCCGGGCCGCGGCCAGTTCACGCTGCGCGTGACGCTCGCGTGCGCGATTGCCATCGTGATCTCGGAGACGTTCCAGGTTCCGCAGACGGCCATGTCTCTCGTCGCGGTGCTGTTCACCGCGCAGGCCAACATCACGATGACGCGCGTGATCTTCGTGGCGTTGGTCGTGGCGAATCTCATCGCCATTGCGCTCTATGTCACGGTGCTGCAATTCACCTTCGACTATCCGCTATTGCGCATCGTCTGCTCGAGCATCATCTTCTTCGCTTGCATGTTCTGCGTGCGGATCTCGAAGGCGTTCTACGTGCTGCTCGGGCCGGCCCTGGTGCTGCTCTACGCGCAGTCGTTCGTCGACATGACAGGGCAGGCCGACTATCTCGTGCGGCAGCTGCTCTGGGCCGCGTTGGCGATCACGTACGGCAGCGTGATCATGTTGCTGGTGAATTCGCTGTTTTCGTCGACTCATCCGGAACGTCAGCTTCGCGCTGAGGTGCATCGTCAGCTGGAGCGCGCAGCCGATCGTCTGTGCCGGCTCGTGGCGAACGAACCCGCCCCGCCGGCCCTCTCGCCGCAGGCGTTGCAACAGCAAGTCGCCTCGCTGCAGAGCCTGCTTGATTTTGCCGATATGGCGAGGCCGAAGGACCGCGCCAGCAACGTGTACCGGCAGGCGTGCGTGGCCGCCGTCTCGCGCGCGCAGCACATCTGCAACACTCTGCCCGGCGAGCTTGCTGCGGCATCGCCCGCCTTGCGCCGTGCGCTTGGCCGGCTGCAAGCGCAATTGCCGGCGCTGGAGGCGGCGGTTGCGGGAGAAGCCGCTTTCCGTCTCGCGTGGGAGCCCGACACGGACGAGCGCGCGGCGCTGACCGCGCTGCGTCCGGCGAACGATCTCTACTGCACGCTCGAGGCCATCGATCATTTCGACGCCGCCGCCATGCCCGACCAGGCCGCAGCCAAGCCGCCGTTGCTGCCGCCGGATACCTTCGCGAACCCGGCTTACGTCCGCTTCGCGCTGAAGGTGCTGATCAGCGGCCTGCTCGGCTACTTCGTCTACAACAGCCTGCAATGGGCAGGTATCCATACCATTCTGATCACCAGCGCACTTGTTGCGATGCCGGGCCTGGGCACCTCGGTACGGCAAATGACGCTGCGCCTCTACGGCGCGCTGTTCGGCAGCCTGGCCGCGCTGCTCGTCTTCCTCATCGTCATGCCCCGCATCGACACGATTGTGGGCTTGCTGCTCGCGACGATGCCGATCATGGCCCTGGGGGCCTGGGTTGCCGCTGGCTCCGAGCGGATGGCCTATATGGGCATCCAGGGCGCGGCGACCGCGGCCCTGGCGCTGTTCGAGCATTTCGGTCCCAGCACCGATCTGACCGAGATTCGCGATCGCATGGTCGGCATCCTGCTTGGCGTGTGCCTCTGCTGGGTGGTGTACGCCTTCATCTGGCCGGATAGCGAGCACGACGCCACGCGCAGCAAGCTCGCCGCGTTGCTGCGCTCACTGGCGCAGCTTGTGCGCGCGCCCCTGCGCCAGGACGAGCCGGCGCAGCAGATCGCTTATGCGCAGCGTCAGATGCAATGCTGGTCGTCGCTCAATGAGTGCGACATGGACCTCGAACGGGTGCGCTTCGAACCGCAGTTCAAGCACGGCGCGATGGCGCAGCTGGCCACGCAGGCCGACGCGCTGCTCGCCGTGGTGCGCGAGATGCTCGTCGAACAGGACCGGATTCATGGTCAGGCATCCGGCACCCCGATTGCCGCGCCGGGCGCCGACGCGGCGCTCGCGTCGGCCGGGACGCTGCGCGACGAGACAGCCGCCCTGATCGAGCACTACGCGGCGCGCGTTGCACGAGGCGGCGAGCCGCCGAGCGCCGGGCAGGCCGAATTGCGCGCCCACGCACGGCGGATTACCCCAGCCGACGCGCCGCCCGTTGTCGCGCACGTGCAGCGCCTTGCATGCCTCGCCGCCGACCTTCCGGGCTGGACGCGGCCTGCAGCAGAGACGGACAGCGTCACCGCCGCTCCGACGTCCCCCCGAAAAGCCCCGTGACATGAGCAAGACATCCCTATTCGTCGCAATTTGCCTGGTCGGACTGCTGTCCGGCTGCGCGTTGATGCACCGTGACTCACCGCCCCAGACCCGGATCTCGCCCGATCAGATTCACCTTGCCGGCGACATCCACTTGGCGCGCGACGGCTGGCCCGATGCCCAATGGTGGAAACGCTATGGCGACCCCCAGCTCGACGCGCTGATCGAACTCGCGCTCCAAGATTCGCCGACCATCGCGGGCGCCCAGGCGCGCGTGGCGCAATCGGGCTCGCAGGTCGACCTGATCAAGGCAGGCTCCGGCCTGCAGGTATCGGCGCTGGGCTTTCTGAATCGGGAACGGGCCTCCGGCAATGGCTTCCTCGCACCGTACTCGCTGGATTTGCCGAAGCTGGGCCTCAACGGTCCCTGGTACACCGAAGGGACCGTCGGCTTGTTCGCCGGACTCAATATCGATCTTTGGGGGCGCCAGCGTGCACTCGTGGAGGCGGCAATCGGTGCGCGCAACGCGCGCGTCGCCGAGGCCGCGGCCGTGGAGCTGGGCATTGCGGCGGACGTCGCCCAGCTCTACTTCAGCATGCAGACGAGCTATCGCCTGCTCGACCTGTTGCAGCAGACACACGAGGTGCTGGCGTTCGCCGCAGAAGCGCACCAGGGAAAAGCCGGCACGGGGCTCGAAGCCCTCGTGCCGGTGCGCGGCGCGCGCGGGCAATTGCTGGGCGTCGAACGCCAGATTGCAGCCGCGAAGGGGCAAATCGTGCAGACGCGTGAAATGCTGCGTGCCGTCACTGGCGCGAGCGAGCTGCCTGAGATCAGGCCGGTGGGGTTGCCGCAAGCCGCGGCCGGGTTGCCCGATCAGCTTGCGTACGGCTTGCTGGCGCGCCGGCCCGACCTGCAGGCAATGCGATGGTACGTGGAGGCCTCGCTGAGCGAGATCGATGCCGCGAAGGCCGCGTTCTATCCGAGCCTCGACATCAAGGCGTTTTTCGGACTCGATACCATTCAGCTTAGCAAACTGTTTCGCAGCGCGAGCCAGCAGATCAATCTGATTCCCGGACTGTATCTGCCCATCTTCGATGGCGGCCGCCTCAACGCGAATCTGCATCAGGCGCGCGCAGGCAGCAATGTGATGATCGATCAATACAATCAGGCGGTGCTCAACGCCGTGCGCGACGTCGCCGTGAGCGGAAGCCGGCTGCAAACGCTGGACGAGGAGCGGCAACTGCAGGGCGAGAAAGTCGCGGCGGCCCGCTTTGCGCAGGAGGCCGCCGACGCCGCCTACCAGCGCGGGCTGAGCAGCCGCGTGAGCGCCGAGCAGGCACGCTTGCCGTTGATCGCCGAGCAAACGGCGCTGCTGCTGGTCGATGGCGAGCGGCTGAATCAGAACATCGCACTGACGAAAGCGCTTGGCGGCGGCTATCAGGTCGCTGAAACGGCGCAGAAGTGAATCTGGGAAGGGAGAACGGGCTGAACCGCCGGGTCGCGTTTGCGGCAAGCGCCACGTCGCCAACTCGACGATGAATCGCCCGAAGGCGCTTGCACGGCGAAATGCCGAAATCGCTGAATGGGTTACGCCTCAGGGCATATCGTTTTCGCGCCAGTTCGCGAGGATGCGTGCCTTCGCTTCGAGCAGCGTTTGAACATGCGCGTCGAGATGCTGGCGGATACGCTCGGTTGGTCCGCCTATCGAGAGCCCGTAAAGATCACCGCCGGAGGGCGCTCCGCCAGAGGGCGCACCGCCAGAGGGCGCGCCGCCAGAGGGCGCGCCGCCAGAGGGCGCTCCGCCGAAGTCGAGCGCCACTGCCACCGCGGAAAGCTCGGGCGCGCTCTCGCCGAGATTCGCGTACCAGCCACGCGCTTTCGCGGCGGCGGCCTGCTCCACCAGGGCTTCGAGGCTCGTCACGGTGGCCTCCGTGTAGCGCTCGAACGCGAGCTTCGCGCCGAGCGCGGCCTGGGCCTCGGGCGCGAGTTCGCCGAAAATCGCATTGCCGATCGAGTTCGCATGCAACGGCCGCTGCGCGCCAGGCTCGCATGCATAGCGCACGGCCTTCGCCGATTCGACGACGTCCAGATACACCACCGCCGCGCCATGAATCTTGCCGAGCACGACGGTTTCGCCGCTGGCGTCGCGCAACTCGACAAGGCGCGGATGCATCATCTCCACGACGGGGTCCACGGCGTCGATGGCCTGCGCGAGCAACTGCAGTCGCCGCGTGGGATAGTAGCCGCCGCGCTTGCGCACTTCGTAGAGATAGCCGCGGCTCACGAGCGTGCGCGCGAGTGCAAGGCAGCTCGACGCGGGCACGTCAAGAAGCCGCGCCATTTCGACGAGCGGCAGCGGCCGCTGCTCGGCGGCGAAGAGCTCGAACACGTCGAGCGTGCGGGCAACGAGTTTGACGTCCATATCGGGGCTTGAAAGACGGCGTGGCGCGGGGCGGTTCAATACGATTTCGGCAGGCCGAGCACCTTCTCAGCGATGAAGCAGAGGATCAACTGCGGGCTGACCGGTGCGAGCCTCGGAATCATTGACTCGCGCAAATAGCGCTCGACGTGATACTCCTTTGCGTAGCCCATGCCGCCGAGCGTGGCGATGGCGGTCTGACACGACTGGAACGCGGCTTCGGCGGCAAGGTATTTCGCGGCGTTGGCCTCGGCGCCGCAGGGCTCACTCGCATCGTACAGCGTGGCGGCCTTCATCACCATCAGATTCGCGGCCTCGAGCGCCATCCACGCCTGCGCGAGCGGATGCTGGATGGCCTGGTTTTGCCCGATCGGCCGCCCGAACACCACGCGTTCCTTCGCATAGTTCGTCGCGCGCGCAAGCGCTGCCTGGCCGAGGCCGACCGCTTCCGCCGCAATCAGGATGCGCTCCGGGTTGAGCCCGTGCAGCAGGTAGTGAAAGCCTTTGCCTTCCTCGCCGATGCGGTCTTCCACCGGCACGCGCAGATTGTCGATGAAGAGCATGTTCGAGTCGACGGCCTTGCGGCCCATCTTCTCGATCTCGCGCACTTCCACGCGCGTGCGGTCGAGATCGGTGTAGAAGAGGCTCAGGCCGTCGGTGGGCTTTTGCACGCGATCGAGCGGCGTGGTGCGCGCGATGATCAGCATCTTGTTGGCGACCTGCGCCGTCGAGATCCAGATCTTGCGGCCCGAGAGCACGTAGTGGTCGCCTTCGCGCACGGCCTGCGTCTTCAGATGCGTGGTGTCGAGGCCGGCGTCGGGCTCCGTGACGGCGAAGCACGCCTTGTCGCGGCCCGCGATGAGCGGCGGCAGGAAGCGCCGCTTCTGCGCTTCGGAGCCGAACACCTGCACGGGGTTCAAGCCGAAGATGTTCATGTGCACGGCCGATGCACCCGAGAGCCCCGCACCCGAGCCGCTGATCGTACGCATCATGAGCGCGGCTTCCGTCATGCCGAGCCCGGCGCCGCCATACTCCGGCGACATGGCGATGCCGAGCCAGCCGGCATCGGCGAGCGTGCGGTGCAACTCGTGCGGGAAACCGCCTTCGCGGTCGCGTTCGAGCCAGTAGGCGTCGTCGAATCGCGCGCAAATCTTCTCGATGGCGGCGACGATGGCTTGCTGGTCTTCAGTCAGATTGAATTGCATCGCGAGCTTCCTGGTGGGGCAGCGCTTGGCCGGAGCCACATCGGCTACGGGCCTGTGATACGGACTGCAGATTATGTGGAGCGGGTGTGAGACGTCCACAGGCACATGCCGCAGGGCGACTTTTTGAATTGGCAATATTGCAACTAACAGCCAATCCCGGCAACCCACCACGAGGTGGCTGCGTCACGCGGTTAAAGGGCGTCTCGTGCACAGCCGGCGGGCTTGCAGCCCGTGGTCCCGTGCCGTTAGGTGATGGATAAATTCATGTCTATGAATTTATATTCACACACAAGAATTTCAGAGTCAAGAGCTTAGATCCCAGCCGACTCCGCGCCAGGACTCCGCGCGCGGCCCGCGCCGGGGCGGGTTTTGATCAGTGGCGCGCGGCGCACCCCCGGTGCTACCTTTGCACGAAACTTCAACCAGGCTGCGCAGCGGCCACCGGAGACTGCCCATGAACAGCGTCAGCATGACCGCAGTGAGCAAGGGCAAGCTAAGTCGCAAGCAGTTGATTTTCGCAGCCACCATCGGCAATGCGCTCGAGTTCTTCGACTTCACGGTCTACAGCTTCTTCGCGCTCACGATCGGCAAGCTGTTCTTTCCCACCATGTCGAGCTACGGGCAATTGCTCGCCTCGGTGGCGACCTTCGGCGTGGGCTTCGTGATGCGCCCGCTCGGCGGCGTCGTGATCGGCGCCTACGCGGATCGAGCGGGCCGCAAGCCCGCCATGACGCTCACCATCTTCATGATGGCGCTGGGCTGCGCACTGATCGGCCTCGCGCCCACCTATGCCCAGATCGGTGTGGCGGCGCCCATCATTATCGTGTTCGCACGGCTGTTGCAGGGCTTCTCGGCGGGCGGGGAGGTGGGCGCTTCCACCACGCTCCTGATCGAGGCGGGCACGCCGGCCAATCGCGGGCTGCTCGGCAGCTGCCAGTTCGCGAGCCAGGGCATCGGCGTTTCGCTCGGCGCGCTGATGGCAGGACTGCTGACGAATTTTCTTCATCCCGAGAGCCTGCTCGCGTGGGGCTGGCGCGTGCCGTTTCTGATGGGCGTGGCGATTGCGCCGATCGGCATGTGGATCCGCCGCCGTCTCGAAGAGCAGACCCAGACCGATGCGCGTCCCGTGCGCACGCCCGTGCTCGCGGTGCTGCACGACCATTGGCGCCGCGCGCTGCTGGGCACGCTGCTCACGATGGGCTCGACGGTGATCGCTTATGTCGTCACGTTCTACATGCCCACCTACGCGATCCACGAACTCAAGGTGCCCGCGCCTACTGCGTTGCTGGCGGGCCTCGTGTCCGGCGTGGTGACCTTCGTCGTCGGGCCGCTGGCTGGGCTGCTCTCGGACCGTATCAGCCGCCGCGCACTGGTGTTCTGGCCGCGCGTGGCCGTGGTGCTGCTGATCTGGCCGGCGTTCCAGTGGCTCTCGAGCGGCCCGGACGCCGCGCGCCTCCTGATTACCGTGGGCGGCCTGAGCGTGCTGCTCGCCCTGCAGGCCGCGCCCGCCATCACGATGCTGCCCGAGATGTTCCCGCGCGCCGTGCGGGCGACGGGCATGGCCATCGTCTACAGCGTGGGCGTGGCAATCTTCGGGGGCTTCGCGCAGGCGATTGCCACCTGGCTCATCAAGGCCACGGGCGACCTGCACGCGCCCGCGTGGTACGTGATGGTCTGTGCGGCGCTGTCGTGCCTCGCGCTGCCATTCATCCGCGATTTGACCGGCAAGCCGCTGGAGGATTGAGGACGCCTTGCGGCTCAGGCGCTCAGGCGCTCAGGCGCTCAGACGCTCAGACGCTCAGACGCTCAGACGCTCAGACGCTCAGACGCTCAGACGCTCAGACGCTCAGACGCTCAGACGCTCAGACGCTCAACGCGCAGTGGCTGGCGACCCGGAGCGCCGCGCCGCCTCGAGATTCGTGTCGAGCTGGCGCGCGAGCCCATAGAGCATGCCGAGCGACGGCGCGGCCACGCCCGCGCGTTGCGCGAGCTCGTAGGGCGCGCCCAGCAGCGCCTCCACTTCGAGCGTGCGGCCCGCTTCCACGTCCTGCAGCATCGAGGTCTTGAACGCGCCCAGCTTGCGCGTAATCGCGTTGCGCTGTTCGATGGTCATCGCAAGGCCGATGCCGAGCGCTTCGCCGATCGTGCGCGCCTCCGCCATGATGGCCCTGACGAGGCCGGCGGTGAGCGGGTCGTCGAGGATCACGTCGGCGCTCGAGCGCGTGAGCGCGCTGATGGGGTTCATCGTCATGTTGCCCCAGAGCTTGGCCCAGATTTCATGCTGGATCTGCCCGGTGGCCTGGACCTCGAAGCCGGCTTGCGCGAGCAGCGCGCAGGCTTCCTTTGCGCGCGCCGCCGTGCGCTGCGAGGCCGCGCCCACGATGAGCAAATTGCCTTTGCCCTTGCGGATCACGCCGGGCGCCGCAATCGATGACGACAGATGCACGACGCAGCCCGACGCCTGCGCGGGCGGCAGTGCCGCCGAAACCGCGCCGCCCGGATCGACGGACTCGAGGCGGCCATTCGCTTGCGCGCCGCCGAAGTCGGCGAGGAACCACCACGGCACGCCGTTCATCGCCGAGACGATATGCGTGTGCGGCCCGACGAGCGGCGCCAGCGAGGCGGCGGCCTGCACGAGCGCCTGGCCCTTGAGGCAGACGAATACGATGTCTTGCGCGCCGAGTGCGGCGGCGTTGTCGGTGGCGTTCACGCGCGCCGTGTAGCGCATGTCGTGCTCGGGGTCTCCGACTATCGTGAGGCCGTCGCGGCGGATCGCTTCGAGCTGCGCGCCGCGCGCGAGCACGTTGATGTTCGCGCCGTTGTCCGCGCGCGCGAGCCGCGCCGCAATGAGGCCGCCGATCGCGCCGGCGCCAACCACCGTGATACTGCGCTGCGAGGAATTCACCGCTTACTCCTTGTATGAGGGATCGATGCGCTCGACGCGCCGGATCAGTGCGGCCAGCACGTTCTCGCCGGCGCCATGCGCGGGCGAGAATTGCAGCGCGTCGCGCGTGGAGCGCGCGGTGACGGCCGGATCGATAGGAATGGCCTCGCCGCGCATCGAGTCGGTGACGCATTGGATCTCGCAGGCGCGGTTGAGCGTCCAGAGCAGCACGAACGCGTGCGCGAGGCTCGTGCCGTGCGAGAGCAGTCCATGATTGCGCAGGATGAGCAGGCGCTTCTCGCCCATCGATTTCAGCAGGCGCGGCTGCTCCTCGTCGTGCACGGTGATGCCTTCGAAGTCATGGTAGGCGACCATGTCGTGCAGTTGCGCCGAATAGAAGTTCGTGTACGCGAGGCCGCCTTCCATGCACGCGACGGCGAGGCCCGCCGTGGTGTGCGTATGCATCACGCAATGCGCGTCTTCCACGTGGGCGTGAATCGCGCTG
This sequence comes from Paraburkholderia pallida, assembly GCF_004524855.1. Taxonomy (NCBI): domain Bacteria; kingdom Pseudomonadati; phylum Pseudomonadota; class Betaproteobacteria; order Burkholderiales; family Burkholderiaceae; genus Paraburkholderia; species Paraburkholderia pallida. The sequence goes on along the minus strand of NZ_CP038149.1, from coordinate 2,107,431 downwards.
TGGATCACGAAGCCCGCCGGATTGATCGGATAGTCGCTGGGGCTCAGGATGGTGCCGTCCAGATCGACCTTCACGAGGTTCGACGCCTTGATTTCGTCATACGCAAGGCCAAACGGGTTGATCAGGAAATGCTTCTCGGGACCGGGCACGCGCAGCGTGATGTGATTGAAGATCAATTCGGTCCAGCCCAGCAGGTGAAATACGCGGTAGGTGGCCGCGAGCTTCACGCGTGCGGCCCATTCCTGCGGCTCGCACCAGCTGGGGCGAGCGGCTTCGGGTGTTGCGCTCATGGGGGCGTCTCCGTTCTGGGTGCCGCGCTCACGCGGCAGGCGAGCTGTCGTGGATGATCAGCCGGAAAACCGATGCTACGCGCAAATAAATGCGTGTGCAAGCATCAAATTTTCGGCGAAAGCCCTTGAATTAAGGGATTCCGTAAATGGTATGCTAGCGTCGTTCAAGCCAGATGGCGAGGCCGCGCGAGACGAAAAATGACAGGCAAGAACCCGATCGAAGAGCTGTTCACTTACCGGCTGCACGTGCTGAAGAAGCAGACGGACCGCACCATGAACGAGGCGTTTTCGGCGGCGCTGGCGCTCACGCTCACGGAGGCGCGCATTCTCCTGAGCGTGGGGGCGTTCGGCCCGATTTCGGTGTCGGATCTCGGGCGCGTGTCGAATCTCGACCGCAGCCAGGCGAGCCGCGCGACCGACGTGCTGGAGCGCAAAGGGCTGCTCGAAAAGGCCTCGAACGCGGCGGACGCGCGCGGCGTGCTCGTCAAGCTTACTGCGCAGGGGCGCAATACCTGGCGGCGCGCCTCAGCCATCTCGAAGTCGAGCAATGAAGCGATTCTCGCGGTGTTGAGCGAGCCGGAGCGCGAGGCGTTGCAGAGCGCGCTGGCGAAGCTCGTGGCGCAGGGCGGCGAGGCCGAGTAAGCGAGTGACGGATTGATGAAAGCAGGGCGCCCAGGTGCGGCGCCCGCTGAGCTGGTGTCAGGCGGCAGACTGGCGGAACGCCGCGGCCAGTTCGCTCGCGCCGCGCGCAAGTAGCGCAACGTCGCTGCCTACCGCAACGAAAGTCGCCCCAGCCTGCAGATATTCGTGAGCGATCGCGCGGTCGGCGGCCAGCACGCCTGCGGCCTTGCCATGCGCGCGCACAGCGCGAATGCCGGCGACGATCGCCTCGCGCACCGCCGGCGCGCCCGGCTGCCCGAGCAGACCCATCGAAGCGCTCAGGTCCGCCGGGCCGAAGAACACGCCGTCCACGCCATCCACGGCGGCAATCTCGTCGAGCTGCGCAAGCGCGTTGGCCGTCTCCACCTGCACCAGCATGCAGAGACCATCCGCGGCGCGATGCAGATAATCGGCGGCGCCGTTCCAGCGCGACGCGCGCGCGAGCGCGCTGCCGACGCCGCGAATGCCGAGCGGCGGATAGCGCGTGGCGGCGACAGCGGCGCGCGCGTCATCGGCATTTTCGATCATGGGCACGAGCAGCGTTTGCGTGCCGATGTCGAGCAGCTGCTTGATGATGGCGGCGTCGTTGCGCACCGGCCGCACGATCGGGTGCGTGGGGTACGGCGCCACCGCCTGCAATTGCGCGAGCGTGCTGCGCAGGTCGTTGGGCGCGTGCTCGCCGTCGATCAGCAGCCAGTCGAAGCCCGTGCTCGCGAGCAGTTCGGTCACGTAAGAGTCGGCGAGCGCGGCCCACAGGCCGATTTGCGGACGGCCTTGCGCGAGTGCGCGCTTGAACGGATTGTCGAGTGTTTGCATGGGAATCCTTACTGATGCTGCACGAAAGGCAAAACGCTACGATCAGACAAAATAGAAGCCAATGCCGCCCAGCGGGCCGTAGTCGGCATGGAACGTATCGCCGGCGCGCGCGGGAATCGGCGCCGTGAACGAGCCGCTCAGAATCACGTCGCCGGCTTCGAGGCGCTCGTCGTGGCGCGCGATCTTGTTCGCGAGCCAGGCCACGCCCGTGGCCGGATGATTGAGCACGGCCGCGGCGAGCCCGCTTTCCTCAACCGCGCCGTTCTTGTAGAGCAGCGCGCCTACCCAGCGCAGGTCGACGTCGAGCGGCTTCACGGGGCGGCCGCCCAGCACCACGCCCGCGTTCGCGGCGAAGTCCGAGATCGTGTCGAACACCTTGCGTGGCGCCTTCGTTTCGCGGTCGAACTGCTCGATGCGCGCATCGATGATCTCGATGGCGGGCGTGACCCAGGCGGTCGCGTCCAGCACGTCGAACAGCGTGACGTTGGGGCCTTGCAGCGGGCGGCTCAGCACGAAGGCGAGCTCCACCTCCACGCGCGGCGCGATGAAGCGATCGGCGCGAATGTCGCTGCCGGCTTCAATGAACATGCTGTCGAGCAGCGGCGCGTAATCGGGCTCGTCGATCTGCGAGGCGCGCTGCATCGCGCGCGACGTGAGGCCGATCTTGCGGCCCTTGATCTGGTGGCCCGCCGCGAGCTTGAGCTTGACCCACTCGCGCTGGATCGCATAGCCGTCGTCGATCGTCATCGTCGGATGCGCGCGCGAGAAATGGCGCAACTGCATGCGCGTGCGTTCGGCTTCGTCGAGCTGGGCGGCCAGCTCGCGAATGAGTTGCGGATCTAGCATGTCGATTTCCGATGATTGCAGGGTTCTCGATGCACGCGCGGGTGCTCAGGTCTTGAGCCGGGCGTGCAGGTTGTTGTGCTTCCACGCGCCTTCTTCGCTGAACTCGACGATCTCCAGCGAGAGGGCGAGCCCGTGCGCGGCGAACGCTTCGGCGAAATGCTGCTTGATCGCTTCGAAGAGCGCGTCGCCGGTGGCGCGGCGCACCTCGGGCGTGCGGCCCGCGCCGATCTTCAGGCAGCCGTGCAGGAAGGCGTTATGCGGGGCGCCGTCGGCGACGAAGTACTGCTCGCAGCGCAGCGCGCGCGTGCGGATGCCGCCACGCGGGTACACGCGCGCGCCGCTCGCGTCGCGCTGCGCGTCGAGCACCTGCGCGAGCGTCGCGCAAAGCGTGCCGATGCTCGCCTCGTCGGCGAGATTGGCGCTGTATTCGAGGGTGAGATGCGGCACGATGCGCTCCTTCGGGATTCAGGCTGGCAGCGGCGTGACAGGGAAGACTGCGTTGATCTGTCCGGTGCCGGAGCTGCCGAAATACGGCGTGATGACTTCCGCGCGTCCTTCATAGCGGTCCCAGCCGAGCGCGCCCAGCAGCATGGCCGTGTCGTGCATGCCGCCTTCGCCCCAGCATTTTTCGGCGTAGAGCGGCAGCATGCCGCAAAAGGTCTTCCAGTCGCCGCGCTCCCAGAGCGAGATGACGTGATGGTCGGTCTGTTCGAGGAACGGGTCCCAGACCTTGTGCATGAACTGCTCGGCCGTGCCATTGTTCGCGAAGTGGTGGCTCAGCGAGCCGCTCGCGAGAATGGCAACGGTGCCGTCGTAGCGCTCTTCGATGGCCTTGCGCACCGCGAGCCCGAAGCGCACGCTCGTGGCGAGGTCGTGCCACACGCACCAGCCCGCAATGGAGACCGTCTTGAAGTGCTGGTCGGCGTTCATGTAGCGCATCGGCACGAGCGTGCCGTATTCGAGCGCGAGCGTCGTATCGCTGTGCGCGCGGCTCTTGACGCCCATTTCGTTCGCGACGTCGGCAATCAGATGGCCGAGCGCGGGATTGCCCGGGTACGCATACTGCATGTTCTTGATGAAATGCGGCAGCTCGTTGCTTGTGTAATTGCCTTCGAAATGCGGCGCGCAGTTGATGTGATACTCGCTGTTCACGAGCCAGTGCACGTCGAACACGACGATCGTGTCCACACCCAACTCGCGGCAGCGGCGGCCGATCTCGCGGTGACCGTCGATGGCAGCCTGGCGGCAGCCCTTGTGCGGTCCGTCGAGCTCGGAAAGGTACATTGACGGCACGTGCGTAATCTTGGCCGCCAGCGCGAGTTTGCCCATCGCGGTCTCCTTGTTTGCGTTATCGAGTGCAGGCCGTGGCTCAGGCGCCCCAGCGCGGAATGTGATGCGAGCCCATCGAGACGCAGACGTTCTTCGGCTCGAGAAACACTTCGTAGCTCCAGGTGCCGCCTTCGCGTCCCACGCCCGAAGCCTTCGAGCCGCCGAACGGCTGGCGCAGATCGCGCACGTTCTGGCTGTTCACGAAGCACATGCCTGCCTCGACGGCTGCGGCCACGCGCAGTGCGCGCCCCGTGTTCTCGGTCCACACGTAGCTGGAGAGGCCGTAGGCGATGTCGTTGGAGATACGGATGGCGTCGGCTTCGTCGTCGAACGGGATCAGGCACGCAACCGGCCCGAAGATCTCTTCCTGCGCGATGCGCATGCGGTTGTCCACGTCCACGAACACCGTCGGCTGCACGAAATTGCCCTTTTTCAGGGCTTCGGGCAGCGCGGGCGCATCGAGCCCGCCGCACGCGAGCGTCGCGCCTTCCTTCGGCCCGAGCTCGATATAGCTGCGCACCTTGGCGAGGTGGCCCTGGCTGATCATCGGCCCGACCACGGTTTTTTCGTCGAGCGGGTCGCCCACCGCGATGCGCTTCGCGCGCTCGATGAAGCGCTCCGCGAACTTCGCGTAGATCGAGCGCTGGACGAGAATGCGCGAGCCCGCCGTGCAGCGCTCGCCGTTGTTCGAGAAGATCATGAACACGGCGGCATCGAGCGCGCGCTCGAAGTCGGCATCGTCGAAAATCACGAACGGCGACTTGCCGCCCAGCTCCATCGAAAACTTCTTGAGGCCCGCGGTTTGCACGATGCGGTTGCCCGTGGCCGTCGATCCCGTGAACGAGACCGCGCGCACGTCGGGATGCGCGACGAGCGGCTCGCCCGTCTCCTGGCCGAAGCCATGCACGACGTTGAGCACGCCTGATGGAATGCCGGCCTCCAGCGCGAGCTGGCCGAGCATCGAGGCCGTGAGCGGCGAAAGCTCGCTCATCTTGAGCACCGCCGTGTTGCCGAACGCGAGACACGGCGCCACCTTCCAGGTGGCCGTCATGAACGGCACATTCCAGGGCGAGATGAGCGCGCACACGCCCACCGGATGAAACAGCGTGTAGTTCAGATGCGTGCTGGTGGGGTAGGTGTGGCCGTCCACCGCCGTGCACATCTCGGCGAAGTAGGTGAAGTTGTCGGCGGCGCGCGGCACGAGCTGCTTGCCCGTTTGCGAAATGGTCTGGCCCGTGTCCTTCGTCTCGGTCAGCGCGATCTCGGGCACGTTCTTCGCGATCAGCTCGCCGAGCTTGCGCACGAGCTTCGCGCGCTCCGCCGCGGGCTTCGCGGCCCAGGCGGGAAACGCGTCTTTCGCGGCGCGCACGGCAAGGTCGATTTCCTCGGCGCCGCCGCGCGCGACTTCCGCGAGCACTTCCTGGTTCGCGGGGTTCACGGTTTCGAAGTAGTCGCGGCCCTTGTGGGCGCGGCCGTCGATCAGGTGTTCGATGCGCATGGCGTTCTCGCTTACGTCTGTTGCGTCGGGGAAACGCGGCCGAACTCGGCGTCGGACGCGATCGTGTTGACAAGGCGGCCCAGGCCGTCGATTTCGCAAATCACTTCGTCGCCGGCATTCACGTTGACGACGCCTTCGGGCGTGCCAGTGAGAATCACGTCGCCGGGCGCGAGCGTCATGAAGCCGCTCAAATACTCGATCAGCTCGGCAATGCCGGTGACGAGGTCACGCGTGTTGCCGTGCTGCTTCAGCTCGCCGTTCACATACGTGCGCAGTTCGAGCGCGTTGACGTCGGCGATATCGGCGGCATCGACGAACCACGGCCCGAGCACGGTGCCGCCGTCGCGATTCTTCACGCGCAGGTTCGGGCGATAGTAGTTCTCGAGATAATCGCGGATCGCATAGTCGTTGGCGATGGTGTAGCCCGCGACGTACTGCATGGCGTCCTCGCGCTTGACCTCGCGCGCCGTGCGGCCGATCACGACCGCGAGCTCGCACTCGTAGTGCATGAACGTGACGTCGGCGGGGCGGCGCGTGACGCCGCGATGACCGATCACGCTGCCCGGCCCCTTGAGGAACACGAGCGGTTCTTCCTGCTTCGTGAACTGCAACTCCCTGGCATGCTCGGCGTAGTTCAGGCCGAGCGCGAAGATCGTGCCCGGCTCGAAAGGCGCAAGCCAGACGACTTCATGTTCTTCGCGCACGCGGCCGTCGGCTAGGCGCACGCGCGCGTTTTCGAGGAGACCTTCCGGTCTTGCTTCGTGGATGGCGCCTGCGTAGGCAACGCGTCCTCGCATCATGCTCGTGCTCCTTGCGTGGCGGTGTGTGCTGCCGTTTGCGGCGCGATGAATTCGATGGCGAGTGCGCGCCAGTCGGCAATGGAAATGGTTGCGCGCGCACCTTCATGCGCGATGGGCATGCCGTGCGGCACGCCGAGCGTGAGCACGTCGCCGGCGGAGAGCGTCATGAAGTCGGTCACGTCCGCGAGCAACTGCGCGACGCCGCGCACGCAGGTGGACGTATCTGCGGTAAAGCGCGGCTCGCCCTCGATGTCGACGTGGATCGCGAGCCGGTCCGGATCGGCGACATGCTTGCGCGCCTGCACCGTGGGGCCGATCACGCAAAAGCCGTCGCGGGCGCGAAAACGCACGGACGGACGATAGACGCTCTCGTGCGGCACGCTGAGGTCGGCGACCAGCGTGTAGCCCGCGATGTAATCGAACGCTTCATGCATCTTGACGCGCGCAGCGGTGCGGCCAATCACGATGCCGAGCGACGCGCCCACCTGGACGCCTTCCGCGCCCGGCACGCTCACGCGCGCGCCGTGGCCGGCGAGCGTATTGCGCGGCTTCAGATAGAGGATGGGTGCGCGGGGCGGCGCCTTGTAGGGCGGGGCGTTCACGGCTTCGCCGAGCGCTTCGAGCGCGGCGCGGTCGTTGAGCAGCGTGCCGTACACGGCGCCGGATACGGGCGCGCGGCAGCGGGCGCCACCGGCAAGCAGCGCGCGCGCCGCGTCGGCGCTCACGTCGCGCGGCAGGGCCTCGCCTTCGAGATGCAGCAGATGGTCGGCCAGTGAAAACATGTCGTGGTTCGCTTTCTCGAAAACACTAATATGTGAGTAATTCTGCGCTTGCTATGATCGAGCGTCAACCATCGATGAAGATTTCGCGGGTTTCCCCTGGTCCTGGACCCGGGCCGCCGCCTATTGAACGAAGCCACCATGTCCGATTCCTCCCGCACGTCCACCCGCGTTGCGCACCGCAACCTGCCCATGCTTCTTTTGCGCGCGCGCGAAAAGATGATGGAGCGTTTCCGTCCGCTGATAACGGCGCATGGGCTCACGGAGCAGCAGTGGCGCGTGATTCGCGCGCTCAACGAGAGCGGACCGCTGGAGCCGCGTCAGATTTCCGATCTGTGCACGATTTCGAGCCCGAGCATGGCAGGCGTGCTCGCGCGCATGGAGGCGCTGGGCCTCGTGACGAAGGAGCGCTTCGCCGACGACCAGCGGCGCGTGCTCGTGACCCTCACGAAAAAGAGCCACCAGCTCGTGAAGGCGATTTCGAGGGATCTGGAAGCGCGCTACAAGGCGCTCGAAGCGGAGGTTGGGCCGGAGGTCGTGGAGCGCGTGTATCGCGCCATCGACGATTTGCTGGCCGGGCTCGAGTGAGCGGGCGGCGCTTCTGGCCGCTCAGCCGAGCGTGTCGAACGCCGCGTCCAGATCGGCGGCGCTCGCCGGGCGCACCACGCGCGCCACTTCCGTGCCGTCGCGCAGGAACACGAGCGTGGGCCAGAGCTTCACGCGAAATGAGCGGCCGAGCGCGCGGCCCGGGCCGTCTTCCACCTTGATGCGGCGCACGCCGGGGCGCTTCGCGAACGCATCGCCGATCAGGGGCTGCGCGCCCTGGCAATAGCCGCACCAGTCGGTGCCGAACTCCAGCACGGCAAGACCGCTCAGCGCATCGATCTCCTTGCGGGCCGGGGCTTTGGTGGCGTAGCTCATCGCGTCTCCTTGCGAGGTCATTGTCATACGATACCGCAAGCGGCAGCGGCGCGCTGGCGGTGCTCACGTGCCTACGCGAGCGCGCGCGTGGCGATCGTGGCGGTCGACTCGATGCGCTCGATGAGCCAGCCATCCTCACCCTGCGCGGCAACAATGGCGTCGATCTCGGCCAGCAGCGTGTCGAGCTGCGCGCCCAGGCGTTCGCGCGAGAGGCTCGACATCGAGAGCGGCCGCGCCTTCAACTGCTCGGCGCTCACGCGCCGGTACTCGATCACCGAAATGCGCTCGATCGCGTCGAACGCCGAGCGTGCGAGCACGTCGATGTGACTTTCCCATTCCGGCGAGCGGCGCATCTCGCGCGCGGGATCGGTGTTGGCGTAACGGTCGAGCAGGTCGCGATATTGCGCGGCCCAGGGGCGCTGTGGATCGTCGAGATGCGCCGTGTTGAAGAGCGCGACGGCGCCGCGTTCGGCGAGGATCGAATCGAGCCGCGCAAGCGTGTCGACACGATCCATCCAGTGGAACGCCCGGCCGATCACCGCGAGGTCGAACTTGCCGAGCGCGGGCGAGAGGTCGTACGAACTGCCGCGGCGGTACTCGATGTTCGGCGCGATGCCCGCGCCCAGTTGCGCGGCGACTTCGAGCATGGCGGGCTCCGGGTCGATCGCCACGACGCTCGCCACCCAGCTCGCGAACGCGAGCGAGAGCTGGCCGGGGCCGCAGCCGAGGTCGAGCAGGCGCTGCGTGCCGTTCAGGCCGGCGTGTTGCGCGACGCGGCGAATGAGTGCGCTCGAGTACGCGGGGCGGCCGCTCAGGTAATGCGGCGCGGCGTTGTGAAAGCGTTCGGGAATGAAGGGCGTGACCTGGTTCATGGGTATCGGCTGAGCGGACTCGCGGGGAAGACTCGCTCAGTCTGGGGACGCGTGTTGGTGGCGTCAAGGCGGGTTGCAGCACGCTCGCTGCGTGTTGGCTGCAAAGGTGAGGCTTTTCGGGAGTGAGCGAGGCGCAGCGCGCGAGCGCACCGTCGGCGTGCCGCGCGCACAGTGTGACGAACCCGTGTCTGGCGAGAAAGTGCCTTGAAACAAGGGAAAACGTGCAACGAAGCGCCGGCACGCAAGCGTCTCGCGTCGCGTTGCTGAGCACCGCAACCGGCGCGCGAGTTCTCCCTCATTGCACAAAGGTGAGCGCTTACGGGAGTGGCCTGACGTGAGCTCGCACGCACGCGCCAGCGCACCGCCGCGCAACCACCCTGGCGCTGAACGCGCGAATCGACGCCTGTTTTCAGGGCTTTTCTTGGTGCTTGCCATGAGCCTCGGCAAGCATGAGGGGCGCACGGATCGGCGCGAAGCGTGCAAAGGTGAGAAGATTCGGGAGCCATCCGAAGCGCTGCGGGGTGGCCGGATGGACCCGCCCACGGCCGATGGACGGCCGTAGGCGTTGGGTATATAACAGCAGTGTGGGATTTTTTTCTACGACGTACCAGCAAGGGGAAACGGTTCATCATGACGAGCGACGACACGCAAAAGGATGACGCTCAAGCGCCTGGCGGCGACGCCCAGAAGCACGACCTGGAGAATCTCAACGCGGCGCTCTCGCACGTGGACGAAGGCGTGAAGACTGGCAGCATCGCCAAGGGCGCGGCCAAGGGCCTGGTCTTTAGCCTGATCGAAACGCTGGGTGCGCTGGTGGGCGACCCGGACCTGCCCGAGCATGCGCGCTCGGGCTATGAAGGCTTGCTCGAAGCGGCGCGCGAGTTGCGCGTGAAGCTGGAGCGCTGAGCATCCGAAGGCCGCGCGGGCGGCGTGCCCTATTGAGGCAAGGGGCGCGCCGCCCGAGCGGCGCTGTTGCGACTCACGACTCGGCGAGCAGCGCGGCGGCCAGCCCGTGCGGCGCCTCGCCAATCCTCAGTTCCGGCGTGCCATGCCAGTCGGCGCAACGTTGCAGCGCGCGCCGCAAATCGCTGACGAGACGGCCGCTCACGCGCACCCCCGGCTCCAGGTGCAGCGACTTCAATTCGAATACAGCCTGCGCGCGATGCGCTTTCGCGTCGGCGCGTCCGATCAGCTTGCCGCGATTCAATATCGGCAGTACGAAATAACCATACTTGCGCTTGTGCGCAGGCAGGTAGCATTCGATCGCATAGTCGAAGCCGAACAGCGCGGTCGCGCGCTTGCGGTCCCACACGATCGGATCGAACGGCGAGAGCAGCGTGGTGGCCGTCGAGGTCAGCGCGCCGCTTGCGGCGTCGTTTATGAGCGCGGCGTAGTCGCGATGCACGAATGCGTCGTGCTTCCAGTCTTCCACGCGCACGGGCACCAGCTCGCCCGCACCGGCGAGCGCGTGCAGCGCCTCGGTGTACGGGCGGCGCGGCAGGCGGTAGTAGTCGGCGGCCCAGTCGGCGCGGATCACCCCTAGTGCCTGGCAGGTGCGCAGGAGCAGCGCGCGTTCGGCGTCCGCGCGCGTGGGCAGATCGCGCGCGTCGCTCCAGTTGGGCAGCACGCGCTCGGCCAGGTCGTAGACGCGCTGAAAATTGCGGCGCTCGGCCACCATCAGCTCACCGGTCGCGAACAGCACCTCCAGATGGCGCTTCTCGGGTTTCCAGTCCCACCAGCCGCTGCCTTTCTCGCCTTGCTCGCGCGCGAAATCGGCGGAGCGCACGGGACCATGGGCGCGGATCCGTTCGAGCAGCGCCTCGATCTCGCGGCGATGCTTCGCGTGCCACTCGGCGGCGTATTTCCAGCCCATGCCCGAAGGGTCGAGCATGCGATGGCGCAGCAGCCCATAGTCCTCGATCGGCACGAAACAGGCCTCGTGCGACCAGTACTCGAAGAGGCGGCCTTCGGCCAGATGGGCGTCGAGCCAGCGCGTGTCGTAGGCGCCGATGCGGCTGAACAGCACAAAGTAAGGACTGCGCGCGACCACATGGATCGTGTCGATCTGCAGTTGCGCCATGCGCCGGATCGCGACGAGCACGTCGTCCTTGGTGGCCTTGCGGCGCGGCGGGGCGAGCAGCCCCTGTGCCGCGAGATGCAGCGTGCGCGCCGCGGCGAGCGGCAGCGTCACGCCTGGGGTCGGTTGCGCGCTCGCTTCGGATGGCGTGTCGAGCGCCGCGTCCTCACGCATTCAGGCCCGCCATCGCGGCCATCGCAGCGGGCGTCACGGCAGCGCGCTGGACGGGCGCCGCGCTCAGCCACTGGTGGATCTGCGCGACCACGGCCGCGCCTTCGCCCACCGCCGCCGCAACGCGCTTGGTCGAGCCCGCGCGCGCATCGCCGATTGCGTAGACGCCATCGACCGACGTGGCGAGGCTGCACGACGCGTCGTCGGCGCCGGTCAGCACGAAGCCGTGCATGTCGAGGGCCACGCCGCATTCGTGCAGCCATTTGGTGTTGGGGTCCGCGCCCGTGAAGAGGAACAGATGGCGCGCTTCCAGGCGGTCGGCGCCCGACGACGGACACTGCGCCTTCAGGCGGATGGCCGCGAGCCCCGCCTCGTCCTCCTCGAGCGCACCGACCTCGCAGTGCGGGTGCACCGTCACGTTCGGCAGCGACGAAATCCGGTCGATCAGATAGCGTGACATCGTCGATTCGAAGCCGGACTTGCGGATCAGCACGTCGATATGGCGCGCGTGCGTTGACAGATAAACGATAGCCTGGCCCGCCGAGTTGCCGCCGCCCACCAGCACGACGTTCTCGTGCTTGCAGAGCTTCGCCTCCACGGGCGAGGCCCAGTAGTAGACGCCGCGCCCCGTATAGCGGTCGAGCCCGGCAATCGCGGGCTGCCGGTAGATCGCGCCGCTCGCGATCACGACGGTGCGGGCGCGCACGTCGCCGCTACAGGTTTCGAGGCGGCGCGGCGCCTCGTTGCAGTGGAGCTTGCGCGCCGAGACGGGAATGGCCACGTGCGCGCCGAACTTCTGCGCCTGCACGAACGCGCGGCCCGCGAGCGCCTGGCCCGAGATGCCGGTAGGGAAGCCCAGATAGTTTTCGATGCGCGAGCTGGCGCCGGCCTGGCCGCCGGGCGCGCGCGCGTCGAGCACGATCACCGAAAGGCCCTCGGAGGCCGCGTACACCGCGGTGGCGAGGCCGGCCGGGCCGGCGCCCACCACGGCTACGTCGTAGACGCGCTCGCCGTCGAGCTCGGGCAACAGGCCGAGGCAGGTGGCGAGCTCGGGCGGGGTGGGGTGACGCAGCACCGAGCCGTCGGGGCAGATCACGAGCGGCAGGTCCTCGCTGCGCGCCGCGAAACGCTCGATTACGCCGAGCATGCTGCTTTCGTCGCGCTCGTCGAGCACCGAGTACGGATGGCCGTTGCGCGAGAGAAAGCCCTGGAGCTTGAGCATGGTGGGGTCGTCGTGCTTGCCGACGAGAATCGGGCCGCCCGCGCCTTTCTCGATCAGCGCGACGCGCCGCAGGATCAGCGCGCGCACGATGCGCTCGCCCAGCTCGGCTTCGGCGACGATGGCCGCGCGCAAGCGCTCGGGCGGAATCAGCAGCGCAACGACGGGCTCGAGTGCGAGGCCATCCACGAGTGCCGGACCGCCGGAGAGCTGGCCCACTTCGGCGAGGAAGCTGCCGCGCCCGTGCTCGGCGATCAGCCGCTCGCGACCGAGACCGTCGCGCTGAAACACCTTCACGCGGCCGGAAAGCACCACGAACATGCCGGGGCCGGTCGTGCCCGTGTGAAACAGCAACTCGCCCGGCTGCCAGTGACCATGCTCGCCAAAGCGCGCGAGCCGCGCGATCTCGTCGTCGGTGAGATCGGGGAACATCTGGTGGCGCCGCGAGGCGAGCGTCGAGAAGGGGGCCTCGGCCGGTTGCGGCTGCGTGTCGGACAGCGTGGACTGCGAAGCCTCGTAGCGAGGCGGCTCGTTGGGGGTAGAGCCCATCAGGCGTTTCTCCTCATGCGCGCGGCGGCGCGGAGGCGCCGCGCGGATTAAACGGGTTTCGGCGTGATGTTGACCGGTACCTCGGAATGCGACATGACCTGCAGCGATTCGAGCGTGCGGCCCGCGTCGCGCCAGGCGTCGATGCCGCCCAGCAGCGGCAGCACATCGACGTACCCGGCCTCGGCGAGCTTCTTCGCCATCCAGGCCGCGGAAATTTCATTGGGGCACGAGCAGTAGATCACGAGCTTCTGATCGAGCGGATACTTCTCGATGATTTCGTCGAGCTGGCGCTCGTCGGCAAAGAGCGAGCCGGGGATGATGTACGGATCGAGCTTGCGCTTTTCGGCCGAGCGGATGTCGAAGATCACGGGCGGCGGCTTGTTGGTCATCGCGCGATAGAGATCGTCGACGGTGATGCGCGCGTTCGCGAGCTTCTTGATGAGCTGGCGGCGGCGCTGCCAGCGGTAGGTCGCATAGAGCAGGAGCAGCACGACCACCACGACGGCGGCAAAGCGCCCAAGGCGGCTTGCGCCGGCGAGCATCATGTCGATCTGCGGCGCGAACAGCACGCCGATCAGGAGGCCCGTGCCCGACCAGAGCGCGGCGCCAATGCCGTCGAAGCCGACGAACTGGCGGTAGGGCGTGCCCATCGCGCCGGCCATCGGCACGGAAACGATCGAGAGGCCCGGCACGAACTTGGCGATGGCGAGCACGCGCACGCCCCAGCGGCCGAAGAAGCGCTCGGTTTTCTTCACACAGGTGTCGCGCGAGAGCGAGAGCTTGCAGAGCGTCTTGAGCGTATTGCCGCCGTAGAGCCGGCCGGCGAGAAACCAGACGCTGTCGCCGATGAGCGTGGCGACAATGGAGAGCCCGAGCACCGGCGCGACCTGCTCGCCGATCGAGCCGGGATGCATGGCGGCCATGGCGCCGAACAGCACGAGCGCCGGCATGGCGGGCACCGGCAGGCCGAGTGATCCGGCCAGCACGTTCAGGAACACGAGCGCAGGCCCGTACTGCGCGATGAGGTCATGTAGCATCGGCTTACTTCCCTTGCCCCGGAGCGCCGCGGGGACGGCGCAAACTGGAAGACTAACGTATCGATTATGGACGCATTTTGAAGGCGTGCAAGCGAGGTCCAAAGCATACGCCCAATGCGGATTTGTTGCGCTCAGGCGCGGGTACGGCGGACTTGCCGGGAGGTGGGACGTGGGAGGCGCGCGCAAGCGTGCGCACGCGAAGGCGCCGACGTGGCGTCTTCGCGTGGAGGGCCGTTACGAACGCGGCCGCGTGTTACCGGCTGTGCGATTCCCCGGGAAGCTCGGCGCCCTGCGCGCGGATGGCCGCGATCAGTTCCGCAGGCGTGATTTCATAACGCACTTCGCGGTGGATGCCCGGCTTGCGCTCGTCGACTTCGACCAGCAAGAGGCTCTTGCCGTCGGCCGCCGATTCGAGACGCAGCGAACGCGTTTCGCGTCCGGTCGCTTCGTCATGCTCGGTGAGCAGGGTCATGGTTCCGGAAGACCCGGTCGTGCGCATTGATGTTGTCCTCGTGTGTGGTCGAGCCATTGTACGGGGTCGGCTGCGCGGCGTCTCATCGCTGTGAGCGCGGGCGCACACACCTGGCCGCCCAGCCCCGGCCAGTCAGTTTAACGCGAGTCCCGGCCCGCACGTGTACCGGCATGAGGATTTTTGCGCGCCCTGCAACGGTGCATGCGCTCTGTGTTGCCGCGTGAGGCGTTGTCATGGGCATGACGCAAAGCGGCCTTAGCGGGGCACCGGCTCCCGCATTTCCTCACCGTTCGCGCCAGAAAAAACGGCTCACCTGGTAGAGGCCAGGCGAGCCGTTGAAACGCCGTTGTTACTCGGATCAGACACCCAGGTCATGGGCGCTGACAAGATCCATAGTGAGGCCTGGTCCGCGCGCCGTCGAGATGGGATTTATGCCGATCTTTCAGCTTAATCGCAGCAAGCGGTGAAATTACGGAACGCTTTCGCCTGCCGTGCGGGGCGGCGTGACCGATGCGCTTTCGTGAGCATGCGCTCGTGACAGCGCTCAAGCTTCGAGCGCTTCCTCCCGTTCATGCGCCTGAGTGTGCACCTGCACAGGCGCGTGCGAGCCGGTGCGCCGCGCCGTTCGCTGTGCGGGCGCGCTGCGCACGCTCGCGTGCGTGCCCGCGAGCGTGAAGAGGCGCACGGCCTCGTCGAGCACGTCGGCCTGCTCGGCGAGCCGCTGCGCCGTGGCGGCGGCCTGCTCGACGAGCGCCGCGTTCTGCTGCGTGGCGCTGTCCAGATGCGCGACCGCCTGATTGACCTGATGAATGCCCTCGGCCTGCTCGCCACTCGCGTTGGCAACCTCGACGATGATGGCCGAGACGCGGCTCACGGCTTCGTCGATGGCGCGCATCTGGGCGGTCGTATGGCCGACCAGCTCCGTGCCCTGGGCGATCTCGCTCACGCTCGCGTCCACGACCTGCTTGATCTCCTTCGCGGAGGCCGCGCAGCGCTGCGCGAGCATGCGCACCTCGCCGGCGACCACGGCGAACGAGCGGCCGGCCTCGCCCGCGCGCGCGGCCTCGACGGCCGCATTGAGCGCGAGGATATTGGTCTGGAACGCGATGCCGTCGATCACGCCGGTGATGTCGGCGATGCGCTGCGAGGCGTTGGTGATGCCGGACATCGTGCGCTCCATGCGGCCCGCGATCGAGCCGCCCTCGGCGGCGGCCGACTGCGCCGCGCGCGCGAGGTCGAGCGCGCGGGTGCTCGCCTCGGCGTTGGCCTGCACGGTGGTGGTGAGCTGGTCCATGGTGGCGGCGGTCTCTTCCAGCGAGGCCGCTTGCAGCTCGGTGCGGCGCGAGAGATCGAGATTGCCGGTCGAAATCTCGTGGGCGGCCTCGAGCATGCCGTCGATCTGCGCGCGCACGTCGAAGACGATGGCGGTGAGATTCGCCTGGAGTTGATTGAGCGCCTGGAGCACGTCGCCGAGATCGTCCTTCGATGCGATGGCGAGCGTCGCAGTGAGGTCTCCCGCGGCCATGCGCGTGGACGCCATCGACATCTGCGTGAGCGGGCCGCCCAGGTGGCGCGTGGCGAGCCGCCAGGCCGCGAGGCTGCACGCCGCCGCCGCGCCGAAAGCGCACCAGAACGGCATGGGCGGCAGCCCGCGCCAGGCGCCGAAGCCCGCGGCGGCGAGCGCGGCGGGCACGAGCGCATAACCGATGGCGATGCGGGTGGCCACGGGCAGACGCATGAGCGACTGCACCGCGCCAACGAGGCCGGTGCGCACTAGCTCGCCGCGGCGCAGGCGCGCGCTGCGCAGACGCCCTTCGCGCATCTGCGCGTAGAGCGCTTCGGCCTCGCGGATCTCCTCGCGGCTCGGCTTCACGCGCACGCTCAGATAGCCCACCACGGTGCCCTGCTCCGAGACGGGGGTCACGTTCGCGCGCACCCAGTAGTGATCGCCGTCCTTGCGGCGATTCTTCACGAGCGCGGTCCAGGGCCGGCCGGATTGAATGGTCTGCCAGAGGTCGGCGAAGGCCTCGGGCGGCATGTCGGGATGGCGAATGATGTTGTGGGCCTTGCCGATCAACTCTTCTTTCGCGAAACCGGAAACGGCGACGAACGCGGGATTGCAATACTGAATGCGGCCTTTGAGGTCGGTGGCCGAGACGAGCATCTGCGAAGCGGGGTAATCGAATTCCTGCTGCGTGACGGGCTGGTTGTTGCGCATGGGGTTCCTTGCAATGGGGTCGCTCATGACCCGACAACATGTAAGGATTAACGGCATTGCCCACACAAACTTTAGGGGATTAGGCGGGAGGCGCATCGACCTCGGCCCGCTCAACCGCCCCCACTCAAATGCCTGGCGAGATAATCGATCAACGCCCGCACTTTCGGCGGCAAGAACCGATTAGGCGGATAAAGCAGCCACACCGGCCCCATGTAGGCACGCGCCTCGAAAATCCATTCCGGCAACACCTGCACCAGCTCGCCCGCACGCAGTGCCTCGGCGGCCGTGAACTCGGGCAGGCTCGCAATGCCCCAGCCCTCGAGCGCCGCTTCGAGCCTTGCGCCCGCATGGTTCGCGATATAGCGGCCCTTTACCTCGACAGTCTGCGTTTGCGTGCCCTGGCTCAAACGCCAGCGATGGTCGTCGGCAGTCTCGCCTAACCAGAGGCAGTCATGCTGCGCGAGCTCGCGCGGCGTTTGCGGCGTGCCGCGCGCCGCGAGATACGCGGGCGATGCGCACAGCAGCCAGCGCACCGCGCCAAGCTGGCGCGCGGCGAGCCCTGGCGGCGGCGTGCGCGTCGGGCGGATCACGAGGTCGAGGCCGTCGCGCAGCGGATCGACTTCGTGGTCGGTGAAGACGAGCTGGACGTCCACCTCGGCATAGGCACGCAGGAACCCCGAAATCAGCGGATGGATCACGGTTTTCGCGTAGGCCGTGGGTGCGCTGATGCTCACGCGGCCCTGCGGCCTGGCGCCGAGTTGGCCGGCGGCGTCGACGGCGCCCGCCGCCGCGCCCAGCATGTCGCGGCAGTGCCGGTAGACCTCCGCGCCGGACTCGGTCACGCGCACCTGGCGCGTCGAGCGCTCCATGAGCCGTGCGCCAAGCGCCTCTTCCAGACGCTTGATCTGCCGGCTGACCGTCGAAGGCGTGCTGCCCAGCTGGCGCGCGGCCACCGAGAAATTGCCGGCCTCCACCACGCGCGCGAACGTCGCGAGGTCAGGCAGCAGGGCGAAGAGCGTAGTGGGGTTCATCGGCAAAGGCCTCGGCACTCGGTGATCGATTTGTGCACTTGCGACATAAAAGCTGTGCGGTGCCACCCGATTATCGCGAGCAGCGCAACGCCGGACAATACCTGCTCTAGCCGTACGAGCCGCTCTAACGCCGACGAGGTCCGCCCCATGTCATCCCGATCCCATCACCTGATGCATCTCACCGACTGGCTGCTGCTCGCCGTCGCTTTCGTCTGGGGCACGAGCTACGGGGTGGTGAAGCACGCGCTGGCGTTCTATCCCGTGCTCGGCTTGCTCGCGCTGCGTTTTGGCCTGACCTTCGTGCTGCTCTCGCCTGCGCTGCGGTTGCTGCGGACGGCCTCGCGCCGGGCGCTAGGCGGCGCGTTGATCGCCGGTGTGCTGTTGCTCGGCATCTTCCTGTGCGAGACGTTCGGCGTGATGCTCACGCGCGCGTCGAATGCGGCGTTCCTCATCAGCCTGTGCGTGGTGCTCACGCCGCTCGTGGAGTGGGCGATGTTGCGCAGGCGTCCGGAGCGCGCGGAATGGGCGGCGGTTGCGGTGTCCCTCGCGGGCGCGTGGCTGCTGGCGGGTGGCGCTTACGTGCCGAATGTGGGCGATGCGCTAATTCTGCTCGCGGCGCTGCTGCGCGCGATTTCCGTCTGTGTGACGAAGCGCGTGATGCGTGACGGTGCGCTCGCGCCGCTTGCGGTGACGGCGGTGCAAGCGGGCTGTGTCGCATTCGGCAGCGCCTCGATTGCCTTGCTGTTCGCGCCGCAACAGTGGCAGGCGCTGCCTGCGCTAGCGCCGCATCATGCGTTCTGGGGGAGCGTGGCGTGGCTCGTGCTGGCCTGCACGCTGTTCGCCTTCTTCGTGCAGAACTACGCCGTGCGCCGCAGCAGCCCGACGCGCGTCGCGTTGTTGATGGGCAGCGAGCCGGCCTTTGGCGCGTTGTTCGCCTGCGTGTGGCTAGGCGAGCGGCTTAGCGTGGCCGCCTGGATGGGCGGCGCGCTCATCGTCGCGGCGTCGCTTTTGGCGACGGTGCAGAGCAAACGCACGCGTGCCGCTGCCGTGGCTGAAACCATTGATGCCTGATAACGCCTGATCCCGTGGTGGACACCTTCAGTCCTTCACACCGCGCTTGCGCAGCAGATAGGTGTCCATGATCCAGCCGTTCGCCTCGCGCGCCTGGGCGCGCACGCGCACGATTTCGTCCTTCACGTCATCGAGGCGACCCGCCACGAGGATCTCGTCGGGCGTGCCCACATAGGCGCCCCAATAGATGTCGAGGTCCTCGCCCGCAAGCTGCGTGTACGCATTCTGCGCGTCGAGCATCACCACGGCGCTGTTGGCGTCGTCGGGGAAGCCGTGCTCCGCGAGCCGCCGCCCGGTCGTGATGCTCACGGGCTGGCCGATGAAGTTCAGCGGCACGCGATGCTTCGCCGCGAGCGCCTGCACGCTGCTGATGCCTGGTATGACCTCGAATTCGAACGCGAGCCGCCCCTCGGCGAGGATCGTGTCGAGAATGCGGATCGTGCTGTCGTAAAGAGACGGGTCGCCCCAGACGAGGAAAGCGCCGCATTGCCCCTCGGCGAGCTCGCTCTCGATCAGGCCTTCGAACACGCGCTGCTTGTCGCGATTGAGCTCGTCCACGGCCGCCTTGTATTCGACGCCGTCACGCCGCCGCTCGGGGCTTTCCGCTTCGACGATGCGGTAATTCGGATCTCTAATGAAACGCGCGCAAATTTCCTTGCGCAGGGCGACGAGCTTGTCTTTCGCGGGACCTTTGTCCATCACGAAGAACACATCGGCGGCGTTGAGGGCCTCGATGGCCTGGACGGTCAGGTAATTCGGATCGCCGGCGCCGATGCCGATGATGAGGATCTTTTTCACGTGGAGAATCCGGTGGATGAGTCGTCGGAGAGCGGTTCGATGCCGACGTCAATGAAAACAGGCCGCGCGATGAATCATAGCGTGAGTTCGAGTGTTCACCCATCGACGCTTCGCGGGGCAGTTTTCTTCAATACGGGCTCGGGCGCGCCGCGTACGCTCGATGGTGGATCAACGCCGGCTGGCGTATTGAGGAGAACCGTGAGCACTGCACTTTCCATGGCCGCCTTCGCGCTGGCCACGTCGATCACCCCTGGACCTGTCAATATCGTCGCGCTGGGCGCGGGCGCGCGTTATGGGCTGCGTGCGAGCCTGCGTCATGTGACCGGTGCGACCATTGGCTTTGCGCTGCTGTTGCTGTTGATTGGGCTTGGCTTGCGCGAGCTGCTTGCGCAGTGGCCCGCGCTCACGCGCGCGATCGAATGGGCGGGCGTGGCGTTTTTGCTGTATGTCGCCTGGAAACTGGCGGTGGACGATGGGCGCATCGAGTCGCCGAGTGCCGCGCGTGGCCCGTCGCTGATGGCGGGCGCCGCTATGCAGTGGCTCAATCCCAAGGCCTGGCTCGCTTCGGTTGCGGGGATGGGGGTGTATGCGGCCTCCGGCGAGAATGGGGTTGTCTGGGAGTTTGCGGCGATTTATTTCGTGGTCTGCTATGCGTCGATTGCGTGCTGGGCTTGGGCGGGGGCGTCGATGAGGCAGGCGTTGCGGGTGCCTGGCCGTGTGCGGTTTGTGAACCGCATGATGGCGGTGATGCTCGCTGTGAGTGCAATGTGGTTGCTGTTGGAGTGAGCCGCGTGGGCGGGCTCTGGCACTTTTGAGTGCGGTTGATGGATTTGGCCTTAACTTGTTTTCGCGGCGGGCCGCAGGCGTTGCCCCTGTGCGGGGCGGCACCTACTTTTCTTTGCCGCGGCAAAGAAAAGTAGGCAAAAGAAAGCCGCTCAAACCGCCAGTGTGACGCCGTCCCCCACTGCCCTGTATATCGGAGCGGCTCCGGAGCGTCTGTCGCCACGCGGCGTATAGCGGAGTGACTAAGGGCTCATTCATCCGGCGGCGCTCCGCGCGCCGTGGGGTATATCCAAAACCAGTGGGATGTGCGCGTTTTCGTAGGACTCCAGCTTATTCGATCTGCGGCTTGCCCACGCATTCACCAGCCAGCACGCCCGTGCATTCACCGGCTAACACCCCAGCGCATTCAGTGGTCGGCATCCCTGCGCATTTACCGGGCGGCACTCCAACGCATTCGCATGCAGCACGCCCGGTTTTCCTTGCAGACCCTTCCGCCCGCGCGTAGCGCGTGGCGGGAAGGATGAGCCCCTTGTCACTGAGGCGGAGTGTGCGAGGAGACGGATGCCCCGGAGCCGCTCCGAATGACAGGGCAGTGGGGCACGGCGTCACACTAGCGGTGTGAGCCGCTTTCTTTTGCCTACTTTTCTTTGCGGCTGCAAAGAAAAGTAGGTGCCGCCCCGCACAGGGGCAACGCCTGCGGCCCGCCGCGAAAACAAGTTAAGGCACCAATCGCCATAAACCCCACCAAAACGAGCCCAAAACCGAGCATCGGTCACAACTTCAAACCGCTCACTCAGCGCGTTCGACACGCGCGCTCTACCCTCGATACTGCCCCGGCGTAGCCGCCACAAACTGCCGAAAGGTCCGCTGCAAATGCGCCTGATCCGCAAACCCAGCCTCGGCGGCGACATCCGCAATAGCACGTCCGCGCCGCAACTGCACACGAGAGAACTCAATACGCCGATTCACCAAATAAGCATGCGGAGTCATGCCATATTGCTCACGAAAAGCGCGAATCAAATACGAAGGCGACAGGTCCGCTGCCGCGCAGATCTCATCGAGCTTGAGCGTACGCGTGTAATTGCCATCGATAAATTCAGCAGCCCGCACGAGCCGCTGGTTCTGCTCACGCGGCGCATTCGCACCAGGCGCAGGATTGAGCGCCTGCTGAAGCGCCACAAAGTACTGCACAACGGCACTTTCCTTGCGCAGCACGTCTTCGCGGGGACTCACGAGCACGTAATACAGTGCATTCAGCCCCGCAAACAAATCGGCACGCCAAGTGAGCGTCTGCTCGAACGGAACGAACCCCGCCTGCGTGCCGAAGCCCTGCGCGCGCTGAAGCTCCGCGAGCCAGTCCGAATCGAGATAAAACATCCGATAGGCCCACGCCTCGTCGGCGGCAGGATTGCATGCGTGCACAACGTCCGGATTGACAATGACCACGGCGCCCGCATGCACATGCTCGAGCATATTGCCGTTCGAATAGGTGCTGCGCCCGCCCGTTACCGCGCCAATCGAGAACGTGCTATGCGCATGACGCCCGTAGCGCAGCTTGCGGCCATCGGCAATGGCGCGCACTTCGATAAACGGGAGGGCGTCGTCGCGCCAGAAAGTGGGCGTGGAATCGGTCGGTTGCGGCACGGGGGGCCTCGGTGGCGTTGCAGCGCGAAGAATCGAATAGTCATATTAACGCAGACCAACGAGGCCGCTATGCGAAGCCGTATGTCGCAATCGTGTTAGCGTCGTGCTTCGATCCCCTTTTATCCCGCACAGCAACGCCCATGAATGCCGTTCCGCTCACGATCCGCACGCTCACCGAAGACGACATAGACGCGTTCCACGCCCTGCGCCTCCAAGCCGCCGTCGATACGCCCTATGGCATCGTGCCCACGCGCGAGGAAGAAGCGCGCTGGTCGCGCGAAGAAAACATCGCGCGCGTGCGCGAGACCGATCAGCAAGCCGTGTTCGGCGCCTTCGACGGCACGGCGCTGGTGGGCATCGTGGGCTGGCGGCGCGAGGCGCGCCAGAAGCTCGCCCACAAGTCGCTCATCTGGGGCGTGTTCGTCGAGCCCGCATATCGGCGCACGGGCGTCGCGCGGCGCTTGATGGAGCGGGCCGTCGAGCGTGCGCGAGCAAGCGGCGTCGAGCAGGTCCACTTGGCCGTGGGCGCAAGAAATCCGCGCGCGCAAACGTTGTACCGCTCACTCGGCTTCACCGTTTACGGCACCGAGCCGCGCGCCCCGTGCATCGACGGCGAATATTTCGACGAAGAGCTCATGGTCCTGATGCTCGACTGAACGCAACGCATATCGCGCGCGCAGCGTCCGTGCGCCAGCGCACGAAACAAGTCCATTCATCATTTCGTCATACATGAGCGTCGATAATGCCCCCCGAATAAATTGGCCTTTCGTGCCACGAGTCGCGCAACCATAGCGCGTCCGGCACGGCGAAGGCCCGGGGATTTCGACATGACCATTCGCCACCGCATCACGCTACTCATCGTGCTGATGTTCGTCGCGTTGTCCGCCATTGGCGGCTACGCGGTCTATCAGACACGCCGCAGCGCCACCGACGTCCATCAGGTCACGCAAGGCGTCGTGCCCAGCGCACTGGCTTCCGCCGATCTCGTTTCGCTCGTGAAAGACGTGCAGCTCGCGACGATGACGCTCGTCTACGCGCCCGATGCGACCACGGCCCAGTTGGCGCAGGACGAGCTCAAGAAGAAGGAAGCCGCGCTGCGCGCCGCGCTCGACGTGCAGCGCCAGGCCGCCGCGAGCCACGCGCAGGACGGGCTCGTCGAGCAGGCGCGGGAAAGCATCGCGAACTACTTCAACGCCATCGAAGAGACGGCCAACATGAAGGCCGCCGGCAAGAA
Organism: Paraburkholderia pallida; assembly: GCF_004524855.1. Taxonomy (NCBI): domain Bacteria; kingdom Pseudomonadati; phylum Pseudomonadota; class Betaproteobacteria; order Burkholderiales; family Burkholderiaceae; genus Paraburkholderia; species Paraburkholderia pallida. The sequence goes on along the minus strand of NZ_CP038149.1, from coordinate 2,084,316 downwards.
CGCGCTCGCGCAGGCGTATCTCTTCGCCAACGTCGCGCAGTATCGCGACGAACTCGAAGGCATCGTCACCACGATGCGCGTGGAAAAGAACCGCCAGAAAGACGCCGCCATCGAGGCGCTCAACGGCATGCTCGACACCACCACGAGCGCCATCGCCGGCGTGACGGGCGGCGCGGTGTTGCTGCTCACGCTGATCGGCGCGCTGCTGTATCGCCAGATCACGCGGCCGCTCTCGCGCATGCAGGAAATGATGAGCGAGATCGCGTCGAACCAGGACTTCACGCGCCGCGTGCCGGTGGGCCGCATGGACGAAATCGGCCACTCGATCGTCGCGTTCAACGGCATGATCGAGAAGATCCAGCACAGCTCCGCCCAGCTCAAGCGCAAGACCGCCGACATTCAGGCGATGCTGCAGAACATGCAGCAAGGCATTCTCACGGTCGTGGAAGGCGCGAGCGTGCACAACGAGTATTCGGCCTACCTCGAAGCGATCTTCGAAACCCGGGAGATTGCGGGGCGCCCGCTCATGGACCTCGTGTTCTCGCACACGGAGCTGGACGCCGACACGCTCGCGCAGATCGATGCCGCCGTGCATGCGTGCCTGGGCGAAGACGACGTGAATTTCGCGTTCAATCAGCATCTGCTCGTGAACGAGATCACGCGCACGATGCCCGATGGCCGCAAGAAGGTGCTCGACCTGAGCTGGTCGGCCATCACCGACGAAAACGACGTGGTCGTGCGCCTCATGCTGTGCGTGCGCGATGTGACCGAGCTGCGCGAACTCGCGGCGGAAGCGGGCGAGCAGAAGCGTCGCCTGCAGATGATCGGCGAGATTCTCGCGGTCAGCGAAGAGAAGTTCCATCGGTTCGTGGAAAGCTCGAAGGGCTTCATCCACGAGAACGAGCGCATCATTCGCCAGCACGATTGCGCGGACATGGATGCCGTTGCCGCGCTGTTCCGCAACATGCATACGGTGAAGGGCAACGCGCGCACGTACAGCCTTCAGCATCTCACAGGCGTCGTGCATGAAGTGGAGCAGCGCTACGACGCGCTGCGCCGCGAAGCGTCCAGCCACAACTGGGACCAGCAGGCGCTGATCGACGACTTGCAGCGCGTGCGCGAAGCCGTCGATCACTACGCGACGCTCAATGAAGTGAGTCTCGGGCGCGGTGCGCGCGCGCAGGGCGACGGTGGCGCGCTTGGCGGCCTTGGCCGCGAGCAGATCGATGCGGGCCTGCGCCTGCTGGAAAGCGCGAACGAGCACGACATCGCCTCGCTGCGCGCGATGCGCACCGAGTTGCGCCGCGTGCTGAGCGGCATCGGCACCGAGAGCGTGGAGCAGGCGCTCGCGGGCGTGCTCGGATCGCTGCCTTCGCTGGCGCAGGAGCTTGGCAAGGTCGCGCCGCACGTGCGTATCGGCGATGGCGGCTACCGGCTGCGCAGCGATGCGGCTGCAACGGTGAGCGACGTCTTCACGCATTTGCTGCGCAATTCGCTCGACCATGGCATCGAGATGCCGGCGCAACGCCGCGCGCGGGGCCTGGACGAGGCGGGGCATATCAGCATCGAACTGGGCATGGCCGACGGGGCGCTGCGCATCACGCTCGCCGACGATGGCCGCGGCCTAGCGCTCGCGCGCATTCGCGCCGTCGCGGTGGAGCGCGGCTGGTTGGGCGCGCACGAGAGCGTAAGCGACGAGACGGTTGCCGCGTTCATCTTCCATGCGGGCTTTTCCACGGCGCACAGCGTGACCGAGGTATCGGGGCGCGGTGTGGGCATGGATGCGGTCCGCGACTTCCTCGAGCGCAAAGGCGGCCATATCGAGCTGCGCTTTACCGATAGCCGGCAAGGCGCCGATTATCGGCACTTCGAAACGATCGTGTACTTGCCGCAGACATGTGCCGTCGCGTACGCCGGGGAGCACCCGGCATTGCGCGAAGCCATGCTGGCGGAATAGCGGGGGTAGCTGTGGTTTTACCGTATTTGATGGGCGCGGCGGCAGGCGTCGCGGTGGCGGCGTTGTGCGCAGCGGGGCACTCATGGCGCTCGCGTGCGCACTGGCGCGAGGCGCAAGAGGCGCAGCACGCGCAGCATGAAGAGGCGCTCGCGCAGGCCGAGGCCCGCGTGCTGGCGGCACAGGAAAGCGCCGCGCAGGAGCATGAGGCGCTGGCCGCGCAGATCGAGTCGTTGCGCGCGGATCTGGCGCAACGCAAGTGGGTGAACGAAGCGATGGAAGCGGCGCTAGGCGCCGAGCGCGCGCGCAGCGCCGAGGCACGGCAGCGCGCCGAACGCATCGCAGGGGAGGCCGCGCGTCTGAAGCAGATGTCGGCCACCTTCGAGCGCTGGCATGAGCAAATGATCTCGCTGATGGCGCAGAACCACGATATGCACCTGAAGAATCAGGAGCTCTCGTCGATCGTGAGCCATGTGCTGATCGTGTCGCTCAATGCGTCCATCGAAGCGGCGCGCGCGGGCGCGGCGGGACGCGGTTTCTCGATCGTCGCGGGCGAGGTGCGCGCGCTCGCCACGCGCTCGCAGGAACTCTCGAAGAGCTACCGCGACAGCCTGAATCGCAATGACCTCATTACCGCCGCGACCTTCCAGGACATTCAGGCGGGCGGCAAGATGATCGCGGCGTCGCTCGCGAGCGTGGACTCACTCACGCAGCAGTTGCACGCGCAGCTCGAAGCGGCGTCCGTGGAGGCGCAGGCATGATCGGCACGCACGCGCAGGATAGCTTCGAGCGGATTTTCTTTGCGGCGGCGCGCACGCGCCTCGTGACCGATCCGCAGCATGTCTGTGAGATCGTGCCGGTAACGGGCGAGGCATCGCAGGGCGAGCATGTGGTCCTGCTGACGATCTCGTCGACGCAGTTTCGGCTGCTGCTCCTGCTGCATGTCACGGATGACGAGGCCACGCGCGCGTATTACGTGGGCGGAGCAGAAAGTGCCGTGGTGGATGCGTTCATGGAGTTCGGCAACCTCTGCTGCGGGGCGATGAACCAGCAACTGGTCGAGCATTTCCCCGATCTGGGGATGTCCACGCCGTACGCGCTAGGCAGTCAATGCCTGCCGTATCTGCGCGAGCTGAAGCCGGACCATGTGAAGTCGTACGCGCTCACGATCGACGGCGCTGTGCGGCTGGGGGCGACGCTGTGCATCTGCACGCACACGCCGCTCGATTTCGTTGCCGAGGCCTTGGCCGAGACCCACGAAAGCGCGGGCGAACTCGAATTGTTTTGAAGATATCGACGTAAAGCGCGCCGCTCCGGGCGCGAAGGAAGAGAACGAGATGGCAAAGATTCTGGTAGTGGACGATTCAAGCACGGTGCGCGACGAAGTCGCGGGCTTCCTGCGCAAGAACGGTCTGGACGTGGACACGGCGGTGGACGGCAGGGACGGCCTCGCGAAGCTGCGCACGAATCCGGGCGTGAAGCTCGTGGTGAGCGACGTGAACATGCCGAACATGGACGGCCTCACGATGGTCGAGAAGATCCGCGGCGAGCTGGGCAACGCGGCGGTCAATGTCGTGATGCTCACGACCGAAAGCAGCCCCGCCATGAAGGAGCGCGGCAAGGCGGCGGGCGTGCGTGGCTGGATCGTGAAACCTTTCAAGGGCGACGCGGTGCTCGAGACGTTCCGTAAGCTGGCGAGCTAAAGGCCCGCCAGCCGCCTCGCGCCTGAGCGGCGCGCTCAGGCCGCGATGGCCTCGTCGCGGGCGCTCGCCTTCGCCAGGCTCAGCAACACCGGAATCGACTTCGACGTGGGCGTGCCCGCGCCATCGGCAATCGACGAAAGCGGCACGAGCGGATTCGTCTCCGGATAATAGGCGCCGAGGCAGCCGCGCGGAATGTCGTACTCCACCAGCAGGAAGTCCTCGACGTGGCGCTCCACGCCGTCGTCCCACACGCTCGTGATGTCCACGCGCTGGCCAGGCTCGAAGCCGAGCATCGCGATGTCCTCGCGGTTCGCGAACAGCACGCGACGCTGGCCATAGACGCCGCGATAGCGGTCGTCGAGACCATAGATCGTGGTGTTGTACTGGTCGTGCGAGCGCGTGGTCATCAGCGTCATCAACTGCTGGCCGTGCGCGGCGCGTGCGCGATGGATCGGCGTATCGAGCGCGATGGCGTGCACCACGTACTGCGCCTTGCCGCTCGGCGTCTTCCAGATGCGATCGCGCGAGGCCACGCCCAGGTGGAAGCCGCCCGGGTGCTTCAGGCGCTCGTTGTAGTTCTCGAAGCCGTCGAAGACCTGTTCGATGCCGTCGCGGATCTTCGCGTAGTCGGCGGCAAGTCCGAGCCAGTCCACCTTCTCGCTGCCGAGCGTGGCGTGCGCCATGCGCGCGACGATGGCGATTTCCGAAAGCAGATTCTGCGAGGCCGGCCGGTTCATGCCGTACGAGATGTGCACCATGCTCATCGAGTCTTCCACGCTCACGCCTTGCGGCACGCCGTTCTGCAAGTCGATCTCGGTGCGGCCGAGCGTGGGCAGAATGAGCGCGTCTTCGCCATGAATCAGATGGCTGCGGTTGAGCTTGGTGGTCACGTGCACCGTGAGCGCGCACGAGCGCATCGCCTCCCACGTGCGCGGCGTGTCGGGCGTGGCGATCGAGAAGTTGCCGCCGAGACCAATGAACACCTTCACGTGGCCTTCGAGCATCGCGTGAATCGTTTCGACCACGTCATAGCCGTGCTCGCGCGGCGGCTCGAAATCGTAGGCCTTGCCGAGGCGGTCGAGGAACGCCTGGGTGGGCTTCTCCTCGATGCCCACCGTGCGGTCGCCCTGCACGTTCGAGTGCCCGCGCACGGGGCACAGGCCTGCACCGCGCCGGCCGATGTTCCCGCGCATCATCATGAGGTTCGAGAGCAGTTGCACCGTCGCGAGCGAGTTCTTGTGCTGCGTGATGCCCATGCCCCACGTCGCAATCACCGCCTTGCCCTTCACGTAGATATCGGCGAGCTTGAGCACCTCTTCGAGCGGCACGCCGGCCTCGGCGACGATGGTGTCCCACGACTCGGCGCGCAGGTCGGCCGCGAAGGCTTCGAAGCCCACCGTATGTTCCGCGATGAAATCCACGTCGAGCACGCGTTCGGCGTCGGCGGCGCAAGCGGCGTCGTCGAGCTCGAGCGTGCGCTTGGCCACGCCCTTGATGAGCGCGAAGTCGCCGCCCACGTGCGGGCGGATGAACACCGAGCTGATCTGGACTCCTGAAGGCGAGAGCATGTCGAGCGTGTGCTGCGGGCTCGCGAAGCGCTCGAGGCCGCGCTCCTTGAGCGGGTTGATCGAGACGATGGTCGCGCCGCGCTTCGCGCAATCACGCAGCTCGCCCAGCATGCGCGGGTGATTGGTGGCGGGATTCTGGCCGAAGATCAGGAGCGTGTCGGCGTGCTCGAAGTCGTCGAGCGTGACTGTGCCCTTGCCGATGCCCACCGTGCCCGGCAGGCCGCGGCTGGTGGCCTCGTGGCACATGTTCGAGCAGTCGGGGAAGTTGTTCGTGCCGTACATGCGCACGAACAGCTGATAGAGGAACGCGGCTTCGTTGCTGGCGCGGCCCGAGGTGTAGAAGGCCGCGCGGTTCGGGTCGTCGAGCGCGTTCAGGTGCTTCGCGACGAGCCTGAACGCGTCGTCCCAGGCGATCGGCACGTAGCGGTCCTGCTTCGCGTCGTAGACGAGCGGGTCGGTCAGGCGGCCGTGCTGCTCCAGCTCGTAGTCCGATTGCGCCATCAGCTCGGTGACGGTGTGCTCCGCGAAGAACTGCGGCGTCACGCGCTTGCTGGTGGCCTCGGCGGCCACGGCCTTCACGCCGTTCTCGCAGAACTCGAAGGTGGAGGCGTGCTCGCGGTCGGGCCACGCGCAGCCCGGGCAGTCGAAGCCGTCGGGCTGGTTCTGCTTGAGCAGCGTCCGGTAGTTGCCGCCCGTCACCTTCTCCTTGATGAGGTTGATGGCGACTTGCTTGAGCGCCCCCCAGCCGGCGGCGGGATGGTGATAGGGCTCGATGCGGGGCTGTGGCTTTTTCATGTTGCGTTCGGATCTGGTCAGGCAGGGACGGTGCGGATGCGCCGCCCGATGTGCGAAGACTACTGTGTTCCTGCGGGCCCGGTGATCACAGAAAAACGAAAAAGCAAGGGATACAGTTGCGGCGATTTGACATAGACTCACGGGATCGCCCGATTCGCTTTGCCCGCCGCCCGTGACCGCCTCGCCGACTGTGCCCCGCTACGAACAACTCGCCGACGACATCGAGGCCGCCGTGCGGCGCGGCGTGTTCGGGCCGGGCGAGCGCATTCCCTCGGTGCGGCGCGCGAGCGGGCAGCATGGCGTGAGCATCAAGACCGTGGTGCACGCGTACGCGCTGCTCGAGAGCCGCGGCGTGATCGAGTCGCGGCCGCAGTCGGGGTTCTTCGTGAAGGCGCGTCCCGTGGTGCACGCAGGGCGAAATGCGCGCGCGGAGCAGGGGCCGCAGGGCGGCAAGGGGCGCCACGCCCGCGCGGCGAAGGCGCCGATGGAGCCCGTGCACAATGCGGCGCCCGCCTCGGTGGACGTGAGCCGCCTCGTGCTGTCCACCTTGCGCAGCATCGTCGCGCAGGACGCGGTGCCGCTCGGCTCGCCGTATCCGGACCCGGCGCTCTTTCCGTGGCGGCGCATCAACCAGTACGCGAACGCAATCGCGCGGCGCCACGCGAGCTGGAACCTGATCGACGACCTGCCGCCCGGCAACCCCGAGCTGATCCGCCAGATCGCGCGCCGCTACGCGGAGAACGGCGCCGACATCGATCCCGAGGAAATCGTCATCACGGTGGGCGCGACCGAGGCCATCAACCTGAGCCTGCAGGCGGTGGCGAAGCCGGGCGACACCGTGGTGGTCGAGTCGCCCACTTACTACGCGATGCTGCACGCGATCGAGCGTCTCGGCATGCGCGCGATCGAAGTGAGCACGCACCCCGAAACCGGCATCGACCTCGATGCGCTCGAGCGCGTGCTCGCGCGCAAGAAGGTGGCCGCGTGCATGGTGATGCCGAATTTCCAGAATCCGCTGGGCTTTCGCATGCCCGATGCGCACATGAAGCGGCTCGTGGCGCTGGCCGAGGCGCACGATTTGCCAGTGATCGAAAACGACGTCTATCAGGAGCTCTACTTCGGGCCGACGCGGCCATCGTCGCTCAAGCAGTTCGACACGCGCGGGCTCGTGCTGCATTGCGCGTCGTTCTCGAAGAGCCTCTCGGCGTCGTACCGCATCGGCTGGGCGCTGCCGGGGCGCTATCGCGCGCAGGTCGAGAAGCTCAAGTTCCTCAATACGCTGACCACGCCCTCGGTGCCGCAGGTGGCGCTCGCCGACTATCTGCGCCACGACGGCTACGACCGCCACCTGCGCCGATTGCGCCGCTTTTATCGCCAGCAGGCGCGCTTGATGCGTGCGATGATCGAACGGTTCTTTCCCGTCGGCACGCGCACGTCCGACCCGCAGGGCGGCTACGTGCTGTGGGTCGAGCTGCCGCCGCGCGTGGATTCGATGCAACTCTACCGGGCCGCGCTCGCGCAGGGCATCACGATCGGGCCGGGCTACATGTTTTCGATGCGCAACCATTTCCACCATTACATCCGCCTGAACTACAGCTATGCGTGGACCGCGCAGACCGAGGCGGCGTTGAAGACCCTCGGCGAGCTGGCCGCGAAAATGGCATGAGGAGACACAGATGAACCATGAAAACGACCGGCAAGATGGCGAGGCAAACGACGACGAAATCGATCCGGCGCTGGTGGCCATCCTCGAGCAGCTCTGGCGCGCGCAATGCGAAACACCGGGGCGCGCCTGGTCGCTCGCGAAGCTCTCGAAACAGGCCGGCGTGCCGATGAGCGGCCTGCGCCGCCATCTCACCGGCCTCGTGGACGGCGGCCTCGCGGTGACGACGCTCGCCGAGGACGGCACCGGCAGCGCAAGCCTTTCCGAGGACGGCCGCGCATTCTGCGCGGAGGTCTTCGGCGCCCCCGCGCCTTGACGCGGCCGGCTCCAGCGCGTTCGCACGGCCGGCCCCAAGTTACTGCACCAAAAAATTATTTCCATTCGACATGGACTATATCGACACCCTGCGGATCTTCCGTTCCGTGGTCGAGGCGCGCAGCTTCACGCGCGCCGCGGACATGCACGGGCTCGCCACGCCCGTCGTCTCGCGCGCGATCGCGCGGCTCGAAAAGCGCCTTGGCAGCCGGCTCTTTCATCGCACCACGCGCGCGGTCTCGCTCACCGAAGCCGCCGAGCGCTTCTACGACGGCTGCTGCCGCGTGCTCGACGACCTGGACGCGCTGGAGGCCGGCGCGACCGAGCAGACGCGCGAGCCCAGCGGCGTGCTGCGTCTCGTTGCGCACACGACGGCCGCGGTGAACCGGCTCGTGCCGCTCATTGCCAGCTTCAAGCGCGCATATCCCAAGGTGACGCTCGACGTGACCTTGACCGAGCGTCCCGTCGATCTGGTCGCGGACGGCTTCGACCTGGGGCTCGTGCTGCCGTTCATGCTCAACAACGACGGCACGGTCACCAAGCTGCTCGACCGCATTCCGCTCGCGCTCGCCACGACGCCCGCGTACCTCGCGGCAACCTCGACACCGCTGCATCCCGACGATCTCGAATCGCACGTGTTCGTGCCCATGCCGCCCTCGCTGCGCAAGCCTTCGCTCACATTCCGCGTCGGCGACGACGACGTGACCGTGCGCATGAGGTACGACGTCGCCTCGAACAATCCCGACTTCAACTGCGCGATGGTGCTCGAAGGCTTCGGCATCGGCATCCTGCCGCTCCCGCTCGTGCAGCGCGAACTGGAGACGGGGCGGCTCGTCACGCTGCTCGACGAGTTTCCCATCATCGACGGACAGATCGAGCTTCGCATCGCCTACGCGTCGCGCACGCTGCTGCCCGCGAAGGTGCGCGCCTTCATTGACCACGCCACCGAGTTTTTTGGCGACGCAACCCAGGTGGCGCAGAAAGGAAATTGAAGGCAAGGCGGCCCCGGCCGCGGCGATTATTGTCGCCGCGGTTATAAATTGATGCCGCGCGCGACGGTTGTTTCGGCGCGTCGCGTCGTCTAATCTGTGCATATGCACGTTTACGCGCTGTGTGCGCTGCTGCGCAGCGCGCGCCGTCTGAAGCTTCCTGATGTCTCTTTGATGGCCGGCTTCAATTGCACGGCGGCTTTTTCAACTTTAAAAGTGCATATGCACAGGTGGTCGTCATGTCGAGTCCTTCCACTTCCGCTCCGGTTGCGGCGCGGCGCGAGCGCGCGGGCCTGCCCTGGATGCCGCTCGCGCTCGGCGCGGTGGCGCTCGTGCTGGCGGTGGCGGGCGGCTACTGGTTTTTCGTGCTGCGCTTCATACAGACCACCGACGACGCCTACGTGGGCGGCAACGTCACAGTGATGGCGCCGCGCGTGAGCGGTTTCGTCGCCGAGATCCTCGTGCAGGACAACCAGCGCGTGCGCGCGAACCAGGTGCTCATGCGGCTCGACCCGCGCGACTATGACGCGAAGCTCGCCCAGGCCGACGCCGAGCTCGCGAGCGCGCGCGCCGCGGTGACGGAGCTCGAAGCGCAGCGCACGCTGCAGGCCGCGGTGATCGGCCAGCATCAGGCCGAAGTGCGAGCCTCGGACGCCGAGCTCACGCGCAGCGCGCAGGATCAGACGCGCTATCGCGCGCTCGTGAAAGACGACGCGGTGTCGAACCAGCTGGTCGAGCGCGCCGACGCCGACTACGCGAAGGCGCAGGCCTCGGTGGCGAAGAGCGGCGCTTCGGTGGTGGCCGCGCAGCGCCAGCTCGACGTGCTGGCCGCGCAGATCGCGGATGCGCAGGCGCGCGTGGCGACGGCCGAGGCGAACCGGCGCCTCGCCGCGCTCAACGTGGAATACACGACGATCCGCGCGCCGGTGGACGGCTACATCGGCAATCGCACGGCGCGCGTGGGCATGCTCGCGAACGTGGGCGCGCCGCTCTTCACGGTGGTGCCCGCCACCGACCTCTGGGTGGACGCGAACTTCAAGGAAGACCAACTGAAGAAGATGCACGCGGGAGACCACGCCGACGTCACGCTCGACGCCGCAAGCGGCACGCTGCATGGCACGGTGGAGAGCCTTGCGCCTGCCACGGGCGCGACCTTCAGCGTGCTGCCGCCCGAGAACGCGACGGGCAACTTCACGAAGATCGTGCAGCGCGTGCCGGTGCGCATTCGCGTGGCGGTGCCGCATGGCATGGAGGGCGTGCTGCGGCCCGGCCTTTCCGCCACGGTGACGGTGCATCTGCGCGATGGCGGGCAAACCGCTGCCGCCGTGGATTGACGCCGTGCATTGAGACAGGGTGGCACGACATGAGCGATACGACTTCCGCCATAGAAGTACGGCCCGTGCGGGCGGGGCACGAGGCACACGAGGCGCGTGAGGCACAAGCCGTGCATCGCGCGCTCGCGCCGCACGAGCAGCCCATGGCGCAGCGCGCCTTCGCCTTCGCGCTGATGTGCATCGGCTTTTTCATGGCCACGCTCGACATCCAGATCGTCGCCTCCTCGTTGCGTGACATTGGCGGCGGGCTTTCCGCGAGCCAGGACGAGCTGTCCTGGGTGCAAACCGCCTACCTGATCGCCGAAATCATGGTGATCCCCATGTCGGGCTGGCTCTCGAAGGTGTTCTCCACGCGCTGGCTCTTCGTGGCCTCGGCGGTGGGCTTCACGGCGACGAGCATGCTGTGCGGCCTCGCCTGGGACATCGACTCGATGATCACGTTTCGCGCCCTGCAAGGCGCGCTCGGCGCGGCCATGATCCCCACCGTGTTCACCACGGCCTTCGTGCTGTTTCCGGGCAAGCAGCGGATCGTGGCCTCCACGACCATCGGCGCGCTCGCCTCGCTCGCCCCCACGCTCGGCCCCGTGATAGGCGGCTGGATCACCGATCAATGGTCGTGGCACTGGCTGTTCTATCTGAACCTCGTGCCCGGCATCGCCGTGGCCGCGCTCGTGCCGAAGTACGTGCATATCGACGAGCCCGATCTCGCGCTCATCAAGCGCGGCGACTATATCGGCATCGCGCTGATGTGCGCCTTTCTCGGCTGCCTCGAATACGTGCTCGAAGAAGGGCCGCGCAAGAACTGGTTCGGCGACGACGCCATCGTGGCCTGCGCCTGGATCTCGGCAATCTGCGGCTTTCTCTTCATCGTGCATGCGCTCACGGCGCGGGAGCCCGTCGTCGACCTGCGCGCGCTCGCGGTGCGCAACTTCGGCATCGGCAGTGTGCTCTCGTTCGTCACGGGCATCGGCATCTTCGTGGCGGTGTTCCTCACGCCGCTCTTTCTCGCCGAGGTGCGTGGCTTCAGCTCGTTGCAGATCGGTCTTTCGCTGCTCTCGGTGGGCGTGTTCCAGATGCTCGCACTAGGCGCCTACGCGTATGCCACGCGCTTCTTCAGCATGCGGGTGTTGATGCTGTTCGGCCTCGTTTGCTTCGGCCTTGGCTGCTATCTGTACGTGCCGCTCACGCACGACTGGGGCTGGCAGCAATTCCTGCTGCCCCAGGCGCTGCGCGGCGTGGGCCAGCAGTTCGCGATTCCGCCCATCGTCACCATGTCGCTCGGCTCGCTGCCGCCCTCGCGGCTCAAGTCGGCAAGTGGTCTCTTCAACCTGATGCGCAATCTGGGCGGCGCGATCGGCATTGCCGTGAGCGCGACGATGCTCAACGACCGGCTCAATTTCCACTATCTGCGCCTCAATGAGCGCGTCGTGCACGGCGCGCCGCAAGTCGAGAGCTTGCTAGCCGGAAGCACGGACCACTGGTCCGCCATTGCAGGCAACACGCTCGATGCGGCGCAAGCGGGCCTCGCGCAACTGCATGCGCTCGTGCTGCGCGAGGCGCTCGTGATGACGTTCTCCGATACGTTCTTCGCGCTCTCGCTGTGCTTCGTGGTAGCGATTGCCTGTATTGCGTTCTCGCAGCCTATCCACAATGCGCCGCCGCCCGATGCCCATTGAGTCCTTGAGGTTTCCTATGCAATCGCGAGACCATTCTCACTCGAAGCCGGCGCGCTTCGCGCGTGCGGGGCTCGCGGCGCTCGCTGCGGCCGTGCTTGCCGCCTGCGCCGTGCAGCCCGCGCAGCACGCCGATCTGCCGGCCGCCGTGCAGGCGACGGCGCCCGCCGCCTGGCGCATCGACGCGCCGCAGGACGCCGTCGATGCGCGCGCGTGGTGGGCCCAGTTCGACGACCCGACACTCGATGCGCTGCTCTCGAGCGTGCTGAGCGGCAATCTCGACTTGCAGGCGGCGGCCGAGCGCGTGAAGCAGGCGCAATCGATCACGACACAGAAGCACGCCGTGCTGCTGCCGCAACTGGACTTCACGGCGCAAGGCGCCTACGAGCGGCAGAACACGCCACCGCCGCTCGGCTACGTGAAAGAGGCGGGCGCCGGCGTGGCGTTGAGCTGGTCGCCGGACGTGTTCGGCGGCGAGCGCCTGGACCTGCTCGCGGCGCAGGCGAACCTGGTGGGCCAGCAACACGCGCTCGACGCGGTGCGGCTCGCGCTGGCGGCGGATACCGCATCTGCCTACGTGGATCTGCGCTGGGCGCAAGCCGAACTGAAGATTCTGCAGGACAACGTATCGATCAGGCAGCGCACGTTGCAGTTGACTCAAGACCGCTTGAAGTACGGGCTTTCGACCCAGCTCGACGTCACGCGTGCGCAAACGCAGTTGAGCGAGTTGCAGGCGCGCATTCCGCGTGCGCAGGCGAGCATCGACCATCAACTGAACCTCATCGCGGTGTATACGGGGCGCACGCCCGAGTCGGTCGCGCAGCTCGCGCTGGCGGCCCCTGCACCCATTCCCGCGGCGCCCGCGGGCGTGCCGCAATGGCTGCCTTCGGAGGCCCTGCTGCGCCGCCCGGACGTGCAGGCCGCATACGCGACCGTACAGCAGCGCGCGGCCGAAGTGGGTGTCGCGCGCGCGGAGCGCTATCCGAAGTTCTCGCTCAATCTCACGGACGGCGTGCTCGCATCGTCGTATCTGGGCCTGCCCACGCTGACCGACAACCTCTTCAGCGCGGCGCTCAGCGCGACGAGCCCGATCTTCAACGCGGGTCGCATCACCGCCGATATCGAGCAGAGCGAGAGCCGCATGCGCGAGTCGCAACTGAACTTGCAGCAGACGATGTTGCAGGCGCTGCGCGAAGTGGAAGACAGCCGCAGCGACCTCGTGAGCACGGCGGGCGAGACGCAGCAGTTGCGCAACGCGGTGACGTCTTCCGAGCAGGCGCTCAAGCTCGCGAACCAGCTCTACAAGGGCGGCGCGGCGGACTTTCTCGACGTGCTGAGCGCGCAACAGACCTGGCTTGTCGACGCCGATCTGCTCAACAACGCGCAGCGCGAGCGCGCGCTTGCGGCGGTGGCGCTCTATCGGTCGCTCGGCGGCGGCTGGAGCGAAAGCGGCGATGTGGTCGCGGGCGGCACGGGCACGCCTGCCTCGCGCGCCGCGGCGTCGTGACGCTTTGCGGCGTCGGCGGCCAGGGTATCGCGCTCGCGCTCGAGAAAGTATGATGGCCCTGCACATGCGTGTGCGGGGCGAGCACGGCGCACGACAAACGAAGCGAACCAGGGTGAGCAGCGATGGCCAAGCGAGTGACGCGTGAGGAATGCAACTGTTTTGCACTGCGGCAGGCGGCGCGTTTCGTCACGCAGCTTTATGAGCGACATCTCTCGCAGGTGGGTTTGACGGCCGCGCAATTCACGATTCTTTCGCGTCTTGCCAGCCATCCGGACGCCACGGCGGCCGATCTCTCGGACGACCTCGTGATGGACCGCACGACGCTCGTGCGCGCGCTCAAGCCCTTGCAGCGCGACGGCCTCGTGCTTGCGTTGGCGGCCGAGCACGACACGCGCACGCTCGTCTACCGTCTTTCGGCAAGCGGCGCGCGCCGCTACGAGAAGGCGCATGCACTGTGGCTCGACGCGCAGGCCGAATTCGAGCAGTACATGAAGCGCGACCGCGCGCGAGCGCTGCGCGCCGAGCTCTTCGCGATCACCGGCGCAGCGGCGCATTGATGGCGCGATGAGCCGCGCATCGCGCGCTTACGTTGCTTTCATGGCGGGCCGCGTAGGTGGGGTCGCCGAGGTGCGGGCCGCGTAGGTGGGCCGCGTAGGCGAGCCGCATAGGTGAGGCCACCGAGGCGCGGGCCCCCTGGATAGGCCGCCGTAGCGAGCCTGCAACGCGCCGCGATTGCGCATACGCACACTCTCGCAAACACCAGCGTCCCGATCCGGCGCGAAAATGGCATGATGAGATTTCCTGAGTTCGACGCATGGCCGCCGGGTTCTCATGAAACGACATCGCCAGCCTTTGCCGCATTTCATGCGCGACCCCTCGCACCCAGCGTGGCGCGATCTCGCGCTCACGACGCTGCCGATCGCGCTGTTCTGCATCGTGGTCGTCGCGGTCTTCGTGTGGCTCGTCGACCCGGCGCCGCCGCGCAGCATCACCATTAGCGCGGGGCCGCGCGACAGCTCGTTCATGCAGATGGCCGAGGCCTACCGCACGATCCTCGCGCGCAATGGCGTGAAGCTCAAGATCCTGGAGTCGGACGGCTCGGTGCAGAACCTGCAGCGCCTGCTCGATCCCAAGGCGAAGGTCGACCTCGCGTTCGTGCAGGGCGGCGTGGCCGACGGACTCGACACGCGCTCGCTCGTCTCGCTCGGCAGCGTCGCGTATCTGCCCATCGTCGTGTTCTATCGCGGCTCGGGGCTCACGCAGCTTGCCGCGCTCGACGGCAAGCGCATCGCCATCGGCCGCGTGGGCAGCGGCACGCGCGAGCTCTCGCTCAAGCTGCTCGACGCCAACGGTATGGAGCCTGGCGGCGATTCCACCTTCCTGCCGCTCGACGGCATGGAGGCCGCTACGGCGCTGGTCTCCAACCGCGTGGACGTTGCCATGCTGAGCGGCGACTCCACCACGCGCGAGCTCATGCAGCGCCTGCTCGGCATTCCCGGCATCTCGGTGATGAGCTTCGACGAGCAGGCCGCCTATACGCGCCTCTTTCCCTATCTCGAGAGCATCGACTTGCCGGCCGGCGTGCTCGACCTGAGCCGCCGCGTGCCGCCGCAGACCGTGCATATGATCGGCCCGACCGTGGAGATCGTCGCGCGCAACACGCTGCATCCGGCGATCTCCGACCTCATCATCGAAGCGGCCGACGAAGTGAACGGCGTGCCCGGGCTGCTGCAGCGCGCGGGCGAATTTCCGAGCCCCGTCGCACACGATTTCCGCATTAGCGAAGACGCCTCGCGCTACTACAAGTCGGGCAAGAGCTTTCTCTACCGAACGCTGCCGTTCTGGCTCGCGAGCGTGACCGACCGCCTGCTCGTGCTGCTGCTGCCGCTCGCCGTGCTGGTCTTTCCGGCACTGCGTGCGATTCCCGCGCTGTATCGCTGGCGCGTGCGCTCACGCATCTATCGCTATTACGGCGCGCTCATCGCCATCGAGCGCGATGCGCTCAAGCACACGAGCGAGGAAGAGCGGCGCGCGCTGATTGCGGAGCTCGACGAGATCGAGAGCGCGCTCAATACGCTGCGCATGCCGCTCGCCTATGCCGATGCCTTCTATGTGCTGCGCGAGCACGTGGGCTTTGTGCGTATGCACCTGTCGCCGGGACACAAGCAACCCGAAGGCGCAGAGCATTGAATGAAAAGCGGAATTACATGCAGTGCGGATTGTTTCGAATTCCGGTTTGTTCAATGCAATTGATGCGATTTTATAAACGGGCAAACTTTAACGAAATCGCTGTTGACACCTTGAGTCATACCCCTTTATTTTTGCCGCAGTACGTTGCACGACGTCGCATCACATCGCGGTGCTGCTGTTGAGTTTCAGTCCGTACCGCAGGCAGGTCTCCTTTTCGGGAACCTGAATGACCCATCCGCAACGAGGAGGAACGATTCGTGAAATCGTCCGGTGTACGCCAGCGCGCTGCCTGGCTCATGTGCGCCGCGCTCGCGGCCGCACCGCTTTTCATCGGCCCGACCGGGCCCACCGCCGCCATTGCCCAGAACGCGGCCCATCTGTCCAACCAGCAACTCGATGCGCTCACCGCGCCCATCGCGCTCTATCCTGACGCGCTGCTCGCGCAGGTGCTCATGGCGGCCACGTTCCCGCAGGACGTGATGGCGGCCGCAGACTGGTCGAAAGCCAATCCGAATCTCAAAGGCGACGACGCCGTGAAGGCCGTTGCTTCGCAGCCGTGGGACCCGAGCGTGCAGTCTCTCGTGGCCTTCCCGCAGGTGCTGGCCACCATGGCCACCAAGCCCGACTGGGTTTCGCAGATCGGCAACGCGTTCCTCGCGCAGCCCAACGACGTCATGGACTCCGTGCAGCGCCTTCGCGCGCAGGCCCAGAAGGCAGGCAACCTGAAGACGAACGAACAGCAAAAAGTCGTGGTGCAGCCGGCAACGGGCACCTCCACCACGCAAACGATCGTGATCGAGCCCGCCAACCCGCAAGTGGTGTACGTGCCCACGTATAACCCGACCGTGGTGTACGGCGCGTGGCCGTATCCGGCCTATCCGCCCGTGTACATGCCGCCGCCTCCGGGCTATGCGCTCGCCACGGGCTTCGTGAGCGGGCTCGCGTTCGGCGCGGGCATCGCGGTGGCGAACTCGTTGTGGGGCGGCTTCGGCTGGGGTAACCACGACGTCAACATCAACGTGAACCGCTACAACAACATCAACGTCAACAACCGCATCAGCTCGAATAACAGCACGGCGAACTGGAATCGCAACGCCAATGTCGAGCGCCGCAACCAGAACTTCAACGGCCAACGCGCCGGCAATGCGAATCTGAACGGCCAGCGCAATCAGTTCCGCGGCTACGACCAGTCGCGTCAGCAGGCCGCGCAGACTTTGCAGAATCGCACCGGGCAGAACATGGGCGGCAACGCCCAGCAGCGCTACCAGGGCATCCAGCAGGGCGGCAGGCCCAACGCGAACGGCGCGCAGAACGCCAATCGCGGCAACGAGATGAACAACCGCGCGCAAAACGGCAACCGTGGCAATGAACTCAACAATCGCACGCAGGGCGCCAATCGGCCGAACGATCTCGGCAACCGCTCGCAAAGCGCGAATCGCGACAACGCGCTGCGTGGCGCCGGCGACGGCAACGCGGCGCGCGCCGACGCGCAGCGCGGTCAGCAAAGCCGTGCCGCGTTCCAGCAGCACCAGGGCGGCGGCTTCAACGGTGGTGGCGGCGGCGGACGTTCGTTCGGCGGTGGTGGCGGCGGTGGCCGGCTGGGTGGTGGCGGTGGTGGCGAACGCCACTTCGGTCGTCGTTGAATCACTATAGGAGTCTTGCGATGATCCGCAAACACGCACGCCGTCTGTCTCAACGCGCATCGCGCAGCGCGCGGCCTGCCGGGTTCGCCCGGCTCACTTCGGTATTGGCGTTCTCGCTGTTCGCCGCGCCCGCGCTGCTCGCCATGCCTGGCGCTGGCGTGGCCTCGGCGCAGGCGGTCTACGCCACGCCCGACGCCGCGGCTGACGCATTCACCAATGCGCTTGCCACCAACGACCACGATGCAATGAAGCACGTGCTCGGCAACGACTTCCAGCACTTCATCCCCACCAGGGACATCGGCCAGGAAGACATTTACGACTTCCTGGGCGCGTGGGCGAAGGGCCATCAGATCGTGCCCGACGCAACGCCCGTGGCAGGCAAGGCGAGCGCCCACCTGGCCGTGGGCGACAGTGGCTGGACGCTGCCCATCCCGATCGTGCAGAACGCCAGCGGCTGGCGCTTCGATCCGCGTGAGGGCGCCAGCGAAGTGCTCACGCGGCGTATCGGCCGCAATGAGCGCGCGGCCATGCTCAGCTCGCTCGCCTATGTCGACGCACAGAACGACTACCGCAAGCTGACGGAGCACTACGCACAGCACATCGTGAGCACGCCCGGCACGCATGACGGCCTTTACTGGCCGGTCGAGCCCGGTGAGGCCGAGAGCCCGCTCGGCCCGCTTGCCGAAACCATGCCGCACAACGCCAAAGTTACGCCGCAGGAGGGGTATCACGGCTACCACTTCCGCATCCTCACCGCGCAGGGCGCGCATGCGGACGGCGGCGCGCGCAGCTACATGGAGAACGGCCAGCTGGCCAACGGCTTCGCGCTCGTGGCATGGCCGGCGCAGTATGGCAAGACGGGCGTGATGAGCTTCATCGTCAATCAGGACGGCAAGCTTTATCAGAAGAATCTCGGGCCCAACGGCGCACGCACAGCCGCCGCGCTCAAGAGCTTCGATCCCGATTCGTCCTGGCAGCCCGCCACGCCTTGAGTCAGGTGGGTACGTGAGCACGTGAGTGTCTCCGGCCGATGCAGGCAGATGGGGCCTGCATCGGCCGGTTTCGCTTCGACGCTATTGCAGCATTTGAGCACCTGAGCACCGGCACGCCATAAATCGGGTGCAATCGCATGCGTGGGCACGCGGCTTGCGGCACCCCTCCACACACCCTCAATTGTGTGGAGACAATGACATGCAACGACGCAACTTCATGCTTTCGGCGGCCGTCGCGCTTGCCTCCGGCGGTTTGGCGCTCGCGGGCTGTACCACTACGCCAGGCAACACTTCGAACGCGGCGACCGATATGTCAAAGCGCCAGTCGATCGACGCAAGCGTCGACAACGCCATGGCGAAGCTCTATTCCACCGTGCAAGGCTCGCGTGAGCTCGTCGCGAAATCGCGCGGCGTGCTGGTGTTCCCTTCGGTGCTGCAGGCCGGCTTCATCGTCGGCGCCCAGTACGGCGAGGGCGCGCTGCGCGTGGGCGGCGGAACGACGGGCTACTACAGCACGGCCTCGGGCTCGCTGGGCCTGCAGGCGGGCGCTCAGTCGAAGGCCATCATCTTCTGCTTCATGACCCAGGACGCGCTGGCCAAATTCCGCAGCACGGATGGCTGGGCCGCGGGCGCCGACGCCTCGGTCGCGCTCGTTACGGTGGGCGCGAACGGCGCCGTCGACACCAACACGGCCACGCATCCGGTCGAAGTGTTCGTCCTGACCAACGCGGGCCTCATGGCCGACGTCTCGCTTGCGGGCACCAAGGTCACGCGCCTGAGTATCTAGGGCGCCTCGTCATGGCCGGCGCGCTCGCGCCGGGCCATGGGGGAAAGGCAGGGCGCAAGGCCTTGCCCGTCTGCCGTTGTGCGCTGAAATTCGCCCATGACCACGCAAGCGGCGCACGCCTTTTGGTGCATCCCGTCCCCCGAGGGGCTTTCCTTAACCTGAGGTTATACCCCTCGCTCAATTCGCAATTGAGTTTGTGATTTTGTCTCGCGAAACTGGTGTTCTCTGGCCACCGGGGCGGCCAGAGAACACAGAAACGAACGAGAACAGCGGGATATGCGAATTTGTGTGCTGGGCGGCGGCGTGATTGGTGTGACGACCGCGTATTTTCTTGCCCGCGATGGACATCAGGTCACGCTTGTCGAGCGTCACGCGGACGTGGCGCAGGAGACCAGCTACGCCAATGGCGGCCAGCTGAGCTATAGCTACGTGGCGCCACTCGCGGATCCTTCGGTGCTGCCGAAGCTGCCCCAATGGCTGTTCTCGCGCGAGGCGGCGCTGCGTTTCGTGCCGCGTCTGGACCCGCGCCAATGGCGCTGGTGCGTGGCATTCCTGCGCGCCTGCACGCGCGCGCGCAGCCGGGCGACCACGGCGGAGCTGCTCGGTCTCGGTTTTCTGAGCCAGCGCCTCATGCACGAGGTCGTCGCGCGCGAGGCGCTCACGTTCGACTATGTGCGCAACGGCAAGCTCGTGGTGTATCGCGACCGCGAGGCCTTCGAGGGGGCGCGCAGCCAGGCCGGCTATCAGGCGCAGTTCGGCTGCGAGCAGCACGCGCTCGATGGCGCGGCGTGCGTCGCGCTCGAGCCTGCGCTCGCGCACATCGGCGTTAATCTGGCGGGCGGCATTCACACGCCGGGCGAAGAAGCCGGCGATTGCGACCGCTTTACGCGCGGTCTTGCGCACGCGGCGCAGCGCGACGGCGTGGATTTGCGTCTCGCCACCGAATTCTCTGGACTCCGTACGAAAGATAAGCATGTGCAGGCGGCCGTGACGTCGGCAGGCGAAATCGAAGCCGATGCGTTCGTGGTGTGCCTGGGCATTCAGAGCCAGCCGATGCTGGCTTCGCTCGGCGTGAG
The DNA here is from genome assembly GCF_004524855.1 of Paraburkholderia pallida. Taxonomy (NCBI): domain Bacteria; kingdom Pseudomonadati; phylum Pseudomonadota; class Betaproteobacteria; order Burkholderiales; family Burkholderiaceae; genus Paraburkholderia; species Paraburkholderia pallida. The sequence continues at coordinate 2,064,127 of NZ_CP038149.1, read as the reverse complement.
CGTGCCCATGTATCCGCTCAAGGGCTACAGTCTCACGCTGCCCAATGCGAGCGCGCGGGGCGCGCCGCGCGTCTCGGTCACGGATGCGCATCACAAGGTGGTCTACGCGCCGCTTGGCGAGCGGCTGCGCATTGCGGGCATGGTCGATCTCACGGGCATGAGCGCGCATGCGGACAACGAGCGCATCGCGTTGCTCACGCGCCAGGCGCGCGAGACGTTTCCCGAGGCCGGCGACTTCGGCGCGATCCAGACGTGGACCGGCATGCGCCCGGCCACCCCGGACAGCAAGCCGTTGATCGGCGCGACGCATTTCCGCAATCTGTGGATGAATACGGGGCACGGCGCGCTGGGCTTCACGCTGGCGTGCGGGAGCGCGCAACTGATGGCCGATCTGCTCGCCGGGCGCGAGCTGGCGCTCGACGGCGTCCCGTTCGCGCCGGGCCGCTGAAGCACGGTGAGCAGCACGCTTCAGGCAACACCCATACGGCATCACGCATCAGATCCAGACATCACGCATCACATCAGGGCATCAAAACGGGGCACCACGAACCGCGCATTCACTGCGAGGCGACATCATCACTTTGACGAGTTGGGAGAAGAGCACGATGAACAAAACGAAACTGATCGCGGCGATGGCGCTGGCATTCACGGGGCTCTCGGGCATCGCGCACGCGGACGAGCTCACTGGCACGCTCAAGAAGGTTCACGACAGCGGCGTGATCGTGCTCGGCACGCGCGAGTCTTCGATTCCATTCTCTTACTATGACCAGAACCAGAACGTGATTGGCTATTCGCAGGAGATCGCGCTGAAGATCGTCGATGCGGTCAAGCAGAAGACCAATACGCCGAACCTGAAGGTGAAGACGATTCCGATCACCTCGCAAAACCGCATTCCGCTCGTGCAGAACGGCACCATCGACTTCGAATGCGGCTCCACCACGAATACCTTCGAGCGCCAGAATCAGGCCGCGTTCTCGAACAGCATCTTCCTCTACGGCATTCGCTTTATCACGCGCAAGGACTCCGGTGTGAAGGACTTCCCCGACCTCGCGGGCAAGACCGTCGTGACCACGGCGGGCACGTCGGACGAGCGCCTGTTGCGCAAGATGAATGAAGAGAAGCATATGAGCATGACGATCATCAGCGCGAAAGACCACGCCGAATCGTTCCTCAACGTGACGACGGGGCGCGCCGTGGCGTTCGTCATGGACGAGCCGCTGCTCTACGGCGAGCGCGCGAAGACGAAGAACCCGCAGGATTATGTCGTCGTGGGCACGCCGCCTGTTTCGGAGAACTACGCGTGCATGCTGCGCCGCGACGATCCGCAATTCAAGGCGCTCGTGGACGAGACGGTCGCGAAGATGCAGACCTCGGGCGAAATGGCGAAGCTCTACACGAAGTGGTTCACGCAGCCAATCCCGCCCAACGGCATGAACCTCGACTATCCGCTTTCGCAGCAGATGAAGGACCTGTTCGCACATCCGAACGACAAGGCGCTCGATTGATGCCGGTTCACGGTTGATTGGCAAGTGCAGGCGTGTTCGACATGCCTGCACGTTTGAAAGAGCCAAAAGAAAATGACGCAGTCCCGTGAGAGAGTGCGTCATTGTCATTGCGTGGTGCTGAACTGCGTGCACACGCGGTACTGCATATTCGTTGGTAGGCTCGATTGGATTCGAACCAACGACCCCCACCATGTCAAGGTGGTGCTCTAACCAACTGAGCTACGAGCCTGTTGAGAGCGCGAATTATAGAGAGACTCGCGCGGGCTGGCAAGCGCTTTTCGCAAATTGTTGAAAACCGCGCTTCTCGCCGTCCTGGCGAGCGGGTTCAGGATGCGGCGCGGGCCAGATCGCGCAGGGAGTGCGCCGGATCGGCGAGCACCTCGCGTGCGACCCGGGCGCGCTTCGCGATCAGCGCTTTCGCGTTGCGCATCTCGCGGCCCAGGTTCACGGTGATGGCGCCCACCAGCGCGCCATCGGCGTCGAGACCGAACAACACGCACGGCGGCGCCGCGAGTGAACCGCGGCCGATCCACTCGGCGGCGCGCATGTCGCCCGCGAACTGCACGTTCAGGCCGCACTGATCGGTCCAGAACCAGGGCGCGTCCAGCGCTTCGGGCGCGATGCCCAACATCGCGCGTGCGGCTGTCACGGCTTGATGCTTCGCGTTCTCCCATGTTTCCTGGCGGGTGACCCCTGGATTCGCAGTGCTGCGCTGGCCGGCGGCATCGCCCGCCGCATAGATGCGCGGATGCGACGTACGGCATTGTGCGTCGATCACGATGCCGTTCTCGACCTCGAGGCCCGCCATGCTCGCGAGCGCCGTTTCGGGCTCCACACCGATGCCATAGATCACGGCATTGCCTGCGACGCGCGTGCCGTCTTCGAGCGTGAGCACGATTTCATCGTGCTCGCGTGCGGCCGATGCGAGCGGTACGCCCAGATGCAGCGCCACGCCGCGCGCGCGATGCGTCTCGCAGAGATGGCGGCTCAGCACGGGCGGAGCGCAGCGCGCCATCGCGAGCGGCGCCTGCTCGATCACGCTGACCTGCGCGCCGAGATCGATGGCGCTGGATGCGAGTTCGAGCCCGATCACGCCCGCACCCACCAGCAGCACGCGCTTGCCTGGCTGAAGGGCCGTGCGCAGGCGCCGCGCGTCGTCGAGCGTGCGCAAGGTGTGGACGTCCACGCCCAGCCCGCCCAGCGCATCGAGCATCGGCAGGCGGCGTGCGCGCGCACCGGTGGCAAGCAGCAAATGATCGAAGGCGATCGAGGTGCCGTCTTGCAGCGTGATGGTTTGTGCGTCGGCGTCGAGCGCGACGGCCGGCATGCCGAGCCTGAGCTCGATGGCGTGCTGCGCGTAGAAGTCGTCCGCGTAGATCGCGCACCGTGTGGTATCCGGTTGCAGCAGCACGTCTTTTGACAGCGGTGGCCGCTCGTAGGGCCTGTGCGCTTCGTCGCCAATCAGCACGACGCGGCCCGCGTAGCCCTGCTGGCGCAGTTCCGCAGCGGCGATCGCGCCCGCTTGTCCAGCGCCCACGATCGCAATGGTCGAGGCATTCGTCATTGGCGTGTCCATCAGAGATGCAGGCCGCCCGCGGCGTGGCGGATGCCACGAATCCCAAGCCCGGCGTCCGCGTTGATCATCACGCCGCTGAGTACGCGGTTGTTCGCACGCGAGGCGAGCATCACGTAGGGGCCGGTGAAGTCCGCGGGCTGCGGAAAGAACTGCAGCGGCAGAATGCCGGCAATGGCTTCGGGCGTGCGCGAGTCCATGATGCGCAGGTCCTGCTGGCCGAGCGAAACGGGACCGCGCAGATCGCTAGCCATGCCGCAAGGGCCCACGCCGTTGACACGCACCTTTGGCGCGAGCTCGTAGGCAAGCTGGCGGATGATGCCCACGGCGGCATGCTTGCTCGCGGTATAGAGCGGGCCACCGCCGCCTGGATAGAACGCCGAGTTCGAGAGCGTGAAGATCATGCTGCCTTCGCTCGCGATGAGCGCGCGCGAGGCGGCCTTCGCACCGAGCAGATAACCCTTCACGTTGATCGAGAAGAGTTCTTGAAAGCCGCTTTCGAGTTGTTCCGGCGAGAGGTCGACGAGGCTCGACGCGTGATCCCAGATCGCCGCATTGCCGATGAAGACGTCGAGCTTGCCGAAGGTGTCGACGGCGGCCTGCACGGCGCGTTCGTTGTCGGCATAGGCCGTGACGTCGCCCTGCACGGCAACGAGCGTGTGCGCGCCGAAGCGCTCGCGCAGCGCCGCGACCTTCTGCGCCGAGCGGTCGAGCACGGCCACGCGTGCGCCTTCTTCGACGAAACGCTCGACGAGCGCGAGGCCGAGCCCCGAGCCGCCGCCCGTGATCAATGCCACTTCGTTGTCGAGCCAGCCCTTGGTCGGAGTCATCACGCGGCCTCCGGCACGTCGACGTAAATTGCACCCTCGACCAATGCGACCGGGAAGGTCTGGAGCGCCTCAGTGGCGGGCTGGCACAGCGCCGTGCCCGTCTTCAGGCAAAAGCGCGCGGCGTGCAGCGGGCATTCCACCGTGCCATCGTCTTCGACGTAGCCTTCGGACATCGAAGCATTGCCGTGCGTGCAGCGATCGTTCAGCGCGTAGAGCGCGCCGTTCACCTTGAAAACGGCGATGGCGGCGGTCGGGGCATCGACCTTGATGGCTTCGCCATCGGACAACGCGTCGTCCTGGCAGACAAAGATATGGGCCATGATCAGAAAAGCACACTCAGGTTATGGGAGGACAGCACCGCCTGATCGAGCGTGATCTCGCGGCGGCAGATTTGCCAGCCGTGCGCGCCGCCGCCCTCGGCCGTGCGGCGCACGCGGTCGATGCGGCGGCCCACGTAAATGGTTTCGTCGCGCTCTTTCTGCGCGCGGTAGAGCAGATAGTTCACGTGCGCCTCGTATTCGACGGGCGATTCGGTGGGGCGCACGCGCAGGTTCGTCACGAGGTGGCGTGTGCGCGAGGGCGGCTCCTCGGCCCACGCCATGCCCGTTTCCAGACGCGCCACGCGGCGTTCGAGCTGAAAGTACGTGTCGTTGAAAATCCACGTGGTGGGCGGCTGCACGCCGCGCCGCCGATCGCGCGTCTGCGCATTGACGGTCGTGCGCATGGTGTAGTGAATATCCTGCGCCATCAGTTCGAGCCAGTCGCGAAAGCGCCATTCGTCGAGCAGCGCGGCTTCCTGAAAGAGTAATTGCTCGATCTCGTGATGGAGGGCGTGCGGCACGCAGGCCGGTGCAGGCACCGTTTGCATTTCGGCGATTTCGCTCATTTGAGCACCTCCGCCTCGTACTGCGCCGTGCGCGCGTTCACTTCGTCCCACGACCCGGACATCAACAGATCGGCCCACCGCCGGTACATGCCACGCGCGGCCGTCTCCGAAAAAATGTAATTAGTCATGCCAGGAATGCCGTCTTCGCGCACGCGTTCACCGCCCAGACCCATCTCCATGCATAGCTTCGTCTTGCGCGCGCGGTTGCCGCGCAGTACCTTTTGCACTTCCGCCCAGTTCTCCGAGTCGTCCTGTTCGAGGAAACCCGCTGGGCCGAAGGCGCGCGTCGCACTGCGCTCGAAGGCCGCTTTCACATCGTCCGATGCAGCCTTGTCGGCGATGCAGAAGGCCCACACCTCGACCTGATTCGGCCCGCGCGGATGCCATACGCGCAGCGTGGCCGTTCCGTTGAGCCAGGACAGCGTCGGGAACATGTTGTTGTGGCCCGCGAGCCGCATTGCACGCACCTTGCCGAGGCGCGCTTCGGCTTCGGCGTAGGTGTCGCGGAAGTACTGCGAAACTTCGCCGTCGACCCATACGTTCGCGTCGGGCTGCTCGGTGAAGAAAAAGCCGCTGCCGTGGCCTGCCTGCCCGAACTGCAACGCGTCTTTCGCGGTTTCCCATACTGGGCGCGCGGTCTGGCCCGCCCCGAGCGCGCCGCTTTGGCTTCCCTCTGCGCTGGGTTTCGCGCCCAGCACTTCCACTGCGGAAGCGTGCGTGAACAAGGCGTGATACTGGTCGCTCGCGAACTGCTCGGCGGGGAATTTCCAGTTGCAGTCGATGACCCATTTATGCACGCCGCCGACAATCTCGGTGCCACCCTCGCGCCGGTCGAGCACGCCGTCGAGATACCAGGCGATGTCGCCCATATAGGTTTCGAGCTCGGGCGCGCTCGCATCCCAGTTGCCGAACACGAGCCCCTTGTAGACGGCCACGCGCGTGACTTCCTGCAAGCCCCATTTCTCCTTGCACAGGCCTTGTGGGTAGGCGCGCGATTCGAGCGGCACGTCGATCAACGCGCCATCCACGCCATACGACCAGCCGTGATACGGGCAGGTGAACGCGCGGGTGTTGCCGCAATCGGCGAAGCTCACGCGCATCGAGCGATGACGGCATTGATTGAGAAATGCCTTGATCGAGCCGTCTTTCTGGCGCACCACCACCACGGGATCTTCGCCCATGTAGGTATTGAAAAAGTCGCCGGCTTTCGGTATTTGACTGACGTGAGCAAGGAACAGCCAGCAGCGGCCGAAAATGCGCTCGAGTTCGAGCGCGTAGATGTCGGGGTCGGTATAGATCGACGACGTGACGCGGCCGTTGCGGGCGTCGACGAGTGCATCGATGTCGATGGTTGCGGACATGCGAGTCTCCTCCGTGGCTGCATTGCTTTTTTGCGGGAATGCAGACGGATCTTCGTCGTTCGCTTTATCGTTGTGAAATATTTTGTTTGTAGTCGGTTAGACTTTTGAACGATAACCCGACGACGCCTTCAGCATGGAACTGAGACACCTGCGCTATTTCATTGCCGTTGCCGACGAGCTGAGCTTCACGCGCGCGGCCGAGCGCCTGCACACGGCGCAGCCCTCATTGAGCCAGCAGATCCGCAATCTCGAAGACGAAGTGGGGACGCCGCTGTTCGAGCGCACGCGCCGCAAGGTCGAGCTGACCGAGGCGGGCAAGGTCTTTCTCGCCGAAGCGCGGCTCGTGGTGGCGCAGGCCGATCGTGCGGTGACGCGCGCGCGTCAGGTGGGGCAGGGCCGCGCAACGGTCACGATCGGCTTCGTGCCCGCCGCTGAGATTCGGGTTTTCCCGGCAATCCTGCCGCGCTTGCGCCTGCGCTTTCCCGATGTGAACGTGGAGCTGCGCAGTCTGCCGACCGCCGACCAGGAAGAGGCGCTGCTGCGCGGCGAGATCGACGTGGCCTTCATGCGGCGGCCCGTGCAGTCCAGTGCGCTGGCGAGCGAAGTGGTGCTGATCGAGCCGCTCGTGGTGGTGCTGCCGAGTGCGCATCCGCTCGCGCAGCACGAGCGCATTGAACCGCGCATGCTGGGTGGCGAGCCGTTCATCAGCACGCATCCGCAGTTTTCGGGGCAGGTGTACGACGTGGCCGATGCGTGGTTCGCCGCGCACGAGATCGAACGCAACGTCGCGCAGGTGGCCACCAATATTCTGCTGAATCTGAATCTCGTGGGCATGGGGCTCGGCTATGCGCTGCTGCCTGCGTATGTCGAATCGCTCACGAGCGCGGCGATTTGCACGCGGCCGCTGGCAGGCGAGCCGCCGCGTATCGATCTGCTGATGGTGACGCGCAAGGAGCCGCACGGCGCGGAGCTCGAGGCGCTATTCGAGCTCGTGCGCGCGAATGTACGTGACGGTGTGCAAACGTCGTGACGTAGCGCGTATTCCCGAGGGACTGGCCGTTCAGTCTTTGGTGCCGCCCGCGCCGTCTTCCTGCGCTTCCAGCGCCTTCTCCATCTCCTGCGCCGCGCGCTGCAACTCGGGCACGAAGCGGCGCACCGCCTCCGCGGGCTGGATCGCCTGTTCCAGGTAGATGACGTTGAGGCTCGCGATCACGCGCTCATGCGAGCCGATGGCCACCGCGAGCGCGCCGATCTTGCGCTGGTCCGCCCAGTCGCCGTGATTCGAGCCGAATCCGTCGGCACGCGTTTGCCGCACGAGATTGCGGACGAACGCCGGGTCCGAGGCGAGCTTCTGTTGCTGCTCGCCGCCCGCACCCGCGCGCAGCAAATCCAGTATGTCCTCGCGTTCCGCCTCGGGGCAGGCGGCAAAGTAGGCGCGACCCGCCGCCGTGAGCAGCATCGGCAGGCGGCGGCCCACCATCGCGCGGTGAAACGAGAGCGGGCTGAAACGGTGCGTGGTCTCGCGGATGATCATTGCGTCGCCGTCGGGCGTCGTGAGGTCCGATGGCCAGACGATGCGTTGCAGCAACTGGCCCATGATCGGCGGCGCGACGGTCGCGATGCTTTCGTCATCGGTGAAGCCTTCGCTCAAGGCGCGCACGTCGATCGTGAGGCGGAAGCTGTCGTCCGATGCGCTGCGGCGCACGAAATTCTCCTCCACCAGCGTCTCCAGCAAACGCCGCACCGTCGTGCGATGCAGGCCCGTGGCCTCGCTCAATTGCTGGCTCGTCGCACGCCCATTCTCCATGGCATTGAGCGCCCGGAGCACCACCAGACCGCGCGCCAGGCCCCGCACGTTTGCATACTTTGTCATGAAAAATCGCTTTTAAATCAACCCTGTGCATTCTATGCACATTTCTCGAAAAATGTTGAGAGGGCTCCGGCGCGCCCCTAGACTCGCTTGCATTCACCCGTTGGCGACACCGCTTCCAACCCGGTGATCCGTTTTCAGGCACCCCCTGTCAGCATCCGCAGCGGCCGATAAGTCGCGCGGGCCTTGCATGGGGTCGCACTAAGCACTAAAGCGCCAAGTGCGACCGATAAAGGAGACAACATGCACACTACTCCCATAGCGGCGGACCCCGTCCGCCCAGGTCATCGCTCGACCGACGTCGCCATCATCGGCGCCGGCCCCGTGGGCCTCATGATCGCCAACATTCTCGGCCTGCAGGGCGTGCGCGTCACGCTCATCGAAAAGCTCGACCAGATTATCGACTATCCGCGCGCCATTGGTTTGGATGACGAAGCATTGCGTGTGTTTCAGGCGGTCGGCCTTGCCGACGCGCTGCTGCCGCACACCACGCCCGATCACTGGATGCGCTTCGTCACGAAGGATGGCCACTGCTTCGCGTCGATCGAGCCGCGCACCGACGAGTTCGGCTGGCCGCGCCGCAATGCGTTCATCCAGCCGCTCGCCGACCGTGTGCTCTACGAGGGCCTCGCGCGCTTCGAGCATGTGGAGGTGCTGCTCGGCCATAGCGTCAACGCGTTCGTGCAGGATGCGCAGGGCGTGTCGATCGACGTGAGCGACGCAAGCGGTGCGCGCCGCACGATCCGCGCGGCCTGGATGGTGGGCGCGGACGGTGGCAACAGCCTCGTGCGTCGCGCGCTGAACGTGCCGTTCGAAGGCCGCACGAAGCCCAATCAGTGGATCGTGGTGGACGTGCGCAACGACCCGATCGGTTCGCCGCACATCTACATGCACTGCGATCACGAGCGGCCCTATGTGTCCGCGGCGCTGCCGCATGGCATTCGCCGCTTCGAATTCATGGTGATGCCGGGCGAGACCGAAGAGGAACTCTCGAAGCCCGAGAATATGGCTGCCTTGATCCGCAAGGTGGTTGCGGACCCGGAGAAGGTCGACTACATCCGCAAGCGTGTCTATACACACAACGCGCGCCTGGCGGAGACGTTTCGCGTGGACCGCGTGCTGCTCGCGGGCGACGCGGCGCACATCATGCCGGTGTGGCAGGGCCAGGGTTACAACAGCGGCATTCGCGACGCGAACAACCTCGGCTGGAAGCTCGCGATGGTCGCGAAGGGCCAGGCCGACGCCCGACTGCTCGATACCTACACGGTGGAGCGCCGCGCCCATGCGCGCTCGATGATCCACCTCTCCGAAGTGGCCGGCGATATCTTCGCGCCGACCACGCGCTTCGGCGCGCGCTTTCGCGACCGCTTCGTGCGCTCGATGAACCTGTTCCCCTCGGTGAAACGCTACTTCGTGGAAATGCGCTTCAAGCCGATGCCGCGTTACGAAGCGGGCGTGGTGCTGCTGCCGCCGCCGCAATCGGCGGGCGGCTGGCTCGCGCGCATGCTCGAACGCTCGGGCAATTCCGCACCGGGCCGCATGCTGGGCCTGATGAGCCAGAAGCGCGATTCGCTGCTCGGCCGACTCGCGTATGGCCGCGATCCGCATGCGGCGTCGCCGGTGGGGCGCATGTTCATTCAGCCGCGCGTGCGTATGGAAGACGGCCGCGTCGTGCGGCTCGACGATGCGATCGGCAACGGCTTCGCCGTGCTCGCCTGGGGCGCGGACCCCACGTTCGGCCTCACGCCGGAGGCGCGTGCGCTGTGGGAGCGGCTTGGGGCGCGCTTCGTGTTCGCGAAGCCCGACGTCCAGCTCGATTACGCCGACGACGTGCCCGAGGGCGTGCTAGCCCTCGGCGACGTGCAGGGCCGGCTCAAAGACTGGTTTAGCCGCCTGCCGGAGTCCGTCGTGCTGCTGCGCCCGGACCGCTTCGTTGCGGGCGTGTGCACGCCCCAGCAAGTCTCGGACGCGATCGTCGAGCTTGCGGGCAAGCTCGGTGTGACCGGTGTGCCCTCGCGCGAGCCGGGCGCCGTTGCAGTCCCGCACAACCGTCCCACGCGCGGCAACGTTGCCGTTGCGCGGGCAGCAGAAGCATGAGCAGCATCATCAGGAAAAGCACGCATATGCCCGTCCATCTGGAATGTCTTTCTCACACGCCGCTGCACGGCTACTTCGATCCGCCGCCGGACGTGGTGGCCGAAGTCGAGCGCGCGGGCCGTGGCGCGCGTGAGCGCGTCGAGGCCTTCGAGCCGGACCTGATCGTTGTGTTCGCACCCGATCATTTCAACGGCTTCTTCTACGACGTGATGCCGCCGTTCTGCATCGGCGCGAAGGCGCAGGCGATCGGCGATTTCAAGAGCATGGCCGGCACGCTGCCGGTGCCAGGAGATCTGGCGCATGCGCTCGCGGAGAACGTGCTCGCAGCCGATATCGACGTGGCGCTCTCGTACCGCATGCAAGTCGATCACGGTTGTGCGCAGGCGCTCGAAGTGCTCACGGGCGGCCTCGATCGCTATCCGGTGATTCCGGTGTTCATCAATTCGGTTGCGCCGCCCATGGCCACGCTGCGCCGCGCGCGTCTGTTAGGCGACGCGATCGGCCGCTTCTTCTCGCGCACGAACCGGCGCGTGCTCGTGGTGGGCTCGGGCGGTATCTCGCACGAGCCGCCGGTGCCCGAGCTCATGGGTGCCTCGCCCGAAGTGGCCGAGCGCCTGATCGCGGGCCGCAATCCCACGCCTGAGTCGCGCGCCGCGCGCCAGGCGCGCACCGTGGCGGCCGCACAGGCCTTCACGAAGGGCGACAGCCCGCTGCATCCGCTCAATCCCGAGTGGGACCGCGCGTTTCTCGAGCGCCTGGCTTCGGGCGAGTTGACCGAAGTGGACGGCATGACGAACGCGGCCATCACGCGCGACGGCGGCAAGTCGGCGCATGAGATCCGCACGTGGGTTGCCGCATTTGGCGCGCTGGCGGCGTATGGCCCGTACCGCGCGTCGCTTGATTACTACCGCGCGATTCCCGAGTGGATCGCCGGCTTCGCCACCATGCACGCCACGCCCGCGCAAGCCGCCGATGCGCTCGCGTTAGTGGCCTGACTGAACCTGTCTGGGAGAACGGTATGACCGATCCGAAACTCGTCGCGGCGCTGGCCGCGCGGCTGCGCGAGGCCGAAGCATCGCGTGTAGTGATCGAGCCCGTGCGTGGCGAGATCGTGAAGGGCGGCGATCCGGTTGACGACATGGCAACTGCCTACGCCGTGCAGCAAGCTAACGTCGATCTGCGCGTGGCCAACGGCGAGCGCATCGTGGGCCGCAAGATCGGCCTGACGTCGCTCGCGGTCCAGAAGCAGCTGGGTGTTGATCAGCCCGACTTCGGCGCCCTCTTCGCTTCGATGGCGTATGGCGACGGCGAGCCGATTCCACTTTCGCAATTGATCCAGCCGAAGGTCGAAGCGGAGATCGCACTCGTGCTCGAACGCGATCTCACGCAGGAGAAACACACGTTCGTCGACATCCTGAACGCCACTGCATATGCACTCGCGGCGATCGAGGTGGTGGATAGCCGGATCCAGGACTGGGACATCCGCTTCGTCGATACGGTGGCCGACAACGCGTCGAGCGCACGTTTCGTGGTGGGCAGCCGCCCCGTGCCGCTTTCGCAGATCGATCTCAGCGCGTGCGCGATGGAACTTTCGCGCGACGGCGAGGTGCTCTCGCGCGGCAACGGTGCCGCGTGTCTCGGCAACCCGCTCAACGCAGCCGTCTGGCTCGCCGACCGCATGGCGCAGCTTGGCACGCCGTTGCGCGCGGGCGACGTGGTCTTGACCGGCGCGCTCGGGCCCATGGTGGCCGTGAAGGAACCCGGCACCTACACCGCGCAGATCGAAGGCCTCGGCAGCGTTCGCGCGACCTTTACCGTCTGATTGAGGAACTCAAATGGCTTCGGAAAAACTCAAGGCCGCGATCATCGGCTCTGGCAACATCGGCACGGATCTGATGATCAAGATCCTGCGCAACAGCCAGCATCTGGAAATGGCGGCGATGGTCGGCATCGACCCTGCATCGGACGGCCTCGCGCGCGCCGCGCGTCTCGGTGTGGCCACCACGCATGAAGGCGCGGAAGGGCTCACGCGTCTGCCCGTTTTCGACGACATCGACTTCGTGTTCGATGCGACCTCGGCGGGCGCGCACGTGAAGAATGACGCGCTGCTGCGCAAGCTCAAGCCGTCGATTCGCATGATCGATCTCACGCCTGCCGCGATCGGCCCGTACTGCGTGCCGGTGGTGAATCTCGATTCGCATATCGATGCGCCCAACGTGAACATGGTCACGTGCGGCGGCCAGGCGACCATCCCCATTGTTGCCGCGGTGTCGCGCGTGGCGAAGGTGCATTACGCGGAGATCGTCGCGTCGATCAGCAGCAAGTCGGCCGGACCGGGCACGCGCGCGAACATCGACGAGTTCACCGAGACCACCTCGAAGGCGATTGAAGTGGTGGGCGGTGCGGCGAAAGGCAAGGCGATCATCGTGCTCAATCCCGCCGAGCCGCCGGTGATGATGCGCGACACCGTCTACACGCTTTCCGATCTCGAGGACCGCGCAAAGATCGAGCAGTCGATCGAGGAGACCGTCGCAAAAGTGCATGCGTACGTGCCGGGCTATCGCCTCAAGCAGAAGGTGCAATTCGATGTAATCCCCGCCAGCGCGCCGCTCAATATTCCGGGCCTCGGCAAGTTCAGCGGCCTGAAGACCTCGGTGTTCCTCGAAGTGGAAGGCGCTGCGCACTACCTGCCTGCGTACGCAGGCAACCTCGACATCATGACTTCCGCTGCGCTCGCCACCGCCGAGCGCATGGCGCAAACGCTGCTTAGCGTGCAAGGAGCCTAACGCCATGAGCAAGAAACTCTATATCTCCGACGTGACGCTGCGCGACGGCAGCCATGCAATCCGTCACCAGTACTCGATCCAGAACGTTCAGGACATTGCACGCGCTCTGGACAAGGCTCAGGTCGACTCGATCGAAGTCGCACATGGCGACGGCCTGCAAGGCTCGAGCTTCAACTACGGTTTCGGCGCGCACAGCGATCTCGAATGGATCGAGGCTGTCGCCGACGTGGTGAAGCACGCGAAGATCGCCACGCTGCTGCTGCCCGGCATCGGCACGATTCATGACCTGAAGGCAGCGTACAACGCCGGCGCGCGCGTCGTGCGCGTGGCCACGCACTGCACCGAGGCCGATATCTCGAAGCAGCACATCGAATACGCACGCGAGCTCGGCATGGACACGGTGGGCTTTCTGATGATGAGCCACATGACCACGCCGGAGAATCTCGCCGTAGAGGCGAAGAAGATGGAGAACTACGGCGCGACCTGCATCTACGTGGTGGACTCGGGCGGCGCGCTCACGATGAACGACGTGCGCGACCGCTTTCGTGCAGTAAAACAGGTGCTGAAACCCGAAACACAAACGGGCATGCACGCGCACCACAACCTCTCGCTCGGCGTGGCGAATTCGATCGTCGCGGTGGAAGAAGGTTGCGACCGCATCGACGCGTCGCTCGCGGGCATGGGCGCCGGTGCAGGGAATGCGCCGCTCGAAGTGTTTATCGCGGCAGCGGAGCGCATGGGCTGGAACCACGGAACCGATCTCTACACGCTCATGGATGCCGCCGACGACATCGTGCGCCCGCTCCAAGACCGCCCGGTGCGAGTGGACCGCGAAACGCTGGCACTCGGCTATGCGGGCGTGTATTCGAGCTTCCTGCGCCACTCGGAGGTGGCCGCGAAGAAGTACGGCCTGAAAACCGTCGACATCCTCGTCGAACTGGGCAAGCGCCGCATGGTGGGCGGCCAGGAAGACATGATCGTGGACGTGGCGCTTGATTTGAAGAAGCGCGCGCAAGCGCTCCAGCGGTAAGTGCGCGCCGCGTGCCACCGCCAAGTGGCGCGCGGCGTCATCGTTATCGATTATGAATAGCTGCCACAAAGAGCGGCTCAATCACAACATCGGAGACTTTGGAAATGACGTCACGAATCAGTTCTGCTAATGGAGGCCATAGCGCTAGCGCGACGAGCAGCAAGGCCACAATAGGCCTGTGCCTCGCGATCGCGCTGCTCGAAGGGCTGGATCTGCAATCGGCGGGCGTAGCCGGGCCGCGCATGGCGAAGGAGTTTTCGCTCGCCGTCGCGCAGATGGGCTGGGCGTTCAGCGCGGGCGCAATCGGTCTGCTGCCGGGCGCGGCGCTGGGCGGCCGCCTCGCCGACCGCTTCGGCCGCAAGCGCGTGCTGATGGGATCGGTGGCGTTGTTCGGCCTGTTCTCGCTGGCGACCACACTGGTCTGGAGCTTCGAGAGCCTGCTGATCGCGCGTCTGTTGACGGGCCTCGGTCTGGGCGCCGCGATGCCGAACCTCATTGCGCTGTGCTCGGAAGCGGCGGGTCCGCAGCAGCGCAGCACGGCAGTGGGCGCAATGTACTGCGGCATGCCGTTCGGCGCGGCGATTGCGGCGGTGATCGGCATGCTGGGCGCGAGCCCGGCGAGCTGGCGCGACGTGTTTTATGTCGGCGGCCTCGGGCCGATCGTGATGCTGCCGCTGCTCGGCATGTTCCTGCGCGAGTCGCAGCAGTTCGTGGCGGCGCAGGCCTCGAAGGTGCGCGAGGGCATGCCCGGCGTGACGGATGCGCTGTGGCGTCATGGCCGCGCACGCACGACGCTCGCGCTCTGGGTGAGCTACCTGGGCACGCTGATCGTGCTGTACTTCCTGATGAACTGGCTGCCTTCGATGGTGCTCTCGCGCGGCCTCACGCGCGTGCAATCGAACATCGTGTTGATGATGTTCAACCTCGGCGGCGGTATTGGGGCGGTGGCAATCGCGACGCTCATGGACCGCCTCGGCCGCCGGCGCACGGTGATCGGCATGTATGTGGGCATTGCGCTGGCGCTGGCGGCGCTCGCGCACGCCAGCGGCGCGGCTTCGATGGCGTGCGGCGGCTTGCTGTGCGGCCTGTTCCTCGTGGGCGGCCAGTCGGTGCTCTACGCGCTCGCGGGCCACGCGTATCCCACGGAAGTCCGCGGCACGGGTGTAGGCGCTGCCGTGGCAGTGGGGCGGCTCGGCTCGATCCTCGGGCCGCTCGTGGCGGGCCAGTTGTTCGCGCTGGGTCAGAGCGCCTCGATGCTGGTGGCGTCCAGCATTCCGCTGTGCGTGATCGCGGCGCTCGCGGCCTTGACGGTGGTGGGCGGCTTCGCGCGGCACGGCGCGCCCGGTGCTCAGCGTGTTTGAAATAAAGTAAGGATTTCGAACATAATGTCGGAGGAGCGCAAGCCCTCCTTTTTACGGTTACCCGAGTTTTACAGCAAGGACATCATCATGACTGCAACGGCACAAGCGATTACCGAAGCCTCCACGAGCCGGTTCGCCCGCGTGAAGGAAGGCGAGCTCGAGCTGCAAATCCACTACAACGACACTGGCGCAAACACCGCACACGCGCATGGCGAGACCGTCGTGATGCTGCACGGCTCGGGGCCCGGCGCGAGCGGCTGGGCCAACTTCAACCGCAACGTCGAGCCGCTCGTGGCAGCGGGCTATCGCGTGATCCTGATGGACTGCCCGGGCTGGAGCAAGAGCGATCCCATCGTCTGCACCGAATCGCGCTCGGAGCTGAACGGCCGCGTGCTCAAGGGCCTGCTCGACGTGCTCGACATCGAGCGCGTGCATATCCTCGGCAATTCGATGGGCGGTCATAGCGCGGTGGCGTTTGCGCTCGCGAATCCGCAGCGCGTGGGCAAGCTCGTGCTCATGGGTGGCGGCACCGGCGGCCCGAGCAACTTCGTGCCGATGCCCACCGAAGGCATCAAGCTGCTGCAGGGGCTGTATCGCGAGCCGACCATCGAGAACCTCAAGCGCATGATGAACGTGTTCGTCTACGACCCGAGCGCGCTGACCGAGGACCTCATGAAGGCGCGCCTGGACAATATGCTCGCGCAGCGCGTCCATCTCGAGAACTTCGTCAAGAGCCTGGCGGCCAATCCGAAGCAATTCACTGACTACGGCCCGCGCCTTGGCGAGATCGCGGCGCCCACGCTCGTGATCTGGGGCCGCGACGACCGCTTCGTGCCGATGGATATCGGCCTGCGTCTGATTGCCGGCATGCAGAACGCGCAGTTGCATGTGTTCAACCGTTGTGGCCACTGGGCGCAGTGGGAGCATGCGGACGCGTTCAACCGGATGGTGCTCGACTTTCTGCAGCACTGATGCCCGCGCTGCCACGGTAGACGCAGGGCGAAGCGGTGCGGGCCGCTTCGCCGGCGTTTTACGCGGCAGATGGAGGCGGCGGCAGGTCAGCCGCCGCGCTGAAGCGATCGGGTCGGGTGTTTAGATACGTTTTGCACACCGCAATGACGAGGGGGGTACACTGATCGAACCCGACGGCGCGCTATGCTGTTTGCATGACGTCGCGTCAAGGCGAGGCTGCCTGCCGGGATGTTCAACCGCATTCATCAGGGCCGTCATGAAAAAACTCGTCAATCACCCGTCCGACGTCGTGCGCGAGATGCTCGAAGGCATCGCGCTGCAGGCACCGAATGTCGTCATTCTCGGCGAGGAGAACGTGCTGATTCGCCGGGACATTCCCGAGTCCTATGCGCGTCCGGTCGCGCTCATCTCGGGCGGCGGCAGTGGCCACGAACCCGCGCACGGCGGCTACGTGGGCGCTGGCATGCTGAGCGCCGCCGTATGCGGCGAGGTGTTCACGTCGCCGCCCACCGACGCCGTGCTCGCAGCCATCCGCGCAACGGCGGGCCAGAAGGGCGCGCTGCTCATCGTCAAGAACTACACCGGCGACCGGCTCAATTTCGGGCTGGCCGCCGAGCTGGCACGCGCGGAGGGCATCCCCGTGGAAGTCGTGACCGTCGCCGACGACGTCGCGCTGCGCGGCCACGCCGAGCGCCATCAGCGGCGCGGCATTGCCGGCACCGTGCTGATCCACAAGATCGCGGGCGCGGCCGCCGCGCGTGGCGCGACCCTCGAAGTAGTGGCGGCGATCGCGCGCGACGCGGCCGCCAATCTGGGCACGATGGGCGTCGCGCTCGACGGCTGCACGCTGCCGGGCGTCGAGAAGTCGAGCTTCACTCTCGCCGACGACGAAATCGAAATCGGTCTCGGCATCCATGGCGAAAAAGGTGTCGAGCGCAGCGCGCCGCTACCGGCCAACGAGCTAACCGAAGCACTGCTGATCAATATTCTCGACGAGCTCGCCATCACGCGCGGCGAACGCGTCGTGCTGCTGGTCAACGGCCTCGGCGCCACGCCGCAAATGGAGCTCGATATCGTGCTGCGCGCGGCCATTGCGAGCCTGCGCTGCCGCGAGGTGTACGTGGAGCGGGCGTGGGCGGGCACCTTCCTTTCGGCGCTGAACATGCCGGGCTGCTCGATCTCGCTGATGCGCGTGGACGACGGCAAGCTCGCCTTGCTCGATGCGCATACCGATGCACACGCATGGCCCGGCAAAGGCTGCGTGAACCCGACCATCCGCCTCGACACCTCCGGCGTCCATCATGAGGAATCCGTAGTACCGTCGCTCGACGCGGCGCGCGCGGCGTGGGCGGCGCGGCTCAAGGCGGCGCTCGACGCGATTGCGCTCGCGTTGGTCGAGAACGAAGCGCGCCTGACCGAGCTCGATGCCTTCGCAGGTGACGGCGATCTTGGCGTGAGCATGCGGCGCGCCGCCGATGCGGTGGCCGCGACGCCGGTTCATGCGCTCGGCACGGCGCCGCAGGCGCTGGCGTCGCTCGGCGCGAGCCTGCGCCGCGCCATCGCGGGCAGCTCGGGGCCGTTCTACGCCACCGCGCTCTTGCGCGCGTCGCGTCACCTCGCGGACAAGCCGGAGCCCGCGCCGCACGAATGGGCGCAGGCGTTTCGTGGCGCGATCGAGGCGATCAGCGAATTGGGCGGCGCGAAAGCCGGCGACCGCACGATGCTGGACGCGCTGATTCCCGCGCACGATGCCTTCGAGGAAGCGCTCAATCACGGCCAGACGGTGCAGCGCGCCTGGGCAGCCGCCGTGGCGGCCGCCGAGCATGGCGCGCACGCCACGGCGCATATGCACCCGCGCGTGGGGCGTGCGAGCTATCTGGGCGAGCGGGCGATCGGCTCACCCGATGCCGGCGCGGTGGCGGTGGTGTGCTGGCTGGCGGCGTTGCGCCCGCACGTGGGCGGCAAGGCGTGAAGGCCGCTTGAATGGTGCGAGGAGCTCACCGGCTAGCCGCGTGGTCTTCAACGGTCTGACGCGCCGTCGATTGCCCTCGGCGCGCGGCCGGTCCAACGGCGAAACGCGTGGCGGAAACTCCGTGGCTCGCTATAGCCGAGCTGTTCGGCGATCGCCGCCACCGTCAGCGAGCCGTCGTTCAGAAGTCGGGTCGCCGCCTCGTGGCGAACTTCCTCGAGTAGCGCATGAAACGACAGTCCATCCTTCTCTAGCCGTCTGCGCAGCGTGCGCTCCGTCATGTGCAGCGCACTGGCGAGCGCAGTCATCGACTTGAAGCGCGAGAGGTCGCGCACCATCAACGCCCTCGCGCGATCGGCGAAGCGTGTGCCGATCATCGCCGCCCATTGACGCTCGAGCGCCTCGCATTGCTGGTGGAGCGCGTTGAAGCTCACTTCATTCGCGAGCCGCGGCATCTCCAGGCCGCTGATCGACGTGAAGACGAGAGCGTTTTCGTTGGCGTTGAAATTCGGCCGGCAACCGTAGTGGCGCACATACTCGGCCGTGTTACGCCCAGGACGGCGCACGAGATTCACCTCGTCGGGCCACACCGCTCTGCCGACGAGATCGGACACGATCAGCCGCAGGCTCGAGAGGCACATGTCGGTTTGATAGGCCTCGATATCGGGCTCGCCGTTGTAACGCGCGATGGATACCGTCATGCCCTCGGCGGACGCGCGCACGTGGACGTCGAAATAGAGGCCCATGAAGAGCGGAAATTGGCTCATGCAGCCGAACGCCTGGATGACCGAGCCGCTGATCAACATGGCGTAGCCGGCGAGACCCAGCGTCGAGACGTGTAGCCGGCTGCCGATCGCGAGGCCGATCGACGGACTCCGGCTCGCGCGCAAGAGATTGCGAAAGCAGCGCTGCTCCTGACTCCGGTTCACGTAGATGGACGGCGAGGCGACTTCGTTCGCGCTCAGGCCCGTGCCGTCGAGCAAGGCGGTGGCATCGAGGCGCCGTACGCGGCACTCGTCCAATGCCGCGGCAATGGCGTGGACGGTCGCCGGAATGTCTTCCTGGCGTCCGGGCAGCCAATCCAGCCCTGACGCCGAACGCAGGCGGCGTTCGGCGGTGCTCTGTCTTCGACGGGATTCGGGATTCATTGGCGTAGGGCTGCGATTGTCTCTCGCGAAACATAGCGGGAATGCGCGCTCGATGCCAAGCGGTTTCGGGGCCATCAAGCCATTTTCCGCGTCCGGCACAAAAAAACTGTCCGAAACTATCCCCCTATAACGTCCGCTTTTCTCATTCGTCGTCGAATTAATGTCGTTCCACAATCTTTCACAGGCGGTGGCGCTCGAGCGCCGCCGGAAAAAAATGGAGACATAGTCGTGGGCAATCGCCATGTGAGGGATGCATGAGGACTCGGGAGTCGAATCGACGTACGCCTCTCGCGGCATCGAATAGCCGCGAAAGCGTACTGTGGGATAGAGAGGGACAAGCAACGGCGAACACGCCGCCACGCAGGCTCGGACTGTTCACGCTCGTGATCTTCGGGCTCGCCTACATGTTGCCGATGACGGTGTTCACGACTTACGGCCTCGTTTCCGCGAAGACGAATGGGCATCTCGCCGCGGCTTACGCGGTGACGCTGGTCGCGATGTTGTTCACGGCCTGCAGCTACGGCCACATGGCGCGGCTCATCCCGAGCGCCGGCTCGGCGTATACGTTCGCGAGCCGCAATTTCGGCACGTCGGCGGGTTTCATGCTGGGATGGGCGCTGCTTCTGGACTACCTGTTCATTCCGATGATCAGCTACCTCGTCATCGGCGTCTACATGAAGGAGGTGTTTCCCGCCGTGCCGCAGACCGTGTGGGTCGTCGGGAGCATCGCGCTCGTCACGGTCTTGAACGTCTTCGGCATCCGGCTCGTCAGCCGCGTCAACCTGATACTCATTGCGAGCCAGATCGTGTTTATCGCGATCTTCCTGATTGCCGCGTCGCAGTTCGCTGTCGCGCACGGCCAGCCGGTGTCGCTCGCGTTGCCGCTCTCGGAGAACGCGGCGATCTTTGCGGGTGCGGCGATTCTCTGCCTGTCGTTTCTCGGCTTCGACGCCGTCACGACGCTGTCCGAGGAAACGCGCGATCCCAGGCGCACGGTGCCGCGCGCCATCTTGCTGTGCACGCTGCTGGCCGGCCTGCTGTTCATCGTGGTGGCGTTCGTGGGGCAGCTCGTCTATCCGGACTGGCACGCATTCAAGGACCTCGATTCGGCGAGCCTGGAGCTGATGCAGCGCATTGGCGGCAGCACGCTGTCGGCTTTCTTCATCGCGGTGTACGTGGCCGGGTGCTTCGCGAGCGCCATGGCCGGGCAGGCCAGCGTGACGCGCGTGCTGTTTGCGATGGGCCGTGACCAGGTGCTGCCGGAACGCATCTTCGGACATCTGCATGTGCGGCTCGGCACGCCGGTGCGCGCGACGCTCGTGGTCGGGGCCCTGTCGTTCTCGGCATTGTTCATCACGCTCGACATGGCTTCGACGATGATCAGCTTCGGCGCGCTCATCGCCTTCGCGGGTGTGAATCTGTGTGTGATTCGCAGTTATCTGGGCCAGCGGGAAAACCGCCACTTCGCCGGCTGGCTCAAATTCGGACTGATGCCTGCGATCGGCTTCGCAATGAATGTCTGGCTCTGGTTGGGACTGTCGCGGGAGACGTTCTACGTGGGTATGGGCTGGCTGGTGGTCGGGCTCTGCCAGCTCGTCTGGCTCACGCGCGGGTTCACCCGCCCGGCGCCGACGCTCACGATGAACTGAGCGGAAGATTGCAGGATTCTGATGTGGATATGAAACAGGAGAACGAAACAATGAGCAACGCGGACCTCAAACAAGACTTGCAGGCACTGGGCAAGCGCCATCTGCTGATGCACTTCACGCATGCCGACGCCTATGGCGACAAGGATCTGACCGTGTTCGACCACGGCGAGGGTTGCTGGCTCGTCGATCAGGGCGGCAAACGCTACTTCGACGGGCTCGCGGGCCTGTACTGTGTCCAGATCGGCTATAGCCACGGCGCCGAGATTGGCGACGCGGTTCGCGATCAGATGGTCCGCCTGCCGTTCGCGACCAACTGGGGCAATGGGCACGAGCCCGCCATCCGTCTTTCTCACAAGCTCGCGACGCTCGCGCCGGAAGGGATGAACCGCGTGTTCTTCACCTCGAGCGGGTCGGAGTCGAACGAATCGGCCATCAAGCTGGTTCGTCAGTACCACCAGGCGCGCGGCGAGCCGCAGCGGCGCAAGTTCATCGCCCGTCGCGTGGCTTATCACGGCACCTCGTTCGGCGCGCTGGCGTTGAACGGCTTGACGAATTACCGCAAGCATTTCGAGCCGCTGATGTCGGGCGTGCGCCACGTCAACAACACGAAGCGCTACGGCCGCCCCGTGGGCGAGACGGAGGCGCAGTTCACGCAATTCCTGCTCGACGAAATCGAATCGCTGATCATTCAGGAAGGCTCGGATACCGTGGCGGCCATCGTCGTCGAGCCGCTGCAGAACGCGGGTGGCAGCCTGACGCCGCCGGCGGGCTATGCGCAGGGGCTGCGCGAGCTCTGCGATCGCCATGGCGTGCTGCTGATGACCGACGAAGTGATTTGCGGCTTTGGCCGTCTCGGCGAATATTTCGGCTCGCGCCGCTATGGCTTCAAGCCGGACATTCTGACGTTCGCAAAGGGCATTGCCTCGGGCTACGTCCCGCTCGGCGGCGTGATTGCGAGCGACGCGGTCGTCAACACCGTGCTCGAGGGCCCGCAGCAGATGTTCCTGCACGGCGCGACGTATGGCGGCCATCCCGTCGCTTGCGCGGCCGCGCTGGCCAATCTGTCGATCATGGAGCGTGAGGGCGTGCTCGAGAACGTGCGCGAAAACGAGGGCTATTTCCGTTCGCAACTGAACGCGCTGCTCGAATTGCCGTGCGTGGGCGACGTGCGCGGCGACGGCTATCACTACTCGCTCGAGCTCGTGTCCGACAAAGAAGCGCGACGCTGGAAGGCCGATATGAGCGCGCAGACGTTCGTCTCGACGGTGCTCGCACCCGCACTGTTCGACGCGGGCCTCCTGTGCCGCGCGGGCGTCGATCACGAGGGCACGCCGATCTTGCAGTTCTCGCCGCCGCTCGTGATGTCGCGCGACGAGATTACGTGGTTTGTCGCCCAGATTCGCGACATCGTCGCCGACGCGTACGCGCGCGCGACGCGCTGAACGTGAAGGACTCACAGGAGCATTCGATGCGTAGGACCAGACAGAGCTTTATCGGCGGGCAGTGGCTCGATCCCGCGGGCGCGCAGGCAATCGATGTCATCGATCCGGCAACGGAAGTGCCCTATGCACAACTGAGGATTGGCGGACTTGACGAAGTCAATCGTGCGGTGGAGGCGGCGAAGCGCGCGTTCGATGCGTTCTCGCGCTGGACGGTCGAGCAGCGGCTTGGCTTGCTGGAGGAGGTGCTGGCGATCTACAAGCGGCGCTACGAAGAAGTCGCGCAGACCATCAGTCAGGAGATGGGCGCGCCCATCGAGTTTTCGCGCGCGATGCAAGCGGCGGTCGGCACCGCGCATCTCGAGCAGACGATCCGCGCGCTGCGCTCGTTTCCGTTCCGCAAGCAAACCGACTCGCTGCTCGTTTCGCACGAGCCGATAGGCGTGTGTGCGCTGATCACCCCATGGAACTGGCCGATCAACCAGATTGTTTGCAAGGTCGCGCCTGCGCTGGCCGCGGGCTGCACGATGGTGCTCAAGCCCAGCGAGATTGCGCCGTTCAGCGGCATCCTGTTCGCGGAGATCCTGGACGAGGCGGGCGTGCCGCCCGGGGTATTCAATCTCGTGCACGGCTACGGGCACGTCGTGGGAGATGCACTGTCACGGCATCCCGATGTCGACATGGTGTCGTTCACGGGGTCGACGCGCGCGGGCATCGAGGTGGCGAAGGCTGCCGCGGATACGGTGAAGCGGGTTCATCAGGAACTGGGCAGCAAGAGCCCGAATATCATTCTTCCCGACGCCGATATCGAGGATGCCGTCACGCGCGGCGCGCGAAGCTGTTTCAGCAATAGCGGGCAGTCGTGCAATGCGCCGACTCGCATGCTCGTGCACGTGGATCATCTGCATCGCGCGGAGCAGGCGGCGCGCGCCGAAGCCGAGCGGACTGTCGTCGGGAATCCGCGCGACGGCAGTACCGAAGTCGGGCCCGTCGTTAGCCGGACGCAGTTCGACCGCATCCAGCACTTCATCGGCGTCGGTATCGACGAGGGCGCAACGCTGATTGCAGGCGGGATGGGGCGCCCCGAAGGCTTGAAGGAGGGGTTCTACGTGCGGCCCACGGTATTCTCCAACGTGCGGCCGGATATGACGATCGCGCGGGAGGAGATCTTTGGGCCCGTGCTGTCCATCATGACCTACCGCTCCGAAGAGGAGGCGATCGCGCTCGCCAACGACTCGGTATATGGGCTTGCCGCCTATGTGCAGTCGAAGGACCTCGACCATGCTCGCCGCGTCGCGGCGCGGCTGCGGGTTGGGAACGTTCATATCAACTATCCGCCCTGGAATCCGGCGGCGCCGTTTGGCGGCTTCAAGCGCTCCGGCAACGGGCGTGAATACGCCGAGTTCGGGCTGGCGGAATACCTGGAAACCAAGGGAACGACCGGGTACGTGTAACCGGCTGTTCCGCAGCGTCCGCGCGATGCTCGCGCGGACGCTGCCGTTGTCAATTCCTCCTTGGTCGCCTCGTTCGAGGCGACTCTCCCCCGTGCCCCGGCCCTTGAGCGATTGCCTTTGGGGTCGGTACACATCTCCCCGTTGACGGCTCGAATGCCGGTCCTCGCGCGCGGCGGATATTTCGCCTTGCCTTGCGCGCGAAACACCCCGCAGGGCCGGTGCCCAGGTGGGTGGGCGGCTCGCCGGGCGTGCACTGCTATAAAATCACGGCTTAACTCTCATTGAGGATGGGCGATCGGGTCGCTCAATCGAGCGGCACGCCTGTCCGGGCATTGCACCCTCTTGCGCAATGGCCGCGGCCACCGGGCTCCCCGGATGGCCTGGAAACTCGATTCCCCCTGTAACACTAGCTAGAAAGAAGTCAGAATTAATATGGATTCGGATTCACATCGCGTTTCAGCGCCCCCTTCCGGCGCTCGGGACACCACGCCTGCCCTGCACCGTAGTCTAAAAGCCCGCCATCTGACCATGATTGCGATCGGCGGATCGATCGGCACCGGTCTATTCGTCGCTTCGGGGGCGTCCATTTCCCAGGCCGGACCCGGCGGCGCCATGGCCGCGTACCTCGTGATCGGCTTGATGGTCTATTTCCTCATGACGAGCCTCGGGGAAATGGCGGCGTTCATGCCCGTCTCCGGCTCGTTCGCGACCTACGGCGCGAAATTCGTCGACGAGGGCTTTGGCTTCGCGCTGGGCTGGAACTACTGGTACAACTGGGCCGTGACCATTGCGGTCGAACTGGTGGCCTCGCAACTGGTGATGGGCTACTGGTTTCCCCATGTTCCCGGCGTCTGGTGGAGCGCGGCTTTCCTCACGGTGATGTTCCTGCTCAACGCGCTCTCCGTGCGCGGTTTCGGCGAAGCTGAATATTGGTTCTCGCTGATCAAGGTGATTACTGTCGTCGCGTTCATCGGCATCGGCTTGCTGATGATCATCGGCATCCTGAAGGGCGGGGCCGATCACGTCTGGGGCAACTTCACGCTCGATGGCGGACCGTTCACCGGTGGCCTGCCGGCCCTGTTGGGCGTCACCATGATCGCGGGCTTCTCTTTTCAGGGCACGGAGCTCATCGGCGTCGCCGCCGGCGAATCGGAGAATCCCGGCAAAAACATTCCCCGCGCGGTGCGCCAGGTGTTCTGGCGAATTCTGCTGTTTTACGTGCTCGCCATTTTCGTCATCGGCCTGCTGATTCCGCATACCGACCCGAACCTCCTGAAATCCGATGTGACCGATATTGGCGTCAGCCCGTTCACGCTTGTATTTCGTCGCGCCGGCCTGGCGGTTTCGGCAGGCGTCATGAATGCGGTGATCCTGACCGCCGTGCTGTCGGCGGGCAATTCGGGCATGTATGCCTCTACGCGGATGCTCTATAACCTGGCGATCGAGGGGCGTGCGCCGAGGCTCTTCGGGAGGCTTTCGGCAAGCGGCGTGCCGAGGAATGCGCTTTACGCCACCACTGCGGTGGGGGCGCTGTGCTTCCTTTCGTCGATGTACGGCGATAAAACCGTTTATATGTGGCTGCTCAACACGTCGGGCATGACCGGGTTCATCGCCTGGCTGGGCATTGCCGCCAGTCATTATCGCTTCCGCAAGGGCTTCGTCGCGCAGGGATTCTCGCTCAAGGAACTGCCGTATCGATCAAAGTGGTTTCCGATTGGGCCGATATTCGCGTTCGCAGTATGTCTCGTTGTCATGCTCGGGCAGGACTACCAGGCTTTCATGGCCAACAAGATCGACTGGGCGAGCGTGCTGGCCACCTATATCGGGATTCCCTTGTTCGTCGTGATGTGGGTCGGTTACCGGATGGTGAAGAAGAGCCGGCTTGTCGGGTACGGCGAAATGGATATCGAGCCATACATGGCGCAATTGCGTGCGTCTGCACCAACGAACGGCGCGCTGGCGGCTCGGGGTGAGGCCGTCGTCAAAGCGGGCCAGGAAGTGTAGAGGGCCCTTCATGCCGAGCCGGCGGGATTCACCGTCATGAGGCACGACATGTCGATACTGGCTTTCAGGGCCCCGCACAGGTTCATCGCGATATACGCGGGCAGCACATCGCTTCGTGTGGAACCATTGACGAACGTGCATTGGACGCAGCAAATATCGCCCCGGTCGACAACGACAAACGACGCCACGGAGAACGCCTCTTGCGCTTTCAGATAGTCTTGTTCGACCAGGGCAGGCCGCTCACCGAACATCGTGTGAATCGGATGTCGTTTTGCCAGCCCGGTAGCGAATCCGGGGTCATCCGAAACACGCTGAAGGTCCGAGCCGAAGTAGTGAACGCCGCTATAGTGCTCGATACATTGATAAAGGGCGAGGAACTGCTTCTGAGGCCAGAGTGAGAGGCGAGTCGAGCCGGCAGACATCGCGTACTTGATGCATATGCTGCTGACTTCGCCCTGCGCGCCGACGAAGGCCGATTTGAAGCTGCTCACGAGATTCGGCTCATCGGTCGCCTTCACCCTGGAGGTACGCATAGCCAGGCGCTCTATGTTCATGAGGATAGGACAGTCTGCGGAGGGCTAGACCAGATGACACTCCGTTTTTTGCGGTTGAACTCAGTTGGCGATAGCGGGCAAGTTGATCGGGATGGAGGGTGCAGACTGAAGAGAATAGTCCGCACCCTCCGTATGGAGAGTTGAAGCAATGGGTACGACAAGCCGGGCCGGTGCTCAGGCCTTCTTGATGAGGCCCAGTTGCATGAGCGCCGTGACACCGTCGTCGAGCCCGAGTTCCTCGACGATGCGTCCATCCTGAAGACGGAGGACGGTGGTGCCGGTGAAGTGCATCTTGCGCCCCGTGGCTGCAGGCAGCCCGCCGACCAGGAAATCACCGAAGGCCGGGCCCGTATGCGTGCCGCCGCCTTCCCACTGGCCGACTACGTAGTCACCTTCGGCGATGAGGTCCGTGACACCCCAGAAGTTGAGGTCCGGGAATGCTTCGCGGAAGTCGGTCATGAAAGCCTTGATATCATCGCGACCGCGGCGCGGCTCATGCAGCGAGTATTTCAGCAGCATGTCGGGCGCGGCGATTTCGTCGACGATGCTCAAATCGCACTTTTCGCCCCAGAAGCGGGTGAACCAGCGACCAACGATGGCCTTGTTGTCATCTTCCTTCGACATGTTCGACTCCTTCTCAATCTCAGATGGCAGCGAAGCGGAATTGCTACGCCTGGACGAACGATATCGAACGGTAAATCTCCTTCCTATCCGTTTCTTGCGATTGAAGTTCTGCTGGAGTCGCTCACCCAGCCGGGTTTCCAGCACCGCGGGTGTTGGCCTGTCCGCCTGAACAGATACGCGTCGAATTTGGTGGCAAGAGACGGAGTGTTTTGCGTTGACGTCAGGTCTACAGTATCTCTTCAGAACATTGCTGCTGGAAATAGACCATCCGCATTGATGTGACCGGTTTCGTGAACGACGCGGGACGGACACGTCGCTGTTGCATCTGCTCGCCGCCGACTCTACCGGATGGACTGCGGGCGCGTGGAGCCCGATATGACCGTGTCCAGAAACGCCCTTGAGTTAGATATGCCGCCGGATCCAGTGGATGAAGTCACAGAATCCCGACGCCAGGTCGAATCCTGTTGCCAGGCGCTGGTCGATGCCGGTGCCGCGCACTGGTATGTCAACGATGCGGGCGACATTGAACTGGAATTGAGGACCGGAGAGGCCTACCTGTTTGGCGACCTGGGCGTAATTCGATGCAGGTAGCTAGCAAGCTGAAGTGGAAGCAAAATTAAACTTACGTCGTTGATGAAAGAGGAGAGCATCATGCAACTGTTTCTGAGCCGGCTCCCGTCGCCGTTGGGCGAGCTCCTGCTCGTCACCGACGCACAACAGACCATTCGCGCGCTCGAGTTTGCGGATCACACGTCCCGGCTACATCGCGGCTTGCGCGAGCACTACGGCAGCACCGAGCTGGTCGACTCCACAGCGCCGGAAGCGATTGCGCAAGCTATCGCACGGTATTTTGCGGGTGAGCGGGAAGCGCTCGGGGCGTTGCCGACCGCGACTGCCGGAACGGACTTGCAGCGTCGGGTATGGGCCGCACTCCGGCTCATTCCGGCGGGCGCCACTACTACGTACGGCAAGCTCGCAAAGGAATTGGGATTCGAGGACCCGCGAGCGGCCATCGATATCGGCGCTGCCAATGGCGCCAATCCGATTGCCATCGTCGTACCGTGTCACCGTGTGATTGCCAGTAACGGCGACCTGAAAGGATATGCATGGGGTTTGCACCGCAAGCGCTGGTTGCTCGAACACGAGAAGGCGATGTCCGCATCGTCCACCGTGCCCCAGACCCTGACGCTGCCGGGGTTCTGAGGATGGCAAAAAAACTTGCTGCCAATGCACAGCTTCAGGCGTTTCGAGAGGCCACCGGATTCCTTGCCTCCGTCGATGAGGATTGGGCGCAACATATCGCCCGGGTCGGTCCGTGCCGGCACGAGCCCAAGCCCGCGCGGGAGCCGTACGAGGCGCTCGTGCGGGCGATTGCATATCAGCAATTGCATGCGAAAGCCGGCGACGCAATCCTGGGCCGGCTGCTCGCCCTTTATCCAGGCGAGGATTTCCCGTCACCCGAGCAACTCCTTGCCACTGAGCCGGCGCAGCAACGCGCTTGCGGCTTCTCGGCTACGAAGCTCGAGACCATCCGCGGCATCGCGCAAGCGACGGTCGACGGCGTTGTGCCGACCCGCGCCCAAGCCTTGCATCTCTCGGACGAAGCGCTCATTGAACGGCTAGTCACCCTTCGTGGCGTGGGGCGGTGGACGGTCGAGATGTTCCTGATATACACCTTGGAGCGCCTTGACGTCTTGCCAGCCGATGACTTCGGCGTACGGGAAGGCTATCGGCGTTTGAAGGGCTTGGAGAAGTCTCCAACGCCGCGAGAGATGAGAACGATTGGGGAGGTGTTTAAACCGTGGCGGACTGTCGCCGCCTGGTATTTGTGGCGTCTGCCCGCGCGATAAAGGGCATGGCTGATGAATCAGTAAGCACGCCTCCATGGAAACTATGTTCAGCAGAACAGAAAATAGGGTGGTCTCATTGGACGTCGTCGAGACACTCAACAAGACGTTGCATGAGCGAGCCCATATTTCAACCGCGGTCGGAGAAACTCGACTCGACCGCCTTGTTGCGCAGTTGCTCGACCTTGACGATGAGGACGGGCAGGTTCTGCAGGTGTTGGGTGAAGCGCCCGGAACACACCCGGGTCAGTCTTCGGCGAATTTCCACGCAGCTCTGCAACTGGCCATCCGCGAACTTAAGCTAGCTGACCTCTTTTGTACGTCCGAAGGCCGTGAACATCACAGGAGCATCTGCCCGGCCGCTTATGACGAGCGCTCTGGCACGCATCACCCCGTTGAGATGGCGCAGTGGCGGGCCAGATATCGCGCAATGGCACCAGAGCAGCAGATGATGACGGCCACAATTATCTGGCTGTATCAGTCAGGTCGAGATTCTACGTGGCTGCGCCGAGTCCCCTGCACGTGGCGCGCGATAGAGGCTTTGCACTACATGCGGGACACGGGCTGTCTGTCCTTGTGGGTTCGACTGATTGCAACCTGCCCCGGCTGGTGAGTCGTATCCGCCCAAGATGAATTTCACCGCAAGGAATGGAGTTTTTGAGTTTGTATTTCTTCATAAAATATTCGCATTACTAAGTGTAATAGGAGAAATATCATGAAAATTCGACCCGTTTCAGCATTCAAGTACAACTTTCGGGCGCCTGGTCAGCAGGTCGAAGGCCCGATTCAGTATGCAGTTGGCAAGACGGTGCGGGACATGGTGCTGGTCGGGAAGAGTAGCAACGGCATTTGCGCGATTTTTCTCGGCGAAAACGAACAGGTGTTGAGCGAGCAGCTCGAGGCCGCGTTTCCGCGGAGCGAGTTGGAGGCGAACCAGCACGCACTGTCCCGAGAGGTTGCGCAGGTCGTGGCATTCATCGACAAGGACATTGCCGAGGATGTTATCAATCTGGATATCGGCGGTACGCCATTCCAGCAGGCTGTCTGGCAGGCGCTCTGCGGTATTCCGGCCGGGGAGACGCGCAGCTACGGTGATGTGGCCAGGCATCTGGGCGTCCCGGAAGCCGTCCGTGCCGTGGCAGGCGCTTGCGCAGCGAACGTCCTGGCGGTTGC
Organism: Paraburkholderia pallida; assembly: GCF_004524855.1. Lineage (NCBI taxonomy): Bacteria > Pseudomonadati > Pseudomonadota > Betaproteobacteria > Burkholderiales > Burkholderiaceae > Paraburkholderia > Paraburkholderia pallida. Next base: position 2,033,995 of record NZ_CP038149.1, on the reverse strand, counting down.
GATTCCGTGCCATCGTGTGGTGCGCAGTAACGGTGCGATTACCGGATATCGCTGGGGCGTCGAACGCAAGCGTGCGTTGCTCGCGGAGGAGCGCAGGCAATGATGATGACGCGGGACATTGACGATGTCTTTCGGAGCAAATATGCCACGCCTGCGTACCGCGTCTTCAGGAATCGGGCTCGACGGGAGTATTGACATGGCAACACTGCAACTCTTCGAAAGCACGGACGACGCGCATTGCGAATCCATCGGACCGCGCGCATTTGTGTTGCGTGGATTCGCACTGCCTCATGCAGACGCGTTGGTTGCCGCCATCGCCGATATCGAAGCGCGCGCAGCCTTCCGGAATATGGTGACGCCGGGAGGTTTTATGATGTCCGTCGCATTGACCAACTGTGGTGAGTTTGGTTGGACGACAGACCGGCGTGGCTATCGCTACACCCGCGAAGACCCGGAGACCGGCAAGCCGTGGCCGGTCATGCCCGATGTGTTTTCGACCTTGGCGAGCCGCGCTGCTTCAGCGACTGGCTTTATCGGTTTCAATCCTGACGCATGCCTCGTCAATCGCTACCTGCCCGGTTCGCGGTTGTCGCTGCATCAGGACCGGAATGAGCGCGATTTCGACGCACCGATTGTCTCGGTGTCGCTCGGCATGTCCGCGACCTTCTTGTTTGGCGGCCATACGCGGTCGGATAGAACGGCAAAGATACCCTTGCACCACGGGGATGTCGTAGTGTGGGGCGGCGTAGACCGGTTGCGGTTTCATGGCGTTATGCCACTGAAGGATGAGCCGCATTCTGTCCTCGGAAGTCAGCGCATCAATTTCACCTTTCGCAAGGCGGGCTGAAGAGACGCCGTCCTGAAGTCGTCGGAAGTCGAATCGCGTGACAGGACGATTCAGCGTCGGTCTTTCTCGACTACGCCGACGAGGGTGACCTGCAACGATTGCTTGACAAGCTGCTTTGGCGTTCAACATAATTAACCTATCGGATAATTAACCGATTGGGAAAATAATTGGAAGCAGACCCCCTCAGCGTCACATTTGCCGCGCTGGCTGACCCGACACGACGCGCCATCCTCTCCAGGCTGGCGCAAGGCGAAGCCACGGTCGGCGATCTGGCTGGGCCTTTCGATTTGAGCGCGCCGGCCATCAGCAAGCACCTGCGCGTGCTCGCGCGGGCCGGGCTCATCACTCAAGGGCGTGACCGCCAGTTTCGCCCTTGTCGCATCGCGCCTGAGCCGCTCAAGCAGGCTGCCGACTGGGCATTGCAGTACCGCGCCCTATGGGAGCAGCGCCTTGACCAGCTCGACAGCTACCTGCAGCAACTGCAACAGAAGCCTGCCGAGGACTCGCCCGGAAAGGCTGCCCCGAAGACGACATCCAAAGTATCCTCAACGCGAACCAGGAAGACACGCCACCATGACTGACAAACTTTCCGCTCCCTTCGTCATCGAGCGTCGATTCGCTGCGCCGCGCGAACTCGTCTACGCCGCTTTGACTGAAGCCAGGCATTTGAGCGCGTGGATGAGCCCACCCGGGATGGAACTGTCCCACTGCACGGTGGATGCACGTGTGGGTGGCGTCTTTCACTACGCGATGAGACCGCGCAACGTCCCCGACGCGCCAGCGATGTGGGGCAAGTGGACGTTCCGTGAATTGACGCCCCCCGAGCGTATTGTCGTCGTCGTGCAGTTCAGTGACGCTGATGGCGGCGTGACGCGACATCCAATGGCGGAGCAATGGCCGCTCTATACGCTATCGACAACCACGCTAAGCGAGGTGGAGAACGGCACGTTAATGCACCTCGAGTGGCGCGCGCTGGACGCCAGCGAGGCCGAAGAAGCCATCTTCGACGCATCGCACGCCAGCATGTCTCAAGGCTGGGGCGGAACCATGGATGCGCTCGACAAGTACCTCGTACAGCAGCAAGCGGACCGCTGAGTCGAGATACTGGAAAGAAGTGTACTTTAGGGTGCACTTCTTTCGTTTGTGATGGCACTTTTGTCCAAAGCCCCGACAACGGCTCGGCGTGTCATGGCTTAAGCCGCGCGGGCGAAGTTCAGGTCGGCTGCGGGAACCCGTGGTTGCGCTGCAAGCGCATTGATATCCCGCAGTGTGCGGCGAAGCGCGCTACTCGAAGTAGCGGCGGTGTATTTGAAGTAAACAATCTCTACCCCGAGCGCAGCAAATTCGCGCTCGAGCTTCATGCCCTTCCCGGTACCTTGCCAATCGTCCCCCTTGAACAGCACGTTGAAGTGCAGCTCATTCCAGATTTCGACCTTGTCGCTTGTCAGGGCCGGGACGGCTGAGTCGACGAACCGGACGTTGCGAACGATTTCGAGTCGCTCATTGAGCGGAATGGTGGGCGTTACCCCTTTGTGTCTGGTGAGCACGTCGTCGGCCACTACGCCTGCAATCAGGAAGTCGCAGCACTCCTTGGCCTGACGCAGGAGATTGAGGTGTCCGATGTGAAAGAGGTCATAAGCCCCTGGGGCATAACCGATCCGATACATGACGATTCCTCACTTTGGTTAGCTTGTTGGGTGGTGTCGAGTCGTTATCTTGCGTCGTGAAAGATGATGCCGAGCGTGTTGCGATTCCCGCTTTGCAACTTGCTCACGCCGTGCCGGAGATTCGTGCGGTAGTAGCCGCGCGCCGAGCGCTCCGGTCGATAATTGACGGCGAGCACAACCGCATCGCCGTGGCGAAGCGGTACAACTTCTGCTCGCCCGGGCTTCTTGGGGTCGCTCTCGGTCAGCAGCAATTCACCCCCTTCGAAATCTCGCCCGGGTTCATCGAGCAGAAAAATGGCCTGAAACGGAAATACATGTTCGCCGTACAGGTCCTGATGCAGACAGCAATAGTCGTTCGCGCGGTAACGCAAAAGCAACGGTGTTGGCCGTGTCTGGCCAGCCCGGCGGCAAACGGCGTGGAATTGGGACAGCGTGGCCGGAAAGCGTTCGTGAATCCGCATCAACTCATGCCAGCGGTTCGCGATGGGCGCAAGGTGTGGATACAGCGTATGACGCAACTGGGCGACGATGTCGGGTAGTGGATTCGCGAAATACTTGTACTCTCCGCTGCCGAAGGCGTAGCGCGACATCACGATGTGGCTGCGAAAGCGTTCGTCATGCGGGAAGTAGTCCGCAAGCTGACGGCATTGCGCGGGATCGAGCATTTTCGGGAGGATGGCATAGCCGTCGCGCGTGAGGCTATGTTCAAACGCGGCCCAGTCAATCCTGCCGATTTTCTCCGCGAGCGTCTCATCAGTCGCATGTGTGTGACCATCGACATGGCCAGCGTCGAGCGGCAATGCTGCTTGCGTATTCATGAATGTGAGCCTCTTGTGGTTGCGTCAGTAGCGTGCTTGGGGCTGCCGGCCTTCCAGACAGCGTATTCATCGGGCAGACAGACCGCACAGGGGCGGTAGCCTGCGGCGATAGCGGTTGTCTCATCACGGAAGAACACGCGATGTCTGACATAGCCGCCGCGTGCAATTGCCCTGAGTGCCGCGCGACAATCGAGGCGACCGTATATCCGGTTGCCTTTGTGTCCGCCAAGCGCGCCAGGCACAGGGCTCGTGTACGGCTTGCCATTTCGCCCGACGAGCGTGTAAGTGCGGTGTTCATTTTTCATGGCTGTGCTCCGGCTGGGTTACGGCGCGTCGTGGAATGACAACTCAACGCCGATTCGCTCGCCTCGATGCACACGGCTGATAGCGTGCTTGAGGTTGACGCGATAGAAGCCTTTGCCGCCTTTGAACGGTTTCTTGGCGGTGCTGATGATTGCCATGTCGCCGAGTCCAAGCGGCAGCACCATCGGACGCGATTGCATGCGGGGCCGCTGCTCTGTCAGCACGAACTCGCCGCCGTGAAAATCCTTGCCCGGTTCGGATAGCAGGGCCACGACCTGCAATGGGAACACGTGGTCGCCCTCATTGCTCTGATGCAAGGCGAGGTAGTCGCCTGCGCCAAGGCGATTCAAGTGAGACAACGGTTGCGTCTGTCCTGCCTCGCGATTGAGCAGAAGAAACGCTTCCAGTTCGGCCGGATAGCGGTATTTGACGCCCAACGCCTCGTTCCAGTGATTCGCCACAGGAGCCAACCCGCGATAGAGTGCGTCGCGCCACGTCGCCCACGGCGCAGGCAGCTTTGAGGCAAATCGCAGCATGTTGCCCAATCCGAGGTCGATGGAGTTCAGGGATACGCGATGAAGCGATTTCAACGTGTCGACCTGAGCGGCAAGCTCCCGTGCCTGGTCCGGAGCAAAAGCCCGCGGCAGCACGGCGTATCCTTCGGCATCGAGTTGCGCAACAATGTCCGTCGAATCGAGCGCTCTCTGCATGATTGTGTTTGGAGCCATGGTGAAGTCCCGTTGAGTTTTGTGCGTTCGATACTCAGGCCACGGCCTCGCGGCGAAGCAGTTCACGCTTGCGGTCCACACCCCAGCGATAGCCGGAGATGTTTCCGTCTTGCCGCACGACGCGGTGACATGGAATCGCGACAGCGATGTGATTCGCTCCGCACGCCTGCGCGACGGCACGCGTCGCCTTCGGAGTACCTATGCGCTCAGCAATATCGGAGTAACTTGCGGTCGTGCCGGGAGGGATTTCGCGCAGGGCTTGCCACACACGTTCCTGGAATGCCGTACCGCGCAAGTCCAGCGGGAGATTCAGCCCAATTGACGGTGCTTCGATGAATCCGACGACCTGCGCAACCAGTTGCTCAAAGTCGGCGTCACCCCCGATGAGCTGAGCATTCGGGAACTGATCCTGGAGATCACGGACGAGCGCGTCAGGGTCATCGTTCATCAGGATCGCGCAGATGCCGCGCTGACTTTGCGCAACAAGAATCGCGCCCAGGGAGCACTGTCCGACTGCGAAGCGAATGACCGCGCCGGCGCCGCCCGCACGATAGTCGCGAGCCCGCATTCCCAACAACTGATGCGACTGCGCGTAGAACCGGCTGTTGGAATTGAAGCCGGCGCCATAAATGGCCGACGTCACGGAGGCATCCGGCGTGCTCAGCTCTTCGCGCAGCCGACGAGCGCGCGAAGCAGACGCGTATGCTTTCGGCGTCAGTCCGGTTTCCGCTTTGAAGAGGCGATGGAAATGGAAGGTGCTCACGCCGGCGTGAGCAGCAAGCTCCTCGAGGTTGGGAGGCGTCTCGGATTCGTCGATTAGTCGGCAAATACGCGTCACGAGTGCGGCGCGCCCGGCCGCGGCACTCGTTTGGTCTCCCATGGCACGGCGACTTTGACGATAGCCGGCAGCTTCTGCTGCTTCAGCGGTGTCGAAGAATTCCACATTCTCACGCTTTGGTAAACGCGTCGACGAGCTGGGTCGGCAATACACGCCGGTGGTTTTCACAGCATAGACAAAGTGCTCATCGGCCTGGACATCGCGCTTGCGTATTGCTTCCCAGCGTGCGTCATCGGTCTCATAGGTTGCAGCGATGGAGTTCATGGCGACTATCCCGAAGTTCTCAATACAGGAACCAGAATAGGCCGGGCGACATTCGCAAGAACTCCGATTCTTGCGCGTAAATCTCGTTGCGTTGAGACTGTGTTTAGTTCGGTAGCCTGAGGTAGGGTTGCCGGTTAATCGCCGATAGCCCAATGCCTGCAAAATCGAGGCGACCACCGTAGAACACGGCACATACGAATTGCGAACCTCAGCTTGGCAGGCGTGACGGGTATCGCCCGCTATCTGCGGGCGGATGTATGTCAAGGTAGGGCATGGAGTGCGCCTTTTGAATAGTCAGGCGCCGATTGGAGGGTGTACGCGGTGTGCCGCTGACCTGTCGTCAAGCGGGCACTAGGGATTCTTGCTCGCTTCAGGTTCTGGAATGCTTTCCGGCGGAGACGCGCTGGTCTTGTCGTTCTCGATTTCGATTGTCGCGCTTAGTCCCGCGCTGCAGCGAGCTCGACTTAGCAAAAGAGCGCGGAGTTCAGGGCGAAGTCCGTCTCCGCGATGAGCCACAAGTGCGTGCAACGATAGCAGTGGGAGCATGATAGACCTCACGTTGACGAGTAGCGACATTGCAATCCCATCAAAGATACAAGCATCCAAAAGCGCACTTTGCAGGATTACAAGGGGCTCGTCGGCAACACGGAACGTGTTCCGGTTGCCGACGGTACCTCCACGCTATCGCCGTGCTTCCATCCGGTCACTCCGTTCCTTGCTATTGAATATGCGCAGATGCAGTCGCACTCGCTTTACGTCTTTCGGCATGAAACGGTGCCCTCTGATGGGTTCAGGGAAACATGCCAGACTGCACCGGTCAATCTTGCTGTACAACGGGGGGTGTCTCGAACACCAAAGTTTGATTTCAAACTCAAACTAGCCCGTTGTTGGCAGCCAGTCTCTTAAACGGTCTCTCTCAAACAATCCCGGTCGCGTAAAAAACCGCGATCACGAAGAACACGGCCATCGTCTTGATGATCGTGACCGCGAAAATGTCGCGATACGATTCGCGATGCGTGAGCCCCGTCACCGCGAGCAGCGTGATCACCGCGCCGTTATGCGGGAGCGTGTCCATGCCGCCGCTGGCCATCGCCACCACGCGATGCAGCACCTCGAGCGGAATATGCGTGGCCTGCGCGCTCTTGATGAACAGATCGGACATGGCGGCGAGTGCAATGCTCATGCCGCCCGAAGCCGAGCCGGTGATGCCCGCGAGCGCGCTTACCGAGACCGCCGCGTTCACGAGCGGATTCGGAATGCTCTTGAGCGCGTCGCTCACCACGATGAACCCCGGCAGTGCCGCGATCACGCCGCCAAATCCGTACTCCGAAGCGGTGTTGAGCGAGGCGAGCAGCGCACCCGCGACGGCGGCCTTCGTGCCGGTGGCGAAACGCTCCTTCACGCGCGAGAACGCCGTGACGATCACGAACGCGATGCCGAGCAGCAGTGCGCCCTCGACCGACCAGATGCCGACGAGCTGCTTGACCGTCGTGGTGACCGGCGCGTGGATGCCGGGCAGCACGTCGGCCGTGACCGTGTAGGTGTCGCCGTACCACTGCGGAATCCAGCGCGTCAGGAAGAAGTTCGCCACGCCCACGAGCACGAGCGGCGTAATGGCGAGGAGCGGATTGGGCAGATGGTCGGTCTTCACATGCTCGGGCTCGTTCACGAGCGAGGTGCCGTACCCTTCGCCCTTTGCCATCGCGCTGCGGCGGCGCCACTCGAGATACGTCAGGCCCACGACGATGATGAAGAGCGAGCCGATCACGCCGAGCGCCGGCGCGGCCCACGCCGTGGTCTTGAAGAACGTGGTGGGGATGATGTTCTGGATCTGCGGCGTGCCGGGCAGCGAATCCATCGTGAACGAGAACGCGCCCAGCGCGATGGCGCCGGGCATGAGGCGCTTGGGAATGTCGCTCTGGCGATAGAGCTCGGCGGCGAACGGGTACACCGCGAACACCACCACGAACAGCGACACGCCGCCGTACGTGAGCAGCGCGCACACGGCCACGATCACCGCGTTCGCGCGCGAGCGGCCGATATAGCGGATCGCGGCATGGACGATCGCCTCGGAGTAGCCCGATAGTTCGATTACCTTGCCGAATACGGCGCCAAGCAGGAACACGGGGAAGTAGAGCTTCACGAAGCCCACCATCTTTTCCATGAAGATGCCGGAGAAGACGGGCGCGACGGCGGCGGGATCGGTGAGCAGGACGGCGCCGAGAGCGGCCACCGGAGCGAAAAGGATCACGCTGTAGCCGCGATAGGCGGCGAGCATGAGAAAGGCGAGGGCGGCTAAAACGATAACAAACGACATGGGGTCTCCTGTGTCGATCCCATGCACGGCTCGATGCGGCGCTGGCGCTACGGCTGGAGCGAGTGCTGCGGCTGTCGATCAGCGTTTGTGCTTCAGCACTGACTCTGATCCCATGCAAGCCCTGGTTCCCGGTCCATGCGGAGCGCTAACGCCGGTTCCATGCAAGGTGGTTGCGGCAATGCGTGTTGCACTTCGTCGATGCACTTCTGTACGGCGTTTTTATTGCATTGGCTGGCGCATGGTGCGCCGCAGCGATTGTACCGAAACGCTTAAGTATTGCGACGCAAGCTGCGCAGTCCTATCTTGACGGGAGCGGGAGCGGGAGCGGGAGCGGGTGCGGGTGCGCGGGGCGATGGGCGATGGGCGATGGGCGGCGCGCCGGGGCGGGAAGGAGACGGTGATGCGGGAAATCGGGGCAGTGCGGGGAAGGCGGCCACGCCCGCGAGCGAGACGGCGCGCGCGGCGGGCAACGATGGCTGCGGCCAGGGTTGCGGCGGCTGTCGTGGCGGTTTTCATGCTGGCGGCCGCGGCGTCCAAGGCAGTGGCACAGCCCGCGCCAAATGGCGCTGCCGCGTTGAGCGGCGTAATGGAAGTGACCGACGTGAGCGTGGCGGACACGGCAAACAGCGCGAGCGCTGCGGCTGCCAATCCCGACGAAATCAGGAACTGGTACAACGATCCGTTCTTCGCGCTCTCGAATGCGCCGGGCGCGTGTCCGCAGCCGCTCGGCCCGCGCATGACGAAGGCCGAAGCCGACGACGATGCCCACTACCGGGTGGAGCGCGGCACCACCTGCTGGCTCGCGCACAAGTGCACGAAGCCGAATTCCTACCTCTACGACGCGGACATCGCCAAGGCGATCCGCGAGCAGTTCAAGGGCGACCCCTCGCTCGCCGGCGCGAGTCTGTGGATCACGGTGCAGCGACGCTTCGTCTACGCCGAAGGATGCGCGCCGGCGGCCTTCGACCGCGCGGCGCTCGAGCGCCGCCTCGCGGCGATTCCCGACGTCGACAAGGTGTTCGTGCGTTTGCGCGCCGATCCGCACGCACTGCCGCCCTACAAGACCTTGCCTCCGGTCCGTTAAAACTTCGCCGGACGCCGTGTGCGATACGGCTTGCGCGCCGCGCAGGCGCGGTCCGGCATGGCACAATCGCAACGTCGAAAAACTAGAAGGCCCTCGGGGTACCCCATGATTCGTTCCGGTTCGTTGTTGTCCCGCTTTGGCAGGCTGTCGTCCACGCTGGGCGCCTGTGCGATGCTCGCGGCGCTGGCCGCCTGCAGCAGCGGTCCGCCGCTGTTTCTCTCGGACGGCCGCCCCACGGTCCCCGTGCAGTGCTCCGCCGCGGGCGACCACGACTCGTGCGTCCAGCAGGCCCGCGCACGTTGCGCAGGCGGCAGCTACGACACCGTCGATACGTCCACCAACGGCGGCACGTACACCCTCGTATTCGCTTGCCGCACCAAGTAACGGGACCGCGAGGTTGCGCCGCCTGCCCACCGTTTCCGGGTATGGCGGCCGCGGGCCGTGGCCGTGGAGCTCGGCCGGCTTGCGGCGCACAGCGGCGGCGTGAGGCGACGCGAGGCGAGATCAAGCCACGTCAATCAAGATCCGGCTGCAGCTAGCGGCATCAAGCGTTGCCATCCGCGCCGCCGCCGCGGCTGCGCGCGGGCAGGTTCATCAACAGGCGCAGCAGATCGGGCTGGCGCCGCGTGGCGGTCTTCTGGAAGATCGACTGTAGTTGCTTGCGCACCGTGTCGTATTGCACGCTCACCTGCGCGGCGATTTCCTTGGGCGTGAGCCCGTCCACCAGCAGATGCACGATCCGGCACTCCGCGGGCGAGAGCTCGAACGCCGTGGCCAGCACCTGCTCGTCCACTGCCGGCGCCGAGCGCGGGTGATAGAACGTGAGCGCCGCCAGGGCGCGCAGCCCGGCGATTTCGCCGGGCGTCACCACGTTGTAGAACGCATAGAGCACTTCCGGGCCACCAGGCAGCGGCGCGGTGCGGCCTCGCCCGCCGTCGGCCATGTCGGCCGTGTCGGCGGCGCCCACGATGCGCAACGCGCGTATGCGCGCCGCCGCCGTCCGCGCGCCGCTCGCGCGGTTCTTCAGGCGCGCTTCGCAAATCGCCACATCCTCCAGGAAGCGCGCCTGATAAGGCGCGGAGAACGCCAGCCGCTTGCCGCGCACGCGCACGAGCGAGGTGGCGCGCAGGAGCCGTTGTGCGGCTTCGTTGCCGTGCAGCACCTCGCCGCTCGCACTCACGAGCATGGCGGGCGGACGCACGCGGCCCGTGAGCGCGTCGGCGTCGGGCAGGAGGCGGCGCACGCTCAGGCGCACCGCGCGCACGAGATGAGGCGCGAGCCGCTCGAGCAGCGCGCGCGTGGCCTCAGGCAGCGGGGCGCCGCGCGCGGGGCCGCGGCAGGCGATCATGGCCGTGAGCGCGCCGCTGTCGATCAGCTTGCAGATCGAAACAAAGCCGCCGCCGGCCGCCATCAGGGCCGGCTCGAAGACCGGATGGCCCTCGCCGGTCTCCCGGTCCGCGCCGCAATGCAGCCATTTGCCGGGTGGGAATGCGCGCAGCCATTCGAGGCGGGCATCGTCGCGATAGAGCGGCCGGATCAGTTCGAGCGGCTCGGTTTCCCGAATACTGAAACCGTCGGCCCATGAAAAGAGTTCGCGCTGCCGGTCGAATACGCAGAGATGAACCGAGGCCGCCTCGATCGATTTCCTGAATTGGGCGCAAAAATCCTTCCAGCCGGCCGGGCGTTCTATTGTTGCGTAAATCGCATGCAGCAGACTGTCGTGCTGCGAATCGTTCGAATTCACACCGTTCTCGTTATCAAAATCCAACGCGACCGCGTGTTGCGCAAAATGCACAGCGCATATTCCCTGCACAATTGAGGAATATACAGGCGCGATTGCCGCCGTTAATCTTCGGTTCTTTCGATGACTGATAACCGTGAGGGTGGACGAGGCGCCCGTCGCGTTCCGTGCGGTAGGCAACCGATGGCGCGCCGTGCCGGGCTTATTCTCCAATGGCCGGGCATGCTGAAATTGTTGCGCCTGAAACAGGGGCCCTGAAATGAAATGGTGAAAAAGGGTTAATGAGTCAGAAAAATGACCGGGGCGGCCGGTGAAATGTCCGGTTGCGTTGATGTAATGCGCGGGTTAATCGCCCTGTGTTATGGAATATTGAATGCGCAGCCGCCGTTGTAGAGGCGGCTTCCAGAAAAAAGGTTATTCCGGGGGGGCAATGAATCATCATCAACTTGAAAAGGACATAGAGCACCTCGAGCACGTCATTGCTCGGCTCTCAGGCAACGATCGCATTCCGCTTTCCTATTGGCGCAACCGCGTCGATTCGGTATCGAGCGCAAATCTGGTCCCTTCGCAGGCGCAGCGGGTCAAGCGTATGTCGGAAGCGCTGTGCGAGCTGGAGGCACGCGCCAAAGAACGCGTGTGACATGAAACGGTTCGTCGGGGCTGCCGGTCGCAGCCCGCTCCGTGTAAAGAATCGCAATAAATTGGCTCAAACCGACCAAAAAAACGCGTAATTTGGCACGCTTCGGCGCCAGAACGTTCACAATGCGAATGTGTGACCGAACTGGAGATCATTGTTTATGCCGAGCTACAAGCAACTGACCGCCCAACTCGAAAAGCTGCACAAGGAAGTTGCGGCGGCACGCGAAAAGGAAATCGAGCAAGCGATTGCCGACATCAAGGAAAAGATCGCGGAGTACGACATCACGCCGGAAGAACTTGGTTTCTCCAGCCGGCCTGCGGCTGGTGCGCGCAAGAAGCCGATGCCGGCGCGTTATGTGAACCCGAAAACCGGCGAGACCTGGAGCGGCCGTGGCCGCGCGCCGGGCTGGCTTGCTGGCGTGAAGAACCGCGACCGTTTTCTGATCAAGGAGTAAATGGGACTCGAAGCGGAGCCCGAAATGGGGCTCAAGCGGGACTCAAAGCGGGGCTCGAGCAGGCGCTGAACGCGAGCCCGGTCCCGTAAAACCTCACCTTTGCGCGGCGCGCGGCCCGTCTGGCGCGCGTGCGCCGCGCACCGCTCCCGTATAAGCTCACCTCAGGCACGCCGCCGGCCATCCGCCGGGATGCGCCCGGCGAGCGCCTCTCCTCGCGCGCGCGCAGCGAACTCGCCGTTAACTTTTAGTCGTGCGCGGCAATGCCGTGTATCATTCGTCCCCGGCGCCTTCTGCCGTGCGCACCGGCTCGCCGCATCCGCAACGCCCGCCGCACGGCCGGCTGCCCGATTTCATCAGCGATACCCCTCCATCCATGTCAGTTGCCGAACTCAGACGCCGCCGCACGTTCGCGGTCATTTCTCACCCGGACGCGGGCAAAACCACGCTCACCGAAAAGCTGCTGCTGTTTTCGGGCGCGATCCAGATCGCCGGTACCGTGAAGGGCAAGAAGAGCGGCCGCTTCGCGACCTCCGACTGGATGGAGATCGAAAAGCAGCGCGGCATTTCGGTCGCGAGCTCGGTCATGCAGTTCGAATATGGCGATGCCGTCATCAACCTGCTCGACACGCCGGGCCACGAGGACTTCTCCGAAGACACCTACCGCGTGCTCACGGCGGTGGACGCGGCGGTGATGGTGATCGATGGCGCGAACGGCGTGGAAGCGCAGACGCTCAAGCTGCTCGAAGTCTGCCGCAGCCGCAAGACGCCCATTCTCACCTTCATCAACAAGCTCGACCGCGAAGTGCGCGAGCCGCTCGACCTGCTCGACGAAATCGAGCAGCATCTCGGCGTGGCCGCGGTGCCGTTCACCTGGCCCATCGGCATGGGCAAGGAGTTCCAGGGTGTCTACGACATCCAGCGCGACCAGGTGCGCGTGTTCCGCGCGGGCGAGCAATCGCTCGGCGGCGCGGTGGAAACGCTGCAGAACATTGGCGATGCCGATGGTGAAGCGCGCTTCGGCTATCACTGGAAGCGCACCAAGGACGAGGTCGAGCTGATCACGGGCGCGACGCCCGCGTTCGACCGCGACGCGTTCCTCGCCGGCGAGCAGTCGCCGGTGCTGTTCGGCTCGGCCATCAACAACTTCGGCGTGAAGGAGATTCTCGACGCGCTCGTCGACCTCGCGCCGCCGCCCTCGCCGCGCATGACCGTGCAGCGTCCGGTGTCGCCCGACGAGCCCAAGTTCACGGGCGTCGTGTTCAAGGTGCAGGCCAACATGGACCTCGCGCACCGCGACCGCGTGGCGTTCATCCGCGTGTGCTCGGGCCGCTTCGAGCGCGGCATGCAGCTGAAGGTCACGCGCAACAACAAGACCTTCCGCGCCAACAACGTGGTGAGCTTCCTCTCGCAGCGCCGCGAAACCGTGGCCGAGGCCTACCCTGGCGACATCATCGGCATTCCTAATCACGGCACGCTGAGCCTCGGCGACACGCTCACCGAAGGCGAAGACCTGCAGTTCACGGGCCTGCCGTTCTTCGCGCCGGAAATCTTCCAGACCATCGAAGTGGTCGACCCGATGCGCGCGAAGCAACTGGGCGAAGCGCTCAAGCAGCTCGGCGAAGAGGGTGCGATTCAGGTGTTCCGCCCGCTGCACGGCGGCGCGACGATCCTGGGCGCCGTGGGCCAGCTGCAGTTCGAGGTGGTCTCGCATCGCCTTGCGGCAGAGTACAAGGTGGAAGTGCGCATCATGCCGGCGCGCTATCGCCTCTCGCGCTGGGTCACTTGCGACGACCCCAACGAGCTGCGCCGCTTCACCGATTCGTACGCGGCCCGCATGGCCTACGATGCGTCGAACGCCCCCACGTATCTCGCCTCGCACGTCTCGGAGATCGAGGTCGCCCAGAAGGCGTGGCCGAAGATCGTGTTCAACGAGTTGCGCGAGCATTCGGGCGCGCCGTTCCGCAAGAACCTGTAAGCACCGGGCGCCGCCCCGCGCGACGGCGCCCGGCCCGGCGGCGCCGTGTCGCTGTGCGCCGCGCAAGCGCGCGCGGCGAAATGCGCGCAGCGCATTCCCGATTCGCCTATCCTCATTCGTGACGACATCCGGCGGCGCTGCCCGTGCGCGCGCCCACACGAACAGCGAGGAGGGGCAGTGACCGTACGCAATCTCGATGCGATATTCCAGCCGAAATCCGTAGCGGTGATCGGGGCCTCGCAGCGGCCGGGCAGCATCGGCAACATGGTGTGGCAGCGCCTTATCGAAGGCGGTTTTGCCGGTCCGCTCTGGGCGGTCAATCCGCGTCATGCGGGCGATTTCGACAGCTTCGACGGCAAGCCCGTGCTCGCCGATACCGGCGACCTGCCCGAGGCGCCCACCGTCGCCATCATCTGCACGCGGCCCGCCACCTGGCCCGCGCTCGTGCATCGGCTCGGCGGCCTGGGCACGCGCGCCGCGATCATCGTGGGCGAAGCGCGCAACGAAGAAGACCGCGCCGACTTGCGCCACGCGCTCGCGGCGGCGCGCCCGCATCTGCTGCGCATTCTCGGGCCCGGCACGCTCGGCGCGCTCACGCCGGCGCTCAACGCGCAACTCGGCGCAGCCGCCACGGTCGCGCGCACCGGCGGCGTGGCGTGGGTCTCGCAATCCAACGCGCTCACCAACGCCGTGCTGCGCTGGGCCGGCGCGCGCGGGCTCGGCTTTTCGCATGCGGTGGCGCTGGGCGACGAAGCCGATGTCGATGTCGGCGACGTGCTCGACTACCTCGCGAGCGATCCGGCCACGCGCGCGATCCTGCTCGAAGTGGACAGCATCCGCGCGGCGCGCAAGTTCATGTCGGCCGCGCGGGCGGCGGCGCGCAACAAGCCCGTGCTCGCGCTGCGCAGCGGCCGCGACGATCCGGGCGACGCGCTCTACACGGCGGCGTTCCGGCGCGCGGGCATCGTGCGCGTGGACACGCTCGACGACCTGCTCGACGAAATCGAAACGCTGGGCCTGGGCCGAGTGGCCGCGAGCGATACGGCCACGCTCATCACGAGCGACCGCGGCGTGGCCACGCTCGCGCGTGACGCCTTCATGAAGGCTGGCGACACGCTCGCGCGATGGAACGACGAGGCGCGCGCCGCACTCGAAGCTGCCTTGCCGCATGCGCAGGCCGGCAATCCGCTCGTGCTCGGCGATACGGCAAAGCCCGAGCACTTCGGCCTCGCGCTGCAAGCGCTCGCCTCGCAGCGCTCGACCGGCACCGCGTTCGTCGTGCACGCGCCCACCCACAGCGCACCCGTGGCCGATGTCGCGCGCACGCTGATCGAAAATCAGCGCTTCGCGTATCGCGGCATGCTCGCGTGCTTCTTCGGCGGCGTGGACGACGCCACGCGCGACGCGCTGCACGCGCACGGCATTCCCGTGCATACGACGCCGCGGCGCCTCGCACGCGCGTTTGCGCGTCTCGTCGATTACCGGCTCGGGCGCGAACTCCTGATGCAGACGCCCGAGAGCCTGCCCGCGCAAGGCGCGGCGGCGATCGAGGCGGCGCAGGGCGTGGCGCGCGCGGCGCTGGCGGCGGGGTGCGACACGCTCGAGGGCGCGGAGGCGGCGCGGCTATTGGGCTCGTTCGGGCTCGAGACGCTCGAGAGCGCGGCGCAGTTCGCGGAGCAGGCCATCGTCGACGTGAGCGTGGAGTTCCGCGACGACGCGAACTTTGGCCCCGTGTTCCACTTCGTGGCGCCGTCGCCAGACGGCTTCTCGCCGCCGCTGCGCGTCTACAGCCTGCCGCCGTTGAACTCGGTGCTCTCGCGCGACATCGTCGCGCACTCGCCGTATACGCGCTACACCACGCCCGAGCCCACGCTCGCGGTGCTCACCGAGCTTTCGCAGGTGGTGTGCGAGGTGCGCGAGATCGTCGGGATGCAGGTGACGCTGCGGGTGTTGCCTGACGCAGTGAAGGTGGTCGCGCCGCGCCTCGCGCTGGCGGAGAAGCGCAGCCGCTTCGCGATCATGCCGTATCCGCGCAGGCTCGAAGAAACGCTCGACTGGCACGGCCAGCGCCTGACGATCCGGCCGATCCGGCCCGAAGACGAGGAGATGCACCGCGCGTTCATCGACACGATGACGCCCGACGATCTGCGCCTGCGTTTTTTCTCGGCGGTGCGCAGCTTCGACCACACGCAGCTCGCGCGCATGACGCAGATCGACTATGACCGCGAGATGGCGCTCATCGCGACCGTCGAGGGCGAGGACGGCGAGCCGCGCACGCTGGGTGTGGGGCGCGCGGTGGCCGACCCCGACAACGAGACCGCCGAGTTTGCGCTCACGATCCAGTCGAATCTGAAGGGGCGCGGCCTTGGCCGCCTGCTGCTGGATCGCATGATTGCCTACGTGCGCTCGCGCGGCACGCACTGGCTGCTCGGCGAGGCGCTGCGCGAGAATGCGCCGATGATCGGGCTCGCGCGCGCCTGCGGCTTCACGGTGACGCCCACGGAGGATCCGGGCGTGGTGGGGTTCAGGATGCCGCTCGACTGAGGCGGTGTGTCCTGTCCGGAGGCGCGGCGCGGCTTCGCTGCGCCTCCGCGTTATGCCTGGACTCTCGCCAGCCGCAATCAGGCGGCGATTTTCGCGAGCGCGTCGTCCACCTGGGCGCGCGTGACGGCGAGCTCTTCGAGCCAGGCCTGCGCGTATTGCGCGCCGGTTTCCTTTTCGAGCCGGGCGATGGTCGCGGCGCAGCGCGCGGCGTCCTTCGGCGTGGCGATGAACACCTTGACCGACTGGCCGCCCTGGAACGCTTCGAACAGCGGCACGCGGATTTCCTCGGGCAGGGCCCGCGTCGTCCACTGATGCGTCTTGCCGTCGAGGGTCAGCGAAGGCGGCAGCACGCGCTCCTTGCGCGTGGCCGGGATCAGACCGAAGTTGCGCGCGGCTTCGGCAATCTGCTCGGCCGAGAACAACTCGTCGGGCGTGATCTCGAATTGCTCGATCGCGGTTTCGACGGTCTTCATCGCGCTCGCGCGGTCGTCGCGCTTTTGCTGGGCGCGCGCGACGATATCGCGCAGCTCGTCGGCTTCCTCGCTCGAAATCGTGAAGCTGGCCTGTTTCTGCTGAAGCTCGGAAAAACGCTGGAATTCTTGATCGGTCAGAAGTTTGGCCATGAGGTATGCATGCGCATCCGGCGCGCCCTGCGCACACCGGACGGTATTTTGAGAGGGTGGCCATTCTAACCGTTTTGCGCGCCCGGCTTCCAGTCGCGATGCTGAACGCGCGCAAGGGCCCGGCGCGCGCCGCACAAAACCAGGAACGTTCTGATATTCGCACCCCATCACGCTTCCTACGATGGCGTGATGAAAATCTCCACTCCGACTCCGTCGTCGCGTTCCGACGCACTGCTCAAGCGTGGCATCGACCGCCTGAACGCCGAGCAGTACACGGTTGCCGAGGCCCTTTTTCGCGAAATCCTGGCGCAAGATCCGCAGTCTGTCGCTGCGTGGCATCAGCTTGGCGTCGCGCTCGCGCGCCAGAAACGTTATGCAGAGGGCGAACAGGCAATCCGCCAGGCGCTTTCGATCGGCGAGAACGGGGCGCTGCAGCGCGACCTCGCGTGGACGTTGCTCTGGCAGGGCCGCGACAACGAGGCGATCGCGGCCTACTTCGCGGCCATCAATCTGGGCGTGCGCGAGGCGCGCATGTTCAACAACGTGGGCAATCTCCTCAAGAAGCGCAACGACGCCACCCACGCCGAGGCCGCGTATCGCGCGGCCATTGAAATCGATCCCGGCTATGCCCTCGCGCACGGCAACCTCGCCATGGTGCAGCAGGAGGCGGGACTCTACGAGGCAGCCGAGGCGAGCCTGCGGCGTGCGCTCGAACTGGAGCCGAAGTCGGCGCACTTCTGGCAGTGCTATGGCGGCTTGCTGGAGCGCCTGAACCGCCTCGACGAGGCTGATGAAGCGTATTGCCGGGGCGGGCGCTGGGAGTCGGCGCAGTACGTGCGGCGGCGCGTTGCGCACTGGCGCGATCTGGACAAGATCGACCATGCGGCGCTCGAGATGGTCGCCACGGGCGCGGCAGAGAATCTCACGCCGTGGGGGCTGCTGGGCATCCCGGCGCTCACGCCGGGGCTGCATCGCGAGGCCGGGCGGCGCTTCGCGCAGTCGCGCTGGCGCGGCGAGCTGGCCGCGCTGCCGCTCATCGCGCGCGGCGCGGGTCTCGCCGAGGCGCTGGCGGCCTGGGAGGCGGGTGCGCGCCTTCGGATCGGCTATCTCTCCTCCGACTTCTACGATCACGCCACGCTGCGCCTGCTCGCGGGCGTGCTCGAATTGCACGATCCCACGCGCTTCGACATCCATCTGTATTCGTACGGCGAGGCCGTGCCCGATGCCGCATGGCGCGAACGGCTCGCGGCGCTGCCCGCCACGCTGCATGAGATCGGCGCGCTCACCGACGCGCACGCGGCCGCGCAGATCGCGGACGACGGCATCCATCTGCTCGTCGATCTGAAGGGCTATACGACCGGCATGCGCCTCGGCATCACGGCGCTGCGGCCGGCCCCCGTGATCGTGAGCTGGCTGGGCTATCCGGGCTCGCTCGGCGAGCCGAGGCTCGCGGACTATGTGATCGGCGATGCGGTGGTGACGCCGTCTGCCGCCGCGCCGCATTACAGCGAGACGCTCGCGCTGATGCCGCATTGCTATCAGCCGAACGACCATCGGCGCCAAAGCGGACGGCGGCCTTCGCGCGCCGAAGCGGGCTTGCCCGAGCGTGGGTTCGTGTTCTGCAGCTTCAATCAGACCTTCAAGCTCAATGCGCAGATGGCGTCGGTGTGGTGCCGCCTGCTCGCCGCGACGCCGGGCAGTGTGCTCTGGCTGCTCGATCCGGGGAGCGAGCGGGCGCAGGCGAACCTGCACGACTTCTTCGAAACGAACGGCGTAGCACGCGAGCGCGTGATCTTCGCGAAGCGCTTGCCGCAGGAGGCGCACCTCGCGCGGCTGCAACTCGCGGACCTCGCGCTCGACACGCTGCCGACCGGCTCGCACACGACCGGCAGCGACGCGTTGTGGGCGGGCGTGCCGATGGTGTCGGCGCTGGGCTCGCTGTTCGCGGGCCGCGTGGGCGCGAGCCTGCTGCACGCGGTGGGGCTCGAAGCGCTGGTTGCGCGCGATCTCGACGCTTATTTCCAGATTGCGCTCGCGCTCGCGAGCGATCCGGCCTGGCACGCGCAGATACGCAAACGGCTCGCGCGGGCGAAGGCCGATGCGCCGCTCTTCGATACGGTGCGGTTCACGCGCGATCTGGAGCAGCTCTTCGTGGCGATCGTCGCGCGGGAGGCGAAGGGCGGAGAAGGGGCTGAAGGACCGGTGGTGGTGAAGAGGTGAGACGCCGCTGGAATGGAGCATGCCCTCGCACGAGCATGGGCACGGCGGATTAGATCAACTCCGCGGCTTCCCTGATTCGCATGGCCGTGCCCGGCAGCCCGCCGCGTTCGAGCGCGCGGGCAAAATCCTCAGCCGTGGCTTCGGGCTTTTTCCAGCGCGCCCGCATTCGCTTGAACGCAGCGATGCAGACGAGCGTATCGAGATCCCACTGACGGACGATGAAGCGATCGGGATCGGCCACATCGATGCCATGGGCCGCGACTGCCTCAGCAGGAAAATCGCGCAGGTTCGTTGTGACGATGCAGTCGGCGTGGCCCGCAATAGCGGCTGCGAGTACGTGCGCGTCGTTGGGATCGGGTAGCGCGATAGAGGGCACGAGGTGTTTCCATGCTCCGTCCGGGATTTGCCAGTCCGGTACGGCGTCGTGCATGGCATCGCGGCGCACGCCTAATTTGCCCACGAGATCGGGGCGGTGCCGTTCCAGCGCCGCCATCCATTCTTGTTCAATGCGATGCGTCCACTTCGCAGCAAAAAGTCCCGCGGTTGCGAGGCTCATGAGCGCATCGGTCATGGCGATGGGGAACAGAACGCACGCGTCCAGTAAAGCCGTGTAGCGTGCGTGCCCCGCCATTCAGTAATCCAGTCCGAGATCGCGGGCGTTATCTGCCATGCGGTCGAGCGCGGCGGACTGCCGTTCGCGCATCGCGCGCTCGTACGCCAGCAGGTCTTCCACGGCGATGCGACGGTGCGTGCCGACCATGCGGTGCTTGAGCCGGCCTTCCTCGATCTCCTTGATCACGAACGGCCGCGAGACGTTGAGGTAGTTGGCGGCTTCGACGGTTGTGAACTCCTGCTTGTCGGGCATGAGCACAACGGTCTTGCCCTCGCTCATCGCACCGAGCAACTGGCCGATGAGCTTGAGCGCGGCGGGCGGTACTTCGATCGAGGGATGAAGGCCGGTTTCGGTCGTGAGCGTGATGGAGACCGCCCGCGAGTGATCGAGCGCCTCCATGATGCAGCGCTGCGCAACGCGGGCCAGTTCCATTTCGTGTTCGCTCATTGCCGGAGGTGCTTCCTTGGGATTTCGTTTGAGAGTGGGCATAGCGTGGCTCCTGATGCGTGTAGCCAATAGCTGCCTGCGATGCACATACTATATGAAACAAGTGAATTAAATGCAATAAATGAAACGAGCGGAGGTGAGGCATATCATCGCCGTCGGCGACTCGCCTCACGTCTCCTGAAAGATCGCCAACGCCTGCGCGGTACGCGCTCTAATTCGAAGACGCCCGGCCGCCGGGAGTTTATTCTTACGGACAAAACCTTCGAGCCGGTCGGCCCAGTGCGCGCGCCGGTGGTCGCTTCGCAGCAAGCGAGCAAGCCTGTCAGCGCTGAGGCATTGATGCCCACGCGCGACGTGCATCGTTGATTCAATCGAGGAGACACCCCGCATGGCGCAGGAGCCCCATCCGCAGGTCGCGCAGCGGCGCCGCATCGGGCGCACGGCGCTCGAAGTGAGTGCGCTGAGTCTGGGCACGGCGCCGCTCGGCGGCCTGTATCGCGATCTCACCGGCGAAGAGGCGCAGGCCACCGTCGATGCCGCCTGGGAGGCCGGCGTGCGCTTGTTCGACACGGCGCCGCACTATGGCCACACGAAGGCGGAGCATCGCCTCGGCGATGCGCTAAGGCGCTATCCGCGCCGCGAGTACGTGCTGTCGACCAAAGTGGGCCGCCGTTTCGTGCCGCGCACGCATCCCTACGACGGCAGCGAAGGCTGGCAAGATCCGCTGCCGTTCGAAGCCATTTACGACTACACGCGCGAAGGCATCCTGCGTTCGTTCGAGGACAGCCAGCAGCGGCTCGGCATCGTCGAGATCGACATCCTGCTCGTGCACGACATCGGCCGCCTCACGCATGGCGAGCGCAACGCGCACTACTGGCGGCAACTCACAGATGGCGGCGGCTTTCGCGCGCTGGACGATTTGCGTGCGTCGGGTGCGGTGAAGGCTGTGGGTTTCGGCGTGAACGAGCGCGAAGTGATACTCGAAGCGATGCGCGAATTCCAGATCGACTGCGCGCTGCTGGCGGGCCGCTACACGCTGCTCGAACAGGCGCCGCTCGACGATCTGCTGCCCG
Organism: Paraburkholderia pallida; assembly: GCF_004524855.1. Lineage (NCBI taxonomy): Bacteria > Pseudomonadati > Pseudomonadota > Betaproteobacteria > Burkholderiales > Burkholderiaceae > Paraburkholderia > Paraburkholderia pallida. Next base: position 2,012,799 of record NZ_CP038149.1, on the reverse strand, counting down.
CGTGCAGCCAGCATGGCGTGAGCATCCTGCTGGGCGGCGCGTTCAATTCGGGCATTCTCGCGCGCGGTCTCGCCGGAGATCGCAAGTTCAACTACGGCGAGGCGCCGCCCGACGTGGTGGAGCGCGTGGCGCGGCTGGAAGCGGTCTGCCGCGCGTACGGCGTGCCGCTCGCGGCGGCGGCGCTGCAGTTTCCCTATGCACATCCCGCCGTGGCGAGCGTGCTCACCGGCGCGCGCAGCGCGGCGGAATTGCGTGAGAACGTGGCGTCGTTCGAGACCAGGCTGCCGCGCGAGGTTTGGCTCGCGTTGCGCGACGAGGGTCTCGTCGATGCACGCGCGCCGCTGCCCTGAAGCTGAGTCCAAACCCTCGACGCCGGACGCCATGACCAAGCACATTGCGCACCTGCAGATCGACGCGCACCAGCACTACTGGGACCCCGCGCGCGGCGATTATGGCTGGCTCACGCCCGAGCTGAGCGCGCCGCTCTACCGGTCCTTCGGTCCCGCCGATCTCGCGCCACTGCGCTCACGCTGCGGCGTCGCGCGCACGGTGGTCGTGCAGGCTGCGCCCACCGTCGACGAAACCTGGTATCTGCTCGATCTCGCACGCCACGACGATTCGATCGCGGGCGTGGTGGGCTGGGTGCCGCTCGACGACCCGCTGGCGCCCGAGCTGATCGACGAGCTTGCGCGCGAGCCCAAGCTGCGCGCCGTGCGCCCGATGCTGCAAGACCTCCCCGACGACGACTGGATCGCGAAGGCCGATACGTCACGCGCCATCGAGGCGCTGATCGCCCACGACCTCGCCTTCGATGCGCTCATCTTCACGCGCCATGCGAGCGCGCTCGAAACGTTCCTCGCGCGCCATCGCGCGCTGCGCGTGGTGATCGATCATGGCGCGAAGCCGCCGATCAAGGACGCCGGCGAGGGCGGCGCAGGTTCGCCCGCCTTCGCTGCGTGGTCGCAAGCGATCACGCGCCTCGCGCGCTTTCCGCAGGTGTACTGCAAGGTGTCGGGTCTTGCTACCGAGGCCGCGCCGGGCTGGAGCGACGCCACGCTCAGGCCGTGGGTCGAGCATCTGCTCGCGAGCTTCGGCGCGCAGCGGCTCATGTGGGGCAGCGACTGGCCCGTGCTCAACCTCAACGGCGACTACGAACGCTGGCATGAGAGCGCCGAGCGCCTGCTCGCGCATCTGGGCGAGCGCGAGCGTGCCGCCGTGTTCGGCGGCAACGCGGCCGCGTTCTACGGGCTGCGGACCGATCCAGCCGGTTAGAAAACGCCCGTTAAACCGCCACGGCGCTGGCGCGTCTGGCCATAATGGCCGCTTGCCATACAAACGTGGCATCCCGGCGGCATCGCATCGATCGTTATCCCAAGCCTCATCACTGAACTGAACGCGGCAAGCGCGTCCGCATCGACGGGAGTGGCAGATGGTACAAAGACTGGCCGGCAAGACGGCCTTGATCACCGCGGCGGGCCAGGGCATCGGCTACGCCGCGGCCGAGCTGTTTGCGCGCGAAGGCGCACGCGTGATCGCCACCGATATCCGCATCGACGCACTGGCAGCCTTGCCGGTCGAGGCGCGCAAGCTCGACGTGCGCGACGGCGCGGCCATCGCGGCGCTCGCACGGGAACTGGGGACCATCGACGTACTGTTCAACTGCGCGGGCTTCGTGCACGCGGGCTCGATTCTCGAAGCGAGCGAAGAGGACTGGGACTTCGCCTTCGACCTCAACGTAAAAGCGATGTACCGGACCATTCGCGCTTTCCTGCCCGCGATGCTGGAGGCGGGCGGCGGCTCGATCATCAATATGTCGTCGGCGGCGTCGAGCGTGAAGGGCGTGCCCAACCGCTTCGTCTACGGCGCGTCCAAGGCGGCAGTGATAGGGTTGACCAAGGCCGTGGCCGCCGACTTCGTGACGCGCGGCATCCGTTGCAACGCGATCTGCCCCGGCACCGTGGCCTCGCCTTCGCTCGAGGAGCGCATCGCCGCCCAGGCGGCGGCGCAGGGCACGAGCGTGGACGCGGCGCGCGCGGCCTTTGTCGCGCGCCAGCCGATGGGCCGCGTGGGCAAGGCCGAGGAGATCGCGGCGCTCGCGCTCTATCTCGCGTCGGACGAGTCGGCGTTCACGACCGGCCAGACGCATGTGATCGATGGCGGGTGGTCTAACTAGTGCACCAAATCAAGGAACAGAGACGATGAAATTGCTTCGCTATGGCCCCAAGGGGCACGAAAAGCCGGGCCTCGTGGATGCCGAAGGCCGCATTCGCGCGCTCTCGGGCGCCGTTGCCGACATCGCCGGCGACGTGCTCTCCGACGCGGGCCTCGCGCAACTGCGCACGATCGACCCCGAAACGCTGCCGCTCGTGGAGGGCAATCCGCGCCTCGGGCCCTGCGTGGGCCATATCGGCAAGATGGTGTGCATCGGCCTGAACTACGCCGATCACGCCGCCGAAGCGGGCATGCCGGTCCCGGGCGAGCCGGTGGTGTTCAACAAGTGGACGAGCGCGATCATCGGCGCGAACGACGACATCGAGATCCCGCGCGGCTCGAAGAAGACCGACTGGGAAGTCGAGCTGGGCGTGGTGATCGGCAAGCCTGCGAAGAACGTGAGCGAGGCCGATGCACTGAACTACGTGGCGGGCTACTGCATCGTCAACGACGTGTCGGAGCGCGAGTGGCAGATCGAGCGTGGTGGCCAGTGGGACAAGGGCAAGGGCTTCGACACCTTCGGCCCGACCGGCCCGTGGCTCGTCACGCGCGACGAGGTGCCCGATCCGCAGAATCTCTCGATGTGGCTCGAAGTGGACGGCCATCGCTACCAGAACGGCAGCACGCGCACGATGATCTTCACGGTTGCGAAACTGGTGTCGTATCTCTCGCAGTGCATGAGCCTGCAGCCGGGCGATGTGATCTCCACCGGCACGCCGCCGGGCGTGGGCATGGGCGTGAAGCCCGAGCCGGTGTACCTGAAACCGGGTCAGACGGTGCGCCTCGGCATTGAAGGGCTGGGCGAGCAGACGCAGAAGACGCGCGCAGCGGAGTGAGCGGGCGCCTGTTCTGACTTTGCAGCAGCATGATGGAAAAACGGCCGCGGAGCACCCGCGGCCGTTTGTTTTTCTGGCTTCGCGCGCCGTGCAACGGTCATGTGTGTGTGGCGCCTTCTCCGTGCCCGCCGTTCGTGCCTCCCGCTTCGCCCATCCGGCTGACCGTGCCCTGCGCGAGCGCCACCAGGTGCTCGTCGCCGTTCTCCATCACGAACACGCTGCACTGGCAGGTGGCCTGCTGGCGCCCAGCAAAGACTACGCGCGCCCGCGCCACCAGCGTGCCGGAAATGGCGGGCCGCAGGTAATTGATCTTGTACTCGCCCGTCACCACGCGCGGACCGAGCGCCAGCGCGCCCGCGAACGTGAGTGCGTTATCGGCGAGATAGCTGATGACCCCGCCGTGCACGAAACCGTGCTGCTGCTTGAGTTCATCGCGCACGGGCAGGCGCAGCGTCAGCTCGTCGGGCCCGGCGTTCATGAGTTCGGCCCCGAGCAGCATGCTGAACGGTTGGGCGTGAAGCGCGCCGCGCGCGCGATCCAGCAAGTCGGTCATGTCAGGATTCCTCAGGGGCCACGCCCACGTAGTTTCCTAACCACTGTAGGAAGCGCCATGCGGCGGCGCAAGGTGAATCGCAAGTTCGTCGCCTCCGAATTGTTGCGAAAAATAGCGGAAATCGCGCGGGGATCGTTTCTGCAACACGCTATTGCGCATTTGATGCAGAAATTTCGCGCAATTGACCTCAATCCAACGTTTGCGAGGCCGTAAACCCGTGCGGGTGCGTGCGTTATCCCGCGCGCGCCGAACCTACTCACTGCCATCCCAGGTGTTCAAGATGTTCAGCAAGATCAAGGTCGCATCCGGCCTTTTGTGCGTTTTAGCCGCATTCTGCGTGCTCCAGCTCGTGACCGAAGGGCTCGGCTTCTGGGCGCTCACGCGCACGCACGACGACGTGAAGGATCTGTCCCGAGTGGCGCTGCGCCAGGCGAGCGCCGCCAACGAAACCACCCAGCACTTGATGGACGCGCGCATCAATCTTTCGCGCGCGGGCACCCGCCTGATTCGCGGCGGCGGCGCGGCGCCGACCGACATCATCAGCCACGCGCAGGAGCAATTGAGTGCCGCCGACCAGTCGTACGCGGAGCTCACGGCGGTCGAGCCCGTCAACGACGAAGACCGCGCACGCGTGGCCGCGCTCGGCCAGCGCTATCAGGTCTACCGCAAGGCGCTCGCGGAACTGATCGACGACCTCAACGCCAACAACATCCAGGCCTTCCTCGACCAGCCGACCCAGTCGTACCAGGACGCCTATCTCGCCGAGCTGCGCGACTTCGCGCGCTTTAGCGCGGCGGCCAGCCACGCATCGCTCGCGTCGATCGATGCGCGTCTCGTGCTGTTCCAGACCGTGGGCATCGCGATCCTGATCGTGCTGATCGCGCTCGCCACGGGCGTGCACTTCGCGCTGCGCCGCGGCGTGGTGGCGCCGCTCGAGGAAGCGGGCCGCCACTTCGACCGCATCGCGCGCGGACGCCTGAACGAAACCGTGGCCGCACGCGGCGACAACGAGATCGGTCTGCTGTTTCGCGATCTCGCGATGATGCAGGCGAGCCTTGCGCGCACGGTCCACACGGTGCGCGAGGCGGCCGGCTCGATCCACGTGGGCGCGGACGAGATCGCGACCGGCAACGCCGATCTCTCGGCGCGCACGGAGTCGCAGGCGGCCTCGCTCGAAGAGACGGCGGCCAGCATGGAAGAGCTGACGGGCACGGTGCGCAATACCGCCGACAACGCGCGCGAGGCGAATGCCCTCGCCGAGGCGGCGCTCGACGCGACCGCGCGCGGCGGCGCCGTGGTGGGCGAGGTGGTCGAGCGCATGCACGGCATCGCGCAAAGCTCGGACAAGATCGCGGAGATCATCGGCGTGATCGACGGGATTGCGTTCCAGACCAACATTCTTGCGCTCAACGCGGCCGTGGAAGCGGCGCGCGCGGGCGAGCAGGGGCGCGGCTTCGCCGTGGTGGCGGGCGAGGTCCGCGGGCTCGCGCAGCGCAGCGCGCAATCGGCCAAGGAGATCAAGACGTTGATCAGCGAGTCGGTCGCGCAGATCCGCGGCGGCTCGGAGCTCGTCGAGCGCGCGGGCTCGGCCATGCGCGACGTGTCGACGTCGATCTCGCGCGTCACGCAGATGATGGCGGGCATCAGCGCCTCATCGCTCGAGCAGAGCGCGGGCATCGACCAGGTCAATACCGCCGTTTCGCAGATGGATCAGATGACGCAGCAAAACGCGGCGCTGGTCGAGGAGGCCGCGGCGGCGGCGGCTTCGCTGCACCAGCAGACCCAGCAACTGGCCGATGCGGTGGCGGCGTTCGAGATTTCGCCTGCGGTGCTGGCCGAAGGCCGCGGGCTCGCGCAAGCCGCGGCGCGCTAGGGCAGCGCGCGGTACGCCGTCAGCAGGTGATACGGCGTAGTTGACGGCATGTCCGCGCGGGCGACCTCTCCGCTCGCGCTTCTGCATTCCACCCAGCCTTGCGGCGTGAGAAAGCGCTGCGCAAATGTCCCGATCTGCGCCTCCAGTGTTGCGCGCACAACGGTATCGCCGTGCGTCGCGATGGCGCGCAGATACTCCGTCTGCGCCCAGATGCGCTGCGTGGCGTCGATCAGGCGGCCCTGTTCGTCGAGGGACGCCGCAACGGCGCCGGTGACCGGGTCCACGCCGTGCTTCACAGCGAATGCGAACGCTCGCGCGAGCGCCTCCTGAAGCCCCGAATCACCCAGCCGGTGTGCTCCCGCCTGTGCCGCGAGCCAGAACCACTCGAACTGATGGCCCGGCTCGAGGCGGTTGCCCGCCGTGCCGAGCGGCAATTCGGCGATGCAGCCCGTGCCCGCGTGCAGGAAGTTGCGCGCGAGCGCTTCGATGAGCCGCGTGATCGCCGTGTCGAATGCGGCGTCGCCGGTGGCGTCGCGGGCGACGAGCCACGCCTCGGTCAGATGCATGAGCGGATTCTGCAGCGGCCCGCTCGTGACACTTGCAAAGGATGCGTCGAGCGCCGCGTTCAGCAAGCCGTCGTGCGCCTTGAAGCGCTCGACGATCAGCGCGGATGTCTCGCGCGCCGTTTCGAGCGCCTCGGCCACGCCGAAGCGCTGGCCGTATGCCGCGCACGCGAACACCACGAACGCATGCGTATAGAGGTCCTTCGTGGTATCGAGCGGTGCGCCCTGAGCATCGACGCTATAGAACCATCCGCCGTGCGCGCGGTCCGCAAAGGTATGGCGCAGCGATTCGAAGAGCGTGTGCGCATGCGCGGCCTCATGCTCGCCGGCCTGCGAGAACACGAAGAGCTGGCGGGCGCAGGCCATCGCGCGATAGCGCACGTCGGGCAGCGGCGCCGTGCCCGACGCATCGAGCGCTTCATGCGGCAGGCGTAGCGCCGCGTTGAAGCCGGGGCCGCGCCACAACGGCAGGATCGTGCGGTCGAAATGATCGCGCAGGCTCGCTGCGCCGGTGAGAGCGTTCATGAAAGACGTGGGCGCTCAAGGCGCGGGCACGAGGAAAACAGGGTGTCCGCGATTGTACGCCGGGGCCAGTCTGTCTCGATTATGCGGCTACGATGCATGAGACGCGGCGGCGCGCCGCACCGGGAGCGGGAGCGGCCATGGCGGCACCGGGGCGTTCGGCCGTGGCGATTCCAACAACGGGATGGCCCGCGCAAGCGGCGCACGTCCACTAGAACACGGAGAGCGACAAACATGCTCGGCAACTTCGAACTCATTTCGCGGCTGGTGCTGGCCGCCGCACTCGGCAGCGTGATCGGCTTCGAGCGCGAACGTCTGTCGTGGGCCGCGGGGTTGCGGACCCACATGCTCGTCTGCGTGGGCTCGGCGCTCATCATGATCGTTTCCGCGTTCGGCTTTGCCGATGCGCTCGGCGGCGAGCACGTCGTGCTCGATCCCTCGCGGATGGCCGCCCAGGTGGTCTCCGGCATCGGCTTCCTCGGCGCCGGCTCGATCCTGCTGCGCGGCGAGATCGTGCGCGGCCTGACCACGGCCGCGAGCCTGTGGTCGGTGGCGGCCATCGGCCTCGCAGTGGGGGGCGGTCTCTACACGGCGGCGATCGCGGCCACCGTCATCATTCTCATCATCCTCGCGGGCATCAAGCCGCTCGAGCGGCGCTTCATCACGTTCCGGCAGCGCCGGCGCATTTCGCTGCTGGTCGAGCGCGGCGCGCTCACGTTCCATTCGCTGCACGACGCGCTGGGCACGTCCAGCCCTCGCGTGAAGCAGTTCGTGGTCCAGCAGAGCGACGATTCGCCCGAGCTCGACGAAGTGATGATCGTGCTGAGCCGCGTCTCGTCGACGGAGTACGAGGCGATCTGCACGGCGTTGCGGCGCCTGTCTGCCGTCAAGGAGTTTCGCGAGGACGACACGCAAGGTTGATCCGTCACGCATGGTTCACATTCGAGGGGCTTACAGGTCTGACGTTTGCCGCTAAGATGCCTGACCAGCGGCGCGCGGGTTCTTGAGGACACGCGTCCGAGGAGCGAAACGCGGCTGTCACGCTGCGGCCAGGCGTGACCGACGCGCGACGCGAGTTCACCTGAAGCGAGTCTCATCGTCGATCCATGGCCGAACACGCAGAAAACGAACCCTCCAATACCGGACGCGCTGGGCGCAGCGCGCCGTCCCGGCGTCGAGCAGCGACGCCTCCCCCCGACACCGAAGCGAGCCTGTCAGCGGACACCGAGGCATTGGAGCCCGGCAGTGCGCTCACGCTCGATCTTTTTGGCGAAGGCCGTGAGCCGGCGCTAGAGCCTGACGCGGAAGGGACGGTGCAGGCCGCAAGCGCGAAGGAAGGTCGTGCGGCGCCCGCGCGGCGCGCGGCGCGCACGAAGGCGGCTGTCATGCCGGTGGAGGATGTTGCGAACCCCGGCTTCGGCCGGGACGAACCAGCGGTGGCTAGCGCGCCTGGCGAAGCGCAGCAACTCGCTGCCGCGTTGGAGCGCGAGGCGGCGGAGCGGGAGCGACAGGACAACGAGGCCGCAAGTACGCAAGCATCAGGGACGGCGGTTCTGGCGCACGGCGCACCGGAGCAGCGTGGCGTGCAAGGTGCGGTGGCGCAAATGGAGCAACTGGCGGCCACTACGGCCACTACGGCCACTACGGCCACTACGGCCACTACGGCCACTACGGCCACTACGGCCACTACGGCCACTACGGCCACTACGGCCAGCGTGCCGCCGCAGCCTGAAGCTACGGCCGCGCAAGAGCCGGTGCGACCTGCTCCCGAACCCGTGCCTGGCTTGCACGGCGCAGCCAACGAACCGGCGGCCGTGCCATTGTCGGCGAGCGGCTTTTCCTACGCGGCCACGAGTACCACGGGCAACCCCGCGCGCATGATCTCGGTGGTGCATCCCGCGGACGTCGACACGGCGGTCCACGGCCTCGTGCCCGAGCGCGTGGCAAGCCTGGGCGCCGAGCGCGCCGTGGCCGCCTTGCCCACCGAGATCGTCGCGGCGATGGCCGCGCAGACGCGCAGGACGAAATGGCTGTTGACGGCGGCCGTTGCCGCACTCGTGGTGACGGCGGGCGTGGCGATCGCGCAGACACTCCTGCTCGCGAGCCTCTCAGCCGATACGGCGGCGCAGCAGCAGCGCTTCGACGTGCTGATGCAGAACCAGCAGGCCGCGCTCGACAGCGTTGCGGCGCGTCTTGCCGCGCCGGCCACTGCGGCGTTGGCGGCCGCGCCGGTGCCGCCGCCGGCTGCGGCTGAGACGGGCGCGGGCGCTGCACAGCCGGCTGCAACGCCGCCGCGCCGTGCCGCGCGGGTGAGCAAGGCGCCGAAGACGCCGGAAAAAGCCGCATCGCGCGCTGCGAGCAGCAGCTCGTCGAAGACGCATCCGCAGCACACTAGCCCCTCCCGTCAGGCTGCGTCAAAAAGCTGATCTACCCCCTTTTTTCGTTTCGACCCCTGAATTTATGGCCACCCATGTGTTGTGCTGATGCAACGCATGGGTGGCTTGCCATCAAACTGCGACGCGCTGCCGCAGATTTCTTGCTGCACTGCACTAGCGTTCGACTAGGGAAAACCCTATAATGCTTTTGTTCCTAGGGAAAACCCTTAAAAGCTTGTCAAACCGGGAGTCACCATGAGCTTTATCCTTGCAGTCCTCCAAAAGGTGAACGACCTCTTCGCTTCGCCGAACCTGCCGATGGATGCCGAATACTCGTATGCAGCGCGTCACCGCGAAGCAGAACGCATCCGTCGCTCGCACTACACGCCCTTCGGCATGCCGCGCGACTAATCTCGCCGCATCGGGAGCGCAAGAGCGCCGCCATCCGCGCTGCTCTGATCGATCGCTCCAACTGTCGTTTCATCAAATGAAGCCGGTTCTTGCAAGAGAGCCGGCTTTGTTGCGTCTGGACCTGGGCGTGTAGCCGCCCATCCGGTGAGCGGCGTGTGGGTTAGATATTTCGTTATGCAGATTTAATGACGCTGCGGTGCCATGCCCAACGAGGCGCGAAGCACCCAATGGCGGCGGTTAACGCGCACGACGTAGTTTCCCTTTGTCGACAGGCACTTGGGTGAATCGCCCAGAGCTTGTCCACAGGGCTCTCAACAAAATCTGTGGAAAAGTCGCGAGCCTGCGCGCGCGCCTGCGAAGCGGTGTCTGACAGTTAGTCCTTTCGGATCAATCACCTGGCTGCGATTTCCCGGTGTTGCCCACAGGCCTCTCAACAAAAACTGTGGATAAATGCCCACCCATCCACCGTCAGCGCACGTCCCCGCCCCGTGTCATAGTGTGGGCCGCAAGAAACCCCACCGCTCACCATGTCCGACACTTACTTCTACGACCCCGCCGCCGGCCACGGCCTGCCGCACGACCCGTTCAAGGCGATCGTCGCCCCGCGCCTGATCGGCTGGATCTCGACCCGCTCGCCGGACGGCGTGCCGAATCTCGCGCCGTACAGCTTCTTCGGTGCGTTCGCCACGTTCCCCGCCGTGATCGGCTTTTGCAGCGAAGGCCGCAAGGACAGCATCGCCAATATCGAGGCGACCGGCGAGTTCGTCTGGAATTTCGCCTCGCGCCCGCTGGCCGAGCAGATGAACCGCAGCTCCGCGCCCGTCGCCGCCGAGATCGACGAGTTCGCGCTCGCCGGCCTCACACCCGCGCCGGGCCGCAACGTGGCGGTGCCGCACGTGGCCGAGGCGCCGGCCGCGCTCGAATGCAAGCTGCTGCAGATCGTGCGTCTGAATGCACTCGACGGCTCGCCCATGGACAACTGGCTCGCGCTCGGCCAGGTCGTGGGCGTGCACATCCGGCAGCAGTATCTGAAAGACGGGCTCTTCGACACCCATGCCGCGCAGCCCATCATGCGCGCGGGCTATCGCGCCGACTACGCGCAGGTCGGCGAGATGTTCGAGATGGTGCGGCCCACGGCCTGAGTGCGTGACGCCGGGCGGGGCGGGCGGGCGCGTTGCCGCCGCCGCTGTGCGCGCCGATAATGGCCCGCAAGTCACTCGCAAATCGCCGGCAACGCGCCCGCAAAGAACCCGCAATCACCCGCAACGGCCCACACAGCGCGTCGCGCGCGAGGGGAGACAGTCCATGCAATCTCCGACCGGATCGGTCGTCGCGCTCAGCTCGGCGGCGTCGACGATGTTTTCCATCGGCATGATCTTTCTCGGCTACTGGGGCCTGCATGAGCCCGTGCCGTGGCGTCTCGGTGACCGCGTGATCGTCGTGCTCGCGCTGGCGGGCTTCGCCTGTCTCGGCAGCGTGCCCTGGCTCGCCACCTCGCCCCAGAAGGCCGGCGACGAGTCGCGCTTCCTGCTCGCGCGCCGCGCCTTTCTGGCGGGCGCGTGCGCGGTGTGGATCTCGATTGCGCTGTCGCTGGTGCTGGCCTAGCGCCGCGCCTTAGAAGCGCGCGCGCAGGCCCACCGTGCCCACCACCTGGTTCGCCGTCGACGAAGCGCCGCCCGCCGTGTTGATGAACGCCACGTAGTTGTGGCCCGTGGCGTGCTGGTACATCGCTTCGGCGTAGAGGTCGGTGCGCTTCGAGAGGCGATACACCACCTGCGCGTCCATCTGCTGCCACTTCGGATCGGCGCCCCAGCTCGTGCGGTCGACGTGGCCGTCGGTGTAGGTATAGGCGAGGCCGAGGCTCCAGGCCGGGTTCAGCTGGTACTTGCCGTTCACTTCGTAATTGTTGAAGCTCATGTCGCCGCCCTGCGAGCCGAACGCGTTCGTGCCCGAGTACTCGCTGCGCGTGAACACGAAGCCGGCCGTGGCCGGGCCGAAGCTGTAGTTCAAGCCGCCGCCGAACGAGCGCAGGCGGTCCGCGCCGAGCGAGAAGCCGCCCTTGCCGTTGGCCGCCGACTCGGCGAGGTCCACGGCGCCCGGGCTGCTCGCATTCGCGCCTTGCGTGCCGTTCATCTGCAGATAGCCGGCGGCCACCGCGAGCGGGCCGTTGTTGTAGCTCGCGCCGAAGCTGTAGACGCGGTTGGCCGCGAAGTCGGGCTGGTTCGAGAATGCGTACAGGGCGCCGAACTTCAAGCCGCTATAGCTGTTGCTCGTGTACTTGACCGCGTTGTTGATGCGCAGCGAGTGGTTGAGGTTGTCGTTGTCGAACGGATGCGCGAAGCCCGTGTCGCCGAAGGTGCCTGCCGTGGCCGAGAGCGGCGAGACGAAGTCCACCAGTTCGTCGTACTGGCGGCCCAGCGTGAGCGTGCCGAGTTGGTCGCTCGCGAGTCCCACGTAAGCCTGGCGGCCGAACATGCGGCCGTCCTGGCCGAGCTTGCCGTTCTGCACGTTGAAGCCGTTTTCGAGCACGAACACGGCATGCAGTCCGCCGCCCAGGTCCTCGCTGCCGCGCACGCCGAAGCGGCTGCCGTTGACGTTGCCGCTCGTCGCCTGCCAGAGCGCGCTGCCCGACTTGCCGTTCGCGACGTTGTTCGTGTACATGATGCCGGCGTCGATCAGGCCGTAGAGCGTGACCGAGCTTTGTGCGTGCGCGGTGGTGGTGGCGAGGGCGCCAATGAGGCCAACCGCAGCGCCGAGCGCGGCGGTCGAGGCGAGCGTGGGGGCGTTCTTTTTCACGTGTAAAGCTCCTGAGGCTGTTTTTTCGTAGCGTTTAGAAATGGCTTGCTGCGGGCGAGGGCCGGCAAGCAGCGTCAGGAGTGTAAGGATCGACAGCCGCCGGAAAATCGGCTGTGACTGGAGAGGATTCTTCCTCGATCCGGGATAATTATTTCATCGCCGTGTCATAAATCGCGGCGAGGCGGCGGCTCGCGTCGCCGCCGGTGCGATAGAAGGCGTGCCCGGCAGTTTTGGTACGATGCACGCTTTGTCAGCCGATCCAGAAGCCCGCGTGAAGCGTTCCGTGTCGTTCATCCGCGCTCAAGCCGCGAAGTGGTCCTCCCGCCTGAAGCCCCTCATGTCGCGCGTCTGCGCGTTCGTGCGGCCGTGGCTCGGCAAGGGCCTTCATCATCTGCGCCATCCGACCCGGCGCGGCGTGCTCATCGCCATCGGCGCGCTGCCCGCGGCGCTCGTGCTCTACGTGCTGGTGCTGATTCCGTTCACGCCCAGCATCGGCGACATCCGCAAGGCGAGGGTGGACCAGCCCGCGCAGATTCTTTCCGCCGACGGCAAGCTGCTCGCCGAATTCAAGCCTTCGAACCGCGAGTGGGTGCCGCTCTCGCAGATCTCGCCGCACATGGTCGATGCGCTGATCTCGACCGAGGACCACCGCTTCTACGAGCATCACGGCATCGACTTCAAGCGCACAGCGGGCGCGGCGCTGCACACGTTCTCGGGCGACCGCCAGGGCGGCTCGACCATCACGCAGCAGCTCGCGCGCAACCTCTATCCCGATGAGATCGGCCGCGCGCCCACGCTCACGCGCAAGATCAAGGAGGCGATCACCGCGTTCAAGATCGAGGCCGTCTACAGCAAGCCGCAGATCCTCGAAACCTATCTGAACACGGTGCCGTTCCTCTACAACGCGTTCGGCATCGAGATGGCGGCGCGCACCTACTTCGGCGTGTCCGCGGATCAGCTCACCGTGCTGCAGAGCGCGACGCTCACCGGCATGCTCAAGGGCAACGCCTACTACAACCCGGTGATCAATCCCGAGCGCGCGCTCGCGCGGCGCAACACCGTGCTCGCGCAGATGGTGAAGTACGGCAAGCTCACGGATGCGCAGTACGCGACGCTCTCGAAGAAGCCATTGCGTCTGGACTTCGAGCGTCAGACCGAGCCACCCGGTCCCGCGCCGCATTTCGCGCAGCAACTGCGCAAATGGCTGATCGCGTGGGCGGACCGCAACGACTACAACATCTATTCCGACGGGCTCGTTGTGCACACAACGATCGATTCGCGTCTGCAGGCGATGGCCACCGCCGCGCTCAAGCAGCACGCCAATCAGCTACAGGGCAGCGCGAACAGTGCATGGAGCGGGCGCAACGGCTGCTACGCCGGCAACGATCTGTTCAAGACCTTCATGCGCGAGACGCCCGACTACAAGAGCGCGCGCGACGCGGGTGCGAGCGACGAGGACGCGCTCAAGAAGCTCGGCTCCGACCGCACGTTCATGCGCGCGCTGTGCAAGGACAAGACCACGGTGCAAGCCGGTTTCCTCGCGATCGATCCGCGCAACGGGCAGATCAAGGCATGGGTGGGCAGCCGCGATTTCGCCGATGAGCCGTTCGATCACGTGCAGCAGGCGCGTCGTCAGCCGGGTTCGACGTTCAAGGCCTTCGTCTATGGCGCCGCGTTCGCGGACGGCGCGAAGCCCACCGACACGCTGATCGACCAGCCCGTGGAAATGCCGCTCGAAGGCGGCGAGATCTGGCGCCCCAACGACGACGTCCCGCCCAGCAACAAGCCGATGACGCTGCGCGACGCGCTCGCGTTTTCGCGCAACCGCATCACGGCGCAGGTGATGCAGGCGGTGGGCCCGGACAAGGTCGCGCGTCTCGCGCGCGCGATGGGCGTGCGCGACAGCCAGTTGAACCCGGTACCGTCGCTCGCGCTCGGCACGAGCCCGGTCACGCTGAAGGAGATGGTGTCGGCGTACAGCACCATTGCGAACGATGGCGAGTACCTGGAGCCGCGCATGGTCACGAGCATCGAGGACAGCAAGGGCAATGTGCTCGCGCAATTCGCGAGCGCCTCGCCCGAGCGCGCGCTTTCCGCATCGGCGGACCGCACGCTGCTCGACACGATGCGCGACGTCGTGAATCGCGGCACGGGCGCGAGCATCCGCACGCGCTTCGGCATTCGCGCCGACGTGGCCGGCAAGACCGGCACGACCCAGGACAACGCGGACGGCTGGTTCATCCTCATGGACCCGCAACTGGTGGCGGGCGCGTGGGTGGGCTTCGACGACGGCCGCGTCACGCTCCAGAGCGAGGGCGCGCGCAGCGCGCTGCCGATCGTCGGCGACTTCTTCCAGCGGGCGTTGCGCGCGCGCATCGTCGATCCGCGTGTGCGCTTCGCGACCGAGGTCACGCCCGGCCCGTTCGAAACCTTCCGCGACCGGCTCAAGACGTGGATCGACGGCCTGTTCGCCGCGAAGCCGCCCGCCGAGGCGCCGCGCGCGCCGGCCCGCGCACCGGCGCCGCGGCCTGGCGCGCCTGTTGCGGCGCCGGCGTCTGAACCCACCGAAGTGCCGCCGACAAGCGGCGTCGCGCCAGCGGGCGCGGCTTCGGGGGCGCCCGTGCCGCCTGAGATCCAGCGCATGTTTGGCGAGCCGCCGGTGATCGGCGCTTCGGGTGCCTCGGGCGCGTCGGCGGCGCAGCCGTCGCGTCAGGAGCAGGCGCCTTATCCGCCGCAGGAGCCGTCGCTCGCGCCGACGCCCACGCCCGACGACTCCGATTCGGACAACGGCGCGGGCAACGGCAACGGCGCGCAATACACGCCGCCTTCGCCGTCGCCTGCGCCATCGGTTACGCAGCCGCAGGGCAACTGACTGGCGCGTGGCGCTTAGCGGTTTTGGATGAGGCGCGCGCTGCCGCGCCCATTCACGAGCGTCAGATAGTGCGCGAGACCCGGCGACGCGTGCGCGCCGTCGAGCTCGCCGCTGGCGATGGCTTCGAGCGCATCGAGCGCCACGTCGATGTCACGGGCGCGTTCGGCGTCGATGACCGTGCGCGCCGCGCCGCGGAACGCCAGCACCCAGGCGCCGACCGGCAGCGGGCCGGTGCGCGCGAGATCGATCGCGCAGGCGCCGTGACGCGTCACGGCCTGGGCGGCCAGGCCCTCCGCGCAGACGATGCGGGCGGGAACGCCAAGGAGCATCGGCCATGCGGATCTTGAGGGTTGCCGCATGCGCGTGTGTGGCCGCGAGCGCAGGGGCATGCCGGCGACTGCGGGGCGATCGGACGGGCGGATGAATCGGGTCATGGCACTCCTGAACACCGCGAATGGGCGGCTTGTCGGGCGAGAACGACGGCGCAAGGTAGCCGTATCTCGTTGCCCGCGACCGCGTGGCAACGGGCCGATTGATCGCGCGCAAGTGATGAAGCGCGAGGGCGGTTATCCCCAGATTTCGTGGAAAGGCCTGTGGACAACCTGTCCGCATCCGCGCCAAGGTGTTGATCCTGAAGCGAATTGTGTTTGCGGCCACGAAGCGGGCCGGTTTTTGTGCTGATATGTGTCAAGACCTGGGCAGGTTTGCCCGCGCTTCTGACAAGACTTGACGACCGGTTGCCGAAACATCGGCTAGATTCCGGCGTTTCGGCTTCTTTGGCTCGAGCAGGCGATAATGTGCGGCGGGCCAGCCGGCCTGACCCATTGGAGTGAATCGAGATGTCCCGCATGTCCCCCCTGATCCGCACGCTGTGTGCGAGCGCTATTGTTTCGGTTGTGTTGAACGCAGCGCTGCCTGCGCTCGCGCACGCCCAGGATCTCCCCGCCGCCGCGTCCCAGGCCTTGCCCGCTGCCTCCGAAGGCTTGCCCGTCGCGCCCCAGGCCTCGCCCGCTGCTTCCCAGGGCTTGCCCGCCGGGGCGGTGGCCGTGGTCAACGGCGTGCAGATTCCGCAGTCCGCGATGGAAGACGCGGTGCGCACGGCGGTGAGCCGCGGCAGCGACGTCGATACGCCGCAGTTGCGCGCGGCGCTCAAGCAGCAGTTGATCATCCGCGAAGTCCTCCGTCAGCAGGCGGTGCGCGCGCATTACGACCAGCGCCCCGAGGTGGCTCAGGCGGCCGAAGACCAGAAGGTGGACGTCGAGATCCAGTCGTGGCTGCAAGACAACGTGCACGCGCCCGAGCCGACCGAGCGCCAGATCCGGGCGCGCTATAACAGCGTGAACACCGAGCTCGGCAAATACGAGTACAAGCCGCAGTTCGTCGTGCTCGCCGACCAGGCAGTGGCGAAGGACGTGATTGCACAGGCCAGGGCCGGCCAGCCGTTCGATGCGCTCGCGCGCAAGTACAGCATCGTGCCCTCGAAGGACAACGGCGGCGAAATGCCGTGGGTGAGCTTCAAGACGCCGGTGGTCGCGGGCAAGACGCGCGGCGTGCCGGTGGACGTTGCGCGGATGCTCGCGCAGTTGCCCGTGGGCGGCGTGGCGCCGCAACCGGTGCAGTCGGGCCAGGCCTGGGTGGTCGTCAGGCTCGAAGACAAGCGTCCGATGAAAGTGGAGGCGTATAGCGACGTGAAGGATCAGATTCGCCGCCAGATCATTGCGGAATCGATGGATGCAGGCGCGGCCAAGCTTGTTAAGTCGCTCGTGCAGAGCGCGACCATCGTGCAATAACCGATTCGCTAGCGCTGGCTGGCGGGTTCGTGCTGGCATAACAGCGCGGCCCGCGAGCCAATGAAAAAAGCCGGACGGCGCGTCATGTGCCGTCCGGCTTTTTTCATGGTGCGTCCACCAGCGTGTGGCCGCGACAGTGGCCGGCTTAACGGCGCTCGCGCCAGGTGCGCAACAAGAGCGCGTTGGTCACCACGCTGACACTCGAAAACGCCATGGCGGCGCCCGCGAGCATGGGGTTCAGGAGCCCGAAGGCCGCGAGCGGAACCCCGATCAGGTTGTAGACGAACGCCCAGAACAGGTTCTGCTGGATCTTGCGCCATGTGCGCCGCGAGATGTCGATGGCGGCGGCCACGAGCGCGGGGTCGCCGCGCATGAGCGTGATGCCGGCCGCATGCATGGCCACGTCGGTGCCCGTGGCCATGGCGATGCCGATGTCGGCGGCAGCCAGCGCGGGCGCGTCGTTGATGCCGTCGCCGGCCATCGCGACCACGGCGCCCGTGCGGATCTTCAGGTCGCGGATCGTGCGCGCCTTGTCGTCGGGCAGCACTTGCGCATGAATCTCGTCGATGCCGAGCTGCGCCGCCACGGCGCGCGCGCTGCCCGCGTTGTCGCCGGTCACGAGCACGCTGCGGATGCCCATCGCCTTCAGGCGCGCCACGGCTTCGCGCGCGGTGGGCTTCACCGTGTCGCCGAAGGCGAGCAGCGCGAGCACCTCGTGCGTCGAATCGGGCTGCGCGCCGTGCGTGCTTTTAGCCGCTGCGTGGCCGGCTGCGCCACTGGATGCGCCCATCAGCCAGGACACCGTATTGCCTTCGGCTTCGAGCGCCTGTGCGCGCGCCGCGAGCGCGGGCGGCACGGCGAGACCGAGTTCCGCGACCCAGTGCGCGCTGCCGATCGCGAGAGGCCGGCCGTTCACTTCGGCCTGCACGCCGCGTCCGGGCACCGCGCGCGCATGCGCGGCGGCGGGCAGCGCCACAGCGGCCACGCCTGAGTGCTGGTCTCCGAACGCCTTCACCACGGCCTTCGCGAGCGGATGGTCGCTGTGCTGCTGCACGGCGGCGGCGAGCAACAGCGCGTCGGCGCGCGCGCTGCCGCCGGCCGTTTCGAACGCCGTGAGCGAGGGCTGGCCGAGCGTCAGCGTGCCGGTCTTGTCGAAGGCCACGATGCTCACGTCGTGCGCCGTTTCCAGCGCTTCCGCGTCCTTGATCAGCACGCCGTGGCGCGCGGCCACGCCGGTGCCGGCCATGATGGCGGCGGGGGTGGCGAGGCCGAGCGCGCACGGGCAGGCAATCACGAGCACGGCCACCGCGTTGAGGATCGCGGTTTCGGCGCTCGCGCCCGCGAGCAGCCAGCCGCCCAGCGTGATGGCCGCGATCACGAGAATCGCGGGCACGAACACGGCGCTCACGCGGTCGACGAGACGCTGGATCGGCGCCTTCTCGGCCTGGGCGCTTTCCACGAGGCGGATGATGCGCGCGAGCGTCGTTTCCGCGCCGATGGCAGTCGTGCGCACGGCCACGAGCCCTTCGCCGTTGATGGAGCCAGCGGTGACGGCGTCGTCGGGGGCCTTCGGCACGGGCAGGCTTTCGCCGGTGATGAGCGATTCGTCGATGTGGCTGCGGCCTTCGAGCACCACGCCATCGGTGGGCACGCGCTCGCCCGGCCGCACCACCACGACGGCGCCCACGCGCACCTGCGCGAGCGGCACCTCGCGCTCCGTGCCGTTTTCGCGGATGCGCGCGCGCTCGGGGCGCAGCGCGTTGAGCGCGCGGATCGCGTCCGTGGTCTGGCGCTTCGCGCGCGCTTCGAGCCACTTGCCGAAGCGCACCAGCGTGATGACGACCGCCGAGGCTTCGAAGTACAGATGCGCGGCGTCGCCGGGATGCGCGAGCATCGCGTAGACGCTCACGCCCCATGCCGCCGAGGTGCCGAGCGCGACCAGCAGGTCCATGTTGCCGGCGCCCGCGCGCACGGCCTTCCAGGCGGCGCGATAGAAGCGCGCGCCGAAGCCGAACTGGACGATCGAGGCGAGCACGAGCTGGGCCGCGGCCGGCAGCATCCAGTGCAAGCCGAGCCAGTGGCCGAACATCGGCACGACGAGCGGCGTGGTGAGCACGGCGGCCGCCAGCACGGCGCGCAACTCGCGGCGTGCGGCCTCCTGCGCGGCGGCGGCGCGCGACGGGGCGGCGCCCGTTGCGCCCGTGTGCGCCGCGCTGGTTGCAACGGTTGCATCGCTTGCGCCGGTCGTTGCGGCGGCATGCGCATCCTCGATGAGCGGCGTGGCCTCATAGCCGGCCTTCTGCACGGCCGCAACGAGGCGCTCGCGCATGGCGTCATCGACGGGCGCTTCGAGCCGCACCGCGGCGTTTTCGGTGGCGAGGTTGACGGTGGCGCTGGCCACGCCCGGCACGCGCGCGAGGACTTTCTCGACACGGTTCGCGCAGGCCGCGCAGGTCATGCCGCCAATGGCGAAGCTCGCGGTCTGGGCGGCGGCCGAAGGGCCTGCATCGGCATTCACGTCGGCGGATGCCTCGGCGCCGGCGTCCACGATGGGTTCGGCCTCGTAGCCCGCCTTCTCGACGGCAGCCACGAGCTGCACGGTGAGCGCTTTCGCTGCATCGCCGCCGGCTTCGGCGCGGGCCTCGACGGTGGCTTTTTCCGTGGCGAGATTGACCGAAGCGCGCGTCACGCCCGGCACTTTAGCGAGCGCCTTCTCGACACGCATGGCGCACGAGGCGCAGGTCATGCCACGGATTTCGAGCTCCGCCACGCGGCGTCCGGCGCGCTCGGCAGTTTCGGCAACGAGGGGATCGTTCATGATGATGACGCGCAAGCGCGAGATAACTATTCGACGTTACGCAGTATCTACGTTCCCATCATGGGAAGGTCAAGGGCCGATGCCCGACGCAACGGAGAACTATGTACAGCAGACTTTTCAGGGGCTGACGCCGGCGATACGATACCACCCGGCGGCATTGGCACCATGCTGCGCGGATTGGACCACGGCCCGGGGGGGCCGGCGCGCGGTGTCGGAGGCCGGTCGACGTCAACTCATGGACCGCCCGCTTCGCACATAATCAACAAATGACAACAAAACGCCGAATGATTCCTTATTTCCGCGCCTGCGCCGCACTCGCAGGTGTCGCCCTTATTGCCGGCTGCGCATCGACGCCCGAAGGCGTTGCGCCCAGGAGCAACGGCTGGGTCAAGGACGAAGTGTCCGATTCCTATGTGTTCGGCTATCCGCTCGTGCTGATGGACATCTCGCGCGAGGCCGCCACCGGCAGCGCGCCCGGCCAGGCCGCGCCGAACACGCTGCGCCACGCGCAGTCGCTGCCGCCCGTCGGCGCCTCGAGCCCGCGCGAGCCCAATCTCGACACGCTCGGCTCGTCCGGCTGGCTCGACGTGAGCCGCGAACCGGTGCTCGTCGCGCTGCCCGACTCGCATGGCCGCTATATGGATGCGCGCGCGCTCGACATGTGGACCAACGTCGTCTGGTCGACGGCCGCGAAAGGCAACCAGCGCGTAAGCGGCCTGAAATCGCAAACGATTGCGTTCGTGCCGGTCGGCTGGAAGGGCACGCTGCCCGCGCGCGCACAGCGCGTCGAGGTGAGCACGCGCTACGTCTGGTTCCTCGCGCGCATCGAGACGCGCGGCGGCGGCGATCTCGCTAGCGCGCGCCGTCTGCAGCGCGGCATCCGCGTGGCGCCGCTTTCCGCCTGGGATGCGCGCGGCCAGCGCGTTGCGCAGGCGGACCCGCAAACGGGCGCGAGCCTCGCCGGCGACCCGGTCGCGACGGGCGCGCCGGCCGCGCAGATCGCCGCGCTCGACGCCAAGGGCTTCTTCGACCGCCTCGCGCTCGCGCTGGAAGACAACGCGCCGGAGCCCGACGACGCGCACGCACTCAAGATTCTCGGCGACATCGGCGTGCAGCCCGGCGATCCGGCGCAGCTGCCGACCGGCGCGAAGGATGCCGCCGTCGTGAACGCGGGCCTGGCCGACGGCCGCGCGCGCGTGGCCACGCCGCCTTCGAACCTGCTGGCCGGCAACGGCTGGCTCTGGGTGGGCGACGATGCCGGCAACTACGGCGCCGACTACGCATTGCGCGGCTACGCGGCCTATGCTTCGCCGGGCCTGCCCACCAGCCGCGACGAAGCGCGTGCGCGCGTGGCCCAGGACAGCGACGGCCACACGCTGAACGGCGCGAACCGCTACGTGATTCATTTCAGCGCGAAGCAGCTCCCGCCGGTGCGCGGCTTCTGGTCGATCACGGCCTACACGCCCGACGGCGCGCTCGACGACGACGCGCCCGTGCGCGTCGCCTTCGGTGACCGCAACGGCGCGCGGCGTAACCGCGACGGCTCGCTCGACGTGCAGGTGAGCGCGGAGCGGCCGCGCGGCGGCGCCAACTGGGTGCCGGTGCCGAAGGGCGACTTCCGCCTCGTGCTGCGCATGTATGCGCCGAAGCCCCAGGCCACGGACGGCACGTGGCAGCCGCCGGCGGTCGAGCGGCAGTGATACGCGCGTGGGGCGGCAAGGTCGCCCTGCCGAAACGGTAAAGCGGCGGAGCGTCCAGGACGCTCCGTTTTTCTTTTTGCATAGCGCGGGCGTAATGACGTCATGCGCTGGTCATATCGAGTCCGCTGCTGCACGGCGCATTGCTCACCCGCTTTGCTCATCACTTCGCGGCCATCCTCCTCCGCACCTTCTGCGCGCCTTCGCGGCGCCCCCGCACGCCGACGCACCACCCGCGCCACCCGACGCATTACAGCCGCGCAAGTGCGCATCGGACCTATACTTCGGGCTGTCGGGCTCATCTTCAGTCGAATAGAGCCAACTCGTTTCACTACCGCGGCGAACTGCTCTCCGCGTCACTGGCCGTCAAGCATGGCAAGCCTCAACAAAACATCGCTGACTACTTCCTTGCAATCGGTGCGCGCCGTCGCGCGCGCCCCCCGCACACGGCGCATCTTCACGGGCATCGCGATCTTCCTCGTGGTGTTCGGACTGTTCGGCTTTTTCGCCGCGCCGCCGCTCATCCGCCACGTTGCCGAACAGCAGTTGAGCAAGCTGCTCGACCGCCCCGTCACGATCGCGCGCATCGGCCTCAATCCCTACACGCTGCGGCTCGAGGCGGACCGCGTGCATATCGGCGAGCGCGGCGGCCAGGGTGACTTCTTCGATGTCGAGAAGCTCGTCGTGCAGCCGTCGTGGTCGTCGATCTTCCGCGCGGCGCCCATCGTCGATGAAGTGCGGCTCGACTCGCCGCGCGCGACCATCGTGCGGCTCGATGCGCAGCGCTTCAACTTCACGGACCTCATCGAGAAGTTCGCGAAGCCTTCCGAGACACCGAGCAAGCAGCCCGCGCAGTTCTCGGTCTCGAACATCCAGATCGAGAACGGCCAGATCACCTTCGACGACCGCCTGCTCAACGAAAAGCACGTGATCGACCGCTGGTCGCTCGGCATTCCGTTCATCGCCACGCTGGCTTCGAAGACCGATATCTTCGTCGAGCCGATGCTGCGCGCGCGCATCGACGGCGCCAGCACGCTCGCCATCGACGGCAAGACCAAGCCGTTCGCCGCGTCGCGCGAATCGGAGATCGAGCTGCGCCTCACCGATCTCGACGTGCCGAAGCTGCTCACCTATGCGCCCACCAAGCTGCCGGTCGCACTCAAGAGCGGCAAGCTCTCGACCAACCTCAAGCTCGACTTTGTGATGTCGGGCGAGAAGCCCACGCTGCGCGTTTCGGGGACGACCGACCTCAACGACGTCGATGCCACCGACAACGCCAACGCGCCGCTGTTCGGCGCGCGCGGCCTGCATGTGGCGGCGGCTTCGCTCGAGCCGTTCAGCAACATTTATCGCTTCGACGCGATCCGTATCGACGCGCCCACGGCCTGGATCGCGCGCGACAAGGCGGGCGTGCTGAGCGTCGAGAAGCTGGTCGGCGCGCCGGCGGCGAAGGCCGAGGCGCAGGCGTCCAGCGCAAAGGAAAACGGCGAGCAAAAAGGCGCCGCGAGCGCCGCCACGGCTGTTCCGCCCGCGGCTTCGGGCGCGCAGGCCGCGCCCGCAGAAGCGCAGAAGGCGCCGCCGCTCGACCTCTCGATCCGCCAGTTCGCGATCACGGATGGCACGGTCCACGTGCACGACGAAGCGGCGTCGCGACCGGTGGAGCTGGACCTCAGCAACATCGCCACGACGCTTGCTAACTTCTCGACAGTGGCCAAGGCGCCCGCCGCCTATAACGTCTCGCTGACCTCGCAGGACGGCGGCACGGTGCAGGCCTCGGGCACGTTCGGCCTCGCCGCGAAGAGCGCCGACGCAAAGATCGCCGTGAATGCCGTGAAGCTGCCGCAGCTGCAGCCGTATCTCGACAACCTGACGGCCGCGCAGATTCAGGACGGCAAGCTGAGCCTCGACTCGGCCATCAAGGCGGACTGGGCGCAGCAGCCGGCCGCCGTGCAGGTGGGCGCGAGCACGCTGAATCTCGATGGGCTCAAGCTCGCGGCACGCGGCTCGAAGACGACGGCCGTGGCGCTCGCGAAGGGCACGGTGCAGGTGACCCAGGTCGATCTCGCGGCGCGCACGGCGCAGATCGCCGCGGTGGACGCGAATGGTCTCGCCATCAACGTCGAGCGCACGAAGGACGGCAAGATCGACCTCATGCAGCTCGCGGGCGTCCATGAGGCCGCGCCGGAACGCACGGCCATCCACGCGGCGCAGAAGTCGGTGAAGGACGGCCCGGCGTGGCACTACAAGATCGACTCCGTGAGCGTGAGCGGCGGCTCGGTCAACTTCACGGACAGCTCCACGCCGCGCCCGGTCAAGCTCGCCGTTGCGCCGCTCGACCTGAAGGTCCAGCAGATCAGCGACGACATGAAACACGCGCTGCCGATCGACCTGAAGGCCACCGTCAACAAGAAAGGCACGCTCGCGCTCAATGGCGACGTGAACCCCACGCCGCTGAAGGCGCAGCTGAAGATCGACGCGAACCGGCTCGATGCCGCCGCGTTCGAGCCGTACTTCGGCAGCGAGCTGAACGCGGTGATCGCGAGTGCGCTGCTCAACATGAAGGGGCAGCTCGCGCTCGAGCAGGGCAAGGCGCTCAAGGCGAACTATCGCGGCGACGCGGCGCTCGTGGATGTGCGCATGCTCGACAAGGCGACGTCCGACCCGTTCGCGGGGTGGCGCTCGCTGGCGCTCTCCAACCTGAAGGCGAGCTACGACGACGCGCGCGGCACCGACGTGGACGCGAGCCGCGTGACCTTCGCTGGCTTCTATGGGCGCGTGCTGCTCGACGCACAAGGCAAGCTCAATCTCAAGGACGTGGTGGCGCACCAGAGCGGGCAAGCGCAGTCGCTCACGCGCGACACGAGCGGCCACGAGCCAGTGCCGCTCACGCCGCAAGCGGCGAGCGCGCCGGTGCAGACGGCCTCGGCGCCCGCTCCGGCTTCGGTTCCGGCGACGGTGACCGCCGCGCAGCCGCCCAAGCGCCCGGTGCGCCTGCACTTCGGCCAGCTCGTGCTGCAGGGCGGCCGCGTGACCTACACCGACAACTTCATCAAGCCGAACTACAGCGCCGATCTCGTGCAGATCCAGGGCACGGTGGGCGCGTTCGGCACCGAGTCGACCACGCCCGCGCCCGTCGACGTTTCAGCGAAGCTCGCGGCGAACGGGCCCATCACGATCAAGGGCAACGTGAATCCGCTGATCGACAAGCCCGCGCTCGACATCACGGCGAGCGCGCACGATATCGAGCTCACGAATCTCACCCCGTACTCGGCGAAATATGCGGGCTATCCGATCACGAAGGGCAAGCTCAACGTCGACTTGCACTACCAGCTCGCGAACGACCAGCTCTCGGCGAACAACCATATTTTCATCGACCAGCTCACGTTCGGCGATCACGTCGAGAACGACACGGCGACGAAGCTGCCCGTGCGTCTCGCGATTTCGCTGCTCAAGAACCGGCGCGGCGAGATCGACGTGAACATTCCGGTGTCGGGCTCGCTCTCGAACCCCGAGTTCAGCCTGGGCGGCCTGATCTGGAAGGCGGTGCTCAACCTGATCGCGAAGGCCGTGACTGCGCCGTTCTCGCTGCTCGCGAACGCATTCGGCGGCGGTGGCGAGGAGCTAGGCTACGTGGAATTCGCGCCGGGCACGGCCACGCTCACCGACGCCGACAACAAGAAGCTCGACACCATCGCGAAGGCGCTCGACGACAAGCCGTCGATCAAGATCGACCTGATCGGACGCGTCGATCCGGCCGTGGACACGCCCGCGCTGCGCGAGGCGTACGTGGACCGTCTCGTGCGCCTGCAAAAGGTCAAGGCTACGGTCGGCAACGGCGAGAGCGTGGATACTTCCCAGGTGCAGGTCGATCAGAAGGAATACGACAAATATCTGACGAAGGCCTATAAGGATGCGGACTTCAAGAAGCCGCGCAATATGGTCGGCTTGACGAAGACGCTGCCCGACGACGACATGAAGCAGGCGCTCGCCGAGCACGCACCCGTGGACGACGCCACGCTGCGCGATCTCGCGCAGCGGCGCGCGCAGGCCGTGCAGCAGTACTTCGAAGGCAAGGTCGACCCGAGCCGCGTGTTCGTGGTGGCGCCCAAGCTCGACGCGAAGGGCATCGACGATAAAGGCGCGACGACGCGCGTCGACTTCGGGCTTAAATAGCGGGTCGTGAGCATGCGGGGTGGCCTCGCATGCTCCTGTCTGTCACGCCACGCGTTCGCGCGGCGTACTCGCGGTTCCAACGGTTCCAGCGGTCCTCCGCGTGCCAAACGCATGCGTTTCGATCACGCGCGCGAGCGTGGCGAACGCGGGGCCAATTGCCTCGTGCGGCACGCACGCATAACCCGTTAGCAATCCCTGGCGTTGCCGCTTGCCGAAGTAATAGGAAGCCAGCGGCCGCACGATCACGCCCGCGTCGTACGAGGCCGCGGTCACCACGCGGTCGTCGCAGTGCTCGGGCAGGCCCAGCACGAAGTGCAGCCCGGCCTCGTCGCCCATGACCGGCAGCGCGTCGCCGAAATGCCGCGTCACGGCGTCGATCAGCAATTGGCGCCGCTCGCCGTAGAGCGTGCGCATGCGGCGCACATGCGTGGTGAGACAGCCGTCCATGATGAACTCGGCGAGCACGGCCTGCTGCATGAGCTGGCCTTCGCGATAGAGCTCGGCCACGCCCGTGCGGAACGCGCCCACGAGCCGCTCCGGCACCACCATATAGCCCACGCGCAAGCCCGGAAACAGCAGCTTGCCGAGGCTCCCCACGTAGATCACCTGGCCTGAATCGTCGAGTCCCTGCAGCGAGGCGAGCGGGCGGCTGCCGTAGCGGAACTCGCTGTCGTAGTCGTCCTCGATGATCCACACCTTGTGCTGGCGCGCGTATTCGAGCAGCGTGCGGCGTCTCGCGAGGCTCATCACCATGCCGAGCGGGTACTGATGCGAAGGCGTGACGAGCGCGATGCGCGGCGGATGGCGCAGGTCCAATTCGCGCGGATCGAGACCTTCGTCGTCCACAGGAATGGGCGCGAGCTTGATGCCCGAGGCCTGCAGCACGCTGCGCGCGCCCCAGTAGCAGGGCTCCTCCACCCATGCGCGGTCGCCGGTGTCGGCGAGCAGGCGCACCGCGAGATCGATCGACTGATGGATGCCGGTTGTGATGATGATCTGGTCGGGCGTGCAGCGCACGGAGCGCGCCACGCGCAAATAGTCGGAGAGCGCGCGCCGCAAAGGCCGATACCCGCCGCCCGGCGCGTACGTGAGCAGGTCGGGGCTCACCGACTTCCAGAGCCGCGACTGCAGGCGGCTCCACGTGCGCGCGGGAAACTCGGCCACGTCGGGCACGCCGGGCATGAACGCGCCCCATTGCCTTGCGGAGACGCCGGCTTCGTCGATGAGACGCTGCCCGCGCACCGACATGTCGCCGCGCGGGCTGGGACCGGGCACGGCGCGCGTCGCGGCGTCCGGGCGCGGGCTCACGGCGGCCGAGTCGGGGCGCGTGTCCGCGACGTAGGTGCCGCTGCCGGTGGTCGAGAGGACGTAGCCTTCGGCGCCCAACTGGTCGTAGACGTGCAGCACCGTATTGCGCGCGATGCCGAGGTCTCCCGCGAGCAGGCGCGAGCTGGGCAGCTTCGTGCCGGGCGCGAGCTGGCCGGTCAGGATGGCCTGCTGCATGAGCTGCAGCAACTGGCGGTAGGCCGGTTCCACCGAGGTTTTGTCGAGTTGCGCAGCAAGCCAGTCTGACAGGATGACCATCGCCAAGTGGTTCCATCGGAATTAATGAAATGGCTCCATGAGATAGAGCCGTGAACGTCTATAGTAATCCGCACGTCAGGTCCGGATAAGCTTTACGTCAGAATAAATTAATGGTGCCGGATCTGGTTGGACTGCAAGGAGACAAGGGCGATGAAGACCTCAGAGGTGATCGTCAGCTTTCGCGGCGTGCGCAAGACGTACGACGGCGAGACGCTGGTGGTGAAGCAGCTTGATCTGGACATTTATCAGGGCGAGTTCCTGACGCTGCTCGGGCCGTCCGGCTCCGGCAAGACCACCTGCCTGATGATGCTGGCGGGCTTCGAATTCCCCACCGGCGGCGAGATCCGCCTCGAAGGCAAGCTGCTCAACAACGTGCCGCCGCACAAGCGCGACATCGGCATGGTGTTTCAGAACTACGCGCTCTTTCCGCACATGACGGTCGAGCAGAACGTGGCGTATCCGCTCGGCGTGCGCAAGGTGCCGGCGGCCGAACGTGCCGCGCGTGTCAATGACGCGCTCAAGATGGTGCGTATGGAGGGCTTCGCCAAGCGCTATCCCGCACAGCTCTCGGGCGGCCAGCAGCAGCGCATCGCTCTGGCCCGCGCGCTCGTGTTCCAGCCCAAGCTCGTGCTCATGGACGAGCCGCTCGGCGCACT
Organism: Paraburkholderia pallida; assembly: GCF_004524855.1. NCBI lineage: Bacteria > Pseudomonadati > Pseudomonadota > Betaproteobacteria > Burkholderiales > Burkholderiaceae > Paraburkholderia > Paraburkholderia pallida. Next base: position 1,985,069 of record NZ_CP038149.1, on the reverse strand, counting down.
CGACAAGCAACTGCGTGAACATATGCAGTACGAACTGAAGTCGCTGCACGAGAAGCTCGGCGTCACGTTCGTCTACGTCACGCACGACCAGGGCGAGGCGCTCACGATGTCGGACCGCGTGGCGGTGTTCGACAAGGGCATCGTGCAGCAGCTCGACAGCGTGGACCGCCTCTACGAATCGCCGTGCAACGAGTTCGTGGCGAACTTCATCGGCGACAGCAACCGGCTGCGCGGCAAGATTGCGGCCGTCGACGGCGAATTCTGCGAGATCCATCTCGCCGACGGCACGCGCCTGAAAGGCCGCAACGTGGCGGGCGCGCAGGCGGGCGCCGATGCCATCGCCTGCATCCGGCCCGAGCGCATGAAGCTCGCCGCCCACGGCGCCAACGGTGCCCAGACGCGGGCGGGCAGCGGCGCGAACGCGCTGGCGGGCGAGGCGCGCGGCCTCATCTATTTCGGCGACCACGTGCGCATGCGCTGCGGTCTGCCTCATCAGGACGAGTGCTTCGTGAAGGTGCCGCTCGGCACCGAGGCGCTCGCAGCCTTCGCGCCCGGCCAGCCGGTTGCGCTCGAGTTTGCGCCGGAGCATCTGCGCGTCTTCGCATGACGCCCTGAACCAGTGCGAAAACAAACCACCAAGGAGAAGGGGACTACACCATGAAGCAGATCGGCAACTTGCGCGTTGCGGCGGTCGCGGCCGCGCTCGCACTCTCGTGTGGCGTGGCGCACGCCGCGGAACTGACGGTCGTGAATTTCGGCGGCGCGAACGGCGACGCGCAGAAGGCGGCCTTCAACGAGCCGTTCCAGTCGCAGACCGGCACGAAAGTCACGGTCGTCGAATACAACGGCGAGCAGGCCAAGGTCAAGGCCATGGTCGAGGCGAAGCACGTGAACTGGGACGTGGTCGAAGTGGAGACCGGCGACATCGCGCGCGGCTGCGACGAAGGCCTCTACGAGAAGCTCGACTGGTCGAAGCTCGGCAACAAGGCCGACTTCCTTAAGGCGGCGCAGCAGCCCTGCGGCGCGGGTTTTTTCGTGTGGTCGACGGCACTGGCCTATAACGCCGACAAGCTGAAGACCGCACCCGCGAGCTGGGCCGACTTCTGGGACACGAAGAAATTCCCGGGCAAGCGCGGCATGCGCAAGGGTGCGCGCTACAACCTCGAATTCGCGCTGATGGCCGATGGGGTTGCGCCGCAGGACGTCTACAAGGTGCTCGCGACGAAGGCGGGCCAGGACCGCGCATTCAAGAGGCTCGACGAGCTGAAGCCGAGCATCCAGTGGTGGGAAGCGGGCGCGCAGCCGCCGCAGTTCCTCGTGGCGGGCGACGTGGTCATGTCGACGGCCTATAACGGCCGCATCGACGCCGCGCAGCGCGAGGGCAAGAACCTCAAGGTCGTGTGGAATGGCAGCATCTACGACCTCGACTACTGGGCGATTCCGAAGGGCTCGCCGAACAAGGCGCAGGCCCTCCAGTACATCGCGTACACGCTCTCGTCGAAGCCGCAGCAGGACTACGCGAAGCATATTGCCTATGGCCCGGTGAACGAAGCGGCGATCAAGGCGCTCGACGAGAAGACGCTCGAGAACCTGCCGAACTCGCCGAAGAACGGCAAGAACGCGATCCAGGAGAACCTCACGTTCTGGACCGACCACAGCGACGAGCTGGAGCAGCGCTTCGGCTCGTGGGCGGCGAAGTAAGGGCGTGCAGCATCAGCCACGCGGGCGCGCATCGTTCGATACCCGCTCGCGTGTGAATGGAGGAGGGCCGCGCGCGCCGCGCATCGGGCGTGGCGCGCGCGGTTCGGAGGTTTGCAGGAGACCGAATTGACAACAACGACGACTACGACACACGCAGCCGACGCCGCAGGCGATTCGGGCGCGTGCCTGAAGCGCGAGCTGCGGCTTGCACAGGCAAAGAAGCGCACGATGGCGCTCTTGCTGATCGCGCCGCTGGCGATCTTTCTGCTGCTGATCTTCGTCGTGCCGATCGCGGCGCTGCTCACGCGCGCCGTGCAGAATCCCGAGGTGGCGACCGCGCTGCCGCATACCGTTGCGGCGCTGAGCAACTGGGACCGCAAGAGCGCGCCGCCCGATGCGGCCTTTGCCGCGCTCGCGCAGGATCTCACCGCGGTGCAGGACGGCGACGCCATGGGCGCGCTCGCACGCCGCCTGAACGTGGAGATCGCGGGCTATCGTTCGCTCGTGGCCAAGACCGCGCGCGCGATGCCGCTCGCCGCCGACGACGGCCATCCGCTCAAGCTCACGCCCGCGCAAACGCGCGCCAAAATCGTCGAGCTCGACGACCGGTGGAACGATGTGACGTACTGGCAGGCCATCGCGAAGAACAGCGGCCGCTACTCGCCGTTCTATCTGCTCGCCTCGCTAGATCACAGGCAGGACGCCTTCGGCAGCATCATCCCCGCCGATCCCGACCAGCAGATCTATCTCGCCGTGTTCGGCCGCACGTTCGTGATCAGCGTAGTCGTCACGCTGTTCGCGCTCGCGCTCGGCTATCCGCTCGCGTACTGGATTTCGACGCTCCCGGAGCGCCGCGCCAATCTCGTCATGATCCTCGTGCTGATCCCGTTCTGGACCTCGATTCTCGTGCGCGTGGCCGCATGGATCGTCATTTTGCAGAGCGAAGGATTGCTCAACAAGGCGCTGATCGGCACCGGCATCATCTCCTCGCCGCTTGCGCTGCTGTTCAACCGCGTGGGCGTCTACATCTCCATGACGCACATCCTGCTGCCGTTCATGGTGCTGCCGCTCTACAGCGTGATGAAGTCGATCCCGCCCACCTACCAGCGCGCGGCCGTCTCGCTCGGCAGTCATCCGTTCGCGGCCTTCTGGCGCGTGTACGTGCCGCAGACCTATCCGGGCATCGGCGCGGGCGTGCTGCTCGTCTTCATCCTCTCGATCGGCTACTACATCACGCCCGCGCTGCTGGGCGGCCCCGCCGACCAGATGGTGAGCTACTACGTGGCGTACTTCACGAACGTGTCGATCAACTGGGGCATGGCGTGCTCGCTCGGCGCGCTGCTGCTCGCGGCGACCACCGTGCTGTACTTCGTCTACGGGCGCTTCACGCGCACCCAACTGAGCCTCGGCTAAACGGAGGCATTGCACATGAAATTCGCCAAGCCGCTTTTTGCGCCGCATACCTCGGGTATCGAACGCATCTGGTATTTCGTGCTGCGCGGCCTCGCCGTGCTCACGCTGCTCTATCTGGTCCTGCCGGTGCTGGCGATCGTGCCGCTCTCGTTTTCGTCGAGCACGTTCCTCGTCTACCCGATTCCGGGCTGGTCGCTGCGCTGGTATCAGAACCTCGTGATGTCCGACGAGTGGCGCATGGCCGCGAAGAACAGCTTCATCGTCGGGCCGGCGGCCACGCTCGTGGCGACGGTGCTTGGCACGCTCGCGGCCATCGGCATCACGAAGGCCGATTTCCGCGGCAAGGCGCTGCTCATGGCGGTGCTCATTTCGCCGATGATCGTGCCCGTAGTCGTGGTGGGCGTGGGCATGTATCTGTTCTTCGCCCCGCTCGGGCTTGCCAACACCTATCTGGGCCTGATCCTCGCGCACGCGGCGTTGGGTGTGCCTTTCGTGGTGACCACGGTGTCGGCCACGCTGCAGGGCTTCAACTACAACCTCGTGCGCGCGAGTCTCTCGCTCGGCGCGAATCCGGTTTCGACGTTCTTCCGCATTACGTTGCCCGTGATTGCGCCCGGCGTGATTTCGGGCGCGCTGTTTGCGTTCGCGACCTCGTTCGACGAGGTGGTGGTGACGCTGTTCCTCGCGGGCGCCGACCAGACGACGCTGCCGCGCCAGATGTTCACGGGTATCCGCGAGAACATCAGCCCGACGATCGCTGCGCTCGCCACGATCCTGATCGTGTTCTCCACCTGCCTGCTGCTCGCGCTCGAATGGCTGCGCGGCAGGAATGCGGCGCGCGCGGTGAAGGCCTGAAACGTAAAGCGGCGCATGCGCGCCGCTTTACCCTCGTGAACGGCTCAGGCGCTGCATTTGCTTCGCGTGCCGCCTATGTGGCGCTCATCCGCTCGCGCAGCCCATCACGTGGCGAGCACTGCGGGCAAGCGCCGCTTCACCCACTGCGTGGCCTGATCGTAGGCATGCCCCAACTGCAGCACGGAGAGATCGGCGTGCGGCTTGCCGATCACCTGCAGGCCCATCGGCAGCCCTTGCGCATTGAAGCCCGCCGGCACGCACATCACGGGCAGGCCCGCGAGCGTGCCGCCGATCACCACTTCCATCCAGCGGTGATAGGTATCCATCGTGCGGCCCGCGACGGACTTCGGCCAGTGCTCCTTTGCATCGAACGGGAAGATCTGCGCGCTCGGCAGCACGAGATAGTCGTAGTGCTCGAACAGCGCGAGCAGCGCGTTGTACCACTGCGTGCGCGCGACCGTTGCGTTCCACACGTCCTCGCCCGAGAGCTTCAGTCCGCCTTCCACTTCCCATTGCGCCTCGGGCTTGAGCAGCGCGCGCTTTGCAGGATCGCGATAGAGCGCGCCCAGCGTGCCTGCCACCGAGAAGTGGCGCAGCGTGCGCCAGCAGTCCCAGAGCTTATCCATCGGATAGTCGGGCCGCGCGGCCTCGACCTTGCCGCCGATGGTTTCGAAGTCCTTGAGCGCCGTCTCGCAGAGCGCGAGCACGCCGTCTTCCATCGGCAGATAGCCGTCGTAATTGCCGAGCCAGCCAATGCGTGCGCCGCTGAAATCGCGCGCGAGCGGACCTGTGAACTGCGCCGGATCTTCGGCGATGGAGAGCGGTGCGCGCGCGTCGTAGCCCGCTTGCGTGGAGAGCAGCATGGCCACGTCGGGCACGCTGCGGCCCATCGGTCCGGCACAGCCGAGCTGGTTGTAGAACGCGTCGACGGCGGGCACCGAAGGCACACGCCCCTGCGAAGGCCGGAAGCCGAAGATGTTGTTCCAGCCCGCCGGATTGCGCAGCGACCCCATCATGTCGCTGCCGTCCGCCACCGGCAGCATGCGCAGCGCGAGTGCCACGGCCGTGCCGCCGCTGCTGCCGCCTGCGCTGCGCGTGGGGTCGTAAGCGTTGAGCGTGGTGCCGAACACCGGGTTGTAGGTGTGCGAGCCCAGGCCGAATTCCGGCGAATTCGTTTTGCCGATGAAGATGGCGCCTTGCGCGCGCATGCGCGCGGCCACGAGCGCATCGGCTTTCGGCACTTCGTCGCGGAAGATCGGCGAGCATTGCGTGGAGGGGATGCCCGCCGTCGCAGTGAGGTCCTTGGGCGCCTGCGGGATGCCGTGCAGCCAGCCCAGGTATTCCCCGCGCGCGAGCTGGGCGTCGCGTTCGCCGGCCTCGGCCAGCAGCGCAGCGCGCTCGCGCAATGAGACGATGGCGTTGGCCGGCGTGTTCACGCGCTCGATGTGGTCGAGGAAGGCGCTCATCACTTCGCGGCAGGAGACCTTGCGAAGCCGGATCCATTGCGAAAGCTCGAGCGCGTTGGCCGCGACGATCTCGTTGGGCGTGGGCGCTTGCGTGCCCTGTTGCGCAGCCTGGGCGGGGGAACGTGATGCCTGATTCATGCGTGACTCTCGTGGACGGATGATTGCGGATGGAGCAGGGGGGAGCTTCATTGTCGCGCAGCGCGCGTGCAAGCGAAAGCAAACGGCCAGTTGCCGCGTGAATCAATGGTTGCCGCCTGGCGCGGGCGCTTGTTGCGCATTGATGGGAGTCGGCGCGCGGGTGGCTCGTGTGATGTTGGCTATTTGTAATGCCGCGATTGGTCATCAGGAGGAACCGGGTCGCGGCCACCCCACTACGCAAGTGCGGCTCGCTAGCGTGCCGCTTCGTCGGGCAACGCCGCGCCGCCCAGCGCCTGATAGAGCGCCGCCGTGTCCGTGAGCCGCGTGGCCTGCGCGCGCGTGCGGTCGAGGGCGCTTTGCAGCGCCTGGCGTTGCGCGTCGATCAGATCGAATTCGCTGACGCCGCCCGCCGCGTAGCGATCCTGTGCGATTGCTGCGCTGGCTTGCGCTTCGCGCGCGGCGTCGTCGCGGGTCTGCAATTCCAGCGCATCGTCCTGCAAGGCGTGCAGCGTGTCGGCGACCTGCTGGAGCGCTTGCAGCACGGTCTGTTTGTAGTCCGCGAACGCGGCGTCATAGGCGGCCTGCGACGCGCGCCGCTTCGCGCGCAACTCGCCGCCGTGAAAGAGCGGCTGCGTGAGCCCGAGGCCCACGTTCCAGATGTTCAGGCCGCTGACCACGTCTTCGATATGCGTGCGCTCCGAGCCCACGCCCGCCGAAATCGAAATCTGCGGAAAGAGGTTGGCCGTTGCCACGCCGACGTTCGCGCTCGCCTGATGCAGCAGCGCCTCGGCCGCGCGAATGTCGGGCCGCTCGCGCGCGAGCGTGGAGGGCAGCGTGAGCGCGAGCGTATCAGGCAGCGGCAGCGCATCGAGCGTGAGCGAATCGAGTTGCACGGCGAAGGCCGTGCTGGAGGGCTCCACACCCAGCAGGATCGCGAGCTGGTGGTCGGTCTGCGCGAGCTGGGTGGTGAGCGGCGGCAGCGTGGCGCGTGTTTGCGCGAGCAGCGTGCGCTGGCTATGCACGTCGAGCCGCGCGACGCCGCCGGCCTTGAGCCGTGCCTCCATGATCGAGAGCTGTTGCGTCTGCGCGTCGATCAATCGTTGCGTGAGGTCGATCTCGCTCTTCAGCGCCGCACGGCGGATTGCCGTTGCAACCACATTGCCCGCCACCGTGAGCCGCGCCGCTTCCAGTTCGTATTCCTGATAATCGACTTGCGCGAGCGTGGCCTCGAGTGCGCGCCGATTGGCGCCGAACAGGTCGAACACATACGAGACGCTAACCGATGCGTCGTAAAGCGTGAACGGCGCCGGATTCTGCACCTGGGTGATGCCGAATGCGGCCAGATCGACCTTCTCGCGCGTGCCGGAGAGCGTCAGGTCGACGGAAGGGAAGAGCTTCGCGCCTGCCTGCGCGTTGTAGTTCTCGCGCGCCTCGACGAGCTTCGCACGCGCGGAATCGAGCGTCGGGCTGGCACGGAGCGCTTCGTCCACGAGCGCGTCGAGCGCCGCGTTGCCGAACTGCTTCCACCACGCGCGTGGCGCCTGTGTGGCCGCCGCGAAGGTCTGCGCGGTGCCGGCCGACCCCGGTGCCGAGGCGGTGGCATCTGGCAGCGGCGCGCGCGTGTAGCTTGACCCCGGCGGCGCGGCCGGCGCATGGAAGTCCGGGCCGACGGTGCAGCCCGCGAGCGCCGTGGTTAGCAACAGCACAGGCGCGAAGGCCCGCAGTGGCGCGCGCAAAGTGGCGGAGACGAAGGGCACGGGCGGCGGTGCATCGCGTTTCATGATCGCGGCCCTAATCCAGCGTGCGCCGGTAGAAGCGCACCGCGATCGCCATCACGACCGCCGCAAAGACGGCGAGTGGCCACACGGAAGGCCACAGATCGGCCCAGCCATTGCCCTTGAGCAGGACGCCGCGCACGAGCCGGTTGAAGTAGGTGAGCGGTAGCAGGTCGCCGATCCGTTGCGCCCAGACCGGCATGCCCGCGAACGGAAACATGAAGCCCGAGAGCAGCAGGTTCGGCAGGAAATAGAACACGGCGAGCTGCATGGCCTGCAACTGGTTCTGCGCGAGCGAGGAGAGCGTGATGCCCACGGTGAGATTCGCGGCGATGAACAGCAGCGCCGAGAGATAGAGCGCCACGAGGCTGCCCGCGAACGGCACATCGAACACGAAGCGCGCGGCGAGCACGATGATGGTCGCCTGCACGAGGCCGATCGCCACATAGGGCACGATCTTGCCGGTCATGACCTCGATGGGCAGCACGGGCATGGCGAGCAGGTTTTCCATCGTGCCCCGTTCGCGTTCGCGCGTGATCGCGAGGCCCGTCATCATCACCATCGTCAGCGTGAGGATCACGCCCATGAGGCCCGGCACGACGTTGTACTGCGTGATGCCTTCAGGGTTGTAGAGGCGGTGGACCTGCACGTCGAAGGCGGCGGGTGCGCCGTTCAGATGTGCGAGCGGCCCGGTCAGGTCCTTCGCGGCCGCGGGGGCGATGAGGCCCGGCAGCGCGGCAAGCGCCGTGGTGATGGCGGTGGGGTCCGTCGCGTCCGCCTCGACGAGCAGCGAAGGCCGTTCGCCACGCAGCAGGCGCCGCGAGAAATCGACGGGAATGCTGAGCACGAACTGGACGCTGCCGCGTGCGAGCGCATGCCGCGCCGAGGCTTCGTCGGGCAGCGTTTCGACCACGTCGAAATAGTCCGAATTCTTCATGCCGGCCACGAAGCTGCGCGAGAAGGGGCTGTCGTTGCTCACGACGATGGCCGTGGGCAGGTGCTTCGGATCGGTGTTGATCGCGTAGCCGAACAGCGTGAGCTGGATGATCGGCAAGCCGACGATCATCGCGAACGTCACGCGGTCGCGCTTGAGCTGCAAGAACTCCTTGAGCACGATGCTCCACCAGCGCGACACGGAGAACGCGAGCTTCAGCTTGAACATCAGGCGGCGCCTCCGTAGTTGTCGCGGGTGTGGCTCATCAGGTAGATGAAGACATCCTCCAGGCCCGTGTCTATACGTTGCGCGCGCAACGATGTGCCGGAGACAGCGCGATCGACCGCAGCCGCGAGCGCTGCATGATCGCGCCCGCTCGCGTGCAGCACGGTGCCGAACACCACGGTTTGATCGACGCCCGGCAGGGTGCGCAGTTGCGTCGAAAGCGCGGTGAGCTGCTCGCCGTGGATCGCCCATGTTTGGAGGTCTTGCGAGGCGATTACTTCGGCGGCGGTGCCCTGCGCGAGCAGCTTGCCGTAAGCGATATAGGCGAGCTTGTGGCAGCGCTCGGCCTCGTCCATATAGTGCGTGCTCACGAGCACGGAGATGCCGCGCGCCGCGAGCCGGTGCAGCTCCTCCCAGAAGTCGCGTCGCGCGTTGGGATCGACGCCCGCCGTGGGCTCGTCGAGCAGCAGCAACCGCGGCTCGTGCAGCATGCAGGCGGCGAGCGCGAGACGCTGCTTCCATCCACCCGAGAGCGCACCCGTGAGCTGGTTCGCGCGGCTCGCGAGGCCGAGCGATTCGAGCGCGCGATCGACGCATTCGCGCCGTTTCGGCATGCGGTAGATGCGCGCGACGAAGTCGAGATTCTCGCGGATCGTGAGATCGTCCCAGTACGAAAAGCGCTGCGTCATGTAGCCCACGCTCCGCTTGATCTGCGCGCTCTCGCGCACGATGTCGTAGCCAAGACAGGTGCCCGAGCCCGAATCGGGCGTGAGCAGGCCGCACATGAGGCGGATCGAGGTGGTCTTGCCGCTGCCGTTCGGCCCGAGAAAGCCGAAGATCTCGCCGGGCGCGACTTGCAGCGAGACGTCGTTGACCACGTGCTTGTCGCCGAAATGCTTGTTGAGATTGTGCACGTCGATGGCGTAGCGCGGCCCGTCGTGCGGCGGGGTGCTGTGGTTGCCCGCGCCGTTGCCCATGTCGTTGCTCATATTGGCGCCCGTTGCGCTCATTGCAGCCGCACCTCCACCGGCTGGCCTGGATGAAGCTTCGTGGCGTCCTGCGTGGCCGGGTGCGCCTCGATCATGAAGACGAGCTTCGCGCGTTGCTCGTTGCTGTAGATGACGGGCGGCGTGTATTCGGCGGCGTTCGAGACCCAGGTGATGGTGGCGGGCACGTCCGCGGCGCAGCCGTCGCAGTGCACGAGTATCTTGCGCCCCGGCGCGAGCGATCCCACGACGGTCTCGGGCACGAAAAAGCGCAGCTTGACGTTCTGCGGCGGCAGCATCTGCACGACCGGGCTGCCCGCCTGGACCCATTCGCCCACGCGATACAGCGTGTCGTAGACAAGCCCCGTGGCCGGCGCGGCCACGCGTTTCTGATCGAGCTTCCATCGCGCCTGGGCGAGCGTCGCCTGCGCCGCGTCGACTTCGGCGGCCTGGGCGGCGATCTGCGCCACGCGCCCCGGCAGATTCGCGACACGCACCTGATTCTGCAGCTCGCGCACCTGCGCGGCGCTCGATGCGGCCTGCGCGCGCGAGTCGTCGAGCTGCGCCTGCGCGATGCCGCCCGCGCGCAGCTGCGCTTCGTCGCGCGTGAGCTGGAGCGCCGTCTTGCGCGCGGTGGCCTCGGCCTGCGCCAGCTGCGCTTCGGTCACGCGGACCTCGGGCGGGCGCTTGCCGGTCTGCAGGTCGGCGAGCTGCGCCTGCGCGGCGATGAGACGGTGGCTCGCTTCGTCGCGCGCGGCGGTCTCGTCGACGGATTCGAGCGCGAAGACGGGGGCCGAGGCGGCGACCGTCTGACCGCGCTGGACGTCGAGCTCGGCGAGCGTGCCGGATTGCGAGGAGGCCAGGTAGACGTATTCGCCTTCGACATAGCCTTGCCAGACGGCCGGTTGCTGGCGCGAGCACGCGCTGAGCGCGGCGAGGCTAACGATGCCGATGAGCGCGGACACCGCTGCGGGGCCGAACGTGAGCGCGAAGGCGCGCTCCGGCAAGGTGTCGTCACGCGGATGATCAGGAGTCCGGCGCGATTGACACACACGTTTGATTCGCCCGCTCATGATGCGCTCCCGCGGGCGGGACGCTTGCGCGCTCGCACCGGCATGCTCACCGCCGCAGGCGTGGCGTCGCGCGTAACGCCCGCCGGGGGCGTCGGCACCCGCATGGCGCCGGCGAGCAGAGCGGTGACATGGCGGCGCAGCGCGTCGCGTTCGATCTTCGGCAGGCCGCGCGTGTTCTGCCAGAGTTTCGAGGTGGCGAGCGGCAGCATGACGAGCGCGAGGATCGACATGAACAGCAGTGGCGCTTCCAGATCGGGATTGACCGTGCCCTCGCGCTGTGCATCGCCGATATGGACAACGAATCGTTGCAATTGCTCGATGGGCAGGCGTTTGAGCATGCGCTCGCGCAGCAGGCCGCCTTCGTTGACGATTTCGCGCAGCCATAGCGGCGGCAGCCACGGCAACTGCCCGGTGACTTCGAAGAGCCGCGCGATGAGCTCCTGCACGAGCGCATGCGGGTCGGCGGCGGCTTCGCTGTCCGCGCTGGCCCACACATAGGCGATGGCGCGCGCGATGCGTTCCTCGACGACGGCGTCCAGCAATCTCTCGCGATTGATGAAGTAGTAGTGGACCATAGCCGACGTCACGCCCGCGGCGGCGGCGATCTGCGCCATGGTCGTGGCGGCGATGCCCTGCTCGGCGAACAGTTGGGTCGCGCAGGCCAGCAGCCGCTCGCGCATGTCGAGATCGGCGTCGGCACGGCGACGCCCGCGCGGCTTGTGGGTCCCGATCGCGGCGGGTGGGGGCGGCGGTGCAGCAGTGACGCGGCGTGCATTCATTGATCCAGTCTAATTCACGCGTTAGTTAGGCCCAAATTTATGCGAAACGGGTTAACCCTCGTCAACCGGACGGGATCGTTTCAGAACTTTCCTATACACAAAGGTAAGGGGGTCATTCAGGCTGTCATTCTCGTGCCGCGAGGCACATCGGATCACGCCCTTTACAATGGAACAAAAAATGAAGCGCATCGTGGTAATCGATGATCATCCCATCGTCCTCAAGATGCTCGCCAACGTCCTGCATACGGAGTACGAACTGGTGGGCGAATGCAGCGACGGCGAAGAGGGCCTGCGCGTCGTGCACGAATTACAGCCCGATCTCGTTATTCTGGATCTCGAATTACCGAAGCTGGACGGCCTCTCGGTCATTCGCGGCATCCGCGCGAGGCAATCCGCCACGCGCATCCTCGTGCTCTCGGCGAAGCCGGAGCAGGTCATGGCGAATCACACCCGCATCGCGGGCGCAAACGGCTACGTAAGCAAGAGCCGCGGCGTGGAAGAGCTGTGCGGCGTGGTGAAGGCGGTGCTGCTCGGTTACGACTGCTTCCCGGCGGGCAGCTGCGGCGGCGGCCGCGACGTGGCGCTCAACGGGCTCTCCCCGCGCGAGGTGGAAGTGCTGCAATATCTCGCGCGCGGCATGAGCAACAAGGGCGTGGCGGCGCGGCTCGGGCTCTCCGACAAGACGGTCAGCACTTACAAGACGCGTGTGCTCGACAAGCTCGGTGTTTCGTCGCTGGCGGCACTCATCGAGTTCGCGACGCTCAACAAGCTCATCGACTGAAACCGGGGCGAAAAAAGCCCCAGCCGCAACCGGCCGGGGCAATGAGAATACACCGTGCGCTCCGGGGAACGAAACGCACCCTAACGTTACCTCCCCGCGGCGCGCGAGGCAACGCGCCCGCATTACGCCGCATTACTGTCGGCTCGCTTTCGGCGCGTTTCCAGGGCATCCGATGGCTCTCGATCGAGACCCATGGCGGGCTTTCCAGGCATCCATTTAATTGCACTTTGATTCGGATGTCGAATCAATCGGCCGAAAATACAGCGAGGCCGTTTTCCCTGCAGGGGAAAGCGGCCTCGGCTGAGCCGCCGCGATGGGCGGCGGCGTGGTCCCGCGTCGATCAGTAGTGGGGCGGGGGCGGCGGACGATGGTCGTCGTAACGCGTGTCATGACGGTCGCCGTGCCAGCCCGGGGGGCCCGGATCGTGCGGATGATGGTGCATCCACTCGTCATGTTCCCAATAGCGGTGGCCGTCCCAGTAACGGTTGTCGTGCCAGCCGATCGACAGTTGCACGTCCACGGGGACCATGTGCGCTTCGCCGTATTGCGGCGCCGAGTCGGCGCGCAGTGCGAACGGCGCAGACTGGGCGAAGGCGCTCGAGGCACCCATCAGCGCGCCGCCTGCGAGCAGCGCAGCGGCAAGTGCGCGTGCGGGGGTCTTCCAGCTCTTCGTATTCATATTCGTTCCTCCTCTTCGGGTTCGTCGTCGTAGCGCATTGCGTTGCGTTGCGTCCGACCACGAGACCTAGCTTAGCGAGAGCAAGGCAATGAATACGTGAGCACTTGTAATTGTTCATTTCGAGCCAGACTCTGGCCGAAAATTATGCATTTAACAGTGGGTCCTTGATGCATAACGGATTACGCGGGCTTTCTGAATATTTCCAATGAAATTTAAAGGGTCGGGTTGTCAGAAGCCGTAACATTAGCGGGCCGGCGGTCACGCAGGACCGCCCGCTGACTCGGTTTAATCTTTCATTTTTCGCGCGATAAGCATTCAAAAACCCTTCATTCAAGGGGTCTTTGATGCATTCTGCGATTTGCCCAGATCGATCGCGCTTTGCGAACCCACTTGCGCACGCAATTCGTATTTCTGGATCTTGCCGGTTGCCGTGCGCGGCAATTCGCCGAATTTCACGACGCGCGGGACCTTATAGCTCGCGAGAAAGAGCCGGCAATGCGCAATGATCTCTTCGGCCGTTGCGCTCGCACCTTCACGCAGTTCGACGAATGCGCACGGCACTTCGCCCCACTTCGCGTCGGGCATCGCCACGACCGCCGCGAGCGCGACCGCCGGATGGCGATACAGCGTGTCTTCCACTTCGATACTCGAAATGTTCTCGCCGCCCGAGATGATGATGTCCTTGCTGCGGTCGGTGATGCGCACGTAGCCGTCGGGTGTCATCACGCCGAGATCGCCGGTATGGAACCAGCCGCCGCGAAATGCCTCGTCGGTCGCGCGCTCGTTCTTCAGATAGCCCTTCATGCAGATATTGCCGCGGAACATGATCTCGCCGAGTGTTTCGCCGTCGTTCGGCACGGGCTCCATCGTCGAGGGATTGCGCACGCTGATGCCGCTCTGCAGGTGATAGCGCACGCCCTGGCGCGCGCCGAGGCGCGCCTGTTCGTCCTCGGGCAGCGTTTTCCAGCTCTCCTGGAGCGCGCACACCGAAGCCGGACCATAGACCTCGGTGAGCCCATAGACGTGCGTGAGTTCGATGCCGATGGTCTTCATCTTCGCGATCACGGCGGGCGCGGGCGGCGCGCCGGCGACCATCGTGCGCACCGTGTGCGTGATGCCTTCGCGATATTCGGCGGGTGCGTCGGCGAGCGCACCCTGCACGATAGGCGCGCCGCAATAGTGTGTGACGCCTTCGGTGCGGATCAGTTCGAACACGAGCTTTGCATCGAATTTGCGCAGGCAGACGTTCACGCCCGCGCGCGCCGCCACGGTCCACGCGAAGCACCAGCCGTTGCAATGAAAGAGCGGCAGCGTCCACAGATAGACCGCGTGCTTGGGCAGATCCCATTCGAGGATATTGCTCACCGCATTCAGGTACGCGCCGCGATGGTGATAGACGACGCCCTTCGGGTCGCCGGTGGTGCCCGAGGTGTAATTCAGCGCGATGGCGTCCCATTCGTTCGCGGGCGGCTGCCAGACGAACTCGGGGTCGCCCTGTTCGAGAAAGGCCTCGTAGTCGATGCCGCGCGGGAAGTGCTCAGGGTCCGCAGGCGCGACGTCGGCCACGGTGATGATCTTGAGATCCGGAAATTCGAGCGCCGCGCGTTGCGCGAGCGCGCCGAATTCGGTGTCGACGATGAGCGCCTTCGCTTCTCCGTGACGCAGCATGAACAGCATGGTCGCGACGTCGAGCCGCGTGTTGAGGGTATTGAGCACGGCACCCGCCATCGGCACACCGAAGTGCGCCTCGACCATGGCCGGGATGTTGGGGAGCAGCACCGCGACGGTGTCGCCGCGCGCGATGCCGGCGCGCGCGAGTGCGCTCGCGAGGCGGCGCGTGCGCGCGTAGGTTTCGCGCCAGTTGCGGCGCACCGTGCCGTAGACCATGGCGGGGCGTTCGCCATAGACTTCGGCGGCGCGTGCGATGAAGTCGATGGGCGTGAGCGGGACGTAATTGGCTTCGCGTTGCGCGAGCCCTTCTTCGTACACGTGCGTCATGGCGCTGTCTCTTGATACGTTTCCCATGCAGGGCCCGTGGGGCAGGCCCGATGCCGGTTTGTCGGTATGATTCGCGCTACCGTATCAGGACGGCGCGCGCGAGTCTGTCGCCGGCGCGACAGAGCACGTCCTCCCTACGCCAGGAACGCCCCATTTCGAGGTAAGCGCGATGACGCAGCCCATTATGCCCCCGGACCAAGAGCCGTTTGCCACAGGCCGGATCGATGCGCGCGACGCGGCACGGCTCGCGGCGCTCTACGAGCGCTGCGCGTGGTTCCGCGCGCTCGCGCCCGAGCATCGCGCATGGGTGCTCGAGACCTCGCATGCGCAGGCGTGGGCCGCGGGCGCGACGGTGGCCGCGCGCGAGGCGCCGTCCGCGTACTGGCTGGGCGTGAGCAGCGGGCTCGTGAAGCTGGCCATCTTCAATGCGTCGGGGCGCGGCTGCACCTTCTCGGGCGTGCCGCACGGCGGCTGGTTCGGCGAGGGCAGCGTGATCAAGCGCGAGCCGCGCAAGTACGACGTGATCGCGCTGCAGCCCTCGCTCGTGATGGCCGTGCCCGCCGATACGTTTCATCGGCTCATGGACAGTAGCCTGCCGTTCAACCGCTTCGTGATCCATCAACTGAACAACCGCATGGGCGAGTTCATTGCGCTGATCCAGAACAGCCGTCTGCTCGATGTCGATGCGCGCGTGGCCCAGGCGCTCGCGCAGATGTTCAATCCCGACCTGTATCCGGAGACGGGCAGCGCTCTCGAGATCTCGCAGGAGGAGATCGGCATGCTTGCGGGTGCGTCGCGGCAGCGTGTCAACCAGGCGCTGCAGACGCTCGAGCGCGAAGGGCTCGTCACGCTTTCGTATAACCGCGTGGATGTGGTGGATCTCGGCGCGCTGCGGGCGTTTGGGCGCGAGCAGATTTGAGCGGTTGCGCCTTGCGCGCAGAAGTCCTCACCAATCTTCCGCAGTCAGGAAAGATCCTTCCCTCCGAGGCCCATTTTTACGCGGCAGCGTGCTGCGTAGACTGGTCGCATTGACTCGCCGGCCGCGCGTGAAAGGCGGCCCACGCAGCGAGTCTGCTCAGACCCTCGGAGAATATGGTGAAGAACGCAATCCTACGCACAGCCCTGGTTTCGATGATCGCGATAGTGCCCGCAATCTCGTTCGCCCAGTCCATCCACAATGGCCCAGTCACGCGCGCGCAAGTGCTGCAGGAACTGGCCGATCTGGAATCGGTGGGCTATAACCCCGCGATGGGCAACGAGGTTAACTATCCCGAGAACGTGCAGGCCGCGATGCGCCGCCTCGAGGCCAAGCGCGCCAGCGAGGCCCGCGTGGCGCAACAGGATCTCTCGCAATCGGGCTATGGCGCCCAGCCCGTGCAGACGGGCGACGCCGGCGGCCCCGCGGCGGCGGGCAACGGTGAACCGCCTGCTTATCTGCACCACTAAAGATGCCACTGGGAGCGCTGCGTGCCGCAGCGCAGCGGCGAGCATCGGTCTCGCCGCCTGATTGAGCTGCGTGGAGCTTCGCTCAGCTCAGCTCAATGATCGAGTGCGAGCCGCGCGCCAAGCGCGATGAGCACGCTGCCCATCACCGCATCGACGGGACGGCGCAGCTTCTGATAGCCGCGCTGCACGCGGCCAGTCGAGAACAGCAGTGCCATGCCGCTGAACCAGATGATCGACACGGCCGCGACCGTGGCCACCGTTGCGCCGTGCACCCACATCGGCGCATGGCCGGGCAGCAGCGTGATGAACAGGCTGCCGAAGAACGCCGCCGCCTTCGGATTCGTGAGCCCGACCAGCAAACCGCGCCGATACGCCAACGCGCCGTTCGTGGCCTTCGTTGCCGCCAATGCCGGCGCTGCCGCCGCGCCCGACGCTTGCCGCAGGCTCATGAGCGTGCGCGCGCCGAGATACAGCAGATAGATCGCGCCCGCAATACGGATGCCTTCATAGAGCCACGCCAGCTGCGCGAGGATCAGCCCGAGCCCGAACACCGCGAGCGTCGCCCAGAGCGCGTGCGACGTCGAAATGCCGGCGGCCACGAACAGCCCCGCGCGGCGGCGCGCGAACGCGTGCGAGGTCACGGCGAGCATGTCGGGGCCAGGGCTCGCGCAGGCGAGCAGCATGACGCCGGCAATGCCGGCCAGTTGGGGCAAGTAGCTCATGGCGATGTCCAGATGAGAAGGCAGAAGGGCCGATGGGCGGCGCGAACGCGCCGGAGCAAAGCTGCGAGCATACCGTGAAAGCCTGTGCCGCGCTGGCGTGTGCCTTGCGTCGGCGCATGCTGGCGCGCCACGCGCGAGGCCTGGCGAGTGCCCGGTCAATCGGGCGCTATCGGGCTTGATCGAGCGTCATGAAACGCTTTTCAGGCGTCCGGCGGCACGCCGAGCAGTTTCAGCGATCCCTGCATCACGCCCGAGAATACCGGCCCCGCGACCGTGCCGCCGTAGTACGAGCCGCCCGTTGGATCGTCAATCATCACCGCGACGATCACGCGTGGTGCGCTCATCGGCGCCATGCCGACGAACAGTGCGCGATAGCGGTTCTTCGCGTAACCCGAGCCGATCTGCTTGCGCGCGGTGCCGGTCTTGCCGCCGATCCGGTAGCCTTCGACGTTCGCCGCGCGGCCCGTGCCGCCTTCGCTGGTCGCCATTTCCAGCATCTTGCGCATGGAGGCTGCGGTAGCTGGCGTGGTCACGGCGCGCGGCGCGACACCCGAAGTAGCGGCCCCCTGCGGGCCCGGCATCTCGCTCAGCAGTTTCGCGGGGTACATCGTGCCGTCGCCGGCATAGGCGGTGTAAACCTGCGCAATCTGCAGGAGCGAGGTCGATAGACCGTAGCCGTAGGCCATGGTCGCCTGCTCGATAGGACGCCAGCGCGCCCACGGCCGCACACGGCCCGCGGCGGCGCCGGGGAAGGTCACTTCGGGCCGCAGGCCGAGGCCGTATTCCTGATACTTGTTCCAGATGGTCTGCGCGGGCAGGTTCAGCGCCATCTTCGCGAGTGCGATGTTGCTCGACTTCTGGACGGCTTCCGCCACGGTCATGCGGCCGTGGTTCGAGGTGTCGTGGATCACGGCCGGGCCGATGCGGTAGGTGCCCGGCGAGGTATCGATGATCGTGTTGGCGTTGACCTTGCGCAGGTCCATCGAGAGCGCAGCGACCACGGGCTTGATGGTGGAGCCCGGCTCGAAGGTGTCGATCACGGCGCGGTTGCGCAACTGGCGGCCCGTGAGACGCGCGCGGTTGTTGGGATCGAACGACGGCCAGTTGGCGAGCGCGAGGATCTCGCCGTTCTGGGCGTCGAGCACTACGACGCTGCCGGCTTCCGCACGATTCTTTGTCACGGCGGCCTTCAGCTGCGTATAGGCGAGCTGCTGGATGCGGCGGTCGACGGTGAGCTGCACCGTGTCGCCGTTCTTCGGCAGCACGCGCTCGCTCGGCTCCGAGATCACGCGGCCGAGCCGGTCGCGGATCACCTCGCGCTGACCCGGCGTGCCGTGCAGGCGTGCGTTGGCGGCAAGCTCGACGCCTTCCTGGCCGTTGTCCTCGATGTCGGTGAAGCCGACCACGTGCGCCGCCGATTCGCCTTCGGGATAGAAGCGCTTCGAGTCGGCGATCAGCGTGATGCCGCCGGTGGCCATTTCGTCGATATGGGCCGCGGTCTCGGCGTCGACCTGGCGCTTGAGCAGGACGAACGAGCGCTCGTGCGGCAGGCGCCGGCGCAGCTCGGCGAGCGGCATGCCGAGCAGCTTCGCGAGCGGTGCGTGCGCGGCTTCGTCGAGCAGCTTGGGATTGGCCCAGATCTCGAAGGTTTCGAGGCTCACGGCGAGCAACGCACCGTTGCGGTCGACGATGCGCCCGCGCATGGCATCGAGCTCGAACGTGCGCTGGTAGCGCTTTTGCCCTTGCTTGACGTAGAAGCCGTGATTGACGACCTGCACCCAGAGCGCGCGGCCCGCGAGCGCGGCGAAGGCCGCGAACGTGACGAACACGATGAACTTCGAGCGCCACGCGGGCAGCTTCGGCGACAGCATCGGATGGCGGGTCGCGGCGGCGTGCGGGTCGCGCGGCGGTTTGCTGGAGCGGATCATCGGGTTGGTGCAGGGGGATTCATGGGTGCATTATTGTAAACATAGTGTAATTGAATTGAAATTTTGAGTGCCGCAGGGTGCTGGAAGGATGAGCGGGCGCAGGGAAACACCGGATCGGGCGGCGATATGGGTGGCGCTTCGGCCATACTCCGCCACCGGGAATGTTGTTCCGGTTGGCCGATTCCGTGATGCGTGGCTGAGTCGGCTGCGATAGCGACCAGAGAAAAATGGCGTCCACGCGGGCCATGCCGCATCCGACATGCTTGAAAAACTTCGCCGTTACTACGAACAGGAACTCGGCCTGTTGGGCGACCTGATTGACGATTTTTGTCGCAAGTATCCGAGGGCCGCCGAGCGCTTGAGCATGTCCGGCGGTTACTCCGAAGACGTGCACGTGCAACGTCTCATGCACGCGTTCTCGCTGCTCGCCGCGCGTGCCCGTGTGGAACTGGACAGCGGTGCGCCGAAATTTTCGGAGGCCTTGCTGAACGTGCTGCATCCGCACTACCTGCGCCCCTTTCCCGCCAGTTCAATCGCGAGCCTCGAGTTGATCGAGCCGCCGTCCGCGCCGCACGTCATCAAGCGCGGAACCGTGCTCACCGGCCAAAAGGGAGAGCTGCGTTTTCGGACGGTGTACGACGTAACGGGGGCGCCCATCCGTATCGCCGATGCGCACGTGTCGCCGAGTACGGTCGCGCCTGGGCGAGCCAGCCTGCCGCCCGACACCACGACGATTGTGTCGATCACGTTCGAGTCAACAGACGCGGGAGTGGGATTGACAGCCGCTATGCCGGCTGTGGTTCGCGTGCATTTGACGGGGCAGCCCAAGGCCCTGGCGGCGCTGGCGGACACGCTGCTCCTGCGCACGCGCCGGGCGTTCGTGGAGGTTGATGATGGACGACACTGGGTACCGCTTGAACGGATCCCTCTGACGGCGGCCGGTTTCGCGGAAAGCGACGCGCTGCTGCCCGACGACAGCCCGTCCGGATCATTCGTTCGCCCGCTGCTCGAATACATGGCCTTTGCGCAGAAGTTCGATTTCATCGACCTTGATGCCGCCACGCTCTTGAGGGCGGGCCGCACGCGCGAGGCGAGGCGGATTACGCTGCATCTCGCTATCGCCCAGCATCCTGATAGTCGCGCGGCACGTGCGCTCGCGGGTCTTTCATCGGACAATTTCAGACTGTTTTGCACGCCTGTCGTCAACCTCTTCGGGCGGGCGAATGTGTTGGCCCGGCATGAAGAGTTTGCCGTCGATTATCCGGTTATCGCCCTACGAAAGAAGCCCGAGCTTCGGGAAATCTATGCAATCCACCGCGTCCGTGACGCCGCAGACCGGAGCGTGATTCCACCCTATAACGCGCTTGCCCATGCAACGGCGAAGTCCGGCGCACAGGGGCGCTACTGGTTGCGGCGCAGGGACGAGTATCAGGCTCGCAATCATCCGGGGTACGAAACATCGCTGATCCTGCTGCAGGAAGATGGCAAGGCAGCGCAGCAGTGGCCCGCATTGATCCGGATCGACGTGACGTGTACCAATCGCGATCTGCCTGCTTTGATGAAGATCGGCGACCCGGGCGGGGATCTGCGCGATGAAACACCAGGATCGCGTGCGAGCCGGATCACGCTGCTGCGGCAGCCCACGCGCACATTCCGTCCGGTGAACGAGGAGGACGCGCGCATGCGCATCCTTGCGCTGACGCCGCCGAATCCGACGCAACTCGGAACCGAGGGATGGGCCGAATTCAGGCGGCTCCTTCGTCAGTGCGCGCCGACCGAAGCCCTGGCGCAACACGTTGCCACGGTGTCGCTTGTAGGCAAGAGAAGGATTCATCAGATGTTGCCGGGCAAGCCGAATCCGTTCGTCGCATACGGGCTGGAAATTACCCTGTCGCTCGACGAGCAGGCATTCTCCGGGCACAGTATGGCCGCCTTTATCGGTGTCGTGGACCGGTATTTCGCGCGCTACGCGCCCGCGAATAGCTTCACGCAGCTTATTTTGTTGTCCAAAACGAACGGCTCGGAGATACTGCGCTGCCCGCTCCGCGTTGGGCGGTCGCCGCTGATTTGAGGCAGTTAGATCAGGCTTGATATCAGGTGGCATCCGCATGTCGCCCGGTGGCCGTGCCGGGCGACCGGAATGCCGTTGTCAGTCATTGACGGGTCGCCTTCTTCGATTACGTTCGGTGAAACGTCGGGATGCTGCGGGCAGGAGACGTGGTCGCCCTTGCGTGCGACATGGCGGCCTTCGAAGCGCATGGTTGTGGAGCCGGTTTCTACTTTGCCGCCGTGGTCGGTGTTGTCGCCGACGCGAATCAGGTTGATCATAATCAAGGGAGCACCCAGGAACTTGGCCAATCGTCGGGGTTGCCCAATTGTCTGAGAGCTTCAATGCGATTCGCAGTGACAAGCCAGAGGCATCGATCAGCGTCGCTACTAACTGACGCACGGCAGTAGCGCTCCTTCTTGCCGACCCATAAGCGTTCATCAGTACGCAGATTTTCAGCATTTCTTTCTGCATTTTTTCCAGAAAGTCCGGAAAGGATCTGCTGATAGAGATCATTCAAAGCTCGATCGTCACGGTCGTATAGCCAAGCGTATGGCCGTGCGGGATTAAACGAGGGAAGAGATCCAAGCAAAAAGACCTCTCTGTCGTTGTCCGTATACCAGCCGCCTGACGCTCCTATAATTGCCTTGATGGATCGCTGCGAGACAGGATGCGGAGAGTTTGACTTCCATGTCAATACCGTCCAGTTGCTGTCGCCGATCGTATCAAGAACACGAACTTTCAAGGACTCTACCGGAATGCCATTTTCCCATATTTGAACGCCATAGCAAGGACCTACTCTCCACTGTATATCGTCCTTGAACGACGCAACACAACTGCTAACCACGGGCAGGGTAGTCGTAATTCTGTCAGAACTGTCTTTGCCCGAATCGTTGTCTGTTACTTTCACAAGGAGGGCGATGTTATGCGTATTTGCCTCAACGTGTGCCGCTTCTACGTTGAGGTGTAAAGTTGGCTCAGCTACTGCTGTCATAGCGAAGAATTCCATGACAATGCCAACTGCCAAAATTAAGAAGCGTGTGAAATACATAAATGATTCGTGAGAAATTTATGAAATT
Organism: Paraburkholderia pallida; assembly: GCF_004524855.1. Lineage (NCBI taxonomy): Bacteria > Pseudomonadati > Pseudomonadota > Betaproteobacteria > Burkholderiales > Burkholderiaceae > Paraburkholderia > Paraburkholderia pallida. Next base: position 1,963,044 of record NZ_CP038149.1, on the reverse strand, counting down.
GAAATTCAGGCGATGTGGCCGATTAGACATCGGAGTCAATCTGTAGCTGCGTCTGGTTGTATCCAGATTAATAGTCAACAAGTCAACATGCTCCAAGCTTGAAATCAGTCGACTCTCACACATTGCCTTATGTCATGGCGTGCGGTCGGAATGCGGCCATCAATCATCGACGGATCACTTAATTCAATTGCGCTCAATTTGTTTTTTTAAAAAATAGCCACTCATCGTTGTTTTGGGTGGGCGGTAAGAATTGCTCCATATCGTCATAACTTTATTTCCTTTTGTTATTTTCAATGAGAAAAGCCGAGTCTCATGTTCGTAAACTGCCACACCATATTCATTCGTTGTGCTCCCATTTAAATAACTAATAAATAATATATCAATGCTGCTACTGAGTTTATTCTCTTGCGCGAAGCAAATAATGTGCTCATCCTGCTGAAATCCCTCCCGTGAGAGAGTGCATTCGCCGTTTGTGTTAATTTTCAATTTGATTTCTGTTATGACAGACTGCGTGCCATCCCAAAATGTATCGGTAAATTCGTAATTTCCACTCCAAAATCTATCTATGCTGCCTGCGGCCAAAGAGTAGCTAACTGAAGCAATCGTAAAAAGTAAAAATATCAATTTAATGATATTTCTAATTAAAACATGTCTCATCTGATCCTCCGTGTTTAACCTATATAGCCATCGCTCATGCCTTTTCTGTATTTTTCACGGAGCTTGCTTGATATCTGATATTTGGTGATGTAGCCGACATTGCCTGTATCGAATCCCGCGTTTTGCCAGTAAATTGGATCGTCAACCTCCACCCCCGAGTTATTAATTTTCTTTTTTCTTGCAATAATGTAGTCATTCTGCGTGCCAATTGCCTTGGGGTAAAAAATCATGCAGTAGACATCCTCCAAAGTATGCAATTTCCCCTGCTTTGGTAAAAAATATTTTTTTACGTAATCGAGTTGCTCTACATCGGTCATATGGGCAAGTTGTGCGGTAGTAGTTCCCAGGTTGGCAGCTGTGCTGGGCATAAACTGTATAAGCCCTGTTGCGCCACTGCCCGCGGCATTACGTATATCCGGCCTAAATGATTCGCCGGTTTCGAAGGCCATGGCAGACATCAGATAGCTTGGGTTCAACCCCAAATCCTGAGAAATGAGAATTACCTTTTGTTTGAACTGGCGTGACACTTTTTTACCCCAAGCGATCTCGTCATTTATCATATCGCCACCCGTAAAATTCCCCACCACCCCCACCGGATGAAAATGCCACGGCGTCGGCTCCTTCGGAAACCCCTCGATCCCCGTCGCCTGTTCCCACCACTGCAGCTTCCCGATCCGCTCGATCTCAGCCTTCCACAACCACAGCAGTTTCTTCATCAGCGGCGACATTTCTTCCCACTTGCCCAGCCCGCCGCCCCATTCGCTCTCTGAGCGCACCACCAGATGCGTAAGCGCTTCGGCCATCCACGGCGTTTCCTGCGCGTGCTTCAACTCCTGCGCCGTCACCTTGCCATCATGGTTCGCGTCAATCGCCTTCTCCAGCCTGACGATCAAATCCTCCGCGTTCACCCTCAGTGCGTCCGGCTCGAACTCTGACTTGTCTTCGTCCACCAGATACTGGTCTGTCACGTGGATATACCGCTTGAGCATGTCGACCGGCCTGAAGCGGGTGTTGTCGACGAGTTCGAACCCAGGCCAGTCCCACGGGCCGCACATCCGTGCGAGCGGATGATTTTCTTCACACACCCAGCCCTGCCGGGTTGATCCGTCCCGGGTGCCGATCGTGATGTTCCACCACCGGTGCCCCTTGTCGTCAATCGCGACGTTGTCGGCACCCAGCCTGTCCAGATCGGTGCGCCGGAATACGTCGCGGAAATCCGCGCCCGGCCCCTTCGCGCTGGAGACGTTCAGGGGGAAATTCGTCCATACCTTGACGACACCGGTGGTCGTCGTGTTCGCGAGTCTGGCCTCCACCCACACCTGGGGACCCGTGTCGGTCAGTATCGGACGCGGTGCAGGATGCCCGTGATGTCCGCCATGGGCACTCTGGGCGCTCGGGGCTGGCGTCGTCACCGTCTTCGGCTGGACCTTGACCCACCTTGAGGCCGTGGCGTTGCCCACCGGCACCAGCTTCAGGCCACCCGGGCTCTGGGGCAGCGTCCTGTCCGGCTGGGGGATGTCCGTCACCAGTTGCGCGCCGGGCGAAATCTCCAGAAACGTCTTCGCCGCCGGCAGGTCCTTTGCGCGCGTCCGGCTCTTTTCGATGAACGCCTGCAGTTCCGGTCCGGCAAAGACTTCGAGATGCAGCAACGGGCGAGTTGGCTTCGGCGGTAGCGGCGACGCGTCGACGTAGCGCAGGTAGTGCCCCATCTGGCCCACCACGTCGCCGGCCTTCACGGCATACGGCTGCTTGAGCACGACCACCGTGTCGAGCGGCTTCGGATCGAGCACCGCATCGAGTTCTTTCACATACACCCAGCTCCACGGGGCATGCGGAGAGACCGGCTTCCCGACCTCCGCGCTGACTGGCTGGCCGCTCCTGAGCGCCCGGATTTTCTGCCAGCCGGGATGCTTCGGGTCCGTCTCGGAAACCATGAGCTCAGCGCCCCTGGGCAGGATGCCGATGAGCTTGCCGTTCGGCAGGTCGCGAATCGCGATGCCCTTCACCGGCGCAGGCGGCGGGGTGTCGTCAACCGGCTGGGCCGCAGGCGGCTTGGGGGGAGCGATAAAGCCCGCTTCGATGAATTCGCCGAGCAGGTCGTAGTCAATCGTGTCTACCGGCGCGGGTGGCGGGGTCTTCGGCTTTGGCATCGCCTGGATATTGGGCGCCCGGTCGCCCACGCGATAGTAGCGCTCGCCCTCCCAGAACGGCATCGGCGCCAGGTTCAGCTTCGCCGCACCGGCTTGCGCGGTTCGTGCCTGCTCCTGCGCCGCCTGGTAGCTGTTCCAGTCCATCAGGTGCATGTACAGGCTGAAGAACGTGAGCGTTTCGTCCGGCGCGGGCCTCGGCGGTGTCGACGTGCCTGCAGCGGAAGGCGGGGAGGCGGGTGGCGCAGCGGCTGCGCTTTGACTGGAAGCCGCCGCCGCCGATGCGCCCTGCGGGCTGGCCGGGCCCGGTTTCGCTGGCACCGGCGGCAGTTGCAGCTTGTGGCGGATCAGCACGAAGCCCGTGGAGTAGAGCGCCTGGTGGCCGTCCTGCCAGGTCTGCGCGGGATATTTGCTGTCGAGCCGGTACGCCACGACCTCGCCATCGGCGATGGCCCGCACGCCGGTATCCTGCTTCAGCATCGTGGCGGTGGACGAGCCAAAGTGCACGCCTCCGTGCCACAACCCGCTGGCGCCAAGCGGATAAAAACCGTCGTCCGCTTGCGCCAGTGCCTTCATGTACGTCATCGGGTCGGTGGCGTCATCCTTGCCGAGCGGCGTGAACGGAAAGGCCCAGTTCAACGGGGTCCAGGGGGGCGCCGGCGAGGCGGCGGGCGCAGCCGGTGTCGCAGGATGGGCCGGGTGAGGGTGCGTGCTCATGGGTCTCGGAATCGGTCGTTGTTGCTGCTGCGCGTACGGGGGGCAATTCGGGGCGGCGTCTGGCGACTTACCCGGAGAACAGCGAGCCGCGCCCACCGTCAGTCGAAACCGGGGTCGTCTGCAGTGGGTTGCCGATCGTTGCGCTGGCACCGCCTGGCTTGTCCCAGTTCCCGCACTTTTCCAGAATCTGTCCGGTCGTCACGTTTTCGATCAAGCCCGACTTGATGCTGATGTACGAGCCGCCCGCGCCCAGCCAGAGTTCCTTTGCGGCACTGATGATCACGCGCTCGTTCGAGCTCGTGATCGTCACGTTCTCCAGGCCGGCTATGGTCACTGGGCCGCTCTGCGCCTGAATGCTGACGGGCCCCTTCGCCGCGAATATCTTGATGCCCAGGTTCTGCGCGAACAGGCTGATCTTGTCCAGCACGCTCGCCAGCAGCGATTTCCCGGCGGCAACGTTGACGTTCTTGCCCGCGACCACGTTCGCATGCTGATTCGCAGCAATGTGCGCCGACTGCTGCGTCGACGCCGCAATGCCTTCCGGGCTCGAGAGCAGCATCACCGGCTTCGCGAAGCCGTTCGCGTTGCCCGTGCCACCGCCCGCCGTGCGTCCGCCGTGTGAGGTTGTGCTCGCAACCATGTACTGGGTGGCGTCGGTGAACGTCTTGAGCGCATCGTGCCCTTCTTGCAGGCTTTCGGCCTGGTGGGTTTCGCTCGCCTTCGACACGGTCTCGAACACGGCTTCCGCGCCCGCGAGCTGTTCCGTCGCTGGCGTCACGCTCATGGGTTGCGCGCTGGCGGGTTGCGTCGAGACATACAGCCCTTGCTCGGCGCGCACGGCGCCACCGGCGCCCGATTTCAGGTCGAAGCCACGACCGAGGAACGCGCCGCGCGTGTTGTCGGACTGCTCGACAAGGTAGCCCAGGTGGAGGTGCGACCCGTAGCTGGTCGTATATAAATGGATGCGGTTCTGGCCGCTGGCGTCGTCCATCACCAGTTGGTTGAAGCCGTCTCCGCCATATTCGCGGGAGCGGAAGCCGGAGAGCAGGCCGTGCGTATTCCACACCGGCATGGTCTCGCCCCCGTGCAGCCGCGAGATGATCACGGGCATGTCGCAATCGCCGTTCACGAAGCCGACGAGTACCTGATCGCCCTTGCGCAGCGGAAAGTAGCCGCCGCGCTTCGCGCCCGCGTCCGGCATCGCGGCGCGAATCCATGCGGACGCCTTGTCGTCGCGATCCTTGCGGCTGTAGGTCATCCACACTTTCACGCGGTTGCCGTCGTCGGTGGAGATTTCCTCGTTCCCCGCCGTGGCGACGATGCCGGTCTGCAGGTGCATTTCCGGCTTGCGGTGCTCGAACGGGCTGCGGAACGGCGTGCGGCGGCGCTGCGCCTCGATTTCCACCTGAATGAAGCCCACGCTGCCGTCCGGGTGGCGCACGCTCGCTCCGACCATCGTGTTCCTTGCCTGTTCGACTTCGGCGCGCAGGCTCTTCGGAAGGTGCGCGAGCGCGTCCATGCCCGGCACGTTGTTCTGGATCAGCCAGTCGCTCGCGATGATGGCCAATTCGCGCTCGTGCTCGGGCAGTGCGTCGAACTCGGGATGGCCGGTGAGCGTGAACCAGTACCCGGGCAGCGCATAGCGCGGGCTGCCGACGGCAAAATAGCGCTTCGCCCTTGACGCCCATTCCTCGGTACGGATGCCCGCCTGCTGCTCGCCCAGGTCGCGCTCGCCCCAGCTTTGCGATCCCGTGTAGAGATAGTCTTCTCCCTGTCCCGGCAATTCATCCGTGTCCAGCGCGGGCGTGTTGACCTGCTTGTCCAGGTCCGGTCGTTTGTAGTCGGCCGTGGCGGTCGTCAGCGTGGCGCTTTGCGCTTCCTGTTGCTCGCTCAACTGAGTCAGCCCGTCGAACTCTTCGTCGCTGCCGGCGCGGCTGAATTTCATCTCCTGCTGCGGCAGTGGCGGTGCGAAGTACAGGTCGTCCGAGATGACCACCTTGTGCGACTTGCCGTCCTCCGCGAAGTCGAAGCGCGCAAACACGCCGGCTTCTTCCATGCTGCGATGAACGAAATTCCAGTCGCTTTCCCACTGCACGCGGTTCGAATACGAGCGCATTGGCGAGCGCAACTCAAACGCGTAGCGCCCACGCGCCTGGGGGTGCTTGTCGAACACGTCGAACAAGACCTGCTGACCGGACTCTTCCTGCCAGTCGCGTCGGTCGCTGCCGAGCTTGAGGAAACTCAGCCACGAGGAAAATTGAAGCTGAAAATACGTGACACCGCCATCGCTGCCAATTCTGCGGACGCGCTGCACATAGCCGTGGATCGGCAGATAGTTGCCGTTCGTCTGCCGGATCCAGAGCGTGATGGGTTGGAGCATCAGCGCACTGAGCTTGATCTTCGTGTCGTCGACCGAAGCGGCATCGACGACCACCTCGAAGTTGCGTCCGAGCCGGGCGTTGATCTTGACGTACAGGGGAACGAGCCAGTCCTCGCCAAGCGGCGTGTCGAGTCTGGCGAGGCGGTCAAACTGCGCGTACCCGGTGCGCAGCGTCCTGTCCAGCGCCTGAGAAGCCATACGTTACCCCGTTCGTGCGTGGTTCGCGCATCCAGCCGCCGCTAGAACGCCATGGCCGGAGCTGCGTGTTTGATTCCTTGGAGAGAAGAGATTTGGCCGGAAAATCTGCACCCGGAATGGGGCTAAAGCCGCGAAGACGCAGCGCAGATATTCCGGCTCAATAGGGCAGAGACCATATCAAAGCCAACAGCGGGCGACATTGATATGGGTTCGATTTTTGATGGTTATATGGAGCGCAGCAGTTAATTTATGTGTGACGCATGGTTGGCCTCAAACCTCCGCCGGCAACCTGAAGCTCGCAATCGACTCGCGCAGCCCCGTCACCTGATCCTTGAGCGAATGCGCCGCGGCCGCGGCCTGCTCGACAAGCGCCGCGTTCTGCTGCGTCACCTGATCCATCTCGCCCACGGCGCGGTTCACCTGCTCGATGCCCGCGCTCTGCTCGCGCGACGCATGGCTGATCTCTTCGAGAATCTCGTGTACGCGCCGCACCGACTGCACGATTTCATTCATCGTCGAGCCCGCGCTGTTCACGAGCTGCTGACCCTCGACCACCGTGCCCGTCGACTTTTCGATCAGCGCCTTGATCTCCTTGGCCGCCGCCGCCGAGCGCTGTGCGAGGCTGCGCACCTCTGCCGCGACCACCGCGAAGCCGCGCCCCTGCTCGCCCGCGCGCGCGGCTTCCACGGCCGCATTGAGCGCGAGTATGTTGGTCTGGAATGCGATGCCGTCGATCACGCCGATGATGTCGCCGATCTGCTGCGAGCTCGTCGAGATGTCGCCCATCGTGCGCACCACGTCGCCCACCACGGCATTGCCGCGCGTGGCAACTTCGGCGGCCTCGCTCGCGAGCGTGGCCGCGTGCGCCGCGCTGTCCGCGTTCTGGCGCACGTTGGTGGTCATCTGGTCCATGCTCGACGCGGTCTGCACGAGTGCAGCCGCCTGCTCCTCGGTGCGCTGCGAAAGGTCGGTATTGCCGGCGGCAATTTCGTTGGCCCCCACGTTGATGTTCTCCGCGCCGCTGCGCACCCGCGAGACCGTTTGCACGAGCGCACCCTGCATGGTTGCGAGCGCATGCATCAGGCTTTGCGCATTGGCGCCCTGCGCGTGCACGCGCGTGGTGAGATCGCCGTGCGCGATGCGGCTGGCCGTCTCGACAGCGACTTCGAGCTCGCCGCCGATGCTGCCGCGCACGCTGCGCACCACGAGCACCATCACGACGGTTGCCGCGCCGCCGAGCACGAAGGTCACGAGGAGCCAGCGCACGAGGTTCGCGTAGAACGCGGTGCTCACGTCGTCCATGTACATGCCGGTCACGATCACCCAGTCCCACGGCGCGAAGCGTCTCGCGTAGCTCAGCTTGGGCACGGGCGTGGTGTGGCCGGGCTTGGACCACAGATAGTCGACGAAACCGCCGTCCGGCTGGCTGCCGATCTGCGCGAGTTCGACGAAGAGGTGCTTGCCTGCGGGATCGGTGAAATCGACGAGCTTCTTTCCGACCAGCTCGGGCTTGATGGGATGCATCAGCATCACCGACTGTGAATTGTTGATGCTCAGGTAGCCGTCGGTGCCGTAGCGGATCGAGCCGATTACGGCAAGCGCCTGCTTTTGCGCATCGGCTTCGCTCATGACGTTGTGCTGCGAAAGTGTGTAGTAGTACTGGGCGACGCTGTTGGCTTCGTCGACGAGCGTGATGAGTTGCGCGCGGCGTTCGCGGATCATGCCATCGCGGCTTTGCCACGCGCCGAAGGCGACGATCAGGAGCAGGCCGATCCAGAGGATCGCGATCATCGAACGGAGTTTCTGGTTGAGGGTCATCGTCTGAATGGTCGGTCGAGGGCTTTTTTTGGGGCAGCAAATCGGGCTGTGAATCAGGCTGCAAATCGGGTTGAAACGCGGTGAAAAAACGCTTCGCCCACATGCGTTTACGGCGCTGGCAAACGTGTGCGCGAGCCAGGACGAACCCGGTGGGTAAGGACTCTCCTCAGACGAAAGAAAGTCTCATGAGCGTGGCGCGGCGTCGGCTGCGGGGGCATACCGCGGCGCACTAGCCACGACCGGCCACGCGTGCAAAATACGCCGGAAAGCGCCGTTTAAAGCCACAAATTTCACAGTAACTCCATGATTTGCCACTTCTTGCGGTAGCTGAAGGCGGATACGAATCATTTCCGCTATAGTCGCCGCTTTGGCCCCATGCCGCCGCGCCAGACCATAGGCGGCACGACGCATCTTTGCAGCTCGCGGGCCAGAAACGATTTCCCAACGATGCGACGCGCGCGGCGCAGCCACGGCTGCCGACGTGACGACGTCCACTGGAGTAACAAGATGAACGCACGCGAACCCGCCATTGCACTCACATCGCGCAGCGCACGGCTGCGCCAGATGCTGGTGAGCAACGAACTCGAATTCCTGATGGAAGCGCACAACGGCTTGTCCGCGCGTATCGCGCGCGAGGCGGGCTTCAAGGCGATCTGGGGCTCGGGCCTCTCGATCTCCGCGCAGTTCGGCGTGCGCGACAACAACGAGGCGAGCTGGACCCAGGTGGTCGACAACCTCGAATTCATGGCGGACGCGAGCGATCTGCCGATCCTGCTCGATGGCGACACCGGCTACGGCAACTTCAACAACGTGCGCCGCCTCGTGCGCAAGCTCGAGCAGCGCGGCATCGCGGGCGTGTGCATCGAAGACAAGCAGTTCCCGAAGACCAATAGCTTCATCAAGGGCGAGGCGCAGCCGCTTGCCGACATCGACGAGTTCTGCGGCAAGATCAAGGCCGGCAAGGACTCGCAGACCGACGAGCACTTCTCGATCGTCGCGCGCGTCGAGGCGCTGATCGCGGGCTGGGGCATGGACGAGGCGCTCAAGCGCGCCGAGGCCTACCGCCTCGCGGGCGCCGATGCGATCCTCATCCACAGCAAGCTCTCCAAGCCTGACGAGATCCTCACCTTCGCGCGCGAGTGGGCGGGCCGTGGTCCGCTCGTGATCGTGCCCACCAAGTACTACAGCACGCCCACCGATGTGTTCCGCAAGGCCGGCATCAGCGTCGTGATCTGGGCGAACCATCTCGTGCGCGCGTCGGCTTCGGCGATGCAGTCCGTCGCGAGGACGATTCACGAGACGCAGACGCTCGTCGACGTGGAAGACCGCATCGCGCCCGTCAACGAGATCTTCCGTCTTCAGGACGCCGATGAATATTCGGAAGCGGAAAACCGCTACCTGTCGGCTTCGCGCACGGCGGGCTCGGCGATCGTGCTGGCAGCGAGCCGCGGCTCGGGCCTCGACGCGTTCACCGAGGACAAGCCCAAGGTCATGCTGGCGGTGGCGGGCAAGCCGCTTTTGCGCTGGCTCGTCGATGCGTTCAAGAAGCATTCGGTTAACGACATCACGGTGGTGGGCGGCTATCGCGCTGATGCCATCGACACGGCGGGCGTCAAGCTCGTGCGCAATGAGCGCTACGAGCAAACCAACGAGCTTGCCTCGCTCGCGTGCGCCATCGGCACGCTTGACGCGCTTGAGAACGATACGGTGATCTCATATGGCGACCTGCTGTTCCGCAGCTACATCCTGAACGATCTGGTGGAAAGCGAAGCGGATTTCAGCGTGGTGATCGATTCGTCGCCGGAGTCGGAAAACAGCAGCACACGCGATTTCGCGTGGTGTTCGGCGGGCGACGACCGGGGCCTCTTCGGCAACACCGTGCTGCTCGAGCGCATCTCGAGCGAACCGGCCGCGAACGGTGTGGCGCCGCACGGACGCTGGATCGGCCTCATGAACGTGCGTGGCGCGGGCCGCGAGAAGCTTGCGAAGAAGCTCGCGCAACTGCAGACGCGCGCCGACTTCGACACGCTCGACATGCCCGCGCTGCTCAATGCGCTGATCGCCGACGGCGAGCAGATCGAGGTGCAATACGTGCGTGGCCACTGGCGCGGCGTGAACGATCTCGAAGACTTCCGCAGCGCGGGCGAGTTCGCGCAGGGCGTCTATACGCGGGGCGCGCTTGCGCAGGGTGTCGCTACGGAGGGCAAGGCATGATCGAAGCCGCTCAGTTTGTCGAAGCGGCGCGCTCGCGCGGCTTCGAATGGTATGCCGGCGTGCCGTGCTCGTACCTCACGCCGTTCATCAATTACGTGCTGCAGGACGAATCGCTTCATTATGTGTCGGCGGCGAACGAGGGCGATGCGGTCGCGCTGATTGCGGGCGTGGCGCTCGCGGGCAAGCGCGGGATCGCGATGATGCAGAACTCCGGGCTCGGCAACGCCGTGAGTCCGCTTACTTCGCTCACGTGGACTTTCCGCTTGCCGCAGCTCTTGATCGTGACGTGGCGTGGCCAGCCGGGCGTTGCTGATGAGCCGCAGCACGCGTTGATGGGCCCGGTCACGCCGCAGATGCTCGAGACGATGGAGATACCGTGGGAGCTGTTTCCCACGGAGGCCGAGGCTATCGGGCCGGTGCTCGAGCGCGCGATCAGGCATATGGATGAAACGGGGCGCCCGTATGCGCTCGTGATGCAGAAAGGCAGCGTGGCGCCGTATGAGCTGAAGGGCGGTGGTGCGATGCCGGAGAAGCATGCGTTGCCTGTCGCGCAGGTTAAATGGACTGGACGCAGTCCTGAACAATTGCCGACGCGTCAGCAGGCGCTCGAGCGCGTGATTGCGGCTACGCCCGCTGAGTCGACTGTCGTGGTGGCATCGACGGGGTTCTGTGGCCGTGAACTCTATGCGCTCGATGACCGTTCCAATCAGCTCTATATGGTGGGGTCGATGGGATGCGTCACGCCGTTCGCGCTTGGTATCGCGCTTGCGCGGCCGGATCTGAACGTGGTGGCGCTTGATGGCGACGGCGCGGCGCTCATGCGGATGGGGGCTTTTGCGACGCTTGGCGCGTACGGGCCGTTGAATCTTACGCATGTGCTGCTCGATAATGGCGCGCATGATTCGACGGGTGGTCAGGCGACCGTTTCGGCGCAGGTGTCGTTTGCGAATGTGGCCGCTGCGTGCGGGTACGCTGATGCGGTGGAGAGCGATGATCTCTCCGTGCTTGATGCGGTGCTTGCTGGCGCGCAGGAGCGCGCGGTGGGGCCGTCCGGTGTGGCCGGAACACGATTCGTACGGGTGATGATTGGGCGTGGCGCGCCCGATGGACTGCCGCGGCCGACTATCACGCCGCCTGAGGTGAAGGCGCGGCTCATGCGCCATATCGGCGCGCACGTTCGTGCTAGCTGACCATTATGTGTGCGTTTGAGATTTGAAGCAGTAGGGTGCTTTTGCCGCGGGGCTTCCTGCTTTGGCCTTAACTTGTATTCGCGGCGGGCCGCAGGCGTTGCCCCTGTGCGGGGCGGCACCTACTTTTCTTTGCCGCGGCAAAGAAAAGTAGGCAAAAGAAAGCCGCTCACACCGCCAGTGTGACGCAGTTCACCACTCGACTTTGATCGGAGTGGCTCCGGGGCGTCTGCCACCACGCGTCGTATATCGGAGTGACTAAGGGCTCATACCTTCGGCGGCGCTGCGCGCGCCGTGGGGTATAGCCGAAACCATTGGGATATACGTCTAGTCGCAGAACTCCACGTATTCAAATGGAGGCGCTCTCACGTATCAGTAGGACTCCAGTATATTGGGCGGCAGTACTCCCGCGCATTCGCGAGGCAGCACGCGCGGTTTTCCTTGCAGACCCTTCCGCCCGCGCGCAGCGCGTGGCGGGAAGTATGAGTCCTTTGTCACTAACGCGGAGTGTGCTAGGCGACGGATGCCCCGGAGCCGCTCCGATAAGAAGGGCAGTGGGGGACTGCGTCACACTAGCGGTGTGAGCCGCTTTCTTTTGCCTACTTTTCTTTGCGGCTGCAAAGAAAAGTAGGTGCCGCCCCGCACAGGGGCAACGCCTGCGGCCCGCCGCGAAAGCAAGTTAAGGCCAACGCAGGAAGCTCCGCGAAAAAACTTTCAATTCATTCAAAAAGGAAACGCCGATGCTGTTGCTCAACCCCGGCCCCGTAACGCTCACGGATCGCGTGCGCCGCAGCCTTCTGCAAGAAGACCTCTGCCACCGCGAATCCGAATTCTTCGACATGCAGGAAGAGGCCCGCACGCGCCTCATCGACGTCTACGATCTCGCTCCCACGCAATGGCAAGCCGTGCTCATGACCGGCTCCGGCACGGCGGCTGTAGAGAGCATGATCGCCTCGCTCGTGCCGGCCAACGGCAAGCTCCTGATCATCGAAAACGGCGTATACGGCGAGCGCATTACGCAAATCGCCACCCAGTACAACATCGCGCACGAAGTCGTAAAGCACGAGTGGATGCAAGCCCCCGACCTCGCGCGCATCTGCACCGCACTCGACGCCGACAAATCAATCACGCACGTCGCGATCATCCACCACGAAACCACCACCGGCCGGCTGAACGATCTGCGCACGCTAGGCGAGGCGTGCCGCGCACGCGGCGTACAGATGCTTGTGGACGGCGTGAGCAGCTTCGGCGCCGAAGCCATCGACTTCGCCGATACGAGCATTGCCGCCGTAGCCGCGACCGCGAACAAATGCCTGCACGGCGTACCGGGCGCGGCCTTCGTGGTGGTGCGCCGCACGGCACTCGCGCAAGCGTCGAGTCGCACCTACTACCTCGACCTCAAGCGCCTCGCCACGCTCCAGGATCAGCGCAACACGCCGTTCACGCCTTCGGTGCATGCGTACTACGCGCTCGTCGAAGCGCTGCGCGAACTCGCCGACGAAGGCGGCTGGCAAGCGCGTCACGCACGCTATGCGGCGCTTTCCGAGCAGGTGCGCGCGCGACTCGCCGCGCGTGGCATGGATAGTGTGCTGCCGAAGGATGCATCCTCGGTGGTGCTGCGCGCGTTCCGCCTACCGGCGGGCGTCGATTATCCGAAGCTGCATGACGCGCTCAAGGCGCGCGGCTTCGTGATTTATGCCGGGCAGGGCGGCTTGTCGAAGGAACTGTTCCGCATCTCGACGATGGGCGACATTCATGCCGCCGATGTCGACCGTTTGCTAGCGGCATTCGACGAGGTCACGAAGCCAGGCGCCGCCTGAAGCCAGGCTCGACGCGCGCTCAATATCCGGTGAGCACCGCGAACGCAAGCGTTGCCATCGAGAGCACGAGCAGCGCCACAAAGAGCGGCAGAATGAAGCGCAGCCATTCGCCGAACCCCACGCGCGCCGTGGCCAGATAGGCAAGCAGCATGCCGGAGGTGGGCGTGATCATATTGGTCAGGCCGCCTCCGAGCACGAAGGCCAGCACCGAGGTCTGGCCGCTCACCCCTGAAATCTGGGCGATCGGTCCGATGATCGGCATGCTCACCGCAGCCTTGCCCGATACCGAGGGGATAAAGACGTCGAGCAGCATCTGCACGGCCATGAGCCCGTTGGCCACGATCACGGGCGACTGGCCGCGCGCCAGTTGCGTGAAGGCGTGGATCAGCGTGTCCAGCACGAGACTGTTCTGCAAGATGAGCTCGACCGATGCGGCGAGACCGATCAGCAAGCCGGCGAGCACCATGCCCTTCATGCCGTCGACGAAGGCTTCGGAGGCGCTGCGCGAATCGAGCCGGCCCACGAGCGCGGTCACGATACTGATGGCCACGTAGAACGCCGATAGCTCGACGTTGCCCCACTTGAGCTCGCGTGTGCCGAACACGAGTGCCGCGGCGGCGATGGCGAGCACGACGAGCGTGGCCTGGTGGCGGCGCGAGAGCCGCGTCTGGGTCTCCTGCGCCGCGACGGCAGCCTCGCGCCGATAGCCGCTGCGCCGCACATAGAACAGCAGATACGCGATGCCGAGCGCGAGAAAGACCACGAACACGCCGAGCCGCAACGCAATGCCGCTAAAGAGCGGCACGCCGACAATGGGCTGCGCGACGGCCAGCGAAAGCGGGTTCGTGACCGAGGCGATATAGCCGACCTTCGCCGCAATGGCCACCAGCGCGACCGCGAACAGGTTGGACAGGCCGAGCCGTTTCGCGAGCAGCATCACCATCGGAATGATGACCAGGTACTCCGAAATAAAGCCGAGCAGCGTGCTGCCGAGGCCGATCAGGATCATCAGCAAGGGGGCGAGCACGTAGACGTTGCCGGCCGTCAGCTGCAAAAGCCGGTCGATACCGGCGTCCACCACGCCGGTGCGCCGCATCACGCCGAACATCCCGCCGACGAACATCACCATGAAGATGAGCGGCGCGTTCTTGATGAGCCCATTGGGCACCGCCACGAAGACCGAGACGAGACTCGCGGGCGCGGCGTGCTCCGGCGTGCTCTTCGTCACCGCCGGCGCGGCGAGCGTCGCAATGCCGCCGGTTTTGGGCACCACGTGGTAGGTGCCCGGAATCACGAGCTTGCCCTGGCGCTCGAACTGCCCGGCATCGACGAACCAGGTCATGGCCAGCGCCGCGGCGAGCACCCAGAGCATCATCACGACCGGATGCAGCATCTTGCCGTGCGGTTTCTTTTCCGGGCCGGCGCTCCCGGCGTTTTCTGCATGTTCGGCGGGCGGTGCTGCGTCGTGCTGGGAAGAGGGCGGGGCGGCGAGCATGGTGTGGCGTCCTTGGTGCGGTGTCAGGCGGGGAGCGCGACGCGCGCACCCGTATAGCCGAGCTCGGCGGAGATCGTCGCGGCGCAGGCTTGCAGGCGCTCGAGATAGTCGGGTATCTCGGCCCGGCCGATGCGCATCTCCGGGCCGGAGACGGCCACGGCCGCCACCGCGGCGCCCGACATGTCGCGCACCGGCACCGAGATCGCGACCGCGCCCGGCGTCACTTCGCCGAGGCTGACCGCATAGCCCTTGCGCGCAACCGCGTCGAGTTCTTCGAGCAGGGCGATCAGATCGGGCGCGTCGGGCATCTTCTTCACGCGTGCGAGATATTCGGTGCGCACGGCGTCGGGCGCGAAGGCGAGCAGCACTTTGCCCGAAGCGCCATGGTTGATCGGCCGGCGATTGCCGACCGCGCCCACCGCGCGCATCTGGTGCGTGGTTTCGCAGCGCGCCACGCAGACCGTTTCGAGTCCCTCGCGCACGCGCAGCACGATCGTCTCGTTGATCGCCTGGTTGAGCGCGAGCATGTGGCGCGAGGCGGCTCGCACGAGCGTGTTCTGCTGCGCCGCGGCTACGCCCAGTACGAAGGCCTGCGGGCCGAGCGCGTAAGTGGCGGTCTGCGCGTCCTGCACGACATAGCGATGCAGTTCGAGCGTGCACAGCATGCGATAGGTGCGCGATTTGTTGATGCCGAGCTGCGTGGACAGCTCCGTCACGCCAAGGCCGGGGTGCTCGGCTACATAGCTCAGCAGCTTGAGCGCGTTGTCGACTGCATCGACGATATAGGTCATGTCGGTCTCACTGTGCTTCGAGTTGCGCGCGAACGTAAGCGGCCAGCGCCTCTGCGAAGGCGTCGAGGTCGCGCTTGAGCGCGTCGAAACCCGCATGCTTCGCGAATGCCGCTTCGTCCATATAGAGCGCGCGATTCAGTTCGATCTGGATGCTATGGCGCCGGCGCGCGGGATCGCTCACGGCACGCAGCAAGTCGCCGCCCTGATAGGGCTCGTTGATCTGCACGCGATAGCCGGCCGCGGCAAAGTGCTCGGCGACCCATTGCGTGAAAGCGGGGTCCGACGTGGTGCCGCGCCGGTCGCTGACGACGAGATCGGGACGCGCCTCGCCGGCATCGACGTTCATTGCGTTGCCGCGCGACTTCATGGAATGGCAGTTCACGTGCCATAGCGCGCCGTGCCGTGCATACGCGGCATCGGCCGCCTCGCGCAGTGCCGCGCGATAGGGCTGGTAGTACGCGTCGATGCGATGCCGCACTTCGGCAATCGGCAGCTTGCGGTCGTAAAGCGGCACACCTGGCAGTGCGTAGCGCCGGATCAGGCCCATGCCGCGCAGCGTGTAGCGCTCCGGCACGAGCGGCTCGGGCCACGGCTCGGCGAGCAGCTCGGCGTCGATGTCGGTGACGGCGCGGTTGGGGTCGATATAGGCGCGCGGAAAGCGCGCGCCGATCAGTGTGCCGCCGTGTACGGGCACACCGGTCCATAGCTCGTCGACAAATGCGTCCCACGTAGTGAGGATCGCCTCGCGCGGCGCAACCGTGCCGAAATCGTCCGGCAGTGCAATGCCGCTGTGCGGCGAATCGAACACGATCGGCAACGGTGCGGCCTGGGCAGCAACCGTGAAACACGGTGCCGGGTCGTCCGCCTGTGAGGAGAGGGGGCCGGGGGCCGCCATGGAGGTCTTCGTCATTGCTTGTCGATCAATGGGTTCGCGTTTTAAAGAATAAAACAGCGTTTTAAATTTAATCGAAAGCCTACCGCCGTCCATGAAATGAGCGGATTGGGGTTTCCCCTGGCGTGAGGCCGCAAAGCCGGCGAAATCGCACAACCATCAAGCGTTTAAGGGATTTTTGAGGACGCCGCGGCGGCCCGTTATGCGTCGCGGGTTGATGACAGCTTCTTGACGGGGCAGAAACGATGCCCGAATAATAAATAATACGCTGTTTTAAACAATAAAACAAGCGGTTCGACGGGGCGCGGAACTCCCTATCTGGAGGCCGCGCGAGCGGCGGCGCACGCAACGGTGCTTTGCTTGATCCGCGATCCGGTTTAATCAGCAGTACAGAGAATATGCCGCGCCAGCAGAGGCGGACATCAAGATCATCACTACACGGCATCTCGCATGCCAGAAGGAGAAAAAAATGAAGCAGACCTACCGGCGCACCCTCGCACTCGTCCTCGGCGGGATGGGCCTCGCGGCCTCTCAGGCCCACGCGCAGTCGAGCGTGACGCTGTACGGCATTGTCGATGGCGGCTTCACCTATACGAGCAATCAGGGTGGCAAGGCGAACTACCAGGCAACGGCCGGCAGCGAGCAGGGTTCACGCTGGGGCCTGCTCGGCAGCGAGGATCTCGGTGGCGGCAACCACGCGATCTTCCGTCTCGAGAACGGCTTCAATCTGATGACGGGCACGGCAAGCGCGAACGGGCGCATCTTCGGCCGCCAGGCGTGGGTGGGTCTCGCGAGCGACCGCTGGGGTTCGCTGACGTTCGGCCGCCAGTACAACGCGGCACAAGACTCGCTCGAGCCGCTGCAGATGGCGGTGGTGACGTCGCAGTACGGCACGCACCCGTTCGACACCGACGACCTGAACAACACGTTCCGTACCGATAACGCCGTCAAGTACGTGACGCCGGTGTATCGCGGCCTCTCGGTCAACTCGATGTACGGCTTCAGCAACAATGCGGGCTCGTTCGGGACCAATCGCTCGTGGAGCGTGGGCGCGAGCTACGCGGGCGGGCCGCTGCAGTTCGGCGCGGCCTACGTTCAACTCGACAATCCGGCCACCGATACGACCGGCGCGATTCCTTCCGATAACTACTTCACGTTCCTGAAGGGCATCACGCAGCAGCGCATCTGGGGCGCGGGCGGCATCTACAGCTTCGGCAAGCTGGGCGTGGGCGCGATGTACACCAACGTCGCGTTCGAACTCACGCCCGAGAGCCAGCACCAGAACTACCAGAATGCGGAAGTGAGCCTGCGCTACGAGATCACGCCGGCCGTCCATGCGGCGATCGGCGAGACCTGGACGGGCGTGACGTCGAACGGCAAGAAAGATAGTTGGCACTACTGGCAGACGACGAGCGCGCTCCAGTACTTCCTCTCGAAGCGCACCGACGTCTATCTCGACCTGATCTACCAGCGCGCGACGAACGCGGTGGCGCAGATCGAGGGCACCTCGGGCGCGTCGAGCAGCGGCACGCAGTTCCTCGTGGTGACGGGTATTCGCCACAAGTTCTGAGTGCGGCGGCGGCGGGCAGTGCGCGGCGTTGCACGCCCGCAGATTCAGCCCGCCGCGCGTTCTCGCGAGCGCACCGCCGTCGCTTCCGCGGCGCTCTTGAGCGAACTCTTGCGGCGCGCCCGCGCCTTCTTCAGCCAGATCAGCACGCCCGTCACGCTCAGCATCGCAACGGCCACGCCCGTGAAGCTGATCGCGATGCGGCCCGGCAATCCGGCGATGCGTCCCGAGTGCAGCGGAAACTGCGCCTGAATGAAGACGTCGCCCGCGCTGCCGCGCCCGGGAATCTGTCTGGCGATCACCTCGCCGGTGCGCGCATTGATGACGAGCCAGGGATTGCCGAGGCCCGCGTCGCCGTGATCGTTGCCCGCTGCGTAATAGCCCACGCCATAGGCACCGAGCGCCGGCATCGCGAACAAGCCGCCGGGCGGCGCGGCGATGCTTTCGCGGCGTCCCAGTGCGCTCGCCGCGGCCACGATGCGCGTGCGCGCCGCGGCGGCTTCGGCGGCCGTGAGCGCAGGGCCGGGCGCGGCGGTGCGGAACGGGTCCGGCGCGAGCGTCGAGAACAGCGACACCACGGGGCGCACGATTTGCGTGCCCAGGTTCATCGAAATCGACGTGAGCGCGACCACCAGCAGCAGACCCCAGAGCCAGACGCCACCCGAGCGGTGCAGGTCGAACGTGAGCGCGTAGCCGCCGCGCTTGACGCGAAACGCGAGCGACTTGCGCCAGCTCTTGAGGTTCGGAAAGGCGAGCACGATGGCGATGAAGCCGTCGAGCAGCCAGACCATGCCCACGACCCCCATCGTCCAGACGCCGAAGTCGATGCCCATTTTCGTCGGCAGGAAGAGCGTGTAGTGGAGCTGGTAGAGGAACGGAATCAGGTTCAGGCGCGAGAGCGAGGGCGCCCCCCACATGCGGCGGCCTTGAATGACGCCGGTGGCCGGGTCCATCGCGACCTGGTTGTAATCGAGTGCGAACGGCTCGCCGGTCGTCGGATCGAGGCGCGGCTCCACGCGCACGACGAAGGTGTGGCCGGGCTCGACCGAGAGCGGCATGTAGCCAACTTGCGCGCGCGGATCGGCGGCTTCGAGGCGTTGCGCGAGCGTGAGCGCCGGTAGCGGCGCGCCCTCCGTGGAGGCGCGATAGAACGACGGATTAAGCGCCGCGTCGAGTTCGTGATCCCACGCAATCACGGCGCCCGTGAGGCCGGCGAGAAACAGGAAAGCCGCCGTTCCGAGTCCGAGCCAGCGGTGCAGGCGGACCAGCAGGGCTCTCATGCGGCGGCGCCGGGCGTGCGCCGGGCGCGGTGGTTGGCCCGGGCGGGCGCGGTCGGGAAGGCGGTCACGTTGATGGCGTCGGATCGAATTTGGGGTTGAGCGAAACTTGATTGCAAATGCGAATCGTTTGCATTCTACGGACGCACGAGCGCCGATGCAAGCTTCGCGAAAGCAGGGGAAATCGGCGCCGCGTGGGACGGGCGAGTGGCATAGCGCGCGAGCCGTGCGCTATGCCGCCCGCTCCATCAGCGCGGTATTCAATAAGCAGGAATGTGCCGACGCGCGGCCGTGATTCACGCGGCCGGCGAGCGGAGGCGTCTCGTCAAACCGGATCTTTATTCGGCGGACCGTCCGGCCGTTGCGGCTCCTCGCCGTGATGTCCGGGCGGCGGCGGCGTGAGCGGATCGCGCTCGGGATCGCGCGTCGGATCGGCGAGCGGATCGGGTAGCGGATTGGTGTGCGAGCAGATCATCGCGGGTACCTCGTGCGCAGGCGTGGCCAATCGGGCACGACGTGTGGATGGTCCTTATAGCGTAGGCGATCGGCGCTCTTCGTGCGGACTTTCGCATGCGCGCGAGAGACGTCCGGCGCGCGCCGGAGACCCGCGGAGATTAGAGGCCATTCAGGTCGGCGGGCGTATCGACGTCGCGCAGGATGCCGGGGTCGTCCACGTCGATGCGAGTGAGCGCGGGCGAATTGAGCAGCGCGCGGGCGCCCGTGTCGCCGTCGAGTGCGAGCAATGCCGCGCGGTGCTCGAGGCCGAATCCGACCGGATGGCCGCGCTGTTCGCGATAGAACGGCGCGACGAGCGGCTTGCCTGCATCCAGCTCGCGCGCGACGGCCTCGATGGTCGCGTGCGCGATGCGTGGCATGTCCGCGAGCGCGACGATCCAGCTTTCCCCCTCGGTGTCTGCTTCGATGGCGGCGGCGAGACTCGCGCCCATGCCCCTCACGGCGGCGGCGGCGAACACCACGTCGCAGCCCGCGTCGTTCAAGACGTGGGCGAGCACTTCCGCGCCCGGACGCACGACGGCAATCACCTTTGGCGTGACCATCAGGAGCCGGTGCGCGGCCTCGTGGGCGACACTGATGCCGTCGGGCAGCGGCGCGAGGAGCTTGTTGCGCAAACCGTTGGGATCGAAGCGCGATCCTGTGCCGGCGGCGAGCAGTACGCCGGTGGCGAGCGAAGCGTAGGCCATTGGGGAGTACCGCGCGAGAGGGGAACGCGTTGATTGTGCGGTGCAACCGCGCCCGAGGCAAGCCCGGGAAGACGCGCGGCGCGGCGTGCGTGCTGTGGCTAGGTGCGGTTGTCACGCAATCGTCACACCGGTGTTGCCTGGCCGTTCCCTCGTCGTTGTGCCGCCGTTGTCTCGCCTTCGCCTGAGCATCACATGATCGGCACACGGCCTATGCCCGTGCGTCACGCCAGCGCGTGGCGCGGCAGCATGACCTTGTCGAGCGTGATCGGCAAATCGCGCACGCGCACCCCTGTTGCGTGATAGATCGCGTTGGCGATCGCCGCGGGCACACCGGTGATGCCGATCTCGCCGATGCCGCGCACGCCGAGCGGGTTGAAGCGCAAGTCCGGCGCGCCGACGAACAGCACGTCCAGATCGCCGATGTCGGCGTTCACGGGCACGTGGTATTCAGCGAGATTGCCGTTGGCGAAGCGGCCCGTGCGCGTGTCGAGCAAGGCGTCTTCGTGCAGCGCCGTGCCCACGCCCCACACCATGCCGCCCATCAACTGGCTGCGCGCCGTTTTTTCGTTGAGCACCTGCCCCACGTCGTAAGCGCCGACGATGCGCGCCACGCGCAGCGTGCCGAGTTCCGCGTCCACATGGACCTCGGCGAAAACCGCGCCGAACGAGTGGAACGCGTACTGCTGGCGCTCTACGCCGGGCTTCTCCGATGCCTGCGCCTCGATTGGCTTGCCGCCCGCGCGCGCGATGATGGCGGCGGCCGGATCGCGGCGCGAGGTGTCGTTGTTCAAGACGACCCAGCCGTCGACGACCGTGACGTCGGCGGGCGTGGCGCCATGGACCGGCGAAGCGCCATCGGCAATGGCGAGCGCGATCAGCTTGTCGCGCGCGGCGCGCGCCGCCGCCTGCACGGCGGGCGAAACGCTTGCGGCCGACTGCGAGCCGCCCGAGACCGGCGCGCGCGGCAGCGATGAATCGCCGAGCGCGAAGTGGATGCGCTCGGGCGGGAAGCCGAGCGCATCGGCGGCCACTTGCGTCATCACCGTATAGGTCCCGGTGCCGATGTCCTGCGTGCCCGATGCGACCATCGCGGTGCCGTCGGGCAGGATGCGCGCTATGGCCGCCGCTTCGCTGCGGTTCGCCGGATAGGTCGCGCCCGCCGTGCCCATGCCGATCAGCGTGTTGCCCTCGCGCATCGCGCGCGGCGCGTTCACGCGGCGCGACCAGCCGAAGCGCTCCGCGCCCGCCACATAGCACTCGCGCAGCGCCTTCGACGACCACGGCTTGCCGTCCTGCGGCTCCATTTCGGCGTAGTTCTTCAGGCGCAACGCAATGGGGTCCATCTTCAGGCGCCATGCGAGCTCGTCCATTGCCGATTCGAGCGCGAACGAGCCCGTCGTCTCGCCGGGCGCGCGCGTGAAGGTGGGTGTGCCGACGTTCAGCGGCACGACGCGATGGCTCGTGCTCAGGTTCGGGCTCGCGTACATCATGCGCGTGACGAGGCCCGACATCTCGGTCCAGTCCTCGAACGTCGAGGTGTGCGAGAGCGTATCGTGGCGCACGGCGGTGAGCGTGCCGTCCGCGCGCGCGGTAATCGAGAGATGCTGTTCCGTGCGCGGCCGCGAGCCCACCGGCCCGAACATCTGCGTCCGCGCGAGGGCGAGGCGCACGGGGCGGCCGGTCTGCTTCGCCGCCATTGCGCACAGACTCACGTGAGACCATGAGGAGCCCTTACAACCGAAGCCGCCGCCGATGAACGGCGAGATCACGCGGATGTGGTCGGCCGGAATGCCGAACACGGCGGCCACGGCGGCGCGATCGTTCGTCACGCCCTGGGTCGCGTCGTAGAGCGTGAGCTCGGGGCCGTCCCAGCGCGCCATCGTCGCGTGCGGCTCCATCGGGTTGTGGAACTGCGTGGGTGTGGTGTAGACCGCTTCGATGCGCACTGCGCCTTCATGCATACCCGCTTCCACATTGCCGCGCTGCGAATCCATCGGGCGTCCCAGCATGCTGGGCGGCGTGTGCGCCTGCGCTTTCGCGCGCGCGAAGTCGAGCGTCGCCGGCGTGGCGGCATAGGTCACGTTCACGTGCTGCGCGGCGTCGGTGGCGTGCTCGAGCGTATCCGCCACCACGACCGCGATGGGCTCGTTGCTGTAGCGCACGACGTTGTCCTGCAGCAGCGTGAGGCGCCGCACGCCGGGCGGCGAAATCGGCGGGCGCCCCGCGTTCGGCAGGCGCATCGCGTTCTGCCAGGTCATCACGAGCAGCACGCCAGGCAGCGCCTCGGCGCGGCGCGTGTCGATCGACGTGATCGTGCCGCTCGCCACCGTGCTCGTCACCAGCACGGCATGCGCGAGCCGCGCCTCGGGAAAATCCGCCGCATAGTTCGCGCCGCCCGTCACCTTGAGCATGCCGTCGATGCGATCGACTGGCTGTCCGATCAGCTTGTTCATGCGTATTCTCCCGTGCCGGTTGCAGCGTTGCCCGCAGCCAGCATCGCGGCGCGCACGATTGCGCGCTGCGCGAGCTCGACCTTGAATGCGTTGCCGGAGAGTGGATGTGCCTGCGCGAGTTCGGCCGCGGCGGCGGTGCGCAGTGTGGTCGCGTCGAGCGTGCGTCCGGTCAGGTGCTGCTCCGCGCGGCTCGCGCGCCACGGCTTGTGCGCGACGCCGCCGAGCGCGATGCGCGCCGCGCGCACGTGCTGGCCGTCGAGCTGCAGTGCCACCGCCACAGAGACGAGTGCGAACGCGTAGCTAGCGCGGTCGCGCAGCTTCAGGTAGTGCGTGTAATCGCTGAACGCGGGCGGCGGCAGGTCCACCGAGGTGATCAGCTCGCCGGGTGCGAGCGTGGTGTCCAGTTCGGGACGTTCGCCGGGCAGCCGGTGAAACTGCGCAATCGGAATCGCGCGTGGACCGCCTGGGCCGCGCACCTGCACGGTGGCGTCGAGCGCCGCGAGCGCGACGCTCATATCGGACGGATTCACGGCCACGCATTGCGTGCTTGCGCCGAGGATCGCGTGCATGCGGTTGAAGCCCTCACGCGCGGCGCAGCCGCTACCGGGCGTGCGCTTGTTGCATTGCGCGAACGCGGTGTCGTAGAAGTAGGCGCAACGCGTGCGCTGCATGAGATTGCCGCCCACGGTGGCCATGTTGCGCAATTGCGGCGACGCGCCTGCGAGCAGCGCCTGCGTGAGCAGCGGATAGCGCGTGCGCACGAGCGCATGATTCGCCGCGTCGCTGTTGCGCGCGAGCGCGCCGATGCGCAGGCCGCCATCGGGCAACGTCGTGATGCTATCGAGCGCGGCAATGCGCGTGATGTCGATGAGCGCAACCGGATGCGCGATGCCGCCTTTCATGAGGTCGAGCAGATTTGTGCCGCCGCCGATGAAGGCCGCGCCCGGCTGCTGTGCGGCGGCAATGGCGGCGTCGATGTCGGCGGCGCGCTGGTAGGAGAGGGCGTCCATGGCCGTGCTCCTTTTTTCAGGCGCTGGCCGCGTGCGCATCGCGCACGGCGGCCACGATGTTGGCGTAGGCGCCGCAGCGGCAAATGTTGCCGCTCATGCGCTCGCGAATCTCCGCGTCGCTCAGTTGAGCAGGGGGCCTGCGCACGTCGGTGGTCACGGCGCTGGCCGCGCCGGCTGCAAATTCCGTGAGGCACGCGGTGGCCGAGCAGACCTGGCCTGGCGTGCAGAACCCGCACTGCAGCGCGTCGCGCTCGATGAAGGCGCGTTGCACCGCGCTGGGCGCAGTCGCGCTCGCGAGGCCTTCGACGGTCGTAATGCGCTGGCCCTCGTGCATCACGGCGAGCGTGAGGCAACTGTTGATGCGCCGGCCGTCCACGAGCACGGTGCAGGCGCCGCACTGGCCGCGGTCACAGCCCTTCTTCGTGCCGGTGAGGCCCGCATAGTCGCGCAGCGCATCGAGCAGCGTCACGCGCGGCTCGATATGGAGCGCGTATTCGCGGCCGTTGATGTCGAGCTTGACCGGCTGGGCCGGTGTGGGCGTGGGTGGTGGTGCAACGGCATCGGCGGGGGACGGCGCGCTTTGCGAAGGTGCGTCTTGCGACGGCGCATTCTGCGCATGCAGATGGGGCACGCTGCCCAAAGCGGCAGCGGCGGCGGCCGATTGCAGGAAGCGGCGGCGCGCGAGGTCGGCGGGGGACGCGTCGTCGCGTTCGCGCGACGCATCGAGGGGACGTTCGTTGGACATGGCGTTCGACAGACTCCAGGACGAAGGCAAGACGAAAAGCGCGCTATGCAAGCTGCGCAGCGATGCAAAAACGCACGGCGCGTGGCCGCGCAGGGTTGCGTGGCGCGCTTGTCCGAATGCAGCAAATCCGATGCCGCGGCCGCTTGGGCCGATGGCCCCTGCCGCCGCGATCAGAACTGCACGTTGCGCTTGTCGAACCTGAAAGTAAAGCGCTGGAACGCGGGTTTTATGGCGCGAATTGCTTGCTGGCGCAACGCTGTCGCGGGGCTGGCGCCGGGCCGTCGTGAAGCTGGCGTGATGGACAGAATCGCGTTGTCGTGCGCGCCGGACGCGAACGCGAGCGGCGCACCCGTCACGCGACGGGAAAAGTAGCGCAGTGCATCGAAGCGCGCCGCGGCGCCTTTCAACGCGCCACGCCACCCACGCACTTACTCAGGCGCTTCATCGAGGTAGCGATGCACGAACGCGATCGCCATGCTGCCCTCGCCAACGGCCGAGGCCACGCGCTTGACCGGGCTCAGCCGCACGTCGCCGCAGGCGAAGATGCCGGGCACGCTCGATTCGAGCAGCCAGGGATCGCGCCGGTGCGACCAGCGCCCCGCTTTCACGATGTCGTCGCCGGTCAGCACGTAGCCGCGCTTGTCGCAGGCGATCTCGGGCGGCAACCAGTCCGTTTGCGCATCGGCGCCGATAAAGACGAACAGGCCGCCACATTCGCGCCGGCTCACACTGCCGTTCGCCGTATTGAGCATGTCGATGGCGGTGAGATGCGTGTCCCCGTACACGCCGACCACTTCGGTGTTCAACTCGACGGACACGTTCGATTGTGCCGCGACCTGTTCGACGAGATAGCGCGACATCTTCTTTTCGAGCGAGTCGCCGCGCAAGACCAGCGTGACGCTGCGCGCGTGGCTCGCGAAATACAGCGCCGCCTGGCCCGACGAATTGCCGCCGCCGATCAGATACACGTCGAGCCCGTGCGTGCCGCTTGCCTCGCTGCGCGCCGCGCCGTAATAGATGCCTTTGCCGATGAAGCGGTCGAAGCCCTCGATCTCGAGGCGCCGCCACGCGACGCCCGTGGCGAGGATCACGGTGCGCGCGCGCACCACGTCGCCGCCGTCGAGATGGACGGCGTGCGCGGCCGTGTCGATGCGCGCGACGGCGCGCGTGACGAGGATCTCGGCGCCCAGCCGTTTGGCCTGCTGCAAGGCGCGGCTCGCCAGTTCGTCGCCGGAAATGCCGCCGGGAAAGCCGAGATAATTTTCGATGCGCGACGAGGTGCCGGCCTGGCCACCGGGCGCTTCACGCTCGACCACAATCGTACGGAGTCCTTCCGACGCGCCGTAGACGGCCGCGGCGAGCCCGGCCGGCCCGCCGCCGATGATGAGCGTGTCGTATTCGTCGCGTCCCGGCTGAGTCTGCAAGCCAAGCCGCTCCGCGACCTCGCGCGTGGTGGGGCGGGTGAGCAGCGTGCCATCGGCAAGGCGCAAGGTGGGGCAGGCGTGGTCCTCGGGGCAGGCGCCATCCCAGCGGCTCTTGAGCTCCGGCGCATCGGGCGTGAGCCATTCGCAGCTGATCTGGTTGCGCGCGAGGAACTGCCGCAGGTCCGCGCAGGCGGGGTCCCAGCGTGCGCCTATCATCGTCACGCGCGTCTTCGGCGGCTCGGCGGAGAGGCCCTGCAGTCCGCCGATGCGTTCGCGCGCGAGTGCGCCCATGCGGGTGGCGACGTCGGACGAGGCAGCGGCTAGCGCATAGTAGTGCTGAGCGTCTACGCGCATGACACGCGAGGGCTCGGCTGCGCGATAGGCGCCCGGAAACGGCGAACTGAGTGCGAGCGGCACCTCGCCGAAGATCGTGCCCGGCACGCGCCAGCCGAGCGTGCGCTCGACGCCGTCGAACCGCTTGACGACCTCCATCTTGCCGGACAGCACCGCATAGAGCGCACGTTCGCCGCCTTCGTGCACGGCGTATTCGCCGGGGCTCAGATGCAGATCCGCGGAGGTATGGGCGAGGCGTTCGAGTTCGGTATCGGGCAGCGTGGAGAAGAGGGGGATCGCGCGAATTTCGTCTATGGTCAGCATGGCATCGCCAATGAGCGGGCAAGCAGGAAACGACGATGGGAAAACGACGCGGCACGGCGCCCGGGCTTTGCGGCGCGGACGTTTCATGCAGTATAGGCGGCGCTCTGGCCGGCGTTGATCGAATCAATCGACTGAGGAATCGCGCGCGTTTTCAATCGTGACGGCGGCTGCGCCGCAGTCGGTCGATGGTGCGGCAATAACGAGGACCGCTAATCGATGGCGCCGTCCTGCGCTTCGCCCAGCGCCAGCGCGGCTATGGTGTCGCGCAGCCAGGTCAGCGCCGGGTCGGCGTGGCTGCGCGGATGCCAGGCCGCATGCATCGAGAAGCCGCGCGCCTCGAACGGCAGCTCGAACAGGTCCACGTGCTCATGGCAGCGCGCGACGAGCCGGTAGGGGAGCGTCGCCACATAGTCGGTGCGCGCGAGCACGTCGGGCACGAGCGTGAAGTGCTGCACCGAAAGCGCCACGCGCCGGCGCCGCCCGAGCGCTTCCAGATGCTCGTCCATGAAGCCGAAGAAGCTGCCGCCGCTGGTCGAGACGAGCACGTGCTCGAGCGCGCAATAGCTGTCGAGGTCGAAGGCGGCGGTGCCGCGCGGGTGCCCTTTGCGCTGCGCCACGACGAAGCGCTCGTCATAGAGCTTCCTCGCCTTCAACGCCGGCGGCACCTGCTGCGCGGAACCGAGCAGCAGATCGATCTCGCCGCGCTCGAAGCGTTGCGCGAGCGAGCCCGATTCGATGGCGACGAACGCGAGCTGCACGCCCGGCCCCGCGAGGCGCGCCCACTCGATCATCAGCGGCAGGCCGAGCACGGCCACGCACTGATCGCTCGCGGCGACCACGAAGCGCCGCGTGCCGGTGCGCGGATCGAACGCCGGCTGGCGGCGCACCACCGTTTCGAGCGTTTGCAGCGCCGCGCGCAGCGGCTCCATCAATTCGAGCGCGCGCACCGTGCGTGTCATGCCGCGGCCATTGGCGGCGGGAATCAGCAGCGGGTCGTCAAAGAGCTGGCGCAGCCGCGCGAGCTGGGCCGAAACGGCCGATTGCGTGAGGTTCAGGCGCGCGGCGGCGCGCGTCACGTTCGATTCCGCGAGCAGGGCGTCGAGCGAGACGAGCAGGTTCAGGTCGATGCCGGAGAGATCGATCACGGTGATGGGTGCCATGCGGGGAATCGATTTCAAGAATACGTCCGCTTCGCCTACAGTTCAATCCGTCAGACGAACCGTGCAAGCCTTATTCCGTCGGACCAAGGACCAAGGAGAACGAAGCCATGAAAGCCTGGATGCTCGATCGACCCGGCCAGCCGCTCGCGCTGCGCGAAGTGCCGCGACCCGAACCGCGCCGCGGCGCGCTGCTGGTGGGCGTGGAGGCCGTGCCGCTCTTGAGCTACACGCGCCAGTACGTCGAGGGCAAGCTGCCCTACGGCTACCCGGGCGGGCCGTTCTCGCCGGGCACGAACGGCGTTGGCCGCGTGCTGGCGGTCGGCGAGGGCGTGTACGGCTATCGCCCGGGGCAGCGCGTCGCGCTGAGCCCGTACTGGATCGCCGACGAGGCGCTGCGCGAGCCGGCCCAGGCGCTGCTCGGCCTCACCACGATCAGCCCCGACAGCGCGCCAATGCTCGCCGACTTCGCGCACGGCACCCTGCGCGAGGCGGTCGAGTTTCCGGCTTCCACGGTGTTCCCGCTCGACGGCCTGGACGACATGCCGTCCGCGCGCCTCGCCGCGCTCGGCAAGCTCGTGGTGCCGTTTGGGGGGCTGCGGCGGGGCCGGCTAGCCGCGGGCGAAACCGTGGTGGTGAACGGCGCGGCCGGCGCGTTCGGCTCGGCGGCGGTGCTCGATGCGCTGGCGCTCGGCGCGAGCCGTGTGGTGGCGCTCGGGCGGCGCGCCGCCGCGCTCGCGCCGCTCGCGGAGCTTGGCGGTGGGCGTGTCGCCACCGTGGCGCTCAGCGGCGACATCGCACGTGACAGCGAGGCGATCCAGGTCGCGGCGGGTGGCGGCGCCGATCTCGCCTTCGACATGGTCGGCCACGCGACCGACCCGAACGCGACGCTTGCCGCGCTGCGCAGTCTGCGCCGCAACGGCCGCATGGTGCTGATGGGCAGCATGGAGGTGGAGCTGCCGATCGCCTATCGGGAGATGCTGCTCAACAACTGGGAGTTGATGGGCCACTTCATGTACAGCGGCGCGGACTATCGGGCGCTGATCGCGCTCGTGCGCTCCGGCCAGCTGCCGCTCGATGCGATCGAAATCGAGCGCTATCCGTTCGAGGCGCTGGAGGCTGCGATCGACGCCGCGGAGAAGGCGCAGGGGCTCACGTGCGTGACGGTTTGCATGCCCTGAGGCGCTGAAAAAGCCCTTGAAAAAACGATTCGGCCCGCAGGCGCGATGTGCGCGTGCGGGCCGATGTCAATGATCGATGAGCCGGGCGGCGCGTACAGACAAGCCGCGCGCCGCTCACGAGCCTCAGTCGATGCCGTGGAACACGGCGTCGTCCGGGCCGAGGTACGCAGGCGGACGCCACGCGGCATCGCGCATCGAGTGCTGCACGAGATTCTCGACGCCCAGCAGCACCGCGAAGATCGCCATGCGCACCGGAATGCCGTTGTCGGTCTGGCGGAAGATCGCGAGGCGCGGATCGTGGTTCAGATCGGTCGAAAGATCGTTCGCACCCGGGCGGCTGTCGCGCGGCAGCGGGTGCATCACGAGCGTTTCGGCG
The DNA here is from genome assembly GCF_004524855.1 of Paraburkholderia pallida. Lineage (NCBI taxonomy): Bacteria > Pseudomonadati > Pseudomonadota > Betaproteobacteria > Burkholderiales > Burkholderiaceae > Paraburkholderia > Paraburkholderia pallida. Next base: position 1,933,679 of record NZ_CP038149.1, on the reverse strand, counting down.
CTGCAGCACTCGTCCATCAGCGCCTGATTGATCTGGAATTCGGGCGTGTAGCCTTCGAACGATTCGTCGGCGAAGCGCTCCTTCTGGATGCGCGTCGCGTACACGACGTCCGCGCCGCGCAGGCCTGCGCGCAGGTCGTGCGTCTGCTCGACCACGTGGCCATTGGTCGAAATCTTGTCGACGATGTACGCCGGCATTTCGAGCTGCGGCGGCGAAATGAGCGTGAACTTGATGCCGCGATACAGCGCGAGCAGCTTCACGAGCGAGTGCACCGTGCGGCCGTATTTGAGGTCGCCCACGAGCGCGATATGCGCGCCGTCGACGATCTTGCCCAGACGCGAGAACTCGCGCTGGATCGTGTAGAGGTCGAGCAGCGCCTGGCTCGGGTGCTCGCCGGGGCCGTCGCCGCCATTGATCACGGGAATGTTCACGGCGCGCGCGAACTCGGCCACCGAGCCTTGCTCAGGATGCCGAATCACCATCGCATCCACGTAGCCTGCCATCACGCGGCTCGTGTCGTAGATCGATTCGCCCTTGGCCATCGACGAGAACGTGAAACCCGTCGTGTCGCACACCGATCCGCCCAGCCGGCAGAACGCGGCGCCAAAGCTCACGCGCGTGCGCGTGCTGGCCTCGAAGAACAGGTTGCCGAGCACCGCGCCTTCGAGCACGCGCGAGATTTTCCGGCGGCGCGCGATGGGCTGCATGATGTCGGCCACGCGGAACAGGGCTTCCACGGAATCGCGCGAGAACTGGTCGACCGACAGCAGTTGCGGCTTGCCTTCGAACTGCATCTGGCTGGCCAGCGAACGCGGATCTACGCTTTGCGTATAGACTTCGCGCGTTTCACCGTTGCCGACGATCTCCGACACGAAGCGCTCGACGATCTCGGGCATCGCGCGCGATTCCTGCGACTCTTCGGGCAGCAGCCAGGTGTCGAGCGCCCGGCGCGACACGCCGATGCGGCTCGCGAAGGCGTCGCGGGTCATGTTCAGACGCCGCATGGCGTCGCGGAGGAAGGCTTGTTGCGGAACGCTCATGCTGGGCACCTGTGATGGCTGGTTGATGTACGCGGTGCGTATATTAGTGTGCCTGCGTGAGAAGTCAAGCGCTTTTGCGGCTCGCCCCGGCCGCGACACGCGCGATTTGCCGCGCCCGCGCGCGCTTTTATCGGGATGGGCATTTTTGAGGCGCCGGGATAATCGCGGTTTCGATTATGGAGGGGCCGGCGCGCGCCGGGCCTGGCAGCCTGAGATGTACGCATTGTTTTGCACCCTGGTGTCGTGCGCAGCACTCGTGCGCGCGAAACGGCGCCGCCGCCGGAGCCGGCCATGAAGATGCCCTGGTCGAGCTCGGTCGACGAGCTTTCGAGCGGCGAGACCCGCTTTGTCACCCACCGCGCCGCGCGCCGCACGGCGGTGGTGGCCGCCTGCGCGGCCGCCGTGCTCGCGCTCGCGGGCGGCATCGCCATCGGCCGCTACGGCGGCATGGCGCTGGCGCCCGCGGCGCCCGGCCCGGCCGGCGCGGAGATGCACCACTACGTGGTGGGCGAGATCGGCCGCATGAACGCCTCGATTGCGCTGCTCGATCCGCGCATCGCGCGGCTTGCCGCCCAGCTTGCCGAGCTGCGCCAGTTCGACCAGCGGCTGCGCGCGCAGCCGCCGCGCGGGGCGGCGGTGGCGCCCGCCGCGCCCGCCACGCGCTCCGGCGACGACGACGGCGGCGAGGGTGGCCCCGCGCTCGCGCCGCGGCACTGCGTCGAGGCGTCCGCCGCGCGAGCCAACGCGCGCGCCGTCAATGGCGAAGTCGACTGCATGGCCGCCACGCTCGGCGCGCTCGAGCAGGCCGTGGCGCAGCACGAGGCGGCGTGGGACGCGTTTCCGGGCCGCCGCCCCACCGTGGCAGGCCGGCCCGGCTCGCCGTTCGGCAACCGCATCGACCCGTTCACGCAGCGCCTGAGCTTCCATCCGGGGCTCGATATCGTCGCGCCCACGGGCACGCCGATACTCGCCGCGGCGGGCGGCCGCGTCATCTTCGCGGGGCAGAAGTCGGGCTATGGCAACGCGGTGGAGATCGATCACGGCAACGGCTTCGTGACGCGTTACGGGCACGCCTCGAAGATCGACGTGCAGGTCGGGCAGGTCGTGCTGCCGCGCGAGCATATCGCCGACGTCGGCTCGACCGGGCGCTCGACCGGCCCGCACCTGCACTTCGAGGTGATCGTGAAGGGCCTGCAGGTCGATCCCAAGGACTATCTCGATCTCTTCAGCGCGTACCGGGACGCAAGCGAAGCGGCCAACCGCGCCGTAAGCGGAGCAGCGAACGGGGCGGCAAGCGGAGCAGCGAACGCGCTAGCAAACGGCGCCGCAAGCAGCGCTGGAGGCGTCAATGGCTGACCTACGGCGTTCCGCGCGCCAGCGCCGCGACGCGCAGCGCGCCTTCGAACTGCAGCCCGTGCGCTCGCGCGCATGGCGCTGGGGCGTGGCGCTCGCATGGACCGCCGTAGCGGCGGCGGCCGGCGCGGGGCTCACCGCGTGGGCGCTGTATGCCGATGAAGGCGGGCGTTGCCCGGTCGTCGCGCCCGATTTGCTGCAAACGCGGCTCTCCAACGCCGAGCTTGCGCTGGAGCAGGAGCGCGCGGCGCGCTCGGCCTTGCAAAAGGCGGCGGACGCGGCGCAGGCCGAGGCCGCGAAGCTGCAAGCCGAGCTCGTGTTCTTGCGCGGCCACGGCGCGCGCCCGAACGCGCATTGATCCCGCGCGCGTGCTTGAACGCGAAATCGGCCAGGCCCTTTCAGACCAAACGCAACGAAACACAACCGAACACAACCAAACGCAACGGTGTCACCCATGTTCAAGAAGAAGAAACCCCAGCCGGGCATCGCCCAAACGAAGCTCGCGACCTTGATTTCCGAGGACGTCCGCATCACGGGCAACCTGGAATTCGCCGATGGGCTGCGGCTCGACGGCCAGGTCAACGGCAATGTCAGCAGCAAGGCGGGCGCGCAGACGCTGCTCGTGCTGAGCGAGCGCAGCAGCGTGCAGGGCAACGTGCACGGCTACGACATCGTGGTCAATGGGCGCATCGTCGGCGACGTGATCGCCGATCATTTCGTCGAGCTGCAGGCGAACGCGCACGTGGTCGGCAACATCTACTACCAGCAATTGCAGATGGATTGCGGCGCGAGCGTGGACGGCAAGCTCACGAAGCGCGACCCGGGCGAGGCGCCGAGCCTGCTGCTCGATACCTCCGTCGTGGACGTCGAGGTCCACAGCTGATTCTTTAAGCGATGTGCGCAGGCTCGCGCGGTTTCCCGCGATTTCCCGAGTTTTCCGGTACACTGCACCGCATGTCACGTCAGCCGAATTCCTCCGTCACGTTGTTCGCCGTCGCCGCTTCGCGCGCGACGCGTGCGTGCGTGCAGGCTTCGCGCCCGTGCCTGAAAGCCAAAGCCAAAAAACAGCCGCTCATCTGACCGGAGTTCGCTGTTCCGTCAGATGTGCGATGGAACGGCCTGCCGGCGGCGCCCCGCCTCTTTCTCCCTACTGGCTTGCCCGATTCCCGCGTACGGATCGACGGACCTTCCATACGGTCGCGTTCAAGGGAAAGTCATGTCTTCGTTTTCGGGTATCTGGATTCCGCTCGTCACACCGTTCAATCGCGGCGCCGTCGATCACGAGGCGCTCGACGCGCTCGTGCGCCACTATGCGCAGGCGGGCGTAGCGGGTTTTGTTGCGCTCGGCACGACGGGAGAGCCGGCCGCGCTCGACGATCGCGAGCAGGACGCCGTGCTCGCCACCGTGCTCGCGAGCGCGGGCAGCTTGCCGGTGGTCGCGGGCGTGAGCGGCAATCACACGCAGTCGGTCTGCGAGCGCGTCGCCGCGCTCAACGAAACGCCGGTAGCGGGCGTGCTGGCGGCGGCGCCGTATTACATTCGCCCGTCGCAGGCAGGTGTGATCGGACACTTCGCGGCGCTCGCCGACACGAGCCGCAAGCCCGTGATCCTCTACGACATTCCCGCGCGCACCGGCGTGCAGCTCGAATTGCCGACCTTGCTCGAACTGGCGGGCCATGCGCGCATCGTCGCGGTGAAGGATTGCGGCGGCTCGCTCGAGAAGACGCTCGCGCTGATTCTCAACGGCCGCCTGCAGGTGCTCTGTGGCGAGGACATCGAAATGTTCGGCGTGCTGTGCGCGGGCGCGAGCGGGGCGATTGCGGCATCGGCGCATCTGTTGCCGGAGCGTTTCGTGGCGATGGAGCGGGCGCTGCGCGAGGGACGTCTCGCCGATGCGCGCGCGCTCTGGCACGCACTCGTGCCGCTCGTGCGCGCGGCGTTCGCGGAGCCGAATCCGGGGCCGGTGAAGGCGGCGCTCGCGCGGCGCGGGCTCATTCGCAATGAGCTGCGCGCACCGATGACCTGTGCGAGCGAGGCGCTCGAAGAGACGTTGGGAAGGATGGTGGCGTGAAACTGTGGCGAAAATCGCTACAGCAGCGGCGCGTCCTGAAATGTGGGACGCGCCGCGAGCCCTAGCTCGTGGCGCGCGCGCTGGCGCTGCTACGCGCACGGCGCCGCGTGCGCGGGCGTTCGGCGTCCACCGCTTCGCCATTGAGCAGAATGCGGCGCCCGGGCACGTGCTCCGCCACGAGGCGCGCGATGTCGAGCGCCGAACTCTCGGCGGGCACGACCTGGCGGCGCGCGCCGTCGTCGAGCAGCGTGGTCCATTCGACGAGCCGATACGCACGGCCCCATGGATTCTGCAGCGGCATGGAGACACGGCACGACGCCACGCGTGTAGTCGAGCCGTCGCGCAGCAGGGACTGCAAGTGCATCAGCACATCGTCGTCTTCAACCATGACCTCGCTCCTCCTCGGCTAACCGCACAAAAAAACGCCGCCGATGTTCCGGCGGCTCAACAGGGGTGAGCATATGTTTGCAGCGAAGAATTAAACCAGGCTTAAGAGACGGTGCCGGCCGCGTGCGATCGACGCTCGCGCCGCGCGCATGCGGCTGTGAAGCGCGCGCGAACGCCCGCTGCGCGAACCGCGGTCCGCGCGGGAGGGGCAACTTGCTGGCGGGAGTGGGGCGAGCGATCAGTGCGGGTTTGCGCTGTTTTGTCGCAGGGTCGCGCGGACCTTGCGCGCGGCGAAGAGCGGGAGATAGTCGAGGATGCGTGCGTCGGCGCGATAGTTGTCGAGCGCGTCGGCGTAGATGCGGGCTACCGTTTCCTCAGGGGTATTGGTCTCTTCGGCGATGCTGTGGACGATTTGCTCGGCGTCGACTTGGGGCATGGTGGTTCTCCAGTCAGCGAGGGGGCGAGGCAGGCGGAGATGCCATTCAAGGACAAACTCGCGCGCGACGCCAATTGAATCGGCCTATCGGGAGCGGCGTGCGGCCGCGAAAAAGCACGCGCGCAAATGCATCGTCCCCGGCCAGGGCATGGCGCCCTGACCGGGGACGAGTAAGCGAAGCTGATCGCGATGCGGCGTTCGCCGCTTACGCCACGTTCTCGAGCGACGGATAGTCCGTGTAGCCGGTTTCGCCGCGCGCGTAGTAGGTCGACGGATTCGGTGCATTGAGCGGCGCGTTCATTTCGAAGCGGCGCGGCAGATCCGGATTCGCGATGAAGAGCTGGCCCCAGGCGACGGCATCGGCTTCGCCATCGGCGAGCACGCGTTGCGCCGCTTCCAGCGTGAACTTTTCATTCGCGATGTACGGGCCGCCGAATTCGGCCTTCAATTGCGGCCCGAGACGGTTTTCGCCGAGCGACTCGCGCGCGAACAGGAACGCAATCTTGCGCTTGCCCAGCTCGCGTGCGACGTAGCCGAACGTTGCTGCCGGGTTCGAGTCGCCCATCGTGTGCGCATCGCCGCGCGGAGCGATGTGTACGCCCACGCGATTCGGCCCCCAGACGTCGATGCACGCGTCGGTGATTTCGAGCAGCAGACGCGCACGATTTTCGATCGAGCCGCCGTAGCCGTCGGTGCGCTGGTTGGTGCTGTCCTGCAGGAACTGGTCGAGCAGATAGCCGTTCGCGCCGTGAATCTCGACGCCGTCGAAGCCCGCGGCCTTCGCATTGAGCGCGCCCTGGCGGAATGCGGCGATGACGCCGGCGATCTCGTCGGTGGCGAGCGCACGCGGCGTGACGTAGGCGCGTTGCGGACGCACGAGGCTCACGTTGCCCTGCGCCGCGATGGCGCTCGGCGCGACGGGCAGCGCGCCGTCGAGGAACAGCGGGTCAGAGACGCGGCCCACATGCCACAACTGCAGGAAGATGCGCCCGCCCTCGGCATGCACGGCCTCGGTCACGAGCTTCCAGCCCTCGACCTGTTCCTGCGACCAGATGCCCGGCGTTTCCGCGTAGCCCACGCCCTGCGGCGTGACCGAGGTCGCCTCGCTGATGATGAGGCCCGCCGAGGCGCGCTCCGCGTAGTACTTCGCCATCAGTGCATTGGGCACGCGCGCTTCGCCCGAGCGCTGGCGCGTGAGCGGCGCCATGATGATACGGTTGGGCAGCGTGAGGTCGCCGATTTGAATGGGGTCGAAAAGCGTTGCCATGTGTTCACCTTGTTGCGGGCGCGGCCCGCGGCCTTGAATCGATACGGAAAATGAAGCCGGCCTTGCCGGTCGGCTTGCGACGATGCTCGCCGTCACAACTGCTTGCTCACGAGGGCCAGAAACGCCTCGATCACTGGCTCGTTGCGCTTGAAGAACACCCATTGGCCGACGCGTTTGGACGTGACGAGCCCCGCCTTCTGCAGCGCGGCCAGATGCGCCGACACCGTGGATTGCGAGAGCTCGCAGTGCGCGTCGATCCGGCCCGCGCAGACGCCGTGCTCGAGCGGAAGCTCCTGATCGGCGAAATGGACCTTCGGCTCGCGCAGGCATGCGAGGATCTCGCGCCGCACGGGATTCGCCAGCGCCTTGTAGATCGCATCGACGTCGACGTCGAGCGTTGGGGTCGGTTCAGATTTCTTCATGGGCGTTGCATCGTAACTGTGCGAATCATATATCGCATTTTAACGATATGGGCGATGACACTGATTTCAAGAGGGTTGTCCGTCCGGCGAGGCGAAAGACCGCACTTTACGGAGTTGGGGGTTCGGGGCAGCCGGCGGTGGATGCGCATGCGCGGCGCGCAATTCCGCTTCAGCGCGAGCGCGGCTTGCTTGTCGCCGCGACTAACTGCATAGGATTCGCAAAGATCAGACGAAAGACGATGGTCTCGAACGCGATGTCGTGGCCAAACTCTGTTCGTTAATTAGATAAGGAATCCGTATTTCAGATAGCAAGCCTGCTCTGCCGATTGCGCCAGCATCCGCACCGAAAGTATGTCGTAATCATCTGATTTGAAAGGATTTTATAAGGCAAAGACTGGCGCCGCTTTCCATCTCTATTCGACCAATCGCATCGCTCCCGCCCGCAATACGATTTGCATCAAGGAAGGGCGCCTACACCAGATCCCAGTTCACGCGCAGTGGCCTCAAGCTTGTCGGCCAATTGCCGTTAGAGGGGTTCGGGGGATGAGTCGATCCTCCTTTGTGGCCAATCTGCAGGCAATTATGCTATGCAGTCCTTACTTAACAAGGAGTCTTCCCATGCTGCGTTTTATCCGTTCCCTTTCGCGCGACGAGCGCGGCGTCAGCTCGCTGGAATATGCGGTTCTTGGCGGCATCATCGTCGCTGCCCTCGCTCTGGTTGGCACGTACATCGCGGGCAGCAATGGTACGGGTGGTATTCAGGGCCTCTTCAACACGCTGCTCACGAAGGCCACCAACGCGATCTAGTGGTCGTGATGCTCCGGCCCAGCATGAGCCTGTGCGAGCCGGAGCCCACCTTCCTCGGTGCAGAGGCAAACGATGCTAGCCCTGGGTGTAGTGAAAGCGGGTGCCTGCATGACCCTCGTCGTGCTCGCAGGTTTCGATCTGCGCATGCGGCGCCTGCCCAATGCCGCCGTGGCCGCGTTTGCCGCCCTGTATTTCGTCAACGCCGCGATGATCGGGCTCGTCCATGCGTCATGGGACATCCATGTGGCTGCGGGTGCGGCGTCGCTTGGCGTGGCTGCACTGATGTTTCGATTGGGTTGGCTCGGCGGCGGTGACGTCAAGCTTGCCGCCGCGGTCTTCCTTTGGGCAGGGCCCGAGTCCTCGCCGGTGCTGGTGGTGGTTTCGTTGTTCGGAGTGCTTGTGGCCCTCGCCGTGCTCGCCGTGGCCGGCTTGCAGCGCATTCCCGCCCTGGCGGGCTTGAGCATGCGGCTGGACTGGATCGCGCCGGCGCGCGGCGTCCCGTACGGCGTCGCACTCGCGTTGGGCGGCATCGTCGCAGTCTTGTTGCAGCCCACAGCCGGCCATCGCACGACGCTCGCCATGCTTCAGTTGCTCGTTTAGTTATCCAAAGTTACCTGCTGCCGAGTCGTGCGCCGCCAGCCTGAATACAAGGCCGCCCCTATGCAAAACTTCATCAAGCTTGCCGCGCTCGTTGTCATCGCCGCCATTGGCGCATTTATCATTCGTGCGCTGTTCATTGCGGCATCGAGCCCGCACGCGGCGTCTCACGCACCGATGGTGCGCGTGCGCGCCGCTGCCGACGATTTGCCGGACGGCCTGCTGTTGCGCGACGCGGACCTCGTATGGAAGACGATGCCGCGCGACCAGGTCCCGGCAGGCGCACTCGTCGAAGCGCCCGCCGACGACAGCAGCGCGAAAGACCTCAAAGGCGATCTGCTGCGGCACGCGGTACGCGCGGGGACGCCCCTTGGCGTTGCCGACGTGATTTTGCCGGGCGCCCCCGGTTTTCTCGCCGCTGCGCTCAAGCCTGGCATGCGGGCGATCTCGGTGGCCGTCGACGACGTCTCGGGCAATGCCGGGCTCATTCAGCCGGGCGACTATGTCGACATCCTGCTGACCCAGCAGATGCGCAACGAAACAGGCGCTCATGTCGATCCTGCGCGTGCGGTCGAATCGGAAACGGTCGCCGAGCGCGTGCGCGTACTTGCGGTCGGCACGGCGTTTCGTCGTCCGAAGGATGACGACAGCGCCGCGGGCAACGCCCCGAGCACGAACGCTCGCACCGTGACCATCGAAGTCACGCCGACGAGCGCCCAGACGATCACGGTGGCGGCGCACCTCGGCACGCTCTCGCTTGCGTTGCGCAGTTTTGCCACGCGTGACCGGCACGCGCCGGATGTCGAGGACGTCGCCATGACGCGGACACCGCCGGTGTGGGCCGGCGACGTCTCGCGCGCGCTGCGCGGTGAAAGCGCACCGGCCACGCCGCACGCGCTGAAAGCCGCCGCACCGGCGCCGCATGTCGTCATCTACCGCGGCTCGACCGTCGAGCAGGCAGACGTTGACTTGCCCGGCGGCACGTCGACAGGCGCGCCGGGCCTGCCGCCGCTGCCTGCCGGCATGCTGCCCGCCGCGCCCCCACGCGCCGACGCGGCTCCCGCCACCGCTGCAGGATCATAGGACACCCCATGTTCAGCCTCACACACGGCAAGCCGTTTTCACGCTGCGCGCGGGCTTGCGCAGGCGGCCGTTTTGCCGTCACCGCCATGTTCGCCGTGCTGTCTGTCATGGCCTCGTTCGCCGGCCCCGGCGCGGGGGCGGCATGGGCGAAAGAGCCCGCCGAACCCGCCGATGTGTTGTCGGTAGCGGCAGGCAGTGGCACGTTGATCGAGCTGCCGCAGCCCGCCGTGGCCGTCTTTGTCGCCGACCCGAACGTTGCCGATGTCCATGTGCCGACGCCGCGCTCGGTGTTCGTGCTCGGCAAGAAGTCCGGCACGACGACCCTGTTTGCACTTGGCCCGAACAACCGGGAAATTCTGCGCAAGACGATCAGCGTGTCCACGGATACGGCTTCGATTCAGCGCCTCGTCGACGCGCGCTTCCCCAAATTCGGGGTCACGGTCTCGGGTGCGCCCGGTTCGCTGATGGTCAGCGGCGCGGTGCCGAGCGCGGCGGATGCCGATGCCGTTGTCCAAACACTGCAGCCGTATCTGCACGCCAACGAGCAGCTCGTGAACCGCCTCTCGGTCGCACACCCGATTCAGGTGCTGCTGCGCGTGCGTATCACCGAAGTGGATCGCAACATCACGCAGCAACTGGGCGTCAACTGGAATGCCATTGGCGCGGGCGGCAACTTCTTCGGTGGGCTGTTCAACGGGCGCGCGCTTTTCGACGCGACGACGAACCTGTTCAACATTCAGTCCAATGGGGCGTACTCGGTGCTGGGCGGCTTCAAGGCCGGCAAGACGACGATCGAAGGCGTGCTCGACGCGCTCGATCAGGAAGGCTTGCTGACGATGCTGGCGGAACCGAACCTGACCGCGATGTCGGGCCAGACGGCGAGCTTCCTCGCCGGCGGCGAGCTGCCGATCCCGGTGCCGCAGAGCGGCACGACGAGCACGATCACGATCGAATACAAACCGTATGGCGTCGCGCTGAACTTCACCCCGACCGTGCTCGCCGACAACCGCATCAGCCTGAACGTACGGCCCGAAGTCAGCCAGATCGATCCGAGCAACAGCATCACGCTGAACTCGATCGTGGTGCCGGCGCTGACCGTGCGCCGCATGGAGACCACCGTCGAGCTGTCGAGCGGGCAGAGCTTCGCCATCGGCGGACTCCTGCAGAGCTCGACGAGCGACGTGCTCTCCGAGCTTCCCGGCCTCGGCGGCCTGCCGATTCTCGGCAAGCTGTTCTCGTCGAAGAAGTACCAGAACAACAAGTCGGAGCTCGTCGTCATCGTGACGCCGTATATCGTCGGGCCGACGGGGCCGGGCCGCCTGCGCGGCGCGCTGGACGACGTCATCAACCCCAGCAGCGACATCGAGTTCGCCGTGGGCCAGTCGCTCGGGATCGACCCGCTTTCGGCCAATTCGCCTCGCCTCGTTGGCGCTGCGGGCTTCGTCTATTGATCTTCACATGGGACCGCGATGAACGCTCGGCTCTCCCTCATTGCCACGATTTTCGCCGCCATGGCTAGCGTTGGCCTCGCGTCGTGCATGTCGGCGCAGCCGCCGCTCGGCATGCCCGATCCCTCCGTGATCGGCTTTACGCCCGGCGACGGCGGACGCGCGACGCCGCCGCAGTGCGCCTCGCTCAATCAGCGCTCCGGCATGCTCGATGCGGGCGAGGCGCGGCCTGGCGTGGCGTTCGGCTGCGCGACCTACTCGAACCTGGCCACGATGCTCGCGCGGCCCGCCGACCTCGTGGCGCCCGTGCCCTACACCGGCGCGGACGCGCCGCTCGCCGCAAGCGCGGTGCGGCGCTACGAGGAAGGCCGGTCGATTCCGCTGAGCACGGATTCTTCGAGTTCTTCGTCGAACTCGGCATCGACGACGGGTTCGCCGTCCGGATCGCAATAACGGAGATGGGACGCATGGGCGCTTTCGAATCGAACATCCTCAAACGCCGGAGCCGTCCGTCCGGCGCCGAGAAACTCATCGCCGTCGTCGCCGACACGCAAAGCATCGAGGTCGTCAAGAGCGTCATCGTCGATCAGGGCATCGCGACCTCGCACGTCACGCTCGGCTCGCTCGACGATGCGTACGAAATCATGACTTCACTGAAGGAGTCGCCACGCTACCTGATCGTCGATGTGACGGGATCGACGATGCCGATCTCCGATCTGACGCGTCTCGCCGAGGTCGTCGATCCCTCTGTCGCCGTGATCGTGGTGGGCGAGCGCAACGATGTCGGGCTCTTTCGCAGCCTGCTGCACCTCGGCGCGCAGGACTATCTCGTCAAGCCGCTCACCGCGGAGCTCGTCCGGCGCGCGCTGACGTCCACCGACGGCGGCACGTCGGCTCGCATGGGCAAGGTGCTCTCATTCGTCGGCGCCCGGGGCGGCGTCGGCGTCACGACGATCGCCACCGCGCTCGCTTCCCATCTTGCCGGCAAGACGCGGCGCCGCATCGCCTATGTCGATCTCGATCCGTACGGCGGCGCGGCCACCTCGATGCTCGGCGTCACCGCCAACAACGGGCTCATCGAATTGCTGCAAAACCCGCAGCGGCTCGATCAGCAACTGATCAATCAGGCTTTCGTCGCGCAGAGCGATCGTCTTCTCGTGCTGGCCTCGGAGCTCCCGTACAACCAGGAGTTCGTCTTGCGTTCGGGCGCGCTCAGCGAGCTCGTCGCGATGCTCAAGCGCCACTTCCACTACATCATGCTCGATCTGCCCGGGCGCGCGGGCCGACTCGTCGAGGAAGCGCTCGATGCGAGCTCGACGATCCACGTCGTGGCCGATCTCTCCGTGCATTCGGCACGCGAAGCGGCGCGGCTTTGCCGTTTCGCCCAGACCCTCGACGGCGCGCCCGCCATCACGGTGCTGCTCAACGAAGCGCGGCAGCCCGTTTCCGGGCGCGTTCGCGAGGACGATTTCGCCAACGCGCTCGCACGCGGGTCCGTGCATTCACTGCCCTACGAGCCGCAGAGCCTTGCTCTTGCCGAGAACCTCGGTGAAGCCGAAACGCTTGCCCACGCACAACGCTCGCCGTTCGCAACGGCCATCGTGTCGCTGGCCAATACGATCACGGGCAGCGAAGCGACCGTGGCCCGCGAGCCGTGGTACAGGCGCCTGTTGCCCACGCGGAGGGCGAGCTGATGTTCGGCCGCCGCAACACCCTCGCGATCGGCCCGTCCTTCGGCGATGCCGATGAGCCCCGCAGCGGGGCTCCCGACCCCGCTGCAGCCGAGCCCGAAGGGAGCAAGCGCGAGGCGGCGCTGGCTGCGTCGGCAGGCTCGCCGGCCGCCGTGAGCCACGCCGCCGCGGACCGCAATGAAGCGCTGATCCGCTCCGAGACGTTCAAGGCGATTCGTGCGGCCGTGTTTGCGTCGATGAACATGTCGGCGGCGCTGACGATGTCGCGCAGCGAGGTCCGCACGGGCGTCGAGCAGATCGCGGCCGAGACGACCGCCCGCGAGCGCTTGTCGCTGACGCTGGCCGAGCAGACGCTGGTCGTCGACGAGATTCTCAACGACATGTTCGGCATCGGGCCCATCGAGCCCCTGCTCGCGGACGAACGCGTCACCGATATTCTCGTGAACGGACCGGACCAGGTCTACGTCGAGCGTGGCGGCCGCCTTGAACTGACGACGCTGAAGTTCCGCGACAACGCGCATGTCATCAACGTGGCGCAGCGCATCGCGGCCGCAATCGGGCGGCGCGTCGACGAAAGCAGCCCGATGGTCGATGCACGTCTTGCCGACGGCAGCCGCGTCAACGTCGTGCTGCCGCCGATCGCGCTGCGCGGGGCATCGATCTCGATTCGCAAGTTCGCCAAACGCAACATCACGCTCGGCCGGATGGCGCAGCAAGGCAATATCTCGACGCAGATGGTGGACGTGCTGCGCATCGCGACGGCGTGCCGCCTGAACATCATCGTCTCCGGCGGCACGGGCTCCGGCAAGACGACGCTGCTCAATGCGCTCTCGCGCTTCATCGACGAAACCGAGCGCGTCGTCACGATCGAGGACGCCGCCGAGCTGCAACTGCAGCAGCCGCACGTCGTCAGCCTCGAGACGCGGCCCGAAAACAGCGAAGGCCTCGGCGGCGTCTCCCAGCGCGACCTCGTTCGCAACGCGCTGCGGATGCGCCCGGACCGGCTCATTCTTGGCGAGACGCGCGGCACGGAAGCATTCGACGTCTTGCAGGCGATGAATACGGGGCACGACGGATCGATGACGACGATTCACGCGAACACCCCGCGCGATGCCATCACGCGACTCGAGAGCATGGTGATGATGGCCAACGGCAATCTACCGCTCCTGTCGATCCGCAGACAGATTGCCAGCGCCGTCAATCTGATCCTGCAAGTCGAGCGCATGCGTGACGGCGTGCGGCGCGTGACCCATGTGACCGAGATCGCGGGCATGGAAGGCGACGTCGTCATCACGCAAGACCTGTTCACGTTCCGCTACAACGGCACCGCTTACGAAGAGCAGGTGCGCGGGACGTTCGACTGCTCGTCGCTGCGTCCGGTGTTCTCCCAGCGCGCAGCCTACTTTGGTCTCGAAGAGGCGCTGCTCGCGGCGATGCAATCATGAGATCCGCGGACGTCATCGGCTTCGGCGCGTTCTTCGCCTTCGTCATCGGCGGCCTCATCGTGCGCGCGTTGCGCAGCATCGCGCGCCAGCAGCCGCGTACGCGCATTCGCGCGCGCGTGGCCGAGGTGCGTGACGATTCCAGGGCCACGCTCGCGGAGCGCGACGCGGCGCAACAGGCGCAGCTGCTGCAGCCCAAGCGCCGCTTTGCCGACCACGACGCCCTCTTCGCCGTCGTTACGGCCTGGCACGAACGCATACGCACGGTCAGTGGCCCGGGCGGTGTTCGCGCGATGTATGTCATCGCGAGCGCGGCACTCGTTGTATCGATAATCGGCACGGCGTTCGCGCCTGTGGGGCCGGTGCTGCACGTGCTCGCCTGCATCGTCATTCCGGTTCTCATCGTGCGGGGGGCTTACCGCTGGTTGATCGATCGTTTCAGGAAACGCTTTCTCGCCGTCTTTCCCGATACGATCGACCTCATCATTCGCGCGGTGCGCGCCGGCATTCCCGTCGTGCAGGCCATCTGCGTCGCGGGCGTCGAAAGCGAGGAGCCGGTGCGGACGACATTTCGCACCATGGGCGATGCCTTGCTCGTGGGCGCCGAGCTGAAGGAGGTGCTCGAGCAGGCTGCGGCGCGCCTGAGGCTCGCCGACTTCTCGTTCTTTTCCGTCTGCCTGAACCTGCAGCGCGAGACGGGCGGCAATCTGGGCGATACGCTCGAGAACCTCTCGGGCATCGTGCGCATGCGGCGCGACATCCGGGCAAAGAGCAAGGCGCTCACGGCGGAAGGGCGACTCGCGAGCAAGATGATCGCAGCCGTCCCGTTCACGCTCATGGCCTTTCTCTACCTCGTCAATCGGCCCTATCTCGAGACGCTCACGAATACCCGGGCCGGACACAAGATCCTCACGCTTTCCGCCGTGCTGCTCACGATCGGGCTGTGGCTCATCAACAAGATTTCGAACCTGGACACGTCGCGATGATGAACGCCGACCTCTGGCGCAATGGCGCCCTGCTTTTCCTGCTCGCAGCGTTCACCCTGTGGCTGGTCCGGCGCGATTCGAGCCCGCGCGCACGCATCGTTCAGCGCACCCGGCAAGCGGTGGGCCGCGTGGGCGTCGACAACAATGCGACGGCCGACGCCGCGAAACGCATGCCGCAGCGCTTCGCCAAACGGATCGCCGCGCTCGGCGAACGGCTGCCTGTCGTGCAGGCCGACGACCGCGCCAAGCTGGCCATGCGTCTTGCCAACGCGGGCTTCCGCGACCAGCGCGCGGTCGCCGTCATTGCGGGGCTCAAGATCGTTGCGGGAGCCTGTCTCGCGCTCGGCGCCATCGCTCTCGGCGGGCATCTGCCCAAGGTCGGCCAGATATTTGCGGTGCGTGCGCTGCTGATGGCGGGCGCATTCGTCGTCGGCATGATGCTGCCGGAATATGCACTCGCGTTCTTCATCCGGCATCGCCGCAAAGCGATCGCCGCCGCGCTGCCCGACGCGCTCGATCTGCTCGTCGTCTGCACCAACGCAGGCAATAGTCTCGTGGTTGCCATCAAGCGCGTGGCGAGCGAGCTGCGCATCATCTGCCCGCAGCTTGCCGATGAGTTCACCGTAACAGCGGACGAACTCAGCATTGGCGGAGACACCGCGCAGGCGCTCCATGGGATGTCGGCGCGAGTCGGTCTGCCCACGATGCGCGCACTGGTGACGACGCTGGTGCAGTCACAGAAGTACGGCACGCCGGTCACGCAATCGCTGCGCACGCTGTCGCGCACCGAGCGGACCATGCAGATGGTCGCGCTCGAGGAAAAGGCCGCCAAGCTGGCACCCAAGATGGTGATGCCGATGATGTTCTTCATCATGCCGACCGTCTCGCTCATTGCGGCGGGGCCGGCGGCCATTCGAATCATGGCCGTGTTCAACGGCCATTGAGCGCCTCGTGGTTTCAGGAGTTGAAATTGAACCCATCTCTTCCGAAGCTTGCGCGCGCGACGCTCGTCGCGCTGCTGGCACCGCTGGCCGCCGCGTTGCTTGAAACGGGTTGTGCAAGCAATCACTTCGTGACGCCCCAGCCGGCTGCCGCCACGCACCTGCCCGATGCGCAGGCCGACATGCATGTCGCCGAAAGCGCGCTTGAAGCCGGCGACACGCAGCTTGCCATGTCGCTCTTCGAAAAGGCGCTGAAGACCGACCCGCAATCGAAGGCCGCGCAGCTCGGTCTCGGCGATGCGATGTATCAGAGCGGCGACCTCGCGCGCGCCGGCGTCCTCTATGCGCGGGTGGCAGCCGCCGCGCCGGACGATGCGCGCGCGATGCTCGGGCTCGCGCGCGTCGCGCTGCGTCAGCGGCGGCTCGACGAGGCCGAGAGGCGCTATCGCGAACTCCTCGCGGCCCATCCGGAGCATGCGGTAGCGGCCGAGGGGCTTGGCACCACACTGGATCTCGAGGGCAAGCACGTGCAGGCGCAGGCGGTCTATCGGGCGGCCTTGCAGCGCCACCCCGAGGTCGTGGGGCTCAATGCGGATCTCGGCCTGTCACTCATCCTGTCCGGCGATGTGCGCGCGGGCGCCAATGTGCTGCTCGACGTAGCCGGCTTGCCCGACGCGCCGCCACAGGCTCGCCATGACCTCGCGCTCGCGTACGGATTGCTCGGCAACAGCGAGGCGGCCAGGCGTATCCTGGTCACCGACATGCCGGCCGATTCCGCGGACGACAATCTGCGCTTCTATCAGCAACTGCGTGAGCGCCTCGCTACCACGAAGCGTGACACGGGTGGTGCGGGCGATGCGGGCGCGGGTGGAACACAGCCGGTGTCGGCGGCGAGCACCATCGCTGGCGGAGTGCTCCGTTGAAGGCGCGCGGGCGCTCCGGCCGCGGTTCCCGCGCTCACGCGCGTGGCGTCGTTTCGCTCGAGTTCGTGCTGATGCTGCCGTTCCTGCTGATGCTGTTGTTCGGCATCGTCGACGTGAGCATGGTGCTTTGCGACAAGGCCGTGATCACCAACGCGGCCGGGGAGGCGGCGCGCCAGGGCGTCGTGCTGCGCGCGTCGCCCTATACGCAAGGCCAGATCCAGACGGTTGCGCTCGCCTATACGAACAATGGCCTGGTGACCAGCGGCACGAACACGCCCCCTACGGTGACCGTGAGCCCGACGGGCGGCTGCGCGGCCGCCGGTAGCAGCAATCCGCTGCAGGTGAGCATTAGCTACACCTACAACGGCGTGGTGCTCGGCTCGGCATTCAGCGCACTAACGGGGCCTGTCACGGTGAAGGCCGTCGCGGTGAAGAACTGTGAATAAGGGCGTGCATACCCGCCGGGCCGCGGCTGCGACCCTTTGCCCGTCGCCGCTGCGGCGCCATACGCGAGCGCGCCCGCACTCGCGCGTGCGTGCGAGACCGCAAGAGCGCGGGTCGGTCGTACTCTGGTTCTTGCTGACGTTCACGGTGCTGCTGATGTTCGGCGCATTTGCGATGGACCTGCCGCTTGTCTTCGCGGCCAGCGGCGAATTGCAAAACGGCGCTGACGCAGCGGCGCTCGCCGGCGCTGGCGCGCTCCTCCAAAACAACGCTACAGCGCTGAACTGGGCCGGGGCGGCCTCGTCCGCAACGGCGGCCATTGCGTTGAATTCGTCGGGCGGTGTCAAGCTCTCCAGCGGAGCGGTCACGGCGGGCTATTGGGACATTGCCGCGTCGTCGCCCACGCTGCTCACGCCGAGCCAGGTCACGCTGCCGGGCACGTCGGGCCAAATGCTCGAGCCCGCGGTACAGGTGACGATCACTCGCAATGCCGCGAGCAATGGCGGCCTCGTGTCGTTGCTGCTCGGCTCGCTGCTCGGCATGCAGTCGACCGCCGATAGCGCAACGGCCGTGGCGGTCATTGCGCCGCCGTCCGCGGTGCCCGCCGGCGCACTCTTTCCTATGGTCATGGATCAGTGCGTGTACAACCAATACTGGAACTCGGCACAGAATGCACCCACGCTCAATGCGGCAGGCCAGCCTTACGAGTTCGAGATCGGCAACGGCCAAACCTATGGTTCGTCCTGCGAAGCAGGGCAGTGGACGTCGTTCCTCATCGTCGCCAACGACACGCCGACGATCACCGGTTTGATCACTAACGGAAATCCGACCGCACTTTCGATCGGGAGCAGCATCTACATCGAGCCAGGTGTGAAGGCGGCCGTCTACAAGAGCGTTCCCATGGGAACGACCGTCCTCATGCCAGTCGGCACCCAGATCGTGAGCAAGACCACCGTGTCGATCATCGCGTTCGCCGCCTTTTACATCGACACCGTGAGCCAGGGTGGCAAGTACATCGAGGGGCACTTCGTAGCCGGATACAAGATGCCGACGCAGGGGACCGGCGTGTCCTCGTCGAACTATGGTGGCTACGTCGCGCCGCGTCTCGCATTTTGAGCTGGGCGGCGGCGCTCAATAAAAGAAAGTCGCGCGATACACGCGCCATGCTCGGAGAAAGCCGTCTTCAATGGCGATACAGGTCGGCCAGGAGTTCGGGCGACGCGCGGCGTTCGTTCGTTCGTTTTGCCATGTACCATGCGCCGGTATGTCGATAGTGGTGCCATTTTCCATCTGACGCGCCCGCATGGGCCGCCACTTTCAGGCGTTCGTTACGGCCGGCGTAAGCAGGCCTTGCAACCGCCGCGCGAGACGAGACCCACATCTCGCTGGCGTTTGCCTGAGCGACCAGCGTGCGGGCCTCAGGCTGCGTTTCGGGCGTATCGCCGCGTAATGCGATGGCCGAGCCCGTTGCGTCGCTTACGCAATCCCATTGGCCGGCCAACGCGCAGTTGTGCGCCTGGGCGAGCAGCACCCTGACCGGTGCGATCGCTTCGAGCGGCATCAGACGGCCTGGCGGTGCCTGCACACTGGCCAGCCAGGCGCCGCTGGCCGTGTCGGGCGTGTCGGATTGTGGATCACGCAACCGATGCGCGTGATCGTAGCCGATGCCGGCAGCCAGTACGAGCACGTAGAACGCGACGCTCAGCGCCACGCTGAGCCCGGCGCCCGATGTAGCGGGTGTCGGGGAGTCGCCGCGTTCGTGTTCGATTGCGTGCCCGCTGTTGGCAGGCTCGTCAATCGACTGATCTTCAGGCGGGTTCGGTATCGCCATGGCTCGGGTGTTTCCTGAGGAGCGGGCCGCGCAGACCGTGCAGCTTTCAAACCTGTCTGACGCTTACCACTTGATCTGGGCATTCATGGTGCCGGTCTGGACGATTTCGAATTTCATCTCGCCCCGGTAAGTGCCTTCGATACGGTAGTCCGCGTCCGGCACGGAAAACAGGCAATGCGGACCGGCGGCGATGAAATCCATCAGCACACGGCCGTGCCGCCTCACCTTGACGGAAACCTCGGTCAGCGGGGCGCCGCTCGACGAGGAGACAAACGTCACACCAAGGTTGAACGGATGTTGAGGGTCGGGAGACGTTACGTGAGCGTCGATGTTCGTATTACCGCAGACGTAATAGAGCATCTGTTGCGGCGCCGCCGGAGCGTTCGATTGAGCAGCCGGCGTGGTGGAACTGGGTGGGGCGGTTGGCGCCATGGGTGCCGATGGCGCTGTCTCAGCCATTGGCGTCATGGGTTGCGAGTTTTGTGTTCCAACGGGTCTCGCGATCTGTGCCCAGGCAGATACCGCATACGCACTGGTGAAGAGCACGAGGCTCACGGGCAGGAGCAGACCTTTTTTCTTCAGAGTCCCCATGGTTATCTCCCTCTTTGGTGTGCAACTAGGATAGGGACCGTGGGGGCCAAAAGCAACCGCTCACGGGTCGTCAGTAATTTATGCCGCGTCCGTCCACTCGACCACAGAATGCAGGTACATATAGCAGCATAGTTGTGTTAACTAAGTGAAGAAGAGTACTCAGTTGTAACCGGATGAAACGTGCTGATGGATCTCGCATAACCGTGAACTAGAGTGTGGTCATGTGCCTCACGGAGAGGTAGCAATTCAAGTGCCGCACGTTCCTGGTGCGGGAAGCGTTGAAACACACCTGCAACGCTTCGATGTTCTGATCTGATCTGATGTGTTGTCCCGGTACTGTGTCTATCGGGCAATCGCAAGGACGCCGCAAGCCGGATGTTCCGGGTCTGCCGATTGGCGAGCGTGCCGTAGCGCTCGATATTCCATGATGTACTGACGATTTCTTCGCTGCTTCAACAGCGAAGAGTAGCGCGGTTGTGATTGGAGCCTGACTCCATATTTGATTGAGTCCGCAATAAAAAATACTTCACCGATCAGATGAATGACGAGTGAGGACATCACTTGCCGCGCGGGCGGGTGATGCTTGGGCGTCCCGTACCATGCGTTCATAGGTGCGCCCGTTGACTGACATTCACGATCGCTGTGCATGCGTGAGTGGTATTGCCTTGGGATGTTGTGCAGAAGCGATATTCGTACGCAGAAAGCGGTACGACATTTGCAAGTGCCGTGTCGTGTGTCGTACTGAACGACAACAAACAGCAAGGGGCAAACAAAAATGGTCGAGAGCAAGCGTTCGTACACGTCGCCTCGGCGGCGTCCACTCAGTGCATGCGCCCCCGCGGCGGTCATGCTTTTGTCAGCCTACGCAGTGCTCGAAAGCAAGGACGGTTTCGCGCAGGGCGTCGACGCTGCGAAGCCAGTGGTGTTCATGGTGGCGCTCGCGGACAATGCAGCGAGCAGCGATCCCGTCGTACGCCCCGTGATGACCGATGCTTCGGGGAGCACCGTGTATGCCGTCACGGCCTCGACGGACGTGCCCCAAGACACCGTGAGCGACGCTTCGGGCGTTCCGGTTTCGTCGCCTTCCGGGAACGTCGCGCCGGCGCCGGCCGAGACGGTTGCACAGGAGAGCGCGGCGTCGGCAACGGCAACAGCGCCCGTAACTGCGCCCGCGGCGCCGGCAACTGCGCCGGCCGCAGCGCCAACGGCTGAACCGCCGCTTGCTCCCGCTACTGCCGCTGCTCCCGCAACGCCTGCTGCCCCCGCGCCCATGCAGCAAGCGCAGCAGGCACAGGACAATAGCCCCACGCAGCCTGCTCCGCAGCCTGGGCAACAACCCGCACCTCAACCTGCACCTGTTACGCCGCAAATGCAGCTGCCCACGACCGGAAACGGTCCGCAGCCCGGCGAGGATTTGCGCCATCAGATCTTTGGCCTCGCAACGAGTGGCGGTGCGAACCGCGCGCTCGAAGAAGCGAAGAAGCGCCCCGATGTGTTCTCGGCGGTCGATCTCGCGGAGATCGAGGAACTCGCGATCCGGCAAGAAGTGCGGGGCGGCCGCTCCAAGGTGCGCGCAATGACGAGCACGGACCGCTTCGATTCGCTCGATGCCGCCATTCATCATGCGGAAGAATTCGACAAACGTCTGCCGAATACGCCGGAGTACGCGCAAGTGCGCGCATCGCTTGCCGGCGATCGCACCGTTGCGTATGCCGCGCGCGGGCGCATGGAAGACGCCGTCGCCGTGTTCGAAACCATCCCGCAGAATTCGGAGGTGTCGGCCGAGGCCCTCGCGTCGGTGGGCGACGCCTATTCCTATTTGCAGCAGCCGGCCAAGTCGGAAGCGGTGTATCGCCGTGCCATCGAAGAGACGCGCGCGGCGCCCTCCGACGCCGCAACGCTCGGCTACCAGTACGGTTCGCACACGCGTCTGATCGATCTGCGCGAAGGCCTGTTCTATGCGCTCACTGATCAGAACAAATATGCGCAGGCCCACCAGGTGCTCGACGACATTCACGCCGGCCTGCCGCCGGCCGACGAGGTGCATCCGTGGGATCCCGCAAACGACGACTATCTGCGCTACTACCGGCTGGTCGCGCAGTATCAGATTTACATTGGCCAGACGAAAGAAGGCATGGCCGGATTGCAGCGGCTCGAGCAGCAGGTGCCGTTCAACGCGGAAGTGCGCGACGCGCAGGCCGATGCGGTGCTCGGCACGGGCCAGACGCGGCGCGCTCGCGACATGTATTCCGCGACCTTGACGGACCATCCGGACAACATCGAGGCACTCTCCGGCCTCGGGCGCGCATCGATCGCGCTCGAAGACTACGCGAACGCGCACCGGATCAACACGGCTTTCGATGACACGTTCCCCGAGAACGGCTCCGTGCGCAGCTTCAAGCGCGACTATCAGGCGTACCTCGCGCCGGTATTGACGGTCGACGTGAACGGCGAGCATGGCAACTCGGTGCTGGCGGACAACGAGTTCAGTATCGACACGACCCTGTATTCGCCGCCGATCTTCGACAACTGGCGCGTCTTTTCCCATACGTTCTATGGCTATGCGAACACGGACATCGGCAATGTCAGCCGTACCCGCACCGGTATTGGCGGCGACTATCGCAATGGCCCGTTGACGGTGACCGGCGAAGCGACGCGTTCGATGGGCAGCGACGGACGCACCGGCGGCAACGGCGAAGTCTCGTATGCGTTCAACGACTATTGGTCGGCGAGCGCCGGCGTCGACAGCGACAGCAACGCGCTGCCCATGAAGGCGTACCTCAACCATATCTGGGGGAAAACCGCGGAGGCCAGCCTCAATTTCACGGATACCGATCAGCGTTCGGCTTCGCTGTCTTACTCCGCGGCGCGCTACAGCGACTCGAACTTCAATCAGGAGATTGCGTTGAGCGGGACGCAGCGCGTATTCACGACAGCGAACCAGTTCGTGAATATTTCGCTGAACCTGAGTACGGACAGCAACACGATTACCAATGCGGCCTATTTCGCGCCTTCGCGCGACTACACCGCGGAAGTGGTCGCCATGCACCAATGGGCGATCTGGCGCAGCGGGGAAAAAGCCCTGGTGCAGCGTTTCTATTTGACCGCGGGCGCCTATAACGAGCGCGGCTTCGGTACGAGCGCGGAGCTTGGGGCCCGTATCGAACACGCGTGGACGTTCAGTCACGACATCACGCTCAAGTATGGCTTCGGTGTGCTCAGTCACGCGTACGACGGATCGCGTGAATTTTCGGAGATCGCCTATGCCACGCTCACAGTTCCCTTCTGACCTTGAAATCCGAGAGGAGGCGGGCGATGCAATCTCGTCGACGTTTTATTTGTAGCTGTCTGGGTGCGATGGCAGGCTGTTCGCTGTTGCCATCGCTCGCGCCCGCGAAGCTGATCGACATCCTCCCGCCGGCCGATCCGGCCGATGGCAAGACTTTTCGTGTGATCTGCTTTCACGATGTGCGCGACAACCTGCGTGCCGAGTTCCATACGAACAGCATGATCGACCCCTATGCGGTCGACACCGGCACGTTGACATCGATTTTTTCGTGGCTCGATACGAACCACTACAACCCCGTGACGTTCAGCGCAATTGTGGCGTCGCGCAGCGGCGGTGCGCCGTTGCCGCCGCGCGCCGTGCTGCTGACCTTCGACGACGGCTTCAAGAGCCACCATGACAAGGTGCTGCCGCTGCTCAGGCAGTTCAAGTATCCCGGCGTGATGGGGATCGTCACGTCGTGGATCGATACGCCCGCGGATTCGGGCATTCGGCTTTCGGACGCCGTAGTCGTGCCGCGCGACACGTTCATGTCATGGGACGACGTGCGCAATGTGGCGGCATCGGGGCTCGTCGAGCTGGCCTGCCACACGCACGATCTGCATCACGGCGCCATTGCCAATCCTCAGGGTAACGAACTGCCGGCGGCCACTGCGCATCTGTACCTGAAAGACCAGCAGCGCTACGAGACGGATGCCGAGTTCGAGTCGCGCGTGCGTGGCGACCTCGGCAATTGCATGCGGCAGGTCAAGCAGCAGACGGGCGTGTCGATCCGCTCGATGGTGTGGCCTTATGGGGCGCAGAATCTGACCGTGCGCTCCGTGTCTGCACGCCTTGGCATGCCCACGCAGTTTACGCTCGAGTCCGGCCCGAATACGCCGGACATTCCGCTCGATCGCCTGCGCCGCATTCTTGCGACGTATGACATCGACGTGGGCGATTTCGAGCGCTCGATGCGCGAGCCTGCTCAGAACCGCGGCGAGATCAATCCGGTGGAGCGGCCCGTCGTGGTCTCGCTCGACGATGTCTACGATCCTTCGCCCGACGCGCAGGAGAAGAAGCTCGGCGCGCTGATCGAACGCATGTATCGATTGAAGCCGAGTTCGGTTTATCTGCAGGCCTTTTCGGACCCTTCGCGCTCGGGATTGGCGCGCGCGCTCTATTTCCCGAACCGGCATTTGCCGATGCGCTCCGATTTGTTCTGCCGCGCGGCCTGGCAGTTGAATACGCGCGCCAATGTGGAGGTTTATGCCTGGATGCCGGTGCTCGCCTTCGCGGTGCCGGACAAGCTCAACGGGCGCGTCGAGTTCGTCACGGCAGCCGCGGGCAGCACCTTGCCGCCCGGCGCGTCGGGCGTGCGCCGGCTCAGTCCGTTCGATCCGGCGGCGCGCGCTTATGTGCGCGATCTGTATGAGGATCTCGGCAAGTACTCCGCATTCAACGGCGTGCTGTTCGGCGAGGACGTGACGCTCAGCGATTTCGAGGACGACGGGCGGCACGCGCGCCAGACCTACGCGAGCTGGGGCTTGCCGGGCAATGTCGAGCAGATCCGCGCCAATCCAGAGACGATGAAGCGCTGGGGCACGCAAAAGACCCGCTATCTGCTCGACCTCACGAAGGAGCTGCGCCAGATCGTGCTGGACAGCCAGAACAGCGACGAAGTGCTGACCGTGCGCACGATCTTTCCCGACGTCTTGCTCGACCCGGGCAACGAGCCGCGCTATGCGCAAAACTATCCGACCTTTGTGAGCGCGTACGACTTCGTGGGTCTGCTCGCCATGCCGTCGCGACAGGGCATCACGGCGGTGGACAGCTGGCTCGACAAGCTCGGCCGGGTGGTGCAGGCCGTGCCGGATGGCCCGCGCCGCACGGTCTTTCTCCTCGAGGCAACCGATGCACAAACGGGCGACAGCGTGCCGACCGCGCGCCTGACCGATCAGATGCGCCATCTGCGCGAGGAGGGCATGGTGAGTTACGGGTACTACCCCGACAATTTCGCACGCGATCTGCCGAATGCGGTCGCATTAACCGACGTCATGTCGACGCGCCAGCGCCTCGATCCCGCGTCGATCAATGTGCTGCTAAAAGGCGCTCAGGCCGGAGGAGTACGGTAATGGTGCATATCGTGATCAACCGGCTGCAGGACTTTATTTTTTTCTACCCGTTCTTCATGTCGTATCTATGGATGATCGGGGGCTCCGTGCATTTCCTCGCGCTCGAGCATGGCCGGTCGCGCTCGCCGAGCGCATTGAGAATGTCGGGGATGCCGAAGGTGGCCGTCATTGTGCCGTGCTTCAACGAAGAGATGAATGCGCGCCGCGTGTTTCATCATCTGGCGACACTGAAGTACCCCAATTACGAAATCATCGCAGTCAACGACGGCAGCCGCGACCGCACCGGCGAGGTACTGAACCAGCTCGCCACCGAGATTCCACATCTGACCGTCATTCATCATTCGAAGAACGAGGGCAAGGCGATTGGCCTGACCACTGCCGCGGCGCTCACGAACGCGCCTTACCTCATGTGCATCGACGGCGACTCGCTGCTTGGCGAGGATGCGATCGAATGGATGCTCGAGCACTTCATCTCCGACCAGAACGTGGGCGCGGTGACCGGCAATCCGCGCATCCGCACGCGCACGTCGCTGTTAGGCCGTATGCAGGTGGGCGAATTTTCTTCGATCGTCGGACTGATCAAGCGCACGCAGCAGGTCTATGGGCGCATCTTCACCGTCTCGGGCGTCATCACGATGTTCCGCAAGAGCGCGCTCGCCGATGTCGGCTACTGGAGCTCCGACATGCTGACCGAGGATATCGACATCAGCTGGAAGCTGCAGTGCAACGACTGGCGCGTGGCCTACGAGCCGCACGCACTGAGCTGGATCCTCATGCCGGAGACGCTCAAAGGGCTCTACAAGCAGCGCCTGCGGTGGGCCAAGGGTGGCATTCAGGTGTTGTTCAAGTACGCGGGAAGGATTCTGTTCGGGCAGCGCCTGATGATGTGGCCGCTCTTCGTCGAGTACGCGCTCGGTATCGCCTGGGCTTATTCGATGGCGTTCATCCTGCTGCTCTCGCTCGTCAACGCGTTCTACACGTTGCCGCCGGACTGGCACGTCTCGCTGTTGCCACACTGGCACGGCATGCTGTTGGTAGCGACCTGCGTGTTGCAGATCATCGTCGGCTGCGTGATCGACCGGCGCTACGACGAGAAGCTGCTGCTCTACATTATGGACACCGTCTGGTATCCGCTTGCGTTCTGGTTGATCAACATGGTCACCACTGTCGTCGCGCTGCCCATCATCGCCTTCGGGCGCCGCGGCAAGCGCGCAGTCTGGACTAGCCCTGATCGAGGTATACAGCATGAACAACACGCCCGTCATTGACCTCTCCCTGCGCAACCCGCAACAGATCATGTCCGACTACGGCATCGCTCGCGGTGTCCTGCTGGTGCTGTGGTTCCGGCTGCTGCGGCCGGCCTGCGTCGGTTCGATGTGGGCGGGCATTACGATCTACGCCTATCGCTATCTATTGCCGTTCGAGGAGGGCGATCTTTCGTGGCCCGAACTGGTGTCGTATTTCGCGGCGATTGGCGCGATCGCCTCGGTTTTGACGATGTGGATGATACTCGCGCGCGTGGCGCACCCGTTTGCTTCGAAGTCGCGCACGCAGCGTCTGCTGCGTCGCAAGGCAGGGCTGACGGTCGAGCCTGGTCCGTTCGCCGGAGCCGCTTCGCGCGAGCTGAACTCGGTAGCGCGGGTGTTCGTAGCCTCGCATGACGCAAACGGGCTGATCGCGGCGCTGCGCGTGCTGTCCGTAGCAGGACCGGCTACGAGCGGTGCGGGCGCTGCGGGCGAGCGCGAAGCCACGGGCGGCGGCAGCTACGGCAACTCGAAGCAGACGGTGTACACGTCTGCGGCCAAGACGTCGCTCCGGACGCCACGGCATTGAGTCGACAGGCCGATGCGCTGCCACGGCAAAGCGGACGCCGACATGGATCGCACCTTCGAGCGTGCCGGGCGACGCCGCCGATCCGGCTGGCTGGCCGCGGCCGGATTCGCCCTCGCGGTCGCGGCGTATCCGGCGTCCAGCGGTAGCGCCAGCGCCGTGGTGGTCACTGCGCGGCAGGCGCCGCCCGGGGCAGTGGTGGCCGTGCCGGCGCCCGGTCTCGGCGACGAACGGCGCTTCATGCACGGCATCGGCTGGGCGAGCGCCGGCGGCGACAAAAGCTGGGTCTTCTTCAGCAGCTCGGGTCTGCCGCCACGTGGTGCGAATCGTGACGGCAGCTGGCCGCACGACGTCTATGTCGGCGCGTGGTCGCCGGGGCATCCGCGCCTCTCCGGCGTGCATATTTTCATCAGCCGTCCGGAAGCGCAGGAGCCCGTATCGGTCGCGCAAAATACCGAGGGCAATATCTTCGTCAGCTTCGAGGACGGCTGGAACACGCCGAACGAAGTCAGCCAGCGTTACGGCGTCTATCGAGCGAACCTGGCGCCCATCAAGCCCTATCCGAACGATGTCGAGTCGGGCGGCCATTCGGGGCATGTGGCCGCGGTTGGCGAGCGCTTCGTCGTGTTCTATTCGGAGGACTGGGTGAACGGCGGCGGTGTCGACAACCTCGGCACCGGCAACGGCGTGTATGTGAAGGTCTACGACGGCTCGGGCAAGCTGTTGCGGCACGAGAACGTGGCGGCCCATGTTCGCGAGTGGTGGCCCATGATTGCGGGCTCGTCGACCAAGGCGCTGCTCGTCTGGCAGAAGTACATTCCCGGCGAGATTGTCGCGCAACTGGAGTTTGCCGTGTACGACCCCGTGAGCGGCAAGATCGAGCGGCCGGAGGATGGGGTCAATGTGTTCCGTGTGCAGTACTACACGTATGCCGCGGCCTGGGTGCCCGCTGTGAACCGCTTCGTGCTCGAGGCGACGCTGGAGAACGGGCGCACTTCGATACTGTTGATCGACGAAGCCGGGCTCGTCACGGCGAAACTCGAATGTTTGCCCGCCTCCGTGCGCGAATCGAGCATCGCGGTGGACGGCAACGTCGCGTATGTGCCCACGCGCGACGGCCGCTTGATGGCGCTTGCGCTGACCGGAAGCACGATCGACTTGCAGGGCATGATGCGTGCTCCGTTTGCCTGGGGCAACACGGGTGCGATTGGCATTCCGTATGGTCCTGGCGCAGTTCATTTTGTCTCGCTTTCGCCGGTTGGCTTGCGTGAAGCGAACTTCAACGTGCACAACGAGGTGGCGCCTTCCGCATCGGATCGCTGCGGCCCCGAACGTGCACCAAAGCAGTCGGACGTTTCGACGGACGACTAAGGGAGGCGATCATGTGCGGAATCGTTGCGGGCGTGGCCCAGCGCAACATCGTACCTTCGTTGCTGGAAGGTCTGAAGCGGCTCGAGTACCGCGGATATGACTCATGCGGCGTTGCGGTGCTCCAGCGCGGCGAAGCGCGCCGGGTTCGCACGCTCTCGCGCGTGTGCACCCTGGAGGCCGACGCGCGCGCAATCGACCTCGATGGCGCGACCGGCATCGCGCACACGCGTTGGGCGACACACGGCATGCCGGTGATCGACAATGCGCACCCGATCTTTTCCGGCGAGCTGATCGCCGTCGTGCATAACGGCATCATCGAGAATCACGAGCAGTTGCGCCAGTCGCTGCGCGCGAAGGGCTATGTGTTCACGAGTCAGACCGATACCGAAGTGATCGCGCATCTGGTTCACGAACACTATTGCGGCGATATTCTCACGGCGGTACACAACGCGACCAGAATGCTGCAAGGTGCCTATGCGATTGCCGTGATGTGCCGCGATGAGCCGGGACGCGTGATTGGCGCGCGGCAGGGTTCGCCGCTCGTCGTCGGCATTGGAAAGGAGGGTGTGTTTCTTGCCTCGGATACGTTTGCGCTTGCCGGTAGCGCTGAACGATTCATTTATCTCGAGGAAGGCGATCTCGTCGATATCGAAGGCAAAGACGTCAAGATCCTCGACAAGGAGGGGCAGGCCGTTACGCGCCGCGAGATTGCCTTCGTACGCCACGCGTCGGATGCGGAGCTTGGCGCTTACCGCCATTTCATGCAGAAGGAAATCTTCGAGCAACCGGTAGCTGTCGCGCGCACGATTGCGTCGGTCACGGGGCGCGAAACGCATCAGGCGGGTATGCCGAAGCCGGAAGAACTGGCTGAAGTGACGAACGTCGTGATGCTCGGTTGCGGCACCAGCCATTACGCGGCGTTGACGGCGTGCGGCTGGTTCGAGCACTTTGCCAACGTTGCCGCGCGGGCCGAGATTTCCAGCGAGTATCGATATCGCGATTATGTTTCGCCGGGCAATACCCTCGTTGTCGCGGTTTCGCAGTCGGGTGAAACCGCCGATACGCTTGCCGCGCTGCGTTATACGCAGTCGATGGGCGAGCAGCGAACGCTGGCGATCTGCAATGTCGCGGCGAGCGCGATGGTCAGGCAATGCCGCTGGTCATTCATCACAGAGGCTGGCCCCGAGGTGGGCGTGGCGTCGACAAAGGCCTTCACGACTCAGCTTGTCGCGCTGTTCATGCTTGCGATCCAGATGGGCAAGCAGCGCGGGCACGTGAGCGAAAGCGAAGCTGAAAGCTATATGCGCCAGCTCACCGCCCTGCCGGATGCGATGCGCAATGTGCTGGCGCGCGAGCCCGAAATCATGGCGTGGGCCGAAGCGCTTTATCAATCCGATCACGCGCTTTTTCTCGGGCGCGGCACGCACTATCCGATTGCACTCGAAGGCGCGCTCAAGCTCAAGGAGATTTCCTATATCCACGCGGAAGGGTACCCCGCGGGCGAACTCAAGCACGGGCCGCTCGCGCTCGTGACCGATGCCATGCCCGTGATCGTGACGGCGCCCAACGATGCGCTCCTGCACAAGCTGAAATCGAATATGGAGGAAGTGCGGGCGCGAGGCGGACGTCTCTTCGTGCTCGCCGATTCGGACACGGGCTTGACGGTGGAGTCGGGCATGCGCCTGATCCACATGCCGGCCTGGTTCGGGGCGCTTTCGCCGGTGCTGCATGTGGTGGCGCTGCAGTTGCTTGCGTATCACGTGGCGTGCTTGCGCGGGACCGATATCGACAAGCCACGGAATCTCGCGAAATCGGTTACGGTGGAGTAGGGGGCGGGTTTTGGGTTGTGGCCACCGGCAATCATAGGTGTGATTTTTGTAACGCATATGTTGTGATGGCCATCCGAACACCTTCGCACCACATATTTCAATGCATGGTCTTGCGCGCGAGCGCGTCGAGCAGGGTGGTGACGCTCATGTCCTCGTCGAGCTCAGGCCAGAATAGTTGCTGGCCGTCCAGAGAGATTGCGAGGTGCTCGCGTTGCTCACTGGATGCCTCGTCGAGAGTAGGGAACAGGCGCAGGGGCAGTTGGATAGCGCGGGCGTCAGACAGGTCGATATACATCATCGGACCATCGAAGGCCACGTCGATTGCATAGGGTTGCATGGCGACTATCCTGGTGGCAGACGGGACTTCCAGGATAGGTCGCTGCTGGCTGTTACCCAAGCAAAGAAAAAAAGCCCCGCATTGCGAGTGCTTCTCGAGTGTACTCGTGGCTGTCACGCGGGCACGCGCTGTGCCCACGGCGCGAGAAGGTATGGAAGAGCTGCCAGGTCACAACAGTCAAACGCGTGGCAGATGCGACCGATGATGAATGCACCTGCGAGCATTCCAATCGGCGCTCCGATGCGGCCAGAGAAACTGGTGCCACCGATGATTGCAGCCTTCATCGTGTCGGACTCGATGCCGATACCAGCGTTTGCCAAGCGTCGCCTCCTATTTGACAAGTTGCAACACGTCGCGGAACTGGGGATGCTGGCAGGAGCGTAACCACTCGAACGCGACCATCTCCACGGTCGACACTTCGGCACCCGCTCTGGCGAGCCGGTCTATCGCCGCATCACGGTCTGAAGTTTTACGCGAACCGATCGCGTCTTTGACGAGCGTGACCTGCAAGCCTTGACTCAGCAAGCCAATCACAGTTTGCAGTACACAGACGTGCGCCTCGCAGCCAGCAACAATTATCCTCGTTCGCCCTCCAGGTAACGCGTCGACCAGACCTTCTGCGGTCGCATCGAAATGGTCCTTAACGATGGTGTTCGAGCACAGGCTCTTGATATTCTCCGCGTTCTCACCAAGCCGCTGGGGACTCTGTTCGGTGCCGATGATGGGCACGTTGAGCAACTGCGCGATTCTGCCCAGCCGGGCAGCCTGAGCTACGACCACCGCTCCTTCATGTATTGCAGGCATAAGTCTCGTTTGCAGGTCCACCAGGACGACCACTGATGCCTCTAGCGTATGCAGCATTGCCGTTCCTTTGGAGGGGCGTCTTCTAGGATAGCCTCGTTTTTGCGCCGGCGCACCACATGTTTGGCTGTCGGCGTGGTGGTGCTGGGCTGTGGGCTCGCACGAAAGCGCCGGTGCACGAGGGGACGACTATTAGTGTTGCTCACTGCATGGGGCAATTGTCGGCCATTGAGGAGGAAGCGGTGCGCGCTCTCTTCATTGGCGAGTCCGAACGCCGCCCAGCTCTCACGCGCGAAGCTGCGCAGGTCTGACTGTCGCCAGTCTGCTGCCAGCAAACGGGTCGGCATTCCAGTCCACGCTTGGGCGCTTGCTTGGCTCCTGGTCACACGACGTATTGATTGCAAAATGCTGAAGTGACTGTCCGGCGCTGGTCGCATGCATAGGCATCTGCTTCGGTCGAGCCGTCGGAGCCTGAAGATTCAAGCTGGGTTCGCAGGAGACGGCGGGCAGCGAGGTCTGTCAAAGTGCCGTCGAGAATATAAGTTGCGCCCTGCACGCCCTCGTGGTGCGGGAAATAGCCGAGCTTGGTGCGGTTCGGGCCGGTGACGGCGTCGACCTTATACCTTCGGGCTGCGCATAATAGCTTGGTGAGTGCCTGAAGGCGGCTTGAGTTCAGCCACCTTCTTTTTTCCGCCGTCGAGTTTGAACACGTAATCTTCCGAAAGCGACCTCGAGATGTTTCTGACGAGCATTGAGCACCAACCGGCATGGGTAGAACTCAGGGCTCGAGAAACGACTTCGGACTAGCGGTGCGGTCCAACTTCAAGGTGAAGGTAAAACGCTCGCGTATGTTCGCACGACCTCGGGTCTTCAACCCGATAAGGAGCCGAGAGTCTGGGTGGCCACCAGTTTCGGAAGGGGTTCACATAAGCATTGGCACAGGTCGTTCTCGAGGGCGACCGTCTTGCCCATTACCGTCATTGACCGCGGCGAGCCATCGCTGATGATGACGCCGGTCGTGCCGCAGGCCGGGCACTGAACCGACGCCCCAAGGAAGGCCAGGGGCTGCCCCTGAAATGACGCGTCCCCGATACCCTCGACGACAACGCCGTCGCGGTCCGTCTTGTCGCCCTTGCGGATGAAGCGGCGACTCATGTTGCGAGCCGCTTTGTAGTGCGGGGCGCAGCGTTGCATGCGCGCTCGACGTCTTCGGGCCATACGGGCTCGCGACACGTCAATTGGGCGAGGTAGTTAAGACAGCCCTGGATAACGCTTGGAATTGCAGTCAACGCAAACAGAAGCCACAAGGCGGGGTTCGGCGAATTGACAATGTCGGACACGTCTTCAAACTGCATTTTCAGGGAGTTCCTGAGCGAAATTTTTGTCGGCAGGAACTGCGTAATCGGCGGCACCGCAGAGGCACCGTCCGCCATGAAGCGCCGATAGTATTCGAAGAAGCTGTAGAACTCCCCCATCACCTGCTGGCCGACCTCGCTATCCTCCTCGAACGCCAACACCACGCGCTTTCCGAGTGAGAACGTGTCGATAACCTGTCCGCTATCGCTGAGCACAAGACACCGGACCAGCCGGGAGGCGGTCCTTGCGGCACCAGCCTTCGCTCGCCGCTCCACGTAGAAGAAGGCCTTGTCCCAGGGAACCGAAACTAAGCCGCCTGGCCCGTTGTGACGAAATGCGTAAATCATCTGATTCTGCCGACTGAGTCGAATCGGATAGCGCGTGTACCCGAAGCAGTCGCGCATCATGGCCCATACGCCGACCCCAAACAGCCCCATGAAGATGACCAGGCAAAAAGAAAGCCCTCCGTACACAATCCCGGTCTCACCCCGCTCCGCATATATTGGTGGCATATGGGTCATCATCCACAATATGAGAAGAATGCCTGCAAGTGACGCCATACCCGGCAAAAGAAAAGCCAGGAGACCATATCCCTTATCCCTGAACCTGGCATCCGAAATTTCGAGGCAAGATTCACTTATTGAAAAAGCAGTAAAACCATCCTTCGGTGTTGCTGAGCAAGGCTCGCCAGTTGGGAGGCGGGCAGCCTTTTCCTCATCGGTCAGTGGCCGGTTGAGCTGATACCGCGTAAATCCCTCAAACATCTCAATCCTCTTGAACCACGAAAACCTCGCCACACGACATTCTGGTCGCCGAGATGAAAAGACATCAATATCGCTGGAACTGGGTAACGCCAAGTGGTTGCCAACAATGTCTCGAATGCTAGCCCAGCTACTTCTTGGGCTTTCGCGAACCCTCACCCCGACAACGAGCCGAGCGTCTGCGACGCCACCAGCCTTGGAAGCGGGTCACATTTGCATTGACAGAGGTCGTTCTCAAGGGCGACCGTCTTGCCCATTACCGTCATTGACCGCGGCGAGCCATCGCTGATGATGACGCCGCTCGTGCCGCAGGCCGGGCACTGAACCGCAGCCCCAAGGTACGCCAACGATTGCCCCTGAAACGAGGTGCCATCGAGACCCTCCGCGACTACCCCATCCCGGTCCGTTTTGTCGCCCTTGCGAATGAGACGGCGACTCATGACGTAAGCCGCTCAGTCGCGGGCAGTACAGCGCTGCACGCGCGTTCGATGTTTTCGGGCCACACAGGCTCGCGGCAGGTCAGTTGGGCAAACCACTGCATCAGGGAGAAAATCAATGCGGGAAGTACGCCAATCCCCATTACCAGCCACACCATCGGATTGCTCGAGTTAGTCAGGGCTGACCAGCCTTCAAAATTCAACCGAAGCGAATTGCGCAGGGAAGCGCCCTTCGGCAGGAACTCCGTTACGCGCGGCACCGAATCAGGTCCGTTTTCCATGAAGCGGCGGTAGAATTCGAAATCCTGGTAGAGGATTTTCATGACCTCTTGGCCTCCCATACTGCTCTCATCGAATGCCAAGACGACTCGGGTTCCTACCGAAAACGTGTCCTTAACCAGTCCCTTGTCGTCAAGAACAAGGCAGCGAACCATACGCGGCGTGGTACGCGCAAGGCCCTGTCTAGGTTTGCGTTCGACGTACAGGAAGGCACTATCCCAGGGCACCGATACAACCCCGCCTGGTCCGTTGTGCTTGAACGCGTAAATCATCCGGTTACGCCGGTCAAAGCGGACAGGCCTGCAGGTGTAATTGAAACAATCACGGGTCAATGCCCAGATACCAATGCCCGAGAAGCCGAGCGCGATAACCAGGAAAAAACCAAGCACCCCATACATGAGCCCCACTTGTCCCCGCTGCTCGTAGATTGGAGGTAGGTGAGTCATCAGCCAAAGTACGCCCGCAGTGAATGCCAACGAACCGAGCCCAGGCAGCATAAACGCAACGACCCCCCAGCCTTTCTCGGAATAGCGACCATCACGAACTTCAAGACAGGTATCGCTCATCGAGAACACGGAACGGTCATCCTTGGGCATATCAGACACAGACTGTCCGATTGCAAGGCGCGCAGCCTGCTCTTCCTCGCTGACCGGCCGGTTCAGGCGATACCACGAGATTCCATCAAATGCCATCTCACTTCTCCATCACGAAAGCATGGCCACAAATGCCTTCTGGTCTTCAGCCAAAGTCTGAAACCGCTCTGTATCCGCTTTCAACCCAAAAAAGCATCGTTCAAGCCACTCGTCCACTTCCTTACCTTTGAAGTAGTTGATAAGGACACCAATCAGGGCAGCGATAAGTAGAAGCGGCAACGCCACGACGGCAGCAGCGGACGCAGAAAGGAACACGACTGAGTAGGCGAGAGCAAAGCCTGTAAGCGCTGACCCAGCTTCCAAGACAGCCATCGTTACGTTGCCCTCCTTCACATCCTGCCAGGCATGATAGGCGTCAATGGCTGCGGACACGAGGCCAACAACTGCGCCGCCAAACTTTCCCGGTTCAGGCTGTCGGTGTAGACCTCTTCGCCCGACGGCCCAACCACGACGGCCGTCTGCATGTGCATGACGGGCTTGCTGTGCTCGAACGGACTGCGATAGGGTACCGCGCGACGCTGGGCTTCGATTTCAACGAGGAGGAAGCTTTCGTTGCCCAAAGGGTCGCGCGACGTCAATGCAGATTGAAGGTCCCTGTACTCCGCGCGCATCCTCGATATGCGCCGCTCGAGGCTGTCGGGAAAGGGCCGACTGTTGCCAAGCGGCAGGTTGTTCTGGATGAACCATCGCACGCAGAGAACGGCGAACTCGCGGTCTTCAGCCTTGTCCTTGTCGTGCTCAGGATGACCCTGCAGCGTGAAGTACCGACCCGCATTCATGCACGGCACATTGCCCACGCCAAAAAAGCGCTTGCTGCGCGAAGCCATCTCTTCGAGGTGGATGCGAACCGCGCGCTCGCCCAGGTCATCGTAAGAGCTGCCGGTGATGGGAAAACTGTAGTGCCCGGCGTACTCGTAGACCTCGAGCCCCTCGGGGACGTCACCCTGAACAGCCGGCGACGGGCCGCCTCGTTCCCGGGGCCGCGAGGGTGCCTTGTAATCGGCAGTGCGAAAGCCGTATCCAATACTCTGGGCGGTGCGCTCGCTACCCCATTCTACGAGCGTGCCGTCCTTGCCATCCCGGTGACCGCGATAGAAGGACACCTGAGGCTCATCGAGAGGCTTGAAGCCGAATATGTCATCGGTGACGACAATCGTATGGGATTTTCCATCCTCCGACTGCTCGACGTAGGTGAGCCAGCCTTCCGACTCCAGCAGGCGATGAACGAAGTTGTAATCCGTCTCGTACTGGGTACAGTACGAGCGACTGGCGCCCCGAGTCTGGGTATCGAAACGGAATTTTCCTCTCGCCCACACGTGGCCGTTAAATACTTCGGTCAGGATGTCGGCCGTCGTCTGCTCCTGGAAGATGCGCGCGTCCTTGCGCAGGCGCAGGAACTCCATCCACGAGGAAAACGAGAGCTGGTAGTACGTCAGGCCGCCATCCGAGCCGAGGCGTCGCGTCGCGTGAACGTACCCGTGCCAGGGCAGATAGGTATCGTCTGACTGCACAAGCCATAACGTGACGGGCTTGGCCATCAGCGTCTTCAACTCAACGGTCTGCTGCCGCGAAACGAGGTCGACCGTGAATTCATAGTCACGGCCGATTCTGGCCTCACAAACCGCGCGCTGAGGCAGCAGAACCTGTGCACCAAGAGGCGTCTCGAGGATGAGCGTCCTGTTCGCTTGCTCCACTCCCGCATCCGCGAGCAGTGAATGGGCCGAGATACCCATATTGCATTCCCCCGTGGCACACCAACTATTTAAAGACCTGAATCATAAGAGGAAAATTGCCTGCCACACAACGCAGTCGAGCTGTTTTTGATGCCAATTGAATCGCTGCGAAACGCATCGGAAATTCATTCCGTCAGAGAAGTCCCGCAATACAGAAAGCCAGCATTATTTACTCGTAAATTGCGGAGCCTTCGTTCAGGCCAGAGAAGGTGTCGAGTGGTCTATTCACGCTCGCATCCAACAGGATGGGGCAAGTGGTTCCTGGTCGTCAGGCGAGGTATGGTCGGATGTCAAGACGGATGATGGGAAAGACACGCTGGATGAGAGTACGCTCAAGGCGAGGCTGCATGACTGCGTCACGCACGTGATGTCCATCGGTTTGCTTGAGAGCAATCTTGGCCCCGATAACGCCGTCGTAGTTGGACTGCGTACGCTGGAAAAGCAGGATATCGAGAAGGCGAAAGCGCTTCGCAATTCACGTCAGAGCGGTGGCTAGGTCTGGTGCTCCATCAAACAGCGAATTCACGGTCACAACATCGCGGCATCACCGAAGCGACGTTGGCCGTCACGTATATTGCAAGACTGGTCGGACGACAGGCTTTTGCTGGAACGGCGAATAGCCACAATAGCGAAATTTCGGGGCCGAGGGCTAAATACGTTAATCCGGCATGGGAAAAGAATGGCATTTGACGGAAACATCTGGGTCAAGCTTAAGCGGCCGTTATCCGACGGGGAAAAGAGTCAGCATCTCGAGGTGGGTGCCCCTGTCGGCGCAGTCGCACGCCCCGGGCACTCCGTGTTCGACATCAATGACATCTTTCTCGAAATGAGCGATGTGATGTTCCTCGAACGGGGCGTGATTACGTGGGGCGGCCCATGGCTATTGGCGGGCGCTTTCATGCTCCTTGACTTCTGCTACTTTGCGTTTGCGACACCACCAAAAGGTGTACACGGCGGGGAGCTCGTAGCGGCTTACGCCTTTGCGGCCTGCTTTCTGGTATTTTCCCTGGGCCTGGTTGCGGTCATACTTTGGGCCCTGCACCTCGAGAATTTTACGTGGACCCGTAGACCTGTCCGCTTTAACCGTCAAACCCGGATGGTCCATGCCTACCGGGGTGCGGGCTCACAGGAAGTCATCTCGGTTCCGTGGGAGAAAGCTCACTTTTTCATCGAGAAACGCCCACGGGGTGCCATTGTGCGCGCCATTCCGTTTGTCCTGCGCTGCCATGTCCTTGACGACAGCGGTAACGTTGTTCAGTCGTTTTCT
This sequence comes from Paraburkholderia pallida, assembly GCF_004524855.1. NCBI lineage: Bacteria > Pseudomonadati > Pseudomonadota > Betaproteobacteria > Burkholderiales > Burkholderiaceae > Paraburkholderia > Paraburkholderia pallida. Next base: position 1,895,865 of record NZ_CP038149.1, on the reverse strand, counting down.
ATAGGCCCGCGCCTTCTGTCGTTTGACGACGAGACGACGGAGGCGGGTGCGGCCACGATGGAGAAAGTCAAGGCCCGCCTTGAGTTCATTCGCCGGTATATGGAAGGTGGCCCTTCGGCCGTGACAGTAGAAGAATTGCTGCCCAGCACCACCTCCTTTGCTGCTGCCCGCTGGATAGCCACCTGCGATGACAAGATTTTGATTGAACAGGGACATGGCGACATGGTCAGGAGAACGTCTTTCGTGGGCTATATCCAGTCTGTGTGTGCGTGGCTGAGCTGGAAAACGTGCAGAAAGCCGGTTTGGCCGGAAGCTATTCAACAGTCATCGAAACCCGGCGCCTTCGTGGCGGGTGCAACCAAGGTCTGAAAGCTGAATGCCCTGCGAATTTTGATTCGATGGCCTACGATTACATGCCCCGAGGGCCGTCACTCAAGGCCTCTTTCAACATAAATTTTCACGCTTCAAGGAAACGTGAAACGAATTCATTTGGGAAAGTACTGGGTGGCATCGTCGCAGTGCCCATGTTGCTAATGGTGCTTCTGCGTTTCAAAGCCCAGTTAGCCAGTTGCGAGGCAGTATGACCGGCAGACGTTCAACGGGCATCATCCGCGCCTGGTCCGCTGCCATTGACGCGGTCAGGTCGTCCGGTTCCATCCCAAACTCAGCCATTCTGCGCCGCAGTTAGCCTGTGACACCGTTTCGTGCGGTGGGGGAGCGCAATGGCAGGCGCGGAGCCGGTTCGCGAACGCTGGCGCAGTTTGGTTAGGCGACGCAGATGCCCGGCACCGCAACTTTCTGGAATAGGTGCGGCGTAGCAGTGGCCGACGATGGATAGGCCGAGAGTTTGGCCCTGAATTCAGGATTTGTGAACGCAGCCCGGAAATCAGCGGTGGATTCCCAGACGGCGTAATTGAGGTACGTCGGACGCTCGCCAACCGCACGATGCAGTTGGGTGGAGATGAAGCCCGCCTGACGCTTCATGAATTCCGCGTCGTCCTGCCAGACTTGGAGGAACATCTGCTCGTCGGCGGTTTCCAGTGTAAAGACATTCACCAGTACGACGGGGGCGGCATCAATTGCGACCTGGCGCTCTATCGGAAAGGCGGGATCAAGTGGGTGGATGTGCATTGCGAACTCCCTCAACGTACGGTTGTGAGGTGCACAATGGTTTCACATTGACATTATGATGTCAATGTGAAACCATTGTGCCATACTTGGAAAATGGTGATAGATGCGTAAAACCAAGCGAACGCCTGCCGGAACGCTCTTGTCAGAGATGATTCTGGACCTGTTTCGGCTCAACAATCGGCTTCTCTCGGCGGCAGACCGACTGGTCGCCGAGCTGGGTCTGACAAGTGCCCGTTGGCAGATTCTTGGGACCATCGCCACAGCCAGGCAGCCGCAACCCGTCGCCTGGCTGGCGCGCGATGTCGGAGCACATCGTCAGAACGTTCAGCGCATCGTTAATGAGCTCGCGGAGGAGGGAATCGTTGCCTTCGAGCCTAATCCTCACCACCGACGGGCGGCCCTTGTCGTCTTGACGGATAAGGGCTTGCGGGCGTTTGAGGACGCGATGCGCTTGCAGGTGCCATGGGTCAACAATCTTGCTGATGGACTGCAAGTAGAGGACCTTGATGCGACACAAAAGGTCATCACTGAGGTGCTTCGGAAATTGGAAGGCGATGGTGAGTAGCCAGCAGTAGACCGCAAACTCGAGAGTGTGGGGCATCATCGAGGTGAGCGGGGCCGCGACCATCGCGACCGTCCTGACTGCATAGGGTTTCGACGCGTTCAACGAGTGGTTCCACGAGTACGTCGTCGGCGTCTGGCCACGCGCGGCCCGAATTGCAACAACTTAGGAATGTCACTCCGCGACTACGCGGCAGACGTTTCCTAACGGAGTGCGTGAACTATGAGGAAGCAGTTGACCGCAGCAATTGCGACCAATCTCGCGCTGCTAGCCGTCGGGGCACTGGCGGGAACTGTCAATGTTGACTACAGGAATGCGACCTTCCGCATCGACAACGAAGACGTGACGTTGTCGAACGGCGAGCGAGCGGTACCGGCAGCGCCTGGCTCGGCAATGCGGCACGTGACGCGTGTGTTCGGCAAGCCCGTCGGTGGCCGGCCTGACTCAAAGCCTGCGACTGCGGTATTCCTGGCCGACGAACCAGGTGGTAGCGGCACCTTTTACTACGTCGCGGTGGCTATCAGTGACTGCAGTAAGACGAATGCTGTCTTCCTTGGCGACCGCATCATGCCGCGGTCGATTGTGTTCAATGGCCGCTCCATCGTCGTCACCTACCGAGACCGAAAACCGGACGAACCCATGACGGCCATCCCCAAGGTGACGAAGAGCATGACACTTGGCTTTGATTCCAAAACCTGCCGGCTATATTTTGATTCTGTAGATGTGGCACACTCCGCACACCTGCGTCGGCCTCCACTCAAGCTAACATGGGTGACTAGAAGGTGTTATGCACTTTTGCTAAGGGCTGCAAAGTGGACGAGCATAAGCACGGAGAACACGACGAAATGCAGACCAGCCAACGTTTCGGGCAATCGCTCGTAGTCTCTGGCCAGTCGGCGGAAGCGGTTGAGCCAGCCGAAGCTGCGCTCCACCACCCAGCGACGCGGCAACAGTACAAAGCCCTTTTTCGCCTCCGGCAACCTGACCACCTGAAGCTCGATGCCTTCATCGCGCGCGGCCTCTGCAGGCTCTTCGCCGGTGTAGCCCTGGTCAGCGAACGCGATTCTCACTGTCTGCCCCGTCGCCTGCTGGACCTGTCGCGCGAGCTCTCCGACCTGTGCACGCTCCTGTTCGTTGGCCGGCGTCACATGAACCGCAAGCAGTTGCCCCAACGTATCCACCGCCATGTGCACCTTGCTGCCTTTCTTGCGCTTGTACCCGTCATAGCCTGCGCGTGGGCCGCTCTCGCACGTCGACTGCAGCGTGCGGCCGTCGAGGATGACTGCACTGGGTTGACCCCGGCGATCCTGCGCCACCCGGATAAGCGAACGCAGGTCATTTACCATGGCCTCGAAACAGCCTGCCTGAATCCAGCGCTGCGTTTGCTGGTAGACCGTCTCCCACGGCGGAAAGTCATTGGGCAGCAGACGCCACGGTGCACCCGCGCGGACAATCCAGCGCAAGGCGTTGAACATCTCGCGCAATTCGTAGCGACGCTGAGGCGCGTCCTGGTTCATCAATGTCAGGTACGGAGCGGCGAAGTACCACTCTTCATCCGATACATCCGTTGGGTAGGGCCTGCGTTTCTTCATCCCGCCAGGGTACCAGGTCTGGCCGAAAGTTCATAACACCTTCTAAAGTGGCGTAGCGGTGTACGGCTGCGGTTCGTGCCATGATTCGTGGACTGTGACCTTCACATCTATGCGATGAACGTACGCACCTCAGCACATTCTGCCCGTTTCGTTTCAGGCTCGACCATGCGTCACGTGGTTGTCATGGCGGGCACCGGCGCAGTCGGCCTGATGGCGGTATTCGCAGTCGACCTTGCGAACCTTTTCTATATATCGCTTCTTGGCGATACTTCGGTGGCGGCGGCTGTGGGTTTCGCGGGCACCATCACCTTCTTTCATGTCGCCATCGCAATCGGTGCGACCATTGGAGTGAGTGCGACCGTCGCCCGCTTACTCGGCGCTGGTCAACAGGTCAAAGCTCGACAGGTCGCTTCCGCCAGTCTCATCTGGATGGGCATCGTGACCATCATCTTGAGCGCAGTGACGCTGGCGCTACTTGACCCAATTCTTGACGCGCTCGGTGCGAGAGGGGAAACGCGCGAGTTGGCTCGCACGTTCCTTTACATCACTGGCCCGACCTGGCCGCTGCTTGCAATTGGAATGTGCACGGCGGCGATTATGCGCTCGACTGGCGATGCGCGGCGAGCCATGATGGTGACTCTTACGGGGGCTGTCATCACGGCGGTTCTAGACCCAATTCTCATCTTCGGCCTGCGCCTTGGATTGACTGGGGCGGCCGTTTCGAACGTCGTCGCACGCATAGCGTTGGCCGTTGTAGGTTTGTACGGAGTGGCTAGAGTCAATCATCTGGTCGGCCGCCCACGTATTTGGCGCTCGTGGCGGGATGTGAAGCCCGTGCTCAAAGTGGGACTTCCGGCCGTCCTGACCAACCTGGCGACGCCAGTCGCCAGTGCGTACGTCACGCATGCAATGGCGCGCTTTGGTCCAGCGGCGCTCGCCGGACAGGCCACAATTGACCGTATCTCGCCGGTTGCCTTCGCCTTGATATACGCGCTGACCGGAGCGGTCGGCCCCATCATCTCGCAGAACCTCGGTGCTGGCCGTGCAGACCGAATTCGGGAAACTGTACGAAACAGCCTCGCGTTCGTCCTGCTGACCGTTGCAGTGGCTTGGGTCGTGCTGGCGTTGGCCCAGAACAGTGTGATTCGCGCTTTCTCCGCGCACGGAGCTACCGCAACAATCATTTCGTTTTTTTGCTCATGGCTGGTCGCAAGCTATGCCTTCGTTGGATGTCTTTTCGTGGCGAACGCGACGTTCAACAATTTAGACCGTCCTCTGCTATCGACGCTATTCAATTGGGGACGAGCAACACTCGGGACATTGCCGTTTGTAGCGGTCGGAATCCGACATGGTCCCATCGGTGTGCTGGTGGGCCAGGCAGTGGGGAGTGCGATTTTCGGAACGCTGGCGATGCTGGTCGCCTTTCTTGTCGTCAGGCGTCTGCCGATGGGAGATTGCGCTCGCCTGGCACAGCTGCACGCCAATGAGCCGAAGTCGTCGGCAGTCAGCGTCCCGGGCGCGGCGGCTGGCAATACCATCGCGCCGCGTGTGCAATGATGCTCGCTATCTGTCCCTTCAGGATGAGCAGCACGCTTATAACGGCATTGTGAGGCAAGTATGGCATTCGACGGAAACATCTGGGTCAAGCTGCGGCGACCCTTGTCTGACTGGGAAAAGACTCAGCATCTCAAGGTGGGTGCCCCTGTCAGCGCAAGCGCACGCCCTGGACACTCCGTGTTCGACATCAATGACATCTTTCTCGAAATGAGCGATGTGATGTTCCTCGAACGGGGCGTAATTACGTGGGGCGGACCGTGGCTTTTGGCGGGCGCTTTCATGCTCCTTGACTTCTGCTACTTTGCGTTCACGACGCCACCGCTTGGTGACAGACAGGTAAAAAAATAAAGGATTCCTATGCTTGCTCGTCGTATCGTTGCCGCAGGTCTTGTCCTGCTGCTCATATTTGCGATTGCTGTTGCGTGGTTTGCGTGGGGTGGCGGTGCCAGGCGTCTCGCAACACGACAAGGGGGGAACGAATTTCTCACGTATGCCTTGGCGTGTGGGGATGAGAAGTCATGTAATACGCCGGCAATATTCTTCAATGGGGGAGTTGAACCTCAAGCGCCGCATGGTGATCTAGCTGAGAATTTGAATAAGCTCCTTGAAGCGCATCCAGACGTCAGAACTATTTGCTTTGACTCTGGCGGTGGCAATGTTCAAGAGGCATTGAAAGTCGCGAAGCTAATTGAATCGAGGCACCTAGACACATGCGTAACCCAGCTTGCAAATAACGAAGGACAACTTATTTACCTCGCAACGGCATGTCATTCATCATGTATTTTGATGTTTGCGGCAGGTGAGCGGCGAATAGCTCTTCAGCCAGATATTGCCTTTTTGTTCCACCGGGACGACGCGGGCAACCTCTACAAGTGGGATATCGAGAATTTCTACAAAGAAAGAGCTCATTCGGCCAAAGAGCCCAGATTGATAGGGGTGGCAGAATTGACATTATCTCAATCCAATGAGCGTCCGATTTTGAAATCGGTCGCGAACCTCATGAGCGACTACGGGTTGGTGACGGACGTTGAGGCACACAACGTAAAGCGAAATGCCCCAAAGTGCTCAGCGCTCGCCACTTGTATCCGGCATGAAGGCCCGGAGTGCTCGCCTGAGAAGGACGGCACGGTGTACGTTTTGCCTCCAACCGGACTGCTCGACAAACGTTCCTGTTGAACTGAGAGTCTCCAGGATTCCATACTGCTGAAAAGGCAGCTAGTGGACAGCGCTTCGCCGAGGTTAGCCGAAACTAATAATGGTCGCCAGTTGGTTCGTGACAAAAAGTTGAGAACAGGGAATCTGTTGTAAGCGGATACTGACTTCTAACAAGCGATCGCGATGCATGACCACATGACGTGTACTCAAAGCGTCAGTTCCTCCTTTGCCGCGCCGCCGGAGTTTTTTTGCGCTGTTTGTCCATCGGCACCCGGCCCGCGCGTCATTGAAGTGGCGGCCCGATGTAATCGTCCGCCATTAACCGATGATGGAGGCTCATATGCAATACCTGCTGATGATTTATTCAGAAGAAAACCGCTGGGCCGAGATGACCGACGCCGAGCGGCAGCAAGGCGTCGCCGCGTATCACGCGTACACCGAATCGTTGGACAAGGCCGGTGCGCTGGTCGGCGCCAACCGGCTGCAGCACACGAACGCGGCCACCACGGTACGGTTCGTCGACGGCAAGCCGCAGGTGCTCGATGGACCGTACTCCGATTCGAAGGAGCAGCTCGCCGGCTACTACCTGATTGACGTGCCGAACCTCGATGCGGCGCTCGCGTGGGCTTCGCGTTGTCCCGGCGCGGCGCACGGCATCATGGAAGTGCGCCCGGTCTGGACAGCGCCTTACGAAGCGCCATCTGCGGCATGAGTCCGACCGGCGGCGCGCGTGACGCAGACGGCGCCGCGCAAGCGATGGCCGAGGCGGTCGCTCGCCGCAGCTACGGCAAGCTCGTCGCGCTGCTGGCCATGCGCACGCGCGACGTTGCCGCGGCCGAGGACGCGCTGGCCGACGCGTTCGCGGCCGCGCTGGCGGACTGGCCGGCACGCGGCTGCCCCGCCAATCCCGAAGCGTGGCTGATGACGGTTGCGCGCCGCCGGGCGATCGACGGCGCGCGCCATCGACGTGTCGGCGACGAAGTGACGAACCAGCTTGCCATCCTCGCCGACGAGATCGGCGAGGATGAGGCCGCCGCGTTGCCCGACCGGCGGCTCGCGCTGCTGTTCGCGTGCACGCACCCGGCGATCGACGCCGCGATTCGCACGCCGTTGATGTTGCAGGTGGTGCTGGGGCTCGAAGCGAAGACGATTGCGTCCGCGTTCCTGATGTCGCCCGCCGCGATGAGCAAGCGCCTCGCGCGGGCGAAGAACAAGATCCGGGACGCGGGCATTCCATTCTGCGTGCCCGAGCACGAAGCATTGCCCGGCCGGCTTGCCGCGGTGCTGGAAGCGGTCTATGCGGCGTATGCGCAAGGGTGGACCGACCCGCATGGCCGCGATGCCGAGCGGCGCGATCTCACCGGCGAGGCGCTGTTTCTCGCACACCTGCTCGTCGAACTGCTGCCCGAGGAGCCCGAGACGCTGGGTCTGCTCGCGCTGATGCTGTATGCGCAGGCGCGTTGCGATGCACGACGCGATGCGGCGGGCGATTATGTGCCCCTGTCAGCTCAGGATCCGGCGACATGGAATGCGCCGATGATCGACGCAGCCGATGCCCTGCTGCGGCGCGCGAGCACGTTCCATGCAATCGGCCGCTTTCAGCTCGAGGCCGCGCTGCAGTCGGCGCATGTGCACCGCTGCCGGACGCTGCGCCCGAACTGGGATGAGATCGTGCAGCTCTACGATGCGCTGCTCGCGATTGCAGCGTCGCCGGTGGTTGCGGTGAACCGCGCGCTGGCGCTGGCGGAACGGGACGGCCCGCAGGCGGCGCTAGCCGCGCTCGAGCCGTATGCGGGCGACCCGCGGCTGGCCGACTATCAGCCCTATTGGGCCGCGCGTGCCGATTTGCTCGCACGCGCCGGCGCGAAGGCCGAAGCGCTCGGCGCGTACGATCTCGCCATCGGCCTGGAACGCGATCCGGCCGTGCGCCGGTTCCTGCAGCGCAAGCGCCTGGCGCTGTCATCGGCGAGCAGCTAGAACGGTTCGTGACCGGCGCCGCATCATGTGCGGTACTACAGGGCGCTCGCGACGCTCTGAGTGCTGCCGGCTTCCAGCGACACATTGCGCGTCTCGCTGCCGCGCAGCCACCAGTACGCCGCCGCAATCGGCCCGGGCAACGCCAGCGCCAGCAGGGCGATCAATGCTGATGATGGCGTGCCCGAACTGGCGTAAGCGTTCGTCAACATCAGCGGCGCCACCACCGCCCCGACTCGTCCCACTGCGACCGAAATACCCAACCCCGTCGCCCGGACACGAGTCGGCAGAATTTCGGACGAGACCACGTAGCCGGAAATGTAGGCCCAGGTCACGCCGAACTGGATCATGCAGTAGCCGATCACCATGCCGGGCAGCGAACTCGTGCCGTAGATCACGAGGATCGACAGGGTCGTGAATGTGTAGCTGACGAACAGCGACGCGCGCCGCCCCCAGCGCTCGACCAGCACGGACGCAGTGAGGCCGCCCATCAGCGCCGCCGCGTTGCCGTACATGTAGTAGAGCGGCATGTCGCCAGCCGGCACCTTCATGAACGGCAGAATGACGAGGGCCATCAACGACAGCACACCGTAGACGACCGCGGCCTGCGAGAAGTTGAATGCGCTCGCAACGAGGCAGCGGGCGCGATACTCGCCGAACAGCGCTTTCACATTCCACCAGAACGCGACCTGTTCCGGCATGAACCCAACCGACGGGTAACGCCTGGCCGCTTGCGCCGCCTGCTCCGGCGACGCGCAGCCGACGATCCGGTCGACGATCGCCTCGGCTTCCGTCACGCGGCCTTGTTGCAGCAGCCAGCGCGGCGATTCCGGAATCGCGCGGCGAATCCAGAAGAACAGCAGTGCCATCGTCGTGCCGAGGCCGAAGCCGACGCGCCACGACAGGTCCGCGGGCAGGTTGTTCAGCACCAGATACGACACAGCAGCGGACAGCAGCGCGCCGAGCGGGAAGCCCGAGAGAATCAGCGAGTCGGTCTTGCCACGATCCCGCTTCGGAATGAATTCGCCCATCGTCGCGGTGACCGCGGAATATTCACCGCCGACCGCCAGGGCCGTCATCGCCCGGAAAAACAGGAACGAGTCGAAATTCCACGAGAACACGGTCATCACGCTGAACGCGGCGTACCACAGCAACGTCGCGAGAAAGAGCCGCTTGCGGCCGAAGCGGTCGGCCAGATAGCCGAAGCCGATCGCGCCGACAAGCATCCCGAACACCCATACGCTGACAGCAATAGAACCTTGTCCCGCGCTCAGATGCCATTGCGTCTTCAGCACGCCAAACACGCTGCCGATGATGTTGGTTTCGAACGAATCGAGTGCCCAGCCGACGCCCAGCGCGACGATCATCAAGGTGTGAAAGCGCGTCCATGGCATGTTGTCGAGGCGCGCGAGCGCGTCTGTATGTATCGTGTTTTCAGCGTTCACGAGAGTTCCTTGAGCAACTGCGGTGCGAAATTGAAAGAGGGAAAGCGGGCACGCGAGCCAATGAAATTGCGTCCACGAGCACCGTCGAATGCGTCGTCGACAATGCGGGCCCATTCTGCTGATGCAATCCCGTATGCGGCCGGATGCGTATCGACGTTCAGCAGTCCAAGGAATTCACCGAGACGTTGTGGCGCGTGATCCAGCGAGCCGAAGATGGCTTCGAGCGCGGCGTCGCACGCCGGATCGGCGCCGATGGCGGCCTGCATCACTGCCGGCAGGCAGAACGAGCACGCCAGGCCGTGCGGCACACCATGGCCGAGCGTGATCGCATACGAAATGTTGTGCGCGAGTGCGGTGCGCGTATTCGAAAACGCCAGACCCGCACGCAACGCACCGAGCGCCATCTGGCTGCGCGCGTCGAGATCCGAGGGGTCGGCTGCGACGCGCGGCAGCGCGGCGATGATCTCGCGGGCGGCGTCGACGGCGAGGCCGCGCGTGACGGGATTCGCATGCACGTTCCACAAACTTTCGAGCGCGTGCGACAGCGCATCGAGTCCGCTCGCGACGGTCTGCACGGGCGGCAGGCCCACCACGAGCCGCGGATCGACCAGCACGGCTTCCGGGTAGAGATCGTCGCGCGACAACGACAGCTTGCGGTCGTTCTCCGGATCCCACACCGTGGCCCATGACGTCACTTCGCTGCCGGTGCCCGACGTGGTCGGAATCGCGATGATCGGCAACGCTCTGCGGCCGCTTTCGCGCCCCTGGGTCAGGTACGCGAGCATCGGCTCGAATTCGCCGTGCTCGGCGGCCAGCACTTTCGCCGAATCCATCACCGAGCCGCCGCCCAATGCGACGAGCACGTCGGGCAATCGAGGCAACGCCGCGAGTTGCGCGCACGCCGCGCGCAACATCGCAATGGAGGGATTCGCTTCGACGTTGTCGATACAGGCGAGTGCGGGACCTGCGAGCGTTTCGATGCGCTGCGTCATCGCGCGGAACGGTGCGTCGGGATAAGTGATGACCGCATAACTGCGGCCATTCAGCAACGTGCCGATTTCGTTGAGCGTGTCGACGCCAACGCGCACACGCACCGGGTTATGAAAGCTCCACGTATTCACGCCTTTTCTCCAGCGGCGAGGCGCATTTCGATGGCATCGATCACCGGCAGCAGATCGGCGATGCTGTCGATCACATAATGCGCACCGGTCCGCGCAAGGCGCTGACGCGCGGGTTCGATCCGTGCGCGGCGCGCCTCGCTGTCGAGTGCTTGCCAGTCGGCCAGCGACAAACCCACCTCGTTGCCGCTTGCCGCAATGCCTACGGCCCACATGCCGGCCGCGAGACCGGCTTCGAGTCCGGTCGGGCTATCGTCGACGACCACGCAGGCGCACACGTCGGGCGCGCCGAGCGCCAGCGCGTTGTTGAGGCACATGTCGGGGAACGGGCGTCCGCGCAACACATCGCTCACCGTGCAGCAGTGGTCCGGGCTATAGCCTTTGTCGCGCGCGATCGGCATGAGGTTGTTCATCACTTCGCGCGGATAGCCGGTCGTGCTGCCGATGCGGATGCCGCGGGCGCGCAACGCCGCGATTGAATCGAGCGCGCCGGGAATCAGGTCGCTGTAAAGCGCCACGTTGCGTTCGTCGACGCGCAGAAATTCGGCATAGAGCGCGTCGACGTCGCTATCGTTCGACGCCGCGCGATGGTGCGCTTTCCAGCGCGCCTGCACCCCGGGCATCTGCAGAATCGCGACGATGTGTTCGCGCTTGGCTGCGCCCATCGGCGCGCGCGCCTCGGCTTCCGAGATCGGCACGCCGGCCGTTGCGAAACACTGGCGAAACGCGTCGACCGGTGCGATGCAGCCGAAATCCAGCACGGTGCCGGCCCAGTCGAAGATCGCGGTGGTGATGGGGCCGCGATAGGTGCGGCCAGACGAGGAGGCGGCAGGAGAGACAGGTGATGGCATCGTGTTCATGACCCAAAAAGGTAGGTGGGGTGTCGATGAACAGAGCTTAGTTTTGTCACATGACGCGTCTATGATCGAATCACCCGGGTAAAAGCGGGTTTTCAACCGATTTTTTCGATGGATCGTTCGGCCCTTTAACCATGATGAATTCGTCAGACAGGTCATGACGCTTGTTCAATTGCGCAGTTTCATCGCCGTCGTTCAGCACGGCGGATTCACCGCGGCGGCGCGCGCGTTATCGATCAGCCAGACGACGATCACTTCGCAGATCCAGGCACTCGAAGAAGAGCACGGTGTCGAGTTGTTTCATCGGCGAGGCAGGCGTGTCGAGCTATCCGCGGTCGGCATGGATTTGCTGCCGATCGCGCGGCAGATCAGCGGCCTCGAAACCGACGCGACGTCAATGCTGCACGACAGCGGCACGCTCAAGCACGGCTCGCTGAAGATCGGTGCGGTCGGGCCGTTTCATGTGACCGAGATGATCGAGTCGTATCACGCGCTGTATCCGCATATGCATCTCTCCGTCACGCTAGGCAATTCGGAGGCGGTGTTGCGCGACCTGAACGACTACGCCTGCGACGTGGGTGTAATCGCGAGCGTGTTCGACGACGAGCGGTATCACATGCAACCGTATGCGCAATATCCAGTCATTGCGTTCGTCAACCGCGCGCACCGGCTGGCTGCACGCGACACGATTACGCTCGCCGAACTGGCCGCCGAACCGCTGCTGATGCGCGAACCCGGCTCGACCACGCGCAAGGCGCTCGAAACCGCGTTCCGCGAGGCCGGCTTGAATCCGCGCACGGCGATGGAAATCGGCAGCCGCGAAGCGTTGCGCGAGGCGGTAGCGCGTGGGCTTGGCGTGGGCACGGTATCGCATTCGGAGTATGTTCCGGATGACCGGTTACGGCCCTTGCGTATCGATGGCGATCCGGTGAGCACGTACATTCACGTGTGCTGCTTGCGCGAACGACGCGATAGCATGCTGGTATCGTCGTTTTTCAAGGCGTTGAAAGGGAACCCCAATCGCGGCGGGTAAAACGGCCGTGGGCACGGCGAATTGGCGCATGGGTGACCGCTCGTCGGGACGGCTCCGAGGTCTGAATGTCCGGACGAGGGCGCCGTGGCAACCTCGAATATCGTCGTTTTGCGCCGCGGCTATGAATGATCTGGAGGCACGGGCAACGGGCCAAAAAACATGGCCTTGAGCCGATTTTTGCCGAGCGCCCGTGCCAGCTCCGCGATCACGCAATAGTTGAAGATCAATGTCACGAGCAGGATCTGAATCGCCCAATATCGCGGCCAACTGATATGGGCGATCAACGCGTGGTTCGCGGCAGCAAAGCTGCCGGCTTCTTTCCAGAAGTCGTAGAGCCGCTCCAGATAATGAATGACGAGCGCGACGATCGCGTACATCAACGTCTTCCAGGAGACGTTCCAGACGAGCGGTTTGTCGGGAAACTGATTGATGAAGGGCAGCATGTCCGCGATCAGCACGGACTTGCCGAGGATCAGCGACGAGATCAGGACCGATCCCGAGGTGGGCAACGTTATACCCGTCTGCTTGACCATCAGTGAACGGATCAACACGACGATGTGAAGAATGATGAAGAAGAAAATCGTCGGCGGTAAAACCTTCTTGAACTCTTCCTTGGCCTTTTCCATCAGCGAGCTCATGGTGTTCTCCAGTCATCGGCGATGCCGCAAGGGCACCTGAAAGACGTTATCCGAAAAGCAAAATCGCTGTCCGCGCCACGGCCGAGCGATGCCGGTGAACGTTTGTATGGCATCGGCAAACGGCAACGCACCGCACAACTTCGTCCGGACGTTCGCGAACTTCTGAAAGTCGATACTGGTGCGGGCACCAGCTTGCTTGCGCGGTTGCGCATTGCGTCCCGCTATGCGATCGGAAAGAGCGTGACCGGCGTCTCGCATGGTCTCGCGCCTGGTTTCCGAACAGTGGCGGGCTTCCCCCGATGGCTGCCGTCAATCGAAACGATGTACCGTCCCTAAACTGAGTATCATCGCCGCAACGGATCGAACTCGCTCCAGGAGGAACACCATGAAGAAGTGGGCTCTGTGGCTGTTTTCGCTCTATCTGATCCTCATTGCGCCGGCTACGACGGGAGCCGTCACGGCGGCCGCGCAGCCGGCCGGCGTGGCCGCCGCCGCACCAGCCGGTGCGGGGCAGCCAGGACACGCGCTGCGGGTGGCCATCGCCCCGGTCGCACCGTTCGTGTTACCGCAGTCGGGGGCACCGGTGGGCTTCAGCATCGACATCTGGTATGAGATTGCACACCGCATGCATGTCGATTTCACATGGGATCGCGTCGCGAATCAGCCTGATCTGCTGTCCGCCGTCCAGCGCGGCGACGCGGATATTGCAATCGCCGCGATCACCATGACGCCGGAGCGCGAAAAGCTCGTCGACTTCTCGCTGCCGTATTTCGATTCCGGCTTGCAAATCATGGTGCGCGCGCAAAACGACAACTCGTTCGTCGCGACGTTCAAGTCGGTGCCCTGGCTCGCCCTCGGGCAGTTCCTGGCTGCCGCCGTCGTGATCGTCTTCATTCTCGCCAATCTCGTCTGGCTCATGGAGCGCCGCCACGATGCCAACTTTGACAAGCCCTGGCTGCGCGGGGTGGGCGAAGGGCTCTGGGTGACCATGCTGATCATTGCGACAGGCGAGCATGGCGAGCGCGAGAGCGCCGGGCTATGGAAAAGAATACTGGTACCCGCGATGTGGCTGATCGGCGTGGTGCTGATCGCGCAGTTTACGGCGACCGTCACGTCGTTCCAGACGGTTGCGCGTCTGCAGTCGAACATTCGCGGACCGGATGATCTTCCCGGCAAGACGATCGGCACGGTGCCGGGCACGGTCTCGGCCGATTACCTCACTGAGCGCGGCTTGCCGTTCGTGAACGTCAACACGGCCGCCGACGGGTTCCGGATGCTGATGCGCGGCGACGTGCAGGCCATCGTCTACGATGCGCCGACGCTTCAATACTGGGCGGGCCGACTCGGCAACGGGTCGCTCGCCGTCGTTGGCCCAATATTCAAGCCTGCCAAGTACGGGATCGCTTTGGCGAACGGCAGTCCGTTGCGCAAGGCCATCAACGAAACCCTGCTCGCGATGTACGAAGACGGCACCTACGACCAGATCTACCGGAAGTGGTTTACGGAGAGCAAGTAGGCCGAAGGGGCGTCGCGTCGCGCTCATTCCGAAGCATTCGCGCGCAAGCGCATGGCGTTGCAGCCGGCGCCGGCCTATTCGTTTAGGAATACCTGGCTTTCGGGCCAGTTCACGACCGGCTGTCCCGCATCTTCACTCGCGTCGCCTCGCGAAAATCGGTAATTGTCGGAAATCTTGCAATTCGGATGATCTCCCGCTGCGAATCTATAAATTTGAAATAAATCGAAATGATCTGTAAATAAATCAGTTATAGATTTGTAATTTATGTGCGCCTGCACCATTTTGGCTAATGATGCAGAGGTGCTGGAACCATTGTGGTGCGGGGCTCCTAGGCATTTAGAGTTAATCTTCTAAACAACGTTTTCTGACATCAAAAAAAGTTTGCTTAACTGCTTTTTGTTTTGCTACATTTCGATGCGCTGAAACAAAAATGAAACACGCCGCTGCTTGTCCGACATCCCGGGGATGTTTCGACAGGCAATACGGGCTTGTTGTTTGGCCGGATTGATACAGGGCGTGCACGGCATAGAATTAGTACAACTACCTATGTTGTGCCGCTTGCAAAGACTGCGTGCGTCCCGGAGCAGCCTCGCCGTTTCCATGTGGGGTTTCTACGTATATGTTTCGCAGTCCGATTGAATTCAAGGATTTAACCGGTTCTGTCAGGCGGACGGTCATGCAATGACACGGATTCGCTGCGGCCACGATTTGGGCGCGCTGCGCCCGAGGGAGCGAAGGTGGTGATGAAAGTGCAAGTGGAAGTGCCAGCCGGTGGCGCGCGCTCGAGTGGGCCTGGCCGTCCGCGCGAGTTCGGACGCAAGCAGCAAAACCCCGTGCGCCGCTATGGCGGGATTGGGGCGGTCGTCGTCCTGCACGCGGTCCTCATCTACGCGTTGGTCAATGGTCTTGCCACCAAGGTCGTGCAGGTCATCCAGCATCCCATTGAAACCAAGATCATCGAGCCGGTGAAGCCGCCGCCGCCGCCGCCGCTGCCCACCGTGCAGCTGCCGCCGCCCAAGTTCGCGCCGCCGCCCCCGCCGTTCGTGCCGCCGCCCGAAGTGCCGGTGCAGGCGCCGCCGCAGACGACCATCACGCATCAGGCGGCACCCGTCGTGAGCGCGCCGGTCACCGCGCCGCCCGCGCCTCCCGCACCTGTGCAGGCGAAGCCCGTGAGCCACGAAGTCGGTGTCGTGTGCCCGAACTCGGATGAGATCCGTTCGTCGATCCGCTATCCGAAGGAGGCGCAGGAAAACGGCGTGACCGGCGACGTGCTCATCGAATTCGTCGTGGACCCGCAAGGCCACGTGACGAATGAACGCGTGGCGCAGTCGGCCAGCGACGACAGCCTCGACGCTGCCGCATTCAACGCAGTGAAGAAGTTCAATTGCATTTCGCAGGGTCAGCCGGTGCGCGTGCAGGTTCCGTTCTCGTTCAACCTCAACTGATACGAACGGGCTTCACGTCACGGATGGCGAGTCACTACCCAAGGTTTTAGAAGTTCAACGGATGAACTGGAGCAGGCATGAAAAAGCGTTCCTACGCCGCACTGGCGGCCAGCATGTTGATCGCCGTAGCCACGGTCGATACCTTTGTCGCTCCGCAGCTTGCCAACGCGCAGGCTAGCGACGCCACTGCCGCGGCGTCGGCGCCCGCGATCGCCGCCGCTTCGGCGCCGGCCACCGCGGCGCTCGCGGCACCGGCGCCCGCCGCGGCCGCGGACCAGCCCGCACCGCCGCCCGCGCCGGCGACCTCCGAGACCGTCACGAACCCTTATGGCCTCGGCGCGCTCTGGAAGAACGGCGACTTCGTCGCGCGCTTCGTGCTGTTGCTGCTCGTGGTGATGTCGATGGGCAGCTGGTACATCATGATCACCAAGTTCTTCGAGCAGTTCCGTGCCAATCGCCGTGCGAAGAGCGCGGATGAGCAGCTCTGGAGCGCGCCGTCGCTCGCCGATGGCGCGAAGCAGCTCGAGGAGTCGTCGCCGTTCCGCTTCATCGCGGAAACCGCGATCGAGGCCGGTGCGCATCACGACGAAGCGCTGCTCGAAGCCGTCGACCGCAATACGTGGATCGACGTCTCGGTCGAGCGCGCCATCACCAACGTGTCGAACCGCATGCAGGACGGCCTCGCGTTCCTCGGCACCGTGGGCTCGACCGCGCCGTTTGTAGGCCTGTTCGGCACGGTTTGGGGCATCTATCACGCGCTGACCGCCATCGGCATCGCGGGCCAGGCTTCGATCGACAAGGTCGCGGGTCCTGTGGGTGAAGCGCTCATCATGACCGCCATCGGTCTGGGCGTGGCCGTGCCGGCCGTGCTCGGCTACAACTTCCTCGTGCGCCGCAACAAGGCGGTGATGGAGCGGGTGCGCGGCTTCGGCGCGCAACTGCATACGGTCCTGCTGGCCGGCGGCAAGCGTGCCGGGCGCGCCGCGCCGCGCGCCGTGATGGCCGACTGAGCGAGGGGCACGCCATGGCCATGAGCGTTGGAGGGGAAGGCGGCGACGACGAGGTGATCTCGAGCATCAACACCACGCCGCTCGTCGACGTGATGCTGGTCTTGCTGATCATCTTCCTGATCACGATTCCGGTGGTCACGCACACCGTGCCGTTGCAGTTGCCCAAGGAGACGGTGCAGCCGCTGCAGACCACGCCGAAGAGCATCGAGATCGCAGTGAACCGCGATGGCGACTTCTTCTGGAACGAGACGCTGGTGGATGGTCCGACGCTGCTCGCGCGCCTGAAGTCGGTCTCGGAGCAGCAGCCGCAGCCCGAGGTGCACGTGCGCGGCGACCAGGGCACGCGTTACGAGTTCATCGGGCGCGTGATCACGTCGTGCGAGCGCGCCGGGATCGCGAAAGTGTCATTCATTACGGAGCCGCCTGCGCGCGGCGGTTAAAGGGTAAAGAGGGGGCGGTTATGGGCATGAACGTATCGTCGGGCGGCAGCAGCGAACCCGAGGTGATGGTGGATATCAACACCACGCCGTTGATCGACGTGATGCTGGTGTTGCTGATCATGCTGATCATCACCATTCCGATCCAGATGCACGCGGTCAAGATGAATCTGCCAGTGGGCAACCCGCCGCCTCCGGCCGTGCAGCCGGAGGTGGTGCAGATCGACATCGACTTCGACGGCACCATGACCTGGAACGGCACCCTCGTGCCCGACAAGGCGGCGCTCGAGCAGCGTTTCGCGCAGGTCGCGGCGGAGCCCGTGCAGGCGGAGATCCACCTGCGTCCGAACCGGCTCGCGCCGTACAGGGATGTGGCCGAAGTCATGGCGGCGGCGCAGCGCGAAGGCGCAACGAAGATCGGTCTGATCGGCAACGAGCAGTACATGCAGTGAGGCATACAAGGCGATGAGCATTCCTGATCGATTCAAAAGAGCGGCGCTCGCGCTCGCGGTGAGTGGCCTCTCGGCGCTGGCCGTGCTGCCGGTGGCGGCGCACGCCGCGGACACACTGCGTCCCGATGTGGCCAAGCCGCTGAACGATGCGCAGAACCTGTACCGCGCGCACCACTACGACGACGCGCTCGACAAGATCGCGCAGGCCGCGGCCGTGCCGAACAAGACGCCGTACGAAACGTACATGGTCGAGGAGATGCGCGGCGCCGCGGCCATGGCGGCGGGGCAGAACGGCGTGGCAGCGCAGGCTTATGAGTCGCTGCTCGCGAGCGGCCAGCTCAAGGGCGAGGACGAGCAGCGCACGACGGCGGCGCTCGCGGGCATCTACTTCCAGCAGAAGAACTACGCCCAGGCAATCAAGGTCGCGCAGCGCTACCAGAAGGCAGGCGGCGGCGATCCGCAGATGGCCACCTTGCTGGTGGAGTCGTACTACCTCTCGGGCGACTACGCGAGCGCAGTGCACTTGCTGAACACGAGCGTGGACGCCCAGGTGCGCGGCGGCCACGCGCCGGACGAGGCGCAGCTGCAATTGCTGGGCACCTGCGCGCAGCATGCGAACGATCAGGTGGCTTATCGCGGGGCGCTCGAAAAGCTCGTCGCGTATCACCCGAAGCAGGCGTACTGGGATGACCTGCTGCACGCGATCCGCAGCAAGCCCGGCTATTTCGGCGCGCTCGATCTGGATACCTACCGCCTGCGGCGCGCGACGGGCTCGCTTGCCAGCGCCAACGACTACATGGAGATGACGCAGCTCGCCATCGTTGCGGGATCGACGGCTGAAGGCAAGCAGGTAATCGACCAGGGCTTCGCGTCGGGTGCGCTCGGCCACGACGCCGGCGCGGATCGTGAGCATCGACTGCAGGCGCTTGCGGCGAAGCGCGCCCAGGCCGGCCCCGATCCGGCCAACCCGGTCGCGCCGTTCGACGCGGCCTTCAATCAGGTCTATGCGGGCCAGGCGAAGCAGGGGCTCGCGACGATGCAGGCGCTCATTGCGAAGGGCGGGCTCGATCATCCGGATCTCGCGCAGCTGCGCCTTGGCGAGGCGTATTACGCAGCGGGGCAGAAGGCGCTTGCCGTGCAGGCGTTCAAGGCAGTCAAAGGCAGCGACGGTAGCGCCGATCTCGCCCAACTCTGGATTCTGGTGGCATCGAAGCCGTGATCGCTTGAGCATGGTGCGCGGCGGCACTTCGGGCGCCGCCGCGGGAGGCAACGGCGGAGGTGTCGCTGGAGGTGCCGAAAAGCACGAAGTGGAATAAGGACTCCAAATCGACTGGAGCAGCTTGCCGGTCGGAGCATTTCCGTCATGAGGCGTCGGCCCGGGAAGTCGAGCGGTGGGGACGTGCCGTGCCTGAGGGAAAACAATTTGGCGATATCAAACTCATTTTGACGCGTGATTTCTCGCTAGCTATGGTTTCGCCACTCGATAACAAGGCCGTTGTAGCAGCAACAATAGGGAACAGGGTTCGGGGGGTGCGCCAGCGGCTCCAGCTCACGCTGCAGGACCTGGCAACTGCGTCGGGGGTCTCGAAGCCGTTCCTTTCGCAGGTCGAGCGCGGGATGGCAACGCCCTCCATTGTGACGCTCTCGGCTATTGCCAAAGCGATGGGCGTCACGCTGCAGTATTTCGTCGAAACGCAGGATGAAGAACAGGCCGTTTTCCGGCGCGACGATCTGAAATTCTTTGGATTCGCGGGCTCGGCCAACCAGTTTGGCCGCCTCACGAACGCAGGCACGAACCGCCTGCTCGACGCGCAACTGGTTCGGATGCCGGCTGGAGAGACGACACCGGTGGTCATGACATCCGCCGTGGAGGAGTTCATGTACGTGATGAGCGGCGAGGTGTCGCTCACCCTGGAAGGCAGGACCTTTGTCTTGCAGGCCGGTGACACCGCGCACTATGAATCGTCGGTGCCGCATGCGTGGGTCAACACGGCCGATGAGGAAAGCGTGTTCGTGTGGGTCGGCACGCCGAAGCTGTTCTAGCTGGATCGCGTAACGCGGGATGGCATGCGAAGCAAGGTATTTCGTTAGGTATACGAAAAAATTAAAGAAGGTGAGGTTCCGCAGGGCAGGGCTCAACAGGGGTGGATGGTGCAGTAGTGAAGTGGCTGAAGGCGGGGAACAAGCGGCGCGGCGCGACAGCGTCGTCAAATCGAGCGGCGGGGTTCACGAGACCTTGCTTCGCATAACCGAAGTGGACGTGACCGACGAGTGAGAAGGGGAAAAAGTGAAACAAAGGGTACTGGCGCTAGCCATTCGAAGAATAATCTGGGCTGAACTGGCGTTGTCGGCGGCCATCGCCATGCCGGCGTTTGCGCAGAGCCAGCCGCCGGCCAACGCCGGCACGGCTGCTGTGCCGGAAAGCGCTTCGGCGCCAGCGGCGACCTCGCAACCGGGCAAGTCCTCGCCTGCGGCTGCCGCCGCGGGCACGGGCGCTGCGGCCACAGGCGCGGCGGCTGCCGCAGGCGCGGCCGGCACCGGGCCCGTGAAGCAGTTGAAAAAGTTCGAGGTGACGGGCTCGCTGATCCGTCAATCGGACAAGACGGGCTTCCAGCAGGTGCAGACCGTCACGCAGAAAGACATTCAGAATAGCGGCGCGACGAGCGTGGCCGACTTCCTGCGCACGACCACGGCCAACTCGGCCAACAGCTGGAGCGAAGGCCAGGCCGGCAACTTCGCCGCCGGCGCGGCCGGTATTGCGCTACGCGGCTTGAGCGAGAAGTACACGCTCGTGCTCGTCGACGGCCAGCGCGTGGCGCCGTTCGCCTTCTATTCGAACAGCACCGACAGCTTCTTCGACCTCAACACCCTCCCCCTGAACGACATCGATCGTATCGAAATCGTGAAGACGGGCGCCGTGTCGCAATACGGCTCGGACGCGATTGCGGGCGTGGTCAACATCATCACGAAGCACGATTTCCGCGGCCTTCAGCTCGACGGCAGCTACGGCAGCTCGATCAGCGATGGCGCTGGCAACGGCACGACCAAGTTCAGCGCACTGGCGGGCTTTGGCGATCTCAATGCGGACCGCTTCAACGTCACCGCCTCGGCGAGCGTCTATCACGATGCGGGCTCGACGCTGGCCGACCGCGACTCCACTTCCGCGCAGGACTTCACGAACCGGCCGGGCGGCCTCTCGCTGCTCGCGCCGTCCTACTGGCAGACGGGTCCGAACACGGCGCAGGCGTTGAGCGGCTGTCCGTGGGGCGGCGCGGTCCATCCGGCCGGCAGCAACTTCCTCGGCGCGGCGGCCGGCCTGGGCGGCACGGTGTGCAGCTTCAACACGGCCAACGGCATGTCGATCGCGCCCGAGACCACGCGTGCGAGCGCGAAGGTCCACGCCGACTTCAAGATCGACGACACGACCACGGCCTTTGCCGACTTGTGGGAAAGCTACAACGAGACCACTACCAACGACGGTCTCTGGAACAACATTGTCGGCAGCCCGCAGCAGCCGACGCTGGCGTACACCCCGGGCGTCGGCCTGACGCCGTTCAACAACACCGTGCCCGCAGGCAGCCCGTACAACCCGTTCGGGGTGGCGACGCCGCTCACCTATGCGTTCCCGAACACCGTAACGGAAAAGACCGACGCGAACTACTGGCGCGGGTCCACGGGGATTCACGGTTCGTTCACCTTGCCGAAGGCCGGTGACTGGGACTGGTCGGCTTCGTACAGCCATTCGCAGAGCAACGTTTCGAACACCTACACGAACCAGCTCAATACGGCTGCGCTCAACAACATCTTCCAGAACGGCACGTTCAACTTCGCCAATCCGTCCTCGACGCCCAACGGCCTGAACGGCCTGTACCAGGACGCGAACAACCAGGGCATCTCGAAGCTCGATACGGTTGACGCAACGCTGGCCACGCCGAACCTGTACCATCTGCCCACGGGCGATATCGGCATTGGCTTCGGCGCGCAGTTCCTGCACGAGAGCGAGGTCATCAACCCGGGTGCGGAGTATCTGGACGGCACGGTGCTCAACCCGAATCTGGAAACCGTCAACGGCCAGCGCAACGTCGCGGCGGTCTACTACCAGGTCGATATTCCGATCATCCGGAACCTGACGTTCAGCCAGTCGGGCCGCTACGACCACTACAGCGACTTCGGCGGTGCGTTCTCGCCGCGCTTCGCACTGCGTTACCAGCCGATCCAGCAACTGACGATGTACGGCTCGTATAACCGCGGCTTCCGTGCGCCGACGTTCGTTGAAAACAGCAATTCGCAGACGCTCGGCATCCAGCAGTTGTCCAACGGCACGGTCACCACGATCACGCAGGGCAATCCGGATCTGCAGCCGGAGCGCACGCGCAACATCAACCTGGGCTTCCAGACCTCGCCGACGCGTACGACCGACTTCGGCTTCGACTGGTACAAGATTCGCGTCGACCACGTCATTGGCGAAGCGGCCAGCCCGTCGTCGGTGGTGACCAACGCGCAGGGGCAGATTCTCTACGAAACGTTCCCGTACGAGAACCTCGGCTACCTCGATACGAACGGCTTCGAAGGCACGTTCCGCCAGGCGCTGCCGACGAAGATCGGTACGTTCTCGCTGCTGGGCGACTGGGCCTACGTGAACCAGTTCAAGCTCGGTCTGCCTTCGGGCCCGATCAACGGTGCGGGCAACAACTTCACGCTCTCGCAACCGTTCGGCGGCAGCTTCCCGCGCTGGAAGGGCAATACGACGCTGAACTGGGCGTATCACGGCTGGAACGCGGCTCTGACGTGGGAGTTCACGGGCCCGTATACGGAGACGCTTACCGCGGCCGCGCCCACGCTGCCTTCCGGCAAGGTGGGCTCGTACAGCCAGTTCAACCTGATGGTCACCTATACGGGCATCAAGCACTGGACGATCTACGGCGGTATCAACAACATCTTCAACCGTACGCCTCCGTTCGATGCGGTCTTTGCGAGCAGCGCGCTCAACCAGACCGGCTACGACACGTCGCTGTACAACTACATCGGCCGGTTCGCGCAGATTGGAGCGACGTACAAGTTCTAATCCGTATCTGATGAGTAGTGCGTAGTACGAGATTCAGGCGGCGGTAGCCGCCTGAATCGCATGTTTCCCGTAGTGGCGAGCGACATCGGCACACCCTGCCGTGTCTAATCAACGAACCGTGCATCGGCCACACGCCGGCGCGCGTCCTCAAGCAGACTGACAATGAGATTGAAGAAGTTGAGGTTGTTGCGATGCTCGCTCGTAGCGCCCGCACTGGCCGTTGCCATCGGCACGCTCGCGGCGGCCCAGACGCCGGCCCTCGCCGCGACGGCGCTCGCGCAGTACGACCAGCCGAAGTATCCACCCGGCTTCACGCATTTCGACTATGCGGACCACGACGCGCCAGCCAACGGCACGCTGATTTTCCAGAACTACAATCAGTTCACGAGCTACGATTCATTGAATCCGTTTCTCGTGCGCGGCACGGCGGCGCCGGACATCCAGAACCTGATGTTCGACACGCTCATGCAGCGCAGCTGGGACGAGCTCGCGTCCGAATACCCGCTGATCGCGGACAATGTCGAGGTGGCGCCCGACCAGGCGTCGGCCACGTTCCATATCAACCCGGCCGCGCGCTTTTCCAACGGCGATCCGATCACGGCCGCCGACGTCAAGTATTCGTTCGATACCCTGACGAGCCCGCAAGCCTCGCCGCTCTTCAATGCGCAGTTCTCGGTCATCAAGCGCGCGGTCGTGGTGGACCGGCAGACGATTCGCTTCGAGTTCCGCCGGGCCGAGCGCGACGCGCCGCTCATCGCGGGCGATTTGCCGGTGTTCTCGCCCAAATGGGCGCGGCGCGCGGACGGCACGACGATCCCCTTCGACCAGCTCTCGAACGTGCCGCCCATTGCGAGCGGCGCGTATCTGATTGACGGGCGCAAGAACGACAAGCAGATCGCGTATCGCCGCAACCCCGACTACTGGGCCGCGAATCTGCCAACGCGGCGCGGCATGTACCGTTTCGAGCACATCACGTTCAAGCTCTACGTCGACCTGTACACGCAGCTCGAAGCCTTCAAGGCCGGCGACGACGACATACACGTGGAATACAGCGCGACCCAGTGGGCGCGCAAGTACGTGGGCAAGAACTTCCGCAACGGCATGCTCAGGAAGGGCGATTTCGCGGACGGCCCGGCACAGATGCAGGGCATGCTCTTCAACTTGCGCAAGCCGATGTTCGAGGACGTACGCGTGCGCCACGCGCTGTCGCTGGCGTTCGACTACGACTGGATGAACCGCATGATGTTCTACGGCCAGTACGTGCGCCTGCATAGCTATTTCGAGCAGAGCCCGTTCCAGGCCACGGGCACACCGGGCGACAAGGAGCTGCAGTTGCTCGCCCCGTACCGTGCGAGCCTGCCGTCCGCGGTATTCGGGCCGATGCTCGAGCAGCCGGGCACGTTGCCGCCCGATTCGCTGCGCGGCAACTTGCGCGAGGCGCGCGATCTGCTCGCGCAGGCCGGCTGGCACTATCGCGACGGCGCGCTGCGCAATGCGCAAGACGAGCCCATGACGATCGAGATCCTCGACGACCAGCCGGGCATGGACCGCGTGATCCTGCCTTATACGCAAGCGCTCGCCACGCTCGGCATCAACGCGCACCTGCGCGAGATCGACAGTGCGTTGTACCAGAAGCGGCTCGACAACTTCGAGTACGACATGACCACCTGGCTCTACAGCCCGGTGACGATTCCGGGCGCGGAACTCGAGCGCCGTTTCGGCACGGCTGCGGCGTCGCAGGTGGGCTCGGAGAACTATCCGGGCGTGCGTTCGAAGGCCGTGGACGCGCTCGTGGCGGCGGTCCAGGCGGCGAACACGCTCGACGATCTCGAAGCGGCCACGCGTGCGCTCGACCGGGTGTTGATGAACGAGTATTACCTCGTGCCCGAGTACTACGCACCGAACGCGCGCATCGCCTACAAGACCACCTTCGCCTACCCGAAGACCATCCCGGTTACGTACGGGGCCGAGGACTGGACCATCGACTACTGGTATCGCAAGCCCGCATCGGCGCAACCCACCCCGGCTGCGCAGGCGTCCGCCCACTGAGGAGCACCATGTTTGCCTATATTTTCCGACGATTGTTGCTGATGGTGCCCACCTTGATTGGCGTCGTCACGCTCACGTTCGTCGTGACGCAGTTCGTGCCGGGCGGCCCGGTCGAGCAGATCATGGCGCAACTGCGCCATGGCAACGCGCACGGCGGCGAGGGCGGCTCGGGCGGTGGCGGCTATCACGGCAGCCAGGGCGTGGACCCGCAGCAGATCGAGCAGATCAAGAAGCAGTTCGGTTTCGACAAGCCGCCGCTCACGCGCTACTTCGTCATGCTGAAGAATTACGCGAGCTTCGATCTGGGCCAGTCGTACTACCAGCACGACAGCGTCTGGAACGTGATCCGCTCGCGGCTGCCGGTCTCCATCACGCTCGGCTTGTGGACGGTGTTGCTCACCTACCTGATATCGGTGCCGCTCGGCATTGCGAAGGCGGTGCGCAACGGCTCGCGCTTCGACACGGTGACCAGCGTGCTCGTGCTCGCCGGCTACGCGGTGCCGGGCTTCGTGCTGGGCGTGCTGCTCCTGATGCTGTTCGGCGGCGGCACGTTCTGGCAGGTGTTCCCGATGCGCGGCCTCACGTCCGATAACTTCGCCGACCTGAGCCTCACGGGCAAGCTGTTCGACTACCTCTGGCACATCGTCTTGCCGGTGACGGCTTCCGTGGTGGGCAACTTCGCGATCGTCACGATCCTGACGAAGAACACCTTCCTCGAGGAAATCGGCCGCCAGTATGTGCTCACGGCGCGCGCGAAAGGCGCGCCCGAGCGCGACGTCCTCTGGAAGCACGTGCTGCGCAACGCCGCGATTCCACTCGTCACGGGCCTGCCGGCCGCGTTCGTGGGCGCATTCCTGAACGGCAACCTGCTGATCGAAACGCTGTTTTCCCTGAACGGCATGGGGCAGCTCTCGTACGACTCGGTGATCCGCCGCGATTACCCCGTCGTGCTCGGCTCGCTGTTCTTGTTCACGCTGATCGGCCTCATCACCAAACTCATTGCTGACGTCTGCTATGTCCTCGTCGACCCCCGCATCCAGTTCCACCGCCTGGACCGCTGAGTCCGCAGCCGTAGCGCATGCGCCGTCGGTTTCGCCGTGGCGGCGCACATGGCAGCGCTTTCGCGCGCAGCCGCTCGGCTTCTGGAGTCTCGTCATCTTCGCCACGCTGTTCGCGATCAGCCTGTTCGGCGAGGTGCTCGCCAACGACCGGCCGCTCGTGGTGCGCTACGAAGGGCACTACTACTTCCCGATCGTGAAGGACTACCCGGAGACGATCTTCGGCGGCGACTTCCCCGCGAAGACCAATTATCTCGATCCGTATATCAGGCAGCGGCTCGAGTCGAACGGCAACTTCGCGGTCTATCCGCCCAATCATTTCCATTACGACACGATCGATTACTTCGCGGCGCAGCCGTATCCCTCCGCGCCCTCGGCCAGCAACTGGCTCGGCACCGACCAGTTCGGCCGCGACGTGCTCTCGCGCCTGCTCTATGGCTTCCGGCTCTCGGTGCTGATGGCGCTCGCGCTCACGGTCTCGGGCGTCGCGCTGGGCGTGCTCACGGGTGCGGTGCAAGGTTTCTATGGAGGACGAACGGATCTGATCGGCCAGCGCATCATCGAAATCTGGAGCTCGATGCCGGACCTGTATCTGCTCATCATCTTCGCGTCGATTTTCGAGCCCACGCTATGGCTGCTCTTCATCCTGCTTTCGATGTTCGGCTGGCTCGTGCTTTCCGACTACGTGCGCGCCGAGTTCCTGCGCAACCGCTCGCTCGATTACGTGAAGGCCGCGCGCACCATGGGTCTCTCGAACTGGCAGATCATGTGGCGCCACGTGCTGCCCAACAGCCTCACGCCGGTCATCACGTTCCTGCCGTTCCGCATGAGCGCGGCGATTCTTTCGCTCACGAGTCTCGACTTTCTCGGGCTGGGCGTGCCGCCGCCCACGCCGAGCCTGGGCGAATTGCTGCAGGAGGGCAAGAACAATCTCGAAGCGTGGTGGATTTCGCTTTCGGCTTTCGCGGCGCTCGTGATCACGCTGCTGCTGCTGACTTTCATGGGCGACGCGCTGCGTAACGCTCTCGACACGCGCCGCAAAGGCTCGGCATTCGGCGGAGGCAAGTGATGAATCGTCCTTTGCTGGAAATCGACCGCTTTGGCGTGCGCTTTGGCGAGAAGGTGGCCGTGCGCGAACTGAGCCTTTCGATCGCACGCGGCGAGCGCGTGGCGCTCGTGGGGGAATCGGGCTCGGGCAAGAGCGTGACGGCGCTATCGATCCTCGGCCTCGTCGACCATGCCGAGCTGTCGGGGCGCATGCTGTTCAATGGCGAGGATCTGCTGAAAAAGACCGAGCAGCAGATGCGCGGCATACGCGGTGCCGATATCGCCATGGTGTTCCAGGAGCCCATGACGGCGCTCAATCCGCTGTATACGGTGGGCAAGCAGATCGCGGAAAGCCTGCGCCTGCATGAGGGGCTGAGCGCGGGCGCGGCGCGCGAGCGCGGCATCGAGCTGTTGCGGCGCACCGGCATTCCCGAGCCCGAGCGCCGCATCGACAGCTTCCCCCACCAGCTTTCAGGCGGCCAGCGCCAGCGCGCGATGATCGCGATGGCGCTCGCGTGTCGCCCGCGTCTGTTGCTCGCCGATGAGCCCACCACGGCGCTTGACGTGACCGTGCGCCAGCAGATCGTCGACCTGCTGATCGAGTTGCAGGAGCAGGAGGCGGCCGAGCGCGGCATGGCCGTGCTGCTCATCACGCACGACCTGAACCTCGTGCGGCGCTTCGCGCAGCGCGTGGCGGTGATGGAGAAGGGCGTGCTCGTGGAGACGAATACGACCGAGGCGCTGTTCTCGAGCCCGCAGCACCCTTATACGCAGCGCCTGCTCGACAGCGAGCCGAGCCGCGAGGTGGCGGCAATCGAAGCCGGCGCGCCCCCCATTCTCGAAGTGAAGGGTCTGGCCGTGGACTACCGGACGGCGGCCAAGGGCTGGCGCTCGGTGTTTGGCAGCGCAACGTTTCGGGCCGTGCACGAAGCGGACCTGAGCTTGCGTCGCGGCGAAACGCTCGGTATCGTCGGCGAATCGGGCTCGGGCAAGTCGACGCTCGCGGCCACGGTGCTCGGCCTGCAGGGGGCGGCGGCGGGCGAGATCCGCATTGACGGCATCCCGCTCTCGGAGCAGCGCACGGCGCGCGCGCGGCGCGAGCTGTATTCGCGCCTCCAGGTGGTGTTTCAGGATCCGTTCGGCTCGCTCTCGCCGCGCATGACGATCGAGCAGATCGTGGGCGAGGGGCTGGCCGTGCATCGCCCCGATATCGAAGGGCCGGCGCGGCGCACGCGCATCGCCTCGCTGCTCGAGGAAGTAGGGCTGCCGGCCGATTCGCTGCAGCGCTATCCGCACGAATTCTCGGGCGGGCAGCGCCAGCGCATCGCCATTGCGCGCGCGCTCGCGGTCGAGCCCGAGCTGATGGTGCTCGACGAGCCCACCAGCGCGCTCGACGTCTCGATCCAGAAGCAGGTGCTCGCGCTGCTCACGAACTTGCAAAAGAAGTACAAGCTGAGTTATTTGTTTATCACGCACGATCTGGCCGTGATGCGCGCGATGGCGCACCGGGTGATCGTGATGAAAGCGGGCCGCATCGTCGAGCAGGGGGAAACGCTCGACGTGCTGCATGCGCCGTCGCATCCTTATACGCAGTCGCTGCTGGCTTCCTCGATGCTGCAGGAGCCGCCACAGCCGCCGGACCTCAAGGAGAAGTTCGCATGATCGATGAACGCTGGGCGCAGGCCGCACAGGCGCTAAAGAGCGGCGCCGACTTCTGGTCGCTGCGCATCGTGGACGAGCATATCGAGAACCACGCCGTGCGCAACGACGTCGTGCAGCCTTTGCACGCCGTGCGCGAGCGTGGCGCCATGGTGACCGCGTGGGCCGGCGCGGGTGCGGGCTACGCCGCCACGGCCGACTTGAGCGCAGCGGGGCTGCAGCGTGCGCTCGACATCGCCACGGCGCGGGCGCAGGCCAGCGCACACTTCTCGCTGATCGACCATCGCGAGCTTGCCCGGCCCGCGGCGAGCGGCAGCTATGCCTCGCCGAACCTGGAAACGCCGCTGCCCACGCGCGGCGAATGGCTGGAGCGCCTCGCGCAGCAATGCGCGGCCGCGAACCTCGATGCGCGTATCGTCGAGCGCGTGGCGAGCATGCACGTCGCGCACGCGGACCAGCTCTACCTCACGTGCGATGGCGTGCGCATCGAGCAGCGCTTTCGCTACCTGATGCCGGGCCTGAGCGTGGCCGCGCACGCCGACGGCGACACGCAGGTGCGCACGCTCGCGGGCGACCATGGCGCGCTCGCCCAGGGCGGCATGGAGATCCTCGCGCGCCACGGCTTCGAAAGCGCGGGCGCGCGCGTGGCCGACGAGGCGCTGCAACTGCTCGCGGCGCCAAACTGCCCGTCGGGCAAGCGCGATCTGCTGCTGATGCCGGACCAGATGATGCTGCAGATCCATGAGTCGATCGGGCACCCGCTCGAACTGGACCGCATTCTCGGCGACGAGCGCAACTTCGCGGGCTGGAGCTTCGTGAAGGCGGAGATGTTCGGCAGCTACCAGTACGGCTCGGAGCTGCTGAACGTGACGTTCGATCCCGAGCTGCGCGAAGAAGCGGCCACCTACGCATTCGACGACGACGGCAGCGCGGCGACCAAGCAATACCTGATCCGCAACGGCCGGCTCGAACGGCCGCTGGGCGGGGCGCTCTCGCAGCAGCGCGCGGGGCTGCCCGGCGTGGCGAACTCGCGCGCGGCCAACTGGAATCGCCCGCCCATCGACCGCATGGCGAACCTGAATATCGAGCCGGGCTCGCAAACGCTCGAGGCGATGATCGCCAACATCGAGAGCGGCATCCTGATGACTTCGAATACCTCGTGGTCGATCGACGACCATCGCAACAAGTTCCAGTTCGGCTGCGAATACGGCCGGCTCATCGAGAACGGCAAGCTCACGCAGGTCGTGAAGCGCCCCAACTATCGCGGCATTTCGGCGAGCTTCTGGCGCAGCCTCGCTGCGGTGGGCGACGCGAGCACGCGCGAGGTCTACGGCACGCCGTATTGCGGCAAGGGGGAGCCCGCGCAGGTGATCCGCGTCGGGCACGCGTCGCCCGCGTGCGTATTCAGCAACGTCGACGTGTTCGGAGGCGCCTGATGAGCGACAGACTTTTCCCGAGTGAGCGCGCGAGCGTGGACTGGCATACGCATTTCATGATGCTTGCGGGCGAGATCGACGCGCTGTTGGTCGAGGGCGAAACGGCGCTCACGTCGTTCGCGGGCGAGCAGTCGGATTTCATCCGCTTCAATGGCGGCAAGGTCCGGCAGACCGGCCAGGTCTCGCAGGGGCGGCTCACGCTGCGCCTGATCGACGGTGCGCGCCAGGCGTATTCCACGCTCGACATCTGCGGCAACGCCGGGCAGGACCTGCGCGAGGTGAGCGCAGCGCTGCAGACGCTGCGCGCCGGCCTGCGCGACGCACCCGACGATCCGCACTTGCTCTACGACACCACGTCATGGCAGCGCACCACGCGCCGCGCGGGGCGCTTGCGCGATCCCCACGCGCTCGTGCACGTGGTGGCCGAATGCGCGCGCGGGCTCGATTTCGTGGGCTTCTACGCGGGCGGATCGGTCTCGCGCGGCTTCGCGTCGAGCGGCGGCAGCCGCGGCTGGTACGAAGTCGAGAATTTCTGCTTCAGCTGGTCGCTCTATCATCCGGGCGGCCGCGCGATCAAGACGAGCTACGCGGGCGAGAACTGGGACGACGCAGTGTTCGCCCGCAAGGTGCAGGAGGCGGCGGCGCGCTTGCCGGTGCTCGCGCTCGCGCCGCGTGCGCTGGGTCCGGGCCAGTATCGCGCGTGGCTCGCGCCAGCGGCGCTCGAAGAGCTGCTGGGCGTGACCGCGTGGGGCGGCTTCTCGGCGCGCGCGCACGCGACTGCGCAGAGCCCGCTTCATCGGTTGCATGGCGGCGAGGTCGCGCTGGACGCGCGCGTCTCGATTGCGGAGGATCTGGAGCTCGGCATCACGCCCGCCTTCAACGACGACGGCTATCTGCGCGCGAGCGTGCCGCTCGTGCGCGAGGGGCGCAGCGTCGCGCAACTGACGAACGCCCGCACGGCCCGCGAGTACGGCCTGACGCCCAACGGTGCGCTCGCGAACGAGGCGCCTGCGTCGCTTGCGATGGCGGGCGGCGATCTCGCGGAGGAGGACGTCCTCGCGGCGCTCGGCACCGGGCTCTATGTGGGCAACCTGTGGTACGTGAACTTCTCGGACCGCATGAGCTGCCGCCTGACCGGCATGACGCGTTTCGCCACGTTCTGGGTGGAAGAGGGCCGCATCGTCGCGCCGGTGGATGCCATGCGCTTCGACGACAGCCTGTACGGCCTGCTGGGCGAGCGGCTCGAGCGCCTGGGCGCGCAGCCCGAGCTGCGCCTCTCCGACGACACATGGGGCCAGCGCGCGACGGGCGGCATGAAACTGCCTGGGGTGCTGGTGAGGTCGTTCGAACTGACGCTGTAGCCCGCCAGTCCACGCCCGGCGACTCGAAGAACAAGAAGGAAACAACCATGCAGTCGAGGTTACCCGAAGGGCTCGTTGTGCGCGCACTGCGCCCCGGCGATGCCGAAGCGTTCCATGCGCTGCAGCATGGCCCGTCGATCGTGCGCGGCAATGCGGACGCACCGTACAGCTCGGTTGGAGAGACGCGCGAGTGGATCGCCGGTGTCTTGTCGCCCGCGCTCGCCATCGGTGCGTGGGTGGGCGAGACGATGGTTGGCGAGGCCGAGCTGCACCCTCAGAAGCTGCGTCGCGCGCACGTGGGCCAGATCGGCATCAGCGTGCATGACGGCTGGCAGCGGCGCGGCATCGGCGCCCACCTGATGAGGCAGATTCTCGATTTCGCCGACAACTGGCTCGGCCTGCGCCGGCTCGAGCTTCATGTCTTCACCGACAACGCCCCCGCGATCGCGCTCTATCGCCAAAGCGGTTTCGAAGTCGAGGCGCGCTTTCGCGGCACCGTGTTGCGCGAAGGCGTGCTCATCGACGCTTTCCTGATGGCGCGCCTGCGCGAGGCGCTGCCATTCGCTCAGGAGTGCAGCCCATGCACGACATGACTTCATCGCCCACGTCCACGTCTGCCGGCGCTATTCGCGTGCGTACTTCCGAGCCGTCCGATTTCGACGCGCTCGTCGACATGATGAATCAGCCAGGCGTGCGCCACGGCACGCTCCTGAGCGGCTGGCGCACGCCCGAATCCTTGCGCACATGGCACGATAGCCGGCCGCCGGGCTGCATCACGATCTGTGCTGAAATCGATGGCCGCGTCGTCGGCCAATCGCATCTCGCGGTCGCGAAGCCGCGCCGTTCGCACTGCGCGTCGCTGGGTTTCGCCGTGCACGACGCCTATCAGCGGCGCGGCGTGGGCAGCGCGTTGATGGCGGCGATGGTCGAGTGCGCGGACCATTCGCTGGGCCTGCGCCGCCTCGAGCTCGAAGTCTTCGCCGACAACGCAGCGGCGATCGCGCTCTATCGCAAGTTCGGCTTCGTGGTGGAAGGGCGCTCGCGCGGCGCCGCCATGCGCGACGGCCTGCTCGCCGATACGCTCCACATGGCGCGCTACGCGGACGCCCCGCCGTTCGCGTATCCATCAACCTCGTAACCGCGGACCGACAAGCGCGTGCCCTTCTTCTTCATCGACAGGCCAGTCTTCGCGTGGGTCATCGCGCTCGCCGTGATGGTCGCGGGCGTGCTCGCGATTCCCATGCTGCCGGTCGCGCAGTATCCGCGGCTCTCGCCGCCGCGCATCGTGATCTACACGCAGTATCCGGGCGCGTCGCCGGAAGAGGTGGACGCGAATGTGGCGAGCGTGATCGAGGAGAGCCTCGATGGCATCGAAGGTCTGCAGTACTACGAAACGACCAGCGACGCGCTCGGCAACCTCGAAATCGACGTGACCTTTGCCCCGGACAGCAATCCCGACATCGCGCTCGTGGATGTGCAGAACCGGCTCAAGCAGGTGGAGGCGCGGCTGCCGCAGCCGGTCGTGCAGCAGGGCATCGACGTGGAGAAGGCCGCCAACACCTTCTTGATGCTCGTCGCGCTGACCTCCACCGACGGCACGCGCGATTCGGCGCAACTGAGCGACTACCTGAACCGCTTCATCCTGCGCGACCTCAAGCGCGCGCCGGGCGTGGGCGCGGCGGAGCTCTGGGACTCCGACGAGGCCATGCGCATCTGGCTCGATCCCGTGAAGCTGCGCGAATACGGTCTCACGGCCGCCGAAGTCAACCTGGCCATCTCCGCGCAGAACGCGCCGGTGACGGCGGGCACGCTCGGCAACGCGCCGTTCGTGAACGGGCAGCAAACCACCGAGTCGGTGAGCGTGAAGGGGCAGCTCGACACGCCCGAGGAATTCGGGGAGATCGTGCTGAAGGCGAAGACGGACGGCTCGCTCGTGCGGCTGAGCGACATCGCGCGCGTGGAGCTCGGCCGCGCCGATTATTCCTTCTACTCGCGGCTGAACGGCCGCCCCGCGGCGACGGTGGGCATTCAGCTGGGCCCGCGCGGCAACGCGCTCGAAACGTCGAACGCGATCCGCACACGGCTCGCGGCGCTCTCGAAGCACCTGCCGCCGGGCATGGCGATCGAGATCCCGTTCGATACCGCGTACTTCGTGCGCGTGGCGATCCACGAAGTGGTGATCACGCTCATCGAAGCCGTGGTGCTCGTGTTCGCCGTGATGTGGCTGTTCCTGCGCGACCTGCGTTCAACGCTCGTGCCCACCGTGGTGATTCCCGTCACGCTCATGGGCGCGTTTCTCGCGCTCTACGCGGGCGGAATGTCGATCAACGTGTTCACGATGTTCGGGCTCGTGCTCGCGATCGGCATCCTCGTGGACGATGCCATCGTCGTGGTGGAGAGCGTGCACCGCGTGATGCATGAGCGCGGTCTCCCGCCGCGCGAGGCCACACGCGCCGCGATGAAGCGCATCGGCGGCGCGATCGTCGGCGTGACGGCCGTGCTTACGGCCGTGTTCGTGCCGATGCTGTTCTTCAACGGCAACGTGGGCGGCATCTACCGGCAGTTCGCGGTGGCGATGATCGCGTCCATGCTCGTCTCGTCGTTCATGGCGCTCTCGCTGACGCCGGCCCTGTGCGCCAACTTGCTCAGGATGCCGAAGCCTGTGCGCAGGCCGGAGCGCGGCCTTGCCGCGCAAGCGGCGCGGGCCTCGCGCGGCTATCGCGCACTCGTGGCCGCGCTGCTGCGGCGCGGCCCGCGCTTGCTGGCGATCTACGCGCTCCTGTGCGCAGTCGGGGCGCTGCTTTACTGGAAGCTGCCGCAGGGCTTCCTGCCGAGCGAGGACGAAGGTCAGCTGCAGGTGATGATCCAGTTGCCCGCGGGCGCCACCCAGGCGCGCACGTTCGACGTGGTCAAGCGCGTGGAGGCGATCCTCGGCAAGCAGCAGGCGGTGGGCAACGTGACGAGCGTGGTGGGCTGGAGCTTCGCGGGCAGCGGCCAGAACGTGGCGATGGCGTTCGTCGAGCTCAAGCCATGGGGCCAGCGCGGCAAGGAGGAAAAAGACGCGCAGACGCTGCGCGACGCGCTCAACGAGCAGTTCGCGACAATCCTCGACGGCGATGTGCAGGCCACGCTGCCTTCGGCAGTGCCGGGCATCGGGCACGCCGAGGGTTTCACGTACCGGCTGGAGGATCGCGGCGGCGCGGGGATGGACGCGCTGAAAGCCGCGCGCGACCAGCTGATCGACGCTGCGGGCAAGAGCCGCGTGGTGGCGCAGGTCCATTCGGAGGACCTGCCCGACGCGCCGCGCGTGGAGCTCGACGTCGACCGCAACAAGGCCTACGCGTACGGCGTCTCGTTCGACCGCATCGCGGACGTGCTGGGCAGCACGTTCGGCTCGAACTACGTCAACGACTTTCCGGCGGGTGGCCGCATGCGTCGCGTCATCGTTGCCGCCGACGCACCTACGCGCATGAGCGACAGCCAGTTGCTCGAGCTGCCGGTGCAGAATTCGGCGGGCGGCACCGTGGCGATGTCGTCGATCGCGGCCACGCACTGGACGCTCGGCCCCGTGATGCTGAGCCGCTACAACGGCTATCCCTCGCTCGACGTGACGGGGCGCGCAGCGCCGGGCCATAGCTCGGGCGAAGCGATGGCGGAAATGGAGCGGCTCGCACTCGCGCTGCCCGATGGCGTGTCCGGCGAATGGACCGACGCCGCGTTCGAAGAAGTGCAGGCCGCGCGCCAGACGCCGCTCCTGCTCGGCCTCGCGCTGCTCGCGGTGTTCATGGTGCTCGCGGCGCTCTATGAGAGCTGGATCACGCCGCTCTCGGTGCTGCTGGTCGTGCCGCTCGGCGCGGTGGGCGCGGTGAGCGCGATGCTGTTGCGCGGGCTGCCCAACGACATCTATTTCAAGGTGGGGATGGTGACCGTGATCGGCCTCGCGGCGAAGAACGCCATCCTGATCGTGCAGGCCGCGAACGTGCGCGTTGCGCGTGGCGTGCCGCTCGGCGCGGCGGTGGTGGGCGCGAGCGGCGAGCGCCTGCGGCCTATCGTGATGACCTCGGCGGCGTTTCTGCTCGGTGTCCTTCCACTCGTGATCTCACAGGGCGGCGGTGCGGAGAGCCGGCACTCGATCGGCACGGGGGTGTTCGGCGGCGTTATCGCAGCTACGCTGCTCGGGCTCGTGTTCACGCCCGTGCTCTATTACACGGTGGTTTCGCGCACGCGTGCGAAGGGTGTGGGACGCGCGTTGCCGCGCCGTCGTGAGCACGGCTTGCCGCAAACGGTGGAAGACAGTGAAACGCAAGCGCTTTGAAACGTGCTGGAAGCGCTGCCAGTGAAATTGGCCCTGAAGCTGCCACACCGCAACGGTGGGCAGCGCGGCTTCAGAAGATACGCGGCGTACCCACCCAGACGAGCACGGTTTCCTGATCCGACGTGTTGCTCCAGGCGTGCGGCACGGTCGATTCGTAGTGTGCGCTGTCCCCCGCGCGAACCACGAACGACTGGCCTTCGAGCGTGAGCGTCACTTCGCCCGAAAGCACGTGCAGGAATTCCTCGCCGGCGTGCGTGGTGACTTCGCTGTCGCGCTTGCCGGGCGGCATACGCACGAGAATGGCCTCGAGCTGGCGGCCGCCGGTTGGGTTGGTGAGGCGCGCATAGAGGTTGGCCGAGTCGGCGAAGCCAAAGAACTTGAGATCCTGGCCGCGGCATACGCAACCCGCTTCGGTGGGCGCATCGACGAAATAGCTGACCGGCACGCCGAGCGCCTTGGCGATGCTCACGAGCGATGTGATCGAGGGACTCGCAAGATCTCGCTCGACCTGGGAGAGAAAGGGTTTGGAGAGCTGCGCCGCCGTGGCGATGTCATCCAGTGTGCGGCCTTGCCGCTGACGCAGTCCGCGAATCTTGCTGCCTACGGAGACGACGTTTTGTGATTCGACGGCTTTCGAAACCATGGCGGAACTGTGTTGTCTGATGAATGTGCTTTGACCCGGATCTCATGCCAGCCAAAGCACCGGCACATGGCGCGATTCATTGGATGCCCAATGGCTGCTGATATCCGTGGATGCCTCATTCAGGCATCTCGCGGCTTGCAGTGTGGAAGGTCACTGCGAAACGCCAGATGTCCCTGAGGATTCGATTCTAATTATCGCGTGTGGAACTGCGATCATGGGCCAGGTTCGGCGTCCATGAACGACAAACTGCAGGTCGCAGCATAACACTATTCAATGACTGGCTAATAATCACCATTTGTTTTATATGGGCAGCAGGCGGGTCGCTTGTGGCGCGGGCGCATCAGGTTCCGAATTCAGCCATCCTGGGACGCAGTCAGGCCACGATGTTTTCGTGCTTTAATTCGCATATCTAATTGTAATATGCGCTGTGCTCAGTTATTTGGCCGAGAAAAGAAAGTCATAGGCCAGCAGGATGGGACAGCTCGAATGAGTTGAGTGTCCTTGATGGCGGCCGCCAAGGGTACAGCAAGTTGCTACTTCTGCGGCTCGCGCACGGTCAGGCTGGCTTGCGTGGTCTCGTCAGGGTGCATGGAGCAGTAAGCGTCGCACAGGGTCGCGCATAGTTGTGCGAGTGCCGCGAGATTCACCGCCTGGTCCGCATGCTCGACTTCCCCGGCGTTGAGTATGTCGTCGAGGACTGGGGCGAGACGGCGCAATCGCCGGAATGTCTCAGCATCGAGTTCCATTTCACTTCCCGTGTTCTGGTAATAGCGCGCTTTCGGGCAGGATGGCTCCACGGCGAAGCGGCCATCCAATTCTTGACGTGCCTCGTGAGCACGATTCGCGTAATAACTCTTTGCTTGCCGATTTTGACGCGCTGCACAATAGACGTCAATAAAATTCGCACTTGGCCACGGAGTCGTTGTCTCACAAGGGGCGGTGGGCCTCGTGATATGGCCCGATAACGGCCGGAAAAGCGAATCGATGCACGCTGCAGGGCCGGATTGTGCGGTGCACATAAATATTCGCTTTTCAGGCGAGGACAAAGGGAATACCCTTACTGTGTTTCCCTATTGGAGGCTTGTCGTTGTGTCTACTCTTCTCGAGCGAGACGGACTCGTTGCGACTTGGCGTCGGATTCACCCCAACCCTGATTCCGGGTTGTGGGAATGCTGTGAACTGGATAGTAGCGGCGAAGCGGTGCCGCATCCGCAGCCCTCAGCAAGGCGCCAGATTGTCGTGACCGACGTCTACTGCCAGATCGCCGAGCAGATTGGTCACGTGGCGGCCATGTCGGTCGCCGTGGCGACGCCCTCATTCGGGATCCGCGTACCGGACGTTGTCTGGATGCCGCCTGAAAAGTGGGAAGGGTTTGACCGGGAAAGCCCAGTCCCGTTTGTGCCTGACTTGTGTGTCGAGGTGCTCCTTGACCGCACGTTTGCGCATGACATCGGCCCGCGAGTCAGGGCTTACCTTGAAGGCGGCGCCCGAGAGGTCATTGTTGTCGGCCAGCGCGGAGAACTGCAATTCTTCGGAGCGAATGGGCCGCTGAAGTCGTCGGCGTTCGGCATAGCGCTCTCACTCGAGCGGATGTACTTCGACGAGTTTGCCCCGGCTTCCCACTAGGACAAGACACCCAATCGTGTCTGCCATCGTTGAGCCGGGGTGAACCCGTGCCTCACAGGTCCGGCTTTGCCTTGACCATATTGTCCGACCTTCGCATGCCGGGCAAAGCCTCGACGAAAAAATCTGCCTGCAATGCCGCGCCCGCCTGGACGTCGTATTGCGAGAAGTCCCGGACACCCGCCGCCATTAGCACCTCATCATCGAGAAAGAAATTTCCCGTGCACTTCCTCGACGGGCGGGTCAGGATGTAGTGGGCCGCGTCGGCGACAATCTCCGGCTTGCGGCACGCTGCAATCATCTCCGCACCGCCGATCTCGTTTTGCACGGCGGCAGTGGCAATCGCAGTTCTTGGCCACAGCGAATTCACGGCGACGCCACGGTCCTTGAACTCACCAGCCAGCGCGAGGGTGAACAGGCTCATCGTGTACTTCGCGATGGTATAGGCCGGGAAATCCTTGAACCACTTTGCATCGGTGACGAGCGGTGGCGAC
This sequence comes from Paraburkholderia pallida, assembly GCF_004524855.1. NCBI lineage: Bacteria > Pseudomonadati > Pseudomonadota > Betaproteobacteria > Burkholderiales > Burkholderiaceae > Paraburkholderia > Paraburkholderia pallida. Next base: position 1,857,193 of record NZ_CP038149.1, on the reverse strand, counting down.
AGCGTGAGGATGTGTGGATTCGTCGAATTGAGCAGGTGAGGCAGGCAGGCCTGGGCACAGACAAACGTCCCTCTCCCGTTCACCCCATGCATCAGGTCGTACCGCTTGACGGGCGTATCCAGCGTTCCCGTCAAACGGATAGCGCTGGCATTGTTCACGAGTATGTCGATGCCGCCGAACACCTCAACGGTTTGGGCAACCGCAGCCTTGACGCGTTCTTCATCGCGAATGTCGACGACCAGCGCAAGCGCCTTTCCGCCTGCCGCTTCAACAGCCGCCGCCGCCGTATGGATCGTGCCCTCGAGCCGCGGGTCCGGGTCGGCAGTCTTGGCGGCAATCACGATGTTCGCGCCGTCACGTGCCGCCCGGAGTGCAATGGCAAGTCCGATACCGCGACTGCCTCCTGATATGAATAGCGTCTTGCCGCCGAGATTCATGGTCGTCTCCTCAATGCTTGGCCTGGTTTGTGGTTAAGTACGAAACGCGGCGTTGCCACGAGTCAAAACGGCAAGACTGAAGTGGAACGCCGTTGCTGCGACGGCGTGTTGAACGATGGTGGCGCGGCTTTCACGGCTTCCTGACTGGAATGAGCCGTCCCAAGCGAGGCAACGCGACCGCAGCACATCAGGCGCGTTGCAGGGCGGGCTACCGTTTCGCAACGCCTAGCTCAGTTGAAAATCGCGTGGCACTTCCGGCTCTTTCTCGTAGCGAAAAACATTCAGGTCGTCATACTGGATGGCGGGCTTGCGCCCCGATATCAGATCTGCGAGAAGCTGCGCCGAGCCGCATGACATAGTCCATCCGAGCGTGCCATGTCCCGTGTTGAGATAGAGGTTCGGCACGGCGGTGTGGCCGACAATCGGCGTTCCGTCCGGCGTCATGGGCCGCAAGCCGGTCCAGAAAGTCGCTTTCGATGTGTCTCCGCCGCCAGGGAAGAGGTCGTTGACGCACATCTCGAGGGTCTCGCGACGCGCCTCGCGCAGACGCTTGTCAAAGCCAACGATCTCAGCCATGCCGCCGACGCGGATGCGCTTTTCGAAGCGTGTGATGGCGATCTTGTAGGTCTCGTCGAGGACAGTTGAGACCGGTGCGCGAGCTTCGTCGACGATAGGCGCCGTGATGGAATAGCCCTTGAGGGGATAGACGGGAATCTTGACGAGGCCGGACAGGAAATTCGTGGAGTAGGACCCGAATGCGACAACGAACGCATCGGCGTGGATGAGCTTGGCACCATGGCGCACACCGGCGACTTTGCCGCCCTCGACCACCAGACCATCGACCAGCGTGTTGTAGCGGAAGGTCACGCCCGCCTGCTCGGCCAGTGCGGCGAGTCGCGTGGTAAACAGTTGACAGTCGCCCGTTTCATCGCCGGGCAAGCGCAGTCCGCCGGTCAACTTATGCGAGGTGGCAGCCAGTGCGGGCTCCACGCTGGCGAGTTGATCCCGGGACAACAACTCATACGGGACATGCGCCTCCTTCAGCACCGCGATGTCCTTGGCCGCGCCTTCAAACTGCTGTTGCGTCCGAAAAACTTGCAGTGTGCCGCCCGTGCGACCTTCGTACTGAATTCCCGTTTCGGCCCGCAGCGCCTTCAGGCAATCGCGGCTATATTCCGCGAGTCGAACCATGCGGTTCTTGTTGATGGCGTAACGCTCGGCCGTGCAGTTCTGCAACATCTGCCACATCCATTGAAGCTGAAACTGCTTGTCTTCGTCGTCGGGACGAATGGCAAGCGGTGCGTGCTTCTGGAACATCCACTTCACGGCCTTGAGCGGCACGCCCGGCGCAGCCCACGGCGCTGCGTAGCCTGGCGAAATCTGCCCCGCATTCGCGAAGCTCGTTTCGCGTGCGGGACCCGGTTCCCGATCGACGACAACGACATCATGACCCGCACGCGCGAGATAGAACGCGCTTGTCACCCCAACCACGCCACTGCCCAGTACAAGGACTCGCATATCAGTCGACTCCGCCGCCAGAGATATTATTAATTACTCAAATAAGACCTGACAAACCGCGAGAATTGCAGTGCTTTGGTAAATCATATTCTCTTATTGGTCGTTCACGGTGGGTCAGCGGCCTGGCCATCGCGTCGTCTGCTTTCCCTTTATGCTGCACTGAGGCCAACGGCCTGTGGCTCTCGCAAACATCTCTTGCACATCCTTTGACGACTCTGTCGAGTCCATCGTCCGCGCAGAATCTGTTGCACCGCACCACCTTTTGGAGGATATTTAAGCTGCACGCACGCCGCGTCGCCAGCGTCGACCCAGCGGCCCGCTCGTCCGGGTCATCGTTTCCGTTCGGCTCCTCTCGGGGGCGCCGGCGACGGAGGATTGCCATGGAACTCTGTAATGAGTGCAACAGCCTTGATGGACGCTCGTCGAGTTTCGTCAGCAATGACGAGATGATTCTGGTTGGAGTGGGGCAATGCGAAGGTCGCGTTGCCCTCGAGCACTATCGTTGCCGCAAATGCGGTGCGCTCATGGTCCGGCAGCTGTGTGGCGAGTCCTCAGAGCAGGTTTGGATGGCGCTCGTGTAACCGGTGTCGTCTTGCGGTGGGTTCGCCACTGAGCGCGCCGTGCTTATCGCGCGAAAGCGTAGACCTGTTCGGCAAACAGGAGGACGGCGACGAGAATCATCGCTGCGCCGGAGAGCTGCCCCACCATGCGAGCCGCCTTGGGTCGGGTGCCCAGAACAATCTTCGATCCCAGGCCGACGACGGAGTAGACCGAACCGACGTTGACCATGTGCACAAGCCCCAGCGCCACGATCTGGCCGGCCGCCGACCATCCGGCATTGGGCCTGACGAACTGAGGCAAGAGGGCGACGAAAAGCAGAATCGCCTTTGGGTTCAGGCCGCTGATGGCGAATCCCCGCATTGACCATCCCCACGGGCTCTTTTGTGCGTCGTCCTGACCGGCAGCGATTTCGGGCGGACGCATCAAAGTCCTGATTCCCAGCCAGAGCAGATAGGCGCCACCGACGACCGTCAAGATGCTCAGCACTGCCGGAACGCGCGTAACCAGTTTTCCAATGCCTGCCGCTACGACTACGGTGATCGCAAGGTACCCGAGCAGCATCCCACCGACCGCGGGTGCAACCATGCGACCGCGCAGGCCAGCCGAAATCGCGTAAGCCCAGTCTGCTCCTGGGACCATGACCAACGAGAACGAGACGACCCAAAACGCCGTCAACAAACTAGCTTCCACTGCACCACTTCCGGTTATGCGGGCACCCTCGCCCAAGGGGGTAAATATTACGGATTCGGACCCGGAAAGTGCTCCCCATTTCTTGCCTGCAGGCTTGGCCGGGAGCTAGAATTTCGTGCATGGACGCAATCGACCGCAAGATTCTTGCTGAGATACAGCAAGATGGACGACTTTCAATCACGGAGCTGAGCGAGCGGGTTGGCTTGAGCCTGTCGCCGTGCCAGCGACGACTGCGCGCGCTCGAGCGCGCACAGGTCATCAGCGGCTACCGTGCCACGATCGACCCGGCAACGGTCGGGCTGAATTTTTCCGCAATCGTCTTCGTCACGCTGAGTGGAAGCAGTAGCGAAAGTATCCGGTCGTTTGAGGACGCGCTCGTGGGCATTCCGGAAATCACGCTGGCCGAGCGCCTCTTTGGCGAGCCCGACTACATGCTGCACGTCGTCACGCGGGACTTGAAGGCGTTTCAGGCGCTGTACGACCGCCGGTTGACGGCGCTGCCTTCGGTATTGAAGTTGACGTCGACGCTCGTCATGAAGAGCATTTTTCACGACCGGCCGCTGCCATTGTGATTGCGAGTAGCAGCTCGGGAATTGCCGGTTTCGTGTGACAAATAAATCGTCGGCTTCTTGCGACTGCTTGTTCAACGGCTGCGTTTCGGTATAATGGACCGGCGTTCGAGATATCGAACGGAATTTCTGAAGTAGAGCATCCAGAGTCGGACTATCCGACGCCAACCTGCCCTCCCGGGCAAGGTGGACGCCTTTGAGGCGATGCGGCCGATCCACGGCAACGAAACGGGAGCAGCATGGCTAGCACCGGTTCGATCAACATTCATCCGGAGCAACCATGCGCCAAGATACCTCTACCTCCTCCCCAGCAGTCTGTCACGACTGGTCGCACATCCTTCCGGGTTTCACGTTGACGCATACGGTTCATCTCGTGTCGAGACTGGATCTGGGTATTGTCTCGACAGCCGCCGCCATGCTCGAAGGTGAAACAGCTGCCGTCGACCGTTGGGCCGTCACCCGATGCGGTGACGTTCTCGAGCAAAAAATCGTTCTCGGCGCAATGACGGAAGAGCAAGCGGTTCGACTGCGCGAACAACTTGCCGCGCTCGACGGCGTATTGCGCACGAGGATGGAGCATCATTTCATTCGCTCATCCAGCCGTGCGCCGCTCTGATTGCAACCCGCGAGCGGACAAGTCACGGAGCGCTTTTATTTCGAGTAACAGACACTTGTTCGCTTGAAATGAAAGCGTGCCGTGGCGGTCGTGAGCGTCGTTCCTGGGTGGCAGGGCAACAGTGCCTGCACGCTCTATAAGACGGTGCAAGCGCCTCAGCCGGCGCCGAGGCGCTCCGGTTTGATGGTCGCGAGTCGGGTGCCCGCAAATGGGTCATCGCGCCAGTCAACGTTATTGCTTTTCATCGACTCCGCCGCCGTGGTCGCGCCAATTGCAAAATGCTCGAGCGACTGTCCAGCGCTGGTCGCCTGAATCACCCACTGCGGGGCATCGCCTTTGCCGTCCCAAGTGTTGCCGGTGGCGTCGCGGTATCGCGCCGCTCGCAACTGCTCCTGGTCTGCTGCAATGGACGCGGCGATATCGTCGGGTTCAATTCCAAATTCGGCCATCCGGCGCTGCAGGTAGGCCACTATGCTATCGCGTTTTCGTTCGTCCATTTCGTGATGTTCCGCTCCGAATGCAACTCTTGAGCAGATTACTGCAAGTCGCATGCCGCCAGGATAGCACAGGTCCAATGGGCGTCCTTGATAGCGGCCCGCGAATATCCAGCCGGTCAGCCCGTGGCTAGCTGATGCGCACGGTCTGCCTGATGTTGCGCGGCACGTTCTTCGGCCTGCTTTTTCGCAACGTGACGCCCGACAATGCAGCCTCCGACCGCGCCGACGACGGCGTGGTGACCCGCGTAGTGGCCGGCTACGCCGCCGACGACTGCGCCTTTGAGGCATCCGGCTGCATTGGCTGTTCCGGCTGCGGCCAGGCCCAGCGCGGTGGCCGCGAGGAGCATGGTGATTCGATGATTAACTTTCATGACGGGCTTCCGTTTGATATTGGGTTATCGGCATGGGTTCAATAGTCCCGGTGGTCATGGTCGTGCCATTCCCGCTCATGCCACTGGCGCTCGCGCCATTCGTGTTCACGCCGTTCGTGTTCGCGCCATTCATGTTCGCGCCAGTCATCGTCGCCACGCGAGGCCATCATGACCGGAGCGGGGACATACGCTGGAGGCGGCGGAGCAACGTAAGCCGGTTGAACTGGGGCGTAGGCTATGCCAGGCACTTCAACGCCGACGGCTACATCAACATGCGCGCTTGCCGCCGTCGAGGCCGCCAATGCAACTGCACCCAGTACCACGCCGAGAATCGTCCTGTTCATTTCCTTTACTCCTCCGCACGTTGTGTGCGTTCCTGGTGAGCACGGATCGGAGTGTATGCGGCGCGATCGGACACAGGTGCAACGGCGTTGCGAGATTGGTAACAGCGAGTTATTCAGGAGCTCGCCGGCCGATCGGTGAACCTGGGGGCGCTGACCTTTTAGTTTTAGTATCGAGCGGCACGGTGATTTAGATAGGACTGCAACAGTAATTGAATGTTTTCTTAACCGGCAGGGTTGGCGCTATGCACGAAGAACTTGAAGTCATCGGGAATGAATCTTCCCTCGGAATCCAGATCCATCTCGATCAGCTTCTTGACGACGACCATTGCCGTATCGTCACCCCCGAGGTCATGATCGAACGAAAACTCATAGGGGCGCCCGTGCGATTCCGGCAGTGAGACCGCTTCGCTCGACGTGCGAGTGACGACCCATGTCGACGACACCGGGTCACGAAGATCATCGATGAACAGGCGATAGCGGCTATGTGTCATATCGGCCAGCGTATTCGAGCTCGGACGCGGTGGATCCTGGTCTGAGGCAATTGTCCCGAGTATGGCCGAGTCTATGAGCGCCGAGACACAAGCCTTGCGCAATTCTGTTCCAGGCTGACCTTCGGTCGGTCAGGTGCACACCTGATGCTCAATCCATCCGGCTTCGGTGGACAGGCTGTCGTCGACCTTGGTCGCGGGACGCTCCCGTCGAAGGATGGCAGCACCTCGAGGGTTGCGTTCCACAAGCCGTGCGGGTCGATGGGTCGTGCCAGCAGTGGATGTCATGGCTGCGCGGTGCCAGTCCGGCCAGGGAGTGTCGTGTCGGGTCGCCATGATTCGGACGGGGTCCGCGGGCAGGTCAACGAGCGCGAAATATGGCCCGAAAAAATTTTTCGCAAATGCGCTTGACGGCTTTGCGAATGACCCGCATAATTCGCCTCCTTCGCTGATCGCTGCGAACGAAAACGAAGCGATTAAGACGAATTGCTCTTTAAAAATTTACAGCCGATAAGTGTGGGCGCTTGATGAGTTTCAGCGGCCTGACGGTCCTTCGGGGCAGTCAGGAGTAGCGAAAGTATCAAGAGTCTCACACTAAAGTAAGTCAGGTTTTTGAATTTATTCAAATTCCTGTCAGCTTTGAGTGAGCGACCGGTTCGAAAGAACCGAAAACAGTAACAGGTTTGAACTGAAGAGTTTGATCCTGGCTCAGATTGAACGCTGGCGGCATGCCTTACACATGCAAGTCGAACGGCAGCGCGGGAGCAATCCTGGCGGCGAGTGGCGAACGGGTGAGTAATACATCGGAACGTGTCCTGTAGTGGGGGATAGCCCGGCGAAAGCCGGATTAATACCGCATACGATCTACGGATGAAAGCGGGGGATCGCAAGACCTCGCGCTATAGGGGCGGCCGATGGCGGATTAGCTAGTTGGTGGGGTAAAGGCCTACCAAGGCGACGATCCGTAGCTGGTCTGAGAGGACGACCAGCCACACTGGGACTGAGACACGGCCCAGACTCCTACGGGAGGCAGCAGTGGGGAATTTTGGACAATGGGGGCAACCCTGATCCAGCAATGCCGCGTGTGTGAAGAAGGCCTTCGGGTTGTAAAGCACTTTTGTCCGGAAAGAAATCCTTTTCGATAATACCGAGAGGGGATGACGGTACCGGAAGAATAAGCACCGGCTAACTACGTGCCAGCAGCCGCGGTAATACGTAGGGTGCGAGCGTTAATCGGAATTACTGGGCGTAAAGCGTGCGCAGGCGGTGATGTAAGACCGATGTGAAATCCCCGGGCTTAACACGGAACTGCATTGGTGACTGCATCGCTGGAGTATGGCAGAGGGGGGTAGAATTCCACGTGTAGCAGTGAAATGCGTAGAGATGTGGAGGAATACCGATGGCGAAGGCAGCCCCGGCCAATACTGACGCTCATGCACGAAAGCGTGGGGAGCAAACAGGATTAGATACCGGTAGTCCACGCCCTAAACGATGTCAACTGGTTGTCGGGCCTTCATTGGCTTGGTAACGTAGCTAACGCGTGAAGTTGACCGCCTGGGGAGTACGGTCGCAAGATTAAAACTCAAAGGAATTGACGGGGACCCGCACAAGCGGTGGATGATGTGGATTAATTCGATGCAACGCGAAAAACCTTACCTACCCTTGACATGTATGGAATTCTGCTGAGAGGTGGAAGTGCCCGAAAGGGAGCCATAACACAGGTGCTGCATGGCTGTCGTCAGCTCGTGTCGTGAGATGTTGGGTTAAGTCCCGCAACGAGCGCAACCCTTGTCCCTAGTTGCTACGCAAGAGCACTCCAGGGAGACTGCCGGTGACAAACCGGAGGAAGGTGGGGATGACGTCAAGTCCTCATGGCCCTTATGGGTAGGGCTTCACACGTCATACAATGGTCGGAACAGAGGGTTGCCAAGCCGCGAGGTGGAGCCAATCCCAGAAAACCGATCGTAGTCCGGATCGCAGTCTGCAACTCGACTGCGTGAAGCTGGAATCGCTAGTAATCGCGGATCAGCATGCCGCGGTGAATACGTTCCCGGGTCTTGTACACACCGCCCGTCACACCATGGGAGTGGGTTTTGCCAGAAGTGGCTAGTCTAACCGCAAGGAGGACGGTCACCACGGCAGGATTCATGACTGGGGTGAAGTCGTAACAAGGTAGCCGTATCGGAAGGTGCGGCTGGATCACCTCCTTTCCAGAGCTCATCGCTCAAGCTTGTTAAAGCGCTCACACTTGTCGGCTGTAGAAAAGACAGACTCAGGGGTCTGTAGCTCAGTCGGTTAGAGCACCGTCTTGATAAGGCGGGGGTCGATGGTTCGAATCCATCCAGACCCACCAACTGGTCTGACGAGCAAAACCCCTAAGTTGCATGACTGGGGGATTAGCTCAGCTGGGAGAGCACCTGCTTTGCAAGCAGGGGGTCGTCGGTTCGATCCCGTCATCCTCCACCAATCTTCAATGCCTAGTGTCCGGTAGAAACACAAACCGGGTATTACGCATTGGCGATTGAGCCAGTCAGAGCGATGTGAGTAAAACCATATCGGCTGTCGTTCTTTAACAATCAGGAAGAAGTAGTAAAGAGATTCATCTGAAACGCACTTAGAGATGGGTGTGGAGTAAGTGAATCAGGGTTGTGATTGTATCAATGTATTTTTAAGTGATCGAAAGATTGCCTTGAAATACGGCGCAACACGAATACTCAACCTGTAATGAGTGGTCTGACGCGAGCAATCGCCGCAAGACACACCCGTTATAGGGTCAAGCGAACAAGTGCATGTGGTGGATGCCTTGGCGATCACAGGCGATGAAGGACGCGGTAGCCTGCGAAAAGCGGTGGGGAGCTGGCAAACAAGCTTTGATCCACCGATATCCGAATGGGGAAACCCACTCCGTATGGAGTATCCATGACTGAATACATAGGTCATGCGAAGCGAACGCGGCGAACTGAAACATCTAAGTAGCCGCAGGAAAAGAAATCAACCGAGATTCCCAGAGTAGTGGCGAGCGAAATGGGATCAGCCTGTACTCTTTATCTGTATTGTCAGCCGAACACTCTGGAAAGTGTGGCCATAGTGGGTGATAGCCCCGTAGGCGAAGGCAGTATGGAAGAACTAGGTGTACGACAAGTAGGGCGGGACACGTGAAATCCTGTCTGAAGATGGGGGGACCATCCTCCAAGGCTAAATACTCGTGATCGACCGATAGTGAACCAGTACCGTGAGGGAAAGGCGAAAAGAACCCCGGGAGGGGAGTGAAATAGATCCTGAAACCGCATGCATACAAACAGTCGGAGCCTCGCAAGGGGTGACGGCGTACCTTTTGTATAATGGGTCAGCGACTTACATTCAGTGGCAAGCTTAACCGAATAGGGCAGGCGTAGCGAAAGCGAGTCCGAACAGGGCGTTCAGTCGCTGGGTGTAGACCCGAAACCAGGTGATCTATCCATGGCCAGGTTGAAGGCACGGTAACACGTGCTGGAGGACCGAACCCACTAACGTTGAAAAGTTAGGGGATGAGCTGTGGATAGGGGTGAAAGGCTAAACAAACACGGAAATAGCTGGTTCTCTCCGAAAACTATTTAGGTAGTGCCTCGTGTATCACCTTCGGGGGTAGAGCACTGTCATGGTTGAAGGGTCCATTGCGGATTACTTCGCCATAGCAAACTCCGAATACCGAAGAGTGCAATCACGGGAGACAGACATCGGGTGCTAACGTCCGGTGTCAAGAGGGAAACAACCCAGACCGCCAGCTAAGGTCCCCAAATATGACTAAGTGGGAAACGAAGTGGGAAGGCTAAAACAGTCAGGAGGTTGGCTTAGAAGCAGCCACCCTTTAAAGAAAGCGTAATAGCTCACTGATCGAGTCGTCCTGCGCGGAAGATGTAACGGGGCTAAGTCATATACCGAAGCTGCGGATGCGAGCTAGTCTCGCATGGTAGGAGAGCGTTCTGTAAGCCTGCGAAGGTGCATCGGAAGGTGTGCTGGAGGTATCAGAAGTGCGAATGCTGACATGAGTAGCGATAAAGGGGGTGAAAGGCCCCCTCGCCGTAAGCCCAAGGTTTCCTACGCAACGTTCATCGGCGTAGGGTGAGTCGGCCCTAAGGCGAGGCAGAAATGCGTAGCTGATGGGAAGCAGGTCAATATTCCTGCACCATTGTTGAATGCGATGGGGGGACGGATCGCGGAAGGTTGTCCGGGTGTTGGAAGTCCCGGTCCTTGCATTGGAGAAGGCGCTTTGGCAAATCCGGGCGCGGAATTCAAGGGTGCGAGGCCATCCACCTAGGTGGAGAAGCAACTGGAAGTGGTTCCAAGAAAAGCCTCTAAGCTTCAGTTCAACAGTGACCGTACCGCAAACCGACACAGGTGGGCGAGATGAGTATTCTAAGGCGCTTGAGAGAACTCGGGAGAAGGAACTCGGCAAATTGGTACCGTAACTTCGGGATAAGGTACGCCCGGTAGCTTGACTGGCTCGCGCCAGAAGGGTGAAGGGGTTGCAATAAACTGGTGGCTGCGACTGTTTAATAAAAACACAGCACTCTGCAAACACGAAAGTGGACGTATAGGGTGTGACGCCTGCCCGGTGCCGGAAGATTAAATGATGGGGTGCAAGCTCTTGATTGAAGTCCCGGTAAACGGCGGCCGTAACTATAACGGTCCTAAGGTAGCGAAATTCCTTGTCGGGTAAGTTCCGACCTGCACGAATGGCGTAACGATGGCCACACTGTCTCCTCCCGAGACTCAGCGAAGTTGAAGTGTTTGTGATGATGCAATCTCCCCGCGGCTAGACGGAAAGACCCCATGAACCTTTACTGCAGCTTTGCATTGGACTTTGAACCGGTTTGTGTAGGATAGGTGGGAGGCTATGAAGTGTGGACGCTAGTCTGCATGGAGCCGTCCTTGAAATACCACCCTGATCTGTTTGAGGTTCTAACCTTGGTCCGTTATCCGGATCGGGGACAGTGCATGGCAGGCAGTTTGACTGGGGCGGTCTCCTCCCAAAGGGTAACGGAGGAGTACGAAGGTACGCTAGGTACGGTCGGAAATCGTGCTGATAGTGCAATGGCATAAGCGTGCTTGACTGCGAGACTGACAAGTCGAGCAGGTGCGAAAGCAGGTCATAGTGATCCGGTGGTTCTGTATGGAAGGGCCATCGCTCAACGGATAAAAGGTACTCTGGGGATAACAGGCTGATACCGCCCAAGAGTTCATATCGACGGCGGTGTTTGGCACCTCGATGTCGGCTCATCTCATCCCGGGCTGTAGCCGGTCCCAAGGGTATGGCTGTTCGCCATTTAAAGAGGTACGTGAGCTGGGTTTAAAACGTCGTGAGACAGTTTGGTCCCTATCTGCCGTGGGCGCTGGAAGTTTGAGGGGGCCTGCTCCTAGTACGAGAGGACCGGAGTGGACGAACCTCTGGTGTACCGGTTGTGACGCCAGTCGCATCGCCGGGTAGCTATGTTCGGAAGAGATAACCGCTGAAAGCATCTAAGCGGGAAACTCGCCTCAAGATGAGACTTCCCCGGGGACTAGATCCCCTTGAAGGGTCGTTCGAGACCAGGACGTTGATAGGTCAGGTGTGGAAGCGCAGTAATGCGTTAAGCTAACTGATACTAATTGCCCGTAAGGCTTGATCCTATAACAGGTGTGTTTTATACACGCATGGTTGAGTGATCGCGTGTTGTGCCGGAAACAACACAACCCCAATCAGCAAAAACCTCTTTACGCTTCTTCCAGATTGGCTGTGGCGCCCATAAGGCGACGCAGCAACCCGTCAAGCCTGATGACCATAGCGAGTCGGTCCCACCCCTTCCCATCCCGAACAGGACCGTGAAACGACTCTACGCCGATGATAGTGCGGATTGCCCGTGTGAAAGTAGGTAATCGTCAGGCTCCTTATGCAGTATGTCCAGAACCCCGGTGGCTCCGAAAGAGCACCGGGGTTCTGGCGTTTACGCGGCTGAAAAACCTGCAGAATTGCACGTCGCCCATGACCTCATCTGGGCACATGGCCCATTTGGAGGCGCCATATTGCACTGCACACTATCATGAGCGCTTGAACGCCCACCCCGAACACCGAATCTCAACTTCGAAGTCAGGTGCGCCATGGCCGAATTGCTGCTTGGAAACGTCGATGAAAGCGTTCCCGACGAGGAGATCAACGCTTTTTTGCAGAAGTATGGCTTTCCGCCGTACGACAACATTCAGCGCATAGCGGGTACGGGCTCGCATCCCGCCGCGCTGCTGCACTACGCCAACGTATCCGATGAAGTGTTGCGCGCGCTCCAGCCCCGCGTGCACAACATGTTCTGGAACGACCGCACGATTAGCGTACTGATACTGCCAGTGCGCGAAGCCGACTGAATACATGGCTTCAGCACCGCCTGTGGGCGCTGACCCTGCGCGGGAGGCGTATACGCCTGCTACGAAGCGCCTGGCGCAAACCAGGCGCTGTCCGCGCACTATCACCATCCCCCTTGCCGGCAAGCGTCACGCCGTCGGGCAACGTGACGCCATCGATCCAGACGTCCTGCACCGCACCGCTGCACGGCACCTATCTCGTCTACGTGAATTATTACGGCAACGGCAATAGCGGCAGCGACATGACGGTGGCGCAAGTGACCATCATCACCGACGAAGGCACGCCGAACGAAAAGAGCGAGACGGTACGCGCGCCCATGCGCAAGCCGGGCGAGCTGACACTCGTGAAGCGCTTCGTCATCCCTTGAGGACCTCCGCAGGCGCGTGCCACGCGCGGCATCGTCGAATAAATCAGGAAGGATCCCTGAATAGATCGTTGAGCTGATTGCCGGGTGCTGCATTGACGAAGCCGTCGAAGCGGCCTTGCACGAGCGTCTCCACGGCGCGCATGAGGCCACCCCATGCCGAGCGGGCCAGCGCGCCGCCCACGCTCACGCGCCGCACGCCCATTGCCGCGAGATCCTGCAGCGTGAATTCCGAGGGCGAGCCGATCAGCACGTTGACGGGCTTGGGCGCCACGGCCGTCACCACCGCAACGATCTGCTCGCGCGTGTGGATGCCGGGCATGTAGAGGCAATCCGCGCCCGCCGCCGCATAGGCCTTGATGCGCGCAAGCGCATCGTCGAAATCGGGCTCGCCAGTGAAGAAGTTTTCCGCGCGCGCCACCAGCAGCGTGTCGCCGCCACGTTCGTCGATCGCGCGGCGCGCGGCCTTCACGCGCTCGACCGCAACCTCCAGCAGGAACAGCGGCGCGTCCGGATCGCCGGTCGAGTCCTCGATCGAGAGCCCTGCCACGCCCGTGTCCACTGCGAGGCCCACGCTTTGCGCGACCCCTTCCGCATCGGTGCCGAAACCGTTCTCGAAGTCCGCGTTGATGGGCAAACCGGTGGCGGCGACCATCTCGCGCAGATGCGCGAGGATGGCGTCGCGGGGCAGCGAATTGTCCGCGTGGGCGCGCGACCATGCAAAGCCCGAGCTGGTCGTGGCAAGCGCCTTGAAGCCGACGCCCTCGAGATAGCGGGCGCTGCCCGGGTCCCAGGGATTGGGCAAGAGAAAGCAGCCGGAAGCATGCAAGGCGCGGAACGCGGCGCGTTTTTCCGCGACGCTGCGTGGCGAAGAGGGCATGGCGTGTCTCCAGGGTAGGGCGAGCCGACGTGGTGGCGCTGCGCTCGCGTCGAGCTTGGGAAGCGTCGGCATTGGCGGCGAGGCCGGTCAGCGTGCATTGTGCTCCAGCGCGCGCCGGTGCGCTCTCGCGCTGCCGCGCCTGGCCCACACGCCGCGCCCGCTATCATATGCACTGTCCCCAATCCGATCAGTCTGCTCCGATGGCAAAGCCCTCCGCTTCGAAACCCACGCCGCCGCGCATGTCCGATGTCGCCAGCCTCGCGGGCGTGTCGAAGATGACGGTCTCGCGCGTGCTGGCGGGGCAGAGCGCCTCGGAGGCCACGCGTGAGCGCGTGCAGCGTGCGATCGACGAACTGGGCTACGTTGCCGATGCGGCGGCGGGCGCCCTGTCTTCGGGACGCTCGTCGTTCGCCGCGGTGCTGGTGCCATCGCTATCGAGCTCGAACTTCTCGGACACCGTGAACGGGCTCACCGCCGTACTGGAGCCGCATGGGCTCGAATTGCTGATCGGCGACACGGACTATCTGCCCGAGCGCGAGGAGCGCATCGTCCGCCAGATGCTGCGTCATCAGCCGCGCTGTATTGCGCTCACCGGATCGCAGCACACCGCCGCCACGCGCGCGCTGCTCGAGCGCTCCGGTGTGCCGGTTGTCGAGATGTGGGAGCTGCCAGCGGCGCCGGTCGACATGGCGGTTGGGTTTTCCAACGTGAGTGCTGCGCGCGAAATGGTGCGCTATCTGGCGGAAAAGGGTCATCGGCGCATCGCGTTTCTCGGCGGCGCGAGTGAGCTGGACCGGCGCGGCATCGACCGGCTCAAGGGCTATCAGCTCGAAGTGAAGGCGCTCGGGCTAGGCGAGCCGCGGGTGGTGCGCCTGGGCGATTCGCCCATCACCATGAGCCACGGCGGCCCCGCCATGGCGGCGCTGCTCGAGCGCTGGCCCGACACACAGGCGGTGATGTGCGTAAGCGACATGTCCGCGTTCGGCGCGATCATGGAGTGCCAGCGGCGCGGACTCGCGGTGCCCGGCGATATCGCCGTGGCGGGCTTCGGCAACTTTGAGATCTCGGCATGCTGCCATCCGACCATCACGACGGTCTCGGTGGACGCCTACGGGATCGGCCGCCGCGCGGGCGAGGCGCTGCTCGGCGCGCTCGCCGCCGACGCAGGCGAGCGTGGCGCACACGCGCGCCGCACCGCAAGGACGCGCATTCACTACGCCGTGGTGTCGCGCGAAAGCGCCTGAAATGGCCGCTCGCGTCCGCGGGCATGCGAACTTTCGATTTCCCTGCAAGAACCCTTTGATGGCATAGTCGTCGTGACTTGAAGCGCCGAACGGCCATGCTAACATTCGATTGTTACCGGTAACACCATTCCGCCGACTGCATCAAAAGGGCACCCGGGCAGGCCCACACAGGAGACACCGCATCATGACCCAATCTCTCCCGAGCCGTCTGCGCAGCCAGGAATGGTTCGACGATCCTTCGCACGCGGACATGACCGCGATCTACGTCGAACGGTTCATGAACTACGGCCTCACGCGCGAAGAGCTGCAGTCGGGGCGGCCCATTGTCGGCATCGCGCAAACGGGCAGCGACCTTGCGCCCTGCAACCGCCACCACATTGCGCTAGCGGAGCGCGTCAAGGCGGGCATTCGTGACGCGGGCGGCATTCCGATGGAATTTCCGGTGCACCCGCTTGCGGAGCAGAGCCGCCGCCCCACGGCCGCGCTCGACCGCAATCTCGCGTATCTGGGCCTCGTCGAAATCCTGCATGGCTTTCCTCTCGACGGCGTCGTGCTCACGACGGGTTGCGACAAGACCACGCCCGCGTGCCTGATGGCCGCAGCCACGGTCGACCTGCCGGCCATCGTCCTCTCGGGCGGCCCGATGCTCGACGGTTGGTATGAAGGCAAGCGCGTGGGCTCGGGCACGGTGATCTGGCACGCGCGCAATCTGCTGGCGGCAGGCGAGATCGACTACGAAGGCTTCATGGCGCTCACCACGGCTTCGTCGCCGTCCATCGGGCACTGCAACACGATGGGCACCGCGCTCTCGATGAATTGCCTTGCCGAAGCGCTCGGCATGTCGCTGCCCGGTTGCGCGAGCATTCCGGCCGCGTACCGCGAGCGCGGGCAGATGGCGTATGCGACGGGCAAGCGCGCCGTCGACCTCGTGCGCGACGACGTGCGCCCCTCGCGCATCATGACGCGCGAGGCATTCGAGAATGCGATCGTGGTGGCTTCGGCGCTGGGCGCGTCGACCAACTGCCCGCCGCATCTGATTGCGATTGCGCGGCATATGGGCGTCGATCTATCGCTCGAAGACTGGCAGCGTCATGGCGAGCAGGTGCCGCTTCTCGCGAACACGATGCCGGCGGGCGAGTACCTGGGCGAGAGCTTCCACCGCGCGGGCGGCGTGCCGGCCATCCTGCGCGAACTCGATCGCGCGGGCTTCGTGTGGCGCGCTTGCCAGACCGTCTCGGGCCGCACGATCGGCGAGATTGCAGATACCGCTGCCGCGGCGGACCACGACGTGATCCGTTCCTGCGACGACCCGCTCAAGCACGGTGCCGGCTTCATCGTGCTTTCCGGAAATTTCTTCGACAGCGCCATCATGAAGATGTCGGTGGTGGGCGAGGCGTTTCGCAAGACGTATCTGAGCGAGCCGGGCGCGCCGAATGTGTTCGAAGCGCGCGCCGTCGTGTTCGACGGCCCCGAGGACTATCGCGCGCGCATCAACGATCCGTCGTTGAAGATCGATGAGCGCTGCATGCTCGTGATTCGCGGTTGCGGCACGGTCGGCTATCCGGGCAGCGCCGAAGTGGTGAACATGGCGCCGCCGGCCGAACTGATCAAGCAGGGCGTGACCGCGCTGCCGTGCATGGGCGACGGACGCCAGAGCGGCACCTCGGCGAGCCCCTCGATTCTCAACATGTCGCCGGAAGCCGCGGTGGGCGGCGGTCTCGCGTTGCTGCGCACGGGTGACCGCATCAAGGTCGATCTCAACGCGCGTCGCGTAGAAGTGCTGATCGATGCAGACGAACTCGAACGCCGCCGCGCGCAGACCGATTTCCAGGCGCCATCGTCCCAGACGCCATGGCAGGAGCTTTACCGCAAGACGGTCGGGCAGCTTTCGACGGGCGGTTGCCTCGAACCGGCCACGCTCTATCTGCGTGTGATCGCGCAGCGCGGTGAGCCGCGCCATTCGCACTGAGCCATCTTGCGCGCCAGACTGCGCGGGCGCGCCGCTATTCAGAGCGTCTTGCCGATGCGGTGCGCCATCTCCACGATGGCGATCGTCATGCGCTTTTCGCGGCGTGCGTCGAGCCGCTCGAGCGGCAGGCTCGTGCTGACCGCGACGCGCTTGCCGAGCACGGTCACGCCGACGAACGCCGCAAAGCAGGCGAGGCCGGCGGTGACCTCCTCGCGCTCCTGGGCGAGCCCCGAGCGGCGGATCGAGGCGAGCGCCTGCAGAAGATCCTGGCGGCGCGTAAGGGTACGGGCCGTGACGGCGGCAAGCTGCTTCGGCAATAGACCAGTTACTTCGTCATCCGAAAGACTGGCGAGCAGTGCCTTGCCGAGCGCACAGCAATGCGCGGGCAGGCGAGAGCCGAGATCGGAGACGAGCCGCACGGGCCGCGCGGCGTCTTCGCGAGCGATATAGACCACCTCGGCGCCGTCTAGCACGGCGAGCTGCACCACCTCGTTGTGAATGGAAACGAACGTAGCCGCTTCATGTCGGAACGCTTCCTGCAACTGGTCGTGCCGCACATAGGCACTGCCGAGCTCGAACAGCGTCACGCCGATGATGTAGCCATCCGCGCGCTTTTCGATCCAGCGCCGGCGCTCCAGCGAATCGAGTACCAGATAGAGTGTGCTGCGCGAAAGGCCGGTTTGCTCCGCAATGGCGGCGGCGCGTACCGGTGCCTGGGCGTGCGCCAGCACGTCGAGAATGTCATGGATGCGCTTGAGCGCGGGCACTTCGTAGGCGTCAGGCATGGCTCGTGACCCGATTCGATATCCAACAGGTTGGAAATACTAGCACCAGGTTGGACAGTGTGCTCGGGCGCTCCTACGATCGACGTGCTTTATCCCATGTGACGTCGTCAACACCCGCAACGAAGCGGGTCCACCATCATGGCCAATTTGTCAGTTTCCCGATTCCTGCCCACCGATCTCGAAGAGGCGTTGCTGGTCGGCCGCGTCTGGCGACGCGATGGTGCGCACGAGGGGCCGTGCGTGGTTGCCGTGCGCGGCGGCCAGGTGTTCGACATTACGTGCATTGTGGCAACCACGGCGGACCTGTTCGATCGCGACGATGCACTCGAGATCGCGCGCAACGCGCCGGGCGAGGCGCTAGGCGCGGTGGCGGATCTGCTTACGGCGAGCCTGCCTGACGCAGTCGGTGCCGGACGTTCGGCCGACGGGTCGGCGCGCCTGCTCGCGCCTTGCGACGTCCAGGCAATCAAGGCGTGCGGCGTGACCTTCGCGGTGAGCCTGATCGAGCGAGTGATCGAAGAGCAGGCGGGCGGCGACCGCACGAAGGCCGCGGACGTGCGCGCGAGCATCACCGCGCTGGTCGGCGCCGACCTCTCGCAGATGGCGCCGGGCTCCGAAGCCGCGCTGCGCCTGAAGGAGGAGTTGCAGCGTCGCGGGGCATGGTCGCAATATCTCGAAGTGGGAATTGGTCCGGATGCCGAAGTGTTTTCCAAGTCGCAACCGATGTCCGCGGTGGGTTTCGGCGCGGATGTCGGCTTGCTGCGCGCATCGGCATGGAACAATCCGGAGCCGGAGATCGTGCTGGCGGTGAATGTGCGCGGCGTGGCGGTGGGCGCGACGCTTGGCAACGACGTGAACCTGCGCGATATCGAAGGCCGTTCGGCCTTGCTGCTCGGCAAATGCAAAGATAACAACGCGTCGTGCGCGATCGGTCCGTTCGTGCGTCTGTTCGATGGGCGCTTCACGCTCGATTCGGTGCGCGAGGCGAGCGTCTCGCTGCACGTGGCGGGCGCCGACGACGGTTTCGTGCTCGACGGCGTGAGCCATATGCGGGAAATCAGCCGCGACCCACAGCAGCTCGTCGAGCAGACCTGTGGCGCGCATCATCAATACCCGGACGGCTTCATGCTGTTCCTCGGCACGATGTTCTCGCCGATCCAGGACCGCGACGCGGCGGGCTCTGGCTTCACGCATCATATTGGCGACATCGTGACGATCTCGACACCGCAGCTGGGCGCACTCGTCAACACGGTGAAGCTGTGCGACGAGATTGCGCCGTGGACATTCGGCGTGCGTGCGCTCTACGCGAATCTTGCCGCGCGCGGGATCGCGCCCGCTGCGTAATTTTTCCGAACGGAAACCGGAAGCGGGGCGAGGGTTTCCGTTCGGAAATACCGGCACGCTATTTTTCCTCGAACGCGTTCCTTGGTATCGTTGTGTCCACGCCGTTCGGCGCTGCGATGTGCGTGTCGCGCGAATGCGCATCGGGCAATGAGCACGGATTGAACACGAATCGACGCAGGCGGCGTTTCATTGATGCCCGCCGTGCCGTCACAGGGAGTCGCGGACGATGAAATATTCGAATCTGGTAGAGCGCTTGCAGGGGCGGCGCACGTCGGCGTGGGAGATCCATCACGCCGCGCAGCAGGCGGCGGGGCGTGGCGAGGACGTGATCGTCCTGAGCGTGGGCGACCCGGACTTCGCGACCCCCGAGCCGGTCGTCGAGCGCGCCGTGGCGGCGTTGCGCGCGGGCGATACGCATTACACGGCCATCATGGGTCGCGAGCCGTTGCGCGAAGCCATCGCGCGGCAGCACGCGGCGGCGGGCGCGCGCGATGTCACTGCGCAAAACGTGATTCTGTGCGCGGGTGCGCAGAACGGGCTGTTCGCCGCTTCGCTATGCCTGTGCGAAGCGGGCGACGAGGTGCTCGTGCCGGAGCCGATGTACCTGACCTACGAGGCCGCGATTCGCGCATCGGGCGCGACGCTCGTGCCGGTGCCCGTCGATCCGGACAACGGTTTTCATCTCGACTGCGACGCGCTCGAAGCGGCGGTCACGCCGCGCACGCGGGCGATTTTCTTCGCCACGCCGTGCAACCCGACCGGCGCGGTGATGCCGCGTGAGCACCTCGAGCGCATCGCGCAGCTCGCAAAGCGTCACGATCTCTGGGTGGTTTCCGACGAGGTCTATGCCGACCTCACGTTCGAGCGCGAGCACGTGAGCATCGCGTTGCTCGACGGCATGGCACCCCGGACGGTCACCCTCGGTAGTCTTTCGAAATCGCATGCGATGCCGGGTTGGCGCATTGGCTGGGTGATCGCGCCGGAAACGCTGATCGGCCATCTGGGGCGGCTGGCGCTGTGCATGCTCTATGGCTTGCCCGGCTTCATCCAGGAGGCGGCGCTGACGGCACTGGAGCAGCGCGAGCAGATCGTGGCGCAAATGCGCGCGATCTACCGGCGCAGGCGCGATCTCGTCTATGCGCGCCTGAGCGGCGTGCCGGGATTGCGATGCCTGCTGCCGGAGGCCGGCATGTTCATGATGATCGACGTGCGCTGCACCGGCCTCGATCCGCACGCGTTCACTTGGCAGCTGTTCGAGGCGCAAAAAGTGTCGCTGCTCGACGCGAGTGCGTTTGGCGAAACGGCAAGCGGCTTTGTCCGCTTCGGCTTCGTGGTCGATGACGCGCGGCTCATCGAGGCCTGCGAGCGGATTGCGGCCTTCGTCCGGCAACTGCCCGGGATTGAGCGCTAGCCGGCTTCGAAATACAGGCGGGTCGGCTCGAAGAGATTGGACGGCAGCGTATCGCGCGTGAACCAGGCCCAGCGCGCGCATTTTTCCGGCTCCATGACAGCGGGCGTGCCATGTGCCTCGCCTTCGATGAACAGCGTCACGTGACGCACGCGGCCCGCCTCGAGCCAGCCGGTGGCCCAGCCGCCGGAGCGCGGCTCCAGCAATTCGAGGCCCGTTTCTTCGCGCAATTCGCGCGCGGCCGCAACCCGCGGATCTTCGCCCGGCTCGACCTTGCCGCCAGGAAACCCCCATGTCTCGAAGCCCCAGCGCGTCGTCCTGAGACCGAGCAGCCACGCGCCATCGCGCTGGATGACGACGCCGGCGCCCAGGACGGTGACGGGCGCCTCAAATGCTTTAGCGATTGCCATCGAACAGGTCGTTGAGCATCTCGTCGAAGGCCGCCTGGGCGTCTTCGAGCTCCTGCAGCGCGGCGTCGAATGTCTGCAGCGCGAACTGCGACGGCCGGCCTTCGCCCTGTGGCGGAAACTGCGTCTGCAAGGCGGTGAACGCCGTCTTGACGCGTTGCGTTGCGTTCAGCACGCGATCCATCGCGGCGGCTTCTTCGGCTCGTGCCTGTTCTGGGTTCATCGAAAGCTCCGGTTAGAAAAGAGGGTAAGGCGGGGCGGGGACGCTCACGGCAGAGGCAGTCGGCCCTCGGACTTCACGGCGCGCAGCGACAACGCCGATTCGACCGCCGTGACGCCCGGCAGGCTGCGCAATTCGTCGCGCATGAAGGTGCCGTAGTCGTCGAGGTCGCGCGCCACGACCATCAGAATATAGTCCGCCGTGCCGGCCACGTTGTGGCACGAGAGAATCCGCTCGATGGCACACACTTCACGCTCGAAGCGGTCTGCCAGTGCCCGGTCGTGCACGGCGAAGCGCACCGAGACATAGGCGAGCACGCCGTAGCCGAGCGCACGCCGCGAGAGCATGGCCCGGTAGCGCTCGATATAGCCGTCCTGCTCGAGCCGCTTGAGGCGGCGCGCGCAAGGCGTTTCGCTCAAGCCGACGGTTTCGGCGAGCCGGGCGATCGGCATTCTGCCGTCCGCCTGCAGTGCGCCGAGGATCGCACGGTCGAGTTTGTCGAGGTCGCTCATGTCGTGGAGTGGTTTTCCGATTCCGATGAGGAGATTTTAGGGCATTCCGCTTCAAACTGAAGGGTTATCCACAAAAAACGTCAGAATTCGCTCCGGCGTTAGCGGCAACATAGAGCCTCTTTCAAGCGAGGCCATCATGATTTCCGCCCACCTGCTGTTGATGTTCATTGCCGCTCTGATCGTCGTCTCCGCATTGCCGGGCGCGGACATGGCGCTGGTGATGCAGACCAGCATGAGCCGCGGTGCGCGCCGCGGTTTCGCGGCGGCCTGCGGCCTTGCGCTCGCGCGCGCCACGCACGTCACGCTCTCGGCGTGCGGCCTCGCCGCACTGTTGCATAACGCGCCCTGGCTATTTGAGATCGTGCGCTATGCGGGCGCTGTCTATCTGACGTGGATCGCCGTGCAGATCTTCCGCGCGCCGGCTTTTGCGTTGCCGGATCAGGCTGGCACAGCGGTCGAGCGTCCGCTGCGCGCGGACTTCTTCAAGGGCCTGCTGACCAACTTGCTCAATCCGAAGGCGCTGCTGTTCTGTTCGGTACTGCTGCCGCAGTTCATCCGCCCCGAGTTGGGCTCGGTCTGGTTGCAGGTGACCGAGCTGGGCATCCTGCTCGTGATCGTGTGCGCACTCTTCGACGTGATCTATGTGCTGGGCGCGGCCCGCATCGCTGTGTGGCTGCGCCGACATCCGCTCGCGCAGACCGTGCAGAAGTGGGCATTTGCGTCGGCGCTGATCGGTTTCGCGGTGCGGCTCTCACTCGATTGATGCGTTTGCCGCGACCCAATCGCTAAATGGCCCGCCGCGTGCATACGGCGGGCCCCGGCGCGTCACACGTTGCTCGTGCGACGCGCGCGCCGGCCTCGTGAGCGAAGGCCGCGCACCCAGGCGTTTTACGCGCTCGGATTGCCGCCCAGAAAGTCCAGCTTGCCCAGCTCGACGCCGTTGTGGCGCAGGATGTCGTACGCCGTCGTCACATGGAAGTAGAAGTTGGGCAGCACGAAAGCCAGCAGATAGTTCTGGCCCGTGAACTCGATCGGGCCCGAGCGCATCTTCAGCGTGATGCTCTTGCCTTCGGTGCCGTCGATCTGCTCGGGCTTGAACGTCTTCAGATAGTCGATCGTCTTCTGGATACGCGCATGCAGGTCGTCGAAGCTCACTTCCACATCTTCGAATTTCGGTGCATCCACGCCCGCGAGGCGTGCGGCGCAGCCCTTTGCCGTATCCGTGGCAATGTGAATCTGGCGCGCGAGCGGCAGCATGTCGGGGAACAGCCGTGCTCCGGTCAGCACCGAGGGATCGATCTGCTTTTCAGCCGCGTGTGCCTGTGCCTTCCCGATGATGGTCTGCAGGTTGGCGAGGCCGCGCACGAGCACGGGCACCGAGGCTTGATACATGGTGATGGACATGGGAAATCCTCGTTTCTTTGAATGGGCACGCCGGCCTCCGGAGCGGAGATTGGCGGGCGGCTCATTATGCGCCATCGGTTTTGCCGCCGCCATTGCCTGAACGGCCGATCTTGCGGCGTCGCCAGGATCTCTGCTCTCATCGGGGGCCTGTTTCCACGAAAGAACGCCAGTGCGCATCAAGCCGTGCAAGGCGCGGTTGCTCTGCCGAGAGCGTTCTTTGCCCTGAACGAGGAGAATCAAATTGAGACCTGCTCGATACGGCATAGGCAAATATGACGTGAGGTATCATGGCTGAAAGGAAAATCCATGACGCGCGCCACATCATTGCAAAACGCCGTGGCAATGGCGAATTGCGACGCGAAGTGTGGGTGAACGAGCGAGGTCGGGTAACGCGCTACAACCTGGCCTACATCAATCACAACATCTATCAACGCGATAACGGCAGGGTCATTGGTTATGACAATGCGCACGGCTACCATCATCGACACTACTTTGGAAATGTCGAGGCGGTGGGTTTCGTGAGCTTTGAAGACATCGAGGATCAGTTCACGCGTGACTGGAGCGCATTGAGGCATACACCATGAGCAAACTGCATTTTGGGCACGGGACGGAAGCGGATTTTTTTGCAAGCGGCAAACGCGTAGCGCGTGACGCCGATCGCGGAGAAGCCCTGGTCGAAACCCGGGCATTGACGTTCGAAGATCCCGCTGACGCAATACAGTTGCTGGCCGAAGCTCGCGTCGGTGTCTTTCGGGCGATCGAGGCTCATTGCGTTCGATCGCGGTAATCGTTGTTCGATCGCGCTGCGGCTGCAATGCGGCCAAGCGTGATGTGAACGTGCGGCCAGCAGGGGCTTTGTTTCGGTCGAGAGCGTGCCGAATACCGTTGGAATGCCAGTTGCGGGTTGCACAAATGTGCTCGGGCGCTTGTGGCCAGGATGTCCCAAGCGTCCTCGGCTGACTCAACGCCAACCGAAGCCTCTGTATGCCCCCCCATTCGCATGCATGTTTCCTCATGCATGCGCAATTCGGTGACGGTCGAGTCTACCTATTAATCTGCATAACGAAATAAAATATTCCTTGCGACTCGCGGGGTTAGGCATGGGTGTCTGTCGGTGCTCCAGAAGGGGCGGGTAGCCGCACCTTGGCGAAAAAAGGATGTTTCGGGAATTGGGTGCCGGTTGAGGCAACGCCAAAAGCGCGAAGATCCGGCCCGGCCCGGCGCGGCGAACTGCGGGTTGTGCGAAAACGTGCAGCGTTTGGCGCAGCAGATTCACCACTTAGAATTTGAATGTGTTTTAATTACCCGGCATTGACCATCTATTTCGTGTCGTACGGCAGCGTACGGTGCGTCGACCCATGAACGCAGAATTGGCAGAAGGACGTCGCGCCGGGCGTCGCATGGCTGAAGGCAGGGCATGCCGGGAGCGTCTGCGCGGCCCGCGCTCGCTCGGTTACGCGCTGCACGGCGCACTGTTGGCGCTCGCCGTTGGCGGCGCCGTGCGCAGCGCGCCCGTCATGGCGCAGGACGCGCAACTGCTCGATGCGCGCGTCACCCAGGAGTCGGTGGCGGAGACGATTTGCCGGCCGGGCTACGCCGATACCGTGGCGCCACCGTTCGACGAAGCGATGGCGCTGAAGGACCGTCTGCTTGCCGCGCGCGGCATCGACTCCGGCGACGGCGTTGCCTACGCGCTCGACCGGCGCGTGCCGATCCTGCTCGGCGGCTCGCCCGATGCCGCTGCGAATTTCGACCTGCTCCCGTGGGGCGGTCACGCTGGCGAACGGCGCAAGTCACTCCTTACCGTGCGGCTCAAGCGTTGCGTATGCGCGGGGCGGATATCGCTCGCTCATGCGCAGGCGGCCATCACCGGCAATTGGGCGCACCAGTACGATCAGCTCACGCGCATGCAATGCGGCACCGATGTAGGCGATACCACCTCGGCGAGCAGCGACGAAGGTCCCTGACGCGCACAATCGCCCTCCGAGGGCGGACCCACGATCTCTTTCCAGCGCGCCGATGTGCCCCTGCCAGGCACGATGATTGCAAGCACGGAATCGGCTCATCCGACCGGCTGCAGTCCGACAAAATGACGCAGCGCGCAGGCTGGAGATTGAGACTATCCTGCCTATGATCAACAAATGAGGAGAAAGCGAAATGCTATCGTCGACTCTTGTCCTGCTTGCAGCCGCAGCCCTGCTCGGACAGGCGGTTTGGGCTCGCGCAAAGGCGCGCGCGAGTCTGCAACCCGTGCGGGTGCGAGCCGATCGACCGCGCCGCTACCGGTAGTTCAACATGCACCTGACCGTCTGGAACGTCCCCGAAACCTGTAGTGAAGAAGAAGTGCGCGACTTCATCAAACGTGAGCTTGGGCATTACGCCAAGGGCGTCACGGTGTACGACGTGGGCACGCCGAACGCGCATGCGGACATCGAACTCGATTCCGAAGTGCCTTACGTGGGCGAATCGGTCGCGCGCGAGTTGCAGAGCCGGCGCCTTGCCGGCGTCGCACTGCGTGTGAGCGCCGCGCCGTTCGACTGCGAGGGGCCGCAGGATGCGCGCCCAGCGGCAATGCGCTGATTTTTCGCGATTTGCCGTAGTGTCACACTGATCGCGCCCTGCTTGCAGTGGCGCGATGGTTTTTCCGCATCGCTTCCTCGTCGCGCGCCCTTCGCCAGAATCAACTTCCCGCCCTGCCTATGCGCCGTTACTCGCCTGCTTTGGCCGGCACGGGATCTTATGGCGTGCAGGGCAGGGCGCGCTTGTGCCGTGTCGTGTCGTAAAAGCGCAGGATCGTCGCATGGGCGAAGTCGCTGACCGGCTTGCCCTCAAGAAAATCGTCGATCTCGTCGTAACTGACGCCATAAGCGTCTTCGTCGGATCGCAGCGGGCGCAACGTTTCGAGGTCGGCGGTCGGGATCTTGTCCACGAGCCGTTCCGGGGCGCCTAGCAGGCGCGCAAGCGTGCGTACGCGCCGCTTGGTCAATCCGGCCAGTGGCAGCACATCCGCGCCGCCGTCACCGAACTTGGTGAAGAAACCCATCAATGATTCTGCCGCGTGGTCGGTGCCGATGACGAGGCCGGCGCGTGCGCCCGCCACCGCGTACTGCGCGATCATTCGCTGGCGGGCCTTGATGTTGCCGAGCACGAAGTCTTGCTGGGCTGCATCTGCAAACGCCAGGCCGCCCGCGGTCAGCGATGCGAGCATTGCGTCGGCGGGCGGGGCGATGTTTGCGCTCAAGGTCTCGTCGGGGGCGATGAAGGCGAGCGCCTCGGCGGCATCGGCTTCGTCGCGCTGCGTGCCGTACGGCAGGCGCATCGCAATGAAGCGCGCCTCGTGGCCCTCGGCACGCAATGCCGTGACTGTCAACTGTGCGAGCCGGCCCGCCGTAGCGGAATCGATCCCGCCGCTGATCCCGAGCACCAGCGTGCGCAACCCGCTCGCGCGCAGGCAACTAGCGAGAAACGCGATGCGGCGCTCGCGTTCTTCGGGTGCGGAAAATGCTGCGGTGACGTTCAGCTCGGCGGCAATCTCGCGCTGGCGGTGTTGCCAGGTTTCGCGCATGGGGGCGGCGTTCATACTGGGCTCCTTGGGCGGTCTATCGTTTTGTGCTGCGTGCGTCGTACTGCGACTCGCGTGCGTTGTCTGGTTTAATGGCGGATGGTCCTGCCGCGGCGCTGGCCGGGTATGGGCGTAGTGGGGAGCACGTTCTCAGCCGGGCGCGCGGTAATCGTTTCCAGACAAAACGCAAAATCTGCCGGATTCACAATGAAGAAAAGTTTCTCGCGCGGCGCGCTTGCGCGCGTGAATGGTGGTGTTCGGGGCGACTTTACGAAGGCCCATTATCGCGGAGCGCGGCATGCGCCGCTGCGGATTTGCCGCGTGCTGTGCGCGGCTGCCTGCGCGTGGTTGGCCGCTAGTGCATGGGCGGCGGAGGCCGGGCCCGCCTCGGGCGCGCATGCGGTGTCGGGGGCCGTGCAGGCTGCCCATAAGCCATCGTCCGGAGCCGCCGCGGCGACTCACCCGGTTGCGTCGGGTGCCATCGCGGCTTCGACTGCGGCTATGCCAACCGCGACGGCTGCGGTATCGGGCGCGTCGGTGCCTGTACGGGCTTCGTCCGCGCAAGGCGTTGCCCCGGCATCAGCGGCTTCGGCCGCATCGTCGGCCGCATCGGCATCTTCGGCCTCGAGTGCAGTGCCCGCATCTTCGGCTTCGGCGGCATCGTCCGCTGCTGTGCCTGCAACGGCGGCTTCCGCTCCTGGGCCGGCTCCGCTCACGTTGCCCGAGCATCCCAAGCTCACCGCCGCGCAGGCGGCCGCGGAAACACACCAGGCGCTGGCCATGCGCCAGACGTTCGCGCGTGACGTGAAGCGCCGCCTGCGCGTGCCGCTGGCGGATCAACGTGCGTACGGCCAGCGCCTGCAGGCCGCGCTCGGCGAAAAGAACCTCGGCGCGCTGGCCGGCGAGTTCGTCATCCTCGTGGACCGTGCCGCCACGGTCCAGACGCTCTTCATTTACTTCCGAGCGATGCCGGGCGAGCCGTGGCAGATGATCGGCGCCTCGCCCGTCGCGACGGGCCGGCCGGGAGAGTTCGACCACTTCCTCACGCCGCTCGGCGTGTTCGAGCACACGCCCTCGAACATGGACTTCCGCGCGGAAGGCACGATGAACGATAACGGCATCCGTGGCTACGGTGCGCGCGACATGCGTATCTACGATCTTGGCTGGGTCGACGGCGAGCGCGGCTGGGGCAAGGGCGGCCGCTCGCCGATGCGCTTCCAGATGCACGCCACCGACCCCGACCGGCTCGAACCGCTGCTCGGCATTCGCCATTCGAAGGGCTGCGTGCGCATCCCCGCGTCGCTAAACGCATTCATCGATCACTACGGGATCATCGACGCCGAGTACCAGGCGCTCGTCGATTCGGGCAAGTCGCTCTGGGTCCTGCACTCGAACCGCGAGGTCACGCCGTGGGCGGGGCGCTTCATCGTCGTGATCGATTCCGAGCGCAAGACGCGGCCGGCATGGGCGCCGGCGCCGGGTAGCAAGGCGCGCGCAAAGGTGCCCAAGGGTGGCGACACGGCCGATTGACGGCGGATTGAGCGCCGATTGACGGCCGCCGGGAGCGATGCGCGGCGGGCCATGCGCCCGCCGCGCTCCTGTGGTGGGGCACTCAGGCAGTCAGCCGCGTCGCGCGATCAGCACGCCTGCGAGCGCTACACCGAAGCCGGCTATCTGGATCGGCGCGAGCGTTTCGCCGAATAGCAGCCAGCTTTCGAGCGCGGCGAGCGGCGGCGCGAGAAAGAGCAGCGCCGTGGCGCGGGCCGCATCGCCGTGGCGCACCATCCAGACGAGCAAGGTCACGCCCACGCCCGAGAGCATCGCGATGCCCCATGCGAGCGAGATCCAGAGCGTCGTCGATGCAATCCAGCGATGTTCGCCCAGCGCGAGCGCCAGCAGCGCCGCGACCACCGCCGCGCCCGCATTCTGCACCGCGCTCGCGCTGCGGATATCGGCTTTGGCGAGCGAGGTCTTCTGATAGAGGGTGCCAGCGGTGATTGCGCCGACCGCGAGCACCGCGACGAGCACGACTACGAGCGCGTTCGCATGCGTGCCCGAGGCGCCGGCCGCCGCGGTGGTGGAGACGCCTGCGGCCGCCGCATGCAGCTTCGGCATCAGCACAAGCACGACACCGGCGAGGCCGAGCGACAGGCCTTGCCAGCGCCGCGTCGTGAGGCGCTCGCCGAACAGCGGCGCGGCGAGCACGGAAGTCAGGAGCGGCTGCAGTGCGCCGAGCAGCGCCATCACGCCCGCGCTCAGGCCTTGCGCGACGGCCCAGTAACTTGCCCCCAGATACACACCCTGCAGCAGTGCGCCGGCGAACAGGTGCTTGCCGAACTCGCGTCCGCGCGGCCATGGCGCACGCTGTGCGAGAGCAACGCACGCGAACAGCGCCGCAGTGCCGCCGAAACGCGCGAGCAGGAACAGGTTGGGATCGGCGTAAGGTGCGATGGCGCGGGCGACTACGAAGCCCGTCGACCACAGGACGACGAAGAGGGCGGGAGCGAGCGAGGCGAGCATTTTATGGTTATGGCGAGCAAGAGCGGCGCCCCGGGGTTCGGTCGGCGTCGCGCAGCCGGCACGCTTAAATGCGCCGCTACGCGAGTATTTCGCGCTCCATTTTGCAGACAGTTTGCGAAAGACCCGAAGTATCACCCGGGCGGGCCGGGCCGGTCTTGTTCAGGACTGCACTGGTCCGGCGGGCTGGGAGTGCACGGCGTGCGGCGCGCCCTCGCGGTTCGCCTGGTTGATGGGGACAGCCGCGAAAACCGTCGCGGCCACGCCGACCAGCACGCCGCTCACTGCGCATGCGATCAACAATGCGCGCGTGCGCCGGTGCTCGCGGTGCAGCGCCTCGAGCACCGCGGCCTGGGCTTGCGCGGCGCCTGGGCCATGCGCCGTGCGGGTGTGATGCTGCATGAAGTGGTAGATGAGTTGCGGCACGCGTGGCGCGATCTGCGCGAGATGCGGCAGCTCCTGGGAGAGCCGCTTGATCCAGCCTTGCGGGCCGAGATCGCGCCTTGCGATGTCCGCGAGCGTCGCGCTCGCGATACCCCACGCATCGACGCCCGGATGAATCGTGCGTGCAAGCGCCTCGGCGTTGCCGAACGCGCGCTGCGCGGCGGCGAGCCGTGGCGACACCTCGCCGCCGAACGGCTGGACCGAGTGCAGCAGATGATGAAGCACGGCACTCGCGCTGCGCGTGCTCGTATCGCTCGCGAAATGCGCTTCGCTGCGCGTGCGCAACTCGGCTTCGATCTGCTCGGTGCGCGCGTGCGCGGGCACGTGGCCCGCAACGTGGTGCAGCGCAGCGAGCCGCGCGTAATCCTGCTCGAACAGCGCCGTCGCGCCATGCACGAAGAACTCGCGCTCGGGCGAGGAGAGACTCGTCATCAGCGCCGCGCTTGCGAACACGAGGCGGCCGCGCGTCTGCGGCTCGACACTCACGGCCACGCGCCCAGCGTCGAAGGCGGCGTGGAAGAAGCCATGCTCGAAGGCCTGTTGCGTGATCACCTCGATCAGATGCGCGGCCACGCGCGTCACGTTGATGTGATGTTCGGCTAGTCCGGCGATGTCGGTTACGCGTACCGTGTCGATGTGCTCGACCGTCAGTGTCTGGGCCGTGCAGAAGTCCCAGATCACGTCGGGCACCACGACGCGCGCGTCGTTCGCGAGGTGGTGTCCCGTCTGGCTCAGATTCGCGGCCTGCGCGCGCAGATCGAAACGGCGTTGCAGATCCTCGCGCAGCGTCTGGGCGAGCGCGCGCAGGCCCAGCTTGCGCGCGGCGCCCGAGAAGCGCTCGAGCCAGCGCGCCACGGTGCAGAGCAGCGCGGCGTCGTCGTCGACTTCCTGAACCTGCTTCGCGCGCAGCACGCGCACCGTCACCATCTGATGGCCGCTGGCCGGCAGCGCAAGGCGCGCGACGTGGGTCTGCTCGCACCAGCCGTTTTGGCAAGGCGTAGGGTCGATCCACGAGAAGAGCGTTTGCGGCGGCTTGCCGAGCGCCGCGTGCAGGGCGGCATCGAGCTGCTGCGGCGTGAGCGGGTCTTCGAAGTGCTCGACGGCGTCGATGGCGTCGTGCAGCGTCGTGGCGGCGAGCTCGGGCCTGGTGGCGAGCGTCTGCGCGAAGGCGCCCGCGAGCGGCGCGAGGCGCGGCAGCGCGCTCGACAGATGCGTGGCGAGGCGCTCGTCCTCGCGCATGCGCGAGGCGAGCGAGACGATCCAGTGCAGCTTGTGATGCTCGGGCGCTGCGAGCCAGATCAGCCGGATGCCATAGCGCAGCGCGCAGAACAGCAGATGCAGTTGGCGAAGTCGTGAACGCATGGGGGCGGCAGTCGACGGAACGACAAATCGACAAAATGGAGGGCCGTCCGGTTCCCGAACGGCCAACACGAGATTAGCAGGGATGGCCGCGGGATGGCAGGGCCGTTTGGTTCGTTTCGGCCCATTTCGCGCCGGTCCGCCACGCGCCGGTCCGGTCGTGCGGGGGCACAGGGCGTGCCGCCAATCGGCGCTGTTGCGGATCACGCGTAATACAATACGGCGGCCTTTCCGATTTCACGCGCAAGCGCGCCCACCGAGATGCTCGCAGAACAACGTCACCAGTACATCCTTTCTGAAGTGAACCGGACCGGCGCGCTTTCGGTGGCGGATCTCGTGCGCGAATTGCGGGTCTCGCGCGAGACGATCCGGCGCGACCTCAATACGCTCGCCGGGCGCGGGCTGCTCGTGACGACTCATGGCGGCGCGCTGTCCAGCGACCGCAGCGAGCCGGACCTCGATGTGCGCGAGGCCGCCAATGCGAGCGCCAAGCGCGCCATCGGCGAGCGCGCAGCAGAGTTCGTGCCCGACGGCGCGTCCATCATCATCGATTCGGGCAGCACGACGCACGCGCTCGCGCGCGCGCTCATCGACCGCCATCGCCTCACGGTCTACACCAACGACTGGCGCATCGCGCTCCTGCTCGGGCGGCGCAACGAGAACCGCGTGACGCTGCTGGGCGGCGAGCTGTCCGATCAGGAAGAGGCCACCTTCGGCCTCGATACGGTGCAGCAGCTCGCCCAATATCACGTCGATTACGCGTTCGTCGGCGCGGGCGGCATTACCGCCGACGGCTGGCTGACCGACTACACGCGCATGGTCGCCGAGGTGCGCAGCCGCATGCTCTCGGCCGCCGCCTGCGCGGTCGTCGTGGCGGACCACTCGAAGTTCGGCCGCGTCACGCCGGTGCGCATCAACGGCTTCGAGCGCGCCCGTTACGTGATCACCGAGCTCGCGCCCGAAAAGGGCATTGCCCGCGCCATTGCCGCGCGCGGGCCCGAGCTTCTCGTCGCCTGATTTTCTTTTCCTGAGCCTCCCACCGGCGCGGCGCGCGTACGCACCGCGCGCCTTGTCCTGCCCGCCGCTCCGGGTGACTCCCCGATCTGATCGCCGCATGCGCGTCGCCGCTGGGGTTTTCGCACGCGGTGTCATATGCTTATTTTTGGCGAATTGTGGAATTTTCTGACATTCGCCACAATCGTCATTGCCCTGTCACGAAAACCTGTGATTCTTGCCGGGCCCGTTCAGACGGGGCCGGCGCGCGAGACGGGGCGGCTCCTGGTGTGCCATGCGGCACGGCGGTTTTAGGGTGGCAACGGCGGATTGCAGACAATCTGCAATCCGTGCGCCGCACCGGACGGGCATAACAGGCGGCGCAGTCCGCTGACGTTCGACATTCGACTAAGCACGCATCGGGTATCCCCGAGCACAAGGTTTTTGCCTTCGGAGAGCGACATGAACCACAGGAATTCCCATCGCGCAGGTTTCGCGCGCAAGGTGCTGCCCATGGTGGCCGCCGCCACGCTGCTGCAATGCGCGGCAATGAGCGCCCACGCCGCCGGCGCCGTCGTGCTGTACACGGCCGACGGCCTCGAAAATCTCTACAAGGACGTCCTGCCTGCCTTCGAGAAGAAGGAAGGCGTCAAGGTCAATATCGTGACGGCCGGTAGTGGCGAAGTTGTGAACCGCGCCAATGTCGAAAAAGATTCGCCGAAGGGCGACGTGATCGTCACGCTGCCGCCGTTCATCCAGCAGGCGCAGCAAGGCGGCCTGCTGCAGCCGTACCAGAGCGTGAACTACAAGAACGTGCCGGCCATGGCGAAGGCCTCGGACGGCTCGTGGGCGACGTTCGTGAACAACTACTTCTCGTTCGCGATCAACCCCGAAGTCGTGAAGAACCAGCCGAAGACGTTCGCCGACCTCCTGCACCCGGATTATTCGGGCAAGGTCGCGTACTCGAACCCGGCCACGGCCGGTGACGGCATGGCCGTGATCATCCTCACGACCTCGCTGATGGGCGAAGACAAGGCGTTCGACTATCTGAAGAAGCTCGAGCAAAGCGCCAAGTTCCACACCAAGGGCACCGGCTATCTCGACGTGCTGCTCTCGCGCAACGAAATCTCGGTGGCCAATGGCGACCTGCAGATGGATCTCGACGATGCAGCCAACGGCGGTCTCTCGCTCAAGCCGATCTTCCTCGCCGCCGACGCGGGCGGCCATCCGACGACGTTCCAGCTGCCGTACGCGATCGGCCTGATCAAGAATGGTCCGAACCAGGCGGAAGGCAAGAAGCTGATCGACTATCTGATGTCGACGGAAGTGCAGTCGAAGGTGCCGGATATCTTCGGCATTCCGGGCCGCACGGACGTGGCGCTCACGGGCAAGAACGGCGAAGCGGTCAAGCAGGCGATCCAGGGCGTCAAGCTGATTCCGGTGGACTGGAACCAGGTGATGGCGAAGAAGGCCGACTGGACCACGCGCTGGAAGAACGAGGTGATCGGCTCGTCGGGCAAGCAGCTCGAAGTCGTGAAGCCGCAGTAAGGCGTTTGAGCAATATCTGAGTACTTTGTATGGGACCAGAGCCAGCGCTTTTTGAGCGCGGGCTCTGGTCGACCGTTTTGCAGGAGAAGAACCCGGTGAATACCGCAAGCCTTGCGTCGGGCCAGATGGCCCGCGCACTGCCGGATGTGTCCGGCCTGACCGATACCTCCGATGCGTCCAGCTTCGGCGGCGCAGCGGGCGTGCAGATCGACCGCCTGAGCGTGCGCTTCGGCACGCGCACGGTGCTCGACGATCTGTCGCTCACCATCCGCCGCGGCGAATTGCTGACCGTGCTGGGCCGCAGCGGTTGCGGCAAGACTACCCTGCTGCGTTTCATCGCCGGGTTCATCGAAGCCGATGCGCTCGCGGGCTCGCTCACCGTCGCGGGCCGCGACCTGACCCACGTGCCGCCGCATCAGCGCAACCTGGGACTGCTGTTCCAGAGCTACGCACTCTTTCCGCATCTTTCGGTGTTCGAGAACGTCGCGTTCGGGCTCAAGGCGCGCCGCGTGCCGTCGCGCGACATCGCGCGGCGCGTGGCCGACGCGCTCAAGCTCGTGCAGCTCGGCGACGCGGGCCACGTCATGCCCGCCCAGCTCTCGGGCGGCATGCAGCAGCGCGTGGCGCTCGCGCGCGCGCTCGTGATCGAGCCGGACGTGCTGCTGCTCGACGAACCGCTTTCGGCACTCGACGCCAATCTGCGCGCCTCGGTGCGCTCCGAGCTCAAGGCGCTGCACGAGCGGCTGCCCGACCTCACGATCGTCTGCGTGACGCACGATCAGGACGATGCGCTGGTGCTATCCGACCGTACGCTCCTGATGCGCGATGGCCACATCGCGCAGCTCGGCACGCCGCAGCAGCTCTACGACACGCCCAACGACGCCTACGTCGCGCGCTATCTGGGCGCGGCGAACCTCTTGCCGCCGAGCGTGGCGTTCCCGGTGGGCGATGCGCGTCACGACGTGCGCGACAAGCTCGCCTGCCTGCGCCCCGAAAGCCTGCGCATCGCGCCGCTGGGCGAAGGCAGCCTGCACGGCACGATCGAGTCCGTCGAATGGTATGGCTCGGTGCTCTCGGTGCCGGTCCTGCTCGACGCGATGCCCAACGATCCGGTGCTCGTCACCATGCAACGCGGCCACGGCATGACGCCGGAAAAAGGCATGCGTGTTTCCCTGCGTTACGAGGCTGACGATGTCGTCCTTATCAACCCCTGATTCCGCTTTCCCGGGTGCGCCGCTGCCAGGCGCGGAAGCGCACGCGGCCGCCGCGCGTCGCCGCGAGCGGCGCGCGCAATGGCATATCGCCTTTCTGCTCGTGTTCGTGCTGGGGCCGCTCGTCGTCTATCCGCTCGTGCGGCTCGTGCTGCTCAGCCTGACCGGCGCGCATGGCCTGAGCTTGCACGCCTATGAGGCGTTCTTCGGCAATCCCGATTCGCGCGGCGTGATCGGCACGACGTTGTGGATCCTGTTCCTCAGCGCGGGCCTCGCCTCCGTGCTCGGCGTGGCGATCGCCGCGATCCTGTTCTTCAAGCCGTTTCCGGGCGCGCAGCTCGTGACGCGCTTTCTCGAACTGTTCGTGGCGTTTCCGTCGTTTCTCGTCGCCTTCACGCTGATCTTTCTGTACGGCTCGCAGGGCTCGGTGAGCATCGGCCTGCAGCGGATCTTTCATCTGCAGGCGCCGCCGCTCGATTTCCTGTTCGGCATCGGTGGGGTCGTGCTCGCGGAAGTGGTGTTCTATGCGCCCTTCGTCGTGCGCCCGACGCTCGCCGCGTTCTCGCTGCTCGACATGCGTCTGATCGAGGCCGCGCGCAGCCTGGGCGCGAACAACCGCATGGTCGCCGCACGCGTGATCCTGCCGCTCGCGTGGCCGGGCATCGCCGCGGGCACGATTCTGTGTTTTCTGCTGACGTTCAACGAGTTCGGCATTCTGCTCGTGCTCGGCAGCGCGCATCTGGTCACGCTGCCGGTGGCGATCTATAGCTCGGCGACCGTCGATCTCGATCTGCCGACCGCCGCCGCGGGTGCCGTCGTGATGCTCGCAATGTCGCTTTCCCTGTATGCGCTGTATCGGCGCGTGAATCGCCGCAGTCATGGAGGCGCGCGCAATGGCAAATAATCCTGCAACCAATCCCGTGGCGGCGGCTTCGGACCACATCGCCCTGCCGCCGAAGCATCTGCGTGCGCGGCCCGTCGAGCGCAGCGTTCTCGCGCGCTTTGGCAGCGGCGTGCTGCTCGCGCTCGCCGCATTGCTGTGCTTCTGGCTCTTCGTGCTGCCGGTGATCGTCGTCGCACTTTCGAGCGTGGCCTCGCACTGGTCGGGCACGATACTCCCCGACGGCTTCAGCACGCGCTGGTTCGAGCGCCTCGGCTCGAGCGACTTCGACGCGCTCACCACGAGCCTTGAGGTCGGCTTCGGCGTGGCGGTGCTCGGCACCGCACTCGGCCTGTGGCTAGCGCTGGCGCTCGAAGGGCGCGACCGGCGCGGCCTTGGCGCCATTGCCGACGCGCTCGCGATGGTCCCCAACGGCGTGCCGAGCGTGGTGCTCGGGCTTGCAGTGCTGATCGCCTATCACAAGGCGCCGGTGGATCTGTCGAGCTCGGCGGCGATTGTCGTGTTCGTGCAGCTCGCGCTGGTGCTGCCGTTTTGCTATCGCTGCGCGGCGGCGGGGCTGCGCCCCGAGCTGACCGTGCTGCGCGAAGCGGCCGCGAGCCTCGGCGCGCCGCCCGCGATGGTGCTGCGCCGCGTGGTGCTCCCGCAGTTGGTGCCGGCGATCCGCGCGAGCCTCGCGCTGGGCTTCGCGATCTCGCTCGGCGAGCTCGGCGCGACGCTCACGGTGTATCCGCCGGGATTCGCAACGGTGCCGATCGTCGTGGTAGGCGCAGTCGAGCGCGGGTATTACCTGCCCGCTTCGGCGCTCTCGCTGATCCTGCTGATCGTGTCGCTGGCGGCACTGTCGCTGATTGCCGCGCGCGTGCCGCGCCGGCGTGCGGACTGAAACGATGGACGGCATGCGCACCGTTGCGCTGCACCGTCTCGCAGGACCGGCCGGGGACGATGCGGACCCGGCAGACGAGCGGGATCGCGGCCTGAGCGCCGTGCGCCTGCCGGCAATGACGCGCGATGCCGATCTGCGAAGCGCGTCGCGCGCCGAAGTGGCGACGCCGCTCGCGCTGGTGCGCCAGCATTCGCTGGCCGACCTCGTGCGCGACGAGATCGAGCGCTGCATCGCGCGCGGCCAGCTCGCGCCGGGTGCGAAGCTCGTCGAAACCGAATGGGCCGCGCGGCTGCAGGTCTCGCGCGGACCCGTGCGTGAAGCGTTTCGCGCACTCGAGCAGGCGGGGCTGGTGCGCAACGAGAAGCATCGCGGCGTGTTCGTGCGCAGCGTGTCAGGCGCGGAGGCGGATGAGCTTGCCTCGCTGTGCTCGGTCCTCGAAGAGGCGGCGTGCCGGATGCTGGCGGCGCGTATCGACGCGGCGCAGGTTGGCGCGCTGCACGAGCGGCTCGAGGCAATGCGCACCGCGCTCGCCGACGAGGATGCGTTTGCGCGCGCGTGCGAAGCCTTTCGCGACGCACTGGTCGAGGCGGCCGGCAACGGCAAGCTGTACGAGGCCTGGCGGCGCGCTGCCAACGAGCGGCGGCTGTCGCCGCGCGAACAGCAGAGCGAGGCGGCGCGACAGGCGTCCTGCGCGCGGCATCGGGCGGTCTTGAACGCACTCGCCTCGCGCGACGCCGACGAGGCGGTCGCCCAGATGCGCACGCAGGAGAAACACGATGAACGGGACGTCGATGACGTCCGTTGACTGGCTGAGTAATTGCGCGCTGGCGCGATCGGCAATAGGAGGATGGGCAGCATGGCACTGAGTCTGGAAGATATTCGCGGCTTGTTCGAGCAGCATGGCGGGCAGGCCTATAGCGGCGAGCTCGTGACGCAGCTCGAGCACGCGCTGCAAAGCGGCGCACTGGCCGAGGAGGAAGGGGCGAGCGAGGAACTCGTGGCGGCGGCCTTCCTCCACGATCTCGGACATCTGCTCAATCGCCAGGGCGAAACGCCGACTGAGCGCGGTATCGACGACCTGCACCAGTACTACGCGCTGCCGTTCCTGCGGCCGATTCTGCCGGCAAGCGTGCTGGAGCCGATCCGGCTGCACGTCGATGCGAAGCGCTATCTGTGCGCAACCGACGAAGCATACTTCGGTCGCCTGTCACCTGATTCGGTGCGCAGCCTCCAGCTGCAAGGCGGCATTTTCGACGCCGATGGCGCGCGCGAATTTGCCGAGCGCCCCTTTGCCGACGACGCGGTGCGCCTGCGCCGCTGGGACGACCTCGCGAAGATCGAGGGCAAGCAAACGCCGGGACTCGACCACTACCTGCAGATCGTCGATCGCGTGATGCAACGCCACGTGTGAGTCGGTTTCGCGTCTTTTTCGAGGGGGCTCAAAAACCCCCTTGCCAGATGACATCCCTGTGACTAGAATTCAGTCCCTTCGCTTGCGGCGGTTTGCGCAGCGAAGGCCGCCGCGAGAAACGGCGGGGTGCGGGGAGTCGACAGTTTTTAAACGGTGACGTTAAAAAAGATGTTGACGAAACGCGAAAGAGTCTGCATAATCTCGTTTCTCTGCTGCTGACGCAGCAACGCAGAAAACGCCGGGCAGTAATGCAGTAAGCCGGTGGGTTTCGCGATCGATCTTTAAAAATTTACAGCCGATAAGTGTGGGCGCTTGATGAGTTTCAGCGGCCTGACTGGTTCTTCGGAGCCGGACAGGAGTAGCGAAAGTATCAAGAGTCTCACACTAAAGTAAGTCAGGTTTTTGAATTTATTCAAATTCCTGTCAGCTTTGAGTGAGCGACCGGTTCGAAAGAACCGAAAACAGTAACAGGTTTGAACTGAAGAGTTTGATCCTGGCTCAGATTGAACGCTGGCGGCATGCCTTACACATGCAAGTCGAACGGCAGCGCGGGAGCAATCCTGGCGGCGAGTGGCGAACGGGTGAGTAATACATCGGAACGTGTCCTGTAGTGGGGGATAGCCCGGCGAAAGCCGGATTAATACCGCATACGATCTACGGATGAAAGCGGGGGATCGCAAGACCTCGCGCTATAGGGGCGGCCGATGGCGGATTAGCTAGTTGGTGGGGTAAAGGCCTACCAAGGCGACGATCCGTAGCTGGTCTGAGAGGACGACCAGCCACACTGGGACTGAGACACGGCCCAGACTCCTACGGGAGGCAGCAGTGGGGAATTTTGGACAATGGGGGCAACCCTGATCCAGCAATGCCGCGTGTGTGAAGAAGGCCTTCGGGTTGTAAAGCACTTTTGTCCGGAAAGAAATCCTTTTCGATAATACCGAAGGGGGATGACGGTACCGGAAGAATAAGCACCGGCTAACTACGTGCCAGCAGCCGCGGTAATACGTAGGGTGCGAGCGTTAATCGGAATTACTGGGCGTAAAGCGTGCGCAGGCGGTGATGTAAGACCGATGTGAAATCCCCGGGCTTAACCTGGGAACTGCATTGGTGACTGCATCGCTGGAGTATGGCAGAGGGGGGTAGAATTCCACGTGTAGCAGTGAAATGCGTAGAGATGTGGAGGAATACCGATGGCGAAGGCAGCCCCCTGGGCCAATACTGACGCTCATGCACGAAAGCGTGGGGAGCAAACAGGATTAGATACCCTGGTAGTCCACGCCCTAAACGATGTCAACTGGTTGTCGGGCCTTCATTGGCTTGGTAACGTAGCTAACGCGTGAAGTTGACCGCCTGGGGAGTACGGTCGCAAGATTAAAACTCAAAGGAATTGACGGGGACCCGCACAAGCGGTGGATGATGTGGATTAATTCGATGCAACGCGAAAAACCTTACCTACCCTTGACATGTATGGAATTCTGCTGAGAGGTGGAAGTGCCCGAAAGGGAGCCATAACACAGGTGCTGCATGGCTGTCGTCAGCTCGTGTCGTGAGATGTTGGGTTAAGTCCCGCAACGAGCGCAACCCTTGTCCCTAGTTGCTACGCAAGAGCACTGGGAGACTGCCGGTGACAAACCGGAGGAAGGTGGGGATGACGTCAAGTCCTCATGGCCCTTATGGGTAGGGCTTCACACGTCATACAATGGTCGGAACAGAGGGTTGCTGCCGCGAGGTGGAGCCAATCCCAGAAAACCGATCGTAGTCCGGATCGCAGTCTGCAACTCGACTGCGTGAAGCTGGAATCGCTAGTAATCGCGGATCAGCATGCCGCGGTGAATACGTTCCCGGGTCTTGTACACACCGCCCGTCACACCATGGGAGTGGGTTTTGCCAGAAGTGGCTAGTCTAACCGCAAGGAGGACGGTCACCACGGCAGGATTCATGACTGGGGTGAAGTCGTAACAAGGTAGCCGTATCGGAAGGTGCGGCTGGATCACCTCCTTTCCAGAGCTCACCGCTTAAGCTTGTTAAAGCGCTCACACTTGTCGGCTGTAGAAAAGACAGACTCAGGGGTCTGTAGCTCAGTCGGTTAGAGCACCGTCTTGATAAGGCGGGGGTCGATGGTTCGAATCCATCCAGACCCACCACTTTGTCTGCATAAGGCGAAAGCGGATCCCTCGAGCATGTATGACTGGGGGATTAGCTCAGCTGGGAGAGCACCTGCTTTGCAAGCAGGGGGTCGTCGGTTCGATCCCGTCATCCTCCACCAATCTTCAATGCCTAGTGTCCGGTAGAAACACAAACCGGGTATTACGCATTGGCGATTGAGCCAGTCAGAGCGATGTGAGTAAAACCATATCGGCTGTCGTTCTTTAACAATCAGGAAGAAATAGTAAAGAGATTCATCTGAAACACACTTAGAGATGGGTGTGGAGTAAGTGAATCAGGGTTGTGATTGTATCAATGTATTTTTAAGTGATCGAAAGATTGCCTTGAAATACGGCGCAACACGAATACTCAACCTGTAATGAGTGGTCCGACGCGAGCAATCGCCGCAAGACACACCCGTTATAGGGTCAAGCGAACAAGTGCATGTGGTGGATGCCTTGGCGATCACAGGCGATGAAGGACGCGGTAGCCTGCGAAAAGCTACGGGGAGCTGGCAAACAAGCTTTGATCCGTAGATGTCCGAATGGGGAAACCCACTCCGTATGGAGTATCCATGGCTGAATACATAGGCCATGTGAAGCGAACGCGGCGAACTGAAACATCTAAGTAGCCGCAGGAAAAGAAATCAACCGAGATTCCCAGAGTAGTGGCGAGCGAAATGGGACCAGCCTGTACTCTTTATCTGTATTGTCAGCCGAACACTCTGGAAAGTGTGGCCATAGTGGGTGATAGCCCCGTAGGCGAAGGCAGTATGGAAGAACTAGGTGTACGACAAGTAGGGCGGGACACGTGAAATCCTGTCTGAAGATGGGGGGACCATCCTCCAAGGCTAAATACTCGTGATCGACCGATAGTGAACCAGTACCGTGAGGGAAAGGCGAAAAGAACCCCGGAGGGGAGTGAAATAGATCCTGAAACCGCATGCATACAAACAGTCGGAGCCTCGCAAGGGGTGACGGCGTACCTTTTGTATAATGGGTCAGCGACTTACATTCAGTGGCAAGCTTAACCGAATAGGGCAGGCGTAGCGAAAGCGAGTCCGAACAGGGCGTTCAGTCGCTGGGTGTAGACCCGAAACCAGGTGATCTATCCATGGCCAGGTTGAAGGCACGGTAACACGTGCTGGAGGACCGAACCCACTAACGTTGAAAAGTTAGGGGATGAGCTGTGGATAGGGTGAAAGGCTAAACAAACCCGAAATAGCTGGTTCTCTCCGAAAACTATTTAGGTAGTGCCTCGTGTATCACCTTCGGGGGTAGAGCACTGTCATGGTTGAAGGGTCCATTGCGGATTACTTCGCCATAGCAAACTCCGAATACCGAAGAGTGCAATCACGGGAGACAGACATCGGGTGCTAACGTCCGGTGTCAAGAGGGAAACAACCCAGACCGCCAGCTAAGGTCCCCAAATATGACTAAGTGGGAAACGAAGTGGGAAGGCTAAAACAGTCAGGAGGTTGGCTTAGAAGCAGCCACCCTTTAAAGAAAGCGTAATAGCTCACTGATCGAGTCGTCCTGCGCGGAAGATGTAACGGGGCTAAGTCATATACCGAAGCTGCGGATGCGAGCTAGTCTCGCATGGTAGGAGAGCGTTCTGTAAGCCTGCGAAGGTGCATCGGAAGGTGTGCTGGAGGTATCAGAAGTGCGAATGCTGACATGAGTAGCGATAAAGGGGGGT
Source organism: Paraburkholderia pallida (assembly GCF_004524855.1). Lineage (NCBI taxonomy): Bacteria > Pseudomonadati > Pseudomonadota > Betaproteobacteria > Burkholderiales > Burkholderiaceae > Paraburkholderia > Paraburkholderia pallida. The sequence continues at coordinate 1,815,520 of NZ_CP038149.1, read as the reverse complement.
GAAAGGCCCCCTCGCCGTAAGCCCAAGGTTTCCTACGCAACGTTCATCGGCGTAGGGTGAGTCGGCCCCTAAGGCGAGGCAGAAATGCGTAGCTGATGGGAAGCAGGTCAATATTCCTGCACCATTGTTGAATGCGATGGGGGGACGGATCGCGGAAGGTTGTCCGGGTGTTGGAAGTCCCGGTCCTTGCATTGGAGAAGGCGCTTTGGCAAATCCGGGCGCGGAATTCAAGGGTGCGAGGCCATCCACCTAGGTGGAGAAGCAACTGGAAGTGGTTCCAAGAAAAGCCTCTAAGCTTCAGTTCAACAGTGACCGTACCGCAAACCGACACAGGTGGGCGAGATGAGTATTCTAAGGCGCTTGAGAGAACTCGGGAGAAGGAACTCGGCAAATTGGTACCGTAACTTCGGGATAAGGTACGCCCTGGTAGCTTGACTGGCTCGCGCCAGAAGGGTGAAGGGGTTGCAATAAACTGGTGGCTGCGACTGTTTAATAAAAAACACAGCACTCTGCAAACACGAAAGTGGACGTATAGGGTGTGACGCCTGCCCGGTGCCGGAAGATTAAATGATGGGGTGCAAGCTCTTGATTGAAGTCCCGGTAAACGGCGGCCGTAACTATAACGGTCCTAAGGTAGCGAAATTCCTTGTCGGGTAAGTTCCGACCTGCACGAATGGCGTAACGATGGCCACACTGTCTCCTCCCGAGACTCAGCGAAGTTGAAGTGTTTGTGATGATGCAATCTCCCCGCGGCTAGACGGAAAGACCCCATGAACCTTTACTGCAGCTTTGCATTGGACTTTGAACCGGTTTGTGTAGGATAGGTGGGAGGCTATGAAGTGTGGACGCTAGTCTGCATGGAGCCGTCCTTGAAATACCACCCTGATCTGTTTGAGGTTCTAACCTTGGTCCGTTATCCGGATCGGGGACAGTGCATGGCAGGCAGTTTGACTGGGGCGGTCTCCTCCCAAAGGGTAACGGAGGAGTACGAAGGTACGCTAGGTACGGTCGGAAATCGTGCTGATAGTGCAATGGCATAAGCGTGCTTGACTGCGAGACTGACAAGTCGAGCAGGTGCGAAAGCAGGTCATAGTGATCCGGTGGTTCTGTATGGAAGGGCCATCGCTCAACGGATAAAAGGTACTCTGGGGATAACAGGCTGATACCGCCCAAGAGTTCATATCGACGGCGGTGTTTGGCACCTCGATGTCGGCTCATCTCATCCTGGGGCTGTAGCCGGTCCCAAGGGTATGGCTGTTCGCCATTTAAAGAGGTACGTGAGCTGGGTTTAAAACGTCGTGAGACAGTTTGGTCCCTATCTGCCGTGGGCGCTGGAAGTTTGAGGGGGCCTGCTCCTAGTACGAGAGGACCGGAGTGGACGAACCTCTGGTGTACCGGTTGTGACGCCAGTCGCATCGCCGGGTAGCTATGTTCGGAAGAGATAACCGCTGAAAGCATCTAAGCGGGAAACTCGCCTCAAGATGAGACTTCCCCGGGAACCAGATTCCCTTGAAGGGTCGTTCGAGACCAGGACGTTGATAGGTCAGGTGTGGAAGCGCAGTAATGCGTTAAGCTAACTGATACTAATTGCCCGTAAGGCTTGATCCTATAACAGGTGTGTCTGCCTCCGCAGAGGAGGAAAGAGGACGCACAGGTTGAGAGATCGCGTGTTGTGCCGGAAACAACACAACCCCAATCAGCAAAAACCTCTTTACGCTTCTTCCAGATTGGCTGTGGCGCCAGGTTCACCAGAACCCGTGCGACGCAGCAACCCGTCAAGCCTGATGACCATAGCGAGTCGGTCCCACCCCTTCCCATCCCGAACAGGACCGTGAAACGACTCTACGCCGATGATAGTGCGGATTGCCCGTGTGAAAGTAGGTAATCGTCAGGCTCCTTATGCAGTATGTCCAGAACCCCGGTGGCTCCGAAAGAGCACCGGGGTTCTGGCGTTTACGCGCGCAAAACACCCCAAAATCATGCGCATAAAAAAAACAGCCGTCGCTTTGACGGCTGTTTTGCATTCGGCATTCGAAAGACTGCAGTTCACTGCGCAGCTTTAGTCTTCTGCGTTGCTGCAAGCGCATCGGGCGTCGAAATTGCAGCGGCATCTGCGAGTTGTTCCTGCGTGAGCTCTTCGAGCAACGCCATATCGCGAGCAATCACCTGCGGGAGATGCGCCCGCAGAAATTCCACCCAGGTTTTCGTTTTCGCATCGACGAATTTGCGCGACGGATACAGCGCATATACGTGGTTCTTCTGCAGGATGTGCTGGGGCAGCACGCGCACGAGCGTGCCGTTGCGCAGACCTTCTATTGCCGCATACACCGGCAGCATGCCAATGCCCATTCCTTCACGAATCGCTACCGCCAGCGACTCCGCAATGTTCACCTGAACCGGACCGTCCACGTGCATCTCGACGTTGCCTTCGGGCCCTTCGAGCACCCATTCATGCGCGGGCGCAGTCGGCGTCTTGAGGATCAGGCAGTCGTGATGCGCGAGGTCGGCTGGCGTGCGCGGCGCGCCGTGCGTATGCACATACGCCGGTGATGCGCACAGGATGCTGCACGACGAACCCAACTGGTGCGAAACGAGATCGGAGTTCGGCAGCGAAGCCGCAGTGACCACCGACACGTCGCTGCTGCCCTCGAAAAGATCGGGCATGCGTTGCGAGAGCGTAAGCTCGACCGTCACTTCGGGGTGCAAAGCACGATAGCGCGAAATCGCGGGCAGCACGTACTGTTGCCCGATGCTCGCGAAACTGTGCATACGCAACGCCCCCGCGGGACGCTCGTGGGCGCAACTGGCTTCTTCTTCGGCGTTGTCGACGTCCGCGAGAATTTGCGAGCAGCGTTTCAGATAACGTTCGCCGGCGGGCGTGAGGGCGAGTCGGCGCGTCGAGCGGTTCAGGAGGCGCGTACGCAGATGCGCCTCCAGTTCCGAGACTGCGCGCGACATCGCGCCCGTGGTTGAATCGAGCGACTGGGCCGCGGCGGTGAAACTGCCGGCTTCGACAACGCGGACAAACACCCGCATATTTTGTAGCGTATCCATCAGACCTTCTTCAAGAACTTCTTGTTCGGCACGAAAACCGTATTGTCCGCCTTGCGGACCCCGACATTGTTGAGCGATCTGGAACGGAGGTTCCCCGCCCGTCCCGTTAATTCGCTCAACTGACGCTCCTACAATCGGCGCTGGTCGACCCAGGTTGGCGCTTTAACGCTCACCGGGTCCCATGCAACTTCGTTGCTCAGCCACTGCGCCTGCAGCGGCTTTCTTCGTAACAATCCGAGCGTAGTGCGTTTTAAATGAACCGCCAGCCAGCGATATATCGAGCGATCGACCCGCGTCATCGCGCCGAAGTCATATGGCGAGCCGCGCGGCGCGGCCTGCGAGACTGGCAGGGCAGCAGTGGCGCGATCTGGCTGCATCTGCTGAAAACAGTGGCTGCGGGATTGCTCGCGATGGGTATTTCGATGTTGCTCGATCTGCCGCAGCCGCGCATTGCAATGACGACCGTGTTCGTGCTGATGCAGCCGCTCTCCGGCATGGTGTTCGCGAAGAGCGTCTATCGCATCGTGGGCACCGCGGTGGGCATGGTCGCGGCGGTGGTGTTGGGGGCCGTGTTCATCCAGCAGCCCGAACTCTACATACTCGGGATGACGGGATGGGTGGCCGCCTGTACCGCGGCCGCCATGCGCAATCGCCATTTTCGTTGGTACGCTTTCGTGCTGGCAGGCTATACCGCTGCGCTGATCGGCATTCCGCTCGTGATGCAGCCCAACGGACTCTTTCTCGCCGCGCTTGGGCGCGGGGCCGAAGTGGCCGTGGGGATTCTCTGCTCCGGGGTGGTCAGCGCCGTCATCGTGCCCCGGCAGTCGGGCTCGGTGCTCGAACGCACCTTGCGTACCCGATATCTTGATTTTACTGCGTTCGCGGCGCTCGTGTTGTCTGGCGGCCTCGAAAGAGGCGCATTTGAAGGGCGATTCGCGAAACTCGTCGATGAGATCGTCGGCTTCGAGGCCACGCGCGCGTTCTCAATTTTTGAAGATCCGATCATGCGCTCGCGCAGCCAGTTGCTTGCGCGCCTGAACGGCGAGTTCATGGACGTATGTGCGCGCCTGCATGCACTACGTCAGTTGAAGAAGCGTCTGCGCTGGAGCGACGAGGCCATCGCGCCGCTTGCGCCGTATTTCAGCGAGCTTGCGACGCTGCTCGCACAACGTCCGCGCCAGGGCGAGGCCGATCGTGCATATGCACTGCGGATCGCCCAAGACCTCGATACGTTCAAGCGCACACTGCCGCGCCACGTGCGCGAGACGCGCCGGCCACTCGAGGCGGCAGGATCCGACGCGCTGCAGGACTTCGATACGACCGCCGAGCTGATCTACCGCTTCACGACCGAAATAGCCCGCTACAGCAGCACATGGGCGTCGCTCACCCAGGCCGGTCTGCCGCCCGAGCCGCGCATGACGCGCTATGTGCCGCGCACGAGCTGGTATGTCGTGGCGTTCACGTTCCTGCGCACGGCCGTGGTGGTGGCCGCGCTCGGCTGGTTCTGGGTGGAGACCGACTGGCCGAGCGGCGGCCTCGCGATGATCGCCGCCGCGTTGACCTGCGCGCTGACCTCGTCGGCGCCACGCGCCACACGCATGGCTTTTCAGATGGCAGCGGGTGCGGGCTGCGCGGCCGTCGTCGGCTATCTGCTCACCTGCTACGTGTATCCAAACATCGATGGCTTCCCGCTGCTCTGTGCCGCGCTCGCACCGGTGCTCGCGCTCGGCGCGTTCTTCGCGACGCGGCCACGCATCGCCGGTTTCGGGGTCGGATTCTCGGTGTTTTTCTGTCTGCTCGCGGGCCCCGACAACGTGATCGTCTACACCCCCGATCTGCTGATCAACAACGGCATCGCGGTCGTCGCGGCGATGGTCGTGGCCGCCCTCGCGTTTGCGGTGGTTTTCCCGCCGCACATGAACTGGCTCGTCGAGCGCATGCGCGTGGCGCTGCGCGCTCAGGTCGAACTCGCCTGCCGTGGCGAGTTGCAAGGCCTCGGCCAGCAGTTCCAGTCCGGCACGCACGACCTGATGCACCAGTTGCGGCTGCTGCTCAACGGCCGCAAGCAGGCCCATCGGCGTGCGCTGCGCTGGATGCTGATCACGCTCGAAGTGGGGCACGCCGTGATCGACTTGCGTCACGAAGCCCAGGCGGCCACGTGGCTCGGAATGGCAGAGCGCAGATGGTCCACGAGCCTCGATCAGGTGCTGGACGATATCGCGCGCCTGTTCGAGAACCCGGACCCGGCGCAACTGGAGCGTGCACTGTCGTCGGTGCGCGCGGCCACCTGGATCGCACAGGAAGCGCTTCCCGGTGTTCACCACGACCGGGAGCGCAGGCACGACGTGCAGCGGCTCCTGAGCCACTTGCACTTCATTCGCAGCGCGCTCATCGACCGCGATGCGCCACTCGGCGCGCTCGCGCGTCGGGCGCGCCACCGCCAGCCATTGCGCCCCGGCACACCTTGAAATAGCGGCATGACGGCAGGGCGCCTGCGCGATCTTGCCGCAGTCTGGAAATATGCCTTCCACCCCGCCTTCTTAATCATTCCTGGCCCCGGTCATATAGTGACATCACTGCTTCGCAGTACCCGTTAGCACTGGAGAGTAAAATGAAGTCCCTGAAGATCGCTGTTGTTGCCTGTTCGCTGTTTGCCGCCGCCGCTGCTTATGCACAGAACGAAGCACCGGCAGCGAGCGTCCCTCAGCAGGTCGCGCAAAGCGCAGCCCAGCCGGCTGCGCAGGCACCCGCCAATCAGATCGCAAAGCCCGCCAAGAAAGACGAATGCGTCGGTCCGGTCAGCTTCTGCAACCTTTATTTCGGTAGCTGAGATCGAGTGACTGCCCGCCAACCATGAGCGAGGCGCAAGCTTGAGTTTCTTGCCGCGGCGCCTTCGTAAGAGGCCTCGCGGCTTTGCGCATTGTGGCTGCAAAACTGTATTACGCATGCTTTAATGCAAGGCCGCTGAAGCGAGACCTGAAAAGGGCACTTGGTGATCAGTGTGTTTGTGGAGACTTTGATGTACGAAGACCGTATTCGTTGTGCCGCATTGCGCGGGAAAATCACTTCGGCTGCCGAGGCCGCGAAACTCGTGCGCAACGGCATGCGTGTTGGCGCGAGCGGCTTCACGCGTGCGGGCGACACGAAGGCCGTGCCGCTCGAACTGGCGCGCCGTGCGCGCGAAGAAAAGGAGCCGCTGCGCATCACGCTGATGACGGGCGCCTCGCTCGGCCACGACGTAGACCGCACGCTGACCGAAGCCGGCGTGCTCGAGCGCCGCTTGCCGTTCCAGGTCGACGCCACGTTGCGCAAGGCCATCAATCGCGGCGAAGTCATGTTCGTCGACCAGCACCTTTCCGAGACCGTCGAGATGCTGCGCGCGAATCTGCTCGGCAAGCTCGACCTCGCGATCATCGAGGCCGCTGCGATCACCGAGACGGGCGGCATCGTCCCCACGACCTCGGTCGGCAATTCGGCGAGCTTCGCGATCCTCGCGGAGAAGGTGATCGTCGAGCTCAATCTCGCGCAGCCGCTCGCGCTCGAAGGTCTGCACGACGTGTGGATTCCGGGCCGCCGCCCGCATCGCGATCCGCTGCCGATCGTCAGCCCGCAAGACCGCGTGGGCACGAGCTTCATCGATATTCCGGCCGAGAAGATCGCCGCCATCGTCATCACCAACGAGCACGACAGCCCCTCGACCGTGCTGCCTGCCGACGAAGAGACTGCGAGCATCGCGGGCCACCTCATCGAGTTCCTGCAACACGAGGTGAAGCATGGACGCATGAGCGCGCAACTGCCCCCGCTGCAGGCCGGCATTGGCACGATCGCGAATGCAGTGCTCTCGGGATTCGTGAACTCGCCATTCGAAGCGCTTACGATGTACTCCGAAGTACTTCAGGATTCCACCTTCGACCTGATCGATGCGGGCAAGATGGTGTTCGCCTCGGGCGCCTCCATGACGCTCTCCGCTCCGCGTCAGGCACAGGTGCTCGCCGAGCTCGACCGCTATCGCGACAAGCTCGTGCTGCGCCCGCAGGAAGTGAGCAACCATCCGGAAGTGATTCGCCGCCTCGGCCTCATCGCGCTGAACACGGCGCTCGAATGCGACATCTACGGCAACGTGAATTCCACGCATGTGGGCGGCACGCACATGATGAACGGCATCGGCGGCTCGGGCGATTTCGCGCGCAATGCCTCGTGCGCGATCTTCGCGACCAAGGCCATCGCGAAGGACGGCCGCATTTCCAGCATCGTGCCGATGGTGCCGCACGTCGATCACAACGAGCATGACGTGGATGTGATCGTCACCGAGCAAGGTCTTGCCGACCTGCGTGGCCTCGCGCCGCGCGAGCGCGCGACGCTGATCATCGAGCGCTGCGCGCATCCGCTCTATCGCGACCTGCTGCGCGACTACTATCGCGACGCGCTGAAGATCGGTGGCCAGACGCCGCACAATCTTGCCAGGGCGTACGAAATGCATCTGCGCTTCAACGAGACCGGCTCGATGCTGCCGGTTGCGCCAGAGGCGTAAGCGGGCGAACGCGTCGTGAACGGCTGATCGTCGAGACACGCGAGCGGCGCAAGCAACTAGAGCCGCAAGCCGATAAAAAAGCGGGAGCACCGGTGACGGTGCTCCCGCTTTTCATTTGACGGCTTTGAATCGCTACGCTCTTCGGAACAGCCTGATGATGAAGAGCAGGATGACCGCGCCGACGATCGCAGTGATGATCGAGCTGATCATGCCGCTACCGATGTGGATCCCGAGCAGGCCCGCAAGCCAGCCGCCAATGAAGGCACCGACAATCCCGACGATGATATCGACGATCAATCCGAAGCCGCCGCCCTTGACGAGCACTCCGGCGAGCCAACCCGCGATTGCGCCGACGACCAGCCATCCGAAGAAGTTGTGGTGCATATAGCAGCCCCCCTTGTTGATGTGAACAAATCAAGCTGAACTGGAGCTTAGTCCAAGGGCGGGATCGAGTCCATGAAACGCGGCCAGAATTGACAGTTCTTGTAGCCTGCCGCGCAGCATTGCAAAAATTGCAACAGCAATGAAATGAATTCGTAAGGAATGCGTGCCGATTATGGCCGTCGCCCGCTCATTCGGGCGCAACCTCGGTTTCCGCGGCGGTCCAGCTTACGCTCGAGACGCCTTTTTCCATGCTCAGGCGGCTCGCCATCAGCTCGAGCTTGGGCTGGTATTTCGGATGCAGGCGCAGGGTCGCGGTGACGCGCAGGCGCTGCGGGTCGCCAGGAACGTCTTCGCTCGTCAGGCTCTGAAAAGAAAGCGGCGTGGAATACATCGAGTTCGAGAGCACGGTGCGAATGTGGATCTCGTCCTCTTCGCGGCACACCACCGTGAGCACGTAGAGGCTCACGAGGTCGGCGTTGGAGACCGGCGCCTGATTGATGATGCGGCTCACCTCGCGCAGCAAGGTGTTGGTGAGCAGCACGACGCCCGTGCCCGCGAACGCCGGCAGGAAATGGCCCGAGCCGCACAGCACGCCCACGGCGGCCGAGCACCAGAGTGTCGCCGCCGTATTGATGCCCTGAATGGAGCCCTTGTCGCGCATGATCACGCCGCCGCCCAGAAAGCCCACGCCCGAGACCACATAGGCCGCGATCTGCGTGACGCCCGCGACGCCGTTGCCGGTGAGCACGCCGAGCGTGACGAACAGGCACGCGCCGCTGGCGACGAGCGTGATGGTACGCAGGCCAGCGGTGCGCTGGCGCATCTGGCGTTCCACTCCGATGGCGACGCCGCAGGCGAATGCCGCGAGAAGGCGCAGGGCGAAATCGTAAGTCATCGTTCTGTCATGAGGGCGGCACGCGGGATGCCTCGCGTCGCTCGCGATGCGATCCGCAATGCAAGGGGGCGCCGTGGATCATACGCGGGACAAGGCGGCTCGCCAAGCTGGCGCGGCTGCCATGTACGGGTCAGCATGGGGCCACGGCCTGTAAGCGAGACTGGCTCCATTGATGATGGAGTGGGCTAGCGAATGTACGGGAGCTGTTGATGGATACGCTGCGAAACATGCGGATCTTCGTGAGGGTGGTGGAATCGGGCAGCTTCACGCGCGCCGCCGCGAGCGAGACGATGACGACGGCACAGGTTTCGCGCGCCGTCACCGATCTGGAGTCGCGCCTGCGCGCGCGGCTTTTGAACCGGACCACGCGGCGCATGTCGCTGACCGAGGCCGGCGAGCGCTATCTGCAAAGCTGCAGGCGCATTCTCGCCGATATCGAGCAGGCGGAGGCCGAAGCGGCCGCCGCGCAGGCGAATCCGGCGGGCAGGTTGCGCGTCTATGGCGGCACGAGCTTCGGCCAGCACTATGTGATGCCGCTGATCGCACGCTACCAGCAGCATCTGCCCGATGTGGCCGTTGACCTGACCATCGCGCAAGAGATGCCCGATATCATCGAGGAAGGCTTCGACGTGGCCGTCGTGGTGGCCGCCGAGCTCGAGGATTCCGCGCTGATCTCCCAGCATCTGGGGAGCACCGCCGCCATTCTGTGCGCGTCGCCGGCCTATTTGCACTTGCGCGGCGAGCCGCGCTCGTTCGACGACCTCGAGATGCACACCTGCCTGCACCTCACCGATGCGAGCCTGCCCGCGGGCCAGTGGGTCTCGGAAGGGCCGTACGGCGAAACCTTTCGCCATACGGCCGTGACGCCGTTCCAGGTGAACAATCCCGAGGCGCTTGCGCTCGCCATCCGCGAGGGCATGGGCATCGGCCCGCTGCCGGTGCCGGTGGCGCTGCCGGGACTCGCCGACGGCTCGCTTGTGCGCGTGCTGCCCACCCATCGCCTGCAAAAGCTCAACATCTACGCCCTCTATGCCTCGCGCCGCTATCTGGACGCGAAGATCCGCACCTTCGTGGAGTTCCTGCGCGACAAGGTGCCGGCCGTGCTTGCCGAGCAGGAAGCCGCGCTCGCGGCCTGCGCTGCGCCGCCACGTCAGCGCACCGCGGCACGCGCCCGCATGCACGAAGCGCGCCAGTCCCATGAGGTGCATGAAGTCGAGCGGCTGCGGCTCGTGAACTGAGCCGCAGCGTCTAGTGCGGTGGCTTGCGCGAAGCGCAACGCGCACGAGCGCCGTGCCACGCATGAAGTGAGCGCGTGCCGAAATGCGCGTGCCTGTCAATTTCGCCATTTTCGCGCCAGTGCGCGGCCACCTCGATTGCCTATGATGCGAGACCTTCCGAGCGATGCGTCTCGCGTATTCACCCCTCGCCTGAATTGTCCGAAACCGCCTCATGTGGATCGTCAACCTTGCGCTGAAGCGGCCCTATACGTTCATCGTGATGGCCATCCTGATCGTGCTGGCCACGCCCTTCGTGCTGATGTCGATGGCCACCGACGTGCTGCCGAACATCAACATCCCTGTCATCAGCATCATCTGGTCGTACACTGGCTTCTCGGCGCAGGACATGGCCGAGCGCATCACCTCGGTCAATGAGCGCGGCCTGACCACCACCGTCAGCAACATCGAGCACATCGAATCGCAGTCGCTGCCGGGCATCGCCGTCATCAAGCTGTTCCTGCAGCCGGGCGCGAACCAGCAGTCGGCCATTGCGCAGGCCGTCGCCTTCGAGCAGGCAACGCTCAAGCAGATGCCGCCGGGCGCCACGCCGCCGCTTGTGATCAGCTATTCGGCCTCGAGCATTCCGGTGATCCAGCTGGGGCTCTCCAGCAAGTCGATGAGCGAGCAGGCGCTCGCCGACATCGCCATGAACTTCCTGCGTCCGCAGCTCATTACGATTCCGGGCGCTCAGGTGCCGTATCCGTACGGCGGCAAGACGCGCGTGATCTCCGTCGATATCGACACGCACGCGCTCATCTCGAAGGGTCTCACGCCCTCCGATATCGTCAGCGCGGTCAACGCGCAGAACCTCATCTTGCCGACCGGCACGGCCAAGCTCGGCCAGACCGAATACCGCGTGGACACCAACGCGTCGCCCGACACGCTCGCGGGCCTGAACCGGATTCCGGTGCAGACCGTCAACGGCGCGACCACCTATCTCGGCGACGTCGCGCACGTGCGCGACGGCTTCACGCCGCAGACCAACGTGGTGCGCCAGGACGGCCAGCGCGGCGTGCTCATGTCGGTCCTCAAGAGCGGCGATGCGTCCACGCTGCAAGTGGTGGGCGCTCTGAAAGACCTGTTGCCGAAGGTGCGCGACACACTGCCCGCGGACCTCGTCATCAAGCCGCTTTTCGATCAGTCGATCTTCGTTTCGGCGGCGGTGCAGGGCGTGGTGCGCGAGGCGCTGATTGCCGCCGCGCTCACGGCCGCGATGATCCTGCTGTTCCTCGGCAACTGGCGCAGCACGGTCATCATTGCCGTCTCGATTCCGCTGTCGATTCTCGCCTCGATCATCGCGCTCTTCGCGCTTGGCGAAACGATCAACATCATGACGCTCGGCGGTCTCGCGCTCGCGGTGGGTATCCTCGTGGACGACGCCACCGTGACCATCGAGAACATCGAGCGCCACCTGCATCTGGGCGCGGGCCTGCACGAAGGCATACTCGAAGGCGCGGGCGAGATCGCGGTGCCGGCGCTCGTCTCCACGCTGTGTATATGCATCGTGTTCGTGCCGATGTTTTTCCTCACGGGCGTGGCGCGCTTTCTGTTCGTGCCGCTCGCCGAGGCCGTGGTGTTCGCGATGATCGCCTCGTACATCCTCTCGCGTACGCTCGTGCCCACGCTCGCGATGCTGCTCTTCGCGGGCCACGACCCGGGCGCTCACCCGCAGCAAGGCGCGCGCCTCTCGGGGTTCGCGCGTGTGCATTGGCGCTTCAACCACGCGTTCGAGCGCGTGCGTGCGAATTACATCGCGCTCCTGAGCGTCCTGCTCGCGCGGCGGCGTTTATTCGGCAGCACGTTCCTGGCGTTCTGCCTGCTCTCGCTCGGGCTCGTGTTCTTCCTCGGCCGCGACTTCTTCCCCTCGGTCGATGCGGGCAACATCCGCTTGCATATGCGCGCGCCCACGGGCTACCGCATCGAGGAGACGGCGCGCCTCGCCGACGAGGTCGAGCAGACGATCCGCTCGGTCGTGCCGCCCGATCAGCTCGCCACCATCGTGGACAATCTCGGCCTGCCGTATAGCGGCATCAATCTCTCGTATAGCAATGCGGGCACGATGGGCACGCTCGACGGCGAGATTCAGATCGCGCTCAAGGACGGGCATGCGCCGTCGCATGTCTACATCGACAAGCTGCGCACGCTGCTGCCGCAGCGCTTTCCGGGCGTGGAGTTCTTCTTCCAGCCCGCCGACATCATCACGCAGATCCTGAACTTCGGGCAGCCCGCCGCCATCGACGTGCAGGTGGTGGGCGCGAACCTTGGCCAGAACATGGCGCTCGCCAGCACGCTGCTCAAACAGGTGCGCCAGTTGCCCGGTGCCGTCGACGCGCACATCGAGCAGCGCAACAACGAGCCCGCGCTGATGCTCGCCATGGACCGCTCGCGCATGCAGCAGCTGAATCTGAGCCCGCAGAACGTTGCGCAGGACGTGCTGGTCGCACTCTCGGGCAGCTCGCAGACCGCGCCCGCCTTCTGGGTGAGCCCGCAGACCGGCGTGGAGTATCCGCTCACCGTGCAGACGCCGCAGTACCGCGAGGCGTCGCTCAACGAGGTGATGGAGACACCCGTGTCCGCGCACGCAGCGACAGCGGGCGCGGCGGCGCCGCTGCAGCTCGTGAGCAACCTCGTGCAGCTCAAGCCGCACGACGGGCCGGCCATCGTCACGCACTACAACATCCGTCCGGTGATCGACCTGCTCGTGAGCGTGGAGGGCTCCGATCTCGGCTCGGTGGGTTCGCATATCGACGCGTTGATCAAGAGCGCACAGGCGCACGCGCCGCGCGGCACCACCATCACGATGCGCGGGCAGATCGGCACCATGCGCAGCTCGTTCGTGGGGCTGGGCGTGGGGATTGCGATGGCGATCGTCCTCGTCTATTTGCTGATCGTCGTGAACTTCCAGTCGTGGGCCGATCCGCTCATCATCGTGAGCGCCTTGCCGGCGGCGCTCGCGGGCATCGCGTGGATGCTGTTCATCACCGGCACGCATTTGAGCGTGCCCGCGCTCACGGGCGCGATCATGACCGTGGGCGTGGCGACCGCGAACAGCATTCTCGTGGTGGCGTTCGCGCGCCAGCGCCTGGCCGCCGGCGCGACGCCGCTCGCGGCCGCGCTGGAGGCGGGGGCGACGCGTATTCGCCCGGTGCTGATGACCGCATTCGCGATGATGATCGGCATGGTGCCGATGGCGCTCGGTCTCGGCGAAGGCGCGGAGCAGAACGCGCCGCTCGGGCGCGCGGTGATCGGCGGCCTGATGTTCGCGACCGTCTCCACGCTTTTGTTCGTACCGCTGATGTTTGCCACGGTTCATTCGCGGCTCGCGCGCCGCGCGCAAAGCAAGCGCGAACGCGAGGCGCAACGCAGCCGAACGCCACGTCAATGAGCGCGTACGACGCTAACCGGACACGCTATTCCTGGTCGAAGACATGAACGAACCCCATCACCACTCATCCCTCGACATCGCCGTGGGCGGCGAGCAAGGCATGGATTTGCCCGGGCGTGCGCAGGCAGGCAAACGCGCACGCGTCGCGGTGATCATCGTCGCGCTGCTGCTCGCAGCCGGCGCGGCACGCACGATCGTCTCGAACGTGATGAACGCGCATCATCTGGCCGACGTCACGAAGCAGAACGCGAAGCAGTACGTGAGCGTCGTGCAGCCCGTAGCGGCCGGCGGGGACGGACGCATCGCGCTGCCGGGCACGCTGCGCGGCTACGTGGAAGCGCCGATCTATTCGCGCGCGAACGGCTATGTGCTCAAGTGGTATGCCGATATTGGCGCGCACGTCCAGCAAGGCCAGCTGCTCGCGGAAATCGATACGCCCGAGATCGACCAGGAGCTCGCGCAGGCGCAGGCGCAGCGCGACCAGTCGGCTTCGACGCTCGCGCTCGCGAAGACCTCGTTCGACCGCGCGCAGCAGTTGCGCCAGCGCGATGCGGTTTCGCAGCAGGAGCTCGACGACCGCCAGGGCGCGTACAACCAGGACGTCGCGAATCTCGCGGCGGCGGACGCCAACGTGCGCCGCCTGCAGCAGATGAAGTCGTTCCAGCGCATCGTCGCGCCCATCACGGGCGTGATCACGCAGCGCAATGTCGATATCGGCGACCTCGTGAACGCGGGTAACGGTGGCGCGGGGAGAGCGCTGTTTGCGATCGCGCAGTCCGATCCGCTGCGGCTCTATCTCGACGTGCCGCAGACCTACGCCCAGCAAGTGGCCGTGGGCCAGCACGTGAGCGTGACCGAGCAGGAGATGCCCGGCGTGACGTTCGACGGCACGGTCACGCGCACCTCGCAGGCCATCGATGTGGCCACGCGTACGCTGCAGGTCGAGATCACGCTGCCCAATCATGATGGCCGGTTGCTGCCCGGCGCCTATGTGCAGGCGGCGTTGCAGACCGATTCGAAGGGAGTCCTGACGGTTCCGGGCAACACGCTGCTGTTCCGCGCGGAAGGGCCGCGCCTCGCGGTCGTGGACGCGCAAGGCAAGGTCAAGCTCAAGCCCGTCGAGATCGCCCAGGATCTCGGGCAGACGCTCGCTATCAGCCGTGGGCTCGATCCGGGCGATCGCGTCGTGCTGAATCCGAGCGACTCGATCGCAGACGGCGACAGCGTGGTGGTGGTCGCGCCGGGCAAGGGCGGCGCCGCGGCTGCGGGCCATGCCGGCGCACGAGGCGCGACGTGAGCGCCGCGAGACTCATCAAGCGCCGCATGCTGCAACGCGTGCGTCCGACGGTCACGACGCTCGCTGTGCTAGGCGCGGCGGGACTGGCGGCCTGCACGGTCGGCCCGGACTATCGCGCGCCGCAGACGGCGAGTCCCGCCGCGTGGCGCGTCGACCCCGCCGACGCCTACTGGCACGCGGCGCAGCCCTCGCACGCGCCGCTCGATCCGCAGTGGTGGAAGGTGTTCGGCAATGCGGAGCTCGACGGCCTCGAAACGCAGGCGCTCGCGGAGAACCAGACGCTGCGCATCGCGGTCGCGCATTACGAGCAGGCGCGCGCGACGCTCGCTTCGGTGTCGTCGCAACAGGCGCCGCAGGTTTCGCTCGATGCGAACCTCGCACGCGCGCGCGTCTCGGCGAACCGTCCGCAACTGAGCTATTCGACGCCGAACATGTCGACCGTGCAGAACGAAGTCGCCGTTGGCGCGACCATCAGCTACGAGCTCGACCTGTTCGGGCGCATCCGGCGCATGGTGGAGTCGGCGCAGGCGTCGGAGCAGCAGGCCGGCGACGATCTCGCCAATGCGCGCCTCGTGCTGACGGCGGAACTGGCAACCGATTACTTCGCGCTGCGCGAGCTCGACGACGAAATCGACGTGGTGCACCGCTCCGTGGCGCTGCAGCAGAAGGCGCTCGATTTCGTGAATGCGCAACATGACCTGGGCGCGGTCTCGGGCCTCGAGCTGCTGCAGCAGAAGGCGCAGCTCGACGCCACGCAGACCCAGCTCCAGTTGCTCGAGAACCAGCGCCAGCAGGACGAGCACGCCATCGCCGTGCTGATCGGCAAGCCCGCGCCCGAGTTCGCGCTCGCGCCGCAGGTCGTGGCGCTGCCCGTGCCCGCGCTGCCCACGGGCCTGCCGAGCGAGCTGCTGCAGCGGCGCCCCGACGTGGCCTCGGCTGAGCGCGCCATGGCCGCGGCCAACGCGCAGATTGGCG
This sequence comes from Paraburkholderia pallida, assembly GCF_004524855.1. NCBI lineage: Bacteria > Pseudomonadati > Pseudomonadota > Betaproteobacteria > Burkholderiales > Burkholderiaceae > Paraburkholderia > Paraburkholderia pallida. The sequence continues at coordinate 1,799,722 of NZ_CP038149.1, read as the reverse complement.
TGGCCCGCTCGGCGTACTTCCCGGACATCACGCTCTCGCCCACGCTGGGCTGGGAGTCCACGCGCTTCGGCAATCTCTTCACGGCGCCGAGCCTGATGTGGTCGCTCGGCGCGGCGGCCGGCGAGGTGCTGTTCGACGGCGGCAAGCGCGCGGCGGGCGTGGACTATGCGCAGGCCGGCTACGAGTCGGCGCAGGCGTCGTATCGGCAAACGGTGCTCACCGCCTTTCAGGAGGTGCAAAATGCGGTGACGGGGCTTTCGGTGCTCGATCTCGCCGCGGCGAACGGCCAGGCCGCCGTGGACGACGCACGCAAGTCCTTCGATCTCGCGAACGACCGCTACCAGGGCGGGCTTGTGGCGTTCATCGACGTGCTCAATGCCGAGCAGCAACTGCTTGCCAGCGAGCGCCAGGAGGTGCAGATTCACGGTCAGCAGGCGGCTACGGTAGTCTATCTGGCGAAGGCGCTGGGCGGCGGCTGGAGTGCAGACGATCGCGCGCTCGCCTGCAGCGCGGGCACCTGCCGCGAAATGCCGGGACCCCAGGCGAGCGCCGCGCCAGGAGGAGGATGATAATGAAAGTATTGGTGATCGAAGACGAGCGCAAGGTGGTGGATTACCTGCGCAGCGGGTTGAGCGAGCAGGGCTGGGTCGTCGACGTCGCGATGGACGGCGAAGAGGGCGCGTGGATGGCCACCGAGTACGACTTCGACGTGATCGTGCTCGACGTGATGCTGCCCAAGCTCGACGGCTTCGGTGTGCTGCGCGCCGTGCGCGCGAAGAAGGACACGCCGGTCATCATGCTGACCGCGCGCGACCGCGTGGACGACCGCGTGCATGGCCTGCGCGACGGCGCCGACGACTATCTGACCAAACCGTTCTCGTTCCTCGAACTGGTCGAGCGTCTGCGCGCGCTCACGCGCCGCGCGCGCGCCCAGGAGTCCACGCTCATCTCGGTGGGCGACCTGCAGGTGGACCTTATCAGCCGCCGTGCGACGCGCGACGGCGTGCGGCTCGATCTCACGGCCAAGGAGTTTCAACTGCTTTCGGTGCTCGCGCGGCGGCGCGGGGAAATCCTCTCGAAGACGCTCATCACCGAGCTCGTGTGGGACGTGAACTTCGAGAGCAACGCCAATGTGGTGGAGACGGCCATCAAGCGGCTGCGCGCGAAGCTCGACGGCCCGCACGCGGCCAAGCTGCTGCACACGATACGCGGCATGGGCTACGTGCTGGAAGTGCGCGAGGACGGAGGCCAGCCATCATGAAGCGCTCGATCTCGCTGCGGCTTTCGGCGATGTTCGCAGCGGTGTCGCTGGTCGTGTTCACGCTCACCGGCGCGGGGCTCTTTCTGCTGATGCAGCATCAGCTCTTCAACGAGCTGCGCGAGACGCTCGACACGCGCGCGCGCATCGCGGGCCTGATCGTCTCGCATGCGCCGGACGTGAAGAAGTGGGCCTTCGTGCAGGAGAAGCTGCGCGATCTCTCGCCTTCGGACAGCCGCATGCATTACTACGTGGAAGGCCCGGACCCGCGATTTCGCTTCGGCGCGCCCATCGCCGGAAAGGTCACCGGCGATGTCGGCCCGAATCATCAGCTCGTGCGGCCGGCGGGCTGCGACTACGACATGATCGTCACGAGCATGATGGTGCCCGCCAGCGGCGACCGGCCCGAGGTGAAGCTCGTGGTGGCCAGCGACTGCATCCGCACGGAAAGCATGCTGCGGCGCTTCGGCATTGCGCTGGGCGTGCTGATCGCGCTTTCGACTATCGCGGTGGCGCTCCTGAGCCGCGCGGTCACGCGCTTCGGTCTCGCCCCGCTCACGCGGCTCTCGCGCGAGGCGGCGCAGCTGAGCCCCTCGAACCGCCGCCAGCGCCTCTGTGACGGCGAGTTGCCCGAAGAGCTGCACGAACTCGCCACCTCGTTCAACGGCGCGCTCGAGCGGCTCGACACGGCCTACGAGCGCCTCGAATCGTTCAATGCCGACGTCGCGCACGAATTGCGCACGCCGGTGAGCATCCTGATCGGCCAGACCCAGGTGGCGCTCACGCGCGATCGCTCGGTCGCGCAGTTGCAGCAGACGCTGCAATCGAATCTTGAGGAATTCGAACGATTGCGTGTGATCGTCAACGACATGCTGTTCCTCTCGCGCAGCGACCGCGGCGAGCGCGCGACCGAGCTCACGGAAGTTTCGCTGCGCGGCGAAGTCGAGCGTATGCTCGAGTTTCTGGAGATGCCGCTCGAAGAGGCGCAACTGAGCGTGCAGGTACACGGCGATGCGCGCGCGTGGGTGAATACCTCGCTGATTGGCCGCGCCATGAGCAATCTGTTCGTGAACGCGATCCAGCATTCGCCGCCCGCAACCGTGCTGCAGGCGACCATCGCGCCGCAGGACGGCCATGTCGAAATTGCCGTGTCGAATCCCGGCGAGCCGCTCGACCCGGTGGTGCGCGAGCATATTTTCGACCGCTTCTACCGCATCCAGGAAGCGCGCTCGAACAGTCACGAGAACCACGGCCTCGGGCTGTCCATCGTCAAGGCGGTGGCGGAGATGCACGGCGGCAGGGTATTCGTGCGCAGTGCGAACGGTGTCAATACGTTCGGCTTTTCAGTGGCCGTGCAGGGCGGCGACACGGCGGCCAGCGCGCCGGTCACGCCCGACGTCACGCGCCAGGGCCGCGCGGGGCTGCCGCTGCACGTCTCGTCCTGAGGCCGCGCCATCTTCGCGCGGCTTGCGCGCTAGACGAGGTCGTCGTCCGTTTGCTGGTTGGCGTCTTCTTCGTTCTGGTGGTGCTGGTCGCGGCGCAGCAGATCCCAGCAGCTGATGAAGAGCGCCGCAATCAGCGGCCCGATCACGAAGCCGTTGATGCCCATCAGCGAGATGCCGCCTAGCGTCGAAATCAGCACGACCCAGTCGGGCAGGCGCGTGTCCTTGCCCACCAGCACGGGACGCAGCACGTTGTCCACGGTGCCGATCACGAGCGTGCCGAACAGCGCGAGGCCGACGCCCTTGGCGAGCGCGCCCGTCGAAATGAAATAGATGGCGATGGGCACCCACACGAGCGCCGCGCCCACCGCGGGCAGCAGCGAGAGCAGCATCATCACGAAGCCCCACAGCAGCGCGCCCTGAATCCCCAGCACCCAGAGGGCAATGCCGCCCAGCGCACCCTGCACGAACGCCACCGCCACATTGCCCTTCACAGTCGCGCGGATCACGGTCGTGAACTTGCGGATGAGATGCTGCTTGTGCGATTCGTCGAGCGGGATCGCATCGCGTATGAGCCGGGAAATCTCGCGGCCGTCGCGCACGAGAAAGAAGAACATGTAGAGCATCACGCAGAAGCTCACCATGACCTGCACCGTGATCTGCCCGACGCTCAGCGCGCGTGTGGCGACGAACTGGCTGATTTGCGCGGCGCCCGCGGAAAGGCGCTGCTGGAGGCCCGGCAGATCCATCAGGTCGTAGCGCGCAAGCAAGTTTTGCAGCGACTGCGGCAGGGCATGCACGATCTGGCTGAAGTAGGTCCCGAAGTCGAGACTGCCCGAGCGCACCTGCGAGTATGCGTAGCCCACCTGCTGGATCAGCGTGCCCGCCACGAGCGTGAGCGGGAAGATCACGATGACGAGACAGATCGTGAGCGTGATGAACGCGGCGAGCGTGCGCCGCCGCCCGAGGCGCGCGACGATGCGGCGCTGGACGGGCTGGAAGATCAGCGCGAGTATCGCGCCCCACAGCACGGTGCTGAAGAACGGCGCGAGCACGAAGCACAGCGCGATGGAGACGACGAAGAGCAGCAGATAGAAAGCGGTCTGGTGGAGTTGCTTGTTGCCGTCCATGAGCGGTGGATTCCTGTGCGTTACGGGCAAGCGCAAACCCGGGCGAGCGGGTGGCGTTGTCGAGCATGATACGGCCTCGCGCGGGCTGCTGGCGGCAGCCTGCGCGCCGCCGGTGCCGCGTTGCTGCGGGTAGCCTTGCGGGGTCTCGAACGAGGCTCGCGGCAGGGGCGTTTGGGCGCGCTCCAGTGACGACTTGGATGCGCGCGCAACAATCTATGGCAATGGACTCAACGGGCGCCGACGAGCCGCACGCGCGTGATTTCCGACGGCGCGCCAAGCCGTTTCGGCGGCCCCCAGTAGCCCGTGCCGCGGCTCGTGTAGACCCATAGGCTGCCGAGCTTTTCGAGGCCCGCCGTGAACGGCTGCTGCAGCCGCACGAGGAAATTCCAGGGGAAGATCTGGCCGCCGTGCGTATGGCCCGAGAGCTGCAGCGTGTAGCCCGCATCGGCGGCGGCATGCGCGGTGCGCGGCTGATGGGCGAGCAGGACGCGCGTGTTCACGTCGGCGGGCGCGCCGCGCAGCGCGCCCTGCGGATCGCTGCGATGCGCGGGATCGAAGTGCCCGCCGGTGTAGTCGGTCACGCCTGCGAGCACGAGCCGCGCGCCGCCGTGCTCGATCACCACGTGCTGGTTCATCAGCACGGTGAGGCCGATGCGCCGGAACTCGGCGACCCACGCGTCGGCGCCCGAGTAGTACTCGTGATTGCCGGTGACGAGGTAGACGCCGTGATGCGACGCGAGCCGTCCGAGCGGCGCCGTGTGATTCGACAGATGCTGCACGCTGCCGTCCACGACATCGCCCGTGATCGCCACCACGTCGGCGTCGAGCTGGTTCACGGCGCGCACGATCGCATCCACGTAGTCGTGCTTGATGGTGGGGCCGACGTGAATGTCGCTCAACTGAACGATCGTGAAGCCGTCGAGCGCGGCGGGCAGCCCGCGGATCGGCACGTCGACGCTGCGCACGCGCGCGCGCCGCCGGGCGTTGAAAAAGCCGAACGCGCTCGAGCAGAAGGCGAGCAAGGCCACGGCAGCGGCGCTGCCCGTGCGCCAGCTCGCGAGATCGACGTTGCCCGGCCAGATTGCGGCGACGGTCATGAGCGAGGCGAGCACGAGATCGCGCACGATCGTCAGCATGAGCAGCGACGAGAAAAAACCCATCGCGAGCATGCCGGTCCATGCGAGACGGTCGCCGAGCGGCTGGCGCTTGAAGCGGCGCGAGAGCATGCCGGGTGGAATCACCAGCACGGAAAACACGAGCCACAGCGCGGCGAGCCACTTGCCCGCGGCGGGCACGGGCAGGTCGGGAATCAGCCGGAAGCCGACATAGATGTGCAATAGCACACCAATCGAAATGAAGCGGAGCAGAAACGAGAGTCGGGGCATGTCGGGCCGATGGTTAACTCAGTTAGCTCAGGCAACTGACGCAACGGGGTGGGAGGCGCGGGCACGTACATTGGGCGGACCGCAAAGCGTGGCGGATTGCGCGAGGCCGGCGGCGCGCGTTGCATGGCGCACGAGGCGATGCGGGCCAATGCATGGCTCACGCATCCGAGGCATTTTACCGGCAGCGCAGCGTTCGTGCCGGAGCGGGGCAGGTGCGACTTCGGCGCACTGCAGCACCGCATGCAAGGGCGCGGTGCAGGCGCCACTCGCAGCTTGCAGCGGGCTTGCGGCGGCCGTGCCGGAATCGTGCGCGCACCGGCGAACGGCAGCACGACGGAGCGAGTGCGGCACTGCGGCATAACCCTGGATTGCCAACCTCGGGCCGCCGTCGCACTATTTTCTTGCGGGCCCGTGTACGCTATTAAACGTTCATTGAATCGGCCTGACCGATGGACTATGCTCGAATCGAGGCCCGTGCGGTTTCGGGCGCTCTGGGGGGAGACGGGTCATGAAAATCACCAAGCCGGATGTGCAAGGGCTTCATGGTCGTCATGTCGGTCATGAGGGTAGTCACGTCATGGTGCCGATGGTCGTGCTGTCGATCATGGCCGTAGTGCTGTATTTCTCGGTCAGGCACGTCGACATCCTCGAGATCGGCCGCAGCGCGCTATTCGACGTCGTGATGGTGTTCGTCGCGCTCGGCATAGCGGGATTCTTCGGCGTAGTGGGGGCGTGGCTGCGCTCGCGCACGACCGACGAACCGCCCGAAGGCTTCTGCTTCGTGGGTGCGCTCATTGGCGCGGTCGTGTTCTATATCGCGCTGCTGACCTGAGGCGGCGCCTTTTCCGGTCCGATGTTCGATCTCTTCGACGATAGCCCGCAACCCGACATCGACTGGCATCCCGCGTGGCTTGCACCTGCGGCGGCCGCCGCCTGGCTCGCGCGCATCGTCGCCGAAACGGATTGGCGGCAGGAGCGCATCCGCACGCCCGGCGGCTGGGTCGACCAGCCGCGGCTCACCGCATGGCAGGGCGATCCCGGTGCCGTCTATATCTATTCGGGCATCCGCAACGTGCCGCAGCCGTGGACGTCGGCCGTGGCCGAGTTGCGCGACGCCATTGCCGCGCTCTGCGGCGTGCGCTTCAACAGCGTGCTGCTCAACCGCTACCGCAGCGGCACGGACAGCATGGGCTGGCACGCCGATCATGAACCCGAGCTCGGGCCAGAGCCTGTGATCGCCTCGCTGAGCCTTGGCGCGACGCGGCGCTTCGACTTGCGCCACAACGCAACCGGCGTGACGCGCTCATTCCCGCTATCGAGCGGCAGCCTGCTTGTGATGCGCGGCAAGACCCAGGCGCAGTGGCGCCACCGCGTGCCGAAGGAGCCCGCGGTGAGCGGCGAGCGGGTGAATCTCACGTTTCGGGTGGTGATGCCTGAATTGCGCAAGAAGTAGGGGAGTTGGCGGATTTTGTCTGGTGATTGGGTGAAATTGCGCCTGGATTATGTGCTTCCGGACGATATCGCGCTAAAAATCCAATTCAACTTTATGCGCATAAATATTTAATTCGCGGATTCACACCGACAGCAGGCATCGCGTCAGTCGACGCCCAGACGCCGCCGCACGGTGGCCGCGAGCCGGTCGAGCGGCAAGGTGGCAGCACTCAATGGCGCGACTTCGGGGTAATGCTCGCGCGCGATGTCGGTGAGCACCTGGCCGGGTGGCGCTTCAACCAGCACGGTCGCGCCCGACTCGATCATGACCGTGAGCGCGTCGAACCAGCGCACCGTGTAGCGCATGTTGGTGGCAAGGTCGGCGCGAATCGCATCGGCGTCATGGAGCGGACGGCCGCCGCGATTGTCGACGTAGACCCCCTCGGGCGAGCGAAACGGAATGTCGCGCGACCACGCCACGAGCTGCTCCGTTGCGTCGGCAAATAGTTCGCAATGCGAAGGAACGGAAACCGCGAGACGCTGCGCTTTGCGCGCGCCCGCCGCGAGCGCGCGTGCAGCGAAGGCTTCGAGCGCCGCGTTGGCGCCTGCCACGACGATCTGGCGCGGCGCGTTGACGTTGGCTACATAGACGCGCTCGCTGCCGTCCTGCGCATTCGCTAGCGTCTCGACCTGAGTCTCGCTGAGTCCCGAGACCGCCGTAAGGCCGTAGCCCGACGGCCACGCGGACTCCATCAGCTCGGCGCGCTTCTTCACCATGCGCAGAGCGTTGGCGAAATCGAGCGCCCCGGAGCACACGGCGGCCGGATAAGCGCCCACGGAGAGCCCGGCACTGAATTGCGGCGAGAGCCCCGCCTGAGCGAGTGCGCGTGCGTGCGCCACGCCGGCTACCACGAGGCCGATCTGCACCGCGACCGTCGATTGCAGCGCCTCCGCACTATCGAGCGCAAGCACGTCGATGCCGAGCGTTGCCGAAGCTTCGTCGAGCGTTTTGCGCACGATCTCGTGCTCGGGCAGCCGGTGCAGGAAGCCGGGGCTTTGCGCACCCTGGCCAGGAAAGAGGCAGGCGAGGCTCATGACGGTTGCCAGGGATCGGCAACGAGGCGCGCGCCGTCGCTCGCGCGTGCGAGCACGCGCGACTTCTTGCCTGGCGCGAGCTGCGCGAGTTCGGCAAGTGCAACGCCGCCTGCCGGCGTTTCCACCTGTGCGTCCACGCGTGTGCCCGCGCGCTGCGCGGCGTGCGCGAGCGCGGCGGCGAGCGCGTGGATCGTGGCCGCGTCGCTGCGTTGGGGCATGCGGATCAGCACGTCGAGATCGCTGGATTCGGTGAGCGTGGGGGCCTGGGTGGCCAGCTCGAAGCCCGCGCTGCCCGTTGGCCCCCAGACGAAGTCGTGCAGGGGGCCTGGAGTCTCGCGCAGTGCCGCGAGGGCCACGAATGCCGCGAATGTGGCGCGAGCGGGTGAGGGCGCTGCCGCGAGCAGCACTTCGGGCGAGATGGACGATTCGATATCCTCAACATCGACCCATGTGCCGAATCGCTCGGCACGCGTGGCGCCGCGTACGCCCGCCGCCACGAAGCCCGGCGCGGCCTGGGCGCGGCGCACGACCGCGAACGGCGCGCGGGCGAATGCCGTGCGCACCCAGTCCGGCTCGCCCTCCACGGGCGTGAGTCGCGCGAGCCGGAGCAGATCGTGCGCGCGCCAGCGCGGGTCGTCCGCACGCGGTGCCTCGGGCGCGAACGGCGGCGCGGCGCACACTCGCATCAACTCGCGTCCCACTGTTGCGCGAGCCGCTTGCGGACCTCGATCGACGCCGCGCGCGTGCGTTGTGCCGCTTCGCCTTGCAGGCGGTGCGCGAGGCCGCTCTTGTCCTCGCGCGCCTCGCGCACCCTGCGTGCAAGCACTTCGCGCACACGGGCGACTTGGGCGTCGTCCGGCGCATCGGCATCGACGTCTGCAATCAGTTCGTCGAGCAGCCCGAGCTTCGCGAACGAGGCCATCGAATACGACATCGGCACGATCTTCTCGCCGAGTTCGTCGAGGTCTTCGACGCTGCGGCGCGTGACGCGCGCCGCCGCTTCCTTGCCCATCGCGTGCACCATCGTGCCGGGCGCATCGAGCGCGACGATGCGGTTCGCCTGATAGCCGTGCGCGAGGAACGCGCCCGACATGGCCGGGCCGACGATCAGCGCCACGACGGGATGCCCGGCGAGGCGTGCGCTCGCATAGGCGTCCACGGCGGCGGCGCAGGCGAGGTGGATGCCGAGCATCTCTTCGCGATAGCCGTACGCCTGGCTCTTCACGTCGACGATGGCGACGATCGGGCGGCGCGTGCCGCTGGCGGCGTCTTCGGCGATCGCTTCGCGCACGGCCTGGGCGAGACGCCAGCCCTGCTCGAGGCCCACCACGTTTTCGCGCGCGCGGGGGAAGCGGTTATCGGGATCGGGCGCGACCGTGATGAAGCGCGCGGTCTCGCCGCCGAGTGGCGCATCGGCATAAGGCACGCAGGGCGTGCATGCGTCGTCCGGCGCGCCTGCGAGTGCGCGCAGCCACAGCGTGCCCCGGCTCAGATTCGTATCGCTCATGCCGGCTCTCCGTGCGTGCTGGAAGAAGTCAAAGAGGTGTCGAACATCGTGCCCATCTTGTCGGGCGCGACGCTGGCGGGATCGATCTGCGCGAGCTTCGCGAGCGTGGCCTCGACCTGCTCGGTGCGATGCGCGTGCGGCACGCCGCGTGCGAACGCGGCACGTACGGCGGCGCGCACGTCGTCTACGGCGTCGTCCACGAGCGCGTCGGCGTAACCGGTTCGCTCGCGCTGCTCGCCGCCGATCAGCTGCCACACGTGGCGCCGGTCGCTCGAGTCGAGCTCTTCGATGCCCGCTTCCTGCTCGATCACTTCGGGGCCGTTCATGCCGAGACGCCCTTGCTTCGTCATCACGAGATACGAGCACAGGCCGGCCGCGAGCGACATGCCGCCGAAGCAGCCCACCATGCCCGCGATCACGCCGACCACGGGCACATGGCGGCGCAGCGCGACGATGGCCGACTGCATCTCGGCGATCACGGCGAGGCCGAGGTTGGCTTCCTGCAGGCGCACGCCGCCGGTCTCGAACAGCACGACGGGGCGCACGATCTTGCCGCGCTCGCAGTCGGCAAGCGCGAGCTCGAGCGCGGCCGCGATCTTGCTGCCCGATACCTCGCCGATGCTGCCGCCCTGGAACGCGGACTCGATCGCGCATACGACGGCGGGCTCGCCGTCGAGCGTGCCGCGCGCGATCACGGCGCCGTCGTCGGCCTGGCACACGATGCCCTGCAGCGGCAGCCACGGCGACTCGAGGCGGTCGAACGGGCCCAGCAGCTCGCGGAAGCTGCCCTTGTCGAGCACGGCGGCGGCGCGCTCGCGCGCGCTCAATTCGATAAAGCTCTCGCGCAGCAGCGCGGACGTGTTCGGACTCGTGCTCATGCCTCGCCTCCTTGCGCAGCGTCTTGCGCGGCTTCCACGGCTTCGGCAAGGCGCAGCGCCACGACGCCGGGTGTCGCACCGAAGTCGTTGATCTCGATGAGCGCCGCGCCGTCGTAGCGCGTGAAGAAGCGGTCGAGCACGCTCTTCCAGATATGGCCGTAGCCGTCCACGCTCGTGTGCACGACCACGCGCGCCTGCATGGCGACGGCGGGCTGCAGCAGCACTTCGAGATCGCCCGAGCCCACCACGCCCACGTGGGCGCGCGTCGTCACGGCGCGCTGCGCCGGATAGTCGAATGTCAGTTGTTCCATGAAACCGTCCTCCCGCCGATGCGGTGGTGAAGCAGTCTGTCGATGAAGAGCGTCGCGGCGAGCAAGTCGGCCGCGCCACCCGGCGATGCGTTGAGCGCCAGTAGCGCACGTTCGAGTGCGTCGAACGCGGCGCGGCCCGCGCGCGTGGCGATGCCGCCCGCGTCGCGCACGCGCTGCGCCCCCGCCTGCGCGGCCTCGCGGCCCGCGAGGCCCGCGCGGTGCAGCACGCAGGTGTCGTCGAGCGAGGCCATGATGGCGAGCAGTGCGTCCACGCGCGCTGCCGCTTCGTCGTGCCCTTGCGCGCGCGCCGCATGAAGCGCGGGCAGGCCCACGTCGATCACGTGCGGAAAGCCATCTTGCGCTTCGCGGCGCGCGCCGCCCACGTTGTAGCGTTGGCGCACGCGTTCGCCGTTGCTTGGCGTGGGTTGGGCAGTGGGTGCCATGCGGTCGTCGAAGCGCGCGATCTGCGCTGCCGTTTCCGCAATCTCCATGGCATGCGGATGGCCGCCCCACGGATGGCCGCCCCACGTAAATACGTTAGTGCCACCCGATGGCGTATGCACGATGGTTGCGCCCGCAACAAGAAGGCCAACGATCCAGATCGCGCCGCGGTGCGCGTTGCTGCCGCCGGTTGCGCACATCATCGCGGCTTCGCCGGCGCGGCCGATGCGCGCGAGGTCGGTGCGCAGCGCGCTGCCCGGCGTCGCGCCGCGCGAAGCGCGCGCGAGCGCCGCAAACGTGGGTTCGAGCGCATGCGCGGAACGCAGCATCGTCGCGAGATCGAGATCGACGTGCGCGCCGCTGCCGCGTGCGTCCACGAGCGCGGGCTTGGGCGTGAGGCGCGCCTCCTCGATGAGCGCATCGCGGGCGAAGCGCGCGAGTTGCGCTTCGGGATCCAGCGCGGCATCGCGGGCGGCCTGTGCATGACGTGACGGTGGCGACGCCGGTGACGTCGTACAGGCGGCCGCTGCGCCTTCGACCAGCGTGTCCAGTGAGAGCGTGCGCATCGCGCTTACCAGCTACGGAAGCGCGCCGGCGGCGTATAGAGCCCGCCCGACCACGTCACGAGATCGTCGATGCTGCGCGCCGCGAGCAGCGAGCGTTTCGCGTCGCCGCGGCGGATGCCGAGATCTTCGGGGAACTGAACGATGCCGCGGCGGCGCAGTTCGTCGGTTTTCTCGGGGTTGGCGCGCAGGCCAATGGGCGTCACGCCCGCGACCGCCGCGAGCACGGCCCGCCGCTCGTCGATGCCCTCCGCGCGATGCAGATGCGCGATGCCTTCCTCGGTCACGACGTGGCTCACGTCGTCGCCGTAGATCATCACGGGCGCGATGGGCATGCCGCTCTTTTCGCCCACGGCAATCGCGTCGAGTTCGTCGACGAAGGTTGGCTCGCCGCCTTTCTTCCACGTTTCCACGAGTTGCACGACGAGTTTGTGGCCACGCGCAATCTGCGATTGCGGGTCGCTCGCCTTCAGCAGCTTGAGCCACGCCTCGCTCGCGTGGCGGCGCCCGCGCGGATCGTGGCCCATGTTCGGCGCGCCGCCAAAGCCGGCAAGCCGCCCGCGCGTGACGGTGGACGAGTTCGCGTCGGCGTCGATCTGCAGCGTCGAGCCGATGAAGAGATCGACGCCGTACTGCCCCGCGAGCTGGCACAGCACGCGGTTCGAGCGCAGGCTGCCGTCGCTGCCGGTGAAGAACACGTCGGGGCGCGCGGCGACATAGGCCTCCATGCCCACTTCGCTGCCGAAGCAGTGCACGCTCTCGACCCAGCCCGATTCGATGGCCGGTATCAGCGTGGGGTGCGGATTGAGCGTCCAGTTGCGGCAGATCTTGCCCTTGAGGCCGAGCGATGCGCCGTAAGTGGGCAGCAGCAGCTCGATCGCCGCGGTGTCGAAGCCGATGCCGTGATTGAGCGACGTGATGTTGTACGGCGCGTAGATGCCCTTGATGGTCATCATCGCGGTGAGCACCTGCAGGTCGCCGATATGGCGCGGATCGCGCGTGAACAGCGGCTCGACCGCGAAGGGCCGGTCGGCCTGCACGACCACGTCCACCCACGAGCCGGGAATGTCCACGCGCGGCAGTTCGTCAACAATTTCGTTCACTTGAACGATCACGATGCCCTGGCTGAAGGCCGCGGCTTCGGCAATCGTCGGCGTGTCCTCGGTGTTCGGGCCGGTGTAGAGATTGCCGTGACGGTCGGCTTTTTCCGCGCACAGCAGCGCGACCTGCGGAATCAGGTCGACGAACATGCGCGCGTAAAGCTCCACGTAAGTGTGAATCGCGCCCACTTCGAGCCGGCCGTCTTCGAGCAGTTGCGCGACGCGCAGGCTCTGCGGACCGGCGAACGAGAAGTCCACGCGGTGCGCGATGCCGCGCTCGAACAGCGTCAGATGCTCGGGGCGGCTGATGCTCGAAATCAGCAGATGAACGTTGTTGAGCTTCGCGGGATCGGCCTTGGCGAACGAGCGCGAGAGGAAGTCGGCCTGCTTCTGGTTGTCGCCTTCGAGGGCGACGCGGTCGCCGGGGCGGATCAGCAGTTCCAGCGCTTCAGTCATGCGCGCGGCAGGCAGGATGCCGTCTTCGAGCCAGCCGGCAATGGCGGCGAGGCGCCGGGCCTTTTCATCGCGGCGCGTGGTCCACGAACGCGGAGCCGGGTTGACGAGGTCGGGCGAAGTGGGCGTTTCAGCTTGAGGCTTCATCGGGAGTTCGGCTCCGTGAGCGGGGTGTTGCGGGAGAGGCGGAAGCAGCGGTGGCAGCAGTGCGGGCGCGCCGTTTTTTGGCGGCGGGCTGCGCCGCTGCAAGCTCGGTCAGGAAACGATAGATCAGTTCGCCCGTGCCCAGCAGGTGCTCGGCCACGAGCGCCTGTGCGGCGGGGATGTCGCGCCGCTTCACGGCGTCGAGGATCTCGGTGTGCTCGGCATCCGATTCGCCCTTGTAGGCCGGAAAGCCGAATTTCAGGCGCAGATAGCGTTCGCCGCGGCGATGCAGGCTGGCGAGCATCTCCATCAACTGCGGGCGGCCGGCGGGCGCATAGAGGCTCATATGGAAGGCCTCGTTGCGCGCCACATAGAGCGACGGGTCGCGCTCGCGCGACGCGGCGGCAGCCAGCGCGCTCACTTCGCGCAGCGAGGCGTCCGTGTGATTCGGAATCGCGAGGCCTAACGCGAGGCTCTCCAGCGCGGAGCGGATCTCGTAGATCTCGCGCGCTTCGTCGCGCGAGAGCGAGGCGACGCTCGCGCCCTTGTTGACTTCGATGCGCGCCCAGCCTTCGCTCGCGAGCTGGCGCAGCGCCTCGCGCACGGGAATCGCGCTCACCGAGAAGTGGCGCGCGATCGCGTCCTGGCGCAGCGGGGCGTCGGGCGCGAGCGCACCTTCGACGATGGCGGTGCGCAAGGCGTCCGCGATCATGCGCGAGGTGCTGGCGCGCGGCGCCGCGGCGGCCGGCAGGCCCGGCAATGCGTGCGGTGCAGGTTGTGAGGCGTCCATGTCGTTGCCTTCCAGGGGAAAACCATTCGTTGCGTGACTCATGAGATCACATATTATATATAAAACGGTGACTTTGAAAGTCCCGGAAACCCTAAACCTGCGCAGCGCAATACGCAGACGAATGCGCAGGAAATAGGGGCTCGCGGATAGCCCATGGTATGCCCGCGAGTGTTTTGAAGGATCGAAAGGGAGCTTGAGACAGCCGGCGCAAGCCCGGTTCGCGTGCTGGCCCGTGTGGCGCCGCTCTGGCGCACTCGGGATCACAGAAGAGAGGAGCATATGAATTCGATCACCGGGGCCGCGCAGCGCGCCCAGAAGACGCCGCTCAACCGCTCGCAGATCGCAGGTTTCTGGGGCGCCTGGGCGGGCTGGACGCTCGACGGCATGGACTCGTTCATCTACGCGCTCGTGCTCACGCCGGCGCTCACCGAGCTGCTGCCACGCTCGGGCTACGCGGCGACGCCCGCGAACATCGGCCTCGCGGGCTCGATCCTGTTCGCGCTTTTTCTGGTGGGGTGGGGCCTCTCGTTCATCTGGGGGCCGATGGCGGACCGCTTCGGCCGCACGCGCGTGCTGGCGGGCACGATCTTCATGTTCGCGATCTTCACGGGGCTCTCGGCCACCGCGCAGAGTGTCTGGGCACTCGGCTTCTACCGCTTTCTGGCGGGCGTGGGCATCGGCGGCGAATGGGCGCTCGCGGGCACCTACGTCGCGGAGTCGTGGCCCGAGGATCGCCGCAAGATGGGGGCGGGTTATTTGCAGACCGGCTACTACGCGGGCTTCTTCATTGCGGCGGCGCTCAACTACACGGTGGGCGTGCACTTCGGCTGGCGCGCGATGTTCCTCACGGGCGCGATTCCGGTGGTGGTCGCCATTCTCGTGCTAACGCGCGTGGAAGAGCCGGCCACATGGCAACGCTCCGAGGCGAGCCACGTGCACCGTGGCCACCCGCTGCGCGAGATCTTCGGCAGTGCTTATCGCCGTCGCACCGTGGTGGCGTGCGCGCTGTTGACGATCGCGATCATCGGCCTGTGGGCGGGCGCCGTCTATGAGCCTTCCGCCGTGATCCAGCTCGCGACCCGCGCGGGCGCGAACAAGGCCGAGGCCATCCGCACCGCATCGATCGCGACCGGCATCCTTTCCATCGGCACGATACTCGGCTGCCTCGCGCTGCCGCCCATGGCCGAGCGCATCGGGCGCAAATGGACGCTCGCGGTCTATTTCGCCGGCATGGCCGTCACGATTGCGGCGAGCTTCGGCTGGGCCTACTACCTCGAGAACGGGCTCGTGCCGTTCATTGCGATCCTGTTCGTGCTGGGCTTTTTCGGCGGCAACTTCGCGCTCTTCAGCCTGTGGCTGCCCGAGCAGTTCGAAACGCGCGTGCGGGCCACGGCGTTTGCGTTCTGCACCTCGTTCGGGCGCTTCGTGGGGGCGGGCGTGAACTTCCTGCTGGGCGCTGCCGTGCTGCGTATGCACACGCTGGGCGTGCCGGTCGCGCTCACGGCGCTCGCGTTCGTGCTCGGCCTGCTGATCATTCCGTTCGCACCGGAGACCAAAGGCGAAACGCTGCCTTCGTAAGGCGTGTTTCGAGTCGTCCCTTCACCACTTCGACCGCCTTGGGCGGCGCGCCCTAGCGCCGCCTGAGCGCGAGGCCCATCGGCAAGAGGCGCCAGCCGAGATTCACGCCGAGGCTCGCCGTCACGATCAGCACCATGCCCGCGAGCTGCGGCACGCTCAGTGCGCGGCCGTAGACGATGGCGTCGACGGCGATGGCCGTGAGCGGATAGATGAACAGCAGCACGGCGATCACAGGCGTGGTGAGCCTGGGCAACGCGCCATAGATCAGCACATACGACAGCCCCGTGTGCAGCACGCCCATGCCGACGAGCCAGCCCCATTGCGCGGGCGCGATATGCGCGAATTCGAGCGGCGCGACGAACGGGGCGATGAGCGGCAGGCAGATCGTGCCCACCGCGCATTGCGTGAGCGTGAGCAGATGCGGGCGGAGCTCGCGCAGGCTCTTCGCGATCAGCGTGACGCTCGCATAGAGCACGGAGCCGCCCAACGCTTCGGCCAGACCGATCAGATAGCGCGGATGGTCCGCTACATGGCTTTCGGCGAGCACGCCCGAGGCGAGCACGAGGCCCACGAAGGCAATCGCGATCCAGCCGAGCCGGTCGGCGCCCAGCCGCTCGTGAAAGAGCGCCGCGCCCATCAGCACGACCCAGAATGGCTGCACATGAAACACCACTGTCGCGACTGCGATGCTCGTGCGATGAATCGAATCGAAGAAGCCCACCCACTGCGTGACCATCAGCACGCCCGAGATGAACGCGAGCGCGAACGTGCGGCGCGTGAACTGGCCTCGGGTGAGCCAACCCTTCCACGCGCAATAGCCGGCGAGCGCGAGCATGCCGAAGAAGCAGCGGAAGAACACGAGCGTGAGCGCGCCCAGGTGCGCCTCTTCGACGAAGATGCCGATCGTGCCCATCAGGAGCCCGCCGCCCGCGAGCATGACGACGCCCTCGCGGCGGCCGGCGTGGAGTTCGGATTGCATGGCCGGAGTAGATAGAAAGCGTGTTGAAATCCGGCTCAGTATTCGTCAGTTGCGGGGTAGCGGCAAACGAATTAAATTGAAGAATTCCATCAACGCGGCTTATGAATCATGAATCCCGAGTTCGACCTCGACCTGTTGCGCACTTTCGCGGCCGTCGCGGACGCGGGCAGCTTCACGAAGGCGGCCGTGACCGTGCATCGTTCGCAGGCGGCCGTGAGCATGCAGATCAAGCGGCTCGAGCAGATGCTCGGCACCACGCTGTTCACGCGCGACACGCGCAATCTCGCGCTCACGCGGCCCGGCAATACGCTGCTGGAATATGCGCGGCGCGCGCTCGATCTGCAGGAAGAGGCCTGGTCGGCGCTGGTGCGGCCCGAGGTGACGGGGCGCGTGGTGCTGGGCGCGCCCGACGACTACATGGCCGCGCTGCTGTCCCCGGTGCTCAGGCGCTTTTCGACGCTCTATCCGCATGTGGAGATCGAGATCGTGTGCGCGCAGAGCGTGGCGCTCGGGCCGATGCTGGCGGACAACAAGATCGACGTTGCCTTCGTCACGCGCGACAAGAAGCTGCGCGGAGAATACGTGCGCAGCGAGGACATGGTGTGGGTGGGTTCGCCCGACGATCCGGCGCCGCTCTCGATGTCGCCGTTGCCGGTGGGCCTCTATGAACATGGGAGCGTGGCGCGCGCGCATACGGTGGCGGCGCTCGATGCGGCGCGCATTCGCTATCGCGCGGCCTATAGCAGCGCGAGCCTGCTGGGGCTGATGGCGACCGTGGAGGCGGGCATCGCGGTGGTGGCACTCACGCGCTGCAGCGTGCCGGCGCGCTTCGAAATTCTCGGCGAGGCGCAGGGACTGCCGAAGATCGAGCCGCTCGACATCATCGTTGCGCGCAGCGTGAAGTCGAACCGGCCGACCTGCGATTACTTCGTACAGCAGATGGTGCAGGATCTCTCGGTGCGGCGTCAGCGGCCGTAACCGGCGCGCTTTTTATCGAGGATAAACGCTGACTTCGCCACCCACGGCAATGCGCACGCGCTCACCGGGGCGTGGGGTGCGATAGCCCGGCACGCGGGCGCGCAGCGTCGTGGGCGTGCCGGAGAGCTCGAGCGTGAGCGCCGCATCCTGCCCCTGGAAGGTGACCTCGCGCACGAGTGCATCGAGGGCGCCGTCGTGTGCCGTGAGTTGGGGCAGCACGTCGATTTGCTCGGGGCGCAGCATCACGTCGACTTCGCCGTCCTCGGACCGAATGCCTTCGGCCAGCGGCAGCCTGCCGAGCACGCAATGTGCCTCGCCGCCCGCGACGCGCCCAGGCAGCAGTACCGCTTCGCCCACGAAGGCCGCAAGCTCGCGCGTGACGGGGCGGCGGTAGAGCGTCTGCGGCGGCGCCGTCTGCACGAGACGCCCGCGCCACAGCACGGCCACTTCATGGCCGAGCGAGAGCGCTTCGGCCTGGTCGTGCGTGACCAGCACGGCGGTTGCGCCGGCGGCCGCGAGCGCGCGCGCCACGGCCTCGCGCGTTTCCACGCGCAGCGCCGCGTCGAGCGACGAGAACGGCTCGTCGAGCATCACGAGCCCCGGCGACGGCGCCAGTGCGCGCGCGAGCGCCACGCGCTGCTGTTGCCCGCCCGAGAGTTGCTGAGGCGCGCGATTTGCATAGGACTGCGGCAAGCCCACGAGCTCCAGCAGTTCCGCCACGCGATGCTGCGCGCGGCGCTGCGTGCGTGGTAGTCCGAACACGATGTTCTCGGCCACGCTCAGGTGCGGAAACAGCGCGCCTTCCTGCGGCACGTAGCCGATCTGCCGCTGCTCCGCAGGCAAATGCAGCGACTCGCCGGTCACGCGTTTGCCGCCGATCTCGATCGTGCCGCTGTCGGCGCGCTCGAAGCCGCATAGCAGGCGCAGCAGCGTGGTCTTGCCGCTGCCCGAGGGGCCGAGCAGCGCGACCAGCGTGCCCGAGTTCACCGTGAGGTGGACGTCGTGCAGCACGGGGTGGCCGTCGAAGGACTTGGAGAGGCCGGCAATGCGTAGTGTGCTCATGGACGTAACGGGCAGAACGTAGGGGCGAAGCAATCAGGATGCGTCAGCGGGCGGCGCTTCGTCGGCGGACGCGGGCAACGGTCCGGACGCGTGCGCGGCGAGCGCCGACTTGCCCGCGAACGCGAACAGCAGCCCCGAGGCCGCGAGCGAGAGCGCGGTGAGCAGCGCTGCATAGGGCGCGGCGGCGGCGAACGCGAGCGTCGAGGTATCGGACCAGACCTGGGTGGCGAGCGTTTGCGTGCCGATCGGCGCGAGCAGCAGCGTCGCGTTCAGCTCGGTCACGACCGAGATGAACACCATCGAGGC
This sequence comes from Paraburkholderia pallida, assembly GCF_004524855.1. Classification (NCBI taxonomy): domain Bacteria; kingdom Pseudomonadati; phylum Pseudomonadota; class Betaproteobacteria; order Burkholderiales; family Burkholderiaceae; genus Paraburkholderia; species Paraburkholderia pallida. The sequence goes on along the minus strand of NZ_CP038149.1, from coordinate 1,780,891 downwards.
GGCCGCGCCAAGGCCCGGCCCCGCGAGCGGCAGCACGACGCGGCGCAGCGTGGCGAACCAGCCGAGGCCGAGCGAGCGCGCGGTTTCTTCGAGCCGCTGCTGCGCCTGCAGCAAGGCCGCGCGCACGCTCACGAGTGCGAGCGGCAGGAACAGGATCGCGTAGGCGACGATCAGGAGCGTGGTGCCCTGGTAGAGCGGCTCGAGCGCGCGCACGGCGAGCGAGACGATGGCAAGCGCGATGACGAGGCCCGGCACGCCCTGCGCGATGAACGCGGTGCGCTCGAGAAAGGTGGCTGCGCGGCTCGGGAAGCGCGCGAGCAGATACGCGAGCGGCAACGCGAGCAGCGCGGTGACGACGGCCGCAATGAGCCCGAGCCGCAGCGACGCCAACGTGGTCGAGAACAGCAGTTCGGGCGAGACTTCGGCGGGCGTGATCGCGGCGGCGCCGGGCTGCGTGAGCCAATAGCCGATCATCCCGAGCGGCACGCCGAGCGTGCCCACGTTGAGCGCGACGAAGCCCGCCGCAACGGGCCAGCGCCAGCGGCCGAGCGCGTGGCGCACGCCCGCGCGTCGCGTGCCGCGATCGATGCGCTCGTAGCGCGCGCGTCCGCGCACGCGGAACTCGAATGCGAGGCACACGAGACACAGCACGATCAGGACGCAGGCAAGCAGCGATGCGCCGCCGCTATCGAAGCTCGTGCGGTATTCCGCGTAGATTTCGGTGGTGAAGGTGCGAAAGCGCAGCAGCGTGAACGCGCCGAATTCGGAGAGCACGCCCAGCGCGACCAGCAGCATCGAGCCGAGCAGGGCGGGGCGCAATTGCGGCAGCACCACGCGCACGAAGGTGGTCCAGCGGTTGCAGCCGAGCGCGCGCGCGCATTCTTCGAGCGCGGGATCGAGCCCGCGCAGCGCGGCGGCCACGGGCAGGTACACCAGAGGGAAATAGGCGGTCGTGATGACGATGAGCGCGCCCAGAAAGTCCTGCAGATCGAGGCTCAGCGAGACCCACGCATAGCTCGTGATGAACGCCGGCATCGCCAGCGGCGCGGCGGCAAGCAAGGCCCACAGGCGGCGCCCCGGCACGTCGGTGCGCTCGACGAACCAGGCGAGCGCGGTGCCGAGCACCGCCGAGGCGAGCGTCGCGCTCACGGTGATGCTCAGCGTGTTGACGAGCAACTCGCCAACGAGCGGCCTGAACAGGAGCTCGGCCGCATCGGCAAAGCCGAACGAGAGCGCGCGCCAGAACGTCAGCGCGAGCGGCAACAGCACGAGCACAGGGCCGAGTGCCGCGGCCAGGAATAGCGCGCGTGGCGCCCGGCGGCGCGCGGGCTTGCTCGCTGCGTCGTCCGGGCTTTGCGGCATGGCTTGCGCCGAAGTTACGGCTTCACTCACAATTTACTCAGACATCCTCTGCAAATTACAGCAAGCCTGCCTGGCGCAGCAGACGGCCTGCCTGGCTGTCGTCGCCGAGCTGCTGGATCGTCAGCGCGGGCGGCTTCAGTTGATCGAACGGCTTGTTGATCGGCTCGCCCGCCACACCCGGGCGCAGCGGATATTCGAAACTGATATGACCTTGCGCCATCAACTTCTGTGCGCGCTCGCTCACGAGGTAGGCGAGGAACTTCTGCGCGCCGTCCGGGTTGTGCGCGGACTTCGTCACCGCCGCGCCGGACACGTTCACGAGTGCGCCCACGTCGCCGTCGGCGAATTGCGCGACTGCGCTGCGCGTGCCCTTGTCGCCGATCTCCGCGTGCAGGCGGTCCCAATAGTAGTTGTTGATGATACCCGTCGCCACGGCGCCGCGGTTCACGGCGGCCACCACGCCTTCGTCGTCGTCGAAGATCTGTGCGTTGTCCTTCAGGCCCTTGAGCCACGCGAGCGTCGCGGCTTCGCCCTTCACGGCGAGCACGGCGTCCACGAGCGGCAGGAAGTCGGCGTCGCTCGGCGCAATGCCGACCTTGCCCTTCCACTCGGGCTTGGCGAGATCGAAGATCGATTGCGGCAGTTGCGAGGGCTGCACCTTCGTCGTGTTATAGGCGAGCACGTCCTGGCGCGCGGTCACGGCAACCCACTGGCCGGCCGGCGAGTTGTAGCGGGCGGGCACTTGCGTGAGCGTCGCGTTCTCGACCGGTGCGAGCAGGCCCTTCTCTTCGAGCAGCATCAGCTCGGGCGAGTTTTCGGTGAAGTAGACGTCGGCGGGCGTCTTCGCGCCTTCGGCCACGAGCTGCGCGGCCAGCGCCGGGCCTTCGCCGCTGCGGATCTTCACGTCGATGCCGGTCTGCTTCTCGAAGTCCTTCGCGAGCTGGTTCACCACCTGTTCGTGCTGGGCGCTGTAGAGCGTGATCGAAGCGGCGTGCGCGGCGAGCGGCAGGGCGCCTGTGAGCGCCATGGCAACGGCAACGGCGCGTGCACGGAAAAACGTCTTGTTCATGATCTGTCTTTGTCCGTTCTTGTCGATTGAATCCGGATTCAATCTGGATTCAATCGGGTTTGATTCTTGAAGGAGGCCTTTTTTCAGGCCTCGAACAGTTCGGCGCCGATGAACGAGCCCGGCTTCGCACCCGGCGGGCACGCGAAAACGGCGCTGCCCACGTGGGTGGTGAACTGGTTCATCATGTCGAACTTCGCGAGCTTCTCGTTGATCGGAATGAAGCCCGTGCGCGGGTCGCCCTGATGCGCAACGAAGATGAGACCCGCATCATATTCGGTTTCCTGGCGCCACGGCGGCCAGCGCTCGATATAAAAGTTCGTGCTGTCGTTGTACGAGTACGAACGGCGCAGGATCTGCGCGCCGTTGTTCGAGGCGCGGTTCGAGAGACGCACGTGCGAGTTATCGGGGATCAGCGGATTGCCGTCCTTGTCCTGAGCGTCCAGATCGACCGCATCGAACTCCTTGTCCTTGCCGATGGGCGCGCCGCTGTACTTGCGGCGGCCGAACACCTGCTCCTGAAAGCCCAGCTGCATCTGGTCCCAGTGCTCGAGTGTGATGCGGATGCGGCGCACCACCGTATAGGTGCCGCCCTGCATCCAGGGCGCGTCGGCGGCGGTGGCCCAGACGAACTGGTTCATCGCCGCGGCGTCCTTGGTAGGCGGATTGTTGGTGCCGTCCTTGAAGCCCATCAGGTTGCGCGGCGTTTGCCCGCGCGGGCCCGAGAGGAAGCCGGCCTGGCCCCAGCGCATGCGCAGCACGCCGTAGCCCTGGCGCGCGAGCTGGCGCACCGCGTGGAAGGCCACTTGCGCGTCGTTCGCGCAGGCCTGCACGTAGAGGTCGCCGCCGGTCTTCTCGGCGATCAGCTGGTCGCCGTTGAAGCGCGGCAGATCGACGAGCGCGGCAGGACGCCGATGCGCGAGGCCGTAGCGGTCCTTGCCTTCCGACGTGAAGAGGCCCGGGCCGAAGCCGAACGTCACCGTGAGGCCTGCCGGCCCGAGTCCGAGCACGTCGCCCGAATCCGGCGCGGGATGGTCGTCGCTCACGCCGTCGAGCGCCACCGCGCTCTGGCCTTGCGTCATGCGCGCGGCGGACTCGGTCCACTGGCGCAGCAGCTTGATCACATCGTCGCGCGAGGCGGTCGTGAGGTCGAACGCCGCCACATAGGTGTGCGCCTGTTGCGGCGTGACGATGCCGCCCTGGTGCTCGCCGTAGAACGGCTCGACGGCGCTCATCGGATCGGCGGCCAGCGCGTGGCCCTTGGCTTGCGCGGCCTGCGCGAGGCCCGGTGCCGCAAGGCCCGCGCCCAGCGAGGCGCCGGCCGCCACCGCGGCGCCGCCTGCCTTCAGGAAACCGCGCCGCGCGGGACGCGCCGGGCAGTTTTGGGAATCATCGGAGGACATGTTATTTCGCCAGCACGAGAGTGTTCACGTCGTCTTCGACGTAGTAAAAGCCGTCGCCCGCCGGAGTGAGCGCGATGCCGAAGAGGTCGCCGTTGCCCGGCGGCGTCTGCGCCTTGTCGGTATCGATCCAGCGTGCGTAAAGCTGCTTGCCCGTCGCCGGGTCGATTTCGACGACCTGGCCGTTGAGCGCGTTGGTGACGAGCAGATGGTTCTGGGGCGTCGCGATCATCGCGAGCGGGCGGTGCAGCAGGCCGTCGGCGGTGAGCTGGCGGCCCACGCCTGCGCTCGTGTCGCGCGTGAGCGGGTCTTCGATCACGTTGATGCGGTTGCCGATCGCATCCGACACGTAGAGCAGCTTGTTGTCGGGCGAGAGCGCGAGGCCGGTCGGGCCAACGAGGAACACGCCCTTGTCCGCCTGCGCGCCGAAGCCGCTTGCCACTACCGTCTCGCTCTTCACGACCGGCGCCTGGCCGCTCGGAATGTCGAGGTCGAGGCGCAGCACCGTGGCCTGCTTGAACACGGGCGGATCGCCGTCCGCGCCGCCCACGCCGAAGCCCGCGTTGCTCACGAACAGCGTGGCGTGGTCGCCGTTGTCGAGCACGGCCATGTTGCCCCACGGGTCGTTGATGTTCGGCGTGCTGATGGCCTTGGCGATCTTGCCGTTGCTGTCGAGCACGATCAGGCAGCCCGCGCCCTTGGTGTTGGTCGTGCCGTCGTTGCTCGGCGTGCTGCCGACGATCACCCAGCCCGACTTCAGCATCGTCATCGCGGTGGAGAGGCCCACGCCGCCCGGACACTCCTTGAGGTCGCGCGGAATGGTCGCGAACAGCGACATCTGCTTCGTGTCGGGGTGATAGTCGACGATGGTGCTGCCGGTGCCCTGCAGGTTCGCGGCGTTGTTGAAGTTGTCGACCAGCACGTCGCCTTGCTTCACGGTCCCGGCGCTCACCGGCGCGACGTAGATCGCGTACGGGTTCTGGTCGCCGTTGTCGGGCACCGTGTTGATGAGCGTGGTGTGATGGTGGACGGTTTCGAGCAGGCCCGACTGGTCCGCGTGCGCCGCGAGCGGCGCGCCGCCCAGGAGGGCAGCGGCGCCGAGCGCGAGCGCCGCGCGGGCGCCATGGGCCGAGCACAGCAGAAGCTTGCGCGTGGCGTGGTTCATCGTATTTCTCCGTGCCTCACCCGCGCTGCGCATGAGCGGTGCGGCTTCGTTCGCCAGCGTGCGTGAGGACTTGGGGTTGAACATGATGCTAAGGATCAGAACGTAATGTTGGTGCGCACGCCCACCACGAAGGTGTTGCGCAGCGGCTGAGTCGGGTCGCTCGGGTTCTGGCCGGCGCCCGCGTTGAAGGTGTACTGCGCGTCGGCCTGCAACTGCCACCACGGATTGACCTGGTACTGGTAGGTCGCCTCCAGCGTGGTTTCCTGCGTGCGCACGCCGTACGGCCCCGTGTTGAAGGTGCGGTAGTCCATGTCGAGGTCGTGCACGTAGTTGCCGACCTTGATATAGGTGAGCGCGAGACCGACGCTGTCGTTGTCGCGGCCCTTGAAGGGCGCCTTCATCACGATGCCGGCGTTGGCGGAGAGGTCGACGAGATTGCGGTCGCCCGGCGCGCCCATCACGCGCGCGAACACGCCGATGCTGCGCGGCCCGTCGGGGTCGGGGCGCCACACCATCTGATCGGCCACGGCGTAGATGCTGTAGTCGCCGTGATGCTGAGCCGGGATGCCGGTCGTGGCCGGATTGTTGAGCGAGAGGCCGGTGTTGTCGTAGCGCTGGTCGGCGAACGACTCGTTGTTGTACCAGAAGCCGAGCTTGTAGGTGCCGGGCAGCTTGCGGCTCGTATCCGCGCTCACGAGCTCGCCTTCGGACGGCTGGTTGATCGCGTACTGCAACTCGCCGATCACCATCGTGCCGTTGTGCAAGTTGAAGTTCGTGCCGCTCAGGTTGTTAGGATTGTTGCCGAGCGGGTCGCCGTCGAACACGCCCAGCAGGCCCGTGAGCGAAGGCGTGATCTGGCCGCGCAGGCGCACGCCGAGACCCGCGAGCGGGTAGGCGGGGCCGCCCGAAGGCATGTCGTACGAGGGCAGCCCGGGCCAGCCGAACATCGTGTTCACGAAGAGCGCGGCGTACTGGCTCGTGATGAATTCCTGGTCGAGGCTCTGCTGACCGATCTTCACGTCGACTTTCTTGTCGAGGAACGACTGCTGGTACCACATTTCCCACAGGCGCGTGGTGTCCTGCGCTTCGATGCCGCTCGCCGTGTTCAGCGTGCCCAGGTTCAGTGCGCTCAGATTGGAGCCGTGAATCTGCAGTGCGCTGATGTTGAAGAGGCCGCCAGGAATGCCGAGCGCCTTGCTCGTGTCCACCTGGACCGTTGCCGTGGTCAGGCCGTCATAGGTGCCGCCGCGGTTGAGGCCGCCGCGCAGGTTCGCGAGATATTCGCTCGTTTCGGTCAGCTGAAAGGTCACGCCATATTTGCCGAGCCAGGGACGCAGGCCGCCCATGTCGCCGAGCAGGTTCTGGCGGCTCCAGATGCCTGTCCAGAAGTCACCCGGCTGCGCCTTGATCGCGAGATCGGCTTCGGGCGCTTCGGGGGCGGCATCGGGGTTGGCGCTCGATTGTGCGTGCGCGCTGCTACACACGAATGCAGCGCAGGCGGCCCACATCGCGAGTCCACGCACGGCGGGGGCGCGTCGTCCAGACATACGGACTGACCGGTTGAATTTCATCGCATTCCTTACTTTTTGCTTTCTTTGTGGCCGGATCGAATCGGCGTGCCCTTATGCGTCTGTGTGCGCGATACGCAAGCGGCTTGTGTTATTTGCCTCCAGGACGGCGCAATCGTACGCATCGTGAATACGATCGTCAACACAAATGAGAATGATTATCAAAACAATTACTTGCCGTAAGCACGGATATTACTAATACCTGTCTATACCGATGCCAATTATTACAATCAGTCAGTTTCGACGTTATCTGGTATGAAGAAAGAACTCGAATATCATCGATGCATCAGGCCGCCTTCCGGGTCTCTTCGATTCTTTCGAACAGCGAGTCGCCTCCATGACCGACCTCGATTTCCGTTTTGATCTCGATCGTTATTTCGCGCGCATCGGTTACGACGGCGAGCGCAAAGCATCGCTCGACGTGCTGCGTGCGCTGCATCGCCTGCATCCGCGCGCAATTGCTTTCGAGAACCTCGATCCGTTTGCGGGGCGGCGCGTGTCGGTGGCGCCGCCCGACGTGTTCGACAAGCTCGTGGCGTCACGGCGCGGTGGCTACTGCTTCGAGCACAACACGGTGCTCGCGCACGCGCTCATGCAACTGGGCTTTCGCATCGAGCCGCTGGCCGCACGCGTGCTGTTCGGCCGCCCGGCCGGCACGATCACGCCGCGCACGCACATGCTGCTGCGCGTGCACGTGGACGGCGCGGCCTGGCTCGCCGATGTCGGTTTTGGCAGCGCGTCACTGTGCGCGCCGCTCTTGTTCGCCGAGCGCGGCGCGCAAGCGACGCTGCTCGAGCCCGCGCGGCTCACGCCGCTCGGCGAGCGCGAGTGGAAGCTCGAGCAGTACGACGGCAATGCATGGATCGATGTCTATCGCTTCGACGACGCGCCCGCGCAGTGGGTCGATTACGAAGTGGCGAACTGGTACACGTCGGCGGCGCCGCAATCGTTCTTCACGGAAAACCTGATCGCCTGTATCGCGCGCGAAGACAGTCGCGCGATCCTCTTCAACGACCGCTATGCGGAGCGCGATGCCACGGGCCAGCAGGCGACGGAGCATTTAATCGGGAGTGCAGAGGAACTCGCGCGCTGCCTGAACGAGCGCTTCGGCATCGATACGGCGGGCTTCGACATGGATGCGCTGTTTGCGCGGGTGCAAGGGCGAGGCGCGAGTCGCTGAAGCAGGGGGTGAGGCATGGCGCAAGATGCGCCTTGCATGGGACCGGAGGACACGATGGACAAGCTGCTCGTCAAGCGTCTGTTCACGCAGACGTTCATCTGGCTGGTGTTTCAAGGCGCGCTGCTGTTCATCTCCGCGGGCACGCTCGCATGGACCGCCGCGTGGCTCTGGCTGCTCGAATTTGCCGTGACCAGTGGCTGGATCGGCCTGTGGCTCGCGCGCACCGATCCGGGCCTGCTCGCCGAGCGTCTTGCGCCCTTCGCACAGCGCACGCAGGCAGGCTGGGACCGCGTGTTCATGATGGCGGTCTCGGTGGGCTGGTGCGCGTGGCTGTGCCTGATCGGCATCGACGCCGTGCGCCATCACTGGTCGTTCGTGCCGTTCTGGCTGAACGTATGCGGCGCGGTGGCGATCTTCCTCTGCATCTATGCCATGCGTGCCGTCTTCGCAGCCAATCGCTACGCTGCGCCTGTCGTGAAGATCCAGAGCGAGCGCGGCCACGCGGTGAGCGACAGCGGTCCGTATGCCTACGTGCGCCATCCCATGTATGCGTTCGCGATCCTGCTGCTCGCGGGCACCCCGCTCATGCTCGGGTCATGGTGGGGCCTCGCGTGCGTGCCGTTCATGGTGGCGGCAATCGGCTGGCGCGCCGTGCGGGAAGAGCGCGTGCTAGCCGCCGAGCTGCAAGGCTACCGCGCGTATATGGAGCGGGTGAAGTACCGGTTCGTGCCCGGCGTCTGGTGAGCGCCGGGCACGCGAGTATCGGCGATGCTCAGCGGGAACGCGTGGCCTGCGCGCCGCCGCTTGCCAGCTCGTTCGCATAGCGCCGATAAAGCCAGGCGAGCGCCGCGCTCGTGAGCATCGCGAAGACGATGTTGACGACGCTTTGCCCGATGGCGAGCGCGGTGAACCACGCGGGCGTTTGCACGGTGTCGGGCGTGACACCGGCGATGCCGAGGCCGAGCAGCGCGAGCACGCCGCAAACGAGCAGCGGCAGCGCCGTGACGCACGAGACGCCCAGCAGGCTCCAGAAGTGTCCGCGGCTGTCCCGCCACGCGGCGCCGAGCGCAAAGCGCCCGCCGATGGCGAGCGACGGATAGAGCAGGCTGAGCCGGACGCCGATGAACACCCAGATCACGCCGATGATCAGCGAAAGAAAGGCCACGCCGCCTTCGTGGCGCGGGCGCAGCACCAGCCAGAGGGCGGCCGCGATGCCCACCAGCGCGAGCATCATGACGAGGCCCAGCCCCACGATGCGCGCAAGCGGCTTCGCGCCGGCCGCCATGAGCGGCGTCGTGCGTTCGTCGAGCAGCACGAAGCGGTAGATCTTCACCGTGAACCAGATATAGACGAACGCGTTCAGTAACGAGGCCAGGTTGGCGGCGAGGACGAGGCCGGCGGAAGGCAGTTCGCCTTCGCCCGGCACGGGCCGCCCGGCCAGCACGAGCCAGCCGAGCACGGCGTAGGCCACGAAGGTGACGAACACGAGCGCCGGCATGCGCGTGAGCGCTTCCCCGGCGCTTTTCCACGCGCGTTTCACGCATTCCATAAAGGTCATCTGCTGCATGGTTTTTATCGCAGGAGTTACAGACGGCCTACAGTCTAACGCGGAGCGGGCAACGCATTGCGTGGAAGCGCGCGTTATTTGACGGCGAAGAGCGTGAGGTTCATGAAGACCTTGAACGCGAAGCCGAGCGAGACTGCCGCGCCCACGCCGGCGCACCAGAGCAGCACGAACCAGAGCCAGCCCGGCAGCGTGCGCTTTGCGCGCGAGGCGGGTGCACCGGCGGCGCCGGGCTTAGTGGTAGTGATGGGTGTCGCCATGACGGAGCTTGCCTCGGAAGACCCAGTAGCTCATCGCCGTGTACGCGACGATGATGGGCAGGATGAACGACGCGCCAACCAGCGTGAACGTCTGGCTCTCGCGCGGCGCGGCGGCTTGCCAGAGCGTGAGCTGCTGCGGGATCGCATAGGGCCACAGGCTCACGAGCAGCCCCACGTAGCCGAGCAGCACGAGCGCGAGCGCGGCGGCGAACGGCGTCTTGTGATGGCGCGATTGCACGGCCCAGCGCATCCACACGGCGCACGCGAGCACGAGCAGCGGCACCGGCGCGAGCCGCCAGAACAGACCCGAGCCGAACCAGCGTTGCGCGATGAGCGGGTCTTGCAGCGGCGTCCACACGCTCACGAGCGCGATGAAGCCGAGCAGCATCACCGTGAGCGGCCACACGAGCTTGTGCAGGCGGCGCTGCAGGTCGCCTTCGGTCTTGGCGATGAGCCAGCAGCTGCCGAGCAGCGCATAGGTCGCCACGAGCCCGAAGCCCGAGAGCAGGGAAAACGGCGTGAGCCAGCCGAAGGCGTCGCCGGCAAAGCGCCCGTCGGCCATCGGAATGCCTTGCAGGAAGGCGCCCAGCGCGATGCCCTGGAAGAACGCCGCGCCCGTCGACCCGCCGATGAACGCGAGATCCCACAGATGCTTCGTGCGGTTGGCCTTCACGCGGATCTCGAAGGCCACGCCACGGAAGATCAGGCACACGAGCATGAATACGAGCGGCAGATAGAGCGCCGAGAGCACCGTCGAATAGACGATGGGGAACACGGCGAAGAGCCCCGCGCCGCCCAGCACGAGCCAGGTCTCGTTGCCGTCCCAGACCGGCGCGACCGTGTTCATCATGAGATCGCGCTCTTCTTCGTCGGGGAAGAGCGGGAACACGATGCCGATGCCCAGATCGAAGCCGTCCAGCACGACGTAGAGTAAAAGGCCGAGCGCGATGATCGCGGCCCAGATGACGGTGACGTCCATGTTTGCGTTGCCTCGTTTCGAATGCGGTTCGTGCGGGTTTTTGCGGGTCGTGGGGATGGCTGGATCAGGCGTCGATCAGCTGATCGGCGTCGGAAGTCGGGCGCCGCGCGGGTTGGCTCGTGGCAAGCGCAGCAGGTGCGAGCCGTGCACCGGCAGCTGGCATGCCGTGCTGCGCATCGTGGTGCGTGGCGGGCCGCGCCGCGGGCGGCTTCGTGCCTGGCACGGCGCCCGGCAACGCCGGGCCGGTGCGTATGAGCTTGAGGATGTAATAGATGCCCGTGCCGAACACGAGGAAGTACACGACGACGAAGGTCATCAGCGAAATGCCCACTTGCTGCGCCGTCAGCGGCGAGACGGCTTGCGAGGTGCGCATCACGCCGTAGACCACCCACGGCTGGCGGCCCGCTTCGGTCGTGATCCAGCCCGCGAGCAGCGTAATGAAGCCGGTCGGGCCCATGGCCAGCGCGAAGCGCTGAAACGCGCGCGACTCATAGAGCGTGCCGCGCCGGCGCAGCCACCAGCCGGCCACGCCCAGCACGATCATCAGGATGCCTAAGCCAACCATCACGCGGAAGGTCCAGAACAGGAGCGTCGAGTTCGGGCGCTCCTCGGGTGGGAACGACTTGAGGCCCCGGATCTCGCCGTCCCAGCTATGCGTGAGGATCAGGCTGCCGAGATGCGGAATCTTCACGGCGTAGCGTGTGGTTTCCGCCTGCATGTCGGGAATGCCGAACAGGTTGAGCGCGGTGCCGCCCTGCTCGGTGTCCCACAGGCCTTCGATCGCGGCGATCTTCGCGGGCTGATACTCGCGCGTGTTCAGTCCGTGAGCATCGCCCACCAGCGCCTGCACGGGCGCAAGCACCAGCAGAAGACCGAGCGCCATCGAGAACGTCTTCTTCACGGCCGCGTCGCGCCGGCCCTTGAGCAGGTGCCACGCGCCGGTCGCGGCCACCACGAGCGCGGCCACGATGAACGCGGCGATCGCCATGTGCGCGAGGCGGTACGGGAACGAGGGGTTGAAGATGATCTTGAACCAGTCGGTGGGCACGACGTGGCCGTCGACCACCTTGAAGCCTTGCGGCGTCTGCATCCAGCTATTCGAAGCGAGAATCCAGAAGGTGGAGATGAGCGTGCCGATGGCCACCATCAGCGTCGCGCCGAAGTGCGCGCGGGGGCTCACGCGGTTCCAGCCGAACAGCATGATGCCGAGGAAGCCCGCTTCGAGGAAGAACGCGGTCATCACCTCATACATGAGCAGCGGACCGGTGACGGGTCCCGCGAACGAGGAGAAGCCCGCCCAGTTGGTGCCGAACTCGTAGCTCATGACCACGCCCGAGACGACGCCCATGCCGAAGGCCACGGCGAAGATCTTCGACCAGAACAGGCACAGGTCCTTGTAGAACGGTTTGCGCGTCTTGAGCCAGCAGCCTTCGAGCACCGCGATGAAGCTTGCGAGGCCGATGGAGAGCGCGGGAAAGACGATATGAAAGGAGACGGTGAAGGCGAATTGCAGCCGGGCCAGGTCGAATGCCGATAGCGACGAGAGAGCCTGTAATGCGGGGATAGACGATTGCATGTGCGTGCCTGCTGTGTGCTTGCGTAGCGAAAAGCGCTTTCGCGTGAGGCTTCGCGCGGCGGTTGGCGGTGAGGGCGCCGCGCGCGCGATGCGTCGTGCGAATGGACGTAAGCGTAGGGGAACAGGACGCGTTTTGCTGCGCTGCGACGTGCGCCAGCGTGTCGCAGCAGTCAATCGTCAAGCGACGAAATCGTGCGCTAAATCGTTGATAGTGATCAATTTAGATTAAGGATTCACTGCGAATTGATTTGGAGCATGAGGTGCGCGCTGCGTCAATTTGCGTCAAATCGGGCGCGATTCTCGGGGATGGCGCGTGCGGTGCGTCAATTCGCCCAGGTGCGAAAATGCCTGGCGTTCGAATCGAATCGGCGCGGGTCGGCGGGGCAGGTGCGAGGCCGCGCGGCGTCTGGAGGAGCATGTGCTCGAAGCCGCGGCAAAGCCTCGCGATCAATCATCAGGACAACGATCTAATGGGGCGGGCAGGCTCAGCGCGGATCGCTCCACAGCTTGCCGGCCGTCGCCCAGTTTTCGGTCTTCACGTCGGTGAAGATGATGTCGACGGATTGGGCATCCACGCCCAGCACCTTGCAGGTGGTCTCGGTGAGCGCGGCGGCCAGCTCGCGCTTTTGCTCGACGCTGCGGCCCTCGAACATCTCGATGTGGAAAGTCGGCATGGGGATCTCCTTGTTTGCAGGGGGGAATGAAAGGGATTCAGTCGCGATACGACGTGTCGATGCGGTCGAGCTTGCGCAACAGCGCGGGCCATTCGAGCACGCCCTCGATCGCGCCGCCGTCGCGCAGTTGCTCGGCGGTGTGCGCGCAGACCTCGGGCGTCGGCATCACGAGCGGCACGCCGCCCGCCTGGGCCTGCAGCTGGATCTCGCAGGCCTTGATGAGCGTCGCCATGAGCACCCACGCCTCCGCGATGGTGCGGCCCGTGGTGAGCGTGCCGTGGTTGCGCAAGAGCATGGCGGGATGCTCGCCCAGGCTCGCGGTCAGGCGCGCGCCTTCGGCGGGGGTGAACGCGAGGCCCTCGTAGTCGTGCCAGCCTAGCTGGCCGTAGAAGCGCAGCGCGTGTTGCGAGGCGGGCAGCAGGCCGTCGCGCTGGATCGAGACGGCGATGCCCGCCGTATTGTGCAGGTGCATCACGCACACGGCGTCGGGGCGCGCGAGATGCACGGCCGCATGCAGCGCGAAACCGGTCGCGTTGACCGGATGCTCGCTCTTGCCGACGATGCGGCCTTCCGTGTCGATCTTCACGAGATTCGAGGCGCACACCTCGTCGAAGGCGAGGCCGAACGGATTGATCAGGAAGCGGCCGGGCTCGCCGGGCACGGCGGCGGATACGTGCGTATAGATCAGGTCGTCCCAGCCATAGAGCGCGATGAGCCGGTAGGCGGCGGCAAGGTCCACGCGCAGCTGCTGCTCCTCGGCGGAGGGCGGCGTGGCGTCGTCAGTGACGCTGGCAGGACGATGGGCGAATGACATGGACGGCTCCTTCAGCGGGCGGTAGAGCGGGCGCGTGACCCAAGTTGCGGCTCGGTTTGCTGTCCGGGTGGCGCTCCGGTTTGTGCTTCGATTGGGGCTCCGGTTTGTGCTCCGATTGGCAATTCGGTTTGCGCCCCGATTTGCACCCCGGCTAGTGTTCCGATCGGTGATTTCATTTGTGCCTCGATAGGCGATGCAATTTGCGGCGCGCGAGGCATGGCCGCTTCGTCGCGCAGCGTGCTGCCTTCGGCGCTGGCGTCCGCGCCGGGTACATCGCCGCTCGCGGACGCCTGGCGCGGCCGTGACCACGCCGGCATCATCAGGCGCCATACGCCGTGCACGGTCCAGCCGGCCAGCGCGAACGGCGCGGTCATGGCGGGCAGGCCCAGGCGCACGGCGGCCAGATGCAGCGCCGCGGCAAGCATCGTCGCACAGATTGCGGCACGTGCGCCGAGCGCGCTGGCGGCGAGCGCCGCCAGCGCGCCATTGAAGCCGCAGAGCCCCGCGGCGAAGCTCGCGGGCGGTGCGCCGAACGCATATTCGATGGCGCTCGCGAGCGCCGCGCCGCCGAGCGCATAGGCCGCCGCACGGCGCGACGACCAGGCTAGTCCCGCGAGCAGCACGAGGCCCGGGAGCGCGCCCGAGGCGAACGTGGTCTGCGCGACGCCGCTCAATATGCCCGCCGCCGCGTCGAGCCAGGGCTGCGCGAGCCGTGCCGGTGCAAGCGCGCCGGCCGCAGCGGCATGTGTGCCGCCGGCGCCGAGCGCGAGCCACGCCCAGGTCGCGATGAGGCAGGGCGCGGAATAGACGGAGAGGCCCGCGTGGCGCAGCCAGCGCGCGAGCGGCGCGCCTATCCACGCACTGGCCGCCGACGCCAGCAGCGCGAGCGCGACGGCCGTGCCGGTGTCGCCCGCGAAGGTGAGCGCCGCCAGTCCCGCGAGCGCGCCATTGAAGCCCGCGAGGCCGTCGCGGATCTCCGTGCGCGGCTGGCCGGCCAGCCGCGCGCAGACGTTGGCCGTCGTCGCGCCGATCAGCGCCGCGCACGCGAGCCACGGGTCGCACAGGGCGAGCGCCGCGAGCACGCAGACGCCGGTGCCGGCGTGCCGCTGCAGGACGATCTGGCCGAGACTGCGCAGGAGCGTGCGCAACGGCCCGGCGAGGCCGGACGGGGCGTCCGTGGCAGAAGCGTCGGCGCGTGGGCTGGCGAAAGCGGCGTCCGGATCGGCTTGGGCGGGCGCTGGGGTGGACATGTTGGGCGAATGGGAGCGAAGAAGGCGCGGACTGTGAAATGCGGATTCGGGCGAACAAGGGACGCAGCGGACTCAAAACACGGCCGAAAACCGCGGACCAGAAGCGAGGCGGACCCAAGGCAGCGGGCCGGAAACCGCGCCCGGTCGACCCGCATCGCGAGGATAGGCGAAGCGGGGCGTCTTGCGTATGCGCGGGTGTTGATAGTCGCTATTTGCTGGCGATCCGGCGATCCGGCGCCGCTGCGCCGGACTCGCGGTTCTGGTTCCGCGCCTGCCTGACGGGCATCGCGTGGCTGGGGCGCCGTCTGCGCTACGATGCCCACAGCGGCCAGGCAGTAGCTTTGCTCGCGACCGCCAGGCATGAGACCGCGAAGCAAAGAACCCGGGTAAGCGCACTGCATGGGACCGGAGTAAGCGCTAACTCGGGCCGACCGCGAAGCGAACGACAGGAGACGAATCATGCGTGAGGTACGTTGGGCTTCGGAGGAGGGCGTCGGCATCGAGCATCTGGCCTTCGATGCGAGCGGTGGCGCGATCCGCGTGGAAAGCGTGGTGGTCGGGCAGCGCTACGGCAAGGCGTATGGGCTCTGCTACACGGTGCATTGCGACGCGCTCTGGCGTGCGACTTACGCGGCGTTTCGCGTGATGGGCGGCAAGGCTTTTGCGATGCATGGCGACGGCCACGGCCACTGGCGCGACGGCGAGGGCCGCACGCTCGAGGCGATCGAAGGCTGCATCGATATCGACATCGCGGCCACGCCGTTCACGAACACGCTGCCGATCCGGCGTCTGAACCTCGTGCGCGGCGAGCGCCGGGAGATCGAGGTCGCCTATATCGCGGCGCCCGGGCTCGTGCCCAAGCGCGTCGAGCAGGCCTACGTGTGCCTCGAGCCGGATCGCGCGTACCGCTACGAAGGTATCTTCCGCGACTTCACCGCGGACCTGTGCATCGACGAGGACGGCCTAGTGATCGACTATCCCACGCTGTTTCGCCGCCTGCCGCCTCCCACGCGCTGACACGGCGGGGGCGTGCAAAACCGGCGAAGCGGCATCGGGCAGCCGCCTCGAGCGACACGGCCTTAAGAGGCCAGGCATCAGGCGGCCCTACCTAACGCGGCCCGGCCTCAGGCGCCCCCGCCTTGCGCGGCCCGACCGCCGGCGGCCCCAACTACGCGGCCCCACCTACGCGGCCCCACCTACGCGGCCCGACCCGCCTCCGTCTTGCCGAACAGCAGATGCTCGATGAGATCGTTGTCGATGGTCTCGTTATTGAGCGTGCGCGCGAGCAGCTCGCCCGCGAGCAGTTGCGGCGAGAACACCATGTCGGGCTGCAACAGGCGCAGGCGCTGCAGATTGCGGCTGTCGTTCACGAGCGCTACGGTGCGCACCTTCGGCGCAAGCTCCTTGATCGCGAGGATCACGAAGGCGTTCTCTGCGTCGTCCATGCGTAGCGCGAGCACGGCGAGCGCCGTCTCCGCGCCCGCGTGATGAAGCGTATGCGTGTCGCTCGCGTCGCCTTCCACGAGATCGGCCTCGGGCGGATAGGTGTGCGGCGTGCCCGGCGCGACGATCACCGTGACGGCGTAGCCGCGCTTCTTGAGGCCCGCGTACACGCTGTGCGCGAGCGGCGAGGCCCCGACGATCAAATAATGGTTCTTGCGGGTCACGTTGGAGATGCCTCCCTTCACGATGCGTTTGAGCTTGCCGCCGATCACCGGCCCGAGCACGGCGCTGACCGAGGTGGCGAACACGGTGATGCCGAGCACGACGATCGAGGTCGTGAAGAGCCGTGCGGTGTCCGAGCGCGGCACGATATCGCCGTAGCCCACCGTCGACATCGACACGATCGAGAAGTAGAACGCCGTGACGAGCGTGCGGATGGGCGGCTCGAAGCCGTCGCCGAGATAGAGCGCGCCGAACACCGCATAAATGAGCAGCGAGCTGATGCTCAGGAATGCGAACAGCGTGCTGGCGGCGAAGCTCGAGCGGTCGAAGCGCCGCCAGTAGTAGATGAGCGCGAAGGCCAGCGCGAGCGTGAAGGCGAACACGACACTGCTGCGATAGTCGCCCCACAGGCTGATGCCGGCGGCCGCGGCGAGCAGCAGGAGCGAGATCCCCCACGCCACGCGGGCGCGCAGCGCAATGCCCATCGCCATCGTCGTGAGGCCCGCCGCGATCACGGCCTGCGGCAGCGCGAGCACGCCGAAAGCGTTGATGAGCGAGATCCAGTCTTCGAACCACGAGCCGCGCGAATGGCGCAGCACGTTTTCGGCTACGGGGCGCAGGAGCATCAGCCCGTCGACGACGAGCAGCAGCGCGAGATACCCATGCGGCACGAGCTGGGTGGCGAGCGTGCGCAGGCGGCGCGCGAAGGCTTTCATACGGGCTTCGGCGGGCAGGGCGTTACGCGCCGTGCTGGGCCGTCGGGCCCGCCGCCGGCAGCGCGGGTTGTGCCGCTTGCGCGGCTAGAGCCGCTGGCTCAGCCTGCGTCTGCACGATATGCAACTCGCGCGCGCGCAGCGGCAGCGCGCATTGCGCATCGGTCAGCGCCTGGCGCACCTTGCGCGAGAGATTCCAGCGCATGTCCCAGAACGTGTCGATGTTGGACCAGACGCGGATGTTCAGGACCGCGGTACTGTCGTCGAAGCGGCTGACCATCACCTGCGGCGCGGGCGTTGGCAGCACGTTCGGTTCGGCGGCGGCAAGCGTGCGCAGCACGTCTATGGCACGGTTCACGTCGTCGCGCACCGAGACCTCCACTTCGAGGTCGAGGCGCCGCGTGGGATTGCGGCTGTAATTGCGGATCGAATTGCTCCACAGCGCGCTGTTGGGCACGTATTCGCAGATGCCATCGGGCTTGGTCAGGCGCGTCGTGAAGAGATTCACTTCCTCGACGGTGCCCGCGACGCTGACGCCGCTGGCGCCATCGATGTAGTCGCCCACCTTGAAGGGCCGCAACAGCAGCAACATGATGCCCGCGGCGATGTTCTGCAGCGTGCCTTGCAGCGCGAGGCCGATGGCGAGACCCGCGGCGCCGAGCACGGCCACGATGCTCGCGGTCTGCACGCCCACTTGCGAGAGCGCGCCGACGATCGCGACGAGGCGCACGCCCCACAGCGACGAGTCGCGCACGATGGGGCGCAGCGTGGCGTCGATACTGTCCTGTCGCGCGAACCAGTTGCCGACGCGCCGTGCGATCCACCAGCCGATCCAGAGGATCGCCGCGGCCGCGCAAAGGCGCAGCGCGAAGCCGGTGAGGGCGTCCCACAGGAAGTTCCAGTTGGACGGGTGAACTTGATTGAACAGGGATTCCATAAGCGCGAAGTCCTCGAAGTCTGCCGGACCGGCGCGCGGCCGGCCTGCCTGGAGGACGTATTGTAAAGGCGCGCGTGCAGCATCGAGCCGCACGGTGCGCACTTCTCACGCGATTTTGCGCCCGATTTCGCCCTCAGCTTCCCGCTCAGTTGCGCGCGCTCTCGTGCGCGCTATTGTGCGCCGTTGCCCCCGGCAAGGTGCGCTGGCCTTCGCCCAGCGTCCGCTGCATGAGGGTCGTGTCGCGCCAGGCGTCGTGCTTGAAGCCCACCGATCGCAGCGTGCCCACGAGCTCGAAGCCCAGGCTGTCGTGCAGCGCGAGCGAGCCGCCCTGCGGGTCGGCGACCACAGCAATCATCTGGCGCCACGGGCCGGCCTCGCAGCGCGCGATCAGCGCTTCGAGCAGCGTGCGGCCGAGGCCGCGTCCGCGAAACGCCTCGTCGATGTAGATCGAGTCTTCGATGGTGTAACGGTAGGCCGCGCGCGGCCGGTAGGGCGTGGCGTAGCAATAGCCGGCCACCCGGCCGTCGATCTCGGCAACGAGCCATGGCAAGCCTTGTTCGCGCACGGCGGCGTGGCGGCGCAGCAACTCGTCCTGTGCGGGCGGCGTCTCTTCGAACGAGGCCGCGCCATACAGCACGTGATGGGCGTAAATCGCCGCGATGGCGGGGAAGTCGGCGGGCGTGGCGTCGCGCAGGAGCGGCGCGGCGATGCGAGGTGCATTCATGAGCTTGGTGCGGGGTTGGCGCGCTTTCGTGGGCGCCGCGCGGGCGATATCGGCATCAGGCATGGGCAGCGCGGCAATGCTTTTCACTATGCCTTGGACGGGCGATGAAAAGTAGCGCGTCAAAAATGCGCCGCCCAGCGAGGCCGCTCCGGCGACGCCTTGGCAACACTGCGCAGGCACCGTGGCGGCGCTTCAGTAACATGTCGGCGGCATTTCGCTGACACCGCTACAACATTTCGACGTCGCTTCTACAACGTCATCCGCGTTGCGCCTGCGGCGCGCGGTTCGATGCCGGAGCACCGCGCCCGAAGCGGCGCGCCCCGGCCACGCAGCCGATCACCACGACAGTCACGGCGATCATCGCGGGCGGCACGGCCTCGTGCAGCAGCAGCGCGGCGAGCACGAAGCCGAAGAACGGTTGCAGCAACTGCAGCTGGCCCACGCCCGCAATGCCGCCGAGCGCGAGGCCGCGATACCAGAAAACGAAACCGATCAGCATGCTAAAGAGCGACACATAGGCGAGCCCCCACCACGAGGCCGCGCTTACCGCCGCGAACGAGACGGGCAAGCACCACCAGGCGAGCGGCAGCATCACGGGCAGCGAGATGACGAGCGCCCAGCAGATCACCTGCCAGCCGCCCAGGTGCCGCGAGAGCCGCGCGCCTTCCGCATAGCCGAGTCCGCAGGCGACGATGGCGGCCAGCATCAGCGCATCGCCGACGGGCGACGCGTCCACGCCGTGACGCAGCGCGAATGCGACCACGGCGCCGCTGCCGATGGCCGAAAAGACCCAGAACGCCGGCTGCGGACGCTCGCCGGCGCGCAGCACGCCGAAGATCGCCGTGGCGAGCGGCAACAGGCCGACGAAGACGATTGCATGTGCCGAACTCACATGGCGCAGTGCGAGCGCGGTGAGGAGCGGAAAGCCCACCACCACGCCAAGCGCCACAATCACGAGCGGCCAGACTTCACGCCGCTCGGGCCGCGGCGCGCGCAAGACGAACAGCAGCAGCGCGCCTAGCGCACCCGCGATCGTGGCGCGCGCGCCGGTGAGAAAGAGCGGGTCGAGTCCGAGCACGGCCAAACGCGTGGCAGGCAGCGAGCCGCTGAAGATGAGGACGCCTGCGAGGCCGCAGAGCCAGCCGTCGGTGGTGGAATCGAGGGGTTTGCGCATGGGTGGTGTAGTCGGAAAGAGCCTGTGCCGGTCGCGCCATGATGCGCGTTCGGCGGCAAACCGGTAAGCCAAGGATCAGTACAATATGGACAAACTGTATTGAACACGGAGCAGTACAGATGGAAGACACCCGGCAGACAGGAAACCTGGCGCTGACCCGCGTCGAGCAGGTGATGCAGGCGCTGCGCGAGCGCATCGCCTCGCGCGCACTGGCGGCGGGCGCGCGCGTGCCGTCCATCCGCACGATGAGCGAGCAGCTCGGCGTCTCGAAGTCCACGGTGGTGGAGGCGTACGAACGGCTCGTCGCCGAAGGCACGCTCATCGCGCGGCGCGGCTCCGGCTTTTTCGTGGCGGGGCATGTGCTGCCGGGCGCGCAGGGCGCCTATGGAGCATTCGCGGCGCGCGGGCTGCCGGGCCCGCGCCTCGATCGCGAGATCGATCCCTTGTGGCTCACACGCCAGTCGCTCGAAACCGATGCGCGCGCGCTGCGGCCGGGCTGCGGCTGGCTGCCCGCATCGTGGTTGCCACAGGATGCCGTGCGGCGCGCGTTGCGCGCCATCGCCCGCGACCCGCGCGCCCAGCTCACCGACTACGCCTCGCCGCTCGGGCTGCCTGCGCTGCGCCAGCAACTGGCGTGGCGGCTGGCGCAGCACGGCGTGGAAGCCGCGCCGGAGCAGATCGTGCTCACCGACGGCGGCAGCCAGGCGCTCGACCTCCTGTGCCGCTTCCTGCTCGAGGCCGGCGACACCGTGGTGGTCGACGACCCGTGCTATTTCAACTTTCAGGCGCTTTTGCGCGTGCATCGGGTGAAGGTCGTGAGCGTGCCGTATACTCCCGCGGGCCCCGATCTCGCGGCGTTCGAGCGCGTGCTTGCCGAGCACCGCCCGCGCCTTTACGTGACCAACTCGGCGATCCACAACCCCACCGGCGCGACGCTCGCACCCACCGTTGCGCATCGGCTGCTCAAGCTCGCCGAGGAATACAACCTGTTGATCGTCGAGGACGACATCTTCGCCGACTTCGAAACGGATCCGGCGCCGCGCCTCGCTGCCTTCGACGGGCTCGCGCGCGTGGTGGCCATCGGCAGCTTTTCGAAGACGATGACGGCGGCGGCGCGCTGCGGCTATATCGCGGCACGCGCTGACTGGATCGAGCCGCTCGTCGACCTGAAGCTCTCAGTTTCGTTCGGGAATGGGGAACTGGCCGCGGATCTCGTGCAGCGGCTGCTGGTGGACGGCACGTATCGGCGCTATCTGGACGGCCTGCGCGCGAAGCTCGCCGACGCAATGGGCGACACGTTGCGCCGTCTCGCGGCGGCGGGCGTCACGGCGTGGACGCGCCCGCAGGCGGGCATGCTGCTGTGGGCGCAATTGCCCGATGGGCTCGACGCGGCGCTAGTCGCGCGCGAGGCGCTTGCGCACGGCGTGGTGCTTGCGCCGGGCAACGTCTTCAGTGTGTCGCGCAGCGCGGGCAACTTCCTGCGCTTCAACGTTTCGCAGTGCAATCGGCCGAAGGTCTACGAAACGCTGCAACGCGCGATGGAGCGGGCCACGGAGGCGAAGGCCGAGCCCGCTTGAGCCTGCTTGACCCCGTCTAAGCCCGTCTAAGCCCGTCTGAGCCCGCTTGAGCCAGCTTGAGCCAGCTTGAGCCAGCTTGAGCCAGCTTGGGCCGGCGAGGGCGTGGCGAGGGCGTGGCGGCAGCGCGGCGCTTTTGTGCGTCACGCCGCGCCGTTATCCGCGTGCTTGCCCGATCAGGGCTCGTGGCGCAGGTAGCCTTCCTTGCTCGGATCGCGCATGCGCCACGACACGATCAGCGAGACTGCGCACAGCGCGGTGACATACCAGTAGAACGTCGATTCGCTGCCGACCGACTTGAACCACAGCGCCACGTACTCGGCCGAGCCGCCGAAGATGGCGTTGGCAACCGCATACGAGAGGCCCACGCCCATCGCGCGCACTTCGGGCGGGAACATCTCCGCCTTGATGAGGCCGCTGATCGACGTGTAAAAGCTCACGATCGCGAGCGCGACCACGATGAGCCCGAACGCGGCCATCGGGCTCGACACGTCCTTGAGCGCATGCATGAGCGGCACCGTGCCGAGCACCGAGAGCGAGCCGAACAGGATCATCGACATGCGGCGGCCGATCTTGTCGGAGAGCGCGCCGAACACCGGTTGCAGCAGCATGTAGACGAACAGCGCGCCGGTCATCACGTTGCTGGCGGTTTTCGCGTGCATGCCGGCCGTGTTCACGAGGTATTTCTGCATGTAGGTCGTGAACGTGTAGAAAATCAGCGAGCCGCCGGCGGTGAAGCCCACCACGGTGAGAAACGCGCCCTTGTGCTGCCACACGCCGCGTATTGTGCCGGCGTCCTTCTTGTGGCGCGATTCGCTCGTCGAGGTCTCGTCGAGCGACTTGCGCAGATACAGCGAGATCAGCGCGGCGGCTGCGCCCACCACGAACGGAATGCGCCAGCCCCATGCCTTGAGCTCCTCGGTCGAGAGCGTCTGCTGCAGGACCACGAGCACGAGCAGCGCGCAGAGCTGGCCGCCGATCAGCGTCACGTACTGGAACGAGGCGAAGAAGCCGCGCCGGCCCTTGAGCGCGACCTCGCTCATGTAGGTGGCGCTCGTGCCGTACTCGCCGCCCACCGAGAGCCCCTGGAACAGGCGCGCGATCAACAGTAGCAGCGGGGCGAACGCACCGATCTGCGCATAGGTCGGCAACGCCGCGATCACGAGCGAGCCGCCGCACATCATCAGCACGGAGATCATCATCGCGGCGCGGCGGCCGTGGCGGTCGGCGATGCGGCCGAACAGCCAGCCGCCGATCGGGCGCATCAGGAAGCCCGCCGCGAAGACACCGGCGGTGTTCAGCAACTGGGTCGTGGTGTTGCCGCTCGGGAAGAAGGCAGGCGCGAAATACAGCGCGCAGAACGAGTAGATGTAGAAGTCGAACCACTCGACGAGATTGCCCGAAGAGGCGCCGACGATGGCGAGCACGCGTCTGCGGGTGTCGTGCGCGGTAGGCACGGCTGGCGCGGTCTTGACGTCCATGGGTGGGTCTTTTCCTGTGTAGTGCGCGGGGTGATGCGCTTATTGGGGCACGACGGCTGTGTGAGCGTCGCGTGTGATTGCGCGGGCCGCCCTGTCAGGCGCGCGGCTACAGGATTTTAGCTAATCGTAATATTTTTGCTGGAAAACGTAAGGTTGGCACGCGCACGCGAAACGCGAGGGCGCAGCAGCGCCGGCAGGGGCAGGACATGCGGCCGAAGCGCGGCGCGCGGGGAAGGGGGGCGGGGCGGCTGGGGTGTCAGCGCGCCGCCGCGGATTTCACTGGTGCTTGCGCAGCGGTACGTCGCGCAGCAGCCACGCCAATGCGAACGCGAACACGACCACGCACGCCGCCGAGAAATAGACCGTATGCAGCGCACCGGCGAACGCGTCGAGGTACTGGGCGTGCACCGCAGGCGGCAGATGATGGATCGCATCGGGCGTGAGCGGCTGGGGCAACTCGACCCCGCTGCTCAACATTGTTTCGAGGCGCGCATTCAGCCCGTGGGAGAACACCGCGCCGAATGCGGCCACGCCCACCGAGCCACCAATCGAGCGAAACAGCGTCGCGCCCGAGGTGGCCACGCCCATATGCTTGAACGCCACGGTGTTCTGCACCGCGAGAATCAGTACTTGCATCACCATGCCGAGGCCGCAGCCGAGCAGGCCCATATACAAATACATCTGGGTGATCGGCGTTTCGATGCGCAGTTGCGCGAGCAGCGTCATCGCGGCAGCCACGAGCGCCGTGCCGACGATCGGAAACATCCGGTACTTGCCGATCTTGCTGATGAGCCTGCCCGAGATGACTGACATGATCAGCACGCCGCCCATCATCGGCAGCATCTGCATACCGGCCTCGGAAGGCGTCGAGCCCTTCACGACCTGCAGATAGAGTGGCAGGAACGTGACCGAGCCGAACAGCGAGACGCCCACGATGAAGCCGATCAGGCTCGAGAGCACGAAGGTGCGCTCGCGAAACAGCTCGAGCGGCATGATGGGCTCGACGGCGTGCTTTTCCTCATGGATGAAGCCCGCGACGGCCACCATGCCGAGCACGAGCGTGAGCCACAATTGCGGCGAGCTCCACGGCAGCAGGGAGCCGCCTTCGCTCGTGAAGAGGATCAGGCAGGTGAGGGCGGCGGCGAGCCAGCCCGCGCCCATGTAGTCGATCACGTGCTTCACGTGCGCGACGCGCGGCTTGAATACGGCGCCGATCACGGCGAGCGCCACGGCGCCCAGCGGCAGGTTGATATAGAAGATCCAGCGCCACGAGAGATGCTCGACGAGAAAGCCGCCGATGAGCGGCCCGATCACGGTCGCGAGGCCGAACACGCCGCCGAACATGCCCTGGTACTTGCCGCGCTGCGCGGGCGGAATGACGTCGCCGATGGCGGCCATCGTCACGACCATAAGGCCGCCGCCGCCCACGCCCTGCAACGCGCGCAGGACGATCAGCTGCTCCATGTTCTGCGCTACGCCGCATAGCGCGGAGCCCAGCAGGAAGATGGCAATGGCGGCCTGCAGCACGATCTTGCGGCCGAACAGGTCGCCGAACTTGCCGTACAGCGGCACCACGATGGTGGAGCTGAGCAGGTACGCGGTGACGACCCAGGAGAGCCGGTCGAGCCCGCCCAGTTCGCCAACGATGGTGGGCAGCGCCGTCGAGACAATGGTCTGGTCGAGCGCGGCGAGCAGCATGACGAGCAGCAATGCCGGAAACAGCAGCCGGATCGGGGGATGCCCGGTTGCCTGCGTGGGGCCTTGTGTGGCCTGGGTCGTGTCTTGCATGGGGGATTGCATCGGGATTCTCCAGCTTTTCTCGATCGTTTCGAGATCGCCTTCGATCTTGAAATTAATTAACTTGAAGATTAATATTAGGATAATTCTCAACGGCCGTCAAAGGCCGAAAACGTAACCCGATGAAAGAACCCAAAGCGCGTGCGGCAACTCCGCGCACTATCCGATCTGCCACGAAATCTGCCGCGAATTCGGCCGAATCGCCGGGAGCGCCGGCATCGGCGGCAACCCCCGCTGGCGAAAAGCCCAAGCCGCGCCGGCCCGGCCGGCCGAGCGGCGGCGTGGGCGGCGCCGAGCAGCGCGAGCGTCTGATTGAAGCTGCGCTCGCGCTGTTCGCGCGTCAGGGCATCGTCGACACCACGCTTTCCGCGATCGCGCGCGAGGCCGGCGTCACGCCCGCGATGGTGCACTACTACTTCAAGACGCGCGACCAGTTGATCGACGTGCTCATCGACGAGCGCTTCCTGCCCCTGCGCTCGGCCACAGGCGGCGTTTTCGAGGCCCATCCCGACGATCCCGTAGCGGCGCTCACGGCGCTCACGCTGCGCTTCGTGGAAGTGGGGCAGACGCATCCGTGGTTCGCGCCGCTGTGGATACGCGAGGTGATCAGCGAGGGGGGCTTGCTGCGTCAGCGCATGCACGAGCGCTTCGGGCACGAGCAGCAGCGCGCCGCGCACGAGGCCATCGCGCGCTGGCAGCGCGAAGGCAAGCTCAACGCGGCGCTGGAGCCGTCGCTGCTGTTCCAGTCGCTGCTCGGGCTTACACTGCTGCCGCTCGCCACGGCACACGTGTGGCGCAATGATCTCGTGCCGCGCCGCGTCGGCGCCGAGGAGATCGCACGCCACGCCGTGGCGCTGATGACCCAGGGCATACGGCCTGCATAGCCGCACTATTGGCGTTCGCGCAAGGTGCCGCGCATTGCGGCGCGGCGGTATTCATCCGATCGAGGTCCACTCTGACTTCCGCACAGCCCGTTCATGCTCCTGTCGTCGTCTGGTTCCGCGACGATCTGCGTCTGGCCGATCAGCCTGCGCTCGCGTACGCGGCCGCCACGGGGCGGCCGCTCATCTGCCTCTATGTTCACGATCCTCAGGCGGCGGGCGAGCGCCCGCCCGGGGGCGCGGCGCGCTGGTGGCTGCACGAAACGCTGCGGGCGCTCGATGCGGCGCTGCGCGAGCGCGGCGGCCGGCTCCTGCTGATGCAAGGCCCCGAGAGTGAGATGCTCGAAGCGTGCGTCGCGGCGAGCGGCGCCGCCGGCGTGTTCTGGAACCGCCGGTACGGCGGCAACGAGCGCGACGCCGACGCCAGACTGAAAGCGCGGCTGCGCGCGCGTGGCCTTGAGGCCGAGAGCTTCAACGGCACGCTGCTGTACGAGCCGTGGACGGTGCTCAACCAGTCCGGCGAGTCGTTCCAGGTATTCACGGCCTGGTGGCGCGCATGCCGTCGTGCTGGCGATCCGCCGCCGCCGCTGCCCGCGCCGCAACGGTGGAATTTTCAATCGCTACCGGCACGTCTTACCCAATGCGCATTGAAGCTCGACGATCTCGGCTTCGCGCCGCACAAGCCCGACTGGGCCGGCGGCCTGCGCGAGACGTGGCCGGCGGGGGAGGAAGCCGCGCTTGAACGCCTGAGCGCGTTTTTCGCCGACGATTTCGAGGCCTATGCGGACGAGCGCGACGCACCGGGGCTCGCGGTGACCAGCCGTCTTTCGCCGTATTTGCGCGTGGGCGCGCTCTCGCCGCGTCAGGTGTACGCGGCGCTGAAGGCGGCGCAACACGACGTGAAAGCGGGCTCGCCCGCGAGCCGCGAAACGAGCGCGGAAAAATTCTCCAGCGAACTGGGGTGGCGGGAGTTCTGCTACTACCAGCGCTACCACTATCCCGATCTGGCGCAGCGCAATCTGCGCCCGGCGTTCGACGCCATGCCGTGGCGCCGCGACGCCCGCGGCCTGCGCGCATGGCAGCGCGGCCTGACGGGCTATCCGTTCGTCGACGCCGGCATGCGCGAGTTGTGGCGCACCGGCTGGATGCACAACCGCGTGCGCATGGTGACCGCCTCGTTCGCGACGAAGCATTTGCTGCTGGACTGGCGCGCCGGTGAGCAGTGGTTCTGGGACACCCTCGTCGACGCCGACCCAGCCAGCAATCCGGCCAACTGGCAATGGGTCGCCGGCTCCGGCGTGGACGCGGCGCCGTACTTCCGCATCTTCAACCCCGTCTTGCAGGGCCAGAAATTCGATCCGCGCGGCGCTTACATCAGGGAATGGGTGCCAGAGCTCGCGTCATTGCCCGACAGGCTGATCCATCAGCCCTGGAAGGCGAGCCAGGAAGACCTGGAAGCGGCGGGCGTGCGTCTCGGCGTGGACTACCCGCTGCCGGTGGTCGAGCACGAATTGGCACGCGCGCGGGCGCTCGAGGCTTTCGCGAAAACCGGCAAGGCGCGAGGCAAGCCAGCCGGCCGCGGGCAAAAAGAGAGCGAATGAGGGTCAATGACCCGATTCGCACAGGCACGCCGACATATGCGCCTGTCATCGGCGTGACTTTGATTGCGGCTAACGTGCGCGGCGCCGGGTTGAACGCCCGGCATCGGGATTGCTCTAATTGGGCGATCGGGCACGTTGCCCGTAGTGTGTTGCCCGCTGCGAACCGCGCGCCCATTGCGCCGCGCGGCAAGCCAAACAGACAGAACGGCATTCAAGCAAACACAATGAACGCAGTACACAAGCTCGACCAGACGACCATCGTGCTGGTCGAAGACGACCCGCAAAGCCGGGATTCCCTGACTTCCTTGCTGGAGGCGGAGGGCGCCCACGTCGTTGCGGTGGAGGACGCCGAAGCGGGCGTCGAAGCGGCACTGAGCCTCATGCCCGATGCAGTGGTCTGCGATCTGGACCTGCCCGCGATGGACGGTTTTTACCTGATCCAGCGCCTGCGCGACCATGAAATCCGCGGCGATCACGCCCCGGCCGTCGCGGTGGCGCTCACGGGCCACACCGACGAAAGCTGGCGCCTGCGCAGCATCGGCGAAGGTTTTCAGCACTTCATGACCAAGCCGGCAAGGCCCGAGGCGCTGGTGGCGTTGCTGAGCGACGCAATCGACGCACGCCACGTGCCTTGAGCGGTCAAGGGCGGAGCGGCATCAGGCGAGATCCTGCGCCGCTCAGGACTGTGCGGTGGCCTTCACGGCTTGCGCGCTATCAGCGCCGGCTGCTTCGGCCTGAGCCGCCTGGCATTGCGCGCAGACGCCCTTGAGCTCGATGCCGTCGCCGGAGAGCCGGTAGCCCGCAGCTTCGATCTGCGCGACGAGCGCCTGACGCAGCTTCGGCTCGTGCAACTCGGTGACATTGCCGCATTGCTGGCAGACGACGAGGATGCCGTGCTGGCACTGCGTGAGATCGTGGCAGACAGTGAACGCGTTGATCGATTCGATGCGGTGGACGAGTCCCGCCGAAAGCAGGAAGTCGAGTGCGCGATAGACCGTCGGGGGCGCCGATCCCGGATGGATCTGGCGCATTTCGTCGAGCAGCGAGTAGGCCTTGGTTGCGCGGCCGGACGTGAGCAGCAGCTCGAGCACCTTGCGGCGGATCGGCGTGAGCTTTTCGCCGCGCTCGCGGCAGTAGGCCTCGGCCATCGCGAGCGCGCTTTCGAGCGACGCGCCGTGCGCGCCATCTGCACCATTCGCGCCGCCCTCGCCATGACGGTGATCGTGCGCTTCGTGGGCGTGATCGTGATCATGCGCGTGGCCGTGCGGGGCCGCGGTGTCCGGGGACGGTTTGGCTGTCTTCATGCCGCGATTATACGGGGCACGCCGCGCCTGCGCTGGCGCGCCTGGGCGGCGCTGGCGTGCATGAGGCGGCAGGCCGGGCGGCGTGCGCCACCCGGGGGCGCTCAGGTCAGCGGCAGGTCGATGTACTTGCGAAAGCCCTGACGCTGCGCGAGGCGCTGATACCAGCGCTCGAGGTTCGGCAACGCGGGTCGCTCGATGCCTTCGAGCCCGAACCAGCGCCGCGCGAACGAGCCCAGCACGATGTCGGCGAGCGAGAAGCGCTCGTTCTCAAGGAAGAAGCGGCCTTGCAGATGGTGGTCGAGCAGCGTCCACAGCGCGGCCACGCTTTGCACATCGGCTTCGATCTTCACGGGGTCGCGCTTCTCGGGCGGCGTGCGCACGAGTGCGAGAAAGAGCGGCCGTTCGGCGGGCGCGAGCGTGCCGATCGACCAGTCGAGCCAGCGCTCGATCGAGGCGCGCACCTTCGGGTCGGCCGGGTAGAGCAGGCTCGAGGGGCCGTACTCCATGGCCAGATAGCGCAGGATCGCATTCGATTCCCACAGCACGAAGTTGCCGTCCACGAGGGTCGGGACTTTGCCGTTCGGGTTCATCGCGAGGTAGGACGGTTCGTCGAGGTGGCCGAACTGGCCGCCCGCGTCGATACGTTCGAACGGCAGCACGAGCTCGTCGCAACACCACAGCACTTTCTGGACGTTCACCGAGTTGGGGCGTCCCCAGATTTTGATCATCTGGTGCTCTCTCCTTTGCAGCAAAAAATTGGCGCGCGATACGCCGCGACATCAGGCGCAGGCGGCGCGCGGCACGGCCCCGTCCGATGGGGACCGGGACCGCAACGATACACGATTCGCGCGGCTTTTTTATTCCGCGATGGCGCGAGCCCGGCACATCGCTGGACTTCGTCCAGGCTGCGCACATCGGGCTCGTCGATTACCAGGGGCGCGCACACCCATCATAAGCCGATCGTTTCCGATAGCCGACGAGCCTTCTGCCCTGGCATGGTGGCCAACGTCCGCCTGGCACTGACGGCGCGCAAGTCCGTGGCGCTGTTCAAGCGCTATGTTCCCCAGACTGACAGAACGAAGGAACGGCGGCATGGCCAGGAAGAAGGCAACTATCGTGTCACCGGCGGCGCCTGCAACGCTGCTGGGCGACATTCGGGCACTGATCGAGGCGTCGCGCCAGCGCGCCGCCCTGGCGGTCAATGCGGAGTTGACCCTGCTGTTCTGGCGCATTGGCCGGCGCATCCATACGGAGGTGCTGGCCGGGCAGCGGGCCGGATACGGCCAGGAAATCCTGCCGACGCTGGCCGCGCAGCTTGTACGCGACTACGGGCGCAGTTTCGCGGACAAGAACCTGCGACGCATGGTGCAGTTTGCCGTCACTTTTCCGGCCGAGCCAATTGTCGTGACGCTGTCACGACAATTGAGCTGGTCGCATTTTGTGGCGCTGATCCCGCTGAAAGACCCGTTGCAGCGGGACTATTACGTGCAAATCTCCTGCGCTGAACGCTGGAGTGTGCGCACGTTGCGCGAGCGCATCGACTCGATGCTGTACGAGCGCACGGCGCTGTCGAGGAAGCCGGATGCGTTGATCGCGCAGGAACTGGCGACCCTGCGCGATGCGCAGCGCATGTCGCCGGCGCTGGTGATGCGTGATCCGTACATTTTTGACTTCCTGGGGCTGCAAGACACGTGGCAGGAAGGCGACCTCGAGGCTGCGATCATCCGTGAAATGGAATCCTTCTTGTTGGAGCTGGGTGCGGGTTTTAGCTTCGTCGCCCGGCAAAAGCGTATCCAGATCGACGACGAGGATTTTCATCTTGATCTGCTGTTCTACAACCGCAAGCTGCAACGGCTGGTGGCGGTTGAATTGAAGGTGGGTGAGTTCAAGGCAGCGTACAAGGGGCAGATGGAGTTGTATCTGCGCTGGCTGGACAAGTATGAGCGGGAGCCGGAGGAAGCCTCGCCGCTGGGGATCATTCTCTGCACGGGCAAGAAGTCCGAGCAGATTGAGCTGCTCGAGCTGGACAAGTCCGGCATTCACGTTGGCGAGTACCTGACGACCTTGCCCTCGCGTGCTGTGCTGGGCGAGCGGTTGCAACGGGCAGCGCAGCGGGCGCGGTTGCAGATCGAGCAGCGCAAGAGCGACAGCGACTAATCCTGCTCCTATCCTGCGGCCGCGCGCAGGTACGTAGAATAGCCGCTGCACGACCTGGCTGAATCTGGCCGACCCCGGCAAACCGCGACGAGGACCGTCCATGGCCCGCATTGTCCCCGACGACTGGCAACATCTGGAAGCGACCGGCGCCGCCGCGCGCGAACGCGAGACGCTCGCGCTCCTCGAGCGCGGCCTGCCCGCCGGCTACACCGTCTATCACGGCGTGCACTGGACGCGCCTTACGGAAGGATTCTCCGTGTTCGGCGAGGCGGATTACGTGATCGTGAGCCCTTCCGGGCGCGCGCTGATCGTCGAGCAGAAGACCGGGTTCCTGCGCGAGACGAAAAACGGCCTCGTAAAGGCGTATCTGCAGACCGAGCGCAATGTCGCGGTCGGGCTCGCGCGCACAGTGGAAGCGTTGCACCTGCGCTTCACGGCCGCGTTCGGCGTGGGCAACTATGGTCTCGAGGCGCTCTTTTACTGTCCCGACCATGCGGTGCGCGAGCCGGCGATTGCAGGCGTGCAGGCCTCGCGCATCGTCGACGCCACGCGCAAGGCGCAGCTCGCGGCCATCGTGCGCGAGGCGCTGCCTGCCGACGAGCCGCGCCTGCCGTGCGCCGCGAAGATCCATCATTTTCTCGCCGACGAGCTCTCGCTCACCCCCGACGCCAGCGCGCTGGTGGGTGCGGCGGGCACGCTAGTCACGCGGCTTGCGGGTGGGCTCGCGACTTGGGCGCGACGGCTCGAATTCGAGCCGTTTCGCCTGCGCGTGATCGGCACGGCGGGCTCGGGCAAGACGCAGCTCGCGTTGCAGGTGATGAGCGATGCGCTCGCGCGCGGCGCACGCACGCTCTATGTGTGCTTCAACCGGCCGCTCGCGGACCACATTGCGAAGGTTGCGCCGCCCGAGGCAAGGGTGGCCAACTACCATCAGCTTTGCGACTGGGTCTCGCGCGACGGCGGCCATGTGCCCGACTTCGAGGGCACGAACGTCTTCGACGATCTGGAGCGGCGCTTCGCGCAGGCGCCCATCGACGCGCGCTGGCAGTTCGATGTGGTGATCGTCGACGAGGGGCAGGACTTCCAGCCGGCTTGGGTCGACGCGCTTGCGCGCCTGTTGCGTCCGGGCGCGGCGTGGTGGTGGCTCGAAGACCCGCTGCAGAACCTCTACATGCGCGAGCCCGTGGCCCTGCCTGGCTGGACGGTGCTGCGCGAGACCACCAATTACCGCAGCCCGCGCGACATCCTCGCGTTCTTGCGCGAAGTAGCGGGCGAGGCCGTGCCCGCGCTCGCCCAGCATGCGGCGGGCAGTCCGTTCGACGGCTCCGAGGTCACACTCGCTGCTTGGGACGAACGCGCCGAAACGAGCGCGGGCGGCAGGTTGGGGGATAGCGCGCAGGAGCCCGCCGTGGTCGCGGCGACCAAGCGCGCGATCACGCAGGCGCTCTCGCTCGGCTTTCGCAAGCAGGACATCGTGGTGCTGTCGTTCCGCGGCCGCGAGCATTCGCATTTCACGGCGCTCGACCATCTGGGACCGCATCGGCTGCGCAGCTTCACGGGGCAATTCGACCTGTTCGGCAATCCGCAGTATCGCGATGGCGACGTGCTGCTCGATTCGATCTATCGCTTCAAGGGACAGTCGGCGCCTTGCGTGATCCTCACGGATGTCGACTTCGGGACACTCGACGAGCGCACGGCGCGCAAGCTCTTCGTGGGTGCGACGCGCGCGACCATGAAGCTGATCGTGGTGGCGTCGGCGCGCGCCGCGCGGGCGATGGGGCGCGATCCAGCGGCGGCCGGCGAGCACGTTGTGTCGGCGGCAGTAGCCTCCATAGCCGCGCGCGAGAAGCGCTGAGACGCGGAACCGGACCACCCGCGCATCAACCCCAGGCCGACGCGCCGATCAGCGTGCCTGCGCGCGCCTGGGCGTTCCACCAGATCACGCGCAACAGCGGTGCGAGCCGCGCGATGTAGATGGCCTGCACCGGGTCGCTCTCGATGAAATGCGTCACGCCGCAGCGCACTGCGGCGGCGGCCTTGTGCGCGGCTGCGCCCGACGGCGTGTCGTCGTGCTCGCCCGGCGCGCGCATCATCAGCTCCAGATGCCCGAAGCCGTGCCGGTCCAGCCATGCCTGGGTGCGCTCGCGGTCGATTTCGGGGCGGCCGGTGATGATCGCGCGCGTGTGCTTCAGGTCGATGTCCGGCACGCGCTCGAGCGGCAGCAGCGCGTCGCGCTCGGCAAGCGCCGCTTCGAGATCTTCGTCGTAGCGCGAGAGCGGGATGTCGGGCAGGAGAATCCCGTCAAGGTCGATCGCGTAGACCGCGTATTCGTGATCGTCGCCCATGCCCGTGCCTTCGCGCGCGCCCTCGCGCGACCAGTCGGCGCGATAGCGGTCGGTATAGGCCTGGCGCTCCCAGGGGAACAGCGCGAAATAGCCGCTCGCGTCGATCGAATAGTCGGGCTGCAAGCGGCTCAGGTCGTCATACGCGCCCGTGAGCGTGCGCACCACGAGGCCGTGCTCGCGCAGGAATGCGATGCAGTCGACGAGCGTATGGCCCCGTCCGGCAATGTCCTCGCACACCAGCACCTTCGAGCCGGGCTCGGGCATGGGCAGCGTGGAGTCCCAGCGCACCTCGCGCGTCTCGCGTGAATAGCGCAGGAAGGCCACGTTCGCGCCGGTCGCGTGCGAGACCATCAGCGCGAGCGGCGCGCCGCCGCGCAGGATGCCGACGACCGCAGCGAAATCCTCCTCGATCAGCAGCGGCTGCAGTGATTCGACCCAATGGTCGAGCTGTTCGTAGGTGAGCGGAACGACGGGTTTGTTCATGGGACGGGGGTGACAGTGCGATGACGGTCTATTGCGCCACGCGGCCGCGTGCTGCCGATGCGTGCGTCAGCGAACAAGACCTCTATTGTCGGAATAATGTTTGACGATATTATGCCTATGCTTGCCGGCTCA
Organism: Paraburkholderia pallida; assembly: GCF_004524855.1. NCBI lineage: Bacteria > Pseudomonadati > Pseudomonadota > Betaproteobacteria > Burkholderiales > Burkholderiaceae > Paraburkholderia > Paraburkholderia pallida. The sequence continues at coordinate 1,747,065 of NZ_CP038149.1, read as the reverse complement.
TGCAGACCGGTACGATGCGGGTCAATCAAAGGGCCATATCGTAGAACTGCACGTAGGACTGCGCGCAGGGCTGCGGCATGAACACACAATGAATATTGCGCCAGGGGAGCGAGAGCCATGCAGGATCCTGTTGTCGGGCAAGACGGCCGGCACGACGCCCGGCCCGCATGCCGCGAGCGCCGGCGCTTCACGGCTGCGCTCGCGGGGCTGCTGGCGATGGCCGCGTTGCCGGTGCCCCGGCTCGCACTGGCCGCTTCGGACGGCTCGCTTCAGCTCGATGTGAACGGCGAAGTGCATGTGACCAATGACGCCGCGCACACCGATTATCACTTCAGTGAAGCGGCGCTGCTCAAGCTGCCCGCGCATTCGATCGTGACGGCCACCACCTGGACGCCGCGCTCGACCTTCACGGGCCCGCTGCTCTCGGATGTGCTCAGTATCGTGGGCGCTTACGGCAGCCAGATCGAAATTCACACCATCGACGACTACACTTGCGTTGTGCCCGTGTCCGACGCCGCGCGCTATGGCGCGGTGCTCGCCTACGAGATGAACGGCAAGCGCCTGAAGGTGAGCAATTTCGGTCCGCTATTCCTGATCTATCCGCGCGACCAGTTCCCGATGGAGCTCGACGGCGCGGCGGGCGACGCCAAGTTCGCCTGGCAGATCGTTTCGATGACCATCAAGCAGTGAGAAGGTGATGCGACGTCCGCTGCGGCGCCTGCTGCATGTGCTGATCTGGGTTGCCGCGCTGGTGCCGCCGGTGATGGCCGTGGGCTATCTGCTCTACGCGAACCTGCTCAATCCCAACGTGGTCCAGCGCCTGACCGGCAACTACGACGGCCTCTACTGGGACGCCGCGCAGATGCAGATCGCCTACGCGCGCTTCGAGAGCCAGTTGCTGATCTACGCCGACGGCCTCGACCGCGACATCGACAAGGTGCGGCTGCGCTACGAGGTCCTGCAGTCGAAGCTCAACGTGATGAAGAGCACGACGCGCACGCTCGCGAGCAAGCCCGAGCTCATGAAGCGTCAGCAGGCCGATCTCGCTGCGATCCATGCCGCGATTGTGCCGTTCGACGCCGAAATCGCGACGCTCGCCGAGAATCCCGAGCGCGCGGTGCCGATGCTGATGGTGCTCGACGCGCAGTGGGCCCAGGTGACCGATCTAGCCTTGAGCCGGCGCTTCGCCGATGTGACCGAGCGCGAAGGCATCCGGCGCGACTTCATCGCGAAGCGCCGCGAAATGTTCGCGGCGGGCCTCGTGCTGCTGATGCTCTCGGCGGCGGCGGCGGTGCTGCTCGTGATGAACGGCTATCGGCGCACGCGCCTGATCCGGCAGCAGCATGCGGCGCTCGAGGCCGAGCACCAGGCGAGCCGCGCCGCGCGCGAGGCAAGTACGGCCAAGGACGCCTTCCTCGGCATGATCAGCCACGAGTTGCGCACGCCGCTGCACGCGATTGTCTCGTCGATCGAGCTGCTCGGCTTCAACTCGCATTCCGAGTCGGACAGCAAGGTGATCCAGCGGCTCGAAACGGCAGCGCGCCAGCTCGAGGCGCAGATGAAGGACCTCACCGACTACGCGCGCCTTGGCGCAGGCAAGCTCGAATTGCGCCAGGAAGCGTTCGACCCGCGCGAGCTCCTGCAGTCGATCGTCGACGAAAACGAGCAGGCCGCGCGCGCTCGCGGCCTCGAGTTCGAGTACGCCTGCCACGGCGTGCATCGGCGTCTCGTGGCCGATCCGCACCGCATCCGACAGATCGCCAACAACCTCGTGACCAACGCGATCCGTTACACCGAGCGCGGCTCGGTGCGCATCGAGTTCGTCAGCGGGGCGGTCGTGCATGGCGGCGTGCCGCTCGCGCAAACGTTGGCGATCATCGTGAGCGACACCGGGCCGGGCGTGCCCGCCACGCAGATTCCGCTCATCTTCAAGGAGTTCACGCAGCTCGATACCTCGCGCTCGCGCCGCTACGAAGGCGCCGGCATGGGGCTCGCGATCGTGCGCGGGCTCGTCGACCTGTTCGGCGGCACGATCGAAACCGATAGCCGCGTAGGCAGGGGCACGACTTTCACGGTGACGATTCCTGTCACGACGGTGGTGGCGCCGGTCGCCGACGTGCTCGCGCCGGCCCCCCACGACGAGGCGCAGCAGCAGGTGCTGGTGGTGGACGACAACCCGCTGGTGCGCGAGTCGCTCTGCGAGATGGTCGCGCACATGGGCTATACGGCGCTCGCGGCCACTGACGCGGACAGCGCGCTGGCCCGCCTCGACGAGACGCATTGCGGCGTTGTGCTGCTCGACCTGCACATGCCGGGCCGCGACGGCTATGCGTTTGTCACAGGGCTCGAGGCGCGCGAGGGCGCCGGGATCGGCGAGCGTCCGCGCGTGATCGCCGTGAGCGCCGACGTGCCCGCGCTCGCGGCCGCCGCCGCTGACAGCGAGAATCCGTTCTTCGACTTGCTGCCCAAGCCGGTGCACTACGAAGTGCTGCGCACGGCGCTGCTGCGCGCGCTCGATGCGCCGCGCGCGCAGCGTGCACCGCACCTGCCGGATCTGCCGCATCTGCCCGATACGCAGCAGACATCCGGCGAAGCGCGCGAGAAGCTTGGGACCTGAGCAGCCCGAAGCACACTGCGCAAAGCGCGCGCTGGCGGCGCGCCCTGAGGGCGCGTCAGCCTTGCAGTCCGGGTAATCGTGGTGATGCGGCTGGCGTCAGCCGCGATTGAGGCGCTTGGAAAGATCGGCGACGAGAATCGCCATGCGCGCGGGCTTTTCGTAGCAGGCCACGTTGTAGTGGCGCACCACCTGGCTGATCTCCGACTCGCTTGCCTTGCCCGTCAGCAACTCGCCCGTGAGCACGAAGATGGGCGCGTCGGGATTCTCGGAGGCGCGCACCTTGCGGATCGCCTCGGCGGAGGTCTGGCTGCCGAACAGCCAGTCGATCACCACGCCGTCGAACACGTTGTGCTCCAGTGCATGATCGAACGCGGCGAGGCCGTAGAGGGCGTGCGCCGTGTAGCCGCAATGCTCGAGATAGTCGCGCAGGTTGTCGGCGGAGGACTGATCGTCGTCCACCACGGCGATGAGCGGCTTGTCGGACTCGGCGCGGCGCGGGTAGATCTCGATCTTGTGAACTTCGCGCGCATTCTGATAGAGCGCGCCGTCGGGGCGCACCACGCGCCACTGGCCCTGCTTCTCGTAAGCGACGAAGTCGGGGCGGCTGCCGGGCTCCACGGGCGCGCCAATCCAGGCCGTGCACGCAAGCTCCACGGCGCTCACGCACAAGAGCGCCTCCTGCGCGCTCGCGCCCACCATGCCGGGGTCGAGCAACTGCGCGCCGAACAGCTGCCCGGCGGGCTCGCCGAACGCCTCGGCCACTTTCTTGATTTGCGCGAGTGTCCACGGGCTGTTGCCGCGCAGTTTGCGGTGGCCCTGCGAAAAGCTCAGGTCGAGGATCCGGCATAGCTCCGTCGTTTGCTGACGTTTGCCGATGCCATGACGGCTCATCAGCTCGCGTACGCGTTCTGCGACCGAGACCGAGTCGGTTGAATGTTCAACGTTCGACATGCTGCAAATGGGGGAGGATCGAGGGACGGTTTGGGCTAATTATCTCGTGCCGCGGCGCCGCTGTTGGAAGAAATAATTCTGACAGGGCGTGGGCGCACATTATTCTAAACGCATAATTTTACAGTTGCGTAAGTTTTCAGCGGCAACATACGGTGACGTCCGTTATCTTGGCGCAACAACCGTTCCTGGGGCAAGCGGCGGCGCCATTGAGCCCGCGCGAATACGCCCGTATTTGCGACAATAGCCGCTCTGCGCGAACTCCCGGGGCCGGGCCGCGGGCCTGTCCACTTGGCGGGGCAGCGCTCGCATCGCGGCGATGTCGTGAGGAAAGATTGAACGAAATAACCAGCAAGCCTGCACAGATACCGGTGGGTGAGGACGCAACGGATCGCGGCCACGATGCCGGGCCACCCGAAGTCCGGCATCGTGACGTGCCGTATTACAGCCAATGGGGCAGCCCGGACTGGGTGGCGCGCATCGTCGAAGAGGGCGCAGACCCGTGCGACGATCCAGGCTGGCGCGCGAGCGGCTTCGCGCTGCCCGGCGACTACCGTTTCTGGGCAAAGCGTCTGTGTGGGCTGACCTGCTTCGAATCCGCGCTCGACTACTGGGGCATCGCCCACGCGCCGCGAGCCGGGCTGCTCGACGATGCGCTGCGCCACGGCGTCTATCGCATGCGTGAGGACGGCGGCGTGGACGGCCTGATCTACCGGCCGTTCGCGGCATGGGCCGAGGCCGCGTTCGGCGTGCGCGTGGAGGTAATGACCGACGAGGACATCGAGGCGAGCGCCGCGCGCCTGGACGCCGACACGCTCGCGATCGTCTCCGTGAGCCCCGAGATCCGCTATCCCGAGCGCGCGAACGCGCATCGGGGCGGCCATCTGATCCTGCTGCACGGACGCAGCGATGGCGGGGTGTGGTTCCACAATCCGTCGGGCGTCGCGCCGTACCAGGCCAATGCCTGGCTATCCTATGAAACCGTTGCGCGCTTTCACGCGCGGCGCGGGATGGCGCTCACGCGCCTGGCGTGAGCACCACCTGATCGAAAACGGGCGGGTAAGGCGCGGGCAGCGCCGCCCGCTGTGCCCGTCTCTGCATCAAGCCGGTTGCAGTCCCCCCAGCAATTGCCGCACGCGAGACAGATCGCGATTGATCGCGCCCGCGTCCTCGAAAAGCGCCGCGAGCCAGTCGACGAATACGCGCACGCGCGGCGAGACCTGGCGCGACTTCACGAACGCGACCGAGACGGGCGTGGGCAGCGGCTTCCATTGCGGCAGCACCTCGACGAGCGCACCGTTGTCGAGGTAGGGCTGCGCCGCGAGCAGCGGGGGCTGGACCAGCCCATACCCTTGCAGGCCGCAGGTGAGATAGGCGAACTCGTCGGAGACGTGCACGAAGCCGTCCACCTTCACCTTGGTCGCGCTGCCGTCCACTTCGAAATCGAACTCGAAGGGGCGGCCCGTGAGCGGCGAAATGAAATTCACCACCGGGTGCCGCGCGAGATCGTCGAGCGATTGCGGCGCGCCATGGCGCTCGAGATACGCGGGGCTCGCGCAGGTCACGTGCTCGAGCACGCCGAGACGCCGCGCGGCGAGCCCCGAGTCGGGCAATTCGCCGAGCTGGATGCTGCAGTCCACGCCCTCGCCGACGAGGTCGACATTACGCAGGCTCACGCCGATCACGAGATCGATCTGCGGATAGCGCGCGTGGAAATCGTCGAGCGCGGGCAGCACGATCGCGTTGGCGATCAGCCCCGGCATCTCCACGCGCAGCCGGCCGCCGATCGCGCCCGGCGACTGGCGCACGCTCGCTTCGGCATCGTCGATGTCGGCGAGGATTTGCGCGGCGCGCTCGTAGTACGCGGCGCCTTCGGGCGTGAGCGAGAGACGGCGCGTCGTGCGCACGAGCAATTGCGTGCCGAGCAGGGCTTCGAGGCTCTGCATCAGCGTGGTTGCACTGGCGCGCGGCATATCGAGCGATTGCGCGGCTTTGGTGAAACTGTTGGTATCGACGATGCGAACAAAGGTGCGCATCGCCTGGATGCGGTCGATCACGGGCGAGCTCCTGAAGATAGTTAGGACTGCGTGAACAACTTCCGCGCTACGGCAGAAAAGAGGTGAACCGCAAAGCGGCGAAAGCGCTTCGCGGCGCCGGCGTCTCGCGGATTGGGCGCGCGGCGGTTAAGCAACGATGTCGGTTCAATGGCGGCGCTCGATGACTGCTAACGGCAGCGCCGGCTCGACTACGTGAGGCCGGGAAAAAGAAGGCCTCGATACGAAAGGGCTGGTTGGGCCGTCCCGAATGGACGGCCCGGCGGGGCAGGGTAGGACGTCGTACGTGGCGCGCTTACTGGCGCAGCGAATCGATATCGATCACGAAGCGGTACTTCACATCGCTCTTGAGCATGCGCTCGTAGGCGTGGTTGATGTCCTGCATCTTGATCATTTCGATATCCGACGTAATGCCATGCTGCCCGCAGAAGTCCAGCATTTCCTGCGTTTCTGCAATGCCGCCGATCAGCGAGCCCGCAAGACGGCGGCGCTTGAAGATCAGATTGAACACTTGCGGCGAGGGGTGATCGTGCTCGGGCGCACCCACCAGCGTCAGCGTGCCGTCGCGTTTGAGCAGCTCGATGAACGGGTTCAGGTCGTGCTGCGCGGCCACCGTGTTGATGATCAGGTCGAAGCTGTTGGCGTGCGCCTTCATCTGCTCCGGGTCTTTCGAAATCACGACTTCGTCGGCGCCGAGGCGCTTGCCGTCCTCGATCTTCGAAGGCGAGGTGGTGAACAGCACCACGTGCGCGCCCATCGCATGCGCGAGCTTCACGCCCATGTGGCCGAGGCCGCCGAGGCCCACGATGCCGACCTTCTTGCCGGGGCCCGCGCCCCACGTGCGCAGCGGCGAATACGTGGTGATGCCCGCGCACAGCAGCGGCGCTGCGCCTGCCGGGTCGAGGTTGTCGGGCACGCGCAGCACGAATGCTTCGTCGACCACGAGTTGCGTCGAGTAGCCACCGTAAGTGATGTCGCCGCTCACGCGGTCGACGCCGTTATAGGTGCCCACGAAGCCGTTCTCGCAATACTGCTCGAGGCCTTCCGCGCAGCTCGCGCAGGTGCGGCACGAGTCGACGAGACAGCCGACGCCCACGAGCTGGCCCACCTTGAAGCGCGTGACGCCCTTGCCCACTTCCGTCACGCGGCCGACGATCTCGTGGCCCGGCACGGCCGGATAGAGCGTGTTGCGCCATTCGTTGCGGGCCTGATGCAGGTCCGAGTGGCACACGCCGCAGAACTGCACGTCGATGCGCACGTCGAGTTCGCGCAGATCGCGGCGCTGGAATTCGTACGGGGCGAGCGGCGAGGCGGCGTCGCGGGCGGCATATCCGTAAGTCGGGTACATGGGCGATGACTCCTGAATCTGAGTTGCAAGGGGCGCGCAAACGCCGAAACGCAGCGCATCGAGCGCCACGCGGATCGGGTGTTGCGGCAGGGTTCCCATCCTAAGGACCGGGGCCGACCCAGGGAATACCTGAAGCTATCGAAGACTTGCCTGTTTCTCCTGCCGAAGTACGCTCGCATGCTTTCGGTGATAGATTGACAAGCCTGTTTCTCTGTCGCTATCGATGAATCCAGGGTGGCAACTGTCATGAAAAGCTCACAAATCCTCCGCGCGGCGCACGGTGGTGCCGCGCTCGCGCCAGCCGCTGCGGTAGCGCCGCTCGTCTCCACGGCCAGTTCCGCCAACGCGTCGCGCCCGGCACCCGACGACGCGATGCAGCGCCGCGTGGTCGAGCTGCTGCTGCAACTCACGCAGCACGACGGCGTGCATTGCACGGCGCTCGAAGGCGTGCGGCTCTACCGCGGCAGCCAGAGCCATCCGCGCAGGCCGGTGATGTACGAGCCGAGCATCTTCATCGTCTGCCAGGGCCGCAAGCGCGGCTTTCTCGGCGACCAGATGTTCATCTACGATGCGCAGCAATATCTCGTGCTCTCGGTGCCGCTGCCGTTCGAGTGCGAGACCGAGGCCACGCCCGAGAAGCCGCTGCTCGCCATTTCCGTGCGCGTCGATCTGACGATGGTGGCCGAGTTGCTGATGGCGCTCGACGACTCGCGCGGCAGCGCGGTGTCCGAGCCCGCGGGCATCTATGCGACGCCGCTCGACGCGCCGCTCTCGAACGCCGTGCTGCGCCTGCTCGAAGCGCTCACGCAGCCGTGCGAGGCGCGCATCCTGGGCCCGGCGATCGTGCGCGAGATCTGCTATCGCGTGCTCACGGGCGAGCAGGGCGATGCGATTCGCGCAGCGCTCACGCATCAGCAGCATTTCGGCCGCATCGCGAAGGCGCTGCGCCGCATTCACAGCGACTACCGTGGCGATCTCGACGTGGGCGTGCTGGCCGCCGAGGCCGGCATGAGCCTCGCGGTGTTCCATGCGCACTTCAAGGCCGTGACCTCGACTTCGCCGATGCAATATGTGAAGACCACGCGCCTGCATCACGCGCGTCTCTTGATCACGCACGATGGCATGAACGTGAGCGCGGCGGCCACGCGCGTGGGCTACGAGAGCGCCTCGCAGTTCAGCCGCGAGTTCAAGCGCCTGTTCGGCTGCACGCCCGCCGACGAAATGCGCCGGGCGCGCTGCGCTGCCGAGGCCGCCGCGCCGCGCGTGGAAGCGCCTGCGCGCTATGTGACCGTGGTGTGAGCCGCCGTTGGAGTCGCCGATATCCATGAAGAATTGATTCGTATAACGAATGAATGATGTCGCCATGAACCCAGCCTCGAAACCGCGCCTGCTCGTGCTGATCCCGCTCACCGGAGCCGACCGTGCCGAGCTGGCCGGGCACTTCGACGTGCTCTATGCACCCGATGCGCAGCAGCGCGCGCAGGCGATCGATCAGCATGGCCACACGGTGCGCGCCGTGCTCACGAACGGCACGACCGGGCTCACGACCGACGAAATCGACCACATGCCCGCGCTCGAACTCGCGGGCGCGCTGGGCGCGGGCTATGAGAATCTCGCACTCGATCATGCGCGCTCGCGCGGCATCGCGCTGTGCAACGGCGCGGGCGTGAACGCCGATTGCGTTGCCGATCACGCGATGGCGCTCCTGCTCGCCGCCGTGCGCGCGGTCCCGCAGTTCGACGCCGCGTGCCGGGCCGGTGTCTGGCGCGATGCGCTGCCGATGCGGCCCACGCTCACCGGCCGGCGTCTCGGCATCGTCGGCTATGGGCAGATTGGTGCGAAGATCGCGCGCCGTGCCGCGGGCTTCGAAATGACGATCGGCTATCACAATCGCTCGCCGCGCGAGGGCGTGAGTGCACGCTATTTCGACACGCCGCTCGCGCTCGCGCAATGGAGCGACTGCCTCGTGGTGGCCACGCCGGGCGGTGCGCAAACGCAGCACCTGATCGATCACGCGGTGCTCGACGCGCTCGGGCCCGAGGGCTTCCTCGTCAACGTTTCGCGCGGCAGCGTGGTGGATACGGCGGCGCTGGCCGTTGCGCTCGCACAGGGCACGCTGGGCGGCGCCGGCCTCGACGTCTACGAGGGCGAACCCGCGCCGCCGCAGGCGCTCGTGGCGCTCGAGAACGTCGTGCTCACGCCGCACGTGGCCGGCACGTCGCCCGACGTGCGCGCGGCCAGCATTCGCCACTTCATCGCGAACGCCACGCAATGCTTCGCGGGCGCGCCGCTGCTGACTCCGCTCTGAACACGCCTGAGCGCGCCGCGATCCTGACGGCGCGTAATCACGCTCGAATCTCGTCGGACCGAGCGGCAAGCCGCAGATTCCGTGGTTGCATTCGCGACTGAAACGGGCACGGGTTGCACCGTGCCTCTCCCCAAAAAGTTGCACTTCACGAGCGAATCGGAGTTTACCCGTATGGTCTCGAGAATATGGGATCGGCAAACTACGTTCTAATACAGAGACAGTGTCTCTTATAGAGAGACAGACGACAATGCTCAAAAGTTTAGGAAGCGCCCTTCAACTGATGCGTTACTTCACGGCCCAGCAACCCGCATGGGGCGTGCGCGAACTCGCCAAGGCGAGTGGCGTGCATCACGCGGTCGTGCACCGCGTGCTCGCCACCTTTGCCGCCGAGGGCTATCTGGTGCAGGACGAACTGGGCCGCTATGCGCTCGGCCTGCGCTGGTTCGAAATGGGCGAGATCGTGCGCCATACGGTGTCCCCCACGGAGGTCGTCGGTCCCGTCCTGCACCGCCTCGTGGAGGAAAGCGGCGAGACGGTGTTCCTCTCGGTGCTCGACGGCGACGAGGGCCTGTGCCTGAACATCGCGCACAGCGAGCAGCAGTTGCGCTTCTCCATCGAAGAAGGGCAGCGCTTCCCGCTGCACGAGGGGTCGCACGGCAAAGCCATCCTGGCGTTCCTGCCCGATGCGGTGCGGGCCGGGCTGTGCGCTCAGGCTCAGCCCCACGGCGAGCCTGTGGAGCGTGCGGCGCTCGACGCGCATCTCGAACAGATCCGCACGGAGGGCTGGGCCTATACGTGCGAGGAGTCGGCCCCGGGCGTGGCTGGCATTGCAGTGCCGGTGTGGACGCGCGACCGGCAGCGGGTGGCCGGATCGCTCGCCATCTCCGGACCCATGCAGCGGCTCGACGAGGCGTCCGTGCCGCGCCTGCTCGACGTGCTGCGCGAGGCGCAGCGCAAGATCGAGGGCGTCGTGGGCCTGCTGCGCTAAGTACTACGAATCAGGCGCGAGGCCTCAACCGGCCCGGCCGCCTGCCCATACCAATCAGGGAGACAAAAATTGATGAACACGATGCACGAACAGGGCACGCAGGACGGCCCTGCCGCGCGGGCGCCAGCGTCGCTGCGCGTCCGCTTTGGGGAGCCGCTGCTGTTGCTGGTTTCGCTCGCGCTCTCGGTGCTGGGCGCGATCATTGGTATGCAGTTGATCGTCACGCTCGGCATTTCGGCCAATACCTCGGTGATCGGGGCGCTGATCGCCATTGTGTTTTCGCGCATTCCGATCGAAGTGGCGCGGCGCTTTCGCGTGCTGGAGCGGCAGAATCTCGTGCAAACGGCGATCTCGTCGGCCACTTTCGGCGCCGGCAACTCGCTCATGATCCCGCTCGGCGTGCCGTATGCCGTGGGCATGCCGGAGCTCTCGCTGCCGATGATGATCGGCGCCCTTGCGGCCATGCTGGTTGACGGCGCGATGCTCTATTTTCTGTTCGGCACGCGCACCTTCCCGGCAACCGGTAGCTGGCCGTCCGGCGTCGCGACCGCGGAAGCGATCTGGGCCGGCGACCAGGGCGGCCGCAAGGCGGCCTTTCTGGGGCTCGGCGTGCTGGTGGGCGTGGCGGGCTCGTGGCTCGGCGTGCCGATGTCCGCGTTCGGCGCGGCGTTCCTCGGCAACATCGCCGCGCTCACGATGTTCGGCATTGGCTTGCTGGTGCGTGGCTACTCCGTTGCCGTGACCGGCATCGACATCGCCAAGGCCTACATCCCGCACGGCATCATGATCGGCGCGGGCACGGTCGCCATGATCCAGGTGGGCAGCGAGATCTATCGCGCGCGCCAGGCTTCGGGCGCGCAAGTGCAAATGGCCGCGCAGGCGTCTTCGGCGGGACGCGCGGGGCGCATCCTCGCGGGCGGCTACGTGATCTACGCGCTCATCGCCTTGCTCATCACGGGACTCGCCGGCGGCTTCACGCACATGTCGCTCGGCATGGCCATCGCGTTCGTGCTGTACGCCGCCTTTGCCGCCTATGTGCACGAGCTCATCGTGGGGATCGCCGCGATGCATTCGGGCTGGTTCCCCGCGTTCGCCGTTGCGCTCATCACGTTGACGATCGGCATCCTGATCGGCTTTCCGCCCACGGCGCTGGCCGTGCTCGCGGGCTTCTCTGCGGCCACTGGCCCGGCTTTCGCCGATATGGGCTACGACCTCAAGACTGGCTTCCTGCTGCGCGGCGAAGGGCGCGACCCCGAGCTCGAGCTCGCGGGGCGGCGCCAGCAGTTCATCGCCGCCATGGCGGGTTTCGTCGTGGCCGGCGTAGTCGTCCTGCTCTTCAGCAAGGGCTTCTTCGCGCGCGACATGCTGCCGCCCGTCGATCGCGTCTACGCCGCGTCGATCAAGGCCGGCTCGTCGTGGGAGATCACCCGCAGCCTCGCGCTGTGGGCGATTCCGGGCGCGCTTCTGCAATGGCTGGGCGGCGCGAAGCGGCAGCTCGGCGTGCTGCTGGCCACGGGCCTCTTGCTCACTTCGCCGCTCGCGGGCTTCGCGGTGCTGGCGGGCCTGCTGCTGCGCCTCGTGCTGCGCCGCATGCGCGGCAAGGAACCGCCCGAGCTGAGCGCGTTCGCAGGCGGCGTCATCGCCGGCGATGCGTTGTTCACGTTCGGCCGCTCGCTCATCAAGATCAAGTAATTCCGCTTTCGAAGACAACGTCATGCCACTGGATATAGAACAGATTCGCCGCGATACGCCGCTCACGCAGAGCACGATTTATCTGGACACCGCCGCCGCATCGCTGCCGCCGGACGCGGTGCTCGACGAGGTGCGCGGCTACCTGCACGACACCGGCCATATCGGCATCTATCTGCCCGCGTTTCGTAAGGAAACCTATGCACGTGTCGATGCGGTGCGTGCGCAACTCGCCGCGTTCCTGAACGCCCAGCCGGACGAGATTGCGTTCATGAAGAACGCGAGCGAGGCCATTTCGCTGGTCGCGCAGGGCATCGACTGGAAAGTCGGCGACGAGATTCTCGTGGCCGATACGGAGATGCTGAGCAACCTGCTGCCGTGGAAGCGCCTCGAGCACACGCGCGGCGTGACCGTCCGGATGGTGGCCGCCAACAGCGAGGGCGTGCTGGACCCGCAAGCGTTCGCGCAGGCGATGACGCCCCGCACGCGGCTGCTCACGTTCTCGCATTTGCCCAATTCCACGGGCGCGCTGCAGGATGCCGCGGCGATCTGCGCCGTGGCGCGCGAGCATGGCGCGCTGTCGCTCGTCAACGCTTCGCAGAGCGCGGGCATGGTGCGCACCGACGTGGCCGCGCTCGGCTGCGATTTCCTGGCCGGGTGCGGACGCAAGGCGCTGCGCGCCACCGAAGGCACGGGCTTTCTTTACGTGCGTCGCGCGCTGGCCGACGGCATGGAGCCCGCACTGGCGGGATGGTGGAACGGCACTTACGACAGGAGCACGGGCGCGTTGTCGTTCGTTTCGGGCGCGCGCCGCTTCGAGGCGGGCTGCCCCATCGTGCCCGCCATTCTTGGCCTTGGCGCGGCGCTGACCTATGCGCAAACCATCGGCATCGACGCCATCGAGGCGCGCGTGCGCGAGCTCACGGCCTATGCGGTCGAGCGCCTGGCCGGCCTGCCCGGCTTCGAGCTGTATGGCCCGCGCGACGCTTCGCGGCGCATCGGCATCGTGCCGTTCAACGTGCGGGGCGTCGATCCGGCTGCGATCGTCGCCGAGCTGGAGCAGCAAAGCTGCATCATCGAGGCCGGCAATTTCATGGCCGATGCCATTCTCGCGCGCTACGGGGTGTCCTCGATGGCGCGCGTCTCGCTGCATTACTTCAACACGCACGAAGAGATCGACCGCGTGACGGCGCTCGTTCGCGCGGCAATTTCCCGTTGATCCCGACCACTGAACCGGAAGACAGACCATGAACCAACGCATTCTGCTCATGAGCAGCTCCCGCAAGGACAGCCTCGGCTACCTCGAACACGCGGGCGACCAGATCCACGCTGTGTTGCGCCGGGAAAAACGGCGCGTCGTATTCGTCCCGTACGCGGGCGTGACGTTCAGCTTCGATACCTACGAAGGCATGGTCAAGCCCGTCTTCGAACAGCTCGGCTACGAGCTCGAAGCGATCCACCGCAGCGCCAACCCGCGTGCGGCGATCGAGCAGGCGGACGCCATTGCGGTCGGCGGCGGCAACACGTTCGCGCTGCTCAAGCGCATGTACGAAGCCGACATCGTCGAAGCGATCCGGGCGAAGGTGCACGCCGGCACGCCCTATATCGGCTGGAGCGCCGGCAGCAATGTCGCGTGCCCGACAATTCGTACGACTAATGACATGCCGATCGTGCAGCCACCGACGCTCAAGGCGCTGGCGCTCGTGCCGTTTCAGATCAATCCGCACTTCATCAGCGGCAAGCCGGCCGGGCACAACGGCGAGAGCCGCGAAGAGCGCCTCGCCGAATTCCTCGAGATCAACGCACCCGAGCAGGTCTTCGCGCTGCCAGAGGGCTCGGCGCTGCTGAGCGACGGCACGACCGGCACGGTGCTCGGCGAGCGCGGCGCGCTCCACTTCGAGAGCAAGGACACGGTGACGAAGCTCGCCGAAAACGAGTCATTCGCGCTGAGCCGGATTACCGGCCCCGCGGGACTGCAGAACTGGGCACGATTCAGCGTATAGGCCGGCACACAAGCCAGCTGCGCGCAAGACGCAGGCAAATCAGGGAGATCAAAACAATGAAGAAGCACTACGTAGCGCTCGCGCTCAGCGCGGGCGCGGCGATGCACGCGCATGCGCAATCCACGGTGACGCTTTACGGCATCGTCGACGTCGGGATCAGTTACCAGACCCATACGAATCCGGCGGGCTCGTCCACTTGGGCGATGCAGCAGGGCAACGAGGGCTTTCTCTCCGGTAGCCGCTTCGGCCTGACCGGCAAGGAAGACATCGGCGGTGGCTGGTACGCCGGGTTCACGCTCGAGAACGGCTTTCTCGCCAACAACGGCAAGCTCGACCAGCAGGGGCAACTGTTCGGGCGCCAGGCGTTCGTGAAGCTCGGCCAGCAGCGCTACGGCGAGCTCGCGCTGGGCCGCCAGTACACCACGGCCAACACCATGCTCTATTACGTCGATCCGCTCGGCGTGGGGGCCGCGCCGACCAACTCCTGGCAGGTGTTCATGACCGGCCAGCGTTATGACAATGCGGTGAGCTACACCGGCAACTATGGCCCCTTGCAGGCGATCGTGGAGTATGCGATGGGCGGCATCGCCGGTGACACGCGTGCGCGCTCGTCGATCTCCGCGGGGCTCAAGTACGCGCAGCCCAGTGTGACGGCGATCGTGGATGTCCAGCAGACCAACGATACGCAGGATCGTTACGCGCGCATCTATCTGGCGGGCGTCAAGGTGCCGGCGGGACCGGTGGACCTCTATGCGAACTACTTGCATAGCGATCGGGAGGCCGGCTTCGATTCGTCCAATGGCGGTGAGGACACCGCGTCGATCACGAGCATGGCGTCCGGCTCGCCCACGGCGGCCGTGGCGATCAACCGGGTGTTCGCGAGCCATCGGCGCGACGACTTCTTCACGGTGGGCGCCGGCTGGCACATTGCGCCGCAGTGGCAGTTGATTGGCGCAGGCATGTACGACCGTACGCTCGCCCAGTCGTTCAGCGGCACGCGCACGACGGCGTACGGCGTGCTCGACTACTCGCTGAGCAAGCGCACCGATGTCTATTTCGCTGCCGCCTACGAACGCGTCACGGGCGGCTGGGCCGGCCTGTTCGGCAATACGACCACCAACGCCGCAGCAGCGGGGGGCGCCGGACTCAATGGCCGCAACGAACAGGTGTCCACGTTTGCGGGATTGAGGCACCGCTTCTGAAACATGTGTTGCCTGCCGAAAACACGGCAGGTACTAATTTAGTTGTACAAAGGAGGTAGGAAAGTATGTCTTTGCAATGTACGCTGACGGTCCACGAAGCGCTCGACAGTGCGAAGGTCAACGGGCAATCCATCGTCGCCATGTTCGCTCCGTATGTGGAGATGGGCGTGAAGGTGACCGTGACGACCGTCGCAGGCGAGGCGCCCGCGGATCCAGCCAAAACGACCGACTTCATTTCGATCCTGATTCCGGGCACGACCGGCAAGACGGCGGGCGGCAACGCGCGCACGCTCGGTGTGATTGGCCGCAACGGCGCGATTGGCGGGCGGCCCGTGCGCATCGGCATGATTTCGGACGCGGATGGGCCGATCGGCTCCATCGCCACCGCGCTCAAGCTGGCGAAGATGAAGGCGGCCGGCGACGACCTGCCGGGCGACGTGATCGTCACCACGCACATCGCGAAAGACGTCTCGATCACCTATAACGACGGCGTGCCGTTTGCCGGCATGCCGGTGTCGTCGGCGACCATGAACCGGTACCAGGTGTCGCCCGAGATGGACGCGATCCTCTCGATCGATGCGTCCAAGGGCAACCGCATCGTCAAGCAGCGGGGCTTCGCGATCTCGCCGACCGCGATGCAGGGCTACATCCTGCGCATGTCGCCCGATCTCGTGAACATCATGGAATCGACCACGGGCCGCCCCGCGTTCACGCTGCCGATCAGCCAGCAGGACATCACGCCGTACGACAACGGCCTGTACCACTTCAACAGCATCATGCAGCCGCACGCCGCGACGCCAGCGCCGGTGGTCGGCGTGGCGCTCACGGCGCAGTCCGTGGTGGGTGGCAGCGATTCGAGCGCCAATCACGAAATCGACATTGCCGAAGCGGTGCGCTTTTGCGTGGAGGTGGCCAAGCGCTTCACGGTGGCGTCGCCGGACAACCCGTGCGAGTTCTACAACGCGGCCGAATGGCAGAAGATCCGGCAAGCGTACCCCGATCTTTCGGTGTTCCAGACCTACGGCCATGCGGAGCTGCGCCGCGCCTGACCCATCCTGGCCCTCCCGGGCGTTGCCGGTTGTTGGCGGCGGCGCGCCTCGGGGGGGCGTCTAAAGACGAAATCAAGGCTAACCCGATGCCGACTTAAGGCCGCCTTAAGGTGCGCCAAGGTAGCGTTCACTGCTCCGATTCGCCCCGGACGCCCTTTCTTCGCCCTCCGGCTATGTACGCTGGACCACGTGCCGAAGAAAGTCTCCACAGTGGCGGCCATCCGCGCGGTTATGCATGCCGTATCATCTTCCGTTGAGCGACGAAGTCTCGCTCGCTGCCTTGCGCGCCGCGCACGGGCGGCCGACTTCCCGGTCCCGGGAGCCATGAGACGTTACGCATGCAAACTTTGATCGAGGCATTGCACCGAGCCGCCGACCTCGTGGTGAACGACTTCTATGAGGAATTGGCGCGCTTGCCCAAGTCCCGGCGCATCCTCGAAATGCTGTCGGGAGAGGAACTCGCGCATCTGAAGACGCGGCAGGTGCAGAACCTGCTCGCGCTCGCGCAGCCGTCATTGACCTCGCAGGAGCGTGCTGAAATGGGGATGCGCGTCGGGCGCATCCATGCCATCGTCGGGCTCGACAAGGAAGAGCTCGTGCGCAGCCGCGGCATCCTGCAGGAACTCGTCGACAAGCAGATCGGGCGCAATGTGAGCCGCCAGGCGCTCTCGCTGTACGCGCGGCGCCTGATTGCGGACACCGCCTGGCAACTGAAGGCGTATCAGGCGGTGCAGGATTCGCAGCAGGAGGTGCTTCAGCGCATCACGCGCATTGTCTGGGAGGCGGGCAGCTATACCCATTTCATCGACCAGGTCATTGCCGCGCTTTCGGATCACGACGAGGTGACGGGATGCGCGATCGGCCGTCCCGATGCGGCGGGAATCTTCCACTTCGAGGCGGGCGCGGGCGGCCGGGGGCACCCAGGCCGCAGTGGCGCGGACGGCAGTGGCGGGTTGATCGACGCGTTGACAGCGGAGGGGCACGTCATCAGCGTGCGTGCCGACCACCCGTGCGGGCAGGGCGCCGTGGGGCGCGCCTGGCGCAGCGGCAAGGCCGAGCGCGTCGTCAATTATCAGACCGATCCGCTCGTCGCGCGCTGGCGCGATGTCGCCGCGCGCGAGGGCTTGCGCTCCGCCGTTGCGCTGCCGCTCGCCGCGACCGGCCAGCCGCCGATCGCGATCCTGATGCTCTATAGCGCGTGGCCGGGCGGTTTCGTCGGGCCGGACCAGGTGGCTTTCGTCGAACTATTGCAGACGCTGCTCGGCTGTGCCGTCACCCGCCTGCAGACCCAGGAGGGGTTGCACGGCGCCGCGGTGCCGGTGAGCGTGCGCCAGCATTGGGCCGCGCTCGTGCGCACGGGCGCGCTGCAGATGCACTATCAGCCGCTGCTGAATCTGGCCACGGGCCGCTGCGGCAAGGTGGAGGCGCTCGCGCGCCTGCGCGACGGCGAGCGCCTGCTCATGCCCGACGAATTTCTCTTCGCGCTGGCCTCCGACGATCTGCTCGAACTCTTCGCGCGCGGGCTGCACCAGGCGCTCGCCGACCGCCGCCAATGGCTCGCGGCGGGACACGATCTGGCAATCTCGATCAACCTGCCGCCGGCCGCGCTCAACGACATCCGCTATTTCGAAGCGGCCCGCGAGGCGCTGCAGACGTACGCGTGCCCAAGCGCGCAGCTCACGCTGGAAGTTCTGGAGACCGAAGCATTCTCGCTGAACGAGGGGCAGCGCTCGATCCTTGGCAAGTTTCGTGCGCTGGGCGTGCTGCTCGCGCAGGACGATCTCGGCTCGGGGCATAGCGGGCTCGCGCGGCTGCGCGAATTGCCGTTCGACTGGATCAAGATCGACCGCGAGATCGCCCATCTCGACGGCGACACGGCGCTCGACGCGCTGCGCGTGGTGTATCAGGTGACGCGTCTCGGCCATTCGCTCGGCAAGCTCGTGCTGGCGGAGGGTGTCGATTCGGCGGATCTGCTGGCTGCGCTCGCGATACTCGGCGTGGACGGCGCACAGGGCTACGTGATCGCGCGGCCCATGCCGGCCGCGCAACTGCCCGCATGGATTGCCCGCGACGAGGCGCGCGAAGTACACGAAGCGCGCGAGGCGCCCGGCGCGCGCGCGGGCGAGAGCGTGCTTGCGCGGCTCGCACGCTTCGTGGTCTGGGAAGAACGGGTGCTCATGATCGCGGCAGCGCCCGGCGCGGCGCGCGATCTTCTCAAAGCCGCCGCGGTTGTCGCGAACACGCCGCTGGCCGACGCGCTGGTGGGACTCGGCGACGTGCTGCCGGCAGGCGAGGCGCGCGAGGCGCTCCAGCGCGATCTCCTGCGCGCCTTGCTGGAAGGCGGCCGCGAGAGCGACGCGTGGCGCGCCGCGCGCGATCGCCTCATGAGCGCGATCGCGGCGACGGCGCACGAGACTCACGCCCCCGAGCCCGTACCGTCGCACACGCACTGAGCGGGCCGCGGCGCGCCCGTGATGCGCGCCCGGTTCGCACGTTCCCCGCGCCTTACTCGGCCAACGCGATGGCCACATCCGTTGCCGCCGCCGGCTGCCTGTGTTGCAGCACCGCGATGCACACGAGCGACACAGCTGAAAGCGCGCTATAGAAGAGCGCCAGCGGCCACCATTGCCCGGGGAAGTCGTGTGCGAGCAGCGTGCCGATCAGTGGCGTGAGGCCGCCCGCAAGCGCCGCGCAACATTGGTAGGAGATCGAAATAGCTGAATAGCGCACGCGCACCGGGAAGGCGTTCGTCATGAAGCCCGCCATCACCGCATACGAGCTCGACATGCACATCACGGCAATGGCAATGCCGATTACGATGGCGGCCGGCTTGCCGGTCGAAACCAGCACGAACATCGGCCAGGGCGAGAGCATCGCGAGCGCTGCCGCGAGTGTGAGGAAGCGGCCCGCGCCCACGCGCTGCGCGAACCAGCCCGAGGCGAGCTGCGTGAAGAGCTGGATGAATGCGACCACGAACAGGCAGTCGAGGATCAGCGCGCGGTCGAGGCCGAGCGTCTGCGTCGTGTAGTTGAGCATGAAGGTGTTGACGAACCACGCTCCGGCCACGCCGATCACGTTGGCGCCGAGGCACAGCAGCACGACGCGCCAGCTGTCGCGCAGCACTTCGAGGATCGGCAGCGCGGCCGTGCGGCGCTGGGTCTTCAGCGCCTCGAACTCGGGCGATTCGCTCACGCCCGAGCGGATCAGCAGGCCCACCACGAGCAGCACCGCGCTCGCGATGAACGGCAGACGCCAGCCCCAGGCAAAGAGTGCGGCGTGATCCAGATGCGCGACGCTGCGAAACGCGAGCAGCGCGAGGATCAGCCCCGCGGGACTGCCCAGTTGCGCGAACGAGGCGAGGAACGTGCGCTTTTCCTTCGGCGCATGCTCGCCCGCCATCAACACCGCGCCGCCCCATTCGCCGCCGATGGCGATGCCCTGCGCGATGCGCAGGGCGACCAGCAGGGCCGGCGCGAGCGCACCCGCGCTGGCGTAGGTGGGCAGAAAGCCGATCCCCACGGTGCCCACGCCCATGATCGAGAGCGTCGCGACCAGCGCCTTCTTGCGGCCGATGCGGTCGCCCAGATGTCCGAACACGAGGCCGCCGAGTGGCCGCGCGAAAAAGCCCACGGCGAAGGTGCCGAACGAGGCGAGCGTGCTGTAGAACGGCTCGTTCGACGGGAAGAACAATTTGCCGAAGATGAGCGCCGCCGCGGTGGCGTAGATGTAGAAGTCGTACCACTCGATCGTCGTGCCGACGAAGGCGGCCAGTGAAGCGCGCGCGGGCTGGCGCGCGGAAATGCTCGTCATGTTTGTCTCCTTCAACCTTCATTTAAGCGGTCGAGCCGGCTCGGGCCGGTCTTCTATCCGTTGATGTCGCGTCCTGATTGCGTTTCGCGTGTTATCCCTTCACCACCCCCGCATCGAAGAGCTTCTGCTGGGTGGCGGCGTCGATGCCGAGCGCGTCGAGCACCGCGCGCGTGTCGCCGCCGAGCGCGGGCGGCGGCGTGCGATAGGTAGCCGGAGTGCGCGAGAGCTTGACGGGCGCGCCCGTGCCCCGATAGCCGTCCATCTCGACGAGCATGCGGCGATGCTGCGTGTGCGGATGGGCCACAACGTCATCGACCGTCTGCACGGGACCGCACGGTACGCCCGCAGCGATCAGATCGCGCGCGAGCGGCTCGCATTCGTGTTGCGCGAGCCGGGCTTCGAGCGCCGCCTTCAACTCGGGCCGGTGTGCGCAGCGGCTGCGGTTGTCGGCGAAGCGCGGATCGTCGGCGAGTTCGGGCACGCCCAGATGCGCACAGAGCTTCGCGAACTGCCGGTCGTTGCCCACCGCGAGGAAGATGGGCGCGGTGCCGGTCGCGTAGCTGTCGTAGGGCGCGATGTTCGGATGCGCGTTGCCGCTGCGCTGCGGCGTGCGTCCGTTGCCGAAGAAGTTCGGCAGATGCGGATGCAGCAGCGAGACGCCGCAGTCGTAGAGCGCGATGTCGACCGACTGGCCCTGGCCGCTCTTTTCGCGCTCCGCGAGCGCGAGCAGGATGCCCGCGAGCGCATTCAGGCCCGTGACCATATCGACGATGGGCAGGCCGATGCGCAGCGCGGGTCCGTCGCTTTCGCCGTTCACGCTCATGAGGCCGGCCATCGCCTGGATCACGGCGTCGTAGCCGGGCAGGCCGCCGAGCGGGCCGTCGGGGCCGAAGCCGGAGATCGCGCAATGAATCAGGCGCGGGAAGCGCGGCTTGAGATCGCGTTCGTAGTCCATGCCCCAGCGCGCGAGCGTGCCGGGCTTGAAATTCTCGACGAGGACGTCGGCGCCTTCGAGCAGCTGCCAGAGAATCGCGCGGCCTTCGTCGCGCGACAGGTCGACGGCAATGCCCTGCTTGTTGCGGTTCACGCCCACGTAGTACCACGCCGTTTCGTCGAGAAAGGGCGGGCCCCAGCCGCGCGTTTCGTCGCCAACGGGCGGTTCGAGCTTGATGACCTCGGCGCCGTGGTCGGCGAGTGCCTGCGTGCAGTACGGACCGCCCAGCACGCGGCTCAGGTCGATCACGCGCAGGCCGTGCAGCGCGCCGTTGACCGTGGACGATGCGGATGCTTCGGATATCTGATGAACGCTCATCGCTCGGACCTCACTGTGCGGGCAGCAGTTGCATCGCGTCCGCGAGCGGCAGCGGCAGTTCGTCGACCAGCGCGCGCAGTTGCGCGGCGTCGGCGTCGCGTTCGTCGAGCGCGAGCGGATCGCGCGGCAGCAGCTTGTGGCGCACGATCAGGTGCGCGAGTGCGAGGCGACGGTAATCCTGCGCGCCGCGCGAGACTTGCGCGGCCTCGCAGGCCATGAAGGCGGCCGTGGTGGCGTGATAGAGCGCGCTCGCGGCCTGGCGCACCGACTCGTCGCGGCCGCATTCGGCCACGCTTTCGAGCGCCGCGCCCGCGCGTTCGAAGGCGGCGCGCAGAAGCGCCGCGCTCGCTTCGGGCAGGCCCGCTTCGGCGAGCTGCGCGCGCACGTAGCGCGCGAGCGCATCGAGCGCGCCTTCGCGTTTGGCCGCGCGCGCGACGTCGAGCGCGACGATGTTGCTCGTGCCTTCCCAGATCGAGCCCAGATGCGCGTCGCGCACGAGGCGCGGGTCGCTCCATTCCTCGATATAGCCCACGCCGCCTCGCACTTCCATGGCGTCGCCGGTCACGCGGCGCGCGTCGCGGCACGCGCGGAACTTGATGAGTGGCGTGAGGATGCGCACGCACTTCGCCGCAAGCTCATCGCCGCGGTCGGCGCGCGCGAGCAGCGTGGCGATCTGCATGAACATCGTGCGCGCCTGCTCGGCGGGCAGCATCATCTTGAGCAGTTGGCGCTGCATCAGCGGCATCTCGATCAGCTTGCGGCCGAACGCTTCGCGATGGCGCGCCACATGCAGCGCTTCCGTGAGCGCGCGGCGCATGAGGCCCGCCGCGCGCACGCCGTTCGACAGACGCGACATGTTGATCATGTCCGCCATCTGATGGAAGCCGCGGCCCACTTCGCCGATCAAAAACGCCTGCGCGCCTTCGAGCACGATCTCGCCACTCGCCATCGAGCGGCTGCCGAGCTTGTCCTTGAGGCGCACAATGCGATAACTGTTGCGCGTGCCGTCGGGCCGCGTCTTCGGCAGCAGGAAGAGCGCGAGCCCTTTGATGCCCGGGGGCGCGTCGTCGGCGCGCGCGAGGACCATCGCGAGATCGGCGTCGGCGTTCGAGCAGAACCATTTGTCGCCGTAGAGGCGCCAGGTGTCTTCGCCGTTCGCGCCGCGTTCGCGGACTGCGCGCGTGGCGATGCGTGCGACGTCCGAGCCCGCGGCCTGCTCGGTCATGAACATCGCACCCTGATAGAGCGTGTCGAAGTCTTGCGACGCGAGCATCGGCAGATAGCGCGCGACGAGCTCGGGCGAGCCGAAGCGGCGCAGCGTGCGCGTGAGCGAGTCGGTCATGCTCACGGGGCAGCACAGCCCGAATTCCGCCTGCACGAACAGATAGGTGAGCGCGTACTTCACGAGCGGCGCGGGCGCGTTCTCGCGATGGCTCATCGCGGCGAGGCCGAGCTCGGCGTAGGCGACGCGCTCGAGCGCGACGTAGTCGGGATGCTTTTCGAGGCTCTGGAGCGGCTCGCCGCGGCGCGTGCGCTGCTTCAGCGTGGGCGGATTGTGGTCGGCGACGAGCGCCAGCGCATCGAGCTCGTCCGAGGCGCGCTGGCCCAGGGTGACGAGTTGGGGCGCGATGGCGGCGTAGGCCGCATCGCCGAGATAGCTGCGCAGCAGCGGGGCCAGACCGGGGTCGCTCGTGAAGAAGTTGATGCCGCGGCTGTCGGGAATGTTGGCCGAGCCGTCGGCTTGCGCGGCGACGGTGGAAAGTTCGCTCATGAGGGTGTCTCCAGCCCTAGGGTTTGTTTGGATCGGCGCGCTCAGGCGCGACAATGGGTCCCAGCACAGAGGCCAAGCTTAGGCACGGCGACGATAACGGTCCAATACAAACGATGTCCTGTACGATAAGCAGTATCTATCGATAACGACATCAAGCAGACGACAAAACCGGACGGAGACACCGCGATGGAACTCAAGCAATTGCGCTATTTCGTGGCCGTGGCCGAGGAACTGCACTTCGGGCGCGCGGCGCGGCGGCTCTTCATTTCGCAGCCTGCGCTGAGCTTCGACATCCGCAAGTTCGAAGAGCAACTGGGCGTGCAGCTGCTCGAGCGCACCAACAAGGCCGTCGCGCTCACGAACGCGGGCTTCGTGCTGCTCGAAGAGGCGCGGCGGCTACTGGAGCAGGCCGAGGAGGTGCGGCGCATCGCGGCGCGCTCGGCAGATGGGCTTGCGGGGCGGCTGCGCATCGGCTTCGTGAACTCGATGCTCTATCGCGGGCTGCCCGAGGCGGTCCGGCGTTTCGAGGCCGATCACCCCGCCGTGGAGGTCGTGCTGCGCGAGATGAACACCATCGAGCAGGTGCACGCGCTGCAGCGTTTGCAGATCGATCTGGGCTTCGCGCACTGGGGGCGGTTTCCGGCCGAGGTACACTCCGAGCCGCTGTTTTCCGAGCCGTTTCTCTGCTGCCTGCCGGCGGGACACCGCTTCGCGCGGCGCCGGCGCATCGAGCTCGCCACGCTCGCGCGCGAGCCGTTCATTCTGTTTCCGCGCTCGGTGTCGCCGCATTATCACGATCAGATCATTGCGACCTGCGTGGAGGCCGGCTTCAGTCCGCAGATCCGCCACGAGGCGAGGCTGTGGCAGACCGTGGTGACGATGGTGGAGTTCGGCATGGGCATCGCGCTCGTGCCTGCCGCGCTCGGCAACATGGGCGGCGAGCGTGCGGTGTTCAGGCCATTGGCAAGCAATCCTTATGAATCGCAGGTGCTCAAGCTGTTGCGCGCGGGCGAGACCGACGCCAGCGTGCAGGGGTTCGTGGAGTATCTGGCGCTGCAGGGGCGCGTTAGTCCGTAGTGGGCCGGCGCATCAGACGGACTGAACTTTCTTGTCCGGGCAATGGGGCGAGCCCAAGTCCAGACAGCGGTAAATCTCCTCGACGATACGTTGCCGCCTCGTTGGTCTATGGAAAACCTTCCAGCGCCAGCGCTTGATCAACAACAGCGTCGTGCACAGGAGCCATACGGCTGCGACGCTGGCGATCGGCCAGGCAGCTTCTGGCCAGAGTAGTGGCCTCGCAAGTGCATAATCGATAGCGAAGGAAACGCCCAATAGCGCCGAGACTGCCCCGATATATTTGAACTCGCTGTTCGGAGCGATTCGGGTCGCAGCGTTTTTCGATTTCACATTCATCCAGCGATAGTGAGCGACATACCCGCACTCGTCTTCGAGACTGTACAGGCCGTAGACCATCCGCGGATCGTTGTTGTCGCTTGCGCCATCGAGTACGGCCACGGCAACCTGATCGCCTTCAGCCAGGAAGGGCGCTGAATCCCGGTCCGAGGTCCCCGTGGAAAACACGAGGTCGCGTTGACCGATTTTGAATTGATATGTGGCGGGGTAGATGAAGGATTGCCAATAGACTTTGGTCGTTCCGCTCAATGTGATTTTATTCAAGCGGCCCTCGATCCTCGTGAATTTGGGTATTTCAACGGCCATGAAGCTCTCCTTCCCGCATCGCGCTATCCGTCGAATGCGTCGAGGCCTGGTAGCGAAGCCGTGCCGACTCCATGGCATCGAGTGTGGCTTTGCGCCGACGGCACGTGTAGAGCGTGCCAAGCTGGCCGATGCCCATGATCAGGGCCCACAGCGCGGCAATGGCGCCCAGGAGTCCTGAAAGTGCCAGGAGGATACTCAGTAACTTCGAGATGTCGGCCACGCGCAAGCCGGCCCAGAGGCCCAATACGGCGACCAGGGAGCCCCATGTCAGGAAGCGCAGCGTTGCCGGTGTGGAAGCGATGGACCGTTGAATCATTGCCTGTCGCGAGGCGATTGAAATGACGGGACGACTATCGGAAAGGAGCCAGCCTAACTCGTGGGTCCCGTCTTTCAACTGGAACACGCCAGCGATCACCCGTCCGCCGGTGTCGGCGATCGATTGAAAATCATCGGCGATTGATTGGCGGGATTGAAAATCGCCATACGCTTCGAGATGGCCATCGACCTTGACGCCGTCCAGGCGAAAACGAATAGGGGTCATGGTGACGGAGACGGCGCGGCGGTATTTTTCCAGCGGGCCTTCCAGTACTTTTACGCAGATGGCGCGTGAATCCTGCTCGATTCTTATGGTTTCATTCATTGATTGTCTCGCTTGGCGAGCGGATCGCTGCTGCTAGTCGACGTTTCCAGCCTCGATGATATCCGCAAGCGATTCAGACAATAACCTGATCGCCGCGCGCGGTATGCGACGGCCGCGGCAGCGGACCGCCATCGGCGAGCACGCGCGTGATGCCCTCGGCATCGAGCGGCTTGCTGAAGCGGAAGCCCTGCGCTTCCACGCAGCCGAGCGCCAGCAGAAACTCCTGCTGCGCGAGCGTCTCGACGCCTTCGGCAATGACGGACAACCCCAGCGCTCTCGCCAGCGTGACGATCGCCTTCACGATCGCCCCCGTGTCGCTTTCCTCGACGCGATGCACGAACGCCTTGTCGATCTTGATGCGATCGACCGGCAGCGCCCGCAATTGGCTCAGGCTCGAGTAGCCCATGCCGAAATCGTCGACCGACACACTGATGCCGGCGCCGCGAAACTCGTTGAGGCGCCGCACGGCGAGGTCGGGCTGCTGCATCAGCGCGGTCTCGGTGACCTCGAGTTCGAGTTTCGTCGGATCGACGCCCGTCTCGCGCAAGATGGCCTGAAACGTCTCCACGATATTCGGGCGCTGCAACTGCAGCGGCGACAAGTTGATCGCGATGCGCACGGGCGCAATCCCCATGCGCCGCCAGACGGCCGCCTGGCGACAAGCCTCCTGGAGCACCCACTCGCCGAGCTTCGCGACGAAGCCCGACTTTTCCGCAATCGGGACGAACTCGGCCGGCGCGATCTCGCCATAAACCTCGTCGTACCAGCGCACGAGCGCTTCGACGCCGAGCACCTGGCCATTACGCATGTCGACCTGCGGCTGGTAGTGCAGGCGCAGCATGCCGTCTTCGATCGCTCTTCTGAGACGTGCCGAGAGGATGAGCTTCGCGTCGGCGTCCGCGCGCATCTCGGGACGATAGCGTTCCCAGCAATTGCGGCCGCGATTCTTGGCCGCGTACATCGCCATGTCCGCACACGGAATCAGCGTTTGCGCATCGCAGGCATCCATGGGAAACACGCTGACACCGACGCTCGCGCTGACCACGAGCTCATGCCCGTCGATGAGCACGGGCTTGGCCATTGCCGCGAGCACGGTGTCGGGCAGATCGAAGCGCGCCGTCTCGCCCCGCCTGCCAGGCGCCACGACGATGAACTCGTCGCCGCCATAGCGCCCGACGATGTCGCCCGGGCGGGCGCAGGCACGCAGACGCTCGGCGACTTCGACGAGCAACTGGTCGCCGACGCTGTGCCCGAGCGCATCGTTGACGGTCTTGAAGGCATCGAGGTCGAGGAAAACGACATGGACGGTTTCGCCGTTGCGGCCGGGGGCCGCGAGCAGGGCCTGCAATCTCGTGCTGACCGCCGCACGATTCGCGAGCCCGGTCAGGCTGTCGCATTCGCTCAGCTCGCGCATGCGGCGCGAGCGATCGAGCAGCTTCACCGAGACGTCATGCGCCGTTTTGGCAAACAGCAGCGGATAGACGCAGATGATCGGCAGCCAGACCGGCGCGACCCGCATGCTCAACGGATAGAAGGCGATGCCGAAGGTTGCCGCCCCGGCCACCAGACCGGCAGCACTGGCGCCCAGCCCGGCGGCGAAGAGCGGCCATCCGCCGATCGCCATGTTGTCGAGCGCGAACATCAACAGGATGACGATGGTCGCGACGGGCTCGAAACGAACGGCTACGGCGAGCCAGCCGCCGAAGGCCGAATCGACGAGCATGTTCCAGCGCTCTTTGCGGGGCGCATCGCCAAGGGGAGGGCTCACGAGCCGGTAGGCGACATGAGGCCAGACGAGGCAGACGACCAGCACGCCCACGAGGAGCCACGCCGGCGCGTGCTGCAGGTGCAGCAAGGACAGCATGGGGAGCGCGCCCATCGCGTAGCCGAGGGTCCTGAGCACGTAAATGCGCCGCACAAGGCCGATGGTCCAGGCCCTGTCGCCCTGGGCGGACGTGAGCACGGGGTCTCCTCCGTCAAGTCTTATGATTTAACGAGAGTAGCCCAGATTTATCTGTCGGTCTAACGCCAAACGTTTGACATCGGCGGCAGCCCCCGCTAACCGCAGGTTCCGATCTCCCCACAGGCAGTGCAGAAGTCGCAGCCGTCGCGCCGGATCACGGCGTTCGCGCCGCACGAGCCGCATTTGCGGCCGAGCATCGCGTGAGGCGCCGCGAGCGCCGCGTCGGCGGGCAGCGCGTTGGGGCCGTCGAGCACGCGCTCGCCCGCGCGCGTTGCGGCATCGGCTTCGCCAACAGGACTTGCGCCTGCGCGCGCGGCGCCTTCGGCGCGCCGCTGCGCGAGCAGCCGCGACGGCACCTGGCGCCCCTCGGCGTCCAGAAAGCCGCGCCGGTGCAGGATCTGCTGGATCGCATAAGCGATGGCCGCCACCTCGGAGTCGTGCCACAGCGGCGTGCGCTTGCCGTCGAGCCGCTGGGTCTCGCCATAGCGCACCTGGCCGCGGTCCCACGAGACCTTGCGCAAGTCCTGCAGATTGCGCGCGACGAAGCCGCCGCGCGCCGCGAGCGAGAGCGAGCGCATCGTCGCCGTGATCCATTGTTGCGACTCGTCGCGCTGGCCGATGGGAATGAAAAATTCGATGGGCCGCTCGATCGTCATCGATTCGCCGCCCACCTGGCCCGTCACTTCGAGGAACGAGACGGCGACATAGAGCGAGACCTTGCCCGTCTGCGTGAGGTATTCGATTTTCTCGATCACGGCGGGCAGCTCGCCCTTGGGCCGATGGTCGATCGCCACGCGCAAGGGGTCGAGCAGGACGTCGCTCTGGGCGTCGTCGAGCGCGTCGCCGGCGGCGGGCAGCGTCTGCAGCACCGCGCCGAGCGTCTCGTTGGGCCGATAGGTGGCAAGGCCCTTGAGCCCGCGCCGCCATGCGTCGAGATAGAGGTCCTCGAAGGCCTCGAACGGATAGTCGGCGGGCACGTTCACCGTCTTCGAGATCGAGGTGTCCACGAACGGCTGCACGGCCGCCATCATCGCCACGTGCTCCTGCGCGCTCATCTGCAGCGCGCTCACGAAATACTCGGGCAGCGCGTTGACATCGCCGCCCAGCTCGCGATAGACGCGCCACGCGTGGTCCTCGACCGTGAAGGTCTCGTTGCTGCCATCGGCCATGCGGCGCGTGCGCTGGTAGGTCCACGAGAACGCTGGCTCGATGCCGTTCGAGGCGTTGTCGGCGAAGGCGAGGCTCACGGTGCCCGTGGGTGCGATCGAGAGCAGATGGCTGTTGCGGATGCCGTACGCGCGGATCTCGGCCTGCAGGTCCTCGGGCAGGCGCGAGGCGAAGGTGCCGGCCGCGAGATACGTGTTCGCATCGAACAGCGGGAACGCGCCGCGCTCGCGCGCGAGCGCCACCGACGCGCGGTACGCCGCGTCGCGCATCGTGCGGCCGACCCGCGCGCCGAACGCGCAGCCTGCGTCCGAGTTGTAGCGGATGCCGAGCATCACGAGCGTGTCGCCGAGGCCCGTGAAGCCCACCCCGATGCGCCGCTTGGCCGCCGCTTCCGCCTGCTGCTCGGGCAGCGGCCAGAGCGTGACGTCGAGCACGTCGTCGAGAAAGCGCACCTGGGTGGCCGTGCGCGCGGCGAGCTCGTCCCAGTCGAACGCCGGCTGGCCACCGCGCAGTTGCGCGAACGGCTCGCGCACGAAGCGCGTGAGATCGAGCGGGCCGAGATTGCAGCAGCCATAGGCGGGCAGGGGTTGCTCGCCGCACGGATTGGTCGCGCGGATGCTCTCCAGCGCGCGCAGGTTGTTGTCCTCGTTCATGCGCGAGATGAACACCACGCCGGGCTCGGCCATGTCGTAGGTCGAGCGCATGATGGTGTCCCACAGCGCGCGGGCGCGCTTTTCCGCGTAGACCCACAGGCCGTCCTCGCGCTGCTTGAGGTCGCCTGCCGCGCGCAGCGCGGGCGAGGGCGCGGCGCGATGCACGAGCGGCCAGATTTCATCGTTCTCGACGGCGCGCATGAAGTCGTCGGTCACCGCCACCGAAACGTTGAAATTATTCCAGCGTCCCTTCGAATGCTTGGCCTCGATGAACTCGGGCAGGTCGGGGTGATCGCAGTCGAGCACGGCCATTTGCGCCCCGCGCCGCGAGCCCGCGCTCTCCACGGTGCGGCACGAGGCATCGAACACGTCGATGTAGCTGCACGGCCCGGAGGCGCTCGATCCCGTCGATTTGACGTGCGCGCCGCGCGGACGGATCGCCGAAAAGTTGTAGCCGACACCGCCGCCGCGCCGCATGGTCTCGGCGGCCTGCAAGAGCGCGACGTAGATGCCGGGGCGGCCTTCGTCGTCCACGCCCTGGATGCTGTCGCCCACCGGCTGCACGAAGCAGTTGATGAGCGTCGCTTCGATGCCGGCGCCCGCCGCGCTCATGATGCGGCCCGCGCCCAATGCGCCGTGGCGCAGGTTGTCGACGAAGCGCGCCTCCACCTCGGCGCGCAGCGCGGGCGGCTCGGCTTGCGCGACGCCGTGGGCGACGCGGCGATAGATGTCGTCGGCGCTTTGCTCGTCGCCCTTGGCGTACTTTTCGAGCATCACGTCGAGCGAGAAGGACTGCGCGGGGAACGGGAGCGGGGACGTGTCTTCAGCCATGGCCGGGCCTCTCGGGGCGCCGCGCGCTCGCTGGACGAAAGATGACGGGTGCGAGAGGCGTGGCGGCGGTTGCGGGACGAAGCGCCGCTCGCGCAAGAGGTGCGCGGCCGGCGCCATCTTCTGCAACCTTACCGCAGCGGCGGCGGTCGTGTGTCAGACAGCGCGTCGCGGAGAGGAGGAACTCAGTCAGGCCGCTTCGCTCAACGGCACATTGGCGACGAGGTCGCCGAACACTTCCGCTGCGATCATCACCGAGGCATTGAGCGGCGCCGGCCGTTCGGCCGGCTTGTACACGGCGTCGCCGCGGCGAATCTTGCGGCGCGAGACGGCGCAGGTGCCCGAGGTGTGCGCCGAACGCCGGCGCCAGCGTTGTTCGCCATAGTGGCAACGGCCGGGTTCAACCCAGCGGATCACGAGCGCTGAATCCGTTTGTTCGAGGATTTCGATGCGTTCACCGTTGGCTCCGTCAAGCGCAAGACACGCTTTCTTTCTCATTGTCGGCTCCGTAAGTGGGGTTTGCCCGGACTGTATTCCTGTGCGCCGCCAAGTGCCATTGTGTCGCCGTTGAAACACCATTCCACAAACGACAACAATCTCCCTGCGACACTATGCGATTAACGAAGGAATGGGGGTTTGCGGACGGTCAGGGCGCGACATGCCGGATTTGTGCAACGCAGTGTTGTGCAAAGCGCGACACGAAAATCGGCCTGGAGGGATGGGGTTGGAACGCCGGGAGCCGGCACGAATCAGATGAAATGCGGCCTGAGGCGGCGGCTGGCGATTCGCGTTTTCGGTGCGCCGCCCGTATGCTGGCGGCCTGACGATTCGTCCGGGGCCGGCTTTGCGCCATGCCGGCGCGCCTCGCGTTCGAATGCCTGTAGGCTCGGCTAGATGGACACCCAGCTGCCGGCATCTGCTTGCGGGTCCGATTTGCTGCGCCGCAAGAGCCGTCTTGTCGAATTTTCACGAGGTTACATGATTCATCGCCCGCCTGCTCCCAACTCCGCAAACGAGCAAAAAAACCAGCGCTTCGCTTCCGCCGCGCTGTTCGCCGTGCTCGTCCTGCTCGCGCTGTGGGTCGTGCGCGAGTTCCTGCCCGCCGTGGCCTGGGCGTGCGTGGTCGCCATCGTGCTGTGGCCGGCCTATCAGGCCATCGAGCGCCACCACTGGTTCAAGTGCCGCACCACGTGGATCGCCACGCTGCTCACGGTGGGCATCGCGCTGCTCGTCGTGCTGCCGATCACGGTCACGGCGATTCAGGCGGGCGGAGAGGCCCACGAGCTCTACCTGTGGGTGCGCGCGGCCCAGGAGAACGGCGTGCCGGTGCCCGACTTCGTCTCGCAGCTGCCAGTCGGCAGCCACTCGGTGAGCGCCTGGTGGCAGACCAATCTCGCGCAGCCGCTCAAGGCCTCGCCCGCGATGAAGAGCCTGCACAGCGACGCCCTCGTGACGTTCGGACGGCATTTCGGCGCGCGCGCCCTGCATGCGTCGATGACCTTCGGCTTCATGCTCGTCACGCTGTTCGTGATCTTGCAGGCAGGGCCGAGGC
Source organism: Paraburkholderia pallida (assembly GCF_004524855.1). NCBI lineage: Bacteria > Pseudomonadati > Pseudomonadota > Betaproteobacteria > Burkholderiales > Burkholderiaceae > Paraburkholderia > Paraburkholderia pallida. Next base: position 1,715,444 of record NZ_CP038149.1, on the reverse strand, counting down.
TCTCCGGCACCGTGATGCGCGGCGCACGCCGCGCGTTCGGCGCGGATGGCGCGCAGTTGTTGCAGCGCATGGCCTCCGCCGTGCGCGCGACGGTGACGGGTCTCGTGGTCGTCGGGCTGGGCGAGGGCGTGCTGCTCGGCATCGCCTACATGTTCACCGGCGTGCCGCATGCGGCGCTGCTCGGCACCGTCACCGCCATCGCGGCGATGCTGCCGTTCTGCGCGCCCGTCGTGTTCTGCGGCGCGGCGCTGTGGCTCGTCGTGCAAGGCTCGGTCATCGGGGCCGTCGCGCTCGCGGTGTGCGGCGTCGTGGTGGTGTTCGTCGCCGAGCACTTCGTGCGGCCCGTGCTGATCGGCAACTCGACGCGCCTGCCCTTCCTGCTCGTGCTGTTCGGCATCTTGGGCGGCGCGGCGACCTTTGGGCTGATCGGCATCTTCATCGGCCCGGCGCTCATGACCGTGCTGATGGTGCTGTGGGTGAACTGGGCGGAGTGATGCCGGCGATTCAGGCCTGTGGCCGCATGCCCTGCGGGCGTGGGCTCTCCGGGACGCCGGGCGGCTTTCATGAGCAGCGCACGGCTTTGAGCGGAGCGCGGTTCTCACGGACGCCGCGCGGCACTTTTAGCGCACGCAGGCGAGCGTGTACTTGAGCGCGGCGGGCAACAGCTCACGCCAGACGGGCCAGACGTGGCCGCCATCGACGATGCGCAACGCAGCGGGGTTGCCCGCCTCGCGCAGGCGTGTGTAAAGCAGCGACGACTCGGCCTGGATCACGAGGTCGTCGTCGCCCGAGGCGATGAAGATGGGCACGCGCCAGGGCCGTCCGAAATAGCCACTCCATAGCGCCGGATAGTTGAGCGCACGCCAGATGTGCGGGTCGAACTGGTGCTCGCCGAACACACCCACGCGCCGCGCCGACGAGGACAGCGGCGGGTCGCCCGAGTAGATCGCCGGCGAGAGCAGGAAGGTGCCGCAAAACATCTCGGGGTGCTCGAACGTGTAGCGCAGGGCACCGAATCCGCCCATCGAGACGCCGCCGATCGCGCGCGCGCCGCGCTCGTCCTCGACCGCGAAATGCGATTGGACCTCCGGTATGAGGTCGGCGAAGAAGGCCGTCTCCATCTTTTCCTTGCGATCGACGTACCAGTCGGTGCCGCCTTGCGGCATCACGATCACGACCGGAGGAATCTCATGGTGGGCGATCAGCGTATCGACGGTGTTCTGCAGGTCGCCTTGCGTGACCCAGTCCATCGCATCGCCATTGTTGCCGTGCAGGAGATAGAGCACCGGATAGCGCGCCGCGTCGGTGCGATAGCCGGTGGGCAGGTAGACCGCGTACGGCCACTCGCGGCCGAGCGCCGTTGCGTGGAAGCTGTGCAGCGCGACCGTGCTGGCCGCGGCGGGGGCGGTGTAGGCGAAGAGCGTGGTGAGTGTCGCGAGGGCCGCGAGCAGCGCGGTGCGCGCGATTTTCATCAGCCCGTTGAGCCCGTTGTGCCGATTGACGTTGCGATTGCTGAAGCCCTTGATCGCCGTGAGACGGACTGCGGCACGCGCCGCGCGAGGCGAAGCGTGGTGCGGGCCGAACAGCGCGGTGCGAGAGGAGCTGCGCATGGCAGGAGAGCCGGTCAGGAAGGCGCGTCAGCGGCGCGGGGTCACCATGCTAGCAGTGGCCCGTGCGCGCCGGAAGCATGGCGGCGAGCGGCGCAGGCACGGGTCCGGAAAAAATCCGCGCGCGCGAGGCCGCGCGGTTTCGTCTGTGACTTTGGCGTGCCTGCGAAACGGACGGATCTTTGCGTGGTTGCCGGTCCGGTCCGCTCAGGCCGACACCTTCGCGCGCGTGGGCAACAGACGCTTGAGCGGATCGGATGCGCGCGCAACCAGAAGCAGCGCGGTGAGCGCGAAGGCGTCGGCGGCGAGGCCGAGCGGCACGTTCAGATAGCCGTCGGTGTACCAGTAGAGCAGCGAGTCGACCGTCAGCGAGATGACCGCGCCGGCCACGAACGAGAGTAGCCCCTTGCGGCCCACGAGTCCCACCCACGGCAGGGCGGCGGCGAGCTTCTTCGCCCAGCCGAGCCGGATCACATGCGCGGTGAGCCAGGCCACGCCGAAGAAGTTGATCGCGCGGAACCAGGCGAGATTGCGCTTGAACTCCCCATCGAGCGCGGTGTTGCCCAGATGCAGACGGTAGATGGCGGCCCCCGCGACTACGGCGAGTGCGAGCGCCGTCACGAAGGCGCCGAGCTTGCGCTGCGCGGTGACGCTTTGGAACACCGGCTGCGTCTGCGCGATCACGCCGGCCACGAACAGCAATTGCCAGGCGAACGGATTGAAGTCCCAGTTGACGTCGGCCACATGCGGCAGCCATGGCGTGAGATGCGGGGCGATGCCCCACAGCGCAAGGCTGATCGCGGCCAGCAGCCACGGCCGCGTGCGCGCGAGCGGCAAGGCGAGCGGCGCGGCCAGCGCGAAGCACGCGTACATCGGCAGCACGCCGGCGAGATACGGCTGGCGGCGCAGCAGCACGATGTCGCGCAGCGCCGCGGCGGGGGCGAGCGTGAGATCGTCGAGATCGGTGGTGGCGAGGTTCGGCGCGTCGACGTTGCAGGCGACCAGGACCGCCGTCACGAGCAGCATGAGCAGCGCGGTGACCACGAAGGCGCGGTAGATCTCGAACGCACGCTTGATGAAGCGCTGACGCGCGACGGCTTCGGTTCGGCGCGCGCAGAGCGCGGCCCAGGCGGTGGCCGTGGCGAAGCCGCCGAGGAACACGAACACTTCGGCGGCGTCGCACAGCGCGTAGGCGTGCAACGTGACGCGCGAGACGATGCTGCCGCCGATGTGGTCGACGACGATGATCAACAGGACAAGGCCACGAAAGAAGTCGAGTTCGACGAGACGATTGGATGACTGTGACATGGCTCCGGCGTCAACCGGACGCGGCGCGCCGAGCGGGCCGGAAACGGCCGGGTGGCGCGCACGGCCGTGCTGGCGCGTGCAAAAAAGGTCGCTGCGGCGGCAGGTTGCCGGAGCGCGATGCTCGACGACGGCAACTGCCTTGGCTTGCCACTCGGGCAGCCGTTGCGCAGCAACGGTTCAAGCCCATGTGACGCAAGCGCCGGGGCCGCGATAGCGCCGCCTCCTGCGCAAGGCCGGAGCGGCACGTGGAGTCAAAGGCCCGGCAAACAGCGACGAGGACAACGGCGGCCCAGGAGTGACCTGTACTGGCGCGCCAAGGTTCCCACGGACCGGGTCTTACGCTTGACGGCCGCAATACTACATGAGTTTCAAATGGCTTTCAGTGGGCGCCACGACTTAAGTTCTGGTTCAGCGCGCCGATATGTCATGAAATGAGGGCTGGATCTGGCGCCGTTTCAGGCCGCGCAGGCGAGAAGATGACGCATCTTTTTAAGATTTGTATCAGAGTGTTGTCGCCTGCCTGATCTATGTGAATTGCGTTTTACAATGCCAGACTGTTTTCAAGATAAAAGCGGAATTGCCGTCTTGAGTTTTGCGCGACAGTGGCCGATTTTGTCGGACAAAGCGTGCATTTTGGATGCAAATGGAAGCGGGTCGGACGCGGGTGCTTGGGCCGGCGAGTGGGGCGGGAGCGCGATATGACGCTGCAGACCTGGCCACTTCGCCTGCTGTGGAGTGTCCGGCTACTCCGATCGACCGCGAAGCATGGGACCAGAGTAAGGCGCTAAAGCGCCAACTCTGGTCGACAGGAGATTAACAATCATGTTTGAGGATCGTTCAGATCCGCGCGCCAACAGTCTGCTGACACGCCGCTTGTGGCAGCGCCTCGCAGGGCTCGGCCTGGCCGCGTTGCTGGGCGCTTGCGCAAACGTTGGCGAGCAGCAGCCGGCGCCTGCGCAGCCGCAGCCCGATCCGTCGGCGGCGGTGAGCCCCGCTTCGGGTGCCGCCGCAACGGCAACTGCAACCAATGCCGCGGCGAGCCAGCAACAGGCCGCTAGCACGCCGGTCACGCGCGTCGTCACGAAAACCACCTGGGTGCGTGTGCGCCGCGGCGATTCGCTGCTGCGGATCGCGTCGAGCCATAAGGTTTCGGTCAAGGATCTGGCGGCATGGAACGGCATCAAGCCCACCAGCCATGTGCGGGCCGGCCAGTCGCTCAAGCTCGTCTCGAAGCAGACGATTACGGTGCAAGCCGCTGCGCCTGCTCAGGCAGGCAGCACGAATGCCGCAGCGAGTCCGGCGGCGGACGCAGCGGAAGGCCGCGAGGTCGCGGCCGAGGTCAAGCGCCATGCGCGCAGCGTGGCGCTGGTGTGGCCGGCGCAGGGCCGCGTCGTGGAGCCGTTCGAGCCGGGCACGACGCGCGGCATCGAGATCGCGGGCAAGGCTGGCGACCCGGTGATCGCCGCCGCCGACGGCAAGGTCATGTATGCGGGCACGGGCCTGAACGAGTACGGCAGCCTGATCATCGTCCAGCACAACAAGGACTTCCTCACCGCCTACTCACACAACCGCCGTCTGCTCGTGAAGACGGGTGACATGGTCCACCAGGGCCAGCAGATCGCGGAGATGGGTAGCGAGAACAACGACCGCGTGGCGGTGCTGTTCGAGGTGCGCCGCGACGGCAAGCCGGTCGATCCGATGCCGTATTTGCCGACGTCGCCGCAGGGCTGAGCGCGCCGATTCCGATCGCGGCGCAAGGGCGCCGCGTTTCTATTGTCCGATTTGCGCGGCGAGGCCGAGCTCGCCCGCAACCTTTCCGAGCCGCTTGTCTCGCGTCCAGATCGCGACGCCCGGCTGCAGGCGGGCGGACGCAAGCAGACTGGTATCCACGTAGCCAATGCCGCGATTGAACAGCTGCGCTTGTTCGATCAGATAGAACGTCTCTTCCGGCGTGGCGATGGGCACGGCTGGCAAGTCGCGTAACGCGCCAAGGACGACCTCGCGCTCACGCAGGCTGCCAAGCGAGATTTCCCCGATCACGTAAGCATGCGCGAGCACGCGCTCGTCTGCGAGCAGGCCCGTCAGCAGGGGATCGGCGGCGTTGAAATGGTCGATCCAGATCGATGTGTCGACCAGAATCATTCGACATCCGTCCGTCGGCGCGGCGCTGCGACGATGCCGGGCTGACTGCCGCCAAGGTTCGCAAGCCGTCGCGCGGCCTCGCGTTGGATCAGGGCTTTGAGGGCTTCGCGCACGAGCGCAGACTTTTCTTCCAGACCGGTATAGGCCTGGGCTTTGGCGATCAAGTCGTCGTCGAGAGCGATGGTGGTGCGCATGATGGTTACCCCTCAAGGTACAGGCATAAAATATAGCATCGATTGATGCGCATTTTGATGTATCCATGGCCGGTCCGGTTGTTTAGCTGGAAAAGCACTGGCGTAAAGCAAAAACGCCCTGATGCATCGCAGCATCAGGGCGTTTTTTAAATCAGCGCAGGCAGCGTGCTTCTTAAAAGCGCTTCTTAAAACGAATCCCCCGGCACCCGCACCGTCCCCTCCATCAGCACGCGCGCGCTGCGGCTCATGATGGCCTTCGTGACCGTCCATTCACCGCCTTCCTGGCGCGCCTCCGCGCCCACGCGCAGCGTGCCCGACGGATGCCCGAAGCGCACCGCGTTGCGTTCGCCGCCGCCTGCCGCGAGATTCACGAGCGTGCCCGGAATGGCCGCCGCCGTGCCGATTGCCACGGCCGCCGTGCCCATCATGGCGTGATGCAGCTTGCCCATCGACATCGCGCGCACCAGCAGATCGACGTCGCCGGCTTCCACGCGCTTGCCGCTCGACGCCGTATAGCCCACAGGTTTCGCGACAAAGGCAATCTTCGGCGTGTGCTGGCGCGTGGCGATCTCGTCGAGGTTCTTGATCAGGCCCATGCGCAGCGCGCCGTGCGCGCGGATGGTCTCGAACTTCTTCAGCGCCTCGGCGTCGCCGTTGATCGCGTCTTGCAGCTCGGTGCCCGTGTAGCCGATGGCCTCGGCGTTCACGAAGATCGTCGGGATGCCCGCGTTGATCATCGTGGCCTTGAGCGTGCCGACTCCCGGCACTTCGAGGTCGTCGACGAGCTGGCCGGTGGGGAACATCGCGCCGCCCGCGCCTTCTTCTTCGGCGGCGGGGTCGAGGAATTCGAGCTGCACTTCGGCGGCGGGGAAGGTCACGCCGTCGAGTTCGAAGTCGCCGGTTTCCTGCACCTGGCCGTTCGTGATGGGCACGTGCGCGACGATGGTCTTGCCGATGTTGGCCTGCCAGATGCGCACGGTGAAGACGCCATTCTCGGGAATGCGGCTCGCGTCGATCAGGCCGCCGCTGATCGCGAACGGGCCCACAGCGGCCGAAAGATTGCCGCAGTTGCCGCTCCAGTCGACGAAGGCCTTGTCGATGGCGACCTGGCCGAACAGATAGTCGACGTCATGACCGGGCCGGCTGCTCTTCGCGACGATCACGGTTTTGCTGGTGCTGGACGTGGCGCCGCCCATGCCGTCGATTTGCTTGCCGTACGGGTCGGGGCTGCCGATCACTCGCATGAGCAGCTTGTCGCGCGCAACGCCGGGCGTTTGCGCGGCTTCGGGCAGATCCTGGAGGCGGAAGAACACGCCTTTACTGGTGCCGCCACGCATATAGGTAGCGGGGATTTTGATCTGGGGTATATGACTCATGAGAATCCCGTGTCGATGATGTCAACGAACTCCCCTCTCCCTGGAGGGAGAGGGGCAGGGGGAGAGGGGGGGGCGGCGCCTTTCGCAACTTCTCCAACGATCACCTCGAGCACCGCTTCGATGTTCTGCAATATCTCGTCGTTCCAGAAGCGCAGCACGGTGAAGCCCCGGCTCTGCAACCAGGCATCGCGCGCTGCGTCGTCGGCGCTGCCGTTGTGTTGCCCGCCATCGGCTTCGATGACCAGGCGCGCACCGAAATGCACGAAGTCCACGATATAGGGGCCGATGGGCTGTTGCCTGCGGAACTTCTGACCGCACAGGCGATGCGCACGGAGGTGGCGCCAGAGTAGGTGTTCCGCGTCTGTCATGTTTTTACGCAGAAACCTGGCGAACTGGATTTGATTTGGTGCGGCCACCATCCCCCCTCTCCCCAACCCCTCTCCCGCAAGGGGAGAGGGGCTGTTTGGTCAGGCTGCTTCCGACGACTCGAGGAAGTCCTGTGCGAAGCGCTGCAGCACGCCGCCCGCTTCGTAGATCGAGACTTCTTCGGCCGTGTCGAGGCGGCAGGTGACCGGCACCGCCACGCGTTCGCCGTTCTTGCGGTGAATCACGAGCGTGAGGTCGGCGCGCGGCGTGCGCTCGCCGATCACGTCGTAGGTCTCCGTGCCGTCGATGCCGAGCGTCGTGCGGTTCGTGCCCGCCTTGAACTCCAGCGGCAGCACGCCCATGCCGATCAGGTTCGTGCGGTGAATGCGCTCGAAACCTTCCGCCACGATCACCTCCACACCCGCAAGGCGCACGCCCTTGGCCGCCCAGTCGCGCGACGAGCCCTGGCCGTAGTCCGCACCCGCAATGATGATCAGCGGCTGCTTGCGCTCCATGTAGGTCTCGATGGCTTCCCACATGCGCGTGACCTTGCCTTCCGGCTCGATGCGCGCGAGCGATCCCTTCTTCACCGCGCCGTCCACCACCGCCATCTCGTTGATGAGCGTGGGGTTCGCAAACGTCGCGCGCTGCGCCGTGAGGTGGTCGCCGCGGTGCGTCGCGTACGAGTTGAAGTCCTCTTCGGGCAGGCCCATCTTCGCCAGGTACTCGCCCGCCGCGCTGTTCGCCATGATGGCGTTGGAAGGCGAGAGGTGGTCGGTCGTGATGTTGTCGCCGAGCACGGCGAGCGGGCGCAGGCCCTGCAACGTGCGCTCGCCCGCAAGCGCGCCTTCCCAGTACGGCGGACGGCGGATATAGGTGCTTTGCGCGCGCCAGTCGTAGAGCGGGTCCGTGGTCTCACCGCTGGCGGCCGTAACCGCGAACATCGGTTCGTAGACCTTGCGGAACTGCTCGGGCTTCACGCTCTGCGCAACGATGGCGTCGATTTCCTCATCGCTCGGCCAGATGTCCTTCAGGTACACCGCCTTGCCGTCCTGGTCCGTGCCGAGCGAGTCCTGTTCGATGTCGAAGCGGATCGTGCCGGCAATCGCATAGGCGACCACGAGCGGCGGCGAGGCAAGGAACGCCTGCTTCGCGTACGGATGGATGCGGCCGTCGAAGTTGCGGTTGCCCGAGAGCACGGCGGTCGCGTACAGGTCGCGGTCGATGATCTCCTGCTGGATCTTCGGATCGAGCGCGCCCGACATGCCGTTACACGTAGTGCACGCGAACGCTACGATGCCAAAGCCGAGCTTTTCCAGATCCGGCAGCAGGTTGGCCTCTTCGAGGTAAAGCTCGACGGCCTTCGACCCCGGCGCGAGCGAGCTCTTCACCCACGGCTTGCGTGTGAGGCCGCGCGCGTTCGCATTGCGCGCGAGCAGCGCGGCGGCAATCACGTTGCGCGGGTTGCTCGTGTTCGTGCAGCTCGTGATGGCGGCGATGATGACCGCGCCGTCGGGCATCTGGCCCGGCGTTTCTTCCCACTTGCCCGCGATGCCGCGCTCGGCCAGCGCCGAGGTGGGCAGGCGCTTGTGCGGATTCGACGGGCCGGCCATGTTGCGCACGACGCTCGAGAGATCGAACTTGAGCGTGCGCTCGTACTGCGCGTTCGCGAGCGTATCAGCCCAGAGGCCCGCGGTCTTTGCATACGTTTCGACGAGCTTGACCTGCTCTTCCTCGCGGCCCGTGAGGCGCAGATAGTCGAGCGTCTGGTTGTCGATGAAGAACATCGCGGCCGTGGCGCCGTATTCGGGCGCCATGTTCGAGATGGTCGCGCGGTCGCCGAGCGTGAGGCTCGACGCGCCTTCGCCACGGAACTCCAGATACGCGCCCACGACCTTTTCCTTGCGCAGGAACTCGGTGAGGGCGAGCACGATGTCGGTGGCGGTGATGCCGGGCTGGCGCTTGCCGCTGAGCTCCACGCCGACGATGTCGGGCAGGCGCATCCACGAGGCGCGGCCAAGCATGACGTTCTCGGCTTCGAGGCCGCCCACGCCAATCGCGATCACGCCGAGCGCGTCCACGTGCGGCGTGTGGCTGTCCGTGCCCACGCAGGTGTCGGGGAACGCCACGCCGTCGCGCGCCTGGATCACGGGTGACATCTTCTCCAGATTGATCTGGTGCATGATGCCGTTGCCCGGAGGAATGACGTCGACGTTCTTGAACGCTTTCTTCGTCCAGTTGATGAAGTCGAAGCGGTCCTCGTTGCGCCGGTCTTCGATCGCGCGGTTCTTCTTGAACGCGTCCGGGTCGAAGCCGCCGCATTCCACGGCGAGCGAGTGATCGACGATCAGCTGCACCGGCACGACCGGATTCACCTTGGCGGGGTCGCCGCCTTGATCCGCGATGGCGTCGCGCAGGCCGGCGAGATCCACGAGCGCGGTCTGGCCGAGGATGTCATGGCACACGACGCGTGCGGGGAACCAAGGGAAGTCGAGCTCGCGCTTGCGCTCGATGAGCTGCTTGAGCGAATCGGTGAGCGTAGCCGGGTCGCAGCGGCGCACGAGGTTTTCGGCGAGCACGCGCGAGGTGTACGGCAACGTGTCCCAGGCGCCGGGCTGGATGGCATCGACGGCTTCGCGCGCGTCGAAGTAATCGAGCCGGGTGCCGGGAAGGGGCTTGCGGTAGGCGGTATTCACGGCTGTGGGGACCAATGAGGTTGTAAGCGGGGTGTTGCAGGGGACCGGCGCGCGAAGTGCTTGCGCGCTGGCTCCGGTCGACGGAGGCGACGTCGTCACTGTACGACGCATCGCCTCCGGTATCGTCTAGCCAATGCTTTGCATGGGGCCTGAGTAAGTGCTAAAGCACTAACTCAGGCCGACAGGCTAACGTTTAGCGATCAGCGCTTGCCGATCGGCGCGAACTTCAGATTCTCCGGACCCGTGTAATTGGCGCTCGGGCGGATGATCTTGTTGTCGATGCGCTGCTCGATGATGTGCGCGCTCCAGCCTGCCGTGCGTGAAATCACGAAGAGCGGCGTGAACATGGCCGTCGGCACGCCCATCATGTGATACGACACGGCGCTGAACCAGTCGAGGTTCGGGAACATCTTCTTGACGTCCCACATCGTCGATTCGAGGCGCTCGGCGATGTCGAACAGCTTCAGGTTCGACTGCTCCTTCGAGAGCTTCTTCGCGACTTCCTTGATGACCTTGTTGCGCGGGTCCGAGATCGTGTAGACCGGATGGCCGAAGCCGATCACGACTTCCTTCGCTTCCACGCGGCGGCGGATGTCCGCTTCGGCCTCGTCCGGCGTCTCGTAGCGCGACTGGATCTCGAACGCGACTTCGTTGGCGCCGCCGTGCTTCGGACCGCGCAGCGCGCCGATCGCACCGGTGATGGCCGAATAGATGTCCGAGCCCGTGCCCGCGATCACGCGGCCCGTGAAGGTCGAGGCATTGAACTCGTGCTCCGCGTAGAGGTTCAGCGAAACATGCATCGCGTCCACCCACGACTTCGAGGGCTCGCGGCCATGCAGCAGGTGCAGGAAGTGGCCGCCGATCGAGTCGTCGTCGGTTTCCACTTCGATGCGCTTGCCGTTGTGCGAGTAGTGATACCAGTACAGCAGCATCGAGCCGAGCGAGGCCATCAGGCGGTCGGCGATATCGCGCGCGCCGGGCAGGTTGTGGTCGTCCTTCTCCGGCAGCACGGTGCCGAGCACCGAAACGCCGGTGCGCATCACGTCCATCGGGTGCGCCGAGGCCGGCACCCATTCGAGCGCCGCCTTCACGTTCGCGGGCAGGCCGCGCAGCGCCTTGAGCTTGGTCTTGTAGGCGGCCAGCTCGGCCGTGTTCGGCAGCTTGCCGTGCACGAGCAGGTAGGCGACTTCCTCGAACTCGCACGCGGTGGCGAGGTCGAGAATGTCGTAGCCGCGGTAGTGCAGGTCGTTGCCGGTGCGGCCCACGGTGCACAGCGCGGTGTTGCCCGCCGTCACGCCGGACAGCGCGACAGACTTCTTCGGCTTGAAGCCGCCTGCGGCCTGCGTGGTGTTATCGGTTTCGCTCATGGTGTCGTCCTCTCACTAATGTTCTGAATGGGGTGCGGTTATTTCTTCGCGGCGAACAGCGCGTCGAGCTTGTCTTCGTATGCGTGATAGCCGAGGTACTTGTAGAGGTCCTCGCGCGTTTGCATCGTCGAGACGGCGGCTTTCTGGGTGCCATCGCGCTTGACGGTCTCGTAGAAGTTCAGCGCCGCCGCGTTCATCGCGCGGTAGGCGCCGCAGCAGTAGAGCGCGATGTCCACATTGGCGCTCTTCAGCTCTTCGGTCGTGAAGAACGGAGTCGAGCCGAACTCGGTGAGGTTCGCGAGGATCGGCACCTTCACCGCAGCGCGGAAGCGGCGGTAGTCGTCGAGCGTCTTCATGGCTTCGGGGAAGATCATGTCGGCGCCCGCTTCCACGTAGGCTACCGCGCGCTCGATGGCGGCGTCGATGCCTTCCACGGCGGCCGCGTCGGTGCGCGCCATGATGACGAAGCCGTCGTCGGTGCGCGCGTCCACTGCGGCCTTCACGCGGTCCACCATCTCGTCGGTTGCAACGACTTCCTTGCCCGGGCGATGCCCGCAGCGCTTCTGGCCCACCTGGTCTTCGAGGTGCACGGCCGCGACGCCGGCCTTGATGAACGACTTGATCGTGCGCGCGATGTTGAAGGCGCCGCCCCAGCCGGTGTCGATGTCGACCATCAGCGGGATGTCCACGGCGTCGGTGATGCGGCGCGCGTCGATCAGCACGTCGTCCATGGTGCTGATGCCGAGGTCCGGCACGCCGAGCGAGTTCGCGGCCACGCCGCCGCCCGAGAGGTACACGGCCTTGAAGCCGGTCTGCTCGGCGAGCTTGGCGGCATAGGCGGTGATGGCGCCCACGACCTGCAGCGGTTGTTCGGTGGCCACGGCCGCGCGGAATTTCGCGCCGGCGCTTGCGGGGGATTTCGTGTTCATATGTGCGAGTCTCCGAAGGAACGGGGCTGGTACTGCAGTTACCGTGCCAGCTTGTGATGGTGTCGCTAATCCGTTGATTTTGCGCCGGATAGACTTTCGTGCGCTTCCCGCCCCGATTTCCAGTTTGAAATTGCGATTTCAAATTTGAAATTCAGGCGCGATAATGAAATGTCGATGAAAATCCGAGCCGCAGTCTCATGAACCGCTTTCCCTCCGCCTCCGAATTCCGCCCGCGCGTCTGGGCCATGGGCATCAGCCGCCTGCGCGACCTGTTCCGCGACATCGCCGGCGAATACGACGGCCTGGCCGACCTGCGCGTGGTTCCGCGCGGCTTCGAGGAAGCCGCCGCCGAAATCGCCGCCGCGCCGCCGAACCAGCGACCCGACGTGGTCGTGGCGGCGGGCTCGAACGGCACCTACCTGAAGGCGCGCATCGACCTGCCGGTGGTGCTCGTGCAGCCTACCGGCTTCGACGTGATGCAGGCGCTCGCCCGTGCGCGCCGCGAGGCCGACCTCGTCGCGCTCGTGACCTATGGCGAGACGCCCTCCGAAGTGCGGCGCTTCGCGAGTGCGTATGGCCTGGACGTGGTGTTCGCCTCGTATCGTACCGTGCAGGACGCCGAGGCCTGCGTGCTGGACCTGCGCGACCGGGGCGTGGGCGCGGTGGTGGGCCCAGGGCATGTGAACGACCTCGCGGCTCGGCTCGGGCTCGCGCCGTTCTTCGTCTATTCGCGCTCGTCCGTGCGTGCGGCCTTCGACAACGCGCTCGAAGTCGTGCAGGCCACGTGGCGCGAAACACAGCGGCGTCAGCGTCTGGACAGCGTGCTGCAGCATTTGCGCGATGGCGTGGTGGCGCTCGACGCGAATGGGCGCGTGGAGGCGATCAACCAGCGCCTCGCCGGCGTGCTCGGCATCGATCCGGCGGCGGCCGGGGGCCGCCTGCTCGAAGACCTCGCGCCCGACATCGCCTTCACGCTGCCCGACGCCGATGGCGAATCGCTCGAAACCGTGCGCGGCGTGAGCTACGTCGTGCATCGCGGGCCGCTCGTCGACAACGGCGTGACCACGGGCGCCGTGCTCACGTTTCAGGAGTCACGCGCGGTGGAGCGCCTCGACCGCACCTTGCGCTCGCGCCAGCGCACCCAGCAGTTCGTGGCGCGCTACCGGCTGGGCGACCTGAGTGGCGCGACGCCGGGCATCGCGCGTGTGCGCCAGCTCGCGCAGCGCTACGCCCGCTCGGACGCCACCGTGCTGATCCGCGGCGAAAGCGGCACCGGCAAGGAGATGGTCGCGCAGGGCATCCATCGCGAGAGCGCGCGGCGCGATTTCCCGTTCGTGGCGATCAACTGCGGCGCGTTTCCGGAGGCACTGCTGGAGAGCGAGCTGTTCGGCTACGAGGAAGGCGCGTTCACGGGCGCGCGGCGCGGCGGCAAGGTCGGGCTGATCGAGGCGGCGCACCGCGGCACGCTCTTTCTCGACGAGATCGGCGAGATGCCGCTGCCGCTGCAAAGCCGCCTCTTGCGCGTGCTGCAGGAGCGCGAAGTGGTGCGGCTGGGCGCGACCGAGCCCACGCGCGTGGACGTGCGCGTGGTGGCGGCCACGCACCGCGCGCTCACCGAGCAGATCGAGTCGGGCGAATTCCGCGCGGACCTGTTCTATCGACTGAACATCCTGAATCTGGCGATTCCGCCGCTGCGCGAGCGCGGCGCCGACATCGTGCCGCTCGCCGCTGAACTGCTGCTGCAGTCGGCGCGCCGCGAGCCGCGCGTGGCGCTGCGCATCCGCACGCAGGACGATGCCATGCGCGCGCTGGCGCCGTTGGGCGAGGCGCTCGCGCGTCACGGCTGGCCCGGCAACGTGCGCGAATTGCAGAACGTGGTGGAGCGGATGGTGGTGGAGCTCGCGGATTCGGACGTGGACGTGCTCACGCCCGAGGTGCTGCGCGCGATTGCGCCGGAGGTGTTCGAGCTTCGTGGCGGCGCGGCGCGCGCGAGCGCTGCGAGGACCGTCGAGGCGTTGCAGGACGATGGCGCCGATGCGGCTGACGTGGCCGATCAGCCGCTCACCTTGCGCGAACGCAGCCTGACGGTGGAAGCCGACGAGATCCGCGCGGCGCTCGAGGCGCACGGCGGCGACCGCGACCGCGTGTGCGCGCAGCTCGGCATCAGCAAGACGACGCTGTGGCGGCGCTTGAACGCCGCCAGGGCAAAGCCACGCACGAACCACGCAAACGGTGGCAACGGTGGGAATGAGGGAGGCGGCGTGCCCGCGCGGCGCAAGCCGGCGCGCGAAGCATGACGCGCAAAAGCGCGCCGCCTTCAGCGCGCGCTCAGTTCTTGATGCCGTTCAGCAGTTTCGCAACCGCGCCGTGCTGGTGCAGCACTTCGGGGCTCTTTTGCAGGAGCGCCTGATAGCGCTCGAAAAATTCCTCCGACTCCTCGCCCGCAAAGAGGCCGGCCACCCCTTCGGCGGCGCCCACGCGGTCTTCGGCTTTTGCGTCCTTCGCATCGAGCGTTTCGTCGACGTTGGCGATCACCGTCGAGAGCGGCATGAGCCAGCGGAACCCCGAGCCGTTGATCAACACCTGCAGGAAGGCGGCCGGCGTCGTCGGGCCGAACTCGCGTTCGTACTCGGCGCGCTCGTGATCGAGGATCGCCTTGTGTAGCGTGAGGAGCGGCTTGCGGACTTCGGAGAGGAACTGGATTGCGCGGACTTCGTCCATCGTGGCGGCTCCTGGATTGTGTTCGACATCGCGCGGCGCACAAGCCGCGCGCCCATGCCGACGATGGTAGCGCAACGGGGCGGCGCGCGTGGCTATGATGCAGCGCGCCTGCCATGGCGTGCCGGATATCGCGTGCCGGATATGGCGTGAGTGAAGCGGCGTGACTCATGTGGCGTGAGTCATCCGGCGTGCCTGAGACAAGCACAAGCGGCGCTCGCAACAGCCTGCCTGCACGCCTCGCGCGGCGGCGCTACACTCGGCCGGTCCTCGAATGGCCATTTTCGTGCCAGCGTGCCGCGCATTTGAGTCGCGTGCAGGAACAACGCCTTGGCATGGCCTTCGATTGATTGCTTGCACTGACCAATCCCCACATCGGAGAGCCGCCTCATGACGACGTTAACCATCAATGGCGAGACACACACGATCGATGCGCCGCCCGACATGCCGCTGCTCTGGGTTCTGCGCGACATCGTCGGCCTCACGGGCACCAAGTTCGGCTGCGGCATTGCGCAATGCGGCGCATGCACCGTGCATCTCGACGGCGAGGCCGCGCGCTCGTGCGTGCTGCCCGTCGCGGCGCTCGAAGGCCGCAAGATCACGACGATCGAAGCCGTGGGCGCCACGCCCGCCGGGCAGAAGGTCCAGAAGGCCTGGCGCGATCTGGACGTGGTGCAGTGCGGTTACTGCCAGTCGGGGCAGGTGATGTCGGCGGCGGCGCTCATCGCCGCGAACGCGAACCCGAGCGACGCCGACATCGATGCCGCCATGGCGGGCAACATCTGCCGTTGCGGCACCTACACGCGCATCCGCGCGGCCATCAAGCAAGCCGCGAAGGAGGCCTGATATGTCGCAAGGTCTCATCGAGGCAGGCAAGGGCGCCGGAGCCGCGCGCGCCGCGGGCAGCGCGGGCGTTTCTCGCCGGACGTTCCTCAAGCTCGGCGCGGCGGCGGGCGGCGGGCTGCTGCTTGGCTTCAGCGTGGGGGCGCTCGGGCAAGGCGACACCACGGACGCGAATGCAGCGCGCAAGTCGGTGATCGGCGGCGACGGCAATGAGGCGCCGCAGCCAGGCGTGTTCGAGCCGAACGCGTTCGTGCAGATCGACCGCGCGGGCAAGGTCACGCTCATCATGCCGAAGGTGGAGATGGGGCAGGGCACCTATACATCGCTGCCGATGCTGATCGCCGAGGAACTCGAAGTGCCGCTCGACAGCGTGACGATCGATCACGCGCCGCCCGACGCGAAGCTCTTTTTCGACCCGCTGCTCGGCGGCCAGCTCACGGGCGGCTCGACCTCGATCCGCTACGCCTGGGAACCGCTGCGCCGCGCGGGTGCGACGGCGCGCGTCGTGCTGATCGCGGCGGCCGCGCAGCAATGGCAGGTCGATCCCGCCACTTGTCACGCGAAGAACGGCGAAGTGCTGCACGACGCAAGCGGAAGGCGCGCGCCGTACGGCTCGCTCGTGGACGCAGCGGCGAAGGTGCCACTGCCGCAGAACGTCCCGCTCAAGGCGCCGAAGGATTTCACGCTGATCGGCAAGCCCACGAAGCGGCTCGACTCGCCCGAGAAGGTGGACGGCAGCGCGCTCTTCGGCCTCGACGTGCGGCTGCCCGGCATGGTCTACGCGGCCATCGTCAACTGCCCGGTGTTCGGCGGCACGCTCGCGCGCGTCGACGACACGCACGCGAAGCAGATCCCCGGCGTCACGCAGATCGTGAAGGTCGACAACGCCGTGGCCGTGATCGGCGCGCATACGTGGGCCGCGAAACGCGGCGCGGCGGCGCTCGTCATCGAATGGAACGAGGGCGCGGCGGCGCAACTTTCGATGCGGCAGATTGTTGGCGAGCTGGCCGAGGCCGCGCAGAACGGGCAAGGCGCCGTGGCGCGCAAGGACGGCGACGTGCAGCAGGCATTCGGCGCCGCGAAAACGCGTGTCGATGCCGTCTACCAGCAGCCCTTTCTCGCGCACGCCACCATGGAGCCGATGAACTGCACCGTGCACGTGCGCGCCGACGCCTGCGAGATCTGGGTGGGCACCCAGGTGCCCACGCGCACCGTGGACGCGGGCGTGGCCGTCACCGGCCTCAAGCCCGAGCAGATCGTCGTGCACAACCATCTGCTGGGCGGCGGCTTCGGGCGGCGTCTCGAAGTGGATCACATCACGCAGGCGCTCAAGGTCGGCAAAGCCGTGAATGCGCCGGTCAAGGTGCTCTACACCCGCGAGGAGGACATTCAGCACGACATGTACCGGCCGTACTACTACGACCGCATCTCGGCGGGGCTCGACGCCAACGGCAAGCCGGTGGCGTGGCAGCACCGGATCGTGGGCTCGTCGATCATCGCGCGCTTCGCGCCGCCGGTGTTCAAGAACGGCCTCGATCCGGACGCCGTGGAGGTGGCCTCCGATCTGCCCTACGACTTGCCGAACCAGCTCGTCGACTACGTGCGTCAGGAACCGCACACGGTGCCCACGGCGTTCTGGCGCGGCGTGGGGCCGACGCGCGGCACCTTCGTGGTGGAGAGCTTCATCGACGAATGCGCCGTGGCCGCGAAGACCGATCCCGTGCTCTACCGGCGCAACTTGCTCGGCAAGACGCCGCGCGCGCTCAACGTGCTCGACGTGGCGACGCGCGCCGCGAACTGGGGACCGCCCGTGCCCAAGGGGCAGGGGCGCGGCGTCTCGGTGATGCACGCGTTCGGCAGCTACTTTGCGATGGTCGCCGACGTCACCGTGACGAACGGCGAGGTGCGCGTGAACCGCGTGGTGTGCGCGGTCGACTGCGGCATGAGCGTGAACCCGGAGACGATCGAGGCGCAGGTCCAGGGCGGCGTGGTGTTCGCGATTTCGGCGGTGCTCTGGGGTGAGGTCACGATCGAGCGTGGGCGCGTCACGCAGAACAATTTCACCGATTACCGCGTGCTGCGCATCGACGAGGCCCCGCGGATCGAGGTGCATATCGTGCAGAGCACCGAGGCGCCGGGCGGAATCGGCGAGCCGGGCACGGCGGCGCTCGCGCCGGCGGTGACCAACGCGATCTATGCGGCCACCGGTACGCGCCTGCGGCAGTTGCCCGTTGGGCGTCAGCTCATGAACGCGCAAAGCGCCTGAGGGGACGATGATGACGACATTCAACGCACCCTTGGGCGTCCAAGGAAACGCTACTAACGGTCTGCCGCCCAACCCACTTTCAAATGAAGGCCGAGGTACGGGTACGCGACATCGAATCGAGCGTTCGAAAGGCAAGCAAGGTTGGCTTTGCAGGAAGGGCCGCAGTGGGCCGCGGCGGGCATCCGTTGCCGTCACTGCTGCGGCGCTGGCGGCCGCGACACTCGCGCTCATGCTTACGCCGGGCGTCGCTGCGGCAGCCACCAGCGCCGCGCCAAACGCCGACGCCGCCACACTCCAGCGCGGCGCCTACCTCGCCCAGGCCGGCGACTGCGCGGCCTGCCACACGGCGCCGCACGGCAAGCCGTTCGCGGGCGGCTTGCCGATGAACACGCCGCTCGGGCGCATCTACACGACCAACATCACGCCCGACCCGGGCACGGGCATCGGCGGCTACAGCGAGGCCGATTTTGCGCGCGCGCTGCGCGAAGGCGTCGCGAAGGACGGCCACAACCTTTATCCGGCGATGCCCTATCCGTCCTACGCCAAGGTCCGCGACGAAGACGTGGCGGCGCTCTATGCGTACTTCATGCACGGCGTCGAGCCGGTCAGCCAGGCCAACCGCGAGAGCGATATCAAGTGGCCGATGAACATGCGCTGGCCGCTCAAGATCTGGAACGTCTTCTTCCTGAAAGCGGGCGTCTACGAAGACAAGCCGGGCAAGGACGTCGCCTGGAACCGCGGCGCGTACCTCGTGCAGGGCCTGGGCCATTGCGGCTCGTGCCATACGCCGCGCGGCATCGGCTTCAATGAGCAGGCACTCGACGAAAGCGGCAGCGCGTTCCTCACCGGCGCGCTGCTCGACGGCTGGTTCGCCTCGAACCTCACGGGCGAGCACAACACCGGGCTCGGGCGCTGGAGCCCGGCCGACCTCGCGCAGTTCTTGAAGACGGGGGCGAACCAGCACGCATCGGCGTTCGGAGCGATGACGAGCGTCATCAACAACAGCACCCAGGCGCTCAACGACGCGGACATCGGCGCGATCTCGGCCTACCTGAAGTCGCTGCCGGCGGCGGGCGGCGATGGCGCGGCGGCGTACGCCTACGATCCCAAGGCCACCAAAGTCTCGCTGGCGCGGCCCGCCAACGACGCGGGCGCGCGCGTCTACACGGCGTACTGCCTGCATTGTCACGGCGCCGACGGCCGCGGGTTCGCGCCCTTCTTCGCGCCGCTGGCGGGCAATCCCAACGTGCTGGCGAAAGAGCCCGCTTCGCTGATCAACGTGACGCTGAACGGCACCGGCGACCTCGTGATCCAGGGCATTCCGGCGCCGTATCCGATGCC
Source organism: Paraburkholderia pallida (assembly GCF_004524855.1). Classification (NCBI taxonomy): domain Bacteria; kingdom Pseudomonadati; phylum Pseudomonadota; class Betaproteobacteria; order Burkholderiales; family Burkholderiaceae; genus Paraburkholderia; species Paraburkholderia pallida. Next base: position 1,696,291 of record NZ_CP038149.1, on the reverse strand, counting down.
GGCCTATCGCGGCCAGCTGAACGACCAGCAGATCGCCGATGTGCTGAGCTTCGTGCGCGCCGGCTGGAACAACGGGGCGGGCGCGGTCGGGGCCGCCGATGTTGCGAAGCTTCGGGCGATGACCGAGCCGGTGCAGCAGGCGCAGGGGACGCAGTGAGACGCGCGGCGGCGGGAAGGGCGCCGCTCGCCCCGGCTGCGGCGACCGGGACGGCAGCCGGCGCGCTCCCCATCGTCGCGCTGCGCCGCCAGGAACTGCCCATCGATACCGTCGAGCTCGCGCGTTTCATGGTCGGCAAGTATCTGGTCCGCGATGCCGATGAAGGCGCGGATGGCGCGCGCATCGTGGGGCGCCTTGTCGAAGTGGAAGCCTATCCGCTTGGCGACTCGACGAGCCACGCGTTCCTTGGGCGGCGCGCCTGGAACGCGTCGATGTTCCTCGCGCGCGGCCACGCCTATGTGCGGCTCACTTACGGCAGCGCCTGGATGCTGAACATGTCGAGCGAGGCCGAGGAGGTGGGGGCGGGCGTGCTGTTTCGCGCCGTCGAGCCGCTCGAAGGACTTGTGGCGATGGCGCAACGGCGCAGCGGCGCGCCGCTGCGCGATCTCGCGCGCGGACCCGGGCGGCTCACGCAGGCGTACGGCATCGGCCCATCGTTCGACGGCGTCGATCTTTGCAGCGGGCGAGGGTTATGGATTGGGCGCCTCGACGCAAGGGCGCAAAGGGCGGCCCGGCACGAGCCGGCGCGGGCCGTGGAGGTGACCACGCGCATCGGCCTGTCGCGCGAAACCGATCGGCTGCTGCGGTTCTACGAGGCGGGCAGCCCCTTCGTCAGCGGTCCGCGCAAGCTGCTGGCGGGCAATGCCTGAGGCCGATTGTTGTGCATATTGCATTGTTGCCAGGAACGAAACTGTATTTTTGAGAAATAGGTATTTGCCCTTATCGCTTGCCTCAATAAACTTCAAATCGTTGGCTCGCGGCAAGCCGTTGCAAGCCGGCCCACAACAAGCGATGGAGGTAAGTGATCATGAAGACCCGTACCCTGATTCAAGCCGCTGTCTTGGCGGCGCTCGTTGCTGCTCCGGCGCTGTCGTTCGCGCAAGACCAGAGCAACGCACCGAAGACCCGCGCTGAAGTCCGCCAGGAATTGATCCAGCTCGAGCAGGCCGGCTATAACCCGGCAACCGCCAATGACGCGACCTATCCGGGCGACATCCAGGCCGCCGAAGCGCGCGTTACGCAGCAAGAAGGCATGGCCCAGACGCAATTGCCGACCGCTGATACCACCGGCTATGGCGGCGCGCCCATGGGCACGATGCAGTCGGGCCAGCCGGCGCCCCACATGGCACCCGCGCAGTCGATCTATTTCGGTAACTGATTTCGACGCTGAGGCTCGGCGCGCAGGCGAGACGCGATGCGGCCAGCGCATCGCGCCCGGTGCCATTCGCACTCGCTAGCCGGACTCGCCGGTTTTGCCGGGATTGACTTCAGGCAGCGCACTCAGGCACGCGGTGCGCGTGCCCATCCTCGATCGCCACGGCCGGACGGGCTGCGCCCGCCTGGCCCGCGCGGTTTGCCAGCCCTCGCAGCATTTTCATTGCGTGGAACCTCCGCCGCCGCAAGGTGGCTTCGCCCAACCCGCCCCGGATTGGGCTTTTTTTGCTGGGCGCGCAAATCGCCCATGCGGGGGCTGCGCGCCGGAAGGCCTGCCGTGCCCCCTACGAGCCGTCAGCTACCCGGACCGCCGGTGATGTAATGCTCGAGCTGCGAGATCGTGAACTGCTGCTCGGCGATGATCTCCTTCACGAGGTCGCCGATCGACACCATGCCCACGAGCTTGCCGTCGGCCATGACGGGAAGGTGGCGCATGCGCCGCTCGGTCATGATCGCCATGCAGTCGTAGGTGGTCTGGTCGAGCTCCACGAAGCGCACGTGCGGGCTCATGATGTCGCGCACGGCGGTCGTCTTGGACGAACGGTCCATCAGCACGATCTTGCGTGCATAGTCGCGCTCGGTGACGATGCCGACGATCGCGTCGCCGTCGGTGACCACCAGTGCGCCGATCTGCTTGTCGGCCATCAGGCGGATGGCGTTGAACACGGAATCGCTTGCGGCGATCGTATGGACCGCCTGTTCCGGCTTGGTTTTGAGTACTTGGGCAACGCTCGTCATAGGGCGACTCCAGTTCGTCCTTCTTGTCGTTCGGACATTGCGTGGTGTGGCACGAGCGGGGTGCGCACCATTCGTGCCAGTTCAGTAAGCCATGAAAGCCATACCAGTATAGGCCGATGGACGCTCGCGCGGCGTCCGGATATGCGCGCGATGGCACATGGCGCCTGGGGGCAGCAGGGCGGGATGGGCCAAATGGCGGTACACTCCGGTTCCAAACATCAATCCGGCATTGGGCCGGTTTTTGCCAGCCATTTGTTCCAGATCATGCCTACGCTTCAAGAGCCGTCCTGCGCGGACGGCGATAACGCCGACGAATGCGTCGTGCTTGACGCAGTCGCCACGCTGCCTACCCGTTACGGCACGTTCGAGTCTTATGTTTATCGGGTCAAGGACGGCGGCGCCGAGCATGTCGCGCTCGTGATGGGCGACGTGGGAAGCGGCGAGCCCGTGCTCGCGCGCCTGCATTCCGAATGCCTGACCGGCGACGTGTTCGGCTCGTACCGCTGCGACTGCGGCGAGCAGCTCGACCTCGCGCTGCGCTACATCGCTGCCGAGGGGCGCGGGGTGCTGCTGTATCTGCGTGGTCACGAGGGCCGTGGTATCGGCCTGTCGAACAAGATTCGCGCCTACCAGCTGCAACAGCAGGGCCGCGACACCGTCGAGGCGAATCTCGACCTCGGCCTGCCCGACGACGCGCGCGAATACGATTCGGCGGCGGCGATCCTGCGCCTGCTGAAGGTCACGTCGGTGCGGCTGATGAGCAACAATCCGAAGAAGTTCGACACCCTTTCGAAGCACGGTATTCCCGTGATCGAGCGCGTTGCGCTGGCGATTCCGATGCGCGAGGAAAACGAGCGCTATATCCGCACCAAGCAGGTCAAGTTCGGGCATTACTTCGAAGAGAACGAATAGGTTTGGCTTGGGCGGGACATTCCACCTGACCTTTTTCCGCAAAGACCTCCGCCGGGGATCCGTATCGGGTCCTTTTAGATCGATCGCGTTGATGCTGCGTGGCTCGCCTGCGAGCGGGCCATTGCGGCACGCGTTTGCCGATCCGTCTTCGGCCAGCGGAAACAATCTCGCGTCGGCCGTCAGCCGGCATCCGTACCGCAACCTGACGAATAGCGAAGGCCGTGACGCGCGCCTCGATCGCTGGATCAATGGCGAGCAGATCGCCCCTCGCGGGTTCCCCAAGCTTTTTTCCTCGGCCATGGGGCTCTCTTGCCCTGTTCGCGATGCGGTCGATCGGCTGGTCGGCGTACACCATGACGGGCCATTTCAGCGTAGGGTCCGCAACGGTAAATTGAGGCAGGGAATGATGAGAAAACTGGTTTGGGGCAGTCTGGCCGGTGCCGCCTGCGTGGCGTTGCTATTCTTCGGTGCGCTAAAGGTGCGCCCGGCGAACGCAGCAACGGTTGACACCGCAAGTCAGCATGAATCGAGCGGCAACCCGTTGGCAGCCGCCGATGATACTCCCATCGTCGCCCCCGATCGCCTCGAATTGCGCGCGGTGGGCATCCGGGTCGACAAGTGGGCACAGACTCAAGTCTGGGATATGTTGAAGAAGCAGACAGACGCGTATCGCAGCGTGCTGCCAGCGGACGCCGGCAGCTATGCGGCGTCTCGCGACCTGGTTCAGTCGCAGGCCGACCGGGCGCTTGGCTCGTCCTTCAAATACAGTGCGGGCGAGGGCGTCGAGCGCTGGCCGGTTCCCGTCATCATCTTCGGGCCACCCAAGGCGTCCGATATCGACAACAAGATCGCCAACTTCATTACCGCCAACCGCCAGGCGGCGAGTCTCGCGCAACACATGTTCCTGACTGCGCAGGCCGTCAACGTGACGAATCCGCAGGCGCAGATCGACTGGCTCTTCGACTTCTTCGCGAAGAACCCGCAAGTGCCGCAAGTGCTCATCTACGGTTTCGACGGTGCGGCGGTGCGCACCTGGTTCGAGCATGTGTCTCTCCCCGAAGGGCAGTTCGTGCCTTCCCAGTTCGATGCAATGGTGGGGCTGCTTGTGTCGCGCACCGATCGTGTCGATGCGTACATGCGCCCATTCGTCAGCAACGACCCAGAAGACGCAGGTCCCGACGACCGCCAGTACGACACGATCAAGCTGGCCAACTTCTTCTGGAATGTGAATTCGGAGCCGAAGCCGGGTCTCGACGTTTCGCCGCCGAGCGTGGCCCACTGGCAGTCGAAGCTGCCCCTGCTTGCGCAATCGCTGGACAGCAAGGGGCCCGGCACGTTCAAGCCCGACCCGTGGTTTCCCGCGCGATGGGCGCGTTGGCAGCTAGACGAATTCGACCGCGAGCCGATGCTCGGCTATCTGCACAAGCCGGTTGCCGTGCGCTTGACCGACGCGAGCGGACAGCCGCTGAAAGCCTCTGCCACGGCTGCAGCCCTGCGCGAGGGCTGGGAAAAGGTGCAGGCCCAGTTGCCGAATAACGGCAAGGTCGCGCGGGTGTTCTTCGATAGCGTCGCCACGCCGGCTGTGTTTCCGCTGCTGCATTCGCTCGCGATGGAGGATGGCCTCGACCCGACCAGCATCACGGAAGGGTTCGACGTCGGGCATCGAATCGGCAATGTGGGGATCATGGGGTCGATGGTCGGTATTGCGATGTCTACGATGGCCAGCTACGACGTCGGACAAGGCAGCGTGACCGTCAACATGACGCCGGACGGGCAGCTTCATTTCATTCTGGTGACGCCGCCTGACGAGGCGGAGAAGGCCGCGAACACGGAGCGCCGTCAGTTGCCGGCGGATCCTTTTCGACACCTTATGCCCAGAGTGTGATGCGGACGGAAAGCATCAGCCGCAACCGGTGGCTACCGACATGAACGCAATGGAATACACGGCCAGCCGCAGCCCATTGAAGCGGTCCCGGCCTTACGGCACGAGCACCGTCGACCCAACCGTCCTGCGCGACTCCAGCGCGCGATGCGCGTCGGCGGCCTCGGCGAGGGCGAACGTCTGCCCGGGTTCACTGCGGATTTTGCCGGCCAGCACGAGATCGAAGAGCTCGCTTGCCATCGAGAGCATATGCGATCGCGGCGTCGCGTAATGCACCATCGCCGGCCGCGTCACCCAGATCGAGCCCTTGCGCGCCAGCACCCGGGTATCGAGCACCACAGGACCGGATGACGTGCCGTTGCTCACCAACGTGCCGCGTACCTGCAGGCTATCGAGCGAGGCGTCCAGCGTATCCTTGCCCACCGAGTCGAATACGACCTCCACGCCCTTGCCGTCGGTAAGCTCGCGCACGCGTTCGGCAATGTTCTCGCGCGAGGTCACGATGGTGTGCGTGCAGCCGTTGCGTTGCGCGATTTCCGCCTTTTCGTCGGTGCTGACTGTCCCGATCATGGTGACGCCGATCGCCCGCGCCCACTGGCTGGCAATCGACCCCACCCCGCCCGCCGCGGCGTGGTACAGGATGGTTTCTCCGCCTTTGAGCGGATAGACCTGCCGGAACAGGTACTGTGCGGTCATGCCCTTCATGATCAGTGTCGATGCAGTCTTGTCGCTGATGCCGTCGGGCAGGGGAATCAGCACGTCGGCGGGCATCACGCGCACATCCGAATAGGCACCCTGGGGTCCCAGCAGGTAGCCGACTCTGTCGCCCACCTTGATGTCGGCCACGCCCTCGCCGATCGCTTCGACCACGCCCACCGCATCGGAACCCAGGCCATTGGGCAGGGCGAGCGGGTATTGGCCGGTACGGAAATAGATGTCGATGAAATTGACGGCAACATACGTGTGCCGCACCCGAGCCTGGCCGGGACCAGGCTCACCCACCGAAACGGTTTCGAGCCTGAGAACTTCAGGTCCTCCGGTCTGCTCGAATCGAATCGCTCGTGACATATTCAGTATTCCTTTGTGAATAATCGATGATTGTGCGGCCACCAGGCCACCAGGCCACACGGCCCGTCTTCGCGGACGTGTGCCCGCGGCGTCCAATGCAGGGCAGGGCATATCGCCCGCGTGCGGGAGGCTTCAGTCCGGCTTGCGCAGGAACCCCTGGTTGCCGCCGTTTCGATTGGGGGCGAAGCCATTGGCCTGCAGCGTCTCTTCCGCTGTGTCATAGAACACGCCGATCTTGCAGATCTCGCGTGCCTGTTTCGCTGTCGCGATCGGGCGGCCGAATTCGCCCGCGATACGCACCAGTTGCCTGACTTGCTCCACCGAGCTCATCTTGCCCGTGCGGGTCTGGTTCCACAGCACATCCTCGATACCGCACCTGACATGCAGGCCCAGGGCAATACCGATCATATTCACAGGCAGCACATTGAGGACAGAGCTTTCCACCGTGACTACCGCACCGTCGGGCACGGCGCGCAGCATGTTGGCCAGGTTGTAGATGTTCGCCTGATCCATGCCGCCGCTGATGGCCACCCAGTTCATCACCAGCGGCCCCTTGTACACGCCGCGGCGTATCAGGCGTTCGATCGTTTCAAAGCTGTTGATGTTGTAGACCTGGAACTCGCTTTGGATGCCGGCGGCCGAGAGGCGCCGGATGTGCTCCTCGATAAAGCTCGGGTTCGAGGGTACGATCATGTCCTTGTAGGTCCCGTAGAGGTGTGGGAATCCGCGCGATACGCCCTTGAAGTCGTCGATGCCGGCGTGCTCCGTCACGTTCATCTGGGTGGTGTTGACGGTGACCGTGACCTGGTCTGGTTTCGGATCGAGTTCGGCCAGCATGTGTCGCGTGTCGTCGGAGAGCCATTTGGCTGCCGCGCCGTCGCTCTCGGGCGCGAAGCTGATGGAGCCACCCACCTGGATGATCATCTCCGGCACGCGCTCGCGCACGCCGGCGATCAGCTCATTGAACATGGACAGGCGCTTGCTGCCCTTGCCATCGGCTTCGCGCACATGCAGATGCAGCACGGTGGCGCCGGCTTCGTAGCAATCCACCGCCTTCTGGATCTGCTCTTCCATGGTGACAGGGATATCTTCGGGGAAGTCCGAGGGAATCCAGCCCGGCGCATAGGGCGCGGCCGTGATGATCAAGGGCTGCTGGTTCTCGGGATACAGGTGTCCGTCAAGAAAATTCATGATGAGGGATCTCTACGTGAAAGATAGATGATAGGGATTCCGAACGACATGGCTGGCTCGCTCGCATGGTCAACAGGGCGGCAATGGCGACTGCACTTTTCCTTCCCACCGTGACTCGGGTTCGGCCGCGCGCTGGCACAAGGCCAGTGTTGCTTTCAGTGTAGTCCCGTCATCGAATAATGTCGACAAGAATATTCGTGGCGAGGTACGATGCGGCTGAGAACCTTCGGGCTGCGTCGATACAGGCTGGATTCAGCCCATCGCAATGGGGTACCTGGTGTAATTATTGATGTCGACAATAATAAAATTTAGCGATCATGGCGCTGCCGACGTTCGACCGAGCGATCGGACCATGGCCGGCAGCAATGGGAGCCGATGGGTGTCTGGCTAGTCGCACAACGCAAAGAAAACGGAGGAGACGCAATGAAGCTGAAATGGGGAGCGGTAGCCGTGTCCGCAGTCCTGGCGGGCGCTGCGCACGCGCAATCGTCTGTGACGCTATATGGCGCCATCGACACGGGGCTGCTCTATCAGAGCACCTCGGCCGCGTCGTACGCGGGCAACGCGAAGAACCTGGGGCATCTCTATTCCCTGAAAGACGCTGGCATCTATGCCAGCTTCTGGGGCATCAAGGGCACCGAGGACATTGGCAACGGCTACAAGGTCAATTTCCGGATGCAAGGCGTGTTCAATTCCGGCACCGGCAAGTTTGGCCTCGCGGATACGACGGGGGCCTCCGCGATCTTCGGCATGCAGTCGAGCGTGGGCGTGTCCGGGCCATTCGGTTCGGTCGACCTCGGGCGGCAGTACGCGCCGATGATCTTCGCGATGGCCGACACCGACGTGCGCGCTGCGCAGTACTTCGGCAGCGTTCTCGGGGCGTGGCTCGGCCTGAACCAGGCCGCGCACTGGACCGGCACGAATACCAACGTTCCGATCGGCGCGCTGTATGACGATAACGCGATCGTCTATCAGTCGCCGAAGTTTTATGGCGCCTGGCTTGCGCTGGAGTATGCGCCCGGTGGCGTGGCGGGGCAGTTTCAGGGCGGTACGCGTGAATCCGCCGTGCTCCGCTATTCGAACTACGGCCTGAACCTCGCGGCGGCGTACTACAACGGGCACGACACCAACCTGGCCGCAGCCACGCCCACTGGCCTCGACAACAACCGCTTCTACTACGTTGGCGGCAAGTACACCTTCCATGGCGTATCGGTTTCGCTCGGGTATGGTCTTGGGCAGAATCCCTCCGACAAGGCCTCAGCCAACCTCGAATTCATTTCGGCTGGACTCGGCTATCAATTTACGCCGTTCTTCAGGCTGACCTCGGGCTTCTACTATATGAAGGACCGCAACGATTCCGCGAATCATTCGAGCGAATACGCGCTGGGTGCGGAATACAGCGTGTCCAAGCGCACGCTGCTCTATGCGCAGGTGGGCTATGTCAACAACCGGGGCACCATGAATCAGGCCATCACGTATGGAGCACCGGTTGCACCAGGCGTTTCCACAACGGCGGCGAATATCGGCATCCGCCACACATTCTGAAGACATGAAATGCAACCGGAGCATGCAATGGTAAAGAACATGATCGCGGGCATTTCGCTCTGCGCGGCGATTTTCACGCTGCTGGCAGGGCTGAGCGTCGATGCGAATGCCCAGGACAACACCATGCCGGAGGCCTCGACGGCGATCCCCGCCACGCCAACGGCAAGGGAAGTCAGGAAAGCAAACCGGGCGCTGAGCCGCAAGGTGTATGCCGCGCTCGCGAAGCACAAGGAAATCAACGCCGGTGACATCAGCATCGTCGCAAGAAGTGGTGCGGTCACCCTCAATGGCACCGTCACCGAGTCTTCACAGATCGGCGCCGTGGCGGAGATCGCGAAGGGCGTACCGGGCGTGACTTCCGTGACGAACCGGCTTTCGGTCCAGCGATCCTTTGGCGAGTAGAAGACCGCCGCACCTGCCGCGTCGATTGCGGGGGGATACGTGAATCCATGAAGGAGACGGAGTTGAATCTTTATACGAGCCCGGCCGCATCGACCGAGTCATCCAGGGTTGCCGGCGGTACCCGCGCATATGCGTGGTTGGTATTTGCGTTGATGTTTTGTCTGCTGTTGTCCGACTACATGTCGCGGCAGGCGCTCAACGCGTTGTTTCCGATGCTGAAGCTGCAGTGGGGCCTCTCCGATACCCAGCTCGGTTCGGTCAGCAGCATCGTGCCGTTGGCGGTTGGCGTGCTGACGCTGCCGTTCTCACTCGTTGCGGACCGCTGGGGGCGCGCCAAGAGCATCACGCTGATGGCGGGCTTGTGGAGCGTCGCCACGCTCGGATGCGCGATTGCCGCCAATTACCATGAGATGTTTGTCGCACGCATGTTCGTCGGTGTCGGTGAGGCCGCCTATGGAAGCGTGGGGCTCGCCATGCTCATCGGCATTTTTCCGAAGCGCATGCGCTCCAGTATCGTCGGCGGTTTTACGTCTGCGGCGGCCTTTGGCTCGGTGCTCGGTGTTTCACTCTCGGGCATCATCGCGACCCACCTCGGGTGGCGCTGGTCAATGGGCATGATGGCGATATTCGGTCTGGTGCTGGTCATTGTTTATGGCGTTGTCGTCACGGAAAAGCGCATGGCGTGTGTGTGTGCAGACGAGACCGATGACGCTGCGGTACATGATCGCCTCGCATGGGCTCCCCGGGCACTGCTGTCCAGCCTGTTTCCGTCGCGATCGGTGCTGTGTGCCTATCTTGGCAGTGCACTGCAGCTGTTCATTCAGGGCACGCTGTTCGTGTGGCTGCCCAGCTACCTGAACCGCTACTGGGGGATGCCTGTGGGCAAAGCGGCCGTTGTGGCGGCGGGTCTCGTGCTTGTCAGCGGTCTGGGCCAATTCCTGTGTGGCGTGATAACCGACTGGGTAAGCGGGAATTCGTCGCTCAGAAGGTGGAACATGGCCATTGGCTATTGCCTTGCGCTCGGCGTGCTGCTGGAGTTCGCATTTCGCTTGCCGCCCGGCAACCTGCAGCTCGCATTGCTGGCGCCCGCCGTGTTCTTTCTGGCCAGCTCGTTCAGTACGTGCGGCGCGATCATCGCGGGAGCCACGTCACCGACGATCCACGGCTCGGCTTTTGCCACGCTGACGCTGTTCAACAATATCCTCGGGCTCGCAGCTGGCCCATTCGTTACCGGGATGGTGTCCGACGCGGTCGGCCTTCAAATCGCCCTGCGGTGGCTTCCCGTTGCGGCAATCCTGCCTTTGACGATGTATCTCCTTGGTCGATGGTGCCACTGCGCGCAAGCGCGGCGCTAACACGAGTCCGACCACTGAACGGTATCTGGAATTCCCGGAGAGAAGCATGAACGTTCTGGCTGATGAACCTGTAACAACTAATCAGGATGCCTATCTGATAAGCAAGAGGCAGGCATGGTTTGCCTTTGGGATGACGTTCGCACTGATGTTCTTCGACTTTATCGATCGGCAGGTGATCGTCTCGCTGTTTCCCCATATCAGGAGCGAGTGGGGTCTGAGTGACAAGGAACTGGGCGCGCTCGTGTCCATCGTCTCCATTGTCGTGGGAGCGGGCGGCATACCCGTCGCGCTGGTGGCGGACCGGATGGGCCGCGTGAAGAGTATCGTCGCGATGGCTGTCTGCTGGAGCCTGGCAACGATCTCATGCATGTTCACGGCCAATTTCAGTCAACTGTTTGCGGCACGCGCCGTGGTGGGCATCGGCGAAGCCGGTTACGGCTCCGTAGGCGTGGCCCTGATCTCGACGTTGTTCCCCGGCCGCTTGCGCAGCGCCGTGCTCGGTGCTTTTTACGCTGCGCCGTCGCTGGGTTCTGTCCTCGGGGTGCTGTTGGGCGGGGCCATTGCGGCCAGGTGGGGGTGGAAGTCGGCTTTTGGCGTGGTCGGCCTGCCTGGGCTCGTATTGGCATTGCTCTATTTGTTCGTGCGTGACTACAGGACGCTGCCGCTGGCCGCCGATTCAAACAAGACGACGCAGTCGCTGGGGGACACGCTGAAACACATTTTCGGCACCCTGGCACGCACGCGAACACTGCTATGGGTGTGCGTCGCTGCTGCGGCACAACTGATTACCGTTTCGGCCATCTGGTCCTGGCTCCCCAGCTATTTGAACCGCTTCCAGGGCATGTCCCCGGAAGCCGCGTCGAGGGCGGCGGGACTGGTCGTGCTGGTCGGCGCCGTGAGTTGTACGGTGTGGGGCGCAGTGGTGGGGCGCCTGGCACTGCGCAGGCCGCGCAACAAGCTACTCGCGCTGTCTGTGCTGTGTCTAGTCACGTCGATCGTCCTGGCGGGTGCATTTGGCGGAAGCTATGCGGCGCATGTGCGGTTCGACCTGATCGTGCTCGGGGCCTTTTTCATGAACTGCACGGTGGGTGTGGTTGCCGGGATTGCGATGGACATTATTCATCCAGGCGTTCGCTCCACGGGTGCAGCGGTGCTTTCCCTCTTTCAAAATATTTTCGGCCTGGCTGTGGGGCCCTTTCTGACGGGCATCGTGTCCGACCAATGGGGTTTGCAAAGCGCCTTGACGGTCATTCCCTTGTTTAGCGTGCTGGCTGCGGTGTGCTTCGTCATTGCAATGCGCAGCTACGACGCGGACGCCGCCCGAATTTCCGCCGTCGAACTGGAGAGGGAGCCGCTTGGCGGCGATGCACTGAACGCTGAAGTACGAGCCTGACCCAATCATTCAATGTCGATATGAATAGTCGAGGAACAAGGAGTAACCGCTCATGATCAAGATCGAAAGGCTGACCTTTTGCATTGGCGCAGAGGTGTCCGGTGTGAACATCGGAGACGCAGCAAGAGATGCGTCGTTGTTTGCAGAAGTAAAGGCCCTGCTGCTCAAACACCGGGTGCTCTTCTTCCGGGATCAACGGATCTCTCGCGAGGAGCACGTTGCTTTTGCGAGCAGATTCGGGAAGCTGGAAGATCATCCTGTTGCGGGAAGCGACCCGGACCATCCTGGCCTCGTGCAAATCTACCGGTCGGAGGAAAAGAACCCTTATGAAAATAACTACCATACCGATGGACTCTGGCGAGCCGCGCCGTCCATGGGTGCGGTCCTGCGCTGCATCGAATGTCCTGAGGTCGGCGGCGACACCATCTGGGTCAACATGGTCGAGGCGTACAGGCAATTGCCGGACGATATCAAGAAGCGCATCGAGGGATTGAGGGCGAAGAGCAGCATCGAGCACTCGTTTGGCGCAGCCATGGGGCTAGAAGAGCGCAGAAAACTGGCCGCGCAAAATCCGGAGGTGGAACACCCGGTCGTGCGGACCCATCCTGAGACTGGCGAAAAGGTGCTTTACGTCGGTAGCTTTACGACCCACTTCGTCAATTACCATACCGTCGATAACGTGCGGTATGGCCTCGACAAGACGCCAGGCGCCAGTCTTCTACTCAATTATCTGCAGAGCCAGGCATCGATCCCCGAGTATCAGGTTCGCTTTCGCTGGAAGCCCAATAGTGTGGCGGTTTGGGATAACCGGTCGACCCAGCACTACGCGGTCATGGACTATTGGCCGGCTCCGCGCAAAATGGAAAGAGCCGGGATCGAAGGTGACAGGCCTTATTGACGGGTTTCCGGCTCAAGATCGCTTCGGCTGAACGCTATGGCTCGCCACAAGACGCAAAATCTTCCCGATTTTTCCGCACTCCTTACGCCGAAAAATTCGTTGATGCTGGCAGTGGAGCGGGCGGTGCTGCGCGGGCAGGACTGCGCCTGTGCTTCGGTGCCCATCGCCGAGCAGATCGCTGCTCGCCTGGCCGGGGTGATCACGCTGGATCTCGTGAAATCGGGGCAGCGCTTGCTGGAAGCGGATATCAGCGAAGTGCTGCACGTCAGCCGCGCGCCGGTCCGCGAAGCCTTGCGCATCCTGGAGCGGGACCGGTTGGTGGAATTTCAGGCGAGACGCGGAGCGATCGTGACGGCGCCCGACGAGAACGAACTCAGGGATATTTTCCGGGTGCGCAGTGTGCTGTATGTCACGATGCTGGAGCAGGCGACCCGCGAGAACTTGCCGGAACTCGAAGCGCTATTGACGGCGCATATTCCCAGGCTGGCCCAGGCTGCCGAGGCGTCGATAGACGCTTATGCCGTGGAGAGTTTCCTCCTGAATTTCGCCACAATCGGTCTGTGCCATAACCGGCTTCTGGTCGATATCCTGCACTCGATCTCATTGCGAACGCTACGTTACGTCCGGCTGGGCATGGTGGCTGCGCCGCAAACGATCCGCACATCCTTGGAGGTCTGGCGCGCGATGCAGGACGCCGCCATGAGGCGGGACGGCCCACTCCTGCTGGCCCTTGCCACTTCGCGTCTGGACGAGGCACGGGATGCGGCTGTTCGCGCAGTCGTGGAACAGCCGTCTTGACCGTATTAGGCAAAGCGGCACGCGAGCCGCTCTGGGCGTCCGCTACTTCACGCGGCGCGCTCGCATTGGCTCGAAGCGATCTCCTGCCGAAACAATTCGGCGAGCTTGTCGGCCGCGAGCGAGAGCGGCGCGTCGCGCAGCTTCATGATGCCAAGCCGAAGCGGCGGGAACTCGAGACGCAGTGGCACGCGCGTTGCCTGCTGCGCATAAGGCTCCACTTCGAGCATGCCCACGGGCACCGCAAGCAGCGCGTCGCTGCGCGCCATCAGGTTCCAGCTCACACCGAACGTGTTCGCGCGGATGATGCGTGTGGGCAACGGCAGCCGGGCCCGGCGCAGGTAGTCGAGCAGATTGCAATGGTGGCTGCCGGGCGAAAGCGTCATGGCCCACGTGCACTCGGCCAACTGGCTCCATTCGGTGGCGTTTGCCATAGGGTGCCCGCGTCGGCAGACCACGATCGTCTCGAGCGTGCGCAGCGGCTCGAAGTCGAACTCGCCACTGACCTCCTCCTCGGCCGGCGCAGCGACCGCGAAGTCGATCGAGCCATCGCGCAGCGCGTGCAGCACATGAGGCATCAGACCTTCCTCGAAAGTCAGTTCTGCCAACGGCATGATCTTGGTGAAGCGCTCGATGACCGTGGGCAGCGCGCCAAGGAGCACCATCGGCGTCACTGCGGCCGCCACATGCCCGCGTTTGCCGCCAAGAAGCTGCTGAATGTCCTGGCGCGCCAGCGCGAGCTGAGCCTGGGCGAGGCGCGCCCGCGAGGTGAGTTGACGGCCGCATTCGGTCAGCTGCACGCCGCGTGAGCTGCGTACGATGAGCGGCGCGTCGAGATCCTGCTCGAGCTCGCGGACCGCTTTCGTGACCGCGGCCTGGCTCAGATGCAAATGGCGCGATGCGCCTCGAATGCTGCCGGTTTCGACCAGGGCAAGCCAGGCCTTCAGGTGATGGTCCTTCATGTCTCGTCCGCCGCGTCCCGGCCCATCGGCCGATGACGATGCAGCGTGGTCTCCTTCGGGATTTAGATGTTGCCGACTCGCGGGACCCCGCCGCAACGGCTCAGGGTTACCCCTGGGAGAGGGGGCAGCACGACAACCTGCAGTGGTCACCGCGAACAATATATCGTCTTTTGCGATCGGGCTGTCCCAGTTAGCCTCTTTCCAGTCTCTGATGTTGGTCCGCGCGGTCAGGCGGGCATAAAAAAACGAAAGCCAATCGAGAGTCCTGGAGGAGCACATATGAGTCAAGCATGGTGGCGCCTGAGCGCAACGGAAATGTCCGCCCTCGTCGCGCGCCGCGACGTTTCATCGAAAGAACTCGTGGAGAGTTGCCTCGCGCGGCTGGAGGAAGTCAATCCGCATCTCAACGCGGTCGTGGACGTGCTTGCGGATAGCGCACTCGAAGCCGCCGCGGCGGCCGATGCCGCCGTTGGCCGGCGCGACGCCACTGGCCTGCTGCATGGCGTGCCGGTGACGGTCAAGGTGAACGTCGACATGGCGGGGCGCGCGACGTCCAACGGCGTGGTGGCCTACAAGGATCTGATCGCGCGCGAGGACAGCCCGGTCGTGGCGAATCTGCGCAAGGCCGGCGCGGTCATCATCGGCCGCACCAACGCGCCCGCGTTTTCGTACCGGTGGTTCACCGACAACGACCTCTACGGCAGAACGCTGAACCCCTGGGATGCCGGCCTGACGCCGGGCGGCTCCAGCGGCGGCGCTTCGGCGGCGGTGGCGGCCGGCATCGGCGCGATCGCACATGGCAACGATCTCGGTGGATCGATTCGTTATCCTGCGTATGCATGCGGCGTGGCGGGACTGCGGCCGACCACGGGGCGCGTGCCCGCCTACAACCCGTCGCAAAGCCGCGACCGCACGCTTGCGGTGCAGCTCGCTTCGGTGCAGGGGCCGCTCGCGCGCACGGTGGGCGACCTGCGCCTCGCGCTCGCGGCCATGGAGGGCGGCGATACGCGCGACGCCTGGTGGATGCCGGTAGCACCGACACCACTCGATGCATCGAACGCACCGAAGGGCGCCCTGGCGCCGTTTCCCACGCGGGTGGCGGTGTGCGCGCAACTGCCGGGCATTCCCACCGACCCGGTGGTGATCGCAGCGGTCCAGCAGGCCGCGCGCTGGCTCGAGGAAGCCGGCTGCGTCGTGGAGGAGGTGGTGCCGCCGCGCTTTGACGAAGCCTCAGAGCTGTGGTTGAAGCTCGTGACCAACGAGGCGCTCACCGGACTCGACAAGACCATTGAGGACTGCGGCGACCGCGCCATCCGCACGGCGTTCGGCAGCCAGCGCCGCATCGCGCCGACGCTCGACCTGGCCGGCTACATGGACGGCCTCTCGCAACGCACGGGCCTGTTGCGCGAATGGCAAGCCTTCTTCGCGCGCTATCCGCTGCTGCTGATGCCGGTGTCGTGCCAGCGTCCGTTCGCTATCGACGCCGACCAGCACGGCGACGACGCGATGCGCCGCATCCTGCAGGCGCAGGGCCCGCTGCTTGCGACAGCGGTGCTCGGTTTGCCGGGCTTGAGCGTGCCGCTCAGTGTGGCGGCATCCTCCGGCACTACCATGCCTTCGGGTGTGCAACTCGTAGCGGGCCGCTATGGCGAAGCGCTGTGCCTCGCCGCGGGAGAAGCCATCGAGGCGCGTGCGGGCGTCTTCACGCCGATCGATCCACTTGCCGCTGCTGTGCGCAGCATGGGGTGAGCCGATGCTAAGGGTTCTGATCGGGCTTGGATTGCCCTATGCCGGCGTGCTGGGGCTGCTGCCCTGGATCGCTTCCGCCGACGTCTACGTGCTGGGCGTACCGCTCGTGTACGCCTGGATGTTTCTGTGGTTCGTACTGACCTCGGCGTGTCTCTTCGTCTGCTGGCACGGCTTCGACAAGCACGCCGCCGACGCCACGCAGGACGATCTCTGATTGCAAGGGAGCACGCGCATGTCAACCGTAGTCTTCGCCGGCTTTATGCTGGCTTCGTTCGCACTTGCGTTGCTCTCGCGTCGCGGCGTGGGCACGCAGAGCGTGCAGGATTTTTTCGTCGCGTCGCGCCAGTTCGGCAGCGTGCTGGTCTTTTTTCTCGCTGCGGGAGAGATCTACAGCGTCGCCACGATGGTGGGCTTCGCGGGCGGCATCTACGCGAAGGGGCCGACCTACGGTGTCTGGTTTCTCGGCTATATTCTGCTTGCCTATCCGCTCGGCTATTTTCTCGGGCCGCGCATCTGGGAGGCGGGCAGGCGCTTCAATGCGATCACGCTGCCCGACCTGTTCAGGGGCCACTTTCAGGACCGCACGATCGAGCGCGTGGTCGCGCTCACGTCGATCCTGTTCCTGTTGCCGATGGCGCAACTCCAGTTCACTGGGCTTGCTGCCGCCTTACGCGGGCTGGGCTGGCAGTTCGAGACGCTGCATCTGGTCATCATCGCGGCGGCGCTCGCGCTCGTCTATATCATGATCGCCGGTATCCGCTCCTCGGCCTACGTCGCCGTGCTCAAGGACACGCTCATGGTCCTCGCGATCGTTGCCACCGGGGTTGCCGTGGCGCAGCGTGTAGGCGTGACGACGGTGTTCCACGAAGCCGGGCTGCAGGTGAGCAACCGCATGGATTCCACGCAACTGCGCTTTGCCATGAGCACGATTCTGTTCCAGTCGCTCGGCTTTCTCGCCATGCCATTCGGTGCGCAGATGTTCTTCACCGCGAAGAGCGCTAACACGATCCGGCGCAGCCAGATCGCCATGCCCCTGTATATGCTGATGTATCCGTTTCTCGTGATCGCGTCGTACTATGCGCTCAGCCAGCACTACAGCCTGAACTCGGCGAACGAGGCGTTCTTCGTGGCGGCCAACGACCTTCTGCCGCCATGGCTGCTCGGGCTCGTGGCGGCCGCCGCCGTGCTCTCCGCGCTGCTGGTGCTCACCGGCATGTGCCTCGCCATCGGGCCCATCGTCAGCCGCAATTTGCTGCCGGGCGTGGGCGGAGCGCAACAAAAGGCGGCCGCGAAGATCGTCATCGTGATCTATCTGGCCGTGTCGATCGTCATGACCAGCGCGACGCCGACATTGATGCTCACGCTCATCAACACGACCTATTACGGCGTCGGGCAATTCTTTCCGGGGCTAATTGCCGTGCTGTTCTCGATGCGCATCCGGCCCGCCGCGGTGACGGCCGGCATTCTCGCGGGAGATGGCCTGGCGCTCGCGTTCTACCTGGGCCGCTACGATCTCGGCGGCTTCAATCCTGGCTTGCTGTGCCTGGTAGTCAACTGCATGGTGATCGCGGTGCTCGAGTACGTGTTGCGGGCCACGCGGGCGAGTGGGGCGGTGCGGTCCTGAAGGCTTGACGAGGAGGCGCCGATATTCGGGCGCGCCATCGCGCGCCACCCCGCATCGCGCCGCGTCGATCAGTGACGGTGTTGCCGGCGCCTGTCATGGATAGTCAATCGACTGGCGCGCATGATCAAGCGGGGAATGGGCCCAAACCGGACAATGGCACGCATCACTATCGGGCGGCGCGCTGGACTCGCCAACGCGCTCGCCTGCGGATGCGACAGCCGCTTTCCCCCCGGAGACCCCGCATGAATTTTCTCGACGGCCACCTCTTTCCCGAGAATCAACAGCCCTTGATCATTACCGCGGCGCCTTACGCGCCAGGCTGGTTGCCCTCGGACTTTCCCGAGGACATTCCGGTCACCATGGATGAGCAGATCCAGAAAGCGGTGGACTGCTACAACGCGGGCGCCACGGTGCTGCATCTCCATGTGCGCGAACTCGATGGCAAGGGCAGCAAGCGTCTGTCGAAGTTCAACGAACTGATTGCCGGCGTGCGCAAGGCGGTGCCGGAGATGATCATCCAGGTGGGCGGCTCGATCTCGTTTGCGCCCGAAAACGAAGGGCAAGCGGCGAAGTGGCTCTCCGACGACACCCGCCACATGCTGGCCGAGCTCGAACCCACGCCGGACCAGGTCACGGTGACGGTCAATACTTCGCAGATGAATGTCACCGATCAGGCGGAAGACGCCGACTTCAAGGGCACCTCGCGCGAGAACCCGACGCTCTTTAACGCGTACAAGGAAATGACCGTGCCCGCACAGCCGGGCTGGGTCGAGGAGCACGTGCGCCGGCTGACGGCCAGGGGCATCCAGAGCGCGTTCCAGTGCTACAACCTCAACAGCTTCGAGTCGGTGGAGCGGCTGATGCGCCGCGGCTTCTACAAGGGCCCGCTGGTCATGAACTGGGTGGCGATCGCCGGCGGCATGGATACGCCGAACATCTACAGCCTCGGCAACTTCATCCGCGCGGTGCCCGACGGCGCGGTGGTCACGGTGGAGAGCAATGTGCGCAATGTACTGCCCGTGAACATGATGGGGATTGCGATGGGCCTGCACGTGCGTTGCGGCACGGAAGACTGCCTCTGGAACCAGAAGCGCACCGAAAAGATGAGCACCGTGAAGCAGATCGAGCAACTCGTGCGCATCTCGCGCGAATTCGGCCGCGATATCGCGACGGCGAAGGAGGCGCGCGAGATCAGCAAGATCGGTGTGTTCTACGACACGGTGGAGGAATCGCTGCACGCGAACGGCTTCGCACCGAACCGCAACGGCGGCACGCAAGGCTTCCTGCGCAAGACGGCTTGAGGCAGCGCCCGCGCGGTCCGGCTTTCATGCCGCGCCGGTATCACCTGTGCTTGCGGGGCGGCGCTTCGTGAGCGACGAGGGCCAGGGCCAAGCGTACGCGCAATCCTTCGCGAGGAAAAAAAATCGCTTGCAGCGGCAATAATGGCCCGCTATCTTTGCACTGTTCGATGAACTGCAGCGGGAGAGACTGTCACTGCGAAAGCATTTGACGGCGCCGACGGAGCAACCGCCCCGGAAACTCTCAGGCACAAGGACCCTGCAGCGAGAACACATCTGGAGAGCGGCGCGCAGGCGCCCACCGAAGGAGATTTCCGCCCGGCGTGCTGGATGCCGGCGCGGGAAGAAACTCTCAGGTACATGGACAGATGGGGCACGGTTGTCGGAAACGACAGTGCTCAATCTAATCTGGACCATGTCATGTCACGAATCGCCATCATTGGCGCCGGGATCACCGGCGTCACGACCGCTTACGCCCTTGCAAAGCGCGGCTTTCGCGTTACCGTGTTCGAACGCCACCGCTATAGCGCCATGGAGACGTCGTTCGCGAACGGCGGTCAGCTTTCGGCGTGCAATGCCGAAGTCTGGAACAACACCGCCACCGTCTTCAAAGGCCTGCGCTGGATGCTCACGCGCGACGCGCCGCTGCTCGTGAATCCGCTGCCCGCGTGGCACAAATATTCGTGGATGGCCGAATTTCTGCGGCAGATCCCGAACTATCGGGCCAACACGCTCGAAACGGTGCGCCTCGCAATGGCGGCCCGCGAGCACCTGTTCGAAACGGCCCGTAACGAAGGCATCGAGTTCGACCTCGAGCAGCGCGGCATCCTGCACATCTACAAGGACCGCAAGAGCTTTGACGTGGCCACGAAGGTCAACGCCGTCCTGACCGAAGGCGGCCTCGATCGCCGGCCCGTGACGCCGGCCGAGATCCGGGAGATCGAGCCGGCCCTGGAGGGCGCGTTTTTCGGTGGCTTCTTCACGCCCTCGGATTCGACCGGCGACATCCACAAGTTCACGCGCGGCCTCGCGATGGCGAGTGTGCGGCATGGCGTCGAATTCCACTACGACACGCAGATCGCCGCGATCCGGCGCGACCCGGGCGGCACGTTCACGCTCTCCACGCTGTCGCAGAACGATTCGCATGACGAAATATTCGAACGTATCGTCGTTTGTGCGGGCGTGAACAGCCGTGCATTCGCGTCGATGCTCGGCGACCACGTGAACGTGTATCCGGTGAAGGGCTATTCGATCACCGTAGGTCTCGACGACGAAAAGAGCCAGCGCGCGGCACCCTGGGTCAGCTTGCTCGACGAGAGCGCGAAGATCGTCACGAGCCGGCTCGGCGCCGACCGGTTCCGCGTGGCGGGCACGGCCGAGATCAACGGGTTCAACCGCGACATTCGCGCGGACCGTATCGCGCCGCTGGTCGAATGGACCCGCCGTCTGTTCCCGCAGGTCGACACGTCGCGCGTGATTCCGTGGGCGGGCCTGCGGCCCATGTTGCCGAGCATGCTGCCGAAGGTCGGCAGGGGGCGCATGCCGGGCGTGTTCTACAACACGGGGCACGGACATCTGGGCTGGACCTTGTCGGCCGCAACGGCGGAGAACGTCGCCGCGCTGATCGAGGGCATGGCCGGCACGGCTCAGGGCGTTCGCCTCGCGGCAGCCTGAGCGCGCGGCGCGCCGCGGCTACTTGCGGCGCGCGGGTTTTGTTGCGTCTCCGTGCCGGCCCGCGCGGTCATTCAGCCAGACCTCCTGCAGGTCGATCATGAACGCCTGCAGGATGGACGGCACGGCGGAGGCCCGGCGCGTCACCGCGCAAAAGGGTGACTGCATGCCGAACTGCTCGGGGCCGATGCGCCGCATGTCGTCGCGTTCCACCCAGCGCGCCGCATAGTGGTTGGGCAGGAATCCGATATATGCGCCGGAAAGAATCAGGATCGCCTGCGCTTCGACGTTGTCGACCGTCG
Source organism: Paraburkholderia pallida (assembly GCF_004524855.1). NCBI lineage: Bacteria > Pseudomonadati > Pseudomonadota > Betaproteobacteria > Burkholderiales > Burkholderiaceae > Paraburkholderia > Paraburkholderia pallida. The sequence continues at coordinate 1,675,074 of NZ_CP038149.1, read as the reverse complement.
CGGCGGCCTTGCTCGCGCTGAGCATCTTCAGATCGTGCTGCTGCAGGTAGCCGCGCGCCGCGATGCGGCTCGCAGCGATGGCTTCGATCTGAACGCCACCTTCCCCCGCCCCCGCAAACAGGGGGTTCCCCTTGCCGCAATAGAGCCCATCGGGTTCTTGATAGAGCTCGGTATAGGTGAGGCCCGGCACGTGGATCGGGAAGTGCCCGATCGCAACATGAAGCCTGCCGTCGAGCACGCGCTCCTCGAGCTCCGCCGGCGTGCCGATGTAGACGTCGACATGCACGTCTTCGCCGCGCGAAACGAACTTCTGCAAGGCCCGCGGCAGCGGCGAAGCGGTGTCCGTCACCGTGTTGTCGATGATGCCCAGATAGAGTCGGCCCGCGATATGCTGCTTCAGCGCGTCCGTGTCCATGCAGAACGCCTCTACGGCAACCTGCAGGCGCTGGGCCGCCTCGTACGTTGCGAGGCCGTGCTCGGTCAGGCGGAAGCCGCCGCGGCCGCGCTCGCACAGCTTGAGGCCGAGGCGCGTCTCGAGCGTGGTCATCTGCTCGCTGATGGTCGACTGGCTCACGTTCAGCGTTGCCTGGGCCGCTGAAAAGCCGCCGCATCGCACGACATGCATGAAAACCCTGAGTAGCTTGAGATCCACGTCCTGCAGTTGCGTCATTGCCCGCGTTCTCCATGATCGCTTGCTTCGGAAATTCCGATATGAATATCTGAACCCCGGGATTTTTGGTCAAAAATAATACCCACATAGTGTCTCAAAGCGGCGGCCCGATAAAAACCGGGTCGTTCACCGATTCCTGACTGGATGACCCAGCGGATCACACACGGAGACACTCATGCCGGGCAACACATACGAAAGCGGGCGGCTGGATTTGCCGTTCGTGGGCCATTGCACGTTCGCGAAATCGCCGGTCTGCCTCGACTGGGATCGCATCGACGCCGATGTGGCGATCCTCGGCGCGCCCAACGACATGGGCACGCAATGGCGCTCGGGGGCGCGCTTCGGGCCGCGCAGCATCCGCGAAGCGTCCACGCTGTTTTCGTTCGGCCACGCGGGAGCCTACGATCACGAAGACGACGCGCTCTATCTGACGCGCGACCAGGTGCGCATGGTGGACGTGGGCGACGCCGACATCGTCCACACCGACATGGCGGCGAGCAACGCCAACATCGAAAGCGCGGTGCGCAAGATTCTCGCGAATGGAGCGATGCCCGTGACGCTCGGCGGCGATCATTCGATTCACGCCCCGGTGATCCAGGCGTTCGAGGGCCATGGCCCGATTCACATCGTGCACTTCGACGCGCATCTGGATTTCGTCGACGAACGCCACGGCGTGCGTTACGGACACGGCAATCCGCTGCGGCGCGCTTCGGAGATGCAGCACATCAGCGGCATGACGCAGCTCGGCATCCGCAACGTTTCGTCGTCGAACCGCGGCGACTATGACGCCGCGCGAGCGGCGGGCTCCGACATTCTTTCCGTGCGCGACGTGCGCCGGCTCGGCGCGGAGGGCGTGCTGGCACGGATTCCCGAAGGCCGCGCCTACTACATCACGATCGACATCGACGGCTTCGATCCGTCCATCGCGCCGGGCACGGGCACGCCGAGCCATGGCGGCTTCACCTACTACGAAGTGCTGGAAATCATCCAGGGGCTCGCGCGCCGCAGCCACGGCAACGTGGTGGGCATGGACCTCGTGGAAGTCGCTCCGGCCTACGATCCGGCGGGCGTGACGCCCATTCTTGCGGCTCAACTGCTGCTGAATTCGATCGGCGTCATCTTTCACGCTCGCAGCCAGCATCGGCGCTAAGCCATTGAGTCATTGAGGCATTGAGGACCAGGGCCAGCGACGCAGGCAACGGCACGAAACATTAATGCGCGCGCCGTGGGCGCACGACGCCGCGCGAGATCAGGAGACAAGCTTGGATTCCATCGTACGAAACTATCTGGAGCAGTTCGGCGTGCGTGAAGCAACGCGGCGCTTTCTCGAGCAGCCGCAACGCATGTTCATCGCCGGCGCGTTCGTGCCGGGCAGCGAGGGCGAGGTGCTCGACGTGGTCGAGCCGTCCACCGAAGGCATCATCACGCAGATTCCGCTCGCCACGGCAGGCGACCTCGACCGTGCAGTCGCCGCGGCGCGCGGGCAGTTCGACGGCGGCGCGTGGCGGCGCCTCAAGCCGCTCAAGCGCGAGCGCCTGCTGCATCGCCTCGCCGATCTGATCGAGGCTCACGCCGACGAGCTGGCCGAGATCGAGTCGATCGACGTCGGCAAATCGGTGGCGAATGCGCGCGATGTGGATGTCCAGGGAACCGTCGACACGTTCCGCTATTTCGCGGGCTGGGCTTCCAAGCTGCACGGGCGCACCGTGGAGCCTTCGCTGCCCGGTCACTACCTCGCCTATACGCGCAAGGAGGCCGTGGGCGTGGTGGGGATCATCGTGCCGTGGAATTTCCCGCTGCAGACGCTGGCGTGGAAGCTGGCTGCGGCGCTCGCGGTGGGCTGCACGGCGGTGATCAAGCCCGCGGAGCTGACCTCGCTGTCGACGCTGCGCTTCGCCCAGCTCGTGCAGGAGGCCGGCATTCCCGACGGTGTGGTGAACGTCGTGACCGGGCGCGGCAATGTGATCGGCGCCGCCATGGCGCGCCACCCCGGCATCGACAAGGTGACGTTCACGGGCTCCACGGCGGTGGGGCGCGAGGTCGGCAGCGCGGCGCTCGACGGCGTCAAGCGCGTCACGCTCGAGCTGGGCGGCAAGTCGCCGGTGCTCGTGCTCGACGATGCGGACATCGAGGCCGCGGCGCGCGCGGTGGCGAACGGCATGTTCTTCAACTCGGGGCAGGTGTGCGACGCCGGCAGCCGCCTCTACGTGCAACGCAGCGTGCACGAACGCTTCCTCGCCGCGCTGATCGACTACACGCGCACGCTCAAGATCGCGCCGGGCCTCGATCGCGACTGCTTCATCAGCCCGCTCGTCTCGGCGCAGCAGAAGGCGCGTGTGACGTCGTATATCGAGGCGGGCCGTCGCGAAGGCGCGGAACTGGTGTATGGCGGGCGCAACGTGGAGGGATCGGGCTATTTCGTTCAACCGACGATCTTCGCGCATTGCCGCCCGGACATGCGCATCGTGAAGGAGGAGATCTTCGGGCCCGTGCTCGTGAGCGCGCCATTCGACGACCTGAGCGAGGCCGTCGCGCTCGCAAACGACACGCCGTATGGCCTCGCCGCGGCGATCTATTCGCGCGACCTGAATCGCGTGCATGCACTGGTGCCGAAGCTGCGCGCCGGCAGCGTCTACGTGAACGCGCATAGCACGATCGATCCGGCCATGCCGTTCGGCGGCTTCAAGGCATCGGGCTTTGGCAAGGACCTCGGCGCGGAGCAGCTCGACGCCCTGATGGAGACCAAGGCCGTCTGGATCACGCTGAACGACGCGTAGCGGCGCGTCGGTATCAAGTCTTCGATACGCGGCGGACCGGCCCGCTCTCGCGGGCCGCGCTCCGGGCGTCCTGTCTTTATGCAGCATCGTCCATTACGACATGGGGCACACGATGGAAGCAAACGAAAGAGTCGCGGCACGGATTGCAGCACCCAGCGCCGCCATCGGCGAGCACGGCGCGATCGAGGGGCATTCGATCGACTTCATTCCCGAGAGCGAGCGCACCGACCGGCTCTCGCGTCAAGGGCCGTTCTGGTTTCTCGGCAACTTCACGTTCTTCACGATGACCATCGGCTTCGTTGGGCCGAGCGTGGGCCTGAACGCGCTCTGGACGACCGTGGCCGGCACGCTCGGCATCATGTTCGGCACCTTGTTCATGGCGTTCCACGGCTCGCAGGGCCCGCATCTGGGCCTGCCGCAGATGATCCAGTCGCGCGCGCAGTTCGGCTATCGCGGCGTGGTCCTCGTGCTGCTCGCCACGCTGTTCGTGTTCGCGGGTTTCAATATCGTCAATCTCGTGCTGATGATGCAGGGCCTCAAGGCGCTGTTTGGCTGGGACCCGCTCAAGGTGGCGCTGGTCGTGACCGTGCCCGCGGCGGTCCTCGCCATCCTCGGCCACGACTGGATGCACCGCAGCTTCAAGTGGGCGTTGTATCTGTCGCTGCCGCTGTACGGCTTCGTCACGCTGGCGGTGCTCATGCACTGGGTGCCCGATCTGCCGCTGCCGGCGGCGCTGCCCGGCACGCCGCCGCCCGCGCCGCTTGGCTTCTGCTGGACCGGGTTCATCACGCAGTTCGCCGCTGCCGCGAGCTATAACATCGCTTACGCGCCCTATGTGTCGGACTATTCGCGCTATCTGCCAAAGAACACGCCGAGCGGCCGTCTGATCGCCGCGGTGTTCCTCGGGGCGTCGCTCTCGGGTGCCTGGATGATCGCCGTGGGCGGCTGGCTCGGCGACCACCTGCACGCCACCGACGTGCTCGTGGCGCTCAACCAGGTCGGCAGCGATCTGTCGCCGCGCCTCGGGAGCGTGGTGGTGGCCGTCACGATCGTGGCCTTCCTGCCCGTGATAGCGATGAACATCTACAGCGCCAAGCTCACGGCCATCACGGGCGTCGATTCGTTCAGGAAGATCGAGCCCACCGCCCGCGTGCGTGTGCTGGCGATTCTCTTCGTGGTGGTGCTTCAGCTCGGGGTCGCACTCAGCATCTATACGTCGGGCAAGGGGCTCTCGGTCCTGAATATCTACCTGGTGGTGATGCTCTACTTCCTCGTGCCCTGGACCGCCGTGAACCTCACGGACTACTTCTTCGTGCGCAAGGGCCGTTATGCGATCCCGCACTTCTTCCTGCCGCACAACAACATCTACGGCACATGGGGCGCACGCGGCCTGATGTCGTATGCGATCGGGTTTGCCGCGATGATCCCGTTCTTCTGCATCTTCGACGGCGCCAACGAAGTCTATGTCGGCCCGTTTGCGCGGGCGATGGGCAGCGTGGACCTGGCCTGGCTCGTGGGGCTGTTCGTCTCGGGCATGGCGTATTACCTGCTGAGCCGCTCGCTCGATCTTCGCCGCGAGGAGGCGCTCATCGCGCAGATCGAAAAGACCCTGCCTCAGTACACCACGGGCGACCAGCGCTTCTGAACGCCATATTGTCAGGATAACGAATCAGGAATTCATCATGGAAAGCGGGCAATACGACTACATCATCGTGGGCGCGGGATCGGCGGGCTGCGTGCTGGCCAACCGGCTCACCGAGGATCCAGCAGTGAGCGTGCTGGTGCTCGAGTACGGCGGCAGCGACCGCAGCATCATCATCCAGATGCCAAGCGCGTTCTCGATGCCGATGAACACGCGCAAGTTCAACTGGAAATATCAGACCGCGCCGGAGCCGCATCTGAACGGACGCCAGCTTCATTGCCCGCGCGGCAAGGTGCTGGGGGGATCGTCGTCGATCAACGGGCTCGTCTACATTCGCGGCCACGCTTACGACTTCGACGAATGGGAGGAGCTGGGCGCGCGCGGCTGGGGCTACCACAACTGCCTGCCGTACTTCCGCCGCGCCGAAAACTACAAGTTCGGCGGCGACCAGTACCGCGGCTCGAACGGGCCGCTCTCGACGAACAACGGCAACAACATGAAAAACCCGTTGTACGGAGCATGGATCGAAGCGGGCGTGCAGGCCGGCTACATTCGCACGGACGATTGCAACGGGCACATGCAGGAAGGCTTCGGCGCGATGCACATGACGGTGAAGGACGGCGTGCGCTGGTCCACCGCGAACGCGTACCTGCGCCCGGCGATGAGCCGGCCCAACTTGCATGTGGTCACGAATGCGATGACGCGGCAGGTGATCGTCGAGGGCAAGCGCGCGGTCGGCGTGGTCTATGACCGGGGCGGCGTCACGCACACGGCGCGCTGCCGCGCCGAAGTGCTGATTGCATCGGGCCCGATCGGCTCACCGCATCTGCTGCAACGCTCCGGCATCGGGCCCGCCGATGCATTGCGCCAGGCGGGCGTGGAGGTCAAGCACGCGCTGCCGGGCGTCGGCATGAATCTGCAGGATCACGCGGAGATCTACATCCAGTACGCCTGCAAGGAGCCGGTCACGCTCAACGGCAGCATGGATCCGTGGCACAAGTTCCTGATTGGACTGCGTTGGCTGCTGTTCAAGGACGGTCTCGGCGCGAGCAACCATTTCGAGGCGGGCGGTTTCATCCGCTCCGAGGCGGGGCTGCGCTGGCCCGACATTCAGTTCCATTTCCTGCCGGCCGCGATGCGCTACGACGGCGACAAGCCGTTCAAAGGGCACGGCTTCATGGTGCTGACCGGGCCGAACAAGCCCAAAAGCCGGGGCCACGTGCGGCTCACGGCGGCGGATCCTTACGTGCATCCCGAGATTCGCTTCAACTATCTGGACCGCGAAGAAGACCGCGAAGGCTTCAGGCGCTGCGTGCGGCTCACCCGCGAGATCATCGGGCAGCCGGCGATGGACCGTTTCCGCGATGTCGAGCTCGCCCCCGGCCCCGACGTGCAGACCGACGACGAGATCGACGCATTCGTGCGGGCGAATCTGGAAAGCACCATGCATCCGTGCGGCTCGTGCCGGATGGGCGAGGACGACATGGCGGTGGTCGATTCCGAGTTGCGTGTGCGCGGCATGACGGGCTTGCGCGTGATCGATTCGTCGGTGTTTCCAACCGAGCCCAACGGCAATCTCAACGCGCCCACCATCATGCTCGCGGAACGCGCATCCGACCTCGTGCGCGGCAAGCCGATGCTGCCGCCATCGCATGCGAAGGTGGGGCTCGCCGAAGGCTGGGAGACGCGGCAGCGCACGCGGGAACCCAAGCGGCAACTGTATAGCGTCGAGTACAGCGATACGCAGTCGTAGACTACGCAGCACAAAGAGCACGAAGCGGCCTCACGAGGGCCGCTTTTATTTGTCTCGTATAATGTCGACAAAAAATAGAGAAGTGCACGGCGAATGGTATACTTTCCGTCTCGCGGCTGCGATGCGTCGCGAGGCAGTGACCCGCTTGGAGCGCAACCTTCCCGATCAGGTAACACCGACATGGCGAGACAACGAACGCAGGAACTTCCGGATCTCGGTATCTTGCTCAAACCGAGGGGCCAACTGATGCTGGCGGTGGAGGATGCTGTCTTGCGGGGCAAGGAGTGGGAGAGTGCGTCCATGCCCGTGGCGGCGCAGATCGCCGCCCGCATCGCGGGAGCCATCACGCTCAATCACATCGAGGCGGGCAAGCGTCTTCTGGAAAGCGACATCGGCGAGATCCTGCACGTGAGCCGTGCGCCGGTGCGCGAGGCGTTGCGTATTCTCGAGCGCGACCGGCTGGTTGCGGTCGAGGCGCGGCGCGGCGCAATCGTGACGCAACCGGACGCGCGCGAGCTGCGCGATATCTTCGCGGTGCGCACGCTGCTGTACTCGGCGCTCATCAAGGATCTGCTGGCCGAATCGCCGGCGCAGCTCGGCAAGGTGTTCGACGAGCACGTGAAGGCGCTCGAGCAGGCGATGAACGAATCGCTGGATGCGTACGTCCTCGAGGGTTTCCTGCTGAACTTCGCGGTCTTCGACTTGAGCAGCAACCTCGTGCTCTCGGACATGCTGAAATCCATTTCGTTACGCGTGCTGCGCTACAACCGGATGGCGTTCGCCGCGCATCCGGAGGCCATTGCGCAGTCGATTCGCGGCTGGCGCGAGCTGCGCCGCGCGATCGCGGCGCAGGATCTGCCGCGCGTGCTCAAGTGCGTCGAGACGCGCATGAACACGTCGCGCGACAACGCCATTCGCGCAATCGAAACGCCGGAGCACGGCGCACCCGCGCGCCGCAAGACGCGCGCCGCCTGAGCGCCGCGACGCGGCGCGGCGATCTTTGCAAGCACACCCCGGCTTCCAGGAATGGAATATGCTGGATGCTTCTCCATGATCACAGAACAAAAGAGGGGAGCATGACAAACCGAAAAACGAAGCCTCCACGCGGGCTGGCCCTGCCGATCGCGACGGTCTGCGTGGCTGCGGGGATGGCGTTCGCGGCCTCCGGCGTGCGCGCGCAAACCGAGGCTTACACGAGCGAGCCTGTCGATCTGTTTGCCGGGCCGTCCGACGCCTATCCGGTCGTGAGCGAGCTCGGTCCCAACGTGCCGGTCGAGGTGATGGGCTGCGTGGGCGACTACTCCTGGTGTGACGTCGCGCTGCCCGGCCTGCGTGGCTGGATCTATGCCGGCTATCTCGTGTATCCGTATCAAGGCGACTACGTGCCGCTGACAGGCTATGGCGCGGCCATCGGCCTGCCGATCGTCACGTTTGCAGTCGGCGCGTACTGGGGCAGCTTCTATCGCGATCGGCCCTGGTACGGCGACCGCGATCGTTGGGAGCACGTCCCGCCGCCGGGCCGCGGCCGTCCGCCGGAGCCGCCGCACTATCAGGGCGGTCCGCCGGGGGGACCGGGACGGCCACCGCCGCCGCAAATGGGCGGCCCACGTCCGCCAATCAACGGCGCTCCGCCGCCCGGCGCCGGCCGTCCGCCTGAACCGGGGCACATGCCCGGCAACGAAGCGCCACCCGGCCGCCCGCCCATGAACGGCGGCCCGCCCGCCCAGATGCAGCATCCCCCGGCCGAGATGCCGCGTCCGCCCGCGGAAGTGCAGCGTCCGCCCATGCCGCAACCCAATATGGGGCGGCCGCCCGCACCGCAAGGCGCGCCTGCGTACAATCGCCCGCCCGGCCCGCCGCCTGGCGGAGGCCGCCCGCCGGAGGCGCCTGCCGAGCGCGGCCGCCCCGAGGCGCCGCAACAAGGCGGCCATTCGTCCGGCCAGGGCGGCGGCCACGGCGACCAGCGGCAGCAGAACTGAGGCGCGAGGCCCCCGTGTGACGCCGAGGACGCCCGCAACGGGCGTCTTCCCGCTTCCTCCTATTCAGGGAGAAGCGGGGTGCGGCTACGCCTTGTTCAAGCATAGCAACGCCAATTATCCCGCTCATCTGCCAGTTAATTAGGAATCCGTTTCATATTTCCGAGCCCGTCCCCAATGGCGTAGCGCACGTATTCCAGGTGGCCGCGAGCCGCCCGCAGCCGGGGCGCTCACCCACGGCGCAAGGCCCCGATCGGCAAAATCCGGCGAGGGCCTGTCGCCCCCGACGAATTTAACAATCCCTGACAGTACCTTTGCGAGCTTGCAGCGACAATAGGTTGTCGCGGCCTGTCGATGATTGGACCGCATCGAATGCGGCGTGCGGCACATGCACGCCAGGCAGCGAGATTGGGCTACGGGGGCCGGCGCGGTCGGGACACGGCGACGCGCCGGTAGTGTGAGGAAGTCAGAGCGGACTCGAGTCCGCCGGATAACGCTGACAAACAGCGCCTGGAAGTACCGGGAGTGGCGATAGCAGCGGGAAACGCCATAGTGTGAGATCGGCAGCGGTCTGCGGGCGGGTGTCGGGCGGTGATGCCCGCCTGCGCGTGACGCGCCGATACGGCGGCGCCTGCGCCGGCGATCCGAGTCCGGGGGGAGGGGCGCCGGAGACCACGCGATGCGCAGCCCGCGGCTATCGCCACTCGTTTTTCATACCAGAGCCTGTCGTGGATGCGACGAGGCTCGGACCACGCCTTCATGTGGCTGAGCCAGCGGGGCATGAGTCCAACCCAGCGGCGCCCCGCGACGCAATGCGCGCGGACGGCACGGTAGCGGACTTGCGTGCGGTGCTCACGACTGACATGAATGGCACAGCGGCCGACTTGCAGCCTCGCCGCGGCGGATGAGGTTCGGCTGCGCGGGGGCGGTTTCGGTCGGGCTGCGGCCGGTCGGGGGCGTTTTCGACTACCATGTGCGAAAACTGGTTCCCGATCTCTTCAGGCGCATTGTTGCGTAGCGTGCTCCCATTCATTTCAAGACGCGGCGAGAGTGGCGCCCTGTTTGTGCGGCAGGGGCCGCGTGGCAGGGGATTGGGGATGGAGGCCGGGCGTTGCAGGGCCGGCCCATCCCGGAAAGATGAATAACGACACTGGGTGCAGGACACTATGAGAATCGCAGTACTCGATGACGATCCGGCACAGACCGATTTCGTCTGCCAGACGCTGATGGCGGCTGGCCACGTCTGTCATGCGTTCGCCAAGGGAGGCGAGCTCGTCAAGCAGCTCCGGCGGCAGACGTTCGACTTGCTCGTGCTCGACTGGAACGTGCCTGACATGGCCGGCGACGAGGTCCTGCACTGGGTCCGCCAAAGCCTGTCCACGCGCTTGCCCGTCCTGTTCATGACGAGCCGCAGCCGCGAAGTCGACATCGCGCTGATGCTCAACAGCGGCGCCGACGACTACGTGGTCAAGCCGGTCTCCGCGCCGGTCCTGCTCGCGCGCGTGGGCTCGCTGCTGCGCCGTGCCTATCAGCTGCACGCGCCGTCGCAAAAGGAAGTTTTCGGCGAGTACGAGTTCGATCTGAAGTCGCGCCAGGCATCGGTCAGCGGCAAGCAGGTGGCGCTCACGCAAAAGGAGTTCGAGCTTGCGCTGCTGCTGTTCCAGCATCTGAGCCGGCCGCTTTCGCGCGCGCACATCCTCGACGTGATCTGGAAGCAGTCCGACGACATTCCGTCGCGCACGATGGACACGCACGTTTCCATGCTGCGCTCGAAGCTCGGCCTGCGCCCGGAGAACGGCTATCGGCTCACGCCGATCTACGGCTACGGCTATCGCCTCGAACGCATCGAGGGGGACGCGGCGTGAGTGGTGCTTATTCGGCGCGGCCGGCTCAGGCGCGGCCGGCCGTGCCTGGGCGCGTGACGCTTCGCGTTGCGCTCTCCTGGCCCGGCTCCGCTCGTCACGGTGCACCGGCAACCCTCCCGCTTACGCCGCGTGCGCGTTCACCGCTTGCCAGCGCGGTTGCCTGTGCGCTGGCATTGGGCCTGCTGCCTGCCGCGGGCCGCGCTGAAGCCCGCAAGCCGCATCTCCCGCCGGCCGAAATGGCCATTTACGTCACGCGTCCGGGTGATTCGCTCTACGACATCGCCACGCGCTATCTGCGCAATCCCGCCGACTGGACCCGGCTCGCGCGCATCAACCACGTGAGCGCGCCGCGCCGTCTGCAGCCGGGGACCTCGCTGCGCGTGCCGGTCGCGTTGCTGCGCCAGGACCACCTGAGCGCACGCGTGATCGCCACGTCGGGACCCGCGGGCCATGCGTTCGGCAACGGGCCGTTGCTGCCGCTTGTCGTTGGCGGGACGCTCGTCGAAGGCGATCGCGTGCAGACCGGGCAGAACGGCTTCGCCACGCTCGAACTCGCCGACGGCTCGCATCTCGTCATCCCGCCGGGCGCCTCGCTCGATCTCGCCACGCTGCGCGAGACCGCGCTCACCGGCGCGACCGACCGCGTGGTCAACCTGCACAGCGGTCAGGTGAATACCGAGGTCACGCACGCCACCCGCAAGGACGACCGCTTTCAGATCCGCTCGCCTTCGGTGGTGGCTGGCGTGCGCGGCACGAGCTTTCGCGTGAATTACGACGGCGACAAGGGCTCGACGGCCGTCGAAGTGCTCGAGGGCGCAGTGGGCGTGGACGCGGCGCCGCACGGCTCCGCCGCGTCGGTCGCACCCGCGCCGGGCATGCCTCTGGCCGCTTCCACGCAGCTCGTCGCGGCGCGCCACGGCAGCCTCACGCTGGCAGGCGGCGCGGTGGGCGGCCCGGTCGCGCTGCTCGACGCGCCCGATCTGCGCAATCCTGCGAAGGTCCAGGACGACGAAACCGTCGCCTTCGATCTTGCGCCGACGACGGGTGCGCACAGCTATCGCGTGCAGGTCGGCCGCGACGCGGGCCTGCTCGATCTGATCGGCGACGCGCACTCGGACGGCCCGCATATCGAGGTGGGCGCGCTCGCGGACGGCACGTATTTCGCGCGCTTTTCCGCCATCGACGAGAACGGCCTCGAAGGCATGCCGTCGACCTATGCGTTCCAGCGCCGGCGCGTTTCGCTGGGCGCCTCGGCCGGGCGCGTCGAGGGCACGCGCGACTACGCATTCCGCTGGTTCGTCGATCAGCGCCGCGCCGGCAGCACGCGTTTTCGCTTCGTGCTCGCCACCTCGTCGGACCTGCGCGCGCCGCTCGTGGACCGCACCGATATCACGGACGGCGAGGCCGTCGTCAGCGATCTGCCCAAGGGCGTCTACTACTGGACGGTGATTGCCGAGCAGTTCGAAGGAGGCCGCTACTTCCAGAAGGCGAGCCCCGTACAGTCGTTCCGTCTCGACTGGTGAGGCCGCCGCGCATGAGCGTGAGCGCGCGCCCCCGCTCCCGCCTCGGCCGCCCGGTCGGGCGGCGCTTTCTGTTCGAGTGGGTGGGCGTCGCGTGTGCGGGTATCGCCGTCGTCCTGTTGAGCGTGGTGTGGCAGTGGACGCTCAGCGCCGATCATCTGGTCTACGACCGCTTCCTCGCCGCGCGCGAGCGACCGGTCTCGCCCGACATCGTGATTGTCGAGATCGACAACGCCAGTGTTGCCGCGCTGGGGCGCTGGCCCTGGCCGCGCAGCCTGCACGCGCAGCTCGTCGATCGGCTCGCGAAGGCGGGCGTGGCAGCGGTGGTCTACGACGTGCTCTTCACCGAGCCCTCGCCCGACGACACGCGCTTTGGCGAGGCCTTGCGCGAGCGTCCCTCGTATTTGCCGGTGCTGCTTTCGCCCGCCAACGAGGCCGACTACGGCCGCCGCGAGGTCGTGGAGCCCGTCGCGCCGCTGGCCCAGGCCGCCGCGGGTCTCGGCCACATCAACCTCGAAGTCGATAGTGACGGCATCGTGCGCAGCGTCGCGATGTTCGAGGGCGATGCGCAGCAGCGCTGGCCTCAGTTGATGGTGCCGCTCTGGCGCGCGGTGCGCGAAGGCAAGGTCGCGCTGCCCGATCTCGCCGGCGCGAGCAGCGCCGCGGCCGCTGCCGCCGACGCGAAACTCATGCACGCAGGTGGCCCCGATAGCGAAGCGCGTTTCCTGCTGCCGTTTGGCGCCAATACGCAGACTTACCGCAAGGTGTCGTTCGCACAAGTGCTCGAAGGGCGCGTGCCGCCGGATCTTCTGCGGGGTCGTGTGGCGCTGGTGGGCGTGACGGCGTCGGGCTTGTTCGACCGTTTCGCCACGCCGCTCTCGGGCACGCTCGGACCGATGCCCGGCGTCTACATTCACGCGCTCGTGCTCGATACGCTGCTGGCGGGCACGGCCATCGAGCCGGCCTCGCAGCTCACCGTGGTGCTCGCCTCGCTGGTGCCGCTCGCGCTGCTGCTGGCCGGCTTTCTCGTGCTCTCGCCGCTGCGCACGCTGCTGCTGCTGCCGCTGCTCGCGTTCCTCACGCTGGCCGGCAGCGCCGCGCTGCTCTATTACGCGCGGATCTGGCTCGCGCCGGTGCCGGCGATCGTCGCGCTCGCGCTCGTCTATCCGCTCTGGAGCTGGCGGCGCCTCGAAATGACGATGGCGTATCTGCGCAAGGAGCTGCGCCAGCTCGCCGACGAGCCCTACCTGCTGCCCGAGGCGCCCACGCCGCCGCGCGAGTTCGGCGGCGACGTGCTGGCCCAGCAGATGGCGCTGATGGCGCAGGCCGCGCAGCGCCTGCAGGACATGCGTCGCTTCGTGTGGGACAGCCTCGACTCCGTGCCGGAGCCGCTCGTCGTGGCCGACCTGCGCGGCGTGGTGCTGATCGCCAACCATGCGGCACGCGCCTATTTCGCACACCTGAACGTCAGCGCCGCCGAGGGCCGCGCGATGCAGGAGGTGTTCGGCGATCTCGCGCTCGTCAAGCCGATCGACCCGAATCCCGAGACGCTGGCTTTCGCTTCCGCGCATTGGCCCGCGCCGCTCGATCCCGGGCGCGGCGAGTACGCGCAGCTCATGGAGCGCGGCCTGGAAGTGCGCGCGCGCGACGGCAGCGATTACCTGCTGCGCTACGCGAGCTGCACGAACGCGCAGGGGCAGGCGGTGGGCTGGATCGCGGGCCTCGTCGACGTGACTGCGCTGCACGATGCCGAGCGCCAGCGCGAGCACGCATTGCGCCTGCTGTCGCACGACATGCGCTCGCCGCAGGCTTCGATCGTGGCGCTCGTCGAGACCGAGCGCGAGCGCGGCACGCTCGAAGCCGCTCCGGTGCGCGAGGTGATGGACCGCATCGAACGCTACGCGCGCCGCTCGCTCACGCTCGCCGACGACTTCGTGCAGCTCGCACGCGCGGAATCGCAGGTGTACGCGCTGGAGCCGACCAGCCTCACGGAGCTTGCCATCGACGCCAGCGACGAAGTCTGGCCGCAGGCGAGCGCCAAGCACATCCAGATCGAGACGGCCTTCGAGGGCGAGCAGATGGGCTGGATCAACGCCGACCGCTCGCTCATGACGCGCGCGCTGATCAATATTCTGAACAACGCGGTGAAATACAGCCCACCAGAAACAAGAATTGTCTGTAGTATCGCAGTCGCGGATGGCCAGACGCCGCGCGTGATCTGCTCGATTCGCGACGAGGGCTATGGCATTCCGCTCGAAGATCAGACCAAGCTGTTCCAGCCGTTCCGCCGCTTTCATGCGGGCCAGCGGCCCGAGGTGAGCGGCGCGGGGCTCGGCATGGCGTTCGTGAAGACGGTCGTGACGCGTCATGGCGGCGAAATCCACGTGGAGAGCGCGCCTGACCAGGGCACGACGGTGACGATGTCACTGCCGGCGCTCGATGCCGTGACCTGAGGGCGCCGTGGGCGTGCGCGCCGCCACTTCGCGGCGCGTCGATGTGCACCGGCCGGCGCTGGACTCCGCTTGATCCTGTTTGATCCCTGTCCGATCCTGTCAAATGGCGCCAGTCGTGGCTGGCAATGATTCCGATGGAGTTCCCCGTGAAAGTCCTGATGACGATCTGCACCTTGTCGATGCTGGGCGCGCTCGCCGGCTGCGCAGGCGCGAGCGCCGACGTGCGGGCCAGCGGCGACCTGAGCGCGACCGACGCGGCGGCCGCGACGTATCAGCTCGCGCGCACGCCCGCGCAGGCCGACGCTGCAGAGCCGCTGCCTTACGAGCGGCTGCTGGGCGAAGGCCTCGCTCAGCGCGGCTTCCAGGAAAACACATCCGGGAAGGCGCGCTACCTCGTCTCCGCATCGTGGGCTTCGCGGCCCGCCGATGTCACCGTCGCCACGGGTGATGCGGCCAATTGCACGGGCGGCTGCGTGCCGTCCGAAGGGCCGGCGTTCCCGTGGTTCGGCAAGCGCTATGTGCATACGCTCACGTTGCGCTTCTTCACGCTGCCGGACGGCCACGAAGCCTACAAGGTGAGCGCGGAAAAACGCGACCGCAACGCCGACGCGCAGCAGGCCCTGCCGTACCTGGTCGCCGGCGCGCTCGCGCGGCTGCCGTATGCGGGCGCGCCGCAATGGCGCGTGAAGCTGAAGGAGGTGGCGCCCGCTGCCGGCCAGGCCGGAGCGCCCGCGATGCCCGCGATGCCCGACGTGATCTCCGTGACGCCGCTCGCGCGATGACGCGCTGGCGGGTTTGAGTATGTGCGGACGGGGGCAATTTTCCCCAGGCCGGGGCCGGGGTTGTGGACTAAGCTGATTTCCACGTGCTGCGGCAATGGTTGCCCGCAGGCGACGCCCTTTGCATGGGACGGGAGACAGACATGTACGACCACGTGGGTCTGCGCGTGCAGGATCTTGCACGCAGCTTACGATTTTACGAGGCGGCGCTGGCGCCGCTCGGTTATGGCGTCTGCGTGCGCTATGGCGATGACGTCGGCATCGGTAAGCCTGGCACACCGAAATTCTGGCTCCACACTGTGCCGGTCAGCAACACCGACAAGCCGCGCGGCGCGCACGTGGCGTTCGCTGCCGCGAGCCGCGCCGAGGTCGACCGCTTCTACGCTGCCGGCATCGAGGCGGGCGGCGTGGACAACGGCGCACCGGGCCTGCGGCTCGACTACAGTCCCGACTACTACGGCGCCTTTCTCATCGACCCGGACGGCAACAATATCGAGGCGGTCACTTTCGGCGCCTGACCTCGTTGCGTGCCCGGCATGAGCTGGTCGGGCATGCCGGGCTAGTGGTCAGCCGTGCCCGCGTTCTCGCCTTGCGGCGCGTCTTCGCCTTGCGGCGCGTCTTCGGCGTGCAGGTCAGGCCAACGGTTTTCGTACACGCATTCGCCGAGTGCCCGGCGCTCCGCCCAATGCTCCATCTCGAGCATCGGCTTCGGATAGAACTCCGCGACATGGCCCACGCAGAGGATCGCCACGGGCTTCGCGCCGGCCGGCATGCGCAGCAGCGTGCGCACGTCATCCACGTCGAAGATCGACACCCAGCCCATGCCGAGCCCCTCGGCGCGCGCCGCGAGCCACATGTTCTGGATCGCGCAGGCCACCGAGGCGAGGTCCATCTCCGGCAAGGTGCGGCGGCCGAAGATGTGTGTCTCGCGGCGGTCCATCAGCGCGACGACGAGCAGTTCGCCGCATTCGCGCATGCCTTCCACCTTGAGCTTCATGAACTCGTCACGGCGCTTGCCTAACGCGTCGGCGGTGGCGAGGCGCTCGCGCTCGACGGTCTCGTGCAACTGCTCGCGCAATGCGGCGTCGGTGATGCGCACGATCCGCCACGGCTGCATGTAGCCCACGCTCGGCGCGTGATGGGCGGCGTCCAGCAGGCGCGCCATCACCGCGGCATCGACGGGGCCGGGCGTGAAGTGCCGCATGTCGCGCCGTTCGTAGATCGCGCGGTAGACCGCCGCGCGTTCGGCTTCGTCAAAAGGCTGTGCCATGGAAGAGTGCGGCCGTGAAGGTCGGGTTGGATGGCCAATAGGCGTGCATGTAGGTCGCGACAATCGAGCCGTGCCGATAGAGCGGCTCGCCGTCCGCGCCCGTTTGCGCATGGCGTGCGCGTAGCGCAGGCGCGAGCGGCGTACTCACGCGCGAATAATGGAACGTGTGGCCGGTGAGCATCCCGTGCGTGCCGTCGAGCCGCTGCATGCCGAGCGCCGCAAAGCGCTTTTGCATGACGGCCTCGCCCGGCAAGAGGCCGAGCATCGGCGTGCGCGTGCCGTCGACGCTAGTGAGCGCGTCGAGCAGATACAGCATGCCGCCGCATTCGGCCACGAGCGAGCGCCCCGCAATTGCATGCGCGCGCAACGAATCTGCGCTGCACGTGTTGCGTGCGAGCGTTGCCGCGTGTAGCTCGGGATAGCCGCCGGGCAGATAGATGGCATCCGCCGACGTGGGTGCGGGTTCGTCGGCAAGCGGCGAGAAAAAGCTCACGCGCGCGCCCAGCGCGTCGAGCAGCGCGAGATTAGCCGGGTAGATGAACGAAAACGCGGCATCGCGCGCGATGGCGATGTGCATGCCGTCGAGCAGGCGAGGCACGCTCGCGAGGGGATCCGCCTCGCTCGCCTGAAACTCGACCGCTGGCGGCAATTGCGCGAGCGCGGTTTGCGCGAGGGCGTCGGCGGCGCGTTCGATGCGCGCATCGAGATCGTCGATCTCGCTGGCCTGGTGCAGGCCGAGATGCCGGTCGGGCAGCGAAAACGCCGCGTCGCTCGCAACGTGGCCGAGCCAGCGGATATCGGCGGGCAGCCCCTCCTGCAACATTTGCGCATGACGCGGCGAGCCCACGCGGTTTGCGAGCACGCCATGAAACGGCACGTCGGTGCGATAGCGCGCGAGCCCGAACGCAATCGCGCCGAAGGTCTGCGCCATCGAATTCGCGCCGATCGCGGCGGCCACCGGCACGCCGAATTTCGCGGCGAGATCGGCGCTGCTGGGCGTGCCGTCGAAGAGGCCCATCACGCCTTCGATCAGGATGAGATCCGCTTGCGAAGCCGCTTGCGCGAGCAAAGCGCGGCACCCCGCTTCACCCACCATCCACAAGTCGAGCGACATCACGGGGGCGCCGCTCGCGCGCTCGAGGATCATCGGATCGAGAAAGTCCGGGCCGGTCTTGAACACGCGCACGCGCCGTCCCATGCGCCGGTGCAGGCGCGCGAGGCCCGCGGTCAGCGTGGTCTTGCCCTGGCCCGATGCCGGCGCGCTGATGAAGAGCGCGGGGCAGGCGAGCGCGGCTGCCGTTGCTGCGATCGCTGCCATCGCGTCAGAACTCCACGCCCTTTTGCGCCTTCACGCCTTGCTCGCGGTACGGATGCTTCACGAGCCGCATTTCGGTGACGAGGTCGGCGGCTTCGATCAGCGCATCGGGCGCGTGACGGCCCGTGACCACGACGTGCTGCATGGCGCCGCGCGCGGTGAGCACGCCGAGCACTTCGTCGAGCGGCAGGTACTCGTACTTGAGCACCGTGTTGAGCTCGTCGAGGATCACCATGCCGTATTCGCCGCTCTCGATCATGCGCTTCGCGGCGTCCCAGCCCTTGCGCGCGGTGGCGATGTCGGCGTCGCGATTCTGCGTGTTCCAGGTGTAGCCGTCACCCATCGTGATGAAGTCGCAGTGCGCGATGGTGCCGAGGAAATCGCGCTCGGACGTATGCAGCGCACCCTTGATGAACTGCACCACGCCGAGCTTCATGCCATGGCCCAGCACGCGCACGGCCATGCCGAACGCCGCCGTGCTCTTGCCCTTGCCGTTGCCGGTGTTGACGATGAGCAGGCCCTTTTCGTGCGTCGCGGCGGCCTGCTTCTTTTCGTGGCCTTCGCGGCGGCGCTCGGTCATGCGTTGGTGCGATTCGGGATCGGTTTTCATCGTCGCGGGTGTGTCCTGTGTTGCGGTCTTCGTCGCGGTTCTTCGTGCGGTTCGGGCCGGGAATGTTGTTTCGATTGCGGCGCGCTGTGGTGCGTTACTGTGCGCGCCTGCAGCGTGTCCGATTCATGCGGTGGCTTGTGCGCCGGTTTGGGTGTCTTCCTGTGACGCCTCGGCGAAAGCCGCGATCGCGACGGTCACGCCGTCGAGCGCGAGCTTGCCGCGCACGAGCGGGCCGCCTCGTGCGGCGAGCCGTGCACACGGCTCGCATACGCCCTCCACGCCAAAGCGCGCATACGCCGCCACGCTAACCGCGGACTGCACGCCCATGGCGTTCACGCTTTCGCGCGCGAAGGCCTGCAACGGCAGCGCATGCCTGGCGCAGAACGCGAGCAGGGCGGCTTCCGCGGCTTTCGCGTCGAGCGTGGCCACGGCCTTCACGCTTGCCAGCGGCCAGGCGCCGAGCGCCACATGCACGGCCGCCTCCACCTGCGCGAGCGTCACGCCGCTGCGGCAGCCGAGACCCAGCGCGAGCGGCGCTGGATTGTGCACTGATGCCGGGGCGGCGGGCAAGGCGTCGGGGAGCAGGGAGCGGTTCACGGGAATGCGCGAGTTCGAAGGCGTGGCGTGCGCAGAGCAGGACGCATTGCCTGGCATGGCCGCCAGGGCGTGCATGCGATGCGCTCCGGATGCGCGCATACGATAGCACACGCATTCCGGCCTTCGCGCACGGGCCGCGGCGCGCCAAGGGTAAAACCGGAGCGCACGCAAAGGGCTCTGCGCAGGCCATGCACGGGCCACGCGAGCGGCCGCTGCGCGCTTCCTGCAACGCACTCGCCGGTTGACGCGAGTGCGGCCCACGCCTACACTCGCACGCACTCTGGTGCTCGCGTGCGCTTACGTTCTGCACGCGGTTAAACGGGAATCAGGGAGCCATCCCGCCACGGGCATGGCCAACCTGAACTGCACCCGCAACGGTACAACGAGCGCGTCGGCCGCAAGGTCGATGCAAGCCGCTTCAAAGCATGCATGGCATGTGTGATGCCACTGCGCAGGCGGGCCGCGAGGCCTGCCGCGCGGGAAGGTGGAGCGGCGCTTCGTCAGTCCGGATACCGGCCAGATACGAGGGACGCGCGCTGCGGGGTTGCGGCGCCGGGTCCATGATTTCCATGCGTCAGCCGGGCTTCGCTCGTCGCGCGTCTTTGCGTTTCACCGTTGTGCAAGCCTCGCGGCACGCCACGCTTCGCCTTCGCGCAGCCTTGCTGCCGGTGCGCCTTGCGTGGGCCGGCAGGCGCGCGCGGTGCAGGCCGCGCCGTGTTTGACGGCGCCAGGCAAGGACGTGCGCGCGAGCGTTACGCGGCGCATCCCACCTGCGGCCGCGAGCCGAAGGAGCACTTCATGCAAACGCAGCACATGCGCAAGATCCCCGTCACCATCGTCACGGGCTTTCTGGGCAGCGGCAAGACCACGCTGCTGCGGCACATCCTCCAGCACGCGGGCGGGCTGCGCGTTGCCGTGATCGTCAACGAGTTCGGCGAGCTCGGCATCGACGGCGAGATCCTGCGCGGTTGCGGCATCGGCTGCGACGAGGACGGCAACGAAAAGGCCGGCGCGCTCTACGAGCTCGCCAACGGCTGCCTGTGCTGCACCGTGCAGGAAGAGTTCTTTCCGGTGATGGAGCAACTGCTCGAACGCCGCGGCGAGATCGATCACGTGCTGATCGAGACCTCGGGCCTCGCGCTGCCCAAGCCGCTCGTGCAGGCCTTCAACTGGCCGTCGATCCGCAACGCGTTCACCGTTGACGCGGTCGTGACCGTGGTCGACGGTCCCGCCGCCGCGAGCGGCCAGTTCGCGGAGAACCCGCAGGCCGTCGATGCGCAGCGCAAGGCCGATCCGAATCTCGATCACGAGTCGCCGCTGCACGAGCTGTTCGAAGATCAGCTCTCGGCGGCCGACCTCGTCATCCTCAACAAGACCGATCTCATCGACGCCGCGGCGCAGGAAGCGCTCATCGAAGACCTGCGCGAGGAGTTGCCGCCGCAAGTGAAGATCGTGCGCGCCCAGCATGGCCAGCTCGATCTGCACACGCTGCTCGGCCTGGAGGCGGCTTCGGAGGAGAGCATCCATCTGCGCCACGACCATCACGGTTCCGCCGACGATCCCGACCATCATCACGATGACTTCGACTCGGTCGTCGTGCAGGGCAGCGCGAGCTCGCGCGAGGCCGCGATCGAGGCGCTGCAAAAGCTCGTGGACGCGCACACGATCTATCGCGTGAAGGGTTTCGCCGCGCTGCCGGGCGCGCCGATGCGCCTCGTGATTCAAGGCGTGGGCCGCCGCTTCGACAGCTACTTCGACCGCAGCTGGAATGCTGAGGAAAGCGCGGCGCAGCCGCTCGTGAGCCGCTTCGTGCTGATTGGCGAGGATCTCGACGCGGCGGTGCTGCAACGCGCGTTCGATGCCGCGCTCGCTTCGGTGCAGACCGCGCCGGCGCAATGAGCGTGCGTATGCACTCGAACTTGCACGTACTGACTCACTGATACACAGAAGCACGCGAGAACGCCATGCATTTGCTGCGCACCACGCCGGGCGGCTTCGTCGACGACACGCAGGGCGTCGTCCGCATCGACCAGCAGCCTGCCGAGATCGTCGTGCTCAGTTCCGCCGACACGACGCTCGCCCTGCTCGCGAGCGTCGTGCCGCGCCTGCCCGCGGGCTTCCCGAGCGTGCGGCTCGCGAACGTCACGTATCTGCGCCAGCCCGCCTCGGTGGACTTTTATGTCGACGATGTCCTGCAGCATGCGCGCGTGGTCGTCGTCGATCATCTGGGCGGCGAGACGTACTGGCCTTACGGCATCGAACAGGTCGTCACGCTCGCGCAAAAGCGCGGGCAACTGCTCGCGATGTTTTCGGGCGACTTGCAGGAAGATCCGAACCTGATCGCGAAGAGCCGCGCCGAGCCCGAGTTCTGCCGGCTGTTGTGGCGCTATCTGCGCGAAGGCGGCGCGGCCAACGCCGAAGGCTTTTTGCGCGCGCTCGCGTGGCAGGCCTTCAAGTGGGGCAGCGAACCCGCGCCGCCCGTGGTGTTGCCCGCCGCCGCGCTGTATCACCCGCAGCGCGATATCGCGACCATCGACGACTGGCGCGCGCGCTGGCAGCCGGGCGCACCCGTGGTGGCGATCCTGTTTTACAAGGCGCATTTGCAGGCCGCCAACACGGCCGCATTCGATGCGCTCATCGACGCGCTGGCCGAACGCGGCATCAATCCGCTGCCGCTCGCCATCACGTCGCTCAAGGACGCGCTGAGCCGCGACGTGCTCGACCGCCTCGCGCTCGAGCACGATGTCTCGCTCGTGCTCAACACCACCGCGTTCGCGGCCTCGTCGCTCGACGACCCCGAAACACTCGCGATCGCGGGCGATGCGCCCGTGCTCCAGGTGATCCTGAGTGGCGGTAACCGCGACGACTGGGTCAACGACAATCACGGCCTCAATTCGCGCGACATCGCCATGCATATCGCGCTGCCCGAAGTCGATGGCCGCGTGATCACGCGCGCGATCAGTTTCAAGGGCCTCGCGTACCACTGCAAGGCGACCCAGGTGGACGTGGTCCGCTATCAGCCCGATGCGGAGCGCGTGGCGTTCGTCGCGGAGCTCGCGCGGCGCTGGTGCAGGCTGCGCCAGTTGCCGAATGCGCAGAAGAAGCTCGCACTCGTGCTCGCGAACTATCCGATGAGCGAAGGGCGCATCGGCAATGGCGTGGGGCTCGATACGCCGGCATCGGTCGTGGGGATACTGCGCATGCTGCGCGACGAGGGCTATCGCGTCGCCGATCTGCCCGAGGACGGCGAGGCGCTCATGCACACGCTCACGCAGGGCGTGACCAACGATCCCGATACGCGCGCGCTGCGTCCCGCGTGGCAGAGCCTCGCGCTCGACGACTACCGCAAGCGTTTTGCGCAATTGCCCGTGGAGGCGCAGAACGCGCTCATCGCGCGCTGGGGCACGCCCGAGCAGGACCCCACGGTGCGCCGAGGCCGCTTCATGATCGCGGGCTGGCGCTGCGGCCAGGTGTTCGTCGGCATCCAGCCCTCGCGCTCGCGTGGCGACGACAGCTACGCGAACTATCACGATGCCGAGCTCGTGCCGCCCCACGCGTATCTCGCGTTCTACTTCTGGCTGCGCGACACCTTCGGCATCGATGCGATCGCGCACGTCGGCAAGCACGGCAATCTCGAATGGCTGCCGGGCAAGAGCGTGGCGCTTGCCGAGTCCTGCTGGCCCGACATGGTGCTCGGGCCGCTGCCGCATCTGTACCCGTTCATCGTCAACGACCCGGGCGAGGGGAGCCAGGCAAAGCGCCGCGCGCAGGCCGTGATCGTCGATCACCTGATGCCGCCGCTCACGCGCGCGGAGAACTACGGCCCGCTGCAGGATCTCGAACGCCAGGTCGATGAGTATTACGAAGCAATTATGGTCGACCCGCGCCGGGCCAGGCTGTTGCGCAAGACGATACTCGCGACGATCATCGAGCATCGCCTGCACGAGGAGCTGAGCATCGCGGCACCGCAGGATCAGCAGGCCGAGGACGAACTGCTTACGCGCGCCGACGCGTATCTTTGCGAATTGAAAGAAGCGCAGATTCGCGACGGCTTGCACACCTTCGGCATTTCGCCGCAAGGCGTGCAGCGGCGCGACACGCTGCTCGCGCTGGGACGCTATCCGTGCGGCGACGGGCAGGGCGCGAACGCGGGCCTCATCGACGCGCTCGCGCGCGATCTCGGCATCGACCATTTGCTCGATCCGGCAAGCGTCGACTGGGCCGCGCCATGGACTGGGCCGCGGCCCGCGCTGCTTGCGCAGGCGAGCGACGCGCCGTGGCGCCACGCGGGCGATACGCGCGAGCGGCTCGAGGCGCTGGCGGCGTCATGGCTCGCTGGCGTTTGCGACGGCAAGCCGGGTGCGCTCGAAGAAGCCATGCAAGACTTGCCGCACGCGGCGCGCGTCATCGCGCGCCTGCGCGACGACGTGCTGCCGCGCCTCGACGCCTGCGGGCCCGAGGAATTGCGCCAGTTCCGCCGTGGCCTCGAGGGCCGCTTCGTGCCGCCCGGCCCGAGCGGCTCGCCCTCGCGCGGCCGCCCCGATGTGCTGCCCACGGGGCGCAACTTCTATTCGGTCGATACGCGCGCGGTGCCCACGCAAGCGGCATGGTCGCTCGGCATGAAGTCGGCGCAGCAACTCATCGAGCGCCATCTGCAGGAGCACGGCGACTATCCGCGCGCGGTCGGCCTTTCCGTATGGGGCACGGCGACGATGCGCACGGGCGGCGACGACATCGCCCAGGCGCTCGCGCTGATTGGCGCGCGCCCGAAATGGGCGGCGGGCAGCCAGCGCGTGATCGACTTCGAGATCATGCCGGTGGAGGCGCTCGACCGTCCGCGCATCGACGTCACCTTGCGCGTCTCGGGCTTCTTTCGCGACGGCTTTCCCAATGTGATGCATCTGTTCGATGCCGCCGTGCAGGCCGTGGCCGACCTCGACGAGCCCGAGCATCTGAATCCGCTGCGCGCGCGTATCTTGCGCGAGCGCGATGCGCTCGTGGCCAAAGGCATGGACGCGGACGAAGCGCGCCTCCGCGCGGGCTGGCGCGTGTTCAGCGCGCGCCCCGGCGCCTATGGCGCGGGGCTGCAATCGATGATCGATCATCGCCAATGGCAGACCGATGCCGATCTCGCGCAGGCGTACGAAGCCTGGGGCGGCTATGCGTATGCACAGAAGAGCGCCGGCGACGAGGCGCGCGATGCATTCCGCGCGCGCCTGGCCAGCATCGATGTCGTGCTGCAGAACCAGGACAACCGCGAGCACGACCTGCTCGACTCGAACGACTACTACCAGTTCCAGGGCGGCATGGCCGCGGCGGCGCGGCACTTCTCGCAGGCGCAGCCGAGCCTCTATCATGCCGATCACAGCAATCCCGCCGCGCCGCGCATCCGGCCGCTGCACGAGGAAATTGCGCGCGTGGTCCGTTCGCGCGTGGTGAACCCGAAGTGGCTCGAAGGCGTGAAGCGCCACGGCTACAAGGGCGCGGCCGAGATGGCGGCCACCGTCGATTATCTGTTCGGCTATGACGCGACCGCGCGCGTGGTGGGCGACCATCAATATGCGCTGGTCGCAGACGCCTATGTGCACGACGACGACACGCGCGCCTTCTTGCAGCGCCACAACCCGCACGCCTTGCATGCTATTTGCGAGCGGTTGGTCGAAGCGATGCAGCGCGGCCTGTGGCAACAGCCCGGCGAGCATCGCGCGCAACTCGAACACCGCCTGCTCGAAGCCGGGCAGCATCTGGAGGCATCCTGACCATGAGCGAAGCGCGCGTGCGAGCCGCATTTCCCTTTACGGCGCTGGTCGGCCAGGCGCCGCTGCAGCGCGCGTTGCTGCTGGCGGCCGTCGATCCGGCGATTGGCGGCGTGCTCGTGAGCGGGCCGCGCGGCACGGCCAAATCGACGGCGGCGCGCGCGCTCGCCGCGCTGCTGCCCGATGGCGCGTTCGTCACGCTGCCGCTTGGCGCGAGCGAAGAGAAGCTGATCGGCACGCTCGACCTCGAAGCGGCGCTGCGCGAGAGCGCGGTGCGCTTCTCGCCGGGCCTTCTCGCGCGCGCGCACGGCGGCGTGCTCTACGTGGACGAAGTCAACCTGCTGCCCGACGCGCTCGTCGATGCGTTGCTCGACGCGGCCGCGAGCGGCGTGAATACGGTCGAGCGCGACGGCGTCTCGCACACGCACGAGGCGCGCTTCGTGCTGGTGGGGACGATGAATCCCGAGGAAGGCGAACTGCGCCCGCAGTTGTTGGATCGCTTCGGGTTGACGGTCGAACTGAACAACAGCTTCGATGTGGACGAGCGGCAGCGCATCGTCAAGGCGCGGCTCGCGTTCGATGCGGACCCGCTGGCGTTTTGCGCGGCGCATGAGGCGGCGCAGCGCGAGCTGGCACAGCGCATTGCCGCCGCGCGAGGCGCGCTCGGCTCACTCGAACTGAGCGACGCGGTGCACGAGCGGGCGGCGCGGCTGTGCGTTCAGGCCGCCGTCGACGGCATGCGCGCCGATCTCGTGATGCTGCGCGCGGCGCGCGCGCTGGCTGCGTTCGAAGGCGCGGCGCAGGTGGCGCCCGAGCACGTCGACGAGGTGGCCGAGGCGGTGCTTGCGCATCGGCGCCGCGTCATGCCGGATCAGCGGCCGTCAAGCAGTGAACGTGGCGAGGGTGGCGCGCCAAACGAACCGGGGCCGGCATCGCCGGAAACATCGGCGGAAAGCTTGCAGTCCGAAGCAAATCCGGATTGGGGCGAGCTGCCACCCGAGCCGGTCGCGGCGCGGCAAGTGAAAGGCGTGATCCCACTGCCCGCAAAAAAACGCTGACCCGCCGGGCAAGGGCTGCCGCTCAGGTACGGGGCGGTGCACGGCGGCGTGAAGGCCCGGGGCGGGCGCACGCGCGCGTCGTCCGCGACGCGGCGCTGGGCGCGCGCATCGCCTGGCCGCCCACGCTTGCCGCGAAGCGCGGCGGCGCGCTGAGCGCCGCGCATCTGCGTTTTGTGCGACACAAGACCGGCACCGGTGCGCTGCATTGCTTCGTGCTCGATTGCTCGGCCTCGATGCTCGCGCATGGACAGCTTGCGCTGGCGAAGGGCTTGCTGATCGCGCTGTTCGACCGCGCACGCAGCGAGCGCGTGGAAGTGGCGCTGATCTGCTTTGGCGGCGCGCGCGCCGAGCTGCGTTTCGGCCCGGCGGTGCCGCGCTGGTGGAACGAGCGCTGGCTCGAGCCGATTGGCGGCGGGGGCGGCACACCGCTCGAAGCCGGTATGCGCCGCGCGGCGCAACTGCTCGAAAGCGTGGCGCGCCGCGACCCGGCGCGCGAGCGTCACCTCTGGCTCTTCAGCGACGGCCGCACCACGCAATGGCCGGCGCGCCCGCGTCATGCGGACTACGTCAGCGTGGTCGACTGCGAAGGCGCGGCCGTGCGCGTGGGGCGCTGCCGCGCGCTCGCGCAGGCATGGCAGGGGGAATGCTTCGACGCCGAAGCGTTGCTTGCCTGAGCGTGTGCTTGCGCGGCAAATGCGTGCCGCGTAGCCGTCAGCGCGCCCCGTTGCTCCAGTAAATCACGTCGTCCTGACGATCGAACACATAGACCTTCATCGCCATCTGCTCGGCGCTCGTGAGGCTGTCGAGTTCGAGGCCGAGCGTGGCTTGCCCCGGCTCGCCGTCTTCCTGCTGCACGTTGCGAATGACGGCGCTCGTTTCGATGGCCGTGTCGATGTCGCCGGAGCGCAGGCTGAAGGCGATGCGCAACCGCTCGCCGATCTGGCCGAGCGCCCAGGGCGCCGTGAGCGAGAGCCCCAGCGCGCTGATGCCGCGCGCGAGCGCGACACCCTGATAGCCTTCGTCGCCGATGCCAAAGCGCACGGGAAAGCGAGCGTTCACGCGGATCGACTTGCGCTCGCGCAGCATGCGGATATTGGCGGGCCTCGATAGCACGAGATAGCCGGACGGGGCCTGGTACATCGCTTGAATCGTGCAGACGAAGCGATAAACGGCCTGGCTCGCGATCGCCACGATTTCCACGTTTTCCCCGGGCGTGATCTCGATCGGGCGGCCCTTCGCGTAGGGCAGCGTCACGAAGATCGATTCGTTCGGCGCAATGCCGATCAGCTTGCACGGATGCATCGGCGCGCCGCTTGCGCCTTGTTGCGGGCGCACGCCCATCGACGCGCCAATAGTCAGATGCAGGTCGCGCACGCCAGGCGCGGCTTCCGGCTCCTGCGGCGTGGCGTGCGCGAGCGCCTCATCGGGCGTTTCGCGGTCGCCGCGCTGCGGGGCGAAGTGGCGGAACAGGAAATCGCGCTCGATCTCGCCCACCAGCGTGGCGCCGCGTTCGAGCAGCAGCGTGCCGTCGTGGTCGGCGAGGGGCCATTCGAGCGGCTGGCCGAGCGGGATGTCCGCGGGCGTGAGCAATGCGGCGCTGGGCGCGGCATCGGGCGTGGCGTCGGGGGCCGTGTCGTGGGTGGCTTCGAGGGGAGTGTCGGTCATCGGCGCACGTAGTGGGGCAGAAGCGAGACAGGATCGGGTAATGACAAGATCACTGCGTTTACGGCACGCCGCGCAAAAAGTTGAGTGAGGGGAAACACGAGGTTTGCTCCCCTCGATGCGCGCTCAACCTTTCGCGTCGCCATCCTGTGCATACCAGCGCGGCGTGTAGACCCATTCCTCGTTCTTTTCGCCGCTGCTGCTGCCGCGCGCAAAGCCACGCGTGGCCGACGACCCGACGATGACCATCGTGCGCATGTCCACCTGCGATGAATCCAGCTCGCCCAGCGTGGTCGTGCGGAGTGTCTCTCCTGGCCGACCCACGTCGCGGCCGAGCACGACGCGCGTGCCGGGCGCGCGCACTTCGCGCACGATTTCCAGTGCGCGATCGAGCTGCCAGGGCCGCGCGCGCGAAATCGGGTTGTAGAAGGCCATCGCGAGATCGGCGAGCGCGGCGTGGCGCAGGCGCTTTTCGATCACGCTCCACGGCTTGAGGTTGTCCGAGAGCGAGAGCATGCAGAAGTCGTGGCCAAGCGGCGCGCCAACGCGCGCCGCCGTGGCGAGCGCCGCCGAGACGCCGGGCACGATCTCGAGCTCGACGCGGTGCCAGCGCGGCTCGTCCGAGGCTTCGAGCGCCTCCAGCACGGCGGCGGCCATCGCGAACACGCCGGGGTCGCCCGACGACACCACGGCCACACGCCGCCCCGCGCTCGCGAGCTCGAACGCATGGCGCGCGCGCTGCAGTTCTTCGCGGTTGTCGGTGGCGTGGCGCACTTGCCCCGGGCGCAACGGGCCCGCCATCTCCACGTAAGTCGCATAGCCGACGATATCGGTGGCCTCGTCGAGCGCGGCGCGCGCCATGGGCGTGAGGAGGTCGGCGCGGCCCGGCCCGAGGCCCAGCACCGTGAGCTTGCCGCGGGCCTCGCCGAGCGTGTGCGCGTCGATGGGTTCATGCGCGACGCTCAGCGCGATGCCGTGTTCGGCGGCGAAGCGCTGCGCGGATGCAGGCAGTGCGAGCGCGTCGAGCAGGGCGGCGGCGCTGGCGTTCGCACTATTGTCGGCTTGATCGCGAGCCGCACCGGCCGAGTCGGCGGCTTTGGCGGGACTCGTGATTTCAGCAGCATGGGCCGCGTCGACGGCATCGCCGGCACCGGTAAATCGCAGCGGCACGCCCAATGCGCGCGCCGCCTGCTCGAACGCGGCCTCGCCCATGCGCGCGGCCGGGGCGACGAGCGCCGCGAGCGCCTCTTGCGCGATGCCGTTCGCGCTCAGTGCCTCGCGCACATGTTCGGCGAGCAGCGCAGGCGCCACGCTGGCCGCCGCGACCACGCTGCGCGGATGAATCACGAGATGCTCGGGATTGCCGTCCCAGGCGTGCGGGCTCACGCGGATCGCATGGCGCGCCGCCGGGTCGCGCGGCAGGTTCACGGTCTCGAGCCAGGGCGCAGCGCCGTCGATGCGCGTGGCCTCGCCCGCGAGCAGATCGGAGACGAAGCGCTTGCCTTGCGCGAGGCTCGAAAGCGCATAGCCTTCGGGCGGATTGAGCAGGCACGTGCCGAAGCGCAATTCGCCGCTCGTGGTGATCGC
Source organism: Paraburkholderia pallida (assembly GCF_004524855.1). NCBI lineage: Bacteria > Pseudomonadati > Pseudomonadota > Betaproteobacteria > Burkholderiales > Burkholderiaceae > Paraburkholderia > Paraburkholderia pallida. Next base: position 1,645,784 of record NZ_CP038149.1, on the reverse strand, counting down.
GGGCGCGGTTTCGAGCGCCGCGCCAATCTCGCGCGCCATGACGTTCACGCCGGTAAGGCCGCCGAGCAACGGCACGACGGCGCTGCCGTCCTCGGCCAGCGCGAGCACGGGCGGCTCCACGCTCTTGCTCGTGAGCAGCGGCGCGAGGCAGCGAATCACGATGCCGGCCGCGCACAGCGCGACGATGGGCGTGCCGCGCCGATACAGCTCGCGCAAGTGCTCGCTCAATCCACTGAACGCGACATCGCCTTGCGCGCGTTCCTGCAAGGCGTGAATCTGCGCGCCTGCATAGAGCGCTTTCACGCGCTGCGCGGTCGCGAGCGCGCCGGGGCCGAGCACGACGATCGCGGGCGGCATCAGGCTTGCCATTTTTCCCCCGGCACGACGAGCAGCGAGAAGTACGGCGACGCCATCGGATCGACCTCGTCGAGCGGTACGATGCGCTGGTTCGCCATGGTCGCGCGCTCGACATACAGCGCGCGCTGCGCGAGGCCGAGATCGGCGAGCACGCGGCGCACCTTCTCGAAGTTGCGGCCCAGTTTCATGATGACGGCGGCGTCCGCGTCGGCGAGGCGGCGGCGCAGTTCGTCCTCGGGCAGCACGCCTGAGAGCACTGCGAGGCTCTGGTTGCGGTAGACGAGCGGCACGCCCAGCACGGCCGCGCCGCCGAGCATCGAGCATACGCCCGGCACCACTTCGGTTTCGTAGCGCTCGGAGAGGCGGTCGTGCAGGTACATGTACGAGCCGTAGAAGAACGGATCGCCTTCGCAGATCACTGCCACGTCGCGGCCCGCATCGAGATGGCCGGCAACGACTTGCGCGGCGCCGTCGTAGAAGTCGGCGATGATCGCCTCGTACGAGAGCGGCGGCTCGAGCGCTTCGGTCGTCACCGGGTACACGAGCGGCAGGCGTTCCTGCTGCGCGTGCAGGTGGTCTTCCACGATGCCGAACGCGTTGCCTTTCTTGCCTTTGGCGACGAAGTACGCGACCACGGGCGCGGCCTTCAGGAGGCGCAGCGCCTTGAGCGTGAGCAGCTCGGGGTCGCCGGGGCCAACGCCGATGCCGTGAAGACGGCCTTTGATGGACATTTATTCGATCTCCGAAGCAAGTGCGTTGACGGCGGCGGCGGCCATGGCGCTGCCGCCGCGCCGCCCGTGCACGGCCACGAACGGCACACCGTGCGCGGCGGTGGCGAGCAGGGCCTTGGACTCGGCGGCGCCGACGAAGCCCACCGGCATGCCGAGGATCAGCGCGGGGCGCGGCGCGCCGGCCGCGATCATGTCGAGCAGGTGAAACAGTGCGGTGGGCGCATTGCCGATGGCGACCACGCTGCCTTCGAGGTGTTCGCGCCACAGCTCGAGCGCGGCGGCCGAGCGCGTGTTGCCGAGCTCGCGCGCGAGGCCGGGCACGGCGGGGTCGTCGAGCGTGCAGATCACGGCGTTGCTGGCAGGCAGGCGCGCGCGCGTGATGCCGAAGGCGACCATCTTCGCGTCGCAGAGGATGGGCGCGCCGTTTGCGAGCGCCGTGCGGCCGGCGCGGCCCGCGCCGGGCGAGAACGCCAGGTCGGCGGCCACGTCGACCATGCCGCAGGCGTGGATCACGCGCACGGCCAGCTTTTCTAGGTCGGCGGGAATGTGCGAGAGATCGGCTTCGGCGCGGATCGTCGCGAACGACTCGCAATAGATCGCCTGGCCGTCGCGAATGTAGTCAGACATCGGGGGTGCTCCGGGGCCGCTGCGCGAGGGTGCGCGCGGCGGCTTCAATCGTCAGGTTGCGCGCGACCAGGCGCCCGAAAGGGGCGGCGGCTGGGTCGCGCTCGTAAAGGTCATAGTGGCCGGGCGTGGCGGCGAGCAGCGTAAACGGTGCTTGATGCGCGGCCGCGCACGAGCGTTCGCAGCCGCTCAAGTGCACATGCACACCGGGCGGCAGCTGCGCGGCGAGACGCAGCGCGTCGGCCTTGGTATCGGCTCGGCTCTTCGCACAGCCGGCCGAGCCCGTGCAGGCGATCGTGCGCGCGAGCGGGTCGGCGCTATCGCACACGAGGCCGAGCGCGCGCAGGCGGTCGAGCACTTCTGGCATGGCGCGTTGCGCCACGTTCGGCAAGATCGCGCCTTGCCAGGGCGTGACGCGCAGCGTCGCGTCGCCGTGTTCTTCCGCAAGCGTGGCGAGCGCGTGCAACGTCGCGGCATCGAGCCGTGCGAGCGGCGGCTGGCAGCCGGCGTAGCCCTTGGCGTCCGCGTGAGCGATGGCGAGTCCGTCGAGTGCATGTGCACCGAGGCGCAACGAGAGGTCGACTGGCTCGCGTCGCCATGCCTGCAATGCCGTTTCATTTCCCGCATCGTTGCACGCGATGGGGAAATCGGCGTGATGAAGTGCGCGTTGGAGCATCGCATCGGCATCGTGCGATGCGAGCACTTCGCGCATGCGCGTCTGGCCGGGCTCCGCGAAGTCGAGGAACGCATGCAGCAGCGCGCGAATGAGCGCGGGCGCGTGTGCGGATGCAACGCCGCCGAGCGCACCGTCGCCAACGCAGCCGGCGAGGCCGAATACGAAGCGCACGTCATCTGCGTTGCGCGCGGCCGCGAGCCAGATGTCATGCGGATGATCGAGCGCCGCGAGACGCTCGCCGCCGTCGAGCAGCAGCGCGAACTTGGGCGAGAGCGCCGCGAATCGCGGCTCGCTCTGCAGCATCGAGACGATGGGCGCGGCGAGCGTGGTGGTGTCGATGAGCGCGTCGGGATCGAGTCCGGCCAGCGGGCTCAGCATCAGATTGCGCAATTCGTCGGCGGCGCAGAGGTCGCCGTGCGCGTGCGCCGATGCGTTTGGCCCCAGACCCGCCGCCACTAGCGCCTCGGTGAGTGCTGTCTCGCTGCCCGCGCGCACGCCGCGCACCTGCACATTCGCGCGGTTGGTCAACTCGAGCGTGCCGCTCGCATGGGTGAGCGCGGCCTCGGCGATCGCATGCGCCTGCGCGGCCGTGAGCGCGCCGCCCGCAAGGCGGATGCGGCACAGTCCGCCGTCGCGCGCCGCGACCACGCGCACGAGACCCGGGCACGCCGAACGGCGGGCCGCGGCCAGCGCAGCAGGAGCCAAAGCGGGCTTCGAGTCGTGATTCAAGGGACACCGTGCATGCATCGCGCGCTCGGGCATGCCGCCGCGACCGCGCTGCGAAGCGGCGATTGCGGGGCGCCATGCGGGAGCGCGACAACGCGAAAACGTCCGCGCGCTGCGATCGAAGCCGGTACACCCCGCCAGGCTTTGGACGCGCGCGAACAAACTTTCGGCCGGCAGGTCTCCTGGCTCGCAGGTCGTCAACCGCATCGGCCTTCCCGGTAAAACCAGTGGCCTGGATGGATGCGGTCTCGCTGCTCACAGTCGCGGGGGCGGCCACAGCTTCGCTGTGTTCCCTTGTTGCGATCCGGAGTGAGCGCTTCAGCTGTCGGTTGGAGTTAGTGCTTCAGCACTGACTCCAACCCCATGCAACGCGCTGACTCCGGGCTCATGCAAAGCTGCCTTCGAGCTTTCGCCCTTCAGGCGCCGGCGGAAGCGGTATTATGCCCGTTTTCCAGCGCGTTTCCGCGATTCAGTGCGGCCCGCGTGCAATGCGAAACGGAGAGCGGATGCAGGGCAGGCGGGCGTGGCTGACGGTGATCGGCATAGGCGAAGACGGATACGCGGGGCTCGGGCGCGAGGCGCGGCGCGCGCTCTTCGCGGCGGCGGCGGTGGCGGGCGGCGCGCGCCATCTGGCGATGCTGCCCGCGCGCATGCAGGCGCGCCGCGAGCCCTGGCCGCAGCCGTTCAGCGTCGAGCCGCTGCTCGCGCTGCGCGCCACGCACGAGCGCGTCTGCGTGCTCGCGAGCGGCGACCCCATGTTCTACGGTGTGGGCGCGACGCTCGCGCGTCACGTGGCGCCGGGCGAGATGGACGTGCTGCCTGCGCCATCGTCGCTCTCGCTCGCGGCGGCGCGCCTCGGCTGGGCGCTCCAGGAGACGGCCGTGGTCTCGCTGGTCGGCCGGCCGCTCGCCGGGCTCTGGCGTCATCTCTACGCGGGCTCGCGCGTGCTTGCGCTGAGCGCCGATGGGCGCACGCCCGCGGCGCTCGCGGCGCTACTCTCGGCACAAGGCTACGGCGCGACGCGGCTCACGGTGTTCGAGCACCTGGGCGGCTCACTCGAGCGGCGCATCGAAGGCCGCGCCGACGCATGGCATGCCGATGAAACCGCCGCGCTCAACCTCGTCGCGTTCGAATGCGAGGCCAATGGCGAGGCACCGGCGCGCGCATGGACACTTACGCCCGGCTTACCCGACGACGCTTATCTGCACGACGGCCAGCTCACCAAGCGCGACGTGCGCGCACTCACGCTCGCGCGCCTCGCGCCCACGCCTGGCGCGCTGCTCTGGGACGTGGGCGCGGGCAGCGGCTCGATCGGCATCGAGTGGATGCGCGCTCATCCGGCATGCCGCGCGATCGCCATCGAATCGAACGGCGAGCGTCAGCGCTTCATCGAACACAACCGCAACGCGCTCGGCGTGCCGGCGCTGCAACTCGTGGCGGGCCGCGCGCCCGACGCACTCGACGGTCTTGCCGCGCCCGACGCCGTGTTCATCGGCGGCGGCGTGACTGTGCCGGGCGTGCTCGAAACCTGCTGGGCGCGCCTCAAATCCGGTGGCCGCCTCGTAGCGAACGCCGTGACCGTGCAGAGCGAGGCGGCACTCGTGGCATGGCGCGCGCAGCACGGCGGCACGCTCACGCGGATCGGGGTTGGCGAAGCCGAGCCCCTCGGGCGCTTCGATACGTGGCGCCAGGCGCTGCCCGTCACGCTTTACGAAGCCGTGAAGCCATGACGGCGCGCATTCTGCTGCTGGGCGGCACCGGCGACGCCTTGCGCATTGCCCGTGCGCTTGGGCCTGAGCATGTGTACAGCCTTGCGGGCCTCGGCCGCGTGCCCGCCGATCTGGCGTGTGCCGTGCGCGTGGGCGGCTTCGGCGGCGCGGAGGGCCTCGCGCGCTATCTCGCCGAAGAGCGCATCGCGCTGGTGCTCGACGCCACGCATCCCTACGCGGCGCAGATCAGCGCGAACGCGGCGCGCGCGAGCGCGGCGGCACAAGTGCCGTACTGGGCGTTGCGCCGCGCGCCGTGGCAGCCGCAGCGTGGCGACGACTGGCGCATGGTGGACGGCTGGGCGGGCGTGATCGAAGCTATCGCGCCGTTTTCGCGCGTGCTTTTCACGCTCGGACGCGAACCGCTCGCGCATCTCGACGAGGTTCCCATGCATCAGCATTGGACGGTACGCTGCCTGGACGCACACGCGGGACACGCGCGTGCAGGCGTGATCGACGCGCGCGGGCCGTTCACGCTCGAGGGCGAGCGCATGCTTTGCGAGGCGGGGCGTTTCGATGTGATCGTGAGCAAGAACAGCGGTGGTGACGCCACCGAGGCAAAGCTCGCCATCGCACGCGAGCTGGGCTTGCCCGTGGTGATGATGCGGCGGCCCGCGCTGCCGCCAGCGCAACGGGAATTCACCACGGTGCAAGACGTGATCGACGTGCTTGGCAACGTGGTGCAGCACATCTGACCCATTCAGCGGAGTTTCAACGCATGACTGTTTTCTTCATCGGCGCGGGGCCGGGCGACCCTGAGCTGATCACCGTGAAAGGGCAGCGCCTCGTGCGCAGTTGTCCCGTGATTCTGTATGCGGGATCGCTCGTGCCGCCTGCCGTGCTCGAGGGGCATTGCGCGCACCAGGTGGTGGATACTGCGCCGCTGACGCTCGATGAGATTGTCGCGCTGCTGGAGAGCGCGCACGCTTTGGGCCACAATGTTGCGCGTGTGCATTCGGGTGATCCGTCGCTTTATGGTGCGATTGGTGAGCAGATTCGTCGGCTGCGCGAGCTTGGGATTCCTTATGAGGTTGTGCCGGGCGTGACTGCGACAGCAGCGTGCGCAGCGGCGCTTGGTAGCGAGCTTACGCTGCCCGGTATTTCGCAGACGCTGATTCTTACTCGCTATGCGACGAAGACGTCGATGCCTGAGGGTGAGGCGCTAGGTGACCTGGCGCGACATCGTGCGACGATGGCTATTCACCTGGGTGTGCGTCATATCGCGCGTATTGTGGAGGAATTGCGGCCGCATTATGGGGATGATTGTCCGGTGGCCGTGATTTATCGCGCGAGCTGGCCGGATGAGGAACGCGTGACCGGTACGCTCGCGGATATTGTGGTTAAGGTTCAGAGTACTGATATCGAGCGCACGGCGCTGATTATTGTCGGGCGCGTGCTTGCTGCTGAGGGGTTTGCTGAGTCGACGCTTTATGGCGCGTCTAAGCGGTAAGTTTTTTTTTGAAAATTTGATTTCTTGGAAATTGGGGTGGTTTATTGCGGTTTTGCGCGGTAACTTGTTTTCGCGGCGGGCCGCAAGCGTCGCCCCTGTGCGGGGCGGCACCTACTTTTCTTTGCCGCGGCAAAGAAAAGTAGGCAAAAGAAAGCCGCTCAAACCGCCAGTGTGACGCAGTTCACCACTCGACTTTGATCGGAGCGGCTCCGGGGCGTCTGCCATCACTTGCTACTCGCCGGAGTGACTAAGGGCTCATTCATCCGGCGGCGCTCCGCGCGCCGTGGGGTATATCCAGAACCAGTGGCATGTACACGCGTTTGTCGCGCTCAAATATATTCGCTCGACGGCTCGCCCACGCATTCGCCAGCCCGCACGCCCGTGCATTCACCGATTAGCGCCCCAACGCATTCACCAATTAGCACCCCAGTGCATTCACCGGCTCGCACTCCAGTGTATTCACCGGCTAGCACTCCAGTGTATTCACCGGCTAGCACTCCAGTGTATTCACCGGCTAGCACTCCAGTGTATTAATCGGTTAGCACTGCAGTACATTTACCGGTCAGCACGCCTCGCATTTACTGGATGGTACCCCCAACGCAATCGCCGGCCCGCCGCTGGTTTTCCTTGCAGACCCTTCCGCCCGCGCGTAGCGCACGGCGGGAAGGATGAGTCCCTTGTCACTTACGTGGAGTGTGCGAGGCGACGGATGCCCCGGAGCCGCTCCGACATACATGGCAGTGGTGAACGGCGTCACACTAGCGGTGTGAGCCGCTTTCTTTTGCCTACTTTTCTTTGCGGCTGCAAAGAAAAGTAGGTGCCGCCCCGCACAGGGGCAACGCCCGCGGCCCGCCGCGAAAACAAGTTACCGCGCAAAACTCCGAGCGCCCCAAAAGAAAGCGGCGCAAAACCGCGCCGCCCATCACCGCTAAAAGACCATCATCAAAATTCAATGCACGCTAGCGTGCTTATGATCCGCATGCGCATGCGGCTGCGTAACCGCACTCACAGCTGCAAGCACAACAATATTCACCCCAAGCGCAAGAAACCCGATATTAATATCCTTAAGCGCATCAGGCGCAGCCGGAATCAACTGCGCGACGCTCACATGCAGCACTGTGGTAATCACAACCACCAACACGCCCGCGAGAATCCCGCAGAACGCCCCTTGCTTCGTAACACGATTACGCGCAGCGAGACTGCACACCAGCGCCGGAAACAACTGCGTAACAAAGTTATACCCCATCAGCAACAGCGCCACGATAGTCTCGCCGCCCCTAAGCGTAAAACCCACCGCAACGAGCGCGATCACCGGCACGCAAAACCGCGCGAGCTTCGCAACGCGTGCATCGTCGGCGTTCTTCATCAGCGCGCCGCGATAGACATCGTTGGCAAGCAGCGTCGAGGCTGTGGTAAGAATCATCGACCCAGGCACCAGCGCGGTGAGCACGCCCGCCGCACCGATCACGCCGAGAAACCATGGATCGAAAGTCTGCAGCGAAAGCCGGAACAGCGACAGGTCGATGTCGCCGCCCTTGAGGCCCGGCACCTTGAGCACCGCAGCAAATCCGCAGAAGAACACGAACAGCAGGATCAGTTGATAGAGCGGCAGGATCGCGGCGTTGCGGCGGAAAATGCGCTCGTCCCTCGCGGTGTAAACCGAGCCGAACGTGTGCGGCCACATGAAGAAGCCCAGCGCCGTGAGCAGCACAGTGGACTGGAACCACGTCACGCTCTGGCCTTTCGCGGGGAAGCTGAGGAACCCGGGCTTGGCCGCGTCGATGGCGCGGAACATTTCGGCGTGACTGCCGTAGTAATGAACCGGCAGATAAATGCCGAGAAACACCGCGATGGCGAGAATCATCGTGTCCTTGACGACCGAATTCCACGCGCAGCCACGCACGCCCGAGACGATCACGTAGGCCGTGACCACCACCGCGCCGATCCAGATCGCCGCCGTCGACGAAATCGCGCCGTACGAGGCCGTTGTCACGATGATGCCGAGGCCCTTCAATTGCAGCACGAGATACGGCACGAGCGCGGCCACGCCCACGCACGCGACCAGCACGCCGAGCGCGGGGCTCTGGTACTTGCGCGTGAAGAAGTGCGGCTGCGAGACGAGCCGGTGCTCTTTCGCATAGCGCCACACGGGCGGCAGCATCCAGTACGAAAGGATGTACGCAAGCGTCGCGTAAGCCAGGATGTAATAAACGGGTGCGCCCTTGCCGTAGGCAAAGCCGCTGCCGCCGAGGAACGTGAAGGTGGTGTAGATCTCGCCCGCCATCAGCAGGAACACGAACGCGGTGCCGAAGCTGCGTCCGCCCACCGACCATTGCTCGAGACTCATGTCGTGCCCACGGCGCGCGCGCATGCCCAGATAGAGCGCGACCACGGTGATCGCCGCAATGATGATGAGCGCGCTCATGATCGCACCTCGGCGTCCGGCGAGATGCGATTGGCCGGATCGAGCTTGTAGACGATGCCCATGATGGCCGCGGTCAGCACGACCCACATGACAATCCACGCCAGCACGAGCGGCATGCCGAGCACGAGCGGCTCGGTGCGGTTGACGAACGGCACGCCTAGCAGGATGCCGATAAAGGGTAGCGCAGCGAGCAACCTCAGTGACATGGCAACTCCTTTGGGTAAAAGGGATACGTCGCGTCGGGTCCGGTCGAATCACTCTATGCTGGTGAATGCGCCCCGTAAAGCTGCCAAAAATCCCGATGTGTCACCGCGGGAGCGGACCCGTGCGCTCCGCGTGGCGCACCTTCGCCGAATGTGCGGGCATGGTGCGCTGCGTCATGAAGACGGATTTTTTGCGCGTGCGCGCAGGCATCCAGCAGGCACGGCGCAGGCCGCTCCGGTTACACTTCACGCTGCCCCGCGGCGCAATCGGAATGCGCCCGTCTAACGGATCGCCTACATGATCGAGAGCCTGATTTCAGACATCCTGTTCGGTTTCACCGGACTGATCAGCATCATCAATCCCATTGGCATTGCTTTTGTTTTTCTCGATCGCACGGCGTCGCTTTCCGAGGAAGAGCGGCGTCTGCTCGCCAAGCGCGTGGCCACCAATGCCGGCTTCGTGCTGCTTGCCGCGTTTTTCGTGGGCACGCCCATCCTGCATTTCTTCGGCATTTCCATGGAGGCGCTGCGTATTGGCGGCGGCCTCGCGGTGGCCGTGAGCGGCTGGCAGATGCTCAACGCGCCGGAGCCCGAGCCGGCGATGGCCGATCATCCGGTGAAGCCGCTCAGCGCCGAGTCGGCGGCCGGCAAGGCCTTTTTTCCGCTGACGATTCCGCTGACCACGGGCCCCGGCTCCATCGCCACGGCCATCGCGCTCAACGCGAATCGCACGCACAAGCTTTCGGCGTTTCTGCTCTCGGGCATCGCCTCGGTGGCGATCTCGGTGCTCGTGATGCTCGTGATCTATTACGTCTACAGCCGCGCCGCGCGCCTCGCCTACTATCTGGGCGCGGAAGGCACGCGCGTGGCCATGCGCATTTCGTCGTTCCTGCTGCTGTGCATCGGCGTGCAGATTATTCTCACCGGCCTCGACGGGTTTCTCACGCCGCTCGCGGGAATGCGCGCGGGCAATTGATCGACGGCGCGCGCCGGGTCTCGCCCGGCCGCGTTCGCGAGGCGCCGAATGTCATGTCGGGCCGCAATCTCGGTTCGTTGAAAGTGGAGGGTAACCATGTGCCGCTGGCTCGCTTATACCGGTAACGCCGTGCCGCTCGAAACCATGCTGTTTCGCGCACGCCATTCGCTGATCGACCAGAGCCTGCATTCGAAGCTCGGCGCGACCACTACTAACGGCGATGGCTTCGGGGTCGGCTGGTATCAGCATCCGCACGACATTCCGTACCGCTATCGCAGCGTGCAGCCGGCCTGGAACGACCGCAATCTGCGCGAACTCGCGCGCGCCGTGCATGCACCGATGTTCCTCGCGCACGTGCGCGCCGCCACGCACACGCCCGTGCAGGAGACCAACTGCCATCCGTTCCGGCACCGGCGCTGGATCTTCGCGCACAACGGGCTGATCGAGAGCTTTCCGCTCGTGCGGCGCGACCTGCTGCTGGCCGTCGAGCCCGGGCGCTTCAGCGCGATCGAAGGCTCGACCGATTCCGAAGCGATGTTCTACCTGGCGCTGACTTTCGGACTCGAGATCGATCCCGTGCCGGCGCTCGAGCGCATGGTGGGCTTCGTGGAGGCCACCGCGAAAAAGCACGGCATCGAGTCGGCGCTCAACATGACCGTCTGCGCAAGCGATGGCGAGCAGCTCGTGGCCGTGCGCTACTCCAGCGAGCGCAAGTCGCGCTCGCTCTTTCACAGCAACTCGTTCAAGCATCTGCACGAACTCTATCCCGACGATCCGCGCATCGACGCCGTGGGCGAGGACGCCTATCTGATCGTTTCCGAGCCCCTCGTGGATTTGCCCGACGTGTGGGCCGAGGTGCCCGAGTCCACCGCGATCGTGGTGCGCGGCGCGCAAATCGAATATCGGGACTTCGTGCCGGTGGCGCCGTAGCGCGTGCGCGACCAAGCCCGCGCGAGGCGCACCAGGCTGGGGCGCCTCGCGTATCGGCTACAGGTTGTGCTGCAGGCCAGCCTACCAGGCCCGTTGACCCGATTGATCGTACTTCTCGGCCATCGCGGGAATGCCGGCGCGCACCTGGCGCTCGGCGCGCCGCACCTGGCGCGTGAGCAGCACGACGTGCGCGGGCGCGACGCGGCGGCGGCGCAGCGTCCAGAAGGCGCCGCGCATCAGCGCAAAGCTGGCCGGACCGAGCGAGCGCTGGCGCGCGAACACCACGAGCGCGCGGCCCGTGGCGGCCAGTGCGTCGCGCACCGGCAGACGCATCCACGCCACCCATGCCGAATTGCGCGCGAGCGTGCAATGCTGCGCGCGCGTGAACCAGCGGCATAGCGGCTCGCGATGCGCGAGCGCCGCCTCGCAATAGACGATCTTGTGGCCCGCGCTCAGCGCGTCGAGCGCGGCCAGCTCCTCGGCGCCGCCATGCGAGAGCCGTTCCTCATAGCCGCCGAGCGCGCGGAACACGCTCGCGCGCAACACGCAGGCGCCTGCCATGTAGCCAGCGAGCGTCGGGCCGGGCAAGCCGTCGCTGCCGGGCGAGGTGGCGTTGAGCATGAGGCAGGCCGGATGGATCTCGCGCTCGTCGTTGCCGACTACGCGCGCATTGAGCACGGCGACGTTCGGATGGTCGTCGAGCAACTGCGCCGCATGCGCGAGGGCGCCGGGCGCGAACCAGGTGCTGTCGTCGCAGCACGCGACATAGTCAGTGGGCGCGAGCGCGAAAGCGCGGTTGAAGCCCGCCATCCCATGGTCGCCGAGGCTCTGGACGATGCGCACTTGCGGGAACAACGAGGCGAGCAGGCTCACGGTGGAGTCGCTGGAGCCGTTGTCGGCCACGATCACCGCCGGACGCTCGGGCAGGGCGGTGAGCCGCGCCACGGTATCGACGACCTGGCGCACGTGGTTGCGCGTGAGCACGACCACGGTCACGCGCGGACCGGGCCGGGCAACGGATTCAGAGCCGGTGGCGGCTCCGGAGACGGGTCTGGGACCGGGTTCGGAGCCAGGGGTGGAAGGCGAGGCGTTCATGGCGTTTCGGGCGGTGGTGAGCCGGCGGCCAGAGTGCAGATTGATCTGCGGACATGTGTTTCAGCATACGCCGATGGCGGCCACTGTGCACACGCACAGCAAACCCGCAGCGCCGCTACGCTGCGCTGCGGGATGACGTGCTGCAACGCGCTCATGCACGGCGTGCCCCGGATCGCGGCACATGGCCGTAACCGCCGCGCCATATTTCAGCACGGATGCATCGCGCGTCAGCGTGCGGGGGCAGCCGCTTTCCCGGCGTTCACCGTGTGCGTGGCCATCGCGCTATCGGTGTGCGGATACATCGCGAGCAGCACGCGCAGCACGCCGTTGGTCCAGCCGAATCCGTCCTGAAGCGGATATTCGCCGCCGCCCGCCGACGCGCCTCGGGCCGCCGCCGCGCTGATGTCGTATTTCTCGACGAGCTTGTGCGTCTGCCGGTAGTAGACGAGGTTGGTGGCGATCCAGCGCGTGGCGATGCTCTGGGCGAGTGCATTTTCACCATAGCGGCGCAGGCCCATGACCGCGAGGTACTGAAGCGGCGCCCAGCCGTTGGGCTCATCCCATTGCTGGCCGCTCGCCAGCTGGGTGGTGGCGAGGCCGCCCGGGCGCAGCAGGCCGGCACGCACGGCGCCGGCCACCTGATGCGCCTGCGCGCGCGTGACGATGCCGGCGTAGAGCGGATAGAGCGTCGCCGCCGTGAGCCGGTGCGTGAGCGTGTGTTGCACGAAGTTGTAGTCGCTGAAGGCGTGCAGTTGCGGGTCCCATAGCACGCGGTCGATGGCGGCGGTGCGTTGCTGGGCGCGCTGGCTCATGCGCTGCGCCTCGGCCGCGTTGCCCGCCAATCCATAGGCTTTTGCGAGCGTGCGCTCGAGCTCGACGAGCAGCGCGTTGAGGTCGACGGGCACGAGCGACGTGATCTCGATGCTCGCGAGCGACTGCGGGTCGGCGAGCCAGCGCGAGCTGAAATCCCAGCCTGTTTCGCCGCCCGCGCGCAGATTGCGCCACAGATCGCCGGCGGCGCGCTGCGGCGCGCTTTGCGCGGTGAGCACGTCTTCGCGATACGACTCGTCGCGCGGCGCGTCGCGCGCGTCCCAGTAGCGGTTGAGCAACGTGCCGTCGGCGAGACGCACGACGTGGCGCGCCGCCTCGCCGGGCTTGAGCGTATCCGCGCCCGCCATCCAGTAGTCGTATTCCTTGCGCAGCTCCGGCAGATAGCGCACGTAGGTGGCGTCGCCGTCGCGCTGCGCGACGAGCGCCACCATCTGCGCGAAGAACGGCGGTTGCGAGCGGCTCAGGTAGTACGTGCGGTTGCCGTTCGCGATATGGCCGTAACGATCGATCAGCGTGGCGAAGTTATCGAGCTCGTCGCGCGTGAGATCGTGGCGGCCGCTCGCTTCGAGACCCAGCATGATGAAGTACGAGTCCCAGTAGTAGATCTCGTTGAAGCGGCCGCCCGGCACGATGTAGGGCTTCGGCAGCGGCAGCAGCGACGAATACGGTTGTTGTGCGGCGTCGGGATTGCGCCGCAGCACGTCCCAGAGCGTGTCGATGTGGCTCACGACGTTCTGGTTCGGATCGGAAACGTAGCTGTCGGCGGCCTGTTTCGGATCGGAAAAATGCTGCGCGACGAACTGCGAGAGCGCGGCCCGGCGTGCATCGGGGTCAGTAATGCCAGCATGGTGCGCGCTCCAGAATTCGTAATCGGCGACGATTTTCGTGGGCGTCTCGTTCGGCACCATGTCGGCGAACGTTTTGCTGTCGGGGAAGACCTGGGCCAGTTCGACGTCGCGATAAAGCTGGCCGTAGAGCTCGGACGGCGGCAGCGGCGCCGCGCTTTGCGTCGTGGCCGACGCCGCGAACGGTGCGCTCGCGGCTTGCAAGTCTTGCCCGGTCTGCGCCGCGGCCACGGGCGCGGAGGCCGCAGCCTGCGCGCGTGCCGCAAGCGGCGCGCAGGCGAGCGGCAGCGCGATCAGGAGCGCGGCAGCGCAATGGACCAGGCGCCCATGGGCGAACGGCGCGTGCGGCGCCGGATCGGGCATGCCAGGGCGTTTCGGAAGGGCGTTGAGAAGTCTGACTGGGTGGTGGCTCGAATGAGGCATCGGCGTGGCTCGCGATTGTTGTTGGAGGGAGAGGGATTGACGGCGCGCGAACACGGCGTCGGCAAAACTGCTGTGACGCAGCAATTTCCGTTCCGCAACGGACGTATCCACGCCGGCCGTATCCACACAGCGCGACTCTTTGCCAGACGCCAGTTCGTTGCGTGCGAATCGAGTTTGCGCTGCCACGCCGCATTGCGCGGTTGAATTTCCGATCGTCGCCGAATGCGCCGAATTTCTCGCATCGGCACAGCCTGCTGCCAGCGGCTTTCCGCAACTGCAGCAAACCGGCGGGCGCTCCAAACCTCTATCCGCAATCGAGATAATCCATATTCACCATATCGCGTTGCGCGATATCGCTCGAAGCCCCCAAACTTGCGCCAAATCAACACGTAGTGGAGACATCATGCGTACCCAGGTTGGCATCATCGGCGCAGGGCCCGCGGGCCTGCTTCTTTCCCATCTTCTGCATCTGCGCGGCATCGATTCCGTCGTGCTCGAACGGCGCGGTCGCGATCAGATCGAATCCACGATACGCGCAGGCGTGCTCGAGCAGGGCACCATGGACACGCTCGCCGAGGCCGGCGTCGGTGAACGCATGAAAGCTGAAGGCGCACTGCACCACGGCTTCGAGCTGGCGTTCGAAGGCAAGCGCCGCCGTATCGATCTCACCGCGCTCACTGGCAAATCGATCACGGTCTACGCCCAGCACGAAGTGCTCAAGGATCTCGTCGCGGCGCGCGTGGCCGCCGACGGCAAGCTGTTCTTCGACGTCTCGAACACCTCCATTCACGGCATCGACACCGCGTCGCCCTCGATCCGTTTCGAGCACGCGGACGAGCAGCACGAGCTGCATTGCGACTATGTGATCGGCTGCGACGGTTTTCACGGTGTCTCGCGCTCGGCCATTCCGGCGGCATTGCGCCAGGACTATGAGCGCGTGTTCCCGTTCGGCTGGTTCGGCATCCTCGTGGAAGCGCCGCCTACGTCCGACGAGCTGATTTACGCGCGCCACGAACGCGGCTTCGCGCTCATCAGCACGCGCTCACAGGACGTCCAGCGCATGTATTTCCAGTGCGATCCGAACGACGCGGTCGAGAACTGGTCCGACGACCGCATTTGGGCCGAGTTGCACGCGCGCGTCGATTCGGACGAAGGCCATCAGGTGGTCGAGGGCAAGATTTTCCAGAAGAACATCGTTCCCATGCGCAGTTTCGTATCGACGACGATGCAGCACGGGCACCTGTTCCTCGCGGGCGACGCGGCGCATATCGTGCCGCCCACGGGCGCGAAGGGCCTCAACCTGGCCGTTGCCGACGTGCGCGTGCTGACCGCGGCGCTGGTGGCGTTCTATAAGGAGAGCCGCACCGATCTGCTCGATGCGTACAGCGAAACCGCGCTGCGCCGCATCTGGCGCGCCGAGCACTTCTCGTACTGGATGACGCGCATGATGCACCGCCTCGACGATGCCTCACCGTTCGAGCAGCGCCTGCAGGTTGCGGAGCTGGAGCACGTCACCACCTCGCGCGCGGCGGCGACCGCGATGGCCGAGAACTACGTGGGTGTGGTGGCGGTTTAAGCATCGCCTGATACGGCGGCAGGAGCCGCACAGCACGAGGGGCGCCCGGTTCATACAACCGGGCGCCCCTTTTTTTGCCTGTACCGCGCGTCTTTTAGCGCGCCGGGCGCGACGCAAGCTCGAACCGCGCCGCGAGAACCGCCAACGCTTCAGATCCAGCCGAGCCAGTGCCACCACGTGGCGGCGAACAGCAGCATCAGCAGATAGCCGAGCACGGTCACCGCGATGCCCACGCGCGCGAACTGCCTCGCGGTGAAGGTCTCGGTGGCGAGGCACACCATGTTTTGCGGCGCGTTGATCGGCAGGATGAAGCCGAAGCTCACGGTGTAGCCGAGCAGCATGGCCACGCCGAGCCGGTTGAAATCGCCCGACATCGACTGCAGCACCGCGATCAGAATCGGCAGCATGGCCGAGGTGAGCGCCGTTGCACTCGCAAAGCCGAGGTGGATCACCACGAGGAACGCGGCGAGGATCGCGAAGGCCATGAACGGCCCGGCGGTGTCGAGGCCCGTGTGACGCGCGACGAGGTCGCCGAGCCACTGGCCCGCCTTCGTGGTGAGCAGCGCGGTGCCGAGGCTGATGCCTACGCCGAACACGATCACCGTGCCCCAGGGAATGCGGCTCTGCACCGTTTTCCAGTCCATCACGCCGAAGCGCGGCAGCAACAGCAGCACGAGGCCCACGTAGGTGACCGAGGTGGTGTCGAACGAATGCAGCTTGCCTTCGGTGGCCCAGAAGCAGAGCAGGCCGATAGAGACGCCCAGCAAGCGTTTTTGCGGGCCCGTCATGGGGCCGAGCTCGCGCAGCGACGCTTCGACGGCCTCCTTGCCGCCCGCGATGGCGTCGGTTTCGGGCGGCAGCATCTTCAGCACGAGCACGAGCAGAATGGCCGACATGACGATCGCCCAGGGCGCGCCGGCGATCAGCCAGTCGAGCCAGGTCACGCGCGCGCCGAGCATCTTGTCCATGAAGCCCACGGTGAGCAGGTTTTGCGCGGCGGCCGTCTGAATGCCGACGTTCCAGATGCTGGTGGCCTGGGCCACCACGATCATGATGCCCGCCGCGATGTTCGAGCGCTTGTCCACGCCGAATGCGGAAATCACGCCCACCATGATCGGCACGACGCAGGCGCTGCGCGCCGTGGCGCTCGGCACGACGAGCGAGAGCACGATGGTCACGGCGATCGCGCCGATCAGGATGCGCCGCGTGGTGGTGCCGATCAGCGAGAGCGTGACGAGCGCGATGCGCTTGTCGAGCCCGGTGACGGTCATGGCCGCCGAAATGAAGAGCGCGCCCGCGACGAGCGCGAGCGCGGAGTTCGAGAAGCCCGCGAGCGCCATGCTGATGGCTTTCGAGGTGCCGTAGAGCTGCGAGGGATCGTCGAGGGTGGGCGCGGTGCCCACCAGAAACGCCATCAGCGAGGTGATGATGATCGCGCTCGCTTCATAGGAGACGGCTTCGGTGAGCCACACCACCACGGCGAAGGCGAGAATCGCGAGCATGCGTTGACCCGCTACGGGCAGGCTCGCGGGCAACGGAAGCAGCAGCACGACGACGAGCGCGATGGCGCCCGCGATCAACCCGATGGGCAGGCCCGGTTTCCTGGGCGCAAGTGTCGTGCTCGCATCCGGTTTTGCTGCGTTCATGAGGTGGACTCCATCTCAGCCAGGGACGCGGCATCGTCCCATATCGGACATGCGCATGCATTGAAGGTGTGCTGAAAGGTGCGTGGGAACGAGGTCGATCGGCGATGCTTCGACGTGAGCGATAGCGGTGAGCGAGACGCGCGGGAAAGAAAAGGGATGCGCCAGGCGCGCAAGAACTGCGGGAGGTGGCCGGGACGGCCGGTGCGAGAGGAGCGGCTGCGGGAGGGAGCGGAACGGCGGGAGATGGTGGGACCGGCAAAACGCCGGTCCCCGCATACGCGAAAAAAACCGCTACAGGAAGCGGTTTACTGGCTCGCGCCGGCAGCGCCCGCCGCTTTCTTCTCCGCGTTCTGGAGATTCTGCGGATAGTTCGGGTCGTTGTTTGCAGGCTTGTAGCCCGCGTCTTCCAGCTTCTTCAGTTCAGCATTGTTCTTCGCGCGCGCGGCCTTGCGTTCGGCCTTGTGCTGCGCACGCGCCTGTTTGCGCTTTTCGGCCTTGGTGAGCGAAGCCGGCTCGGCGCTTTGCGCAGTGGTCGCTGCGGGTGCGCTGGCGTCCTGGGCGAAGGCCGGCGCCGTGACGCCAATGAGGAATGCGGCGGTGGCCGCGGCGAGAGTCAGCTTGCTGATGGTGGACTGCATGTATTCCCCTCTTGGTTGATTTATACCGCTGGTTTCAGTGTTTGCGATGCAAGGATTGCGAGAAGCGGCGCGCTGGATGGCATGCCGTTACTGGGAACGCCGGATTAAACGGTTGCCCCGCGCACAATGTATACGATCCTTGCAATCGAGGGTAGCAAGTGTGGACCCTGGCTCGCGCCGCGCAGCAGCCGAAGCTGCCGATGCTCGGCACGGCGATGGCGGCGCCGTGCCGCGATCCAGCCTGGTCAATCGCGAGCAGGCTGGATCACGCGGATGTGTCCCGGCGCTGCGCGACCACGCGCTCGACGATGCGCGTGCGTTGCGCGAGCGTTGCCGCGTTTTGCGCGCGCACCTGCTCCACCACAGAGGGCGGTGCGCTTTCGGGGCGGCCCGCATTGAACGGTGGCGCCGGCGCATATTCGAGTTCGAGCTGGAGCGCTTGCGCGGCCTCTACGCCGATCAGCTCCGCCGCGAGCGTGAGCGCGAAGTCGATGCCTGCCGTGATGCCGCCGCCCGTGATGAGGTTGCCGTCGCGCACCACGCGCTCTTTCACGGCGATCGCGCCGAACGGTTCGAGCAGCGTGTGAAAGGCCCAGTGTGTCGTGGCGCGGCGTCCACGCAGGAGACCCGCGGCGCCGAGCACGAGCGAGCCGGTGCAGACCGACGTGACGTAGCGCGCGTCGCGTGCCTGGCGGCGCAGGAAGTCGAGCGTGGTGTCGTCTTCGAGCAGCGCGCCCACGCCGGCGCCACCCGGTACGCAGATCACGTCGAGCGGCGGGCAGTCGTCGAAGACGGTGTCGGGTGTGAGCAGCATGCCGGTCGCCGACATGACGGGCTCGCGTGTCTTCCAGACGAGCCGCACCTGCGTATCGGGCATCGACGCGAGTACGTCGTAGGGCCCGCAGAGGTCGAGCGGCTGCACCTTGGGGAAAAGCAGAAATCCGATCTTGAACGCCATGGAAGTGCCTCGAAATGAAGATGGAGAAAGACGCGGGCCGTGCTGGCGACGGCGCGCTCATCGTCACTCTACGAGCGCACGCGTGCGCAGGAGCGCCAAAAAGCACGCAAATGCTGCCAGCGGCGACGCTCGAACGCGCGCGCCAGAACGGCGCGCGAAGCGGCCGTCATCGCGAAAAGCGCCATACGTGTGGTGTTTTCGCCGCATCGCGCACGCGTCGCGCTGGCGCAGGCGGCATGCGCATGGGGGGCGCAGGAGCACGTTTACCCCTGTAAACAGGTATCGAAATGCGTTCGGCAGTCAGCGCCGCGCAACAAATTTGCATCTACGATGCAAAAGAGTCACGCAAAACGCTTGCACGCTTGTAGAATCCGCCGTTGAAGCATCTGCATTCCGCTGTGCTTCGTCGATTCACTGACCAACACTGGTAGGAGAAACATGCCGACTTCCGCAAAGAAAGTGGCCGCAAAAAAGGCAGCTGCCCCGGCCAAGAAGGTTGCCGCAAAGAAAGCGCCCGCCAAGACGGCCGCAGCTAAGAAGGTCGCCGTGAAGGCGTCCGGCGCACCGTCGCCGATCAAGGACACCTTCACGAAGGCCTCGCTGGCTGCTCACGTCGCTGAGCGTGCTGGCGTCGAGCCGAAGGCCACGAAGGCCGTGCTCGCCGCGCTGGAAGACACGATCCTGGGTTCGGTCCACAAGAAGGGCGCCGGCGAATTCACGCTGTCGGGCCTTCTGAAGATCGTCGTCCAGGCCGTCCCGGCGAAGAAGAAGCGCTTCGGCAAGGACCCGTTCACGGGTGAAGAGCGCTGGTTCCCGGCCAAGCCGGCAACCGTGCGTATCAAGGCACGCGCGCTGAAGAAGCTGAAGGACGCAGCAGCGGCCTAAGCGCTTCATGCCGGGGCCTCGCGCCGCGGCACGCGTCAGTACCCAAAGAATCCCCGTTGGCTTTGTGCCTGCGGGGATTTTTATTTGCGTGCAGAAAACGGCAATGGGTCAGCTCACGCCTGAAGCATGTTTAAATGTTATGAATGGCTGTCAGGTAATATGGCAGGCAAAATGCGGGAAATTTAACGATTTTGATCTTGTCTGACGATGCTCCGAAGCCATCCAGGCGAAAGAAGCATGTCCTCATGTTATGCCTGTTTCCGAACTCAGTATTCGCCAGGTTGAAGCGTTTCGCGCCTTGATGCAATGGCGCACGGTTACGCGCGCTGCGCGCGCGCTGGGTGTTTCGCAACCAGCGGTCAGCCGGCTGCTCGCCGACTTCGAGGCAAGCGTAGGCTTCGCGCTGTTCGAACGCGCACGCGGGAGGTTGTTGCCGACCGGCGAGGCGCATACGCTTCATGCGGAAGTCGAGCGCGCGTTCAGTGGACTGGAACGGGTCGTGCAGGCCGCCGCGCAGATCCGCGAGCAGCGCCGCGGTGTGCTGTGCGTGGCAGGCGCGCCCGAACTCGGCCCCGACTTTCTGCCGCGCGTGACGGCGGCGTTCGCGCAGGAGCATGAGGGCGTCGACGTGAAGCTGCTCACACTCGAGCCCGCGCTTGCGCTCGAACGCGTGGCGGCGCAGCGCTGCGACCTGGCTTTTGTCGGCGAGGAAACGGCGCCCCGTGCCGTGCGGCTCGAGCGTCTCGGGCAATGGCCGATGCGTTGCATCGTGCCGCGCGGGCACCGTCTCGCACGCAAGCGCGCCGTTGGCGCCGCAGACTGCGAAGGCGAGCTCTTCGTTTCGTATGCGGCCGGAACGCACGCACGCCTGCGCATCGATCGCATGTTCTCCGAGGCCGGTGTAACGCGTCTCGCCAGTGTGGAGGCGGATCTCGCGCAGGCGGTCGTGACGCTGGTGGAGGCGGGGATGGGCATTGCGCTCGTCGACCCGCTCACGGCGGCGGGGGCAAGCGCGCGCGTGGCGGTGAAGCGTTTCGAGCCGGCGCTGGAGGTGCCGCTCAATGCGGCGCGATATGCGCAGCGGGCCGCGGCGCCGCTTGCGGATGCCTTCTTGCGTCACGCGGCCGAGGCGCTCGGCAGGTTGCGCTGATCGCGTAAAGGGAGGGCGCCGGGGTGGCGCCGAGGGTGCTGCGAAGCGCAGCGCAGGCTGCCCGGCGAGCGGGCTGCCATCCAGGCTCGCGAGGTTCTACCCGCTCGTGCCAGGCCTGTTTCCGCTAAAAGCCGCTTCTGGATTGTTGCGTCCATGAAAAAGCCAGCCTTGGCTTGCACCGAAGGCTGGCTTGTGTAGCGTGCAGCTTTTAGCTGCGTGGTCTCTTCGCCTGGCCGGGCGCGAGCCCGGCTCATGTTGCTTAGAACTTGTGGCGGATACCCAGGCTGACGATTTCTTGCGAGCTCGAAGCCGAGTTGTAGCCATACGAGCCGATCGATGCGCCGGCCGTGTCGGTCGACGTGGCGTCGACGCGCTGCGTGCCGTTGGCGTGCTGGTAAGCCGCCAGTGCGTACAGGTCGGTGCGCTTCGACAGGTTGTAGTCCGCGCCGAGCGAAACCTGGTTGTACGACGCCGACGTGTCGCCTGCACCGTGCGTGTAGATGTAGCCGAGGCCGAGCAGCAGGGCCGGGTTCACCTGGTAGCCGAAGAAGCCGCCTGCAACGTTGTAGCGCTCGGTCGACTGGAACGCCGAGTAGCCGTCCGGCTTGTACTGGACGTTGGCGTAACGCACGCCGAACGTGAACGGACCGGCGACGTACTGGGCCGCAACCGAAGCGTTGCCGATCGACTTGGCCGATGCGTAGGCGTTGTTGATCTGGCTGTCGAACATGGCGCCCGACGTTGCGTTCGATGCCCAGCTGTTGTCGCGCTGTGCCGGGTTCGACGAGTTGTCCATGCGGAAGTAGCCGGCGGCGACATTGAACGAGCCGATAGCGTAGGTAGCAGCCGCGCCCCAGCTTTGGCCCGAGCCCGTCGAGCCTGCGACGCCGCCGAATGCATACATGCCTTCGAACTGGAAGCCGCTCAGAACCGGCGAGACGTACTTGATGCCGCTGTTCGTGCGCGAGCTGTTGTCGTTGTTGTCGACGTCACCCGGCGTCGTGAACGTGCTGCCGAAGTAGTTGTCGGCGGTCAGCGGCTGAACCATGTCGACCAGCGGGTCGTACTGGCGGCCCAGCGTAACGGTGCCGTATTGCTCTTGCGTCAGACCAACGAAAGCTTGACGGCCGAACATGAGGCCGCCTTGGCCCAGCTTGCCGGTGTTGACGTCAAAGCCGTTTTCCAACTGGAAAATCGCCTTCAGGCCGCCACCCAGGTCTTCCGTGCCCTTCAGGCCGAAGCGGTCGCCCGAGATGTTGCCGGCGTAGAGGCCGACCAGGTTCTTGTTGCCGTTACCGTTGTTCGCGTCGTTGTGCACCCACTGGATCGATTCATCGATCACACCGTACAGGGTCACGCTGCTTTGTGCGTGTGCTGCGCCCGAAGCGGCCAGAATTGCCAGCGAGAGGCTCGAGAGTACGATTCGTTTCATCCAGTTTTCTCCACGCAGATTTAGTTGTTGCTTGATTTGGTTGATGCTGTTGCGGAAAGGAGAATAACGCAGGGGTGCAATTCCCCTGAACTGAAAATAAATGACTGTCGCAAAAAGCTGACACATGCTGAGAAAGCCTTGAAATACGGGCGCTTAGGCAATTCTTCCGGATCCTGAAAAGGATGATTGTTGGCGCTGCATTATTGTCGTTTTCGATACAAGTCGCGAAACGTGCAACCTCAGGGGATGGCGTATACGGGTAAACATGGCGCAACCAGGGGTGTCCCCTGGTTGCGCTGGATCTGAAGTTTGGCTGCGCCGGCGCGAGGCCCCGGAGCCGGGGCTGCGCGGCGTCTCAGGGCTTGTCGCGGGTGTCGCCGCGGCGGCGGCCGACCGCCGCGGTCATGGCGATCGCGGCACTGGCGACGAGCATCACCGCGCGCCACGGGTGGCGCTTGACGTAGCGATCGGCGGCGGCCACCGTGCGGCCCGCCTGCACGAGCGTCCAGGCGGCGGCATAGGTGGCGCTCTTTTCCATATTGACGACCGGGCGGCGGATTTGCAGGCCTTCGGCATTGCGCCGGGCGAATGCGCCGCCCTCCGCGCGCGCCTGGCTAATCGCATGGAGCGGCGCGTCGGCGGCGTTCGCGGCAACGGCGCCATCCCGGGCGATGTTGGCCGCGACCGCCGCGGCATACGGCGGCGGCGCGCCGTTTCCGGCGGCGTGCGGGGCAGCCGCACGCGGGCCAGCCGAATGGGCACCCGTGTTTCCGATGGGAACCGCATGTGCCGCCTGTGCTTCCGCAGCGGCTTCGCGCATGGGCGCGATCGTGGATGCGGCCAGCACCGAGGCGAGCTTTGCGCGGCTGCCGGGCGGCGTTTCCTCGAGGAAACCCCATGCGCCGCGCGGATCGTGCAGGCGTGCGCGCGCCGCTGAGAATTCCGCGCCGAGCAGCAGCACCGCTGCCGAGAAGTACAGCCACATCAGCAGCACGGCGAGCGAGCCCGCGGCGCCGAACGCCGTGGCCATGCCAGCATGCGCGAGATAGAGCGCGAAGAGTTTCTTGCCCACCGAAAACAGGACGGCCGCGACGATGCCGCCCACCATGGCGTCGCGCCATTGCACCACGGCGTCGGGCAGGAAACGCAGCAACGCGGCGAACGCGATCGCGAGCACGAGCACGCCGACCACGAGTTGCACGATGTTTCCGATAATCAAATAAGTGGATTCGCCCCAGAGCCACTGTCCAACGAACGTGATGGCGGCATCCAGCACGAGCGAGACGATCAGCAGGAAGGCGACGCCGAGCACGAGGCCGAACGAGATCAGCCGCACGCGCACGAGTGCGAGCACCGACGAGTTACGCGGGCAGTCCAGCGGCCAGACGATATTGAGCGCGGAATTGAGCGACGAAAACGTTGCTGACGCCCCGATCGCCAGCAGCGCGAGCGAGATCACGGCGGCCACGCTGCCCTTGCCGCCCGCGCGGTGTGCGTTCTGCACGATGGTCGTAATGCCGGCCGCAGCGTCGTTGCCGAGCACGTTGTGCACCTGGCGAAACAGCTCGCCGCGCGCCGCGTCGGCGCCGAAGAACCAGCCGGCCACTGCGATCACCATGACGAGCGTGGGCGCGAGCGAGAACGCCGAGTAGAACGCGATGCTCGCCGCGAGCGACGGGCAGCGGTCGGCGATGAACTGCCGGCACGCGCGCACGACCCAGGACGCTTCCTTGCGCGCGGCCGATTCGAGCCGTTCCGTTGAAATGGTTGCCATGATATGTGTCCTGCGTGCTGGCGAGGGGGCGTGGGTTGCTGCATGGTGCCGGCGCATTGCCCGGCGCGAGTGGAATGGCCGCGCGGGGCCTCTTTCGAGTGCATTCGACCTCGACTGACTATATAGCAAGCCTGGTACTTACGCGCATCCGCCGTACGCCGCCCGGCGGCTGCGCAACTCGCCCGATTGATTTTTCGAAACGTCTTATACTGAAAATACCCACAATCCCAAAGCCGAGGACGCACCATGCTGCAAATGTCCCGGCGCCAGTTCCTCAAGGTCACGGCAACGTCGCTGGCGGGTTCCAGCCTCGCGTTGATGGGTTTTGCGCCCGACAACGCACTTGCCGAGGTCCGACAATACAAACTGGCGCGCACCACTGAAACCCGCAACACCTGCCCGTATTGCTCGGTGGGCTGCGGGATCCTCATGTACGGTCTCGGCGACGGCGCGAAGAACGCTACCGCGAGCATCATCCATATCGAGGGTGACCCCGATCACCCGGTCAACCGCGGCACGCTTTGCCCGAAGGGGGCGAGCCTCATCGACTTCATTCACAGTCCGAACCGTCTTAAGTATCCCGAGTATCGGGCGGCGGGCTCGAATGAATGGAAGCGCATCTCGTGGGACGAGGCGCTCGATCGCATCGCGAAGCTCCTGAAAGAGGACCGCGACGCGAACTTCGTCGAGAAGACCGCGGACGGCAAGACCGTCAACCGCTGGCTGACCACCGGCATGCTGGCGGCCTCGGCGGCCAGCAACGAAGTTGGTTACCTCACGCATAAAGTGGCCCGCTCGATGGGCCTGCTCGCATTCGACAACCAGGCGCGTGTCTGACACGGCCCGACGGTGGCAGGTCTTGCCCCGACGTTTGGCCGTGGTGCGATGACGAACCATTGGGTCGACATTCGCAATGCGGACGTGATTTTGGTGATGGGCGGCAATGCGGCCGAGGCGCACCCGTGCGGCTTCAAGTGGGTCACGGAGGCCAAGGCGCATCGCAAGGCGCGGCTCATCGTGGTGGATCCGCGCTTCACGCGCACGGCATCGGTCGCGGACTTCTACGCGCCGATTCGCACCGGCACGGATATCGCGTTCCTTGGCGCGGTCATCAACTGGCTGCTCACGAACGACAAGATCCAGCACGAGTACGTGAAGAATTACACGGACTTCTCGTTTATCGTGCGCGACGATTTCGCGTTCAACGACGGCATCTACTCGGGCTACGACGCGCAAAAGCATGCGTATCCCGACAAGTCATCGTGGAACTACGAGATCGGCGACGACGGTTTCGTGAAGACCGACGACACGCTGCAGAACCCGCGCTGCGTCTATCAGCTGCTCAAGCAGCATTACTCGCGCTATACGCCCGAGATGGTGGAGAAGGTCTGCGGCACGCCGAAGGAGAAGTTCCTCAAGGTGTGCGAAATGCTGGCGAGCACGGCCGTGCCGGGCCGCGCGGGCACCATCATGTACGCGCTCGGCTGGACCCATCACTCGATCGGCTCGCAGATGATCCGCACCGGTGCGATGGTGCAATTGCTGCTCGGCAACATCGGCATCGCCGGCGGCGGCATGAATGCGCTGCGCGGCCACTCGAACATCCAGGGGCTCACCGACCTCGGGTTGATGTCGAATCTGCTCACGGGCTACATGACGCTGCCCAATGAGGCCGAACAGAGCTATGACGATTACATCAAGGCGCGCGCGCTGCAGCCGCTGCGGCCCAACCAGCTCAGCTACTGGCAGCACTACAACGCGTTCTTCGTGAGCTTCATGAAGTCGTGGTGGGGCGACGCGGCCACGAAGGAGAACAACTGGGGCTACGACTGGCTGCCGAAGCTAGACAAGCCCTACGACCTGCTGCAGACCATCGAGCTGATGAATCAGGGCAAGGTCAACGGCTATATCTGCCAGGGCTTCAACGTGATCGCGTCGGCGCCCGACAAGGCGAAAACGCTCTCCGCGCTCGGCAAGCTCAAGTGGCTCGTGATCATGGACCCGCTCGCCACTGAGACCTCGGAGTTCTGGAAGAAGTACGGCGAGTACAACGACGTCGATACGGGCTCGATCCAGACGGAGGTGTTCCGTTTGCCCACGACGTGCTTTGCGGAAGAAAACGGCTCGCTCGTGAGTTCGAGCCGCGTGCTGCAATGGCACTGGAAGGGTGCCGAGCCGCCGGCCGAGGCGCGGAGCGATCTCGAGATCATGTCAGGGCTGTTCCTGCGCATGCGCGCCGCCTATCAGAAGGATGGCGGCAAGCTGCCCGATCCGATCGTGAAGCTCGACTGGCCGTACTCGGATCCGGCAAGCCCCACGCCTGAAGAGCTCGCGCAGGAATACAACGGCCGTGCGCTCGCCGACCAGACCGACCCGAAGGATCCCACGAAGGTGCTCGTGAAGAAGGGCGAGCAGCTCGCCGGTTTCGCGCAGCTCAAGGACGATGGCAGCACCGCGAGCGGCTGCTGGATCTTCTGCGGCGCGTGGACCCAGGCGGGCAACCAGATGGGCCGGCGCGACAACTCGGACCCCACCGGCATCGGCCAGACGCTGAACTGGGCCTGGGCCTGGCCGGTCAACCGGCGCGTGCTGTACAACCGGGCCTCGTGCGATACCGCGGGCAAGCCGTTCGACCCCACGCGCAAGCTGATCGGCTGGAACGGCAGCGCATGGACCGGCGCGGACGTGCCCGACTACAAGGTCGACGAGGCGCCCGATCTCGGCATGGGGCCGTTCATCATGAACCCAGAGGGCGTCGCGCGTTTCTTCGCGCGCGACGGCATGAACGAAGGGCCGTTCCCCGAGCACTACGAACCATTCGAGAACCCGCTCGGCTATAACCCGTTCCATCCCAACAACCCGCAGGCCACGAGCAATCCGGCAGCGCGGGTGTTCCCCGACGACCGCGCGACGTTCGGCACAGCGCAAGCGTTCCCGCACGTCGCCACCACCTACCGGCTCACCGAGCATTTCCACTTCTGGACCAAGCATGCGCGCCTGAACGCCATCATCCAGCCGCAGCAGTTCGTCGAGATCGGCGAAGAGCTTGCGCAGGAGGTGGGGGTGGTCGATGGCGGACGCGTGAAGGTGTCGAGCAATCGCGGCTACCTGATCGCGGTCGCGGTGGTCACCAAGCGCATCAAGGTGCTCACCATCGACGGCAAGAAGGTGCACCACGTAGGCGTGCCGCTGCATTGGGGCTTCACGGGGCTGACGAAACCCGGCTATCTGACGAATACGCTCACGCCGCCCGTTGGCGACGGCAATTCGCAGACGCCCGAGTTCAAGTCGTTCCTTGTGAAAGTGGAAAAGGCGTAAGGGGGGAACGACATGGCATTGCAATCGCTCGACATCAAACGCCTGTCCGCCACCACCACGCCGCCGCCCGGCGTGCGCGAGCCGGTCACGGGCGCGGTCGCGAAGCTCATCGACGTGACCAAGTGCATCGGCTGCAAGGCGTGCCAGACCGCGTGCATGGAATGGAACGACCTGCGCGACGAAGTGGGGATCAACACGGGCGTCTACGACAATCCGCGCGATCTCACCGAGCACTCGTGGACCGTGATGCGCTATACGGAATACGAGAATCCGAACGGCAACCTCGAATGGCTGATCCGCAAGGACGGCTGCATGCACTGCGAGGACCCGGGCTGCCTCAAGGCGTGCCCGTCGCCGGGCGCGATCGTCCAGTATACGAATGGCATCGTGGATTTCCACGAGGAAAACTGCATCGGCTGCGGCTACTGCATCACGGGCTGCCCGTTCAATATTCCGCGCCTTTCGAAGAAGGATCATCGCGTCTACAAGTGCACGCTGTGCTCCGACCGCGTGGCCGTGGGCCAGGAGCCCGCGTGCGTGAAGACCTGCCCGACCGGCGCGATCGTGTTCGGCACCAAGGAAGACATGAAGCAGCACGCGGCCGAGCGCATCGTCGACCTCAAGGAGCGCGGCTTCGATAAAGCCGGGCTCTATGACCCGCCTGGTGTGGGCGGCACGCACGTGATGTACGTCCTGCATCACGCGGACCAGCCCTCGCTCTATCACGGCTTGCCAGACAACCCGCGCATCAGCCCGCTCGTGCGGCTCTGGAAGGGCGTGGCCAAGCCGCTCGCGCTCGCGGGCATCGCGCTCGCGGCGGTGGCCGGCTTCTTCCACTACACGCGGGTGGGGCCGAACGAAGTGGGTGCAGAGGACGAGCAAGCCGCGCGCGACGAGGCGCGGCGCATCCGTGGCGAACCCGAGGAGCGCGACGATGAACAACGATGAACCGCAACTGATCCAGCGCTATACGGCCAACGAGCGCAGCAACCACTGGATTACCGCGATCACCTTCGTGCTGCTCGCGCTCTCCGGCCTCGCGATGTTTCATCCGGCCATGTTCTGGCTTTCCGCGCTGTTCGGCGGCGGGCAATGGACGCGCATCCTGCATCCGTTCGTTGGCGTGGTGATGTTCATTTCGTTCATGATCCTCGCGCTGCGTTTCTGGCATCACAACTATCTGGATTCGGCCGACGTGCAATGGCTCAAGCAGATCGACGACGTGCTGCACAACCGCGAGGACAAGCTGCCCGAGATCGGCCGCTACAATGCGGGACAGAAGCTGTTATTCTTTGTGATGGTGGTTTGCCTCGTGCTGCTGCTCTTGAGCGGCATCGTGATCTGGCGGCGCTATTTCTCGTTCTACTTCCCGATCACGCTGATCCGCGTGGCCGCCGACGTGCATGCGGCCGCAGCGTTCGTGCTGATCGTGGGC
Source organism: Paraburkholderia pallida (assembly GCF_004524855.1). NCBI lineage: Bacteria > Pseudomonadati > Pseudomonadota > Betaproteobacteria > Burkholderiales > Burkholderiaceae > Paraburkholderia > Paraburkholderia pallida. The sequence continues at coordinate 1,616,914 of NZ_CP038149.1, read as the reverse complement.
ATCGTCGTGCATATCTATGCGGCGTTGTGGGTGAAGGGCTCGATTCGCGCGATGACGCGCGGCTACGTCACCTGGGGCTGGGCGAGAAAGCATCATCCGCGCTGGTTCCGCGAGAGCATCAAGTAGCAGGCGCGCGTATTCTGCGCAGCTGGCAGGCCGCCCGCCCGGGAAGGGCGCGGCGGCCTTTTGTTATGGGAGAAGACTCGCCGTGACGCAACGCATTCTCGATCCCGAGCAGATTCAGGTACAGGATCCCTCGGCGATTCCCCGCATTCGCCTGCCCGAGCGCGCGACGCATTTCGGTGAGCGCGCCGCGCGTCTGCGCAAGCTGGCGGACCATAACCCGATCGGCGGCTACGTGCGCCTCATGGCGGCGCTCGTGGACGCGCAGCAGCACGCGCTCGAGCATCTCGAAGCGCTGATGCCGCCGCCCGAAGCCATCGCCAGCGCACAACGCCATTCGATGCCGATCCTGCCCGCGCTCGGCAGCGAGCGCGATCCGCAATGGCGAGCGGTGTTGCGCCGCCTCGCGGATCGCGTGGAAGCGGCGGGCGCGGTCACGCCGGCGCTCGCGAAAGTGCTCGATACGCTGCGCGCGATGAGCGACGCCGAGCTCGACGCGCAAGCCGATGCGCTGCTCGCGCAACGCCATGCGGAAGTGGCGCCCGCCACGGCGCCTTTCATCATGGCGGCGCTGCAGGTGGTGTGGACCGATCTCGCGAGCCGCGTCAACGTACAGGACGTGCCCTACGTGGATGCACCTGGCGTGTGCCCCGTTTGCGGCGTGCCGCCCGTTGCGAGCATCGTGCGCGTGGGCGGCGCATTCCAGGGTTATCGCTACGTGCAATGCAGCCTGTGCGGCACCGAGAATCACGTGGTGCGCGTGAAGTGCACGAACTGCGATTCGACCAAGGGCATCGCGTATCACGGCATCGAAGGCGGCAATCCGGCCTTGAAAGCGGAATCGTGCGACGAATGCCATACCTATCGCAAGATCGGCTATCAGGAGAAGGACCTCGAATTCGAGCCGCTCGCCGACGATCTCGCGAGCCTCACGCTCGACCTGCTGATGAGCGAAGCCGGTTATCGGCGCGCGAGCGCGAATCCGCTGCTCTATCCCGAAGCGCCGGCCGAGCAATGACGCGCACGACCGAGATGAACGAAAGCGCGCAGCAGGGCGCGGCGGCAACGGCGCAAGTGATACAAGGCGAACACGATCAGCACAACCAGGTTGCCAGCCATGCGCTGAACGCACTGCTTGCGCAGATGCCCGCCGTGGAGCGCGTGATTGCCTCGCCGCAGGCGCAACCGTTGATCGCGCAACATGGGCGCACGCAGGTGCTCGCAGCGATACGCGCGACGCTCGACGGCTGGCGGCGCGATGCGCAGGCGGGCACGCTGGCAACCGGCGCGAGCGCGCAGGCTCCGTTTGCCATCGAGCGCGTGATCGCGGACGCGGACCAGGCGCTCGCCCTGCGCGCGCAAAGTGCGCTGCGCACGGTGTTCAATCTGACCGGCACCGTGCTGCATACGAATCTGGGCCGCGCGCTGCTGCCCGACGTTGCCGTGCGTGCCGTGGTGCAGGCGCTCACCCAGCCCGCCAACCTGGAGTTCGATCTGGCTACGGGCAAGCGTGGCGACCGCGACGACCTGATCGATGCGCTCATCTGCGAGTTGACGGGTGCCGAAGCGGCGACCGTCGTCAACAACAACGCCGCGGCGGTGCTGCTCACACTTTCCGCGCTGGCCGCGCGCAAGGAAGTGATCGTCTCGCGCGGCGAGCTGGTGGAGATCGGCGGCGCGTTCCGCATTCCCGACATCATGAGCCGCGCGGGTGCGAGGCTGCGCGAAGTCGGCACGACCAATCGCACGCATCTGAAGGATTACGAAGCGGCGATCGGCGCGCGCACGGCGCTGCTGATGAAAGTGCATTGCAGCAACTATGCGATCAGCGGCTTCACGAAGAGCGTCGAGCTCGACGAGCTGGCGCCGCTCGCGCGCAAGCACGGCCTGCCGGTGGCGGTCGACCTCGGCAGCGGCACGCTTGCCGATCTCACGCAGTGGGGCCTGCCCGCCGAGCCCACCGTGCGCGCCACCGTGGAGGCGGGCGCCGATCTCGTGACCTTCAGCGGCGACAAGCTACTGGGCGGCCCGCAGGCCGGGCTGATCGTCGGGCGCAAGGAATTGATCGCGAAGATCAAGAAGCATCCGCTCAAGCGTGCGCTGCGCGTCGGCAAGCTCACGCTCGCGGCGCTCGAGCCCGTGCTCAAGCTCTACCAGGCGCCCGAATTTCTGCGCGAGCGCCTGACGACGCTGCGGCTGCTCACGCGTCCCGCGAATGAAATGCACGAAGCGGCCACGCGTGTGCTGCCCGCATTGCAGCGCGCGCTGGGCGACGGCTATGAGGCGAGCGTCGAGCCGATGCTCAGCCAGATCGGCAGCGGCGCCTTGCCCGTCGATGTGTTGCCGAGCAGCGGGCTGGTCGTGCGATATCGCGGCAAGGGCGGCAGCGGCCGCGCGTTGCTGAGGCTGGAGCGCGCGTTGCGGGCGCTGCCGCGGCCCGTGATCGGCCGCATCGCCGACGATGCCCTTCGGCTCGACCTGCGCTGTCTCGAGAGCGCGGAGGAAGCGGCCTTCGTCACGCAACTCGCGGAGCTGCGCCTGTGATCGTCGGCACGGCGGGGCATATCGATCACGGCAAGACCACGCTCGTGCGCGCGCTCACCGGCGTGGACACCGACCGGCTCAAGGAAGAGAAGGCGCGCGGCATCTCCATCGAGCTCGGCTATGCCTATACACCGCTCGCGAACGGCGACGTGCTCGGCTTTATCGACGTGCCGGGGCACGAGAAGCTCGTGCACACGATGGCGGCTGGCGCGTGCGGGATCGACTTCGCACTGCTCGTGATCGCCGCCGATGACGGGGTCATGCCGCAAACGCGCGAGCACCTGGCCATTCTGCAACTGCTCGGCGTCACGCATGGCGCGATCGCGCTCACCAAGGCGGACCGCGTGGAGCCGGCACGGCTTGCCGAGGTGCACGCGGAAATTGCCGCGTGGCTCGCACCCACTGCACTGGCTGGCGCGCCGTGCTTTGAAACGCAGGCGACGCAGCCCGGCGATCCGGGCGTGGCCAAACTCGATGCCTGGCTGCGCGAGCGTGCCACGCACTGGCAGGCACGGCGCGATGACGGCGTGTTCCGCCTCGCCGTGGATCGCGTCTTTACCTTGACGGGGCAGGGCACGGTGGTGACCGGCACCGTTTTCGCGGGACGCGTGCACACCGGCGAGAACTTATTGCTCGCGCCCGCGGGCTTGCCGGTGCGGGTGCGCAGTATTCACGCACAAAATCGCGCCTCGGATACGGGGCGGGCAGGGCAACGTTGCGCGCTCAACCTTTCCGGCGTGGAGAAGGATCAAATTTCACGTGGCGATTGGATCGTCGATGCACGGCTCGCGCAAGGCGCGACGCGTCTGGACGTCGAGCTGAGTCTTCTCGACGACGCGGGCATCACGCTCCAGCATTGGTCGCCTCTGCACGTGCATCTGGGCACGACGCATCGCGTGGCGAATGTCGCGTTGCTCGAAGGCGATACGCTTGCGGCCGGAGGCCATGCGCGCGTGCAGCTCGTCTTCGATACGCCGCTGCATGCAATGCCCGGCGATCGATTCATCGTGCGCAACGCGCAGGCGAGCCGCACGGTGGGCGGCGGCCGCGTGCTCGATCCGTTCGGGCCCGCACGGCGCCGGCGCACACCGGAGCGCCGTGCCTGGCTCGATGCGCTGCGCGCATGGCTGGACGAAGGTAACGTGGGTGCGCTGATTGACGAAGCGCCGCGTGGGCTCACGCGCTCCACGCTGACGCAATTGACGGGGTTCGACGCGGATACGCTCGCGCTGCCCGACGACGCGGTCGTGATCGCGGCACAAGGACGTGCAGCGGAATCCATCGTGCTCGCGCGCGATCATTGGACGCGTCTTGCGGCGCGCATCGTCGAGGCGCTGGGCGAGTTCCATGCGCGCACACCGGACGAACAGGGACCGGACGCCGCGCGCCTGCGGCGCATGGCGGCGCCGCTCGTGAGCGACGAGGTCTGGCGCGCGGCGGTGGATGCGCTCATCGAAGCTGGACGTATCTCGCGCAGCGGGCCGTGGCTGCATTTGCCTTCGCATGCGGTTTCGCTCGATACCAGCGAGGAAGCGCTTGCTGCACGCCTTATGCCGTTGCTTGCGCAAGGACGCTACGACCCGCCCTGGGTGCGCGATCTTGCGCGCGAAGCGCAGGAACCCGAAGAAAAAGTGCGCGCGCTGCTGCGCAAGCTCGCGCGCCTCGGCAGGCTGTATCAGATCGTGCGCGACCTGTTCTACGATCGCGAGGTGATTCACGAGCTTGCGCGCCTCGTCACGCAACTGGCTGAAGCTTCGCAGCCGCAAGATACCGGCGTAGGCGCGGCCGCGTTTCGCGATGCTGCGGGACTCGGACGCAAGCGCGCGATCCAGATTCTGGAGTTCTTCGATCGCGTTGGATATACTCGGTTCCAGCGCGATCAACATTGGTTGAGGCCCGATAGCCGCATGCGCGAGTGGCTATAGCATGGGGTGAGGGTCTGGCGTTAGCGCAGTTTTCGCGTAATTCTCGCTTCGAAATGGAAGGCAATCGTATCGGGTGGTACGGCCGGGCTTCAAACCCGGTTGGGGACGTCAGCCGTTCCCGGGACAGTTCGACTCTGTCTGCCCTCCGCCATTGGCTTTTTCCGATCTTCCGGTTGACGAAAGGTGAGAATTGCGGAAAAAACCTGATTTTGCGGAAAAGATTCGAGCGGCTTCTTCGCGGGCGCGACCTTCGATTGCCGTGCGTGCGACTACCGGGCGACCTCGGGCGCTCGTCCAGAACGGGATGCCTGAAGTGCGCAGCCATTCAACCTGAAGCTGCTCGCGTGTCTTGCCGCGTTGCCCGGTTTTTATATCGGTCAATTCCGCGACCTCTTGTTCAGAGAGAAACGTCTCACTCACGATCGACCTCCGTGCTGCGGTAGTGTTCGAGTTGCCGCTTGCCGAGCTTCCGGTAGTCGCCCGGCTCGCCCTTGAGTTCTATCGTCACGGGTCCGTTGCGCATGTCGCCATTCATCCGGCCGTCGAGTTCCTTGCGCTCGCGGTCGTTCAGGAGTCCCGGCAGAATGACGTCCGCGCCCTGCGCCAGCAGATCCATACAGGCCTCGCGCATTAGTTCGACCGCTCGCCCTCCAGGGTTACCACTGCGAATCCCCTCGTTGCCATAAGCCGCGCAGGTAACGCAATCTACGCCGTCCACAGCCCGTGGATGCAGCACCTCGAACTCCGGCCTCCGAAAATAACGCTCGATGGTCGCTGCCCGTGAGTCCGTCGGATCGTGAAACGGGTGTTGCTCGAAAATCGCTTTGCAACGCTCTGAACGGCCGTCCGGGTGGATGCTCTTCAGAAGCTTGAAAAGAACATCGGCCCCTGAAAGCGCCCAGAGGCCCCCAACGATGCCGAATGAACCTCGTGCCTCTGCTTTTGTCGTTTTCGGTGATGTCATTGCGTTCGCCTCAATGCAGTTGGTATCACGCGCCCGTTGCCCGGGTGCTTCGAGTCAGCGTTACCGCAACATGGCCGACATCGCCGACAGGCAGGTCAGCGTGCGCACCACGTGCTCCACGGAAGGCGCGTCGAAATACAGCGAGACCCCGTCGATTCGTGATAGCGTCGGCCACTGGCAGAACAGATCGGCCTGCGCGGGGACCTGGACACTCAACTCGCACCTGAATTCACTGGATCGATTGGCGGGTGCCTCGCTGACCTTTTCTCCTGCCATGTACCGTTCTACGACCGCCTGTGCCGCGCGGCGAATCTCGGCTCGCGCGCTAGCGAGGCCCAGAGTAGTGCCGCTAGCGCATCCTGATGCGGTTTTGGTAATCACGAACGTTGCATTGGGAAAGGTTGGACGTGTTTCTTCCGCGAATACGTCGTCGCCAGACAGCAGTGCAACAGATGCCCCGTATTCCTGAGCAAGCGCGCCATACAAGCCCGCTTCGCCCACGGGGACGCCGTTCAGCCGCACGTTCGCAAACGCGAAGCTATTGATCGTATGCGCGAGGATGCCGCGGCTTTGTGCCATGGCGTGGTAGCCGATCATGAACACGAGGGCAGGGTTCGATTCGAGTCCCGCCATCATGCCCAGAGTACGAGGTCTGCCGAGCACGATCTGGGCGCGCGCATCTAGCAAATCGGGCAACAAGTTACGAAAACCTCCGTGCGAATCGTTGACCCAGACCTGCGTTGCGCCGCCCGCGAAGGCCCCTTCGATCGCCGCATTCGCTTCTAGCGTCATCCAGCGGCGCGCGGCTTCGTATTCGCTGTTGCCTGCGCGGGTTTGTTCCGGGTGAAACACGCCCGCGACCCCTTCGATGTCGGCGGAAATAAGCACTTTCATAGGCGTACCCCATCGATAAGTTGGGCGATATCCGGCGCCGCGTCGTGCAGCGACAGCCGCCGGTGTCCAGTACGGCCCGTTACCGAAACGGCATGCCACATCGCATCGACGATGGACTGCTCGACGCTGTCAGCGCACGCCTCAAAGAGTGGATCGAGTCTCGCGTCAGCGAGGATCTGCGGTCGAATAGCAAGGTCGGCGTCGCATGCTACAGTCCATGCTGTAGTAAACGCCAGCGCAATGTCGCCGCTGCCATGGCCGTATACGGAGCCCGTGCGCGCAAGACCCGCTGCGGCGCGCATCGACAAACGTTTCAACTGTCGTGCGTCAAGTGGTGCATCGGTTGCGATGATCATGATGATCGAGCCATGCTCCGGTTTCGTTGCGTGCGTGTCGCCACTCGCCGAACGTTTCGCCAGAACGCGTCCCACCGCGACACCGCCGAGCGTGAGCGTCGGCAAACGGCCGAAATTCGTCAGTGCAAGCGCGCCTGTCGTATAACGCTCCCCGGCGATCTCGATCACGCGCGACGCCGTACCAATGCCACCTTTCAAGTCAAAACAGGACATGCCGCGACCGGCTCCGACCGCGCCGCGCTGAACCTCGACGCTCGCGTTACTGCACGCAATTTCGTAATGTTCCGCCGTAACTGCAAGCGCCTGGATGTCGTTCAGATAACCGTCATTGCATTCGAAAACCAAGGGGTTTACCGTAGGCCAGTCCCGACCGATTTGCGGGTTGGCCCGAATTGCCGATCGAATCTGCGCCTGCGCGATTGCGCCGACTCCGAACGTATTCGTCAAAGCGATGGGCGTTTCGAGCAGTCCAAGTTCGTTGACCTGCACGAGGCCAACGCTCTTGCCGAAGCCGTTGATTACGGTTGCGCCCGCGGGTACTTTGCGGCGGTACACGTCCCCGGGATGCGGATGAAGTACCGTCACGCCCGTCTGGATCGGGCCTTCGTCGAGCGTGCAGTGACCGACCGTCACGCCGGCCACATCTGCAATCGAGCTGCGTGGACCGGACGGCAGCACGCCCGCGTGGGGCACCGGCGGAAAGGGTTGCATGTTCATTGTCTGATATCGCCATGTGTCTTGTATTCCTGACCCTGGATCTCGCGTGTGAAGTTCAGGTTGCGCGTGCGAGCTGTGTCGATACGAAAACGCACGGCCAGCCCAGCCGAGCGTTCTACTGTCAACACGCCGCGGATGACAGCCAACGGACCGGCGGGGGCGAACGTGAATACGTCATGATCGACGGGCTCCAGCAGATAGGTCACACTGCCTGCTACGCCGTCCATCTTCATGATGAGTTCGTCGTTCTGCACAGCGATAGTTGCACGTGCCGCAGCATCGCTGCTGTAGTATCTGCCAGCCAGACCCTGCGATACATCGGAGAGCCGAGGCGCGTCGTCGGGCAGGCGTTGCAGGGTCTGCACGTGACCGCAGTCCACCAGTTCAATGGCAGTCACACGTCCCTCCGGCGACGTGCAAGTCCTGATCAGGCATGTAGCGCCGGTCCCGTCTACGACCTGCAATGCCGTTGAAGTCTGGATCAGCGGCAAGGGCATTTGCCCGGCGTTGTGGAGGCTCACACTCAATCGCCCATCGTGATCGCCGATCACGCAATACGCTCCGGACTCGCGCGAGTGGTACTTGCCGGGCAGGGTTTCGTGCTCCGCAGTGTGCAGCGGCGCAGCAGGTTGTGCGCCCAGTATCGATTCGCCCAGAACGATGTCGACCACCTGCGTGGCGAGTTCGACCGGATCGGCCGCGGTGCCATTGGTGAGAATGATCACATCGAGCGCATGCCGCTGCACGGTCAACATTTGGCAAGCGCCGCCGAACACACCGCCGGCATGGTGCAGCAACTCTACGTCGCGATGCGGCGTGCGCATCAAGCCCAAGGCGTAGACGCCTTCCGCGCCGCTCGAGTAGCGCGGCATGGTCAGCATCTGGCGCCAGCTCGCTTCGCTGCCCAGGCGCTTGGGGCCGCGCAGATGCGCGAGCCAGAGCAGCATGTCGTCGACCGTCGATACGATCCCGCCTTCGCCGAGCACCTCCCAGGTCGGAAAGAGACCGCGCATGAATCCGCCTTTGCCATCCGGCACGTGCTGGGTGGCCATGCGCGGGCGGATTTGCATGTCGTCGGCAACCGACTCCGTGTCGACCATGCCCATCACGTCGAAGATACGTTCCTTGAGGAAGGTCGCGAAGGGGATGCCGCTGGCGCGCTCGATGGCGAGCGACAGCAGGTGGTATCCCCCGTTGCAGTAGATCATCCGCTCCCCCGGCGCGAAATTGACATCGCTCTGTCGCAGTTCGGCGGCCAATGCGCCGCCGCGTGGCAGCGTCGCCACGCCTTGTGCGAGTAGCGTCAGGTCGAGATAGCAGCGATAGCCGCCCGTATGCGTCATCAATTGTCGCAAGGTCGGGTCGCCGGCCAGCAGCGGCAGTTCGGGCAGATACGTGCGAATCCCGGCGTCGATGTCGAGCTTGCCGTCCTCGGCTAGCAGCAGCGCGGCGAGGCAGGTGAATTGCTTGCTCGTCGATCCGATCCGCAGACGGGTAGCCGGGGTGTTGATTACGCCATGTTCCAGGCTCGCCAGGCCGAAGCCTCGGCGGTAGAGGATCTCGTCACGATGCGCGACGGCCACGACCAGGCCGGGTTCGTCACCCTTGTTGAAACGCTCGAACAAGGCATCCAGCCGTTCGACGATGGCTTGCGAATATTTCTTCATTATTAGTTATCCATATGATTAGAACGGGATGTTCAGCGTCGCGCCAATCGTGCGAGGCTGGATCACGCTGACGAGAGCCGGGCCGCCCAGCGGTATCAGCGAAGTGCCGGCTGCCATCAAGGCGCGGCGGTCGAACAGGTTGCGGACATAGAATGCCAGGCTGCACTTTCCAAAGTCCACGCCAGCTTGCAGATCCGTGATCGCATAGCCGGGCAGCGGGTAATCGGGGCGGCCCGAGCTGGCGTCGAAACCGCTATGACGTCGGCCGACAAATCGCTGTATGACGCCCGCATACGACGGATGCCCATCTACCGTGAACAAATAGGTGCCCGACAATGTGGCGGCGACTTTGGCCGAGTTCGGCAAGGGTTCGCCGGCGGTCGTGCCGGCGCTGGCACTTCCCGTCGTCAAATGGGCGTCGATGAGCGACAGATTCGCACTGAAATTCCAGTGCCGGTCGGGACGGAACGTGCCGGAAAACTCCAGCCCCTTGATCCGTGCATCGCCGGCGTTGACGACCTGGTTCACGCCGTCGACGGTGCCGAGCTGCTGGATGTTCTTCCACTCGATGTCGTAGACGGACGCTTCCAGCGATAGCCGCTTGTCGAGCAGGTCGGCCTTGTAGCCCGCCTCGTAGCTCCAAAGCGTATCGGGATCGAATGTCGGACTGCCAGACGCGCGCATGCCGGTGAGCGGATCGATCAGCAAGGCGTTCGGGCCGCCGGGCCGGTAGCCACTGGCGACGCGGACATACGCATTGCTATTGGGTGTCAGTGCATAGCGCGCGGTGAACATGTAGGTCTTGCTGGTGTCCGACGACGGCGCCGAGACGGTCTGCGTTGGGCCAGCGAGCGTGCCGAACGTCGTCTGCTCATACGTCTGGGTGTTGTGGGCGATCCGGATGCCGGCGGTCAGGGCAAGGCGCGATGTGAGGTGGTAGGTCAGGTCGCCGTATGCTGCGTACTCGTCGTAGGTGCTGGGCGCGTCGATCTCCGAAAGATTCGGCCCGACAGTGCCATCGGGCAAGGTCGTTAAAAAGCCCTCGTTCAAGGTGCTGCGCTCATGCGTGTAGAAAAGCCCGGCCAGCCACTCCAGCCGCTGGTTGCCCGGCGAGGTCAGGCGAAACTCCTGCGTGAACTTGTTCGTGGTGGCCACATCGGCGGCGACGACCGAACCGAGGTCGAGCCCTTGCGCGGCAAATAGCGGCCCGTATACGCCGGTCAAGTCTTGCGGTGCGCTCGTGTTGACTCTCTGAAACGACGTGATCGAGTTCAGGCGCGCCCAGCCGAGTTCGTATTCGATTCCGGCGGAATAGAGCTGAATATTCTGATGAAACGGTTGCGGAGCGAACTGCTGCGTGGTCAGGTCGCCCCAGACCGGTTGCCCGTTGGCGCCATATTCGACGTAGTCCGGCGCGTTGCGATTGATGTTCTGCGAGACCGCGCTTAACCGCACCGTCAGGTCACGCGTCGGCGTCAGCAGCAACGACGCGCGCGCGCCATAGGTGTCGCTACGATCGATGTGCGTATCCACCAGCGGACCCACGGAATCGACATAACCGCCATCGTGCTGGCCGAAGACGGAAACGCGCAGCGCGGCAACGTCGGTTTTCAGCGGGACATTCAACGTTGCGTTAGCCGTGCCGCTCACGCCGCCATGCTCGGTTCCCGACACGCCGGCGCCAACTTGTCCGTAAAACTGCCCCGGGTCGGGTTCATTGGTGACGTATTTGAGCAAACCGCCCATCGCGCCTGCACCATACAAGGTACCCTGTGGACCGCGCAGGATTTCAACGTGATTGAGGTCGAGCAGGCTCATGTCGAGCGCGAACGTTGCGCTTTGCGAAAACAAGGTGCTGCCGCCGAACGCGACATCGTCGATATAGATGCCGACCGTCGGCCCGGTCTGAACCCCTGTCGTCACGCCGCGGATGCTGACCTGACCGGACCCGCTGCCGCCGCTGGCGTTCAAGTCGACGCCCGGCTCCGAAGACAGGTAGTCGGACATCGTTTGTGCACCGCTCTTCTGCAGTTCGTCGGCCGAGAGTACGTTGACCTGCATCGGTACTTCGCGCGCCGGTTCACGTCGGCGAGTCGCGGTAACGACCACGGTATTGAGCGTCGCGCCATCTTTGCCCTGGATCTTCGACGTCTCGGCAGCGGCGGCATTCGCCGCCGTCGCGCCCGACGCGGCGGCCGGCGTTCCGGCGGCCGGCGCTCCGGGGGCAGGCTTCGCGGCCGACGCCGCTTCAGGTGCCGCAATCTGCTGGGCTTGCGCTTGCACCGTCGTTTGTTGTTGTGCATGCGCACCCAGCGACGCCAACCCGAACACCGGCCCGACGAATAGCGTTGCATAACGCCCGCTGTGTCGCAGCGCTAACGCCTTCGAAACCGCTGTGTGCTTCGGTTTATTTTTCATTTTCGCCATTGTCTCCACCTGATTTTGCGATCCACTGAAACGGCTGCCGTATAGCGCAACTCAGGGGTGAACGGTAAGTGCGGGTTATTTCTGCTTCATGTGGCCTTTGTATCGGGGTTGATACAAACCGCGGCGAAGGCGTGGGGCAGAAGGACTGGCGCGCGGCGTAGAGCCAATGCGGAAATTTGTTTCGGGTTTGAAATAAAGGACACACAAAGACCCCACATTCCGGGGCGATAATTGGAACCATCACCTGCTGCCTGCCATCACCATGCAAAAACCTCGCTTCGATTCGGCCTTTTACCGCCTGCTCTTCATGATGATTTCGATCATTCTCGTGACGCAGGTCAGTGCTGGCCTTGTGCTCTTCAAGCTCTACAGCACGGCGCCTTTCAAGCCGCCTCCCGGAATGAGTGCGACGCTGCAGTGGGCCGCCGCGGTGGTGATCCAGGTGATGCCGGCGCTGATCTCGGCCTGGTTCGGAGCACGCATGCTGGCCGCCCCGTTCCGTTCACTCGCGCTCGGGGCAGACGAGCTGTCGCGGAATATCGATGCGCCACCCATCAGGGAAACGGGCCCCATCGAAGCGCGTCAGGCCGCCAGAGTGTTCAACACAATGCAGGCGTCGTTGCGGCGGCAAATGAGTGAACGCAACCGCTTTCTTGCTGCGGTATCGCACGATCTGCGCACCCCCTTGACGCGTATGAAACTGCGCCTTCGATCTGCTCAGGATGCCGAATTGAGTGATCGCCTGAGAGACGATATCGACGAGATGACGCAGCTCCTGGAGGCAACGCTGTCGTTCCTGCGCAATGAAGAGGTGGTGGAGGCGTTCAGTCCAGTCGATATCAACGCGCTGGTGGACGCGATCGCGCAAGACGCGGCCGAACACGGCCAGCGGGTCACCATCGGCGGTGAGGTGGCGCCGCTATCGGCCCAGCCACTCGGCCTCAAGCGCTGCCTGACCAATCTGGTGACCAACGCGATTCGATACGGTGAAGACGCGCACATTCTTTTGACCGACGCGCCGTCGTATGTGCGCATCGAGATACTCGACCATGGCGTCGGCATTCCGGAGCCGCAACTGGAGCGGGTGCTCGAGCCGTTCTACCGCGTGGAGAGCTCGCGCAATAAAAATACCGGGGGAACGGGACTGGGCCTTGCCATCGCGAACGACGTCGTGAAGCGTCACGGTGGCGAACTGGTGTTGCGCAACCGCGCGGAAGGCGGTTTGGCGGCGCAGATCACGTTGCCGCGTCGATGAGGCGGCCGCGGACCGGCTATGGGAAACGCTCTATTTCACGCTTGATACACAGTGCTCACAAAGCGGAAATGGCGTGTGCTTATAGTCGGTTCACGTCCCTCAACTACGTTTGGCAGACCTTGTGATGAGAATATATACGGCTCAACTTTCGACCGAAACCAACACCTTCGCCCCTTGTCCGACCGGTTGGGGCAGCTTTGAAGAGAGCACCATCTTTCACGGCGACGCGAGCTTGCGTGAGCCCAACGGCATGGGACATGTGCTGGCCGAAGTCCGGCGTCTTGCCGAGCAGGACGGTCACGAAATCGTAGAGGGACTGTGTGCCGAAGCGCAGCCGTCCGGGCCGACGATTCGCACGGTCTACGAGTCGCTGCGCAACGAAATTCTCGATGGGGTACAAGCGGCGCTGCCGTTGGATGCCGTGATCCTGCTGTTGCACGGCGCGATGGTGGCCCAAGGCTATGACGATTGCGAAGGCGATCTGCTTGCCGGTATTCGCGCGATTGTCGGACCCGATGTGCCGATCTCCGTCACGCTCGATCCGCACTGCCATTTCACACAGCTGATGAAAGCATCGGCCGATATCCTGATTGCGTACAAGGAGTACCCGCATATCGACGCGGTGGATCGGGCGCGCGAGGCTTATGAACTGGCGCTCGAGATGGCTGCCGGGCGCATCCGTCCGACCATCGGCACGTTCGATTGCCGGATGGTCGGCACATGGCCTACCACGAGCGAGCCCATGGCGGGATTTGTCCGGCGTATGCGCTCGCTCGAAGGGCGTAACGGCGTGCTGTCGGTGTCGCTCGGCCACGGCTTTCCGTGGGGCGATGTACCCGAAGCCGGCGCGAAAGTCTGGGTGGTGACGGACAACGATGCTGCCAAGGCCGAAGCGCTGGCGGCACAACTGGCGCGCGAGTTCTGGGAACTGCGCGACGCCACCCGCCCGGCATGGCTCGACATCGATACCAGCCTCGATCGTGCGCTGGCTGTCGACGGTGGCCCGGTCGTTCTGGCCGACGTCGCGGATAATCCTGGCGGCGGCGCGCCGTGCGACAGCACGTTCGTCTTGCGTCGCGTGGTCGAGCGGGGCATCGCCAACGTTGCGATTGGGTGCTTGTGGGATCTCGGCGCCATTCAGATTTGCAAGGACGCCGGTGTGGGGGCGACACTGGATTTGCGCATCGGCGGCAAATGCAGTGTGCATTCGGGCGATCCCGTGGATTTGCGCGTCACGGTGCGTGGCATCGTAGAGCATCATGCGCAAAGCATCATGGGCCTCGAACAGCCGTTAGGGCGGGCCGTATGGGTCGAAGCGGCCAACGGGCTCGATATCGCGCTGATATCGGTTCGCACCCAGGTGCTTGGCGTAGACGCATTCACCGGTCTGGGTATCGACTTTGCCGCGAAGAAGCTGGTGGTCGTGAAATCGACACAGCATTTTCATGCCGATTTTGCGCCCCGCGCGAAGGCCGTATTCCATATCGCGGCCCCAGGTGCGCTCACGACGGCGTTTGCCGAACTGGATTATCGCCATCGCGATCTCGACTACTGGCCGCGTGTGTCGAACCCGTTTGCGCCAGCACGATGAGTAGCTGCCCATGCCGACGCGGGCTGCGCTGGCATGGGCAGTGAGTCTGGAGTCAGGTGTCGGCCCGCACTGGAGTGAAGGCGAGATGCCGGGTACGCGGGGTATCGACACGAAAGCCTGTGATATTGGCGCTTGCTGCGTCGCGCGTGAAGGTGACGATCCCGGTCATGATATCCATTGGATCAATCGACGTCAGTTCGAAGACGTCGCTGGCCAGTGGGGTCAGTCGATAGTCGCAGCCGCCCACCGCGCCGTGCATACGAAGTACGAGCGCTTCGCCGCGGAGGCAGATAGTTGCCCGCGCGTTCGCATCGTGACTCTCGAACGCGGCCGGCATCGCTGCGATCAGGCCGGGCGTTATCGCGGGCGGGTCGCCGAGTCGTGTGAAGACATCGGTGTGACCGCAATGCGCGATGCGGATGCACGCCAGGTCGTCCGGCGCGCCAGGGGAGCCCCAACGCAACGCGAGGGCCCCGTCGGCGCCGGCTTCGGCCTCCACGTCGCTCAACGCGTCCAGGCTGTCGTAGAGCGCCATAGGCGGGTTTGGGCAAAGCGGTCCCGTCAAGACCAACGCGCCGTCGCGATCTTCCAGCGCATACATCGCGCCGCTGCGGGGCGAACGGTAGCGGCCGAGGCGCGCCGCATGGTGGGCGGCGCGTGCCGCGACCGGCGGCCCGTTGCCGCTCAGCTCGCCGGCGAGCACGATGTCGACGATTCGCTTCGAGAGTTCGATTGGCGCGTCGACTGCGCCATTGCTGAGCAGGACCACGTCGAGCTCGTGTCGTGTCGACAGCAGCATCTGACTACTCCCGCCGACGACGCCGCCCGCATGGTGTATCAGTTCGACGCCTCGATAAACGTTTTGCTTGAGGCCGAGCGAATAGGGGCTGCGCTGGCCGCTGGAGAACACCGGCAAGGTCAGCATCCGGGCCCAGGTATCGGGGGTGCCGACGATCTTTTCATTGCAGCGCAGGTGCGCGGTCCATCGCAGCATGTCGTCGACCGTCGAGACGATCGAGCCTTCACCCAGCAAGTCCCACGCTGGAAAGATGCCGCGGCGGAATCCCCCTTGGCAATCCGGCACATGCATCGTTGCGATGCCTCGCTCGATGGTCATGTCATCGGATACGCACGCCGTGTCGCGCATGCGCAGCGGGTTGAAGATAAACGTTCTCAGGAACGCGTCGAACGGCATCCGGCTCGCGCGCTCGATGGCGAGGGAAAGCAGATGATAGCCGCCGTTCGAATACATCATGCGTTCCCCAGGCGGAAAATTCTGATCGCGTTGACGTTGCTGCGACGCCAGCAGCGCGCCACGCGGCGGGATCGTCAGACCCTGCGTCAACAACGCAAGGTCGAGTGCGCAGCGTTGTCCGCCAAGATGCGACATCAATTGCCGCAAGGTCGGTGCACCCGCGGCGGGCGGTAACTCCGGCAGCCAGGCGCCGATGGGCGCGTCGGCGTCGAGCATGTTGCGCTCGCACAGCAGCAGCACCGCGAGGCAAGTGAATTGCTTGCTCACGGAGCCGATACGCATTCGCGTGGCCGGCGTGTTGGCGATGCCATGTTCCAGGCTCGCCATGCCGAAGCCGCGCCGATACAACAACTGGCCGCGACAGGTAATGCCGGCGACCAATCCCGGGGCGTCGGTGCGTTGAAAAGGCGCCAGCAGCGCCTCGAGTTGCGTCGTCGTGGCCGATATCTCTAGTGTCATATCGATAGTTCAACGAATGGAAGCGGTGGCGTCAGCATGACCCCAGGTTTGAGGCGGGCAATGCAACAGGCCGTCGGTGTAGACGACGCTGGGCTCGCGATCGCGCTCAAGGAAGATCGGTCCGTCAAGATCGACATGATCGCACTGCTGCCCGAGCAGAAAGGCAGGTGCGATCGCTAGCGAAGTGCCTGCCATGCAGCCGACCATGAGGGACAAGCCGGCGTCGCGAACATGGGTTGCGAGATCGAGCGCGCGCGTCAGGCCGCCGCATTTGTCGAGCTTGAGATTGACGACGTCGTAACGGCGTGCGACCTCGGACAGATCCTCCAGATCCTGAAACGATTCGTCGGCCGCTAGCGAAATCGGGCAATCGATATGCTCCAGGCAGGCATCCGCGCCAATCGCGAACGGTTGTTCGAGCATGCCGACACCCAACTGTTGCAGCAGCGGGATCATGGCTTCGAAGTGCGCACGCGACCAGCCCTGATTCGCGTCGACGGCGAGCGGCACGTCCGGGCGCATTTCGCGGATAGCCGCGAGGCGCGGGGCGTCGGCGGCAGTGCCGTCCAGTTTGATTTTTAGCGCCCGGGCATGGGTCAGCGCCCGCGCGGCCTCGGCCATCGCATCCGGCGTGTCCGTACCGATCGTCATCGTGGTCAACAGGGCGCGCGGAGCGGGAAGGCCGGCGGCGCGCCAGACCGGTATGGCCTGCTGTTGTGACTCAAGCGCCCACAATGCCGCGTCAACGGCGTTGCGTGCGCCGCCGGGCGGCAACACGTCGAGTAGCTGCGCGCGCGTGATGCCTGCTTCGATGGGCGCGCGCGCCCTTTCGATTTGCGCAGCGATCGATTCAGGCGTTTCACCGAGGTAGAAGACGCCGGATGCCTCGCCGTTGCCAGTGTGGTGTCCGTCGTCGAGGGTCACGCTCACGAGACCGGCAGCGTCGATAACGTGGCCTGTGATGCGGAACGGAACGGCGAGGGGCCAACGTTCGATACGCAGTGAGAGTTTGCGGGGGATCATGGGCGAATGAAGGAAAGGAGCGTCACGCATAGCGTTCGATGGCCTCGCGTACACCGCGGCTGGCGGCGCGCATCAGAATGCAGGCGGCGAGAAATCCGAACGCCGCCACGCAGACGATCGACCACAGCAGCCCTCGGCTGAGCGCGTGCATGCGGTCCGACATGAAGCCGATGAATACGGGGCTGGCGGATTGCACGACGATCGATGTCAGCGCGCCGATTGCCGCAACGCGTGAGCGCAAATGCGCGGGGCAGATGTTCTGCATGATGGTCGGAAACAGCACCATGCCAGCGACCATGCAGGCGAGCTGCACGCCGAAGAGCGCATAGACGGGGGTGATCGAGCCCACCTGCAAGTAGAGGAACGACAGACCGCTTGCGATCAGCGCGCCAAGTTCACATACGCGCAGGGGCGCGAGCACACCGAAGCGCGCCCTCATACGGCCGGCCACGAGTCCGCTGAGCGCGCAGCCCGCAATACCGCCAGCCATGGCCGCCACGCCCATGCCGCCGCCTGCTTCGGCCGGCGTCGCGCCGAAGGTTCGCACCGCCACCACCGGCATCCACGTCGCCACGCCGCCAAACGCCAGGTTGACCAGTCCGATTGCGCCGAAGAACTTGAGCATCATGGTGCCTTCGTGTCGGAAGTAGCGAGATGCGGACGGCTGCAGCGTGACATGGCGCCGCTGATCCGCGGACGGGTCCGTGTTGTCGTGCTGTCCTGAACTGATGAGCAGAACCAGTACGACCAGCACGGGGGCCGGTAAGGCAACCGCAAAGAACGCGAGCCGCCATGGTGCGAATTCGGCGAGTCCGGCCGGCAAGGCGCTGTGCACGGCCGCAATGGCGTGCATCAGCGCGCCGCCGAGCGCCATTCCCGCCCCCGCGCCCAGCAGATTCGCAAGGGCGAAGATCGCATTGGCGAGCACACGTTGGCGCGCCGGGAAGAGATCGGGAATCAGGCCGTAGATCACCGGCACCAGTCCGGCTTCGCCGATCCCCAGGCCGACGGTGGCGATGAACAACTGCCAGAAGTGGCTGGTCACGCCGCAGATCGCGGTGGCGGCGCTCCAGACGAGTATGCACGCCGCCAGCACGATGCGGCGATCCACACGGTCGGCGATCCAGCCGATCGGCAGAGACGCCACGCCGGCGAAGAGGGCGATGCCTGCGCCCTGCATCAGGCCGATCTGCGTGTCGGTCAGTCCGAAATCGTTGCGAATGGGTTCCGCCAGCAAGATCAGCATCTGCCGGTCGACGAACGCGAAAAACGCCACGATCACGAGAATCGCCAGACCGAACCACGCGAGCGGTCCGGCGGGTAAATCCAGTGGCGGGCTGGGGTCCGCCACCGGGGCGGGCAAGTCGAGGTTGGAATCGGACATGGGAGGTCTGTGTTGAGAGAACGGTTACTGCATGAACTGCTCGTTGCCCACGATCCCGATGCGGGTCGCGCCGAGCCGCTGCGCGGACGCCATGACCATTGCGACGGCGCGGTAGGGCGCGGCCTTGTCGGGCCGAATATGCAGTTCAGTCGGCGCGGGGGAGGCGGCCACGTCGCGCAGCCGCGTTTCCAGTTCTGCGCGCGAGCTCAGGGTTTCGCCATTCCATGCGATCGTGCCGTTGGCCGCGATATCGATCTGCACCACGGGCGGTGTTTGCGGTTGCGACTGCGGCGCGCCGGTCGGCATATCGAGCTTGACGGCGTTGGTCTGGATCGGAATGGTGAGGATCAGCATGATCAGCAAGACGAGCATCACGTCGATCAACGGCGTGGTGTTGATCTCACTCATTACTTCGGAATCCTCTGCGTCACCGGTAGGCATCGTCATCGCCATCTCGGGTCTCCTTGTCGGTATGGATGCGTTACTGGCGCGGCGGCGGTTCGGTGATGAAGTCGACCTTGCTGATGCCAGCCTGCTGGCAGGCGAACACCACTCGGCCGATGGCGGCGTAGCGCGCGTCGAGATCGCCTCGAATGTGAACTTCGGGCTGCGGCGATTGCGCTGCGACCGCCTTGAGCTTCTCGACGAGCGTTGCGGCGTCGGGCACCCGCAGTTCGTCCCAAAACACATCGCCTTGTTTCGTCACGGCGAGAATCACGTTGCGCGGCGTCGTTTGCAGCGGCTGCACGGCCTCCTTGGGCAGCGAGACCGGCACGGTATGCGAAACCACCGGAATCGTGATAAGAAAAATGATCAACAGGACCAGCATCACGTCGACCAGCGGCGTCGTGTTGATGGTCGCCATGACCTCGTTGTGATCCTCTCCGTCGTGCTTTCCCACGGTCATGGCCATGGCTTAGCCCACGCGTGCGAGGGTGGCGGCCTTGGTCGCGGCGGCGGCTGAGGCGGTGGTCTTGCCGGTCAGGATCACGATGTGCAATTCCGTCGAGAAGCCGCGTACGCGATCCATGACGGCTTTGTTACGACGCACGAGCCAGTTGTAGCCGAGCACGGCGGGCACAGCGACCGCGAGACCGATTGCGGTCATGATCAGCGCTTCACCGACGGGCCCGGCGACTTTATCGATGGAGGCCTGACCCGCAATGCCGATGGCGGTCAGTGCGTGATAGATGCCCCACACGGTTCCGAACAGTCCGATGAACGGCGCGGTCGAGCCGACCGTGCCAAGAAACGCGAGCCCATCCTGCAAGCGGCTCGATACCGCGTTGGTCGCACGTTCGATGGCCGCCGCGACCCAGTTGTTGAGGTCGACCTGTTCGAGCAGCGCGCCTTCGTGATGCTCGTAGGCAGCGAGGCCGCGCTCCGCGATGAAGCGGAACGGACTGCCGGCGTCCAGTTGGCGCGCGCCTTCGCCGAGATTGGCGGCTTTCCAGAAACCTTTCTCCGCCGCTTTCGCGCGGCGCAGCACGCGCGCCTGTTCGAGCAGCTTGGCGACGATGATGTACCAGCTGCCCATGGACATGACGACCAGGATGAGCAGGGTGCCTCGCGCAATGAAATCGCCGCCCTTCCAGAGCGCATCGAGGCCGTAGGGGTTGGCCACCGCATCGGTGGCGGCGTGGGCGGCGCTGGCCGCGAGCGACAAAGCCATCAGCAAGGTGGCCTGGCGGGTACGGTTGATCATGAACGTCTCCTGAAATGCGTTGAGAAATAAAAGGGAACGGCTGTCGAGGGCTGCCTCAATCGAGCTTGAAAGAGAAGGGCACTTGCACGCGGACTTCCTCGCCTTGAGCGACGCAGTGGAACTGCCGCACGGCGTTTTCGGCGGCGCGGTCGAGAACCGGGGCGGCCGACTGGATCACGTTCAGGTCTTTGATGCTGCCGTCGGTGCCGACGGTGAACACCACGACGACATCGCCGGTCAGGTTGTCCTTGAGCGCTTCACGCGGATAGCGGATCCCGGCGCGTACTTCCGTCGAGTTCGGGCAAACCACGCCGACGCTCTTCGACACCGGCGCTGCAGGCGCAGCGGGGGCGGGCGGCGCCACTGGCGCGGATGGCGCTGGCGTGCTCGACTGTGCAATGATCGCGTTTGGCGACGGCGGCGCCGCAACCGGCACCTGGGGCGGTGGCACGAACGGCGGCGGGTGCACGACGCGTTTCGGCGGTTGTGGCGCGATGCGCTTCGGTGGCGGCGCAGGGGGAGGCGGTGGCTTGATCTGTTCAATGATGCGCGCCTGAATCGGCTGACGAATCACCTCCACGACTTTCGTCGCCAGACCCGTTAGCAATGCGTAGACGATCGCGGCGTGCAATCCGACCACAAAGGCAATGCCGCCAATACGCCGGGCCGGCGGTTTGGGTTGTGCGTAGTTCATTTCCCGCATGTCTCCTGCCTCGATATGACTTGGGAGCCACGTTAAGACCGCGACTTTTCTGTTTCATATCGGCTTTGTATCCACGCTGATACAAACGCTTTCAGGCACGGGGTGTGTCGGCATGAGGCGCAAAGCCAGGCGGGACAGCGAGGAGAGGATGATGCGAAGGGCGTGGCTACGGGAAAATCCGGAGCGGGTTATCCATGGGAAACGCGCTCGGCAGGCGTGTTGCTTTGTCCGGACGGCCTTTTAGGGCAAGGCGCTCAGCGATTATTTCAAGGCTGCAACAATTCGTGCAAAGAGCCCTTATATTACGAGGCAATAATGCGTGAGGGGACCCCATCTCACCGTCGCAACATCGGAGAAGAGACGCCGTGAACAAAGCGATCCGTATTCTCGTCGTCGACGACGACTCGCAGATTCGCAGCCTGCTATGCGACTGCCTTGCAGACTTCGGCATGACGACTGAGCAAGCCGCCACAGGCGCGGAAATGCATCTCGCGCTGAAGGAAGGGGGCTTCGACCTCGTGGTGCTGGACCTGATGCTTCCAGACGACGACGGTCTCAACCTGTGCCGCGAGATTCGTGCGGTCTCGGAGATTCCCTTGATCATCCTGACCGCGCGCGGCGAGATGACCGACCGGATCGTGGGACTGGAATTGGGCGCGGACGATTACGTCGTCAAGCCGTTTGAACCGCGAGAGCTGGTCGCCCGCATTCAAACAATCTTGCGCCGCGTACGCGCGCAAACGCAAGGCCGCACGAGGGCTCAGGAGGAAAGCCGCTTCGCGGGCTGGCGGCTTCATCAGACCGGCCGCCACCTGATTGCCGCCGACAACACCGTCATCCCGTTATCGAACGCTGAGTTTCGCTTGCTCAACGCGTTCCTCGCCGCGCCGGGACGTGTGCTGAGCCGCGAATATCTGATGGATACCGCTCGCGGCAAGTCGATCGACGCGTTCGACCGCAGCATCGACGTACAGATCTCGCGCTTGCGCCAGAAGCTGCGGGAGGACATCAAGGAGCCGAAACTGATCCGCACGATTCGCGGCGAGGGCTACATGCTCGATGTCAATCACCGCTAGGTGCGCCAATCCGGTTCGCCCTTGCCGTGACTAGAAGCGCTCGACGCTGAACGGCTGCGGGTCGACGAGCGTTTCGTCACCCGTCATCATTTCGGCGATCAAACGGCCCGTGACCGGGCCCAGCGTCAGCCCATGGTGTGCGTGTCCGAACGCGAACCACAAGTCGCGGTGCTTTCTCGCCGGCCCGATGATCGGCATCATGTCGGGCGTGCAAGGACGCCGCCCCATCCACGCCTCGTCGTCAAGGCGCTCGCCCAATGGAAACAGCGTGCGCGCAATCGGCTCGACCGCAGCGAGTTGCGTGGGCGTTTTGGGCGCATCGCAGCGCGCGATTTCCGCGCCCGTGGTCAAGCGGATACCTTTTGCCATGGGCGCAAGCAGGTAGCCGTTCTCGACGTCGAGAACCGGATGGTTCAGACGGGCGGCCGCTCGGGGCGCATAGTGCATGTGGTATCCGCGTTTGACGGCAAGCGGCAGTCGGTAGCCAAGGCGTGCGCTCACCAGGTCCGACCACGGCCCCAATGCCACGACCGCCGACGAAGCAGCGATCATTCCCGCTTGCGTGTCGACCGTCCAACCTTCGCGAAACGAGTCTGCATCGCCGATGAAAAACCGCCCGCCCAATGCTTCGAAATACTTCGCGTAAGCGGTGATGAGCGCGTTGGGATCGCTCACGGAATCGGATTCTGGGTAGCGCAAGCCGCCCGACAGGGTTCGGTCGAGATCCGGTTCTTTCCGTTGCAGGTGAGCTGCATCCAGCGCTTCGAACTCCACACCATATTCCCGATGCCACCGTTCAGCGATGCGGATTTCTTCGTCCTGCACGGCTGCCGTGCGAAACACCTTGATCCAGCCGGTTGGGCGCAACAGCGCGGACGCCCCGGCAGCGGCAGCCAGCGCGCGATGTTCGTCCACAGAATGCTCGATCAACGTCGAATAGAACTTCGCGATAGCGGCATGCTTCTGCGACTGCGAGTTACGCCAGTATTGCCACAGGAATGGCGCCGTCTTGATGATGGCGTCGGAGTGGTAGCGGACGTGCGTGGATCGATTGCGCGCATAGCGAAGCAAGGTACTGAAGTCGCGTGGAAACGCATAGGGATAGACGCCTTCACGCTGGATCAGTCCGGCGTTGCCAAACGAAGTCTCGTTGCCGGGCAGTTTGCGGTCGACCAGTGCGACCTGGCGACCGCGCTTTTGCAGGTGCACGGCAATGCACACGCCGACAATGCCCGCACCGAGCACGACGGTATCGAATTTCAGGGGGGGCATGAACTTACCTGTCGCCGGTTAAGCAAGGAGCGCCGTTACGGCGACTTCGACGTCGCAACCCGGCTTCATCAGCAACGCCTGCACACAGGCGCGAGTAGGCGCGCAACCCGACGGCACCCACGCATCCCACACGGCGTTGAATTCCGCGAAGTGTTTGGGATCGCTCAGCCAGATATTCGCGGAAAGGAGACGCGTGCGGTCGACGCCGGCCGATTCGAGCAGGGTATCGACACGCGCGAGGACTTCTTGCGTCTGCTCAGTCACGGAGACATTTGCCGTGTCGGGCACCTGACCGGCCAGATAAACCACGTTATTGGCGATGACCACCTGGCTCATGCGTGCGTTCGTTTGCAGACGTTTAATTTCGTTCGACATGGTGTTGGACCGTTGAAATGCCGGCGTCGTCCGGCCAGACTCGTTGAAAGGAGGCGTCAAGTGACGTGGGTTATCATATACGAGAAAATTTAAAATTCCCGTATATGAGAAAAAAATCTTCACCGGAAGCCAGTGCGATGGTCAAGGCAGCGGCCGAAGCGCCGGTTAAAGAGGCGCACGAGGCGCCGCCCACGCTCGACCATAAGTTGGTGGGCGGGCATTTGCGGCAGGCGCGCAAGGCGCGCGGCCTGACGCTGGCGGAGTTGTCCGAGCGCTCGGGAATCGCGGTGTCCACGATCTCTAAAGCCGAGCGCGGCGATATCGCGCTGACCTATGACAAGTTTGCGGCGCTCGCGCACTCGCTGGAGCTCGAGTTCGACGCGATCTTTGGGCGCCGCCGAAAATCGGCGGGCGGTCCGATCAAGCCGTCTTTTACCCCCGCCGGCAAGCAGCATATCTACGACACGCCGAACTACGAGTACGGCATGCTCGCCAACAATCTGATCGGCAAACGGATGGTGCCGATGCGAGCGCGGATTCATGCGCGTGCAGTGTCGGACTTTCCGGAGTACATCCGGCATTCGGGCGAAGAGTTCGTCTTTTTGTTGAGTGGTGCACTCGAATTGCGTTTTGAAATTGGCAAGTCATTCAAACTGGCGCCCGGCGACAGTCTGTATTTCGACAGCTCGGTCGGGCATATCTACTTGAGCCTCAGCGAGGAGGATGCGCAGGTGCTGGTGTGCTGTGTCGATAGTAATGGAGACGGACCGAATGGCGTCATTTGACCGACGAAGTGAAGTGCGAATCGGCCGGCGAAATGCTTGTGGACGATCATAAACCTAAGTCAAGTTGTGGCGACCATCCTGCGTGCACTGGCGCGAACAGTCCTGCGAGCCAGATCAGGGAAAAAGTCCAAGATGCAGGTGTCGGAGCCACGCACATCGACGCAAGGCGCAAAATGGACAAAAAGGTGCGGAACGTCGATTTTTTAAGTGACTGTGTATCAAACCGACAAGAATTGCCTGTCGTCATGGGCTTCGAGTCTCTCGGGAGGTCAATTTCGTGGCTCAAAGCGACATGAATGGGTTGTCAAACCGCGACATCAATTGCTGAACTCTACACTCGCGGCCGCGGCAAACGCGCCACGATCCACCATCGTCTTCCGTCACAACGATGGTGCATGGTACGTGTTTCCGCTTTCACAGGCGCGTCGCGCGCTGGGGCTGCTTTATCGAAAATATTGATATCGGATACGGTGCACCTGAATCGCCCGCAGATTTCGAGGCCCCAATGGATGGGGACCGGGACATGATCTGCCGCCCGTATGTCGGCGTCCGACAAATATATTTAGCATAATAAAATTGATCAAACGCTTTGTTATGTATTCCTACATTTATCTCAATGCCGAAAAAGCAGCCGCTCCGCGATCCTGCTGTCAAGGATGACGATGACCTGCCTGATGCTGCCCGGTTCTAGCTGGCCAGCGATCGGTCGCCAGCGCAGATCGTCCATCGAATTGCGGGCGTCGTTTTCGGTGATCCACGTCGAGTTGGGCTGGGGGATCGGTGGGGAATTGCCGGTATCGCGTCATGTCCTCGTGCGTGAGCGACGAGTCGCATGGGAGCTCTGTGCGCTTTGGGGGGAATTGTTTGATAACGAAGTGCCAGACGAACTGCTCTCGCGCAAGCAAATCTACCGGTAAGCGTCAAATCCGTCGTGGCTTTCTGGGTTGATGGCTCCCAATACCCCAAAAGGGGGTGCCCCCTCTGGCGGATTTCAAGGCGCTGTCGACCGGCCATACTGGAGACACGAATCGTTGACAGATTTGGCGGAGCAGCATCATGAAAAGCCGTGATTTTCTGACCTATCAGCAGATCTTCGACCGGGCAGTGGAGCACCTTTTCTCCCAAGGTCGCGCGGCACTGCTGCCACGTGGTGGCGGCGCATATCGCGGCTACTGTGGAGGATGCCCTGTCGGCAGCCTTATCAAGCCTTCCGACTACACGACCGCGATTGAAGGGGTGCCGGTCCGCTATATCGGCAAACAGTCATCGGACGCAATACCCGCGTACATGGACGTGGGTATCGCCGCGCTGCGCAGGGCACTGCTTCGCTCGCGGATCAATGTCTACGACCCGGTTGCAATCGAACTGCTCAGTTGTCTGCAAAACGTCCACGACGTGTTCGGCAAGTGGGAGTGGCGCGAGCGGCTTCTGACGATCGCGCACCAGTTCGGGCTGTCCGACGACCTCGTCAGGGCGGCCGCCTGAGCAACGCGATGCGGTGCTGGCTGGATGTTCGAGAGGCAGAATGAAGCAAGACGGAAGCAAGGAAGCAAGCGATGAACACGCAGAAACTAAGCCTGCAAGGGCTGGTGGAGAAGTGGCTGGCGCCGACCCCGGCCGTGCCGGCCCACGTGACGAAGTTCGGCCGAACCACGGCGGGCAACACACGGTTCATCTGCGTCGAGGTCTCGCATCCGACCAATCCTCGAGCGCTCTTCTTCTTCCGGCACGACGACGGCTTCTGGCAGGTCTTCCCGCCACCCGACGAACGGCCGGCGATGAGCTATCGGCAAGCGGCGTAACGCCTGTGCGATCGCACAGGTGGTCTATGATGGAATCCATCAATGGATCGTCGGCTTGTCATCGTTATGTATGATGAAATGGCTATGGAATCGGTCAGCACCGTTCTTCTCATCGACGACCATGCGCTGTTCCGGCGAGGCCTGGCGCAACTGATCCAGATGAGCCCGGGCTTTCAAGTTGTCGGAGAAGCGGCGTCCGGGTGCGAAGGCGTCGGACTTGCGCTCGACCTTAAGCCGGACGTGATCCTGGTCGACCTCCACATGCCCGAGATGGGCGGGGTCGAGACCATCGCGTTGCTGCGCGAGAAAGGCGTCGACGCCCGCATCATTGTGCTGACCGTCTCCGACAACGAACGGGATGTCGTGGCCGCGCTGCGCGCCGGCGCGCACGGCTATCTGCTGAAAGACATGGAGCCCGAGGAGCTGTGTCTGAACCTGCGCAAGGTGTTGAAGGGTGCCTCGGTGCTCAGCGAGTCGGTGACCGGCAATCTCGTTCACGCGCTGTCGGGCGAGCGGCCGCTTCACACCAGCGAGACCCATCTCTCGGCGCGCGAGCAGGAGGTGCTCGACTATCTCGTCGAGGGCCTGTGCAATAAGGCCATTGCGCGCAGACTCGATATTAGCGTCGGCACGGTCAAGGTCCACGTCAAGCACCTGCTGCACAAGCTCGATCTTCACTCGCGGCTCGAAGCCGTCGTCTGGCATCGCGAGCACATCGTGCGCCACCATCCGTCGCGCATGTAATCTCCATCTTCATGCGCATCGCGCGTTGCTCACGACGCGAGGCCCACAAAACGTACAGAGGTCGAGCTTGGGGTGGCAGGCGTGTCGTCCCGGAATTGAACGGCGGAACGACCTTTATCGTTTAGGGTTGTTCTGCCGACCCGTATCGGTTGTTCGGTCTCAAGCAGCGAACGGCAGATCTTGGGCCCGCATAAGTCTGTCGCTCTTATCTGACCGCTGTCGGGCCTTTCAGTGGGCGCTTGCCGTCGATGATGGCTTTTGCTTCATCAATGGCAGCATCTAGCGCCCAGTTTTCGCGACGGTAGCCCTCTTCCTCGAGGCATTGAACCGGGATTTGCATGGCGGGCTGAGCATCGGTGTCGTTTGGGATAAGCACGAAGCCGCGGAACCCGAATATCTGCAAATCCGCACCGCCGACGCCTTGTTTCGGGAGCGTTTGAACTGAATATTCAAAGCCGTTGTGCATGTTCTCAGCGCGGGCCATATTCGTCTCCGGCGTGGTCGTCTTTGGATCCTGGCACCCCAATAGGGCGCATTGCATCGTTGGCGCGAACGCGGTTTGGCGCTATATGCGGACCACCACGGCTTCGCAAACGAACAGGAAATGGCATGACGAAAACCCCTCCCGCGCCCATAGCCGCCGCCACTTTCGATGCTATTGCACCGGAATCAGCAGACGATCACGATGATCGCAGTCGGGGATGCCGCAAGCTGAAGGCGCATCTCCATTGGGAAAGCCGCAGTCCCGAATGCAGTCCGGCCAGGTCAGCCCCGCCTTGAGCGGGGCTTTTAATTCTGGCTGCGCCATCAATGCTTATGGTGTAACCAGTCCCGCACGGGATGCGTGTCCAGCCAGCGGGATTGCTGATTCCTCTGATGTGCGCGTTTGTAGTGCTCTGTTACCAATATTGCAGCAATGATCAGCGCAATCACCCCAAACAGCACACCCGTCATCGACTCGGCCATGGCAGCCTCCTTCCCAGGTCGGGGGCATGCTTGCATTTTAGGCGATGCGTTCGTGCAAACCGGCGTTTTGCGTTGTCCATTTCATTCCGGAAAGACGTGGCGTTACCCGTCGATGGGTACGTCGAACTGTGTCCGACAACCCGGACATTTGAATGGCTCGACGTTACCTTGCGCCGGCAATGCGGCGAGCGGCTGCTCCTCGCCGGCGAGGTAGCAGACCGGGCACAGAAACGCGTCGTACGATCGAAGTCGGTGCCACCGGTCGACGAAGCGCTGAATGTCGACAGGCTGGGTGCCGTTCGCCTCGAGGTGGTCGAGAAGCACGTGAAACAGTGCGGGGTTTTGCATTGAGACCTCCGCAGCGATTTTCGGCCATTGTAGCCTCTGCGCACCCATGCGCGGCTGGTAGTCCAGGCGTTCCGCGCGCAAGCCCCGCATGATGTTAAGTGCTACTGTGGTAGTGGGGATTTTCCCCAATCATCCGGAGAATACGATGCCGTCAGACCTCGCCACAAAATCCGTCGAGCCACCTGCGACGCGAGACAAGCCGCTCCCTGGCGCGGCGCCTCAGACCGAGTCATCTGTACCGGACGCAGATAAAGAGGAGCCAGTACCGCACGTGCGCCCGCCTGTCCGGTCAGACGACAACTGACAATTCGCTACGCCATCGGCTTGACGTCGGCCGAATGCGCTCTGCGTAACGGATCCACGCGTTGCGACGTGAAGCTGATGGCGCCTGTTTATAGTCGCTCTCAACCAGGAGTGTGCGCCCAGTCGCTTGCGAACTTGGCGCGCTGCGGGCGCTGCACGCGGCAGCCCTGCAACTGCTCGTCGAGAGCCGTTTTGTCGAAACTCCCCCGCTGACACCGAGCGCTAATAGAGATGGCGGGCGCCCCATGATTGAAGACGGTGTCGCCCAGGTGTTGTCCATCAGGACGATGGCGCCGTGCCGATGCGCGAGACTGCTGATCGCCGGAATGTCCTGCACCTCGAACGTCAATGAGCCAGGCAAGCCCGGCAGGCGGATAAGAGGGGGCGGACGGTCGGATTCTTAAGTGTCCGTGTATCAAAGCGACAGGAATTGCCTGTCTTAGTGGTCTTCGAGTCTCTCGGGAGGTCAATTTCGTGGCTCAAAGCGACATGCGGAGCGTTGACCTTGTCGCGCCGCAGAAGGCACCATCAAGCAGCAGATGGCGCATAAGCGAGCGCAGCAGATGCGGCGCATACGCGTGGCTCACGATTGTGCGCGCACGTCTGGATGGACGAGCAGTTCTCCGAGCGTGCGGATCGCCTCGTCGATGCGAGGTGACCACGGATGGCCATAATTCAGCCGGATGCAATTCTCGAAAGCGTGAGACGCGGAAAAGATCGGGCCCGGTGCCACGCTGACGCTTCGCTCGATGGCGAGACGGTGCAGCGCCATGGCGTCGATGGGCTCGCGGAACGTGAGCCAGAGAAAATAGCCGCCTTCAGGGCGCGTGTATTGCGTGCCTTCAGGCAGCCAGCGGCGGATCGCTTCGATCATCGCGTCGCGCTGGTGCTGCATGGCGAGGCGGATCTTCTTCAGGTGACGCTCATAGCCGCCGTGTTCCAGATAGTCAGCAATGCCGGCCTGCACGGGGATGCTCGCCGAGATGGTCGTCATGAGCTTGAGACGCTGCACGCGCGCGGCGAAACGCCCCGCGCTCGCCCAGCCAACGCGATAGCCCGGTGCGAGGTTTTTCGAAAACGAGCCACAATGCATGACGAGGCCGTGCCGGTCGAAGGCCATGGCCGGCGGCGGGTAGTTCGGCGCGTAGTGCAGTTCGCCGTACACGTCGTCTTCGATGAGCGGGACCTCGTGTTTCGCGAGTAGATCGACGAGCGCCTCTTTCTTTGCCGCCGATAGCGTGACGCCGGTCGGGTTCTGGAAATTCGTCATGAACCAGCAGGCGCGCACGGGGTGCCTGTCGAGCGCCTCGGCTAGCGCGTCGAGGTCGAGGCCCGTCTGCGTATCCACGGGAATCTCCACGGCGCGCAGGCCGAGCCGCTCGATCGCCTGCAGGGCGGCGTAGAAGCCCGGCGATTCGACGGCAACGATGTCGCCGGGCTGGGTGACCGCCATCAGGCAAAGATTGAGTGCTTCGAGCGCGCCGTTGGTGATGATGATGTCCTCGGCTGGCTGCGAGATACCCACGCGCATGTAGCGCAGCGCGATCTGCCGCCTCAGGCTCTCGTTGCCTGGCGGCAGGTCGACGACCGTGCTCCACGGGCTCACGCTGCGTGCGGCCTGACCGAGCGATTTGGCGAGGCGCGATAGCGGAAAGAGCAAAGGCGAAGGGAAGGCGGAGCCGAGCGGCACGATACCGGGCCGTTTGGCGGCGTCGAGTACCGAGAAGACAAGCTCGCTGATGTCGACGGTGGCCGAATCGCCCGGCGTGGCGCGCGATACGGCGCGGGCGGGCTTCGAGGGCGGAGCAACATAGTAGCCCGAGCGCTCCTCGGCGCGCACGAGCCCCCACTGTTCGAGCAGATAGTAAGCGCGCGTCGCGGTGGACTGGCTCACGCCGTGCTGGGCAATGATCTGCCGCAGCGACGGCATGCGCGAGCCGGGCGCGAGGTTGCCGGACCGAATCTCGGCGGCCATGGTTTGGGCCAGGAGTTCGTAGCGTGTCATGCGCTTGCGCTCGTTGAAAGAATGTTGTTGGAGGGGACGCAGCAATCCGGTTCGATTTTCGTATCTCTCGCCGGAATTGAGAAGCGATCTGCGGCGATGATTTTTGCGTCGTCTGCTTCTGTACGGCGACTTCGTAGGGGCGGATCATTGCAGCCAGCGCGCATCGAAGCCCGGGTCTGTTCTCCCGGGGTGCGCCGGGATTACTGCGCGAGTGCCTGGATCATCACCTAAACCCGCAGAGCTTGCGGCTCTTATTGCCTGTAGCGTGGCAAGCATTGGGCCCCGGCGCGCGAGTGTCGGGGCATTTTGTCGTGTCTGCACGCAAGCCACACTGGCTGCATCCGTCAAATTGTCCGCAACTGCTGCTTTTCCCGTTCATAAGGAAGTATGAACATGGCGCCATGTGATCGAGTGAAATGGAGGAAAAGATGGAACTCATCCGTATGGTACGCATCGTTCTGTGGAGCTTCTTCGGCGTGCGCAAAAGTGCGGCCCACGAGGCCGACTTCGCCAATGTGAACTTCAGCTGGCTGCCGTTCGTAGCAGTTGGACTGGCTGTCCTCATCGGCGCCTGCATTCTGGGCGTGGTGTTGCTGGTCGCGCACTCCACGGGAACCGCACAAGGGTTCTGAACATAGGCGCCCGGCCAGGCTTATGGCTTTCAACCGAAATCAGTATGCGGCGGAGTCCAGTCCCACCGACGCTTGATGTCCACAAGGAAGTACGCCGTATTCCAACACCTACCCGCGCGAGATGGCGGATGCGTTGCTTGCCCATCCGGCGGTAAGTGGGCGAGCATGGAACTTCAGCATGCTAGCTCATGAGCTGGGCGCGGCTCCACCAGCAAATTGGCAATGCGCAGTATGTGCGTATGTCCCCCCAAAGTGCACCACCAATGAGCGCAAGATAGCTTTACGTGGGGAGAAACAATGTCCATTGTCCGTGAGCCGAATCCCGTCGATGTTTCGAACTGTTGACGATGTCGAACCGATCGGTTTAGTATGCGCTGCAATGTGCGGTGCGTATGGTCAGCGGATAAATGTATGAAAAACAGTATCAACATCGTGGGTGATGCGATCTCACAACTCCATGAAAGCAGGCGTGATGCAGCGATGGTTGCTTTGCTGGTTACCCAGGCCATCACTGTTTATGGTTTGATTCCGGCTACTGCGTCGCAGTCAAACGTCCCGGTGGGCTTGGTCGGCGTATTGCCGCTTCTCTTTTCCGCACTTGTTGTCCTGATCACTCGTACTGAGTGGACCTTTGCTATCGGTTCGATCGCCTTTGCGCTATCCGTCGCCATCATTGTTCTCGACTGCTTCCAGCAATATCCGTTGGCGCTGCTTGGGGCGGACGTGCTGGCCATCGCGACGTTCCTGCTACTGACGGTAGCGATTTTTGCTACGGTTTTCGCGCCTGGCCGCTTCTCGGTATATCGTGCCCTCGGCGCGATTGTCATCTATCTAAATATCGGGCTTCTGTTTACTCTGGTGTTTCGTTTAATCACGTTACTGTCCGTGAGCGCCTTTTCGGGATTGCCACAGGTGAGTGATCATTCGGGCTTTCGTGCGACGCTCGAGTACTTTTCATTTTCAACGCTGACTTCAGTAGGCTTCGGAGATATCTTGCCCGTTAGCCCCATGGCACGAGGCCTCACCATACTTGAGGCATCCGTTGGTCATCTCTACCCTGCGACGGTACTGGCGAGAATCGTCTCAATGGCAATGCAGGCGCGAGGAGAACACCATGAAAATGAGGCAGGCGAAACAAAAAACAAGCTATTCGCTGAGTAACCCATATTATCCAGATCACCTGTCTTGGTGAGTAACATGCATGCGCCAGCTTGTCGGGCGTGCGACGCGAGTCGCGTCGCACGTCGTGTTTCATTAGACCGTCAATGTGCTTCGCATTGCGAGTTCTTCCTGATGGCGCGCCTTATCCTGAGCCTTCGCGTAGTCTGCAGAGGCGGCATATTCCGTCATCGATTCGTTGCTTTGTTCGATACCGCACACCTTCGATGCGAGCATGCCGTACGGTCCAGAGGCAGCGAACTCCGCACGCTGCATGGTCAGCGAACGAATTGTCATGAGCGGCGTACCATTGAAGTTCTCGAACATGAAGAGACGGCTGCCCCAATCCGAGAGGAACAGATCGCGAACGACGCGACCGATCTTCACGCGGTCAAGCGGTTTGCCAGTCGGGCCACTGTTCATGCGCTCGAGCCACGGACCAAGCGTCGAGTCCCTCCATTGCGCTTCCGTCGGGAAGATCAGTGCGCTGCGGCCGCACAGATCGACCAGCTCGTAGATCATCGAGGAGAAGTGTTCGAGGTAATAGGCGCGACCGAAGTCGTAGATAAGGATGTTCGGTTTATAGTGCCCGCCCGGAGTATGAAAGCCGAGCTCTTCGGCAGCAATCATGTGGGCGAGCGTCGCCTGATGGAAGCCGATCAGCTTGGCAACGCGCGTCTGGACTTGTGGGATCTTGTTCGTGCCAATGTGCTCGGTAATCAGGATGGCAAGGCCCGCCATCAACTCGGCGCGCACCACCTGGCGAATGAGCGCGGCATAGTGCAGCCAGTCGAACACGCGTTGCGGATAGAGCTTGGCGTGATCCGGATTTCCGACGTGAAACACATGGCTCCACGGAATGAAGACGTTTTCGAACACTGTCACGCCGTCGAGTTCGTCACCTTGTGCGGCGAGCGGGTGCTCGGTTTCATCCTCCTTCACGGTGCTCTCGCGGCAAACGATCGTCACGCCTTTCGTATTGACGGGGGTGGCGGCAAAGATGATCTGTTCGCCCGGAATGCCGGGGCGGAAGAAGACGCCGATATGAATCCAGTCCGCGAACGGAACGCCAGTGCCGATTGCCTTGACGCCGGAAACGTAAATGCCTTTGTCGTCCTTCTTCACGACGCGCAGTCCGGGCGATTTCGCTTGAGCTTCAGGACCTGATCGGTCCATCTGCGGATCGACGAATTGGGGAGCACAATTGAAGTCGTTATCCCGCGCGTAGTTGACGAAGTCAATGATGTTCTTCGCAAGGACTTTGCCCTCCGCACCAATGCTTTGCGTTTCCCATGGCGTCGGGTCGTCGCGATAAGTCATCAGCACGTAGTTGTTGACGTCGGGCGTACGCGGGAACGATGCGCCTGCCAGTTCCCGCATAACCGTCTCGTGATACTTGCGTTTGCGGCGCAGTTCGTCCTTGTTACGATGACCGAACCATTGCATCGAACGGCGCTCGCCGTTTTCGTCGACAAAAGTCACAACATCCTGCAGATCCTTGCGATGGTGGAGATCGTAAAAATCGGCATGAATTTTTGCGTAACCGCGCGTCTTGGGGTGCGTCGCGACATTGTCGATCTTCTCGTTGCCCACCCAGACGTTACGTCCATCGTTGAGAGACTCGAGATACTGCTTGCCGGTGCGAATCATGTGTGTGTACTCCTTTGGTGGTCAATTACAGCGTGGTCAGGATTGTGTGGGACGTGTCGTTGCGTACGCGCGCTGGCAATAAACCAGCGGCGCCACTTCTGCACTCGTCCGCGCGTTCAGTACGTGTGCAACAAAAACGCTGTGCGTGCCGATTTCCATGGCTGAGGCTATACGGCAATCGAGCGAGACGAGCGCGTCCGTGTGGTACGGGATACCGTGTACGGACACCTGCCAGCGTGTGTCGTTGAAACGTTCGTGCATCGGCACGTGGCCGACACCCGAAAAGAGTTGCGAAACGTCCGCTTGCTGAGCCTGCAGCCAGTTCACGGACAGAAGGCCATTCGACTTGATTACGCTGTTTGCGGCGCTACGCTGGTTGACGCAGAAGAGAATGGTCGGCGGCGTGTCGCTGACTGAGCAGACGGCGGAGCAGGTGACGCCAGCCTTGCCCGCAGATCCTTCCGTCGCGATGATGGTGACGGCCGTCGCTGCGCGGGAAAGCGCTTCGCGGAAGTCCGTGGCATCGATATACGGCAGCTTGTCCGCAGGTTGGTCATGCGAAGGCGCATTCGCCTGCTGAAGTTGTACTTGAGTCATCCTGAGTCTCCTTGTTGGCTATCGTCTCGAATGTGCTGAACAGGAAGAGGGGAGAAGTCGACCGCATCTCCCGTCTGTTACCCTGGGTATTGCCCGGTGGCCTGCGTTGCACGTTTGAGATAAATTACACGGACCCAATCTTTAGCTCTATGGATAGCGCGTCATGGACACTATTCCGCGGCGGAATGAGGCGGAACTCGACTTTCACCACCTGCAAGTTTTCGATGTACTGATGACCGAGCACAGCATTACGAAAGCCGCCCACGTTCTGAACGTCACACAGCCCGCGTTGAGCAAGACGCTCGCGCGGCTGCGGGTGTATTTTGGAGATCCGCTTTTTATTCGCGTGTCAATGCGCATGGAGCCGACGCCCAAAGCGCTCGAACTCGCGGAGCCCGTCAAATCGATCCTCGATAACTTTCGGCAATTGCGTTCGTCACATGCGGCCTTCAATCCAGTGACCTCGGAGCGCACATTCAGCATCCATGTGGTCGATGCGGGCGTTGTGAACATGCTGCCGCCGCTGCTCAACTATCTGGCTGAGCACGCGCCGCGCGTGCATGTGCAGGCGATCCACTGCGACGCGCAGCATCTGGACCTGTGGCTGGAGTCGGGTTTGATCGATATCGCAATCGGCTCGTTTCCATCGCTCACGACAGGTATCCGGCGTTTGCCGTTGTGGCAGGAGACCTTTGCGTGCGTGACGCGCAGCGATCACCCGCGTATCGGCGCCAGGCCAACACACGAGGCGTTCATCTCAGAGAAGCACGTACTCGTTTCGGCGGTCGGCACGGGGCACGAGCATCTGTCTGTCGAACGGCTGCTCGAGTCGCACGTGCCCCGGGAGAATATCGTGTGCCGCGTGCCTGCCTTTGCGGCTGCTGCATTGATCTCGCGGCGCACGGACGCCATTGCAACGATTCCTGGCTTGCTGGCGCGTGGCCTGGTTCGCGACTGCGGCTTACAACTCGTTGAGCCGCCGCTCGATTTTCCAAAACTCGAGATTGCACAGTATTGGCATGACCGCGTACATCGCGATCCAGGAAATCAGTGGATCCGAACCGTCATGAAGCAACTGTTCTGTCAGACAGGCCATTGACGGTCTATTCCCAGGCGTTATTGAGCCCATTCAGCAGGGTAGATGGATCGCGCCTTCGTTGCCTTCTATGATCCGCTTATACATCGGTATGGAGTGCGATCATGAACACAATGAAGCGAGGATGCGTGATTTCGATTGGCGTATTCGACGGCGTACATCGCGGTCATCGCCGTGTGCTCGAGATGTTGCGTGAAACGGCGAAGCGTTACAGAGTGCCTGCTGTCGTCGTCACGTTCGATCCGCATCCGCGACGGGTGCTGCAGCCGGACAAGGCACTGCCCCTGCTAGTTAGCGTGCAGCGACGTCTCGATCTTCTGGCTTCGACAGGATGTGTCGATCGCGTGTTGTTGATACCCTTTGATCAGTCTCGGCGGGAGCAGACAGCCGATGACTTCGTACAGCGTACGCTTGTCGAGGAGTTAGGGATGCGCGCGCTGGTGGTGGGACAAAATTTTGTATGCGGAAAGGCACGCGCGGGGACGGTCGAATATCTGGCGCGCCTTGGAGAGTGTGCGGATTTCAGCGTCTATCCAGTGCCTTTGCACACAGCATTCGATGATCAAAATTCCGAAGCGGCTTCGTCGACGGTTATTCGCCGATTGATTCTTGACGGCGACGTACGGCGCTCTACTCGGTTGCTCGGACGATATCACGAACTGGAATGCAACGTGGGGGTGAGTGGCGAAATGCTCTTGCCGGCGGAGATGTGCATTCCGCGCGTCGGTCAGTATTCGGTTCTTCTGCGTAGCCGGGACGGTGTCACGCTTCCAGAATGCGTGAGCATCCGGAGCGAGGGCGGAATTCGTCGCTGTTTTGCTTCATCCGTTGACTTTGAACGGGGTGCCCAGGTTACCGTGCAATTTGTCGACGCAATCGAGAGGGTAGGTCAGGCGCGGCTATCGGCGCCGATCACCACGTGACTACCACCGAGGATAAACGACAGGACTCTGCTACCCGGAAGCCTCGTTTTCGGACGCCGTTCGTACCGCCGCACTGTTCGTTCATTAACGCCGGCGTCCGAAATGTTCTCCAGGAGGAGATTACAGGGCAGGGAGGTACATCTGGTCGACGGTGCCCGCAGGGATGCCCAGTTCGTTGGCAACTTCGGTGACCCCCTGCTGGGCAAGAGCGAGATTCACCCGACCGTCGGTTGTGAAATGCGGACGGATATAGCGCTCGTAATGTTGCTGTGCTTCCTCGAGGGTCAGTCGATTATGGAACGAGGCGATGTGTCCGACAGCCAGTTGAGGCTGTTCGGCGATCGTTCGGAGTGCTCGCTTGTTGGCCCGCACCAAACCCTGCAGGGCAGGGTCATGCAGTGGGATGCGCGTCGGATCCACGGCGATTCCCACTGTGGGGATGTGCAGGTGGTCGCCTACCCAGCACAGCACCGAAAGTCCGTCCTCGTTCGCGATCTGTTCGGGAGACAACGTACTACCTACATAGGCCGCGTCGATCGAGCCGTCGCGAAGGCGTCGCAGGTCCATCTGGTAGTCACCCGGGATTCGCTCCACGCATTGCAGGTCGCGATCGGGGTCCAGACCGTGCTTGCGCAGCACGATCCGCGCGAAGCAGCCGGGAGCGGTGCGCGCCCCGTGGACTGCCAGTCGCCGCCCTCTAAGGTCGTCCATCGATTTGATTTCGCTTCGCCCGAGGAACCAGAATAGCGGACGATGGGTGTTGGCGGCGAGGACCGTCCACTGGATCCCATCGGTCATTCGTGACAACAGAGCACGCCCGAGACCGATGGTTGCGCCGCCGCGCACTCGTTGCGTCGGCCACACGGCCCCGTCGCGAAGGGCCACGTGGACACCCTCGTCCTCGAAATAGCCCTCCTGGTCGGCCACATGCGCGACCAGTTCTTCGTGAATCCCACTTCCTACATAGGTCAGATCAATCGAGTGCATATCGCAAATATCTCCTCTTTCAGATCAATCGAGTGCTTTGGCAAAGTCACAGCCCCATGCCGGGCGATGCCCTTGCTCGTCATGTTCACTCCATCCCGAAACCACCGCTGACCGGAATGTAGTGGCCGGTGGTGAAGCCAGAGTCTTCACTTGCCAGGAACGTCACCGTTTTGGCGACCTCGGTGGGGCGCGCGAGCCGTCGCATCGGTATGCCCGCTGCGATCGCGTGCAGCCGTTCGGGTGTGATCAGGCCGGCCGACGTGGCGCCCTCCACGGTAGTCGGTGCGACGAGGTTTGCGGTGATCCCGTGTGGCGCCAGTTCCAATGCAACGTACCGCACGAACTGGTCCATTGCCGCCTTGGCGGTGCCTAGCGTAATCATCCCGTCACGCGGACGGCGGGACAGCAGCGTGCTCAGATAAATCAGGCGCCCGTGGCCACGAGACAGCATTCCCGGTACAACCGCCTTCGTTGTCAGGAATGCGGCACGGAGTTCGGTGTCCAGCTTGCCGCCGAGTTGCTCCCAGCTCAAATCTGCGAACGAGGTAACCGCATACGGGGTCAACGCGTTGTGCACGAGAACATCTACTCCGCCCCATCGCTCATTGATTTCATTGACCATGCGGGTGACATCGTCGGGCGTCGTGACGTCGGCCTTTATCGCCACAGCTTCGCCACCCGCTGCGCCGATAGTCGAGACGAGTTCCTCGGCCTGGGGAGCACTATCGCGATGGTTGACGACCACCCGGTATCCGTGTTGAGCCAGAGTCGATGCAGTAACCGCACCAATTCCCCGGCTGGCTCCAGTAATTAGCGCGACGGGCATGACGTTACCTCCACTTCATGGCCAATCTGATCGTGATGCTTGCGGGAAAGCCCTTGCTGATACGTAACAGTTGCGATGAGCTCTACGCGGACACTACGACTCGCATAGCTCAGTTCAATGATGTACATGGGAAAAATCACTCCTTTTTCGGGGTCCCGAGGTATCGCGCGGGACCCTGCGCGTCTGGCCCGAGCCACATTACGCTCATCAATAGTTCTGCTCTATGTATTGAGCGTCATGGAGACTATGCCCAAACGGAATGGAGCGACTCCCGGTTGTCGGCTACGATTTCCAGGCGAATATTCAGACTACCCGGAGGCAGCATGCGAAACGTCGACGAAGACACCATCACGCGAATCGCCCTCGCGTATCACGAAGGGGCGAATAATCCTCGGCTCAAGCGGATCATGACGAGCGTCATCCAGCACCTGCACGCGTTTGCGCGTGACGTTGAGCTGACTGAGGACGAGTTGTATCAGGGCATCCAGTTTCTCACTGACGTTGGCCATATCACGGATGACAAGCGGCAGGAGTTCGTTCTGCTATCTGATACGCTGGGTCTTTCGATGTTGGTGACGGCGCTTAATAACCACAAGCCGGCGGGTTGCACGGAGGCGACCGTATTTGGTCCGTTCTTCGTCGCAAATTCACCCGAGTACGAAAACGGTGACGACGTCGCGAATGGCGCAAAGGGAGAGCCGTGTTTCGTGACCGGGCGGGTGACCGGGCTTGCTGGCGAACCCGTGCCCCATGCACGCATTGAAGTTTGGCAGGCTGATTCGGACGGTTTCTACGATGTGCAATACGCTGGGGCGCCTGCCAGTCAGGGGCGCGGCACATTGCGCAGTCTCGAGGATGGGTCATTCCACTTTCGCTCGATCACGGCGGAATCCTACCCGATCCCGTACGACGGGCCTGTGGGCCGGATGCTCACGGCACTTGGCCGGCATCCCTGGCGACCCGCTCACCTGCACTTCATGATCGAAGCGCCCGGCTACGAGCGTCTTATCACCCATGTTTTTCGCGCGGGCGATGAATACCTCGACTCCGACGCCGTCTTCGGCGTGCGTTCGTCGCTGATTACCGACTGGAAACGACACGAACCGGGCAAGGCGCCAGATGGTACAAGTATCGGCACGCCGTTTAGCACACTGGATTTTACTTTCGTTCTCAACCGCGCGAAGACTGGGGTCGCGCGTCGAGGTGCGCCCGGTAGATCATCAGAACGCCGCTCCATTGCCGGCAATTGGCGCATCGACTGACGCAGGGTAATCCAATGATCAAGCACATCGTGATGTGGAATCTGAAAGGTGACACAGCAGACGAAAGGACAATTGCCATCGATCGCGTCAAGGCGGCGTTTGACGGGCTGATCGGCAAGATCCCGGGGCTGTTGCAGATGGAAATTGGCGTGGACGTAAGCGGCGTGGATTACGCGTGTGATGTTGTGCTGTATTCGGAGTTCGAGTCGAGCGAATCACTGGCGGCTTATGCGGCTCACCCGGAGCATCTGCGTGTGAAAGCGGAATTGGGCGACCTGCGAACCGCGCGACATCAAGTGGATTACCGGCCGTGACCCATACGGAAAAATCTGCGCTTAACCTGGATGATCAACATGTTGAATACACTGTCCTCAGACGCACTCGACACCCTGTTCCGCACTGCCCGCACGCAAAACGGCTGGCGCGAGAAGGCGGTCACCGACGAGCAGTTGCAGGCACTCTACGATCTGGCCAAATTCGGACCGACGAGCATGAACACCTCCCCAGCGCGTTTCGTGTTCCTGCGTACGCCAGAAGCCAAGGCGCGCCTGCTGCCGGCGTTGGCGCCGGGGAATATCAACAAGATGCGCAGCGCCCCGGTGTGTGTGATCGTGGCCTATGATCGCCGCTTTTATAGCCACCTGCCGGAGTTGTTTCCACATCGTGCCGATGCCCACGCGATTTTCGAAGACAACGAAGATCTCATTGAAAGCACGGCATTTCGCAATGGTACGTTGCAGGGAGCCTACCTGATCCTTGCTGCGCGCGCACTGGGGCTGGACTGTGGTCCGATGTCGGGATTTGATACCAAAAAAATCAACGACGAATTTTTCCCGGAGGGGGACGTCAGGGTCAATTTCCTTTGCAACCTTGGCTATGGGGATCCGGGCAAGGTCCTTGCGCGGTTGCCGCGTCTCGTGTTCGACGAGGTCTGTACGCTTCTGTAACCACGTGTTTGTCTCATTCGCCGACGGAGCCAGAACATGCAGGATTCCTTTGTCTATCAGATGCTGCCGGCGCGGGTCGTATTCGGTCATGGCACGAGCGCGACTCTGCCTGCCGAAGCGGAGCGACTCGGTTTGCGGCGCTTGCTGGTGCTGTCGACGCCTGAACAGGTCGCGCTAGCGCAGCGAATTCAACAATTGCTAGGGGACCGCGCGCCCAGTACATTCAACACTGCCACGATGCACACGCCGGTTGAGGTGACGAAGCGCGCACTCGAGGTCGTCGAAGCCGAG
Source organism: Paraburkholderia pallida (assembly GCF_004524855.1). NCBI lineage: Bacteria > Pseudomonadati > Pseudomonadota > Betaproteobacteria > Burkholderiales > Burkholderiaceae > Paraburkholderia > Paraburkholderia pallida. The sequence goes on along the minus strand of NZ_CP038149.1, from coordinate 1,575,877 downwards.
CGCATCGATGGAGTCGTCGCAGTGGGGGGCGGCTCGACCATCGGGCTTGGCAAAGCTATCGCGCTGCGTACCGATCTGCCGCAGATCGTGCTTCCGACCACTTACGCAGGCTCCGAAATGACACCCATCCTTGGTGAGACGGACGACGGCCGCAAGACGACGCAGCGCAGCCCGAAGATCCAGCCTGAGGTGGTCATTTATGACGTGGATCTCACGCTTTCGTTGCCACTGATGATGTCGGCCCTTTCGGCATTCAACGCGCTTGCGCATGCGGTTGAGGCGCTTTATGCACCGGACAGCAATCCGATAGTCGCGATGATGGCCGAGGAGGGTGTGCGCGCGATTGTCGACGCGCTGCCGAAGGTGCTGAAAGAACCCGACGATCCCAGGGCTCGCGCGACGCTGCTTTATGGCGCATGGCTTTGCGCTTGCTGTCTCGGTGTCACCACAATGGGCCTTCATCACAAGCTGTGTCATACGTTGGGTGGCATGTTCGATCTACCGCATGCGCAGACGCATGCCATCGTCCTGCCCTACGCGCTTGCCTACAATGCCCCCATGGTACCCGAAGCCATGTCCCGCCTGTGCCGAGCGATGAGGTCCGACGACGCCATCGGTGCATTGTTGCGGCTCGAACGCGACTGCCGCATTCCACTCGCTCTGCGTGATATCGGTATGCCGCGCGAAGGCATTGCGCGCGCAGTCAAGCAGGCCCTCTCGAATCCCTATGGTAATCCGCGTCCGGTCGAATCCGTGGCGCTGGCCGAACTGCTTGAGCACGCATGGGCGGGTACAGGTATTTGATGCTGCACAACTGATCTGTACGTGCCGGTCATCAGCCATAGCGACAAAGTATTTGAGTTGTCTGATCTCCATTTCAACCGGTGATGTGGAGGTGATTCCGTAGAGTGTTGTCTCATTTAATTCGTACTACGATAAATAATACATGGAGACAAGTCGGATGGAGATTAGCAGATTGAAGCTTGTAGCGCCCGCCGCGCTCCTGTTCAACACAGCCATTGCCTGCGCACAGTCGAGTGTCACGCTATTTGGAGTAGTAGATGCAGCATTCGAATATTCGAGCAAGACCGCGAGCTCGACGGGAGGCAACGCTGGGAAGACGTTCGCGTTGGTCGATAGCGGTGTGGGTCCGTCGTCTTTTGGCCTGGCAGGAAAGGAGGACCTGGGTTCGGGGGCGAGGGCGGAGTTTATGCTCGTAAGCGGGATCAGCGTTGCCAACGGCGGCTTCAAGAGTTCAAACGGAAATTTTTTTGGTCGGCAAGCCTGGGTAGGGCTTGGTGGTACCTATGGCGAGATCAAGGCGGGTGAGCAATACTCGCCGTTCTTCGTCGCGTTGGACGAATCGGATCCGCGTCAGTATTCGGAGTTCGGCAGCGCTCTCGTTTTGTACGTCAGCAACGTAAATGTCACAGGTGCCTTCAATTCCAATGCCGTCTCCTATACGAGCCCCAAGTTGATGGGTTTTCAAGGTAGCGCGATGTTTGCCCTGGGTGGCGAGGCAGGCAATTTTTCTGCGGGACGTCAATGGTCTGCCAGCCTCAAATACCAGAGCGGCGCGGTCCTGGTCAACGCTGCGATCTATGACGGTAGCGGCGGCGGATCGGTACAGACTCCGATTCCAAGTACTCGCCAATTCGAGGGTCGCACGGTGGGAGCCGCCTATACATTCGGATCATTGACCGTGAAGGGTTCGTTTGTGAATTACAAGGTCGCGGGATCGCAAAATGACAATATCTACGGTGGAGGCATCAAATATCAGGTGACGCCTTCCGTCGACGTGAATTCAGGCGTGTGGTACAGCAGCGACCGCGACGACACCGCCAATCACTCTTTGATGATGGCTGCGGGGGTGGACTACTACTTGTCCAAGCAAACGGTACTGTACGCGCAGATTGGAACCGTTTCGAACCACGGAGACATGAAGACTGGACTTGGCGTATCCGACCTCAGCTTCTTGACCGGGGCACCGGGGACCACGGTTGGGGGAAATCTTGGGATAAGGCGCATATTCTAGAGGAAAAGTAAATCGCTGCGTCGAATAGATTTCGGATATCTAAATAAATAACCTCGAAAGACTATTGGACTTTCGTTTAACTCATTTATATCGACGATAGAGCCTGACAATTGAGGAGACGTGGGGCATGGCGCGAAAACAGTATAAGCGTATCGGTATCGTTCCAGGCGTGGTTGCGGCAATCGCAGTGGGATCCATTCAAAATGCCGATTCGCAGAGCAGCGTGACGCTATATGGCCTCTTGGACGGTGGGCTACTCTACACCAGCAAAACGCTTGACAGTGCCACGGGGCAGAACCTTGGACACCAGTACTCGTTCACGGACAGCGGCATTGGACCATCAAACTTCGGTTTGAACGGGATCGAAGATCTGGGTGGCGGACTCAAGGCGGAACTCAGACTGGAAAGCGGGATCAACGTCGGGAACGGCGGCTATAACTCTTCGAACGGAAATTTTTTCGGCCGTCAAGCTTATGCAGGGTTGAGTGGCGGGTTTGGTGAGATCAAGGCCGGCTTGCAATTTTCGCCGTTCTTCCTGCAGCTCTACGAGCTTGATCCTCGTGAGCTGTCCGAAACTGGCAGCAGTCTGGTAGTGTATGTGGACAATTTATTCGCCACTGGGATCTTCACGCCTGATGCCGTGTCATATACTTCGCCGACCTTCTATGGCTTTCAGGGCACTGCGCTGCTTTCGCTGGGCGGTGTAGCAGGAGAGTTTCAGAACGGGCGCCAATATTCGGCGAGCCTGAAGTACGACAACGGTACCTTGATGGTCGGCGCGTCGTACTTCAACGCTAATGCTAGCACCGGCACGGCGCTAGCCACCCCCGTACCGACCCAATTGCCGGTAGACGTCTCAGGACGTCAAATAGGTGCTTCGTACAAGATTGGTGCTATCACCGGCAAGGCGTCATTTGTCAACTACAAGGTCGGCGTCGTCTCCAACAACGTCTATGGCGGTGGCCTGGATTATCTGGTGCTTCCGCAGGTGGATCTGAATGGGGGCCTCTGGTATGAAGCGCAGCGCCACACGGCGGCGAATCATTCGTTGCTTGCAGCGTTGGGTTTGAACTACGCGCTATCACGCACAAGTCTAGTTTATGCGCAGGTAGCGGTGGTAAACAACCATGGGGACATGGACACGGGCCTGTCAACTACCGAGGCGCTGTCCGCTCCTGTCGGAACGACAACGGGTGTGGCGGTCGGATTTCGCCATATCTTCTGATCTGCGGCGCAGGCTGGTGCCGTTTTCACAATGCCGCTCGTTATCCGTCAACTCAAGTGTAGCCCGCCATCGAGCGAGAAGTCGGCGCCAGTCTGGCATGCAAGGTAACGTACCAGTGTACTGTGCCGATAATCGGACCTTCGTCCTTGCGCACCCCGATATAGGGGCTGTACTGCGACTGGCCGCCTTCTCGCTGGATGTAGACAACCAGACGTTTCGCAACACGCACCGCCAGTTCATGCCCGAAGTTTTCCGAAACGAGCGACAGGCACAAGTCGATACCGGCCGCTACCCAAGCCGACGTAAAGAGGCATCCGTCACGCACGAAAATCCTGCCTGCACGCACGTCAACGGGAATTTGTTGGCCAGACGGGCCGCGTCTGCCCAGTGTGTCGTGACTTTCTTCCCGTCGAGAAGTCCGGCATGGGCCGGCACGAACGCGCCATTACAAACGGAGCCGAAACGCGTCGCGCCGCGCGCCTGGCGTTGCAACGACATCAACAGTTCGCTTGATGGTTCAACGTAGGGCAACTGTGACCCTCCTGCCACCCACAGGAGGTCGCATTGCGTGTTGATATCCGCGAAGGCCAAGGGTATGGAGACGCCCATCCCACTGGAGCAGGTCACGGTGCCGGCCCAGACCCCCACGAGCGAAACCTCGTACCTTTCATGCACGGAAAGAAACGTGTTGGCTTCCGCGAATACGTCGAGCGGGCCTGAACATCAAGTGCCTGCACACCGTCAAATACTAGAATCGCGACCTTCATGAACGTTGCTAATGCGAAGTCGTCGGTAGCGGCGATGTACTACCGTCGACAATACGCACGGTATAGTCTTCGTCAAAGAAGGCGACGAGGAATTCTTCTGGCATCAGCCAGGAGTCCACACTCACCGCGTTTGCATCAATGTCGACATGCACCTTTGCGTCGGTGTCGACCGATTTCATCGCGCACTCAATTCTCGACACATCGTCTGAACGGATTCGTTCCTTCACTGAAAATTTCATTTCTCATCTCCAATCGATAACAGTTCAATCAACCCGAACTCCTCAGGAATGCGGCGTGGCACTACCGCCGCGAGCGTTCGTGGTCCACCCCCCGCCGTATGCGCGTATGAGGTCCACGTTCGCATTGAGCCGCCGGGTTCGGATCTCGATTACGCTGCGTCGCGTTTCGAGCGCTGCGGACTGCGCTTCCACGACATCCAGATAGCTGACCGCCGCCATCGTGCCGGCTCTGGGTCAGATCGAGCGCCTTTTGATAGGCGCACGCGGTGAGCGCAAGCGCATCGCGCTGTGTAGCTTCATACGACATGGATCGAATCTCCAGAAATCGGCGTCGTCGACGAAGTGGAATTGCGACGCGAATGGATCATGCAAAAGACCGCGGGCACGAGGAAAAGCGTGGCGGTGGTTGCGAACTGCGGCGGCGACGAGATCGACGGTCGTCAGGTCGAGGTGTACCCCTGCCGCGATCAGCGGCAGAATCGGCTGAGTGCGATAGACGTTGGTGATTACGGCCCCAGCGATGATCGCCATCGTCACTATCTTGCTGCGGGACGCTACCGGCGCATTAGCACTAACAGACGGGTTGGGTACGGCGCTCACGCCACTCTCCTGTTTCGATATGCAAAATTGCTCAACGCTGTGAATTCCGGCGCGCATCTGATGCACACGCGCGGTGTGATGCGGTAAAAGCCTTGGGAACCGAAAAACAGGTAAAAAAACTCGGAGATGCTGCGTCCCCGGGAAGTTTTACAAAGTTACGCGCTTGCAATAGCTGGGAGAATCCCTCGGCATCGGGAATCATCCTTCCATTATTTGGCAGCCTCCAGCGAATCGACTGGAGCCCACGTCGATGCTCGTCTGCGCCGTCGAGTCCGAGAGTCTGTCTGCGGCCGCACGGCGCCAACCGCGTTAAACCGGCTCATCGCAACAGTCATGTATCAAGGGCATCGAGTCCTGAAAATGTCTTTTTCTCTCAGGTAAAAAGACGCGAATCACGCCAGCGTGGCCACCACGCGGTGACGTGGCCCAAATCTCACATTGGTTGGCCTGGTATCGCGCTACGTGATTGTTTCCTCCGCCACGCCGTCTCACTAGACTTGGTTTCAAGAAAGCGGCTTGGGAATAAGCCCACGCATAGCCGGGAATACCGCATTCTGAAGATTCAGTGCGAATGGTTCTACATGTCGTGTTCGACGTGAGACCGGACACCGATTAAGGACAGATTCACCATGTTCAAAAAGCGTCAGACTTCGTTTTTGTTCGGGGAAAACGCCCCGTATGTCGAGGAGCAGTACGAGCTTTACCTGGCTGATGCGGCATCGGTCACGGACGAATGGCGCGGGTATTTCAACGCGTTGCGCGAAACCCCCGCCATCGATGGCAGCGATCGCGATGACGCGCCGCATGCGCCCGTGGTTTCCAGCTTCGTCGAGTTGGCCAGGCGCGCGCGCGGCGCTCCAATGCCGCCCGCGCCGCTTGATAACGGACTTGCCCTGGCCAGAAAGCAGGTGGCGGTGCAGTCGCTCATCGCGGCGTTCCGGATGATCGGCACGCGCGAGGCCAATCTGGACCCATTAATGTGGACGCCGCCGCGCGCGTACGCTGAACTGACGCCCGCGTACTATGGCTTGTCGGCCGCAGACATGTCGACGAAATTCAGCACGGCCGATACGTATCTTTTCGACGACGACGCGACGCTGCAAGACATCGTTTCGGCCCTCGAAGCGACCTATTCGGGCACGCTGGGCGCCGAGTTCATGCATCTGACCGATGCAAGCCAGCGGCAGTGGTGGCAGATGCAGCTCGAGTCCACGCGGGCGACACCAACGCTCACTGCCGTGGACAAGGCCCGGATCATCGAGCGCCTGACGGCCGCCGAAGGACTTGAGAAATACCTCCACACGCGATATGTCGGACAAAAGCGATTCTCGCTCGAGGGCGGCGAATCGTTGATCGTGCTGCTTGACGAACTCGTGCGCTATGGCGCATCGAAGAAGGTGCGCTCGGTTGTGATGGGCATGGCGCATCGCGGACGCTTGAACGTATTGGTGAACATCGCGGGCAAGCCTTTGCATGCGCTCTTCGATGAATTCGACGGCAAGAATATCGACCCGCTTCCGGCAGGTGACGTCAAATACCACAAAGGATTTGCGAGCGTCACGCAAACGGGCGATGGGCCGGTCGAAGTCGTGCTCGCATTCAATCCGTCACATCTGGAAGTCGTAAACCCTGTCGTGCAAGGCATGGCGCGCGCGAAGGCGGAAGCCTTGAGCGAAGGGGGCGGAGGCGACGTGCTGCCGGTCGAGATACACGGTGACGCGGCGATGTCCGGACAAGGCGTCGTGATGGAAACGTTGAGCCTTTCATACACACGCGGGCACGGCACGGGCGGCACCGTCCACGTCGTCGTCAACAATCAGATCGGCTTTACGACTTCGGATCCGCGCGACACGCGCTCGTCGTTCTACACCACGGACGTGGCCAAGATGATCGAGGCGCCGATTCTGCACGTGAACGGCGACGACCCCGAAGCGGTCGTATTGGCCGTGCGACTCGCGCTCGACTACCGCACCGAGTTCAGGCGAAGCGTCGTTATCGATCTCGTCTGCTTCCGCAAGCATGGGCATCAGGAGCAAGACACCCCTGCTATCACGCAACCCATGATGTATCGCGCAATCGCGAGCCATCCGGGCGTGAGGGCGTTATATGCTCAAAAATTGATTCAGCAAGGCGTGATGACGCCGGAGGACGCCGAAAGCGCCGTCAACGCGCGCCGGGAGCTTCTTAAGAATTCGCATCAAAATCAGGATGCCGAATTATCTACCTGGACTCGTCTTGACGGAAACAATTTCGATCCGCTTCGCTACAGCCCGCCGGGGGCCGAATGGCTGCGGGCCCTCGCACAGCGGATATCGACCGTTCCAGACGGTTATGAACTGCATCCGTTGGTCAACAAGATGATGGTCGCGCGCAGCGAAATGGCAGCCGGAACGAGACGGGTCGATTGGGGGATGGGCGAACACCTGGCGTTTGCCTCGTTGCTTCGCGACGGAATCGACGTTCGATTGAGCGGGCAGGACAGCGCACGAGGGACATTCAATCACCGTCATGCCGTTTTGCACAATCCAGGACGGGCGAGCCGCTCTGATGGCGTGCTCGTTCCACTCGATCATGTTGGCGAGGCGCAAGGCCGATTCACTGTGACAAACTCGATTCTCTCGGAGGCGGCGGTGCTGGGGTTCGAGTATGGCTACTCGACAGTGAACCGCAACGCGCTCGTGATATGGGAAGCCCAGTTCGGGGACTTTGCCAATGGCGCACAGGTTGTCATCGACCAGTTCATCGCAGCGGGTGCCGCGAAGTGGGGGCAGGCTAGCGGGTTGACGCTGTTCTTGCCTCATGGGCAGGAGGGGCAAGGGCCCGAGCATGCGTCCGCCAGGCTCGAGCGTTACTTGCAGCTGAGCGCGGAAGACAACATGCGGGTGACGCAACCGACCACGCCGGCGCAACTCTTTCATTTGCTGAGAATGCAGGCGCTCGCATTCGATCGCCGGCCTCTCGTCGTGATGACGCCCAAGTCGCTGCTGCGTCACCCGCAAGCGGTCAGCACGCTCGATGAACTGGCTCAGGGGAAATTTCGTGAAATCCTGCTCGACTCGCAAATCGAGCCGTCGAGCGCTTCGCGTGTCGAGCGTGTCATCGTGACCTCGGGCAAGGTCTACTTCGAGCTGCTCGAACATCGTCGCACATCCGCCATTGCCGATACGCCGATCATCCGCGTCGAACAGCTCTATCCGTTTCCGGCGCGACAGTTGGCTGCGGAGTTCGCGCGCTTTCCGAACCTGAAGGACGTGGTTTGGTGCCAGGAGGAGTCGCGGAATCAGGGTGCATGGGCCTTCGTGGAGCCGCAGTTGCGCGAGATTCTGCCTTCGGGCGGGACGTTGCGGTATGCGGGTCCCGCGGCATCGGCATCGACTGCACCGGGCTACCACTCGGTGCACGCGGAAAGACAGTCAGCGCTTGTTTTGAGTGCATTCGCGGAGTAGCGGCACATGCATGTCGGGATGATGCCTTATGCAGGATTTCAGCCGCTGGAGGCGAGTGGTCCGATGGATGTGTTTCAGGAAGCGAACCGTCTGTACGGCGCACCTTTCTATGCACAGCATCTGATTAATGAATCGTCCCTTGATTTTGGCCGTTGATCCAGTCAGCGCCCGTTTCCCTATGAGACAGCCATGAACCAGAACCGCAACCTTGCTTCAGAAGCCACTTCGACTGCGTCGAATTCAAACGAATTAATGTCGGGCGCCGACATCATCTTGCGGGTGCTCGCCGAACAAGGTGTCGAAACCCTGTTCGGATATAGCGGCGGCGCAATCTTGCCGACCTACGATGCGGTGTTTCGTTTCAACGAAATGCATGCCGCCGAACCCGAGCGTCAAATCAATTTCGTCGTTCCCGCCAACGAACAGGCGGCGGGCTTCATGGCGGCCGGCTATGCGCGGGCCAGCGGAAAGGTCGGTGTATTTATGGTGACGTCCGGCCCGGGCGCGACGAATGCGGTGACGCCAATCGCCGACTGTAACGGGGATTCAGTACCGGTCGTCATGATTTGCGGACAGGTGCCGCGCGCCATGATCGGAACGGACGCGTTTCAAGAAGCGCCTGTGTTCAACATCATGTCCGCCTGCGCAAAGCAGGTGTTTCTCGTGACGGACCCGACCAGGCTCGAGCAGACGCTGCGCACTGCGTTTGAAGTGGCGCGCACTGGCCGGCCGGGCCCGGTCGTTGTGGACGTGCCAAAGGACGTGCAGAACTGGATCGGGCCCTACCAGGGGCATGGCACCTTGCGCTTTCGGGGCTACTCCGATCGCCTTGAAACGTTGGCGAAAGGCGCACGTCTTGATGATAGCAAACGCGATGAATTCTTCGACCTTTTGCGGCAAAGCGAGCGACCGCTGCTTTACGTCGGAGGCGGCGTCATGACTGCCCGTGCAACGGCCGAGCTGCGCGAGTTTGCCGAGCGCTACAAGATTCCTGTCGTGACGACGCTGATGGGTCTTGGCGCTATTCCGGCCAAACACGAGCTCAGTCTCGGCATGCTGGGAATGCACGGCACCGCGTACGCGAACTACGCGGCGCAAGACTGCGATTTTCTGATTGCGGTCGGCGCGCGTTTCGATGACCGTGTGGTGGGCGGGCAGCCCGACCGATTCGCGCCGCGTGCGCGCCATGTTGCGCATATCGATATCGACGACGCAGAGATCAACAAAGTCAAGCGCGCGAGCTGGGCGCACGTGGGCGACGCGAAGGATGCGCTGTCGTCATTGATGGAGCATCGCGCAGTCGTGGATGTGCATTCGGCGTGGCTCGAGCAGGTGCAGGAGCTCAAGCGCACCTATGCGATGAATTTCGACCGCGAGAGCGCCGCCATCCAGCCTCAACATGTCGTCGAAAAGCTGAGCGAGATCACGCGCGGCCGAGCGATCGTCAGCACGGGCGTTGGCCAGCATCAGATGTGGGCCGCGCAGTTTTTCGAGTTCGTCGAGCCTCGAAGCTTTTTGACGTCAGGCAGCATGGGCACGATGGGCTTCGGATTGCCCGCAGCCATTGGCGCCCAGTTGGCGCGGCCGGATGCGCTCGTCATCGACATCGACGGCGACGGCAGCATCCGGATGAATATGGGCGACCTGGAAACGGCCAGTACGTACAACGTGCCCGTCAAGGTGCTGCTCCTCAATAATCGCGGCGACGGCATGATCCGGCAGTGGCAGCGGCTCTTTTACGACGGACGGATGTTTGTCAGCGACAAGTCTCTTCATCGCAAAGACTTCGTCATGGCCGCCAGGGCCGATGGATTTGAATTTGCTGTTCGCGTCGAGACCACGAGCGAACTCGACGAGAAACTCAAGGCATTCGTGACGTTCGAGGGGCCCGCTTTTCTCGAGGTGATGATCGACGAGAACGCCGATGTGTTTCCGATCGTGGGCCCGGGGCAAAGCTACGCGACGATGAATACCGGACCGTTTATACCGTCCCGGACGGATCAGGAAGGCAGGATAGGAGGCAGTGGGGGGAAATATACATCGGATATGTTCTAGAGACGATGCGAGCACCGTTTTGGGAGCGCGTCACGCGTTGGAGAATGGCAGGCGCGTATTTAGCGACAGGAGAAATTAACGTGATGGCCAAAAACCAGCAGGAAATGTCCCCAAACCATCACAGCTGGAGGAACAGGTGAAAAACCGAATAACGTAGACTGTTTTCAACAGTTGACACGGACTGGATTGCACTGAACGGTCACATCGACTGCGTGTGGCGCAGTGTGGGTGTAGCGGCGCGAGAATTGCAAAAGCGCGAACCGCAAATCTAACTTGGTAGAGGTACGTATGATCGTAGTAAACCAAAGCGCCACGCGTGTGCGCGAGCTGAGTCATTTTATAGACGGTCAACACGCCGAGGGCGCAAGCGGGCAGTTCGACGACGTATTCGATCCGGCGCAAGGCAAAATCTCGGCCCGCGTGCCGCTCGCAAACGCGGCTGATGTCGCCACCGCGGTCGCCGCTGCGAATGCGGCGTTTCCCGCCTGGAGTGAAACCCCGCCGATCAAGCGCGCGCGTCTGATGTTCAAGTTCAAGCAACTGCTTGAAGAGCATCAGGACGAACTCGCAGAGCTCATTACGCGCGATCATGGCAAGCTGTTTTCGGACTCGAAGGGCGAGGTGCAGCGCGGTATCGAGGTTGTCGAATTTGCGTGCGGCATTCCGAATCTGCTCAAGACCGACTTCAGCGATCAGATCAGCGCCGACATGGACAGCTGGAATCTACGTCAGCCAATCGGCGTGGTCGCGGGCGTCACGCCATTCAACTTCCCGGCGATGATTCCGCTGTGGATGGCTGCGATGGCGGCAGCGTGCGGCAATACGATCGTACTCAAACCCTCGTCGCGCACTCCTTCGGCATCGATCCGGCTTGCTGAGCTGTTCATCGAGGCCGGCTTTCCAAAAGGTGTGTTCAATGTCGTGCAAGGCCACAAGGAAGCTGTGGATGCGCTGATCGAGCACCCCGATGTGGCCGCGATAACCGTCGTCTCTTCGACGGAGACCGCCGAATACATCTACGGCGAAGGCGCAAAGCGCGGCAAGCGCGTGCAGGCATTGGGCGGCGCGAAGAATCATCTGGTCGTCATGCCCGACGCCAATCTCGATCAAGCAGTCGATGCGCTGATCAACTCGGCGTATGGATCGGCCGGCGAGCGCTGCATGGCGACCTCGGTCGCAGTGGCGGTCGGGAATATTGCCGATGAACTGGTCGAGCGCCTGGCGTCGCGCGTGCGGTCGCTCAGGATCGGCGGCGGCATGGAGCCCAATCTGGACATGGGGCCGCTTGTTACCGCGGCGCACCGCGCCAAGGTGTCGGGCTATATCGATGCGGGTGTCGCGGCAGGGGCCAGGCTCGTCGTCGATGGTCGCGGCTATGCCGTGCCCGGTCTGGATGCAGGCTTCTTTCTCGGCGGCTCGCTCTTTGACCATGTGACGCCTGAGATGAGCATCTGGCGAGAGGAGATCTTCGGGCCGGTCCTGTCGGTTGTCCGCGTACCCGATCTCGCGAGTGCGATCGCACTCGTGAACTCGCACGAACTGGCGAACTGCGTAACGCTCTTCACCTCCGACGGCGGGGCGGCGCGCACATTCTCCCGGAAGATTCAGGTGGGCATGGTGGGCATCAACGTGCCGAGTCCGGTCCCGGTGGCGTGGCATTCGTTCGGTGGCTGGAAGCGCTCGCTCTTTGGTGATCATCACCAGTATGGCCAGGAAGCCGTGCGCTTTCTCACGCGCTACAAGAGCGTCACGCAGCGCTGGCCCGACAGCATCGCATAAGGTGCGGAATTCACGATGAATAGATCCATAATTGGGCGCGATCTGGCGCGAGGCACGGCTCGCGCGTCTACGGTTACGGCTGGCGCGAATGGTCCGCGGCCTGGCCAGCCGGTTGCCAGATCCGCTGCGTCAGCGTGCGCAGCGACGAAAGGCAACCGTCGCTGAGCAGGTTGAGCACGGTCTCCGTGAAGGCGGTGGCGGCCGTGGAGCGGTACGCACGGCGCGACCTGAGGAGCGCGGCCGTGCGCACGGGAAACGCGGGATCAAGCGAGACGTACTGCAGGTCGCGATGCTCGAATTCGATCGTGCTCGGAAGGATCGTCGCAATCTTTCCGCGGCTCACGATCTTCAGCACCGCGCTGATCGAATTCGCCTGCAGGGCAACGGTGGGCTGCATGTCGAAGGACTGGAAATAGCTGTCGACATAGAAGCGCGAGACGAAGCTGGTCGTCAGGAGGGCGAGTGGAGTCCTGGCGAACTGGTCCAGCGTGATCGGCGTGCGCTGCTTCGCGAGCGGATGCGTTTTGCCAACCACGAGCATCAGTTGCTCAGGGAACAGCGGCTCCGCCTCGATCTCTTCGGAGCGCACGTCGACGAAGCCGAAGGCAAGATCGACCTGGTCCTCGATCAGCGCGCTTTCCACAGCGTCGAGCGACATCTCCGTCATTTCGATCACGATTCCTGGATACTGCTCGTGGAAATGCTCGATGACCGGCGCGACGAGATACTCGGTAAAGGTCGGGGTAAAGGCGACGCGCAACTGACCGCGCGAGAGGTCATGCACGTCCTGCATGGCACGCTGCGCGGTGAGCAGGTCGTTGTAGGCGCGGCGCGCGTACTCGAGGTAGACGGCGCCGAAATCGGTGACGCGTACGACGCGGCCGCTGCGGTCGAACAATTGTGCGCCAACTTCGTCCTCCAGTTGCCGTACCTTCTGTGAGAGCGCCGACTGGGACACACATAGCGCATCCGCCGCGCGCGTAAAGTTGCGGTGCTCGTCGATCGCGAGCAGATAGCTGATGTTCCTGAGAAGCGGATTGCGCTGCATGGTCCGCTTGGTTCGCGGTTTGAGTGACTGATCGTTGGCCTGGTTTTTCTCGCCATCGTTTGCGGTTTCGCCGCGCGTGCCTGGCTGGGCCGGACGAGCCAGCGTCGCGCGAGCGTGGCTCGCATTGTCGGATTCCGGGATCGCGGGCAAATCTGCAGGTTGGGTGAGGCGCAGTGCCGAAGAGTGGTTTTCGAACATCGAGCGAAGGTCAGGTTGATGACGGGCGCCCGAGGTGGATTCATCGCGTGCTTTGGGCAGCTTCATTGCCATCCTCCTCCGAGAGCCAGAAACGTTGAAATCTGGTCGTTGTTGACGTCCGCTTGCGCAGTCGCGACGGCACTTTCGGCGGCAAGCCAGGTGCGCTGCGCGTCCAGCGCTTCGAGGCCGCTGACTTTTCCGCCGCGCCAGAGCTCATCGGTGCGCGCGTTGACCGAGCGCGCCGCAATGCGGGCGGAATCGAGCCGCTGCAGCCGGTCGAGCGCTGCGGCGTAATTATCGAGCGACGTTTCCGTTTCGCGCAGCGCGTTCAGCACCGTGCTGTCGAAATGCGCGAGGCTCACGCGGCTCTGTGCGTGTGCGGCTTCGATGCGGTCGCGGATCGCATTGCGATGCAGGTCCCAGCTCACCATGGGGCCCACGGCGAAGCGGTTAGTGAGCGGCGTGAAGAAGCTGGCGGCGGCTCCTGTCGATCCAATCGACGCGCCGATCTTGATGTCGGGGTAGAGCGCTGCCGTTTGCACCCCGATTTGCGCGGTCGCGGCGGCTAGCTGGCGCTCGGCGGCGCGAACGTCGGGCCGCCGGCTCAGCATCGCGCGTCCGTCGCCAGTCGGAATCAGAGTCTTCAGCTCGAGCGGCGTGTGGCAGGCGAGCAGGGACTTGTCGTACTGTTCGGGAGGTTGCCCCATCAAGGTCGCAAGACGAAATGCGGCATTGAGCTTGCGCGCCTGAAGCGGCGCAAGCTGCGCGCGGCTGTTTTCGATCGCGCCCTGGTCGCGGTCCTGCGTGAAGGACGGTGCGCGGCCATGCGCGATCATCTCGCGGGTGAGCGCAAGGTGCCGCTGTTGCACCGCGATCTGCTCCTGCACGATCTCGAGCTGGTTGCCGGCGTTGCACAAATCCGAGTACGCGCGCGCCGTTTGCGCGGCCACGTTGACGCGCACGAGATCACGCGCGGCGATGACGGCTTCATGATCGGCGTTGGCGGCCTCAATCCCGCGCCGAATACCGCCAAATAGATCGAGGTCGTAGCTGATCGTGATGCCCATGTTGTAGATCTCGTGCCTGGGCGGCTGGACATGCGAGAGCACGGCCTCGGCGGACTGTTGCGTGTAGTCGGTGGACGCGTCGGCCACGACATCAGGCTCGCGCGCGGTGCGTGCCGCCGCGAGCAGCGCGTCGCTGCGCTCGAGGTTGGCCTGCGCGGCGCGCAGATCGACATTGCTGGCGAATGCCATTTCGATCAGTTGATTGAGGACCGGATCGTCGTAGAGGCGCCACCAGTGATCGGGCAAGGGATCGTTCGTCGCGGCCGATGTGCCCGACACGAACGCACCATTGGCGGCGGGCGCATTGACCAGCGCCTGCTGCGGCACCTTGTAGTCCGGGCCCACTTCGGCGCACGCGGCCATTGTTACACAGAGCGCCGCGACGCACATTACGCGCATGCTCACCATGGCAGGCTCCTGCGCACCACGACGTCTGTGGAGCGCGCGTGAATCTCCACGGACGCGGTCTGGCCCGGCACGAGACGCACGCCGGGTGGAACCGAATCGATGGCGATGCGCACCGGAATGCGCTGTGCGAGGCGCACCCAGGTGAACGACGGATTCACGTTGGCGAGCTGCGCATCGCCGCCTTCGCGCTCGCGGTCCTGTACGCCGCCCGCAATGCTCTGCACGTGGCCGCGGATCGGGTTTGCCACGCCCATCAGATAGATGCTCGCGGCGTCGCCAACCTGAATGGCGGGCAGCTTGGTTTCCTCGAAATAGCCTTCCACGCGCAACGACTGCTGGTTCACGAGCGCCATCGCGCCCTTGCCGGCGGTTAGATAGGTGCCGGGCAGCAGCCCCACGTTCGTCACGGTGCCGTCTACGGGCGCGCGCACGAGCGTGCGCTGGAGATTCAGCGCGGCCAGATCGCGCGCGGCCCTTGCCTGCGCGAGCGCGGCGCGTAGCTTCTGGACGCGCGCCGTGCCTTGCTCCGTGGATTCGGTCGCGACGACGTCAGGCATCGAGCGGTTGCGCCGGTCTTCACGCACGGCCTCGTCGTAGTCCGCCTGCTGGCTTTGCAAATTGGCATTGGCCTGCTCGAGCGCGATCTGGTAGCGCGACGGGTCGATCACCAGGAGCACCTGCCCCTGCTTGACCTTTTCGTTATCGTGGATGCGTACGTCCGTGACGAGACCGCTGATGTCGGGCGCAATGGGCACGACATCGGCGCGAACCTTGCCGTCGCGCGTGAGCGGCTCGATTTGATACCGCACCCACAGTGCGTAGATGGCGCCGAGGATGCCCAGGATGACTGCCACGGTCAGGGCGGTGCGGATGAAACTGGTGAATCGCTGCATGTCAGGAGATGAAGCCGTGCGGGAAACAGGTGTCGGCGAGGCATGTGATGCCCCACCAGAGCAGGAAGAAGGCCGCCAGATCGATCAGCGCGGGATGCCAGAGAAGCTGGCGCAGGGGAAAGCGCAGCAAGGCTCCGCGCAGCAGGAATGTGGTGGTCAGCGCGATGACGGCCCAGAACAGGGCGGCTGGCATATAGACCCCAAAGAGGCGGATCTCTTCGATCATCATGCGGCGGCTCCACGTGAATACGTGTGCGGAAAAAGATTGCAGCGCATGCCGACGAGTGCCATGAGCGTGGGATCTGCGCGCCTCACCTGCTGCGCAGCGACGATGTCGATGGCGCGGTCGAGTGCGTCCAGCAATCGGGCGTTGCCGGGCAGCGGATGATGCGCGGCCAGTTGCGCCTGAAAGAGTGCGGACACTTTGCCGAGCGCAGCCTCGATCGCGAGACGCGTGAGGGCATCGTGCTGCGCCAGACCTTGCCGGGCGCGGATGATGTTGCGGCCGACGCGCAGATCGCTCAGGCCATCGGCTGCGTGCAGCTTGTCGTCGGCGCTCGCGAGCGCCATGCGCGCCGCCACCTGGCCGAGACGGTCGACAGCCCTCGCAGTCCATGCGTTTGCGGCGAGCGGCTGGGCCGGATCGGCTAGCTGGGCGAGATCGGCCCAGTTCTGGCGCACGATGCGAGACGCGGTCCAGCGCGAATTGGCTGATCGGAACAGCTTGGTCACGACGAGTGTGGTGACGATCCCGCCGAGCTGCGCGAGCCCGGTGTTCACGAATACGGCGAAGTCCGCCTGGAACCGGTCGAGAAAACCCATTGCAACGATGAAGCAGGAAAGCATGGGCAACGCATGCGCCGCTCGAGCGGGGTCAGCCTGGATGTAGCCCATCCACAGGAGCGCGGGCGCGAGCGTGACGATGAGCATGCCGGCGCCGTCCACGCGCGGCAGGATCACAAACAGATAAAGCGCAGCCAGCGGAAACGTCGAGAGCGTCGCAATCAAATATTGGCCTATCGCGGGCGCGGGGTCGTCCTGTGCGGCGAATGAACAGGTCACGAGCGCAGCGAACGCGGCCGTCGCGGCGCCATTGGGCCACGCGAGCAGGATCCACGCGGCGCAATAGATCATGATGGCTGTGGTCATCGCGGCACCGGCGAGCAGCGCCACGCCATGATCGCGCGCAAGCGGAAATTCGTCGACGCCGCTTGCGACGTGCATCTGGGTGGGGCGGTCGAGATCACCTTCCGCGAAAGCGCGCACGAGGCCGCGCGCAATGTGCAGCGTCTCGATGAATTCGGCGGTGCGCTCGAGCAGGTTGGCAGCAAGCAGTGAAGTCCACTCCGCGCTGCAGAGGTGCTGGGCGGCCAGTGCGCGACAACGGGACACGAGGTCCTCGTCGAGCGTTTCGGCCACGTCCTGCGGGGATTTGAGGCTCGCGATCAACGAGCTGACCAGCGTCCTGGTCTCGGCATCTACCGCGTTCAGCGCGCGCAATTGCTCGAGCCTGTTGGCGGCGGCCGACGCAATCGAAAGCAGGACGGCGAGCCGGTGCTGCAATTCCCGTACCGTGTCGCGCGTGGCCCGAGCGAAGCGCGGGTCGTAGCGCAGATTCACGGCCATCATGCCGAGTTCTGTCACGTCGACGGCCAGCTTGCGGCGATGTTCGTACTCGAGCCGCGTATGGTGAGTGCCGAACGCTTCTGCGGTCCAGCGGCAGGCATCGGACAAAAAGGAGAGTGCGCGCTCGTGAATGACCTCGCGAATATCGACTGGCCGCACAATCCTGTGCGCGATCGTCACACACAGAATGGCGACCGTCATTTCCTCTACGCGTGAAACGGTCGTCGTGAAAATATTCGAAGGATCGTCCAGATACGGAAAGCAAATGACCGCGGAACTGAATGCGGCCATCTGAAACAAGAATGCCCTTGGTGTGCGATCGAGTACAGCCAGATAAATGCACAGACCAATCCAGATTGCGAGGCACAGGACCAGTAACAGAGGAGAATTCTGCAAATTGGGCGCCACCAGAATCGTGACAAAGGCGCCTGCGGCAATGCCAGCGAAACGATAAATCACTTTGGGGCGAAAGGCGCCGGCCATGGGCTGTGCAGTCACATAGACGGTTAGAAGCGCCCACCACGGACGCGGCAAACTCGCCGCGAACGAAATAACAAGCACAAGTGCTGCCGCGAGAAAAGTGCTCAACGAGAAAGACAGCTTTCCAAACTCCACGGTGAATGGGCGGCGCGACCGAAGCGCTGCGGCAGTGGCATGCGGCACAGGGAATCCTTTGGCAATACGGCGGAGGAAGGCGTCAAGCGTATAACGACGAACGGCTGATTACGTCAGATGTAAGCGCCACATTGGGGTTCCGGGTGGCATGTGCCCGTGTTGGGAGGAGGGAGGGCGAGACCAGTGTGGAGAACAAGGTTCCACATGAGAAGATCGGTACTTGCAGGCATTTCTTGCGTAAGCGCGCCATTTTCATGATTGAACCGTGAGCCTGGCGACGCGCATTCGGCCTAACCGGGGCTACGACAAACGCAATCGGTGGATACGGGTTTCACTCGATTGCAACGGAGGAAATTCTGCCGATTCCGGGTCATCGTGTCCAAGACGGATTTCTGAAAGCGACGATCGGTTTTACTTATGGAAGCCGTCATGGAGGCGCGTGAGGTTCATCGCGACGAGAGTGACGCGTCTTCGGTGAAGATGCGTGCGCGTATTAACACAAAGCGAAGGAAAATGTCCGTGAAATACGCGGCGCGAAAATTCCGCATGAAAGCATTTCGTTAATATCGGGAATCGCCATATTATCGGTTTCCCTAATGGAGTAGATCGAAAATTCGCCTTGGACTTTATCAAACTGATCACTCATGATTCGCTCCATCGATTCGCTATCGCAACCCGGGATCAGGAATCGGGAAGAAAACGCCTGCGCAAATTGAACTTGTAAATCAATGCATGCCGCTTACTTTCTTTGCCCGGTTTGCCGTCTTTGAAATCGATAGAACCGCATAAGTCCATGTTGAAGGAATTCAAAATGAAGAAGCAATCCATGCTGCGCCTCTCGGTCATCCTGCTTGCAACTGTTGGTGCGATTTCGACCGCATCGGCTCAATCGACTGGTCAGCTAGCGCAAGGTCAAGTCGCTGAAACTGCTGGTGTAACGCAAGTGGCACAAGTCCAGCAACCCGCAATGGGCATCAATCATATCGGCGCGGCCACGGCGACGCCGGAAGTCGCGCATATTCAGAACGGCCAAACGAATCCCGGCGCGACGCAGCAGCCCTGCGTGGGCCCGGCAAGCTTTTGCACGCTGTACTTTGGCAGCTGAACTCTCCCTCACGCATCGAGCTTCATATGTTGAGGGCAGGGGTCACGCGGCGAGGAGCCGCATGGTGCGCGCCCCGACCCTGCCACAGGGGCGTCGCGCACGCCGCGGGTTTTCGGCCGGTGGTCCCCGAAGCCCCGAGCGGCACACCAAGAACATCCAACGCCTGCGTACTGATATTGTGAATCATCTGTTTAGCGCGATGCGGGCCTTCCTCAAGGTTGTCGACACTCAGCAGTTTTCCCAGGCCGCACAACAACTCGAACTTTCGCCGGCGCGCGTGACCCGCTACGTGGACGACCTCGAGTCGCATCTCGGCGTCAAACTGCTGCAGCGGTCCACGCGAAGAACGGTCCTGACCGACGTGGGCGTGCAATACGCGCGAGGCTGTCGAACTTTGCTTTCGAACCTCACGATGGTTGAAGAGCGTGCCATGCGCGCATCCACCGAAATTTCAGGCGAGCTTCGCGTGGTCATGTTGAGCGGACTTGCGCAGCAGGGTTTCGCAGCAATCTTCGCCGAGTATCGGGACCGCTATCCCGATGTCTCCTTGAGCGTCACGTCCACCGAGACGGAAGTCGATATGCTCGGGAGCCGGTTTGACGTCGGAATATTGAGCGACGAGATGGTCACGTCCATCACGCACGTTTCGCGCGCCTTGATTCACTCGCGGCTCGTGCCTGTTGCCGCTCCGGCATACCTCGCACAGACGGCTGCACTGCAGCAACCCGGCGATCTGGGCTCGCACCGCCTGATTGGCTATGCGGCTCGCGGCAAATACAAGCGATGGTGCTTCAGGGGAGAGGACGGAGAGCATTGCGTGCGGGTCAACGAATCGTTCGTCGTGGACAGTCGGATGATGCAGAAGCAGTTGGCGCTAACGGGGGCGGGCATTGCGCTGCTTCCAGAGTGCCTGATCGAGAATGAAATGCACGGTGGGGCGCTGGTGCGCCTGCTTCAAGCGTATCGGACACTCGACGATGGCATGCAGATCTCGCTGATCTATCCGAGCCGCGACTTTCTTCCCGGAAGGGTTCGTGCGTTCATCGACCTGGCTTCGGGCTATACGGCGCGCGGCCACGCGCGCGAGTCGGCTGCCACGATGCCCGCGATGTCCACGGCGAAAGACGAGTCGCAGATCGTCGCCGCGGCGTGACGCCGGCTTTGATTTAGCGGCTCCAAGAGGCTGGCACCACTTCAACCATGCTTGAAATTGAAATAAACGCACACCTTGCCGGCGAGGGCAATGGCCCGGACTTCCCCAGCTGGACCGCGATTCGCGTGCTGGGCGTTGGACAAAACAAGGCGCTTTTCGACCGATTTGCCGCCGCACCTGGAAATGAGGGGCTGCTGGTCGAGGTCGCCGATACCGCGCGTAACGCGCTGTTCCGGGTGATGGATGGCGGCTGCGATCTCGTGATCGTCAAGGACGGATGGCCGGAACTGGATGGCGCCAAATTCGTCGCGACGATGCGAACAGCGGGCTTAGCGGTTCCCGTACTGGTGATCGATACCGTTGGAAGCGTCGAACGCTGTGTCCACGCCCTGCGCTGCGGGGCGGACGACTACCTGACCCAGCCTGTCGATCTCGAAGAATTGAGCGCGCGTGTGCTCGCCTTGCTTCGCCGTCGAATGTGCCGGATACGCGTTCAACCTTTCGATCGAACTGCACCCTCCACCACGCTGCACGGATCGGGCATTGTGCTGGACCGTATCACGCGTGTCGTCACAGTCGATTCGACGGCCGTTACACTGCGTCCCACCGAATTCAGGCTGCTGGAATACCTGATGGTCAATCAAGACCGAATCGTCACCCGGCGCATGCTGCTGGAAAAGGTTTGGCGGCGCAGTTTCGATCCGTGTACGAACGTGATCGATGTTCATATCAAGCAGCTCAGACTAAAACTCAACGATCCCGACGGCGTGCGGTATATCAAAACGATTCGGGGTGCAGGCTATAAATTTACGAGTGAGGCAAGCGTGGAAGTCCCTCCTTGAAAGCGGCAAGTGAAAGGTGGCGCAGGAGATCGGACAGAGGCCACGTACTTCACCCGCACCAGGTTTCGCCGTTCGGCACGGAGATATTGTCGGTATGCAGCGTGATTTCGCCAGCGCGCGGCGGTGCCTGTGGTGCAGGTAGCGGTACGGACAATCGGCTTGTCCGAAAGGCAAGAAAGACTCGAGCGCGCTTAGACAAAACGATTGCCGCGTCGCGAGGTGAAGAAGCAACGTGTGCTAAATACTGCTGCGGTTCCGCGAACGACGCACGCGTCCCGGAGAATTTGGTGATATATCCCATAGTATTTTTTATTGTCGCAGCGGTGTCTGCGGGTTTTGCTTTTGGCGGCGTTGCCAGCGAAACAGAGACTATCGCCAAGGCGGTATTCAACGTTTTCGTGATCCTTTTCGCTCTGGCTCTCGACTACCGCAGAAGGCAGCGTTGAGGCGAAACGGACGGCGGCGAGCGCTCTGGATGTGCCGCCGCCGATCCAGGCGATGGTGTTCCGCTCAACTGCAGGAGCGCCCGCCCAGGCATTGTCAGTGTCTCTTTAGCAATTCCCGATCGGGATCTCTCGACGCTTGACACAGAAGATAGCCTGCGAAGTGGCACCGACAGATGGATGGCTTGTGTTGATCGAGGGGATTTCGAAGTAGAACGATCGGTAACAAGGAACGCAACGCCGAGTGCGCTATCGCCAGCTCTGCAGGCCAACATCGATCGATTGACAAAAGAATGGATGGATCAGCCCATTCGTGAGGACCAGGGCTCGGTGCCGCATGAGCTGAATAGTCCGGTGCTTTGGAATTCCACGATCTCGTCAGTTGCGTCGCTGATCGGTGCCCTGACAGCAACGTTTATCGCGGTGCGAAAGGAGAGGCGCGAAAGCACGCGCGCCTCGCTTGAGAACGAGAAGCTAGAGCTCGAAAACACCAGGCTGCGCCGGGAGCTGGAGGCGAAAGGGGCAGCCGACGAGCCGCCAGCATGACGGCTTGCACATTCGGGAATTGACGCGGCGGATTAATCCGAATCCCACTTTGTGCAGAAGCCGTTTTTGTCGACCGCTAGACACTTCTTTTTGCTTATCG
Organism: Paraburkholderia pallida; assembly: GCF_004524855.1. Classification (NCBI taxonomy): domain Bacteria; kingdom Pseudomonadati; phylum Pseudomonadota; class Betaproteobacteria; order Burkholderiales; family Burkholderiaceae; genus Paraburkholderia; species Paraburkholderia pallida. Next base: position 1,553,687 of record NZ_CP038149.1, on the reverse strand, counting down.
GGAGTGAATCATTCCCGCCGTAAATTATCACGTCCGAATCGGCGGCGGGTTTCTCCTGAACATTGGCGCTGGCCGATACACGCTCCGTTTTGACGGTAGAGCCTTGATCGGGCTGCGCTGCGAGGGCGATGACCGGGAGTATCGCGGGCAGGACGAGAAGTGCTAGCTTCATGACCAGATCCCTCATTTGAATGGGGATCCAAGTGTAGCGGCGCCTGCTTACGCCTCCCCTACGCTTTGTGCGCTGCCGCACGATACGCGGCTCTTACCCGGCTGCGGTCGACGAATTCGTGAAGAACGAAGACGGTAGCGACCGGCTGCAGATCAACGCGCAAAAACAGCGTGCACTGTAAGACCTGTGACATAAGGACCCGACGCAGAACATTGTGTGGGTCACGCCGGAAGGCGGCGGCGGACCGCCCACGTTGCGCGATTTCGCTTCCGCAGCGGCGGTCAGTCTCGTGCGTAGCGAAAGTCATACTGCCTGTGGGGTGGCGGACGGTCGGCATAATTTAAATTTGTTTTCCTAAATTTTTCTGGCTGATAGACGTGGACTCCCGTGTAGCTCGTGATTGATTTCATCGTCTGATTGCTACACGAGTGATGCTCCCGTCGTATCTGCGAAGCCCGGCAGGTGGATAAGAGGGCTGGTGCACCGATCGCGTTGGAGCAGGCGAAGTGCAGTGCACCCATCGACGCACGTTAGAATAGTCGCGCGTGACCCATGTCGTGACGCGAGCGACGCATGGGCACAGCGAGTTTCGACCCTCGACCCTCGTCGCGCACATGCGCCATGCGAACCCATGCGGAAACTTCCCCCACTGAGTGCACTCAGGGCCTTCGAGGCCGCCGCGCGCCACCGCCACTTCGGCCGGGCCGCCGAAGAGCTGTGCGTCACGCACAGTGCAATCAGCCATCAGGTGCGTGCGCTCGAAGAGGCGCTCAAGACGACGCTCTTTGAAAAGCAGGGCCGCCAGGTTCAACTCACCGACGCGGGCCTGCGCCTGCTGCATTCAGTCGAGCAAGCACTCGACATGATGGCCGAAGCATGCAGCGACGCCGCGCACCCGGGTATGCGCGGCTCGCTCAAGATATCGGCGCCCGCCGAGCTCGCGCATCGCTTCTTCCCGCGTGTGATCGGTGAGTTTGCGCAGCGCTACCCCGGGCTTACGGTGCATCTGCTGGTGCATGACAGCGAGTCCACAGAAGTCAATCCGGCGGCAGATATCACGATTCTCTACGCGATGAGCGACGCCGACTGGACACGCTACTGGGTCGCGCCGTTTCGAGCGATCGAATTCTTCCCGGTGTGTCACCCCGGTCTGGTCGAAGGGGCCGACAGCCTTCAATGTCCTGCTGATCTTGCACGCTTCTGCCTGCTGCACGACGACTCCGACGGCAAGACCTGGGCCACCTGGCTCGGCATACACGCGGCCGCACTATCTGCGCCGTCGCGCAACCTGCACTTCGCCCACTCGGGCATCGCCATCGAGGCCGCGCTGCAGAAAGTCGGCGTGTGTCTCGCCGACGTGCTCACCGCCGGCGAGGAACTCAAGACCGGCCGCCTGATCCGGCCGTTCGCCATGACGGTGCCTTCGCCCGGCAACTACTACCTGGTTGCGGAACGGCGCAAACGCAAGGAACCTCGGCTTTCGGCGTTCATGCAGTTCGCCGGTCTCACGCCATTCTTGTGTGAATTCAACTCACCTATTACAGAGAATTGATCATTAGTCGGCAAAAAAATCTCAACCTACGATGACGCCATGCATGCCGGTCTTTCACCGGCACGCCTTCCACCACATGGAGCGAACGCATGGCACGTACCCTCAGCACCCTTCCGCGCAACGACGGCTTCCGCTGCCCCGGCGAGTTCGAGGCCAAGGCCGGCTGCTGGCTCGGCTGGCCCGAACGCCCCGACGTCTGGCGCAATGGCGGCAAGCCCGCGCAAAAGGTCTGGGTGGAGATCGCGACGGCCATTGCCGAAAGCGATCCTGTTACCGTGTGCGCGTCGTCGCGCCAGTACGCGAACGCGCGCGCCATGCTGCCGCCACACGTCCGCGTGCTCGAGATGACCGTGAACGATTCCTGGTTTCGCGACAGCGGCCCGGCCTGGCTGCTCAACAACCAGGGTGAGGTGCGCGGCGTGGATTTCCAGTTCAACGCCTATGGCGGCCTGAACGGCGGCATCTACTTTCCGTGGGACAAGGACGACCAGATCGCCCAGAAGATACTCGAGGCCGAACGCACCGACCGTTACCGCGCACCCATCATCGCGGAGATGGGCGGTATCCAGTGCGACGGCGAGGGCACGGTCCTCACGACCGAGCAGTGCCTCCTGAATGTCAATCGCAATGCGCCTATGGGCAAGGAAGCCGTGACGCAGCATCTGCTCGACTACCTTGGCGCGAGCGAGGTCATCTGGCTGCCGCGCGGCTGCAAGTTCGACGAAACCGATGGCCATATCGACGATCTCGCGTGCTTTGTCAGCCCGGGCGAGCTCGTCATGCAATGGACTGACGATCCCGCCGATCCCCAGTTCGAGATCTATCAGGAGGCCTGGGCTATCCTCAGTCAAGCGACGGACGCGAAGGGGCGCAGGCTGAAAATCCACAAGATGCAGGCTCCGGCGGTGCTGGAGTGGACCGGGGAAGAGGCCGCGGGCCTCGATCACGGCGACGCCGCCATGGCACGCGTGGCGGGCACCCGCATCTGTGCCTCGTACATCAACTACTACGTGGGCAATAGCGTCGTCGTGGTGCCCGAGTTCGGGGACCCCAACGATCTGCCGGCACAGCGACTGCTGGCCGCACTCTTCCCGAAGCACCGGATAATCGGCATCCCCAATACCCGCGAGATCCTGCTGGGCGGCGGCAATATCGCCTGCATCACCTCGCCTCAGTACGCCGCGCAATTGCGCTAAGGGCGGCGCTAAAAGGCCACGTCGGCGCGTGAGACGCGTGAACCTCACGCGCGAGGAGCACGGCCACGCGCTGATGAAACAGCACGACATTCGGCCGATCTGGCCACCCCTGGGAGAAGGTCATGAATCAGTCTCTATGCAAGGCTGCGGTTTGCTGCGCGCTGCTGGGCTCGAGCGCAATAGCGATGAGTGCGGGGCAAGTGCTCAACGTCTATAACTGGTCCGATTACATCGGCGAGAACACGGTTGCCAATTTCGAATCGGAAACGGGAATCAAAGTGAAGTACGACGTTTACGACAGCAACGACACGTTGCAGACCAAGCTGCTGGCCGGCAACACGGGCTACGACGTGGTGGTGCCTTCGGCGAACTTCATGGCGAAGCAGATCAGCGCGGGCATTTACCAGCGGCTCGACAAGTCGAAGCTGCCGAATCTCGTCAATCTCGACAAGACCATCATGGCGATGGTGCAGGACGCCGATCCCGGCAACCGGTACGGTATTCCGTGGGCGTGGGTGACGATCGGCCTCGGCATCAACGTCACACGCGTCAAGGCCGTGCTCGGCAACGACGCGCAGATCGACGACTGGAACCTGCTCCTCGATCCAAAAATCGCGGCGAAGCTCAAGCAATGTGGCGTCTCGGTGCTCGACGAGCCGACCGATGTCTTTCCCGAGGTGCTGCACTACCTGCATAAGGACCCGGCCAGCACGAATCCCGCCGACTATCAAGCCGCCTTCGATGTGCTCAAGCAGATTCGTCCGTATATCGCCCAGTTCAACTCGTCGGGTTATATCAACGATCTTGCGAGCGCGGACATCTGTCTCGCGCTCGGGTACTCCGGCGACGTGAACATCGCGAAGCACCGTGCGCTCGAAGCGCACAAGCCCTACCAGATCAGCTATGTGATTCCGACAAGTGGCGCGCCGGTGGGGTTCGACATCATGGCGATCCCGAAAGACGCACCGGACCCCGAGGCGGCTCTCGCGTGGATCAACTTCATCGAGAAGCCGGAAATCAATGCGGAGATTACGAACAAGGTTTATTACCCCACCGCCAACCTCGCGGCGCGCAAATACGTGAATCCGGAGCTCGCGAGCGATCCGGGCATCTATCCGCCGGAGTCGGTGATGAAAACGTTGTATCCGCTCAAGCCAATGCCAGCTGAAATTCTTCGGCTTGAACATCGGTTATGGAGTCAACTGAAGTCGGGGATCTAATGTCCGGAGCGAATAGCGGCCGCGGGCGACCCGGCGCACGAAGTCAGCGTGCAACCGAACGCGCAAACGAACGCGGCCGCAGCCCCGCGTGGAACCACTCGATCATCGTGACGATGTCGAACACGGGCACGCCGAAGCGCTCGCTGAGCAGTGCTGAGTAAGGCGCAAAGTTGCTGCATTCGCTGACGATCGCGCCGGTCTCCGGATGCGCGCAGAGCAGCCGCTGCGCGCACGCGAGCAGATCTGCAGCCTGTTCGTCGAAGCTGACGCTCGGCGCATTGGTGAGACTGTTGCGAAAAAAACGGCTGTCCTCGTCCAGCCCCGCGACCGGCAGATCCTCCGGCGCGTGCGCGGCGCGCAGGTGCAGCGGTGTCAGCGACGCGGCGCGCGCGGTCAGGATGCCGACCCGCTCACGTTTTGGCAGCAGCGCCGCGATCGACGGAATCTGCAGCAGTGCGGAGGTTGCGACCGGCACCGCACAACGCTCGGCGAGCGCCGCCTGAAACGCGACCAGGAAGCCGCAACTGGTCGCGATGCCGTCGACGCCCAGCGCAACGAGTTGCGCTGCCGCGTCGACGAAGCGCTCGAGCAAGGGCGCGGCGGCCTGCGCGTCGCCGCCCGTCGCGGCCATCACCTGTGGGCCGGTGACGCCCTTCATCAGTCCATACTGCACAGCGAACGGCCAGGTGGCGCCGTGGCCGATGTCGCCCGGCAGTCGCTGGAAACCCGTGTCGAGCATCAGGATGCCGATCCCGACGCCGTGAATCGTGCGCGACCGCCTGTGCGTCGCGCGCGCTGGCGTGACATTGCCGCAGGCTTTGCCGGCCGCGCAGGACGGTTCTCCGGCAGAGGCGTCCGGGTGGCCTGGATGCGATGGCGTCATCATGGTCAGTTCACGAAGCAGGCACAGCTGTTGAGCGAGGCCGGCACCGGCAACCGGAGATCGGCCATCTTGCGGCGGTTGATCAACGTTTTGTAGTCGGCCGGCGCCGCGCGATTGATCGGCAGGGCGTTGTATAGCATGCCGAACTTCTTTTCTCTCGAGAATACGCGCTTTGCGCAATCGAGCACTGCGCGATAGTCGGTGACGCTCGACGCACCGTTGATCCGGTTGCTGCCGTGCTGCCAGTCCGACACGATGCCCGCCTTCACCGGGTCGGTGACCTGCGAAAACGCCGGTGGAATCGCGGCGTCGCTGACGTTATGTACGCCCGCCTGCGTGACTGGCGTCTGCGCACTCGCTTTGCTGGACGCGAGCGCGGCGAGCGACAGCGCGGTTGCGGCGACGCATGCAGCCGGTGCGCTGAGACGCCGGACGATCTGACGTGCTCGGATGCGGCTCGAATTCATGGCGTGCAGGTCTCGAAGGGAAGGGGCGATGCGCGGGGCAGTCGCGGCGGCGGCCTGCTACTGCCACTCTCGCCCATGTGGGTGCCGGCGCCCATCTCGCCAAAAAAGCAGTTCCGTTTGCCTACGATTTCCGGCTGTTTCACTCTGTCTTCGCATTCGCAGTCGAAGCAGGCAGGCAGGACGCCGCGCCATCTATTGCGATCACCTCATCTCTCCACCGACGATAAAAACCGCGAAGAGTGAATTGACACCCGGCGCAGGAGATGGCGTCGGCAAACTCCTAGTGAAGCGATTCTCAAATGAAGGAAAACGGTTCTAACTATTTTGATGCGATTGTCATGGATGGCGTCACTTTCTAGGCTCTGGTCCTGCGAACGCGTTCGTGCATGAACGCGCCGTGCACGACCCGAACCATGCAGTTTCCGTTCCTCAGCGCCTTATCACCGGACTATCGAGATGAAACGTATCTGTACCACGGCCTTGCTACTTTCAGTGGCCTGTGCCGCCCACGCGCAGAGCAGTACGACGGGTTCCAGCGTCACCCTGTACGGGGTCATCATGGAGGGCCTCATCTATTCGAACAACTCGCTCAAAGGCGCGTCGCTGGGAACGGCAAACGGCCCGAGCCGCTGGGGTTTCCGCGGTGTCGAGGATCTGGGCGGCGGCACGCGCAGCGTGTTCGTGCTCGAGGGCGGTTTCAATCCGAACACGGGGGCATCGGCGCAAGGCAATCGCGAGTTCGGCCGCCAGGCATTCGTCGGCCTGCAGGACGACGGCTTCGGCGCGTTGACCTTCGGACGCCAGTACGATCTCACCCAGGACTGGCTCGCACAGTATTCGTCGCCGCTCATGTGGAACGGCTACACCGCGACTGTGGGTGACAACAACAACTTCAACTACCAGTTCCGCACGAACAATGCTGTGAAGTATGTGTCGCCGTCGTACCGGGGCCTGCAGGTGGGCGCGATGTACAGCTTCGGCGGCGTGGCGGGCAGCTTCGGCAATCAGAGCGCGCTCGGCTTCGGCGTGAACTATGCGCAGGGCAGCGTCAAGCTGTCGGCCGCGTACATGCGCATGAATCATCCGGCGGCGGCGGCCAGCGAGGGGCTCTGGAATACTTCGCAGTTCGCCTCGATTTCGCCCGCCTCGCCAACCCTCTCCTATGCGATCTCGCCCTCCAGCATGGAAATCTACGGCGCGGGCGGGCAGTATGCATTCACGCAGAGCACCTTCGCTGGACTCGTCGTGACGCACAGCCGCTACGACAACCTCGGCGTCGCGCAGCTCGGCCTGAGCAACGGGCGGGCGAGCTATACCAACATCGAAGCGAACGTCAGTCACTTCTTCACGCCGGCGTATCAGGTCAATTTCGACTACGTGTATACCCTCGGCGACGTGCAGCCGACCGACTTTCGCCCGCAATATCATCAGTTCTCGTTGATCAACAACTATTTCCTCTCGAAGCGCACCGCACTGTACCTCGTCGGCATCTTCCAGCTGGCGGCGGGCGATGCCCAGCACGCCAATATCGAGTATGCGAGCGGTGGCGGTGGTGCATCGTCGAGCAATCGCCAGGTCGCGGTCACGGCGGGGATTTACCACCGGTTCTGAGCGCGTCGCGCCGGGTAGCTGCGAAGCCGTATGCATCCCGCGTCGGCCTGGGCGGGATGCGCATTGGAGGATGAGTCACATGCCGAGGAGCAGATGAATCAAGAAAGAACAGCAGGCGACGCCCCGCGCAACGGCACGGCGCCCGTTGATGCGCAGCCTGCAATGAGCGGTGCGCGAATCCTGGCCGATACGCTGGCAGCCTTCGGCGTGCCCGCCGTCACGTACATTCCAGGCGAGGGTGTGCTGGAAGTCATCGATGCACTGGCGGTCCACGCACCGCAGATCGCGCTCGCGAGCTTTCGCCATGAAGCCGGCTGTGCCTATGCTGCACAGGCGATCGGGCAGTTAAGCGGGCAGCCGGGCGTATGTGTCGTCGCGCGCGCGCCAGGTGCACTGAACACGACGCTCGCGGTACACACCGCCTTTACCGACAGCGCGCCGATGATCCTGATCATCGGTCAGGCGAGCCGCGCGATCTCCGGCCGTGAAGCGATGCTCGGCTACGAAGACTTTCCTGAAACATTCGGACCCCTGACAAAATGGGTCGGCACGATCGATGCACCGGAGCGGATTGGAGAGATGCTCGCACGTGCCTGGAGCATCGCCATGAGCGGACGACGTGGACCGGTGGCACTCGTGCTGCCGGAAGACGTGGCGCAGGCGCATGCGCGCGCGCCGGTGCCGATGTTGCCGTCCGTGCCACGGCCTTCCATCGGGGAGGAGGACCTCACTACGCTGCGCGACCTGCTGCGGCAAGCGAGCCGGCCATTGCTGGTCGCGGGCGGCACCGGCTGGCAGCAGCGTTCGCTGGCGCGGCTCGCCGAGCTCGCACATCGGCACGCGATACCGGTGGCGACCACGTATCGGCGGCGCGATCTGGTCGATCACGACGACGACGCCTTCATCGGCGAAATCGGCATCGGTATCGATCCGGCGCTTGCGGCGCGTGTGGCCGAAGCGGACCTGCTGATCGTGCTCAATGGCCGCCTCGGCGAGCTGAATACGCTCGGAGAAGGGTTCAAGGGCTACGCGCTGATCGATCCGGATCCTGCCCGGCGTGAGCATGCCCAGCGGCTCGTGCATGTCCACGCCGACGCAGGCGAACTGAACGCCGTCTATCACGCCGATCTGGCGCTGCTTGCCGATCCGAATGCGGCGGTCGATGCCTGGTATCGCGAGAGCATGGCCGAGGCCGGGATGGCCCAGGCCGGGATGGCCCAGGCCGATCCATGGATCGCACCGGGCAGACTCGAGGATCGCCGGCAGTGGCTCGCGGACGCGCGCGCGGCACGGCTCGCTTTCGTGTCGGGCGGGCGCTGCGAAGGCCCCGTCGATCTGCGTGCTGTCTACGCGACGCTGAACGACGCGCTAGAGAACGACGCGATCATCACGTCCGGCGCGGGCGCGTACGCGGTCTGGCCGCAGCGCTATTTGAAGCATCGCCGCTACGGGACCCAGCTTGGGCCGAAGAGCGGGGCGATGGGTTATGGCCTCGCGGCGGCCATCGGCGCGGCGCTCGTGTCCGCGCCGGAACGCCAGATCGTTGCGATTGCCGGCGACGGCTGCCTGACGATGCACGTGGAGGAGCTGGAGACGGCAGTGCGCCTTGGCGTGTCGCTGCTCGTGCTGGTGGTCAACAACTGCGCGTACGGCGCGATCGACGGCGCGCAGCGTCGCATGTTCGGTCGCAGTGTCGGCACCGAACTCGGCATGATCGATTTCGCTGCGCTCGCGAAGGCTTTTGGCGCACAGGGATGGGTGGTCGAAGAGACGGCCGGGTTCGCCCCTGCGCTTGCCGAAGCGCTCGCGCGGCCAGGCGTGAAGCTGATCGAACTGCGTGTGCCGCGCTCTGTCGGCAAGCCGCTCGTGTAAACCCTGAACGTAATTTCGTGTGAGATGACTGAAAAACTCTATTCAGCGGACACGCTTGCGCGCAATCCGTCCATCGTCGCCGAAAGGCAACGCGGCAATGGCGCGAGCGTTGTGGTGATCGGCTCCGGCATTGCCGGCCTCACGGCGGCGTACCGGCTCCATCAGGCCGGTCTGCGTGTAACGGTGCTCGAGGCCGCCGATACGGTCGGTGGCCGCATGGGCGACCGGCGCTCTGGCGAGATCGCTTTCAACAGCGGCGCACGGCTCGTCTATCCTTTCGGGCGCGCATTCAACCGTCTGATTGCCGATCTTGCGCTGGGCGACGCGCTGATTCCCCTGCGCAAACTGAGTGCGCGCTGCGTGACATCGCGCGGCGACCATCTGATCGAACTGATGCCGACGGCGCGTTCGTTGTTGACGCCGGGCCTGCCCATGGGCGAGCGCCTCGCGCTGATCGCACATGCCATGCGGATGCGAGGACAGAGGGGCCGCGTCGATCCGGACTGGGCGATCAGCGCGCTCGATGTGGATCCCGCTGCCGACCAGTTGACGCTCGCCGATTACATACGCGGCGAAATTGGCCCGCATGCGCTTGCGAGCCTCGTCGAGCCGGTGTTTCGCTCGACACGCAGCTTCAATCCGGAGACGCTGTCCTCGCTGTTTTATCGCACCACGGTGCCGCATCTCGTGGGTGAGGACACGGTCCATACGCTGCGAGGCGGCATGGGGCTCGTCTGCCATACGCTCGCCGGGCAACTGGAGGTGCGAACCGGCGCGCGCGCGGTCTCGGTCGAGCACCGGTGCGAGGCCGATGTCGTGCGAGTTGCGGTGACGCTTGCGGACGGCGCGACGCTCGAGGCCGACCACGTGGTCTGCGCGGTTGAAGGCTCGCTTGCGGGCGCGCTGATCCGTACGCCTCAGGGCGCGGAGCGCGAGATGCTGGCCGCAGTGCGATACAACGCGCTCGGGGTCGTCCACTATGGCTTCGCACAGCCGCTGCCCGCGCTGATGCAATTCGCGTCGCGCGACTTGCCGAGCCGCATCTCGACGTTCCAGCAGATGCCCGCCGCGCCCGCGAGCGGTCGTCCGCTCACGCAGCTGTATTGCCAGTTGACGCCCGAGGCCGTGGAGGAGGCGCAACAGCGCGGCTGCACCGACGACATCGATACGTTGATCCGCGCGGAGTTGCGCGCGCGCATTCCGGATTTCGATCGCCACGTCGTGGCTGTTGTCAATCAGTGGATACCACGCAAGCTGCCGTTATTCGCACCGGGTTACGGCGAGCGACTGCGCGCATTCTGGCGCTGGCAGGAAGACCCCGCGCGCGCGTCCGGGCGGCCGGTCGTCTACTGCGGTGACTGGACTTCGCAGGCGCTCCTCACCGGAGCCTGCGCGAGTGGCGAGCGCGCCGCGGCAATTGTGCTCGAGCGCGTCGCCAGCCAGGCAAAGCGAACGATTTCTTAGCGAAACGGCAATAGCTGCGGCTTGAATAAGTTCAAACGCAGTCTCGATGCTACAAATTCCCCACCTAGGACAGCGACTGGACCCATGCTATGAACGAATCGACCTCTCCATCTTTTCACACGCCCTTTCCGCAGCAGGCATGGCGGACGGCGCTCATCGCGGGCCTGGCTGCATTTGCCGGCTGGCTGACTGCGCCCGCGCCAGCGAGCGCACAGGCCAGCCCGCCGGTGACGGTCGGCATTGCAAACCTCGGACCGCATCCGTCGCTCGCCAGAACCATCCAGGGGTTCAAGGACGAGATGGCACGCGAGGGCTACGTGGAGGGCAAGACAGTGAACTACGCGTATAGCGATGCGAATTTCACGCAGGCGCTCATGCCGCAGATGTTTTCGCAGCTCCAGTCGAAGCATCCCGCCCTGATCCTGACCCTGACGACGTCCGTGTCGCAGGTCGCGTTGTCCGCCGTCGCCGATCGCCGCATCCCGCTCGTTTTCGCGGAGGTCACGGACCCGGTCGCGGCAGGGCTCACGCCGGCCTGGACCCACGGCAGCGACCGGTTCACCGGCGCGTCCGATCTGCAGGACTTCGATGCGGTTCTTGCGTTCGCGAAAAAACTCTTGCCGGGCGTGAAATCTTTCGGAGTGCTTTATGACTCGGGCGAGGCCAATGACGTCGTGACGACGCGGGCGCTGCAGGCAGCCGCCGCGCGCGCCGGGCTCGAGTTCAAGCCGGTCAGCGTGGACAGCGTGAACGACATCACGCAGCGCGCGCAGTTGCTGAACGGAGTCGGATTCGTCTATCTCACCGGATCGAACCTTGTGCAATCGGCCATTCCCGCGGTGGCCGCTGCTATGCAACGGATGAGGGTGCCGGTCATCAGCTCGGAAACGGAGTTGATCAAGAAGGGCATGGCCGACGCATCGTATGCGGTGTCGTACGAGTCGGTTGGCGCAAACGCGGCGCGGGTGGCGGTGCGGGCCCTGAAGGGCGCGCCGACTTCGACGCTGCCGGTCATGAAACCAGCGAAGACAGACTACGTCACGTCGATCAGCCGCGGCCAGTTCGCAAAACTGGGCCTGTCCGTTCCCAAGTCTTTCGAGGATTGCCAATGCCAGATCAACTGAAACTACGGCGCTCTGCCAGGGTGATGACGATGGTTGAAAAGGATAGCCCGCTCCTGTCCGTCGAGCGGGTCAGCAAGACGTTCCATGCCGGCACTGTCGACGAGCGCATTGCATTGACCGACGTGTCGCTCAAGCTCATGCCCGGCGATTTTGCGGTGGTGGTGGGCGGCAATGGCGCGGGCAAGTCGACCTTCCTGAACATGCTCGCGGGCGAAGTGATTCCAGACGAGGGCGTGGTCTCGATCGATAGCCGCGAGATTACCGCGCTGCCAACGCACCGGCGGGCGAAGTACATCGCCCGCGTGTTCCAGGACCCGTCGATCGGCACGGCCGCCGCGCTGAGCCTCGAGGAAAATCTCGCCGTCGCGAACCAGCGCGGTCTTGCGCGCAGCTTCGGGCGTGGGCTCACGCGCGCACAGTCCGAGGCGTTTCGCGAGCGCATCGCGTCATTCGACCTGGGTCTGGAAAAGCGCATGAAGGCTCAGGCGTCGCTGTTGTCCGGCGGCCAGCGACAGGCGCTTTCGCTGCTGATGGCGGTGCTGCAACGACCGCTGTTGCTATTGCTCGACGAGCACACGGCTGCACTCGACCCGCGTACCGCCGCGACCGTGATGCGCGTGACCGAGCAGGTCGTGCGCGAAGCGAAACTGACCACGTTGATGGTGACGCACAACATGCAGCACGCACTCGATTTCGGCAACCGTCTCGTGATGATGCGCGACGGGCGCATCGTCGGCGATCTGACTGGCGAGGCGAAACGCGCGATGACGATGGAGCGCCTCATGGCGACCTTCAACGAAGAGCCCCCCATGACACGAACGGTGAACGCATGAACCTGATCAGTGGCTTTATCGGACTTTTCCCCGTTGGGATGATGCAGGGTCTGACCTATGCGTTGATCGCGCTCGCGATCATGATCCCGTTCCGTATTATCAACTTTGCGGACATGACGGGCGAGGGCTCGTTCCCGTTCGGCGCCTGCGTGTGCGCGAAGCTGCTGATGATGGGCTTCAATCCGGTGATCGGACTGCTCGGCGGCACGCTCGCCGGCTTCATGGCAGGGCTGCTTACCGCCTATATCCACGAGAAAGCGAAGATCAACACACTGCTGTGCGGCATTCTCGTGCTCTCGATGCTGTACTCGGTCAACATCCGCGTGATGGGGCAGCCGAACTCGGCACTGTTTGCCTATGCGAGCGTCTTCTCGTGGCTGCCGGACGCGGGCGGCGGCTATCTGCCGCGTATCCTGATGCTCGGTGCGATCGATACGGTGCTCGGCGCAGGCGTGCTCTGGTTCCTCGACACGCAGCACGGGATGGCCATGCGCGCAATCGGGTCGAGTCCGTCCATGGCCAAGGCCCAGGGCATCAACGTCAAGGTTTATACGCTGGCGGGTCTGGGTCTCGCGAATCTGTTCGCGGCGCTGGGTGGTGCGCTGCTCGCGCAGAACCAGGGCTTCGCCGACGTGAACATGGGCTTTGGCGTGCTGGTCAACGGGCTCGCGGCGTTGCTGCTCGGCGAGGCGATCATTGGTAACCGGTCGATGGTGCGCCAGGTGCTCGCACCGATCCTGGGCTCGATCGTCTACTTCCAGCTGATCTCTATCGTGCTCGTGATCGGCTTCCAGCCGTCGGACCTGAAGCTCGTCACGTCGCTGTTCGTACTCGGCACGCTGCTCACGATGGCGCAGCGCAAGAAGCGTGGCGGCAATCGCCGGAAATCAGCCATGGCGAGGGTGCAGGCGGGTTGACGGCACACACGGCGGGCTTGCACCGAACCTGCCATTACGTCTGATCAGCAAAGCCCGGCATTGCAGAAAGGATCTGCAATGCCGGGCTTTTCGTGTTGTGGGGAAGTGAAGGGAATCGGTGTGCGTGCCGGCCGTCCACGCGCTTAGCGGCCATAATGCGGCCCAATGCGCGCGTGACCGGCTCGAGAAGGCTAGCGAGCGGCGGACAGTCCTTGCCAGCGCAGCATGGCCGCGGGCGGCTCGATATGCAACTGGTCGAGCACGCGCATGACGGTGTAGTCGACCATCGCATCGAGGCTGTCGGGCTTCGCGTAGAACGCCGGCAGCGGCGGCATCACCGTCGCGCCCATCTCGACCGCAAGGGTCATGTTACGCAGATGCGCGAGCGTGAGCGGCGTCTCGCGCGCGAGCAGGACGAGCTTGCGGCGCTCCTTGAGCGTGACGCTCGCAGCCCGGGAAACGAGGTTGTCGTCGAAGCCGTGCGCGACGGCTGCCAGCGTCTTCATCGAGCACGGCGCGATCACCATGCCGTCGTGCTGGAACGAGCCGCTGGCGATGCTGGCGCCAACCTCGTTCTGATCGTGATAGACGCTCGCCATGTCGCGCAGCGCGTTGCGCTCGAGGCCGGTCTCGTCGAGCAGCGTCATCCAGCCCGCGCGCGACACGACGAGATGCGTGGCCACGCCGCAGCGGCGCAGCATCTCGAGCAGCCGCACGCCATACACGGCACCCGTCGCACCCGTGATCGCGACGACGACGCGTTTTTGCGCGGCGCCGGTCACGTCGCCGCCCGCGCCGAGAAATGCGGCAGGTAGTCTTCGAGGACCACCTGCTCAGTTCCGGGAATGGTCTTGCGCTCGAACTCGGCCTCGCGGCCCCACGGACGCGTGGCGTCGATCGCGAGACGGCCCCAGTGGTCCTTGTGCGGATCGCGGTAGAAGCCCGGCACGTCATGGAGCACCATGGTGCGCGTATCGGCGCGCCCGCGCGTGAGAAACGCCCAGATCACGTCCTCCATGTTGTAGATGTCGACGTCCTTGTCCACCACGATGACGAGCTTGTTGTAGTCGAGGTGCGAGCCGAGCGCGGCCAGCAGCGCGTGTTGCGCGTGGCCTTCATACTGCTTGTCGAGCTTGATGACCGTGTTCATCACGGTGGGCCGGCAACTCACATCGAGCACGCCGCGCACCTGGCCTGAAATGGCCTTGTAGATGCGCGCGGCGGTGGCGGCCTCGAGCGGGCGAAGATCCTCATGCGAGCCGCAGATCAGCCCTTGAAAGACCGCGCCTTCGCGCCAGCCAACGTGGGTGACTTCGAATACATGGTTCTCGCCGACTTCGACGTAGTAGCCCATGAACTCACCGAATGGACCTTCGGGGCGTCGCACGTTCGGCAGGATGCGCCCTTCGATGACGATCTCGGCCGAAACCGGCACGTCGAGATCGATCGTGCGCGCCGGGCGCATCGCAATCGGGCCGCCGCGCATGGCGGCAGCAAGCGCAAGCTCGTCGCCGTCGGGCGGCAGCGACACGCATGCGCTCATGAATATTTCCGGGTCTGCGCCAATCAGGATGGCCGCTTCGAGCGGTTCGCCGCGCGCTTCGGCCTGCTGCTGAAAGCGCGCGAGATCGTGGGTGCTGCCGAGCCGGATGCGCAGTTCGTCATCCGAAATGACCATCGAGCGATGGAACGACAGATTCGTACGGCCGGTATTGGGGTCTTTCGCGAGGAATACCCCGGCGGTGATGTACGGCGCGCCGTCGCGCGCGTGATACGTCGGGATCGGCAGATCCGAGAGCTTGCCCGTGATCCAGTCGGTTGGGGGCGCGGCGCGTTCGGTTGGCGCCTCGAGTGTCGTGGCGAGCGAAATCTCGCGATCGAGCCGCGCGCAAAACGTTTCGTTGGGTTCGCAGCGGATGATCTCGCACAGGCGCTGGTGGTCGGTGTAGAGGTTCATCAGCACGGGCAGGCGGCTGCCCCGAACGTTTTCGAATAGCACAGGCTTCGTCGTTTCCTGCTGCAGCCGGCGGGCGACCGCGGCGATTTCGTAGCGCGGATCGACCTCGCGCTTGACGCTCAGCAGTTCGCCGCGCGAGCGCAGGCGGGAGAGGTAGTGTCTCATCGTGTGGCGGCTTCCGTTCAAAGAGGGGGCGAAATCATTGACGGCACACCGCGCGATGGCAAACAGGCGTCCTGTCGCCGGGCGGTGAGGCCGATCTTCGACTTATACCCGCGGTGATGCGGCGGCAATGCATCGATCGGGGCGCCGAGCTAGGAAATGCGGTTTTTATCTGCGAGATATTCGCCGGGTCCGCGTTGCGCACCTATCCGGCGAGCGGGATAATGCCAGACGGCCGAGCCGGCCTTTACCGGGAGCCCGATATGCCGACGTCATCTGGTCTGTTCCGTACCACGCTTGCCGGACCCGAGTCTCGCCTGACCGAGGCGTTCGACCATTTGCGCACGCGGCCCGACTGCATCAGCGTGCCGGAATTCGGCCTGTACGGCGCCGTGGTGCCGGTGCCGGGCGACGCGGAAGAGGGTGTCTGGCGCATGGCCAGCATTCGGGACGAGATCTTCCTCGTGATTTCCGACTGCAATTACGCGCACAGCCGCTCGGAGAGCGTGCTGCCCGAGTCCTTCGTGGAGTTCCACTTTTCGCTGGCGGGGCCGGCAAGCGTCGACTTCTCCGATACGGGCACACTGCAGGTCAACGCGCCGAATCTGCTCGTGTGCCGGCAGGGCGCCGACGTGCGCTACGAGGTGACGTGTGGGCCAGGCCCGTGGCAATCGGTCGGGCTCTATGTCACCCAGCGCTATTTCGACCGCTTGCTGCACGCGCTTGGCAGCGAGGCCGACCGTATTCGCGCGGAGCTGGCAGCAGTCAGGTTCGATCAGATCTATAACCGCCAGATGCCGTTCAGTGTCGAGGCGCTGCAAATTGCCGGGCAACTGCTCGCCTCGCCGTACCGGGGTGCCAGACAGATGCTCTATCTGGAAGGCAAGTGCACCGAAATCCTTTGCGCATGCATCGAGATGTGGCTGGCGCACGCGCACGCCGATAACCCCGGTGAGACGCTTTCGGCCCGCGATTTACGATTGATCGAGCAGGCGCGGGAGATGATCGTCGGCGACATGCGTCTCGCGCCCACGATTCCCGAACTTGCGCGCGCGGTCGGGACGAACGCCTCGAAGCTCAAGCGCGGGTTCAAGTTCCTCTACGGGATGACGATCTTCGAGTATGGTCACCGCTGCCGGATGAATCACGCGCTGCGCCTGCTTGTTGAGGAACGTCAGCCGGTCGGGCAGGTCGCGCTGGCGGTCGGCTATCAGCACCAGACGAGCTTTACAGCGGCATTTCGCGACTACTTCGGCTTCGCGCCGAAGGATGCGCGCCGGCTCGCCAGTCCGATCGCGCCCGGATCATCCCAGGCCGTGTTGCCGCCGGCGAACGGGGTTGCGGCAGTACGCGAGATTGCGCATCGCGGACCGGAGAATGACGTGCCGCGCAGGGCTGCGGGAACGCGCATGCCGTCTGACGAGGCGTGAGCGCTGCCGATGCGTTTGCATCGCGCATTTTGATTTAGGAAAACGGCTGTATTGCCCCTGCGCGCGTATTCTCCGCGTTCTTCCGTTGCTAGCATGAATCGACATCGCCTGAGCCGCGCAGTCGACCGCGCGTGTCTGGCGATCATTTCGCAACGGAAGGAAAATACGATGACCTCTATTGCTGTACGCAATCCTCGGACTGGCGTGTCCGACTACGAAATCGAGAATATGGGTGCCGCGCAGATCGGCGCGGCGGTTGCCGAAGCGCGCGACGCGCAGCGCGCGTGGGAGGCGGGTGGTTTGCCACATCGCACGGCGGCGCTGCTCGAATGGGCCGCCCAGCTCGAAGCGCATCGTGACGACATCGTCACGGCGCTGTCGATCGATACCGCGCGCCATCGCATCTCCGCCGAAGAACTGGGCGCCGTGGTGCACTTCATCCACGGCTTTTGCGAACACGCCCCGAACGTGCTCGCGACGCCGTTTCGCAAGCTCGACGCGCATCCGGACGTCGTGTTCAAGGTCACGTATCCCGCCTACCCGGTTGTCGGCGTGATCAGCCCCTGGAATTTTCCGCTGGTGCTGTCGTTCATCGACGCGATTCCGGCGCTCGTGGCAGGCGCAGCAGTCGTGATCAAGCCGAGCGAAGTCACGCCGCGCTTTGTCGAACCGCTGCGTCGCACGATCGAAGCCGTGCCGGCGCTGCGCGGTGTGATCACGCTCGTCACCGGCGCAGCGGAAACCGGGGCGGCGCTCGTCGCGCAGTCGGACGCCGTGGTGTTTACCGGCAGCGTGCCGACGGGGCGCAAGATCGCGGGCACGGCGGCACAGGCGTTCATTCCCGCTTTCCTCGAGCTAGGCGGCAAGGACGCGGCCGTGGTCCTCGCGGGCTCGGACGTCAAGCGCGCGGCCACCAGCATCCTGCGCAGTGCGCTCTACAACTCTGGTCAGGTGTGCTACGCGATCGAGCGGGTCTATGCCCACGAATCGCTTTACGACGCGCTCGTCGACGAACTGTGCACGCAGGCCGCGAGCCTGCGGCGCAGCTACGCGGTGGGTGATGGCGGGCATTATGGTCCGATGATCTTTGAGCGCCAGGCCGCGATCATCGACGCGCAACTGCAGGACGCGCTCGACAAGGGCGCCTCGATCAAGCTCGGCGGCAAGAGCGAAACGGTGGACGGCGCCGTCTGGATCGATCCGACCATTGTCACGAACGCGGATCACCACATGAAGCTGATGACGGAAGAGACGTTCGGCCCGATCGTCCCTGTGATGCGTTTTTCCAGCGACGCGCAGGCTGAGCAGTTGATGAACGATTCTATTTATGGCCTGAGCGGCGCGGTGTTCGGTCCCGACACGCATACTGCCGGCGACTTCGCAACGAAGATGGAAGCGGGCGGCGTCAGTATCAACGACACCGAATTGCCGCGCGTAATGATGTTCGATGGCGAGAAAACGGCGTTCAAGCAATCGGGCATGGGCGGTTCGCGTTATGGTGCGACGAGCATCATGCGTTATGTACGCAAGCGTGCGCTGCTTGCGAATGAAGGAGCGATTGCCGGCCTCGACAAGCTCTCGGAAACGGCAGACTAAAGCGCGGGCCGGGCACGATTCGATCGTGCCGATTCTCCCTGGACCAGAATCGTTGAAACGGTTCTGGTTTTTTTATTGGGCGCTCGAGCAGGCAACTGAGGGTGCCATGGTGGCGTGTGGAGTCCGTCATGAGCTACCGAAAACGAAACAGCCCGATCAGCATTTGCTGATCGGGCTGCCTGGGTCCAGCTCGCTAGATCGAATACCGGCCTACATCGACTTGACTGGCACGTCGTGCATGTAGCGCAGGCCGACTACGAATGCCACGGCCAGCGTCACGATCGGATAGGCCACGCCGGCAATCATATTGCCCGTGCTGGCTGCAAGTGCGCTCATCACCAGTGGCAGGAAGCCGCCGAACCAGCCGTTGCCGATATGAAACGGGAAAGAAACCGCGGTGTAACGGATGCGTGCCGGGAAGAGCTCGCTCAGGTAAGCGGCCATCGGACCGCTGATCATCGCCGTGCAGGCTAGCAGGATCATCAGCAGCAAAGTTACGGCAACGTGATTGATGCGGGCAGGATTGGCCGATGGCACCCAGCCGGCCGCGACCAGCGTGGCCTTGTAATGCGCTTCGTCGAACCCCGTCAGGGTGGTGGTGCCAACGTGCGTGACGACGTCATCGGTCCCTTCTGCGGGCAGGCTGCTGTAGTTCACGCCGGCGCGGGACAGAAACTGCCTGGCCTGGTCGCAGGCCGACAGCTGTGTGTTCGGCGTAACGAAGAAGTGCACGTGACAATCGCGGGCGGCGACCGTGATGGGCACGCGCTGCTGAAACGCCACCAGGTCCGGATTCGCATAACGACCCAGCGACGCAAACACGGGATAGCACGTCACAAGCGCCAGGAAGCAACCGCATAGCATGACTTTGCGCCTTCCGATCCGGTCAGACAAACTGCCGAATACCACATACAACGGTAGCGTCACGATCAGGGCGATTGCCATCATGCCGTACACCTGCAGGGCATCGACATGAAGCGGCCCCGATAGCAGGACGAGCGGTGCGACCGATGCGGCGATGGAGGTCACGCCGAGCGGCATGGTGCCTCCAAGCAGCGCGACGAACATGGCCCTGAGGTTACGCGGCTCCGCGAAGGCTTCGGTGAGCGGGGCTTTCGACACCTGACCCGCGGCCTTCATTTTCAGGTAGACAGGTGACTCGTCGAGCTTGAAGCGAATCCAGATCGAAATGGCCAGCAGGATCAGGGAAAATCCGAACGGTATGCGCCAGCCCCATTGCGCAAACTCCTGGGGGCCGATCAGGGCGCGCGCGGCGAAGATCACCACCGTGGCCAGCAGGAATCCCGCGGAACCTGTGATCTGAATCCAGCTCGTTTTGCAGCCGCGTACGCGCGGTGCGCAATGCTCGGCGATGTACACGGTCGCGCCACCGAATTCGCCGCCCACCGCGAGTCCCTGTATCAGGCGCAATGCGACCAGCAGTACCGGTGCGGTCCAGCCGATGTGCGCGAAGGTCGGGAGCACGCCAACTGCTGCCGTGGAGACACCCATCAGGATGATCGTAAGCAGGAAGGTATTCTTGCGTCCGGCCATGTCGCCCAGCCGGCCGAAAACCAGTGAACCCAGTGGGCGCACCGCGAATCCTGCGCCAAACGTTGCGAGACTCGCCAGCAAGCCGGCAGTCTGGTTGTCCGGCGGAAAAAACCAGGCACCGAAATAGGTTGCAAGGCTGCCGTACAGGAAGAAGTCGTACCATTCGAACACGGTACCCAGCGATGCGCCGAGCACGACCCATCGGGATGCGTGGGCTTCCTCCGTGGTGTATCGCGCGGGTGCGGTTGAGTCCATCTCGTTGCTCCTCGTCTCCATGTGATTGATCACGACGGATGTCGTGTTGCGTTGACACGACTATGATTGCCCTGGGCCTGCACGCACAACCCCCGCGCGGACCTTACACCCGAATCCCTAGCTTTCTGGTCTGATCGGATGTGCGGCGTCACTCCTGCTGCTACCAGAGCAGGCCCCACTTCGAGGATTCGCAAAGGGGAGACACCGTAATTAATTGGCTCTGCCAGGCAACATCGATATCAATGCACGCAGATCGCTGGGTGCTTGCCCACCCGCGTTACAGCTCCCAATAGCGATCCAGCCCGGACAGATCGGAGTAAAAGTCCAGAAACGCCCGAACTTTGGAGGATGTCGTCTTCTTCTGTGGGTGGACGCCCCATATGGCGGGAGGAGTAAGCGTCGCCCGCGGATCGCAACATCGATCCCCGTGGTCACGAAATTCAGAATTTCGTCGGTGACGACGACGTCCGAGTCGATGTCCGGATAATGAGGCGTCAGGACTGTCGCAGCGCGTCCAGCCCAGAACGGGCGAAGTGCCAGCGTTTTTGCAGGCGGTATCTGCACAAATCGGCTGCCCGCGCGCCCGTTCCCCAGTTCTACACCGCTGTGACTGCGGACATCAAACGACAGGGCTCGCGATGGTCGCCGCCACGCGCACGGCGAGAATGCGCCGGATGGTCGCCAGGGACTGTTCCGCCACCGGACTCGGGCCTTGCCGCCGCGGCAAACGAAACTCGGGAGTTTTGACGCCCAGCTGCCTGCAGACCGCGGAAAGGTACGGTTTGCCTGGTCCCGCGCATCGTGCGACGGCGGCGGCAAAGGCTGCGTCGCCGACATGCCGGCGCAGCCATTCGAGCGTTTGACGGTCCTTTTCGTTATAGACCCTGACCAGATGCTCCATTCTCGCCTCCCGAGAGGACTGTATAAAAACACAGTTACCTGTAAATTTATACAGGTTTTAGGCTGATTGCAACCACCGGTGATCGGCTATGAGGGACGACGGCCGTGCCACGTCCCAGCGCATGACCTTAGCCGTGGGCGGTAACGAAAATATGAAATGGGCTCGCGCAGCCATCGCCCAGCTCCGTGAGCGAACCCTGTGATGGCCGGGACCGGGATCTCCCCGGGGGCCAATTCGCATTGATGCCTTGCGCGGTTAGCCAACGGTGCAGCCAGAAGCCGTTGCGGCCCGCCTGTTAGCAGCCCAGCACCAACGCGACCGCGTGCGGATGGCAGTGGGCTCTGGCCCTGGTAATGCTGTTCGGGACGCAAGCGGTGTCGCCGGCCGGCACCACGCACTGGCTGGGCGCACTTACGCCATCACCGAGTGACAGCTTCCGGTTCCTTTCACCGGAAAGCAGGGCGCGGTCACCGGGATGTTGTAGAGCCTCAGTGGACCCAGGTCATCCGTGGTGCGGCAGGGTCGGGCGCGTCGGGGTCGTCGACGATTGGCACGAGGCTCTTCGCGTTGACGGGGATGCCCGACAATGCGCGCGGCGGCGAGACGTCCGCGCCCTTGCAGGTGTAGCGCCGGGGAATCTCGCCGCCTTCATGGAAAACCTGTGAGGTGAGGGTGAAGGCCATTGTGTGCCGCCCGGCGTCAGTCCGCGCCGCCCGCTAGTGCCTGCGATGCATCCAGCGCATATGATGCGCGTCGAGCCAACGGCTCAGGCTCTCTCCGGGGTGATCGCGCCGGTAGCGACTGGAGAGGGCCCATGCAACGACAACCAGAACCACCAGGCCAACCCAAAAGCTGATCATTGACTGAGTCATGGCAGCCTCCTTCTGGAATGCGACCATGCCTGAATTGTAGTCATTGCTGGCCAGACTGGCTCAACCCGGATTCGGCGGGTCATTCTGGAGGAGGTGCGATGCCGGACGAGGAGGATCCGGTCGATGCCAAAGCCCTGGTGGCGCCCTGACCGGAACGCATGAACGCGTGGCGACCCTGCTGGCCAGAGCGGGAATGACCAACCCGTGCATGCGGCTCGGCGAACTAGCTGAAGCACTCGATGCCATGCGGGTGGCCATCGCGCCGTTTGCGCTTGCGGGCCTCGGCCACGCGCGTCGCGTACCGCGAGTCACGCCATCGCGCGTGGCCGATAGCCGTTGAAATACAGGTTCAGCAGCAACGCGCTGACTGAAGCAAGCACGATGCCGCTGTGCGTGAACGGAAACAGCCAGTGCGGCAACCAGGCCAGCAGGCCGGGATTGATCAGCGGCACCATGCCGATGCACACGCTGACCGCCACGATCAGCAGGTTGTTGCGGCCGCTCTCGTGCCGGTAGTCGACGTCGACCAGCACCTTGATGCCGGTCGCCACCACCATGCCGAACATCACCACACCCGCGCCGCCGAGGACGCAATGCGGAATCAGCGCGAACAGCGTCGAGAGCTTCGGAAAGAGGGCGAGCACGATCATGATCGCGCCGGCGCACACGCAGACCCAGCGGCTTTTGATGCCGGTGACGCCCACGAGCCCGACGTTCTGCGAATACGTGACATAGGGAAACGTATTGAAGATGCCGCCGATCAGCGTGCCCAGGCCGTCCACGCGCAAGCCCCTCACGACGTCGGCCTGGTCGACCGGCTTGTCGACCATTTCGGCGACGGCCAGCATCATGCCGGTGGTCTCGACCATCACGACGATCATCACGATCGAGAGCGCGACAACGGGTATCAGATGAAACGTCGGCATGCCGAAGTGAAATGGCGTGACGAATTCGAACCAGCTCGCGCGCGAGAGCACCGAAAAATCGACCTTGCCCGCGAAAGACGCGATGGCGAATCCGATCAGGATGCCGAGCAGCACGGCAATATTGCGCAAGAAGCCGCGCGCGTAGCGGGTAATCGCGAGTATCGTCACCAGCACGATGAGCGAGATCGTCAGGCTGAGCGGATCGCCCACCTTCGCGCCGCCCGCCATCCAGTTGATGCCGACCGGCACGAGGTTGATGCCCGTGACGGTGATGACGGTGCCGGTGACGACCGGCGGAAACAGTGCGACCATGCGCCCGACCAGCGGGGCCAGTGCGATGGTGACCACGCCGGCCGCAATCACCGAGCCGAACAGGCCGGTCAGCCCGATGGCGGGGTCGGTCGCCATCACGGTCATGGGCGGCACCGCCGCAAACGTCACGCCCATCATCAGCGGCAGGCGAATGCCGAACTTCCACAGGCCGGCGGACTGGATCACCGATGCGATGCCGCATGCGAACAGATCGGCGCTGATGAGCATGGCGATGGCGTCCATCGGCAACTTCGCCACGCCGCCGATCAGGATCGGCACGGCAATGGCGCCCGCATACATCACCAGTACGTGCTGCAAGCCAAAGGCGAGGAGCTTGTTGGCGGGCGGCACCTCGTCCACGGGCGCCGTCCCGGTGCGGGGCGGCGCGCTGCTGCGGGCGGCAAGATCGGATTGCTCGGCTGCTGTTTCCATTTGCTTCGTC
Source organism: Paraburkholderia pallida (assembly GCF_004524855.1). Lineage (NCBI taxonomy): Bacteria > Pseudomonadati > Pseudomonadota > Betaproteobacteria > Burkholderiales > Burkholderiaceae > Paraburkholderia > Paraburkholderia pallida. Next base: position 1,529,969 of record NZ_CP038149.1, on the reverse strand, counting down.
CTCCTGATAGCTGCTCCCTACGACGCGAGCGGCGTCGCGGCGCCGCCCGTCGTCGATGGGGCTGTCTCCTGATGCCGCGTTCAGACAACGGCTCCTCGTGCGGCGCTTATTGAACGGCTGCCAACTCCCGTTCGAGCTGGTCATAGGTGTCGCGAATGAAACGCGCGACCGCCACGCTGCTCTCGAACGTGTTGTAGCCCACGCCGAGCCCGTAGTCGGGGAGATTGATGTAGTCGACCGTCATCAATTCGAGCGGGCTGTCATCGTGCGTCAGGTGATGGCGGATGGTCTTGCGCACGACTTCCCGTGTTGGCTCGAGCAGCCACGCATGCCAGTCGTCGTACCATTCGCCGGGATTGGGCCGCACGTAAGGGTATTGCACGCCGCGCCCCGGTTGGCCGTCGTCGCCCTTGGCCCAGCGGTTCAACGGCCCGTTGGGCACGGCGGGGCGGTTCTGTTGCCACCAGACCATGTTCATGCCGAGCCAGCTATCGGCCAGGTTGCCGGGCTCGAACGGGTCGAGCACCACACGTCCGTACTTGACGTCGTCGACGATGCCGGAGATGGCTTGTTCATCAGGATTGCCAATCTTGAAGATGCAATGGCTATAGTCCATCACGAAGCGGAACGGCACGCCCCGTTCCCGAACTTTCTCGGCCACCACCGCGACGCGCCGGAAGTCCTCCGACCACATCAGGATATGCACTTCGAAGCCGATCTGGATCCCGCATCGCTCGCCCGCCTCGTGCGCGCGCAGATATAGATCGACGAGTTCCTCGTCGGTCACCACGTGGCCGTCGGCATGATGCGTGAGCACCATCATGTTGTGATAGCGCACGCCCGCGGCCGCGGCGTTGGACAGGTTGTGCGCGAGCACGCCGAGCGGATCCTCGCCGATCCGGTAGGTCCACGCGGAGCCGAGCACCGGGAAGTCGTATTTCTCGACCGCCGCAATATACTCGCCGACCTTGTCGGCCAGCGGCAGCCGGTCGAAAAAGTCGAATACGCCCGACTCGACCACCATGCGAAACTGGGTGTCGACGGGCAGTTCCTGCAAAGAGACTGGGCGCGATGGCGACGAAGGTTGCACGCCACGGCCGGCGCAACCGAGCTTGATGCGAGGTTTCATCTGGCTTGTCTCCATCATGCGGCCCGCACGGCAGCCGTGTTTTGTTCGTCGCGTACCAACTCTATCAGCCAGCGGCGGTACGCCTGGGTCACGGCATCGGCACCGCGCACGGGCAACTCGAGTCGTACTTCGTCGCCGACGATCGGCACGAGCTTGGGCTGCTGCGATTCGATCACGGGCTTGTCCTGCTCGAGGACTTCGGCTTCGAATGCGAGGAAGAAGTCGTCGTGCTCGGGCTCGGTGCCGAAGTCGCGCGCAATCCACCAGAAGCTGCGCGTCTGGGTGGCGGAGATGGGGCAGGCAGCCATCAGCAGTACGTAGTGCTTGCCGTTCTCGAAGGTGCGGCGCAAATGCACCGTATGGGGCATGGTGACGTGGTACGAGTTCGCCACCGAGATCCAGTCCTCGCCTTCGATGCCGAGCAGTGCGCGCTTGCGGCCCACGCTCGGCTCCTTGAGCGCGGCCCGCTCGAAGCGCAGCACGTGGTCCGCCCGCCACGGCTCGACCGTGTCGACCTCGGGCCGCGAGCGGCTGCCGATGCTGCCGTCGTGCACGAACGCGAAGTGGGAGAAGTCCACGAAATTCTCCAGCCGGCGCGGCGCGCTGGTTTCCCAGTCGTAGGCGGGCCCGCGAACGAGGCGATAGGCGGGGTCGTCGAATTCGGGAAACTCAGGCACCGGGAATTTCGGCTCGGCGTCGAGGCATACCCAGACGATGCCGGCCGATTCGCTCACCGGAAAGGCGGGCACCGTGGGCTTCATGACAGCGGTCAACGAGTCGCACGCGGGAATCTTCACGCAGTGGCCTTGCGAATCGTAGCGCCAGCCGTGGTACGGGCATTCGAGACGGCCGTCGACGATCGCGCCGTTGGACAGCGCCGCGCCCCGGTGGGCGCAGCGATCTGCCAGTGCAACGAGCGTGCCGTCGAGCCGTGCGAGCACGACGTGCTGGTCGAGCAGCGTCACCCGCACGGGCTTGTCGGTTACTTCGCCGCTGTACGCGACCGGATGCCAGAAGCGGTGCAGGGTGCGGTAAAGGGGATGCTGGCTGTAGTCGCGCAACAGGTATTCTGCCTTCATGCTACGTTCTCCTCCATTTTTCAAAGGTCAAGCTTGATGCGTTCGCCCCGGCAGCGCGATACGCAGATCATCATCACCCGGCCCGCTTCACGCTCCGCGCGGCCGAGCACGGCGTCGCGGTGCAGCGGGGCGCCTTCGAGCACGGGGACTTCGCAGGTCCCGCAGGTGCCTTCCTTGCACGAGTACATCACGCTCTCGCCCGCGTCGATCAGCACATCGAGAATCGATTTGCCGGGCGGCACGGTGTAAAGCCGGCCCGAGTTGGCCAGCTCGACCTCGAAAGGCCTGCCTGCCTGCTCATCCGCTGGACTGCCCGCGGCCGTGGCGCGGAACGATTCGACATGGACCCGGCGTGCGTCCAGCGAGGCTGTAGCGGCCTCGAACGCGCGCAGCATCGGCTGCGGCCCACAGCAGTAGAAATGTGTGTCGCCGCCGTGGCGCCGTACTACGTCGTGGAGGTCGAGCATCGCCTGGCCGGGCTCGTGGTCGAACACGCAAACCAGTTCGCCATGCAGGCTCTTTGCCGCGAGCGCTTCCAGCTCGGCCAGGAACGCGGCATGGCCGCGCGTGCGCGCACAGAAGTACAGCGTCCACGGTCTGCCGTCGCGCTCGAGCCGCTGAACCATCGACCACAGCGGCGTAATGCCGATACCGCCAGCCACGAGCACCGTGCGTGCAGCATCGGTATGCAATCCGAAATGATTGCGAGACCTGCCGATTGCGATGGCGTCTCCGATGCGCAGGTGTTCATGCACGTATGCGGAGCCGCCCCGACTCTGGCTGTCATGGGCAACGGCAACCACATACCGGTGCCGCTCGCCCTCGTTGACGAGCGAATACGAGCGGCACAACCCGTTTGGCAAGTGCAGGTCGATGTGTGCGCCAGCTTGCACCGGTTCGAAGACCGCCTCCGGCTCGGCAGGCCGCAATTCGATGCGCAGCACGCCTTGTGCAATGGGCTCGATGGCCGCGATGCTGGCGCACAGCGTGTTTTGAAACGGTGCAGTCAAACGATCCATGAAGGGTGCCTCGTCGATATCTAAAGCGTTTGCGCGACGGCCTCCGCGCTTTATCGCAGCCCGGCGCGGCTGGCCGGGTGGTGTCGTCGGTTGTATTTGATACGATCGCGATCTATCATTCAAATTGTTAATTTCGATATATTCATCGACTGAAATGATGAATCTGACGCTGCGCCAATTGCAGGCATTCGTGCTGGTTGTGCAGACCCGGCAATTCACGCTCGCCGCGCACAAGATGCACATCACGCAATCGGCGCTGAGCACGCTGGTGAAAGAACTGGAGTCGAGCGTCGGCCTGAAGTTGCTCGACCGCCATACGCGGCGCGTCGAGCCGACCGAGGCGGGGCTTGGCTTCTACGTGATGGCCGAGAAGACCTTGGCGGATCTGGAGAACGCGGTGTCCCATGCGCACGACCTGGCGTCGCTGCGCGCGGGGCGCGTGAGCGTTGCGGCTTCGACGGTGTTGTCGGCCGGCTTGCTCTCGAAGGTGTTCAAGGACTTCAAGGCGAGCTACCCGGAGATCCGCATCGTGCTGCGCGACGTGGCCGAGGAGCACATCGTCGAGATGGTGCGTGCGGGTCACGTCGATCTGGCGGTGGGCACGTCGGCCGATCCTGATCAGGAGGTCGAGGAAGCGCCGTTACTGGACGACCGCTTCATCGCGCTGTGCTGCGAAGATCATCCGCTCTCACGGCGGCGCCATATCGCGTGGCGCGACCTGGAGGGGTTTCCGTTTATCGCGCTCGCGCCCACGAGTCCGATCCGCCAATTGATCGACGCCACCACGCGCGAGGCCGGCGTCACGCTGGACATCGCCTATGAAGTGTCGTTTGCCACGACGGTGCTCAGCCTCGTTGGCGTCGACCTCGGCGTGAGTGTGTTGCCGATGAACAATCATCCGTCGCTGCCGGCATTTCGCATTCATGCGCGGGAGGTGATCGCGCCGGTGGTGACGCGGCAGATTTCGGTTTTCACGCGACGCCATCGTGCGCTGTCACCGGCCGCGGCGCAGTTCGAGGCGTTTTTACGCGCTTATGTGACCTCGCATCCCGATGCGGCGCCGAACGCGATTCGCGAGCAGACGGCGGGCAAGGCACGCCGGAAACGGAGCCAATAAAAAGACCCGCGCTGCCGCGGGTCCGCAAGCCGTGCCGCACGACAACCGGCTTGGCTCAAACTCATTTCGTGCGCGTGATGTGCGCGGCGGCCTCGGTGCGGTAGAGCGTCTCGACCAGGTGCCCTTCAGGCGGGGGTGAAGATCTGCGAGAACACACCGTTGGTATTCTGGACTCCATGCTCTGGTGGCTCATCCCGGTCACGGTGGCTTACCCGTCGCTCTGGTTCTTTCTGTGTGACTGTCCCATCATCGGTCGAGCTCTCATTCGTTGAGCGCCGCCGACGGGGCCGTCATCAATCACAACGGTATTGGCTATCCGGTCGTGCAGCGTCTGCTTTCGCTGGTTGAACAGCACCCACAAGAATCCGGCACCGCACGTCGCGAAGGTCAGCAGGTAGCCTAGTGTGCGCAAACCGGCTTGCTGCACTGTCATTGGCCGTCCGGTATCGGCATCGACTATCCGAAGATGCAGTGCCCGTTTCCCGGGTGAAGTGCCCCATGTTGCCCACAGCAGGCCGGTTATGAGGATGGGAATACATTGCCCGATCGCCAGCCACAAGACGATGGTGGAAGCGAAGGAGTCTGGCGCCGTGAGGATTTCCTCAGTGGATGGACCGAGCGGGACGAAAAGCACGATGACGGTCCACCAGATTGAATCGATGGCCAACGCGCTGGCGCGTCGCGAGCAGGAGGCATATCGCATCTGAACCTCAGGCCTGGTTGATTGACATGATGAACGTCCACGCGGTACGCGCCGACTTGCCGCGAATCTCCCGTATGCCGTCCGTTAGCTTCAGCTCGAGAAAAAGGCTGAACCAGCGAATCAGAACACAGGCTTGTTACGGGCAGATATGACGAAAAGAACGTTTGTAAGCAATTGTCAGAGGCTCCGCAAGCCGTTCCTGGACCGTTGGCCGAGCAAACCCGGATTCTGGCAACGCGTGCAAGGATGTTCTCCAAAGATAACCGGTGATTCGTTCGCCGGAATGGCAAACACTTGGACATCGTACGGGTCTGGCGCTGGCTGGCGCGATGCCGAACGCCTCATTCGGCCGACCCGTTGCCTTGCTCCCACGCGACTGATTTCGGAGCCGTGAGCCGTAGCGTCACCCGAACCTTTCTGCCTCACTCGCTTGCGCGGAGCATGGTGCCTTCGCTGGTCGCGCCGACCCGCCTCGCAACACATGGTGGCGCGGGTGTTGAGTGCGTCACGTCTCGTTACACACAAAAACACCCGTAATTCTCCGTCGCAATATAGTGCGTTCACAACTGACAAGTGAGGCAACTATGAAAAGAATTTTCGCGCTGACGCTGATGGCCGTATGTCTCGGAACCGCGCTGAGCGGCTGTATCGTGGTACCGGCTGGCGGCTACTATCACCGCTATTAACAGCTGACTTTCTGCACATTCAGCTCACAAAGCATACATATCACGGAAAGAAAATCATGAGCTTTACACCTCGCCGCTGGTACGCGATGGCACTGGTTGCAGGTATCGGCATAGGTGTATCTGCCGCCGCCTCAGCCCACGTCGATGTCGGCGTGGACATTGGCGTCCCCGGTGTTGCAGTTGCACCCGCACCCGTCTACGTTGCGCCGCCGCCGGTGTATGAGGCGCCTCCGCCTCCTCCCGCTGTTATCGTCAGTCCGGGCTGGTATGGCGACAGATACTACGATGGGCATCGCTATTGGGAACGCAGGGAGTGGGAGGAGCGCCATCATGATGAACGGGAATGGCACGATGCCCGTGACCATTACGATGGGCATCGCGGTGACTGGGGCCGTTACCATGACGACGGTGGCCCGCGAGGCGACTGGCATCACGAGCACGGGGACGACGACGAGCGGCATGACCATTGATACGAGCCATGCCCGTTAGCGGCACCTTCGTGGACCCAATCGGTTGCCGAAGGCCGTGAGCAGGCGAACAGCAGCCCTGTTCCGCCAGGAACAGGGCTGGACAGGATTGAAGGTGGCAGCACATATCAACGCCCTGCAACAACGCTGCTGCTACTTCGGCGAATGCCCAGTCATAGCTCCCACTGGACGCAGCCAGGGAAGAACTTCAAAGCCGCTGGGGATGGTTTTGGTGGAAGAATCTCGCAGCCAGAATGCCGCCAATCGCGCCCCCAAGATGGCTCTGCCAGGACACGCCGGGTGTTAGCGGCAGCACACCAAATAGCATGCTGATGCCGTAGCTGAAGGCAACGAAAAGCGCGATGAGCAAGGGGATGGGCTTTCGGCTGTAGAGTCCATACGCAACGAGATAGCCCGCGTAGCCAAAGACGACTCCGCTCGCGCCGATGTGGACCGTATACGGCGAACCGAGGAGCCACGCGCACAAGCCCGCGCCCAACATCCCGCCGGCGGTGGCCTGCCAGAAGTTGGCGATTCGCGGCTACATGCACAGCCACCCGAGCACCAACAGGCCCGGCGTATTCGAAGCGATATGGAAAAGACTCGCATGCAGCCAAGGGGCGAACAGTACGCCCTGGAGGCCGCTTGGCGTCCGCGGCACTACACCATGTCGAGTCAGGTGCAGGAAGGGGAGGGCCGCCGAGACGAGAAACGTTACCCACATCGAGCCGACGAACAGTCCGAGCAACACGATGCGGGCCTTCAACGGGTCGAAGAGCGATGCGCGCCTGGCACCGGAGGGAGGGTCAAGGGCTAACATGCGTTATCTGGTGTCGACGCTGTAATTCCGGACACAGCATCACACTATAGACGGCTGAATCCACTGAGGATGCTGAAAGCAGCGCTGTAGCGTGCCGGCATGACTTGCGCTGAGCACGGCATGATACAAATCTCAGGCAGCTCCGAGGCGTGCGGTTTTGATTGTCGCCAGTCTGCTGCCAGCGAACGGGTCATTGCCCCAATCTACGCTGGCGCGCTTTCCTGACTCGAGTTCCGGAGTCCCGCCGATTGCAAAGTGCTCCAGCGATTGTCCGGCGCTGGTCGCCTGAAGCACCCACTGTGGAGTGTCGCCTTTGCCGTCCCAGGTGTTGCCACTGGCGTCGCGGTAACGTGCCGCTCGCGTTCTGGCCTGGTCTGCCGCGATTGACGCGGCTACATCGTCGGGTTCGATTCCCAATTCGGCCATTCTGCGACGCAGGTAGGCGACGATGCTGTCTCGTTTTCGTTCGTCCATCTAGTTGTGCTCCGCTCTGAATACCATTCTTGAGCAGATAGGTGCATGTCGTATGTGACCACGATAACACAACTTGAATCTGCATCCCCGGCTGCGGCTGTTGGAGCCGCAGCCGGGTGTCACGTGGTTAGCTTCTGCGAACGGATTGCTTGTGGTTGTGCAGCCCGTTCCTCCGCATGCTACTTCGCGGTGTTATGACCGACAATGCAACCGCCGACTGCTGACGCTTCCCGCCGACGCCTTCCGGTCCGCGGGTTTGTAACGCGATAAGATTGGATTTTGCGTGACTTATCGGCCTCCCACATGAAGCTCGACCCGGTGTCCCTCAATCTGTTCATCGCCGTAATCGAGGAAGGCAGCATTGCAGCCGCAGCTGAGCGAGAGCATATTGCTGCGCCAGCGATAAGCAAGCGCATAGCGGCACTTGAAGAGACGTTGCGCACCCAGCTCCTTACCCGTCGTCACAAAGGGGTCGAGCCCACCGCCGCCGGCTATGCGTTGTTGAACCTCTCGCGCCGGGCGGTCAATCTTCTCGATGACATCCATGCAGAGATGCTCGACTTCGCGTCGGGCGTCCGTGGGCAGGTTCGCGTCTTCTCCAACATCTCAGCCATTACCCAGTTTCTGCCGGACGACCTCGCAACATTTCTCGAGGCTCATCCGGCAGTCGAGATTCGCCTCGAAGAGAGAAACAGTCTCGTGACCGTGAGGTCAGTAGCAGAGAACGCTGCAGATGTTGGCATCTTTACCATCGACCCGCACGGCGAAAATGTTGAGACATTGCCCTACGAGGAAGATGAGTTGAGCGTTATCGTTCGCCGCGACCACCCACTTGCGGGCCGAAAGAGCGTTCGCTTCGAGGAAACGCTTGCTTGGGATTTTGTGGGGCTGCGCACGGGCAGCGCGATTAACACCCAGCTCACGCAGACGGCGATTCGGCTTCAGAAGGACTTCCGTTTGCGTATTCAGGTCACGGGTTACGACGCGTTGTGCCTGATGGTGTCATCGGGACTGGGTATCGGCATCGCACCGAGGAATCTCACAAAGCTGTTCGTCAAGCGACTCGGTATCACGGAGGTTCCGCTTGCTGAGTCTTGGGCGAAGCGCAGACTTGGCATCGCAATCCGCAAACGCGAGAGTCTGTCGCCGGCAGCGGAGAGTCTCGTCGCGCACCTCCAGGCCCGAGCCGCCGCACGTCGCGCTTCGTGACTCTGGCCAGCCATAACGGTTCGTTACGGCTGGCTGGCAAATGGTTAATTCACGAAAGCGTCTCGCTTGCTCATCATTTGACCCATCGGCACCGCATCGGCGCCGCATCAAAATGGAGACAATTGATGAGCAAATCCACTTATCAAATCGCGTTGTTGCCTGGTGATGGCATCGGTCCCGAGGTCGTCGACGCGGCAGTCCGGGTGTTGCAGGCCGGGGTAGCCCGAGAAGGCATCGAGCTCGAACTGAAGACCTACGAAGCAGGCGCGGGATTGTACCAACGCACCGGCGAGTCGATGGCCGAAGCCGACGCGCAGGCGGTAGGCCGGGCCGATGCCGTCCTGCTCGGGGCAATGGGCCTTCCGACGGTGCGAAAGGCCGATGGCACCGAGATTGCCCCCCAAATCGACCTGCGTGAGCGTTACGGCCTCTTCGCGAGCCTGCGGCCGTGCGAGCTGTTCCCCGGCGTGCCCACCCGCGTCAAGGCGGAAAAGGTGAACATGCTGGTCATCCGCGAGACGACCGAAGGTCTGTTTGCCGGCCGGCATGACAAACAGGAGCCGAACGACGAAGCCGTTAGCGACCGGCTCACTATCACCCGCGTCACCAGCGAGAAGCTGTTCGAAGTCGCGTTCCAGCAGGCGAAGCAGCGCCGCGCTACGCACGGCACGCCCGGTCACGTGACGCTGCTGGACAAGTCCAACGTCTTGCGCAGCAACGCTTTCCTGCGCAAGGTGTTCGACGAAGTCGCCGAGCGTCATCCCGACGTCGAAACCGCACGACTTTATATCGACGCCGGTTCGATGATGTTCGTGACTAACCCGGAACGCTACGACGTCGTAGTGACCGAAAACGTCTTCGGGGACATCACTTCGGAAATCGCAGCCGGTGTCGTGGGGGGTCTCGGTGTCGCTCCGTCCGGCGACGTCAGTCTCAAGCATGGCATCTTCCAGCCGAGCCACGGTAGCGCTCCGGACATCGCCGGCAAGGGCGTAGCGAACCCGGTCGCGACCATTCTCTCGGCAGCCATGATGCTCGAGTGGCTCGCGCAGCAGCATGACGACGCGCGCTGCACAGAAGCCGCGACCGCTATCCGCCGCGCCACGGCCGCGATCTTGCAGGATGGTCCGCGTACGCCCGACCTCGGCGGCAAGGGCACGACCGAGAGCGTCACCGACGCTATCGTCACCGCCCTGAAGAACTGAGGAGCATCAAAATGGCAAAAGTAGCGATTGTTGGCTGCGGCGCCATGGGTTCTGTGTATGCGGGGCTCATGGTCAGCGCGGGACACGAGGTTCATGCGGTCTGCCTTTGGCCGGACCACGTGGCGGCGATGCAGGAAAAGGGATTGCGCGTCGAGGGCGCGAGTGGCGACCGGACAGTGCAGATTCACGCCAGCACGACGACGGACGGAATCGGCGAATGTGACCTGGTCATCATTGCCACCAAGGCTTTCGATGTCGAAGCTGCGGCTCGTGCATCGGAGCGACTGCTCGGACCGAAAACGGTCGTCCAGACCATCCAGAACGGCCTGGGCTCTGCGGAAAAGGCCGCAGCCATTCTCGGGCCGAACCGCATAGCGGTAGGCGTCGTCGGTGGGTTCGGGGCCTCGATCCGCGCGCCTGGTCATGCTCATCACAACGGCATGGAGATGATTCGGTTCGGCGCCTATCGAGGTCTGCCGGCCGAAGACCTCGAAGCATCGGCTGAGATCTGGCGCTCTGCAGGCTTCAAGGTAGCCATCTTCGAAGACCTCGAACAGATGGTCTGGGAAAAGCTGATTATGAACGTTGCATTCTCGGGAACGACTTGCGCAACGGGCATGACCATCGGCGAAGTGATGTCGAATCCTGATGCGTGGAGCGTTGCGCAGGGTGCCGCGCTCGAGGCCATCGCGGTAGCCAAAGCTGCCGGAGTACGCCTCGATGTGGGTGACCCCATCGAGCATATCCGCAAGCTGGGCAGCAAGATTCCGAACGCTCGCCCGTCGATGCTGCTCGACTACAACCTGCGTCGGCGCGGCGAAGTGGAGGCCATCAACGGGTCAATTTCGCGGGAAGGTCGCAAGTATGGCGTCCCTACGCCCGTCAACGATACCGTCGTGGCGATTATCAAAGCGCGCGAGGTCGGTTTTAAGGAATAGGCCGGTAGCTGCCGCTTTTCCGATTAGCTGAGCCTTGATTGACCGGGCCCACTCGGGTGTGAGCCTTGCGGAGTAGTCCTGCGCGAACACCTGGGTTGCCACACGACATAACAAGAAAAACAGGCACTCAGTTTCTTCGCGAGACGAGTCATCTTGCCGGCAGCACCTGCCGGAAAACACCTCATGGTCGCCACGTTATTCACGTAGGCGTGCCTGCCCTTTACCAGAGACATAAGGGGATGTTCATGCAAACCAACAAGGCATTGACTGGAGGCGCAGCAATGCGCGATGCCGAGTCAGCACTCATGCGGAAGGTCAAGCTTCGCATTATTCCGCTCATCGTCATTTGCTATCTATTCGCCTGGTTTGACCGGATCAACATTAGCTTCGCCAAGTTCCACTTGCAGAAGGAACTCGCACTGAGCGACACCGCATACGGACTCGGCGCGGCGCTCTTTGTCGTCGGCTACGTCGCGTGCGAGGTTCCGAGTAATCTGTTCCTCTATCGCGCCGGACCCAGGAAGTGGATCGCGCGCATCATGATTTCGTGGGGCATTGCGACAGCCTGCATGGTGTTCGTGAAGACCGAGTGGCAGTTCTACATCGCACGCTTCATTATCGGCGCGATGGAAGCCGGCTTCGCACCTGGCGTTCTGTATTACCTCTCGACCTGGTTTCCCGCGAAGCACCGTGGCCGCGTAAGCGGGTTGCTCTTCCTCGCGCTCGCGTTTTCCGGGATTCTCGGCGCGCCGCTTTCCGGATTCATACTCGGGCATTTCGAGGGGGTTGGCGGGATGGCAGCGTGGCACTGGGTGTTCCTCATTGGAGGCCTCCCTTGCGTGCTGCTTGGGTTGATCGTGCTCGTGCGTTTCGACGACAAGGTCGAAGACGCGCGCTGGCTGACGACAGAAGAGAAGAAGCTGTTGCGGTCCCAGCTCGATTCAGACGCCAGGAAGGCGGAAAGCCACTCCTTCCTTGGTGCGCTGAAGTCGAAAGCATTCCTGATTTTGGCACTCGCGTACTTCCTCGTGCAGATTGCGTCCTATGGCATGAATTTCTGGATGCCGCAGCTTATACGGTCCTCTGGGCTACGTGACGCAACAATGATTGGCTTGCTCACCGCGTTGCCTTATTTGTTCGGCGGAATCGGCATGCTTGTAGTGGGCAAGCTGGGGGACCGCACCGGTAATCGTCGAATCGTGTTCGCGTGCTGCCTTCTTCTGACGGCCGCGGGATTTTTGGGTGCCGGATTGTTCGCTCACGATACGTTCTTTCTCGTCATCTCGTTGATTGTGCTGGGCACGGGAATGCTGACGACCATTCCCGCATTCTGGACGCTGCCGCCCAAGGTCGTGACAGGCGCAGGTGCGGCTGGAGGAATCGCCCTGATTAACTCGATTGGCCAACTCGGCGGGATTGTGAGCCCAGTCATGGTTGGCCGCATCAGCGATATGACGGGAAGCACCACGCCTGCGCTCTATACGATTGTCGCGATGTGCGTTCTCTGTGCGGCTCTCGCTATCTGGGCTTTTCCCGCTCAACTTCGCGCAAAGGATGTCTGAAGGCGAGAGCAAGTGTCAATCATTCACTTCAACACGGCGAGTGGCAATGCAAACCGCGCTCTCCTGGTGTCCGGCTACGACTGGTTGCGCAAAGCATCCACAACGATGGAGAGTGCCTTTGAATACTCGCGGCGGCTTGCAAAGAAGATGTGCAAGCCCGGAAACGTGGGATACCAGTCGGGAAGCACCCAGCGAAGGCGCCCAGCCAAGACGTGTTGCCCGGCAAGGTCCTCGGGGACGAATGCCAGGCCAGCACCATCAATAGCGGCGTTCAGCATTTGGTACGCACCATTGAACGTGAACTGACCATCCACACGAACCTGCATGTTGCGTGAGCCCTTCTTCAATTCCCACGCGTACACCCCGCCCAATGTCGGCAGGCGTAGCTTGATGCAGTTGTGATTCAGCAAGTCCTTCGGGTGCTTCGGAGCAGGGTGCTTCGCAAGATACTCTGGTGACCCCACGATTGCGAGGCGCGCGTCCTGGCCTATCCGGACTGCAATCATGTCCTTGGCTACCTGGTCGCCCCATCGCACCCCGATGTCGAAGCGGTCGGCCACGATGTCCGTGAGGCCGTAGTCGACCACGAATTCCACCTTGATGTTCGGATACGCCGGAAGGACTTTCGATAGCCTTGGCCATAGGACCGTATCGATTGCGTAATCGGTGGCCGTAATCCGGATCGTGCCTGTGGGGTTGTCGCGCGTCTCAACCACGGCGGCGAGTTCGCTTTCGATTTCCTCGAAACGAGGAGCGACTGTTTGCATCAGGCGCTCGCCCGCGGCAGTCGGCGCCACGCTCCGGGTGGTACGGTTGAGGAGCTTGACCCCCATGCGCGCTTCCAATGCACGCATCGCGTGACTCAGCGCGCTTTGAGACATGCCTAGCCTGGCCGCGGCGCGCGTGAAGCTCCCTTCCTGCGCCACTGCAATGAAGGCCAGGAGGTCGGTGACGTTCTCGCGTAGCATTTATGCACCTCATTCATAGGTCCTTGCCAATTCTACTGGCTAGCCAGTCGTGGCGCAGACAGACAGAATGTTCCGTATCGCAAACCTTCGATGTCTATCGGGAGCACTATGTCCGGCAAACCTACCGCCGCGCGCCAGGCGTTTGGTGCAATTGCGCCAAAACTTGCTGAAATCAGTGATGAAGTCCTCTTCGGCGATGTCTGGGAGCGCCCGCAGCTGTCGAAACGAGACCGAAGCCTCGTGACCTGTGCGGCGCTTATCGCGCTAGGCAAGACGGAGCAAATGAACTACCACATGCCATTGGCAATCAGGAATGGCGTTACTCAGGACGAACTCGTCGAGATGACGACGCATCTTGCCTTTTACGCTGGATGGCCAAGCGCCATGTCGGCGGTGACGAAGCTCAAAGAGCTTTTCGCCGTCGCCAATGAATGAAAGCGGAACGCATCGAACGCAGCAGGTTGTGACAAGAAGTGGCGATGCGCTATGCTGCCTTGCAGACATCCGCGGGCTCCGCTGCCGAAGACCCGCGGACAAAGCATACGCACGACGCCTTTAGCTATCGACGCGTTGCTGAAGATGGGCAGGGTAACGGTCGCCCACGACCTTGATTGCGGCAAGCGCTGCCTCAATGGAGTTCAGTTCGTCGGTCGTCAGTGCAATCGCGTCGGCGCCGATATTCTCTTCGAGTCGCGCAATCTTTGTCGTGCCAGGAATCGGCACAATCCACGGCTTTTGCGCGAGCAGCCAGGCGATGGCGATTTGCGCTCGCGTTGCGCCTTTGTCGTTCGCAATGGTGCCGAGGACCTCGACAAGCTCCGCATTGGCCCTGCGGTTTTCCTCCGAGAAGCGCGGAACGACGTTACGGAAATCGCTCTTGTCGAAGGTCGTGTTCTCGTTGATTGCGCCGGTAAGGAAACCCTTGCCGAGCGGGCTAAATGGCACGAAGCCAATGCCAAGCTCCTCGAGCGTTGCGAATACCTTGTGCTCGGGTTCACGCCACCAGAGCGAGTATTCGCTTTGCAATGCGGCAACAGGCTGGACGGCGTGCGCGCGCCGAATCGTTTGCGCACCGGCTTCCGACATGCCGAAGTGCTTGACCTTGCCTTGCGCAATGAGGTCCTTCACCGTGCCGGCGACCTCTTCAATCGGCACGTTCGGGTCGACGCGATGCTGGTAGAGCAGGTCGATGCGGTCCGTTTTCAGGCGCTTGAGCGCGGCTTCAGTGACCGCGCGGATACGCTCGGGGCGGCTGTCGAGGCCCGCCATGGCTTCACCGTCCTTGAAGCCAAACTTGGTTGCGATGACGACCTGGTCGCGGAACGGGGCCACCGCTTCGCCGACGAGTTCTTCGTTCACGAATGGACCATACGCTTCGGCTGTGTCGAAGAACGTGACACCCCGTTCAAATGCCTTGCGGATCAGCTCGATGCCTGCGGACTTCTCCGTCGCCGGCCCGTAGCCGAAGCTCAGTCCCATGCAGCCGAGTCCAATCGCCGAGACTTCCAGACCCCTGTTGCCGAGTTGACGTGTTTTCATGCGCTTCTCCTGTGATGTGTCCGGCGGGAGCGTGCTGTCTTCATCACTCGAAAAATTCTTCCGCCGGCCTGAACGAGATGTAGTGTATTTTTCGGAGGCTGGCTCAACAATAGGCCTACAATTGCATGAACCTGTGAGCAGAATTCATCAATGCGCAAAGCTGGCCTTTCCGAACTCAATGCATTTGTCGCCATCGCCGAGCACGGCAGCTTTTCAGCGGCAGCCCGCGTTCTGGGACTCTCGCCGTCCGCTCTGAGCCACACCATGCGCGCGATGGAGGCCCGCCTCGATCTGCGGCTCTTCAATCGGACGACGCGCTCGGTCGCGTTGACGGAGGCGGGTGAGCGCCTGCTCAAGCGTGTTGCTCCTGCGCTGGCTGAGCTCGAGGGCGCCGTCGACGAGGTATCGACGGCTGGCAACAGGCCCTCGGGCACCGTACGAATCAGCGCGTCGGAGGCATCGGCCAGGCAACTCGTCAGACATGTGCTGCCGGATTTTCTTGCGACCTATCCGGAGATTCATATCGAGTTCGTGGTGGACACACGCCTAGTCGATATTGTGGCGGAAGGGTTCGATGCCGGCATACGCGTGCTCGAGGATGTGCCGCGCGACATGATTGCTGTGCGCTTCGGCAAGGACATGCGTTTCGTTGCAGTGGCTTCGCCGGATTACCTCGCGCGCCACGGCGTGCCGAAACAACCGCACGACTTGATGAAGCATCGTTGCATCCGCTTCCGGTTCGACAGCGGTACGTTGTATCGCTGGGATCTGACTCAGCGCGGAAAGACAGCCAGCATCGACGTCGATGGGCCGATGACGCTCGGCAATCTGAACCTGATGATTGAATCTGCCCTGGTGGGAATCGGCGTGGCCTGGGTGCCGGAAGAGCAGGTCGAAGACCACGTTGCGGCTGGCCGGCTCGTTAAAGTGTTGCCTGAATGGGGGCCGGTTTTTCCGGGGCTTTGCCTCTACTACCCGGCTAATCGCCACCAGCCCATTGCTCTGAAGCTCTTCGCAGACGCAGTCCGTGTCTGGGCTGAACGCGAGGGTGCACGCTCCGTCAAGGGCAAGGTGACGACGCGGCAGACGGCGGTCGCGAAATTGCCCAGGCGTTAAACACCGACCTAAAACTTCATGGGCAACGCAGCAGGTTGAAATCACGTCCTAGACTGATGTCATGGCCCCAGCCCGCGCCGCGACATCTCCAGCCCTTTCCCACTATCGAAAGAAGCGGGACTTTCTAGTCACGCCCGAACCGGCGCCATCGGCTTCGAGCCCTTCTGCCGATGACCAGAATTTGAGCTTCGTCGTGCAGAAGCATTGGGCCGGCCGGCTGCACTATGACTTTCGGCTCGAGCTCGATGGGGTGATGCTGTCCTGGGCCGTCCCGAAGGGGCCCTGTTACGACCCGAAGGAAAAGAGGATGGCCATCCATGTGGAGGACCATCCCGTCGAGTACTCGAGCTTCGAGGGCAAAATTCCGCCCGGTCAATATGGCGCCGGCACCGTGCTCGTATGGGACCGCGGAACGTGGGAGCCGGTCGGTGACCCGCAAGAAGGTTTGAAGGCCGGCAAGCTGGTATTCCGGCTTCACGGTGAAAAGCTCGCCGGCTTATGGGAGCTGGTACGCATAGCAAAGCCGGAAGACAAGCAAGACGCGTGGATGCTCTTCAAGAAGCGCGACGAGTGGGCGCGGCCACTGGCCGAATACGATGTCATCAAGGCGCTACCCGACAGCGTAGTGACCCGCCCGCTCGGGCACGTGGAGGAGCGCGAACCTAAAGCGCCCCGGCGCGAGCGCAGTGACGACACCGAAATTGACCTGTCTGCGGCCGTGTCGGCGCCACTCCCCGCCAAGCTCGAGCCACAACTCGCGACGCTGGCGACTTCGCTCCCGACAAGCGGCGACTGGATAGCCGAGGCCAAGCTCGATGGGTATCGCCTGCTTGCCCGTGTCGACAAGGGGCGAGCGCGGCTCATGACGAGAGGCGGGCAGGACTGGACAAAGAAGTTAAAGGGTCTCGCGGCAGAGGTCGAAAAGCTTCCGGTTGAGAACGCCTGGCTGGATGGTGAAATCGCCGTGCTGAAAGATGGCCTGCCGAATTTCGCTGCACTGCAGGATGCGATCGACGCGGCGGCGAATCGGGACATCGTCTATTTCCTCTTTGACCTGCCATACGTCGACGGCAAGGACTTCCGGCGGGTGCCGTTGTGGGCGCGGCGTGCGCGGCTTTCGCGGCTGCTCGAAAACGCGGGCGACAGGATTCGCTTCAGTCAGGATTTTGCGGCGCCGCCGGCCCAGGTATTCGAAGCCGCCGCGGGCTTGGGCCTTGAAGGCCTCATGCTCAAGCGCCGCGACGCGCCCTATGAAGCGGGCAGGACACAGACGTGGTTAAAGGCGAAATGCCGGTTGCGGCAGGAATTCGTCATTTGCGGCTTCACCGCTCGGGCAGACAAGGACGGTGAAATTGGCAGCATGCTGCTCGGATACTACGCGGGCGACAAACTTCACGACGCCGGCAGCGTGGGGACCGGCTGGGACGCACGTGCGGCCCGGGACCTATGGGCGCGCCTCGCTCCGCTAGAAGCCGATGCGGAACCATTTGATGTCACCGTCGCCAGGCAACGCCGGTGGTCACGGCGCGCGGCCGGTAGTGAACGCTGGGTTCGCCCCGAGCTTGTCGCGGAGGTCGAGTTCGCGGATTGGACCGCGGATGGCCTGATCCGACAAGCGTCGTTCAAGGGACTGCGCACCGATAAACCCGCGAGCCGTGTCGTCCGGGAAGGGGGTAAGACGCAGGTGCCGAGCCCTCAGCCGCGCCTGAAGATCACCCACCCGGAGCGGGTCGTTGACCCATCGACCGGCATCACGAAGGCCGACCTTGTGCACTACTACGCGAGTGTCGCGGAGTGGATGCTGCCCCACCTGCAGGCCCGGCCACTCGCAATGGTCCGTGCGCCCGAGGGCCTCGCGGGCGAGCTCTTTTTCCAGAAGCATGCCGACAGGACGGGCATGCCGGGCCTGACGGCCCACGACCGGGCGCTTTGGCCGAGGCATCCGCCGTTGCTAACCGTCGATACGACCGATGCACTGCTGTCGGCAGCGCAAATGAATGTCGTCGAGTTCCACACATGGAATTCGACGGTGCGAAAACTCGATAAGCCTGACCGGGTCATTTTCGACCTTGACCCCGGCGAGGACGTGAAATGGGGGCGCGTTCAGGAGGCGGCACTTCTCGTTCAAACGCTGTTGTCGGAACTGGGCCTGGACGCGTGGTTGAAGACGAGTGGCGGGAAAGGTTTGCACGTCGTCGTGCCGCTGACGCCACGCCTTGACTACGCATCGGTCAAGGCATTTTCGCAGGCATTCGTCAGGCATCTCGCGAAGACCATTCCGGAACGCTTTTCGGCGACCACCGGGGCTGCGAACCGCATTGGCAAGGTCTACGTCGATTATCTGCGCAACGGCATGGGGCAGACGACTGCAGCAGCATTTTCCGCACGGGCGAGGCCAGATATGGGGGTGTCGATGCCGGTCTCGTGGGACCAACTGACCGAGCTGAAAAGTGGCGCGCAGTGGACGGTGCAGACGGCGCGCGAGTACCTCAGTTTCCAGACGCAGGACCCGTGGGCGGCGTATTGGTCGGCGGCCCAGTCGTTGGCTTCAGCGATAAAGCGCCTAAAATGAAAACTCCGCTGGTCGGCGGCGGCAGGTGCTTTGTGGGAGCGACGCGCTGACCGCGCACTTGTGCGAGGAGAAGTCCATGGCTGCCCGCTCAATCGCCTCCCTGTCGCTTTCTTTCGGGCTCGTTTCGATTCCTGTGAAGCTTTACACGGCGACCGAAAGCTCGTCTGACGTCAGGTTCCACATGCTCGCGCCCGACGGCTCCCGTGTGAAGCAGCAGTACGTCTCCGAGAAAACGGGCGAGGTCGTTGAGCGCTCGAGTATGAACAAGGGCTATGAGTTCGAGAAAGACAAGTTCGTGGTTTTTACTGGCGACGAACTCAAAGCCCTGGAGGAGGGCGCGAGCCATGTGGTTGAGATACTGGCCTTCATTCCGGAGAAGGCAATCGACCCGGTTTACTACGACAAGGCGTATTACATCGCGCCCGACAAGCGCGGCGGCAAGCCCTATAGTTTGCTGCAGCAGGCGCTGGCCAAAAGCGGCCGCTGTGCGCTGGCCCAATGGGCATCCAAAGGAAAGACGCGAATCGTTCAGGTGCGACCTGAAGAAGACGGGCTCGTTTTCCAGCAGCTGCTCTACGCAGACGAGGTCCGCTCGCTGAAGGAGCTGAATATCGAACACGTTCAGGTGTCCGAAACCGAGATGAAACTCGCACTTCAGATTATCGAGCAGGGCGCTGAAGACCATTACGAGCCGGCCGCGTACGAGGACGAAGAGAAGAAGCGCATCCTCGCCGCCATCGACGAGAAGATTGAAGGCAAGCAGGTCGTGACTCACGAGCCTGCGGAAGCAACGGCGGGCGGAGGGCAGGTCATTGATTTGATGGAAGCCTTGCGCGCCAGCCTGAAGGGCGACGCAAAGGCGAAGCCCGCGTCGGCACCGAAGCGAAAGAGCGCGGAACCCGTCACGGAGATTCCGGTGGCGCCGAAGACGCGCAAGCCGGCGACGCGCGCAACCAAAACGCCCACTGAAGCGCCCGCAAAGGTCCGGGCCCACAAGTGACGTCACAAGGCGCAGCGCGCGAGATTTCGATGCGCGAGTTGCAAGCCATGCTGGGGGTCTCCCGTAGCGTGGTTTCTGGCCTGATCGCTGCGGGATTCGTGAGGCCGTCGCGCGGACCGCGCAACGCATATCGATTCACGTTTCAGGACGTCGTGCTAATGCGTACGGCGTTGCAGTTGCGCGATGCCCATATATCGCCGCGCAAAATCCTCAAGGCGCTCTCGCGCCTGAGAGATGAGTTGCCCGATGAGTTGCCGCTTACCGGTATTCGCGTGTCGGCGGTCGGCAATGATGTGGCGGTGCGAACGGGTCCTGCGCAATGGGACGCTGTTACGGGCCAGTTGTTACTGGATTTCGAAGTCACCGAAATCAAGGGCGATGTCGTGTTTCTCGACTCCGCGCCCGCGCAGAACAACCTGGCGCACCAGGCGCACGAGTGGTACGACCTGGGCGAGCAGCTCAGAACATCCGACGTGAGTGGCGCGGAACGGGCATACAGGAAGGCTATAGCGATGTCGCCGCAGCCCTTCTATGCAGCCTACGTGGACCTGGGCGCGTTGCTGTGCGAGCTTGAAGCGCGCTGTGCCGATGCGCTGCACGTGTTCGACGAGGCTCTCGAGCACTTTCCGGAGGATGCCGTCATTCACTTCAACCGGGCTATTGCGTTTGAAGAACTCGGCCAATTCAACGACGCTGAGACGAGCTATAGACGCTGCCTGGACCTTGACCCCTCGTACGCCGATGCCCACCACAATCTGGCCATCCTGCTTGAAAAGCGGGGTGATTCACAGGGTCTGGTGCGCCACCTGAATGCCTATCGCAGACTGACCACCTGACACGCTCGTTGTCGGCCGCGCCAGGATACCGGCGGTCAAACGCGGCGCTCTGGGACGAACTGCACCCTTTTTGAGGTTTCCGGCAGTTCTCCAATCAATATGGCTAGCGAAGAATTCGGCTTCGATCCATGCAAGCCGGAATTTCCTGTTGCGCTTCGATGGGGCGCATTTCGCATGAAGGGTACTGAGGGACAAGGAAGGCCGGTCGCCATTGGGGCATCTGTCTTGCCGGATCGGTTGTGCGTGCAACGAATATTCGGGTTCTGTGTGAGCGTCGCGTGCTCAATCCAAAGCGTATATCGGCGGAAGGGTAAACCCCCTGCCGTTTTGGCCAAAGTTTTAATTCTGACGCGCGAAACTCGCTCCTATAATGACCATTAGAAGAACGTTGATTCATATGTGGAACACATCAGAGGTGTCGGATGCTTTGGTTTTCCAGGCTTGAGACAAATTCCGAAGCGCTCGCCAGCGGCAGTGAGGGGCGTCAAGTGGAATATGCAATTGAGTTTCGCCATGTGACCCGCCGTTTCCCGGCGAAGCATGGGAAGACGACGATGACGGCAGTCAACGACGTATCGCTCGCCATCCGCACAGGCGAGGTCGTATCTCTGATTGGTCCCAGTGGCTGTGGCAAGAGCACGCTGCTCAACATGGGTGCGGGCTTGTATGCGCCGAGCGAAGGCGAGGTCTTCGTCGCGGGGCGGCGCGTAAGCGGGCCATCGCAGCAAGTCGCGTTCATGTTGCAGAAGGACCTGCTCATGGCGTGGCGCACGATTGCGCAGAACGTGGAGCTGGGGATGCAGATTCGCGGCGTGCCGGCGTCGATGCGCCTCACGCGCGCGTTCGATCTGCTCGAACGCTGCCATCTCAAAGGCTTTGAGGCGCACTACCCGCACCAGCTATCGGGCGGCATGCGCCAGCGCGCGGCGCTTGCCCGCACGCTGGCGGTCGAGCCCGATGTATTGCTGATGGACGAGCCCTTCTCCGCGCTTGACGCGCAAACGAAGATGGTCCTCCAGCAAGACCTCGCCCAGATGCTGGCGGCTGAAGGCAAGACGGCGCTGCTTATCACGCATGACCTTGCCGAAGCCATCGCGCTGTCCGATCGCGTGTTCGTCATGAGCGAGCGGCCCGGCACGATCATCGAGGAAATTGTGGTTGATCTGCCGATGCGCAATAACCCGCTCGAGCGCCGCAAGCTGGCGGCCATGAACGATTACGTGGCGCGTCTCATGGAACTGCTCAAGGTGGGACGCGAAGAGCACATTGGCTAATGTCGGCCGTATTCCTGGTCCGGCCGCGTGCGGCCCCTCAAACAGACAGAAAACAATCATGATCCTCAAGTTAAAGATGGCGCTCGGCAGCCTGCTGCTGTTCGTGCTCTTCCTGATCGTTTGGCAATGGGGGCCCACTGCGCTGGGCATTCCCGAATTCGTTTTGCCGCGCCTGTCGTCGACCTTCGGCGAAGCGCTGCGGATGTTCGACACGGAGAGCCTCATGATGCACGCCGGCGTGACCGCGCTGGAGGTGATCGCGGGATTCGTGCTGGGCTCGGCGCTCGGCGTGACGATCGGCGTGTTGCTGGGGCTCTCGCCTGCGACGGAAACCGTTCTCTCTCCGTATATCCTCGCGCTGCAGATTGCGCCGAAGGTGGCTTTCGCACCGCTCTTCGTGATGTGGATGGGCTACACGGTCTATCCGAAGATCGTCGTGGCGATTCTGATCGTGTTCTTTCCCGTGATGATCAATGTGCTCGGCGCGGTGCGCACGGTCGATCCCGATATGGTCAATCTCGTGCGGGCGATGTGCGGATCGCGGTGGCAAGTGTTTCGTCTCGTTGAGTTTCCTTCGGCGATGCAGGCGCTCTTTGCCGGTCTGCGCATTGCCTCGACGCTTGCCGTGATCGGCGTAACGGTGGGCGAGCTCGTCGGCGGCGACAAGGGACTGGGCTATCTGCTCGTGTACGGCGAAGGGCAGGGCAATACCGCGATGGTCTTCGTATCGATCGTGGCGCTCACGCTCATTGGCGTGCTCGCCTATGCCGTCGTGGTGTGGCTCGAGAAGCGTGTACTGCACTATCTGCCGCGCGCCAGCATGCGCACTGTTTGAGGGGGCTCATGGGCAGTCGAGACTTGAATCGGCAGGGGAGAGGCGGGTGAAGCGTGAAAAATCAGGTCACCAATGACTTCGTGGAGTGATATGGACCAGACACAATCAGCGGCGCCCGCGGCCGGCGCCGAGACGATGCTGTTGACGATATTTTTGCGGCACGATCAATCGAACAATCTGGACGCGTTTCAGTCGCGTCTGAAAGAGGTGGACTGGTGGGAGCGTTTTCCGCCTGAGGGCGCCCGCGTGGTGTCCTGGACGGTGGCGATGGGCTTTGGCCAGATCGTCACGCTCGAATTGCCGCCGGCTTTGCTACCGATCGTGAACGTCGAACTCGAGCGTTCGGCGTGGGGTGTTTTTCGTACCGAGTGTTATCCGACATATGACTTCGTACCCGTGCGCGAACGCATTCGCGAACGGGTGCGCCAGGGAGGGCAGTAATGGAGAGTTATCTCGAACCACATCAGGCGCGCCGGCGCGAGCCGACGCAATACGAAAGCCTGCTCGGCGACGCCATCGAGCGTGCGTACGCGCTGGGCTTCGACGATCTCGGCGCCCTCGTGCGCTACCTGAACGAG
The DNA here is from genome assembly GCF_004524855.1 of Paraburkholderia pallida. Taxonomy (NCBI): domain Bacteria; kingdom Pseudomonadati; phylum Pseudomonadota; class Betaproteobacteria; order Burkholderiales; family Burkholderiaceae; genus Paraburkholderia; species Paraburkholderia pallida. Next base: position 1,506,843 of record NZ_CP038149.1, on the reverse strand, counting down.
ACGGGACCCGGGCCGCAGGACGGCATGGAGTGGACCGAGTCGGTCTTCGAAAAAGAAATGGCGCGACTGGCGGCCGACTGAGCCGCGGGCAGCGTTGAACGGAAGGTACTCATCATGAGCATTCAAGAGCAACAGACAGCCGAGACCGTCCTGCGCGACGGTTTGAAGAACCTCTGGTATCCGATCTGCCCGTCGGGCTTCGTCGGCAGGAATCCCGTTTCGATGCGCCGCCTGGGCAAGAAGCTCGTGCTGTGGCGCGACACTGACGGCAAGGTGCATGCGCTGGAAGACCATTGTCCGCACCGCGGCGCGCCGCTTTCGAAGGGCATCGTGCTGGGCGATCGCATTGCGTGTGGCTATCACGGCGTGCAGATTCGCGCCGATGGCGTGGTGACGAGCGTGCCCGGCAGTCCGGGCTGCAAGCTGGAAGGCTCGCGCGCTGTGCATGCGTTCCACACGACCGAAGCGAACGGGGCGATCTGGCTCTACAACGCCGAGTGCAACATCGAAGAAGCGCCGCCGCTGCGGCTGCCTGAAGCGCTGACGTCCGACGCGTACTCGTCGTTCTTGTGCTACACGGAGTGGAAGGGCGACTACCGCTACGTCCTCGACAATGTGATGGACCCGATGCACGGGACCTATCTGCACAAGCAGTCGCATTCGATGGCGCTGGGCAATCAGGCTGCGAGCTTCCGCGTGCGCGACACCGAAACGGGCTTCGTGTTCGAGAAGGAAGGGCAGCGCGACGTGAATTTCGACTGGACCGAATGGGCCGATACGGGCATGCACTGGATGCGCCTCGAAATTCCGTATCCGAAGACGGGTGGCCCCGGTGGCAACTTCATCATCATCGGCAGCTACACGCCGATCACTTCGGAGCTGGCCGCGGTGTTCCACTGGCGTTGCCGCAGACTACAGGGCTGGCAGCGCGATACGTGGCGCTTCCTGTACAAGAACCGCCTCGAAGCGCGCCATTGGGCGGTGCTGGAGCAGGACCGCGAGATGCTGGAAGACATGGAGCCGGACGCCAACCGTCGCGAGCATCTCTATCAGCACGATATGGGCATCGTCAAACTGCGCCGCCACCTGAAGGGACTGGCCCAGGCGCAACTCGACAAGGCGGCACAATGAACAGCGTGAACGAGATGGCGGCCAGGGCCGAACGCATCGTTGCGCCTACGGTGGCGGACCTGCCGCAGGCCACGTGGACCAATGGCATTCGCATCGGCGACGAACTCATCCTGTCGGGCATGACGGCGCATCCGAAATCGGCCGACCCCGCGAACCCGCTCTCGACGTATGAGCAGACGCTCGTGGTCCTCGGCAAGATTCGCGCGCTGGTGGAAGCGGCGGGCGGGTCGATTGCGAGCATCACGAAGCTGACCGTGTACGTGACCGACATCGCGGACAAGGACCCGGTGGGGCGCGCCCGCCGCGACTTCTTCGCGGAGCTGGGTGCGTATCCGGCCTCGACGCTCGTTGCCGTTGCCGGGCTCGTGTTCCCGGAGCTGACCGTCGAGATCGATGCGACCGCGAGGCTCGATTTCGATCTCAGGCACATTCGTGCGGCCCAGTAGCACCGCACCGTTTCTCACTTTGAGGCCGCGCGGCGTATTGCACGCCGCGCGCTATGAATCATGAGCAATACTGATCTTCTGCAAGCCCGCATTCGCACGCTGCGCTATGAGGCGCAAGGCGTGATGAGCGTCGAACTGGTGCCGGAGAACGGCGCCGAATTTCCTGGCTTCAGCGCCGGGGCGCACGTCGATCTGCATTTGCCGAATGGCTTGACGCGCAGTTATTCCCTGCTCAATGCCTCGACCGATGCGAACCGCTACGTGCTGGGGATACTCTCGGATCGACAGAGCCGGGGTGGTTCGCGTTACGTGCACGAGAACTTCCGGTGCGGCATGACCTTGCCCATCGGCAAACCGCGCAACAACTTCGCGCTCGACGAAACGGCGCAAGAGACGGTGCTGGTCGCGGGCGGCATCGGCATCACGCCTATCCTCTGCATGTACCGGCGGCTGCGTGAAACCGGGAAGTCCGTGTGCGTGGTCTACTGCGCGCGCAGCCGCGCACAGGCCGCGTTCCTCGACGAACTGGCGGCGCTGGGCGGCAACGTCCATCTGCATTTCGACGAAGAGAACGACGGCAAGCCTTTCGACCTCGCCGGATTCTTCGAGACTCAGCCGAAACACGTGCATGCGTATTGCTGCGGACCCTCGGTGATGCTTTCGGCGTTCGAAGCCGCGTGCGAAGGGGCCGGCATCGCCAACGTGCACATCGAGCGCTTCGCGGCGGACACGACCGTGGTTCGCGCACCGAGCGAGGGCTATAGGGTCGAACTCGCCAGGAGCGGCAAGACGGTGGAAGTCGCAGCGGGCAAGAGCCTGCTCGATACACTGATCGCGGCGGGCATCGACGTGGAATACAGTTGCGCGGAGGGCATTTGCGGCGCGTGCGAAACGCGCGTGATCGAAGGCGTGCCCGACCACCGCGATTCCGTGCTCAGCGCCGCCGAAAAATCGGCGAACAAGACCATGATGATCTGTGTCTCCGGCGCGAAGTGCGGCAAGCTGGTGCTCGACCTCTGAACCTCCTCGCCTGATCGGCGTGCCGTTGCGGCACGCCGTTTTCCTATCTCACCCCTGCCTACGATTCCGCCTCCGTCTGCTTGCCAATGGGACGCGACACCCACGCGCTCGGCGCCACGCCGCACCACCGCTTGAATGCGCGCGTAAACGACTTTTCCGACTCGTAGCCTGCGCGCGTGGCGATGGTGGCGATGCGCGCGCCCGGTACGGCCAGCGCCTTGGTGGCGGCATACATGCGCACGTCGGTGACGTGCGCCATCGGCGCCACGCCCACCAGTTCCGTAAACCGTGCGGCAAAACGCGAACGCGACATCGAAGCGAGATCCGCCAGTTTCGTGAGGTCCCACGGTGCGCCGGGATCCTTGCGTACGGCAACGATCACCTTGCCGATCTGCGGATCGAACAGCCCGCCTAGCCAGCTCGTGCTGGCGTGGCTGTCCTCGAGCACGTGTGCGCGAATCATCTGGACAAACAGCACGTCGGAGAGCCGCATGGCCGCGATGGACCAACCGGGCCGGCAACGCATGGATTCCTCGATGAAAGTCTGTAGCGTGAACTTCAGCCACGCAGAGATGGCCGGGTCGTTATCGCGCACGAGGATGACCTTCGGAAGCACGGCGAAGAGTGGATGGCGCGTTGCATTGGGAAACCCCACGATCGCCGTGTGCAGCTCGCACGTCTCGCCCGTTCCCCCCGCTTCGATGGCAAGCGGCTTGTTGTACGACGGCACGACGCCTCGCTCTTCGAGCAAGGTGAAGAACCGCGTGGGCGGCAGGTTCGGATCGGAGCTCATGCGATGCTGGTCGCCGTGCGGCAACAGGACGATGTCGCCGGGCTGCACGAGCAGCGGCGCTTCTCCATCGACCTCCAGATAGTAAGGGGCGCCTCGGCAGATGCGAAACGGCACGCCCATGACGGCCTCTTTGTCGAACGACCACGGCGCGTGCAGCGTGAAGTGTCCCGTCACGACAGCCGTCGCGTGGAAATCGGCGAGGTATTCGCTCAGTTGGTCTGTGCCGGAGTCGTCTTCGGTATGCAATTTCACTTCTCGTGTTCTGCGGGGTGTGCGTTCTGCTTCGCCTCGCGTGCGTCCTGCGCGATGTCGCGTTCGGCCGATTTTGAGGCCCGATCTACGCGTTTACGCGAACGGCGCGCAGGGGGTTTTACGGTGTGGGACGTACTGCAACCTTTTCTGCGATTTCTGCGGTTCCCGCAAGAATATGCGCGACGAAGAATGCACTCCATACGCCGCGTCGAACAAGGCACTTCATCCGGCATGACAGGACGGATGGCAGATGCAAAAAAAAGCGCGGCGGTTTCACAGGCGAACCCGACCCGAGGTCCGCTTCGCCTTTTGCTGCAGCCGTTATTTACCGGAGTCATTACCCTATGTTAAGCGACGAAAAAAACAAGCTGCTCACGCAAGTGGGGCCAAACACGCCGATGGGCGACTATCTTCGCCGTTATTGGCACCCCATCGCGGGTGTCAGTGAGTTCGACGACAAATCGGTACGGCCTATCCGCTTGTTTGGCGAAGACCTCGTGCTTTACAAGGATCTCTCCGGCAATTTTGGCCTCGTGCAGCGTCGCTGCCCGCATCGAAACGCGGACCTGGCTTTCGGCTACGTCGAAAAGTGCGGCTTGCGCTGCGCCTATCACGGCTGGGAGTTCGACGCGGAGGGCCAGTGCACGCATCAGCCCTACGAGGAAATTGTCGATCCGGAGGCGAAGCTGCGCAAGAAGATTCGCGTCACGGCCTACGAGGTTCGCGCGAAGTCCGGGATGCTATGGGCCTACATGGGGCCCGCGCCCGCGCCGGAGTTGCCCGACTGGGAGCTGTTCAACTACGAGAACGGCTTTGCGCAAGCGGTGTTCGCCGAGGTGCCCTGCAACTGGTTCCAGTGCCAGGAGAACTCGATCGACCCGATTCATTTCGAGTGGACGCACAACAACTGGACTGCCCGCCTTCAGTCGGACGACGCGCAATACGTGCCGACTCACCTGAAGACGCAGTACGAGGAATTCGACTTCGGATTCATTTACAAGCGGCTGCGTGCACAGGAGAGCGAACTGAACCCGATGTGGACGGTGGGCCGCGTGACGCTGTGGCCCAACGCCTTTTACCTCGGACACCACTTCGAATGGCGCGTGCCGATCGACGATGAAAGCACCCTGAGCGTGCTGTGGGTGTTCAACCGCGTCCCGAAGGAGCAGGAGCCGTATGTGCAACAGCACATTCCGTCCTGGTACGGCCCGCTCTACGACGACGAAGGGAAGTGGATCACGTCGCACGTGGCCAATCAGGACTTCGCGGCGTGGGTGGGGCAGGGGCGCATCACCGACCGGTCGAACGAGACGCTGGGCGCGAGCGACCGCGGCGTGACGCTGCTGCGCCGCCGCTTCTTCGAGGAACTCGAAGCGGTTGCCGCGGGCAAGCCGCCCAAGGGACTCATCACGGACAAGGAGGCCAACCGCAATGTCTTCCTGCCGTCGGCGTGCCGCGACGAATTGATGAACGGCATGTCGCGGGCAGAGCTTGCGGCTCACCCGCTCCTTGGGCCGTATCTGCGTGACTTCATCGGCCAGGCCGGGCAGCCCGCGAGCGTGCGCGAGGCCTACGAGGCCGCCATCGGGCAGAAGCTCGAGGGCGCACAGTTCTTTTCGGTCCACGGCGCGCGAAATGAGCCGGGCGACGAAAGCAGCACGAAGTAAGGCTATAGCACTTCGGGGATGCGCGGCGCGAGGCTCGTACGCACGCGTGTTGCGCCGTACTCAACCCCGGTTTCACCCCGCATTTACAATGACGCAAGGAGGGACACATGAAGAGAACATCGCGCAGGACCGCTCAATTCGTGAGGGGCGCAGTGACCGCGGCGCTGGTATTGGCGGGCGCCTGCCTCACGACCCAGGCAGCTGCCCAACAGGCACCCTTGAAAGACGTGACCTTCCTGCTGGCCGCGCCGCCGGGGGAACTGGCGTTTGCACCGTTCATGCTGGCGCAGAGCAAGGGGTATTACACGAAGGCGGGGCTGCGGGTACGGTGGGTTGCCGTGCACGGCGGCGTGGACGCGGGCAAGCAACTGGCCGCCGGTAACGGTGACCTCGGCGACGCGCTCGGCGATACCGCGATCATCCTGCGCGCCAACGGCGTCAATGTGAAGGGCGTGGCGTTGCTGGGGGGACACCCGCTTCACCAGTTGATGACCCGGGTTGACCGTAAAGTCGACTCGCCGGCCGATCTGAAGGGCAAGACCCTGTCGGTGATGTCATATGAAGACACGTCGTACTTCGCCGCACTCGGGATACTTGGTAGTGCGAATCTAACGAAGGCCGATGTGGATATTCAGGCTGGCGGTCCGGGAGTCTGGAAAGAGGTCGCGGCCGGCAAGTCGGATGGCATCGTCGGCACGCCGGAATGGGGCGCGGACATCGAAGCGGCGGGCGTCAAGGTCAGCTATCGCCCCACCGATCAATTCACGCCTGGCATGGGGCAGGCCATCATCGCCTCCGACAAGATGATCGCCAGCGATCCGGCAACCGTGCGCAAGTTCGTGCAGGCCACGCTGCACGCGATGAACGACATTCAGGCCGACCCCGACCAGGCGTCGAAGGACTACGTCGCGGCCGTGCCTTCTTATCAGGGCAAGCTCCCCTTCGTCACGAATGTCCTGACGTACTACGCAAAGAACGTGTTCCCGAGCCGCCTGCGTCCGGGCGAGTTCGATCCGGCGATCGTCGCGAAGGTCCAGGACGTGTACGTCGATCAGAAGATCGTGCGCGTCAAGCAACCGGTGGGCAGCCTCTATACCAACGCCTTCATTCAGTGAACGCGGACTTCGGCCATTCAGACAACGATATTTAAGACATGACCACCAAACACCTGAAGATTGGAATCGGGGCAATGCTGATCGGCGCCAGCGCCTGCAGTCACGCGCAAAGCTCGGTTGACCTGTACGGGCTCATCGACGCCGGCATCACGTATGTGAGCAACCAGGGCGGCCAGAGTCTCGTGAAGTTCGCGGACGGCATCAATTTCGGCAACCGTGTGGGCTTCATGGGCACGGAAGATCTGGGTGGCGGCTACAAGGCCGTCTTCAAGCTGGAAAACGGCTTTTCATTAGGCACCGGCGCACTCGGACAGGGCGGGGCGATGTTCGGCCGGCAGGCGTATGTGGGGCTCGGGAATGCATACGGCACGCTGACACTGGGCAACCAATATGACTTCGTGTTCGACTACATGACGGAGTTCAGCGCGACGGGCTACGCCTTTGCCACCGGCGGACATATGGGCGACGTCGATCGCCAGGGCGGGGACCGTCTGAACAACGCGGTCAAGTTCTCCAGCAACAGCTTCGGCGGCCTGCGTTTTGGTGCGATGTACTCGTTTGGCGGCGTGGCCGGCAGCCTGCATGAAAACAGCGCATTCAGCGCGGGCCTGCGCTATGACGGCGACAAGCTGTCGATGGCCGCGGTCTATACGCAACTGAACAATCCGCACGGCATTGCAGGTCTCGACCCGTATAACCAGCTCGGCGTATTCACGTTCCTCAACCAGACGGTGGCGGTACGCAATCCCGCGACGGGAGCGGTCACCGACCTCTATCCGTATGGCAACGCGTTTCCCGTCGACCGTCAGTCGATGACGGAGTTGGGCGCATCGTACAAGCTCGGCAAGTTGACCGTGACGGGCAATATCACGGCGACCCAGTTCAAGGGTTACGGCACGAGTGAGACGCTCTGGGTGTACGAAGTCGGCGGGCTCTATTCCGTGACGCCGGAGCTGCTCGGCATTGTCGGCTACCAGTACGAGAAGATGGACAACGTTCACTGGAACCAGCCGACCGTGGGCCTCTACTATTTCCTCAGCAAGCGCACGAGCTTCTACGCTGCCGCGTCGTACCTGTTCGCTTCGGGGCCGCTTGTCGCAACCCAGGGCCAGGGGTTCTTTAACGATCCGTCCTCGAACCATGAGCAGGCGTCTGCGCGGATCGGCATCATTCATAAGTTCTAGGTTCCCATGCGGCGCCGGTCGTCGCTTGCGTCCGCATGCGGACGCGCAACGAGGGTGGACGGCGCCGCGCGAGGGAGCAGCCATGACATACAAGCAGGACAGGAGTGGCGCCGTGCCGATGAAGGATAGCGGAGCCAGGACGGCACAAAAGCTGGACGCCGTGCCGGCACTGGATCGCGGGCTGCGCGTGTTGCTGGAGTTCTCGACGCGCGAGGCCGAACTCAGTGCCCCTGAACTGGCGAGACGAACGGGCATACCGCGCACGACAACGTTCAGGTTGCTGCAGACGCTGGAGAGCCTTGGTTTTTTAGTACGCGGCAACGCAGAGCACACCTTTCGGCTGGGGGCCGCTGTATTGCGGCTCGGCTTCGAGGCGATGAACGGTCTTGAGCTGACCGATTTCGGTCAGCCGATACTCGATCGCCTTCGCGATAGAACCGGCCTCGGTACACATCTGTTGATTCGGGAAGGGCGCGACGTGGTGTTCATTGCGCGCGCGCGTTCGCTCGACCCGCTTCAGATCTCGACCAAGGTTCAAGTGGGCAGCCGTTTGCCTGCGCACGCGACCGTTCATGGGTTGGTGCTCATGGGTGACCTGACGTCGTCTGATCTCTTCAAGCTTTACCCGAGCATCCTCCTCGAGCGCTTTTCGGACGACACGCCGGCAACAGTCGGCGATCTCTACGCGCGCATCAAGGCAGCTGCCATAAGGGGGTACGCCGTGAGTGAGGCCTGGCTGGAGGCAGACGTATCGGTTGTCAGCGCCCCGGTGCGCGCACACGGCGGACGCGTCGTCGCTGCAGTTAGCGCGGCCGTGCCGGGTCCGAGGCTTGCCGCCGACGTCTCCGTGCTCACGTCGCAGGTCTGCGCTGCAGCGCTCGAGCTTTCGTCGTACCTCAACTATCGGCCGTCGCCGGTCGATCCCGCTGCCGCACAGGGGCACGCGCTCAGGTAGGCCAGGCATGCTGACTTCCGTTGGCCTGTGTCCCGCTCCTGGAGCGGCCGGGCCGGTTTTTCTGCGCCTGCGACTTTTGATAATCCGCGACGCTTAGGTGTTTTCACTGAATTGCAGTCCTTTCTTTATTTTCGGCGAAGTGACGCTATATAATGACCATATATAAATCAACGTTTCATGTATGGAACAAATGCGCGGCATCGCAGAGAATCGAGGAGCTGCCTGTCACATCGAGCCGAAGCGGGAGAAGGAGCGCAGCATGACCGGAAGTCCGACGTGGTGTGCTTCGTGACCGGACAACTGCTGCCGGTGAACGGCGGCTTTGTGATGAATTGACTTCGTCAAACAGACAATCCATTCGCAATTATTCAAGGAGAAAACGATGGCCGATGCCGATATCGAGTGCAAGTCGTGGGACCGTCCCGCCGACGCGAGCTTTGACGACTGGATGACGAGCCGCGTGGCGCGCTATGAAACGCGCCGCTACGACTGGGACGCGCTGAAGTTCCAGGCCGACTACGACCCGAAATACCGTCGCGCGCAGATGCGCTACGTGGGCACGGGCGGCACCGGCGTCGCGAAGGACACGAACACTGTGCCCGCGGGCGGCTTCACGTTCTCGACCATGGTGATTCCGGCCGGCAACATCGGCCCGAGCCACATCCATATGGACGTCGAAGAAATCTTCTTCGTGCTGCGCGGCAAGATGAAGGTGATCTGCGAGAAGGACGGCGAGACGTGGGAAGCGGTGCTCGGCGAGCGCGACCTGATCTCGGTGCCGCCCGGCGTGTACCGCACGGAAATCAACGTCGGCGAGGAAGACGCGCTGATGTGCGTGATGCTTGGCTCGCCCAAGCCAGTCACGCCGACATACCCGCCGGATTCGCCGCTCGCGAAGATCAAGCGCGAAGCGAAGTAAAGCAACGTAGTCCCACCCACGACGCTGCAATGGAATTGAAGTCATGAACGAAGCGATTGACACCGCCGCCTCATCAGCCGCCGCGCTCGAAACGCGTCTCGCGCGCTTTGCGCTGCGCGAGGCCCGGGCCGGCGAGGCGTGCGTGAGCTATCGCGAGGCAGCCGGCGAGAGCGGTAAAGAGGCACGGCCGCTCGTGCTGCTGCATGGCATTGGCTCTGGCGCGGCTTCGTGGGTGCAGCAGTTCGAAGCGCTCGGCGAGGCGTTGGAAAAATCGCGCCGCGTGCTCGCGTGGGACGCGCCCGGTTACGGCGCTTCCACGCCGGTCGCGAGCGCGTCGCCCGTTGCCGCCGACTATGCGCGCGTGCTGGCCGGCTGGCTCGACGCGCTCGGCATCGAGCGCTGCGTGCTGGTGGGCCATTCGCTTGGCGCGATCATCGCGGGTGCGTTCGCTGCCGCCTATCCGGCGCGCGTGAGCGGCTTGCTGCTGATTTCGCCCGCCGGAGGCTACGGCGCCGCCGACGCCGCCGTGCGCGAAGAAAAGCGCAACGCGCGCCTCGCGATGCTGGCCGAACTCGGCCCGCAGGGCCTGGCGGAAAAGCGCAGCGCGAACATGCTCTCGCCGTATGCGGACGCCGATTCGCGCGCCTGGGTGCGCTGGAACATGTCGCGCGTCGTGCCGCACGGCTATGCACAGGCCACGCATCTGCTCGCGAACGCCGACCTCGCCGCCGACCTCGCGCGCTGCGCTGGCAAGGTGCCGATGGCTATCGCGGTGGGCGCAGAAGACACGATCACGACGCCTGCGGCATGCGAGCGGCTTGCGCACATCGCGCAGGCGCCGTTTCAGACCGTGCCGCGCGCGGGGCACGCAGGCTACATCGAACAGCCCGACGCATACAACGCGCTGATCGATGCTTTCTGTTCTGCATATTAAGTACTACGGAACTTAAGGAATGACACCCGACATCGCTAGCGCGTCTCCAGACGTCGATGCAGGCCGCAACTCAGGCCGCAACTCCGGCCGCAAACGGCTGCCCACGCAGCCGGCAAGAAATCGCCTTACATGAAGGCATTGGGGATCAAATGATTGAACTCGACTTGAGCGGCCAGGTTGCGGTGGTGACGGGCGGATCGTCCGGCATCGGCCTCGCCAGCGCCGAACTCTTCTTGCGCGCGGGCGCCTCGGTCGCGATCTGCGGCCGCGACAACGACCGCCTCGCACGCGCGGAGCGCGAATTGCGCGAGCGCCATCCGCAGGCGCAACTGCTTGCCGCGCGCTGCGACGTGCTCGACGCCAGCGACGTGGCCGCCTTCGCGGGCGCAGTCGAACAGCGCTTCGGCCGCGCCGACATGCTCGTGAACAACGCGGGCCAGGGCCGCGTCTCGACCTTCGCCAATACCACCGACGAAGCCTGGCGCGAGGAACTGGATCTCAAGTATTTCAGCATCATCCGTCCGACACGCGCGTTCCTGCCGATGCTGCGCCACGCGGCACAGCAGGGCAACGGCACCGGCAATGCCGCGATCGTCTGCGTGAACTCGCTGCTCGCGCTGCAGCCCGAGCCGCACATGGTGGCGACCTCGTCGGCGCGCGCGGGTGTGCTCAGCCTCATCAAGTCGCTCGCGGTGGAGCTCGCGCCCGAGCACATTCGCGTGAACTCGATCCTGATCGGCATCGTGGAGTCGGGCCAATGGCGCCGCCGCTACGAGAACGACGGCGAGGCGCAGGCCGCCGGCCAGAGCTGGGAAAACTGGACGCGCGAGCTCGCCCGCAAGAAACACATTCCGCTCGGCCGCTTCGGCCGCCCCGAAGAAGCCGCACAGGCACTGTTTTATCTGGCCACGTCCCTGTCGTCCTATACGACGGGCAGTCATATCGATGTATCTGGAGGCGTTGCACGTCATGTCTAATCAAACCACCGTCGGCGAACTGATCGCCGCCTTCCTCGAACAATGCGGAGTCCAAACCGCTTTCGGCGTGATCTCGATTCATAACATGCCGATCCTCGACGCCATCGGCCGGCGCGGCAACATCCGCTATGTGGGCGCGCGCGGCGAAGCGGGCGCGGTCAACATGGCGGACGGCCTCGCACGCGTCTCGGGCGGTCTCGGCGTGGCGTTCACGAGCACGGGCACGGCGGCGGGCAACGCAGCGGGCGCGATGGTCGAAGCCCTCACGGCCGGCACGGCGCTCCTGCACATCACCGGCCAGATCGAAACCGAATACCTCGATCAGGACCTCGCCTATATTCACGAGGCGCCCGATCAGCTGTCGATGCTCCAGTCGATCTCGAAGGCCGCATTCCGCGTGCGCTCGGTCGAGACGGCGCTGCCGACGATCCGCGAAGCGGTGCGCGTGGCGCAAACCGCGCCGAGCGGCCCGGTGAGCGTGGAGATTCCCATCGACATTCAGGCCGCGCTGACCGACTGGCCCGCCGACCTGAGCGCGCCGCATCTGACGACCCTCACGCACGACGAAGCGCGCGTGGAGCAGCTCGCGAACGAACTCGCGAAAGCCAAGCGCCCGCTGCTGTGGCTCGGCGGCGGCACGCGCCACGCGCGCGCTGCCGTGGAGCGCCTCGTCGCGCTCGGCTTTGGCGTGGTGACGAGCGTGCAGGGCCGTGGCGTGCTGCCGGAAGATCATCCGGCCACGCTGGGCGCGTTCAACGTGAGCCCCTCGGTCGAGCGTTTCTACAAGACCTGCGACGCGATGCTCGTGGTGGGCTCGCGCCTGCGCGGCAATGAAACGCTCAAGTACAAGCTGGGTCTGCCGCAGCCGCTCTATCGCGTCGATGCCGACGCGCTCGCCGACAACCGCGGCTACCGCAACGCGCTGTTCGTGCATGGTGATTCGGCGCGCGTGCTCGACGCACTCGCCACGCGCCTCGAAAGCCGCATCAAGGTCGATCCGCAATTCGCCGCCGATCTGGCCGAGGCGCGCGAGATCGCCGTGTCGGAAACGGCGAAGGGGCTCGGCCCGTACCGCCGCCTCGTGGAAGCGCTGCAACATGCGGTGGGCCGCGATTACAACTGGGTGCGCGACGTCACGATCTCGAACAGCACGTGGGGCAACCGCCTGCTGAAGATCTTCTCGCCGCGCGCGGGCGTGCATGCGCTCGGCGGCGGCATCGGCCAGGGCATGCAGATGGCGATTGGCGCGGCGCTCGCGAACGCCGCCGCGAAGACCGTGTGCCTCGTGGGCGACGGCGGCCTGATGGTCAACGTGGGCGAGCTCGCGACGGCCGTGCAGGAGAAGGCCAACGTCATGATCGTGCTGATGAACGACCAGTGCTACGGCGTGATCCGCAACATTCAGGACGCGCAGTACGGCGGCCGCCGCATGTTCGTGGATCTGCATCAGCCGGAGTTCTCGCAGTTCTGCGCGAGTCTCGGCCTCAAGCACTACCGCCTCTCGTCGCTCGACGACGCGGACGCCGTGATCGGCGAGGGCATCGCGTTCGACGGCCCGGTGCTGCTCGAAGTGGACATGAAGTCCGTGGGCAGCTTCGAGACCGCGTTCGCGGGCCCGCCGGTGCGCAAAGAGGAACCCCAACATGCCTAACCCCCAGGCTCACCACCAGGCGAACGCCATGCCCCACGCACCTATCGACATCGCCATGATCGGCTTCGGCGCGATCGGGCAGACCGTGTATCGCGCGGTCGCGGCGGACCCGCTCGTGCACGTCTCGCACGTGATCGTGCCCGAGCAGCACGCCGCTGCCGTGCGTGGGCAGGTGGACGGCGCGGTGGAGGTGGTCTCGTCGGTGCACGCGCTTTCAACGAAGCCGCAATTCGCGCTCGAATGCGCGGGCCACGCGGCGCTCATCGATCACGTCGTGCCGCTGCTGCAACGCGGCACCGATTGCGCGGTGGCCTCGATCGGCGCGCTCTCCGACGTCGATCTGCTCGAGCGCCTCTCGCTCGCCGCCGACGCAGGCGACGCCACGGTCACGCTGCTCTCCGGCGCGATTGGCGGGATCGACGCGCTTTCGGCGGCGAAGCTCGGCGGCCTCGACGAAGTGCTGTACACGGGCCGCAAGCCGCCGCTCGGCTGGCTCGATACGCCGGCGGAAAAGGTCTGCGATCTGCGCACGCTCACGAAGGAGCAGGTGATCTTCGAAGGCAGCGCGCGCGAAGCGGCGCGGCTCTTTCCGAAGAACGCGAACGTGGCGGCCACCATCGCGCTGGCGGGCCTCGGCCTCGACCAGACGAAGGTGCGCCTGATTGCCGATCCGGCCGTCGAGCGCAACGTGCACCGCATCGTGGCGCGCGGCGCGTTCGGCGAGATGTCGCTGGAGATGTGCGGCAAGCCGCTGCCCGACAACCCGAAGACCTCGGCGCTCACCGCGTACAGCGCGATTCGCGCGCTGCGCAACCGGGCCGCGCGCTGCGTGATCTGACGAAGCGATTTTGAAGCGATCACCGGCGACGCGCGTGCATATACACCGCATCGCCGGCACTGAAACAAAGAGACCTCTGAAATGACTCCATTCGATACCAGCCTCATTCCGAACGGCGATATTCTGATCGGCGGGGAATGGCGCCAGGGACGCGCCGCGCCCTTCGCGAGCATCTATCCCGCCGACCAGTCGGTGAACATGGAGGTCTCGACGGCGAGCGCCGAAGACGCCAGCGAGGCGGTCGAGAAGGCGCACGCCGCGTGGAAGCACGGTGAGTGGGCCGGCATGAAGCCGCATCTGCGCGCGCTCGTGCTGTACCGCATTGCCGAGCTCATCATGCAGCGCCACGAAGCGCTCGCCCAGCTGCAGCGGCGCGACAACGGCAAGCCCATCGGCGAGACGCGCGTGCTGGTGGCGAGCGCCGCCAACACGTTCCGCTACTTCGCGGCCTGCCTCGAAACGCTCGATGACGAACTCACGCCCTCGCGCGGCGACTACCTGACGATGAGCGTGCATGAGCCGATTGGTGTGATCGCGGCCATTACGCCGTGGAATTCGCCGATCGCCTCGGACGCGCAGAAGCTCGCACCCGCGCTCGCGGGCGGCAATGCGGTCGTGCTCAAGCCCGCCGAAGTCACGCCGCTCGTCTCGCTCGCGCTTGCGCGCATCTGCGAGGAAGCGGGCGTGCCCAAGGGCATCCTGAGCGTGTTGCCGGGCAAGGGCTCGGTGATTGGCGACGTGCTGGTGCGCCACCCGCTCGTGAAGAAGGTCTCGTTCACGGGCGGCACCGAAGTGGGCCGCGGCATTGCCCGCATCGCGGCGGAAAAACTCATGCCCGTGTCGCTCGAACTGGGCGGCAAGTCGCCGACCATCGTGTTCGAGGACGCGGATCTCGATCACGCCGTGAACGGCGTGCTGTACGGCATCTTCAGCTCGTCGGGCGAGGCCTGCATCGCCGGGTCGCGGTTGTTCGTGCAGCGCTCGATCTACGACGCGTTCATGAAACGCCTCGTGGAAGGCGCACGCAAGCTGCGCGTGGGCGACCCGTCGCGGCCCGAGACGCAGATGGGGCCGCTCATCACGGCGAAGCATCGCGAGTCGGTGGAGCGCTACGTGGCGATCGGTCTGGAAGAGGGCGGGCGCCTCTTGTGCGGCGGCGAGCGTCCCGTGGGCGACGATCGCGAAAACGGCTTCTTCTATCAGCCGACCATTCTGGAAGGACTCCAGAACAGTGCGCGCATCTGCCAGGAAGAGATCTTCGGTCCGGTGCTGGTGGCCATGCCCTTCGACGACGAAGCCGCGCTCATCGAGGAAGCCAACGACAGCGTGTTCGGCCTTGCGGCCGGCATCTGGACACGCGACTACAAGCGCGCGTGGCGCGTGGCCCGCAAGCTCGAAGCGGGCACGGTCTGGATCAATACGTACAAGCTGTTCTCGATCTCCACGCCGTTCTCGGGCTGGAAGGAGAGCGGCATGGGCCGCGAGAAAGGGCGGCTTGGCATTCGCGAATACATGCAGCAGAAGAGCCTCTACTGGGGCTTGAACGACGCGCCGCTGCCCTGGGCCAACGCCTGAGCGCGCGCAACGGAGCAATGAACATGACGATTCTTGGCATCGAACAGATTACCTACGGCGTGACCGACCTCGAAACCTGCCGGCGTTTCTTCGACGACTGGGGTTTGACGGAGACGTCGCACGACGAAACGCGTGCGCGTTTCGAAACGCTCAACGGCTGCACCGTGCTCGTGGCCGATGCGAACGACGCCACGCTGCCCGCCGCCTTCGAAGCAGGCCCGACGCTGCGCGAAGTGACGTGGGGCGTAGCCACGCGCGAAGAACTCGACGCATTGCGCGAGCGCCTGAAGGGCCAGCCGGGCTATTACAGCGAGCCGGAAGCGGTGGGTTGCTTCGACCCCGCAGGCATGGCGATTCGCGTGGAAGTCACGCGCCGGCGCGAGATCGACGTGAAGGGCTCGCCGTCGAACGTATGGGGCCAGACGCTGCGTGTGGATACGCCGTCGCCGATCTATGAGCGCGCGCGACCGGTGGAAGTGGGTCACGTGGTGTTCTTCACGAACTGCCTCGCGGAGCAGGAGCAGTTCTATCACGAGCTGCTCGGCTTCGAGACATCGGACCGCTATCCGGACCGCGGCGCCTTCATGCGCTGCGCGCCGCACGGCGGCCACCACGACCTGTTCCTGCTCGCGCTGCCCGACGGCAAGAAGGGCCTCAATCACGTGGCATTCACGGTGCGCGACATCCACGAGGTGTTCGGCGGCGGCCTGCATATCAGCCGTTGCGGCTGGACCACGCAGCTGGGCCCTGGCCGGCATCCGGTTTCGTCGGCGTACTTCTGGTACTTCAAGAACCCGGCGGGCGCGCTGATCGAGTATTACGCCGACGAAGACGTGCTCACGCCGGAATGGCAGCCGCGTGATTTCGAGCCGGGCCCGACCGTGTTTGCGGAGTGGGCGGTTGATGGCGGCCTCGACGGCAACACGCGCCGCCAGAAGAATGCGGAAGCGCCGCAGGGCAAGTTCATGACGGAGCGAGCAAAGCGGTGAGCCCTTGAATAGCGCTTTGAACAGGTCGACACTCCTTTGCCAATGATCGTCCGACCGGTCGGTTCAGGCGCGTGCGTACGCGCCTCGCAACGAATTGCATTGCAGAACTGAAATTCCAATTCCACACTTGAAACGGATTGCGACGATTCAGCGCTCAAGTCCACCGGAATCCGGCGCTGAATGGACATCATTTGCTGTGGCTTGTTTTTTGCTTCAGTCGAAGACCGTCCTTGGCAACCTGCTTTCCGGCACGCAGACCTTGAGAATGAACGGGCTTGCCACCTTGCCCGAAGGACGAAACGCTCCTTTTCAAACGTAAGGTAAGGCAATGACTGGTTACAGCAAACGCAACGAAGCCCGGCGCGACGACGAACAGCATGTCGCGCGCAAAAGAGCCACGGTAGACGTCGATCCATTAGCCAAGCGCCCCGGCTCGAACGGCGCGCAGCGCAACGGCGCGAATTGGGCATGGGCGAGAAGCGGCGCGCATTACGACTGGATGGATCACGCGTCGCCGTTCGTGAGCCGCGATTGACGCTGTTCCGGATCGATGGCGTGTGCGTGTTGCCCCCAGTTGACGATCGCCTCGCGCGTTGCACACTCACGTCATCGCCTGGTCGGCTGAGCACCGCTCGTCGTCGCAATGTCGATGGCGACGGTCCGGCCACATGACGACAATGCTGTTAGCGGCAAGCGGCCCCATGCAATTGCGAACCACCGATGCGAGTGATCGTGCGCTGTCCAGCGACGCGATCCGGGAGCGGATCGATCGCGTTGGCGGACTCTATTCAACCATTACCGATTCATAGCCGACGTGACTCCTATCCCCATCCAGTCCATCCTGGTCGCGAATCGCTCGGAAATCTCGATTCGCGTGATGCGCGCCGCCGCGGAGCTGAACATCCGCACCGTGGCGATCTATTCGAAAGAAGACCGCCTCGCACTGCATCGCTTCAAGGCCGATGAGAGCTACCTGATTGGCGAAGGCAAGAAGCCGCTCGCCGCGTATCTCGACATCGACGACATTCTGCGCGTCGCACGGCAGGCGAAGGTCGACGCGATCCATCCCGGTTACGGATTCCTCTCCGAGAATCCCGATTTCGCGCAGGCCGTCATCGATGCCGGGATCCGCTGGATCGGCCCCACGCCCGAGGTGATGCGTACGCTCGGCAACAAGGTGGCCGCGCGCAACGCCGCGATCGCCGCGGGCGTGCCGGTGATGCCCGCGACCGCGCCGTTGCCCGACGATCTCGACGCGTGCCGGCGCCTCGCGGCGGAGGTCGGCTATCCGCTGATGCTCAAGGCGAGCTGGGGGGGCGGCGGACGCGGGATGCGCGTGCTCGAGAGCGAGCGCGACCTCGAGGCGTCGCTCGCCGCGGCGCGGCGCGAGGCGCTGGCCGCGTTCGGCAACGACGAGGTGTATGTCGAGAAACTCGTGCGCAACGCGCGGCACGTCGAGGTGCAGGTGCTCGGCGATCTGCATGGCACGGTCGTGCATCTGTACGAGCGCGACTGCACGGTGCAGCGTCGCAATCAGAAGGTGGTCGAACGCGCGCCCGCGCCGTACCTCGATCACGACGGCCGCCAGGCGCTGTGCGAATCGGCGCTGCGCCTGATGCGCGCGGTCGGTTATACGCATGCGGGCACCGTCGAATTCCTGATGGATGCCGACACCGGAAAGTTCTATTTCATTGAGGTGAACCCGCGCATCCAGGTCGAGCACACGGTGACCGAGATGATCACCGGCATCGACATCGTGAAGGCGCAGATCCGTATCACCGAAGGCGGCCAGATCGGCCTCGCAGATGACGTGAACGACGCCAGCGGCGCGCTCGCGCAGCGTGCCGCTGGCGTGCCGTCGCAGCAGGCGATCCCGCTGAACGGTCATGCGCTGCAATGCCGGATCACGACGGAGGATCCGGAGAACGATTTCCTGCCCGATTACGGACGGCTCAGCGCGTACCGCAGCGCGGCGGGCTTCGGGGTGCGGCTCGATGCGGGCACCGCCTATGGCGGTGCGGTCATCACGCCGTACTACGACTCCCTGCTGGTCAAGGTGACGACGTGGGCGCCGACGGCAGCCGAGTCGATCCACCGGATGGATCGCGCACTGCGCGAGTTCCGGATTCGCGGCGTGGCGTCGAACCTGCAGTTTCTCGGCAACGTGATCAACCATCCGGCGTTTATCGCGGGCGAGGTCACGACCCGCTTCATCGACCGCACGCCCGAACTGCTCGCCATCGCGAAGCGCGGCGATCGCGCGACGAAGCTGCTGCGCTATCTCGGCGAGCTGAACGTGAACGGCAACGGCGAGATGAGCGGACGCACGCTGCCGGCGCTGCCCTTGCCGAAACCGGTGTTGCCGAAGATCGATACGTCGAAGGCCATTCCGGCCGGCACGCGCGATCGTCTGCGCGAGCTCGGGCCGCAGCAGTTCTCGCGCTGGATGCTCGAACAGAAGCAGGTGCTGTTGACCGACACGACGATGCGTGACGCGCACCAGTCGCTGTTCGCGACGCGCATGCGCACGGCCGACATGCTGCCGATCGCGCCGTTTTACGCCCGCGAGCTGTCGCAACTGTTCTCGCTCGAATGCTGGGGCGGCGCGACCTTCGACGTCGCGCTGCGCTTCCTGAAGGAAGATCCCTGGGAGCGGCTCGCCTTGCTGCGCGAACGCGTGCCGAACATCCTGTTCCAGATGTTGTTGCGCGGGTCGAATGCCGTGGGTTATACGAACTACGCGGACAATGTCGTGCGCTTTTTCGTGCAGCAGGCCGCGAGCGCAGGCGTCGACGTGTTCCGCGTATTCGATTCGCTGAACTGGGTTCGCAACATGCGGGTGGCGATCGATGCGGTCGGCGAGAGCGGCATGCTGTGCGAAGGCGCGATCTGCTACACCGGCGACCTGTTCGATGCATCGCGCCCGAAGTACGACCTCAAGTATTACGTCGCCATCGCGCGCGAGCTGCAGCAGGCCGGCGTGCACGTGCTCGGCATCAAGGACATGGCCGGCATCTGCCGGCCGCAGGCGGTTGCAACGCTCGTGAAGGCGCTTAAGGAGGAGACGGGCCTGCCCGTGCATTTCCACACGCACGACACGAGCGGCATTGCCGCGGCTTCGGTGCTCGCCGCGATCGACGCCGGATGCGACGCGGTCGATGGCGCGCTCGACGCGATGAGCGGCCTCACGTCCCAGCCGAACCTGTCGAGCGTCGCGGCGTCGCTGGCCGGCAGCGAGCGCGATCCGGGGCTCGATCCGGATCGCTTGCACGAAGCGTCGATGTACTGGGAGGGCGTGCGCCGCTACTACGCACCGTTCGAATCGGAGATCCGCGCCGGCACGGCCGACGTCTACCGTCACGAGATGCCCGGCGGCCAGTACACGAACTTGCGCGAGCAGGCCCGCTCGCTCGGCATCGATCATCGCTGGACCGAGGTGTCGCGCGCCTATGCGGACGTGAACCGGCTGTTTGGCGATATCGTCAAGGTGACGCCCACTTCGAAGGTGGTGGGCGACATGGCGCTGATGATGGTCGCGAACGATCTCAGCGTGGACGACGTGCGCAACCCGGCGAGAGACATTGCATTTCCGGAGTCGGTCGTGTCGCTGTTCAAGGGCGAGCTCGGTTTCCCGCCGGACGGCTTTCCTGCAGACCTGTCGCGCAAGGTGCTCAAGAGCGAGCCGCCGGCGCCGTATCGTCCCGGCGACCAGTTGCCCGCTGTCGATCTCGATGCCGCGCGCACGCAGGCCGAAGCCGAGTGCGAGCGGCCGCTCGACGACCGGCAACTGGCGTCGTACCTGATGTATCCGAAGCAGACCGTCGACTATTACGCGCACGTGCGCGCGTACAGCGATACGTCCGTCGTGCCGACGTCCGCGTTCCTGTACGGCCTGCAGCCCCAGGAGGAGGTGGCGATCGACATCTCGCCGGGCAAGACGCTGCTCATCTCGCTGCAGGGGCAGCATGCCGATGCGCAGGACGGCATGGTGAAAGTGCAATTCGAGCTGAACGGCCAGTCGCGCACGGCGCTCGTCGAGCCGAAGACGATCGTGCACGCGGGCAAGGAGCGCCACGGCCTGCAGCGTGCCGATCCGGCCAATCCCTTGCATGTTGCCGCGCCGATGCCGGGTTCCGTGGTGACGGTGGCGGTGCAGCCTGGTCAACGGGTGACGGCCGGCACGACGCTGATCGCACTCGAGGCGATGAAGATGGAAACGCACATTGCGGCGGAACGAGATTGCGAAATCGCCGCCGTGCATGTGAAGCCCGGTGACCGGGTGGCGGCCAAGGACCTGCTGATCGAGCTGAGGGGGGACGTGTAGGCAAGACGGGGGCCGATGGTTCACGTGCATCGGCGCGCCTCGTTATCCGCGTTTGGATAACGGCGCGCCCGATGCGTTACACGCATACACCCCATTCACCGCGTAAACGTATCCCCCAGCACCACGCCTTCACGCCGCGGATCCGTGCCGCCCTGCAGCACGTTCGCGCCGCTCACCGTCACCCGCATCACGGTATTCACGCCACTGACCTGCGCCGACGTCGACACCGCGTGCCCGAGCGCCTTCAGCCCGGTGATCAGTGGATCGTTCGCACCGTTGTTGCTGGTGTCGACGTTCGGATGCTCGCCGCCGACGGTCGTGACCGGGCCGTTGCTCGCGCCGAAATCGACGAGCCCGGCGGACTGCTGCGCATCGAGTCCCCAGTCGAGCGTGCCGACCAGCGTCTTCACGACGTACTGCGGAATCGTGCCGCCGCCGGGAGAGCCGGTGGCCATGACGAAGTCGCCCTTCGAGCCGTCCGCGGCGACCTTGAACACGAGCGTCGGCGCCATCGAGCTGCGCGGCCGCTTGCCCGGCTGCAAGCGGTTCGCGACGAGCGCGCCGGTGCTGTCGGTCGGGTTCGCGGAGAAGTCGGTCAGCTGGTTGTTCAGCAGGAAGCCGTGTGTCATGTGGAACGAACCCATGCTCGATTCGACGGTGGTCGTCGCGCTGACGACGTTGCCGCTGCCGTCGACGATCGTGAACTGGTTGGTGCCGTGCTCGATCAGCGTCTTGTCGACGCCGAGCGGCACCGCGCCGAGATCGCCGGGCTGCGCCGTGCCCATGCTCTTCGTGGTACTGATCAATGCCGCGCGCTGCTTCAGATATGGCTTGTTCAGCAGCGTGTCCCAGGTGCCGCCGGGAAGCGGGATGAAGTCCGTATCGGCCACGTACTTGTCGCGATCCGCGTAGGCGAGCCGTTCGGCCTCGCTGATCAGATGCACGCCGGCGACGGTCGGCTTGCCGCCTTCGAGATCGATCGCGGTTGGCCCGAGCGACTTCAGGTCGAAGTTCTCGAGGATGCCGAGCGCGGCTGCGACCGCGATGCCGCCCGACGACGGCGGCGGCATCCCGCACACCCAGTACGCGCCGCGATAGGTCGTGCACACGGGATCGCGCCGCTTCGCCTCGTAGCCGGCGAGGTCGGCGAGCGTCGTCTTGCCGGGCGTGATCGGCGAGCCGTCGGCGGCGGCGCTCGTCGCGATCTTCGCGACGATGTCCTGCGCGAGGGTGCCGGAGTACAGCGCGTTGGCGCCTTCGCTGGCCATCCGTGTGAGCGCGTCGGCGTAGGCGGGGTTCTTCAGCACGGTGCCGAGCGCCTTCGGCGTGCCGTCGGCGTTCAGGAAATACGCGGCGGCTTCGGCGTCGCGCTTCAGGCTGCTCGCATTCGATGAGATTGCGGCGGCGAGCCGGCCGCCGATCGGGAAGCCGTCGGTCGCGAGCGAGATCGCGTCGCCGAACAGGCCGCTCCACGGCAGCTTGCCGTGATCATGCTGCAGCGCCTCGATGAGCCGCGGGACGCCGATCGTGCCGATCGAGCGGCCACTCGCGCGTGCGCTCGGCACCGGCGCGGTCTGGTCGTTCGCGTCGTCGACATAGCGCAGGTAGTTTTCGGTTGCGGCGGCGGGCGCCGTCTCCCGGCCGTCATAGGCCTGCACGGTCTTGCTGGCCGCGTCGTAGTACAGCAGCACGCCGCCGGAGCCGAGGCCGGTTGCCTCCGGCACGGTCAGCCCGAGCACGGCCTGCACGGCGACGGCGGCATCGGCGGCGGTCCCGCCTTGCTTGAGCACCGCACAGCCGGCCTTGCTCGCATACGCGTTCGACGTTGCAACCATGTAGGTCTTCGCGTAGATCGGCTTCAGTCCGGTCCGGTAGCCGGATGCCGCCTCGGGCAGCGAAGGGTCGCCGGGCTGGTTCGAGCCCACGACGACAGTGGCGCCGCTGCTGTCGATCGCGAGGCAGGCCGAATCCTGCGACGCGCTGGGCGTGGAGGGGGCGGGGCTTTCGCTGTTGCCGCCGCATGCGGCCATCAGCGCGGCGGCGAGCAACGCCGACGCGTACGGCAGGATCGTCTTGTTGTTCATGGGTTCGGGACCGGATGTTGTTGTTCGAGGCCAGCGCGCATGTCGAGGCCTGTGAGACGCCGGTAAATACTTCCAGAAATGTTTTCAACAAGCAATCGGAAATATTTCTGATTCGTGACGATGCGATATGAATCAGAAGATATTCGTAAGAATGTGGCGCGCGAAAAGGATGCGCGCGCCATCGTGCGATATCAGGTGGGTCGCTGGAGGATGCATTGGCCCCGGAGCAGGCCGGAGCGCATGCCGAAATCGTGCGGGGCACCGAGGCGGGTTCGGGTGAACCTTCGGCGCTCGTGAGGGAGCGCACTTTCGCCGCGAGTGTGATCGAGCGGAGGGTAGCCGAGGCGCGGGAGGCGCGGCGACGCATGTGTGCGGATGGGGCGGGGGATCGAACCGCTACCTCAGTTAATCAGCATGCCTGATGAAATTCGGGCGATCCCCCGCGCGCGGATGACGCTTACTTCAGGCGCCCCGAGAGGAACTGCTGCAGCCGTTCGCTGCGCGGTGCATTGAGCACTTCCTTGGGGTCGCCTTGCTCTTCGATCTTGCCTTTGTGCAGGAAGACGACGTGATTCGACACGTTGCGCGCGAAGCCCATCTCGTGCGTGACGACGATCATCGTGCGGCCTTCTTCCGCGAGTGCCTGCATCACGCGCAGCACCTCGCCCACGAGCTCGGGGTCGAGCGCGGAGGTGGGCTCGTCGAACAGCATGACTTCGGGTTCCATGGCCAGCGCGCGGGCGATGGCCACGCGCTGCTGCTGGCCGCCGGACAGATGCGACGGGTACTTGTGCTCGACGCCGGTCGCGAGGCCCACCTTGGCCAGGTACTTGAGTGCGCGCTCTTCCGCTTCGCTGCGGCTCAACCCCAGCACGCTCACCGGCGCCTCGATGATGTTCTCGAGCACGGTCATGTGCGCCCACAGGTTGAAATGCTGGAACACCATCGAAAGGCGTGTGCGCATGGCCCGCAGCTGCTTCGGATCGCTCACGCGCAGCGAACCGCTGCGGTCGGGGCTCGTGCGAATCTCTTCGCCGTTGAGCGTGATGCGGCCCGAGCACGGCGATTCGAGGAAGTTAATGCAACGCAGGAACGTGCTCTTGCCCGAACCGCTGGACCCGATCAGGCTGATCACGTCACCGGCTTTCGCCTTGAGCGAGACGCCCTTCAAAACCTCGTTCTCGCCGAACTTCTTGTGCAAGTCGTCAACAATCAGCTTGTACATTCTCAATACACTCCATCAGCGCTAAACGGGTTTAGTGCCCTTGCGGTTTCAGGTAAGCCAGCATACGGGTTTCCATGCGGCGGAAGCCCCAGATCAGGGCAAAGACGATCGTCGCGTAGAGCGCGGCCGCAATGCCGTATGCCTGGAAAGTCATATAGGTGGCGGAGTTCGCGTCGCGCGCCACTTTCAGGATGTCGGGCACGGTCGCGGTGAACGCGAGCGTCGTCGCGTGCAGCATCAGGATGACCTCGTTGCTGTACGAGGGCAGCGCGCGGCGCAAGGCCGAGGGCAGGATGATGCGCGTGTAGAGCTTGTACTTCGACATGCCGTAGGCGAGGGCCGCTTCGATCTCGCCGTAGGCGGTCTCCTTGATGGCGCCCGCGAAGATCTCGGTGGCGTAGGCGCATTCGTTGAGCGTGAACGCGAGCAGCGTGCAATTCATCGCGCTACGGAAGAACTCGCCGAGCAGCGCGTGCGTATGCACATATTGCAGGCTGTAGATGCCGGTGTAGCAGAGCAGCAGCTGCACATAGAGCGGCGTGCCGCGAAACACGTAGGTGTAGAGCCAGACCGGGCGCGAAATCCACGGATTGCGCGAAGCGCGCGCAATCGCGAGCGGCACGGCAAGCCCGAAGCCCAGCACGATCGAGACCACCAGCAGCCAGAGCGTGATGACGAGGCCGCTATAGTTGAAGCCGTCGCTGTACAGGTAGTTTGGCCAGTATTGCTGAATGAGTTCGATCACAGCGCGGCCCTCCGCACACCGGTCGAATAACGCTTTTCGAGGCGGTGCAATGCCAGGTTGGAAACGGTGGTGATGGCGAGATAGATCGCGCCGGTCACGAGCGTGAAGAAAAAGAATGCCTGGGTGGCCTTGCCCGCGTCCTGCGCGGCCTTCACCACATCGGCGAGCCCGATGATCGAGACGAGCGCGGTCGCCTTCACGAGCACCTGCCAGTTATTGCCGATGCCCGGCAGCGCGAAACGCATCATCTGCGGGAACAGGATGCGCGTGAACACGCGCGTGGAGCTCATGCCATAGGCAAAGCCGGCCTCGATCTGGCCGCGCGGCACGGCGAGAAACGCGCCGCGGAAAGTCTCGGTGAAATACGCACCGTAGATGAACCCGAGCGTGATGACGCCGGCCACGAACGGATCGATGTCGATCTGGTCCATGCCGATCGCGTCGGTGAGGTGGTTCAGCCAGATCTGGATGCTGTAGAAGAGCAGCAGCATCAGCACGAGATCGGGGACCGCGCGGATCAGCGTCGTGTACAGCGTGCCGATGCGCGACACCACGCGGTTGGGCGA
This sequence comes from Paraburkholderia pallida, assembly GCF_004524855.1. Taxonomy (NCBI): domain Bacteria; kingdom Pseudomonadati; phylum Pseudomonadota; class Betaproteobacteria; order Burkholderiales; family Burkholderiaceae; genus Paraburkholderia; species Paraburkholderia pallida. The sequence goes on along the minus strand of NZ_CP038149.1, from coordinate 1,481,453 downwards.
GAGCTTCGCGGCGGCGCCGGCGAGACCCAGCAGGAACGCCGCGGCGAGCGACAGCAGCGCGAGCTTGATGGTTTCCCATGTGCCGGCGAGGAGGAGAGGGCCGAAGCCTTGGAAGAGCATGGATGGACGTCCTTCAATGACGGGGCGCGTGCCGGGCAGCGGCGCGGCATGCGCACCCGTGTTGATGCAGATGAGGCGTGAGGGCCTAGCCGCCGTATACGTCGAAGTCGAAGTACTTCGACTCGATCTTCTTGTAGGTGCCGTCCTTGATCATGTCGGCGATCGTCTTGTCGATCTTCGCCTTGAGGTCGGCGTCGTCCTTGCGCAGGCCGATGGCGGCCGCGCCCGTGGGCAGCTCCGGACCGGCGAACGCGAAGCCGGCGCCGCGCGGCGTCTTCAGGAAGCCGAGGTCGGCTTGCACTTCGTCTTGCAGCGCGGCGTCCAGGCGGCCCGATTTCAGGTCCAGATAAACCTGGTCCTGGTTCTGGTAGGTGATGACGTTGACGCCCTTGGTCGCCCAGTTTTCCTTGGCGAAGGTTTCCTGGGTCGAGCCCTGCTCGACGCCCACCGACTTGCCCTTGAGCGACTCGACGGTCGGCTGCAGGGGCGAGCCCTTCTTCGCGACGAGGCGCGTGGGGGTGTTGTAGAGCTTCGCGGTGAAGGCGATCTGCTGCTCGCGTTGCGGCGTGACCGTGAGCGCGGAGAGCGCGCCGTCGAACTTCTTGGCCTTCAGGCCCGGGATCATGCCGTCGAAGTCCTGCTCGACCCACACGCACTTCGCGTTCAGGCGCTTGCAGATCTCGTTGCCGAGATCGATATCGAAACCGACGAGCTTGCCATCGGGTGCCTTCGACTCGAACGGCGCGTAGCTGGCGTCCGTGCCGAAACGGATCGTGGTCCAGTCTTTCGCGTAAGCGCCGCCGGCTGCAAGAGCGAGTGCGACACACAGGGCAAGTTTCTTCATGACGTCTCCGGAAGGGATTTTCTGCGTAGCAGTGAGTTGTCTATACAAATTACCGATTGCACGGGGTAGCCGGCAATCGGTGTTATTACCTGGGGTGGCGTGGCTGTTCCGTAGCCGAAAGGCCCCGTAATCTGGGCGTTAGGGAGCGATGGCGAGGGTATACACGGAGAATTTTTAACTTGTATAGACAACTCGTTTTGTGTAATCTGCCGCTACCTTGTCCAGACAACTTATTTCACTGCGATGATTACCCTGACTCCCGGCCATCTGACCCTCACACAACTGCGCCAGATCGCGCGTGCCAAGGACAGCAGCAGCATCCAGCTCCAGCTCGATCCGGCCAGCTTCGCGGCGATCGACGCGAGCGCGCGCACCGTGGCCGAGATCACGGCCAAGGGTGAGCCGGCCTACGGCATCAACACGGGCTTCGGGCGTCTCGCCAGCACGCATATTCCGATCGACCAGCTCGAGCTGCTGCAGCGCAACCTGGTGCTCTCGCACGCCGTGGGCGTGGGCGAGCCGATGTCGCGCCCGGTCGTGCGCCTCATGATGGCGCTGAAGCTCTCGAGCCTTGGCCGCGGCCACTCGGGGATCCGCCGCGAAGTGATGCAGACGCTCATCACGCTCTTCAATGCAGACGTTCTGCCCGTGATCCCGGTGAAGGGCTCGGTGGGCGCGTCGGGCGACCTCGCGCCGCTCTCGCACATGTCGGCGGTGCTGCTGGGCGTGGGCGACGTGTTCGCGAAGGGCGAGCGCATGAGCGCGGAAGAGGGCCTGCGTCTGGCCGGCCTCAAGCCGATCGCGCTGCAGGCGAAGGAAGGCCTGGCGCTCCTGAACGGCACGCAGGCTTCCGCGGCACTCGCGATCTATAACCTGTTCGCCATCGAAGACCTGTACCGCACGGCGCTCGTCTCCGGCGCGCTGTGCGTGGACGCGGCTGCCGGCTCGGTCAAGCCGTTCGACGCGCGCATCCATGAACTGCGCGGCCATCGCGGCCAGATCGAAGCGGCCTCGGCCTATCGCGATCTGCTCGAAGGCTCGTCGATCAACCTCTCGCACCGCGACTGCGGCAAGGTCCAGGACCCGTACTCGCTGCGCTGCCAGCCGCAGGTGATGGGCGCGTGCCTCGACCAGATGCGCCACGCCGCGCAAGTGCTGCTGATCGAAGCCAACGCGGTCTCGGACAACCCGCTGATCTTCCCGGACACGAAGGAAGTCATCTCGGGCGGCAACTTCCACGCGGAGCCGGTGGCGTTCGCGGCCGACAATCTCGCGCTGGCCGCCGCCGAAATCGGCGCGCTCGCCGAACGCCGCATCGCACTCCTGATCGACGCGACGCTCTCGGGCCTGCCGCCTTTCCTCGTGAAGGACGGCGGCGTGAACTCGGGCTTCATGATCGCGCATGTGACGGCAGCGGCGCTGGCCTCGGAGAACAAGACACTCGCGCATCCGGCTTCGGTCGACTCGCTGCCGACTTCGGCGAACCAGGAAGACCACGTGTCGATGGCGACCTTCGCCGCGCGCAAGCTCGGCGACATCGCCGAGAACACGGCCAACATCCTCGCGATCGAGCTGCTCGCCGCCGCCCAGGGCGTGGACCTGCGCGCACCGCACGCGACTAGCCCGGCGCTGCAAAAAGTGATGGAGTCGGTGCGCGGCGAAGTCCCGCACTACGATCTGGACCGCTACTTCGCCCCCGATATCGCAGCCATGACGCAGCTCGTGCAGAACGGCGCAATCGCGGCACACAGCCCGTTCGCGTTCGAATCCGAGCAATAACCCAAACAACCCGTCCGAGACCGTTATGAACCATCCCAACTTCACTGATCCCCGCCTCGACCCGTCCCGCACGATCCGCGCGCCGCGCGGCAGCGAGAAGGTGTGCAAGACCTGGCTGGCCGAAGCCGCCTACCGCATGATCCAGAATAATCTGGACCCGGAAGTGGCCGAGCATCCGCACGCGCTCGTCGTGTACGGCGGCATTGGCCGTGCCGCGCGCAACTGGGAGTGCTACGACCAGATCCTCGCCTCGCTGAAGGACCTGAACGAAGACGAAACGCTGCTGATCCAGTCGGGCAAGCCGGTGGGCGTGTTCCGCACCCACGCCGACGCGCCGCGCGTGCTGCTCGCGAACTCCAACCTCGTGCCGCACTGGGCCACGTGGGAGCACTTCCACGAGCTCGACCGCAAGGGCCTCATGATGTACGGCCAGATGACGGCGGGCAGCTGGATCTACATCGGCTCGCAGGGCATCGTGCAGGGCACCTACGAAACGTTCTTCTCGGTGGCGAACCAGCACTTCAAGGGCGACCCGAGCGGCCGCTGGATCCTCACGGGCGGTCTCGGCGGCATGGGCGGCGCACAGCCGCTGGCTGCGACGATGGCGGGCTTCTCGATGATCGCGGTGGAATGCGACGAGACGCGCATCGACTTCCGCCTGAAGACGCGCTACGTGGACCGCAAGGCCAAGACGCTGGACGAGGCGCTGGCCATCGTCGAGGAAGCGAAGAAGACCGGCAAGCCGGTTTCGGTGGGCCTGCTGGGCAACGCGGCGGACGTGTTCGCCGAATGCGTGGCGCGTGGCATCACGCCGGACTGCGTGACGGACCAGACGAGCGCGCACGACCCGATCAACGGCTACCTGCCGCAGGGCTGGACGGTCGAGCAGTGGCGCGAGGCGCAGAAGGTGGCGCCGGAAAGCATCGTGAAGGCGGCGAAGCAGTCGATGGCGCACCAGGTGCGCGCGATGCTCGCGCTGCAGGAACGCGGCGCGGCGACGCTCGACTACGGCAACAACATCCGCCAGATGGCGCTGGAAATGGGCGTGGAAAACGCGTTCGACTTCCCGGGCTTCGTGCCGGCGTACATCCGCCCGCTGTTCTGCGAGGGCAAGGGTCCGTTCCGCTGGGTGGCGCTCTCGGGCGATCCTGAGGACATCTACAAGACGGATGCGAAGGTCAAGGAGCTGATCCCCGACGATCCGCACCTGCACAACTGGCTCGATATGGCGCGCGAGCGCATTGCGTTCCAGGGTCTGCCGGCGCGGATCTGCTGGGTGGGCGTGAAGGATCGCTATCGTCTGGGCCAGGCGTTCAACGAGATGGTCAAGAACGGCGAGCTGAAGGCGCCGGTCGTGATCGGCCGCGACCACCTGGACACGGGTTCGGTGGCGAGCCCGAACCGCGAGACCGAATCGATGAAGGACGGCTCGGACGCCGTGAGCGACTGGCCGTTGCTCAACGCGCTGCTGAACACGGCAGGCGGGGCATCGTGGGTGTCGCTGCACCACGGCGGCGGCGTGGGCATGGGCTTCAGCCAGCACTCGGGCGTGGTGATCGTGGCCGACGGCACGCAGGCGGCGCATGAGCGTCTGGGCCGGGTGCTGCTGAACGATCCGGCGACGGGTGTGATGCGTCACGCGGATGCCGGCTACGAGCTCGCACAGCAGACGGCGCGTGAGGCTGGGCTGAAGCTGCCGATGCTGGGCAAGTAAGGGGTTTGCACGCGCCGCTGGCGGGGCGGTGCGTGCGGCACACGAGAAGGCGCCGTGCGGCTTGAGTGGCCGTGCGGCGCTTTTTTTGTTGGGTAGACAGCGTGGACTTCACGTTGTGCTTACATCATCTGACAGCCCTTGCCGAACCATGCGTTTTCCGCATGCTCCCCTCGACAATTAATCGTTTGTGATGCCTTCACCACCTCGGGATACTGCCTCCATCCCCAGACGTGGCGACAAATCGGCATCACACCATGCGATCAGATTACAACTTCATTAACGGGCAGTTTCTTGAAGCGGACGCGCAGCGCATCGCCGTCTACAACCCGGCGAACGCCGAGCTGATCGGCCACGTGAGCGCAGCAAGCGCCGACGACGCCATCCGCGCCGTCGAGGTCGCGAAAGACGCCCAGCGCGCCTGGCGCCGTCTGCCCGCCGCCGAGCGCGGCGCGATCCTGACCCGTTTCGCCGACGCCATCGACGCGCGCTCCCCGGTCATCGGCGCGGTCCTCGCCGCGGAGTCCGGCAAGAGCGTCGCCGACGCCACCTCCGAAGCCCACTACGCCGCCGAGATCCTGCGCTACCACGCGCAATGGGCGCGCCGTATCGAGGGCGAGGTGATCCCGAGCGACAGCGCCAACGAAAACCTGATTCTGATGCGCGAGCCCATCGGCGTGGCCGCGTGCCTGATTCCGTTCAATTTCCCGATCTACACGCTGCTGCGCAAGATTGCGCCGGCGCTCATTACGGGCAACACCGTCGTGGCGCGCCCGAGCAACAACACGCCCTGCTCGGCGTTCGAAGTGGCGCGCGCCGCCCAGGATGCCGACCTGCCGCCGGGCATCTTCAACGTGCTGGCGATGGACCATGACACGGCCGCTGTGCTGTGCACGCATCCGGCCGTGGGCATGATCACGCTCACGGGCAGCGTGGCGGCGGGCCGCAAGGTGCTCGACTACTGCAAGGAAAACATCGCGAAGCCTTCGCTCGAGTTGGGCGGCAAGACCCCGGCGATCATCGAGGCCGATGCCGATCTCGAAGCCGCGGCCACGGCGATCGTGCGCTCCAAGACGACCCATTGCGGCCAGCTCTGCACGGCCATCGAGCGCGTCTATGTGCAGGAGTCCGTGCATGCGCGCTTCGTTGCGCTGCTGCGCGAGAAGATGAGCGCCGTGACCTTCGGCGACCGCTCGGTCGACCCCGCTCGTATGGGGCCGCTCGTCAACGCGCAGGCACGCGCCGCGGTCCACGCGATGGTCGAGCGTGCCGTGGCCGAAGGCGCCGTGATCGAGACGGGTGGCTATCTGCCGGAAGGCGCGGGCCACTTCTATCCGCCCACGCTGCTGAGCCACTGCCGCCAGGACATGGAGATCGTGCAGGAAGAGATCTTCGGGCCGGTGCTGCCGGTGCTCGCCTACGACACGCTCGACGACGCCCTTCGCATGGCCAACGATCACCAGTTCGGGCTTTCCTCGGTGCTCTATACGGAGCGCTATCGCTCGGCCATGCTGGTCGCGAACGAGATCGAGGCGGGTGAACTTTACGTGAACCGCACGCCCGCCGACCCGTACCAGGGCTTTCACGCCGGCTGGAAGCGCTCGGGTCTCGGCGGCGACGACGGCAAGCACGGCATGCTCGAATTCACGCAGACGCGCCTCGTCGTCATGCCGTTTTGATGATTCGCCATACTGATTGAATGTGTTGTGAAGGGCGTTTGCTGCAACGAACGCCCGCCTGAATAAACGCAGACCGCCAACCAGGGCCCCGTACCGGGTGCCCAGGCCAGCGAGCCCGCGAAATGGAGACCGTCTTGCAGAAGTCCATCGCCAAGCCCACCGCGCCAGCAGGCTCGCCGCGCGCCGATATCTCATCGTTCGCACCCGCAACAGCGGGCTCGCCGCAGCGCTACGTTCAGTTGCTGCTGCTCGTGCTGGCTGCCGGCGGAATCTATCCGCTGCTCTATCTGCGTCAGGTCTATCAGACGACGATGCTCGATGTCCTGCACATCGACAACACGCAACTGGGCTACCTCTATTCGGTGCTCGGCATCGTCTTCTTCGTCTCCTATCTGCCGAGCGGCTGGCTCGCCGACCGCGTCGCGCCGCGCCTCCTGATCTGCTTCTCGCTGATCGGCACCGGCGCGCTGGGCCTCTGGTATTCGACGGCACCTTCGTTCCATGTGCTGCTCGTGATCTTCTGCTGCTGGGGCCTCACAACGGGCCTCACGTTCTGGGCTTCGGTGCTCAAGCGCGTGCGCATGATCGCGGCGCCGAACGAGCAGGGCCGTTTTTTCGGTTTGCTCGACGGAGGGCGCGGGCTCGTCGAGGCGCTGCTCGCGACCGCGGCGCTCGCGCTCTTCGCCGCCGCCACGAGTTCGGGGCGCGGCGAGGCGGTTGGACTGCGCCACGTGATTTATCTGTATTCCTTCACGTGTATCGCGCTTGGCGCGGTGATGACCTTCTTCAAGGACCCGAGGCCCACACGCGCCGCCGCCGGCCAGTCAGCCGATGCGACCGATGCCGCCGCTGCGGACGGCTCGCTCCGGCGCGATCTCAGGACGCTCGCTTCGATTCCGCAACTCTGGCTCATGGCGGCCGTCGTGTTTTGCGGCTATCAAATCTTCTGGGCCACCTACAGCTTCTCCGCGTATCTCCAGCAAGGCGAGCTGCATATGAGCGTGGTGGCGGCCGGCATGGTGACCACGGCGAAGCTCTGGATGCGGCCGATCGGCGGCATCGGCGGCGGCTTTCTCGGCGACCGCTTCTCGAACCTGCGCGTGCTGATCTGGGCGATGTTCCTTGCCGTCGCGGGGCTGGTGGGCCTGATCGTGCTGCCGGCGCTGCGCAACATGGCGCTGCTCGGCGCCGTCGTGCTGTTCATCGGCCTCATGACTTACGCGATTCGCGGCCTCTACTGGACGCTGCTCGATTACTGCGCGATCCCCATGCGTATCACGGGCCTCGCGATCGGCCTCGTGTCGCTGGTCGGCTATTCGTCGGACATTTTCCTGCCGCTCGTGAACGGCTACTTCACGGAGCACTACGCGGGCCTGCCCGGTTACCAGTTCTACTTCGCCTACATCGCGGCTATCGGTGCGCTCGGCGGCATTGCCGCGCTCGTGCTCAAGCGCATGTCTCATTCCCACACTGTCTGAATCTGCCCGAACCATGAAAGTCGTCGCCATGCAAACGCATGTCGTCGCGGTGCCTCCTCCGCACCTCGGCGGCATGTACTGGATCTTCGTCACGCTGCAGACCGATTGCGGCATCGAGGGTGTCGGTGAAATCTATGCCGCCACCTTCCATCCCGACGTGATGGTGCCCGCCATCGAGGACGTGTTCACGCGCTATCTGCTCGATCACGATCCGCACCACGTCGAGCGGCTGTTCCGCGAGACCTATTCGAGCGGCTTCACGCAGCGCCCCGACCTCACGATGATGGGCATCGTGAGCGGCCTCGAAATGGCATGCTGGGACATCGTCGGCAAGGCGGCGGGCAAGCCGGTGTACGAGCTGCTCGGCGGCATGGTGAACGAGCGTCTTCGTTCGTACACCTATCTCTATCCGAAGAACGCGAAGGGCGAATACGATTACGACGACCCCGATCTCGCCGCCGAATGCGCCGCGCAAAACGTGAAGCGGGGCTTCACTGCGGTCAAGTTCGATCCGGCGGGTCCGTACACGGCCTACTCGGGGCATCAACTCTCGCTCGAAGTGCTCGACCGTTGCGAAACGTTCTGCCGCAAGGTGCGCGAAGCCGTGGGCAACAAGGCCGACCTGCTGTTCGGCACGCACGGGCAAATGGTGCCTTCGTCGGCCATCCGGCTGGCGAAGCGCCTCGAAAAGTACGACCCGCTCTGGTTCGAGGAGCCGGTGCCGCCGGGCCAGGAAGAGGCCATCGCCAATGTCGCGCAGCACACGTCGATTCCGATTGCGACCGGCGAGCGCCTCACCACCAAGTACGAATTCCACAAGCTGCTGCAAGCGGGCGGGGCGTCGATCCTGCAAATGAACGTCGCGCGCGTGGGTGGCCTGCTCGAAGCCAAGAAGATCGCCACGCTTGCCGAAGTGCATTACGCCCAGATCGCGCCGCATCTCTACAACGGGCCCATTGGCGCGGCGGCGAGCATCCAGATCGCGGCCTGCACGCCGAACTTCCTGATTCAGGAAAGCATCGGCACGTGGGACGGCTTCCATGCGCAGATCCTCAAGAAGCCGATCCAGTGGGAAGACGGCTACATCATTCCGTCGAAGGCGCCGGGTCTGGGCGTCGAACTCGACATGGACGTCGTGCGCGCGCACTCGCCATACACCGGCGAGCGCCTGCATCTGCAGATGGCGAGCCAGCCGGCCGACGTGCGCGACACCTCGCCCGCACGCGGCTGAACCGTGGGAGCACAGAGATGAACTACGACTACATCATCGTCGGCGCCGGATCGGCGGGCTGCATTCTTGCCGAGCGGCTCTCGGCTTCGGGGCGCCATTCGGTGCTGCTGCTCGAGGCGGGCGGTTCCGACGATTCGTTCTGGTTCAAGATTCCCATCGGCTTCGCCAAGCTGTATTACAACGATAAGCACAACTGGATGTATTACAGCGAGCCGGAAGCCGAGCTGGCCGGACGCCAGATCTACGCGCCGCGCGGCAAGGTGCAGGGTGGCTCGGGCTCGATCAACGCGATGATCTATGTGCGCGGCGCGCAGCGCGATTTCGACGATTGGGCCGCGGCGGGCAATCCGGGCTGGTCTTACCAGGACGTGCTGCCGTATTTCCGCAAGCTCGAATCGCATCCGCTCGGCGACACGCGGTGGCACGGCGCAAACGGCCCGGTGCGCATCACGCCGATGAAGGACGGTGCGCATCCGATTTGCCAGACCTTCATCGAAGGCTGCACGCAGCTCGGCTACGAGCGCAACGATGACTTCAACGGCGAGCGCCTCGAAGGCGTGGGCATCTACGATGTCAACGCGCGCGACGGCCAGCGTGCGTCGAGCAGCTTCGCGTATCTGCATCGCGCGGGGCATCGCCCGAATCTCAAGATCGAGCTTCATGCGCGTACGTCGCGCGTGTTGTTCGATGTCGATGCGGAAACCGGTAACCGGCGCGCAACGGGCGTGGAGATCGTTCAGCAGGGTGCGAAGCGCACGTTTCATGCGAACCGCGAAGTGATCGTCGCCGCGGGCGCGGTCGATTCGCCCAAGCTGCTTCAGCTCTCAGGCGTGGGGCCGCGCGCGCTGCTCGCGAAGCATGGCATCGACGTGGTGCACGAGCTGCCGGCCGTGGGGCAGAACTTGCAGGACCACCTGTGCGTGAGCTTCTACTATCGCTCGCGCATGAAGACGCTCAACGACGCGTTCAGCAGTTGGACGAGCAAGCTCAAGTTCGGCCTGCAATACCTCGTCAAGCGCACGGGGCCGTTCTCGATGAGCGTGAATCAGTCGGGAGGCTTTTTCCGCACCAGTGCGAACGAAGCGCATCCGAACATGCAGGTGTATTTCAATCCGCTTTCGTATCGGATTCCTAAATCGAATCGCGCGCAGCTCACCCCGGAGCCGTATTCGGGTTTTCTCGTCTGCTTCAATCCGTGCCGGCCCACGAGCCGCGGCTCGATCGAGATTGCCTCGGCGAATCTGGAAGACGCGCCGAAGATCCGCGGCAACTATCTCTCGACGCAGAAAGACCGCGACGAGGCCATCGCGGGCAGCCGTCTCGTGCGCAAGCTGATGACGGCGCGGGCGCTGCAGGAAGTGACGGTGGAAGAGGTCACGCCGGCCGGCGACGTGACCGACGACGCCAGCATGCTCAAGTTTTTCCGCGAGCAGAGCGGTTCGATCTATCACCTGTGCGGCAGTTGCGCGATGGGACCCGATCCGCGCACGGCCGTGGTCGACGCACGTTTGCGCGTGCACGGCATCGAGGCGCTGCGCGTGGTGGATGCGTCCATTTTCCCGAACATCACGTCCGGCAATACGAACGCGGCCGCCATGATGGTCGCGGAAAAGGGCGCGGAGATGATCATCGAAGATGCGGAGCACGACATTGCCGCACGCAGCCTCGCGGCCAACGTTCAGCGCGCCGCGGCAATCTCATCCTGAAGCCACTGCCGGAACAGCTGGAGCGGCCTGGAGCCTTGCTGTTCGGGCCGCACCACGAACCAGTACGACTGGCGCCCGTCCACATGGACGTCGCGCACCGGCGCGAGCCGCCCTTCAGCCAGCTCACGCCCGATCATGTTGCGGTCGGCCATGGTCACGCCGAGCCCCTCTATCGCCGCGCGGATCGCATGGTCGAGCAGATCGAATTCATAGCCGCCCGACGTGTCCACATCTTCGATACGCGCGGCATCCAGCCAGTGCCGCCACGTGAGATAGCGCTGATTTTCGCCGGCTAGCACGTGCAGCAGCGTCTGCTTCGCGAGGTCGAGCGGGCCGTTCGCAAGCAGCGCGGGCGAGCAGACCGCAATGTGCGATTCGTGCATCAGCAGTGAGCTTTCGAGTCCCGCCCATTCGCCGTCGCCGAAGCGGATCGCGCAATCGAGCGCGGTGGAATCGGCGAGGCTGTCCTGCAAGTGGGTCGTGAGGCTCAATTCGAGCGTGGGATGGCGCGCGTGCAGCTTTGTCAGGCGCGGCACGAGCCAGCGGCTCGCAAAGGTGGGCGGCGCGTTCACGCGCAGTCGGTTCAGGTCGCTCTTCTGCTGGATCGTGCGCACGGTCAGCTCGATACGGTCGAACGATTGCTGCAAGGTGCGCAGGAGCGTGCGGCCGGCGTCGGTCAGTTCGAGCCGGTGGTGGTGGCGTTCGAGCAGGGTTTCGCCAAGCTGCTCCTCGAGCTGGCGCACCTGGCGGCTCACGGCGCTCTGTGTCACGTTCAGCTGCTCGGCGGCGCGGGTGAAGCTGCCGCTCGTGCCTGCCGCCTCGAATGCCTTCAGCGCGTTCAGCGCCGGCATTTTTCGCTTCAAGGTCGTCTCCTCGCGGGCCCGCGCCATCTCGAAATGACGGGGCGCCAAAACGACGGAGTATACCGGCGCGCGAGGCGCAGCGGCGCAACGGCGCAACGGCGGCTCGCTACTCAGCGCCGCGAGCGTGAGAGCGCCGCAAGGCCGAGCGTGACGGCAAGGGCGAAGACGTAGAGGCCACCGGGGCCGATGAACCGCATGAAGACCGACGCGATAGTCGGCCCGGCCGCGCCGCCCAGCGAGAAGACGAGCAGCAGCGTGGCGCTCGTCTGCACGCGGCGGGCTTGATCGACGTGGTCGTTCACGTCGGAGACGATCACGCCATAGAGCGTGAAGGTGAGCGCGACATAGAGAAAGAGCAGGGCGTCCACCACCCACGGCGCGCGCATCACGACCAGCGCGGCCGCCGCCAGCGCGGCGACGAGCGAGACCGCGCCGAGCGTCGCGCGCCGCCCGAGATGGTCGGACAGGCGGCCCACGGGCCACTGCGAGAGCAGCGCGCCGATCAGCACGATGCCCATGACACGCGAAATGTCGCTGGCCGGAAAGCCGATGCGCGCGAGATAGACCGGCGTGAGCGCATAGAACGCGCTGGAGAGCAGCCCCGCGCCGATGCAGGCGGGCACGCTTCGGGGTGCTACGCGGTGCAGCTCGCGCAGGCCGTCGAGCAGCAGCGTGGGGCGCTTGGGCGTGGCGAGCGGCGAGGCGCTCGTCATGGCGGCAATGGGCGGCGGCACCACCTGCTGCCAGTCGCCGATCAGCGCCACGGGTATCAGCCCAGCCACAAAGAGGCCATTCACGAGCCCATGCTCGAGGTTGCTGCCGGGCGCGCTCACGCCGAGCAGGAACTGGCCGATGCTCACCCCGAGATAGGTGAGCACGAGATAGAACGCGAACGCGCGCCCGCGCTGGCGGTTCGGCACGGCGCTGTTGACGCCGCTTTCGATCGACGTGAATACGCCGACCATGCTGAAGCCCGTCACGAGCCGCAGCACGGCCCAGATGTCGGGCGAGTCGAAGGAGAGGTAGCCGAGCGCCGCGAGGGCCGCGAGCGCGCCGAAGCCGATGAACGCGCGCTGCGGCCCGATGCGCGTCACGAGCGGGCCGAGGCCGAGCGCGCCCACGATGAAACCGACGTAATAGCACGACTGCACAAGGCCTACGCCAAGCGCAGTGTGCTGCGCGGCCAGCATGCGCAGCGAAATCAGCGTGGTGAGCAGGCTATTGCCGCAAACGAGAATCGTGTAGCCGCCCAGCAGGCCTATGAGCGCCCGCATGCGCCGCGCTTAGTGCGTCACGTCGGTGCGGCGCTCCACGAAGCGGCGCACGTAGTCGTCGGCGGGTCGATGCAGGATGTCGTCGGGCGTGCCGCACTGGATCAGGCGGCCGTCGCGCAAGATCGCGATCTGGTTGCCGATGCGCAGCGCTTCGTCGAGGTCGTGCGTGATGAACACGATCGTCTTCTTGAGCGTCTTCTGCAGTTCCAGCAACTGGTCCTGCATCTCCGCGCGGATGAGCGGATCGAGCGCGGAGAACGCCTCGTCCATCAGGATCACGTCGGTGTTCGCGGCCAGCGCGCGGGCGAGCCCCACGCGCTGGCGCATGCCGCCCGAGAGCTCGTCGGGGTAGTGATCGGCGTAGCCGTCGAGTCCCACCTTGGCGAGCCATTCGCGCGCGCTCGCATGCGCGGCGGCCTTCTTCTCGCCGCGCGTGACGAGTGCGTAGGCGGTGTTGTTGAGCACCGTCTGGTGCGGCAGCAGGCCGAAGCTCTGGAACACCATGCTCACGCCGTAGCGGCGCAGATGGCGCAGGCCGCCCTCGGAGAGCTTGAGCACGTCGTTGCCGTCGATCAGGATCTCGCCCATGGTGGGCTCGATCAGCCGGTTGAAGTGGCGCACGAGCGTGGATTTGCCCGAGCCCGAGAGCCCCATGATGACGAAGATCTGGCCCGAGCCGATCGACAGGCTCACGTCGTTCAGGCCGACGTTGCAGCGCGTCTTCTCGAGGACCTCGGCTTTGCTCGCGCCGCCGCGCAGCAGCTCGAGCGCGCGCTGGCCCGCGTCGCGCGCGCCGAAAATCTTGTAGACGTGTTTGACTTCGATGCCGCTCATGTTCGTTACCTCATTGCGTGTTCGGAGTGCGCCGTCTCGTGCGTTTCTTGCATGATGCCAGCGCTAATGCATTCGCGTCCGTTGTGGGTCCTGGGTGGCCGTTATTTGGCCGGCTGGCTGCTCAGGTCGCCGGTTCCGGCCGCATCGGCGTTGCTGCTTTCCTGATCGCGGGCGCGGCGAAACGGAATCCGCGAGGGCTGCTTCGACTTGCGTGTGAGGCCGCGCGTGCGGCGCCCCTGGCCGTAACCCTGGCTGATGCGGTCGATCACGATGGCGAGGATCACGATGGCGATGCCGGCCTGCGTGCCCTTGCCGACGTCGAGCGTCTGGATGCCCGCAAGCACGTCTTCGCCGAGGCCGCGCGAGCCGATCATCGAGGCGATCACCACCATCGAGAGCGCCATCATCGTGGTCTGGTTGATGCCGGCCATGATGCTCGGGCGGGCGAGCGGCAGCTGCACGCCGAACAGCAATTGCGTGCGCGTGGTGCCGAACGCGCGCGCCGCTTCGACGATCTCCGCGTCCACATGGCGAATGCCGAGATCGGTCAGGCGGATCAGCGGCGGCAGCGCGTAGACGACCGTTGCGAGAATCGCGGGCACCTTGCCGAGGCCGAACAGCATCAGCACCGGAATCAGGTAGACGAAGCTCGGCAGCGTCTGCATCACGTCGAGCACGGGCAGCAGCACGCGGCGCAGCGTGCTGCTCGAAGCCGCGAGGATGCCGATGGGCACGCCGAGGATCACCGAAATGAGCGTGGCGACCACCATCAGCGCGAAGGTCTGCATGAGCTTGTCCCACAGCCCGAAGCAGCCGATCAGCCAGAGCAGGGCCACGAACAGGAACGCCACGCCGATGCGGCGCGACGCGTGCCAGGCGAGCAGGCCCACGGCCGCGAGGATGACGAGCGGCGGCGTCGCGCGCAGCAGGCCTTCGAGCGGCACGAGCACGTAGCGCAGCATCAGGACGCTGAAGTTATGAAACGCGTCGCCGTGCTCCTGCACGAACGCGGTGACCTGATCGTTGACCCAGTCGGAAATCGACAGGTGAAGGAAGGGAGATCCCATGGTGAGCCTCATTCTGCGTATGACGGGGCGATGCCTTGCTGCATCGTTCGCTTCACGGTGCGGGCAAGCCGCTTACGAGCGCAAGCCCGCTTGCACGCGCGCCGCGACGTCCGGCGTAACCCATTGCTTCCAGATTTCGGGGTGCTGCTCGAAGAAGCTGTGCGCGACGGTAGAGGCGTCGAGCTTCTTGTCATGCATCTGTTGCACCAGTTGCTCGTCGAGCGAGAGCGGCAGACTCACCTTTTCGAAGAACGCCACGGCGCCGGGCTCGGTGTCGTAAAACGGCGTGGATACTGCGATCTTCAGGTGCGAGACCTTGAATGCCGAGGCGCACGGCGTGCCCTTCGGGTCGGTGATCGTGTTCCAGCAGGCGTCCGAATAGGGCGCGCCCTGCAACTGCACGAAGTGGTACTTCGCCATCAGGCCGGCGGGCTGCCAGTAGTAGAAGAGGATGGGCTTGCCGCGCTCGTAGGCCGAGGCGATCGCCGCGTCGAGTGCGCCGCCGGTGCCGGGGCGGAAATTCGTGTAGTCGTCGCCGAGCTTGTAGGCCTTGAGCAACTGGTTATTGAAGCGCTCGCAGTCCCAGCCGGCGGGGCAGTTGTAGAAGCGGCCCTTGCCGGGTTCTTCATCGTCGGCGAAGAGAGCCTTGTACTGCGCCAGTTGCGAGACGGAGCGCAATTGCGGCGCGAGGGGCTTGATGCCGCGCTTCGGGTCGCCGTTGATGACGTAATCGGGCACGTACCAGCCTTCCTTGTCGCCGCCGGGGATCAGCTCGCCCACCAGCTTCACGTTGCCGTCCTTGAGCGCGCGCGCGACGATCGGGCTGCGGCCCGTCCAGTGCTCGGCCCATACCTGCAGGTCATTGCTGGAGAGCGCGGTCTCGGTGGCGGCCGTGGCGCCGGGCACGACCTCGGTCTTGCAGCCGTAGCCTTTTTCTAACACCGTGCGGACCATTTCGGTCATCAGGGCGCCGCTTTCCCAGGTGATCTGCGCGAGCTTCACGGTCTTGCCGGACTCGCACCAGCCGGGCGCCGCAAAGCTGCTCGTGGCAGCGCCTGCCAGCGCAAGCGCGGCCGCAAGATGCACGCTGGAACGCGTGATACGTTTCATGTCGTCTCCTCCGTTCAGGAAGTCATGTATGTGCCTCTGCGCGGGAGCGCGGGCCATATTTTTGATCGATGCGAACAGAGTCTACCGGCCGCGTTTTGGCTTGCGAAGCCACGAATAGTCATCGAAGCATTACCTGATCTCATGGCAATGAATCCGCGTCATGCCCCCATGAGATTTCATAGCTTTTGGGCGCGTTTCGCGTGTGCTGCAATTCGTCTCGACGCGCAGGCCGCATCGACAAAGCATGCTGCGCTGCGGCACACAACGAAACTGGAGACGGAGTCAGCCATGAAAGCCTTGGAAGTTTATATCGGTGAGGGTTTTGCAGGACCAGGCGTAAACGCCGCTCACATCAACATCATGATCGGCCCGCGTAGTGGTCCGGTGGGGCAGGCGTTCACGAACAGTCTCTCGTCGCCTTCGCAGGGCCATGTGCCCTTCATGGTGGTGGCGCAGCCCAACGTGCCGGTCAAGCCCGCCACGC
Source organism: Paraburkholderia pallida (assembly GCF_004524855.1). Classification (NCBI taxonomy): domain Bacteria; kingdom Pseudomonadati; phylum Pseudomonadota; class Betaproteobacteria; order Burkholderiales; family Burkholderiaceae; genus Paraburkholderia; species Paraburkholderia pallida. The sequence goes on along the minus strand of NZ_CP038149.1, from coordinate 1,465,273 downwards.
TCTACGTGAATAAAGCCGATATCCGCGGCGACCTGCACGGCAATGCCACCTGGGGCGCATCCCAGGCCGCTATCGCGAAGGCCGTGACCGAGGCGATGCTCGACGGCACGCTGCCGCCCGAGGCCGAGAACGAATGGTGCATCGTCACGGCGAACTGGGTGAACTGGTCGTGCGACGACCTCGACGCCGTCTACGAGAACAACTACACGGCCTGCAAGACCGCGATCCGCGCCGCAATGAACGGGCTCCCGAAGCTCGACGACGTCGCGAAGATCAAAGACCAGATCAGCAATCCGTTCTACACGCCCAAGGCCCGCGCGGCCTGAGCCACGACTACCGTTATCAGGTGACTACGATGCAATACGTGCAACTCGGCCGCTCGGGCCTGAAGGTGTCGCGCCTGTGCCTCGGCACGATGAACATGGGCACGCCCGACTGGAAGCCGTGGATCTACAACGAAGAGCAGAGCGAGCCGATCGTGCGCCGCGCGCTCGAAGCGGGCGTGAATTTCATCGACCTCGCGGATTTTTATTCGACCGGCGTGGGCGAGGAAGTGGTCGGGCGCATCGTGCGGCGCATCGCGAAGCGCGACGAGCTCGTGCTCACGACCAAGGTGGGCTATCCGATCGGCAATGGCGTCAATAACCAGGGCCATTCGCGCAAGCACATCATGGATGGCATCGACGGCTCGCTGCGCCGCCTGCAGACCGACTATGTCGACGTCTACATGCTCCACTACTTCGACGTGAATACGCCCGTCGAGGAAACCATGGACGCGCTCAACGACATCGTGCGCGCGGGCAAGGCGCGCTATATCGGCGTCTCGACCATGTTCACGTGGCAGTTCGCGAAGATCCTGCAGGCGTGCGAGCGCTATAACTTCGCACGCCCGATCAATATGCAGCTGCAATTGAACTGCGCATACCGCGAAGAAGAGCGCGAGATGATTCCGTTCTGCCAGGATCAGGGCATAGGCGTCTCGGTGTTCAGCCCGCTCGCGCGCGGCCTGCTCTCGGGCGACGCGAAGTCGGTGCGCAACCAGACCGACTTCTTCACCGTGCAGATGTACGACGACGAAGCTTCGCGCGAGATCGCGCGCTCGGTGGCCGAAGTCGCCGACGCACGCGGCGTCTCGTGCGCGCAGATCGCGCAGGCGTGGGTGCTGAACCGCCCGGGTGTGTCGTCGATGCTGGTGGGCGCCGATACGGTTGCGCAGTTCGACAGCGCGCTCGCGGCGCTCGATATGCAACTCGATGCCGATGAGCAGTACGAACTCGACCGCAACTACACGCCTTGCGATGTGATCAACGATTACGTGACGGCGCGCATTCCACGCGTGCCGCGCGCGGCGCGTCGTCTGGAGATCGCGGCATGATCGGCGGCCTCAAGGAAACGCGTCTGTGGCGCACATCGAGCTTCATCGACGGCGAATGGGTCGCGAGCGATGCGACCTACAGCGTGTTCGACCCGGCCAGCGGTGCGGCGCTGGCGGAAGTCGCGCGCGCCGGCGCGCGCGAAACGCTGCAGGCCGTGGCTGCCGCGACTCAGGCGTTTCCGGCGTGGCGCGACGCTACGGCCGCCGAGCGCGGCGCGAAAGTGCGCCGCTGGGGCGAACTGATGCTCGAGCATCGCGAGGACCTCGCGCGCATCATGACCGCGGAGCAAGGCAAGCCGTATGCGGAGGCGCTCGGCGAAGTGGCCTACGCGGCGAGCTTCCTTACGTGGTTTGCGGAAGAAGCGCGGCGCTCGTACGGCGACGTGATTCCCGCGCCGAAGAAGGGTTCGCGCATCGTCGTGACGAAGGAGCCGGTAGGCGTGGTCGGCGCGATCACGCCGTGGAACTTCCCGCTCGCGATGGTCACGCGCAAGGCGGGCCCGGCGCTGGCGGCGGGCTGCACGATGGTGCTCAAGCCATCCGAGGAAACACCGCTTAGCGCGCTCGCGCTGGCGGTGCTGGCCGAGGAGGCCGGTATCCCGCGCGGCGTGTTCAACGTGGTGTCCGGCGACGCACCGGCGATCGGCGACACGCTGATGGCGTCGAAGGCCGTGCGCAAGATTTCGTTCACGGGATCGACGCGCGTGGGCAAGCTCCTCATGCGCGCCGCCGCGGACAGCGTGAAGAAGGTCTCGCTCGAGCTGGGCGGTAACGCGCCGTTCATCGTGTTCGACGACGCCGATCTCGATGCCGCCGTGGAAGGTGCGATGGCCTCGAAGTTCCGCAACACCGGGCAGACCTGCGTGTGCGTGAACCGCTTCTACGTGCAGTCGGGCGTGCACGACGCATTCGTCGAGAAACTCGTGACCGCGGTGCGCAAGCTGCAGGTTGCGAACGGCATGGAGCCGGGCGCGACGCAAGGGCCACTCATCAACGGTCCGGCGCTGCGCAAGGTCGAGGCGCACGTGAGCGATGCGCGCGAGAAGGGGGGCGTCGTCGTGTGCGGCGGAAACCGGCATGCGCTTGGCGGGACGTTCTATGAGCCGACCGTCATCACGGGCGCGCACGGCGGCATGATGCTCGCGAACGAAGAGACCTTTGGCCCGGTGGCGGCGGTGTTCCGCTTCGACACCGAGGAAGAGGCGATCCAGGCGGCGAACGATACCGACTTCGGGCTTTCCGCGTATTTCTACGCGCGCGACATCGGCCGCGTATGGCGCGTTGCGGGCGCGCTGGAGAGCGGCATGGTCGGCATCAACGAAGGGATCATCTCGACGGAGGTTGCGCCGTTCGGTGGCGTGAAGGAGTCGGGCCTCGGGCGTGAAGGTTCGAAGTACGGACTCGATGAGTACCTCGAAACGAAGTACATGATGATGGGCGGGCTGGGGTGATCCTGCATGGCATCGATCCCCCGTGGAGCTCGATGCCATTTACTCCAATCCCATTTCCTGATGGAGCGCCGAAAGTTCATCCAGTGCCGCACGACGGTCGGCATCGACGCGATGCTTGTAAGCGAGTACGTCATCGTAGCGGATGCGCCGGTGCGTATTCACCTTCCGGTAGGGGATTTCACCCTTGTCGAGTAGCTGGATCAAATACGGGCGCGAAACATTGAGAACGTCCGCCGCTTCCTGTGACGTCAGTTCCGCATGGATCGGAATGAGCGATACCGCATTGCCTTGTCCGATCTCCGCGAGCGCCTCGACCATCAGCCGCACGAACGACGTTGGCAGCGTGACGGTGCGAGTCTCGCCCCTGTCGTCCTTGAAGTCGAACTGCTGAGTTTCGGCACGGCTCGACAGCACGACCGACAGATCCCGGCCCGACGCGCGGGCGAGTTCGGCCTCCTGCTCGGACGGCAGCGGTGTAGGGTGCATCGTGGTGTTCATAAGGGACTCCTGGCTCAATACCGCGATTCTAAATCGAAATAATCGAAATCGCAATAATCGAAACGTCGAGCCGGGCGGGATGCGTCAAGCGAGGCGCGTCATTGCGTGGGCGCGGTGAGCGCAGGGCGGCCTGTCGCGCCAGCGGCACCCACCGCATGATGCTCGACCAGCCAGCTGCTGAAATTGCGCACGCGCAGCGTCTCCTGCACTTCGGGCCGCACGTCGAGCCAATAGCCTGCGGGCCCATCCACTTCGATTGCGCTGAGCTGCACGAGCGTGCCGTTCGCGAGTTCCTGCTCGATCATGTGCCGGTCCGCGACGGCAATGCCGAGTCCGGCCACCGTCGCATGAATGACCTGATCGAGCGTGCTGAACTCCATCTCGCCGCGCGGCGCCATTTCCACGTCGAGCTTCGCGGCTTCGAGCCACGCTTCCCACACGAGCAGCCGGCGGTCGATATCGAGGATATAGAGCCAGGGGTGCTGCGCGAGGATGGCGCGCAACGCGTCCGGGTCCGCGGGCGGTGCCGCGAAGTCGCGCGCCGAGCCCACGAGCACGTGCCGCTCGCGCATGAGCAGCGTGCTCTGTCCGCCAGGCAGCGGTTCCATGCCGAAACGGATCTGGCAATCCTCGTTGCGTTCGCTGCCGTGCAGCGGCCCGTATTCGTTCGTGATGGAAAGGCGCAGGTCGGGATGGCGCGCCTGAAAGTCTCGCAGGCGCGGCGTGAGCCAGCGCGTGGCGAGCGTGGGCGCGGCGTTCAGGGTCAGGAGGCTGTTCGACGGATCGGCGCGGATCGTGTCGAGCGTATGGGCGATGCTGTCGAACGCGGCTTGCAGCGTGGGCAGCAGGCGCTTGCCCGCGGCAGTGATTTCCAGCCGGTGATGATGCCGCATGAAGAGCGGCGTGCCGAGATAGTCTTCGAGCAGGCGAATCTGCCGGCTGATCGCGCCTTGCGTGACGTGCAGATTCTGCGCCGCCTTCGTGAAGCTGAGGGTGCGGCTGGCTTCTTCGAATGAGCGCAGTGCCGAAAGAGAGGGAAGGCGGCGCATGCTGCAACCTCGTGATGCGAAAAAGGCGCCGGCCTGCGCCGGCGCCAGATCATACAAAAATGCGCGTACGCCAATGGGCGTACGACCGTGAGTTAGAACACGTGCGTGATGCCCACGCGGCTGATGACCTGGTTCTGCGTGCTGGACGGGTTGAAGCCCGTGATCTGCGCGTTTTCAGCCGATCCGGCAGCATGCTGATACGAACCCATTGCGTAGACCGACGTGCGCTTCGAGAGTGCGTATTGCGTGATCAGGTTGAACTGATGATACTTCGGCGATTCGTCGGTTGCGTGGTCGAGACCGTCCGTGAAGGTATAGCCCGCGCCCACCGTGAAGGCCGGCGTGATCGCATAGGTGCCGGAGACTTCATAGTTCTGGAAGTGCAGGTCGTGGCTGCCGGTGCCGGACGAGAAGTCCACGTTCGTGTAGTTGAACATCATCTTCAGGCTGCCGAGCGCGTACGATGCGCCGGCCGACAAGATGCCCTGATAACGCGCGTTGGCGAGCGCATTGCCGTAGACGGCGTTCACGAAGCTGCCGCCGCTGCCATAGCCGGCCACCGCCGTGATCGGATCGTTCACGCGCAGGTAGCCCACGCCGGCGCTGAACGAGCCGAGCGTGTAGGCCGCCGCCGCGCTGTACGAGGCGTTGTTCGAGAACTGGCCGGCCTGGCCGCCGAACGAGTAGTGGCCTTCGAACTGCAAGCCGGCGAACACCGGGCTCACGTACTTGACGGCGTTATTGACCGAGAACCCGTTGTCCATGTTGTCCATGTCGTTCGGGTGTGCGAAGTACCAGCCGCCATAGTTGCCGTTGAGCGAGTACGGCTCGATCAGGTCGACGGTGGCGTCCCACTGCTTGCCGAACGTGATCTGGCCATACTGCTCCGACTTGAAGCCCACGTAGGCGTTGCGCGAGAAGCCGGCGCCGCCGCCGCCCGTTGCGGCGTTGAAGCCGTCTTCGAGGCGGAAGATCGCCGAAAGGCCGCCGCCCAAATCTTCGCTGCCGCGCAGGCCCCAGCGGCTGCCGGCCGGCACGCCGCTTTGCATCTGGAACAGGTGGCCGCCTGTGCCCGGCACGAGATTGCCGTTCGCGCCGTTGACCACGTTATTGGCGTAGTCGATACCGAGGTCGACGATACCGTACAGCGTGACGCTGCTTTGCGCATGGGCGCCCGCCGCGGCGAGCGCGAGCGGCAGCGCCGCGAGAAGTTTCTTCTTCACTCAGAGTCTCCTTTGGTGGGAGCCGCAAGGTGCGGCTCCGCTTTCTGGTTTGCCGGCTTGTAAGCCTGGGATGCCTGCTGATTTCACCGCCGCGTGGCCATCGGATCTGGCGCTTGATTGGGCGGCTGATGTTGCGCGTTACGCGCCAAGCGACTTCTGTACCTTCGTCGCGACCTCTGCCGGCACCCACGCCTTCCACATCTCCGGGTGCTCCTTGAGGAACTTGAGCGCTTCGGCCTGGGCATCGACCTTATGCTCGGTCATGTCGAGAATCGTCGTGTTCAGGAAGTCGATGGGGAAGCTCACCTTCGAGAAGAACGCCATCACGTCGGGCTCGGCCTGGTAGAAGGGCGTGGAAACGCCGATCTTCAGATGCGAGACCAGGTAGGACGACGCGCACGGCTGCGTGCTGTTGGGGTCGCGCAGCGTCTTCCAGCAGGCCTCGTTGAACGGCGGCATCTTGAGTTGAACGAACTTGTACTTCGCCATCAGCGCGGCCGGTTCCCAGTAGTAGGTGAGAATCGGCTTGCCGCGCGCATACGCCGACGAGATGGCCGCGTCGAGCGCCGCGCCCGTGCCGGGGCGAAAATTCGTATAGGTGTCGTCGAGCTTGAGCAGCTTCAAAAGGCGCGTGTTCACGCGCTCGCAGTCCCAGCCCGAGGGGCAGTTCAGGAAGCGGCCACGGTCCGGTTCCTCGTCGTCCGTGAAGAGCGCCTTGTATTTGGGCAGGTCGCTCACCGACTGGAGGTCGGGCGCGCTCGCCTTGATGCCGCGCTTCGCGTCGCCGTGCACGACGTAGTCGGGCACATACCAGCCTTCCTTGGTGCCGCCCGGCAGCGTGTCGCCCACCAGCGTCACCGTGCCCGCTTTCACTGCGCCCGCGATGATCTCCGAGCGGCCAGTCCATTGCTCGGACCACACCTGCAGGTCGTTGCGCGAAAGCGCCGTTTCCGTGGCCGCCGTGCTGCCGGGAACCGTATCGGTCTGGCAGCCATAGCCGTTCTTGACGATATAGCGCAGCACTTCGCTCGTGAAGTTGCCGCTTTCCCAGGTGATGCCCGCGAAGCGCACCGGCTTGCCCTGGCTGCACCAGGTGCCGGCCGCATGCGCCGGCAGCGCGGCCAGGGCGAGCGGGGCGGCGATACAGGCCGCGCGAATCAGGGAGGTAATCACTTTCATTGCATGTCTCCTTGTAATTGGAATGCTTTGGAATACTTGTCAATGCATCGCTGAGTTTCAGCGCTATCCCGTTGCCGGGACGAAGGCGCCTGCGCGTGATTCGATGTGCGCGGCGCTTCGGATTGCTTCGGTTTGCCTGCGTGCGCCTCAGTCGTAGCGGCTGTCGTTTGCGCGCGTGGCGGCCAGTACGGCTTCATTCAGTTCGATGCCGAGCCCGGGCGCCGTGCCCAGTTCGATCCAGCCCTGCGCGTCGGGCTCGATGGCGCGCGTGAGCGGGAAGTCGCGCCGCTCGGGCGTCCACTCGGGCGGGTCGTAGGGAAACTCGACGAAGGGCGCGTGCGCGGCACCCGCTACCACATGCAGGTTCGCAGCGAGGCCGATGCCATTGCCCCACGTATGCGGCGTGAACACCTTGCCGTGCGCCTCGATCTGCGCGGCGAGACGCCGTGCGCCTTCCATGCCGAGCGTGCAGACGACGTCGGGCTGGTAGACGTCGAAGCAGTCGTGTGCGAGCAACGTCGCGAATTCGTGCGGTTCGCGCGTCATCTCGCCGCCCGCGATGCGCACATCGGTTTGCTTGCGCAGCCACGCGTGACCTGTGTAGTCGCCGCGATGCAGCGGCTCCTCGATCCAGTACACGCGGTAGCGCTCGATCTGGCGAATGACCGCGAGCGCTTGCTCGGCAAGCCAGGGGGACTGGGTGTCCCAGGGCATGCGCCAGCCCTGATTGCAGTCCACCATCAGTTCGATGTGCTCGCCCGCTGCTTCGCGCACGGCGGCGAGCGCGGCGAGATCGTCGGCGAGACTCGCGCGGCCGAAGCGCACCTTGAGCGCCGGAAAGCCGCGCGCGACCGCGTGCTCGGCCCAGCGCCCCATGCCGTCGAGCGAGCGGTGCACGCCCGAGGACGCATACGCGCGCACCCGGCTCGAGCGCGCGCCCGCCATCTGCCAGCACGGCTGGCCGAGAATCTTGCCGGCCAGGTCCCAGAGCGCGACGTCGAGCGGCCACAGGCGGCCCGCATGGAAGCTGAGGTTGTCGAGCACGGCGGAGTGTCGGGCGAGATCGAGCGGATCGGTGCCGATGAAGAGATCGCGGTAGTCGTCGAAGCCGTACATGGCGTCGCCGGAGCCGATGCCGATGCGGCCTTCGGTGTCCTCGACGCGCACGATCGTCGCGGGAAAGGCGCGGCGCGGCCGGCTGTCCCACGAGGCCGGAAAGGGCGGGTCGAGCGGCAAACGGTGCTGGCGGACCGTGATGCGGGCGATGCGATTTGTCATGGCTTCTAAGTCGCCGTCCTTGCGCACAAAAGCGAGTGGCGCGGGCGGCGATTGTCTCCTTGGCCGTTCGAGGCGTTACGGCATCCTAGAGGGTCAATTAGTGGCACTCAATGAAGTCAATTGAAGTAAATGACAGCATTCAATTCCGCGAATTGGGCGCGATAATTGATGCCGCTGCCGTGCAGGCGCACGGCACGCGTCGACCCTCGGGAAAACACCATGAACGGCTGGATGCCCACCTCGCCCGCGCTGCCCCGCAACGAGCCGAAATACCGCGCGATCGCGTACGCGTACGCGCAGGCCATCGACGGCGGACAGATGCTGCCCGGCGAGAAACTGCCTGCGCACCGGCTGCTGGCGAAAAAGCTCAATGTGACGACGGGCACCGTCAGCCGCGCCTATGCGGAGCTGGAGCGCTGCGGCCTGGTGGTGGCGCGCGTGGGCGACGGCACCTACGTGGCGGAGCCGGACGCGGACGGTGCGCGCTTGCCCGCGCGTACACGCCAGGCGCCCGAACAGTCGGCACCGTTGGCAATAGGCGTTGCCCCGCCGCCGGGCGCCCCGCCTGCAAGCGCAGCAGCGGGCCGCACGTTCGATCTCGGCCAGAACGTGCCGATGCCGACCGACGAAGCGTCGCTGCTCACGCAGACGCTGCGCGAGCTGGCCGCCGACGAGCGCCTTGCCGGCGAGCTGTTGCTCTATCAGCCCGAGGGCGGGCGCCGCTCGCACCGTGAGGCGGGCGCGCGCTGGCTGGCGCGCATGGGCTGCGCGGTGCCGGCGGAGCGGGTGCTCGTGACCCAGGGCGCGCAGCATGGGCTCGCGTGCGTGTTGCGCGCGGTGCTGCGCCCCGGCGACACGATCTTTGCCGAGGCGCTGAGCTATCCCGGCATCGTCGCGCTCGCGCGGCAGTTGCGGCTCAATCTCGTGGGCATCGAAATCGACGAGGAGGGCATCGTGCCCTCCGCGCTCGAACGCGCATGCACACTGCTTGCGCCGCGCGCGCTCTTTTGCGTGCCGACGCTCCACAACCCGACCACGGCGACGCTCTCCGAAGCTCGGCGCGTAGCCATCGCCGAGATTGCCGTGCGCCACAATCTCGTCGTGATCGAAGACCTCGTGCCCGCCGCGCTGCTCGATGCGCCGCCCACGCCGCTGGCCGCGCGGCTGCCGGAGCACGGCATCGTCATCAGCAGTCTGTCGAAGGCGCTCGCGCCGGGCCTGCGCATCGGCTACGTGCAGGCGCCGCAGGATTGGGTGGGGAAGATTCTGGCCGTGATCCGCAGCGATTGCTGGATGACTTCGCCGCTGTGCGCCGAGATTGCGACGCGCTGGATCATCAATGGCGATGTGGACCGGCTGGTCGCGCAGCAGCGCGCGCAAGTGGACGTGCGCCATGCGATTGCCGCCGAGGTGCTGGCGGACTGGAGCTGGCGCACGGATCCCGCGAGCCCGCATCTCTGGCTGCCGCTCGCCGAGCCGTGGCGCGCAGCCGAATTCGCCGCGGCGCTGCGCCAGGCGGGTGTGCACCTGAAGACGGCGGATAGCTTCGTGATCGGGCGCGGCTCCGCTCCGCACGCAGTGCGGCTCAGCCTTGGCGGCGCGCGCAGCCATGAGGCTTTGCGCGACGCGCTGGAGCGGCTTGCCCGAACCTTGCGCAATGGGCCGGAGGGGCCTTATTCGGCTTGAGATCGGTCTGGGTGCTCAGACCGTTGCGCTCTCCGCGGCCTCATGCTGCGCAGCCTTGAGCGTGTCGATGTCTACCGGCACGCGCCGCGCAACGGCGCACATCAGCTCATAGCCAATCGTGCCGGCCGCCTCCGCGACCTCATCGACCTTCACGTTCTCGCCCCAGAGCTCCACCTTCGAGCCGATGCCCGCATCCGGGCAGGGCGTGAGATCGACGGTCAGCATGTCCATCGAGACGCGTCCGACCACGCGCGTGCGGATGCCATCGACGACGATGGGCGTGCCCGTCGGCGCGTGACGCGGGTAGCCATCCGCATAGCCGCACGCCACCACCCCAATGCGCATGGGCCGCTCGGCCTCGTAAGTGCGCCCATAGCCGACCGTTTCCTGCGGCGCCAGCGTCTGCACGCCGATGATCCGGCTCGCGAGCGTCATCGCCGCGCGCAGCCCGATGCCTTCGATATGCCGCGCCGCGCCCGTGGGCGACGCGCCGTAGAGAATCGTGCCGGGACGCACCCAGTCGCGATGCGCGTTCGGATGCCAGAGCACCGCCGCCGAGTTCGACAGCGAGCGTTCGCCGGGAATGCCCTGGGTGGCGGCGTCGAAGCGGTCGAGCTGCCAGTCGATGGCGCCGTCGTCGGCGTTCGCGAAGTGCGTCATGAGGCCGATCGTGCCGATCGTGGGCGTCGCGCGGGCGCGCTCCCAGGCGGCGCGAAACACGTCGGGCCGATAGCCGAGGCGGTTCATGCCCGAGTTCATCTTCAGATTGATATCGATTGGCTGTTGCGTGCGCGCTGCCGCGAGCAGCGCGAGCTGTTCGTCGTCATGCACGGACACGGTCAGCCGATGCGCGACGGCGGTGGCGACGTCGGTGGAATCGAAGACGCCTTCGAGCAGCAGGATGGGCTTGGTCCAGCCGAGTTGGCGCACGCGCACGGCCTCGTCGAGATCGAGCAGCGCGATGCCGTCCGCGCCGGCCAGCGCCGGGTAGATGCGCTCGATGCCGTGACCATAGGCATTGGCCTTGACGACGGCCCAGACGCGCGCGCCCGAGGCGCTTTGCTGCGCGGTTTGCAGATTGTGGCGGACGGCTTCGGGATGGATGCGGACGGAAATCGGGCGCGGCATGAGCAATCCTGCTGGCGAGGGTTAGTGACGCTGACTAGTGGTTTTTGCAATCGTATTGATTTTCGCCCAGTTATTTTTAATGTATTTTTCTGGGAATTTGGGTTTATCCACTGTCAGGGCGCCGCTAGCCCTCGCGCACCCGGCGCGCCGGGTGCGCCGGTCAGGCTGCGGCGATCACGTCGATGCGCAGCGCCTCGCCGCCCGCCGCGATCTCGAGCAGGCGGTCGACGTTCGGGTGCGCGCCGGGGCGGTTGCGCGCGTCGACGGTGTGCTCGGCGAACACGGCGAGGCCGTGCCCGGCCGCCTTGGCGTCGAGCGTGCCGAAGGCCTGCTTCAGATAGTGATAGACCGCGAGCGAGCCTTGCTTGCCCGGCTTGTTCTCGATGGTCGCCACCACCGCGCCCTGGCCGTTCACGAGATCGATGCGCTCGATGCCGTCGATGGCGGGCAGTTGCGCGAGATTGTCCTTGAATGCGTTACCTGGCTGGATCACTGAAAACACTCCGTTGGTTCGATGAAATGCGTGGGGCCCGTATCTTAGCCGATGGAGTCAGCCGATCGCTTTGACCTCATTGCCCGGGGCCATGACTTCGGTTGAGCGCATCGAGGATCGCGTAGGCCGCGCTCACGCGCGCCTCGGTCGGATACGCCTTGTTGGCGAGAATCACGACGCCGATGCGCTGCGCCGGGATGAACGCCGCGTAAGTCGAAAAGCCGTTGGTCGAGCCGGTCTTGTTCAGGAGCGCCTCGGTCTGCGGCGGCAGCGGCGGCGTGAGCGCCTGCGCCGGCATGCCCTTGAGGATGGCGTCGGGGCTGTTGCCGCTTTGGAGCGTTTGCAGCGCGGCCGGCCACGGATATTGCTCCCAGACCAGGTCCTGCGTGAAGACGCCCGCCGTGTAATAGCCGGTGTGCGCGCAGGCGACGGCGCGTTGCCACGGCGCGTCGAGCGGCGCGACACCCATGTTGGCGTCGAGATAGCGCACGATATCGCCCGAGGTCGTGCGCAGGCCGTAGGCCTCGTCGGCCAGTTCGCCGCGCTGCATGCGCGTGGGCGTGTCGTGCTTGTCATAGCCCTGGGCGTAGTCCGGCATGCTGGACGCGGGCACATCGAGCCACGAGTGCGTCATGCCGAAGGCGGGCAAGAGCTGCTTCTGCACGGCATCGCGGAACGGCTCGCCGAGGCTTTGCGCGGCGGCGCGCCCAAGCAAGCCGATGCCGAGATTCGAATACACGCGCTGCGTGCCGATCGGGCTCGATGGCTGCCAGTTGCGGAACCAGGCCATCAATTGCGCGTCGTTCGTGAGGTTGTCCGGCACGAACAGCGGCAGGCCGGACGTATGCGTGCCGAGATTGAGCACGCTCACGTGGTCGAACTGGCTGCCGCGCAGCGCGCTCACGTACTGGCTCGCGGGCGCGGAAAACGAGAGCTTGCCGCTCGTCTGCGCATAGCAGGCGAGCGTGGCCGTTAGCGTCTTGGTGAACGAGCCGACTTCGAACAGCGTCCGGTTGTCGACCTTCGCGCCGGTGGCCTTCGACGCCACGCCGTAGTTGTAGAAGGCGTGCTTGCCGTCCACGGTAATCCCCACCGCCACGCCCGGGATGCCGTATTTCGCCTGCAGCGGGGCGATGGCGGCATCCACGGTTTCTTTCACGCTGGGTTGCGCCGCGCTCGCGGCGGTGGCGGCACACGCCAGAGCCATCAGAAGGAGTTTTATCTTGATTTTCACGTCGTTGGACATGGTCGGATTTCCGGATGCGTTTCGTGGAGGGCGCAGGTGCGCCAAAAGTGCCGAACTGGCGGGGCATGCATAAGCAAAAGCGTGCCGTGCGCCGAGGATTGTGGTGCGTTGCCGGGCCCACGACAAGCGACGATAATTTGGCTCTGACAAAAGCGAAACTTATAGGTCTTTCATGCGCCCCCATTTACCCCTGCACGCGCTCCGAGCCTTCGAGGCGTCGGCGCGTCATCTGAGCTTCACGCGCGCGGGCCTCGAATTGAAGGTCACGCAGGCCGCAGTCAGCCAGCAGGTGCGCATGCTCGAAGAATGGCTTGGCGTGCCGCTGTTCCGGCGCCTGCCGCGCGGGCTCGGCATGACCGACGAAGCGCGTGCGCTGCTGCCGGTCCTCAGCGACGCGTTTGGCCGCATCGAGACCGTGCTCAAGCAGTTCGAAGGCGGCCGCCTGCGTGAGGTCTTGACGGTGGGCGTGGTGGGCACCTTCGCGATCGGCTGGCTGATGCCGCGGCTCAAGTCGTTTCGCGAGGCGCATCCGTTCGTGGAGCTGCGCCTGCTCACGAACAACAATCTCGTCGACCTCGCGGGCGAAGGACTCGATTTCGCGATCCGCTTCGGCGACGGCAAGTGGCCCGCCACCGAAAACACGCGGCTGCTCGATGCGCCGCTGGCCGTGCTGTGCACGCCCGAGATCGCGCGGCGGCTCGCCGTGCCTGGCGATCTGGCGAAGGAGACCTTGTTGCGCTCCTATCGCACCGACGAATGGCTGCGCTGGTTCGATGCGGCCGGGCTCGAACCGTGGACGGTGAGCGGGCCGATCTTCGATTCGTCGCGGCTGATGGCCGAGGCCGCCATGCAGGGTGCGGGCGTGGCGCTCGCGCCCGCGCGCATGTTCGCGCGCGAGTTGCAGGCGGGGCTGCTTGCGCGTCCGTTCGATGTCGAGGTGCCTACCGGCAGTTATTGGCTCACATGGCTGCAGTCGCGAGCGATGTCGCCGGCCATGCGGTTATTTCATGAGTGGATCGTGGGGGAGGCGGGGGTGGCAGGATGAGGGATTGCGCGATTTAAAGGCACGTTTTCCACACTGCCTCACAACACATTCAACATCGCCAGCGCCGTCTCTTGCAAATGCGGGAGCACGCGCTTGACCGCCGCCTCGGCCTCTTCGTTGCCCATCGACATATTGGTGCTGAGCGCGGCCACCACCTCGCCGCTGCGATTGCGCATCGGCACCGCCACCCCACGCACGCCCACCTGCAACTGCTGCTCGATGAGCGCATAGCCATCCGCGCGCGCTCGCACGATCTTCTCGCGCAGTCGCGTGGCGCTCGTGATCGTATGTGGCGTGAATGGTGCGAGCTGGACCGTATCGAGCCACGCCGAAACCGCTTGCTGATCCTCCTGATACGCAAGCAGCACCACGCCGGGCGAGATCAGCGGCGCGGGCACGCGCGCGCCCAGCACGAAACCCGTGGTCATCACGCGCGAGACGCCATTGCGCGCAATCACCACGAGGTCCCAGCCGTCGAGCACGCTCACATAGGCTGACTCGTTGAGCGTCGCGCTCAATTGCTGCAGATACGGCTGCACGCTACGCGGCAGGCGCGCCGAATCGAAATACGACCAGCCCACGCGCAGCACGCGCGGGGTCAGCCCAAAGAGGCGCCCATCGGTGTACACATAGCCGAGCGATTCGAGCGTCAGCAAATAGCGCCGCGCGGCGGTGCGCGAGAGCCCGGTGCGTTCGGCCGCCTGGGTCGCGGTCATGCGCGCGTGCTGATTGTCGAAGGCCTCGAGAATCGCGAGGCCTTTTTCGAGTCCGGCGATCCAGTCGCGTTTGGCGAGTGTTGTGGTTTTCATCAGTCGATAACGCCAAAGCCGGGCATGCGCCCGGCCTCGATTGCAAACCGTTGAACGATCGGGCGCTTACTGCGCCTGTGCAGGCTTCATGCGCGCGGCCACGATCAACGAGATCAGGCAGCCGATGGCGAGATACGCGGCCACCAGATGCCACGAGCCGGCACCGACGCCCACCAGCGCCACGGCGATGAACGGCGTAAAGCCCCCGCCCACGACGCTCGCGAACTGATAGCCCACGCCCGCGCCGCTGTAGCGGTACTCGGCGCCGAACAGCTCGGTGAAGAGCGGCTGCTGCACGCTCACCACCATATCGTGCGCAATATTGGCGAGCGCCACCGAGAAGACCACGATCCACACGGTCGAGCGCGCTTCGAGTGCGAGGAAGAACGGCACCGCGCTTGCGAGGCCGATCAGCGCGCCGATCAGATAGATGCGGCGCAGGCCGAGACGGTCGGCGAGCCATGCGAAGCAGGGGATCGTCACGCAGGAGAGCGCGCCGACAAAGAGGCCGATGCCGAGAAACAGATCGCGCGAGAGGCCGAGGTTGGCGGTCGAATAGCTGAGCGCGAAGGCGGTGACGATGTACATCGTGAAGAGCTCGGCCAGACGCAGCGCGACGATATAGAGAAACGCTTTCGGATGACGCGTGAGCGCTTCGAGCACCGGCATCTTGAGCTTGCGATGGCCGTGCTCGACCTTCTCCACGAACTCGCGCGACTCGTCCATGTTCGAGCGCACCCACAGGCCCACGAGCACGAGCACCACGCTGAAGACGAAGGGCAGGCGCCAGCCCCACGAGCGGAACGCCGCCTCGCCGAGCAGGTGGCTCAGGAGCGCAACGATGCCTGTCGCCAGCACGAGGCCCACGCCGTAGCCCACTTGCACGCCGCTGCTGTAGAACGCTTTCTTGCCGGCCGGCGCGCTTTCCACGGCCATCAGCGCCGCGCCGCCCCATTCGCCGCCCACGGCGAAGCCCTGGGTCGCGCGGAACAGCACGAGCAGCACGGGCGCCCACCAGCCGATCGAGGCGAAGGTGGGCAGGAAGCCGATCGCAACGGTGGAGAGACCCATCATCATGACGGTGAGCACGAGCATGCGCTTGCGCCCGAGGCGGTCGCCGTAGTGGCCGAACACCACGCCGCCGAGCGGCCGGAACAGGAAGCCCACGCCGAAGGTGGCGAAGGCCGCGAGCGTGCCCATGTTGCGGCTGATGTTCGGGAAAAATTCCGCGTTGAAGACGAGGGCGGCGACAATGCCATAGAGCAGAAAGTCGTACCAGTCGACGACGGCGCCAACGAAGCTGCCGAGCGCGGCCTTCCTCGCCTGGCTGCGCGAGCGGCTGGCGCTGGCCGGTTCGGCCGCGCGCGTGGTGTCGAGGGTGGGGGTCATGAGGTGTCTCCTTGCGCTGGTCTCATGCAAAGCCGCTTGCCTGGTGTGCCGCGACGGTGAAACGGAGCATAGGACCGTGTGCGCGCCGGGGCAATGCGCTGGGCGCACGCGCTGCGCGATAATCGCCCACAATGGTGCGATTATCGAACGTTTTGCGGGTTAGCACCAAGGCCGGCGAGGGGCGTTGCCAGACCTCCGCCTTGGGCGTTATGTACGATTTGGTTAAAATTGGCTCGCAGCCTTCTCCGTCCGTCTCAGGAGCTTTCCGCATGTCGTCCAACTCCCGTTCCGCCGCGCCGGATCCAGCCAATCCGCTCGGCATGGCCGGTCTCGAGTTCGTCGAATTCGCAGCGCCCGAGCCCGCGGCGCTCGAGGCGCAGCTCGCTCAAATGGGTTTCAAGGCCATCGCGCGCCATGTGAGCAAGAACGTCACGCTCTATCGTCAGGGCCAGATGAATTTCCTCGTCAATGCCGAGCCCGACTCGTTCGCCGCGCGCTACGCCGAGGAATACGGCATGGGCATTTGCGCGATCGGCGTGCGGGTGGAGAATGCGCGGCGCGCCTTCGAGCACGCGCTGCGGTTGGGCGCGTGGGCCTTCGAAGGCGAGCGCGTGGGCACCGGCGAGCTCAGGATTCCGGCCATTCAGGGCATCGGCGATTCGCACATTTATTTCGTCGACCGCTGGCGCGGGCGGGGCGGCCAGCGCGGCGGCGTGGGCGACATCTCGATCTTCGATATCGACTTTCGGCCCATCGACGTCGCCACGGCGCAGGCTGATCTAGAGCACGCCGGCACCGGCCTCGAGCGCGTCGATCACCTCACGCAGACGGTGGGCGCGGGGCGCATCGGCGAATGGCTCGACTTCTATCGCGACCTGCTGCATTTCCGCGAGATCCACGAGATCAATGCGAACTGGCACGTGGCGCAGGAATCGCGCGTGATGGTGTCGCCCGATGGCGAGATCCGCATTCCCGTCTACGAGGAGGGCACGCACCGCACCGAGCTCATGCACGACTATCTGCCCGATCACCCGGGCGAGGGCGTGCAGCACATCGCGCTCGCGACCGACGACATCGTGCCGTGCATCGACGCGTTGAAGGCCAATGGCGTGGAATTTGTCGAGCCGCCCGCCGCCTATTACGATTCGGTCGACGCGCGCCTGCCGGGCCATGGCGTCGACCTGGACGCGCTGCGCCAGCGCCATGTGCTGATCGACGGCGAGATTGGCGCGGATGGCGTGCCGCGCCTGTTTTTCCAGACCTTCGTGAAGCGCCGCCCCGGCGAGATCTTCTTCGAAGTGGTGCAGCGCAGCGGCCACCATGGCTTCGGCGAGGGCAATCTCGACGTGCTCGCGAAGGCGCGCGCCGTGAAGGGCTGAAGCAGCGCGCGCCAATCAGACCGTGACCACGATCTTGCCGACCTGGTCGCCCGCTTCCATGTGGCGATGCGCGTCGGCGATGCGCTCGAACGGGAACGTGCGATCGATCGCGGGCTTCAGCGCACCCGAGGCGAGGCCCTCGGTAATGAAGCGCTTGGCGCGTTCGAGGCGCGCGGCATCCTTCGTGATTTCGAAGAGCTCGTAGCCGCGCACGGTGAGGTGGCGGGCGAGCAGATCCATCACGGGCACGCTCAAGTCGCGCGTGTCGAGCGCGCCGTACTGGAAGAAGATTCCTTGCTGCGCGAGCGCGCGCAACTGATGCGCCGCTTCGGGGCCGCCCACCGGGTCGAACGCAATGCGCGCGCCCTTGCCGCCGGTTGCCTCGAGCACCTGCTTCGTCAGCTCCGGACCGCCGCCCGCGATCACGTGTTTCGCGCCCGCCTGCAACAGGGCCTCGCGCTTCTTCTCGCTGCGCGTGAGCGCGATCGGCAGGGCACCCACGCTGTTGGCGATCTGGATCGCGGCGAGCCCCACACTGCTCGACGCCGCGCCCACCAGCACCGCCTCGCCTTGTTTCAGTCCACCCAGCTCGATCAGCGCGCCCCATGCGGTCGTGTACATCATCCACGTGGCGGCCGCCTGCTCGAACGACAGGCCGGCAGGGTTCTTCACCACGGCATGCGCAGGGGCGTTCACCCGCTCGCCATACATGCCGTAGTCGAGGAACGAGAAGGCGGGCACGACGCTCACCGCATCGCCCACCGCGAAGCCGCTCACACCGCTGCCCACGGCCTCGACCACACCCGAGCCCTCATAGCCGACGATGGCCGGAAACCGCGGCGCATACGTGTATGCGCCGCTGCGGTACATCACCTCGGCGCGATTCAGGCCGATGGCCTTGACGCGGATCTGCACTTCGCCGGCTTTGGGCACCGGCACTTCGATATCGTCGATCTGCAGGACTTCGGGGCCGCCGATGCGATGAAAACGAACGACTCTGGACATATCGGACTCCTTGTGAAGTCGATCGGCGCGAGCGATGCAGATCCGCCGCAGCGCCGACCGATCAAATAAATGGCTTTGAACGAGCACTACTGTAGGCCGCCGCGCGCCGCGAATAAACGCTCGGCGCGATTACTCATTGTTATTCGATCAATAACAATGAACGGACTTTGTTGCGGAAAGTTGCAACGCGAGCGGATTCAGGCCGGATAACGCCGTCCCACGAACTCCGAGATCCAGTCGACGAACGCGCGCACCTTGCCCGGCAGATGGTCGCGATTCGGGTACATGACGGAGATCGGCTTGGGCGCGCCGGCGACGCCGGGCAGCACCTCCACGAGCTGGCCCGCGTCGATATGCGGCTGCAGCGCCGGGCGCAGCGCGTGCACGAGGCCGAAGCCCGCGAGCGCGCACGCGAGCAGGGCCTCGGAATTGTCGGTGAGCACGCTGCTGTCGAGCTTGAGCGTCACGATCTCGCCGGCGGCGCGGAAACCCCAGTCGATGACGCGCCGATTGCGGCCGGTGAGGAAGTTCACGGCCTTGTGCGCGCGCAGGTCGTCGAGCGTGCGCGGCACGCCATGGCGCGCGAGATACGCGGGCGATCCGCAGGTCACCATCGGCACCATGCCGATCTTGCGGGCGACCATGCTGGAGTCCTTGAGCTCGCCAATGCGCACGACGCAGTCGATACCTTCGCTGATCAAGTCGACGGGCTGGTCGCTCGCGCCAACGACGAGCTCGATCTGCGGATAGCGCTGCTGGAACTCGGGCAGCGCGGGGATGATCACGGACTTGGCGAACGCCGTGGCCAGGTTCAGGCGCAGGCGGCCCTTCGGCTGCGCGCGCGGCTCCGAGAACTGAGCGAACGAGGCGAACGTGTCGTTCACGTTGGCGAGCAACTGGACGCAGCGCCGATAGAACGCCTCACCCTCGGCGGTGGCGCTCACGCGCCGCGTGCTGCGATTGAGCAGGCGGATGCCGAGCTCCTGTTCGAGCTGCTGCACGGCCTTGGTGACGGCGGGGCGATGCAGCTGAAGCGCCTCGGCGGCTTGCGTGAAGCTGCCGCGCTCGACGATGTTCACGTAGATCTGCATGGTTTGCAGACGATCCATAGGCGCTCCTCGGCGGGTCGATCGATTGCGCCGCTTTGCATGTGCGCTCGCGCACCGATGGGCGGCGACACGCCGCTTATGCTGCGAGCGGGGCTTCCTCTGATGCAGGGTCGAACAATGATAAGCGCTGAGAGCATCTCGGAGACGTTGCGCCGCGCGATGCGTAACGAGAGGCTTGGGCACATCGTGCTCACGTGCGCTGCCGCAGGCCTGCTGGCGGCGACAGCGATGGCGAGCGCGAGCGGCGCGACGAATGCGCCTGCGCATGAAACGGCGCCGGTTGCCACCGATCGTGCGGCGCATGCTCAGTCGCACATTCAGGCCAGCGCACCTGACGACCGTCCTCCGGTCTGGACGGCGAGCGCGCCGGGACATCCCACCTTGCTGCTGCTGCCGACCCTCCACGGGCTCGCGAGCGACGACCCGCGCGTGGACGCTGCATTGGCGGCGCTGGCGCAGCGCGTGCAGGCGATCGTGCTCGAGGCGCATACGCAGCCCACGCCCGAAGACGCGCAAACGATCAGGCGCATCGGCTTTTATCCCGCGAGCGACAATCTCTCGAACCACATGCATTCGATGACGGCCGAATCGCTGGCGCGCTGCGCACGCGAGAGCGGCGCCGATATCCATGTGTTCTTCCAGACCAAGCCGTGGCTCGCGGGATTCTCCGTGGAGGCCGTGCGCCTGCATCAATGGCACTGGCAGCGCAAGGCCGGGGCGACGCGGCTGCATTTCGTGAAGTCGAGCGCGCCGCTCGTGTTTCGCGGCATCGACGAACGTTTGGAGACGATCGCGCGGCGCGGGATGATTCCGCTGATCTATCTGGAAACGATGGAGCAGGCCATGCGGCTCTTCGACGACATGCCCTCGGACGATCAGGAGGCCTTCCTGCAAGGCGTATGTGCCGGGCTGCATGGCCAATCACCGGGTGAGGTCTCCTACGAGGCCTTGCAGACGGCGTGGGCCGCCGGCGATGTGGCAACGCTCGAGCGGCTTGCCATGATGCGCTTTCCCGGCGAGAGCGCGGCCCACTACGACTTCAGTCAGTATCTGTTCGTGCGCGGCACCGAGATTTTTTCGGCGACCATGGCGAAGGACGGCTATTTCTACGGGAAGGGGCCGATCCTCGTGGCGGTGGGCGCGGGGCACTTCTTTGGCCCGCAGTCGCTGTTGCAGCGCTTGCACGAGGCGGGCTATACGATCACGCCGCCTGCGCAGCCTCTCGTGCCGGTCCTGCCGACGGAGCAGCACGAAGTTGCAGCGCGTTGACGATGTGCGCGGCACAGGGCGCGCGACGGCGCTTGCCGCTCGAATGCCGGAGGAGCGTCAGGCGCATCCTCCGGCGAGTGCCATCATCCGTTGGGATGCTATAAAGCGGTTTTGTCAGCGGCGCCGAAGCCCGGCGCCGCTGACAATTGATGCAGGCTCATCCGTCGACGGGCTGGTACGTTGCGCACACCGGCTCGGCGCATTGCGTTTGCAGCGTTTGCAATTGGACCGTGCCGCTCAGCGCACGATCGAGCACCCAGGCGACTGCGCGCACATTCGGCTCCTGCAGGATACCTGAGTGGCTGCCGGACACTTCGGAGACCACAACACCTTTACTCGCGACTCGCATCCAGACGGGCAGCGGGTCTGCGCGCCCGTGCTGCAGACTGTCTGCCCGAAGAAAGTGAATCGGCCCCGCGCTATAGGCTCTCGGCTGATAGTTCATCATCGCAACGCGCATCGACTCGCGCACGCGCACCAACAAAGGGGGGAGGCCCACGGTGTCCGCGGCTGGGCGGCGTGCGAGGTGGCCAAAACGCATCCGGATCCGGTCCATGACAGCCGAAAGCTTTCGGGAGATATGGCGCATCCCTTCGATACGCGACATGCTGCGCAGCGCGTGCCACTGCCTGACCACGTACTGGCAATGGAATTGCAGCCAATGTTGCAACGGCAGATACCGCTCGTTCACGTAGGTGTCGAGCAGGCACAACAGCTCGATGGCCTCGCCTGCGCGGCTCAGCTGCTGGGCGACTTCGAAGGCAACCATGCCGCCGAACGAATAGCCGATGATCGAGTAGGGCCCTTCGGCCTGAATGCTGCGGATCTGCGCAATGTAAGAGGCCGCCATCTCTTCTACGCTGGATTGCGGGGGCAGCTCTCCGCCCAGCCCCTGGGCATGCAATCCGTAGAACGGCCGGGCGCATTGCAGGCGGCCGATCAGCCTCGAGCTTTCCATGACCGTGCCGGTGATGGAATGCACCACGAAGACGGGATGGCCCGTTCCTGGCCGTATCTGCACGATGGCCTGCGAAGCGTCCGTTGCCGTGTCGTTACGCAGCCAGTCGGCGAGGCGGCGAATGGTCGGGGCGGCAAGGAGTGTCGCAAGAGAGATCGTACGGCCTGTCCCCGCCTCGATTTCCGCGACAAGTCCAGCGCCAAGCAGTGAATCGCCGCCGAGTTCAAAGAAGTTGGCGTCCGGGTCGATTGGGCTGAGGTCAAACAGTCTTTCCCAAAGCACCTGCAAATAGCGCTCGAGGTCCTCGGTGGACTCGCCTGCCGGTTCGTGGGCGCGTTTGCTGGAGAGCGCCGGATGATGGCGAATGCTTTCCAGGCACGCCGGGTTGCGCAAAGCGGCCGTGTTGCCGACCGGCAGATCATTCAAGGCGCTGCGCACCGCGGCCTCCGAGAGCTTGCCGCTGTGCGTAACAGGCAATTCGTCGACTTGCACGATGACATCCGGCACATGAGCAAGCGACCCGCGACGCGCCAGGTCCTGGCGAATGCGTGCCTTGAGCGATCCCGTCAATGTCAGTTCGCGTTCAAGCACCAGCAGCAGTACGACACGCTGCTCGGCCGCCCGCGCCGAGGGGCCGCAATCAGCAGCTGAACTCGCATCGTGCGATCCGTTGACGACAGGCATGCGTTGCTCGACGACCATTGCCTCGTGAATACCCGGAATATCGCTGATGATCCGATAGATGTCGCCGGGACCGACCTTGATGCCACGAACGTTGAGCACGCCATCTGAACGGCCGTGCAGACGTGCGCCGCCTTGTGAGGAAAATTCGATGCGATCGCCGTGGGTCCATACGCCGTGGTTCGCAGCGAAATAGGCCGCATGAAAACGCGAGCCGTCCGGGTCGTTGAAAAATCCCAACGGGCGCGACGGAAAGGGATTGCGGCAGACCAGTTCGCCGACGAGATCAGTCGGTGCGCTGTCGTGCCATGCGCAAACATCCAATGCCAGTGATGTGCATTGAGCCTCTCCGGAATAGACCGGCAGATTCGGATTGCCCAGCACGAAGCAGCCGAGGATATCCGTGCCGCCGGAAATGGATTGCACGGACAGCGGCTTGACGTTTTGCCGGACCCATTCGTACTGAGCGTCGAACAGCGTCGCACCGGTCGACATCAACGCACGCAGCGCTCGCAGATCGAATTGCTGGCCCGGTACGAGCTTCGCTTCGCTGCACATTTTCAGGTAAGCGGGGCTGGTGCCGAAGACCGTCACCTTTTGATCGGCAACCAGGCGCCATAACGTATCGACATTAGCGATCGGACCGTCGTACGTGACGATTTCCACGCCCGACGCGAGGGCGGACAACTGCCAGTTCCACATCATCCACGAGCAGGACGTATGGAAGTAGAGCTTGTCGCCGTCGCGAAAGTCGCTATGCAGGCGATGCTCTTTCAGATGCTCGATCAGCGTCCCACCGGCGCCGTGCACAATGCACTTCGGCTTGCCGGTGGTTCCCGACGAAAACATGATGAAAAGCTGGTGATTGAACGGGAAGCGCCGCCAGACGAAATCCGCCGCATCGGCGGACGCGACGAGCTCGCGCAACGACAGTAAGGGCTGCTTCACGTCGCTGGACAACTGCCCGTCGTCGAGGCTCACGATGGCCTTCAGCGAGTCCAGGCTTGAAGCGAGCTCAGCCACCTTTGCCGGGACGGGCGTGCCCCGATCGAATGGCAAGGGCGCCGTGTGCGCGATCAGCAGCGTGGGCGACAGCTGCCCGAAGCGGTCGAGCAGGGCATCGACGCCCATATCCGGGGCGGCGGTCGAGAGGGTCGCGCCCAGCGCCGCGACCGCGAGCGCGGCAATGACGGCGTTCTCGTCGTTGCGCAAGACGGCGGCCACGCGATCGCCTGCGCGCAAGCCCTGTCGTTCCAGGGCGAGGGCGACCTGCGCCACGCGCGCGCGCAATTCAGTGCGCGTCATGCGGACCTCGCGCCCGTCCGCGTGACAGGCGGTCAATGCGTACGCGTTGACGGACGCCGGGATTTCGCGCAGCAGGTTGTCGGCGTAATTCAGCTCGAGGTTCGGGAAGAATGTGGCCGACTCGCACTCGTTGCCGATGCATACGGGTTCTGGATTTCCAGCGAGGTCGAGACCCTCGCACCAGTCGATGAAGAAGCGCCAGAATGTCCGGTACTGCGTGACCGAGAGTGCATGGAGCGTTGGGTAGTCGGGCAGCGGAACGCCGCTGTGCGTCTGTAGAGCGGCGGCAAACGCGGTCATTTGTGAGGCCGCAACGCGCTCTGGCGATGGACGGTAGATCGGCTCCAGGTCGATCGATCGATGCCCGGCATTGATGTCGAAATCCAGATTCCTCATGTCACCCCCCGGTAGACAATGGTTCGCAGGCTTTCTAGAGCCTTGCAGTGTGATTTCATGTGGGCCGGAGCATGAATGTCCGGGCACGCATGAGCAAGCACTGCATAAGTTAGCGCGATGCCAGTTGTTGTCTGTGGGATAGCAAACTCATGGAGCGCATGCTCCACCGGTGCCCGGAACGCCTGGTGTGCGTTTTTTGAATTGCGATTCCTCAGTTTTGGTGTGGGTCTTTGTGAGGGTGGCCTTAACTTGTTTTCGCGGCCCGCCGCGAAAACAAGTTAAGGCCAACGCCCCAAAACCTGAAACAAATCGACCCTAAAGCAAATCGCTCCTAAAGCAACCGCTTAAAACCGCTCTCGCAATCCCACGCTCACAATCGCCTGCGACTGCGCCGCCGCCGAGTGCCCATTGCCCTTATCAGCAAACGATGCCGTAGCTGCCACCGGATTCCCGAGCGCATCGAGCGTCATCCCCGAAGCGTGCTGATACCCCGCAAGCAAATACACCGTCGAGCGCTTCGAGAGATCATACTGCGCGCCCACCGAAACATTGTGATACTGCGCTTCACTATCCAGCCCATCGACATGGCTGCCACGCGTGTAGTTATATCCTGCAAACAGATGCGTCCTGGGCCGCACATTCCACGTGCCAAAGACACCCGCGATATTAAACGTCGCGGTGCCCGAATAAAGCGAGTCCGCGCCAGCCTTATACTGCACGTTGCTGTAATTCACGCCCACCAGCGCCGCGCCGAAGTCCCAGGTCGCCCCCGCAGCCACGATCTGCTGCGACTGCGCGCTCGCATAACCTTCATTGATCGACGAATTGAAGGTGCCGTCGTAAGTGCCTTGCCACTTGCCATAGGTCGGGTCGTTGGGCCCGCTCTTGCTGTTATCCGAGTGCTCATAACCCACGCCCAGATGCAACGGCCCATTCGCATAGCCCGCGCCCACGCTCCACGTGTTCTGGTCCTTGAGGCTGCCCGGCTGGCCGCCGAAGCCGTACAGCGCCCCGAACGTGAAGCCCGCGTAGTTCGCGCTCGTATACTTGATCGAGTTGTTCACGCGCGTGGTCTGGTCGAGATCGTCGATGTCGCCCGGATGCGCGCCGAAGCCGCCGATCGCGCTGACCGGCGCGACTGGCCCGACGAAGTCGTCGAGCGAGGTGTACTGGCGGCCCATCGTGAGCGAGCCGTACTGCTGGTCGGCGAGGCCCGCGAACGCCTGGCGGCCGAACAGGCGGCCGCCCTGGCCCGAGGTGCCGTTGGTGACGTCGAAGCCGTCTTCGAGCAGGAAGATCGCCGAGAGCCCGTTGCCGAGGTCTTCCTTGCCCTTGAGCCCCCAGCGGCTGCCCGAGAGGTTGCCGCTCGTCACGGCCACATTGGAATGGCCTTGATAGGCGCCGACGCTGCCAGTGCGCTCGTTGCTGCGGTAAGTGATGCCCGCGTCGACGATGCCATAGAGCGTGACGGAGCCCTGCGCCGCCGCTGCGCCCGCGAGAGAGAGCAGAACCGGTGCAGAGATCAGGTGTTTTTTCATCATGTGTTGTCTCGATGAGTCGTGCTTGTGATGGACCGCCGCTTTGAGCGGTCTCTTGTTATGCGCGCGCGCCGGCACGCCTCGCGAACGAGGCGGCCAGCGGCAGGCGCTTGGGAAAAACGCGGGTTGAAGCGTGCGTGCGCTACGGCATCAGCGCTTGAGCGACGCGCCCGGCGGCAGTTCGGGCGTGGTGAGGGTCACGGTCTTGCGCACCTTGGCAACGTCGTCGGCGCTGACCGGCGCGCCGGTGTTGCCCCAGCTCGTGCGCACGAAGGTGGCCACGTCGGCGACTTGCTGGTCTGTGAGGCGCCAGCCGAACGGCGGCATGGTGAACGTCGAGGGCGCGCTCTTCGTGCCATCGAGCGCGGCCCCCGTGAGCAGCACGTGGATCAGCGAAGTGGCGTCCTTGCCCTGCGCGACCGGGTTGCCGCCAAGGGCCGGGAACACGCGCGTGTAGCCGCGGCCGTCGCTGCGGTGGCAGGCCATGCAGTTGTTCACATAGACCGCCGCGCCGCGCGCGCTCGCATCGCCGCTTTGCAGCTTGCTGGCGGCGGTGGGATCGTAGGCATAGGGCGTTTCCTTCGGGTCGTCCGGCGGCAGCGTCTTCAGATAGCGCGCCATTGCGAGCAGGTCCGCATCGGTCATGTACTGCGTGCTGTGCTGGACCACGTCGGTCATGCCGCCGAAAGCCGCCGTATGGAGATTGCGGCCCGACTTGAGGAACTGGACGATCTCCTCCTCGCTCCACGCGCCGATGCCGGTGCGCGGGTTGCCGCGCAGGCTCGATGGCACCCAGCCGTCGATCGCGCCGCCGCCCGCGAGGAAGTCGTCGCCTTCGAGATCGGTCAGCGCAAGCTCCTGCATCGTGCGCGCGCGCGGCGTGTGGCACGCGCCGCAATGGCCGAGGCCCTGCACGAGATACGCGCCGCGCGCGACGATCGCGTCGTTGTAGTGCGCCCCGCCAGAGGGCGCTCCGTCGAACGCCTGCACCTTGGGCGCGAACAACGTGCGCCAGATGCCGAGCGGCCAGCGCATCGAGAGCGGCCAGGGAATGTCCACCGCGCGGTTCTGTTGCGCGACGGGCGCGACGCCTTGCCTGAAGTACGCGTAGAGCGCCTTCATGTCGTCATCGGAAAGGCGCGCGTACGATGGGTAGGGCATCGCGGGGTAGAGCGTCTCGCCGTTCGGGCGCACGCCCTCGCGCACCGCTTTCGCGAAATCGTCGTAGCTCCACTTGCCGATGCCGGAGTTCGCGTCGGGTGTGATGTTGGTCGAGTAGATCGCGCCGATGGGCGTGTCGAACTTCAGCCCGCCCGCGAAGGGCTTGCCGCCCTGCGTGGTATGGCAGGCGATGCAGTCGCCGGCGCGCGCGAGATATTCGCCGTGCGCGACGAGCGTTGCGTTTGCGCTGTTGCTGACGCTGTTGACCGCGCTGGCTGCGCGGGCCGCGAGCGGCACAAAGGCCGCCGCGAGCGCAGCGCAGGCGGCCAGTGCGGCGGCCGCCTTCGGAGCGTTCCTGAAGCGCCGCAGAACGCCGCGTGCGCCACTACATGCGCTTTTCCGTTCGATGGGCGTGGGGACAACGTTCTTCTTCTTCATGAGATTTGTCACACGCTCACCAGGGGGCCGGGGTTCTTCAGATACTGATTGCGAATGGCCTTCGCGGACCAGTAAGCGAGGGCGGCAACGAGCCCCGTCGGGTTGTAGCCGATGCCCTGCGGGAAAGCGGAGGCGCCCATCACGAACACGTTGTGCACGTCCCAGCTCTGCAGATAGCGGTTGATCGCGCTCGTCTTCGGGTCCGTGCCCATGATCGCGCCGCCCACGAGGTGGGTCGTCTGATAACGGCGCGAATCGAAGTGCTCGCCGAACTCGCGCGTGTAGACGTTGAGCGCCTTCGGGCCCATCGCCTCGGCAATCTTCTTCATCTGGCCCGTCACGTACTGCGCCATCTTGATGTCGTTGTCCTTCCAGTCGAAGGTCATGCGCAAGAGCGGCTGGCCGTACGAATCGCGGTAGGTCGGGTCGAGGTCGAGGTAGACGTCGCGATACGACATGTTGCTGCCGTGCGCGTCCATCGAAATGGTGTGCGCGTAGTGGTCCTTCACGGCCTTCTTCCACGCGCTGCCCCAGTTGGGCGTGCCCGGCGGCGTGGCGATGCCGCTGATCGGCTTCACGCCCGCCTGGTTCACCCACAGCGGCGAGCCGCCCACGAAGCCAAGCGGCCCGTGGTCGAAGTTGTCGGCGTTGAAGTCGTCCACGGCCACGCCGTTGCCGCCCGCGCCCACGAACGGATTCGTCCACGTGTCGGTGTCGAAGAACGCCGTGATGGTCGAGAGATTCTGGTACGCGAAGTTGCGGCCCACCACGCCCTCGCCCGAGACCGGGTCGTACGGCTTGCCAATGCCCGAGAGCAGCATCAGATGGACGTTGTGATACTGGAACGCCGAGACGATCACGAGATCGGCGGGCTGGAACACCTCCTGACCCGACGGATCGACATAGGTGACGCCGGTGGCGCGCTTTTTCGTGTCGTCGAGCTCGACGCGCAGCACGTGACACTTCGCGCGCAGCTCGAAGTGCTTTTCCTGCTTGAGCGCGGGCAGGATGTTCAGGTTCGGCGAGGCCTTCGAGTACATGTAGCACGCGTAGCCGCTGCAGTAGCCGCAAAAGTTGCACGGCCCCATCTGCACGCCATACGGATTCGTGTAGGGTCCCGAAGTATTGGCCGAAGGCAGGCGGTACGGATGCAGCCCGATCGACTGTGCCGCATCGAAGAAGCGCTGCGCCGAATACGTATTCAGTTGCGCTGGCAACGGAAAGTTGTCGCTGCG
Source organism: Paraburkholderia pallida (assembly GCF_004524855.1). Taxonomy (NCBI): domain Bacteria; kingdom Pseudomonadati; phylum Pseudomonadota; class Betaproteobacteria; order Burkholderiales; family Burkholderiaceae; genus Paraburkholderia; species Paraburkholderia pallida. Next base: position 1,436,950 of record NZ_CP038149.1, on the reverse strand, counting down.
CGGGGCTTCGAACACGTTGCCGTCGCCCACCACGTTGCCGTTCACCTTGTAGGCCTGGCCCGAGGTGCCGAACACCTTTTCCGCGAAGTCGAAGTGCGGCTCCAACTCGTCGTAGCTCACGCCGTAGTCCTGGATCGTCATGCCCTCGGGAATGAACTTCTTGCCGTAGCGCTCTTCGTAGTGGCTCTTCAGGCGCAGTTCTTCCGGCGTGATGCGAAAGTGCACGCCCGACCAGTGCAGGCCCGCGCCGCCCACGCCTTCGCCGGGCAGGAACGCCGCGAGCTGGCGGTAGGGCAGCGCCGTGTCGTTCACGCCATGGCGGATCGACACGGTGGTCTTCGAGAGATCGAGAAAGAGCTTCTTGCGGATGTTGTACGTGAGCTCGTCGATGGTGTTGGGGTACGCGCCGTCCGGATAGGTGTCGCGATACTCGCCGCGCTCGAGCGCCACGACGCTCAGGCCCGCTTCGGTCAGCTCCTTCGAGAGGATCGCGCCGGTCCAGCCGAAGCCGACGACCACGGCATCGACATGAGGTTTCTTGACTGCCATTACGCGCGCTCCCCGCTGATCGAAACCGGACCGTACGGGTAGGCCTTGCCGTTCTGGTTCACGAAGTCCATGAAATCGGCGCGCGCGCCGGGAAAGCCGATCATCTTCCACGCGGCCAGGTTCTTGTTGCCGCCGTGGATGGGATCGCAGAAGTAGCCTTCGCGCGTGTTCTGCAGCAGCTGACCGAAGAATGCCGAGGCCGGCACGCCGTCGAGCTCGACCTTGCCGGCTTCGAGCGCGCCGAGCACGGCGTCGCGCGTGCTGGCGTCGAGCGCGTCGAAAGGCTTGCCGTAGGCCTTGGTGCAGTAGGCGTTCACCGCAGCAATGCCGAGCCGGTAGATATCGCGAGGCACCAGCTTCAACTGGTAGCCGAGCTCGGGCACGCCCTGCTGGAACGGCCCCTGCATGTACCAGAGCGCGCCGTGCGCGTAGGGCGTGTCCATCTGGCGGTCGATGAACTCGGGCACGCCCGCTTCGAGCGCGCCGGGGCCTTCGGAGTCGGCCGGGATCAGACGGTCGACGGCCGCGTGCAGGAAGGCCCATTCGCGGGCGTCGAAGAAGCGGGGCTTGTAGGCCGCCTGCGCCTGGGGCGCGGAGGCTGATTCAGGCTGGCCGCCTTGCTGCGCGGTGCCGGACGAGGGCTGCGAACCGCGCTCGCAGCCTGCCAGCGCCCCTGCGGGTACGAGCACCGCCGCCGTGCGCAGAAAGCCCCGGCGTGACGTGAGAGGAGTGTCGGACATTGTTGGTTTCTATATCAATTCGGCGCGGTTTGACTCGGCCGCGGCCGTTTGCGGGGACTGGCTCCCATCTAGCCTAGGTCGCATTCGGCCCCTATGGTAAATGGAACCGGTTCCATGTTTTAAGCGCAATTTTACAATAATCCATTGCATTCGGCAGGGGATAGGGCGAGGCAGTGGGTTGTGGTAATGCCGACTTGGCTTGCCTGGGTGGTGGTGCGTGGCCTGGCCGCACTGTTAAGGAGCGCTAGCGAGGCTCGATTGAAGCACGAGTTCCCTTCTTGTCCTGCTAGGGATTTTCAATGTGAGGCCACCGTCCGCTTGTTCTCATCAGGAAAATCGTTCGCCAAAATCGGGCTTCATGGCGTACCGGTCAGCACATGTGCAACAGGCAGGTACTTGGTCACAATACTGAGCATGAGGGCGGCCTCAGCCTTCGACACCGGGGGGAACGGTGAGATGTAAGAAGTGCCGTTGCGGCGCTCATGCGCTTTCGTGATAAAGGCGAATTCTTGAGAGCTCACGCCCAGCGAGGTCGACACGCGCTGGATGGCCAGGTTACGGCCTGCTTCTTTGGTGCGTACCTCGTAGAACTCCAGAACAGCTTGGACCACCTGAAAGTAGCCTTCATAAGCCAAGGTAAATACCTGCAGGTGCCGCTCGGGTTCTAGTGCCTCGGCAGTGGCCTTATAGTCCGCTGCGTTGCGCAGGAAGCCTGCGATAGCCGCGGGTGTTGGAGCAACGACATCGAAGGCTTTCGTCTTGATAAGGTTTTCGTATTCAGCAGGGCGCGGCATCACAGTACCTTTAAGGTTGGCCCCAGAGCAATCTGGGCCACGACGGGGTCAGACTGTATTAGAGCAGCCCATTCGGTCGGCTCGTACAACGAGAAGCTGACGGGGCGCAGCAGACCTTGCTCTGCCTTGTGCAGAGCTTCAGATAGTTCGAGGAGAGGGGCACTCCCGATGACAATCAAGTCAATGTCACTGCGCCCACCGTCGGTGCCCTTGGCCACGGAGCCAAACACGAACGCTGAACGGATCTGGCCGGCAAAAGGTTCGAGAGCCTCTTTCAGCGGCTCGACGACGGCAAATGACTTGCGCGCGATACTCACTAATTCGGGATAAAGAACGAATTCAGTATTCGCGCGAATGCTTCGTTGTCGGCCTCGTCGGGCGTCTTCACGAAGTACCCCGGCTTCGACCAGACGGTCTATCTGCTTTTGAGCACTTCCGCGTCCACTGCTCGCCAACCGCAACAATTCCTGAAGCGTAAAACTGTGGTCGGGTTGCAGCAGCGTGGCACCCAGTACGCGTTGCAAACCAGGGGTGAAGAGGAAGTCGGCAAGGCTCACAGTAAATCCTCAAAATAGGGATGATTGTCCTCATTTTAAGGACTAATGGATGAATCCTCAATACAGGGATGTTCATCCCTATTTTGAGGATATTGGCAGGCCCAACCCCGCACGTCGGAGATACCCACCCCTCCAAACAAACCCTAACAAATAACCCAAGTTGTTTGACAACTAAGCGTAACGGATGCTACTGTGCCGGGTATCGACAACCCTCTATCCCAGCACGAGGCCTCATGAACGTGTCCCCGATCGTCGAGAGCGAATTCGCCTCGACCGTGATGGCGGTGCCCCCTCTGGCACGCCGCCCCGACTTCTCGCTCGACGTCGAAGCCAACCGCAAGCTCGTCCGCCACATGGAAGCGGGCGGCCTGCGCACGCTGCTGTACGGCGGCAACGCGAACCTCTATCACGTCGCCGTGAGCGAGTTCCGCGAGCTGCTCGACATGCTGGACGAGGTGAGCGCGCCCGAAACGCGCGTGATCCCGGCCATCGGCCCGGACTACGGCAAGATGCTCGACCAGGCGCGCATCCTCGGGCAGACGAAGTACCAGACGGCCATGGTGCTGCCGCTCGCCGGCTTCACCACGCCCGAGGGCGTGGAGGCGGGCCTCACGCGCATCGCCGATGCGGCCGGCATTCCGCTCACGCTCTATATCAAGAGCGAGAACTATGTCGACGTGGACACGCTCGCGCGCCTGATCGATCGCGGCACGCTGATTGCGGTGAAGTACGCCATCGTGCGCGAGGACCCGTCGAACGATCCGTATCTGCGCCGCCTGCTGCAGAGTGTGCGCGCCTCGCAGGTGGTCTCGGGCATGGGCGAGCGTCCGGCGCTCGTGCACGTGCGCGACTTCGGCCTGGCCGCATGGACCACCGGCTCGGGCTGCATCGCCTCGCACGCCGTGATGGCGCTGCTCAGGGCTGCCAAGGAAGGCCGCGCGGAAGAAGCGCAACGGCTCTACGATGCATTCATGCCGCTCGAGACGCTGCGCGACGACATTTCGCTGATCCGCGTGCTGCATGACGCCGTCACGCTTTCGGGCATCGCCGACATGGGGCCGATCCTGCCGCTGCTCTCGCAGTCGCCGGCCGAGGCGCTGCCCGCCATCGGCGCGGCTGCGCAGGCGCTGCTGGCGTTCGAGCAGTCGCTGACGGGTTCGGCGCAGGCGGCGCACGCGTAAGCGTGCTTGCTCGAGCCACGAAGTAGCACGCGAAAATTGCATATGAGCGGAGCGAACATGCAAATCACTGGAGCAATGCTGCTGGGCGCGCAGGCGGTGCGCGGCCAGGCGGGCGAGATGCGCGCGTTCGCGCCCGCGCTCGGCAAGGACATCGAACCGCCGTTCGGTCTAGGCGATCAAGCCGATGTCGCGCGTGCCTGCGAACTCGCGGCGCAGGCTTTCGACGCGTTCCGCGCCGCGCCGCACGAACAGCGCGCGCAACTGCTGGAGGCCATCGCCGAGCGCATTCTCGGCATCGGCGATGAACTGATCGAGCGCGCGCATCTGGAGTCGGCGCTGCCCAAGGCGCGTCTCGAAGGCGAGCGCGGCCGCACGGTTGGCCAGTTGCGCCTGTTCGCGTCGCTGGTGCGCGACGGCCGCTGGTGCGGGGCCGTGCTCGACTCGGCGCTGCCCGAGCGCAAGCCGCTGCCGCGTTCGGACCTGCGCGCGCAGCGCATCGGCGTGGGCCCCGTGGCCGTGTTCGGCGCGAGCAACTTCCCGCTGGCGTTCTCGGTGGCGGGCGGCGACACGGCTTCGGCGCTTGCCGCGGGCTGCCCCGTCGTCGTAAAGGCGCACCTCGCGCATCCGGGCACCTCGGAGCTGGTGGGGCGCGCGATCCAGCAGGCGGTCGCCGACGTCGGCTTGCCCGAAGGCGTGTTCTCACTGATCTTCGGCGGCGGCAACGAGACGGGGGAGGCACTCGTCGCGCATCCGGCCATCAAGGCGGTGGGCTTCACGGGCTCGCGTCGCGGCGGCCTCGCGCTCGCGCACATCGCGGCGCAGCGCGCGGAACCCATCCCCGTCTACGCCGAAATGAGCAGCATCAACCCGATGTTCGTGCTGCCGGCGGCGCTCGCCGCGCGCGGCGAGTCGATCGCGCAGGGCTTCGTCGACTCGCTCACGCTGGGCGTAGGCCAGTTCTGCACGAACCCGGGTCTGGTGCTCGCCATCGACGGTCCCGGGCTCGACCGCTTCGTGACGGCCGTGAGCGCTGCGCTTGGCCAGAAGCCGGCGCAGACCATGCTGACGGCGGGCATCGCCAAGGCTTATGACGATGCGGTGGCGGCGCGCAAGACAACCGAGGGCGTCGAGCAACTGGCCGCTGGCACGTCGAGCGACGCCCAGTGCGCCGCGCAGCCGCTGCTCTTCAAGACGAGCGCCACGGCGTTCCTCGCGCAGCACGCGTTGTCGGACGAGATCTTCGGGCCGGCCTCGCTCGTGTTGACGTGCCGCGACGAAGCCGAGCTCGCGCGCGTGGCGGAGCACCTCGAAGGCCAGCTCACGGCCACGCTGCAGATCGACCGCGACGACTACGCGATGGCCGCGCGCCTGTTGCCGGTGCTGGAGCGCAAGGCGGGCCGCATTCTCGCGAACGGCTTCCCCACGGGCGTCGAAGTCTCGTACGCGATGGTCCACGGCGGCCCGTTCCCGGCCACCTCGGACGCGCGCACGACCTCGGTGGGCGCGATGGCGATCGAGCGTTTCCTGCGCCCGGTCTGCTATCAGGATCTGCCGGCGGAACTGCTGCCGTCTGCCGTCCAGGACGACAACCCGCTGGGGCTGTGGCGTCTGCGCGACGGCGAGCTGGTGCGCAAGTAAGCGGCCATACGCGCGGTGAAACGGCGCAAAGACGCTCGCAGCGGGGCTGCGGGCGCCTTTGCGGCAGGCCTCCCAACAAACGTCCGACAAAGGGCTCACAAAGTCCCTGACGTTGCTTGACAACTTGATGTGTGGTTCGGCATCCTTTGACCGCGGCTCAATGGCCAGAACCAGCGAAGACCCGCAGCAGAACTAGAACGGCCGCGCAGAACAAATTCCATAAACAGATGTGAGGAGACAGACGCGATGTTCGATGGACGCTTGAAGGCCAGGGTGCTGGCCGTATGTGTGGCGGCCGCGGCCGTGTTCGGCGCGGGCGTGGCGAAGGCCGATCCGGTTTCCCTGAACATAGTCGACGTGGCCGGCAACCTGCAGCTCACGCAGAAGGCCTTCGAAGCCTTCAAGGCGCAGAACCCGAATCTCGTCTCCAACATCACCTACACCAACGCGCCGGCGCCGCAGCTGCCTGGCAAGATCAAGGCGATGCAGGCCGCAGGCCGCGCCGATATCGATCTCGTCCTCACCGGCACCGACGCGCTCGCTGCCGGCATCGAGCAGAACCTCTGGATGAAGCTGCTGCCGGATCAATCGGCGGCGTTGCCGGGCGTGCTCGACAAGTACGCGCCGGGCCCGCGCAAGATGCAGGACCTCGCGCAGGGCTACGGCCTCGAAGTGTCGTATATGCCGGCCGGTCCGCTGATCGAGTACAACCCCGCGAAGGTGGCCAAGCCGCCGCATACGCCGCAGGAGCTGCTCGCCTGGTGCAAGGCGAACCCCGGCAAGCTGATCTATGCGCGACCGGCCAACTCGGGCCCGGGCCGCACGTTCCTGATGGGCCTGCCGTACCTGCTCGGCGACAAGAATCCGCAAGACCCCATCAACGGCTGGGACAAGACCTGGGCGTTCCTGAAAGAGCTCAATGCGTGCGTGCCGTACTACCCGGGCGGCACCTCGGCGGTCATGAAGGAACTGGGCGAGGGCTCGCGCGACATGACGGTGACCGTGACGGGCTGGGACATCAACCCGCGCGCGCTCGGCATCGTGCCGGCCGAGTTCAAGGTTCAAGCGTTCGACAACATGACCTGGGTGAACGATGCCCACTATATGGTCATCCCGAAGGGCGTCTCGAAGGACAAGCTCGCCGTGCTGCTCAAGCTGATGAACTTCATGCTCGAGCCGCAGCAACAGGCCATGACCTATGACGACGGCTATTTCTATCCGGGCCCGGCCGTGAAGGGCGTGACGCTCTCGATGGCGCCGAAGCAGAGCCAGGACGTGATCGCCAAATATGGCCGCCCCGAATACGCGAAGTGGCTCACGCAGTATCCGCACGTCCAGCCGCTTTCGGCGCAGGCGATGGTTGCGGCGTTCCAGAAATGGGACCGCGAAATCGGCGCGCAGAAGTCGCAGTAGTGGGTGACGAGTCAGCGACGCCCGGGCGGCGCCTTTGCGTGTGACCTCGCACGGGTGCCGCCCGTTGCCTATGCTCAGGTAAGTGGACCTCGCGTTTCAGGAACGTGTCATGAAGCATTCATTCGATCGTCTGCGTCTGGACTCGGTGTGCCGCAGTTTCACCAACGCGGAAGGGACACCGCTCGCGGCGCTGCGCAATCTCGATCTGGAGATTCGCCGCGGCGAATTCATTGCGCTGCTCGGGCCCTCGGGCTGCGGGAAATCGACGGCGCTCAACTGCATTGCGGGCCTGCAGCCGCTCACGAGCGGCAGCATCTGGCTCGACGATTTGCGTATCGACGTGCTGCCGCCCGAGAAGCGCGGCTTCGGCATGGTGTTCCAGAACTATGCGCTGTTCCCGCACATGAGCGTGCTGGAGAACGTGGGCTTCGGCCTGAAGATGCAGGGCGTGCCGCGCGACGAGGCGAAGCGCCGTGCGCGCGAGGCGCTGCAACTGGTGCAGCTCGTCGGCCATGAAGGCAAGCTGCCGGGTCAGCTTTCGGGCGGCCAGCAGCAGCGCGTGGCGATCGCGCGCGCCATCGTGATCGAGCCGCCGCTCGTGCTGATGGACGAACCGCTTTCGAACCTCGACACCAAGCTGCGCATCGAGATGCGCGCGGAAATCCGCCGCATTCATGGGCAGCTCGAACGCGCCACGATCTACGTGACGCACGACCAGGACGAGGCGCTGTCGATGGCCGACCGCATCGTCGTGATGAAAGAGGGCGTCGTGCAACAGGTCGCCACTCCTAAGGAAATCTACAGCCGGCCCGCGAATCTGCACGTGGCGCGCTTCATGGGCTATCGCAACGTCTTGCCGTTCGCCGTGACCGGCGAGCGCGGCGAGCACATCGCGCTGTCCGCGTCGGGCATCACGCTCACGGGCGTGCCGATGGACGACGCCATCGTGCAGGCCGGCAGCAACGCGATTTCCGTGGCGATGCGCCCCGAAGACTTCGAACGTGCCGACGCGGGCGATCCTAACGCCTTCGACGTCGAAGTCGAGCTCGTGGAATATGGCGGCCGCGATTCGCTGCTGCTCGCGAACGCGCCGTTCGGCAAGCTGTGGGCCCGCGTGGCGGGCGAGTTCGAAGCGGGCGAGCGCGCCACGCTGCGCGTCGCGCCTTCACGCGTGCTGGCCTACGCGGAGCGCGCATCATGAGCACATTTGCCTCGTCGCTGAGCAAGCAGCCGCGCGACGCGCGCGGCTGGCTGATTGCGCCCGCGCTCGGCTTCGTCATCGCGATGTTCCTCTACCCGTTCGCCTACGGGCTCATGCTGTCGTTCAAGCCGATGAACGGCGGCGGCATGTTCGCGAACTATCTGCAGTTCATCCACGACCTCTCGCTGTGGCCAACGGTGTTCGTCACGCTCAAGCTGGCGGTGCCCGCGACGGTCATCAACGTCGGGCTCTCGCTGCCGGTGGCGTTCGCGCTGCGCCGCAAGTCGCCGTATCAGAAGCTCGTGACGACGCTGCTCGTGATTCCCGTCACGCTCGGCACCGTGCTGATCGCCGATGGCATGCTCAGCTACTTCGGCCCCAACGGCTGGTTCCCGCAGGCGCTGCACGCACTGCATCTCTACACGAACGAAGAGATTCGCCTCACGCACAACTACTGGGGCGTGCTGATCTCGCTGATCGTCTCGGGCTTTCCGTTTGCCTTCCTGCTGACGCTTTCGTACGTCACCGGCATCGACCCGACGCTCGCGCGCGCGGCCGCCACGCTCGGCGCGGGGCCGTGGCAGCAGTTCCGGCAGATCTATCTGCCGCTGCTCGCGCCCGGCCTCACGATGGCCGCGTGCCTCTCGTTCGTGCAGGCGTATTCGGTGTTTCCGTCGGCGGTGCTGCTCGGCGCGCCGGCGGGCCCCACGCGTGTGATCTCCATCGCGGCATCGGAAGCCGCGTTCGAGAGCTATGACTACTCGCTCGCCTCGACCATTGCCATCGTGATGGGCTTCGTGCAGTTGATCGTGGTGGCCGCGATGCTGGGCGCGAAGCGCTACTTCTACTCGGGCCCGGTGAGTGGAGGGAAAGGCTGATGAGCACGCATCAACACCACCCGGCGGGACTCCCCGCAGGCGCGCCGGTGAGCGAAGAGCGTCCGGCGCCCGCACCCGCCGCCAGGGCGCCGCAGACGAAGCCGGCTTCGCGCCTGCCCGACGTGCTCTGGAAAGTGCTCGTGTGGGGCGGCATGGCGTTCTTCCTGCTCAACGTGCTGCTGCTGATCGCGACGGTGGGCGTGAACTCCATCGCCACGCGCTGGTTCGGCACGCCGCTGCCGCAAGGCTTCACGCTGCACTGGTATGCGCAGGCGTGGCGCGACTTCCAACTCGGCAGCGTGCTGTGGGTGACGTTCGAAGTGGTGGGCGCGGTCGTGCTGCTGTCCATCGTGCTCGGCGTGCCCGCCGCCTATGCGCTCGCGCGGGCGCAGTTTCCGGGCAAGCGCATCGCCATGCTCGTGTTTCTGCTGCCGCTGATGGTGCCGCCCGTCACATACGGCATTCCGATGGCCACCGCGATGTACCACTTCGGCCTCGCCGGGACGCTGCCCGGCGTGATCCTCGCGAACCTCGTGCCCGCGCTGCCGTTCGTGATTCTCGTGATGACGCCGTTCATCGAGCAGATCGATCCGAACCTGGAGTCGGCTGCGCGCATCTTTGGCGCGAACACGCTGCGCTATTTCCGTTACGTATTGCTGCCGCTCCTCGTGCCGGGGATGCTGGCGGCGGGGCTGCTCGTGCTCGTGCGCACGATCGGCATGTTCGAACTCACGTTTTTTACCGCTGGACCCGACACGCAAACTCTCGTCGTCGCGCTGTATTACGCAGTGTTCTCGACGGGCGTGCGCGCGCCGCAGTCCATCGACGCCATGGCGATGATCTACATGGCGATCACGCTCGCATGGGTGCTGGTCGCGCTGCAGTTCGTCAGCCCGACGCAACTCGTGTCGCGCGTGAAGGAATCGCGCTAGCGGCTTGATTGATAGACGCGCTGAAACCCATGCGCGGAAACACCTGGAGCAAGGCAAGATGAGCAACAAGCGAAAGACCCCCGAAGAACTGCGCAGCCACCGCTGGTATGGCGTGAACGACCTGCGCTCGTTCGGCCATCGCTCGCGCACCGCGCAGATGGGCTACAGCCGCGAGGAGTATGCGGGCAAGCCGGTGATCGCGATCCTCAACACGTGGAGCGAGATCAACCCGTGCCATACGCACTTCAAGCAGCGTGTGGAGGAGGTCAAGCGCGGCATCTGGCAGGCGGGCGGCTTCCCCATCGAGCTACCGGTGCAGACGCTCTCCGAGCCGTTCCAGAAGCCCACTACGATGCTCTACCGCAACTTCCTCGCGATGGAAGCCGAAGAGACGCTGCGCTCGTATCCGGCCGACGGCGTCGTGCTGATGGGCGGCTGCGACAAGACCACGCCCGCGCTCCTGATGGGCGCGATCTCGATGGACCTGCCGACGATCTTCCTGCCCGCGGGCCCGATGCTCAACGGCAACTGGAACGGCGTGACGCTCGGCTCGGGCTCGGACACGTGGAAGTACTGGGCCGACCTGCGCGCGGGCAAGATCACCGAAGAAGACTGGAAGGGCGTGGAAGGCGGCATCGCACGCTCGCCGGGCCACTGCATGACGATGGGCACGGCCTCGACGATGACGAGCGCGGCCGAAGCGCTCGGCTTCACGCTGCCGGGCTTCGCGTCGATTCCTGCGCCGGATTCGCGCCACGCGCAGATGTCGGCGAAGACGGGCATGCGCATCGTCGAGATGGTGTGGGAGGACCTCAAGCCCTCGGACATCATCACGCGCAAGGCGGTCGACAACGCCGTCACCACCTGCCTCGCGCTCTCGGGCTCGACCAACGCCATCGTGCACATGATCGCGCTCGCGCGCCGTGCGGGCGTCGAACTCACGCTCGCGCAGTACGACGAGATCGCGCGCCGCACGCCGGTGCTCGCGAACATCCGCCCGACCGGCAAGTACCTGATGGAGGACTTCTATTACGCGGGCGGCCTGCGCGCGATGCTCAAGGAGCTTGGCGACCTGATCGACGGCACGCAGATGACCGTGAACGGCAAGACGCTGGGCGAGAACATCGCCGACGCGGAGATCTATAGCGACGAAGTGATCTATCGCCGCGCGAAGCCGCTGATGCCCGATACGGGCCTCGCCGTGCTGCGCGGCAATCTCGCGCCCGATGGCGCGGTCATCAAGCCCGGCGCCGCCGAGAAGCGCCTGCACGTGCATACGGGCAAGGCCGTGGTGTTCAAGGACTATAACGACATGGCCGCGCGCATCGACAGCGAAGAGCTCGATTGCGACGAGAACAGTGTGATCGTGCTGCAGCACGCGGGCCCGATTGGTGCCCCGGGCATGCCCGAATGGGGCCAGCTGCCGATTCCGCAAAAGATCCTCAAGAAGGGCGTGCGCGACATGCTGCGCATTTCGGATGCGCGCATGAGCGGCACGAGCTACGGTGCGTGCGTGCTGCACGTGGCGCCTGAGTCGTTCATTGGCGGACCGCTCGCGCTGGTGCAAGACGGCGACATGATCGAGCTGAACGTGCCGGAGCGCCGCCTGAACGTGCTGATCTCCGACGAAGAGATGGCGCGCCGCAAGGCCGCGTGGGTGGCGCCCGAGCCGCGCTTCACGCGTGGTTATGGCGCGATGTACCAGATGCACGTGATGCAGGCCGACAAGGGCTGCGAGTTCGATTTCCTGCAACGCGACGGTGTTGCAGGATCGTGCAGCGGCGGCGGCGAGCCCGAGATTCACTAAGCGATTCACTGCGGGATCCACCACCGGTCGCGGAGGAGACAGGATCCGGCATTGAAGGCGAGGGCGCGTTGCGGTTCACGACTGCGGCGCGCCCCGCGCGGCTCGACAGGGGAATCTCCGTATCAAGCATCAAGAGTAGTAGAAAACAAGCAAGACATCACAACGACTATATGCAGGAGTACAGATGAAGAAGACCATTCTCGCTTCCACGCTTGGACTCGCCGCACTGGGCGCGCACGCCCAGAGCAGCGTTACGCTGTATGGCATCGTCGATACGGGCATCGGCTATCAGAGCAGCTCGGCCGCGCTCGGCAGCAACTCGGGCGGCCACTCGGTCGTCAAGATGGCTCAGGGCATCTGGGCCGGCTCGCGCTTCGGCCTGAAGGGCGCGGAAGACCTGGGCGGCGGCACGCGCGCGATCTTCCAGCTCGAAGAAGGCTTCAACTCGGCCAATGGCGCGCAATCGACCACGAACCTGATGTTCAGCCGCGCGGCTTACGTCGGCGTTGCAAACCAGCAATACGGCACGATCACGATGGGCCGCCAGTATGCGCCGTACTACTCGCTGCTCGCGCCGTACAGCCCGACCACGTGGCTCACCGGCGCCTATGGCGCGCATCCGGGCGATCTCGACTCGATGGACACGATCTACCGCATCAACAATGCGGTGGTCTATACCTCGCCGAATATCGCGGGCTTCACCGTGAGCGGCATGTACGCGCTCGGCGGCGTGCCGGGCAGCGTCGGTGCTGGGCAGACATGGAGTGTCGCGGCGAACTATATTCGCGGCCCGGTCGGCCTCGCCGTGGGCTTCGAGCGCCTGAACAACTCGACGAGCGGCGGCGGCACGTGGGGGGCAAATTCCACGGCGAACAGCAATGGCGAGCCGGGCGTGTCGGGCATCACCAACGGCTTCCAGACCGCGCAGGCGCAACAGCGCCTCGCCGTGACGGGCGGCTATGCATTCAATTCGCAGTGGGACATTTCGGCATCCTACTCGAACGTGCAATACGTTGCGGGAACCGGATCGAAGTTCTTCGACACGCAGATCTGGAACACGGGCGGCGTCGTCCTGCACTACAAGCCGCTGACCGCGCTCGACCTCGCGGCGGGATACAGTTATACGCGCGCGACCAAGGCGAACGGCATCACCAGCGCGGCCTCGTATCAGCAGTTCAACCTCTCGCAGTACTACACGCTCTCGAAGCGCACCGGCCTGTACTTCGTCGAGGCATACCAGCGCGCGGGCGGCCAGACGCTCGGCACGAACGGCGCGGGCGACATCATCAATGCGACCGCCGACATCGGCGACGGCCAGAACAGCGCGCCGTCCTCGTCGCGCAGCCAGTTCGCGGGTGCGATCGGCATCGTCCACCGCTTCTGATTCTCACGCTTTCACACTCCGATGCAGTCTTTGCGGCGGCGCCATTGCGGCGCCGCCGTTCTTTTTTGTGCGTATGCACCGTTGTGCGCGGGAGGGGGTAGACGGCGGCGCCAGGTGCGTTCGGCAAGGCTGCGCTATCATGCACTCCGGTTTTCAAAATAAAACCGGACGAACGCGGGTGGACAGCTCGCGCGTGGATCGCCGCCCAATCACGCTCCAGACCTTTTCAATGTTCGACTTCCACCTTTCCGGGGGTGTCCTGCTCCCGCACATGCAGGCGCTCGACGTGCTGCAACTCTGCGGCATTGCCATTGCGCTCGTGCTCGGCGGCATGGTGAAGGGGGTGACCGGCATTGGCGTGCCGCTCGTCGCCATGCCGATCCTCACGCACTTCCTGCCCGTGAAGCAGGCCGTCCTGCTGCTCTCGATGCCGATCATCCTCGGCAACATTCCGCAGGCGCTCGAAGGCGGCGAGCTGTGGAAGACGGTCAAGCACATTGCCGCGCCGCTGATCGGCACCGTGATCGGCAATATCGTGGGCGTGGCCGTGCTGATCCGGCTCGAGCCGCATCACGCGCTGGCCGCTTCGGGTGTCACGCTGATCGTGGCTGCCGCGCTGATGCTCGCGTCGCCGCGGCTCAAGCTGGCTCCGGGGCTCGTCAGGCCGGTGGGCTTCGCGCTCGGTTTTGGCGCGGCGCTCATGGAGAGCATTGCCTCGGTGCCCGGGCCGCTGCTCGCGATGTATTTGATCGCGACGGGCGCAACGGGCCGCGTGTTCACGAAGCAGATCGCGATCATCCTGGTGGTGTCGGTGGTTACGCTCGTCACCACGTTCAGCGGCGGCGCGCACGCGAGCGGCGCCGACCTCGCGATCTCGGCGGCGGCGAGCCTGCCGTCCATCGCAGGGATGTTCCTTATCCGGCCGTTGCGCGACAAGCTGCACCCGCTGGCGTTCCGGATGATCGTGCTCGTGTGCGTGCTGGCGGCGGCGGTGCAGATGATTATTAAATCGGGCGTGCTGTAACGCGGTAGGCGTGGAAGCGAAAAAAGCGCCCGTGTGGGCGCTTTTTTGTATGCGTCGCGAAGAAGTTTCGCAAAGTGCACAGGCAAGAACGGCTGTCACGCCTTTTTGCCGCGTTTCTCCACCGGCGTGAAATCGATGCTCGCGAAACTGCCGCCCTGATAGCGCTGCGCCACCGCATCGAGCGGATTCTCTTTCGCGAGAATCTCAGCCGCATAGTCTTCGGCATTCTGCTGCGGCTTGAAACCGAGGCGTCCGGCATCGTCATTCGCACCGCTTTGCACCCAATAGCTGCGCGTATTGTTCGACACGCCCCACACGACCGCGAAGCCGATCGACTCCACGTTGATCACGCGATCGACGAGATGGAACAGATCCTCGTGGCCGAACCAGGTGCTCAGATGACGAAACTCAGTGGGCTTCGGCAGGCAACTGCCGATACGCACGTTCACAGTCTCGATGCCGTGCTTGTCCCAGTAGAGCCGCGCGAGCGATTCGCCCCACGCCTTGCTGAGTCCATAGAAGCCGTCGGGGCGAAACGCGCAATCGAGCGTGAGCTTGTCTTCCACCGGATACATGCCGATCGCGTGATTCGAGCTTGCGAACAGGATGCGCCTGGTGCCATGTCGGCGCGCGCCTTCGTAGATCTCGACGAGCCCGCGCAGGTTGTTCTCGATGATCTCGGGCAGCGGACGCTCGACGCTCGTGCCGGCCATATGGATCAGCACGTCGACGCCTTCGAGCAGACGGTCGACCACTGCGGGGTCGCGCAGATCGCCATGCATGACATCTTCGCCGGCAACGAGCGGTTCGAGCGGCTTCGAACCGGCTGCGGAGCGCAGGTCCACGCCGCGTTCGAGCAGGCCCTTGCGCAACACGGTGCCGAGCTGGCCGGCCGCGCCGGACAATGCAACTTTCTTCACAGTGGGGTTACCTCACATAAAAACGCCGAAAGCCGGCGCCCGAGTTTTCACTGGGCGCCGGCCGATGAACGGGTCAGGCTTTCACGTTTTGCGCCGGCCGGAGCACGGCGCCAACCGCCTGGCTCTGTTCGTTGTCCTTGTGCTGATTCGAGATCAGCCGCCAGGCCACGATCGCGCCAATCATGTCGAACAGCATGAGGCACACGAACAAGGGGTTATAGCCGATCGTGCTTGCCAGTGCGCCGACGATGAGCGAGAACACCGTCGCGCCGAGATAGCCGAACATGCCCGAGAGGCCTGTGGCCGTGGCGACTTCGTGCTGGCCGAAGACGTCGGAGGCGAGCGTGAACAGGGCGCCCGAAATAGTCTGGTGCGCGAAGGTGCCGACACAGAACAGCGCGATAGCGGCATAGGGGCTCGCGACGAGGCCCACGCAGGCCGGACCCACCATCAGCAGCGCGCCGGTCGTGATGACGAGCTTGCGCGACGTGATGAGCGAGCAGCCGAACCAGCGTATGAACAGCGGCGCAAGGTAGCCGCCGACGAGGCAGCCGAGGTCGGCCGCAAGAAACGGCATCCACGCGAACAGCGCGATCTCCTTCAGGTTCATGTGGCGCACGGTGACCATGTAGAGCGGAATCCACGCGCCGAAGGTCTGCCATGCCGGCTCGGCGAGCATGCGCGGGATGCCGATGCCCCAGAAGCGGCGCTGCTTGAGCACTTCCTTCCACGACGGGCGCTTGCCCGCGGTGCTTTGTTGCGACGCGTCCTGGCCTGCGCGGATGTACTCGGCCTCCTCCTGCGAGAGCATCGCGTGTTCGGCCGGCGTGCGGAAAAACACGAGCCACAGGGCCACCCAGATCAGCGCGACGCCGCCGGTCAGCACGAACGCGAATTGCCAGTTGTACTTAAGAATGCACCAGACCACGAGCGGCGGGGCGATCATGGCGCCAATCGACGTGCCGGTGTTCAGCCAGCCCGTGGCGACCGAGCGCTCCTTGGCCGGAAACCACTGGCTGATGGCCTTCATGCCGGCCGGGAAGATCGCGGCTTCGCTCATGCCGAGCAGGCCGCGGAAGAACGCGAGCGCGGGCCAGCTCGAGGCGAGGCCGTGCAGCATGTTGGCGATGGCCCAGCCGAACGCGAAGATGGCGAAGCCGATCTTCACGCCCACGGAGTCGAGCACGAAGCCGGCGATCGGCTGCGCGATTGCATAGCAGGCCTGGAAGGCGGTGACCACGTACGAGTACTGCTGCGTGGACATGTGGAGCGTTTCAGTGAGCGTGGGCGCGGCCACGGAAAGCGAACTGCGCGCGAGATAGTTGAAAATCGTGCCGATCATGATCAGGCCGATGATCCACCACCGAAGTCCCTTGATAGTCTTTCGTTGCACTGCTCGTCTCCTGTGCGCCCATCATTCGCCAGCCGGCGCTTTGTCTGGCCGGGACGGATCCGTATCGGGCCCGTCATGTAAGACATCATTCTATTTGCGCGAAAGTTGTAAAGCAAATATTGTCGCGATGGGGATTTCCCTGGCCTATTGCGTATCGCCCAGACGCGGGCCTTTCCTCAAGCCTTGATGGACGGGGCTGCGCAAGGCCTGGCGTATTCGCGTCAGCTGGGCGGGTTGGGTTGTCGGATGACTGGTCCGCGACCGGGAGCAAGCGAGATGTACCGGGCTGGTTGACAATTCTCTTGTTGTATTACAACAATGCCGGCATAGCGCTCGACAAACATCGAGCCGCCCGCCTGCGCGGCCCCGCGCACCCCAAAAAATGGACGAGACACGATGAATTCACCCGCCATTGCCGTCAGCGAACAAGCCTTCGAACAACTGCGCCATGTTTCCACCGCGACGCTGACCACCCAGCTCTTCAAGCACGGGCTGCGCAACGTCTTCGTGCAGGGCGTGAAGCCGCTCGCGGCCCCGGCGCCGGGCGCCCCCAATCTCGTCGGCCCGGCCTTCACGATGCGCAACATCCCGGCACGCGAGGACCTCGATCAACTGAGCGCGTTCCAGAACCCCGAGCATCCGCAGCGCAAGGGTGTCGAGACCGTGCCGGCCGGCGCCGTCCTCGTGCAGGACTGCCGCGGCGTGACCGACGCTGCGTCGATGGGCTCGATCCTCGCCACGCGCCTGCGTGTGCGCGGCGTGGCGGGCATGGTGTCGGACGGCCCCGTGCGCGACAGCGCGACGATTGCCGCGCTGGGCCTGCCGGTCTTCTGCGCGGGCGCCTCGGCGCCGCTCAATTTGTGCCGGCACCACACGGTCGATCTGAACGTGCCCATCGGTTGCGGCGGCGTGGCCGTGTATCCGGGCGACATCATCGTCGGCGACGCCGACGGCGTGGTCGTGATCCCGCGCCATCTGGCAGAAACGGTGGCGCAGGGGGCGTGGGAGCAGGAGGAACTCGAGCGCTTCATCACCGAGCGGATCGAGGCGGGCGCGGCGCTGCCCGGCACTTATCCGCCGAACGAGGCGACGCTCGCCGCCTACGCCGAATGGAAGAAAGCGCGCGGTTGAGCGCGTAGCTGAACGCACAGCGAGCCGCTAGGCCGCGCCGAAATTTTTCTCTTTATCCGATACGAAATGGCGAAGTTTCAGGATCAGGACGTCATCGAAATCGTGCGCGGCGGCTCGCGTCTGCTGGTTGCGCCGCAAGCCGGCGGGCGACTGCTCTCGTGGCATCTGCACGGCGCGCCGATCATCCACTGGCCCGACGCGGCCGACTGGAGCGAGCCCGCGCTCGTGCGCGGCGGCAACCCGCTGCTGTTTCCTTTCATCGCACGCCATCGCGTGGACGGCCGCATCGGCTTATGGCGCGACGCGCAGGGCGTGGTGCGCGAAGTGCCCATGCATGGTTTCGCGCGCGAGTTGCCGTTCGTGGCGCAAGTCGATCCGCAAGGCGACGGTGTGCGCATGACGTTGACCGATAGCGAGGCGACGCGCACGGGCTATCCATTCCGTTTCCGTTTCGAAGCCGTTTATCGACTCGTGGACGAAGCGACGCTCGACGTCGAGCTGATCACGACGAATACGGCAGCGGCCAACGCAGCCGATGCGTTCGGGGCCCGCCTGCCGTATTACGCGGGTCATCATTTCTATTTCGCCCTGCCGCATACGCAGCGCGGCGAGGCGACCCTCGCGCTGCCGCGCAACGTGTACCGGCATCAACTGGCGGACGGCACAACGAGCGCGCCGGAGGCGGGCGCCGCGCGCTACAGATTCGACGACCCGCGGATCGTCGACCGGTTTCACTGTCTCGAAGGCGAGCCGGCGGGGCCGGTTCGCATCGAAATGCCCACGCTGCGGCGCGCTGTCGAAATCGATCTGCGCCGTCCCGGCTCGGTGCCGTGGTATGCCGTGACCTCGTGGACGCTCGCGCCCGACTCGGACTTCTATTGCGTGGAGCCCTGGCTCGGCCTGCCCAATGCGATTCACAACGGCTTGGGCCTGCGCTGGCTGGAGCCGGGTCAAACGGAGACGGCGTCGTTGCGCATCGGCGTGAGCGTGCTCGATTGAGGGGTGGTTTCGAACAGCGATCCGAGCCGGCTCGAACGCACGGCGAGCCGCGCGGCAGGGCTGCTGCGCTCAACGTATGCGCCGTATGACTTACAATCTGTGACATACCTGACAACTCACCGCGTAGCACCTGACCATGGCTGAGCAGAAAGCGCCGAACATGCCGGCGCGGATTTACAGCGACATCCTGAACCGCATCATCGAAGGCGAATACAAGGAAGGGGAGCGGCTGCCGACCGAGCACATGCTCGCGGAACGCTTCGCGACCTCGCGTCCCACCGTGCGCGAAGCGCTCGCGCAATTGCGTGCGGATGGCATCATCGCCACGCGCCACGGCTCGGGAACGACGGTCATGCGCCGGCCCGACCCGGACGTGCGCCGCTTCGCGCCGCTCGAAACGTTGTCGGACATTCGGCGCTGCTACGAATACCGCGTGGTCGTCGAATCGGGCGCGGCGGCGCTCGCCGCGCAGAAGGCCGACGACGACGACATCGCAGCGATTCGCCGTGAATGGGACAACCTCCAGACCATCGTCGAAACCTCGGGCATTGGCGCGAAAGACGACTTCGCGTTTCATATGGCTGTCGCCCGCGCTTCGAAAAATCAGTTCTTCATCACCGCGCTCTCGGGCATCCAGGAGCAGATGGTGTTCAGCATGAATCTGTCGCGCAATCTCTCGCTCGTGAAGTCCATCGAACGGCAGCGCATCGTGCAGCAGGAACACCTCGAAGTGCTGGAAGCCATCCAGGCACGCGACGTGCCGCGCGCCTCGCAGGCCATGCGCGACCATCTCGAACATGCGGTGAACCGCATGTTCGGCTCCTGATGCACTGAAGGCGGGCCGGACCGGCGGCGCGGCAGGGTTCGCGCCGCGCACAACGATCCTGTCGCCCGGCTTGCGCATCGAACGATTTTTGCGGCGAATTTCCGAAGGGAAACACCATGGGTTCGATCCGGCGGCGCGGCCCGGCGCCTTCGCGTTTGCTCAGAGCCAGACTGCTCACCACCCTGACCGGGATGCTGGCGACCGCGTTGCTGGCCGCTCCGGCTTGCGCGCGTCATGGTCCCGGAGCGGACTCGCGCACGGTCGAGGCCATCGCCGCTGGCCGCATGCCGATCGACACCGCGCAGGGCCACGGCGAGTTCGCGCTCGACATCAGCGCGGACTGGAGCGTGCCGCAGCCGGAGATCGTGCGCGCGGTGATCGTGCTGCACGGCCGCTTGCGCAACGCCGACGACTACTACCGCACGGCGCAGCGCGCACGCGCATTGGCCGAAGCGGCGGGCGTGGATCCCGCCGGTACCTTGCTGATTGCCCCGCAGTTCCTTTCGACCGCCGACACGCGGACCCACGCTGCGCCGCCCGATCTCCTGAGCTGGGAAGGCAACGCGTGGATGGGCGGGGCCGATGCCGCAACGGGCGCGCCGGTGAGCGCCTATGCGGTGCTCGATGCGATCGCGCGCCGCCTTGCCGACAAGCAGCGTTTCCCTAATCTGAAGACGATCGTGTTTGCGGGCCACTCGGGCGGAGCACAGGTGCTGCAACGCTATGCGATCGCATCGGAAACACCGGAGTCGCTTGCGCAAGCGGGCATCGCCGTGCGTTTCGTGGTGGCGAGCCCGTCAACGTATGCCTATTTCGATGCGCTGCGGCCCGGTGCCGATGGTGCGCCTGCCCGCTTCGACGCGGCACGCTGCCCCGGCTTCGATACCTGGAAATACGGCATGGAGGCGCGCCCCGGCTTCATGCTCGGGCACACGCCCGCGCAGCTCGAAGCGCGCTATGCACAGCGGCGCATCGTCTATCTCGTGGGCGGCGCGGACGACAATCCCGCCTCGGTTTCACTCGACAAATCGTGCGCGGGTGAGGCGCAAGGGCCGCAGCGCCTCGCGCGGGCGCAAGGATTCTTTCGCTACATGCAAACGCGTCACTCGGCGGAGCTGAATCAGGAGTTTCACATCGTGCCCGGCGTGGGCCATGACGGCGCGCGCATGCTGACTTCGCCCTGTGCGGTGAAGACGATGTTCGATGTGGGAAGCTGCAGCGGCTAAGCGAAGCGAAGTCGCAAAAAGAAAAAGCGGGCTCCGCTACACGCGGATCCCGCTTTCTGGCAGACCGAGGCGCCCGTCCGGGCGCCCGGTCGACAACGCCGAAGGGCGTTGGCCTGGCTTGTTACGCTGCTTGCTTCGCGCCACGCGCGGCTTGAGCGGCAGCCTTCGACGCAGCCTTGGTGACCGCTTCGAAGTTGCTTTCGGCCATTTCGGCAGCTTGCTTGGCGGCCTTGTTCACCGACTCGTAGGCGCCTTGAGCAGCCGTGATTGCCGACTTGAATGCCGCGACGGCCGTTTCCGAGCCAGCGGGTGCGTTCTTCGCTGCGCTGTCGATCAGCGATTGCACGGCTTGCTGCTGCTGCTCGAACTGGCTTTGTGCGGCTTGCGTGAAATCCGTGTTCGCGGCCGAGACGATCGCGTAGACGTTGCGGCCATAGGCCAGTGCCTTCTCGGCGGCCGGCTGGGCAAAGCCTGCCTGCAGGGCGAAGAAGCCTTGCGGATCCTTTGCCGACAGCGTGCGCTGGGCATGTTCCTGGCCTTCGGCGATGGCGGCGCGGGCCGTTTCGATGTTCAGCTCGGCCAGCTTGACGGCGCCTTCGAACGCCTTGTTCGTGAGACCGAAGAGCGCTTCGAGACCGGCTTTCTGGGTTGCGGCGAATTGTTCGGGGGTAGGCAGAGTCATGTCGTCGTTCCTGATGGTGGACCGTTACGCGTCGGTTCCGTTACGAAAAAAAGAAAACTTTCTGTCGATCACCGGTTCGCGTATTGGTGCGATGCAGCAATCGACTTCATGATATCTCAAAAGAAAGACGTGTCAAGAGAATTTTTGTGCGCTGCATCAATTCAGTAAGCGCTTGATTCGCATCGGGAAATTGAGATGGAGCGAAGGCTTCCTGAAAGCATCTTGCGGTGCACCGGATTTCCTATGCAAAACGCATGAATCGCGCGCGCCGGGTTCGAGCTTTTTTCACGCCTGCGTGCTTCTCCGGCCGCTTTCTGCGTCGCGCGAGGCGAGGGCGCATAATGCGCGGATCGCCGTGCGGGCACCGTCTGGCGTCATGCTGGCGGCATACCGAGGCATGCGCGTTCCCCGCGGTCTGCGCAGTTCTTGTTGCGCAAGGGAATAAATCTGCCGCGCGGCGCGTTATCCCAAACTGAAACGTTATTGCACGCTCACGTGAAAACTCCCCTTTCCGTTAAACCCGGTTTCGAGACGATGGCCGCCGCGCAGAAGTACACACGTGTCGCAGTGCTATTGCATTGGGCGATCGCCTTGCTGATCCTCGCCAACGTCGCGCTCGGCCTGACTGCCGCGTTGTTGCCCGACGGCACGCTTTCCGACGAGTCGATCCGTTTCGTCATCGACACGCACAAATCTATCGGCATTACCGTGCTGGGCCTCGCGATCCTGCGCGTGCTATGGCGCCTCACGCACCGGCCGCCGCCGCTGCCCGCCGAGTTTCCTTCATGGGAGCGCACGGCGGCGCACGCCGCGCACATTGCGCTGTATGTCCTCATCTTCGCGATGCCGCTCTCCGGCTGGCTGCACGACTCGGCCTGGGTGGCCGCCGCTTCGCATCCGATGTATCTGTTCGGCCTGTTTCAGTGGCCGCGCATCGGCTTCATCATGAATCTCGACCCCGCAACCAAGAACCAGTTGCACGATCAATTCGGCGCGCTGCACACGGCGTGCAGCTACGCGCTGTACGGCGTGCTTGCGCTGCACGTCGCGGGCGCGCTGAAGCATCAATGGGTCGATCGTCATTCGGTGCTGCGCCGGATGATGCCGTGAACAAAGAAAAAGGATTGTCTTGAACGACTCGCTCGATCAGGTGCTCGCACGCACGTCGCCGCGCCTCACGCCGGTGCGAACACCGCTTGCCAGCATTGCGATCCATCTGGGTGTCATGGTGCTCTGGGGGATCTTGTTTGCGCGCGCATTCTTTCTGCAAGGCGTGGTGGCGTGGTCGACCGGCATTGCCTATGTGATTTACGACACGGTGCTGCTCGTATTCGTCGCCTGGCAGGCGCGCGTGCTGCTGCGTCCTGCCGGTCCGGCGGCTTCGACGGCTGCTTCGGCGTTGCCCGCCACGCAGCCGACGCTCGGCGTAATCGTCGCCGCGCACAACGAAGCGGCTGTGTTGCCGATCACGCTCGACGCGCTGTTTGCGCAGACACGCGTCCCGCAGCAGATCGTGATCGCCGACGACGGCTCGAGCGACGGCACCGCAGCGCTGCTCGCAGGGCGTTACGGACTATCCGATCCGGGCGAAGGGCGCCTGAGCCTGCCTTCGCCCGACTATCCGAACCTGCGCTGGCTGAGGCTGCCGCACGGCGGCAAGGCGCGCGCCTTGAATGCGGCGCTCGGCATGATGGCAACCGACGCGGTGATGACGGTCGATGCCGACACGCTGCTCGAACCCAACGCCTGTGCCGCAATGGCCGAAGCGTTTGGCCGCGAACCCGCGCTCGTGGCGGCGGCGGGACTGCTCACGCCGGTTTGCGGCACCTCGCCGAGCGGGCGCTTTTTTCAGTGGTTCCAGACTTACGAATACATTCGCAATTTCATTTCGCGTTTTGCCTGGATGCGCGCGGACAGTCTGCTGCTCGTCTCCGGTGCGTTCGCCGCCTTCCGGCGCGAAGCGGTGATGCAGGTGGGCGGCTTCGATCCGCATTGTCTTGTAGAGGATTACGAATTGATTCACCGTCTGCGGCGTCATTCGGCGCGCGAAGCGCTCGGCTGGGATGTGCGCGTGATCGGCGCCGCCCGCGCGCGCACCGACGCGCCGGGCACGCTCGCGAGTTTCCTGCGGCAGCGCCGCCGCTGGTTCGCGGGCTTTTTGCAGACTCAGTACTGGTATCGCGACATGACCGGCAATCGCCGCTACGGCAAGCTCGGGCTCATGATGCTGCCGGTGAAGGCGTTCGACACCGTGCAGCCGATATACGGCCTCACGGCGTTCGCGCTGTTGCTCGGCTTCCTCTTCGACGGGCGCTTCACGATCGTGCTGCCGGTGCTCGCAGTGATCGTCGGGAAGATCGCGATCGACCTCGCGTTCCATTTGTTTTCGGTGCACCTGTACCGGCGCTGGAGCGGGGACCGCACGAGTTCCAGCTTCGGCATGGCGTTGCTCGCGGCAATCTTCGAGCCGTTCTCGTTTCAGCTGATGCGTCACGCCGGCGCCGCACTCGGCTGGCTGCACTTCCTGCTCGGGCGTCGCAAGTGGGGCGTGCAGCAGCGCACCGGCCTTGGCGCAACCCAGGGGCGCGGGGCGGCGGTCCAGTCGCGCTGAATGGCGTTGCTGCTGCCCGCATGGGCGGCGATAGCCGGTGAATCATCAGATCTAATGCCGGATTGATCGGATCCATGCAGGACCATCGGTGCACCGCAGATGCACTATGATGAGGCAAGCGGCAGTTCGGCGGCGCTTGTCGCCCGCGCGCAACGCAGTGGTGCATGGCGCCTTGCACCATTACGGCGCGCAATGCGCGGTCTGCGGATGGCATACCCCTTGCTTTTTTGCTCGTACCGCAGCGCGCCGCGCATGACGAGAAGCTCATGCGAGCAGGAAGCGTCGCTGCATCCACGCGCGAGAACGAGCCGATGCAAGTCCATGACGAAATGCGCGACGAGGGCGCGGTGCGCCCGCACTACGAACGTTTCCAGCACTGGCTGGAGCGGCAGACCGGCGAGACCATGGCGCGCAAGCGTGCCGAAGCGGACCTGCTGTTCAGACGTGTCGGCATCACCTTCGCAGTCAACGGAGACCTGTCGGGAACCGAGCGGCTGATTCCCTTCGATCTGATTCCCCGGATCATTCCCGCCGACGAGTGGGCGCTGCTCGAGCGCGGCTTGCGCCAGCGCGTGCAGGCGCTGAACCTCTTTCTTCACGACGTCTATCACGAGCGCAATATCGTGCGCGCGGGCGTGATTCCTGCCGAGCAGGTCTACACCAACGCACAGTATCGGCCGGAGATGCAGGGCATCGATCTGCCGCTGGGCGTCTATGCGCATATCGCGGGGATCGACATCGTGCGCGATGGCCGCGACGGCGCGTTCTACGTGCTGGAAGACAATCTGCGCGTGCCGTCCGGCGTCTCGTACATGCTGGAAAACCGCAAGATGATGATGCGGCTCTTTCCCGACCTGTTCGTCCAGCACAAGGTGGCGCCGGTCGCGCATTACCCCGACTTGCTGCTCGAGACGCTGCGCTCGTGCGCGCCCGATGGCGTGGACGATCCCGTCGTCGTGCTGCTCACGCCCGGCATGTACAACTCCGCGTATTTCGAGCATACGTTTCTGGCCCAGGAAATGGGTGTCGAGCTTGTCGAGGGCAGCGATCTGTTCGTAGAGGATAACTATGTATTCATGCGAACGACGAAAGGGCCGCGGCGCGTGGACGTCATCTATCGCCGCCTGGACGACGACTTCCTCGACCCGCTCGCGTTTCGCGCGGACTCCGCGCTGGGCGTGCCGGGGCTGCTCACGGCGTATCGCGCCGGTCGCGTCGTGCTGGCGAACGCGATGGGAACGGGGGTCGCCGACGACAAGTCGATCTATCCCTACGTGCCGGACATGATCGCGTTCTACCTGGGAGAAAAGCCCATTCTCAACAACGTGCCGACCTGGCAATGCCGGCGGCCCGAAGACCTAGCCTGGACGCTCGATCGCCTGCCCGAGCTCGTCGTGAAAGAAGTGCACGGGGCGGGCGGCTACGGCATGCTGGTCGGCCCGGCATCGACACGCGAGGAAATCGAGGCGTTTCGCGCGAGGCTGCTGGCCCGTCCAGCCAATTACATCGCGCAGCCCACGCTGTCGCTTTCCGCTTGCCCAACCTTCGTGGAAGCCGGCGTCGCGCCGCGCCATATCGATCTGCGTCCATTCGTGCTGTCGGGCAAGAAGATCCAGCTTGCGGCGGGCGGGCTCACGCGCGTCGCGCTCAACGAAGGATCGCTGGTCGTGAATTCGTCGCAGGGCGGCGGAACGAAAGATACCTGGGTGCTCGAATGAGCGCATCCTGGACAACCAAGAAAGCTGGAATCGAAGAGGAGCGACCATGCTGAGCCGTACCGCCGATCACCTGTTCTGGATGGCCCGCTATATGGAGCGCGCCGAGAATACCGCGCGCATGCTCGACATCAACTTGAAGGCGCTGCTGCTGCCCGGCAACGCCGACGACGAGGCGCGCACCCATCGCGCGGTGCTGCGCATCTCCGAGCTCGATGCGGCCTTCGACACGCGCCACGACAAGACAACGCGCAGCAACGTACTGCACTTTCTCGTGGCGGACCCGACCAATCCGTCCAGCATCTATTCATGTCTTCAGGCGGCACGCGAGAATGCGCGCGCGGTGCGTGGCACGCTCACCACGGAGTGGTGGGAGACCGTCAACGACACGTGGCTGCAATTCGCCGGGCATCTGCGCGGGGACGAACTCAATACGAACCCGGAGGCGCTGTTCGAGTGGGTGAAATTCCGCTCGCATCTTTCTCGCGGTGTGCGGGTGGGCACCGCACTGCAGGACGACGCACTGTACTTCACGCAGCTCGGGACCTTCCTCGAACGGGCGGACAACACGGCGCGCATTCTGGACGTGCGCTTCGTGGAGGTCGACCGGCCGGATTCACGCTCTGCCGCGCGACAGCTCGAGGATTTTTACTACTGGACCTCGATCCTGAGCTCGGTGTCCGCGCTCGAGATCTACCGCAAGGTGTATCGCGACGTGGTGACGCCCGCGCGCGTGGTCGAGCTGCTGATTCTCAACCAGCAGATGCCGCGATCGCTGCTCGCCTCGATGGAGGGCGTCTGTGCGAATCTCGCGTTGCTGCGCACCGATGCGTCGCGCGAGGTCGAGCGCGCGGCCGGCAAGCTGCGCGCAGAACTCCTTTACTCGGACCTCCGGCAGATATTTTCGGTGGGCGTGCATACCTTCCTCACGCAGTTCCTTGCGCGCGTCTACGAGCTCGGCAATCAGGTGGCCCGCACCTATCTGATGCTGCCAGTCGGCTAGCGTGAACATGCATAGTTCGATATCCAGATCGTTTCGTTGAAGGACATTCGCCATGCAGCTCGCAATTCGCCACGACACCGTGTACCGCTACGCAGCGCCGGTGCATTACTCGATCCAGCAACTGCGCCTCGCGCCGCTCACGACATCTGCGCAGATCGTCAAACATTGGCATGTGGATGCGCCCGGCAAGATCGAAACGAGCCGCGACGCGTACGGCAATGCGCTGATGACGCTGGTGATATCGCGCCAGCACAAGGAGATCCGCTTGCGCGTGCGCGGCGAAGTGGAAACCATCCCGCTCGCCGACGGGCGCTTGCCCGAGGGCGAGGGGCCGATCCCCACGCATCACTTCACCCTGGCCACGCGCCTCACGGAGGCGGACGAAGCGCTCACGGAATTCGCGCATAGCCTCGCGCCGCTCGACGACGCGGCCGCGATTCTCGACGCCGCGGCGCGCATCACACAGCGCGTGCAGTACGAGTCCGGCGTGACCGACGTGGCGCACACGGCCGCCGACGTGTTCGCGCTGGGCCGCGGTGTTTGCCAGGATCACGCGCATGTGATGCTGGCATTGTGCCGCGCGCGCGGCGTGCCGGCGCGTTATGTGAGCGGCTACTTCGATCCCGGCGATGTGCCGGAGATGGCGAGTCACGCGTGGGTCGACGTCTGGCTCGACAACGGCTGGGTCACCGTGGACGTGACCCACGCCTGTTTCGCAAGCGAAAAATATTGCCGGATCGCGGTGGGCCGCGATTACGAGGCGGCCGCACCGGTGCGTGGGCGGCGCATTGGCGGCGCGAGCGAAACGCTCGACGTCAGCGTAAAGGTCAGTGCGCAAGGCGCCCAGCAATAGTTTTCCCGCTATCACAACGGGAACCGTACCGGTTTCGCATGCGCACCGCAGGCGTCGCGCATGCGAGAATTGGTGCTTCACGACCCGAGGCGAAGGACGATCATGACCTACTGCGTGGCGATGGCGGTGGAGGAGGGACTCGTTTTCCTATCGGATACGCGCACCAATGCGGGCGTCGATCACATCAGCACATCGCGCAAGATGGCGGTGTTCGAGGAGCCCGGCGAGCGCGTGCTGGTGCTGCTCGTGGCCGGCAATCTCGCGATCACCCAGGCCACGCTCCAGGAGCTCACGGAGCAGCAGGATCCCGGCCGGCCCACGCTCTGGAACGCACCGAGCATGGTGGAGGCCGCGCGTATCGTGGGCGAGGCGGTGCGGGAAGTGCATCGGCGCGATGCCGAGGCGCTCAAGCGTTTCAACGTCGAATTCAACTGCAGCTTCATTCTGGGCGGCCAGTTGCGCGGGCAGCCCATGCGCCTCTTCCAGATCTACGCGGCCGGCAATTTCATCGAGACATCGAGCGTCAATCCCTACTTTCAGATTGGCGAATCGAAATATGGCAAGCCGATCATCGACCGCGTGCTCACGCCGCACACGCCGCTCGGCGAGGCCGCGAAATGCGCGCTCATCTCGATGGATTCGACGCTGCGCTCCAACCTGTCGGTGGGCCTGCCGCTCGACCTGATCGTGTATGAGCGCGACACGCTGCGCGTGACGCGCTATGCGTCGCTCGACCATTCGAACGATTATTTCCAGATGCTGCACTCGACATGGGGCGAACGCTTGCGTCAGGTGTTCGGCGAGATTCCCGATCCGCTCTGGACCGACAACGGCAACGCGCCGCGCCATGAGCGCGCGGATTTCCCGGCGG
Organism: Paraburkholderia pallida; assembly: GCF_004524855.1. Lineage (NCBI taxonomy): Bacteria > Pseudomonadati > Pseudomonadota > Betaproteobacteria > Burkholderiales > Burkholderiaceae > Paraburkholderia > Paraburkholderia pallida. The sequence continues at coordinate 1,408,622 of NZ_CP038149.1, read as the reverse complement.
CGCCTCATGCGCCGCACGCAAGCCCGAGCGACGAGCCGCGGCCCACGCAGACGCTCGCGCAAGGGCCTCAACCGACGATACCGCCGCGCAACGCCTGAGCGCGGTATCCTCCTGCGAGGCGCGCATGGCGCGTTTCTCGACCCCAGGAGACAGGCCGATGAAGCATGACGATCCGAAGGCAGCAAACGAGGACAACGAGCGCGAACTCGATGCACACGGCGGCCCCAATCATGACGGTCCGCACGATCCTGCACGCCGCCGCGTACTGGGCGGGCTCGCAGCGGTTGGCGTGGGGCTCGCGCTCGGCGGCTGCGAGTCGCCCGGGCAAGCGGTGGGCGCGACACCGCGTAGCGCCGGCGATACGCGCCTCGATGCGGCGCTGCGCGACCAGGTGCGCCACATCGTCGTGATCTATGCGGAGAACCGCAGCTTCGTCAACCTCTACGGCAATTTCCCCGGTGTGCAGACGCCGCTCTCCGGTGTGCCCGCCCAGCGCTACACGCAACTCGACCGCGACGGCAAGACCCCGCTCGCGCAATTGCCGAAGATCTGGGGCGGCCTGGTCCCGCAAGCGCAGGAGCTCGACGGCAAGCGCTACATGATCGGCGAGCAGGCCATCACCGGCCTTGAGAACCGGCCGTTTCGCATCGTAGACACGCAGGGCCATCCGTTGCCGAACGGAATCATCACGCGCGATCTCATCCATCGCTTCTACCAGAACCAGATGCAGATCAACGCGGGCCGCAACGACCAGTTCGCCGCGTGGGGCGATTCGGGCGGCCTCGTGATGGGCTATTACGAGAACTCCGCCGATACGCTGCGGCTCTGGCAGCTCGCGCAGCAATACACGCTTTGCGACAATTTCTTCATGGCGGCATTCGGCGGCTCCTGGCTGAACCACATCTATCTGATTGCCGCGCAGGCGCTGTTCTATCCCGACATTCAGTCGAGCCCCGCGAAGCATCTTGTCTCCGTGGTCGAAGGCGACGACCCGCTTGGCACGCGCTTGAAGCCCGCGCCCAACAGCCCGCCTTCGGCGCTCGGCGGCCCGCCGAAGTTCGTGAACGACGGCCTCTTCACGCCCGACGGCTATGCGGTCAACACGATGGCGCCGCCGTATCAGCCGAGCAGCGTGCGGCCCGCCGAGGACGGCAATCCCGCGTGGGCCGATCCTGCCAATCCGCGCGTGATGCCGCCGCAAACCTACGCGACGATCGGCGACCGGCTCTCGGCTAAGGGCGTCGACTGGGCCTGGTATAGCGGCGCCTGGCAGTACGCGCTCGACCACCTCGACACGGGTGCCGTGCCCGACTTCCAGTATCACCATCAGCCGTTCAATTACTTCGCCAACTACGCGCCGGGCACGGCGGCGCGCGCGCGGCATCTGCGCGATGCGGGCCTCGGCGACGATCCGGCCACCAACCGCCTGCTCGCCGACATCGACGCGGGACGCCTGCCCGCCGTCACGTTCTACAAGCCGCAAGGCAACCTGAACATGCACGCGGGCTACGCCGACGTGGCGTCGGGCGACCGCCACATCGCCGCCGTGATCGAGCATCTGCAGCGCAGCCCGCACTGGGCGAACACCGTGATCGTGATGACGCACGACGAGAACGGCGGCTGGTGGGACCCGGTCGCGCCGCCGCAGGGCGACCGCTGGGGGCCGGGCTCGCGCATTCCGGCGCTCGTGATCGCGCCGTTCGCGAAGAGGGGCTACGTGGATCACACGTTCTACGACACGAACTCGATCCTGCGCTTCATCAGCCGCGTGCACGGACTCGCGCCGCTCGACGGCGTGGCGTCCCGCGACCGCGCCATCGCTTCACGCGGGCAAACGCCGCCGGGCGATCTGGTGGGGGCGCTCGATCTGGCGTGATGGCGCATCGATGGCGGTGCGGGTGCGAGCGGTTCAGAAGCGAAACGCGTGCGCCGCCATCGCATGCCCCAAGTCGATGACAGGTTGCTCATTGGAAACGCAGTTGCCGCTTCTGTGACGGAATCGATGAACTATCCGTCCGATCAATGAGTTGGCGCGATCCCCAGGCGGTTATCAACAGAGTTGTCCAGAAAATCTGTGGACAACTTTTTCGCGCAAAATTTGTGCATCCGACGTGGCTTTCGCGCACTTGCTGTTTCCGATCATAGACTTAGCGTGAATGTCCCAAGGTTGCCCACAAGGCTCTCAACAAAAACTGTGGACAAGCCCAGCGCCGCGTTTCGTATCCGCTGCGAATCTGCTGCATTCGGAAACGGCGTGCACAATCCGATACGCATCAGATACTTGCCACACTCGTCCCAAGGTTACGCACAGGCATCTCAACAAAATCTGTGGATAGCGCACCCACATGCTGACCTGCCTTGCAAGCACCTTGCGCGACGCTCGGCTTGCGCCCGATAATCGGCTCGATACGCCCTGATCGCGACGCCTCGCGCGTTGCGGCTTCTCCTCCCCATCAGCGTTGCGCCGTGCTCAAGAACTCGCGCCTTGTCGGTCTTCTGCGTATCCCCGGCTTTTTGCCGCTTGCCGGCGCCACCCTGATGCTGGGCGTGGCGATGTCGTTCACCGCGCCGTATCTGTCCTTGTTCGGCGTCGAACGTGCCGGCATGACGCCCTTGCGGCTCGGCGTGTTCATGACCGCGATCGCGGCGAGCGGCGTGATCGCCAGCACAGCGGCCGGGCGCTGGAGCGACGCCACCGGCAAGCATCGCCCGCTGTTGCTCGCCTCGCTCTGTGCGGCCACACTCGGCTATCTGTGCTTATGCATTGTGCGCGACTACCGCTTGCTGCTCGCGGTGGGCATCGCGTTCATTGGCGCGGGCGGCTGCGCGCTCTCGCTCGTGTTCTCGTTCAGCCGCGCGGCATTGCCGGCCGCCGACGACGCCGAGCGCACCTTCGCGAGCGCCACGTTGCGCACGATTCTTTCGGCGGCATGGGTGTTTGGGCCGGCGGTCGGCGCGCTGGTGCTCGCGGCGACCGGCTTCTATGGGCTCTTCCTGTTCGCAGCGGCGAGCTTCGCGGCCTGCGGGACGATCGTCTGGCGCATGCGCGAGCCGCGCCTCGACGAGCACGCCACCCAGCATCTGATGACGCGGCCCACGGCAGGGGAGGTTGCGCAGGAGCTTGCCGAGGAGGCGATAGCGCCTTACGAGGGCCAGCCGCTCACCCAGGCCGAAGTGCAGCCCGCAGTGAAGCAGCGCGTGCACGTGAGCGCGCCCGACGTCTCGCAGAGCGACATCATGCGCGCGGTGGTTGCGCTCACGCTCATCGGCCTGGCCGCCAACGCGACAATGATCGTGCTGCCGCTCTATATCGTGCACGGCCTGCAGGGCACGCGCATCGACGTCTCGATCATGCTGGGTCTCGGCGCCTTCATGGAGATTCCGATGATGCTCGCGCTCGGCGCGAAGGCGTCGCGCCTGAACAAGCTGCACTGGCTCGCCGCCTGTGCCGTTGTGCACGCACTGTATTTCGTGTCGATGTCGGCAGCGCCCGGCGTGCACGCGCTCATTCCGATGCAGATCCTCAACGCCTTCGTGGTGGCCGTCACGTCGTGCCTGGGCATGACCTACGTGCAGGATCTGATGCCCGAATCGCCCGGGCGCGCCACGGCGCTGTTCTTCAACTCCGCGCGGCTCGGCTCGATCCTTTCCGGCGTGCTATCGGGCTTGCTCGTGCAGGCGTTGGGGTATCGCGGCACGTTCCTGTTCTGCGCCGTGCTCGCGCTCTGCGCGCTTGTACTGTTCGCGGTTCCAGGCGAGGTGTATCCGCAGATGGCGCACGCCGCGCGCCGCTATGTCAAGGCGCGGCGCGCCAGGCGCGAGTAGCAATGGAAGTGCAGGCGATTTGATCAGTCATCCAGATCAATTTGGAAGGGCGAACGCACGCGCGGAATCGAAGCGCTCAGTGCATGTACGTGACGCGGCGCGCGCGGTGGCTCAACCGCAGTCCCGCGTCGAGCAGCGCGATGGCGAACCAGCGCGCGGTCTTGAGCATACCGCTCACGCTCGGCATCGGCAGCCAGTCGTTGAGCAGTTGCACGGCGGCCTCGCTGCGCGTCGACTGCAGCAGCGCGATCACCTGCAACAGCGAGCCTTCGTCCTTCGCCAGTTCGGACGCGCAGCGGCAGCGCGTGTCGAGCGGGCGGCACGAGGCGCGGCACAGGGTGGTCATCAGCAACGCGAACTGGTCGATGCCGTCAGCGGCCAGCCCAGCCTCGGCGAGCACGCCGCGCCAGCTCTCGGACCTGGCCGAGGCGTCGCAGCGCGGACGCAGCCACGTGCGTACCGCGCGCAGCACGGTTTGCTCGGCGCTGTCCGGATGCTGGACGAAGGTCTCGTCGATCAGCGTGTCATTTCTCGCGAATGGGGCGGTTGGGTTCATGAAGCCTCCTGTCGTGTCGGGCGGCGAGGCCTCTATGGTGCTGCAAATCCGATTCAAATGCAAATGATTCTCATTTGCGAAATAAGTCGATATCGGATCAGGACCATCCAGCGTGCTGGCGGCGGCACCGCGATCCCATGGCGTGCAAGAAAGGACTCTTCCAGGCAAGCCGCTTAATTGGGGGGCGGAAAGGGGCTAAAGTGCCGGTCATGCGTGTACCAGCGCCGCTGGCGCACCGTGAGAGTTCGCCCCGGCCTGCATAGCGCCGGGGCTTTTTTTTGCACCGCGCAAACGCGCACGGGGCGGGGCTGGCGCGGTTCGAGGGGCCATACCTCGATGCATAAGTCATTGAACTGAAAGAAACAAGTAAGGTATTATTCGGGCCGCGCGGCGCGACGTCATGTCGCTCCTGGGCCCGTCCTGGCGGTTGCGAGAGGCACTTTCGTGATCAAAAAAGATGTCTGCCGAGCAATTTGTTGTATTTCGCCTTAGTACAGTTTCGAATAAAAACAATGACTTGCATCAATTTTCGATTCGACCCGTGTTGTTGCGCTGCAAAAGTTCCGTATACCGATTACCCTCGTTAACCCTTGAACGTGTGTTGCATTTCGCCTCGTAGCTGACGAATTCATTACAGCCTGTCTGGTCCGAATTTCACCCCACGTCAATCTTTCAAGTTGCTTGCGTATCAGTCCGTGCGCTGACGAAGCCATTCGCTCCGCATTTTTGAGGTCCCGTTGAAATGCAATCCGTTCCATTCCTGAGTCTGGCGATCTGGATTCCCATCCTGTTCGGCGTGGCAGTGCTGCGCGTCGGGTCGGATCGTCATCCGCAGCGCGTACGCTGGCTGTCGTTGGTCGGCGCCGTCGTTGGCCTGCTGTTGACCTTGCCGCTGATCACTGGTTTTGACAACCACGTTGCCGGCATGCAGTTCGTCGAATTCCGCAACTGGCTGCCCGACTTCGGCGTGGCCTGGCGTCTCGGGATCGATGGCATTTCGATGTGGCTCGTCGTGCTCACCGCGTTCACCACGCTCGTGATCGTGATCGCCTCGTGGACTTCGATCACGGTGCGCGTCGCCCAGTACTTCGGCGCGTTCCTGATTCTCTCGGGCCTGATGGTCGGCACCTTCGCGGCAACCGACGGCATGCTCTTCTTCGTGTTCTTCGAAGCGACGCTGATTCCGCTGTACCTCTTGATCGGCACGTGGGGCCACGCACGCCGCAGTTACGCCGCGGTCAAGTTCTTCTTCTTCTCGCTGGCCGGCTCGCTGCTGATGCTGCTGTCGATGCTGTATCTCTACAGCGAATCGCACACCTTCGACATGTCGGTCTGGCACAACGCCTCGCTCGGCTTCGTTCCGCAGATCCTCGTCTTCATCGGCTTCTTCGCGGCCTTCGCGGTCAAGGTGCCGATGTGGCCGTTCCACACCTGGCTGCCCGACGTCCACCTCGAGGCGCCCACCGGCGCGACCGTGCTGATGGCGATGCTCAAGCTCGGCGGCTACGGCTTCCTGCGCTTCACGCTGCCGATCACGCCTGACGCCGCGCACTTCTTCGCACCGGTCATCATCACGCTCTCGCTCGTGGCCGTGGTGTACTCGAGCCTGCTCGCGCTTGCGCAGACCGACATGACCAAGCTGCTCGCGTACTCGACGGTTGCCCACATGGGCCTCGTGACGCTGGGCCTGTTCCTCTTCAACCAGATCGGCACCGAAGGCGCGATCGTGCAGATGATCTCGTACGGTTTCGTTTCGGGCGCGTTGCTGCTCTCCGTCGGCGTGCTGTTCGACCGCACCAAGACGCGCACGATCTCGGCCTATGGCGGCGTCGTCAACGTGATGCCGCGCTACGCCACCTTCATGATGCTGTTCTGCATGGCCAACGTGGGCCTGCCGGGCACCTCGGGCTTCGTGGGCGAGTTCATGGTCATCATGGGCGCCGTTCGCGTGAACTTCTGGGTCGGCGCGATTGCCGCGACGACCGTCATTCTGAGCGCTGCGTACACCCTGTGGATGTACAAGCGCGTGATCTTTGGCGCTGTGGCGAACAAGAGCGTTGCGAAGCTGGCCGATCTCGGCCGCCGCGAAACGCTGATCTTCGCTTCGCTCGCAGCGCTGGTGCTGGCCGTGGGCCTCTATCCGAAGCCCATGACCGACGCGATCGAGCTCTCGGCGGCGAACCTCGTCACCCAGGCCGGCCGCACCAAGCAACCCGTCGAAGATGCCGCGCAAACGGAATCCGTGCGCGCGGCGGGTGCGGACGCTCGCACCGCTCAGCGCTCGCCGACGTAAAGGCAGTGATAGCTCAGTAAGGAATGACGGCGCACCTGCGCGCCGCCCCGCCGTGAGGCGGCGCGGCGCGCGAGTGCGTCCAGCAGTTTTCGAATTTTGAGATTCGAAAGAAGCCGCGGCGGATCGATGTCAAGTGCGAAGTAGGGCACGGCGTGCGTGTGTTCCCGAGGCGCGACAAACCTCGCGAACACATGCGACAAAGTGTCTCGATTCCGTTTTGACAAAGGTCATTTTCTGCATTCATTGATTGTCTTCGATCAAAGCGGCTGTATGATTCGGGCGCGCTTCCTTTGGCCGATGTCAGGGGATGTGTCCGGAACTATTCAATGAATGAATTTCAGGCAAACGTGATGAAAAGAACGACCTTGCAAAGGTTACTGCTTCCCGTCAGTGCCGGATTGGCCATGTGTCTTTCCGGATGCAACTTGGAAGTCCTCGACCCCAAAGGCAGCGTGGGCATGGCGGAGAAGTCGCTGATCGCGACCTCCACCTGGGCCATGCTGATTGTGGTGATCCCTGTGATCTTCCTGACGCTGTGGTTCGCGTACCGCTACCGCGCCTCGAACCGCAACGCCACCTACGCGCCGAAGTGGTCGCACTCGACGGCCATCGAAATCGTCGTCTGGACGGTCCCGACGCTGATCATTCTGTTCCTCGGCGTGCTCACGTGGAAAACCACGCACGAGCTCGATCCCTACAAGCCGATTGAATCGAACGTCAAGCCGATCAACGTCGAAGTGGTCGCGCTGGACTGGAAGTGGCTCTTCATCTATCCGGACCTCGGCATTGCCACGGTGAACCAGCTGGCTGTGCCGGTCGGCACGCCGGTGAACTTCAGCATCACGTCCGACTCGGTGATGAACTCGTTCTTCATCCCGCAGCTGGGCACCCAGGTCTACGCGATGGCCGGCATGCAGACGCGCCTGCACCTGATCGCGGACGAAGCGGGCAATTACGCCGGTCTCTCGGCGAACTTCAGCGGCAAGGGCTTCTCGGACATGAAGTTCCGCACGATCGCAACGAACCAGCAAGACTTCGACGCATGGGTCCAGAAGGTCAAGGCGTCCTCGACGTCGCTTTCGATGGATCAATACGCGACGGTTGCGAAGCCGAGCGAGAAGGCTCCGGTTGAGTACTTCTCGACGGTCGACCCGAAGCTCTTCAACAACATCATTGCGAAGTACAACAACGGCCATGTCACGAACTTCAGTGACCCGTCGTGCGTGACCAAGGGGTAAACCAGGCATGTTCGGAAAACTTACACTGGATGCCATTCCGTATCACGAGCCGATTATTCTCGGCACGATGGTCGGCATGGCGCTCATCGGGGCATTCGTGCTCGGTGGCATCACTTACCTCGGTAAGTGGAAATATCTGTGGACGGAGTGGCTGACGAGCGTCGACCACAAGCGTCTGGGCGTGATGTACATCGTGCTCGCCCTCATCATGCTCGTGCGCGGCTTTGCCGACGCCATCATGATGCGTACCCAGCTCGCGCTCGCGTACAACGCGCCGGGCTACCTCCCGCCGCACCACTACGACCAGATCTTCACGGCGCACGGCGTGATCATGATTTTCTTCATGGCGATGGCCTTCATGGTCGGCCTGATGAACATCGTGGTGCCGCTGCAGATCGGCGCACGCGACGTCGCGTTCCCGTTCCTGAACTCGCTGTCGTTCTGGATGACCGCGGTCGGCGCAATCCTGCTGATGATCTCGCTCGTCGTGGGTGAGTTCGCGATGACCGGCTGGCTCGCGTATCCGCCGCTTTCGGAGCTTGCCTATAGTCCAGGGGTAGGGGTGGATTACTACCTGTGGGCGCTGCAGATCTCCGGTGTCGGCACGCTGCTGACCGGCGTGAACTTCTTCGTCACCATCATCAAGATGCGTGCCCCTGGCATGACGCTGATGAAGATGCCGGTGTTCACGTGGACGGCGCTGTGCACGAACGTGCTGATCATGGCCGCGTTCCCGGTCCTGACCGTCACGCTCGCGCTGCTCGGCCTCGACCGCTACCTGGGCATGCACTTCTTCACGAACGATGGCGGCGGTAACGCCATGCTGTACCTGAACCTGATCTGGGCCTGGGGTCACCCCGAGGTGTACATCCTGATCCTGCCGGCGTTCGGTATCTTCTCGGAAGTCGTTGCAACGTATGCCAAGAAGCCGCTGTTCGGCTACAAGGCCATGGTCTACGCGACCTGCGCGATCATGGTGCTGGCGTTCGTCGTGTGGCTGCACCACTTCTTCACGATGGGCTCGGGCGCCGATGTGAACGCGTTCTTCGGTATCGCGACGATGGTCATCTCGATCCCGACCGGCGTGAAGATCTTCAACTGGCTGTTCACGATCTACCGCGGCCGCCTCGAGTTCAACTCGGCGGTGCTGTGGACGCTCGGCTTCATGGTCACCTTCACCATCGGCGGCATGACCGGCGTGATGATGGCGATCCCGGGCGCGGACTTCGTGCTGCACAACTCGCTGTTCCTGATTGCTCACTTCCACAACGTGATCATCGGCGGCGTGCTGTTCGGCTATCTCGCCGGCATGAACTACTGGTTCCCGAAGGCGTTCGGCTTCAAGCTCAACGAGAAGCTCGGCAAGCGTGCATTCTGGTTCTGGCTCACGGGCTTCTATGTCGCGTTCACGCCGCTGTACGTGCTCGGCTTCATGGGCGCAACCCGCCGTCTGAACCACTACGACAACCCGGCATGGCATCCGTGGATGATCATCGCCTGGTTTGGCGCCGTGCTCGTGCTGATCGGTATCGTGCACCAGTTCGCACAGCTGTATGTTTCGATCCGCGACCGCAACCTGCCGGAAAACCGCGACCTGACGGGCGATCCGTGGGGCGGCCGTACGCTGGAGTGGGCAATGTCGTCGCCGCCGCCGTCGTATAACTTCGCAGTCATCCCGCACGTGAGCGAGCTCGACGAATTCGCGCACCTGAAGGAAACCGGCCGCGAGACCACGGACGTCGCGAACACGAAGTACACCGACATCCACATGCCCTCGAATACGAGCGCCGGTCTCTTCATCGGCATGTTCAGCCTCGTGCTGGGCTTCGCAGGCATCTGGCACATCTGGTGGCTCGCCATCGTTGGCTTCGTCGGCATTCTCGCGACGGCCATCGGCTACAGCTTCCAGAAGAACGAGGGCTACTACATCCCGGCCGCCAAGGTCCGGGCTGACGAAGAACTGCGCAACCGCGCACTGGTCAAGGCATTCGCTGACAAGCAACGCCGTGGCAAGGTTGAAGAAGCACTGGAGGCCAACTGATGTTGACGAATACAAGTGCGGCCGCACTCGCGGAGCACGATCACCACGATCACCCGCCGTCACACTCGGTGTTCGGCTTCTGGCTGTACCTGATGACGGACTGTATTCTGTTCGGCTCGCTGTTCGCAGTGTTCGCCGTGATGCAGAACCAGTTCGCAGGCGGCCCGACCGGCAAGGACCTGTTCGACATTCCGGGCGTCGCGATGGAAACGGCAGTGCTGCTGCTGTCGTCCATCACGTACGGCTTCGCGATGATCGGCGCGTACAAGAAGCGCACCGGCCAGGTGCTGTTCTGGCTGGCTGTCACGTTCCTGCTGGGCGCGACCTTCCTGTATTTCGAACTGCATGAATTCGCGCACCTGATCGAAGAAGGCGCGGGCCCGCAGCGCAGCGCGTTCCTCTCGTCGTTCTTCACGCTGGTGGCCACCCACGGTCTGCACGTGACGATGGGCATGATCTGGATGATCGTCCTGATGGTGCAGACGCTGAAGGCGCCGGAAATCGGCGAGCGCGAAATCCGTCGCCTGTCGTGCCTGAGCCTTTTCTGGCACTTTCTGGACATCGTCTGGATCTGCGTGTTCTCCTTTGTCTATCTTGCGAGCGTGATCTAAATGAGTGCTCATTCCATCCACGAAGAAGAAAGCCACGGCAGCCTCGGCGGCTATCTGGCAGGTTTCGTCCTGGCAGTGGTGCTCACGGCCGCTTCGTTCTGGCTCGTGCTGCATGGCGGCTTCTCGCGCGAAACCGCGCTGCTCGGCCTGGCCGCGCTGGCTGTCGTGCAGATCCTCGTGCACCTCGTGTTTTTCCTGCACATGAACACGTCGTCGAGCCAGCGCTGGAACGTGACCGCGTTCACCTATACGGTGCTGACGGTGGCGATCATCGTCGGCGGCACGCTGTGGGTCATGCATAACGTCGGCATGAACATGATGTCGCGTTAATCGCTGGTCTGTTTTGCTTCCTGTGCCTGGCACCGGAAGCAACGCCAGGCAAACGCCGCCAGGGCTTCGGCCCGGCGGCGTTTTTCATTTTGGGCGCGGGATTTCGCTTCGGAAACGCAGCAGTCGGGTGGGCTTTCCGATCGTGGAACGAGTGCGTGGCCGTTTCTCTTTGGAAAGTGAGCGGCGACCGCGCCGTTGCCCCACGGTTGCCGCTCAGTCGCTGAAGCGCTGCCGCACGAGTTGCGCGACCGCCTTGCCGAGCTTGTGGTGCTGATCGGCTTCGTAGTGCACGCCGTCGGTGGGGCTGACTCTTACGATTTCCCCGGCGTCGAGAAACGCCGAGCCGTGTTTCACCGCCACGCGTTCGTAGAGCGGTGCGAGCAAACGCGATTTGGCCGCGCCGCCCGTGAAGATCTCGCCGAGAAAGCCCACTTCCTCGATCGGCGCCGGCGCCATCAACAGCACATGCGGCGTCGAGCCGCCCGGGCCCGCGCGGCAGGCTACGAGTGTTTCGAGCAGCACGTCGACCGAATTGGCGATGTCGGCGGGCGTGACGGAGAAACGCGCCTTGAGGTCGTTGGTGCCGAGCATGAGCACGACGACGTCCCCAGGCAATTGACTCTCCAGGCACGGACGCAGATACGCGAGGCCGTTCTTGTGATGGCCCTCGATCGGGTCGTCGTGAACCGTCGTGCGCGCGGGCAGACCTTCCTCGATCACGTGCCACTCGCTGCCGAGCGCCGCGGCCAGCACGCCGGGCCAGCGGTCGGCGGGGCCAAAGCGCTCGCGCACGCCGGGCAGGTTGAGTGGCTTGGTGCCGTGGGTGTTGGAATCGCCGTAACAGAGCAGGGTGCGTGACGACATGACTGTCTCTCCGGTAATGGCACTACGCTAAACGTGAGATTACTAGACGACTGGTCTATTCGGCCGGTAACATGGCAACCCATGAACGCAGCGCCAGCCGTCGAAGTGCGGCAACACATCCTCGATACCGCCATGCCCATCCTGCTGGGCAAAGGCTTTTCGGCAGTCGGTCTCAACGAGATCCTGGCGGCCGCCGGCGTCCCCAAGGGGTCGTTCTATCACTATTTCGGCTCGAAGGAGGCGTTCGGCGAAGCCTTGCTGACGTCGTATTTCACCGAGTACGTAGAGCGCCTCGAAGCGCTGTTCGGGCGCCAGACGGAGACACCGGCCGTGCGGCTCATGGGCTACTTCGAGGAGTGGCGCACGCTGCACTGCGCGGACGGCCCCGATGGCAAGTGTCTCGCGGTGAAGCTGGGCGCGGAGGTGAGCGACCTCTCGGAGCCCATGCGCGTGGTCCTGCGCCGCGGCACCGACGAGATCGTCGCGCGCATCGCCGCTTGCATCGAGGAAGGCCGGGCCGATGGATCGCTCGCGGGCGTGGGCGATGGCGCCGTGACGGCGGCGGTACTCTACCAACTCTGGCTGGGTGCAACGCTGATGGAAAAAATCCGTCGCGACCGCGGCCCGCTCGACGCTGCGATGGCGACCACGCGGCAAATGTTGAACCTGCCGTCCGGCGATTGATCGAACGCGAAGCCAGGCCACGCAGCAACAGGCATGCAGCAGGAATGCAGTGAATCGGCGCCCTTGAGCGGGCGCCATCCAGAAGGGCCGGTTGATGCGGCCCGTGAATAGACGACCGGTCTAATAGCGCGCATGCACTATGCCGTGCCGACCGGTTTCGCGGGGCGCGCGAGCGCCCGGACATCACCGAAAAGAGGAATGCCGATGAAGGTACTGATCGTTTTGACTTCGCACGAAGACCTCGGCAACACGGGCAAGAAGACCGGCTTCTGGCTGGAGGAATTCGCTGCGCCTTACTACGCATTGCGCGACGCGGGTGCGCAGATCACGCTGGCTTCGCCCAAGGGCGGCCAGCCTCCGCTCGATCCGAAGAGCAGCGATCCCTCGGCCCAGACCGATGCGACGCGCCGCTTCAATGCCGATGCCGCGGCACGCGCAGAACTTTCCGATACGAAACGTCTCGCCGACGTTGACGCGAGCGTGTTCGACGCCGTGTTCTATCCCGGTGGCCACGGCCCGCTGTGGGATCTCGCGGAAGATCCGGTCTCGATCGCGCTGATCGAGAAGACGATTGCGGCGGGCAAGCCGGTCGCGGCCGTGTGCCATGCACCGGGCGTGCTGCGTCACGTGAAGGGCGAGGACGGCCGGCCGCTGGTGGCGGGCAAGGCCGTCACCGGCTTTTCGAACAGCGAAGAAGCCGCCGTGCAACTGACCGACGTGGTGCCGTTCCTCGTCGAGGACATGCTGAAGGAAAGCGGCGGCAAGTACACGAAAGCCGCCGATTGGGCGCCGCACGTCGCGACCGACGGGCTGCTCATCACAGGGCAGAACCCGGCTTCGTCGGAGCCTGTAGCCGAGGCGCTGCTCGCGGCGCTGCGCAGCAAGTGAGCCTGGACGGGCTGCCGTCCGCGATCGACTGCCGGCGCGGCCCGTTGAGTCTCGAATCGTTCGACCGGACGCTCGGCGCGCGTGTCGCGTCCGGTTGCTTCGTTTAGCCGGTTCTCCAGTTTTGAGCCGGTGGTCCTGGGGTGAAGGCAGCGAGGCAATCGCTGCTTTCACCCGCTCCCGATCTTCATTTCTTGTCGGCAACGCCAGGTGCGGCGCGCCTGGTGGCTTGCGTCCATCCGTATCCACCACGAGACCAGAGTCAGCCACTCGAGCGGCCGCTCTGGTCGACACAGGAGAGCAGTAGATGTCTGCATTGTTCGAACCGTTCAAGCTCAAGGGCGTGTCCCTGCGCAACCGCATCGCCGTCCCGCCGATGTGCCAATACATGGCCGTCGACGGCATGGTCAACGACTGGCATCACGTCCATTACACGCAAATCGCGCGTGGCGGCGCTGGCCTCGTGATCGTCGAAGCCACGGCGGTGTCGCCGGAAGGCCGCATCACGCCGGGCTGCACGGGCATCTGGAACGACGAGCAGGCCAGGGCCTTTGCGCCGACGGTCGCAGCGATCAAGGCGGCCGGCGCGGTGCCGGGCATCCAGATCGCGCACGCGGGCCGCAAGGCGAGCGCGAACCGCCCGTGGGAGGGCGACGACCATATCGCCGAAGGCGACGCGCGCGGCTGGCAGACGATCGCGCCGTCCGCGTTCGAGTTCGGCGCGCATCTGCCGAAAGTCCCGCGGGCGATGACGCTGGACGACATCGCGCGCGTGCGCGAGGATTTCGTCGCGGCGGCGAAGCGTGCGCTCGATGCCGGTTTCGAATGGCTCGAGCTGCACTTTGCGCATGGCTATCTGGGCCAGAGTTTCTTTTCGGAACATTCGAATCAGCGCACCGATGCCTATGGCGGCAACCTCGAAAACCGCAGCCGTTTCCTTCTGGAAACGCTGGCTGCCGTGCGCAAGGTCTGGCCGGCACACCTGCCGTTGACCGCGCGCTTCGGCGTGATCGAATACGATGGCCGCGACGAGCAGACGCTTGCCGAGTCGATCGAACTGGCCAAGGGCTTCAAGCGTGAAGGGCTGGACATGCTGAGCGTGAGCGTGGGTTTCACCACGCCGACCGCACAGATTCCCTGGGCGCCGGCCTTCCTCGCGCCGATTGCGCAGAAGGTGCGCCGCGCCGCGGGGCTGCCGGTGTCGTCGGCATGGGGTATCGGCACGCCGGAACTGGCGGAACGTTCTGTGGCCTCGGAGCAACTGGATCTCGTGATGGTCGGCCGCGCGCATCTCGCGAATCCGCATTGGCCGTACTTCGCCGCACAGGCGTTGAAGGTCGAGCGCGCCGCATGGGCGCTGCCCATACCTTACGCGCATTGGCTCGAGCGCTATAAGGCGGGTTGAGCAGGGCGATGGGCAATATTGCCCATCGGCAATTTTGTTGACGATAAGGACATATCGATGAGCATCTATCTCTTTGCGAGCATCACGCCGAAGCCCGAACACGTTGCCGAACTGGCGGCGGAACTGCGTCACATGGTGGAGCAGACGCGCAAGGAAGCGGGCAATCGCCGTTATGATCTGCTGCGTCGCGCGGACGGCGCGCCGGGTTTTTACCTCTACGAAACCTACGTGGACGAAGCGGCGGTGCAAGCGCATCGCGAGAGTGCGCATTACGTGGCGTTTCGCAGCAAGATTGGCGACTGGCTGGCCGAACCGGTCGACGTCAAGGTGCTGATGGGCGTGGACATCGCGGAGTAGGCCGCGAGCGCGTCAAGCGTGAAAGTCGGAAGCGTTTGATGCGGGGGCCGGGTGGTGGTACTCCCGGCCCCTCATACACCCTGGTACAGTGGCAATGGGCTCAACTCGCGAAGTCCAGCACCACGCGGCCTTCGATTGCGCCGCGCTCCATGCGAGCGAAAATGTCGTTGATGTTTTCCAGCTTGTCGGTGCTGACGGTTGCCTTGACCTTGCCTTCCTGCGCGAACATCAGCGACTCCTCGAGATCGAGCCGCGTGCCGACGATTGAGCCGCGTACGGTCACGCCGCTCAGCACCATGTCGAAGATCGGCAACGGAAAGTCGCCGGGCGGAAGGCCGTTGAGCGACACCGTGCCGCCACGCCGCACCATGCCGAGCGCCTGTGAAAACGCAATCGGCGAGACGGCGGTGACGAGCACGCCGTGCGCACCGCCGATTTCCTTCTTCAGATACGCAGCGGGATCGGTTGTTTTCGCGTTGACCGTCACGGTTGCGCCCAGCCGTTTCGCGAGCTCGAGTTTCGTATCGTCAACGTCGACTGCGGCGACGTTGAGGCCCATCGCGCGTGCGTATTGCACCGCCATGTGTCCGAGCCCGCCCACACCGGAAATGACCACCCAGTTGCCCGGCCGCGTGTCGGTCACCTTCAGGCCCTTGTAGACGGTGACACCCGCGCAAAGCACCGGCGCAACATCGATGAAACTCACGTCCTTTGGCAATCGACCCACGTAGTTCGCGTCGGCCTTCGCATACTGCGCGAAGCCGCCGTTGACCGAGTACCCCGTGTTCTTTTGCTGCTCACAAAGGGTTTCCCAACCGCCGAGGCAATGTTCACAATGGCCGCACGCCGAGTAGAGCCACGGGATGCCCACGCGGTCGCCTTCCTTCACGTGCTTGACGCCGCTGCCTGTGCCAACGACGTAACCGACGCCTTCGTGCCCCGGAATGAACGGGGGCTGCGGCTTGACGGGCCAGTCGCCGTGTGCGGCGTGCAGGTCAGTGTGGCACACGCCGCAAGCTTCGATCTTGACCAGCAGTTCGCCGGGGCCTGGCGTGGGGATCTCCACTTCTTCGATCGCAAGGGGTTGGCCAAAAGCGCGAACCACTGCGGCCTGCATCGTCTTGCTCATAGCTGGGCTCCTGTTTGCAAGGCGAAGCGTGACGCCGGAGCGTGTGCTGGCGCGACGCCTCTTGCACCAGTGTGCCGAAAAGCGGCTTACCTTGCGTTGAGCTTGCACAGACAACGTTTCTGTAATGTTTTCCAACGAGCGCAATTTGAATTGCAGTGCGAAATAAATGGGTGTTTCGCCGGTTGGCGATTCGAGTACCTTTGCACGTCGGGTGCTCAGTTGATTACAATCGAGCGGCCCTCCGGATCGACTTATCCAAATGCAAATCGAAGACCTCTTCCAGCTTGCTCATGAACTGCATATTGGCGGCGACCTCGTGCGTGCGCGCGAGACTTATAGCCTCATTGTGGACCTCGATCCGTCGCATGCCGTCGCGATATTCCGGCTCGCCGCAGTCGACATCCAGGAGGGGCGCTTTCAGGACGCCATTGCGCGCCTGACCCGCGCGCTCGAGCTCGAGCCCGGTACTCGACGCTATCGCGAGGCGCTGGGGCAAGCGTACGCGTTCGAGCAACGGCATGAAGAGTCCGCGTCGATTTATTGCAGCTTGCTCGCCGAGGACGCCGACGACCCCGATCTCTGGTTCGGGCTCGGCAGCGCGCTCCAGGCGCAGGGAGCGCTGCGAGAAGCGGCATCGGCATGGGAGAGGGTCGCACAGCGCGATCCGCATAGGGCCGACGCGCTCAACAATCTGGGCAACTGCTTCAGGTTGCTCGACGAGCCGGCGCACGCCGAGTCCGCCTACGAGCGCGCACTGGCGGCGCAGCCTGGCAATGCGGACGCGCTCACGAACCTCGGCACGCTGCTCCGGTCGCAAAGCCGGCACGCAGAAGCGAAAGTATCGCTGCGCGAAGCCGTGGCGGCAGCGCCCGAGTCGCTGGCCGCGCTCGTGAATCTCGGCGCGATGTTGATCGAGTACGGGAATCCGCAGGAGGCCGCGGACGTGCTCGCGCGTGCGGTGGCGATCGCGCCGGCCTTCGCGCCCGCGGTCTTCAATTACGGCAACGCGCTGCATGCGCTAGGCCATGGCCGCGAGGCGCAGGCGCAGTATCGGCGCGTGCTCGAGATCGAGCCCGGCCATGCCGAAGCGGCGAACAATCTCGGCAACGTGTGTCGCGAGCTGGGCGAGCACAAGGCGGCAATGGATGCGTTCGAAACGGCCATTCAGACGCGGCCCGATTTCGTCGATGCCTATAACAATGCGGCCAACCTGTTGCGCGCGCTCGGCCGCCAGGACGCAGCGTGCGCGTTGCTGCGCAAGGCATTGGCGCTCGCGCCCACGCATTCGGCCACGCTCAACAACCTCGGCAACGTGCTCAAGGACCGCGGCGAGCTGGACGAGGGCATCGCGTGCCTGCGTCAGGCGCTGGCGAGCGATCCCGGCAACCTCACCGCGCATAGCAATTTGCTCTACGCCCTGTCGTTCCAGTCGTCCGATGCCGCGGCGATTCTTGCCGAGGCGCGCCGCTGGGCCGCGCAGCATGAGAGGCCGCTGCGCGCGTCTCGCGTCGTGCATGCTCCGGTACGTGCTTCAGGCCGGCGCTTGAAGATTGGTTATGTATCGGCAGATTTTCGTGAGCATTGCCAGGCATTTTTTATGATGCCGCTATTGTCGAACCATGACAGGACGCGCTTCGAGATTCACGCGTATTCGAGCGTAGTGCGTCCCGACGCCGTCACGGCGCGCCTCGCTTCGCACGTGGACGTGTGGCACGACGTGCGCCAGCTCGGCGATGCCGCGCTGGCCGAAAAGATCCGCGCGGACGGCATCGATATTCTCGTCGATCTCGCGATGCACATGGCCGATGGCCGGCCCTTGCTGTTCGCGCGTCAGGCCGCGCCGGTGCAGGTCGCATGGCTCGCCTATCCGGGCACGACCGGCCTCGACGCCATGCACTACCGCCTGACTGATCCGCATCTCGACCCACCCTCGCATGACAGTCAGTACAGCGAACGTTCGATTCGCCTGCCGGACACGTTCTGGTGCTATGACCCGCTCGCGGTGGAGCCAGCCGTCAACGCGCTGCCGGCGGAGAGCGCAGGATATGTGACGCTAGGCAGTCTGAACAACCCGTGCAAGCTGACCGACGCCACGCTCGATCTCTGGGCGGCAGTCTTCGCGGCGCTGCCCAATGCGCGGCTGCTGCTGATGGCGCCACAAGGCGAGGCACGCGAGCGTCTTGCGGCACGGCTGGCGCGCTACGGCATCGATTCCGCGCGTGTGCGTTTCGCGGCGTTCCAGCCGCGCGATACCTATTTGCGCACGTACCACGAGATCGATCTCGCGCTGGACACGCTGCCGTACAACGGTCACACCACGAGTCTGGACGCAATGTGGATGGGCGTGCCGGTGATCACACGCGTGGGTGCGACCTGCGCGGGGCGCGCCGGCTTGTCTCAGTTGGCGAATCTCGGGCTCGACGAGCTCGCCGCGTTTTCCGACGACGCATTCGTGCGCACCGTTGTCGAACTTTCAAGCGATCTGCCGCGACTCGCCGGTCTGCGCGCTTCATTGCGCGCACGCATGGAGGCGTCGCCGCTCATGGACGGCGCACGTTTCGCGAGGGGCATGGAGGCTGCTTACGAAACGATGTGGCGCGAGCGGAGTGGAGCGTCGACCGACGTGCCAGAAAGTGCGCCATGAAACAGGGGCGGAGCGGCTGGCCGGATGGACTAGCCCGTTCGGCCAACTTGCAAACCGGCGCTGCGGCCCGGGCTGAGGCACGCCGTGCACACGTCCGGCGTGCTGTATAAATATACAGTAGAATCTCAACCCAGACGGCCCCACCAGGGCTGAGAGATGCCGGGCAGCGCCGCCCGGCCCCCCGCGTTTCATCCAGCCGGAATGCCAGCGCAAGTGAGCGATAACCGATCCATCCGTATCCGCGGTGCCCGCCAGCACAACCTCAAGAATCTCGACCTCGACCTGCACACCGGCCAAATGACGGTCGTGACGGGGCCGTCAGGCTCGGGCAAGTCCAGCCTCGTGTTCGACACCCTTTACGCGGAAGGGCAGCGCCGTTACGTCGAAACCTTCAGCGCCTACGCGCGCCAGTTTCTCGACCGCATGGACCGGCCGCAGGTCGATCGCGTCGATGGCGTGCCGCCCGCCATCGCCATCGACCAGACCAACCCGGTGCGCAGTTCGCGCTCCACGGTCGGCACGATGACGGAGCTGAACGACCATCTGAAGCTCCTCTACGCGCGCGCCGCGAACCTGTTCGACCGCGTGACCGCGCAGCCGGTGCGCCACGACACGCCCGAGACGATCTACGCGGAATTAAGCGCACGCACGGCCGCGGGCGACCCGCGCCTCGTCGTGACGTTCCCGGTCGAGTTGCCCGAGACAACCACCGAAGAGGAAGTCGCACAGTGGCTCTCCGCTAGCGGCTACACGCGCGTGCAGGCCGAGCGCGAAGTGAAGACCGCCGACGGCACGCGCAAGGTGCTCGACGTGGTGGCCGACCGCTTCCGTCTGCAGAACGCCGAGAAGAGCCGCGTGATCGAGGCGATCGAAGCGTCGCTCCGGCGCGGCGCGGGACGTGTGAACATTTATGTCGTATCGGAAACCGAAGGCGCCGCCGATGTTTCCGATGCGAAACCCGAGCCGCAGATCTGGCGCTTTTCCACTGGCCTCCATTGCCCGGACAGCGATCTGCGCTATGCGGACCCGCAGCCGGCCCTGTTCTCGTTCAACTCGGCCTACGGCGCGTGCGAGGTGTGCCGCGGTTTCGGCCGCGTGATCGGCGTCGACTGGGGGCTCGTGATTCCCGACGCGCGCAAGACGCTGCGCGGCGGCGCGATCAAGCCGCTGCAAACGCCCGCGTGGAAGGAGTGTCAGGACGACCTGATGCGCTACGCCGCCAAGGCCGGCATTCCGCGCGACACCGCGTGGTCGGAATTGACCCAGGAGCAGCGCGACTGGGTGCTGAACGGCACCCCGGACTGGAAGGGCAACTGGCAAGCGCAGTGGTACGGCGTCAAGCGATTCTTCCAGTATCTGGAGTCGAAGGCGTACAAGATGCACATTCGCGTGCTGCTCTCGAAGTACCGCAGCTACACGCCGTGCGAAACGTGCGGCGGCGCACGCCTTAAAACAGAGGCGCTGCAGTGGCGTCTTGGCACGCAGGAAAACGCGGAAGAGGTGCTCGCGCCCGAGGCGCGATTCATGCCGCACGGTGTGGACTGGTCGCGCGCGCAGCTCGAAACATTGCCTGGCCTCACGCTGCACGACGTCATGCTGCTGCCGATCGAGCGCATCCGCCGCTTTTTTGACGGTCTCTCGTTTTCGTCAGCACTGCTTGACGACGCGCTCAAGCTGCTGCTCGCCGAAGTGCGCACGCGGCTGAAGTACCTATGCGACGTCGGGCTCGGTTATCTCACGCTCGACCGCCAGAGCCGCACGCTCTCGGGCGGCGAGGTGCAGCGCATCAACCTCACCACGGCGCTCGGCACGTCGCTCACGAAGACGCTGTTCGTGCTCGACGAGCCGAGTATCGGTCTGCATCCGCGCGACCTGAACCGCATCGTCGAAGCGATGCAGCGCCTGCGCGACGCGGGCAATACGCTCGTGGTCGTCGAGCACGATCCCTCGGTGATGCTGGCCGCCGACCGTCTGATTGACATGGGACCGGGTCCCGGTGAGCGTGGCGGCACGATCGTCTATGACGGCACGCCTGACGACATTCGCTCGTCCGGCACCTTGACGGGCGAGTATCTGGGCGGCCACCGCGCCGTCGCCGACGCTTCGCACTGGGCGCGCCGCGCCGTCGACGCGAGCACGCCACGCCTCGTGCTAGAAGGCGCGAGCGAGCACAATCTGCGCGACGTGACGGTGGAGATTCCCCTGCAGCGCCTCGTGTGCGTGACGGGCGTGTCGGGCTCCGGTAAATCGACGCTCGTGCAGGACGTGCTGTATCCGGCCCTCGCGCGTCACCTCGGCAAGGCCACCGAAGCGCCAGGCGTCTATCGCAACCTGAGCGGCGCGGAGCAGATCAGCGACGCCGTGTTCGTCGACCAGTCGCCGATCGGCAAGACCGCGCGCTCGAATCCGGCCAGCTACGTGGGCGCGTTCGACGAGATCCGCAAGCTGTTCGCCAAGGCGCCGCTCGCAAAGCAGCGCGGCTACTCGGCGGGCATGTTCAGCTTCAACTCGGGCGAGGGGCGTTGCCCGACCTGCGGCGGCTCGGGTTTCGAGCACATCGAAATGCAGTTCCTGAGCGACGTCTATCTGCGTTGCCCGGACTGCGACGGCAGCCGCTATCGTCCGGAAGTGCTCGAAGTGAAGATCGAGCGCGGCGGCCGCACGCTCTCGGTCGCGGACGTGCTGGACCTCACCGTCAGCGAGGCGGCGCAGTGCTTCCGTGAGGATGCCGAAGTATTGCGCGTGATCCAGCCGATCGTCGACGTGGGTCTCGAATACGTGAAGCTCGGCCAGCCCGTTCCGACGCTGTCGGGTGGCGAGGCGCAGCGCCTGAAGCTGGCGGGCTATCTCGCCGAAACGGCGCAGGCAAAAGGCAAGGAGAGCGCAGCCGGCGGACGTCTTTTCATGTTCGACGAGCCGACCACGGGGCTGCATTTCGACGACATCGCCAAGCTGATGCGCGCGTTCGGCAAGCTCCTCGCGGGCGGCCATTCGCTGCTCGTGATCGAGCACAATCTCGACGTGATCCGCGCCGCGGACTGGTTGATCGACCTCGGCCCGGAAGGCGGCGACGCGGGCGGCGAGGTGGTGTGCGTGGGCACGCCGGACGACGCGATCGCCTGCCCGCGCTCGCATACGGGCGCGGCGCTCGAGCGTTATGAAGCCGCGCTCGGCAACGGTGTCGGCACGCTCGTGGCGGAGGAAGAGGGTGTGGCGCTGCAGACGGCGGTGCGCGCGGCGCAGGCGCGCCGCGAGATTCAGGGCGAAGACGTGGTGCGCATCGTGAACGCCCGCGAGCACAATCTCAAGGCGCTCGACGTCGACATTCCGCACGGCCGCTTCAATGTGATTACTGGTGTCTCGGGCTCGGGCAAATCCACGCTCGCGTTCGACATTTTGTTCCATGAGGGTCAGCGCCGTTACCTCGAATCGCTGAATGCCTACGCGCGTTCCATTGTGCAGCCCGCGGGACGGCCGGAAGTCGATGCCGTCTACGGCATTCCGCCCACCGTCGCGATCGAGCAGCGTCTCTCGCGAGGCGGGCGCAAGAGCACGGTGGCGACCACGTCCGAGGTCTGGCACTTCCTGCGGCTTCTTTACGTGAAGCTCGGCGTGCAGCATTGCGTGCACGACGGCACGCCGGTGACGTCGCAGAGCGCCGATGCGATCGTCGCGCAACTGCTGCGCGAGCACCGCGGCCAGCACGTGGGCCTGCTCGCGCCGCTCGTCGTGAATCGCAAGGGCGTTTATACCGATCTCGCGAAATGGGCGAAGGCGCGCGGCAATACGCATTTGCGTGTGGATGGCGAATTCGTGCCTGTCGCGCCGTGGCCGAAGCTCGACCGGTTCCGCGAGCACACGATCGAATTGCCGGTGGGCGATCTCGTGATCGAGCCGGAAAACGAGGCGCAATTGCGCCAGATGCTTGCCGCGACGCTCGAGGCCGGCAAGGGCGTCGTGCATCTGCTCGCGCCGCTCGATGGCCTCGGTCATGCACTCGGCAACGGCAACTCGACGGCGCGCATCGGCGAAGTCAAGGTGCTCTCGACGCGGCGCGCCTGCCCCGTGTGCGGCACGAGCTATCCCGAGCTCGATCCGCGCATGTTCTCGTATAACAGCAAGCACGGCTGGTGCACGACGTGCGTGGGCACCGGCCTCGCGCTCACGCGCGAGCAGCGCGCGGCCTATGACGACACCGTCGTTGGCGCCGACGATCGCGGCCGTGAGCAGACCTTGCCGTCCGAGGAGCTGGAGCCGGACGGCATGGTCGACGAGCCGTGTCCTGATTGTCATGGCACACGCCTGAATCCCGAGGCGCGCGCGGTGACGTTCGATGAGCATCCGATCGTCGACGTCGCGCAGTGGACCGTGGCCGAAACGCGCCAATGGATCGAGTCGCTAGAGCTGAATGGACGCGACGCGCAGATCGCGCGCGACGTGGTGAGCGAAATCCGCAGCCGTTTGCAGTTCCTCGAAGAAGTCGGGCTCGGCTATCTGAGCCTCGATCGCGCCGCGCCGAGTCTCTCGGGCGGCGAGGCGCAGCGGATTCGTCTCGCGGCGCAGCTTGGCAGCAATCTGCAGGGCGTGTGCTATGTGCTCGACGAGCCGACCATCGGCCTGCATCCGCGCGACAACCAGATTCTGCTCGACGCGCTGCGCAGTCTCGGCGAGAAGGGCAATACGCTCGTCGTGGTCGAGCATGACGAAGACACGATCCGCCGCGCGGATCACATCATCGACATCGGGCCGAGCGCCGGCAAGCGCGGTGGGCGCGTGGTCGCGCAGGGCAAGGTCGCCGATCTCGCGGCGCAGCCCGACTCCGTGACGGGCCGCTATCTCGCGCATCCGATCGTGCATCCGCTGCAGCCGCGTCGCGAAGTGAAGCCGGCGCGCGCGGGGCGCGAGGCGGTTCCCGAGCAGTGGCTCACCGTGCATGGCGGCAAGCTGCACAACCTGCGCGACGTGACGGCGCAGATTCCGCTCGGCCGCCTCGTGGCAATCACGGGCGTGAGCGGCTCCGGCAAGTCGACGCTCGCGCGCGACGTGCTGCTCTCGAACCTGCTCGACGCGGTGGGGCGTTCGGTGCTGTCCTCGCCGGCGGAGCGCCGCGCGCGCAAGGCCGCGAAGGAGAGCGCACCTAGCGCGGCCGAGCGCCGTTCGAGCGTGCTCGCGCGCACGAGCAAGAAGCCGAAGCCTGAGGTTTCGCATACGTGGCAAGGCTGCGACTCGATTAGCGGATGGGAAACCATCGACCGCGTGCTCGAAGTCGACCAGACGCCGATCGGAAAAACGCCGCGCTCGTGTCCCGCCACCTATATCGGCGTGTGGGACGCAATTCGCCGCCTGTTTGCCGATACGCTCGAGGCGCGCGCGCGTGGCTATAGCGCGTCGCGTTTCTCGTTCAATACCGGCGATGGCCGCTGCCCGGCTTGCGAAGGCCAGGGCGTGCGCACGATCGGCATGAGCTTCCTCCCCGATGTGAAAGTGCCGTGCGATGTCTGCCACGGTCAGCGTTTCAATCCGGAAACTTTGGCTGTGACATGGCGTGGCCGCAACATCGGCGAAGTGCTGACGATGGAGATCGACGAGGCCGTGGAATTCTTCGGCCCGATCACGAGCATTGCGCATCCGTTGCAGCTCATGAAGGACGTCGGGCTCGGCTACCTCACGCTCGGGCAGCCGTCGCCCACGCTCTCGGGGGGCGAGGCGCAGCGCATCAAGCTCGTCACGGAGCTCTCCAAGGTGCGCGACGACATCACGCGGCGCGGCCAGAAGGCGCCGCACACGCTCTACGTGCTCGACGAGCCCACCGTGGGCCTGCATATGGCGGACGTGGCGCGCCTGATTCGCGTGCTGCATCGTCTCGCCGATGCAGGGCATAGCGTGGTTGTGATCGAGCACGACCTCGACGTGATCGCGGAAGCGGACTGGATCATCGATCTCGGTCCCGAGGGTGGCGTGGGCGGCGGCACGATCGTTGGCGCCGCGAATCCGGAAGGGCTCGTGAAGGTGGCGGCGAGTCACACGGGCGCGGCGCTTGCGCCCGTGCTCGCGCGCACGGCGAGCGAAGTGCCGCCCTTGCCGTCTTCTCCGGCAAGCGATGAAGCAGCCGCTGCAGCAAACGAAACCGCTCCCGACGGCGCGCGTGCCGCGAAGCGGCGAGCCACCGCCTCGTAAACCGATGCTGCCGGACGCCTGCGAGCGCCCCGAACGGGCCTCGCAGGCGTCAAACCGCTTGATCTGGGCGGCTCGCGCAAGGTATGATGGGTTCCGCTTGCAGCAAGTCGCCGCGCACCTTTAGCGGCCATTCTGGCGAGCGGAGCAGCGGACCTCAGATCCCCTCCGAACCGGCCACGGGTTCCATACCCGGGTCACCTCATCAGTGCAGCAGGGCTTCGCGGCATTTTGCGAAGCCTTTGTCTTTTCAGGGCAGACGAATCGATATCGATCAACGCCTTGCCTTAGCGATGCGAGAGGAATTAACCGATGTTCGACCTCGACAGTGAGGCGCGCGAACGGCTCATCCTGTGGATTAGACGCCGCATGGAGGAGTACGGCATTACGCTCGAAGATCTAGAATTATTCATTGCCGAAAGTGAACGGCAGCCGATGTACCGCGATGCATATGGCAATACCTGGAATGGGGAAGGCGACATGCCGTCCTGGTTGCTGCGCTACAAGCATGCGGGGCAGGACATAGAGCATTTCCGCTGCTAGCCGGCGGGTTTGGCGCTTTAGTCATTTCGGCAATATTTCAGTGCCGTTTTAAAAATACCTTTCGGTGGATATTGCCCATTTAATCAATGGCGCTTCGCATCCGCCTGTTCCGGTTTGGCCATAAGCCGATAAAGCGCAGATTCGTCGGAAGATCGTTGATCTTGCCGATTGGCCATGCCGTCCAGTTGCGCCACAATACCGGCCATTGCGCTTATGCCGTGTCCAGGGGGCGAATATGGCGTTACTGGTGCTGGGCCTTGCAATCTTCATTGCCATGCATTCGATCCGCGCCGTAGCCGCGCCATGGCGCGAGGCGCAAATCGAGCGCTTCGGCATGCCGGCATGGCGGGGCTTCTTCGCGCTGTTCTCGCTCCTC
The DNA here is from genome assembly GCF_004524855.1 of Paraburkholderia pallida. NCBI lineage: Bacteria > Pseudomonadati > Pseudomonadota > Betaproteobacteria > Burkholderiales > Burkholderiaceae > Paraburkholderia > Paraburkholderia pallida. The sequence continues at coordinate 1,382,667 of NZ_CP038149.1, read as the reverse complement.
GGCCTGTTTTTCATCGTCCGGGGCTACGGGCTCGCGCGGCGCTATCCCGTGCCAATCTGGCTGCCGCCGTCCGGCATGGTGCACGTCACTGCGCTCCTCACCGCGATTGCCTTCGTGATGATTGTGGCCGCCTGCATACCGGGCAATCACATCAAGCGCGCGTTGGGCCAGCCATTCATGTGCGGCGTGGCGCTCTGGGCGTTCGCGCATCTGCTCGCCAACGGCACGCTTCACGCCATCGTCCTGTTCGCCGCATTGCTGGTCTGGGCGCTGCTCAAGCTGCGTGCGGACCGTCGGCGCGATCGCGAGGCCGGCGTCGTCTACGCCCAGGGGACGTTGGCGCGCGATGCGCTGGTCGTCGTGATCGGGCTCATCGCGTGGGACCTGTTTGCGTTCTGGCTGCACGGCATGCTGATCGGGGTGCACCCGCTCGGCTGACGCGATCCGCAAACGCTAAAAAAGAAGCCTGCTCGAGGCAGGCTTCGTCAAGGTACAGCTCGGAGTTCCGCGATCAGATCGCAGTGGTTGCGATCTTAGGGTCCGTTCATGAAAGCTGCGTGAAAGTCGGCGCCAGGCGGGCTGTAGCTGGACCGGCTACATGCGCCGCTGCGCCGCCACGCATCACAGATCGAAGAACACCGTTTCGCGTTCGCCCTGCATGCAGATATCGAAGTGATAGACGATGCTCCCTGCCTGCTCGCTGCGGCGCGCGACCAGCGTGCCGCGACGCGCTTCGGGCACCGCGGAGAGCACCGGGTCGGCGGCATTCGCGGCGGCTTCGTCGTCGAAATAAATGCGCGTGAACGTGTGCGTGAGCATGCCGCGCATCATGACGATCACGTTGATATGCGGTGCTTCGTCTGCCTGCTCGCGTCCCGGCTTCACCGTGCGCACGATGAAGCGCTGCTCCGGATCCGTGCCGGTGCCCACGCGTGCGAAGCCGCGGAAGCCGTTTTCGGCGACCTGTGCGCGTGATGCGGGATAGTGGCCGTTGGCGTCGACCTGCGAGAGCTCCAGCATGGCGTCGAAGACCGGCTTGCCGTCGCCGTCGATCACGCGGCCGATCAGCGTGATGTGCTCGCCGGGCGTTTGCGGGCCGGCCATCTCGGGCGTGAAGAGGCTCTTGAAATCGAAGTCGTATTGCTGCGGGCACAGGCCGTAGGCGAAGTACGGGCCGACGGTTTGCGAAGGCGTTTCTTTGAGTGCCATGATCAACGCTCCGTAGGAGTCTGGTTCGGGCCGCGCAGCACGATGTCGAATTCGTAGCCGAGTGCAAAGCCTTCTTCGGTGGTGTCGAGCGCGAAGCGCGAGATCATGCGATCGCGGGCCTGTTCGGGCGTGCCCTGGAAGATCGGGTCGTAGGCAAGCAGCGGATCGCCGGGGAAATACATCTGCGTGACGAGGCGCGAGCCGAAGTAATCGCCGAACAGCGAGAAGTGAATGTGATTCGGCCGCCACGCGTTGGGGTGATTGCCCCACGGGTACGCACCCGGCTTGATCGTGAGGAAGCGATAACGTCCTTCGTTGTCGGTCAGGCAGCGCCCCGCACCGAGAAAGTTCGGGTCGAGCGGCGCGTCATGCTGGTCCTGCTTGTGAACGTAGCGTCCGGCCGCATTGGCCTGCCAGATTTCGACGAGCGTATTGCGCACCGGCTTGCCGCCGTCGTCCAGCACGCGGCCCGTGACGATGATGCGCTCGCCGAGCGGCTCGCCATTGCGCGCCGCGTTGCGCGTGAGATCGTGGTCGAGCGCGCCGAGATCTTCCGCGCCGTACACGGGTGCACGCAGATTGCGCAATTTTTCCTTTAGTGGAATCAGCGGCAGCGTCGGGCCACGTTTGACCGACGAGCGATACGGCGGATAGACATACGCCGGATGCGAGTCGAAATCGCGCGGCGACAGGAAGGACTCGTCCATGGGGGTGTCTCCTGGCAGGATTGTGAGGGTAGCGGCGCGGCGGACGGTCGCAGCGCACGCATGCCGCCACTTTATCCAAGGCGAAAAGTTATGCAAAATGACGTTTTCTCGCGCTTCGTATAACCAACCGTTATGCAAAACCGGCTTGCGGACTCACGCGTCAAATTTCGCCATCTCCAGTGCTTTCTCGCGGTTGCGCAGTTCGGCAGCGTGCAGCAGGCGGCCGAGAGCCTTTCGATTACCCAGCCGGCGGTTTCGAAGACGATTGCCGAGCTCGAGTCGGCGCTCGGCGTGAAGCTGTTCGAGCGCGGGCGGCACGGAGCGGTCCCCACGCGGGAGGGGCAGCTTTTCATGCCGCACGCGAGCGCGTGTGTGAGCGCGCTGCGCCAGGGCGTTGCGCTGCTTGCGCGCGAAGAGGGGGCGGTGGCGGCAACGCTCGACATCGGCGTGTTGCCGACCGTGGCGACCGCGCTCGTGCCGACTGCGTTGCGGCACTTCGCAGGCGAGTGGCCGCGCGTGAGCGTGCGTCTCATGACGGCGGCCAATGCGGAATTGCTCGAGCGCCTGAAAGCGGGGGCGATCAGTTTCGCGGTCGGGCGGCTCGCGGATCCGGAGCGCATGGTGGGCCTCAGTTTCGAGCAGCTCTACAACGAGCCGATGGCCGTGGTCGTGCGCGCGGGTCATCCGCTCGCGCAAGAGGCCGGATCGGCGCCGCCGCTGGCGCAATTTCCCACCCAGTTTCCGCTCGTGCTGCCGCCGTTCGGGACGCTGATCCGCCAGGCCGCGGACAGTCTGCTGGCGGCGTGGGGAGCGCCGCCGCTCACCTCGTTCGTCGAATTGCTCTCGGTTTCGGTGGGGCGGGCGCTGGCGCTCGAGAACGACGCGGTCTGGTTCGTGCCGTCGGGGGCGGTCGAATACGATCTGCGCGCGGGCACGCTGGTGCGCCTGCCGCTACCGAGCGCGGGCGGCGAGGAGCCCGTCGGCCTGATCCAGCGTACCGACACGCAACCGACGGCCGCCGGGCGTGCGTTGATCGATGCGGTGAGACAGGCGGCGCGCGAGCGCGACGCGGCGATGCATGCGAAACCGGCAGCGAGGCGCGCGCGCCGTCGTCCGGACGCGGCGGCCGTTACCAAGCCCAAGGGGCGGAAAGGGCGCTCAGGTGACACCGAAGCCTGACGCAGCGGCCCGCGCCTCAGGCTGCCGGAAGTTTCTTTTTGGAACGGGGCGGTTTGCTGGGGGGCGGCGCCGGTTCGGCGGCTTCGAACGTGCCCGGCACCGCGGCGCCCGTCGACATCCAGAGCACCACCGCGTCCTCCTTGCTGGTGGAAACGGCAAAGTGGCCGGTGCGGCTGTCGAAGTAGAGGCTGTCACCGGCCCCGAGATGCGTGGGCGTGTAGAGCTCGGTGTGCAGACAGATGCTGCCGCTGATCACATAGATGAATTCTTCGCCCTCGTGGCGCCCCCAGTCGTCGAACGCGTCCACCGAATGGGCCGTGATGCGCACGAGAAACGGCAGCATGGCCTTGTGCGCGAGCTCCGTGGCGAGCAACTCCATCTCGTAGCCGCGATATGCGTGCGGCTTGCCCGCACCGTGGCGCGTGAGCGCACGGCGGCCGCCAAAGTCGAGCTTCGGCGTCGAGCCAAACAGCTCGCCCAGATCGATCTTCAGTCCGGCAACGATTTTCTGCAGGACGTCGAAGGTGGGCGACATCAGCCCGTTTTCGATTTTGGAAAGCGTGGAACGCGACACGCCGCACACGTGGCTCGCGTGCTCGAGCGTCAGGTCGAGGGCAAGGCGGGCGGCGCGGACGCGGCGGCCGAGGTCTGCGGACGACGAAGCCGCCGATTGCGTAAGCGTGGTGTCCATGAGCGTTAGAAGGGCAGGATCGAGTGTTCTGGCACGTTTCCGATCATAGCAAATCGTCGCCTTTAGGAAACATCGGCCAGATGGCTAACGTTCGCGGTCTGCATGCCGAAGCCGTGAAAACGCGTGGGCTCGAATTTCTTCGATTCGAACCATTCAGGGAACCGAATTAACCATCTTTGAAGATTTTCGTGGATCTTGTCGTCGCAGAATCTGTCTTTCAATACAGTAAGAATTCGAATAGAGCCTCGATATGCGTCGCGCGGTCACGCGACGAACCGTATGGCGATCCTTACTATTTGATTTGATGACATACATCAAGTTTGGAGAAGAAAATGCGCGACGAACGTCTCGAACTATTGTTAGCCATATCGCGGAGAACGCTCGGTATCGAAGACTTCGAGTTGACTGGCAAGCCGACCGTGGACTACCACCTGGTGAGTGTGGAAGACGTTGGCCGTGCGCTTGAAGCTGCGTATGACGCGGGGCTGATCGTTGGTCACCGCGTGGGCCGTGCCGAATGCCTCGAAGAGTCCTGAGTGCGGCAAACGGGCGCGAACACTACCGACACGCGTGACTTCCCGCATCGTCACGCGAGTGCCTCACCGTTCCGAATTCCTCAGTCAATGTTTCCGATCGGAAATTCCGGTTCCCGGGCTTTCGCCCAGTGCGCGATAGCACAAAACTGCGACGCGGCGCCCGCCGCCATCGTGTCATGTGGCATGAGGGGCGCGCCGCCTCCTTCGCCTTGCTGCACCATTTTCCCCCGTGTATAGTCAGTCCACCACAGTTTGTTTCTTATCGGAAATAAAGGAACGGTCATGGACGCAGCGCGCATTCTTGCCGATCTCGGCATTTCAGAAGCAGCCAGGTCGGGTGAGATCGAGGTGAGATCGCCGATATCGGGCGAGGTGATCGGGCGGGTGGCAAGCCACTCGGCCGCGGACGTCGATGCCGCGCTGGCCCGCGCACAGGCGGCATTTCTTCAGTGGCGCAATGTGCCGGCACCGCGCCGCGGCGAGCTGGTGCGCTTGCTGGGCGAGCGTCTGCGCGCGCGCAAGGAGGCGCTCGGCAGCCTGGTATCGCTGGAGGCCGGCAAAATCCTTCAGGAGGGGCTGGGCGAAGTCCAAGAGATGATCGACATCTGCGACTTCGCCGTTGGCTTGTCGCGGCAGCTCTATGGTCTGACCATCGCGTCGGAGCGCCCGGGGCATCGCATGGCTGAGAGCTGGCACCCGATGGGCGTGTGCGCCATCATCTCCGCGTTCAATTTTCCCGTCGCCGTCTGGTCCTGGAATGCCGCGCTTGCACTGGTCTGCGGTAATCCCGTGATCTGGAAACCCTCGGAGAAAACGCCGCTCACCGCGCTTGCGGTGCAGAAAATCATGGGCGATGCCGTGCTGGCGTTCGGCGACGCGCCGCAAGGGCTCGTCTCGCTCGTGGTGGGCGGGCGTGACGTTGGCGCGAAGCTCGTGGCCGATCCGCGGGCCGCCATCGTCAGCGCCACCGGCAGCACGGAAATGGGCCGTGCAGTGGGCGTGGCAGTCGCCCAGCGCTTCGGACGCGCGATTCTCGAGCTCGGCGGCAACAACGCAGGGATCGTGACGCCAAGCGCCGACCGCGAACTGGCTTTGCGCGCAATTCTGTTCTCCGCAGTCGGCACGGCCGGGCAGCGCTGCACGTCGCTGCGGCGCCTGTTCGTGCACGAGAGCATCTATGACGCAACGCTCGAGCGGCTCAAGCAGCTCTATGCGAAGGTGCCGATCGGAAATCCGCTCACGGCGGGCACCCTGATGGGGCCGCTCATCGACGCTCACGCGTTCGAGCGCATGCAGGCCGCGCTGGAGCGCGCGCGGGCCGAAGGCGGGGTTGTCACGGGAGGCGAGCGCGTGGCCGTCGATGGCTTGCCAAACGGCTATTACGTGCGGCCCGCGCTGGCGGAGATGCCGGCGCAAAGCGAGATTGTCGTAAAGGAAACCTTTGCGCCGATTCTCTACGTCATGAAATATCGCGACTTCGACGAAGCCGTAGCAGCGAACAATGCGGCCGCGCACGGCTTGTCCTCGTGCGTGTTCACGACGGATCTGCGCGAAGCCGAGCGTTTCCTTTCGGCATCGGGCAGCGATTGCGGTATCGCGAACGTCAATATCGGGCCGAGCGGCGCGGAAATCGGCGGCGCATTCGGCGGCGAGAAGGAAACGGGCGGCGGCCGCGAGTCGGGTTCGGATGCGTGGAAGGGCTATATGCGGCGCGCGACCAATACCGTCAACTATTCGTCGGCACTGCCGCTGGCGCAGGGCATCGATTTTTCGCTCGATTGAGTGCCGCGTCCCGGGCGGTGGCGCGGCACTCGCGCTGTTGCCCGATCCGAAGAATCCGCATCAGGTCGTCACGCATCTCGACAGCCATACCAAAGCGAGGCGCCCCTCATCCATTTACTTTGGATTGCAGATCAAATGGCGCAGCGCAATGCCCGGCGGTTAACCGTTCCCGGAGCACGACCGCGCACCAGGAGCGCATCCGCTGCACGCCTCAGGCGAGCCGGCGCAGCGGCTCGAGCGACCAGCTATGCGGCACGCCATGCACCGCGAAGAACCACGCGGCAACCCACGAAGCCGCCACGACGATCAAATCGCATCGGCCGCTGCGCCACAGGTTCAGTGAGTGGCGACGGACGATCCAGGGCACGCCAAGCGGATTCGGCCAGTCAGCAAACAAGTGGATCAGCCCGCCGCACGCGAAGCCGAATGCCGGCGCGGCAACGGCCAGATGCCCGAGCTCGCGATACGACCACAGCAGCAGGGCAATCCAGCCGACGCCCCAATGCGTGAACGTGCGATGGGTAATCCATAGCCGGCGCTTCTTGCTCCACCACGCAACTTCGAGCCAGTCGGGCGCAGTGCCGCCCGCCACGCCTGCGATGAACGCCAGTGCGGCGTAGAGATGCCAGGGACTGTCCGTCCTGGTGTGCGTGACGATTGCGGCGGCGATGACGCCGGCGGCCCAGCCGGTGGCGTGATGTGCGGTCCCTGATGCCATGAAGCGGTGTAGTGCAAAGTCGAAAGAGGGCGCAATCTTCGCAGATGCGACGGCTTCGTGACAGGGGGCGACGCGCAGAATTTTTACTGCGCGCCGATCGAGACATCAGGTCGTGCAGCGCGCCACGTCGAAGCGCATTTCTTCCTCAGGGGGATCGTTCGAGCTGGACGCGCCGTGCGTCACGCGAATCACCGATCCATAACCGTTCGGCGTGAGCGTGACGAAGTACGATGCGTTCGATCGCGAGCCAATCGCGAGTTCGGTCGCATTGCCCGAATGCGATTCGTATGCGCGCGACAAGCGGTCTTCGAGGCAACTTGCGATCGACGAAGGCGAGCGTGCCGACGACGCGTAGACGATCACGTTGCTATCGGAAGCGGTGTTGGATGGCGACGATCCGCAGGCGGCGACGAGTGCGAGCGGCAGGGCGGCGACAAGGCGTTGCGTGAGGGTATTCATGACATGAGCGTCGTGGCGGATGCCTCGCGAAAAGCAACGCGAAATGCGTTGCGGCGGACATGTTTATGAGTATACGCACGGGTCTGACAGCGCAGGCTCACGCAGAAGTAAAAAGATGCAACAGCGGAAGAGTAAGCGTCCGGCGAGATGGCGCGTCGATCATCGAAGCGATGACCGCGACGAAAGTTGATGATGCGAAATCGAGAAAATTCGGAGCAAGGTCCGGCCAGGGTGCCGGGCAAAGGACACAGGAAAAACGGCGCGCAGGAGGCAAAGAAAAAACGCACATGCGGTCGTGCAGCATGTGCGTTGGATGGCGAGCGGGCCATGCGGCGGATCGCGCCGCCTGTCCGGCGGCTTGCGCCGCGAGGCGCAAGCCGGTGTGCTTTAGAAGCGGTGACGCAGACCGATCGTTGCGGCGACCTGGTTGTTTGTCGTCGAGGGCGACAGCGTGTTGATTGCCGCGACGTTGGCCACCGCCGCGCCGTTCTGAACGCCGAGCGAACCTGAAGCGTGCTGGTACACGCCGGCGAGATAGACGTCGGTGCGCTTGCTGAGCGAGTAGTCGGTGCCGAGCACGACGGTGTGCCACTTCGGGCTCTGATCGCCGGTGCCGGTGCCGGTCACGGTGCCGTCGGTGAACGTGTACGAGCCCACGAACGCGAGCGCCGGGGTCAGGTGGTAGGCGCCGTTGATTTCGTAGTTGTCGAGGTGCAGGTTCAGGCCGCTGATGCCGGCGAGATTCATGCCGCCGCTGCCGAGGCTTTGCAGGCCGTCGATCTGCGAGTGCGACCACACGAAGCCGACTTGCGCCGGGCCGTACGTGTAGTTCGCGCCGACACCGAACGAGCGCTGCAGGCGTGCCGAAATGTTCTGGTCAGCCGAGGCCGCGCCGTTCAGGTTGCCGCCGTAGTTGCCCGAGTTGTTCAGCTGCAGGTAGCCGGCCGCCACATTGAGCGGGCCGTTGTTGTAGGACGCGCCGGCGCTCCACGCGCGGCTGTTGGCAAAGCCGTCGGCCTCGTTCGAGAAGCCATACATGCCGCCGAACTGGAAGCCCGCGTAGTTCGCGCTCGAGTACTTGACCGCGTTCTTGGTCGAGAACGACTGTGCGAAGTTATCGTTGTCGAACGGGTGACCGGCCAGGTTGTTGCCGAAGCCGAGACCGGCTTCCGAGAGCGGCGCCAGGTACTGGTTCATCGAGTCGTACTGGCGGCCGAGGGTGAGCGCGCCGTACTGATCGCTTTGCAGGCCGACGAAGGCTTGACGGTTGAAGCCGTTGTCGCCGTTCTTGTAGCCGCCGTTATTGAGGTTGAAGCCGCTTTCCAACGTGAAGATCGCCTTCAGCCCGCCGCCGAGGTCTTCGGCGCCTTTGAGGCCGAAGTAGTTGTTCGACATCGCGCCGCTGCCCTGCGCCCACAGGCTGTGACCACCCGCATTGTTCGCATAGACAATGCCGGCATCGAGCGAGCCATATAGCGTCACGCTGCTTTGCGCGTGAGCGCTCATTGCGAATGCACCGAGAACGCCAGCGAGGATAAGGGTTTTTTTCATGCTTTTTAACTCCGGACAGTACTTGGGAATCTCACGGAAAACACGTGCCGCAGTGGTTTCCGTGGTCTGAAGATTCGAACGAAGTGTATTCCGGCAATCTCGGCGGCTTGCTTTGTCTGACGCAACAAACCATTTTTGAAATGGAAATAACGAGATTGGCGCTGATAAGTCACTGCGTAGAAAGCATTTTTTAAAAATGACTGAAGATGCGACAAAATGCACCATTCGAGATTATGTTGTGCGAGAGCGACGCCCGCACTGGCATATGTGGCGGGCATGAGGGCCAATACGTGATTTATTATGGGATATTTCCCTCGATTTCTGAAAGGTACTGTTCCAGATTGTGCGGTCTATGGTCGCGTATTCTGACGGTACAATGTGTCTACCCCTTGACCAAGGGTGGTCTTTTTTCATCTGTTTTACGCGGCTCTCGGGCCGCGTTTTTTTTGCCTTCGTCGCTGAATCGATTTTCGTTCGATTTGAGATGTGAAAGATAGTATTTCAAAAAACGAAACGAGACATATCGCCGCATTTGAGCGCGCATGCGGTGCGGATATTTTTCTATATTCGCCCTATTTGAGTCCCGGCTGAATCGCGGCTGAATCCCGGCGATTTCATGGCGAGGCGCAAAGGGTGCCGGCCGGGCCCGGTGACCGCCGGTCGGGTGCTTGCGGTTAAAATCTTGCCCCTGCCCGCGATGCAACGGGCAGTCTCCGCAGAACCCGATGGAAACCGCCATGCCCGATTCTTCTCCCGCCGCCATCCCCGAGGACACTTTTCAGGACCCGAGCGCCGATTCGGCCGAAGTGGTCCAGGAACCGCGCCTGTGGCGCAAGGATGGCTGGACGGCACGCGTCATCAAGAACGAGGACGACGACGGCTGGGCCGTCGAAATGATCAAGGACGGCGAGCCGGAGCCGGCGCTGGTCGGCCCATGGACGATGGGTCGCGACAAGAAGAACCCGAAGCCGCTCGACACCTCGGCGTTCAACACGCTCGTGAAAACCGCTTCCGAGGTGTTGCGTCGCCACGAGCAGCAATTGCACGCGCTGCTGCACAAGCGCGTGGGCCTGAGCACGGGCGACGGCGACATCGACGTGACCCTCGACATCGTGCCCGACGAATACGAGCCCTACGCGCTGCTCACGGCGCTCGACGCGTTTGGCGAGCAGATCGCGCAGGTGCGCGTCGCGCCCAGCTTCAAGCTGAACAAGGCGCGCGCGCAGGCGTGGGCCGAAGGCGGCTTTGGCCGCATCGATTGACTGACGCACACGGTCGCGCAACAGGGCGTGGCCGGGACAGCGAGTCCCGAACGTCCTCTGAGCGCTGTTAGTCCTGCTGGCAGAAGATGGCCGTCAGCAGCGGTCCGGCGTGATAGATGATCGCGGTGTTGCCGGCCGCGTCGGCCGCCGCCTTCACCTTGGCCTGCGTGGCAATGACCACTGCGCCGTAGGCCGAACGGGCGATCGGCTTGCCGTCGCCGGTCCGGAAGAGCGGGTCGTCCTGCTGGAAGCCCACGATCGCGAACACCTTGAAGCCGAAGGCAGTCAGATGCTGGCCGTGCGCCGGCCAGAACGCGTTGATCGAATTGCTTTCGACCTTCATGGGCTTGGCGTCGATCAACTGCTGGTCGATGAGCCCCGAGATGAAGTCGTGTGCCGACTCCTTGCAGGCCAGCGCATCGTCGAGGGCGGCGGCATGGCCGGTGAGCGGCACGAAGGGCAGCGCCGCGAGCAGAAAAGCAGCAAAGGTAAGACGTTTCATTGGAATTCTGACTATGGGCGGCGCTCACGCCGTCGGGTATCCACGCGATGCCTGTCAGGCCGGGGCGAAGCGTTGCACTGTACGCGGGTTCGCGCGAACTTGCTTGCAGGGCCGCATCGGGGGACCGTGACGCGCGGCCCGTACGCCATGCGGCCCCACCACCTTTCAATTTCTCTTCGCCGGCCGGAAAACCTGCAAGTTTTCTGGAAGCCGTATATTATTTCCCGGTTATGACTGGAACAAACAAATCTGCAAAACCGGCTCCGCAAGCGGTGCCGCGACCGCGCACGTGGGACGCGCGCGCGGCGCGCTGGCTCGTCACGCCACTTGTGCGTACCAGCGTCACGCCCAATCATCTGACCACGCTGCGCCTCCTGATCGGCCTCGTTGGCGCCTTCTATCTGGCGCGCGGCGACTTTCTGCACGTCAATATTGGCGCATTTTTGATTGTTTTGTCGAATTTCGTTGATCACACCGATGGTGAGCTCGCGCGAATCAGTGGTAAAACCAGCCGAATCGGCCATTTCTACGATCTCGCCGCCGACGCGATAACGACCGTGCTCCTGTTCCTGGGCATGGGCTACGGGCTCGGCGCCGCAGCGGCTGCCGCCGGTTCCGCCGGGGCTCAATGGCACGTGCCGCCTGTCTTGCTCGGCGGTGTCGCCGGCGTGGCGGTCGCAGTGATCTTCTTTCTGCGCATGCGCATCGAGGAAATGGCCGGCAAGGCCGGCACCCAGCAGGCGTTCGTCGGCGGCTTCGAAACGGAAGACGTGCTCTATCTGTTGCCGCTCGTCACGCTCACCGGGATTGTCTCGCCGTTCGTCGTGGCCGCGTCCATTGGCGCGCCGCTTTTTGCCATTTACGTGGTGCTCGACTACTGGCGCGTCACGCGCCGCGTGAGGCCAGCCAAGGAAACCAGTCAGGTCTGGATCAGCAGATGAGTGTGCAAGCAGAAGAAGAACAAGTCGCCGCCAATATGCGTGCCGCCGGCGCGCAGTCGGCTGCTCAGTCGGGCGAGCCCGATGTCGCGATCGGCTGCGCGCTGGGCAAGCTGGACTCGGACCTGCTGCGCGGCGAATACGTGGATCAGGGCTCGTTCCTCTACCTCTCCGATTTCCTGCCTCCCGAGGCGACGCAGCGGCTCATCGACGCCGCTAACGCGCTGATGCCCGAGGTCAATCGCAATTTCATCCCGGGCCACAAGGCCGGCGGCAGCGTGAGCCGTCACACGATCGACCGCTTGCAGCCGTATATCGCCGAGCTGTACCGCTCGCCGAAGCTCATCGCGTGGCTCGAAAAGATCACGGGCGACCGGCTCCAGCTTTCGCCGGAAGACGATCCGCACGCGTACGCGCTCTATTACTACACGCGCGCCGGCGATCACATCGGCTGGCATTACGACACCTCCTATTACGACGGTCGCCGCTATACCGTGCTGTTCGGCGTCATCGACGACTCCTCGTGCATCCTCGACTACGAGCTGCACACGCGCGACGCGAGCAAGGCCGACGAGCCGGGTGCCGTGCAATATCCGCCGGGCGCACTCGTGCTGTTCGATGGCGACAAGCTGCGCCACCGCGTCACGCCGAGCCGCGAGGGCGAAGTGCGCGTCTCGCTCACGTTCGAATACGTGACGAACCCGAACATGCGTCCGTGGCGGCGCTTCATCTCGAACATGAAGGACGCGATCGCCTACTTTGGCTTTCGCCAGGTGTTCCGCAAGGCGCTCCAGTCCGCGCGGGCGGGCGGCGGCAAGGCCGGAGAGTCGGTGTGAGTCGTGCCGCCATTTTGCTGTTGTCGATCGGCACGGCACTGTTCATTGCGCTGCTCGCCTGGCAGGGTCTAGGCTCGGTGACGGGCGCACTCGCGGCGGCAGGCTGGGGGCTCGTGCTGGTCGCCGCCTTCCACCTTGTGCCGCTCGCACTCGATGCGGGCGCGATCGCCGTGCTGTTTCGCAAGAGTGAGCCGGTCGGCCAGCGCGATGCGCTGCTCGCACGCTGGAGCGGCGAGTCCGTGAACAGCCTGCTGCCGGCGGGGCAGATCGGCGGTCCCGTTGTCATGGTGCGCCAGCTCGCACAGCGTGGCATGTCCATGCGCGACGCGGCGGCGGCCATCACGGTGAGCACGACGCTGCAGGCGCTCGCGCAGATCGTCTTCGCGGTGTTCGGCATCGCGCTCTTTTCCGTCTATGCCGCCAACGGCGCGCCGCGCGATCTCGGCGTGGCCGCGCTGATCGCCACCGGCGTGCTTGCCGCCCTGATCGGCCTTTTCTACGTCGCGCAGCGCCGCGGGCTGTTCGGCCGCGTGCTGCGGCTCGCCTCGAAAGTGTTCGGCAAGCGCGACTGGTCCTCGCTCACCACGCGCGCCGACGCCATCGACGACGCCGTGAAGGCGCTCTATGCCGATCGCGCCCGCGTGGCGGCCAGCTTCGCGCTGAGCTTCGTGGGCTGGCTCGTAGGCATCGTGGAAGTGTGGCTCGCGCTGCGCTTTCTCGGCCATCCCGTCGGCTGGGTCGATGCCCTGCTGCTCGAAAGCATCGGCCAGGCCATTCGCGGCGCGGCCTTTGCCATTCCCGGCTCGCTCGGCGTGCAGGAGGGCGGCTATCTGCTGCTCGCGCCGCTCGTCGGCCTGCCGCCTGAGGCGGCACTCGCGCTCTCGCTCGCCAAGCGCGCGCGAGAGATCGTGCTCGGTCTGCCGGGCCTGCTGTATCTGCATATCAGCGAACGTAGCTGGCAACGCAGGCGCGCCGTGCGCGTGCCCGCTGTCGAAATCGCCGATTGACCTTTTTCTCCCAAGGAACGCATGCGCGCCATCATTCTCGCGGCAGGCCTCGGCCTGCGCCTTCAGCAACCGGCTGGAGAACAGTTTCCGAAATGTCTGCTGCAATTCGAGGGCGTGACGCTGCTCGAACGCCATCTGCAGATGCTCGAGTCGGCGGGCGTTACCGAGGTCGTGCTCGCGCTCGGCTTCCAGCCGGAACTGGTCGAGGCCGAGCTCAAGCGCATCGGCTGGCCGCATGAGGTCGAGGTGGTGCTCAATCCGCGCTTCGACCTGGGCAGCGTGCTCACGGTGCATCGCACGGCCGAAGCGCTCACGCGCGGAGGCGACGTGCTGCTGATGGACGCCGACGTGCTCTACGACGAGCGCGTGTTCGCGCCGCTCGTGGCGGGCGAGGCGCCGGCCAACCGCCTGTTGATCGACCGCGACTTCGAGGCCGGCGACGAGCCCGTGAAGCTGTGCCTGCGCGATGGCGTGCCTGTCGAGCTGCGCAAGCAGCTTGCGGTCGGGCTGCAGTACGACACGATCGGCGAATCGGTTGGCTTCTTCCGCCTGAACGAAACGACGGCGCGCCGCTTTGCGCAGATCGTCGAGGGCTATGTCGATACGGATCGAGCGAACATGCCGCACGAAGAAGCGCTGCGCGATTTGCTGCTCGAACGCGGCAGCGAGTTCGAGACCGCGGACGTGACTGGCGCGCCGTGGATCGAAATCGACTTCCCGAATGACGTGACGCGCGCCACGGAACAGGTGCTCCCGCAACTGGCGCCGGTCGTGAGCCGCGTGAAGCAGACCGCGGTTTGATGGTGGTCTGAGCCGCGGTTTTCGCCGCTGCCATGAGAGGGCCGTGAAGCCCGTCGCCGCGCGAGTGCGGTGGCGGGCTTCGCGGCCCTTGTGCTTGTTGCGGTGCTCACCGCGTATTTTTGTGCGCCGCTTCATCTGTTGCGGCCTCACCGTTTTCGGCAACACGGTGCCATAATGGCAGCTTTACGCCATCAGCCACGCTGACTGTCGTTCCTGCCCATGCCCCTTGCTCTCGGCACTTTCATCGTTCCGCTCATCGTCGCGTGCTCGATGTTCATGGAGAACGTGGACGCGACGGTCATCGTCACAGCGCTGCCCGCGATGGCCCGCGATCTCGGCCAGAGCCCCATCACCCTCAAACTCGCCGTCACGAGCTATGTGATCGGGCTGGGTGTGTTCATTCCGATATGCGGCTGGGTGGCCGACCGCTTTGGCTCGCGCAACGTGTTTCGCACAGCCATCGGCATCTTCATGGCGGGCTCGCTGCTGTGCGCCGCCTCCAGGTCGCTCGAAATGTTCGTGGCGGCGCGCTTCGTGCAAGGTATCGGCGGCGCGATGATGGTGCCGGTGGGCCGCATCATCATCTTTCGCTCGCTGCCCAAGTCGGACTTCATTCGCGCGGTCAACTATCTCACCGTGCCGGCCCTGCTCGGTCCCGTGATGGGCCCGCCGCTCGGCGGCTTCATCACGACGTATCTGCACTGGCGGCTGATTTTCTTCGTCAACATTCCGATTGGCCTGCTCGGCATCTGGCTCGCGAACCGGCACATCGCGAACATGCACGAGGAGCATCCGGGACCACTGGACTGGTTCGGCTTCATCCTCTCCGCGGGCGGCGCTTCGCTCTTCATGCTCGGGCTTTCGTTCGTGGGCGGCGAGCTGGTTTCCAATGGGAAAGCCGTGACGATGTGCGTGGTGGGCGCGCTCTTGCTCGCCGCGTACTGGCTCTACGCGCAACGCGCAGAACGGCCCGTTCTCGATCTGAAATTTTTGCGCATCCCGAGTTTCAACGCGAGCGTGGCGGGCGGGTCGCTGTTTCGCATCGGGCTCGGCGCCGTGCCGTTTCTGCTGCCGCTTACGCTGCAGGAAGGGCTCGGCATGACGGCGTTCGTTTCGGGCGCAATCACCTGCGCTTCGGCGTTCGGCTCGATCTTCATGAAGTCGATCGTTTCGCACGTGCTCGGCCGCTTCGGCTTTCGCCGCACCTTGATCGTCAACGCCGCGCTGGCGGGCGTGTCCATTGCCATATATGGGCTGTTCACTCCGGGCACGCCGGTATGGCTGATCTGGCTCGTGGTGCTATTGGGCGGCGTGTTTCCTTCGCTGCAGTTCAGTGGCCTGAACTCGCTCGCTTACGCCGATATCCCCACCAAGGAGATTGGGCGCGCGACGAGCGTCGCCAGCGTGATCCAGCAGGTTTCGCTGGGGCTCGGCGTGACCATCGCCGGGATCGTGCTGCAGGTTTCGCATCGGATACAGGGACACTCGACCATCGTGTGGTCGGACTTCTGGCCGGCGTTCTTCGCCGTGGCACTTTTCTCCGTGGCCTCGATTCCGGTGACGATGCGTCTGCCCGCCAATGCAGGCGAGGAAATTGCGCGTGGAAGACGCGGACCCAACTGATCTGCCCGTGCGACTTCGCTTGCGTTTTTTTCGTGAAAGGCATTGGCGGCAGGCCTGATCGCAATCGTTTGTGTGGCGTGCTATAAGCGCAACAACCCGACTGAAAGTCGCTTGAATTGCCGGGTTGCAAGCTGGTTCTCGATGAATCAAATCATGGAGGTGACTGAATGAAGTTGGTCAATAGAACGAAAATTTCCGCCGTTGCTTTCGCAATCGTTTCGCTTTCCACGCTGTCCGCAGGCTTTCTCGAAGCCACGCCCGCATTCGCGAAGGACACGCAGCAACGCCCCGCTATCCTGAATGCATCGGCCGTTGCCGTGGCCGATAAATACGCGGCCGACGCCGCCGAGCAGATCTTCAAGGAAGGCGGCAATGCCGTCGATGCGGCGGTCGCCATTGCCTTCTCGCTGGCCGTCACGTATCCCGAAGCGGGTAACATCGGCGGTGGCGGCTTCATGACGCTGTATGTGAACGGCAAGCCGTACTTCCTCGACTATCGCGAGCGCGCGCCGCTGGCCGCCACGCGCAACATGTACCTCGACGACAAGGGCAACGTGATCGAGGGCAAGAGCCTCTACGGCTACGACGCCGTGGGCGTGCCGGGCACCGTCGAGGGCATGTGGGAAGCCCAGCGCCGCTTCGGCAAGCTGCAATGGAAGCAGGTGCTCCAGCCCGCGATCAAGTACGCGCGCGACGGCTTCGTCGTGGACGAGCAACTTGCGAAGCGCCGCGAAGAAGCGTCGAAGGAATTCGGCGGCAAGACCAATTTCGACCAGTACTTTGCCGCGATGAAGGAGGGCGCGACGTTCAAGCAGCCCGATCTCGCCAATGTGCTGACGCGCATCGCGAACCAGGGCGCGAAGGACTTCTACGACGGCAAGACCGCCGACCTGATCGCGACGGCGATGAAGGGCAACGGCCTCATTACGAAGCGCGATCTGCAGGAGTACAAGGCAGTCTGGCGTCAGCCGGTGGAGGCCAGCTGGAACGGCTATGAGGTGATCACCGCGCCGCCGCCGAGCTCGGGCGGCGTGGGCCTCGTGCAGCTGCTCAAGATGAAGGCGATGCTCGCGCCGGAGTTCAAGGACGTGCCGCTGAATTCGCCGGAATACATCCATCTGATCGCCGAGATCGAAAAACGTGTGTTCGCCGACCGCGCACAGTATCTCGGCGACCCCGACTTCTACAAGGTGCCAGTCGAGCAGCTCACTGCCGACGCCTATCTTGCCAAACGCGCCGCCGAAGTGGATCCCGTGAAGCTTTCTGACACGAAGAGCGTGCAGCCGGGCCTCGGCACTTCGATGCCGCAGATGGCGGACGAGCCGCACGGCAACAAGATGCCCGAGAAGGCGGAGACGACGCACTTCTCGGTGGTCGACAAGTGGGGTAACGCCGTGTCGAACACCTATACGATCAACGGCTACTTCGGCTCGGGCGTGGTGGTGCCGGGCGCGGGCATCGTGCTGAACGACGAAATGGACGACTTCTCGTCCAAGCCCGGCGTGCCGAACATGTTCGGTGTGGTGGGCAGCGATGCGAATGCGATTGCGCCGAAGAAGCGTCCGCTTTCGTCGATGACGCCCACGATCCTCACGAAGGACGGCAAGGTGGCGCTCGTGATCGGCACGCCGGGCGGCTCGCGCATCTTCACGTCGATCTTCCAGGTCATCAACAATATCTACGACTTCAAGATGCCGCTGAAGGACGCGGTTGCCGCGATGCGCTTCCACCATCAACTGCTGCCGCCCAATACGATTTTCTGGGAGCCGTACCAGCCGATCGACGGCGATCTCGCGAAGAAGGTCGAGGCCAGGGGCTATGTGCTCAAGGGCCAGGACTTCAGCGGCGACATTCAGGCGATCCGTATCGATGGCGATACGCCGGAGGCGGCGGCCGATCCGCGCGGACGTGGTGTGACGCGTGTGGTGCAGTGAGCTGGGACGCAGGTGTCGGTAGAGTTTGCCGGCTCTTGCGCTCCAATGTTGCGAATTGGGTTGCCGATAAGAAAAAAATGCCGACCCAGTTTTCCCAAATTTGGGTCGGCGCGCGGCGCTTCAGGCGCATGCGTGTCAAGTTCGCATCCGATGAACGTTTGCAGGCGTTTTGTCCTCTTTAATGAGGATTCGGTGGCCTGGATCGTCGCGTAGTATGCAAATTCCGGCGGCGTGAAAACCCAGCCGGCGTGTGTTTTCCTGGGCGGCCCTGGCCGCCCGTTTTTCTTTTCAGGACTCGTTGTGTGCGCGCGGGTTTTCTTGAATGGGTGGGGCACGCTAACTGCGCTCTAATGGTTGGCGGCTGCCCGGATGTCTGCGCACGCAACGGCAACGGGCCTGGCCCGGAGGCGACACAGGCGCTTTTCAACCATGATCCATCACGCCGCGCATGCAACTCACAAGCCGCGAACTGGCGTTGCTCGCTGACGTCTTCAAGCTGCTGGCCGACCGCACCTTGCCGGAGGACGTCCTGCGGTTCGAAGTGGGGCGGCGCATGCTCGATCTGCTGCGCGCGGACTACATGGGGTCCTACGTCTGGGATGCCGTGCAGGGCGCGTTCGTGCATCGCGTGGCCATCAACATGTCCGCGGACAATCTCGGCGATTACGAACGCTACTTCCAGTTTTGCGATCCACTCATGCCGTCATTGCAGAACCGTCGTGAGGCGGTGCGCGTGACCGATGTGGTGCCGCACGACGTGCTCGCGCGCACCGAGTTCTTCAATGATTTCCTGCGCCGTGATGGCCTGTACTGGGGCTTGAACCTGTTCGCCTGGGACGGCGACGAGAACATCGGCGATCTGCGGATCTGGCGCGGCAAACACCGGGAGAATTTTTCCGATCATGAACTTGCCTTGCTCGAACTGATCCGGCCGGCCTTCACCGCGGCCCTCGCGCGCTCGCGCAGCGAAGCCGGCCTGACGAAGGCGACTGATGCGCCCGTGGTGGTCACGCCGGAGGAGATGGTGCAATCGGGCGACGATCTGCTCGGGCGTCTCACGCCTCGCGAGCGTGAGGTGGTCGTCCTCGCGGCCGAGGGGCTGCTGGACAAGGAGATCGCGCAGCGGCTCGGCATTTCCTATACGACCGTGCGTACGCACCTCGATCGTTCGTTTCAGAAACTCGGCATCAACAATCGTTCGCGGCTCGCGCGGCTCGTGCAGTTGTCGCGGCGCTGAGCGAGCCGGCGCATTGCGTATCGGCAACGGGACGTGCCTGCGCTTGCAGAGGGTCCCGTTTTTTCCCATGCCTTATTGCGGCATCGACATGCCCTCGCGGGCCGCGTCGATCAGGTCGACCGAGGTCTCGGCGTTGCCGATCCGCTCCATCGCGAGCAGCGCGAAACGCGCGAGGAAGAGCGGGGCGTTGGCCTCGCCCAGCTCGGTCATGGTCTTGCACAGCCGTGTGTAGACCATGTCGAGTTCGCTGTCTGTCATGACGTTCTCCAGTGCGGGTTGCATCGTTTTCGGTTGTGCGCGCAACGCGCCTCAGGCACGCATTGCGTGATCGAGGGCGTCCAGCGCGCGTTGTGCCAGCGTGTCGCCGGCGCCTTGCCAGCGGCCGAGCACGTGGCCGTCGGGGCGCACGAGATAGAGCGTGTCCGCCGCGGCGCCGTATATCGGGAAGAGCCGGCCCGTGTGGTCCCAGCCGCAGCGGCGCGTCACGTCGGCAGGCGCGTGCTGCGTGAGCGGCACGAGCGCGAACGGCACGTTGCGCGAGGCGAACGCCGTCTCGAGCGCGTCGATGGCGGACGGCACCGCACCGTTTGCGCTGAAATAGAGCGCCGTGAAGCGTGGTCCGGCGAGATCGGTCAGATGGCCCTCGCGCATTGCGCCGCGATCGAAGATCGACACTGGGCATTCGGGCAGCACCGCACCGGGCGCCGGGCCGCTCGCGAGCGTATCGGAAACCGCGTTCAGCGGCGAGGCCGTATAGGCAATCGCCGAGGTCTGGCGCGGGTTGATGAGCGAGCGCACGCCGGGATGCGCGAGTGCGAGACTCAGCACGGCGGTGCGCATCAACTCGAATGCGAACGACGGCGGCGCCATGAATTCCGTGCTCTTCGTGCCGTAGCTCAGGTTCTCGTGCGCCGCGAATACGCGCTCGTCGGAGTAGCTGTCGAGCAGCCGCGCGCCTGCGCGCCCTTGCACCACCCAGGCGAGTTTCCACGCGAGGTTGTCGGCGTCGTCGATGCCCGAATTCGCGCCGCGCACGCCGAATATCGGCACGAGGTGCGCCGCGTCGCCCGCGAACAGCACGCGGCCGTGGCGATAGCGTTCGAGCGTGAGGGCGTTGGCCTTGTAGATCGTGATCCAGACGGGCGACCACGGCGCAGTCTCGCCCATCATGTCCAGCAGGCTTTGCACGCGGGGCATCACGTTTTCGGGCTTGACGGCTTCGTCGGCGTCCTCGCCGTCGCGCAGCTGATAGTCGATGCGCCAGACGTTGTCGGGTTGCTTGTGCACGAGCACGGTCGAGCCCGGGTTCGAGGCCGGGTCGAAGTAGGCAAGGCGCTCGGTCGGGCGCTCGCTGTCGAGCAGGATGTCGACGATCACGTAGCGGCCCTCGTAGCTCGTTCCGGTGAGCTTCAGGCGCAGCGCGTCGCGAACCGTGCTGCGCCCGCCGTCCGCGGCGACGAGCCAGTCGGTCTGGGTCTCGTATTCGCCTGCGGGCGTTGCGAGCGTGAGCGTTGCACCGTGCGCGTCCTGCTGCACGGCCGTCACGCGGGTGCGCCAGCGAATCTCGATCAGGTCGGCATGCCGTTCGGCCGCGTCGAGCAGGAACTGCTCGATGTGGTACTGGGCGAGGTTCACCATCGGCGGCAGCTTCTGGTTCTCGTCCTGCGGCATCGTGAAGTGCAGCACCTCGTCGTTGCGATAGAAGCTGCGTCCGCCGGTCCACGGCAGGCCCTTCGCGAGAAAGCCGTCGAGCGCGCCGAGACGCTCGATGATCTCGAGGCTGCGTCGTGAAATGCAGATCGCGCGGCTGCCGTAGCAGACCGATTCGTCAGCCTCGATCAGCACCGAGCGCACGCCGTGCTTCGCGAGCCCCAACGCAATGGCGAAGCCGACCGGGCCGCCGCCGACGATCATGACAGGGTGCCGCGCTGGTTCGCGGCCGTCGACGAGTTCGGGCAGGCGGGCTTCGTAGTGCCGTGCCTCGAACGGATAAGGCTTGAATTCGGTGCTCATGATGCGGCGCCTCCGTGCGTGGCGGGGCCGTTGCCGATCGGGGAATGGGCGAAACGAGGCATGAGGGAATACGTCTCCGATTGGAAATTTTTTCTCGCGCACCATGGAAGGGGCGCCGCGCGGGGCAGCCGCGCTATCGGGGCCCGGCGGGGCCCGGCGACGATGCATGCAGTATGGAGCGTGGCAGGCGCAGCGCTGTCCTCATTTTGGGTACAGCGTGCCGGCGGGCGCTGCGGGCGCAGCGCGCGGTGACGCGTTCGGCCCTCAGGCCTTGTCGTTGGCGAGGCAGAGCGCGAAAAGCTGGCGCTGGCTGGAGATGCCAAGGCGCTGATACGCGCGCTTCTGATAAGTCACGACGCTGCTGGGCTTGACGCCCATGCATTCGGCAATCTCAACGGCGCTTCTGCCTTCCAGCACGCCGCGCAGCGCATCGAGCTCGCGCTTCGAAAGCGCCGGGCACAGGCCGCGCAGGCGCGCGAGCATCATTTGCGGAATGCCCATCTGGCTCTGGCCGCGCAGCGCGTAGTGATGCCTGGTGGCCTCGCCGATCAACGGCGCGAGCGACTCGACCAGCTCGACTTCGGCCGGCTGGAAATTGCCGGCATCGCGCTCGCGATAGAGATTCACCGAAAGCCAGATGTCGGCGGCGGGCTGCAGCAGCAACGAGAGCCGATCGGAAACATTGGGCGTGGCGTAGCACGCTTGCCGGTAGCCGTCGTGCGCGATGTCCTCGCTCGATTGCCAGTGCAGCACCAGTGACGAACCCGGCTTGTTCGCCGCGTCGCCGCCGACGATCTGCTGATTGCCGTCGAGTGCGTAGAAGAGCCGTGAATACGTGTCGGCGACGTCACGCAGGAACCGGCCGCCGCGATGATCGGCGACCGAGACGGTGCGCGGGCGGTTGCCGAATTCGTACGCGAACACCGTGCATTGCGACACCGAGGTGGCCGGCCCGAGCATGTTGAGGACCTCGGTGGCGAGCGCGTTGGTGTCGTCGCGGCCAATCGCGGAGATGAGGCTGGTGACGCGAGACAGGTCGAATTGGCCCGTTTGTCTCGGTCGGTCAAGACGCCAGTGACGCATGTTTCTGAAGGGAAAACGGCTGAAATCGGCTGCTACGGCAGGACGACCCAGAGTAGCACCGATTCGTACGCGTGCGTAAGCCTTCCAGAACGCCAACCGCACGTGAAAAGGGCCGGTTCGACGCCTGTCGCCATGGGTGAGCCGGCAGTAAGGCAGCAAGCAAGAACCCGTCCAGTTAGGGTAATCTCTATATTTCGTGCTGCATGTGCACAAAAATTTCCTTTCCGATCAAAACGTCTTCGCGCAGGAAATCCCGATATGTGGACGCTTCCCACCGCCATACCCCCCGATTTCGGTACCGGGGCGGTATTTTTCAGCGTGCTCGTGACGCAGCTCGGCGTGCCGGTTCCCGCCGCGCCGGTGCTGATACTGGCGGGCACGATGGCGGCGGGCGGCGAGGCGTCGTATGGGAGTCTGCTGCTGGCGGCGATCGTCGCCACCTTGTTCGCCGATTCGCTCTGGTTCACGGCGGGCCGCATGCGCGGTCGTCGCCTGCTCAATTCGCTAGTGCGCTTCTCGCTTTCTCTCGATACGACGATTCGTGTCGCGCGCAATGTGTTCGAGCGCCACGGCGCGCCCATTCTCGCGGTGGCGAAGTTCGTGCCCGGCCTGGGGCTCATGTCCGCGCCGCTGCTTGGCACGACCTCGATGGACGTGCGGCTCTTTCTGCTCTGGGATGCGGTAGGGGCAACGCTGTGGGCCGGCACGTGGCTGATCGGCGGCGCCGCCATGCACGCACAAATTGCCCGCTTCGCGATGTTCGTGCGCGCCAACGGCTGGACCATTTTCGACGTGCTCGCACTGGCGGGCCTGCTGTTTCTCGCCTGGCGCTGGGTGCGCCGCATGCAGTTGCGCCGCTGGCTGGCCACTCATCGCATCTCGCCCGATCAACTCGACGAGATGATGAAATCGCTCGCGCCACCCATCGTGTTCGATGCGCGGCCGCAAAGCGTGCGCGAAAAGGAGGCCTGGCGCATTCCGGGCGCGCGGCCGCTCAATCTCGATTCGAGTGAAGCGCTGGCGCCCGAACTGCTCGCACGGCCGATCGTGGTGTATTGCGTGTGCCCGAACGAGGCGACGGCCAAGCGCATCGTGAGCCAACTGCGCAGCAAGCACATCAATCATGCTCACGCGCTCAAGGGCGGCCTCGACGCGTGGGAGCGCCACGGCTATCCCGTCGAGCCGCTTTCTTCGGAATTCCATGCCGCGCATGCGCGCGAGAATGAGGAATACGAAGCCGTCGCTGAACAGGAGTTCACGGTTCGGGCCAGCATTCCAGAGTAATTCGCTTACGCTTCGTCGCGGCGCGTTGCGTCGGTTCCGCCGCAGCGGGCCGGCGCATCGTGTGCATCGGCCGTGCCGTCAGGCGCGCTGGCGGCGCGAGCCGCCGCCCACGTTCTGTCCCGCGTCGCGCGCCATCTGTGCATAGCCCCAGATCGAAAGCAGCGTGAGCACGCCTGCGCTCAGAAACGCCAGGCGGAAATCGTCGAGCGTGAACGCACGGCCGCTCGATTCGCCGTTGACGCTTGCCGCGACGCGCAGCGCGAGCGCGCCAAACGCAATCCCGAGTCCGTTGGTCATTTGCGCTGCCGCGCTCCACAGCGTGCTGGCCGCGCTCATTTGCGGCTGCGCGACGTCGGCGTAAGCCAGCGTCGCGAGCGTCGAGAACTGCATCGAGCGCGTGACGCCGTACACGAAGATCACGATCAGCACGATGGCGAGCGGCGCTTCGGGCGTGAGCATGCCGCACGCGATCATCGAGGCGCCGGCAAGCGCCACGTCGACCATCGCGACGAGCCGGAAGCCCCAGCGCTCGAGAATGCGCGTCGTGAGCGCTTTCATGCCCAGATTGCCCAGCGCGCTCGCGAGCAGCAGCAGGCCCGACTTGAAGGCCGAGAGACCGAAGCCGATCTGGAACAGCAGCGGCATCAAGTAGGGCGCCGCGCCAATGCCGATGCGTGTGATCGAGCCCGTCACGACCGTGACCGAGAAAGTCGGAATCGAAAGGCTGGAAACGTCCACGAGCGGATGCGGATGGCGTTTCGCATGAAAGAACGCGATGGCGCCGATCAGCACGCCGGCACCCACGAGGGCCGCTCCGCGCCACGGGCTCGAGCCCACCTGGCTCGCGAGTTCCGCGCCGTAGAGGATGGCCGTGAGCGCCGCGCCGCTCAGCACGAGCCCGACGACATCGAGCGGCCGGCGCTGTTCGCCGCGCAGATTCGGCACCACGGCCGCGATGGCCGCGAGCACGGCCAGGCCGAAAGGGATGTTGAGCAGGAAGATCCAGCGCCACGACGCATAGGTCGTAATGAAGCCGCCCACCGGCGGCCCGACCACCGGGGCCGCAATGGCCGGCCAGGTGATGGTGGAGATCGCCTGCATCAGGCGGCTCTTGTCGGTGCTGCGCACGACGATCATGCGGCCCACCGGCACCATCATGGCGCCGCCGATGCCTTGCAGCACGCGCGCGGCGACGAATTCCCAGAGATTCTGCGAGATGCCGCAGAGCACCGAGGCGAAGGTGAATGTCACCACCGCGCCGAAGAACACGGTGCGCGAGCCGCAACGGTCGGCCACCCAGCCGCTTGCCGGGATGAAGATGGCGAGCGCGAGCATGTACGCGGTCACGCCGAGACTGAGGCTATTCGGCCCGATGCCGAACGAGTGCGCCATTTGCGGCAGCGCCGTGGCGATCACGGTGGTGTCGAGGTACTCCATGAAGAACGTCGCCGCGACGATGTAGGGCAGCCAGCCGACTGACGCTGCGCCTGGCGGCTTGTTGCGAGCATCGTCGTTCATCGCGCTGCCTCGTGGCAGGGCTGGAAGCGCGGCATGGGGGGTGAGGGGCGGAGCGAAGGGCGCATCATGAGGCGGTCGGCGGGCAAGTTTCCGATCGGAATGTCGTGGACCGGAAGGTTGCAGCGCGCGGTCCACGGGAAAGGCCACAGTTTCCGATAGGAAAGCGCATCTGTACAGCGGCGTTCGTGCTCCGCATCGGCGTGACGTGCGGCAGGGCGCGCCCGTTGGCCGATGGGCGCGCCGCTGCCTGGGCCCCTGCCCGGTGAGGTCGCGCGGCTAGTTCGTATCGGTGGAGCGGAGGATTTCCGCGGCCCCGAGATGAATGGCCAGCGCGAAGAAGTCGCGCTCGGCCAGATTCGCGGCTTTGGCGATGGCAAGCGCGCGGTGATGGTCGTGCGGATGCAGGAGCAGCTTGACTTCGACTTTGGCGGGCGGTTTGAGGGCGGATTCCATGACATGACTCCTTCGGTATTCGGGCAATTGCGGGCTTTCGGCCCATCGCGGGTGCGTAAGCCCTTTACCGGTCGCCGGTGCGCAAGCGCGCGAGCCGCTGGTCGTCGCGCATGTGGCTGCGAACGAGGCGGCGCCAGACGTGGAGTGGGCCTGAGTAGCCAGCCGCGCCTCGTGCGGGCGCGACGGCGGGATGCGCGTGCCGGGCGTCAGCGCGGCGCGGGCGATCGTCCTTCGACTGCGAAAGTTCTGCGGATGAAACGGGAATGAGGCAAGACGGACGGCGGATACGGCAGGCAAGCGAACTGCATGAGCAAGCAACCTCCGGAATTTTTCTTCTGATGCGGCAGGGCGCCGCGGGTACCACGGGCGCAAGTATAGTCACGTCCCGTATCAGGGTAAATACCTGGTTGATGCGGCAGACTCAAATCTTTGTTGCGAAATTTGAGGCAATCCAGCGCAAATACCGGACGACGCCTCGTCGGCGTGGTCCGGTTCATCGGTATTGCGCGGGATGAATGGAAGGCTGGGCGGCCTGGAGCGCCTTAGCCCGTGGTGTCTTTGAGCAGCCGGGTGCGCGCCGAGCCGAGCGATTCGAAGCGGCCATGCGTGTCGTCGAAAACGGAAATCGTGCCGTGGCCGATGTCGTACACCCAGCCTTGCAGCTGGAGCTGGCCTTGCGCCACGCGAGCCGCCACCGCCGGATGGGTGCGCAGGTGCGTGAGCTGCAGGCGAACATTTTCCTCGACGAGCGCCTGCACGACCTGATTTTCGTTCAGCCCGCGCGTTTGCACGACGCTGCGCGCCGCCTCGGCGTTGCGCAGCCACGCTTGCACCGTGGGCATGTCCGCCGTGGATTCGGGGCCGGCGGCGAGCCCCTTCATTGCGCCGCAGTCGGTGTGGCCGCACAGCACGATCTGCCGCACATTTAGCGCGAGCACGGCGAATTCGACCACGGCCGAGACGCCACCGAGCATTTCCCCGTAGGCCGGCACGATATTGCCGATGTTGCGGCAGACGAACAGCTCGCCAGGGCGCGTTTGTGTGATCAATTCGGGCGAGACGCGCGAATCCGCACAGGTGATGAACAGCGTGTGCGGCGACTGGCTGTGGGCAAGACTGCGGAACAGCTCCTTGTCGCCCGGAAACACGTTACGAGCGAACTCATCCACGCCGTTGAGGAGGTGCAGCAGATCGCAGCCGCACGATTCGGAGTGGACGTCGTGCGAGTGAGTATGGTCTGGCATGGATGTTTCTCTCTTTATCATGAATCGATACATTCGAATGGCAGCAGCGGAAGTTTACGCCGAGTCACGTCCGGCTGCCGCGTTTCGGTTCGGAAAGTTCCGTCCGAACGACCGTTTTCCCGTTTTCCGATCGTCACATTCGCGTGCGAGCGGACATCTGCGCGTAAAACACGGCATCTCGCGCGAGATTGCCGCGCGGCACCGGCCTGCCAGTCTTCAATACTTATTTTCTCACGCGCAAGGCGCGGGTCATGCAGCGTCGAGCCTGAATATCGGGCTGCGGTGCGCTGCGCCTTGTGCCTTGTTCGTCATGCGACCGGCCAGTCGGTTGGCCTGGCTCGCGCGAGTGCTCTGGTGAGCGCTGCGTAGCCCCCGCGAGCCATGGTGAGGTCCGAAGACATGCGCCCACCAGGGCTGGCGGGGCAGGATTGTACTCGACGCCAAAATATCTGGGGGGCGGCAGAGAAATGCGGGAAGCGCATGTCCCGGAGGCGGACGGCGCAAGCGGCCTGGTGGGCCGATTCCGCACCGCCGGTATTTATTTCGGAGGTCGAATTGATGGGGCTGCCCACGGAAGCAGGCCGACGCTCGCGCTTCGAGGCGCCTCAGGACTCCACGGCGTGGCGTGCGGCTCCGGCGCGCCGGCTGGGCATGAAATACCACACGCCGGCGAGCACTTGCAGCACGATCAGGCCGGTCCACACCGCTTGATGCGCGACGACGGGGTAGTGGCCGTCCACGGCGCTCCAGTGGCCGAGCGCCGCGCCGATCGCGATCTGCGCGATGAAGATGCCGATGAAGATGACGAGCGTGAACGTGGTGTTGACGCGGCCGATCAGGCGCGGGGGAAAGTACTCGGCGAGCACGGCATAAGTGAGGATGCCGGTGCTGCCCAGCGCGCCATACGCGGCCCACAGGAACGCGGCGGGCAGCGGCACGCGGGCCGCGAGCAGCACCTGGACGAGCACGAAGAGCCCCATCGTCACGCCGGAAAAGCGGGCGACACTGACGCCGTATTGCTCGAAGGTCCGCGCGAGCGCACCGAAGCCGATGTTGCCGACGATGAACGCGCCGCCGAGCACGGAAACGAGCGTGGCCGCGCGCGAGGCCACGTCGGTCGTGCCGGCGGGCGCCATGTCGCGCAGGAACGCGCCCACCCATAGCGACTGCATCGCGTAGAACACGATCTGCGTGAAGGCGGAGAAGGTCGCGGATTTCCAGAACGCATGGCTGCGCAGGATGTGCGCGGTGCCCTTGAACTGCTCGAGCACGCTCGCCTGGTGGTGCGTGTCGCGCGTGCGCGGGCCGCCGATCCAGATGATGGCGGCGACGGCCGCGGTCAACACGGCGAGTCCGACGCTGACGCTGCGCCACGGCGCCATCGTGAGCAGCCACGAGAGCGGGGCGCCGACCGCCACGCCGCCGAGGCCGCCCACGGCCATCACGAGTCCGTTGACGAGCGTGAGCTGGGCGACCGGGAAGTGCTGGGCGGTGGCCTTGAACGCGCCGCCGAGGCACACCGACACGCCCACACCAACCAGCAGACGCCCCACCATCATCGCGGCCATGCTGTGCGAAAGGCCGAACACGAGTGCGCCGGCAGCGGCCACCAGCATCACGCACGCGGTCACGCGGCGCGGGCCGAAGTGGTCGAGCAGCACGCCGGCGGGGATCTGGGCGCCCGCGAAGCCGAGGAAATAGACGCTCGTGAGCGTGCCCAGGTCGGTCGGGCTGAGACCCATTTCGTGCGTCAGGAATGGCGCGAAGCCAAGATTGACGCCGCGAAAAAGATACGAAACGAAATAGCCGAGCGCGAAAACGGCGAATACGCGCAATCTCAGTGCGGTCATGATGCGAGCGAGACCCGAAAGCGGATCGAATGTCTGGGTCCCGATTATTGGCGAGAAGACGGTCGCGAGGCCAGCGAGAGATTTCAGCCGCAATTGTGAGTAGAATTTGACGTCATGTCACGACCGCTCCCTCCCTTGCAGGCCCTGCGCGCGCTAGAAGCGGCGGCGCGCCGGCGCAGTTTCAGCCGCGCGGCGGAAGAATTGCATTTGACGCACAGTGCGGTCAGCCATCATCTGCGGGCACTCGAAGCGGAGCTCGGCGTCGAGCTGTTTCGCCGTGCGGGCAGCCGCATGATCCCCACGGCGGCCGGCGCGCAGCTTGCCGACCGCGTGCGGCGCAGCCTCGAAGGCCTGCGCGAAGCGCTCGACGCCACACGTCCGGGCGTGAGCGGCGTGACGCGGCTCGAACTGAGCGTGATGTCCGATTTCGCCTCGGTCTGGCTGATTCCGCGTCTGGGCGACTTCTACGACCGCCATCCCAACGTCGATCTGTCGTTGCGCATGCATGTCGACGTCACGCCGCCCGATCCCTATCCGTTCGATATCGGCATCTGGCACAGGCGCGTGGAAGAGCCGGGTTTTCAGATCCGCAAGCTGCTCGACGACCAGGTGGTGGCCGTCTGCAGTCCCGCTCTGCTCGCGCGCTACCCGGCGTTTCGTATCGAAGATCTCGCCTCCATGCCGTTGCTGCGTTTCTCGCGCCGCTCGTGGCTCGACTTCTTCGAGGCGGCCGGTGTGGCGGGAGACGAGCCCGAGCGCGGGCCGGTCTTCGACGACGCCGGCCTCCTGCTGCAGGCCACGGTGGCGGGGCAAGGGGTGGCCACCGCGCGGCTGCAGCTCGCGCGCGACTTCATCGATCGCGGCGAGCTGGTGCAGTTGGGGCAGGTGCGCATTCCGGCATCGCTGGACTATTACTTCACGTGGCGCGAGGGCCATCCGCGCGAAGCGGCCATCCAGCAGTTCTACCGCTGGGTGAAAGCCCAGCTCGTCAATTGACCGGCGCTATTTCCTCTCATCAGTAAATGCGGGTAAAACCTGTGTTCGCGCCTGTCAACGGCCGCATAGCGACATGCGTTGCTCGTCGATATGGACGCACAATGCTGCACGAGTCCAATCGGCGAATTGTGGGTGAATGCGGTTGTTATTCACGGCGCATGCACCGGATTGGCTCATTTTCCGAAATGATTGCGTCGGCCGTACATGAGGGGAATGGGTTTGCTATAAGTGCTATTGAATAGCATTCCTTGATCCGGGCGTGATCCCGGGGGAGTGCCGGCGGGTGAAGCAGCGTGCCGGTGCGGGTGGCAGGGTCTGTTGGGCAGCCCCCGTGAATCCTCTGCGCATTGAGCTGAAGTGGAGGTAAAGTGCATTCGTGCGAAATGGTGGCAGCGACACCTTTCACATCAAGTTTGAAATAAATGGAGTATCGTTACTCCCCAATGCGATCTCCGAGGCGAGATCAACCGCATTGGCAGCGTCTGTTTACCGGTAGTGAATGGTGTGTAGTGCAACGGTCCCGCGAGGACCATCAAAAAACTGTGACAACAGGAGAAACCGCATGAAGGCTATTCAGGCGTTCAAACTGGCAGCCGGCACGATGCTGGTCGCCGCCTCGCTCCACGTGTACGCGCAAGACGCAGCAAGCGCGCCCACCCCGGGGGCGACCGAAGCCGCCAAGAGCCAGGCCCAGCAGTCGAAGGCGCAGTACAAGTCGGCCAAGGCAGCCAACCGTGCGCTTTCGCGCAAGGTGCGCGCGGCGCTCGCGAAGGACAAGGACATCAGCGTGGCCAACATCACCGTGCGCGCCAAGGACGGCGCCGTCATCCTGCAAGGCACGGTGCCGGAGCAAGGCCAGGTCGACCACGCCACGGAAGTGGCGAAGGGCGTCGCTGGCGTGACCTCGGTCAAGAATGCGCTGACGATCCGCCCGGTCGGGACCTGATCGCCGGCATGCGACGCGTGCCCGTCGCCTCGTGCGGCTGGCCGGTGTCGTGTGAACCGCGCCGGGAATGCGTCAGTAACGGGCGTGGCCCGGTCCGGGGTCAGCCGAACTGGCCTGGCCCGGGTTCAGTCTGGAAGCCGCACATGCAATCCGCGAACAGGATTGCATGTGCGGCTTTTATTGGCGCCCCCGGTGCACTCAGGGATCGATGTAGTGCATTTGCTGCGACTCGCCCATCAGGAGCGCATGGTTCGCTTCGGCGGCCGCACGCAGATAGTCCCAGAGCGACGTGATGCGCCGCAGTTTGCGCAGATCTTCGCGGCTGCATAGCCAGAAGTGCCGCGTCACGACGATCTCTTCGGGCAGGATCGTCACGAGCCGCGGGTCGGGCTCGGCCATGAAGCACGGCAGTATGGCGAGCGCGCTGCCTTGCAGCGCGGCATGATACTGCGCGATCACGCTCGTGCTGCACAGACTGGCCGTGACATTGGGCGCGGTGCGTTCGAGGTAGAGCAGCTCATGGCTGAAGGCGAGATCGGCGACATAGCTAATGAACGCGTGATGGCGCAAGTCCGCCGCCGTCCGAATGGGCGCGTGCCGTGCGAGATACTCCGGCGTTCCATATAAGCGCAGGCGATAGTCGCACAGCTTCGTGTAGACGTACTGGCCGCGCTCGGGGCGCTCGAGCATGATCGCGAGATCGGCTTCGCGCTTCGAGAGGCTCACGAAATGCGGGACCGGCAGCAGATCGATCAACATGTCGGGGTGCTTGCCGGTGAAGCGCGCCAGTTGCGGCGCAAGAAAGAAGCAGCCGAACCCCTCGGTCGATCCCACCCTCACGTGGCCCGAGAGCGATTTCGCGCCGAGCGCGAACTGCTCGCTCGCCGACTGCACCGTGCTTTCGATGGTGTCCGCATAGGCCAGCAGGCGCTGGCCTTCGGCGGTCAACACGAAGCCGCCCGAGCGCGATTTGTCGAACAGCACCGTGCCCAGCGCCGCCTCCAGCTCGCGCACGCGGCGCGCCACCGTGGTGTGGTCGACGCCGAGGCGCCGTGCCGCGCCGCTGGCGCGCTGCGTGCGCGCCACCTCCAGGAAATAGCGTAAATCGTCCCAGTTCAGCGTCTCCATCGGTCTCGTTGTGTTTTTTTGCATATCGGATGGGCTTTTTCGTGTCTATACCGTGGATATTCGAATAACTATACTCGGTTCAAGACCTCTGCAAGACGCGGTCGTCTATAACATGGATGGAGACACACGATGCTCATGCAGTCGACCCCTGAAGGGGCGGACAAGGCTGGCTTTCCCACGCGCGACTCCATTCCCGGCACGCATGCCGATGCGCTCGCATCACGGCTGGCGCCTCCGTCAATTAGATCGTAATCCTGCATATCCGGCTCAGGCCGGCCCGTTCAGCCCTTTCAGAGAGAGTTCAAGATGAACGCAGTCACCCAGGCATCCAACGCTCATGTCTCGACCGTCAAGCTGCTGATCGACGGCGAGTTCGTCGAATCGAAGACCAGCGAATGGCGCGACATCGTCAATCCGGCCACGCAGGAAGTGCTGGCGCGCGTGCCGTTCGCGACCGTCGAGGAAGTCGACAAGGCCGTCCAGAGTGCGCATGCCGCGTTCGCGACCTGGAAGAACACGCCAATCGGCACGCGCGTGCGCATCATGCTCAAGCTGCAGGCGCTGATTCGCGAGAACATGTCGCGCATTGCGCAGACGCTCACGGCCGAGCAGGGCAAGACGCTGCCCGATGCGGAAGGCGATATCTTCCGCGGCCTCGAAGTGGTCGAGCACGCGTGCTCGATCGGCACGCTGCAACAAGGCGCGTTCGCGGAGAACGTGGCCGGCGGGGTGGACACCTATACGCTGCAGCAGCCGCTGGGCGTATGCGCGGGCATCACGCCGTTCAATTTCCCCGCGATGATTCCGCTGTGGATGTTCCCGATGGCGATCGTCTGCGGCAACACCTTCGTGCTCAAGCCCTCCGAGCAGGATCCGCTTTCCACGATGCAGCTCGTCGAGCTGGCCGTTGAGGCCGGCATTCCCGCAGGGGTGCTAAACGTCGTGCACGGCGGCAAGGAAGTCGTCGATGCGATCTGCTCGCATCCGCTCATCAAGGCGATTTCGTTCGTGGGCTCGACGGCCGTGGGCACGCATGTCTATCGCCTCGGCAGCGAGCACGGCAAGCGCGTGCAGTCGATGATGGGCGCGAAGAACCACGCGGTCGTGCTGCCCGACGCCAACCGCGAGCAGGCGCTCAACGCGCTCGTGGGCGCGGCGTTCGGCGCGGCGGGCCAGCGCTGCATGGCCACTTCGGTGGTGGTGCTCGTGGGCGAGGCGCAGCAATGGGTGCCCGAGCTCGTGGAGAAAGCGAAGGAACTCAAGGTCAACGCCGGCAAAGAGCCGAAGACCGATGTGGGCCCCGTTGTCTCTCGCGCCGCGAAGACCCGCATTCTGGGCCTGATCGACTCGGGCGTGAAGCAGGGCGCCACGCTCGCGCTCGACGGCCGCGACGTGAAGGTGCCGGGCTACGAGAGCGGCAACTTCGTCGGCCCGACGGTGTTCACGGACGTGAAGACCGACATGGACATCTATACGCACGAGATCTTCGGGCCGGTGCTCGTGGTGCTGACCGCGAACACACTCGATGAGGCGATTGCCATCGTCAACGCGAATCCGTTCGGCAATGGCGTGGGCCTCTTCACGCAAAGCGGCGCGGCGGCGCGCAAGTTCCAGAACGAGATCGATATCGGCCAGGTCGGCATCAATATTCCGATTCCGGTGCCGGTGCCGCATTTCAGCTTTACGGGCTCGCGCGGCTCGAAGCTCGGCGACCTCGGTCCGTACGGCAAGCAAGTCGTGCAGTTCTACACGCAGACCAAGACCGTCACTGCGCGTTGGTTCGACGACGCCACGATCAACACCGGCGTGAACACGACGATCAACCTGCACTGAAGCGCCGCCGCGCCTGACTAACCATAAAGGGAGAATCGCTCATGAAAATCGGTTTCATCGGCCTCGGCCACATGGGCGCGCCCATGGCGCTCAATCTGATCAAGGCGGGGCACGCGCTCACCGTGTTCGATCTGAGCGCCGAGGCGATGCAGATGCTCGCCGACGCGGGCGCGACGCGGGCCGCAACGCCGAAGGCGGCCGCCACGGGCGCCGAATGGGTGGTCACGATGCTGCCCGCGGCGGCGCACGTGCGCACCGTGCTCAGCGCCGAAGACGGCGTGCTGGCGGGCATCGCGAAGGGCGTGACGATCATCGATTCGAGCACGATCGATCCGGCGAGCGCGAGGGAGTTCGGCAAGCTGGCCGCTGCAAACGGCAACGCGTTCGTGGATGCGCCGGTGTCGGGCGGCACGGGCGGCGCGGCGGCGGGCACGCTCACGTTCATGGTGGGCGGCAGCGCCGCGCTCTATGAAAGCGTGAAGCCCGTGCTCTCCGGCATGGGCAAGAACATCGTCCATTGCGGCGAGACGGGCACGGGGCAGGTGGCGAAGATCTGCAACAACCTCGTGCTCGGCGTCACCATGGCGGGCGTGGCGGAAGCGATGGCGCTGGGCGAGGCGCTCGGGATCGACTCGAAGGTGCTGGGCGGGATCATGAATACGTCCACGGGCCGCTGCTGGAGCTCGGACACGTATAACCCGTTCCCGGGCGTGATCGAGACGGCGCCTTCGTCGCGCGGCTACACGGGCGGCTTCGGCACGGACCTGATGCTCAAGGACATGGGCCTCGCCACCGACGCCGCGAAGAGCGTGCGCCAGCCCGCGTATATGGGTGCGCTCGCGCAGCAGCTTTATCAGGCGATGAGCAGCCGCGGCGACGGCAAGCTCGACTTCTCGGCCATCATCAAGCTGTATCGCGGCGAGAAGGGCTAAAGCGGCTCGCCGCGTAGTGTCACGGCGCGTGCGCTCAACAGCACGCGCCGTTTTCTTTCAGATCCTCTCGATTGCGTTCATGCGCGTTTCGATACGCGCGAGCAGCCGCTTGAACCATCGGTTGAGTAGCGCATTGGACGGCGCCATGAGCGTCGAGCACGCGAGAATGCGATAGACGTCGTTGCGCGTGAGCTTGGAAGGCCGCGCGGGATCGAGCCAGTCTTCATTGCCGACCAGTAGCTCCAGCGTCTCGAGGCCGATGAGGATCGGCCAGAGGCACGCGAGCCGCAGACGCACGGACAAGCGCGGCAGCGCGAACGTATAGTCGATGGCCGCGCGGAAGTGATCGAGGGCGATGCGCACGAGCCCGAACATCAGTGGCCGGGCGCGTGCGGACGTGCCGGGGTGGAGCAGGTCCTCCGGCGTCAGGCCCGCTTGCGCGAGCATCGTTGCGGGCAGGTAGCAGCGGCCGATGCGCAGGTCCTTGCCGCAATCGCGCAGCACGTTCACCATTTGCAGCGCCTTGCCGAAGCGCACGCCGCGCTGGTACATGGTCTCGCGCAGCGCAGGGGCGAGCGTGCCGGGCAGATGCATATAGGTCATCCTGGTCCAGAACTCGCCCACGCAGCCCGCAACGAGGTAGGTATAGCGGTCGAGCGCGTCCCAGGTGCCGAGCGCGGCCACCTTGCCCGAGCGTTCGTCGGGGAAGGTGTTCAGATCGAATTCCATGCCCTCCGTGAGCGTCGTGACGATCTCGCGCACGGCCGTGCGGTCCGCTTCGTCGAGTTGTGCCAGCACGTCGAGCGCGCCGCCGAGCGATTCGAGCAGCAGCTTCTCGTCCGATTGCGTCTGCTGGCCCGCGACTTCGCCGGCGATGCGTTGCAAGGCGTCGTCGTGCGCCGCGGCTGGGGACGTGCCTGGCGACGCGCCACCCGGGGCCGTGCCATTGACGCGCTCGCGCAGCGCGAGCAGCAGCGCCAGCCGCTGGGGCGGCGGGATCAGCGAGGTGTCGGCAATGGTGTCGGCGGCGCGTGCGAGCAGGTAGGCCTCCCCCACGGGATCGCGCATCCCGGCGGGCAGCACGCGCATCGTGAGGTAGAACGAGCGGGAAACGCCTTTGAGCAACGGACCGAGCAGGAAAGCCCGATTAGAATTCTGCATGTCGGTTGGGGAGTGAAACGGCAGCCGCATTGTAGCGTGGACCAGAAAAGGGGGACCGGTGAGACCCGATCGTGCGTTCTTCGACTTGCAGGTCCGCTTTGCCGAGGGCGTCGCGCGCGTCGCGGGCATGCCGCTCGAAAAGGCCTTGCTCGACTGCACCAATCTCTATGTGCGCTTCGGGGCCGGGCGTGAATTCGATGCGGCCCATCCGCTCTGGGCCGCATATCTGCAGGGCGTGCGTGCCTGCACGGACTCGCGCGAGCTGGGCGACTGGACGTGGCATTTCTATCGGGATTGCCCGGCCCACCTGGCCGCACCGCCCATTGTTGCCGCGTTTGGCTGCTTTGCATGGGCGCGGGACGCGCACGGCGGCGTGCGGTTGCATTTCAACGCTCACGGCGTGGGCGATGCGGCCGTGTCGCCGCTCGCTGCGCGCGAGGCGCCGCGCAGGCGGGCCGAATTGCGCCAGCTATTCGAGCATGTTCGCACGCACGTGGGCGGCAACGATCCAGTCGTGCATGGCACCTCGTGGCTCTACAACCTTCCTGCGTACCAACGTCTCTTTCCTCCCTCCTATCTTGCGAGCGCGCGGGCCGTCGAGCGGCTGCGCGCGATGTCTCTCTGGGGCCAATTTCTTGACCGGCATGGCCAGTTGCGTCACGACGCAGCGCGCGACTTACTCACGCGGCTCGCTGAAACACGCGATGCCGGCGCGATCGGCCAGTGCTTTGCGCTGCGCGCGATCGCCGTTCAGGCACCCGCGAGCGTGTTCCATGAGCATGGGTTGGCTACCGGCCACCCACGCTGAAACGATCCGTATCGCGCCGATGGGGCACACAAGAAGCTTACGGTCCGACATGGTCCCATGAGCCACTGTTCATGCGATTGTCTGCGTGCTGTCAGGCTTCGTAATCGACTCGTTTACCGTGTGTTTCTCGATCCGCGATGGCGAACGAGTCGAAATGGGCAACTGAAAGGCGGCAAGCCACCCGATGCAGGCCGTCTCGGCCGCGCGGGACAAGGCGCAGCGCAGGCGCGGCAATATTGATGAAAGTAATGCACGTAACACCCGAGTAACTGCGCGCCATCCCGTGCCGTCTAGACTCCGCCGATGCTTTTCGTCACGGAGCGCCGTCCATGTCCACGTCTACGTCACTTGCCATCGATTCGCTGCGCGGTTTCGAGTTGAGCGCGGACGGCCAGTATCTGATGGTCAACGGCAATCAGCCGGACAGCGTGGCCTTGCACTGCTCGGTCATGCACGAGTTGCTGGCCGCGCTCTCCAACGCGATTGGCCGCTCCGAGCGCATCCGCCACAAGGCCGCGAGCGTGAAGTTCGCGATGCCCTGCGAGGCGTGGGAAGTCGGGCGCGAGTCGGGCGCGGTGCAGCATCTGGTGATGAGCTTTCGCCTGCCAGGCGGCGCCGAGCTTTCGTTTCGTCTGCACCCGGCGCAGGCGGCGCAAATGACCGAGGTGCTTTCGCTCGCCACGGGGCTCGCGACGCCGCGGTGGCCGGGCAGGGCGCGCATGCAATAGCGCAGCCCGTGCGCGGTTTGCCGCGCCATCTTTCAAAAAGTGCGAACGCCGTTTGCCGCGTCTCGCTTGTGGCGTCGCGCACGGCTGCGCGTCGTTTCCCGTTGGCCTTTTTCCCGAACTCCTGCATGACGGTATCCACCACTACGCGCTACGCACGCGCGCTGACTTTCGCCAGCTTCAGTCTTGGCATGGCCGCCACCGCGTATGCCACCGAGCCTTTCGTGGTGCAGGACATCCGCATCGACGGGCTGACGCGCATCGAGCCCGGCACCGTGTTCGCGTATCTGCCGATCAAGCAGGGCGACACCTTCACCGACGACAAGGCCTCCGAAGCGATTCGCGCGCTCTACGCCACCGGCTTTTTCAGCGACGTGCGCATTGCCACCGAAGGCAGCACGGTCGTCGTGCAGGTGCAGGAGCGGCCGGCCATCGGCACCATCGATTTCGCGGGCATTCACGAGTTCGACAAGGACAACCTCACCAAGGCCCTCAAGTCGGTTGGGCTCTCGCCGGGTCTCAGCTACGACAAGGCGCTCGTCGACAAGGCCGAGCAGGAGCTCAAGCGCCAATACCTCACGCGCGGCTACTATGCCGCCGAAGTCACCACGACGGTCACGCCGATCGACCGCAACCGCGTGGGCCTGCTGTTTTCGGTGGTCGAAGGACCGAGCGCGAAGATCCGCCAGATCAACTTCATCGGCAACAAGGTGTTCAGCGAGGGCACGCTGCGCGACGAAATGCAGCTCTCCACGCCGAACTGGTTCTCGTGGTACACGAAGAACGACCTGTACTCGAAGGAAAAGCTCACCGGCGACCTCGAGAACGTGCGGACCTACTATCTCGACCGTGGCTACCTGGAGTTCAATATCGACTCCACCCAGGTGTCGCTCTCGCCCGACAAGAAGGACATGTATCTGACCGTGTCGATACATGAGGGCGAGCCCTATACGATCTCGGGCGTGAGTCTCGCGGGCAATCTGCTCGACCGCGAAGCGGAGCTCAAGAAGCTGATTGGCGTGAAGCCCGGGCAGCGTTTTTCCGCGCAGAAGCTCAAGGACACGACGAAGGCGCTCGTCGACAAGCTCGGCGAATATGGTTATGCCTTCGCGACCGTCAACGCCGAGCCGCAGATCGATCAGCAGAACCATACGGTGAACCTCACCTTGCAGGTCGACCCGGGGCGCCGCGTGTACGTGCGCCGCATCAACGTGATTGGCAACACGCGCACGCGCGACGAAGTCGTGCGCCGCGAAATGCGCCAGCTCGAAAGCTCGTGGTTCGATTCGAACCGCCTCGCGCTCTCGAAGGACCGCATCAACCGGCTCGGCTATTTCACCGACGTCGACGTCACGACGGTGCCGGTGGAAGGCACGCAGGACGAAGTGGATATTGACGTGAAGGTCACCGAGAAGCCCACCGGCACGATCTCGCTGGGCGTGGGCTACGGCTCGGGCGAGGGCCCCATCATCTCGGCGGGCATCTCGCAGGACAACGTGTTCGGCTCCGGCACCAGCCTCTCGCTGAACGTCAATACCGCCACCACTTATCGCACGCTCTCGGTCACGCAGATCGATCCGTATTTCACGATCGACGGGATCAAGCGCATCACCGACGTCTACTATCGCACGACCGAGCCGCTCTACTATTCAAGCACGAACGACACGAGCTTTCGCATCATCTCGTACGGCGCGGACACGAAGTTCGGCATTCCGTTTTCCGAGACCGACATGGTGTACTTCGGTCTCGGCATCGAGCAGGATCGTCTGGACATCGACGCGAACACGCCGCAGACGTACAAGGACTATGTGAACGATTTCGGGCGTGTCTCGAATACGGTGCCGTTCACGGTGGGCTGGTCGCGCGACAACCGCGACAGCGCGCTCGTGCCGAGCCGCGGCTACTTCGCCCAGGCCAACGCCGAGTACGGCACGCCCATCGGCACGGAGTACTACAAGGCCGATGCGCAAATGCAGTACTACTACTCGTTTTCGCGCGGCTTCGTGCTGGGGCTGAATTTTCAGGGCGGCTACGGCAACGGGCTCGGCGGCAAGCCGTATCCGATCTTCAAGAATTACTACGCGGGCGGCATCGGCTCGGTGCGGGGCTACGAGTCGGGTTCGCTGGGCCCGCGCGACGCCTCCACGGGCGACCCGATCGGCGGCTCGAAAATGGTGGTCGGCAATATCGAGCTGACGTTCCCGCTGCCGGGCACGGGCTACGACCGCACGCTGCGCGTCTTCACGTTCGTGGACGGCGGCAACGTCTGGGGCACCGAAGGCAACAGCACCGGCGCGAACGGGCTGCGCTACAGCTACGGCGCAGGCCTCGAATGGATCTCGCCGATCGGCCCGCTCAAGCTCGACCTCGGCTTCCCGATCGTCAAGCACGCGGGCGACCAGTACCAGAAGTTCCAGTTCCAGATCGGCACGTCGTTCTAGGCGGGGCCTGCGAGCCCGCCCGGGCGCTTCAGATCAGCAATTCGAGCGAGTGATAGAGCCGGCGCCGCTCGGGGTCCTGGGAGGATTCGCCCGCGCGGATCGCCTCCTTCAGGCAGGTGAGAAAGCATTCGGCGGCGGCGGAGAGCGGCACGCCGCGCCGCGCGACCACGCTCACCACGGTGCGGTCCACTTCCTCCTGAAGCGCAAGGGCGCGCAGGTTGTCGCGCGCGAAGCGCGTCTCCACGAGCGGCCAGGGAAAGATGCTCGCCATGTCGGTGTTCATGATGAGCCCCATGGCCACGATGAACGAGTGCGCGAGATGGACGGTGCGCGGCAGCGGCAGGCCGTGGCGGCGGAAGACGTCGTCGGTGACCATCTCCTTGCTGGCCGGATCCCAGTTGAGCAGCCATTCGCAGTCCTGCAGATCCTTGAGCGTTTGCGCGTGCTCGAGCGGATGGCCCTTGCGCACCACCACGGCCGATTCGGTGGCGAAGATCGGAGTCTGCGTGAATTCGGCATGCAGCGAGGCGAGGCCGGGCTTGCCGAGCGAGAAGTCGAGCGTGCCGTCGCGCAGGCGCGGCATCACGATATTGAGCAGTCCCTCATAAAACTCCAGTTGCATCCCGGGCATGCGCTCGCGAAAGCGCGTCACCGCGTCGGGCAGGAACGAGAGCGCGAGCCAGGGCGTCACGCCGATCGAGAGCTTGCCGCCGCCGTGGCCGCGCCGCGCGTCGAGCTCGTCCTGGGCGCGCGACATCTGGTGCACGATCGCCCGCGCGTGCACGAGCAGCGCCTGGCCGGCGTCGGTGAACGCAATGCCGTTCGCGTTGCGGGTCACGAGCGCGATCTGCTGCTCCGCTTCGAGCTCGCGCACCGCCTTGGTGGCGGCCGCCGGCGAAATGCCGAGCGCGCGCGCCGCCGCGCGGATGCTGCCGGTGTCGGCCATGGCGACGAGCGCCCGGAACTGGTGGAACTTCATAAGGGGAAACCCGGATGAGAACCTGCGGTTGGCGGGCTAACCATTTTAGGACTGTCGGGAACAAAACGGCGTCATTATCCTGAACCTCATGCAATCAATGGCTTGAACGCAGGAGACGACGGATGAACACCATGGCGATCCCCACCGCAATCGCAGATATCGAAGAGGAAATGATCGCGTTGCGCCACGCGATCCACGCGCACCCGGAGCTCGGTTTCGAGGAGTTCGTGACGAGCGATCTCGTCGCTGAGCGGCTCACCGAATGGGGCTACGAAGTGCATCGCGGGCTGGGCGGCACGGGCGTCGTGGGCACGCTGAAGGTGGGGACGGGCAAGCAGCGCCTCGGCCTGCGCGCCGACATGGACGCGCTGCCCATCCAGGAAGATACGGGGCTCGATTACGCGAGCCGCGTCCCCGGCAAGATGCACGCGTGCGGCCACGACGGCCACACGGCCATGCTGCTCGCGGCGGCCAAGCACCTCGCGCAGTCGCGTTCGTTCGACGGCACGCTCCATCTCATTTTTCAGCCCGCCGAAGAAGGCCTTGGCGGCGCCAAGCGCATGCTCGACGAAGGTCTCTTCGAGCGCTTCCCCTGCGACGCCGTCTTCGCCATGCACAACATGCCGGGCTTCCCCACCGGCAAGCTCGGCTTCCGCCCGGGGCCGTTCATGGCGTCGTCGGACACGGTGATCATCGACATCGACGGGCGCGGCGGCCATGGTGCAGTGCCGCACAAGGCCATCGACCCCGTGGTGGTGTGCGCGAACGTGGTGCTCGCGCTGCAGACCATCGTGTCGCGCAACGTGCCGCCGCTCGACATGGCGATCGTCACGGTGGGCGCGATTCACGCGGGCGAGGCGCCCAACGTGATTCCGCAGACCGCGCAGATGCGGCTCTCGGTGCGCGCGCTGCGCCCCGAAGTGCGCGACCTGCTCGAAGAGCGCATCAAGACGCTCGTGCACGCGCAGGCGAGCGCTTACGGCGCCACCGCGCGGATCGACTACCAGCGCCGCTACCCGGTGCTCGTGAACGACGCGGGCATGACATCGTTTGCGCAAGAAGTCGCGCGCGACTGGCTGGGTGAAGACGGCCTCATCGAGGAACTCCCGCCGCTCACCGGCAGCGAGGACTTCTCGTTCCTGCTCGAGCAGTGCGCGGGCAGTTATTTGATCATCGGCAATGGCGACGGCGAAGGCGGCTGCATGGTCCACAACCCCGGTTACGATTTCAACGACGATTGTCTCGCGACGGGCGCCGCGTACTGGGTGAAGCTCGCCGAGCGCTTCTTGCGCGCCTGAGCATGGCCAGCGCCTGAGACGCATTCGATCAAAACATCCGCTTTGCATGGAACGGGACCCAGTGCTCTGCACCCGGCCTGGTAGGAGACCCACGATGAACGCCACCCCGCTGCAACCCCAGGTGAATGCCG
This sequence comes from Paraburkholderia pallida, assembly GCF_004524855.1. NCBI lineage: Bacteria > Pseudomonadati > Pseudomonadota > Betaproteobacteria > Burkholderiales > Burkholderiaceae > Paraburkholderia > Paraburkholderia pallida. Next base: position 1,340,872 of record NZ_CP038149.1, on the reverse strand, counting down.
ACGCGCATGGCCACACGCGCGCATCGCGCGCGAAAGCCATCGCCGCGATCACGCTCGGCAACGGCCTGGAGTTTTTCGACTTCACGGTCTACAGCTTTTTTGCGACGACGATCGGCGCGCTGTTCTTTCCGGTGCACGGCGCGCTGAATCAACTGCTGCTCGCGGTGGGCAGCTTCGGCGTGGGTTTCATCGTGCGGCCGCTGGGTGGCGTGATGATCGGCGCGTTCGCCGACCGCGCGGGCCGCAAGGCGGCCATGACGCTCACGCTGTGGCTCATGGCGCTCGGCTCCGCGATGATTGCGTTCGCACCCACCTACGCGCAGATCGGCCTTGCGGCGCCTGCCCTGATCGTGCTCGCGCGGCTCGTGCAGGGCTTCGCGGTGGGCGGCGAAGTGGGCGCCTCGACGACGATGCTGCTCGAATACGCCGACGACCGCACGCGCGGCTTCTACGGTAGCTGGCAGTTCGTGAGCCAGGGGCTCAACGTGGTCTGCGGCGCGCTGCTCGGCGTGGCGCTCTCGTCGGCGCTCACGCCCGCGGCGCTGCAGAGCTGGGGCTGGCGCGTGCCGTTCGTGATCGGCATGCTGGTCGTGCCGGTGGGCGTCTATATCCGCCGCCATCTCGACGAAACGCTCGAGCATGCCGAAGCCGTGGACATGGCCGCGCCGGTCACCGAGACGGCGCGTCCGCTGCGCGAGATCTTCTCGCGTCATCGGGCGGCGCTCGTCGCGGGTGTCGTCACGACCATTGGCGGTACGGCGGCGAACTATATCGTGCTGTTCTACATGTCCACCTACGCGATCAAGATCCTCGGCCTGCCGATGTCGGTAGGCATGAGCGCGGCGCTCGTGGCCGCGCTCGTCACGGCCGCGTGCTCGCCGTTCGCCGGCATCCTGTCCGACCGCCTGGGCCGCAAGCGGGTGCTCGGCTACTCGCGCGTGCTGCTGATCGCGGTGATCTATCCGGCATTCATGCTGATCCACGCCGTGCCCACGGTGCCGGCCGTGCTCGCCGTGGTGGCCGTGCTGGGCGCCATCGTCGCGTTCACCGCGGTGCCCAACATCGTGATGCTGCCCGAGCTGTTCCCGCAGTCGATCCGCGTGACGGGCATGTCCATCGTCTATTGCGTGGGCGTCTCGATCTTCGGCGGCTTCGCGCAGTTCTTCGCTACGTGGCTCATTCAAGTGCTTGGCGACCCGCTCGCCCCGGCGTGGTATCTGATCGGCTGCGGAGTCGTCTCGCTGCTGGCCTTGCCGCTGATCCGCGAACCGGCGGGCCGGGCGCTCGACTGAGGCGGGCTTGACCGGCCGATTCACAGGCCAGCGTGGTCGGCCAAAACAGCAGGCCGAAGCAGCAGGCCGAAGCAGCAGGCCGAAGCAGCAGGCCGAAGCAGCAGGCCGAAGCAGCAGGCCGAAGCAGCAGGCCAAAGTAACAGGCCAAAATAACAGCCCAATACGGCCGCGCGGCGCGCTACAGGTTTTTAGCGTGCGCCGCGCCTATCTTTACGCGGCGTTTGCATGCCGCTCCCTAGAATCGATCCATGTTCAACAAGACGCGCGTCGTGCCTGGGGGCGGCGCGCACCGCACACATGGCCTCGCTCCTCCCGCATCATCCCGCTTCCCCCCCGGCATCCATGCCGATTGCGCCGCGCCTCGGCATGGACAGGCGTCGCACGGCGCCGCGCCTTGTCACCGTGCAAATGATCGTGCGCGTCGCCACGCGCGACGCGCAGCTCGCGCGCAGTGTGCTGCACGCGATGCTCGGTCATGCATTGGGCATCCACACCATCGACATCGACCGCCGTCGCGACCTCGCCTGCCTCCATGTCGAGCTCGAACGCGCACGCGTGCCGGAAGCCATGGCACTGCTGATCCGCACGCTGCCGGGCGCCGAGTTCGGGACCGTCAGGCGGCTCGAGCGAAGCCGCCAGGCCAGGGCATAGGGTGGTGCGAGCCGCCCATCGAAGGGCTTCGACTGTTTGCAATACGATCCTTTTGATTTGTTGCTGCGCATGCAACTATCTGCGTAATTATTTCGCGATACGTATCGAGTATTGATGGCCGGCAAAAATGCGTGGTTTGCCGGCCAACTTGATCGTGCACTTTAGGGAATCACTGTAAGATTTTGCTCCGAACTTCCAGGCGTCGCAGCACATCCGGCGTGACCGGATTCGCCTCGAGTTCGTCGGTCCAGCGTAGATCGTCGATAACGGAGAAAAAGCATGACAAGCGGAAATCGGATGGCACGTTTGTGCTTGTCCTTGGGTTTGGTGGTTGGGGCTGCTGCGTGCCATGACAAGACGCCTGTTGCGTCGGCGCGGCCACCTGTGAATGTCGACGTTATCAACGTCGCGCTGCGCGACGTGCCTGTGGTATTCGACTACGTGGGGCAGACCGAAAGCTCGCAGCAGGTCGAGATTCGCGCCCGCGTCAACGGCTTTCTTGAAAAGCGCATCTACGAAGAAGGCTCGATGGTCCATCAAGGGGACGTGATGTTCCAGATGGACCGCAAGCCGTTCCAGGCCGCGCTGGATGCCGCGCACGCCGAGTACGCGCAACAGAAGGCGCGGCTCGATGTGGCGCAGGCCAACCTCAACCGGGTGCGCCCGCTGGCTGCCAAGAACGCGCTGAGCCAGAAGGATCTCGACGACTCCATCGGCCAGCAGCAGGCCGCCGCCGCCGCGCTCGAACAGGCCCGCGCGAATGTCACGAGCGCGAGCCTGAATCTCGGCTATACCACCATCACGGCGCCCGTCACAGGCCTGTCGAGCTTTGCGAAGAAGCAGGATGGCTCGTATATCGACGCCAGCAACAGCCTGCTCACCTACGTGGCGAAGCTCGATCCAATGTGGATCAACTTCTCGCTCTCCGAGAACGAGATGCTGAGCCTGCGCACGCAGACCAAAAACGGCTCGCTCAAGGTGCCGGGGATCGGCGAGCTCGAGGCGGTGATCGTGCTGGCCGATGGCAGCGTCTTTCCCGCCCGTGGCCATATCAAATTTGCCGATGCTTCGCTCAGCGAAGAAACCGGCACCTATCTGATTCGCGCCGAAGTGCCGAACCCGAAGGGCAGCTTGCGGCCGGGGCAGTTCGTGCGCATCAAGCTGTTGGGCGCGCAACGCGCGAACGCGGTGGCGGTGCCGCAAGTCGCGGTCCAGCAAGGGCCGCGCGGCGCCTACGTATGGACCGTGGACAAGGACGACAAGGCGCAGCAGCGCGCGGTCGAGACGGGCGAATGGAACGGCAACGACTGGGTGATCAGCTCGGGGCTGCACGCGGGCGATCACGTGGTGATCGACAACACGCTCAAGCTGATGCCGGGCGCGCCGGTCAAGGCGAACCTGGTGGCCACGCCCTCCGATGACGTGAATGTCGGCGGCCAGAGCGCCGCAGCCGATGCCGGCGCTGCAAGCGCTGAGAGCGCCGGCAACGGCGGCAACGGCGGCAACGGCGGCAACGGCGCGGGCGGGCAGGCAAACGGCGGAAACACCGCAAACGCGAAGGCAAGCGCAGGAGCGGGCGCAGGCACGGCGACCCAGGCGCCGGCGCCCACCGCGACTGCGGCCGGCCCCACGCCGCTTTACTTCGCACCGGGCAGCGCGAGCCTCGACGCGCAATCGGCCACGGCGCTGGCCGCGGTAGCCCAGCAACTGAGCGCGTCGCCCACTACGCAAGTCGTGATTTCCGGCTATACCGATTCGAGCGGCTCCTACGCCCAGAACGAGCGCCTTGCCCGCGAGCGCGCCGCGACGGTGCGCGCGGCGCTGATCGTCGCGGGCGTGCAGAACGCGCGCATCGACATGCGCAAGCCCGCGAAGATCGTGGCCGCCGATCCGCCCGAAAAGTCCCGCCGCGTGGACGTGACGCTCTCTCCCGCAGCGGGAGGTTGAGCGATGAAGTTCTCTCACTTCTTTATCGACCGGCCGATCTTCGCGTCGGTCTTGTCGATCATCATTGTCGTGGCCGGCTTCGTGGCCATGTTCAATCTGCCGATCGCGCAGTTTCCCGACATCGCGCCGCCGCAGATCACGGTGAGCGCGACCTATCCCGGCGCGAGCGCCGACATCGTCGCGCAGAACGTCGCCGCGCCGATCGAGCAGCAGGTCAACGGCGCCGACAACATGATGTACATGAGTTCGTCGAGCTCCTCGACGGGCAACATGACGCTCACCGCGTACTTCAACATCGGCACCGACCCGTCGCTCGCCCAGGTGGACGTGCAGAACCGCGTGAACCTTGCGCTGCCCACACTGCCCGACGCGGTCACTGCGCAGGGCGTCTCGGTGCAGAAGCGTTCGTCGGCGTTCATGATGGTGATTGCCATCTATTCGCCGGACAACACCTTCGACCAGCAGTACGTGGCGAACTACGCGAACGTCTACGTGCTCGACGCGATCAAGCGCCTGCCCGGCGCGAACCAGTCGGCGATTCTCGGCTCGGCCGACTATGCGATGCGCGTGTGGGTCAAGCCGGACCGCATGGCCAAGCTCGGCATCACCGTGGCCGACGTGCAGAACGCCATCAGCGGGCAGAACCAGCAGTTTTCGGCCGGCCGCCTCGGCCAGTCGCCAACCAACGGGCCGGTGCTGCAAACCTTCCCGGTGGCGACCAAGGGGCGTCTGACCGAGCCCGCCGATTTCGACAACATCATCCTGCGCGCGAAGTCGGGCGACGCGGCGATCGTGCGCATCAAGGACATCGGCCATACCGAGCTGGGCGCCAAGGATTACTCGATGCGCGGCCGCTACAACGGCAAGACGGCCACGCTGATCGCGGTCTACCAGCAGCCGGGCGCCAATGCGCTGCAGGTGTCCAAGCAGGTGCGCGCGACCCTCGACGAGCTGAACAAGAGCTTCCCACCCGGCCTCAAATATGAAATCGCGCTCGACACGACCGAGTTCGTGCACGAGTCGATCATCGAGGTGGTGAAGACACTGCGCGACGCCGTGATCCTCGTGATTCTGGTGGTGTTCGTGTTCCTGCAGAGCTTCCGCGCCACGCTGGTGCCGATTCTCGCGGTGCCGGTGTCGATCATCGGCGCGTTCATCGGCATGATGGCGTTCGGCTTCTCGGTGAACATGCTCACGCTGTTCGGCATGGTGCTGGCGATCGGTATCGTCGTGGACGACGCGATCGTCGTGATCGAGAACGTCGAGCGCAACATGACCGAGTTCAAGCTTCCGCCCAAGGAGGCGGCCAAGCGCGCGATGGACGAGGTGAGCGGACCGGTGGTGGCCATTGTGCTCGTGCTGCTGGCCGTGTTCATTCCGGTGGCCTTCCTCTCGGGCATCACGGGGCAGCTCTACAAGCAGTTCGCCGTGACCATCGCGGTTTCGGTGGTGCTCTCGGGCATCTGCGCGCTCACGCTCTCGCCCGCGCTCGCCGCCATCCTGCTCAAGCCGGGCGAGCACCGGAAGAACCGCTTCTTCACGTGGTTCAACGAGCGCTTCGAGCGGCTCACCAACGGCTATGGCACGGCGGTGCAGTCGGTGATCCGCCGCGTCATGCTCTCGGTGATGCTGATCGTCGTAATGTGCCTCGCCACCGGCTTGCTCTTCAAGAAGATCCCGACCTCGTTCGTGCCGGTCGAGGACCAGGGCTATCTGCTGGGCGCCGTCATCTTGCCCGATGCCGCGAGCCTCGACCGCACCGGAGATCTTTCGAAGCGCGCCGAAGACTGGTTCAGCAAGCAGCCGGCCGTGAAGGCCGTGGCCGCGCCGATCGGCTACAGCCTGATCGACTCGCAGTACAAGGCCAACGCGGGCACGTTGTTCGTGACGCTCAAGGACTTCGGCGATCGCGGCAAGGACGGCACGGCCGCGGACCTCATCACGGCCGCCAACAAGGCGTTCGCCGGCTTCAAGGACGGCGTGGTGATCCCGCTGAACCCGCCATCGATTCCGGGCCTCGGGACCACGGGCGGCTTCGAATTCTGGGCGCAGAGCACCGGCGACGGCAGCTACCAGCAGCTCGAACAGAAGGTGCGCGAGATCATTGCGAAGGCGCGCCAGAATCCGGCGCTGCGCGGCGTCAATTCGACCATCGACACGAACTCGCGGCAGTTGCTCGTGGAGGTGGACCGCGAGCGCGCCGAATCGCAGGGCGTCGCGGTGCAGGACGTCTACTCGGCACTGCAGACGATGTTCGGCTCCTCGTACGTGAGCCAGTTCCCGAAGGGCAGCCGCCTGTTCCAGGTGATCGTGCAGGCCGAGCCGCAATACCGCACCCAGCCGGACGACATCCAGCAGCTCTACGTGCGTAACCGCTCCGGCGACATGGTGCCCATCAAGGCCGTCACGACCTACAAGTTCGTGAACGGCGCGGACATCGTCAACCGCTTCAACAACTTTCCGGCCGCCAAGATCACCGGCGACGCCGCGCCTGGCCACAGCTCGGGCGAAGCGATCGCGGCGATGGAGCAGATCGCGAAGGAGGTGCTCGGCGACGGCTACAGCTACGCGTGGAGCGGCCAGGCCTACGAAGAAAAGACGGCCGGCTCGACCGCGGGCCTGGTGTTTGGCTTCGCACTGCTGATGGTGTTCCTGATCCTGGCCGCGCAGTATGAAAAGTGGTCGCTGCCGATCGGCGTGCTGCTCGCCGTGCCGTTCGCGGTGTTCGGGGCGCTCATCGGCATTCTGATACGCGGGATGGAAGACGATGTGTACTTCCAGATCGGCTTGACCGTGCTGATCGCGCTCGCGGCGAAGAACGCCATTCTGATCTTCGAGTTCGCCGTGGAAATGCGCGAGAAGGAAGGCATGTCGCCGTATGAGGCGGCGCTGCACGCCGCGAAGCTGCGTCTGCGGCCGATCATCATGACTTCGCTCGCCTTCATTCTGGGCTGCGTGCCGCTCGCCATCGCGAGCGGGGCGTCGGCGGCGAGCCGCCGCTCGCTCGGCACGGGCGTGATCTTCGGCATGCTCGGCGCCACGCTGATCGCGCTCTTCTTCATTCCGATGTTCTTCTGGGGCCTCGAAACGCTCTCGTCGCGCAAGAAGCCCAGAGCCGAACCGGAATTGCCGCCGCCGGCGGCGCCTCCCGCACAGGAGGGTTGAAGCCATGAGCCCGAACATGAAGCGTGCATTGAAACCCATCGTGCTGGCTGCGAGCACGGTCTGGCTCGCGGCCTGCGCGGTCGGCCCCGACTATCACCGGCCCGCGGTGGAAACGCCGTCGACTTACCGCTTCGCGGCGCCCGACGCCGAGGTGGTCGATACGTCGCTCGACTGGTGGAAGCAGTTCAACGACCCCGTCCTCGACGATCTGGTCACGAAGGCGCTCGCGCAGAACAAGGATCTCGGCATTGCCGCGGCGCGTGTCGAAGAGTATTACGGCCGCTACGTCGTCGCGCGCTCGGGGCTGTTCCCGCAGGTCGGCGTGAATTTCGGCGCCTCGCGCAGCCGCGGCGTGCCCGCACCCGGCTTTCCGCCGCTGGTCGGCAACCAGGTGCAGCTCCAGGGCGTGGCGTCGTGGGAGCTCGACCTGTTCGGACGCCTGCGGCGCCTGACGGAAGCCGCGCGCGCCGATTATCTCGGCACCCAGTCGGCGCAGCAGGCCACGCGGATTGCGCTGATCGCCAATGTGGCGACGAGCTATCTGCAACTGCGCGACCTCGACAATCAACTGACGATTGCGCAGGAGACGCTCAAGAGCCGCGACGGCACCGTCAAGCTGTTCGAAGAGCGTTTTGCGGGCGGGATGGTGTCACAACTGCAGCTGAGCCAGGCGCGCTCCGAATTCGAATCCGCCCAGGCGTCGCTCTATTCGATCCAGCAGCAGATCGGGCAGCAGGAGGACGCGATTTCCTTGCTGCTCGGCCAGAACCCGGGGCCGATTCCGCGCGGCAAGTCGATCTCGCAGCTCTCCGTGCCCACGATTCCGGCGGGCTTGCCGTCGTCGTTGCTGGAGCGGCGGCCCGACATTCAGCAGGCGGAGCAGACGCTCATTGCGGCGAATGCCCAGATTGGCGCGGCCCGTGCGCAGTATTTCCCGGAGATCTCGCTCACGGGCATGTTCGGCGCGGCCAGCACGGCGCTTTCGGGACTCTGGACCGGGCCTGCGCGCGTATGGTCCTTTGCGGGTGCGATCTCGCAGCCGATCTTCGAAGGCGGCGCGATCGCAGGCTCCGTGCATTCGGCGGAAGCGGCGCACCAGGAGGCGCTGCTGAGCTACGAGCAGACCATTCAGCAGGCATTCGCGGATGTGGAGAACGCGCTCGTTGGCGCCGCGCGCACGAACGATCAACTCGGCGCCACCACGCGCCAGGTGGACGCGCTGACGCAGTACACGTCCCTTGCGCGCGATCTCTACGAGGGCGGCTATACGAGTTATCTGGAAGTGCTCGACGCCGAGCGCAGCCTGTTCGCGGCACAGATTCAGCAATCGCAATTGCAGGATCAGCGGCTCTCGGAGATCGTGAGCCTGTACAAGGCGCTCGGCTATGGCTGGACGCCGCAAGCGCCGGCGGGTACCAACACGGCCGCCCAGCCCGCGCCGCAGTCTTGACGCTGAAAGTCAGTCGGGGGAGCTACGGTCTGCGAGCGCAAGCTCGCAGTCCTTCAGCACCTGCATGACGAGCTTGGCCTGATAGTTGAGGTCGTCTGTGTCGAGGATTTCCTCGACGGCGTCGCGCGCCCAGGTGGCGTCGACGAACCATGCGTGCTGCTTGGCGATTTCCTGGGCCATGGCGGTGAGCCGCGCGATGGCGAGCCAGTCGGCTTCGCGCGCGTGGCGGTCGAGCCACTTGTGCGCCGCCTGCACGTGAAAGGCCGCATTGGGCCATGTTTCGTTGAGGTAGTACGCTCCGAGGCTCCCGCAGGTGAGCCAGCAGAGCAGTTCCACACGGTCGCGTGGGCTCAGATGGTGGCGTACATCACTCATGGCGACGCTCGCGAAGGTGACAGAGTTCGATTGACGGGCACATGCGCGTTACGACTCCGGTATCCAGACAATATCACGGGATGCTTAAGCTCGCCGGAGCAAACCATGTGCCGCATACGCGGGCTACGGGAATAGCGTCGCCTGGCGGCGCGTGGTATGCAAACCAGGACTGATACCAGGGCGGCAACGGTCGGCCGCCGGGGTGCTGCGGAGCGCGAATGAAGCGTGCGGGCAGCGTCATTCACGGCGCATGCATGCGTCCTGTGCGAGCTGAATCATTGTCTCGCGGCGCGGGCTTGAGCCTGTGTGCGTTAGCGCCGGTTATTGGCGCGAACAGGCTCTAGCCCTATATCGTCTTGCCGCTCGCGCGCGCAAGACGCGCGGCGCAGTCGGTGGCGCCCATGCCGTTCGCGACGTCGAACGCCGTGTTGCCGGCGCCGTCGCGGGCATTCGGGCTGGCGCCGCGCGCCAGCAATTGCTCGACGATCTCCACGTGGTTGAACATGGCCGCGACCATGAGCGCGGTGCGCCCGTCGGGCGATGCGCCTTCCACATCGGCACCGTTATCGAGCAAGGCGCCGACCACCTCGGCATAGCCCTTGAACGCGGCGCCGGCGAGCGGCGTCTGGCCGTTGTCGTTGCGCAGGTCGGGGTCGGCGCCGCGCTGGATCAGGGCGCGGACCGCATTGGCGTGGCCGTGATAGCTCGCCAGCATTACGAGGCTGTCGCCTTTCTCGTTGCGCAGATTGGGCGGCAGGCCCTGGTCGATCAGCGACGCGAGCGTCGCGGCCTCGCCGCGGCGGGCCGTATCGAAGACTTCGCGCGCGAACTCGACGAGGCGCGGATCGGTATCTGCGGATGGCGGAACGTTTGCGGTCACGGCAGACTCCTTCGCAGGGGCCGGGCGGTGCGCCCGGCAAGGTCGTCTGCCATTGTCGCCGATTCGCGCAGGCGGCGCTCGGCGATGGCGGCCGCGCCGCCGGGGGCAATCAGGGCACGAGCCAGAGCGCGGCGGCGTAGATGACCAGCGAGACCGCGAACGTCACCGCGGTATAGCCCATCACGCGCTGGATGCGGATGCCCGCGATCGCGACGATCGGCACCGCCCAGAACGGCTGCAGCATGTTCGAGACGTTCTCCGCCATCGCGACACCCATCGCCGTGCGCGGCACCGAGGCGTGCAGACTCAGCGCGGCGGGCAGCACGAACGGCCCTTGCACGGCCCAGTGGCCGCCCGCGCTCGGCACCAGCAGCGTGATGATGAGCGAGCTCAGGTAGCTCCAGATCGGCAGCGATGCCGCCGTGGCGATCGTGACGAAGGCCTTGGCGATCATCGAGGCGAGGCCGGTGCCCTTCATGATGCCCATGATGCCGCCGTACACGGGGTATTGCAGCAGCATCGAGCCGGTCTGGCGCGCGGCGCGGCGGATGGCGTTCGCATAGGCGATGGGCGTGCGCTGCAGCGCGAGTCCGATCAGCAGGAAAATCAGGATCGTGGTGTTGATGTCGAGATCGAAGCCCTTGGCGCGCCACTCCGTCGCCAGATAGCCCACGCCCAGCACGAGCAGCAGCAGCGTGCCGAGCATCGACTGCTCGAGCCGCGTGGCGAACGTGGGGGTGTCGCCGCTCACGCGCGCGTGAGGGTCGTCGCTGGGGGCGGCGTCTTCGCTCTCGGCGGCCTGGCTGAAGGGCACGACATCCTCGGCCTTCGGGTGCATGCGGATGAAGATGAACGTCATCGCGACCACCACGAGCACCGTGGGCACGAACACGAACGGCGCGAACACGGTTTGCGAGAGCGGCACGACCTGGCCGGTGGCTTTCTCGACCAGATTGAGCGCGTTGCCGTGCGAAGCCTGGGAAAGCGCGATCGAGCTGGAGAGACCGCTATTGCAGATCGACCACGCCGAGTAGCTGCCGGCCACGAGCCATGCAAAATCGACCTTCACGCGCCGCGCGATCTCGCGCGAGAGCAGGGCGCCGACGATCAGGCCCAGCCCCCAGTTCAGCCACGCAGCGATGGCCACGACCGGGAACACCAGCAGCGCGGCGCGCGCGGGCGTCTGGGCTCCGGCGGCGAGCGCGCGCAGGCCGCGCTGCACGATGGGGGCTTCGGCAATGGCGTATCCGGTCGCGAGAATCAGGATCATCTGCAACGCGAAGCCGAGGATGCCGAAGGTGCCCTCGTACCAGGCGCTCAGCAGCGTCGGAATATGGCCTTGCGGGGCGATCGCGAGCGCGAGCACCGCGACGAAGGCGGTCAGGCAGATCGAGAGGACGAACGGGTCCGGCATGACCCGCTCAAAAACGTAGACGAGAGCGGCAACGACGCCGCGTCCGCTGGAAGCGCGCGCCGGTGCGTCGACGCGGTTGTCCTGATGACTGTCTCTTTTCATGCTGTTATTGCTCTCGCAACGTGTGTCTGCTGGCTGGCTCGTTCTTGTTATCTCGTGTTCGCAATAAGAACACAGTTTCGTTAATCGAACCGGCCAATAGTCGCTTTATGCAACGTGAATGTCAAGCTGCAATATCGTGCTTATGCAGTATTTTTTACACCAAATGCCCTCGTGTTGAATGGAAGTTGAAAGCATTCGGCATGAAAAACAAATCGTAAACTTGGCCGCTGGACTTCCTAAAATGCAACAGCGTGCAGCAATTCAGTGCGCCGCGTACGACGCAATGGAAGGACTCTGCAGTGCAACCACATACATGGAGGCTGGAGATGACGATTCGTCTAGGAGAGGATGCACCCGATTTCACGGCTGAAACGACCGAAGGCACGATCCGGTTTCACGAATGGATCGGCGATCATTGGGCCATTCTGTTCTCTCATCCGAAGGATTTCACGCCCGTCTGCACGACGGAACTCGGCTACATGGCCCGGCTCAAGCCCGAGTTCGACAAGCGCAATACGCGCATCATCGGCCTGAGCGTGGACCCGGTGAGCGACCATCAAAAGTGGGTCAAGGACATCGAGGAAACGCAGGGCAGCGCGGTCAACTATCCGCTGATCGGGGACTCGGACCTGACCATCGCCAAGCTCTACGACATGATTCACCCGAACGCGAGCGGCGGCGGCCCGCGCACGGCGGTCGACAACGCCACGGTGCGCTCGGTGTTCATCGTCGGGCCGGACAAGAAGGTGAAGGCCATGCTCGTCTATCCGATGAGCTCGGGCCGCAACTTCGACGAAGTGCTGCGCTTGCTCGACTCGCTGCAGTTGACCGCGAAGCATACGGTGGCCACGCCCGTGAACTGGGAACCCGGCGACGACGTGATCATCCCGACTTCGGTATCGGACGACGCGGCGAAGCAAAAGTATCCGCAGGGCTTCAAGACGCTCAAGCCGTATCTGCGCACGGTGGCGCAGCCGAAGTAGCGCAGCGGGAGTCATGGGGTGCGACTGGGCCATCGCGGGCTGGTCGCACCAAAGAATGCGGCGCACACGCGTGCGCCGTGAACGACAGGCGTTGCAAGCTTAATGCGGAGCGGTCTCCACATTAAATTCGTACTACTGGTTAATTTTCGCATCAGCGGAACGTCGCGGGCGCCTGGTCGACGCAGGACAACAGCATCCCCGCGCTGCTCGCGCGAGGCGTGGTGTTCATGACTTGCCATAACGCCGTCCGGGAGCTGGCGGAGACACTGCACGCAGCGGGCAGCAACCCCGGGAAGCTCGCGATCGATGCGCTGGCCGCCGATCTGACCAACCATGTCATTCCGGAAGCCATCGTGGCGCCCGTGCTCGAGTTTCAGCAGACGGGCTTTCACTACGCGCACTGAGCGCATTTAGCACGCTGAGCACATTGAGCGCGTGCTGGGGGCGTTGCTGCCGTGCGAAGACTACGCGATGGCGTCCGCCTGCAGAAACTCGTCGACGAGCGGGGCCAGTACGCGTGCATGCGCGCATGCGAGATCGTGGCCGCCGTTGCTCACCACATCGAGCTCCGAGTTCGGCAGCAATTCGAGCAGCTTTTCGCCAACGCTGAGCGGGCTGATCGGGTCGGCGTCGCCCCACAGCAGCATGACGGGTTGCTGGACATACGCTAGCTCGCCCGTGAGGTCCTCGCGCAGCGTCACGAACCAGTCCGGCAAGTGCGGATTTTGTGCGACGAATTCCTCGCGCCAGTCGTGCGCGCCGAGCGCCTGCGTGTCGAGGCCGCCGGAGGTGGCGGCCAGCACGAGATGCGTGACGAGGGCAGGCTTGGCCAGCGCGGCGCGCAAGGCCAGCACACCGCCCATCGACTGGGCGATCAGCGCGGTTGGCTTGTCGATCTGCTGCACGACCTTGCGCACGAGATCTTCGAAATTCTCGACTTCGGGGTCCTTGGGTTCGTCGCCGAAACCCGGGTAAGCGAGAAAGCGACGCTCGGCCGGATGCTCGAGCTGGTCCGCGAGCGGCTGCCAGAATGCGGGATTACCCGAGGCGCCGGGCAGGAACAGGAGTTGGGTGGGAGCGTTCAAGTTGAATGGCCTGCAGCGTGCGTGTCTCGCGACCCCTGCGATGCGCCGGTTCATGCGCCACTGCGCGCGCTGTTTCGTTGATTGGGAGCCGTCGATCTTAGCATGGGACCCGGCTCGCGCCGGGCCGTGTGTGGCGCTTCGGGCAAGACTTTCAGCACAGCGCATTGTGGACGGTACAATGTGGCCGGCCCCAGGTTGTCTAGCCTAACCTGGCTGGGCCTGACCGGCCGTACCTGACCGGCCGTACCAGAGGTACCCGAGCGTCACGCTCGTACGAGGCCGAAAGCCGGGCAGGGTGCCCGCCCATTTCCTGATGACGACCATGCAAAACAAGCCGGCTCGCGGCACGCCACTGCCCGCATACGAACAAATCAAGCGCCACGTCCTCGCACAGATCGAAAGCGGCGCACTCAAGCCGGGTGACGTCGTGCCTTCCGAAACGGAGATGGTCAAGGAGTTCGGCGTCGCGCGCATGACCGTTTCGCGCGCGCTGCGCGAGCTCATGGCCGAAGGCGTGTTGAACCGCGTGCGCGGCTCGGGCACCTATGTCGCGCCGCGCCAGTACGAATCGACGGTCCTGCAGATCCGCAATATCGCCGACGAAATTGCTGCGCGCGGGCATCGTCATACGGCGCGCGTGCTCGCGCTGGAAGCTAGCGACGATCCGAATGCTGTGGCCGCGCTCGAGCTCGGCACGGGGCCGGTGTTTCATTCGCGCATCGTGCACAACGAGGAGGGCGAGCCGATCCAGTACGAGGACCGCTACGTGAATCCCGAGGTGTTTCCCGAGTATCTCGAGCAGGATTTCACGGTCGAAACGCCGAATCACTATATGGTGCGTCTCGCGCCCATTCAGCGTGCGGAGTTCCGCATTTACGCGCAAAAGCCCGACGCGCACGTGCGCCAGCATCTCGCTATGGAGATTGGTGAGCCTTGTTTGCTGTTGTTGCGGCGGACCTGGGTTGGTAAGGATGTCGCTACTTCGGTGCGGCTTTGGCATCCGGCTTCGCGGTTTCATCTGGCTGGGACCGTTTGAAGCGGTTTTTTTTGTGGTTATCCTGGCGGATGGCGCGGTAACTTGTTTTCGCGGCGGGCCGCAGGCGTTGCCCCTGTGCGGGGCGGCACCTACTTTTCTTTGCCGCGGCAAAGAAAAGTAGGCAAAAGAAAGCCGCTCAAACCGCTAGTGTGACGCCGTCCCCCACTGCCCTGTATATCGGAGCGGCTCCGGGGCGTCTGTCATCACGCGGCGTATAGCGGAGTGACTAAGGGCTCATTCATCCGGCGGCGCTGCGCGCGCCGTGGGGCATAACCAAAACCGGTGGGATGCACGGATTTTCGTAGGACTCCAATGTACTCACGCGGAAGCGCTTGCGCGTATCTGTAGGAATCCAACATATTAGACGGCAGCACTTCTGCGTATTCGCTTGGCTGCGCGCCCGGTTTCCCTTGCAGACCCTTCCGCCTGCGCGTAGCGCGTGGCGGGAAGTATGAGTCCTTTGTCACTAAGGTGGAATGTGCGAGGAGACGGATGCCCCGGAGCCGCTCCGATAATAAGGGCAGTGGGGGACGGCGTCACACTGGCGGTGTGAGCCGCTTTCTTTTGCCTACTTTTCTTTGCGGCTGCAAAGAAAAGTAGGTGCCGCCCCGCACAGGGGCAACGCCTGCATACCGAATGCAAAACAAGGAAACGCGTAAAGCGCGTAAGGCACGTAAGGCACGTAAGGCGCGCCAAGCACGCAAGCCTGCGACACCACCGAAATACTCACTTGTGCCCCGTGCGGCACACCCAATCACCTGGCCCACGCGCCATGGACATTCTTGTCTAGTCAACAAGAACACCATTTAGTGTTCGACCCCATCGTTTCCCTTTATTTCCCGCAAAAAACCCCGGCCAGGGTAACTCCCTAGGCCCAACTCACCAAAACGAGTTGTATATACAACTTACCAGCGGTAGACTAGCTCTCACGTTGCAGCGACACCGCTTGAGGTCATCGCCCGGTATGGGCACACAGGCCGCGCCGCGCAAGAAACCCCATCCCGAGACGAACGAACGCCATGAACCATCCCAACTTCACCGATCCCCGCCTCGATCCGTCCCGCACGATCCGCGCGCCGCGCGGCAGCGAGAAGGTGTGCAAGACCTGGCTGGCCGAAGCCGCCTACCGCATGATCCAGAATAATCTGGACCCGGAAGTGGCCGAGCATCCGCACGCGCTCGTCGTGTACGGCGGCATTGGCCGCGCCGCGCGCAACTGGGAGTGCTATGACCAGATCCTCGCCTCGCTGAAGGACCTGAACGAAGACGAAACGCTGCTGATCCAGTCGGGCAAGCCGGTGGGCGTGTTCCGCACCCACGCCGACGCGCCGCGCGTGCTGCTCGCGAACTCCAACCTCGTGCCGCACTGGGCCACCTGGGAGCACTTCCACGAGCTCGACCGCAAGGGCCTCATGATGTACGGCCAGATGACGGCGGGCAGCTGGATCTACATCGGCTCGCAGGGCATCGTGCAGGGCACCTACGAAACGTTCTTCTCGGTGGCGAACCAGCACTTCAAGGGCGACCCGAGCGGCCGCTGGATCCTCACGGGCGGCCTCGGCGGCATGGGCGGCGCACAGCCGCTGGCCGCGACGATGGCGGGCTTCTCGATGATCGCGGTGGAATGCGACGAGACGCGCATCGACTTCCGCCTGAAGACGCGCTACGTGGACCGCAAGGCCAAGACGCTGGACGAGGCGCTGGCCATCGTCGAGGAAGCGAAGAAGACGGGCAAGCCGGTCTCGGTGGGCCTGCTGGGCAACGCGGCAGACGTGTTCGCCGAATGCGTGGCGCGCGGCATCACGCCGGACTGCGTGACGGACCAGACGAGCGCGCACGACCCGATCAACGGCTACCTGCCGCAGGGCTGGACGGTCGAGCAGTGGCGCGAGGCGCAGAAGGTCGCGCCGGAAAGCATCGTGAAGGCGGCGAAACAGTCGATGGCGCACCAGGTGCGCGCGATGCTCGCGCTGCAGGAACGCGGCGCGGCGACGCTCGACTACGGCAACAACATCCGCCAGATGGCGCTGGAAATGGGCGTGGAAAACGCGTTCGACTTCCCGGGCTTCGTGCCGGCGTACATCCGCCCGCTGTTCTGCGAAGGCAAGGGTCCGTTCCGCTGGGTGGCGCTCTCGGGCGATCCTGAGGACATCTACAAGACGGATGCGAAGGTCAAGGAGCTGATCCCCGACGATCCGCACCTGCACAACTGGCTCGATATGGCGCGCGAGCGCATTGCGTTCCAGGGTCTGCCGGCGCGGATCTGCTGGGTGGGCGTGAAGGATCGCTATCGTCTGGGCCAGGCGTTCAACGAGATGGTCAAGAACGGCGAGCTGAAGGCGCCGGTCGTGATCGGCCGCGACCACCTGGACACGGGTTCGGTGGCGAGCCCGAACCGCGAGACCGAATCGATGAAGGACGGCTCGGACGCCGTGAGCGACTGGCCGCTGCTCAACGCACTGCTGAACACGGCAGGCGGCGCAACGTGGGTGTCGCTGCACCACGGCGGCGGCGTGGGCATGGGCTTCTCGCAGCACTCGGGCGTGGTGATCGTGGCCGACGGCACGCAGGCGGCGCATGAGCGTCTGGGCCGGGTGCTGCTGAACGATCCGGCGACGGGCGTGATGCGTCACGCGGATGCCGGCTACGAGCTCGCGCAGCAGACGGCGCGCGAAGCGGGTCTCAAGCTGCCGATGCTGGGCCGATGAGTCAGGCCCACGAAACGGGTACCGCGCAGCTCACGCTGCTGCGCGGCGCCGATCTCGTGGCGTCGCCGTGGAAGAATGGCGGCGGCGTCACGCGGGAGATCGCGGTCGCGTATGTGCCCAAAGCGGTGCCCAATGGGGTGTCCGGCGCGGCGCTGGACGCGTTCGCGTGGCGCGTGAGCGTAGCGGACGTCGCGCAAGCGGGTCCGTTTTCGCGCTTCGAAGGCGTGGCGCGCACGCTGGTGCTGCTCGAAGGCGCCGGCATGGTGCTCGACGAGATGGCGGCCGATGGCGGCGCGCCCTCTGGCGGTGCGCCCTCTGGCGGCGCGCTCGTGCGCACGCATACGCTCACGCGCGCGCTCGATGTCGCGCGCTTCGATGGCGAAGCGCCGATCGACGCGCGCCTCGTCGACGGCCCCACGCGCGACTTCAACCTGATGGTGCGCCGCGACGCGGCGCGCGCGTCGTTCGAGGTGTGGCGCGATAATGTGGCGCGCCGCATCGAAGCCGACACGGTGCTGCTCTATTGCGCGCAGGGCGCAGTGAACGTAGGCGTGAATGGCGGCGAGCCCACGCGGCTCGCGGCCGGCGACACGCTGCGCATCGACACCACCGCTGCAGCGGATTCTGGACGTGCCGTTCGAATCGAAACCCAAGGCGAGGGCGCGCTGCTCGCCATCGCGCTGGACATCGTGAACGCGCACGCGGATTGAGAACCTGATTGATAGCGACGCGGCGCTTCGCAGCGCCGCGCAATCTCCATGAACCAGACTGTCTGGCATCACCTGAAACTGTGCGCGCAGGGCGACCCGCGCGACACCATCGAAGACGCCGCAATCGCCGTCGACAACGGCAAGATCGCGTGGCTTGGCGCGGCATCGGCCTTGCCGGCGCAATTCGCGCAGTGGCCGCGTGAAGACCTCGGGGGCGCGTGGGTGACCCCGGGCCTCGTGGATTGCCACACGCACCTCGTGTACGGCGGCCAGCGCGCCGACGAGTTCGCGCAGCGCCTCGCGGGCGTGAGCTACGAAGAAATCGCGCGCAACGGCGGCGGCATCGTTTCGACGGTGCGCGCGACGCGTGCTGCGAGCGAAGCCGAACTCTACGCACAATCGGCCGCGCGCCTCGAGCCGCTGCTCGCCGAAGGCGTCACCGCCGTCGAGATCAAGTCGGGCTACGGCCTCGAACTCGCCGCCGAGCGCAAGATGCTGCGCGTCGCGCGCCAGCTCGGCGAGCGCTATCCGGTCACGGTGCGCACGACCTTCCTCGGCGCGCACGCGTTGCCGCCCGAATTCGCGGGCCGCGCCGACGACTATATCGACGAAGTGTGCGAGCGCATGCTGCCCGCCCTGGCCGACGAAGGTCTCGTCGATGCCGTGGACGTGTTCTGCGAACGCATCGGCTTTTCGATCGCGCAAAGCGAGCGCGTGTTCGAAGCGGCCGCGCGCCGCAATCTGCCGGTCAAGATGCACGCCGAGCAATTGTCGAATAGCGGCGGCGCGGCGCTGGCCGCGCGCTACGGCGCCTTGTCGTCGGACCATCTCGAGTTTCTCGACGAGGCGGGCGTGGTGGCCATGAAAGCCGCAAGCAGCGTCGCGGTGCTGTTGCCCGGCGCCTACTACTTCATTCGCGAGACGCAATTGCCGCCGCTCGAATTGCTGCGCCGCTACGAAGTGCCGATCGCGATTTCGACGGACAGCAACCCCGGCACGTCGCCGACGACTTCGCTGCTGCTCATGATGAACATGGCGACCACGCTGTTCCGCATGACCGTGCCCGAAGTGCTGCAGGGTGTGACGCAACACGCGGCGCGTGCGCTCGGCGATGCCGAGCGCCACGGCACGCTCGCCGAAGGACGTCCGGCGGACTTCGCGGTGTGGGACGTGCAATCGCTCGCGGAGCTCGCTTACTGGATCGGCCGGCCGCTTTGCGCGCGCGTCGTGCGCGGCGGCAAGACCGTCTTCGAGCGTCGTTTGAACACGATTTGAACGCATGAATCAGGCATCGAACATGAATTCCAACTCTCGCGCGCTGTTCGCGGCGCATGCCTGGCTGCCGCAAGGGTGGCGCCGCAACGTGCTGCTCGAATGGGACGCTACGGGCACCCTGCAACGCGTCCAGGCCGATCTTCCCACCGCGCCCGCAGGCGTTGCGCAGGCGGCAGGCCCGGTGATGCCAGGCATGCCTAATCTTCATTCGCACGCGTTCCAGCGCGCGATGGCCGGCCTCACCGAATACCGCGCCAACCCCACCGACAGCTTCTGGAGCTGGCGTGATCTGATGTATCGCTTCGCCGCGCGCATCACGCCGGACGACCTCGGCGCCATCGCGCGCTGGCTCTATGTGGAGATGCTCAAGGCCGGTTATACGTCCGTCTGCGAATTCCACTACGTGCATCACGCGCACGATGGGCAACGCTATGCCAATCCGGCCGAGCTTGCTCAGCGCGTGGTGGACGCCGCGAGCGAGACCGGCGTCGGCATGACGATGCTGCCGGTGCTCTATCAATACAGCGGTTTCGGCTCGCGCCCGCCGCGCGACGACCAGCGCCGCTTCATCAACACGCCTGAGCAACTGCTTTCGATCATCGAGACGGTGCGCGGCGAGCGGCCCGAGCACGGCGCATTGCGCTACGGCGTGGCGCCGCATTCGCTGCGCGCGGTCTCGCAGGCATCGTTGCGCACGCTGCTCGAAGGGCTCGATGCGTCGTTGCCCGGTGCGCCGGTGCATATCCATATCGCCGAGCAGACCGCCGAAGTCGACGCCTGTGTAGAGACCGAAGGTGCGCGCCCCGTGCAATGGCTGCTCGACCGTTTCGACGTGAACGCGCGCTGGTGTCTCGTGCACGCGACGCACGTCGACGCACAGGAGACCCAGGCGCTCGCGAAGAGCGGCGCGGTGGCGGGGCTGTGCCTCACCACGGAAGCGAATCTCGGTGATGGCATTTTCCCGGCGCACGATTACCTCGAAGCGCAAGGCGTGTTCGGCGTGGGCTCGGATAGCCATATCGGCGTGGACTGGCGCTCGGAATTGCGCCTGCTCGAATACGGCCAGCGTCTCGTGAGGCGCGAGCGCAACGTGCTTGCCGCACCGCAGTCGGCAAACGTGGCGGACCGGCTCTATACCGCCGCGCTGGCGGGCGGCGCACGCGCGGCTGGCCGTGCGGTGGGCGCGCTCGAAGCGGGCGCGCGTGCCGACTGGATCGTGCTCGATCCGCAGCATCCCGATCTCGCGGAAAAGACGCCGCAAACGTGGCTCTCTTCGGTCGTGTTCTGCGAACACGGCGAAACGCCCGTGCTCGACGTCTACACGGCCGGCGAGAAAGTGGTCGAGGGCCGGCGCCATCGTGCGGAGGAGCGCCTCTACGCGGACTATCGCAAGACGCTCGCACGCCTGCTGACCGACGCGTAAGCGCCGCGAGCACGACAATGTGCGCCTTAGGGGCCTGTTCACGCTAATAACAGGCCCTAATCTATTGAATGGACCGACTCATGACCGATCTCTACACACTCGAGCGGGGCGACGCGCCCCTGCTCATTTCGATTCCGCATCTGGGCACGTCCATTCCCGAGGCGCTGCGCGGGCAATATACGGATGTCGCGCTGAGCCTCGCCGATACCGACTGGCATCTCGACCGCCTCTATGCTTTCGCGAAGGCACTGGGCGCGACGATTCTGGGCGCGCGCGTGTCGCGCTACGTGATCGACCTGAACCGTCCGCCCAACGACGAAAGTCTCTATCCGGGCCAGACGACCACGTCGCTGTGCCCGACCGAAACGTTTCGTGGCGAGCCGCTCTACCGTGAGGGCTGTACGCCCGACGCCGCCGAGCGTCAGCGCCGCGTGGCCGCTTACTGGCAGCCGTATCACGACACGCTGCGTGCCGAACTGCAGCGCCTGCGCAGCCAGCACGCGAACGTGCTGCTCTGGGAGGCGCATTCGATCGCGAGCGTGTTGCCGCGTCTGTTCGAAGACAAGCTGCCGGACTTGAATATCGGCACGCAGGAAGGTCGCACCGCGCACGCGTCGGTGCAGGCGCGCGTCGAGCAGGCGGCTGCGGGCAGTGCCTATACATGGGTGGCGAACGGGCGCTTCAAGGGCGGCTATATCACGCGCCATTTCGGCGCGCCGGTCGATGGCATGCACGGCATTCAACTCGAAATGTGCCAGTCTACCTATATGAACGAGCACGCTCCGTTCGATTACGCGCCCGCGCTCGCGGAGAAGGTCGAGCCGACGCTGCGCGAGATGGTGGGCGGCGCGCTCGATGCCGTGAAGGCCCTGAACGCCGCCGCGGCCTGAAGCCGCGAAGTCCACGCGATTACGCGCGTTGTGCGCAATAAAAATGGCTCTGGATGATTGTTCATCCAGAGCCATTTTCATTTCAGGGCATTCAAAGAGATCGTGCGCAGTGCGCCGATCGCGCACTGCGCCGGCGGCGCCTCACTCTTGCTCGACCGGCAGAATCAGGCGGTCGGGAATCGCCTGCGGAGCGCTGCGCAGGGTGACGTAGTAGACCACGCCCGGAACGACGAGCCCGAGTATCCACGAGATATCGGTGCCGCCCAGCGCGTCGACGAACGGACCCGTATAGAAGCTCGTGGAGATGAACGGCAACTGCACGATCACGCCCAGCACGTAGATGGCGATGGCCCTCACGTTCCAGCGGCCATAGCGCCCGTTGGGGTCGGAGAGCGCGGGCACGTCGTAGCGCGATTGCGTGAAGCAGTAGTAATCGACGAGATTAATGGCGCTCCACGGCGTGAAGAACGCCAGCAGGAACAGGATGAACGCCGTGAATTCCTTGAGGAACGAATGGCGCCCGGCGAGCGCGACCAGCGTCGAAAGCCCCACCATGCCGACGATATAGACGAGGCGGTGGTGCGTGGAGATCGTGCGCCGCGCGCGAAACGCGCTGACGACCGTCGCCATCGACATAAAGCTGCCATAGGCGTTGAGCGTGGTGACGGTGAGCTTGCCGAACGCAATGCTGAAATACAGCATGGCCGCGACCGCACCGCTCGCGCCGAGACCGACGATATAGGCCACTTCGTGATGCGCGAACGCGTGCCCGGCGAGTGCCGCGGCGAATACGCCGAACACCATCGCGGCCTGCGCGCCGATCACGGAGCCGAGGCCGACGGCCAAAAACGTCTTCGCAGGCGAAGTCGAGCGCGGCAGGTAGCGCGAATAGTCGGCGACGTAAGGGCCAAATGCGATTTGCCACGAGGCGGAAAGCGACATGGAGAGCAGGAAGCTCGCCATCGAGAAGTGGCGGTTGGCGAGCAGGGCGCCAACGTCGTGATGCGCGAAGAGCTGCCCGAACATGTAGACGAACGCGAGCACGCCGATCACGCTCGCAATGCGGCCCACGAAGTGAATCGAGCGGTAGCCGAGGATCGTCAGCACGACGATCAGCGCCGCGAACAGGCAAATTCCGGTCGTATCGGAAACGTTCAGCAACTGGGCGGTCGCCTGGCCCGCGAGCACGGTGCCGCTCGCCGAAAAGCCCACATACATGATGCAGACGAGCACGATGGGAATGGCCGCGCCATAGACGCCGAACTGCACGCGGCTGGAGATCATCTGGGGCAGCCCGAGCTGCGGCCCCTGCGCGCCGTGCAGGGCCATGACCGTGCCGCCCACGAGTTGTCCAATCAAGAGCGCAATGAGCGACCAGAACACGTCGCCGCCGAGCACGACGGCCAGCGCGCCCGTGATGATCGCGGTGACCTGCAGATTGGCCGAAAGCCACAGCGTGAACTGGCTGAACAGGCTGCCGTGGCGTTCCGCGTCGGGAATGTAGTCGATGGAACGCGTTTCGAGCAACTTGCGGCCTTCGGGCTCGAGCTTGACGACGGATTCGGGAATGGCCACGGGCGGCTCCGATTTCGATAAGCAGACAGGGCGCCCGCAGGCGCGGACGATGAGATAGTCCGATATTCTTGTATAGACAACTTTGAGGGAATCGGGAATTACCCGGGCGCAGCGCGCTGGGGGCGCGAGTTTCGTTTCGGAAAAAAAATGTGCAGTGGCGCTTACAGCAGCCACTCGATGGGGAGGATGGAGAAGAACCAGACCGCAAGGCGCGTGCTCCAGCGCGAGTTCGGCTCCGTGTCATAGCGGATGACGTTATCGCCGGATTGGCGGATCCAGTAGAGCGAGCCGTCGGGGGCGAGCTTCACCTGATAGGCTAGCTGGGGCACCTGGGTCCAGAACGCCGATTCGATGCGGCTCGCGAGCACGGGGCTTTCGATCACGAGGCCGAGTTCGGTATTCAGGTTGGCGGAACGCGGGTCGAAGTTGAGCGAGCCGACGAAGACGCGCTGAGCATCCACCGCGAAGGTCTTCGCGTGCAGGCTCGAGCCCGAGCTGCCGAACATGCCCGGCGCCTGTTCCTTGCCCGCGCCCGCGGCCCTGCGCAATTCGAAGAGCTCGACGCCGCTTTTCAGGAGCGGCTTGCGGCGGCGCGCGTAGCCGGCGTGCACGGGCAGCACGTCGGTGGCTTCGAGCGAGTTCGTGAGCACGCGCACGATCACGCCGCGCGAAGCGAGCCGCGTGAAATACTGCGTGCCCACCTCGCCGGGAACGAAGTAGGGCGAGACGAGGTCGAGCTCGCGTTCGGGTTCGCCGAGGATGTCGCGCAACTGGCTGAGCACGAGCGACTCCGGCGCGGCTTTGCCTTGTGCTTTCGCGGGGTCGTCGCTCACGAGCCGCGTACGGGCCCATTCGAGCGGCAGCGTGCCGTCCAGCAGCCGGCTCACATCGGTCTTCTCGTTAAGCGTTGCGGTATAGGCCGCAGCGGCGGGATTGTCCTGAACCGCGTGCGCCGCGCGGTCGAGCGCGTCGAGCCCCCCGGGTGGCGGCGCGGGCAGGATTTCATGCGCGGGCCATGCCGGCGCGCTCGCCCAGTAGCGGTCGAAGTCTTGCGCGACATCCGTGGCCGCCGGGCCGATCGCGAGCACGTCCAGATCGGCGAAGAGGACGCCATCGGTGGCGCCGAAGTACTCGTCGCCGATATTGCGCCCGCCGAGGATCGTGGCGATGCCGTCGGCGGTCAGCGATTTGTTGTGCATGCGCCGGTTCAGGCGCGAGAAGTCCGTGAGGTAGCCGATGAACTTCGGCTTGCGCACGGCGAACGGATTGAACAGGCGCACCTCGATGTTCGGATGGGCATCGAGCGCCGCGAGCGTGCCGTCGAGCGAATGGGGAACGCCGTTGTCGTCGAGCAGGAGGCGCACGCGCACGCCGCGGTCTGCGGCTTCGCGCAGTTCCTCGAGCAGGAGCGTGCCGGTGAGGTCGTTGCGCCAGATGTAGTACTGCACGTCGAGCGTGCGCTGCGCGGTGCGCACGAGATCCACGCGTGAGGCGAAGGCTTCGAGCGGATTCGTGAGCGGATCGATGCCGGTCAGGTCCGGATGCGTCGCCAGCGCGCCTTCGATCGCCACGCCCAGTGCGGTGCCGCGCGCCTGCACGGCGGTGAGGGCGACCGAATGCGTGCGCTCGCGCGGCGGCGGGAGCTGGCACGCCGCGAGCGCCACGGCGCACAGCAGGACCAGCGCCCAGCTGACGGGTCCGTGGCCAGGCTTCGTCATCCGGGAGAGGGGCGAACTTTGCATGGAGCGTGTGGGCGGAGGATGGCGCTAGCTTAAGCGATTGTCGGAAACCGTTCCATGAGTGCGTATGCACGATGTCGGTGTTCTTTCGGGGTGCCTTTCAGCTTTTAACCGTTGGATATCGGTTCGGATCGCTAATGATCGGTCAACGCAGCATTTCCGCGAGCGTAGTAAAAAGCAACGTCCGCTTGTTCGACTTACGGTGAATCATGCCCACCGTGCGCATGAACGGTGGATTGCAAAGGGGAATCAGCCGCAGGTTCGCATCGTCGTGCCAGTTGCCGTTGTGAAGGACCGGCAGCACGCTCACCCCCACGTCGTTGCGCACGAGCGAGACGATCGTTTCGATGGAGTTCAGCTCCAGATACTCCTGCGGCTTGATGCCGAGCGTGCATAACGCTTCGTCGATCACCACGCCTGTCGGCACGCGGCGGTCGAAGCGCAGGAAGCCGCGTTCGCGCAAGATGCGGCGCGCGTCGCCGCCTGCCGTGGCGCGGCTGGCCACCAGCATGAGCGGCTCTTCATAGAGCGGTGTCCACGCGAGCGACTCATGCAGGGTGCCGTCGGAGTTGCCGACCACCACCGCGAGATCGACTTCGCCGGCTTCGACCATGTGTGCGAGCTCCGCGGAGCGCGCGGAGGTGAGCCGCACTTCGAGCTCGGGATGCCCGGTCTTCAGGTGCGCTACGGCGAGCGAGAGCGCGCCGATCACGGAGACCACGGCGCCGACGATGACCGAGCCGCGGATCGTATCGTCGGCGCGGGCCGGCAACTCGTCGATCAGCTCGAGAATGCGCTCGACCTTCGCGCAGATATCGCGGCCCTCGCGCGTCAGCGCCACCTGGCGCGCGCGGCGGTCGAAGATCTGCCGGCCCAGTGCCTCCTCGAGCCCGCGCATCTGCAGGCTCACGGCCGCCTGCGTGAGCGCGGTCTTTTCCGCGGCGAGGGCGAACGAGCCGCTACGGGCCACGGCTTGCAGGGTACGCAGCATGCGCAGGGAAAGCATGAAAGAAAAATTTAAGTATCGAAAACAAAATATTAATATTTTTTCGCTTGAGCCTTCAAGATAATCGTCATATTGACGGGTGCATCCGTATTGTCTGGGCGCGCGGCTTGCCGCGCAGCCCGCACGGACTGCCTTTTTCCGACCATTCCAGCCCATATCGCCATGACACGCTTCGACTGGCAGAACCCTTATTCGACGCCGCGCCTGCCGGTGTTCGCCCGCAACATCGTTTCGACCTCGCATCCGCTCGCGGCGCAGGCGGGCCTGCGCATGCTCTGGAAGGGCGGCAATGCCGTGGACGCGGCGATCGCGGCGGCGGCGGCCATCACCGTGGTCGAGCCGGTGTCGTGCGGGCTGGGCGGCGACGCGTTCGCGCTCGTCTGGGACGGCACGCAGTTGCACGGGCTCAATGCCTCGGGCACGGCGCCCGCGGCCTGGAATCCCGATTACTTCCGGCGCAAATACGGCGAGGAAAACGGCCTCGCGAAACAGCCGAAACGCGGCTGGGATACCGTCACCGTGCCGGGCGTGATTGCCGGCTGGGAAGCGCTGCACGCGAAATTCGGCTCGCTGCCGTTCGCGGATCTGATGGCGCCGGCGATCGAAATTGCCGAGCGCGGCTACGCCCTTGCTTCGATCGTCGCGCGTAAATGGCAGGCCGCCATTCCCGAGCTGCGCGACCAGCCCGGCTTTGCGGACACGTTCATGCCGCGCGGCCGGGCGCCCGAAGTGAGCGAGCGCGTGTGCCTGCCGGGACACGCGGCCACGCTGCGGCGGCTCGCCGAGCTGGGACCGCGTGCCTACTACGAAGGCGAAATCGCCGAGCGCATCGCCGCGTTCGCGCGCGAAGGCGGCGCGGCGCTCACGCTCGACGACTTGCGCAACTATCGCGCGCAATGGGTCGAGCCGATTTCGAAGGCGTACCGCGGCTATCGGGTGCACGAGATTCCGCCCAACGGGCAGGGCATTGCCGCGCTCATCGCGTTGGGCATACTCGAGCAATTCGACGTCGCCTCGTTGCCGCGCGATGGCATTGAATCGCAGCATCTGCAGATCGAGGCGATGAAGCTTGCCTTCGCCGACGTCTATCGCTACGTGTCCGATCCGGGCTCGATGGAAGTGACGCCCGAGCAGATGCTCGACGACGCGTATCTCAAGTCGCGCGCGAAACTCATCGACCCGAAGCGCGCCACGCATTTCAATTTCGGCATGCCGAGGTCGGGCGGCACGATCTATCTGTCCGCTGCCGACGAACGCGGCATGATGGTGAGCTTCATTCAGTCGAACTACATGGGCTTCGGCTCGGGCGTGGTGGTGCCGGGGCTGGGCATTGCGCTGCAGAATCGCGGCTGCGGATTCTCGATGGACCCGGTCTCGCCCAATGTCGTCGGCGGCGGCAAGCGTCCGTTCCACACGATCATTCCCGCGTTCCTCTCGCAGCAGGTGGACGGCCGCGAAGAGGCGGTCATGAGCTTCGGCGTGATGGGCGGCGACATGCAGCCGCAAGGCCATCTGCAGACGGTCGTGCGCATGCTCGACTACGGCCAGCAGCCGCAGGCCGCGTGCGATGCGCCGCGCTGGAAGGTGAACCGCGATTTCACGGTCGATATCGAATCGACGTTCGATCCGCAGGTTGCGCGGGCCCTGGAGGCGCGCGGCCACGAGATCAAGGGTTTCGACGATCCGTACATGGACTTCGGCTCCGGCCAGTTCATCTGGAAGCTCGATCGCAACGATCCCGAGCGCGGCTACGTGGCGGCAAGCGATACGCGGCGCGACGGTCTCGCGGCAGGGTTCTGAGCACAGGGTTGCGCCGGTCCGGCTGCGTGCGCAGCGCAGCCGGACCGTGCTGGAACGCCTGCGACCGATTCGGTTGGATCGATGAGTAGAGCAAAACAATAGAGCAGGGAGACGGGACATGAGAAGCGATTCGCAGTCCGTAGCGGATGTCGTGGAGATGGAGGGGGCCGGCAGCGCGAAGCCGCCGCTCACGCGCGCCATGGTGCGTCGCATCGTGTTCTCCTCGTCCATTGGCAATGCGCTCGAATGGTTCGATTTTCTCGTCTACGGCTATTTCGCGCCCGTGATCGCGAAGCAGTTCTTTCCCGTGCACGACGAGTGGCTCTCGACGCTGCTCGCGATCGGCACGTTCGGCATTTCGTTTCTGATGCGCCCGCTCGGCGCCATCGTGCTAGGCATGTATGGCGACAGGCAAGGGCGCAAGGCTGCACTGACGCTCGCCATCGCGCTCATGATGACGGGCACGCTCGCAATGGCTGTGATGCCGCCGTATGCCACGATCGGTCTCGCGGCGCCGTTGCTCGTCCTGCTCGCGCGCCTCGTGCAGGGATTTGCAGTGGGTGGTGAATTCGGCAGCGCGACCGCGTTTATGGTCGAGCACAGCAGCACGAGGCGCGGCTATTACGCCAGCTGGCAATTCGCCAGCCAGGGCGCCGCAGCAATTCTCGCGGCGGCTTTCGGCTCGCTGCTGGCGCTCTGGCTGCCGCCTGCGGCGCTCGCTTCGTGGGGGTGGCGCGTGCCGTTTTTCTTCGGGCTCGTGCTGGGCCCGGTGGGCTATTACATTCGCTCGCATCTCGACGAAACGCCGGAGTTTCTCGCGAACCGCGAGGCGATGAGCGCGCAGCGAGCGGTTGCCGGGACGAACGAACCGGCCGGCCGCCGCGGGCTCGATTTGCTGCTCGCCGTGGGCATCGTCGCGCAATCGACGGTGGGCGTGTATATCCTCCAGCTCTATATGCCGCTGTATGCGGTCAAGCAACTGCATATGGCCGCGGCGACTTCTTTTGGCGTGGTCGTGCTCAACGGCGGCCTGCAATTCGCGCTTTCGCCCGTGATGGGCGCGTTGTCCGATCGCATCGGACGCCTGCGCATCATGCTCACCACGTCGATTTTGCTGGCGGCGCTCACGTACCCCATGTTCGCGCTGCTCAAGGCGCATCCGACGCTCGGATGGCTGCTCGTGCTGCAGGGGGCGGCGGGCATCTTCAAGGCCGCCTATTCGGGCCCGATGCCGGCGCTGATGTCCGAGATCTTTCCGGTGCGGATGCGCTCGGCCGGATTGTCGATCGCGTATAGCCTCGGCGTGACGCTGCTCGGCGGATTCGCGCCCACTATCGCCGAGTTGCTGATTCACTGGACCGGCGATACGCTGGCCCCCGCGTATTACGTATCGCTTGCTGCGGTTGTTTCGGGCATATCGCTGTCGATCGTGGGCTGGCGGATGCGCAAGCCATTACTTGCCCATTGAATGCAATACAGAAATTCTTTTTTTGCCACGCGTGCCCGCGTCACTGAACGGATTGCGAAGCAGTGCTATATTCGCGACTTCGTCGCAATTTAGCGATGAAATGTTTACGTTTTGACAGGTAGCGGAGGGTGTATGGCGATCGAATACCGAGGCTTTCAAATCAATGTCGATACGAAAGCGGACGCGACGGACACGCAATGGCTGTGCCGCGCGGAAATAAACGGGGCAAAGGATGAAGTGCGCGGCGTCGCCCTGCCTGGCGTGGAGCTTGTGTTTCCCAAACTCAAGATCGACGTGCTGATGGTGGTCAGCATGGTGGAGCACAAGGCGCGTCAATCCGTCGATGAATGGTTTGCAGCGCATCCGGCAATGGCGTGAGCGTCATGACGGAGATTGTCTTTCAAGTCTGAAAGACTGAGCGTCATTGCAGGGGCCCGCAAGGGCCCCTTGTCATTTGTTTCGCGGCATCGGCTCTTCATCTGTCGCTTGTTTCCGGCAGGAAACGCCGGTTTCGTAATCAATGTGGGTGCACGCTATTGCGCGGTTGGCCGGCATAAAAGCTTGCAATGTTGTCGATCAGTTGATCGGCGAGCGCCTGGGTGGCCTCGTCGCTGGCCCATGCCACGTGGGGCGTGAGAATGAAACCCGGGTGTGCGAGTAGCGCCTGAAACGGGTGCGTGGCCGGCAGGGGTTCCTCCGACACGACATCGAAACCTGCCCCCGATATTTGACCGGACTGCAGCGCCTGCACGAGCGCCGCTTCGTCCACGAGCCCGCCGCGCGCGGTATTGATGAGGAGCGGGCGGCGCGCCATGCGCGCGAACGCGTCCGCATCGATCAGGTGGCGCGTCGCGGGCGTGAGCGGGCAGTGCAGCGAGACGATGTCGCTGTGCGCGAGCAGCGCGTCGAGAGGCATGCGTTCGTCGTCCGAGCCTGTGCCACTCTCGTGATCCTTCCGCGTCTCATGAGCGGCGAATATCACGCGCAGTCCCAGCGCGCGCCCCATGTCGGCCGTCGCACGGCCGAGCGCGCCTGCGCCGACGATCCCCAGCGTCGAGCCGGCCAAGTTGCGGATCGGAAAATCGAAAAAACAGAACTGACCCGATTCGAGCCAGCGCCCGGCGCGCACGGCCTCGCGATAGGCCAGCAGACTGCGCCGCAGCGCGAAGATCAGCGCGAACGTATGTTCCGGCACCGTGTGCACCGCATAGTCGCGAATATTGCTGACGATGACACCGCGCGCAGCGCAGGCCCGCAGGTCGACGTTGTCCGTCCCCGTGGCGGCCACCGCGATCATGCGTAGCCGGGGTGCCGCCGCAAGCGCCGCCGCCGTGATGGGTGTCTTGTTGGTGATGACGATCTCGGCGTCGCCAATGCGCTGCGCGACTTCGGCGGGTGCGGTGCGCTCGAACGTATGCAGGACATGCTCGAACGGCAGCGGACGTAACCGCGTTTGCGGGGGGAGCGTAGCGCGGTCGAGAAAGACGATCTGGGTTGGCGCAGCGGAGCGGGTCATGGGCGGGCGCGAAAAAAATGAGCGGAAGCGGAAACGCGCGAAACAAATGGCGCGCTGGGTCATGGGGTACGACGAGGCCGCATTGTGGAGCGCGCCGGACCGGCGCGGCTTGCTCATTGCGACACTCGACTTTCCGATGCGGAAATTGGCGGCTCCCGTTCCCACTACGCGCGCCATGCCGCACGGCCCGGCGCCGCCCAGCCTTTCCATTTGATCAAGCCAGATTGAGCAACCGTCGATTATCAACGCGCGTGATCCGGCTCATCATGGTGTCCAGAGTCGAAACCATTCTGGAGACAGCCATGTCACGTCCCCTCACCGGCATCCGCGTGCTGGAACTCGGGCAGCTCATCGCAGGCCCGTTCGCCGGGAAAATGCTCGCCGAATTCGGCGCGAGCGTCATCAAGGTCGAGCCGCCGGGCACCGGTGATCCGCTGCGCAAATGGCGCCTGCTGCACGAAGGCACCTCGGTCTGGTGGGCCGCGCAGTCGCGCAACAAGCAGTCGCTCACGCTCGATCTGCGCTCGCCCGAAGGTCAGGATGTGATCCGCCGTCTCGTATCGGAAACCGATGTGCTAATCGAGAATTTTCGTCCTGGCACGCTCGAAGGCTGGGGGCTCGGCTGGGAAGCGCTTAGCGCGATCAATCCGGGACTGATCATGCTGCGCGTGTCCGGCTATGGACAGACCGGGCCCTATCGCGACCGGCCCGGCTTCGGCGTGGTCGCCGAGGCGATGGGTGGCCTGCGTCACTTAAGCGGCGAGCCGGGGCGCACTCCAGTGCGCGTGGGCATTTCGATCGGCGATTCGCTTTCGGCGCTGCATGGCGTGATCGGCGTGCTGCTTGCGCTGCGCCATCGCGAGCAGCACGGCGGCAAGGGCCAGGTCGTGGACGTCGCGCTCTACGAGTCCGTCTTCAACATGATGGAGAGCCTGTTGCCCGAGTATTCGGTGTTCGGCGCGGTGCGCCAGCCTGCCGGCAGCAGCCTGCCCGGCATTGCACCGAGCAATGCGTACCGCTGCAGTGACGGCAAGTACGCGCTGATCGCGGGCAATGGTGACAGCATCTTCCGTCGCTTGATGGAGCTGATCGAGCGGCCGGACCTCGGCAGCGATCCAGCGCTCGCACAGAACGACGGGCGCGTGGCCCAGGTCGAGCGCATCGATGTGGCGATTGGCGACTGGTGTGCGCGCCGCACGCTCGACGAGGTGCTTGCCGCGCTCAACGAAGCACGCATTCCGGCAGGGCGCATCTATGACGTCGCGGACATTGCCGCCGACCCGCACTATCAGGCACGCGAGATGATCGTCGAAGACACGCTGCCCGACGGCACGCCGGTGAGCGTGCCCGGCATCGTGCCGAAACTGAACGCCACGCCTGGCGTCATCGAGCGCAGCGCGCCCACGCTCGGCGAGCACACGGACGCCGTGCTCGAATCCATCGGCGTGGATACCGCGACGCGCGAAGCATGGCGTGCGCGCGGTGTGATCTGAACGGAGACGAAGGCAATGACACAAGAGACCAAACCGGCCACCCAGGCGCAGCGCCTGTATCTGAACGAAGTCGCCACGCGCGATGGTTTCCAGAATGAAGCGGCGTTCATCGACACCGACGACAAGATCGCGCTCATCGACCAGCTGAGCGCATGCGGCTACGCGAAGATCGAGGTGACTTCGTTCACGTCGCCGAAGGCGATACCAGCGCTGCGCGACGCCGAAGCGGTAATGCACGGCATCGCACGCGCGCCGGGCGTCGTCTACACGGTGCTGGTGCCCAACGTGCGCGGCGCGGAGCGTGCGCTGTCGTGCAACGTCGGTGAAGTGAACCTCGTGATGTCGGTGAGCGAAAGCCACAATCGCACGAACCTGCGCATGACGCGCGAGCAGTCGTTCGCACAGCTATCCGATGTGATCGAGGCCGTGCGCGGCACCGGCGTGGCCATCAACGTGTCGCTTTCCACAGCGATGGGGTGTCCGATGGAGGGCGACGTGCCCGCTGCAACGGTGCTCGAGTGGATGCAGCGCTTCGCGGAGCGCGGCGTGAACGGCTTCACCCTTTGCGATACGACCGGCATGGCGCATCCGGCCCAGGTTCGCGCACTGTGCGCCCGCGCGAGCGAGGCATTCGGCGCCCTGGAACTCACACTGCATTTCCACAATACTCGCGGCATGGCGCTCGCGAACACGCTTGCCGCGCTCGATGCGGGTATCGTGCGCTTTGACGCCTCGCTCGGCGGCCTGGGCGGGTGTCCCTATGCGCCGGGCGCGACCGGCAATGTCTGCACCGAAGAGCTCGTTCACATGCTCGAACTCGACGGCTACGACACGGGCGTGGATCTTGCGGCCATACTCGAGGCAGCCGCGCGTCTGCCGGTGCTGATCGGGCACGACGTGCCGAGCCAGATCCTCAAGGCCGGCCGCCGAATGGACCTTCATCCGTTGCCCGCCGGCGCGCAGGACATGCCGGAGCAGCGTGCATTTCTTTAAGGAGCGAAGCATGGCACTGATCGATCACCTCGACCATCTGGTGGTGACCTGCGTGGACCCCGAGGCCACGAAGCATTTCTACACCGAGGTGCTGCAGATGCAACTCGAGACATTCGGCGCGGGCCGGATCGCGTTTCGCTTCGGCAACCAGAAGATCAATCTGCACGTGCGCGGCTCGGAGTTCGAGCCGAAGGCGCATGTGCCGGCGCCGGGCGCGCTCGACTTGTGTTTCATCGCAGCGGTGCCGCTCGACGACGTGATCGCGCATCTGGGCAAGTTCGACTGGCCGATTGTGCTGGGGCCGGTCGAGCGCACGGGGGCGACGCAGAAGATCCGCTCGGTCTACGTGCGCGACCCGGATCTGAATCTCATCGAGATCTCGGAGCTGATCTGACGATCCGGCACGCGGCGTTTCCGATCGGGGAATAATTTTTCTCATTTTCTCGATCGGTGCCGCGCCGCATTGCGCGGGGCTTGTCGCTTTCGTTGCCCGCACAAAGACGCGCCGCGTGCGCGTCTTTTTCATTCTCAGCCGGCTTGCGGACCTCCACGGCACCGCTTTGCGCATCTGGACGCGATAGCCGCCTACCCTGCGGCGGGCTACTTTCGCGCGCGACATAGATGCCGCACAATGGCCACTTCAAACGGTTTTCCTCCAGCGTATCCACCATGGTCAATCCGCTTCATTTCGATCTGCAGTCGCTGCGGGTCTTTCTGCTCGTCGCGGAGCACGGCAGCCTGACCAAGGCGGCCGAGCATGGCCAGCTCACGCTTTCCGCGGTCAGCAAGCGCATCGCGGAGCTCGAAAGCGTCACGGACTGCGCGCTTTTCATCCGGCGCGCGCGTGGCGTGGAGCTGACCCCGGCCGGTCTCGCCTTGCTCGAGCATGCGAGCCGCGTCATCGACCAGGTCAACCGCATGGCGAACGAAATGGGCGATTACGCCGCCGGCGTGCGCGGGCACGTTCGCATGTGGGCCAATACGTCGGCGATCGTGCAGTTCCTGCCCGTCGATCTCGCGGGCTTTCTCAACGGCCATCCGGGCATCAAGGTCAGTCTCGAAGAGCGCCTGAGCCACGAGATCGTGGAGGCGCTCGGCTCGGGCAAGGCCGACATTGGCGTGTTCGCCGACAACGTGCCCGCGCAGGGCATCGAGCGGCGTCTCTACAGGCGCGACGAACTGGTGCTGCTCGTGCCGCAGGGGCATCGTTTCGCGCAGCAGGACATCATCCGCTTCGCGGATACGCTCGACGAAGACTACGTGGGCTTGAGCGACGGCAGCTCGCTGCTCGCGCGCATGACCGACGCCGCGTTCGCCGTGGAGCGCTCGCTCAAGCTGCGCATTCAGGCGTCGAACTTCGACGGCGTCTGCCGCATGATCGAGGCGGGCCTGGGCATCGGCGTCCTGCCGCGCGATTCGGTCAGCGACGAGCGCGGCAAGATCGGTGTTTCCAAAGTGAAACTCAGCGACGCGTGGGCGACGCGCACGCTCTGGGTCGGGGTGAAGGCGGGCAGTGCGTTGAGTTCCGATGTCCTGAGCCTGTTCGACTACATGTCGGCGCGCACCTGAAACGCGCGCGGGCCGTGGCCACGCGAGGCGTGACGCACGGCCCATGACACGGGAGTGGCGGCGGATGTGAACGTCAGACGGGATTGATCTCGTCCTGGCTGCGTCGCGTGGTGAGCGGCCCGAGCATGCGCAGTGTCACCGCGACAATGGCGAGGGCGGCGGAAATCACGCCGAACATCGCGAGCGGGCCGTGCTGGTTGAGCACGGGCAGCAGAATGAACGGCAGGGCGCCACTGACGAAACGCGAGAGCGAGTAGGTGCTGCCGATTGCCGTCGAGCGCACGCTGGCGGGAAAGATCTCAGCCTGGTAGACGTGGTAGGCGTTGCTGAACACATTCGACGCGCACGTGGTCAGGACACCGAACAAGACGATCAGGCCGATATGGTTCGAATAAGCGAAGCCGAGGCCGAACAGGGCGATCGCAACGAGCGAGGCGATCACGAGCGTGCGCCGCTCGATCCAGTTGAGCAGCGGCACGGAGAGCAGCGAGCCGATGGGGTAGCCGAGAAACGAGAGCGCGACGAAGAGCGTGCTGCCCGTCACGTCGAAGCCGCGGCTCTTCACCACGACACCGGCGAGCGTGCCGAAACCGTAATAGCCGAAGCCCTGGAACAGGTGGAAGATGGTGAGCATCAGGTAGCGCTTGCCGTACGGCGCACGGCCCAGCAGGGCAATGCGCTCGCGCAGCAGCAGCGGGTGCTTGCGTTCGCCGGATTCCGCAAAGGCGGCGGGCATGGCGACGCCCGCACTTTGCGCGAACCGGCCCAGCGTGGCATGCGCTTCCTCTACGCGCCCTTGCGCGAGCAGCCAGCGCGGGCTTTCCGGAAGGCGATGCTTCACGGCCAGCACGAAGACGGCGCCCAGTCCGCCGATCGCGAGGATCACGCGCCAGCCCGTGATCGCGCCGGCATGCAGCGGATTGAGCCAGACCGCGAGAAAGCCCACGAGCGGCACGGCCACATACGAGGTGGTATAGGCCCATGCCGCAAGGCGCCCGCGGCGGTCTTTCGGCAGGATCTCGGAGAGGTAGCTGTCGGCGACCGGATAGATCGCACCCACGCCCACGCCCGTGAGAAAGCGGCAGGCGACCAGCATGATGGCGTTGACCGAAAACGCGCCGATCAGCGAGAACGCGCTGTACCAGACGAGCGTGAGCAGGAACGCGCGGCGCCGGCCAATACGGTCAGCGAGGCTGCCGAGGCAAAGCGACCCGAAGAACATGCCGATGAACGCCGAAGCGAGCAGCAGCTTGAAAGCGTTGCTGTGGCCGTCGAGACCGTACTCGTTTTGCAGCGCCGAGCCGATCGAGCTGACGAGGAAAATCTCGTACATGTCGAAGAACAGGCCGATCCCCACAACCCACACCACGAAGCGGTGCAGCGCGCCCACGGGCATCTCGTCCATGAAGCTGCCGAGCGTCGTTGCCGCGCGGTTGAGCGCCTCGCGCTGGCCGGTGGCGAGCGGAGCGGGCGAGCTATCGCGGGCCGAGGCCCCGCCCAGATCCAAAGGTTGGCTGTTCATCGTGTCTCCAGATATCGGTATGCCGCGGCTCTGCCAACGGTCGATCTCGCTACGGAGCAGGGCCGATTGAACCGCTGTCCGTGGCATGGTGCGCCGCATGGAACCCGCAGGGCGCAGGGAATGGGCGCTGAGGCCAAGTGTGGGAGATTTTTGCCAGCACGAAAATTGCGGATGCCTCAAGCATGCTTTCCCGCGGAGAAAGGCTCGCGGCGGATTGGTATTGAGCGATGCCGCAATTGCTTCTTGACTGGTAGCACCCGCTTAATAATCAATCGCCCCGGCTCGCCGATGGAACCTTCTACGCGCCTTCACGCGAGCGGATGCATGCGAAGGTCAGGGCGTTGATGGCGTTTCTCATCGAAAAGCGCGAGCTGATGTCTGCGCCTCAGGCCGGGGTGCGAGCTGGCACGGCCAAGGGTAAAAGCCGCAAGCGAACGCCCGGGCCGCCTCGTCAGCCCAGTTAATTCGTCATGCAGATTAATATTGTCTGGTGAAAGGCATCGCCGTCGCTCTGGATGACCCAATACTCGCGAGGACGAAGCCGGCGAGCGGCGCCGATGATGCGACACGAACACCCCCGGCCATTCCCCGGGCACCCGATATCGCAGACGGGCTAAAATCCGCTCATACTTGCATTCGATCAGGCTCCGGATGCAAGACGCAGCAAATCCATGTGCGCCGCAAGCGCCCATGGCGCCGGGGTTATAAGCGCAATAATAAGTTCCACATGTGAATATCGCTATGGGCTCAAGCGGGTGCGGATGCCAGAATGCGGGCCGCTCCGCAAGGCACAAACTGTCGCCTTGGC
Organism: Paraburkholderia pallida; assembly: GCF_004524855.1. Lineage (NCBI taxonomy): Bacteria > Pseudomonadati > Pseudomonadota > Betaproteobacteria > Burkholderiales > Burkholderiaceae > Paraburkholderia > Paraburkholderia pallida. The sequence continues at coordinate 1,303,997 of NZ_CP038149.1, read as the reverse complement.
GAGTCGCGCACGCACCTGGAGGTCCCCTCATGAAAAACCACGGCCTGTCACGGCGAGGTTTTCTCAAAGCCAGCATGCTGGCGGGCGTGGCGGTATATGTGGCGCCGTTCGGCAGCCGCGCATTCGCTGCCCTGTTCGAAGAAAAACTCCTCACACCGGTCAAATGGGATGCCGCCAACGGCACACCCAAGTTCCGTATCGACGGCATTGCCAAAGTCACGGGCTCGAAAATCTTCGCGCGCGATGTGCGCGCGTCGGACATGCCCCATTGGCCGCAGCAGCAGGCTCACGCGCTGATCCTGCGCGCGACCCAGGCCGACCGCCTCTATGAAGGCTTCGACCTGACGCTGCTCGGCGACGACCTCAAGCCCGACCGCATCGTCACCGCCGAGGACCTCGCGCGCGATGGTGTCGCGTTCCCGGCGTTCTACGGCGACGACATGCTGCTGCCCGCGGGCAAGACGCCGGCCTACCTGGGCCACGCGGTCGCGATCCTCATCTACCACGATTTCGCGCGCTTCCGCTTCGCGAAGAACCTGCTCAAGTTCCGCGACGACGTGATCCGCTACGGCGCGGTGACCGGGCCGCTCGAACGCGACCCGTGGGGCACCTTCCGCTTCGTCCGCGTGGGCGGCAAGACGCCGTATGACGACGATGCCTATTCGAGCCTCAAGGACGCGCCGATTTTCCCGAGCATGATGCGCAAGCATCTGCCGGTCTGGCCGGACGCCAACGCGCACGGCAAGGTCGACGAGCAGGGGATGGCCTACGCCGCCCAGATCGCCGATGAACTCGACCATCCGTCCGCCGACTGGCTCGTGTTCGACCGCGAGTACAACACGCAGTCGATCGACACCGCCGCGCTCGAGCCCGACAACGCGAACGGCTGGTACGACGCCGCCACGCAATCGCTGCACCTCGTGGTGCCGACGCAGTCGCCGCTCGAAGTCGCGGAATCGGTCGCGGAAATGGCCGCGAAGAGCCACTACCCGGTCAGGCAACTGTTCCTGCACCCGTGCTACACGGTGGGCTACGGCTCGAAGGATCACTTCAACGTGCCGTACTACGGGCTCGTGGCCGCGCTCTATGGCGACGGCCGCCCGGTGCGCTTCGCGAACGACCGCTATGAGCAGTTCCAGACCTCGCTCAAGCGCCACGCGTTCAAGATGCATTACCGCATCGCCGTGGACCGCAAGACGGGGCTGCTGCAGTCGTTCAAGGGCGACTTCGAGGCGAATGGCGGCGGGCGCTGCAACTTCTCGCCTTCGGTGGCGATGGTGGGCGCGACGGCCGCGCAATCGATCTACTACTTCCCGAAGAACGACTTCGCCACCGTGGCGATCGCCTCGCGCGCGATCGACGCGGGCTCGGCGCGCGGCTACGGCACGCTGCAGAGCATGGCCGCGACCGAGATGGCTATCGACGAAATCGCCGCGCAGCTCGGGGTCGATCCAATCGACTTCCGTCTGAAGAATGCGCTGCGCTCGGGCATGAAGAACACCCAGGGCGCGATCCCCGCGGGCGCGATCCGCGTGGACGACGTGCTTGAACGCGCGAAGGCCCATCCGCTGTGGACGCAGCGCGCGAAGCGCAAGGCCGAGTACGAGGTCGCCAACCCGGGCAAGCGCTACGGCGTGGGCTTCGCCTGCGTGCAAAAGGACTTTGGTACGGGCTCCGAAGCATCGCTCGCGAAGGTCGAGATCGACGAGAACGGCGCCATCACGCTCCATCACACGGGCGCGGAGATCGGCACGGGCATGTCGACCTCGCAGGCCGTGGCCGTGGCGAAGTGGCTCGGCAAGCCCGCAGCGGACATCCGCGTGGCCGTGACCGACTGGCCGGACCTGCCGATGGTCACGAGCGGCGACCCCTACATCATGAGCCAGGCCGATCAGGACAAGTTCAGCGTGAATCCGCGCTGGACGCCCAACATCGCCTCGCCGTCGAGCGCCACCAACTCCGCGTTCTACTTCACGCACAGCACGCGCGAAGCCGCGCGCGCCGTGTTCCGCTATGGCCTGTGGCCGGCGGCCATGTCGATCTGGTCGCAGGGCATCGGCGGCGGGCAGGCCGCACCGCTCGTCGTGCGCATCGAAGACGCGCGCTGGGTGGACGGCAAGCTCACGGCAGCCGGCCTCGAACCGCTGCCGCTCGAGCAGCTCGCGAAACAGGCCCACGCGATGGGCCTCGCAACCGGCGCGGTCGTGCACGTGTTCAATCGCTGGCAATGGGCTGAAGCCGAATTCGATGTCGGCGGTGCGGTCGAACGTCTGCCGATCGACGGTCTTTCGCTGCGCTACGGCACGGCCGGCACGGGCGAGAACGGCACGCCAGCGACCGCCAACGCGGGCGAAAACGGCACGCCCGCCGCCGCCCCGGACGCGGCCGCAAGCAAGAGCGCGCCAGTTGCCATGGCGCCCACGACGCTGCCGCTCACGGCGAACGGCTATCGCGTGCTGGACCGCAAGCGCGTGTTCATCCCGCCGATGAGCCGCAACAACGCGGCGGTGACCTACTACAGCGCGGTCGGCACGCTCGTCGAGCTCGCCGTGCACGAGGCCACGGGCAAGGTGGAGCTGCTCACGCACCACTCGATCATGGAATGCGGCAACCAGATCTCGCCGCAGCTCGTCTCGGGCCAGTTGCAGGGCGGTGTTGCCATGGGCATCGGCCACGCGCTGCACGAATATCTGCCGCTCTATGAAGACGGCCCCGGCAACGGCACCTGGAACTTCAACCGGTATCACGTGCCGCGCGCTTCGGACGTCGCCGTCTGGACGCAGACCGGCGAAGTGCTGCCGGTGCTCTCGGAAACCGATCCGCCCAAGGGCATCGCCGAAGTGGTGATGATTCCCGTGGTGGGCGCGGTCGTGAACGGCGTCGCGCACGCCATCGGCCATCGCTTCACCGACTTGCCGGTGACCCCGCAAAAAATCCTGGAGGTGCTCGCATGACGCTCGCCCAATCCGCTGCATCCGCGGCCAGCGCCAGCGCCGCCGCGGTGGCTTCTCAGGCTGCTTCTCAGGCTGCGCCGCAAGCAGCCAGCCAACCCGACGCTGCATCGGCCGCGCAACCGGCCTCGCAACCTTCCGCGCAAGCTGGCGCGGCAGCGCCCGCGCCCGTTGAGCGTCCGCTCGTGCAGTACAAGCCGAAAGCGCTCTCGCTCACCATCAACGGCAAGGAAGTCGGCCCGCTGCAGGTGCCCGAGGGCCTCATGATGATCGAGTTCCTGCACGAGTACGCGGGCCTGACCGGCTCGCGCCTCGGCTGCGGGCAGGGCGTCTGCCACGCATGCGTGGTCATCCTCGACAAGCCGGACGGCTCGAGCGAGGAAATGCGCACCTGCATCACGGGCGCGCACTTCTTCAATGGCCGCAAGATCCGCACGATCGAAGGCCACGCGAAGCGCAACGAAGCCGGCGAGGTGGTCGAGCTCTCGCCCATCCAGCAGAAGTTTCTCGATCACTTCAGCTTCCAGTGCGGCTACTGTACGCCGGGCTTCGTCAACGCGGCGACCGTGCTGCTCGAGCGCCTCAAGCGCGAGCCCGTTGCGAAAGCCGATGTCGAAAGCACGATCATGAGCGCGCTCGACGGCCACATCTGCCGCTGTACGGGCTACGTTCGCTACTACGAGGCGGTGAAGGACGTGGTGATGAGCACGCCCGGGCTCGTGAAGGACGCGGCATGAAGCGCGCTCTCCTCAACCGCCTCGCGCATGGCGTGCTGCTGGCCGCCTGCGCACTCACGCTCGCGGCCTGCGGCCGCGAGGAATCGTCCACTTCGGGCGCGGCGTTCACGTCCACGCCCGAGCAGGTTGCACGCGGCCGTTACCTCACCAAAGCCGCCGACTGCGCCGCATGCCACACCGCGAAGGACGGCGCGCCGTTCGCGGGCGGCGCGCCGCTCGCTTCGCCGTATGGCACCTTCTACGGCTCGAACATCACGCCGGACAAGGACCATGGCATCGGCAACTGGAGCGCCGACGACTTCTATGCCGCGCTGCACGACGGCAACGCGCGCGGCAAGCGGCTTTATCCGTCGATGCCCTATACGTCGTACCGGCAGCTCTCGCGCGCGGACACCGACGCGATTTACGCCTACCTGATGACGGTGAAGCCGGTCGCGCTGGCGAACCGGGAGAACGAGCTGAAGTTCCCGTACAACATGCGCTTCGGCATGGCGTTGTGGGACATGGTGTTCCTGAAGGATGCGTTGCCCGATGCCTCGGCGGGGCAGTCCGCCGACTGGCAGCGCGGCCGCTATCTCGCGAACGCGCTGGGCCACTGCGCCGAATGCCATACGCCGCGCAACGTGTTCGGCCAGCTCGTCGACGCGAAGCCGCTCTCGGGCGCCGCGCTCGGCCGCGTGGTCGCGCCGGATATCACGCCCGCGGGCCTCGCTGGCCGCGGCTGGACCGCCGCCGACCTGCAGACGTTCTTCAGCGTCGGCATCGCGCCGCAGGGTTCGGCGTTCGGTGAGATGTATCCGGTCGTGCACCTGAGCACGCAGTACCTGAACAAGGACGATGTGCGTGCGCTGTCCGTCTATCTGCTCGGCGACACGCCGCCCGCGCCGCAGCCCGTGAAGGCCGTGGACGCCGACGCGGCGCAGCTCGCGGCGGGCCGCTCGGTGTATCTCGCCGTGTGCGCGGGCTGTCACGGGCTGGCGGGCGAGGGCAAGCCGCACGTAGCGGTGCCGATGAACGGCAACTCGACGGTGCGTCAGGCCGATCCGCACAATCTGCTCGTGGCGATGCTCGATGGTATCGATACGCAGAAGTTCGCGGGTCTGGAGGATATGCAGGCGATGCCGGCGTTCGCGTCCACGCTCAGCGACGATGAGCTTTCGCAGTTGGCGAATTATCTGCGTGCGACGTGGGGTGGGCAGCCGGCGAATGTTGCTGCGGCGGATGTGAAGGCGCTGCGGTAGCGTTGGATTAAGCGCTGTGCGCGGTTGTTTCTGAAAAGCGGGCCTCGATTTTCGAGGCCCGCTTTTTTTTGTCTGTTGCGCGGCCTCGGACAAAGGCAGGGCGCGGGAACGCCCGCATAGGCCGGATGATACGTCGGCGCAGCCTATCCTGAAGCAGCGACAGAACGCAGAGGATTGCGCGGCCTTCATCCGCGCTTTCCGTCGCGATGAGCAACTCTCCCGGCGCGGGTTCGTGGACAAGCCCCCAGGCTCGCGGCGAAACGAAAATCGGCAGCGCGTCCGGGTGCCGGAATTTTCCCGCAAGACTCATGCGTTCACGCCTCGCGGGTCGGGCCGCCGTCGTCACGCCCCATCACGATCCACGTAACCGGGCCTACCTTGCCGTCGCGGCCGACGCCCTCGGGGAAGGCGTCGCCTTCCTTGAAGAAGCGCTCCTGCACGAACGCGCCCGGCGATTCGAGCACGCCCCAGCGGCCCGCATGCGGGCATTGCTCGCCGGTTCTGCGTGAAATATGCGGCTTCGGAGCGTCCGCGGCGCGTGCCACGGCCTCGCGCTCACGCGCGAAGTCAACGAGGTCCTTCGGATACACGAGGTTGTCTCTATAGCTGCTGTCGTCAATGTCCCACAGCACCGTCACCAGCGCGGCCTCGAGGCACCAGTACCCAAAATAAATGCCGTCCGTATGCGCGCCATGCCAGTAGGTCGGCTTCATGCCCTTGTACCAGCCCTCGACAAACTCCTTGACTAGCGCGGGCCGTTCCTCGGGTGCCCGAACCGTCGCACTCGCGAGCGGCCGATACGGCACAGCATGGAGTACCACGCGCGGCGCTTCGACGCATGTACCCGTGAGCATCCGAACCACGTTCTCGAACAGCCCGTCACGTCCGCGGTTGAACTTTCGGGTATTGTCCACCCAGCCGATGATGGTCGGAATGAAGTCTGAATGCTCCAGCAGCTTGCAGAGTGCGAGCAGCCAGAACACGTACACATAGGCGTCAAGCTGGGTGATTTCGAACGTATCCGCCACGTTCTCGGGTGGACTCTTGCTCCGTGGTGATACCTCTTGGGCAACATAGACATTGAAGCGCTCAATGATTTCAGGCAGTTGCGCTTTCAGTTCCTCGATGGGCTTGCCTGCCGTGTAATCAAGCAACAGCAATTGGAGGCTTTCAGACGCGATTGACCAACGATTGCTGGAGTCTGCGCCACTCGCCTTTGGCTTTTCCGACGCCAGTGATTCGTAAGATAGTTTTATACCGTATTTGTATCCTCGTTCGTTGTCCAGATAGTCTTTTTCACTAAGAAATTTTTGTCGTCGTGTATTTTTAAAGTCAGTCATTCAAAACTCTCCGATGTATCGCTTTCAGGTTGCGAGGTCTTCTCAAGATTCATTGAAGCCCCGACAACGTCGATTAGCACAGACGCCTTGGACGATGATCCTGTCGGCCCCGGCAAGCAAATAAATATCCAGCGGACGTATCTTGAATCCTTTATTTCTTGATATTTAGCCCTTCTTTCCTCTGACGTCATATAGCCATTTTTCACATCTCGATTCAGTGCTTGAGGAATCCGTTCTTCAGTCCACGGCTCGCTCATCTGCGTACCGTCGCAGGTTTCGCCCAGCCGCCGCTTCGCTTCTTTCTGGATACCATCAGTATCACTGGGATCGAAGCCTTTCGAGATATGCTTCGCCTCGAACACCACGAACAGCGGATAGGCTACCGCGCCTGCCACTGCCGGGTTGAGCGTCCTGTATTGAGGTTTCGGTGGCCTCATCGCTTCGGGAATGAACACCAGCTTGCCTCCAGGCGGCGGCTCGCTCACGATCTGCGGCATTGGGTTCGGCGCGCTCATGTCGGCCTGCTTTTCGAACAGGCCATCGAGCCCGCGTCCCTTTGGCGGATCGACAAGCCGTTTGTAGCCTAAAGACTTTTCCATCAAGATATAACCGTCGTTCTCGCACTTCGCGCCGTTCTGCCTGTTGATTTCTGTCTGTGGCTTGCACTCCACCGTGAGCGTATCGACTTTCACAACCGTCTGGACTTGCGGAGCGGGAATCGCCACTTTCCTGTACAGTGCGTCGTTTTGCTGCTGCTTGCGGATCTTCTTCATCACTTCGTCTTCGCCATCGTTCAGGCTCGGCGAATAGGTGAGCAGGACGACGCCAACGAGAAACGGAATCGAGGTGATCTTCGTGAGCAACTGCGTCAGCACCGAGCCTTCCGCTTCAGCCGCGGCGGGGAGGACGGGGTTCGGTACGTCCGTCACTGGAGGTGTCTTTAGCCACGGTGAATTGTCCGGCGCCAGGAACGCGACCAGACTGGCCCCGGCATTCAGCTTGCAAACTTCTTCCTTGAGCACGGCCAGCCACGCCTGTGTCTCAGCCTGCGCCTTCTTGCCGCCTGCCGACCAGTCGAACTCCTCCACGTAGCGCTTCGCATTGCCGTAAGCCTGGCTGTGCATGAACGCGCGCACGTCCGGCCAGGTGCCGCCGTCATTCACGATGCCTAGGAGGGTGCGCGCCGTGCCGTAGCTCGGCATGAAGCCCGCAAAAGCACGAGAGCTGGTCCGAGGCCAGCGAGCGCTCGCCGCCACTGAGCACCCACGTCAGGAAATCGCGCGCCAGGTACAGGAAATCGTCGTCGTCGTGAAACCCTTTTACGCGGGAGAGCCACTGACCGGCAATCGCCAGCGCGGACTGCTGCTGGCGAATCGTGTCGATGGGATAGAACAAGGCGAGAAAGCGTTCGATTTCTGCCACGGACATGCGTACCGCGTCCTTCAGGTCCGGTTTGACCTGGGTGATGGGCAAGAACCTCGCGATCATGAAAGGAACGTCCTGACAAGGTTGATGCCGGATGACGCGTCACTTGCCGCGCCCGAGTCGTTATTGGGGCGTTTCGGCTCGCCCGCCCACTGGCGCACATCCTCGCCAAGATCGGCCGTGCCCTGGCCTGGCTGCACGCCATCGAGACGTGCGAAGCCCTTGTCGTCAAGCGTTCCGGACAGGGTCGTGCCGTTCTTCAGGCGCACCGTGTAGGGTGCGTTTTTGACCGGTTGAAGGTCTTCGTAGTGGTGGCTGAGTTCGAGGAAGTGAGGCAGGTCGCCCACCTTGCCGGAAGGCAGCACGGGAAGGTCCGGCCCCTGCGATGCCGTGCCTTTCTTCTGCACGGTGATGGTCTTGAGGAACAGGTCACCAGGGCCGCCGAGCGTAATGCTGCCGTCCTTGATCTGTACGAACGCGCCGCCACATTCCAGGATGATTTCCTTTGCCGCCGAAAGATTGACCTTGCCGTTGACGCTGGCGACGTTCACATCCTTTGCAGCGGTGAGTGACATGGGGCCGCCCTGAGCCTGGAATTCGACTGGGCCTTTGGCCGCAAAAATCTTGATGCCGGCCTTCTGCACGAACAGCGAAATCTTTTCGCCCGCCGCGACGGTCCAGCGCTTCAGCACGCTCCAGTCGGCGTTTTTTCCCGGCCACGGTGGACATGCTGTCCTGCGCCGCGAACTGGATGCCCTGGGCCGCGACGATCCCCGCCGAAGCGGGCGTGCTGGCGAGCAATCCCGGCTGCTTGAGGCCGTCGAAATCGTCCTTCATCTGCTGATGCGCGTCGGTGTCCGCAGGCTCGGCCTTCGCGCTGCTGGCGGATGCCGCCAGCGCCTTCGCAGTCGCCAGCGCGCTTTCCAGCTGTGCAATGGTCTCCTGCATGTCCAGTTGCTTGCCGGTCGCGGCGGGCCGGTCGTAGGCCGTCAACATCAAGCCCTTGCCCGCGCGATTGACCCCGTAGCCCGATGTGCGAAGCTCATAGCCTTCGCCCCTGTATTCGAGCTTTTTGTTAACCAGGTAGCCGAGATTCAGTTGTGACTTGCCCGAATGTTCCGTGCCAAGTTTGATGCCTTCCTGGCCCGCCCAGTCCTCGAAGCGAATCTTGTTGTTCTTCTGCGTGCGGATCATGTTGCGCGAAAGCCAGCGCCGGTCATTCGTCACCAGGTCGCGCGCCTGGCTGTGGTGGTGAAAAGCGGTAATTTCCGGCTTGTCCGGGTCGCCGTCACGGCAGGCGATCGAGGCTTCGGCATCGTTCAGCGCCGGGAAGTGCATACCGGTCTGGAACTTGCCCGCGAAGGGCTTGGCAAGGCGTAGCGGGACGCTCTCGCCGCCTTTGGGCCACGTCTCGAAGTCCGCGTCGAAGCGCACCGTATAGTGGCCGTCGGCAGTTATATACGCATAGGTGTAGGAGTCCGGGCTTGTGACGCGAGCCGAGAGCGTGCCACTCACTTTGGCCCAATTCTGCGGTTCCAGCTTCAGGCGGAAACGCCGGTCGGCGGGAATGGCCTTGAAACAGTTTGTATAGGGCCTGTCGCGTGCACCGCTGTGCGTGATCTCGACAACCAGCTGCCCCTGGGGCGCGTCGGGCAGCAGGATATCGGTTTCGAACACGCGCCCCGGCTGCAAGGCCAGCACATTGCTTTCGCCTTCATAGACAATCTGCGAGGCGATGGCCGCTTCGTGGCGCAGTTGTGCTTCCCACTTTGCTCCATCCTGGTCGAGGTGGTGAGTCCCGTACACGTAAGACTGGCCGTAGGTCGTGGTATCGCCTGGGGCAACGTTGGCCGTTGCGCGATAACGCTCCCAGGCGCTTTGAGGGTTGTAATCCGCGACGGTAAGCGACTGCGGCACGGTCACGGCATGGGTCTTGATCGACGTGACCGCCTCCACGCCGCCCGCTTCGAGTCCCGCCGCCTCGCGGTACGGCACGATCAGGCGCGGCTCGTAGATGTAGTGATCCACGTCATCGCCATAGACCACCTGATCGCCGTGTTCGGACTCCAGGATGAAGAAAAAGATGCCGGACTTCTCCTGCATCATGTGACCATATGCGGCGTCGGTCATGCCGTACTGCATGCGAAAGGCGTGCTTCGAATAGGTGCCGCGCAGCCGGAAAGTGAATTGATGCTCGCGCATCCCGTGTTCGCGCATCCCCGCCGCCAGAATGTCAGGTGTGCTCGCGTGCTGATAGATCTTCGTGCGCGTGGTCGCCGCCAGCCGTCCAACATGCGACTTCAGCAGGAATTCATGCTTGACCTCGTCATATGAGGATTGAATCACGGAGATGCGTTCGATGAAGCCGCTCATTTTCCGTATGGTTCCATCATCCTGGGTGACGGAAAACGTGGCGTCCTGATTGAGAAAATCGGCACGCGCAAGCTGGTGCGGATGCGTCGCCACGATGACGACTTCTGTAGGTTCGCTTATTTTTTCGGTGGCAGTGAACGACACCACCGAGAGCGCTTCGGCGCCTGTCGCTCCGGGCACGGCGAGGTGGTACGCTTGTCTGCCAGTCAGCAGGATTGAAACCGCATCAATTGCCGCCATTCATGCGTCTCCATAATCGGTCGAACGCTCATGCTGGCGGGATGGTGTATCACCGCCAATCAGATCCGTCCGAAAAGGAGATGGCGAATTTTTAGCGGGGCTCGAATTCTCGATAGGCAATCAATTGCGCCCGCCTCGATGCAAGGCGTGCAATGCGTTCGTAAAATACAGTTGTGGCTCGCCGAGTTCATGAAGCTGGCCGATACATGACAACTGGTTCAGCGCGCCACTCGCGGTCGCGCTACGCACGACTCACGCCGGGGCACGGTGCGGCGTGAACCCATAAAGGAGTAATCTTCGATACGCTACGCGAGACGCGCGGCTTACCGGGTCCACGCACGCGCGTCATCGCACATGAGACCCTTGCGGATTGCCGACGATATGACCCAGGAGCCAGGCCTATGGGAAGCATGGACGGAAGCATCAACGCAGTCGTGGCGGCGTCAGTCGCCTTCGTGGGCAGTCATTTCATCTTGTCCCATCCGTTGCGCAAGCCTTTGGTGGGCGCTATCGGCGAGACCGCGTTTCAGGGCGTCTATTCGCTGGTTTCGTTCGCGACGCTCGGCTGGATGGTCGTGGCGTACAGGCGGGCTCCGCTGACCGAGTCGCTCTGGGCGGTCGGCGACGGCCTCTGGGCGGTGGTCACGGTGCTGATGCTGATCGCGTCGATCCTGCTGATGGGCTCGCTGATCCGCAACCCCGCGTTGCCCACGGGCGGGCGTCCCGGTGCATTTCCGGAAGCGGCGCTCGGCGTCTACGCGGTGACGCGCCACCCGATGATGTGGGCCTTCGCGTTGTGGGGGCTGTGCCACATCGCCGTGTATCCGGTGCCGAAGAACATCGTGGTTGCGGCGGCGATAGTGGTGCTCGCGCTCGTCGGCGCCGCCTTGCAGGACCACAAGAAGGAGCGGCTGCAGCCCGAGCAGTGGCCCGCGTGGGAGGCGAAGACGAGCTATCTGCCGTTCGCGGCCATCGCCGCGGGCCGCGCGCGGCTTGGCGGCTTCGGCATGCACGCGCTGGCGGGCGGCGTCGTGGTCTGGCTCGTCGCCAGTTGGGCGCACAGGCCGCTCGCCGGCATGGTTGCCGGCATCTGGCGCTGGCTGTAGTGGCCAGTCGCTGCGGATAGCCACTGCTGCCTGGCGTGCCTGGCGCTGGCCGCGCGAGCGCATCGCGCGACTGCGCCTCAAAGCTTCGGACGGTCGGTCGGATCCATCGAGGTTCCCGGGATACCCGGCGTGCGTGCGCTCACCTCCAGCTCTTGCGCAAGCGCCGCGCGGCGCTCGCCAGAGGGCTGCGCGCGCTGCGCATTGGCGAGCGCCGGCACGATATAGCCGTTCACCATTTGCCGAAAGATCTGCACGTTTTTCGCGTCGCGCAGACCGCCTTCGATCGGCAGCATGCTCGTCATCACGATCACCGTGTTGCGCTTGGGCAGCACCGTGATGAACTGCCCCTTGAAGCCCATCGCGTCGTACTCGGGCTCGCTCTGCACGATGTTGTTGACCCACCAGTAGTACCCGAAGTGCGGCGATACCGCCGGTGTCGTCATCTGCGCGATCCATTGCTGCGGCACTACCTGGCGTCCCTGCCAGCGGCCGTGATCGAGCACGAGCATGCCGATCTTCGCCATGTCGATCGCGCGCAGCCTCAGGCCCCAGCCCGCCGAGACCAGCCCCTTGCTGTCGGCGCGTTCCCAGGCGGCGTGCTTCATGCCGAGCGGCTCGAACAGATGCGCCTTCGCGTATCGCTCGACGGGCTCGTGCGCCGCCGCGCTCAACATGGCAGCGGTCAGAATCGGATTGATGTCGGTGTATTCGAACACGGTGCCGGGCGCGGCCTTTGGGTTCGTTGTGGCCGCAAGCTTCAGGCGGTCGGGCGCCGCGTAATAGATGGGATCGTCCTTGGGCCGGAAGTCGTAGTGCAGGCCGCTTGACATCGAAAGAACGTGGCGCAGTTCGATGTCGCGTTTATCGGCGAAATCGGCGCGCAGGTCGGGGCGCCAGGCGCTCAGCGCGTCCGCAACCGAATCGTCGAGACCGATGGCGCCCTGGCCGATCAGGATGCCCGCGACGAGCGACGTCACCGACTTGGTGACAGAGTACAGCTCGTAGTTCGCTTCGCGCGACGCGCCCACGCCATAGCGCTCGAAAATCAGCTTGCCGTCTTTCACCACGAGCAGGCTGTAGACATCGAGCTTCTGCTCGCGGATCCATTGCGAGAGCCGCACGAGCTCGCGCGAATCGACGCCCACGTCCTCGGGCGAGACCGCTTCGATGCCGGTTTCGTGCAGTGGGGCGGGCGCGGCGCTTGCCTGCTGCGCGCAAGCCGCGAACGGCACGAGTGCGCTCGCGCCGACCACGAACGGCGCAAGGCGGGCGAGCAGGCCGCGCGCGCCCGGCGATGCAGCGCTTCGTGAACTCGACGCACTCGACGTATTCGACGCGGCGCGTCGCGAATGAAATAGCGGGAACGGTTGAGTTGTCATCGTCGCGGTTTCCATCAGGTTTCGGGGGCGTCGTTGAATGCGGCTGCCGTGCCTGGAATCCCCTGGGTCTGGCGGCTTTTCTCGAGTTCCTCGCGCAGCGCCTGTGTTTTCGCGGCCGTGGCGACGGGTTGGCTGGCGGGCGCGAGGGCGGGAAGAATGTAGTCGTTGACCATACGGCGATACTGCTGGAGGTAGGTGGCATCGCGCAGGCCGCCTTCTGTTGGCAGCAGGCTCGTCATGACGACCACGGCGTGCTGCGCGGGCAGCACGGTGATGAATTGCCCCTTGAAGCCCATTGCGCCGAATTCGGGCTGGCCTTTCTCGACCACGTGCTGGATCCAGCAGTAGTAGCCGTAGTCGGCGGCGGCGGGCGAGGGCGTCCGCATCTGCTTGATCCACGCGGCGGGCACGATCTGCTTGCCTTCCCAGCGTCCATTGTCGAGCAGCAGCATGCCGATTTTCGCCATGTCGACGGCGCGCAGGCGCAGTCCCCAGCCGCCTGAGACCGAGCCGGTCTTGTCGGCGCCGGTCCAGCGGTAATGGGACATGCCGAGTGGCTCGAACAGCTTCTCGCGGGCGAACTGGTCTTCGGGCTCTTGGGCGGCGATTGCGACGGCTGTGCCCGTTAGCACGGGATTGACGTCGATATAGTCGAAGTGTGTGCCGGGCGCCGCGGCGGTGGCGCGGCTTGTGACTGCGACGTGGAGTCGGTCGGGTGCTTCGTAGTACAGAGGGTCGGTGCCTTCGCGCGTCTGGTAGCTGAGGCCGCTCGACATCGACATCAGGTGGCGGAGCTCGATGTTTTGTTTGTCGGCGAGCTCGCCGGCGAGGTCGGGGCGTGCCTGCGCGATCATCGGGGCGACTTTGGTTGATGGGCTCAGTTTGCCTTCGCCTACCAGGATGCCGGTGAGTAGTGCGGTGATGGTTTTCGTGACCGAATATAGTTCGTAGTTGTTGTCGCGGGTTAGGCCGGCGCTGTAGCGCTCGAAGATGATGTTGCCGTCTTTTACTACTACGAGGCTGCGCACGTCCATCTTTTCGGTGCGGAGCCATTGAGATAGGTGGATTAGGGGCGTTGAATCGACGCCTAGCGATTCTGGAATCACCGTGGCCATGGTATGTGGTGCTGCGCTGGCGGTATGGGATGCATGTTCTTGTGCATGTGCTTGTGTCGCGGATGCCGCTGTTATTGATGCTGCTATCGCTAGCTTACACCACGATTTGGGTTTTCTCATTGGATGATCCTTGTTCGTATTGCTTACTGATTTTTCTTCTGTTATCGATTTGAAGGGTTTTTCGCGTTTCCTTGTTTTGCATTCGGCATGCAGGCGTTGCCCCTGTGCGGGGCGGCACCTACTTTTCTTTGCAGCCGCAAAGAAAAGTAGGCAAAAGAAAGCGGCTTAAACCGCCAGTGTGACGCCGTCCCCCACTGCCCTGTACATCGGAGCGGCTCCGGGGCATCCGTCTCCTCGCACACTCGGTGTCAGTGACAAAGGACTCATACTTCCCGCCACGCGCTACGCGCAGGCGGAAGGGTCTGCAAGAAAAACCGGGCGCGCTACCAAGCGAATATGCAGGAATGCTTCCGCCCAATATGTTGACGTCCTACTAATGCGCAATAGTGCTTCCATGTAATTTGACTGGAGTCCTACTTATTTGAGAGAGTGATTCAATCAAAATGCACTGGATCCCCATGAATGCGCGTATATCCCGATGGTTTTGGTTATACCCCACGGCGCGCGTAGCGCCGCCGGATGAATGAGCCCTTAGTCACTCCGATATACGGCCCGTGATGACAGACGCTCCGGAGCCGCTCCGATATACAGGGCAGTGGTGGACTGCGTCACACTAGCGGTGTGAGCCGCTTTCTTTTGCCTACTTTTCTTTGCGGCTGCAAGAAGTAGGTGCACCACACAGGGCAAACTGCGGCCCGCCGCGAAAACAAGTTAAGGCCAACGCCTAAAAACCCACAGCAAAAGGCCGCCTCAATCGAGGCAAGGTTTGCCAGCCGGCAGAAACCGCCCGCGCCCGGCCTGCGCGGCGACCAGCTTGCCGTCCTCGACGATCACTTCACCGCGCGAAAGACAATGCCGCGGCCACCCCGTCACCTCGATGCCCTCATAAGGCGTGTAATCCACCGCATGATGCAATGCCTCATTAGCGATCGTCACACGTTTCTCAGGATCCCAAACAACAATATCGGCATCCGCACCGACGGCAATCGTGCCCTTCCGCGGATAAAGGCCGTAAAGCTTCGCCGGCCGCAGCGAAGTCAGATCCACGAACTGATGCAGCGAAAGCTGCCCCTTCCGCACGCCATCGAACAGCAGCGGCAGGCGCGTCTCGAGCCCAGGAATCCCATTCGGAATGTGCTCGAACGATACCTCCTTGCCACCCGGCTTCTTCCCTTGGGGATCATCATAAGAAAACGGCGCATGATCCGACGATACGATCGAGAACACACCCTGGCGCAACGCCTTCCAAACAGCCTGCTGATTCGCCGGATCACGCGGCGGCGGGCTGCACACACACTTCGCACCCTCATAACCATCGCGACCCAGATCCGCAGCCGTGAGATACAAATACTGCGGACAGGTCTCCGCAAGAATCGGCAGACCACGCGACTGCCCCCAGCGGATCTGCTCGATCGCATCGGCGCCCGAAACATGCACGATCAGAATCGGCACATCCACGAGCTCCGCGAACGCAATCGCGCGATGCGTGGCCTCACGCTCGACCACGGCGGGCCGCGCAAGCGCATGCGCATGCGGAGCATGAAGCCCCTTGCCCAGCAGCCGCTCGGTCAGCCAGCCAATGCAATCCGAGTTCTCCGCATGCACCATCACCAGTGCGCCATGCTCGCGCGCGACCGTCAGCACGTCGAGCATCTCGCGGTCGTTCAGCTTGAGGTCGTCGTAAGTCATGTAGACCTTGAACGACGTATAGCCATTGGCGATCAGGCGCGGCAACTCCTCAGCGAGCACGTGCGGTGTCGGATCGGCGACGATCAAATGAAAGCCGTAATCGATCAGCGCACGTCCTTCGGCGCGCCGGTGGTAGTCGTCCACCGCGGCCTGCAGCGACTGGCCCTTTTCCTGCGCGGCGAACGGGATCACCGTGGTCGTGCCGCCGCAAATGGCCGAGCGCGTGCCCGTGAAAAAGTCGTCGGCCATGCGCAGCCCATCGGGCATCGGCTGATCGAGATGGCAGTGCGCATCCACGCCGCCCGGCAGCACCAGCATTCCGCTTGCATCGAGCTCGCGCGGCGCGCGCGGCAGTCCCTGCCCGAGCATCGCCACGCGGCCCTCGCGGATGCCGATGTCGCACGAAAATCGGTCCGACGCGGTCACCACGTCGGCGTGACGGATCACGAAATCGAGATCGTTCGACATGGCCCCGTCCTCAAACGACTTCGCTGAACAGACGACCCCAGCCCTGCACGCGGCGCGTGTCGTAGCCCGCGAGCTGCAGCGACTTCCAGACCACCGTCGAGATCGTGTCGTAGACGGGAATGCCCGTCTCTTCCTCGAGTGCCGGCACGAGATGCGCGGCCTTCAGGTTCGTGCAGAAGGTCGTGATCGCGCGCGGTTTGGCCGCCGCCACGTCGCGCACCATCTCGCGGATCTGGTCGGCCGTGACTTCCGAGAACGAGAAGTTGACCTTCAGGTTCAGGTGCCGCTCGGCGATGCAGTTCAAACCTTCGCTGCGGTAGTTGGCGACGATCTTTTGCTGGACGTCGTCGAGGTAGGGCGTGACGAGGCCGAATTCGTCGGCGCCGGTCTTCTTCAGGATCTCATTGAGCGCGAGCACGGAGGTCGTGGCCGGAATGCCCGTGGCTTCGGTGATGCGGCGGCACAGGCGCTCGTCGGCCTCGAAGCCGAGCCAGCCCGAGGAGGTGCCGTTCCAGCCGATCACATCGACTTTCGCGTCGGCCAGCAGTTGCGCGGCCTGCAGGATCTTCGAGTCGTCGAACTGGCCCAGCGCCTGGTCCGAGAGCGAGATCTCCGTCACGGGAAAGCGGGCGAAATGCGCCGAGACATCGGGCAGGCCCGCGACCATCGCGCTCGTGAGCGGCTCGAGCGAGGTGTTGGACGAAGGCGTGAGCATGCCGAGAAGGGTGCGCTTGTTCATGTTGATAGCTCTGTGTTGAGGTGTTGAGAGAGTAACGCGATGTGCCGGGGTATCGGGGCGGGGAATCGCGTCAGACGGGAATCTTCTTTTCGTAATCGATGATGCTCGAGCACACCAGCAGGCCGACGCCGGCTGCCGCGAAGAACATCAGCGCGAGGAAGTACGAGTGAGTGAGCTGCACGATCGCGCCGACGATGATCGGCACGGAGATGCCGCCGATATTGCCGCCGAGATTCATGAAGCCGCCCAGAAAGCCGACCTTGTTGCGCGTGCCGAGCGAGGACGGGATGCACCAGTAAAGACCGCACCAGCGCAGGAAAAAGAGCGTCGTCGAGAGCAGGGCGACCACGGCCACGACGTTGGTCACGTAGGCCACCGAGAAGATCGACACCGTGGCCACCACGGCCGCGATGCCGAAGAGCGTGCGCATCACGACGTTCGGGCGGCCGCCCGCGGCCTTCCACTTGTCGGCGATCAGGCCGCCGATCAGCTCGCCGACAAAGCCGCTGAAAAAGATGATGAAGCTCGAGCCGCCCATCTGCTTGATGTCGAAGCCGTGCACCATGTGCAGGTAGTTCGGCATCCAGGTGAGGAGTCCGTAGAACACGGTGTTGAAGCACATCCAGCCGAAGAACATGCCCCACACCGAGCGGTACTTGAAGAAGTCGCTCGTGCGGCCCGAGAGCGTGGCGGGCTCGAGCGCGGCGTCCCTCGCGTGCGATTCCTCGATATACGCGGCTTCCAGTTCATTCACGTCGGGGTGTTCGCGCGGCGTATTGCGCACATAGAACCACGCGAGGATGCCGGCAAGCACGGTGCCGATGCCCGCCACCGCGAACGCGAGGCGCCACGAGTCGAGCATCGCGATGAGCCCGGTGATGAGGATCGCACCGAGCGCCGCGCCAAGCGGCGCGCCGCCGTCGAGCAGGGTCGCGCCGCGGCCGCGCTCGGTCTGCGTCATCCAGAGCGCGTTGAGCTTGCCGCCCGCGGGCATGATCGGCGCTTCGGAGGCGCCGAGTCCGAGGCGCGTGAGCAACAGGCTCGGGGCGCTCGTGCACAGCGCGGCGACGGCCTGGAAGAAGCCCCAGAAGACGGTGGCGCAGGCAATCACGATGCGCGGCTTGAAGCGGTCGGCGAGCATGCCGCCGGGGATCTGCATGAACGCATAGGTCCAGAAGAACGAGCTGAGGATGAGCCCCTCCATGGCCGGGCCGACGTCGAACTCCTTCGAAATGAGCGGCATGGCAACCGACAGCGACGCACGGTCGATGTAGTTGATCGCAATGAGGCTCAGCATGACCAGAAAAATCTTCCAGCGGACGGTGGACTTGCGTACCGCCATTGCGGCAACACCGGATGTTGATGACATGAACTGCTCCTGGGATGGGCGGATGTTTTCATGACGTCGCGCAACGTTGGTGCAGAGTATAGAATTAGAGATCTATAATTACAAATGCGTTAAGTTATTGATTTATATGAAAACACGAAGAAATTCATGGTATGTCCCAGGATCGTGTTAAGCTTCCACTACGATGAATCAGTCGAACGGAACCCCACTGTTGTTGCGCACCCGCGGCATGGCCGCGGAGATCGCCGCGCGTCTGCGCGTCATGATCGACGAGGGCGAACTGCCCCCGGGCGCGCGCATCGACGAGAAAGACATGTGCGCGGCGTTCGACGTCTCGAAGACGCCTTTGCGTGAGGCGTTGAAGGTGCTGGTCTCGGAAGGGCGCGTGACGCACCGGCAATACATCGGCTACCGTGTAGCGGCAATCGATCTCGACGACCTCGCCAGCACCTTCGAGATGCTGCACGGGCTCGAGGCCATGGCGGGAGACCTCTTGCGGCAGCGTGTGAGTGCGGCGCAGGTGGCCGCCATTGCAGCGAAGCACCGGCGCATGGTGGAGTGCCACAACTCGGGCAAGCGGCTCGAGTATTTTCGGCTCAACCAGCAGATCCACCAGATGATCGTGGATGCGGCCGCGAATCCGGTTCTTTCGACTGTCTATGCGACGCTGATGGCGAAGGTGCATCGCGCGCGCGGCGCCGCCAATGCCGACATGCTGCGCTGGTCCGAATCCATGGACGAGCATGAAGCGATACTCGCCGCGCTCGAAGACCCCGCCCACGCCGATCTGCCCGAGATCCTGCGCACGCACTCTGAAAATACGGCTCGCGAAGTGCTGGCCGTGCTCGATCGCACGCGCGCGAATAGCGCCTCTGTGCAAGACGCGCGCACGCCGGAGTCTTCCGGCGAGCCCGAAGAAGTGGCGGGTTCAGATCAGGTTTGACGCCCGCGTAGCGGCTGCGCGGTTAGCTTCGCTTCGAACGCCTGATGCGCTTGATGACGAGCAGGCATAGCGCCGGCACATGAACGATGCCCATCCCGCAGGCGATCACGGCCCACGGCGGCGCGACGGAGCCGGTCAGCATCGCGCTCACCACGCCGAACCCCAGACCCACGAGCAGCAGCGACGCATGCGCGATGAGCCGTTTCGGCCCTGAGGGCGTAAAGCGGGGAATGTTCGCGTGGACAAAGACAACGATCAAAAGGGCGAGTGTGGCGACCAGGGGGGCCATGAGATTCCTGTGTTTCCTGTGCTTGCGACGATGAGTCGTGCGCGAGTGCGTACTTCGTGATTGTGCACGGACGCGCGTCGGGCTGTCATGGGCCACGCCGACGATCATGCGGAAACGCGCGGCAAATCGCCTAAACTACAAAACCGGCGGCGACGGGCCTTTCCCGCGCCGCCACCCGCCATGGCCCACATCTTCTTCGCCGCCTCGATTCAGCGGCATGTCGCAACGCCCGAGCGCGAGATCGATGCGCGCACGCTGGGTGAGGCGCTGGAGGCCGTGTTCGCGGCGCAGCCGCGGCTGCGCGGCTACATCCTCGACGATCAAGGTGCATTGCGCCGGCATCTGGCCGTATTCGTCGACGGCCGGCCCGTGCGCGACCGGCAGCATCTGTCCGACGCGATCGGCGAGGCAAGCCGCGTGTATGTCGTTCAGGCGCTATCGGGCGGCTAATTTTGGCGCAGATCCGTACTGCGAAGCATGGGATCGCACCAGGCGCTTTGCATGGGGCCGGAGTCAGTGCTGAAGCACTCACGCCGGCGGACAGCTAGAGCGCCAGGTGCGGTTGACAGGAGGCACTCCACATGAGCGATCGATTGCTTGTTGCAACGCGCAAGGGATTGTTCGTACTGCAAGACGATGGCAAGGGCGGCTGGACTTCGAACGCGCCGCATTTCGCGGGCGAGCCCGTGAGCATGGTGCTGCCCGATCCACGCGACGGGACGCTCTATGCCGCGCTCAATCTCGGCCACTTCGGCGTGAAGCTGCACCGGCTGCGCGCGGGCATGACGGATTGGGAGGAGTGCGCGGTGCCCGTCTACCCGCCGCAGCCTCCGGACGAGACCCGCGCAGGCAACGGCGCGAACGCAAGCGCAAGTGCAAGTGCAAGTGCGGACAAGGGCACGGGTAGCGACGCGCAAGGCAGCACGGACACAGCGGTGGACAGCGGCACGGACAACGCGGACGCCGCCGAGCCGCGCCCGCCGTCCCCGCCCTGGACGTTGCAGCAAATCTGGTCGCTCGAAGCGGGCGGCCCAGACGAACCGGGCGTCCTGTGGGCCGGCACGATTCCGGGCGGCCTGTTCCGCTCGGACGACGGTGGCGACACGTGGGCGCTCAACCGCGCGCTGTGGGACCGTCCGGAGCGCCCCGAATGGTTCGGCGGCGGCTACGACGCGCCGGGCATTCACTCGGTGATGATCGATCCGCGCGACAGCCGGCACGTGACGATCGGCATCTCGTGCGGCGGCGTCTGGCAAACCTTCGACGGCGGCGCGAGATGGCGCCTGAGCTCCGAGGGCATGGAGGCCGACTACATGCCGCCCGAGCGGCGCGGCGACGCCAATGTGCAGGACCCGCACCGCGTCGTGCAATGCGCGGCGAACCCCGATGCGCTGTGGACGCAGCACCACTGCGCGATTTTCCGCTCGACCGACGGCGCGGCGCACTGGCAGCGCATCGAGGCGCAGCCGTCGAGCTTCGGCTTCGCGGTGGCCGTGCATCCGCGCGAACCCGACACCGCCTGGTTCGTGCCGGCCGTGAAAGACGCCTGCCGGATTCCGGTGGACGGCAAATTCGTGGTCACGCGCACGCGCGACGGCGGCCGCACTTTCGAGCGTTTCTCGAACGGATTGCCGCCCGCGCCGGCCTATGACCTCGTGTATCGGCACGGCCTTGACGTGGACGATACGGGCACGCGACTCGCGATGGGATCGACAACCGGCGCGCTATGGACCTCGAACGACGGCGGCGAAAACTGGCGCCTGATTTCCGCGCATTTGCCGCCGGTTTATTGCGTGCGGTTTGGGTGAGGATTCCTGATTAAAATCCCCGCGCGTTGGCGATGCCGGTGCCCTGCATAGATGAAGTGGGGCGGGCAGACCCGGCGCGCTCTGTGGCGCGCCGGTCGCCCGTATTGTGCGGGAGCAGCCGCTGCCGCGCCTGACGCGCGCGGGCATGCCCCCGAAAAGGCTTTACGACTTGACGTTCCAGACCCAGCCTGCCGGGTCGGCAACCTTGCCGCGCTGGATGCCCGTGAGCAGCGTGCGCAGGCGGCGCGTGACTTCGCCTTCGCCGCCGTCGCCGATCGAGAACTCGCCGTCCGTATGGCGCACGCTGCCGATCGCCGTGACGACCGCCGCCGTGCCGCAGGCGAACGTTTCTTTCACGCGGCCCGAGGCGGCGTCGTCGCGCCAGGCGTCGAACGAGTAGGGCGCTTCATTGACGGTGAGGCCTTCCTTGCGCGCGAGCTCGATGATCGAGGCGCGCGTGATGCCCGGCAGGATCGTGCCGGAGAGCGGCGGCGTGACGAGCGAGCCGTCGTCGAGCACGAAGAACACGTTCATACCGCCGAGCTCCTCGATCCAGCGGTGCTGCGCCGCGTCGAGGAACACGACCTGATCGCAGCCGTGCGCCGACGCCTCGGTCTGCGCGATCAGGCTGGCCGCGTAGTTGCCGCCGCACTTGGCCGCGCCCGTGCCGCCCGGCGCCGCGCGCGTGTACTGGTCCGAGACCCACACCGTGACCGCCGACTTGCCCGACTTGAAATAGGGACCGACCGGGCAGGCGATCACGCAGAAGATGTATTCGTTGGCGGCCCGCACGCCGAGGAAGCTCTCGTTGGCGAACATGAAGGGGCGCAGGTAGAGGCTGCCGTCGCCGCCCGGCACCCAGGCGCGGTCGATGTCGACGAGTGCCTCGACGGCGCGCAGGAACAGCTCTTCGGGCAGGTCGGCCATCGACATGCGCGCGGCCGAGTTACGGAAGCGCTTGGCGTTTTCCTGCGGGCGGAACAGCGAGATCTGGCCGTTTTCGCCGCGATAGGCCTTCATGCCCTCGAAAATCTCCTGCGCGTAGTGCAGGACGGCGCAGGCCGGGTCGATCTGGAACGGGCGGCGCGCCTCGACCTTGGCGTCATGCCAGCCGGTGCCTTCCGTCCAGCGGATCGTGACCATGTGATCCGTGAAAACGCGTCCGAACACCGGATTGGTCAGCCGCGCGGCGATCTCGTCGGCCGGCGTGGGATTCGGGTGCCGTTCCACGGCGATTTCAAGGGGACGGGGGGTGTTCATATGCGTCGTCTCTCGCGGTTATTGATCGAAAAAGCCCAGGCCGATGTTCTATCAGATTTCGCGGGGTTCGGCGAATCGGCTTTGCCGTTTTCCGCCGCGCCGCTACGGGGCCGGCCATAGCCGGATCGGCATAAACGTGGCAAACGCGACGAAATCGCCGATAATCCGGGCAAATTGCCAACCGGAGCGGGCATTTTGACAAGTTGGCATGGCGCGAGCCCATGCTTCGCTGCATATTCGCAGCTCTCTCGCTCCCGCCAGGAATAATTAAGACATGATCAGCCTCGACGACGTCGACCGACAACTCATTGCGCTGCTGCGCGACAACGCCCGAACTTCCGTCGTCACCTTGGCGAAGCAGTTGCGGGTGGCGCGGGCGACGGTTCAGAACCGGATCGCGCGGCTCGAGCAAAACGGCGTGATCGTCGGCTACACGGTGCGCCTGAAGCCCTCGGCGGAGAAGCACCGCATCCGCGCGCTGATGTCGATTGCCGTCGAGGGCAACCGTGCCGCCGACGTCGTGAAGGCGCTGCGCGGCTATCCGAACGTGGCGGCCATCCACAGCACCAACGGGCGCTGGGATCTGATCGCGGAATTGCAGGCGGATTCGCTCGAGAATTTCGACCGCGTGCTGGCCTCAATCCGCCTCGTCGACGGCATCGCCAACACCGAGACCAGCATCCTGCTCTCGACGCACAAGGCCTGAGCGGGCGCCCCCGCGAGCAAGATGCCAGCCGGGCCTGGCAAAGTGGTCAGTTTGCTGCGCGTTTTGCCAGCTTTGCCTGCTATTTGTTGGCGCGCTTCATCGAAATAATCTCCTCATGGCGCGGCGCACGAGCGCCGCAGGCCGTCCAGCCAACCCAGGAGACATTTCATGACCCGCTTTCTTGACGTTCCCGCCACCAGCAAGCTGATCGCGCAAATCGGCGTGCCTCGATGCCTGAGCGAGCTCGTCGATGCGCTCGAAGCCGATTACCGGCGCTGGGCCGATTTCGATAAATCGCCGCGCGTCGCCTGCCACTCGCGCGACGGCGTGATCGAGCTGATGCCCGTAGCCGACTCGAAACTGTTCGCCTTCAAGTACGTGAACGGCCATCCCGTCAATGCGCAGCGCGGCCTGCATACCGTGATGGCGTTCGGCGCGCTCGGCGACGTCGACACCGGCTATCCCGTCCTCCTTGCCGAGCTGACGCTGACCACGGCGCTGCGCACGGCGGCGACTTCGGTCATGGCGGCGAAACGGCTCGCGCGCCCCGATGCGCGCACGATGGCGCTGATCGGCAACGGCGCGCAAAGCGAGTTCCAGGCGATCGGCTTTCATACGCTGCTGGGCATCGACGAGATTCGCGTATTCGATATCGACGCGCAGGCAACCGACAAGCTCGTGCGCAATCTCGCGGCCTTTCCGCGTCTGAAGATCGTGCACGCCCGCTCGACGGCAGACGCGGTGCGCGGCGCCGACATCGTCACCACGGTCACGGCGGACAAGGCCAATGCCACGATCGTCACGCCGGAGATGATCGAGCCCGGCATGCATCTGAACGCCGTCGGCGGCGACTGCCCCGGCAAGACCGAGCTGCACGAGAGCGTCGTGCGCATGGGCCGCGTGATCGTCGAATACGAACCGCAGAGCCGTATCGAAGGCGAGATCCAGCAATTGCCGGCGGACTTCCCCGTGACCGAGTTCTGGCGCGTGCTGCAGGGCGAAGTGCCGGGCCGCGAAAGCGCATCGCAGGTCACCATTTTCGATTCGGTGGGCTTCGCGCTCGAAGACTATTCGGCGCTGCGCTACCTCTATGAGAGGGCGATGCAATACGGGGTGGGCGACGACATCTCGCTGATTCCGCCCGCCGCGGACCCCAAGAATCTGTTCGCGCTGATTGGCGGCCACACGCCTGCGGCGCCTGCCTCGCCCGTGGCCAGCGTGGTTGAAGCCGTCGTGCTGGCGGATTGAGCGCACCGCATCGCCTGGTTCCCGTTGCCCGACACTCGCTACCACCTATGAGCCTTCTTTCGATTCAGGCGCCGTCCGCTGTCGTGATGATCCGGCCGCACCGCTTTCACCCGAACCCCGAAACCGCGGCCGACAACGCGTTTCAGTGCACGGCGACGCCGGGCGACGCCCCGGCCTCCGACGCCATTGCCGAGGCGGCGCGCGACGAGGTCACCGAAGCCGCGCAACGGCTGCGCGACGCGGGCGTGCAGGTGCACCTCTTCGACGACTTCGGCGAGCGCAGCACGCCGGATTCAGTGTTCCCGAACAACTGGTTTTCCACGCACCCTGGGGGGCACGTCGCGCTTTACCCGATGTATAGCGGCAATCGCCGGCGCGAGCGTCGCACCGATGTGATCGAGATGCTCAAGTCCGAGTATCGCGTGCAGGACGTGATCGATTTTTCCGGACTCGAATACGACGATGTCTTTCTCGAAGGCACGGGCGCGATGGTGCTCGATCATGTTGCGCGCGTGGCCTACACGGCGCGCTCGCGCCGCGCCGATCCGGTTGCGCTCGAACGCTTTTGCACGCATTTCAATTTCGAGCCGATGTGTTTCGATACGGCGGGCAGCGATGGGCAGCCCATTTATCACACCAACGTGATGATGAGCGTTGCGACCGAATTTGTGCTGATTGGGCTCGATATGATTCGCGATGCTGCTCGGCGTGAGGAGGTTCATCGGCGTCTTGCGCAGACTGGGCGCATCGTGATTGCGCTTGAGAATGCGCAGATTGAGCATTTTGCGGGGAATGCTATTGAATTGTCGGGGCGGGAGGGGCGCGTGTTGGCGCTTTCTCAGCGGGCGGTTGATTGTCTTTCGGTGGGGCAGCGGAGGGTGATTGAGCGGTCCGCGCAATTGTTGCCGCTCGATGTGGCGACCATTGAAATGGCGGGTGGGTCAGTGCGGTGTATGCTCGCTGGGGTTCATCTCGCGAAGCGGAATTGAAGGCGCTAGTGCGCTGTCCTTTTTCCCGCGTGGGTCTCTTTGCTTTGGCCTTAACTTGTTTTCGCGGCGGGCCGCAGGCGTTGCCCCTGTGCGGGGCGGCACCTACTTTTCTTTGCAGCCGCAAAGAAAAGTAGGCAAAAGAAAGCGGCTCACACCGCTAGTGTGACGCAGTCCACCACTGCCCTTCCAATCGGAGCGGCTCCGGGGCATCCGTCGCCTCGCACACTGCGCGTTAGTGACAAAGGGCTCATTCTTCCCGCCACGCGCTACGCGCGGGCGGAACGGTCTGCAAGGAAAACCGGGCGGGCTGGCCGGCGAATGCGTTAAGGGTGCCGCCCGTAAATGCGCGGCGGTCTTGAACGGAAAATGCACGGGAGTGCTAACCGGTAAATGCGATGGGGTTCGAGCCGGTGAATACACTGGGGTGCTGACTAGTAAATGCGATGGGGTTCGAGCCGGCGAATGCACTGGGCTGCTGACCGGTAAATGCGATGGGGTTCGAGCCGGTGAATGCACTGGGGTGCTGACTGGTAAATGCGATGGGGTTCGAATCGGCGAATGCACTGGGGGGGTGACCGGTAAATGCACCGGGGTACTAACCGTTGAATGCACGGGCGTGCTGGCTGGCGAATGCGTGGGCAACGCGCCGAGCGAATATATGCGAGCGCTGCCAATGGGTGTACATCCCACTGGTTTTGGATATACCCTACGGTGCGCGTAGCGCCGCCGGATGGATGAGCCCTTAGTCACTCTGGCGTGAAGCAAGTGGCGACAGACCCTCCGGAGCCGCTCCGATGGACAGGGCAGTGGGGGACGGCGTCACACTAGCGGTTTAAGCCGCTTTCTTTTGCCTACTTTTCTTTGCGGCTGCAAAGAAAAGTAGGTGCCGCCCCGCACAGGGGCAACGCCTGCGGCCCGCCGCGAAAACAAGTTAAGGCCAAAGCTTTAGAGCCAACCACGAATCAAACTGCAACCTGCTGCGAAACAGCAGCCCCAACCTTAACGCGACTAACATAAGCGAGCGCCCACAAACTAATCATCGCGGTAAGAATCAGCCAATACCCAGGCGCGCTCTTATCGCCGGTAGCGCTGAGCATCCAGGTAACGATAGCCGGCGTAAACCCACCAAAAACGGTGACACCGATGTTATACCCAATGGACATACCCGTAGCCCGCGTAGCAGCCGGAAAAATCTCAGCCATAAGCGCGGGCAAAGCCCCGAAATAAATCGACTTCAAAAGCGCCAGCCAGGCAATCAACACAAACAGCGGAAGCGCACTCGAATGACTCGTAGCCCACACGAACCCAGGATAAGCGCTAGCGAGAAATAGCACCGCCACGCAAGTCATCTGCGTACGCCGCCCGATGCGATCAGACAGATACCCCGCAAACGGCGTAACAACCGTGAGAATCACCCCACCCGCCATAGTCGCCGCAAACCCGGTAGCCGCAGGCAAATGCAACTGCCGGATAGCAAAAGTCGGAATGTACTGAAGCAGATAATTGACCGCCGTAGAGACGGTCATCAAACCAATAGCCGTAAGCACGAGCCGCTTCTGCTGGCTCAGCACTTCTCGCACGGGCGTCTCGGTGCGCTCGGCGCGCTTGAAGTCCTCGGCATCCTCGATATAGCGGCGCAGATAAAGCCCCACCGGCCCAATCAGCAATCCGAAGAAAAACGGCAAACGCCAGCCCCACGCCGCGAGATCGGCAGGCGCCATGAGGCGCGCCAGCCCATACCCGAACGAGGCCGCCAACAGCGTCGCGAGGCCTTGCGTCGCGAACTGCCAGCTCGCAAGAAAGCCGCGCCGGTGCGGCGCATGCTCGATCAGCATGGCCGTGGACGCGCCGAACTCGCCGCCCGCCGAAAAGCCCTGGATCAGCCGCGCGGCAAACACCGCAAGCGGTGCGGTCACGCCGATGGCCGCGTAGTCGGGAACGAGCGCGATGATCGCCGTGCCAACCATCATGAGGCTCACCGATGCCATCAGCGCCGCCTTGCGTCCGCGCCGGTCGGCATAGGCCCCCAGCACCGCGCCGCCGAGCGGCCGCACCAGATACGACGCGCCAAAGGTGCCGAACGTCAGCAGCATCGACACGGTTTCGTTGACGGCCGGAAAGAAGTGCTTGCCGATGTACACCGCAAAGAACCCGTAGATGGCGATGTCGAACCATTCGAGCGCGTTGCCGGCAGAGGTGGCGATAACGAGCCTCACAAGGCTCACGGGTTGCTTTGCGGTCATGGCGGCGTGCCTTATTGGTGAACGGCGTCGGAGGACTGCGGGGCTTGCGCCTGGCTCGGTGCCTGCGCGTGCGTCGAGGCGAGGCGCGCGGCGTCGTCGCCCAGGTCCCACCAGAGTCCGGCCATCACGGCCAGCGCCTCGCGCGCAACGGAGCCGAGCAGGTGTTCGTTCGGCGCATGCTGCGCGCAGGCCGGATACGAGTGCGGCACCCAGAGCGTCGGCAGGTCGAGCGTGTACGCGAACACGTCGTTAGGCACCGTGCCGCCCAGGTTCGGCAGCAGCGCCGGCTTCTTGTCCGTGGACGCGCGCAGCGATTCGAGCGCCCAGTGCACCCAGACGTCGTTGGGGTCGAGGCGCGTGGCCGCGGAAATCTGCGTGACACGCACTTTCACGTCGTCGAAGCCGAGCCGCGCGAAATGCGCTTCCAGGTGCTCGCCGGCGCGCTCGGCGTCCGTGCCCACCACGAAGCGCAACTGGCAGGTCGCCTTGGCCATCGGCGGAATCGCGTTGACGGGCGCGTCGGGATTGCCGGCCTTGAACGCGAGCACTTCGAGCGTGTTCCAGGCAATCACGCGCTCGGTGGGCGTGAGGCCGGGCTCGCCCCAGTCCGGGTCGATCGCGGGCGCGTCCTCGTCGCCGCCGAGCACGATGTCGGCAAGCGCTTCGCGCACGCTCGCCGAAATGGGCGGCGGACGCAGGCCGTCCACGGCAATGGCGCCGCGCCGGTCGACAAGGCTGGCGATCGCGTGCGAGAGCACGATGGCCGGGTTGCGCAGCGCGCCGCCCCAGTTGCCCGAGTGATGGGCCCCCTTGCGCAGATCGACGAGCAGCTCGAACGCCACACCGCCGCGCGAGCCGAGAAAGAGGGTGGGCCGCTCGGCCAGCACGCGCGGGCCGTCCGAGGCGATGAAGACGTCCGCCTCGAGCGTCTCGCGATGCGCCGCGCAGACCGCGTCGAGGCCCGGCGAGCCGATTTCCTCGCCGGTTTCGAAGATCAGCTTCACGTTGTAGCCGAGCTTGCCGCCGCGCGCGTCGAGCACCGCGGCGAGCGCCGCGAAGTTCACGGAGTGCTGGCCCTTGTTGTCGGCGGTGCCGCGGCCGTACCAGCGGTCGCCTTCCACGGTGATCGTCCAGGGCGCGAGGCCTTCGCGCCACTGTTCGTCGTAGCCGCGCACGACGTCGCCGTGACCGTAGGTCAGCACGGTCGGCAGCGCCGGGTCCTCGATACGCTCGGCGATCAGGAACGGCGCGCGCTCGGCCGCCGGATTCTCGACGATGCGGCTCGTGAAGCCGAGCGGCGAGAGCGACGGCGCCACCTCGTCGGTCAGATAGGC
This sequence comes from Paraburkholderia pallida, assembly GCF_004524855.1. Classification (NCBI taxonomy): domain Bacteria; kingdom Pseudomonadati; phylum Pseudomonadota; class Betaproteobacteria; order Burkholderiales; family Burkholderiaceae; genus Paraburkholderia; species Paraburkholderia pallida. Next base: position 1,274,906 of record NZ_CP038149.1, on the reverse strand, counting down.
GCGCACGGCGTCGGCCTGGGCGGGATTCTGGCTTTCGGTTCGAAAGCCCACGCGGCGCTGGAGATCGCCCAGAAACTGGCCGGAGTCGTAGACGCGCAGCGCGCGGTCGATGGCGGTCTGGCGCGACCCGTTTTGTCGGGATTCGTTCAAAGTGGCTCCTCTCTGGCGTTCGGGCGGGACATTGCAGGAAATGAGCCCAGTCTAGAAACGCCAAAAATTCGCAACAATTTCAATATTTGCGGATAGCATTGCCAAAATGGCAACGCACTGCACAAGCACTGAGCAGGCACTGAACGGATAAGCCGATGCTTCATGGAATCGCCTTGCGCTACTTCGTCGAAGTCGCGCGCACGGGGTCGCTGGCCGCGGCTTCGGAGAACCTGCACGTCGCCGTCTCGGCGATCAGCCGGCAGATCAGCAAGCTGGAGGAGGACGTCGGCACGGCGCTCTTCGAGCGCATGCCGCGCGGCATGGTGCTGACCGAATCGGGCGAGCGGCTCGCCGAGCACGCGCGGCGCGCGCTGCTCGAGGGCGACGCCGTGCTCGCCGAAATCGCCACAGCCAAGGCGCTCGGGCGCGGCATCGTGCGCATCGGCTGCACGGAGGGCTTCACACGCTCGTTCCTGCCGCATGTGCTTGCGGAGCATCACTCCGCCGCGCCGCAGGTGCATTTCAATCTGCGCTCGGGCACGCCTTCGCAGGTCGAGCAGTGGGTGGCCACGGGCGAGGTGGATCTGGGGCTGACGTTTTCGAGCGGAGACCCCGCAAAGGTCCAGGTGGAATACAGCGCCGAGGCGCCGGTCTGCGCGCTGCTCGAACCCGGGCATCCGCTGGCGCGGCGCGCGTCGCTCACGCTCGCGGATCTGCGCGACTATCCCGTCGCGCTGCTCGCGCGCGGCAATACCGCCCGCCAGTTGTTCGACGAATGCTGCGCGCGGCACGGCATCACGCTCGAGCCGATCCTCACCAGCAACAATTCGAGCGCGTTGCACGCGTTCGCGTCGCTGGCCGGTGCGATCACGCTCGGCAGCAAGCTTTCGCTTTCGGGCCTCGCGAACGATCTTTCGCTGGTCGCGAAGCGCTTCGACGAACCGCTGCTCAACCAGCGCAACGTGTGCGTGATGACGATGCGCGAACGACGGCTTTCGCGTCCGATCGAGCGGGTGTTGAAGGCCTTGATCGCGGAGATCGAACGCGCGTCGTGAAGGCTGCCTCGCTTGTCGCGGGCGGCGGGGCCAGAGGCATCAAGCCGCTGCGATCTGTGTCGATAGCGACGCTTGATGGTGCAGCCAGTCGCGTAGTTGCGAGACCGGCCCGGGATGTTGAAGCTTGCGTGGAAACACGAGATAGAAGCCGGCGCCCGTGTGCAATTCGTCGTCGAAGACGCGCACGAGGCGTCCGGCCGCGACGTCGCGCGCGACAAACGCCCAATGCGCCAGCGCAATGCCTTGTCCTTCCAGCGCCGCGTCGATCGCCAGGGAAGTCTGATTGAAGCGGATGTTCTTTTCCGCGGCCGACGGCAACGGCTGATGGAGCTGCGCCAGAAACTGCGGCCAGAGATTGTGCGCGTCGTGCAGTAACGCGTGCCGCGCAACGATGCCGTTGCTCTTTCGGGCGCCGGCCATGGCGCGCGGAGCGGCCACGGCAATCAGAATGTCGTCGAACAGTAGCTCGGCATTGAGTCCCGCCCCGAATGGCGGACTGCCATAGCGCACCGCGAGATCGACGCCATCGGTCTGGAAATGCGAGATCCGCTCCGTCGCCACGATGCGCAAATCGATTTCCGGGTGCGCCGCCGTGAAGTCGGGCAGCCGTGGGATGAGCCATTTGGCGGCAAACGTCGGCGTAACGCTAACCGCGAGTTTCAGCGCCTGGGGCCGCAGCGCCTGCGTGGCCTCGACCAGCAGGTCGAATGCGCGGCGCACGCTGGCCGAATAGCTCTGCCCGTTTTCGGTGAGCGCGAGCCTGCGCGGCTGGCGCTCGAAGAGCTTGAGTCCGAGCGCCGTTTCGAGCCCGCGTATATGCTGGCCGACGGCCCCCTCCGTGACGCCCAGTTCCTCGGCGGCCCGGCGAAAGCTCAGGTGACGGCTGGCCGCTTCGAAGGCGCGTAGCGCATTGAGCGATGGAAGCGGCTCGTTCGGATTTTTCATGCGATAGTTTTTCTACTGCAAACCGGGATGGAAACTGCGGCATCGGGAGGGGGCGCCGGTGCTATGCTTCTTGCGGTACATCGCGCATTTTGCGGCATGTTCAAAGCGTCGCCCAACATCCGGAGATTAACACCATGACAGTAGAAAAAGTGGCCGTCGTTACCGCAGGCGGGAGTGGCATGGGCGCTGCAGCCGCGCGCCGCCTGGCCGCCGATGGCTTCAAGATTGCGATTCTTTCGTCCTCGGGCAAAGGCGAAGCGCTTGCCGCGGAACTCGGCGGCGTGGGGGTGACGGGCTCGAACCAGTCGAACGACGACCTGCGCAAGCTCGTCGACCTGACCGTGTCGCGCTGGGGCCGCATCGACGTGCTGGTGAACAGCGCCGGCCACGGTCCGCGCGGCCCGCTCCTCGAGATCTCCGACGAAGACTGGCATCGCGGCATGGACACCTACCTGATGAACGTGATTCGCCCGACCCGGCTCGTCGCGCCCATCATGCAGAAGCAGCAAGGCGGTGTCGTGATCAACATCTCCACGGCGTGGGTTTTCGAGCCGAGCGAGATGTTCCCCACCTCAACCGTGTTCCGCGCCGGCCTGGCCTCGTACACCAAGCTCTTTGCGGATAGCCAGGCCAAATACAACATTCGCATGAACAACGTGTTGCCTGGCTGGATCGACAGTCTCCCTGCCCTGGAAGAGCGCCGCGAGAGCGTTCCGCTGCAACGCTATGGAACCAGCGAGGAAATCGCGGCGACCATCGCCTTCCTGGCGTCCGATGGCGCGGCCTACATTACCGGCCAGAACATCCGCGTCGACGGTGGCGTCACCAAATCGGTTTGAGTCCGTGATGCGCGAAGTCGTCGACCGTGTCTGGGCCATGCTGAGTGCGGGCGCGAACGCGGGGGCAACGCGTTCGCCGTTCACCATGCTTCAGGCCGCAACCGTGGGCCTCGATGGCGGGCCCAAGGTGCGCACCATCGTTCTGCGCGGCGTCAGCCCGGAGGCGGGCGCGCTGACCTTTCATACCGACGTGCGCTCGGAAAAGGTCATGGAGCTGAGAAAAGACCCGCGAATCTCGCTACTCGGCTGCGACCTGGACGCGGGCATACAGATCCGGCTGGAAGGCATCGCGCGGATGGTGGATAGCCTCGACGAGAGAATGGCGCTCTGGAAGACAAGCAGACCGCACAGCTTGATTGTCTACCGTGCGCAACTTGTGCCCGGCACGCCCATTGCCTCGCCGGAGGAGGCGCACAGGGCGCCGGGCGGCATGTCCGATTCAATGGCCGGCTTCGAGAACTTTTGCCTCGTCACGGTGGACGTGCAAACAATCGACTATCTCGACTTGTCTCCCAACGGTCACGCGCGTGCGAAGTTGTCCCGCCAGGATGGCGCATGGCATGGTGGCTGGGTCGCGCCCTAGGCGCGTGTGGCGCTGGGTGTGAACGCCCAATGACGCACATGGCCCACGACTAGGGCTCCACACGCTGGCTGTGCGCCTCGGCAAGGCGTTCGATGGTCTTGCGCGCCTTGTCGATCTCGCTGGTCTTGTCGAAGAAGTAATGCGCGCCTGCTGCAAGGCAGGCTTCGCGAAACGGCTGGCTCGATTGATTGGTCAGCACGACCATGACGACCGGCGGGCCGCGCCGCGCGAGCGCGTGCACCAGATCGAGCCCGCTGCCTTCGGCCAGGCGCAAATCCGTGATCACGACATCGGGGCGGCTCGCCGCGATGTCTCTGAGCGCGGCCGCGATCTCCTCGGCTTCGCCGACCACACGGACCCCGGGTATCGTGTGCAGCAGCGCCGCGATCCGGCGTCGCAGCGATGCCGAATCTTCGACGAGGAAGACCTTCAATTCTGCCGATGGGAGGTTCGCGTCCATGTACCGAAGTATCGTTGCCGCCATGCCCCGGCGGAATCGGTCGGCGTTGAACTTCGGGTAGGGGAAACGGAAGTTGTGTAGGTGAATTCCTACGCACTCAAACTTCGTCGTGATCGTCGAAGAGCTTGTGGCGCATGGCGTAGCGCACGAGCGCGGCCTCGTGCGGCAGGCGCATCTTTTCGAGGATGCGGGTCTTGTAGGTGCTGATGGTCTTCGCGCTCACGCAGAGTTCCTGGGCGATTTCCGTGATGGTTTCGCCCGCGGCGATGCGGCGGAACACGTCGAATTCGCGGTCGGAGAGGCGCTGGTGCGGCAGCGCGTCGACGGGCTCGTTCAGGCTCTGTGCGAACTGCTCGGCCATCGCGAGGCTCACGTACACGCCGCCCGCCGCGACTTTGGTCACGGCCGACACCAGCTCCGCGCCGGCGCTTTCCTTCGTCAGATAGCCGGACGCGCCGGCCTTGAAGGCTCGCACGGCGTATTGCTGCTCGGCGTGCATGGTCAGCACGAGAATGCGCAGCTCGGGCTTTTCTTCCTTGATTTGCTTGATCAGCTCGACGCCGTTGCGTCCCGGCATCGACAGGTCGAGCAGCAGCACTTGCGCCGGCGTCGAGCGGATCAGCGCGATCGTGCTCACGCCGTCGCGTGCCTCGCCCGCCACGTCGAATCCGCTGGCGTTCTGCAAGATATGGCGCAGGCCGTCGCGCACGAGCGCGTGGTCATCGGCGATCAAAACTCGGGTCATCAGTGTGCGTCCTCCAGCTGTACCGCTGGTTGTGAGTCAGTCATTGCGTCGGTGTCGCGCCTGACGCCGGCCGTGGCGAGTGCAACCGATTCGCGAGGCATAGGCCGGCTGTCACGAGAGTCATGGGGCTGGCCGGTCCGGGCCAGCGTGAGTCGCTGTGCATGGCGGTTGGCTACCGTTTGCAACAGGCAGTATGCAATAGTTGCCTTCGGTGTGCATCATCTGCTCAAATGCCTTACTCGGGATTCTCTTCCAGGCACGCGCATGGGTCGCGATCGAGACGACGCCAACCAGATGTTTCTGTCGACCTTGCCCGCGGGGCGCAGCGAGCGGCGGCTCGCGCTCACGGTGATCGTCGTGAGCTTCGTGCTGTTCGCCGTGTGCGCGCCGTTCGCGCAGCGCCCGCTGCCGGTGGTGGGGGCGTTCATCCCGAGCTACGAAGCGGCGCTGGTGATGAACGACCTGATCACGGCCATGCTGCTGTTCGGCCAGTTCAATTCGTTGCGCTCGCGTGCGCTGCTTGCGCTCGGCAGCGGCTATTTGTTCACGGCCGGCATGACGATCGCGCATGGCCTCACGTTTCCGGGCCTGTTCGCGCCTACGGGCCTGCTAGGCGCGGGCCCGCAAAGCACCGCGTGGCTCTACATGTTCTGGCACGCCGGGTTTCCCTGCTTTGTCATGGCCTATGCGCTGCTCGGGAGCGCTTCAGGCGGTCTGCGCGGCGATATCCCCAGGCGCTCCACACTCGCATCGATCGCATTCTGCGTGGTGGCCACGGCGGCGCTCGTCGGCGGCCTGACCGCTTTGGCCACAGCGGGCAAGGCGCTGCTTCCCGACCTCCTCGAAAACGGCCGCTTCTCCTCGGGCTACCGTTACGTGATCGGCGCCGTGTGGCTGGCGAGCCCGGTTGCGTTCGCCATGCTGTGGCGCTACGGCAAGCGCACGGCGCTCGATATGTGGCTGATGGTCGTGATGGCGGCATGGATGATCGACATCGCACTCGCGGCGATGCTCAATCATGGCCGCTTCGATCTCGGCTTCTATGCAGGACGCATATATGGCCTGCTGGCGGCGAGCTTCGTGCTGATTGTGCTGCTGGTCGAGAGCGGCACGCTCTATGCGCGGCTCGTCGCGCTCACGCGCAGGGATATGCGCGAGCGCATGCGCGTGAGGGAGCTCGAGCATCTGGGGCATCTCTCGGCCGGCATCCAGGCCGCGCGCGAGGAGGAGCAAAAGCGCATCGCTCGCGAGCTGCACGACGATCTCGGGCAGCGGCTGACCGCCCTCAAGATCGATCTGACGATGCTCGAAGGCGATCTCGACGACCGCACGATGGCGCCGGCATTGCGCGGGCGGGCGCGCTCGATGATGACGCTGATCGACGAGACCGTGAGGTCAGTGCGCCACATCGCGGCGGGGCTTCGCCCGACCGTGCTCGACGACCTCGGGCTCGTGCCGGCGCTCGAGTGGCTCGCCGGCGATTTCGAAAGCCGCAATGGCATCGTGGTGGAGCTGCACATCGATATCGGCGAGCTGTACTTCGATTCGGCGGCCGCCACCGCCGTCTACCGGATCGTCCAGGAGGCGCTGACCAACATCGCGAGGCACGCGGAGGCCACCGAAGTGGAGGTCGAGGTCGTGCTCGACGGCGAGGCCTGCCACGTGAGGGTGGCGGACAACGGGCGCGGCACGGCGGCGAGCGCGATGCGCAAGGAGCAGTCGTTCGGCTTGCTCGGCATTCGCGAGCGCGTGCGGCAATTGAACGGCGCCGTGTCGGTGGACACCGCGCCGGGCGAAGGCTTTCGTTTGTCGGTCAGCTTGCCGGTGAGTGCGCTCAATCGCGAGGAATCGGCATAGGGCGGGGCGGCTTTTCGGAGCGGGCTACGCCCCGCGCTTCAGCTTCCGTTTCGGTTTCAGTTTCAGTTTGCTTTTCAGCCTCCTCACTTGCTCCATCCGCGCCGCAAGACGCGGCGGGCGCCTCTTTGCCTTTTGCGCGCTTGCCGGCGCGTGAAGGGGGCTGGCAGATCGCGCAGACTTTGCCATCCGGCGCATCGTATTTGTGGATGACGAATTTGCCGGCGCAGCGGCGGCAGGCCGTCAACTGCAGCAGTCCGCCCTTGAAGAAGCGCACGAGCGTCCAGGCGCGCGTCAAGTCGAGCTGCATCTCGAGACGGTTGTGCGCGCAGTGCTCGCGGTACAGGCGGAATCCCTTGGTGAGCGCGTCGAGATGCGAGCAGCCCGCCTGGTCCTTGAGAAACACATAGGTGTTGTAGAACAGCGACGCGTGGATATTGGCCTGCCAGGTCATGTACCAGTCGGCGGACGACGGCAGCATGCCCTTCGGCGGCGATTCCCCCTTGATCTCGTGATAGAGCCGGATCAGCCGGTCGCGCGGCAGCGCGAGCTCGCTTTCGAGCACCTGCATGCGTGCGCCGAGCTCGATCAGCGCGCTCGCGCGCACGACTTCGCGCGCGTCGTCGATGATACTGGTCCTGGTCATGGCTCGCCCCGGGCCGTTCAGGCGAACTGTTCGGCGGGCTGACCCGCGAGCAGCAGGGCCGCATGCGTGTGCGCGACGTTCGCGTGCTTCGCGGGCGTGGCCAGCACGGACAGCATCTGGTGGTCGTTGATCCGGAAGAAGCACAGCAACTGATTGCACGCGGCGAGCTTGACGACCTGGGCCAGGGTCAGCCCGGACAGCAGATCGGCCACTTGCTCGGACAGGCCCAGCCGGAACATGCCTGCCGGGCGGTCCTCGCGCAGGAGGCGTTGCGCGAGCGCGAGGTAGGACAGGTTGAGTTCCTGAATCGATTGCAGCGTTTCAGTGCTATGCATGATGTTCCCCGTTCAAGGGCCGCGTCACTATTTCCTGACAACTGGCTTTCGCAGCCGAGGCGTGCCCGATGGTTGTCAAACGTTTGCTTTGCTGGAGTCGTTTTGTCAGCATCCGCCGCGCATATCGGCGACGCCCTGAGCGATCAGGTTGGTGGCCAGCTCGCGGAGCAGATGTTGTGTCAGCGCGCCGGCGCCGCCGCGGGCCAGGCGGAGTAGTTCGATCAGGTCTTGTGCGGTGAGGCTCATGGACGTCTCCAACAGGCGGCGTCGGGGCTGGGGCGCCCAACGACTCGTGTGCCGCTCTGGTGACTGAAGTATTGCTTTTGTGGGAGGTAAGAAAAATCAGCGGGCAGCGAAGTTGATGTAGTCGCAATAGTAGGGGTGTCAGTGTTTTCCTACAGAAGGTGGGGCGGCAGCTCGGGATGCTGCGTGCATGGACGGAGTGTCCCGTCGGGGTGTTTGGTGATAAACGGTGATGCCCGTTCTGCTTTTTGCCGGTGGCCTTAACTTGTATTCGCGGCGCGCCGCAGGCGTTGCCCCTGTGCGGGGCGGCACCTACTTTTCTTTGCCGCGGCAAAGAAAAGTAGGCAAAAGAAAGCCGCTCAAACCGCCAGTGTGACGCCGTTCACCACTGCCCTGTATTTCGGAGCGGCTCCGGAGCGTCTGCCACCTCGCGACGTCACCCGGAGTGACTAAGGGCTCTTCCATCCGGCGGCGCTGCGCGCGCCGTGGGGTATAACAAAAACCAGTGGGACGCACGCGTTTGCGTAGGACTCCAGTCCATTCGATCAGCACTCGCCCACGCATTCGCCAGTCAGCACGACCGTGCATTCACCAATCAGCACTCCCCTGAATTTGCCGATCGGTACTCCCGCGCATTTACCAATCAGCACCCCAACGCATTTGCCGGTCAGCACCCCAGCGCATTTACTGGTCAGCACCCCAGCGCATTTACTGGTCAGCACCCCAGCGCATTTACTGGTCAGCACCCCAGCGCATTTACTGGTCAGCACCCCAGCGCATTTATCGATAAGCATTCCTTCGCATTTACCTGCCAGTACCTTCGAGCACTTCGGGCGGCACCCTCAGCGCATTCGCCGGCCCGCCCACTTGGTTTTCCGTGCATACCCTTCCACCCGCGCGTAGCGCGTGGCGGGAAGAATGAGCCCTTTGTCACTGAGGCGGAGTGTGCGAGAAGACGGATGCCCCGGAGCCGCTCCGATAGTAAGGGCAGTGGTGGACGGCGTCACACTAGCGGTGTGAGCCGCTTTCTTTTGCCTACTTTTCTTTGCGGCTGCAAAGAAAAGTAGGTGCCGCCCCGCACAGGGGCAACGCCTGCGGCCCGCCGCGAAAACAGGTTAAGGCCAACACAGAACAGGTCCACGAATAAACTAAGGAATCCAAATTCAATAAACAATAACTCTAATAGAGATCGATTGAATCGATCGGCCCTTCACCCCCCATGCCCGCCGCCGGCCGACGTCGCAACCAGATCGAGCATCGATCCATCGCGCTTAATAGTCGACAGCACGATGCTCGAATTAATCGACATGACACCGCTCGTGCGGTGCAACTTGTGGATCACAAAATCGGAATAATGCTCCAGATCACGCGTGCGCACGACAAGCACGTAATTGGAAGCCCCAGTAATGACCTGCGCCGACACCACTTCCGGCCACTCCCGAATGGCCTCGACAAACTTGTCGTGCCACTCGGGCGCGTCGGGCCGCATCGACACATGCACGAGCGCCTCGAACGCAACGCCGAGATTCTTCGGCGAAAGCGTGCATCGGTAGCCCTCGATCACGCCGCGCTCCTCCAGTAGCTTCACGCGCCGCAGACAGGCAGACGGCGACAGCGCCACCGCGTTCGCGAGATCCTGGTTGCTGATGCGGCCGTCCTGCTCGAGTTGCCGCAGGATCCGCATGTCGGTCCGGTCGAGATTCATGTTGAAGATCCCCTCTATTTTTGTCGGAAACGCCGCAGACTCTACTGCAAATGAGATGATTTGTCTTCGAAATATGAAGCTCATTCTATTTCGTCCTCGATAACATGCGGTCCAACGATGATCGCATCGACAATAACGATCTGGAGGCGCACTTGAGACTGAGACCCCATTTTCTGAGTGTCCGATGCTGGGCGCGCACAACGCACGCGCGCTCAGCCTGATTCGCCACGACTACCGAATTCGAACAAGGTCTGATACTTATGCATTCAGAAGGACAATTCCAGCAGATCGCCGCGCGCGAGCAGGGGCTGCGCCGCACGCTTTCCGCGCGGCAGATGGCGATGATCGCGATCGGCGGGGCGATCGGCACCGGGCTATTTCTCGGCTCCGGATTCGCGATCGGCTTTGCGGGGCCGAGCGTGCTCGTGAGCTACGCGATCGGCGCGCTCATCTCGCTGCTGCTGATGGGCTGCCTCGCCGAGATGACGGTCGCGCATCCGACCTCCGGCTCGTTCGGCGCCTATGCCGAATACTATGTGAGCCCGTGGGCGGGCTTTCTCGTGCGCTACGCGTACTGGGCGTGCATCGTGCTCGCGGTCGGCACCGAGGTCACCGCGATCGCGCTGTATATGAAGTACTGGTTTCCGGCGGTGCCGGGCTGGATCTGGATCCTCGGCTTCTCGTCGCTGCTCGTGTTCGTCAACGCGCGCAGCGTCGACGTGTTCGGCTCGGTCGAGTACGGCTTCTCGGTCGTGAAGATCGCCGCGATCATCGGCTTCATCGCGCTCGGCGCGTATGTCGTGTTCGTGAATCCGGAACTCGTCGGCAGCGAAGCGAACGGCGGCGCGGCGGGATTCCATCACTACGTCTCGCACGGCGGCTTCTTTCCGAAGGGTATGTGGGGGATGTGGGTCGCGGTGATCGTGTCGATCTTCAGTTACTTGAGCATCGAGATGATCGCGGTCGCGGCCGGCGAAGCCGAGGACCCGCAGCGCGCCGTCACGCGCGCATTCCGCTCGACGATCGTGCGGCTCGTGCTGTTCTATCTGGTCACGCTCGCGCTAATGCTCGCGATCGTGCCGTGGACCGTCGCGGGCCGCGACGAAAGCCCGTTCGTGAAAGTGATGGAGGCGATTCACCTGCCGGCCGCGGCCGGCGTGATCAACTTCGTTGTGCTGATCGCTGCGTTGTCGGCGATGAACAGCCAGCTCTATATCACGACGCGGATGATGTTCAGCCTGTCGCGCGCCGGCCATGCGCCGCGCGTGCTCGGCGAGGTGAACGCGCGCGGCATTCCGCTCGGCGCGTTGATGCTCTCGACGCTCGGCATCGCACTGGCGACCGTGCTGAGCGTGCTCTATCCCGATGCGTCGTTCACGATCATGATGGCGGTGTCGATGTTCGGCGCGCTGTTCACGTGGATGATGATCTTCGTGACGCATTACTTCTTCCGGCGCCGCTGGGACGCGAGCGGGCAGCCCGCGCCCGCGTTCCGGATGCGCGGCTTCCCGGTGCTGACGCTGCTTGGCGCGGCGCTAATGCTCGCAGTCACGGTGACGACGTTCTTTACGCCCGAGTTCCACATGACGCTGATCTTCGGCGTGCCGTTCCTGATCGCGCTGAGCGTGGCGTATGCCGTGTGGTATCGGCGGCCGGCGCTGCGCGCGGACGTGACTGCCGTCGAGTAAGGCAGAAGGCGAGAACGTCGCCGGACGGTACGCCCGGCGACAGCGCGTCTCCACACCGTCATACTAGGGTCCTAAGCTGTCCAGGCGATGCGCTCGCCGCTCGAGGAAGCTTTGAACCATGACCCGCAATGACGCCTTCGAGCCAATTTCCGCCACAGCGGCACCGCAGGTGGCTGCTGATACTGCCGAGTATCGTCGTCATCGCCCTGGCCGCCGTGGTGCTGGCGGGCTGGCTGACCTTGCGCGCCAGCCTGCCGCAACTCGACGGCACGCATGCCGCGCCGTTGTCCGCCACGGTGACGATCGGGCGCGACGCGCTCGGCGCGCCGACGGTGCAAGGGCGCACGCGTGACGACGTCGCCTATGCGATCGGTTTCGTTCACGCGCAGGACCGCTTCTTTCAGATGGATCTGCTGCGCCGGGTTGCTGCCGGCGAGATGAGCGCGCTCATCGGCCCGGCGGCGCTTGCTCTGGACCGGCGCGACCGGCCGTGGCGTTTTCGCGAGCACGCGCAAGCGGCGCTCGCCGCGTTGCCGGCGGACCAGCGGCTACTGATCGAGCGCTATGCGGCGGGCGTCAATGACGGCCTGCGCTCGCTGCGCGCGCGGCCGTTCGAATACTGGCTGCTGCGCACGCGGCCGGCGCCGTGGCGCGCGGAAGACACGCTGCTTGTCGTCTACGCGATGTACTTCGATCTTCAATACGACCAGGTGACGCGTGCGCTGTCGCGCGCGGCGCTGCGCGAGCGCGTGCCGACCGATTTGCTCGCGTTTCTGCTGCCGGCGACGAGCCATTGGGATGCCCCGCTCGATGGGCCGGGCGCATCGGCAGCGCTGCCCGCCGCGTTGCCCGCGCCGCTGCCCGCGACGCCGCCGCCTTGGATAAGCTCGACGCCGTCCGCCACGCGCGACGAAGCGGTGGCCGCGGGGCTGACTGGCGCCGTGCCCGGTTTCGTCGACGCAGGGGGCGCGCTCAACGCGATGGTCGGCAGCAACGGCTTCGCGGTCGACGGCGCGCATAGTGCGCATGGCGGCGCGCTGGTTGCGAACGACATGCACCTCGGCCTGTCGCTGCCGAACATCTGGTATCGGGTATCGCTGGTCTATCCCGCGCCCGATGGCAGCACGCGGCTGATCACCGGCGTCAGCTTGCCGGGGGAGCCGCTCGTGGTGGCCGGCAGCAACGGTCATATCGCGTGGGCGTTCACCAACAGCTACGGCCGCTTCGTCGATCTGATCGAACTGCAGCGTGACCCGGCCGACCCGTTGCGCTATCGAGTCCAAGGCGGCGGATGGGAGAGGGCGCAGGTGATCCATGAGCGTCTCGACGTGAACGGCGGCGCGAGCGTCGATCTGCCGGTCGTGCAAACCCGCTGGGGACCGCAGCTCGTGGTCGGCGCGCATGCGTATGCCGTGCATTGGGTCGCGCAGGACCCGGAGGCGGTCAACATGAACTTCGTGCGGCTCGAAGGCGCGACGAATGTCGCCGACGCCTTGCATGCCGCGCAGACCTTCGGTTTGCCGACGCAGAACTTCACGGTGGCCGATGCACAAGGCCATATCGGCTGGACCCTTGCCGGGCCGCTGCCGCGCTTTGCCGATGCAGATGCGAGCACGGCGTCACTCGCCAGCTTGCCGTTCAGCTCTGACACGTATCCCGGTTGGCAGGGATACCTGTCACCCGATGCGTATCCGGTGCGCGTCGATCCGCCGGCCGGCCGCATCTGGAGCGCGAACAACCGGACCTTGCCGCTGGCCGAGGCGGCGCGCATCGGCGATGCCGGCACCGATCTCGGCGCACGCGCGACGCAGATTCGCAACGATCTTCTGGCGCTGCCGCATGCGACCGAGCGTGATCTGCTGGCGGTGCAGACCGACGACCGTGCCTTCTGGATCGAAACCTGGCGACGCGTCGCGCTCGACGCACTCGATGCGCAAGCGCTCGGCGGCCATCCCCAGCGCGCGGAATTCCGCCGGCTCGTCGAAAGCTGGGACAGCCGCGCGGATACGGATGCGGTCGGCTACCGGCTGGTGCGCGCGTTCTACTTCTCGCTGTACGACGCATGGTTCGGCGCGCTCGACAAGCAGATGGCCGATGTTGCGCCGGGGCTCGCCTATCGCGCGGCCAACACGCGTTATGAAGCGACGATGGAGACGCTCGCTGACCATCACGCCTGGATTCCCGACGGCTTCGCGGACTGGCGCGCGTTCATGCTGGAACGGATCGACGACTCGATCGCCCAGTTGCCGAAGGGCGTGAAGCTCGCCGATGCGCGCTGGGGCGAGCGCAATCGCTCGGCAATCGCGCATCCGTTCGCGCGGCTCCTGCCGCCGTGGCTGCCATGGGTACGCGCTTGGCTCAGCGCCCCGCGCGATCCGCTGCCGGGCGACATCAACATGCCGCGCGTGCAGTCGCCGGTATTTGGCGCGTCCGAGCGTTTTGCGGTGTCGCCGGGGCGCGAGCAGGACGGCATCTTCGAGATGCCGGGCGGGCAGTCGGGCAATCCTCTGTCGCCATACTTCATTGCGGGGCATGAATCCTGGGTGCATGGCGAAGCGGCACCGTTCCTGCCGGGCACGGCCGTTCACACGCTGAGGCTCACCGCGGTCGACGCGCGCTAGCACGCGGTTATTCGGCTGGCGTCCGCGTCTAAATCCCACGATGCGAAACGATGTCGCGTATGCCAGAAAAATCTCCCGCGACGCAACATACGGACGTTGCGTATCGTTGAGTGCCATTGCACATTGCGATATCAAGATTCTATGTAATTGAATTTACGGTATTTTTTCTTGTCAGTTCGGCGACGAATCTGGGGCCACGGCCGTCACGTATCTCGATACTCTCTTTCCATGGAGAACACAGACGGAGATTCGCAACACTCCGGCTTGCAAGGTGTACGCGTTCCGATAATTTTTTTAAACCTGTGGAGAGACGAGATGCTGCACGTTTATATCGAACCGGTGCCGAAGGGCCAGTGGGGGCCAATCGACGGATACCGCATTGAAACTCAGGATGGGACCAGGCTTTCTGGCGAACTGCTTCGCTCCGAGAGACTGGCGGTGAGTCAGGCCAAGCTGCACGGCTACGTGCCGCTGCTTGCGACGGTGCGCATACCGGACAAGGCAGTCGCCGAGCACTGGACACCCGCCGACAAAGCCCCCGTAACTGTCTAACTCATGACTGATGTGGCCACTATTTGCAGCGCGCACTTCCCGCCTGCGCAGGCGGGAAGTGCGTGTGCAATCAGCCACGATGACTTGCAGAGAATCCTTTCTCGCGCCCTCGAATTGAATCCTGCGTTCGCCTCGTCGTGAGGCGTCGATCACGGGCGCATACCGGCACCTAGAACCGTGTTTCGATGCCCACGCGGCCAAGAAACTGGTTCGGACTACTTGAAGTGCCGTTGACATCGAGCACGCCGCTGATCAGCGCTTGAGCGCCGGAATTGGTGCGCTGGTACACGGCCGCGGCATACACGAAGGTGCGCTTGGACAGGAAATAGTCCAGCGCGGCGCTCACCTGGTGCGCGTGGTTGTTGTCGAGGTAGCCGTTGCCCTTCATATACATATAATCGATCCCCAGTTGCACAGCGGGGTTGAAGAGATAGGTCGCCCCGATCTCGCCTTGCGCAATGGCGCCTCCATTCGCCGTGTTGCGTACCGTCGTAATGAGCGCGCTCGTGGAGAACTGGCCGAAGTCGTAGTGCGCGCCGACACCCCAGTTGCGAACGCCGACCTGCGGCCCGCCTGCCTGTAGATACTTGACCTCGGTGTACGCCGCCGCCACGCCGAACGGCCCACGATCGAAGTTCAGCCCCGCACTGATCGTATCGCCACTGCCGAACGCGCCCGGCACGCCGCCGAAGCCATAGAGCACGCCCACGCGAAAGCCATTAAGCGACGGCGACTGGTACTTGACCGAATTCGTCACCGTTTCGCCGGACATCCGGTCCCAGTCGAACTGGCCGGCATACGGCGGGTTATACGGCAGCGCAATCTTCTGGAAAGGGCCGGCGCGGAAGTTGTACAGGCCGCCCACCGTCATGGCCGCATCGGTACGGCTGAAGAAGAGCGAGTCGACCATGAAGTCGTACTGATTGCCGAGCTTGATCGATCCATAGCGATCGTCGGCGAGGCCGACCCACGCGTTGCGGCCAAATATCCCCTTGCCGGGCGGCTGGATCGCACCGGTCCCCACCGCGAACTGGTTGACGAGGTCGAACACCGCGTGCGTGCCGCCTCCGAGGTCCTCGTCACCCTTGATGCCCAGCATGTTCGGCGACATGATGCCGTCATCGAACTTCAGGTTGCCGTGTCCGCCGGAATTGCTGATGTAGGTGACGCCGGCATCCATCACGCCATACAGCGTGACGCTGCCGCTAGTGTCCGCGTACGCTTGCGCTGCCATGGCGAATATCGTCAAGGCCGTGCTCCACCGTGCCAAGTTCCTCATTTGCTGTCTCCGTAAACCTTGTTGGTTATATAGTTATTTCGTAATGCGAATAATGTTGCAGTCGATGAGTCCCGGGCTCATGTTTGGAATGCTTTGCTACAGGTGTTTCAAGCGAGGTTCCTCATGCCGGACATCTGCCAGGGCATAAGGGGCTGCCGAGTCCAGCGGCGGACGCCGCCCCTGGACTCGGCGCCGCTATCACACCGCACTGGGCCACTTGGCGGTGGCACTCGGCGCGCATTTACTGCTGGAGCGCTTGCGCGCGCTTCTTCAAATCAAGCGCCACGTCCACGATCATGTCTTCCTGTCCGCCCACCATGCGGCGCTTGCCCAGTTCGACGAGGATGTCGACGGTTTTCAGGCCGTACTTCTTCGCGGCCACTTCCGAGTGGCGCAGGAAGCTCGAATACACGCCCGCATAGCCGAGTGCGAGCGTTTCGCGGTCCACTCGCACCGGGCGGTCCTGCAGCGGGCGCACGATGTCGTCGGCGGCGTCCATGAGCGTGTAGAGATCGGTTCCGTGGTTCCAGCCCATGCGCTCCGCTGCCGCGATAAACACTTCGAGCGGCGCATTCCCTGCACCGGCGCCCATGCCCGCGAGCGACGCGTCGATGCGGTCGCAACCTTCTTCCACCGCGACGATCGAATTCGCCACGCCGAGCGAGAGGTTGTGGTGCGCGTGCATGCCCGTTTGCGTTTCGGGTTTCAGCACCTGTTTTACGGCGCGAAAACGGTCACGTACGTCGTTCATGGTGAGCGCGCCGCCCGAGTCCACCACGTAGATGCAGGTCGCGCCGTAGTTCTCCATCTTCTTCGCCTCGACGGCGAGATTCTCCGGCGTGGTCATGTGGCTCATCATCAGGAAGCCGACCGTGTCCATGCCGAGTTCGCGCGCGTATTCGATGTGCTGCTTCGAGATATCGGCCTCGGTGCAATGCGTGGCCACGCGCACGACGCGCGCGCCGGCGTTGTACGCCGCCTTCAGGTCGTGAATCGTGCCGATGCCGGGCAGCAGCAGCGTGGCGATCTTCGCGTGCTTCACCACGTCGGCGACAGCCTCGATCCATTCGAGATCGCTGTGCGCGCCGAAACCGTAGTTGAAGCTCGAGCCTTGCAGGCCGTCGCCATGTGCGACTTCGATCGAGTCGACCTGAGCCTTGTCCAGAGCGCGTGCAATGTCCTGAACGTTCTGGATCGAGTACTGGTGACGGATTGCATGGCTGCCGTCGCGCAGCGTTACATCGGAGATATAGAGTTTCTTGCTCATGGCGTTAGGCTCCTTGCACGCTAAGCAGCGTTTGCGCCATGCGCTCGGCGGTGGCGAGCGCAGCGGAAGTCATGATGTCGAGGTTGCCTGCGTACGCAGGCAGGTAGTGCGCAGCGCCTTCGACTTCGAGG
The DNA here is from genome assembly GCF_004524855.1 of Paraburkholderia pallida. Classification (NCBI taxonomy): domain Bacteria; kingdom Pseudomonadati; phylum Pseudomonadota; class Betaproteobacteria; order Burkholderiales; family Burkholderiaceae; genus Paraburkholderia; species Paraburkholderia pallida. The sequence goes on along the minus strand of NZ_CP038149.1, from coordinate 1,257,808 downwards.
AACACCGAGGTCTTCAGGCCGCTGAACTTGCCGAGGCCCGGAATATTGAGCGGCGCGCTGGCGGGAATTTCGTCGAATTGCACCTTCTGCTTGAGGCGATAGCCCGGCACGTACGCATGCACTTTTGCGACGGTCTCCTCGATCGACTGCTCGATCTTTGCGCGGTCCTCGAGATCGGAAAGCGTGTAGACGGTGTCGCGCATCATCACCGGCGGCTCGGCCGGGTTCAGCACGATGATGGCCTTGCCTTTCGCCGCACCGCCCACCACTTCAATCGCCTTCGAGGTGGTCTCGGTGAACTCGTCGATGTTCGCGCGCGTGCCCGGTCCCGCCGACTTGCTGCTGATCGACGCGACGATCTCCGCGTAATGCACCTTCGCCACGCGCGACACCGCGGCCACAATGGGGATGGTCGCCTGGCCGCCGCACGTGACCATGTTCACGTTGGGCGCATCGATATGCGCGTCGAGGTTCACCACTGGCACGCAATACGGGCCGATCGCGGCGGGCGTGAGGTCGATCATGCGGATCGAGGGTTTCAGCTTGCGCAGCAGCGCATCGTTCTTCACATGCGCGCCGGCCGAGGTCGCGTCGAACACAAAGTCGATGTCGTCGAACACGGGCAGGCGCGTGAGGCCTTCCGCGCCTTCATGCGTGGTGGCCACGCCCAATCGCGCGGCGCGTGCAAGACCGTCCGATTCAGGGTCGATGCCGACCATCGCCGCCATTTCCAGATGCTGGCTGTTGCGCAAGATCTTGATCATCAGATCCGTGCCGATGTTTCCCGAGCCGATGATCGCGGCCTTGAGTTTTTCCGAAGCCATTTGAGTTCCTCAATCAGGCGGTAAAGGTCGCGCGAACGCTGCCGAGGCCATCGATCTGCGCGGTGTAGGTGCCGGCGTCCTTCACGGCCACCATGGGCCCGAGCGCGCCGGTCAAGACCACGTCGCCCGCGCGCAGCGGCGTGCCGAGCTGCGCCATGCGGTCGGCGAGCCAGACTGCCGCGTTCAGCGGGTTGCCGAGGCACGCGGCACCATTGCCGCGCGAAAGCACTTCGCCGGCGCGCGAAAGTTCCATCGCGCAGGCGCTCAGATCGATCTGCGAAAGCGGCACGGGACGGCTGCCCACCACGAAACGGGCGCTCGATGCGTTGTCGGCCACCGTATCGACGAAGCGGATGTCCCAGTTCTGGATACGGCTATCCACCACCTCGATCGCCGCGAGTGCATATGCAGTGGCGTTCAGGATGTCGACGAACGTGTGCTTCTCCTGCGTGAGATCGCGTTCGAGCACGAGTGCGATTTCCGCCTCGACCTTCGGCTGAATCAGCTGCGAAAGTGGAATGGGTTCGCCGTCGCCATACGCCATCGAAGCGAACAGGGCGCCGAAGTCGGGCTGATCAACGCCCAGTTGCTTCTGCACCGCGAGCGACGTGAGGCCGATCTTGCGGCCCACGATGCGCTCGCCGTTCGCCACGCGCAGATCGACGTTGGCTTGCTGCACGGCATAAGCGGTTGCCATGTCGTCAAGCGGGTCGACGCCAGTAACGATCTCGCCACGCACGGGCTCGATCGCTAGACGCGATACTTCGGCTTCGCGCAACCGCGTGGCGAGGGCCTGAATGAGTTTGGAATCGGACATCGAATATTCCTTCTTCGGAGCAGGGCGGCCTGCCGCCAGTGCAGGCCCGCGCATCATCAGTTGTTCGCGATGAAGTCGATCACCGCCCGATTGAACTCGTCCGGATGCTCGATCATCGCCCAGTGCCCACAGCGATTGAGCAGCAGCAGACGCGAATCCGGAATGTTCGCGAGCAGGAACAGCGAAGTCTCGAACGAGACCACGCGGTCGTCCCGTCCGTGTATCAGCAACGTCGGCACCTTGATGGACGCAAGCAGTTCCGGCTTCACCCACTTCGGCAGCGGAGCGCCTTTCGGCAGGCCCGCCACATAGTTGCGCAGGTGCTCGGGGCGCGCGAGCGCCGCGTCGGAGCGGGCCTGGCACAAGTCGGGCGTGGCGAAGCGCGCCTTGTCGTACACCATGATCTCCACCAGGCGGCGCATGTTCTGCGGCGACGCGTCCTGATAGGCCTGAATCAGCACCTTGAGCCCTTCGGACGGACCGTCGCCGGCGCCGAAAAGCGTCGGCATGCGGCCGACCGGCGGCCCCATGGTGACGAGATGCGTGATGCGTTCGGGATGCTCGGTGGCGAGCCGCAGCGAGGTCTGCCCGCCCATCGAGTTGCCGACGAAGGCGGCCTTCTCGATGCCGAGCGCGTCCATGAACTGGATGGCCGCATCGACATGATCGAGCTGCTCGACGGTGGCGGCATCCGATTGCCCCCAACCCGGCATATCGACGGCATAGACGTGAAAATGCCTCGCGAGGGCTTCGATGTTGCCGCGGAAATTGCTCCAGCCGGTCGCGCCGGGTCCGCTGCCGTGGAGCAGGATCACGGGGTGGCCCTGGCCGGCTTCCTCATAGTGGAGCTGCCAGTCGCGGGTCTTGATGGTACGGCTCGTTTGAGCCTGCGTGAGCGTCATGGTGTAGGCCTTCCAAAATGGTTCGTTGAGCGGTGCCGCGGCACCGATGGGGCGGCGTCCGGTGGCGCCGCAATCACGCCTGAAGCAGGTCCGCCACGAGATTCGGCGGCCGATGCCCCCAGCTGCTGAGCCTGTCGAGGTGCTGGACCTGCCAGCTGGACTCGTCGATGACCAGCCCGCCCCAACCGAACTCCACGTTGAAGCCCGAGGGCGTGCGCACGTAGAAGCTGAACATGCGGTCGTTCGGATGCATGCCGAGCGTCATTTCGAACGGCTGCTTCGCGTCCATGCAGCGGTCGTAGGCCAGGCCAACATCGCTGATCTCGGTGGCCTCGACCATGAAGTGATGCATGCGCTTCGGAAACGGCATGTTGGCCAGCGCCACCGTGTGATGGCGGCCATTGCAGTGCAGAAACGTCACGCTTGCGACAATGCCCGGCGCCAATTCCTGATCGATGACATCGGTCACCTTGAAACCAAGGAGTCCATACCAGTCGAGCAGGACCTGGCGATCCATGCCTCGCTCGATCAGCACCTGATGCCCCGCGCCGCCCGCACCCGTCACGAAGTCCGATACCAGCCGCCCGGACGCGAACGGCGTATCGGCAACGGCCAGCCCGACATACAGTTCGACACGATTGCCGAGCGGGTCGGAGGTGACCACGATGCGCTGGACCTGTCGCGCTGCGCAGAGCTGCGCGTCGCCTTCCGTGACCGTGTTGCCGGCCGCGCGCAGCCGCGCGGCAATGGCGTCGAGATCGCTTTGCGTCGCGCAGCCGAAACCGGTGAATGCGAGATCGTCGGCATCGCCTTCGACGACGATCCAGCGGTGTACGGCATCGTCCATCCGCAGGGTCAAGGCCTCGTTGCTGCGGCTGCCCACCTGCATGCCCAGAAGATCGACGCCAAAGCGCTCCCAGGCCGCCAGATCGCTCGCCTCGATGCCGACATAGCCGAGCTCCGTCACTGTGCTCAATTCATTCTCTCCTTCATTGCTTCATTGATCGGCGCAGTTTCCCTGTCGCCCGGCGCATCAGGCGGGTACGGCGAGGCCGCTCACGTCGGCGGCGGCCACGAAGCGATCGGGCCGCAGCGCCACCGCACGAACGCCGTACTTGCGCAGCCAGGGACGCAGCACGCCGTCCAGATCGATGAACTCGTCGGGACCCTGCGTGTGCTCGTCCTGCTGACGCAACGCGATGTAGCGCGCGCCGAGCTTGTCCCACGCTGCCTTTTCCTGAGGCGTGAGTAGCGTGGCGGGGTCGATGTCGTCGCCGAGCAGCACGAAGCCGTCGCCAAGCAGATCGTCCAGTCGTGCCATCGCGCCGCGGTTGTCGCCCACGACCGGCTGCGGCACCATGCGGCCGACGATGCTTGCGTCGGCGAGCGGGCCGCGCAGCCATCCGGCGGCCAGCACCGGCGGTGCGATCAGCGGCGACTCGGGCGCATTCTCCGGAGGCGGTGCATGCAGCGCGGCCTGTTCCTCTTCCGAAAGCTCCTGCTTGATGATGCGGCCGAGCTGAACGGCGAGCTGCGTATAGAAGGTCGCGTTGGGCCGGCGTTCCGTCTCGTAGGTGTCCAGGAAGTGCTCAGGCAAGGTCTTGTTGAGCACGCCCGCGAGCTTCCAGCCAAGGTCGAACGCGTCGCGCATGCCGGTCTGCATCCCCGCGCCGGCCCAAGGCGGCATCAGATGCGCGGCGTCGCCCGCGAGGAAGACACGGCCAACGCGCCACTGGTCGGCCATGCGGGTGTGATGCCGGTAGAACGCGTACTGGTGAATCTCGACATCGGCCTCGCTCACGCCAAGGGCCTTGAGCAGCGGCCAAACCTGCTCGTGCGTCTGGAAGTCGGCTTCGCTCTCGCCGGGCTTGAGCGGCAGCTCCCAGCGGTGATTGCCGCCCGACAACGCGATGTCCACCACGGGCCGCTCCTTGTCGGACCAGAAGGTCAGCAGGTTGCGGTCCGGCCACCAGCGCTTGACGCGGCAGTCGATCACGATCCACTGCACATCGAGCGTATCGCCCAGCAGCTTCACGCCCATCATGCCGCGCGTGGCGCTGCTGCCGCCGTCACAGCCAATCACGTAGCGCACGCGTGTGCTGAGTGTTTCACCCGTCGCGGCGTCTCTCGAGGTGAGCGTGACGCCGTCGTCATCCTGCTCGAGCGACACCACTTCCTGGCCGTAGCGCACGTCGATTTCGCGGCCGTAGCGAGCGGCGCACTCGCGCAGGGCGGCTTCCATCGTCGGCTGATAGATGTTGAAGAAGCGCGGCTTGATGCCGAGCGTCGAAGGCGGATGCTCGATGCGCATGATTTCGGTGCCGTCGTAGCGCATCCAGCGCAGCGCGCGTTGCGGATCGATCTGCTTGAGCACGGGCTCGTCGACGCCCAGATTCTGGAAGATGCGCATCGTCCAGTCATTGACGGTCACGGCACGGGCGCGCGGATAAATGTCGCGATGCCGCTCGAACGCGACGCTGGAAATACCGTGCTTCGCCAGGGTGAGCGCGGCGATGACGCCGGTTGGGCCATAACCAACGATGGCAACGTCGGCGTCGAATTGCTGGGTCATATGAGGGTCTCCATTCGTTCTTTCGCCACGTGGCGGTGCAACCCACGCCTGCGACGAACGAATTGTACCGATGGGTCCAAAAGTGACCACCCAGGGGAAACGATTATTGGACCAATTGGTCCAATAATTTGCGGAGGTGCGTGGGACGTATACTTGCGGGATGGAAAATTCACAGCAAATCGGCAATCGGCGCGGTCAGCGATCGCGCCAGGAAATTCTCGACGCGGCAGCGCGCGTGATGTCGGCCTATGGCTACGCCGGCACCTCGATGTCGGCGCTCGTGGAGGCCACCGGCATCCCCAAGAGCGCGATCTACCATCACTTCGGCTCCAAGGCCGGCTTGCTCGCGGAGGTCATGGCGCGCGGCGCGCACGGCTTCTTCGCGGCCATGCACGAGGCTCACCAGAATCCACCGGAGGGCACGCCGCGCGAACGTCTGGGCTGGTACCTGCGGAAGACGGGCGAGGTGTTCCAGCACCGCGAGAACTTCCTGCGCCTGTTGTTCGTCATGGTCATGAGCGACGAGGCCGGGGAGCCGGAGGCCATGCAGACGGTGATCGAGGTGCGCAACGAAGGCCGCAACTACATGCAGGAGATGATCCGCAACGCGTTTGGCGCAGAGGGGGAGGCGATGGCGCCGGCGGAGGCCGAAGACCTTGCGTACTTCGGCATGATGGGTTTCGACGGCGCCTTCGTGTCGCTGCAGTCGGGCGATGCGCGATCGATGAAACGGCACATGGAGCAGCTCACCGACGCCCTGATCGCGCTGGGAGAGGCCCGCGCGCGCTCACTTCAGGAGAAGGGGGCGGCGTCGCGACGTAAGAGAGCTACGGCGGCAACGGGTGGCCGAGCAAAGAAAAAAGCGCAGGATAGCTAATCAATACGCAGGGCTGGAATTGTTGGCCAACGACGGGTGACGAACCCGGAAATTGTTCGCCACGCCATCACCCCTTCCTTGACCACGAACCCCGCGCCCGTGCGGGCGGCAAGACGCTAGTGGTCGGCACACGCGCCATCTCCCTTCCACCGCGCACGAAGATCGCGTGCCTCGGGCCCGGGAAACAGCTCGTCCTCGCCGGACAGTATGGCCTCGACAATCATGTTGGCCACATCGTGCGGAGAGACCTTGGCGACGGGGAGCCCGGCGCTCATCGGGGTGTCCATGGGGCCGGGATACACGCCGATGACACGCACGTTGGACGGCCGCAATTCCTCGCGCATGCCTTCCGTGAGAGAGTGGGCCGCTGCCTTGGATACCGAGTACGACCCGCATGCCACCAGGTGGTCAATCGAAAGCACGCTGAGGACATTGACGAACAGGCCTTCCTGCCGCTCTCTCATGAAAGGAGCGAGCGCTCGAGCGAGGCGCAAAGGGCCGAAGTAGTTGACTTCCATTTCTTCACGCGCCGCGTGCTCGTCGCGGCAAAATAAAACGCTATCCGCACGGTTGACGCCGGCATTGTTGATCACGATGCTGGTGTCCCGAAGGCGCGGTATCGACGCATCGATACTGGCTGGATCGGCCAGATCCATCGATATCGGCACGACCGTGGAAGGCAGACCTTGCTCGCGGAGGCGGCCCGGCGTTCGGGCAGCCGCATAGACCGTGCAGCCGAATCGCGAGAAGGTGTGAACCAGTTGCAACCCGAGCCCGCCCGTGGCGCCAGTGACCAGAACGGTTCTGCCTTTGAAGAAGTTCAAATCTCGCGGGTCCATCCCATATCCTCTCAAGATCGTGCCTCGCGGCCTTGCTGGCGGTGTCACGGTGAAGCCCGCGTGACTCGACGCCAATGTCAATCGGCAGGTGACAGCGCCTAGCCCTTCACCGGTCGAGCATCCTTTCTGGCCGCGCTCGTGCGGGAGAGCGCCTGGCCGGGCGTCTCGTCGAAACTCCCGCCAATAATGGCCTCCTGCGTGGTGTAGTAGAACGTCGCCGCGAGGCGCAGGCTGGCTGTGGTCTTCACTTTCGCGGCTTCGGCATCCGCGTGCATGAATGCCTCCAGAATGGCCCGATTGTTCTCGAGCGCCGCCTTCTGGACCTCCCTGTCGCGCAGCGTCGCCAGCCGAACTGCTTCGACATGGTCGCGCAGCCGATCGATGGTCTGGACGAGGTGCGGATTGGGCACCATGCCGATCCACGCTGTGCGAAACGCCTCCGACGCCTCGATGAATCGAGCCGCGTCGTCTGACGCGTAGGCCTGCTCGGCCGCCGATATCGCGGAGCGCATGCGGCCGAGTCCTTCGAGCGTGGTGTGCCTGCAAGCCTCACTGGCGGCAGTGGGCTCGAGAAGCAGGCGGGTCTCGAAGATGTTCGCGATGTCGGTGGGCGTGAAGCGCCTCAAGATGAAGCCGCGGGCCGTGCCTTCCAGCAGGCCCTCGCTTTTCATCTGCAACAGGGCTTCCCGCACCGGCATACGCGAGACGCCCAGCAAGGCCGCAATTTCGTGGTCCACGAGTTTGTGCTCGAACGAGACCTCACCCTTTCGGATCTGGTTGCGAACGTAGTGATAGACGCGTTCGCGGATGTTCTGTTTGGGTTCTTGACTCGCGGAGTCGACGGGGGTTTTCGTTGCCATAGTCAAAGGTGCATGGGTCGACGTTTTCGAAATTCTATCATGGTTGATCGCCGAATAGTATTCTATTTTTGTATCGTTAAGTTATTGATTTATAACGATAAAAACGTGCATATCAAAAATTTCTTGTGGGATGGCAAGTAAACAGTATACTGTTCTCAACAGTGCCGCAGCCTCAGGCCGCGAAGTGTGAGAACCCCTTGATGGTCGTGTCCTCGCGAACTGTGCGGCGCCTGGGAGTGGACAAGCCTGGAGGAGTCAGTGATGAGTGGTACGACGATCAGCATTTCTGAACATGGCAACACAAGCTTTACGGGATACCTGGCGTTGCCGCCGTCAGGCAGCGGTCCCGGCCTGATCCTTTGTCAGGAGATTTTTGGCGTCAACGCGCATATCCGTGAAGTCGCCGACCTCTACGCGCAAGAGGGTTATGTCGTGCTGGCCCCGGACTTCTTCTGGCGCCAGGCCGAGGGATGCGAACTCGAACCGGACGAAGCGGGCATGCAGAAGGCGATGGCGCTGCTGGAGGCGTTTCGCGACGACGAGGCGGTGGAGGATCTGCATGTGGCACTGGCCGTGCTGCGCGCAAGGCCCGAGGTCACGGGCGACTGTGGCGTGGTGGGCTTTTGTCTCGGAGGCAAGCTCGCGTATCTGGCCGCGGCGCACACGGACGCCTCCGTTTGCGTGGGATATTACGGCGTCGGCATCGAGCACCTCGTCGATCGCGCGCACGCGCTGCGCGGCAGGCTCGTGCTCCATTTCGCCGGCAACGACGCGCACTGCAACGAGGCCGCCCGCGCAACGATCTTCGCTGCGCTCGGACAGCGCGACAACGTCAGCCTGTATGTCTATCAAGGCGTGGACCACGCCTTCGCGCGCTTCGGCAGTCCCCATTTCGACAAATCGGCCAGCACGCTCGCGCACGATCGCACCATCGGCGCATTGCGGCGGGTGCTGGGACCGCACTATGACCTCGAAGCGCTGTGGGAACGGCATCTGCAACTCGAGTTCGAAACGCGCGACGCCGACGCGACGATGCAGACCATGGTCGCCGAGCCCTACGTCAATCATGTTCCAACCATGACGGGAGGCGTGGGCTACGCGTCGCTGAGGCGCTTCTACCAGCATCACTTCATTCACGCCAATCCGCCCGACACGCGGCAGATTCCCGTCTCGCGCACGGTTGGCGCGACGCAGATCGTCGACGAGATCCTGTTCTGTTTTACCCACACGCGCGAAATCGACTGGCTGCTGCCCGGTATCGCGCCGACTGGCCGCCAGGTCGAGATTCCGCTTGTGGGGATCGTGAAGTTTCGCGGCGACAAGCTTTGCCATGAACACATTTACTGGGACCAGGCGAGTGTGCTGGTGCAAATCGGGTTGATCGACGCGGGCGAGTTGCCGGTCGCCGGCATGGAAGCCGCGCGCAAGGTGATGGACGAAACGCTGCCCAGCAATACCCTGATGAATCGTTGGTCCGAAAGCGAAATGCTTTCGTCGTGAACTGATACCTGTCTTTTCGGACGTTCGGCGTTTCGTGCCTTGAATTCGTCCGGATTCATTTATTCATTTATTTAGTCATGCAAATGAAAATTTCAACGGACCCGACCCGGCCCGGTTTTTCCGACGTGGCGCCAGGATTACATGCACCGGCTTCACAGCGCACGGTGCCCGCCTTGTTGAAGGCGCGTGCTTCGGCCATGGGCGAAGCACCGCTGTTTTCCGACAGGACAACACAATGGTCCGGCGCCGACGCGCTCGAAGCGGCATCGCGCAGGGCTGGCGCATTACAGGCGGCTGGCATCCGGCAGGGCGATCGCGTTGCGTTGATGTGCTCGAACCGGGTCGAATTCATGGAAATCGTGCTCGGCTGCGGATGGCTCGGCGCAGTTGTCGTTCCGATCAATACCGCGTCGCGCGGCATGCAGCTGCAGCACATTCTTGCGAACTCGGGAGCCCGGCTGCTGGTCGCCGAATCGTCTTTGACCGGAGCGCTCGCCACGCTGGAACTGTCGGCACTTGCTCTGGAAAGCGTGTGGCTGATCGACGACGGCAAGGCCGCGGCGTCCCTGCCGCTCGCCTGCGAGCCCATGCCGCCACTTGGCGATGCGGTGGAGGCGTCGAATATCGGACCGGGCGATACGCTTGCGATCCTTTACACCTCCGGGACGTCTGGACTCTCGAAGGGCGTGGTTTGTCCGCATGCACAGTTTTACTGGTGGGGTGTGTATGCGGCGTTGCACATTGGCATTACGCGCGCGGACATCCTCTACACCGTGCTTCCGCTGTTCCATACCAACGCGTTGAACAGCTTCTTTCAGGCGCTGGTTTCGGGCGCCTCTCTGATTGTCGATACGCGGTTTTCGGCAAGCCGATTTTTCTCTTCGCTGATCGAGACTGGTGCAACGGTGACCTATCTGCTCGGCGCGATGGTTCCCATCCTGCTTTCGAAGCCAACGACCGACGCGGAGCGCGCGCATAAAGTCAGGATCGCATTGGCGCCGGGCGTCCCGGAGCAGTTTCTCAGCGACTTCACCGGACGCAGCGGCATCGAGCTGCTCGAAGGATTTGGCTCCACGGAGACCAACTGTGTGCTGGGGCGTGGCCTCGCGGACCAGCGTCCGGGATGGATGGGGCGCGTCGCTGAGGGCTTCGAGGCGCTCGTCGTCGATGAACATGACCAGCCCGTTGCGGACGGGCAGCCGGGCGAACTGCTGTTGCGCGCGACCGAGCCTTTCGCCTTTGCGACCGGCTATTTCGGCATGCCCGAGAAGACGGTCGAGGCGTGGAAGAACCTCTGGTTCCACACCGGCGACCGGGTCGTGCGCGATGCCGATGGGTATTACCGGTTCGTGGACCGGTTAAAGGACGCGATCCGGCGCCGCGGCGAGAACATTTCGTCGTACGAGGTCGAACAGACCCTGCTCAGCCATCCGGACATCGAGACCGCCGCGGTGTACGCGGTGCGCTCGGAACTGGCAGAAGACGAAGTGATGGCCGCCGTCGTATTGCGAGCGGGTTCGACACTGACTCCGGAGATGCTCGTAGCGCACTGCGAGCCGCGTCTCGCGTATTTCGCCATCCCGCGCTTCATCGAGTTCATGGATGACCTGCCCAAGACGGAAAACGGCAAGATCCAGAAATACCGGTTGCGTGAGCGTGGTACCGGAATCGATACCTGGGACCGCGAGGCGGCGGGCTATCAATTGAAGCGGGCCTGATCGGGTGAATCCAATCTGATGTCGGAACATTGCAATGAGTAAGCCAAAAAACTTCGATGGCGCCGTGATTACGGCCGCTGTCGAGATTCCGTACCGGCGGCGTCCCGAAGGTGTGACGACCGGCGGCCTGCTCGCTCAGGCCGTCGCGAAGGCGCTGGCGCAACTGGGCCTGCGGGCGTCGGACGTCGACGGGCTCGGTGTCGCTTCGTTTACGCTGGCTCCCGATCACGCCATCGACCTTGCGTGGCGCCTCGGCATCAGCCCGCGCTGGACGATGGACGACTGTCATGGCGGGGCAAGCGGGATCAATCTGCTTCAGCATGCGGTGCGAGCCGTGCAATCGGGCGATGCCTCGGTTGTGGTCCTCGTAGCGGGCGATCATTTCGGCCCCGGGGATTTCGCACAACTGACGGAGAACTACAACGCCACGACACGAAAGTACCTGCGCCCACTGAATTTCTCGGGCCCCAACGCGGTCTTTGCGATGTTGACGTCGCGCCATATGCAGCGCCACGGTCTTTCCCGTCACGACTATGCCGCGATCGCGGTGGCGCAGCGCGCATGGGCGTCCGGGAACCCCGACGCGGTATATCGCGCGCCCCTCACGCTCGACGACTACCTGGGCGCGCCGGTCGTCGCCGAGCCGCTGTGCCGCTTCGACTGCGTTCCGGTGGTCTCCGGCGCGAATGCGATAGTCGTCATGGCGTCGGACGACCGGCGCACGCCGTTGAACAGGGTTCGCGTGACTGCCCTGGAAGCACGGCACAACCCCGACCATCAGCAGGCAGACGGACTCACGACGGGCCTTGCGAATGTCGCGGGACGACTGTGGGCGACGGCTGGGTTTGGCCCGGACGAAGTCGATATCGTGTCTGTCTACGACGATTACCCGGCGATGGTCCTCATCCAGCTGGCGGACCTCGGATTCGCGCCATCCGGCGATCTACGCGACTTGATCGAGCGGATCGCCGCGCGAAAGCTGGCCGTGAATACATCGGGCGGCCAGCTCTCCGCGGGACAGGCGGGCGCAGCCGGTGGCATGCATGGTCTCGTAGAGGCAATCAGGCAGCTTCGCGGCGAGGCGGCGGGGCGCCAGGTCGAAGGCGCGCGCTCGGCCGTGGTGAGTGGCTACGGGATGGTCGAATATCGCTACGGCATGTGCGCGAATGCCGTCGTCATGGAGCGTATCGAATGATCTTTCACGTTTATCAATGCGCCGATTGTCAATTGACGCTCTTTCCCGAGCGCTACTTTTGCCCGGCGTGCGGTGGAATGCATTGGCGTGCTATGGAAGCCGGTGTCGGCACGATCGAACAGATCACACGCCTCTTCAGTCGCGCTGAAGCACCGGAAAACGAGCCGCTGGTACTGGCCACGGTACGCACCGAACCCGAAGCCTGGGTTGTCGCGCAGCTCGAAGGGACGATGGCGCGAGGCGAACGTGTCCGCCTGCAGATGCTCGATGACGGAAAAGTGATGGCTGTGCGGGCCTGACCTGCGGATTCCACCGGTCCGCCGATAGCGGGCTGATGAGGCTGAAGCATTTAACTACGGTTGAGAAATGGGATCGATCGACTCCCGGAAGGACTGTCATATGATTAGTACTCCATCATTCATTGCAGCAGCGATCCAGGCTGCGCCGGTGTATTTGAACACGCAGGCGACCATCGAAAAAGCGGTCAGGCTCATTCATGAGGCTGCCGCCAACGGAGCGCGCCTGATCGCGTTTCCGGAGGTGTTCGTTCCCGGCTACCCCTACTGGAGCTGGATGATGTCTCCAGTCAAGGGCAGCGCGTGGTTCGAGCGACTGGTGCGGCAGTCGATCACGGTGCCGGGTCCGGAAGTCGACGCGCTTTGCGAGGCGGCGCGGCAAGCGAACGCGTACGTTGTCATCGGGGTCAACGAGCGCCCGTCGCACAGCCTGGGCACGCTGTACAACACCATTCTGACCATCGGTTCGGACGGCCGGCTGCTCGGGCGACACCGCAAGCTCGTCCCGACCTGGGCCGAGAAGCTCACGTGGGGGAACGGCGACGCGAGCGGCTTGAAGGTGCATCAAACGGAGATTGGCCCGCTCGGCGCGCTCGCTTGCGGCGAAAACACCAATACGCTCGCCCGCTTCAGCCTGCTGGCACAGGGCGAACTGATTCATGTCGCCAGCTATATCGCGCTGCCGGTCGCGCCGCCCGACTATGACATGGCCGAGGCCATCAAGGTACGGGCGATGGCACATAGCTTCGAAGGGAAAGTCTTCACGATTGTCTCGTGCTCGACCGTGTCGGAAGAGATCGTTGCCGCAATGGAATCCGAATGTGATGAAGCCAGGTCGCTTCTCACGCGCCGCAATAGCGCATTTTCGGGCGTGATCGGGCCGGACGGGCGCGTCGTCGGAAATCCGCTGATCGACGAAGAGGGCATCGTCTATGCCGAAGTGGATCTGGCTCGCTGCATCCAGCCAAAGCAGATGCACGACATCGTCGGGCACTACAACCGCTTCGATATTTTCGATCTGCGTATTAACGCGAGTGAGCAGCCGCCCTTGCAAATCAGCAGGCCGTTACAGGCACGCGCTGACCTGTCTGCTTCGAAAACAGACGACACCACGGCCGCGGGCGTGCGCTGCACGGATCCATTCTTTTGACGATTGAGGAGACCAACATGCGAGACGACGTAATTGGCCGCGCGAACGTACAGGACACGCCTGAACTCGTGCAGTACTACGCGGAACTGGCGCAGTATGACGCCGGTGCGCTGTGGACGGTGGCAAACGACATCGAGCCTTGGGAGCCGCGCTCGTCCTCCGTGCCGACGCTGTGGCGCTACCGGGATCTGCGCGATCTCGTGATCCGCTCGGCCGAACTGGTGACACCGGAAAAGGCGGGGCGGCGGGTCGTGATGCTGACCAATCCCAACCGGAAGGACGTGAGCGCATGCGTCGGATGGCTTTACTCGGGCCTGCAGGTGATGCGACCCGGGGAGGAGGCGTCGGCACACCGTCATTCGGCTTCCGCGCTGCGCTTCATCATGGAAGGCAGCGGCGCCTATACCGTGGTCGACGGGCACAAGATTCCGCTCGGCGCGCGAGATTTCGTGCTCACGCCGAACGGCACCTGGCACCAGCATGGGGTGCGCGCGGACGGCGGCTGGTGCATCTGGCAGGACGGCCTCGATATTCCCTTGATCAACGCCCTCGAAGCGAACTTCTACGAAGTCCATCCGCAGCGCTTTCAGGAGGTGACAAAGCCCATCGACGACTCGGCCAAGACCTACGGCGGCCCAGGCGTCTTGCCCGTGAATCACGTGTGGGCAAAACCCTACTCGCCGTTGTTCAAGTATCAGTGGGACGCCACCTACGAAGCCTTGCAACGGTACGCGAGTGTTAGCGACGCTTCGCCTTATGACGGCACGATGCTGCAATTCGTGAACCCCGTCACCGGCAAAGACGTCATGCCGACAATCGGCGCGGCGATGCAGATGCTGCGTCCTGGCGAGCAGACCCAGGCTCACCGGCATACCGGAAGTGTGATGTATCAGGTGGCGAAAGGACGAGGCCACTCGATCATCGCGGGGCGCCGTTTCGACTGGGAGGAGCGCGACATATTCTGCGTGCCTTCGTGGGCGCTGCACGAGCATGTGAACGCGTCGGATACCGAAGATGCCTGTCTCTTTTCGTTCAACGACTTGCCGGTCATCCGTTCGCTGGGCCTGTATCGCGAGGAAGCATACACGGACAACGGCGGACATCAGGCCGAGCACTGACCACCAGCGTGGCAAACAAATGCCGAGTCCTCAAAGGACCGCGCAACCGTAATCGGAGAGCAATGTGAAGTTGATCACCTATCGTAATCGGGACCTCGAAACGCGCCTCGGCGCGATAGTGGGGAATCTGGCCATCGACCTCGAAAAGCTCGGCGAGGCACACGGCCTCGCGATACCGGGCAGCATGCTGGAGTTTATCGACGCATCGCCCACTGCGTTGAAGCAATGCGCCGCCTTGATCGCCGAGACGGGCGATGCGTGGCCGTTGGGTGTGGCGACGCCGCTCGAGAATGTGAAGTTGCTGGCACCCATTCCGCGTCCTCGCAAGAATATTTTCGGCATTGGTCTGAACTACGTCGAGCACGTTGCAGAGTCGTCGCGTTCGCTCGATACGTCCTCCGATTTGCCCAAGCAGCCTGTTATTTTCTCGAAGCCGCCGACGACGGTGATCGGCCATGGCGACGCGATCCAGCATAACGGCAAGATCACGAAGCAGCTTGACTGGGAGGCGGAACTCGCGGTCGTCATTGGCAAGACTGCCACGCGGATCGACGAGAGCGACGCGATGTCCCATGTGTTCGGCTACTGCGTCCTGAACGACATCAGCGCGCGCGATTGCCGCCGCGCAGGGCAGTGGATTTTCTCGAAAGGTCAGGATACCTATGCGCCTATGGGACCGTGCATCGTGACAGCCGACGAGATTCCCGATCCCCACAACCTGGCGATCTGGTTGAACGTCAACGGCGTGGAAAAGCAGAAGTCCAACACACGCTACATGCTGTTCAAGGTGCCTCAACTGATCGCGGATATCAGTTCTGGCATCACGCTGGAACCGGGCGACATCATCGCCACGGGGACACCGTCAGGGGTAGGCGCTGGAAGAACGCCTCAGGAATGGTTGAAGCCAGGCGATGTGGTGGAGCTGGGTGTCGAGGGGATTGGCACGTTGCGCAACCCCGTTGTCGCGATCTGAGAGGTTCGACATGTTTACCACAGAGAAGCCGCGCGCAATCCGCGTCGGCCAGATCGTGCCAAGCTCGAATACGACGATGGAAACCGAAATTCCCACCGTGTTGCGCGCGCGGGAGTCGGTCCTTCCGGAGCGTTTCACGTTTCATTCGAGCCGGATGCGGATGAAGCATGTCACGAAGTCTGAGCTGGAGCGCATGGATGCGGACTCGGACCGCTGCGCGGATGAGCTGTCCGATGCGCGCATGGACGTGATCGGCTACGCGTGTCTCGTCGCGATCATGAGCATGGGCCATGGCTATCACCGCCAATCCGAACTGCGGCTTCAGCAGCGCACCGTTCTGAACGGTGGATCCGCTCCGCTCGTCACCAGTGCCGGGGCGCTCATCGACGGACTCACTGCGATGAAGGCGCGGCGCATCTCGATCATCTGTCCGTACATGAAGCCGCTGACCAGACTGGTGGTCGACTACATCGAAAACGAGGGCTTCGAAGTCCACGACTATTGCGCACTGGAAATCCCGGACAACCTGGAGGTGGGTGCGCGCGATCCCATGGCGCTTGTCGAGATCTACAAAAAGGTTTCCCTGGCGAATATCGACGTGCTCGTCCTGTCCGCATGCGTACAGATGCCGTCTCTGGCTGCGATCCCGGTCGTGCAGGGCGCCTCGGGCATACCGGTGGTGTCGGCTGCGGCCTGTACGACCTGGCAAATGCTCAAGAAACTGGGGCTCGCAACGAAAGTCCCCAGCGCCGGAGCGTTGTTGTCCGGAGACTATTGACAGGACACGTCGAGCAACGCGCGAAGACATCCGAACAGCGAGCAGGTCAATCGAATGATCGATGCTCGTATTCAACCACCTCGTTTGTGATATCGAGGAGACAATCTTGAACTCAAGTACATCTATTTCGGCCACGGGTCGCGATGCCGAAGTATCGGAATCGACTTTACGGCGCACGGTCATCACTTCCGTAGTGGGACAGGCCCTGGAGTGGTACGACTTCTTTCTCTACGGCACAGCCTCGGCACTGGTGTTCGGGGAATTCTTCTTTCCAATCGGCAAGGATCCCCTTATTGGCACGATGCTGTCGTTCGGCGGATTTCTCGTGGGGTTCATGGCGAGGCCGATTGGCGGGATTGTCTGTGGGCACCTCGGCGACCGGATCGGCCGCAAACGGGTGCTGATCCTGACGCTGCTCATCATGGGCACCGCGACGTTTCTCATGGGCCTGCTGCCGACTTACAACCACATTGGCATCTGGGCGCCGGTGCTGCTGCTCGCGTTGCGCGTCGTTCAGGGCCTGGCCGCGGGAGGCGAGTGGAGCGGCAGCATCCTCATTATCAGCGAAAGCGTGGCGCCTTCGCGGCGCGGCTTCCTTTCCGCATGGAGCCCCGGTGGGGCGACGACGGGGTTCGTGCTGTCGTCGGCCGCGTTCCTGCTGGCAAGGATGCTGCCCCATGACGATTTCGTGCAGTGGGGCTGGCGGCTGCCGTTTCTTGGCAGTGTCGTCATTGTCGGGCTCGGGTACTACGTGCGCCGGCGCATTCCGGAGAGCGCCGAGTTCGTCAAGCTCGAAAGTTCTAATGCCCGGGTCCGGATGCCGGTGCTCGAAGTGCTGCGACATCATCCCAAAGAATTGCTGATGGTATTTGGCCTGCGCTTTGGCGAAGGTGGCGCTTCTTATGTGCTCTTTGCGTTCTCGCTGGCCTATGGGAAGTTCATGGGCCTGCCGGGCAACCTGTTGCTGATGGCCTTGACGGTCTCGATGGTGTTGATGATCCCGTTTTCGCTGTGGTTCGGTTACTTGTCGGACCGGTTTGGGCGACGCCCCATCTATCTGGTGGGCGCAGTCGGGATCATGGCCGTGGCGTTTCCGTTCTTCTTCATGCTGCAGTCCGGGAATACAGCGTTGATCGTGATGGCCTATGTGCTCTCGACGAGTATTGCGATCGGCGCGCTCGAAGGCGCTCAGCCAGCCTATATGTCGGAGCTCTTCGCAGCAGATGTGCGCTACTCGGGCTTGGGGGTGGGGCGTGAAATCGCGTCGGTGCTGGGTGCCGGCCTCGCGCCGATGCTCTCGACAGGGCTGCTTGCCCACTATCGGAGCCCGTGGCCGGTTGCTGCGTATCTGTTCCTGCTGGGCTTGAGCATTGTTATCGCGTTGAGGTTCACGCCGGAAACCTTGCCTCGGCATCTGCGCGCCGGCGGAGCACGACGATGAACGGCATCGTTTCGCGCCTCGAACACGATCTGGAGCAGGGCGAAATCCTGGACGGCAAGCGCCGCTATCTGCTGATGCGCCCCGATGTGCTGATGGGGATACTCCGTGGTCTCGACGAGACGACCCGTGCAGCGGTCTTGAAGAGCTTCACGCGCGCCGCGTATGAAAACGGCGGCCGGAGCATCGAGGCCTACGCTAGAGACGCCGATGGGCGGGCCCTGCTTGACGTGGTCTGCGAGACTTCCGCGGGCCTTGGCTGGGGAAAGTGGGACGCCGAGCTCGAGCACGACCGCCTGCGGCTGACGGTGCGCAACAGTCCGTTTGCCTGGGGGCATGGCGTGTCGTCATGCCCGGTGTGTGCGCCCGTCGTGGGCATATTGCAGTCAGTGGCGAAGCAGATTCTGGGTGGTCCTATCGTGGCCGAAGAGGTTGCGTGTGGCGCGATGTCGGGAGGGGCCTGCGAATTCGTTGCGTACCGGGAAGACCGGAGTCAGGAGGGCAATCTGAAATGAGACCGTCATTTTCATTCCGTCATGATCCGGAGGCAATCCGGACGTTGTTCGACGACGATCGCGTCCATCGCGACGTCTATCTCAACGACGAACTCTTTCAGCTCGAATGCGAACGCTTGTTCGCGCGATCATGGGTCTATGTGGGACACGAGAGCCAGGTGCCGGGCGCCGGAGACTTCATCACCACGTCGGTTGCCGGTCAGCCACTGGTCATGATCAAACAGGCCGACGGCACGGTCCGGATCATGCTCAATCGCTGCGCACACAAAGGCGCGATGCTGGTATCCGCGCCTTCCGGCAATGTCGGGAAATTCTTCAAGTGCCCCTATCACGCATGGACTTACCGGACCGATGGCAAACCGCTCGCGGTGCCATTGCGCGCAGGCTATGAGGGCACACGGCTCGCCGCCTGCGAGAACTCACGTGGACTCGAAAGCGTCGCCACGGCAACGTATCGCGGCTTTGTATTTGCCCGGCTGGCGCGCGATGGCATCGCTTTCGAGGATTACTTCGGCGACATGCTGGGCGTGCTGGACAATCTCGCTGACCGGTCGCCAACCGGCGAACTGCGGATTGCCGGAGGCGTCTTTCGCAGCGTGATGAACTGCAACTGGAAGATGTACCTCGAGAACGTGATCGACGCGGTGCATCCCATCTCGACGCACGCGTCGGCCTGGCAGACCGCGCGCGACATTGCGCAGGAGTGGGCACACGACGAGCCGAAGCCTATGGAACTGGAGCAACTGCTCCCGTTCGGGTCGAGCTATGACTTCTATCAGCAGGCCGGCGCGCGCATCTTTCCAAACGGCCACTGCATTCTGGGCACGCGATCCAGCATCCATACGGGGCAGGACTTGCCTGCGGACTACCGCGACGCGTTGGTGAAGGCACACGGAGAGCCGCGCGTATCGGAGATCCTCGCCTTTACACCACAGAACTCCGTGCTGTTTCCGACGCTCGCGATCAAGAGCACGCCGCAAACCATGCGGGTGATCCGGCCGCTTGCGGTCAACCGCACGCTGGTCGAGATCTTCGCGCTGGAACCGGTTGGCGCGCCGACGGAGCTGTTGCAACGCACGCTGTCATACAACCGGCTCGTCTTCTCGCCGATGTCGGTGGTGGCCCATGACGACATTCAGGTATTCGAAACGATGCAGGCGGCGTTGGCGGCGCGAGGTAATCCATGGGTCAGTTTGCATCGGGAATGCCGGGGGGGCGAGCACGGGGGAGCGCCCGCGGACGTCAGCGGCAACGACGAGGTCCTGATGCGCAACATGTATCGCTCGTGGGTCGATTTAATGGGACAGCGGGCTGATGGAGAAGACGAACTGGCGCGGGAGCAATGCGATGAACTGTCATGACGAAGCGACGCTCGAGCTGATCGTCGATGAAATCCGGTCGTTGACGCCCGAAATCCAGTCCTACCGGCTAGTGCTGCCGGACCGTTCTGCGCTCCCAGCCTTTGCGGCCGGTGCGCACATCCGGGTGCGCGTGTTTCCAGACGGCGGCGTGCAGTGGCGACACTATTCGCTCGTGAACTTCGACACCGACGCCGCGGCAACGGCAGGCCCGCAGAGTTATGACATCGCCGTGAAGCGGGAAGACGGCGGCAAAGGCGGATCGCGATGGATGCATGAGCAGGTCCGGGAGGGGGACAGGCTGGTGGTCGGGCATCCCGTCAACGGGTTTGGTCTCGATCCCGAGGGGTACGCCGTTCTGATCGCGGGCGGAATTGGCATCACGCCTATTACTTCGATGGCTGCCGCACTCGCAGGTGCGGGGCGGAAGTTTCAGTTGCACTACAGCGCACGCAGCCGCTTGAACATGCCATTTATCGAGGAACTGTCCGCATTGGCAGACAAGCGGCTCGCGCGTCATTACGACGACGTTCCCGAGACCCGCCTGGATCTCGCACGTGTATTGGACGCGACAAATCCGGCCACGTCGCTGTATGTCTGCGGCCCGAAGGGCATGGTCGACGCTGCCATCAGCCTCGCGATCGAGCGTGGCTGGGCGCGCAGTCGAATTCATGTCGAGCTGTTTTCGGAAACCGGGCCAGACGCAGCCGACACGGCATTCGAAGTGGAATTGCGCCAATCGAACCGGGTGCTGCAGGTCCGGCCTGACAAGACGATTCTGGACACGCTGCTCGAAGCGGGGCTGGACCCCCTCTACGACTGCAGGCGAGGTGAGTGCGGTGTTTGCCAGACAGCGGTTATTGAGGGTGACGTCGATCACCGGGACTACTGCCTGAGTGAGGCGGAAAGGCGCTCAGGGCGTGTCATGCAGATTTGCGTCTCCAGGGCGCGTCAAGGCCGGCTGGTCCTTGACCTGTAGAGCCGTCACGCGACGCGGCGCATCTCCGATGGCGCGGCAGTCACGGCACACGAGGGGCATGATTAGTTTGAGGACACAAGCATGAAAAGTAGCGATTCGATGCGCGATGCGGTGATTGAATTCATCTATGAAGAGGCGCGGTTGCTGGATGAGAAGCGCTTTGATGAGTGGTATGAGCGCTTCGCGACGGGCGGCGTGTACTGGATGCCGATGGTGCCGGGGCAATCGGATGCGGCTAACCACGCTTCGCTCATGTACGAAGATCTTGTGATGCTGAGGCTTCGGATTGAGCGGTTGAAGCAGCCTCACGCCCATTCCCAGCAGCCGGCGAGCCGCTGTCTGCATGTCCTGCAGCGGCCCTTCGTCAACCTGCCGGAAGAGGGCGGCGAGGAAATCTATCGGGCCCATACCCCAATGATCTATAGCGAGACGCGTGGTGGCGAGCAGTGGATATACGCCGCCACGGCGAGTCATGAACTGGTTCTGGAAAACGGGGACTTGAGGATTCTTAAGAAGCGGGTCGAATTGCTTAATTGCGATGCCCCTCTGCCTGCCATTCAGATATTTCTGTGATTGCGGCTGCTTCGTTGCCCGAGGTTTCGGGCTAACCAATTGTGGATCTATCGAGGTCATCCCAATTCCATAAATTTAGCATAACTATATTTATTCAAAGGTTTACGCATAAGGAGACATGGCAATGAACTATAAACTGGCAAGCCTGATGGTCCTTTCGACCATCACGGCAGGAGCACACGCTCAAAGCTCCGTAACGCTTTACGGCATCATCGCGACGGGTATCGAGTATGTCAGCAATGAAGGTGGCCATAGCGCTGTAGCCATGGTGTCGGGGGCAAACCAGAACAATCGCTGGGGATTGCGTATTGTTGAAGACCTGGGCGGGGGATTGAAGGCGGTCGCGACACTGGAGAACGGTTTCAGCAGCACGAACGGCGAGTTGGGGCAAGGCGGGCGGATGTTCGGGCGTCAGGCGTTCGTCGGTCTGTCCAGCACGCAATACGGTACGTTGACGGCCGGCCGCCAGTATGACGTGCTGTTCGACTACCTGGACCGGATTGAACCGCAGGCATTGGGGCCCGGCCTCGGAACGAGCGTCGGGAGCAACGACAATGTCGAAGGCAACTTCAGGTACAACAATTCGATCAAGTACCGCTCGCCCAACTTCTTTGGCGTGGAATTCGAGGCCCTGTATGCCTTTTCCAACAAGGCCGGCGCCTTCCAGCAAAACCGGGCGTTCAGCACCGGAATCAACTATGCCAAGGGCCCCGTGCAGTTCGCGGTGGCCTATCTGGACCTCGACTACCCGGGTGCCGTCCTCAACGCTTCGGGGGCCGTCACCGATGATTATTCGGGCGCACCGTTTGCGCTCTTTCATTCGAGTCCGCTGAACAGTCAGGTGGGCGTCCGACGTCAACAGGTCATCGCAACAGGGGGCGAATACGATTTTGGCCGCGTGCAACTCGCCGGCATGTATTCAAATGTCCAATACTCGTATCTGGATCACACCAGCCTGCACCTGAATAACGTGGATGCAATCGCGGTCTACGACGTGACGCCCGCGTTGTTCGTTTCCGCTGCTTATCTTTATACGAACGGCGTGTATGGCGGGATCGTCGCAAGTTCACACTGGAATACGGCGCAGGCTGCGATCGACTATTTCCTGAGCAAGCGAACCGATGTCTACCTGTACGCGGACTATATCCGTGCCTCGGGACCGTTGGCAGAGGCGGTGACGTTCCTGAACGCGCCGTCGAGTTCAAAAAACCAGACGGCGGTCCTCGCGGGCATTCGACATAAGTTTTAAGGTTCCTCGCCCTTGAGCGGACATCGCGCCTTTGGCGCAATGACGCTCGCGGACGCTGCTTCGCTTACCTCCACACACCCGAGCCCGAGCCTGCCGATCGAACGCTGGCCTTTCTTGCACAGGAAGGCGTCGGCTCGGGCCAGCCGGTAACTTTCCTCTCCGTTGGCGGCGACACCGTGCGCCGTGCCCAGCCCGATTTTGGCGAGCGCGTACTCGACAGGTTCCACGTCGCCATGCCGGCAAAGGACCTCGAGCAGATTTGTGGCAATTTGTGGCATTTGCGAATCCACAACTACCAGCACCCCTAAACGGCACTTTTTGGCATCTCCGCCCATCAGGAATAAGACGCTGCCAGATGACCGCCTGGTCCCTGACGCCATGCCGTGCAAACCGAATCGGGCTCAGCCACGCGGAGCCTGACGGCATTTCTTACGAACAGCCTGCGCTGTATCGCTCGCCGAGTGAAAAATCATGGCGATCTGCGATCGGTATATCCCCTGGTAATGTGGCGATTTGTTGCATATTGACTGATTTTGTTGCGTCCCATAAAGTGACGCAACAGTGCAGTGACGCAATGACCGACCCGACATCCACGGAGACACATCATGACGGCCACATCCCTCTCGTCCCCTCCCGCAGCTTCAGAAACCGGCGATCCGCTTCTGCTCACGCCCGGCCCGCTCACCACCTCGCGCACCGTCAAGGCCGCGATGGTTCACGACTGGGGATCGCGCGACGCGAACTTCGTCGAAATCAACCGCTCGGTGCTCGCGAGGCTGGCGGAGATTGCGAACGGCGCGGGTGACTGGGTGACCGTGCCGATGCAGGGTTCCGGCACGTTCGCCGTCGAGGCGATGCTCACCACCTTCGTGCCCGCGAAAGGCGAGGTGCTGGTGTTGATCAACGGCGCCTACGGCAAGCGCGCGAAGCGCATTCTCGATATAGCCGGCCGCAAGACTGTCGTGTACGAAACGGCCGAAGACACGCCGCCTGATCTCGCGCAGGTCGAAGCGCTGCTCGCGAGCCAGCCGTCGATCACGCATGTGTTCACGATTCATTGCGAGACCACCTCGGGCATCCTGAACCCCATCGCGCAGATCGGCGCGCTCGCGCACAAGTACGGCAAGGGCTATCTCGTCGATTCGATGAGCGCATTCGGCGCGTTGCCGCTCGACGTGCAGACCATGCATATCGACGCGGTCGCGGCATCGTCGAACAAGTGCATCGAAGGCGTGCCGGGCCTCGGCTTCGTGATCTGCCGGCGCGAGGCGCTCTCGCGCACCCAGGGCAACGCCACCACGCTCGTGCTCGATCTGTACGAGCAATCGACCAACCTGGAGAAGACGAGCCAGTACCGCTTCACGCCGCCCACCCATGTGATCGTGGCGTTCCACCAGGCGCTCAACGAGTTCGATGCCGAAGGCGGCGTGGCGGGGCGCGGCGCGCGCTATCGCGCCAACTGCAAGATCCTGCTCGAAGGCATGCGCGCACTCGGCTTCAAGCCGCTGCTGCCCGATGCGCTGCAGGCACCCATCATCGTCACGTTCCACATTCCCGACGACCCGCGCTTCGTATTCAATCAGTTCTACGAAAGTCTGAAGGCGCGCGGCTACGTGATCTACCCGGGCAAGCTTACCGTGGCGGACTCGTTCCGCATCGGCTGTATCGGCCGCCTCGGCGAAAAGGAAATGCGCGCTGCGCTCGCCGCCATCGCCGAGGTTCTCGAATCCATGGGCATGACCGGCGCCCTTGCAAAGACGGCATGAAAGGAGACGCCATGAGCGCACTGAAGGACACCACACTGACCGTGAACGGCCGCGAATACCGGCTTCCCGACGCGCCCGTCGTCGTGATCTGCCTCGACGGCTCGGAGCCGGCCTATATCGAGGAAGCCATCAAGGCCGGGCGCGCCCCGAACCTCGCGAAGATGCTGCGCACGGGCATGAACCGCATCGCCCAGTGCGTGATTCCGAGCTTCACGAACCCGAACAACCTCTCGATCCTCACGGGCCGTCCGCCCAAGGTGCACGGCATCGCGGGCAACTACTTCTACGACCGCACGAGCGGCGAGGAAGTGATGATGAACGACGCGCGCTTCCTGCGTGCGCCCACGATCTTCGCAGCGTTTCACGACGCCGGCGCCAAGGTGGCCGTGGTCACCGCGAAGGACAAGCTGCGCACGCTGCTGGGCAAGGGGCTCGATTTTGCGAGCGGCCGCGCGATCGCCTTCTCCGCCGAAAAAGCCGACCAGGCGACGCGCGCGGCCAACGGCATCGATGATGTGCTCGCGTTCGTCGGCAAGCCGCTGCCCGATGTCTACTCGGCCGATCTCTCCGAGTTCGTGTTCGCGGCCGGCGTGAAGCTGCTCGACACCTTCCGCCCCGACCTGATGTATCTGTCGACCACCGACTACGTGCAGCACAAGGCCGCGCCGGGCTCGCCGAAGGCCAACGACTTCTACGCGATGTTCGACCATTACGTGGGCCAGCTCGATGCGGCAGGCTGCGTGCTCGCGATCACCGCCGACCACGGCATGAACGACAAGCACCGCGCGAACGGCGAGCCCGACGTGCTCTATCTGCAGGACCTGTTCGACGAGTGGACCGGCAAGGGCAACGCCCGCGTGATCTTGCCGATCACCGATCCGTATGTCGCGCACCACGGCGCGCTCGGCTCGTTCGCGACTGTCTATCTGCCCGAAGGCGCGGATCAAGCGGCGCTGCTCGAGCGCCTGCGCAAGACCGACGGCGTGGAGCTCGCGCTCGACAGCGCGGCGGCCTGCGAGCGCTTCGAGCTGCCGCCCGACCGCGTCGGCGACATCGTCGTGATCGGCACGCGCAGCAAGGTGTTCGGCACGAGCGCTGCGCGCCACGACTTCTCGGGCCTCACCGAGCCGCTGCGCTCGCACGGCGGGATCTCGGAGCAGGGCGTGCCGCTGCTCGTCAACCGCAAGACCGACTGGCCGGCGGACCGCGCGCTGCGCAACTTCGACATCTTCGACGTCGCGCTGAACCACGTCGTGCAAATCGCCATCGCCTAACGCAAGTTACGCCCCGCACGCCGCTGCCCACATTCTTCGGCGGCGTGCATCACAGGATCCCAGAACGAGGTAAGTGATGAACGTCATGACGCAACCCGCAGTCAAGCAGGAGTCCATGCGCATCGCCGGCCGGCAGGTCGCGACCGACGAAGTGATCGAAGTCCTGAACCCGTACACGAACGAAGTGGTCGGCACCGTGCCCGCTGGCCGGCCCGAGCACGTCGCGCAGGCGTTCGCCAAGGCCCACGCGGCAGTCCCGAAGCTCACGCGCTTCGAGCGCCAGCGCATCCTGCAAACCACCGCCGAGGTGCTGCGCGACCGCAAGGAAGATTTTGCGCGCCTCATCACCGCGGAGTCGGGGCTGTGCTGGAAGGACTCGCTCTACGAGGCGAGCCGCGCCTACGATGTCTGGTCGTTCGCGGCCCAGCTCACGATCAAGGACGACGGCGAAGTCTATGCGTGCGACATCAGCCCGAACGGCAAGAACCGCAAGATCTTTACGACGCGCACGCCGCTGCTCGGCGTGATCTCGGCCATCACGCCGTTCAACCACCCGCTGAACATGGTGAGCCACAAGCTCGCGCCGGCCATCGCCACCAACAACCGCGTGGTGCTCAAGCCCACCGAGCTCACGCCGCTCACGGCGCTCGCGCTTGCCGACGTGCTCTATGAAGCGGGCCTGCCGCCCGAGATGCTGAGCGTCGTGACCGGCAACCCGCGCACGATGGGCGACTCCATGATCACGGACCCGCACTGCGATCTCGTCACCTTCACGGGCTCGGTGCGCGTGGGCAAGTACATCGCGCAAAATGCCGGCTACCGGCGCACCGTGCTGGAGCTCGGCGGCAATGACCCGCTGATCGTGATGGAAGATGCGGACCTCGACCGCGCCGCGCAGCTCGCCGTGGCTGGTGCGACCAAGAACTCGGGCCAGCGCTGCACGGCGGTCAAGCGCATTCTGGTGGTGGAGAGCGTAGCGGACGAGTTCGTCGAACGGGTGCTCGTGCATGCGAAGAAGCTCAAGTGCGGCGACCCGATGGACCCGAGCGTGGACGTGGGCACCGTCATCAACGAGGCGTCCGCGCAACTGTTCGAGCGCCGCGTGGCCGACGCCGAGGCGCATGGCGCGCGCGTCCTGTATGGCGCCCCGCGCAAGGGCGCGCTGTTCGCACCCACGGTCGTGGACCACGTGCCCTACAACTGCGAACTCGTGCGCGAGGAAACCTTTGGCCCGGTGATTCCGGTCATCCGCGTGCCGGACCGCATCGACGAGGTGATCCGCATCTCCAACTCGACCGCTTATGGCCTGTCTTCGGGTATCTGCACGAACCGGCTCGACTACACGACGAAGTTCATCAAGGAGCTGGACGTCGGCACCGTCAACGTCTGGGAAGTGCCGGGCTATCGCACGGAGATGTCACCGTTCGGCGGCATCAAGGATTCGGGCAATGGCCACAAGGAGGGCATGGTCGAGGCGATGAAGGGCTACACGAACATCAGGACGTGGTCGATGCCCTGGGAGTGACATGGGTGCCGGGCCGGTCATGCATGACGACCGGCCCGGGGTTTCCAGTCGGGCCGCGCGGTGATCCTGGCCGAGGTACGCGTCACGCCGCCACCCGCCGTTACACCCTCGCAACTGCCAGGCGCTCCGGCAATACGCGAGGAAGCCATTGCCGCGGGGACGTACGCCGTGCACGCGCACACCCCGCAAAGGAGGTACCGGATGATCCTGATCGTGCTACATCTCGCAGGCGGTGTCGCGTTGCTCACATGGGGCCTGCATATGGTCGAGTCGGGGCTGATGCGCGCGTTCGGCGCATCGCTCAGGCGATTCATGGCGAGAAGCCTTGGCAACCGCTTCAACGCGTTCTGCGCGGGGCTGGCGATCACGGGCGCGCTGCAAAGCAGTACGGCAACCGGCATGATCGCGTCGTCGTTCGCGGCGCGCGGGCTGATGGCCCCCGTGACCGGGCTCGCGATCATGCTGGGCGCGAACGTGGGCTCCACGCTCATTGTTCAGGCCTTCGCGCTCGACCTGAGCTGGATCTCGCCCGCGTGCCTGCTGGTAGGCATGGTCCTGTTTGAACGCGCCAGGGACTCGCGCAACCGCGACATCGGCCGCGCCTCGATCGGCCTCGGCCTGATGCTGCTCGCGCTCACGCTGCTCGTCTCCACGGTGCAGCCCGCCGAAACCGCGCCCGCACTGCGCACGGTGCTCGGCGCACTGGCTGGCGAACCAGTGCTCAACGCCGCACTGGCCTGCGTGCTCACGTGGGCCGCGCATTCGAGCATTCCCGTCGTGCTGTTCGTGATGTCGCTTGCGAACCTGCATTCGATCCCGATGGACAGCGCGATCGCCATGGTGCTCGGTGCGAACGTGGGCAGTGCGCTCAACCCGTATTTCGAAGCCGCCAAAGGCGAGGACCGCAGCCGCCGCAGGCTGCCGGCCGGCAACCTGCTGCTGCGCGGCGGCGTGTGCGTGCTGCTGCTCGGTGTATGCTCGCCCCTCGCGAACCTGCTCGACAGCCTGCCCGGCGATGCGAGCCGCGCGATCGCCAACTTCCATACGGGCCTGAACGTGGCGATCGCCGTGGTGTTCATCGGCCTGCTCGATCCGGTGGCCCGCCTGCTCGAACGGCTGCTGCCGGCGCAAAGTGTTGCCGACGATGCCGATGCGCCGCGCTACCTCGATGAAGTCGCGCTGCAAGCGCCGTCGCAGGCGCTCGCCTGTGCGGCGCGCGAGGTGCTGCGGATGGGCGAGATCGTGGAGTCGATGCTGCGCGCGAGCGTGCCGGTGCTGCTCGCCGACGACCGCCGCGCCGTAAGCGAGCTTGCGGACCGCGACGACGCCGTGGACAGGCTGCACGACGCGATCAAGCGCTATGTCACCGAGGTGACGCGCGAGCCGCTCAGCGAGGAGGATCGGCGCTGGGCCTCGGCGATCATGACGGCGGTGATCAACCTCGAGCATATTGGCGACATCATCGACAAGAACCTGCTGGAGCTCGCACAGAAAAAGATCAAGATGCAACTGAGCTTTTCGCCCGAGGGCGCCGAGGAGCTGCGCGCGATGCATGCGTCCGTGATCGACAGCTTCCACCGTGCTCAGGCGCTGCTCGTCTCGGGGCGCAAGCAAACCGCGGCGCAGCTCATCGACGACAAGCAGGCGCTGCGGCGGCTCGAACGCGCGGCGCGCGAGCGTCACCTCGAGCGGCTGCGCGAGGGCCAGCCGGACAGTCTGGCGTCGAGCTCGCTGCACCTGGACGTGCTGCGCGACCTCGTGCGCATTCAGTCACACATCTGCGCGCTCGCCTATCCGTTGCTGGAGCGCGAGCGAGCGGGCCCAAAGGCCACTGACACGGACGCTGCACGCGTTCCGGAAATGAATCATTCGATGTCCTGATGTAGCTGTTTTCCCCACGAATCAAGCAGTTTCCGATAAATAGACGAGACACGGGAAGAGACATGCAACAACCACTGAATTCTTCGCAGAACGGCGGGTCGGCAACATTGGCCGTTGCACCGGGTGCCGAGGGCATGGAGTATCCGGATAGCAGTGACGCCTTCGCAGCGCCCAGCAATCACGCACTCGGCGCGGGCCTGAAGCAGCGCCACGTCGTCATGCTTTCGATCGGCGGATGTATTGGCGCCGGGCTTTTCGTCGGCTCCGGGCACGCCATCGCCGAGGCGGGGCCGGCCTCTATCCTGGCTTACCTGTTCGCCAGCCTGCTAGTCGTGCTCGTCATGCGCATGCTGGGCGAGATGGCCTGCGCGATGCCCGACTCCGGCTCGTTCTCGACTTACGCCGACAAGGCAATCGGCCCGTGGGCCGGTTTCACGATCGGCTGGATGTACTGGTGGTTCTGGGTGCTCGTGGTGCCCATGGAGGCAACGGCCGCGGCCAACATTCTGAATACCTGGTTTCCCACGGTCCCGGTGTGGGAGCTCTGTCTGGGCGTGACACTGCTGATGACCGGCGCGAACCTGGTGAGCGTCAAGCATTACGGCGAGCTCGAATTCTGGTTCGCGGTCATCAAGGTCGTCGCCATCATTGGATTCATTGGATGCGGCGTCGTTGCCTTGTCAGGCATCCTGCCGAAAGTCCATCCGACGCCGGTCCAGACCATCATGGGGCACGGCGGTTTCATGCCACGCGGCTTCCTGCCTGTTGTGGGCGCGCTGCTCACCACCATGTCGACTTTCCTCGGTACCGAGATCGTGACCATCGCCGCCTCGGAGTCCGCCAATCCCGCGCGAGAAATTTCGCGGGCCATCAAGTCGGTCATCTGGCGCATCTCGTTCTTCTACATCGGCTCGATCGCCGTGATCATTTGCGTGATCCCCTGGAACAATCCGAGTCTTGTGCAGATCGGCTCCTACCAGTCGGTGCTCGAAGCGTTCCACATTCCTTACGCGAAGCCGATCATGGACGTGCTCATTCTCACTGCGGTGGGTAGCTGCCTCAACTCTTCGCTTTACACGTGCTCGCGGATGTTGTTCTCGCTTGGCAAGAGAAAGCAGGCGCCCTCGATCGTGACGAATACGAACGCCGCCGGTGTCCCCGTGTATGCCGTGCTCGGATCGACCATCGTGGCCTTCGGCGGCGTCGCCGCCAACTATCTGGCGCCCAAGTACGTTTTCGAAGCGCTGCTGTCCACGACCGGCATGATTGCGCTTCTCGTCTACTTCGTCATTGCCATCTGCCAGGTACGGCTGCGTCGCCATCTCACGGCCGCGCAGCTGCGGGTCAAGATGTGGTTTCATCCGTTCCTCGCGCTTGCCGTGATCGTCATGATCGTTGCAGCCAGCGTGGTCATGCTCTGCAACCCGGATCACCGTCAGGAAGTGGTCGCAACCCTCGGCAGCAGCCTCGCCCTTGCCGTAGTGGGGTACTGGCGGCAACGGCGCTCTGCCGCTGTCCGCTATTGATTGCGTGTGGCAGACAACTGGAGACCCATCATGCGTTTGATTCTGTTGGGCGCCCCCGGCGCCGGCAAGGGCACGCAGGCCGCGTTCATCAAGGAGACGTTCGGCATTCCGCAGATCTCGACGGGCGACATGCTGCGCGCGGCCGTCAAGGCCGGCACGCCGCTCGGCGTGCAAGCGAGAGGCTACATGGACGACGGCAAGCTCGTGCCGGATGCGCTGATCATCGGCCTGGTCAAGGAGCGCCTGACACAGCCCGACTGCGAGAAGGGCTATCTGTTCGATGGGTTTCCACGCACGCTCGCGCAGGCCGAGGCCATGAAGGATGCCGGTGTCGCGATCGACTATGTGCTTGAGATCGACGTGCCGGCGTCGGAAATCGTCGAGCGCATCACGGGCCGCCGCACGCACCCGGCGTCGGGGCGGACCTGGCACGTGCGCTTCAATCCGCCCAAGGTAGAGGGTAGGGACGACGTCACGGGCGAGCCGCTGATCCAGCGTGACGACGACAAGGAAGACACGGTCAGGAAGCGCCTCGAGGTGTATGAGGCGCAGACCCGGCCGCTGATTGGCTACTACGCCGACTGGGCCAGCCGCGGCGCTGAAAACGGCCTTCGGGCGCCGGCTTACCGCCGGGTCTCGGGACTGGGCTCGATCGGGGAGATTCGCCAGGGTGTCGCTGCCGCGCTGAATTGAATGCGATGCCCGCGCTTTCGAGACACTTTACGGAATAGACATGTCTGCAATTGAATCGGTGCTTCACGAAAACCGCGTGTTTGCGCCTTCCGCGCAAACGGTGGCGGACGCCACGGTGTCCGGCATGGACGCCTACAACGCGCTCTGCGCCGAAGCCGAACGCGATTACGAAGGTTTCTGGGCGCGCCTTGCGCGCGAAACGCTGACGTGGCAAAAGCCCTTCACGAAGGTGCTCGACGAGTCGAAGGCGCCGTTCTACACCTGGTTCGAGGACGGCGAGCTCAATGCCTCGTACAACAGCCTCGACCGTCATGTGGAAGCGGGCAACGGCGAGCGCGTCGCGATCATCTTCGAAGCCGACGACGGCACCGTCACGAACATCACCTATAAGGACCTGCTCTCGCGCGTCTCGCGCTTCGCCAACGCGCTCAAGAAGCGCGGCGTGAAGAAGGGCGACCGCGTGGTCATCTACATGCCGATGTCGGTCGAAGGCGTGGTGGCGATGCAGGCCTGCGCGCGCATTGGCGCGACGCACTCGGTGGTGTTCGGCGGCTTCTCGTCGAAGTCGCTCAACGAGCGCATGGTGGACGTGGGCGCCGTCGCGCTCATCACCGCCGACGAGCAGATGCGCGGCGGCAAGGCGCTGCCGCTGAAGAACATCGCCGACGAAGCCATCGCCATGGGTGGCTGCGAGGCGGTGAAGAGCGTGATCGTCTACCAGCGCACGGGCGGCAAGACCGGCTGGACCGAAGGCCGAGATCACTGGATGCACGAAGTCTCGGCCGCCGAGAGCGACACCTGCGCGCCGGTACCAGTGGGCGCGGAACACCCGCTCTTCATCCTCTATACGTCGGGCTCGACGGGCAAGCCCAAGGGCGTGCAGCACAGCACGGGCGGCTACCTGCTGTGGGCCGCGCAGACCATGAAGTGGACCTTCGACTGGAAGCCCACCGACGTGTTCTGGTGCACGGCCGACATCGGCTGGGTCACAGGCCATAGCTATATCGCCTATGGGCCGCTCACGACCGGCGCGACGCAGGTGATGTTCGAGGGCATTCCCACGTACCCGAACGCGGGCCGTTTCTGGGAGATGATCCAGAAGCACAAGGTCACGGTGTTCTACACGGCCCCCACGGCCATCCGCTCGCTGATCAAGTCCGCGGAAGCCGATGCGAAGGTCCATCCGAAGAGCTACGACCTTTCCTCGCTGCGCATCCTCGGCACGGTGGGCGAGCCGATCAATCCCGAAGCGTGGATCTGGTACTACGAGAACGTGGGCGGCAAGCGCTGCCCGATCGTCGACACCTGGTGGCAGACCGAAACCGGCGGCCACATGATCACGCCGCTGCCGGGCGCGACGCCGCTCGTGCCGGGTTCGTGCACGCTGCCGCTGCCGGGCATCATGGCGGCGATCGTCGACGAAACCGGCCAGGACGTGCCCAACGGGCAGGGCGGCATTCTCGTCGTGAAGCGCCCGTGGCCCGCGATGATCCGCAACGTCTGGGGCCAACCCGAGCGCTACAAGTCGGGCTACTTCCCCGAGGAACTCGGCGGCAAGCTGTATCTGGCCGGCGACGGCAGCGTGCGCGACAAGGACACGGGCAACTTCACGATCATGGGCCGCATCGACGATGTCCTGAACGTCTCGGGCCACCGCCTGGGCACGATGGAGATCGAGTCGGCGCTGGTGGCGAACCCGCTCGTGGCCGAAGCCGCCGTGGTGGGCCGCCCCGACGACACCACCGGCGAAGCCGTGGTGGCGTTCGTGGTGCTCAAGGCGACGCGTCCGCAGGGCGAGGATGCCGTGAAGCTCGCCGCGGAACTGCGCGCGTGGGTGGGCAAGGAGATCGGTCCGATCGCCAAGCCCAAGGACATCCGCTTCGGCGAGAACCTGCCGAAGACGCGCTCGGGCAAGATCATGCGCCGCTTGCTGCGCTCGCTCGCGAAGGGCGAGGCGATCACGCAGGACACTTCCACGCTGGAGAACCCGGCGATTCTGGATCAGCTCGGCGAGTCGTGCTGATAGCGACGTCATGAACTCTGGTGGGAAACGCATTTCTCGCGTGATTGTGCGCAAGTCGCCGCGCTTGGGTCGCGGGGTATTCGCGCGGCGCGACTTGCGCGCCGGCGAAGTTCTGCTCGAATACAAAGGCACGTGCGTGGACCCGGAAACGGCGCTTGCGGCTCCGACTGCCGGAGCGTTGCGGTATGGTCGCGTGTTCTTGTTGGGCACCCGTGACGGTCGCATCATCGACGGCGAATGCAACGGCAATCCGGCGCGCTGGATCAACCATTCTTGCGACCCGAATTGCGTGGCGGACGAGCGCGCCGGCCGCATCTTTGTCCGAGCATCGCGCCCGATCCGTATCGACCGGGAGATTACGCTGGACTACGCGCTCGGTCTTGGCCGGGAGATCAGCCCGGCGATGCGCGAGCGATTCGTTTGCCGATGTGGCGCCCGGCGCTGTCGCGGGACGATGCTCGTTGCGGCGGGTGGGGAGCCGCGATGTGTGCCGGGCCCCGACCACGTGATCGCTGCCATGCGTCCACCTCAGGCACAGCCGTTCCCGCCGCCGCATATCCAGGTGCTGGAACGTTTGGGCAGAAATCGTATTGTCGTGTCGTGGCGCCAAGCAGGGCGAGCCTGCTATGGCGAGCAGATCTGGTCGCCTTCGACCGCCTCCGAGGCCGGCACATGCGCACTGTCAATGGCTTCATTTGAGGCCGGAGCGCAGGTATTCCTGCCGACGATCGGCGAGTATCCGCCGCACAACCGCGACGAGAGAATCCTTGCTGACGCGATCAGCTCGCTGGATCTCGACTGCCCCGCAAAACGCGTTCGATGTTGAAAAAAGGGGGCGGGATGCCGCGTTCGAGCGGTCGTCCCTGAAGCGGCACCCAATGCCAATATGACAACAATATGTCGCCGTCATCCGCAAAAACGCCTATTGCAGGGAGAAGGTGGGTCCGGTCAATATGCTTGACCCGACCGGCAAGTCCCCGTCGGCGTTCAATTTAACGGTTTATGGAAGCGACAGAGAAATGGCAACAGGTTCAGTGAAGTGGTTCAACGATGCGAAGGGTTTTGGGTTCATTACGCCGGACGACGGCGGCGATGATCTGTTTGCGCATTTCTCCGAAGTCCAGGCGAAGGGCTTCAAGTCCTTGCAGGAAAACCAGCGCGTGAGCTTCGAGGTGAAGCAGGGCCCCAAGGGCAAGCAGGCGGCGAATATCCAGCCGCTGTAATCGGGGTCAGCACGACCTTCGATAAAGTCAATGGCCCGTTACGGGCCATTTGCGTTTCCTGGGGGCGCCTGACGATCGCGGCTGCGTTTCAGCGCCTGTCGCGCGACGGCCTCCATCTCCCGGTCGCTGAGTGCGTTCGCGACGGCACACGCGTAGGCGTGGTGCCGCTGCGTCATCGGCACGGATAGATCGCGCGCATCCATATAGCGCAGCAAGGCGATCCGCTTGTGCCCGGCGGCAATGCTGTGCTCGTACAGCGATAATGCGGCCTGCGGGTCGCGGCATTGCGCGACCCGCTTGACCAGGACTCTGGTTTCCGTACGGTTCATGGGTTCACGGCTCCCGTGTTGGCCACACCGGCCGCTCATCCCATCGCAGTGCGCTTTTTCTTTTCAGGGTCGTCGAAGGGCAGCTCGGATGCGGTCGCGCGCGCCTCGATACTGCCCCTGACCTCGAGCGGGGCGCCGTTGTGTGCCTGATCGACATCCAGTCGCGCGATGGCCAGCGAGCGCCTCGTGAGCCGCGAGTACATCCCACAGGTAATGACGCCAACCTGGCGGCCTTTCTGCCACAACGTGTCGCCCGCAGCGGTGGCGCGAGACGCGCTCACGTCGACGCCATAAATCTTGAAGCGCTCCTTGCCGGCGAGCCGGAAGTGCTCGCTGGCGCCGCAGAATTCGGTTTTCCCCGGCGACACGGTGAAGTCGAGGCCCAGCTCCCACAGGGTGTCGCCGGCCTTCTCGTTGCTGAATGGGTAGGTTTCCGAATTATCGTAGGGGTAGAACAGCAGATAGCTTTCCACGCGCAGCCAGTCGAGCGCGGCGAACGCGCAGGGAATGATGCCGAAGCCCGCACCTTTCGAGAGGATCGTGTCCCAGATCAGCGGCGCATCCACGGCCTTGCAGAAGATTTCATAGCCGCGCTCGCCCGTATAGCCGGTGCGCGAGATCGTGACCGGACGGCCGAACAGGCGCGTCTGCACGTGGTGGAAGTAGGGCAGCTCGCGGATGCCTGGGACGTGCTCGGCAAGAAATTCCACGGCGGCCGGTCCTTGCAGCGAGAGATCGTGCAGGTCGTCGTCGAACAGCACGGCCACCTGGCGGCCATGGGCGGAGCGCACGAGGCGCTCGTAGCCGGTGCCCGCGCCGTGCACGACCATGAACGCGTTCGGGCCGGTACGGTACACGATGCAGTCGTCGATGAACTTGCCGTCTTCGTTGAGGATGGACGCATAGGCCGACTTGCCCGGATAGAGCTTGCCGATATCGCGCGTGGTCGCCCAGTTCAGCAGGCTCTCGGCGTGCGGGCCGACGTAATGCACCTTCTTCAGGCCCGAGACATCCATGAGGCCGGCCTTGGTGCGGATCGCCTCGTGATGGTCCGCGAGATCCGCCGTATAGCTCCATGCCATGCCCATGCCGTTCCAGTCTTCCAGCCTGGAGCCCAGCGCGCGATGACGGTCCGCGAGTGCCGAAATACGCCACGAATTTGCCATGGAAGACGCTCCGTAATAAGCGATGAGGGATGGGCGAAGCGCGCAACACGGGCCATGCTGCCGAAGCTTTCTTGCCGATGCGCGCAGTGTCTTTAAGCGGCATTTTTTACGAACTTGTCCAGGGCCGCTATCCAGAAGAGGGGGTATGCCCACAGTGGTAGCGGCAGGCGCTACGCGCGCCGTGCCTGGCTATGCTTCATCAATGCGTTAGAAGCGGTGCAGAAAACCGACGCGCACAACGGCCTGGTTCTCACTCGAAGAGAGATCCGCGGCGCCGACGATGTGTGCCCCATCGAGGTCGGTGCCCGTCTTGCCGTTCGTGTGCTGATAAGCGCCTTGCGTATAGATCGAAGTCCGCTTGCTCAACGAGTAGTTCAGCATGAGCGCGACCTGATGCCAGTTCGGACTCGATCCTTCCGAGGTCTCCTTGAGGTTGCCATGCGTGTAGGTGTATGAGGCGGCGAGCGAGAGCGCGGGATTGATGAAGTACTGGCCGTTGATTTCGACGTTGTCGAACTTCCACGACGACCACGCTTGCGTGCCGATGTCGGGGGCATAGGCGTTGGCGGTCGGTTGATAGACGTCGGTATGCGAGTAGGCGAGACCAACGTTCGAGCCGTCGCCGAAGGTCCATTTCACGCCTGCGTCGATGTTCTGCTGGCGCGCGGCGGTGAATACGCCGTCGCCGCCCACCGCGCCCGTGCTGTTCAGGTTGCCGTTGGCCTGCCGCATGTAGGCCACCGCCGCCGAGAACGGTCCGGCGCCATAGGTGATGCCCGCGCTGTACGCGCGGTTGTCGGCGAAGTTGGTGGCGTTGCTGAAGCCATAGACGCCTTCGGCCTGAAACCCCGCCAATGTCGGGCTCACGTACTTGACGGCGTTGTTGAAGCGGAAGTCCTGGTCCGAGTTGTCGTTGTCGAACGGATGCGCCGCGAGGTCGCCGATCGTGTTGCCCGCCGCCGTGAAGGGGCTCCACATGTCGACGGTCGCGTCGTACTGGCGCCCGAGCGTGAGCGTGCCGTAGGCCGCGGAACTGAGCCCGACGAATGCCTGGCGGCTAAAGATCGACCCGCTCATGCTCAACGCGCCGTTGTTCACATTGAAGCCGCTTTCGAGCGTGAAGATGGCGGAGAGGCCGCCGCCGAGATCCTCCGTGCCCTTGAGCCCGAAATTCGAAGCGTTGGTATCGCCGCTGACCATCGCGTAGGCGCTATGGCCACGAGCGTTCGACGTGTAGTTCAAGCCATCGTCGATCACGCCATAGAGCGTGACGCTGCTTTGCGCATGGGCCTGGCCGGCAACGAAGAGTGCCGCGAGCGCGGCGCAAGGAAGGTGTTTATTCATGAGCTGGCATTGGATCCTGATTTGACGGGCGTGGACAGGGAGGTTCGTGCTGGTGCTGGCGCATTGCCGGGCCGCCCGAACCCGTGCAGTACTGCATGGATAGCCCGCCTGTGACGCGAACGACGCAGGCGGGACATTCACCAGGAACCGATGATGCGGGACTTCCACTTGCATTCTTCCCACTCGCGCGCCGGGTCCGAATCCATGACGATGCCGCCGCCCACGCAATAGACGCCCTCGCCGCTACGATCGAGGACGAGGGTGCGTATGGCGACGTTCATCGAGAATCGGCCATCCGGCGCGAGCCATCCGATGCTTCCGCAATAGACGCCGCGCGGCGCGATTTCGAGGCGGCGGATGTGATGCATCGCAGCGATCTTCGGCGCGCCCGTGACCGAGCCGCACGGAAAGAGCGCGCGCAGGATGCGTTCGAGATTTGGCTCGCCGATATCGGCGGTGATCGTCGAGGTGAGGGTCCAGACCGTCGCGTACTGTTCCAGCGCGAACAGGTTCTCCACGGCGACCGAACCGGTGCGCGCAATGCGCCCGAGATCGTTGCGCAGGAGATCGACGATCATGAGGTTCTCGGCCTGATCCTTGGCGCTCGCCTGCAATTGCGCGCCGAAACGGCGGTCTTGCTCGGGATCGGCATCGCGCGGCGCGGTGCCCTTCATGGGCCGTGTCGTCAGCTTGCCGCCGCCGTGGTGCAGGAACAGTTCCGGGGAGAACGAAAGAATCCGGCGATCGCCATCCTCGATATAGGCCGCATGCGCGGACGGGTTCGCGTTGGCGAGGCGCCGGTACAGCGAACCGGCGTCGCCGCGGGTATGCACGTCTAGCGGAAACGTATAGTTGATCTGATAGACCTCGCCCGCGGCGATCAGTCTGCGGATCTCGGACACCTGCTCCATGTAGCGATGCTTGCCGATGCGCGGTTTGATCGAGAGGATCTCGCTTTGTGTGTCAATTGCGAGGGGTTCGCAGGAGGGTTCCTCATGGACTTCGTCGAAGACTAGCGCGCTTAGGTGCGGGTGCTTGTCGTCCGCCGGTTCGCTTCGGTCATGCAATGACGGTTCGAGCCAATAGCCCACTTCATAGTTGGCGATCAAGGCGATCCATTGGCCTTTTGCGCGAGCCGCGTCGATTTTTTGCATTGCGTGTGCGAACTCGCTGCGGTCGCGAGCCGTGATTCGCGAGTGCGCGCCGCGCATGACTAGTGCGCGTCCTGCAACGAAATCGTCGAAGCGGCAAATGTCCATGGGCGGGAATGTGGTCCGGCGTATCTGTGCGGCGAGCATCAGCCGCCAAAAGTGCGCTATCAATGATTCGGAGTGGGTATCACCCAAGGGGTAGAGGGCGTGCGTAGGGGGCGTGCGCGGGAGGCACGCCGGGTGTGCTGTGCCAGGTGATCGCATTGCTGTAGTGGCCGCGTACTGATGCCTATGCTCTGCTTGAGTATTTGCCTTAACTTGTATTCGCGGCGGGCCGCAGGCGTTGCCCCTGTGCGGGGCGGCACCTACTTTTCTTTGCAGCCGCAAAGAAAAGTAGGCAAAAGAAAGCGGCTCAAACCGCCAGTGTGACGCAGTTCACCACTGCCCTGTATATCGGAGCGGCTCCGGAGCGTCTGTCGCCACGGGGCGTATAGCGGAGTGACTAAGGGCTCATCCATCCGGCGGCGCTGCGCGCGCCGTGGGGTATATCCAAAACCAGTGGGATGTACACGCATTTGTTGCGCTCAAATATATTCGCTCGGCGCCTTGCACACGCATTCGCCAACCAGCACGCCCGTGCATTCTCCAATCAGCACCCCCGTGCATTTACCAATCAGCACGCCAACGCATGCACCGGTCAGAACCCAACGCGTCTACCGGTCAGCACTCCCGCTCATTTACCGGTCAGCGCCTTCGCGCACTCACCGGGCGGCACCCCAGCGCATTCGCCGGCCACCCGCCCGGTTTCCCTTGCATACCCTTCCGCCCGCGCGTAGCGCATGGCGGGAAGGATGAGCCCCTTGTCACCAAGGCGGAATGTGCGGGAAGACGGATGCCCCGGAGCCGCTCCGATCAACAGGGCGGTGGTGGACTGCGTCACACTAGCGGTGTGAGCCGCTTTCTTTTGCCTACTTTTCTTTGCGGCTGCAAAGAAAAGTAGGTGCCGCCCCGCACAGGGGCAACGCCCGCGGCCCGCCGCGAAAACAAGTTAATCCGCACCGCATAGCAAACCACTTTAAAAAGCGGCCCTCAAGCGCTCCGCAAAAGCGCGCCCCCATCCCACTTAGGGTCTCTATCTACCCCCAAAAACAGTATTGACACGCGGAGCCCAATCCACAATAAATACCACGGTGAA
The DNA here is from genome assembly GCF_004524855.1 of Paraburkholderia pallida. Classification (NCBI taxonomy): domain Bacteria; kingdom Pseudomonadati; phylum Pseudomonadota; class Betaproteobacteria; order Burkholderiales; family Burkholderiaceae; genus Paraburkholderia; species Paraburkholderia pallida. The sequence continues at coordinate 1,218,181 of NZ_CP038149.1, read as the reverse complement.
ACTTTGTTGCTGAAAGGGAAACACGAAGGGCGATACCGAACACCTTACCGTTTCACCTCACCAATGGAGGGATTGAGCATGAATTACCGAATGCGAAAGCGCGTCGACAGCATGTTTGCCCGAGACCGTTTGATGGCGGGCATTGCCTTGCTGGCGCTGTGGGTGGCGCTGGGATATGTCTACTTTGCAGTGAGCCTGTCCGTGACGGATCCCGCGGTCCGCGTCGCGCTTACGATCGGCGCCATCGGTGTGCTCGTCTTCAACACCGCGTCGGTGACGGCAATGGTGCGGCACTACAAGGAGGACAAGGACCACATCTACGGTCTGGACATCCACCATCTCGACGAAAACCGCCTGCGCAAGGCCGCGCTTCGCGACGACGAGAAAGAGGAAGTGCTTGCCTGACCCCGCCCCACGGCTTCCCGTGGCACGCGGCCTCCTCAATGCTGAACCGTTCAACGCAATGCCAACTGAAGAGGAAACTCGACATGGCATCGGAATACGTTCCTCCTGTACAGAAGGGTTTCGGGCAACTGGTGGATAGCCTGTTTCTGCTGGTGCTCGTGTATTGCAGCCTGCTCGCGCCACTGCTGCTCAAGGCGCCGGACCAGCAGCCGGCGCCGGCGCAAGCCGCGGCAACGCCGGTGTCGTGGCAGGCGCTGGGCCAGAATCCGACGATGCAGGCGCAGTGGCAGAAGCTCGGCTACGACGCCGCGCAGGCGAAACCCATCATCACCACCAAGTTCGACTACGTAGTCGATCCGGGATCGTTGATCGTCACGGCGCTCGTGATCGTCGGCTATTTCGTCTTCGTGCTGCGCGTATCGGAAAGACAATACCGGCAGGTGATCGCCGAAAAATTTGGAGAGTGACGCCATGAACTTCTGGGCACTGCTGAGCCATGCCGCCTGGGCGCTTTCGATCCTGTTGTTCGCATGGATTCTCGTCGATGCGTTGCGCGTTTCCCGCGCGTATAGCGACGATTTCCTGATGAGCTCGACCGAAGGCAGCGAATAGCCCTCACCGAATCACGATGACACCTTTCCGGCGGCCTCAGCGGCGCGCCGGCTTCGATCCATTCAGATAAACCTGTACAGGAGCGGTGCATGAGCGACGCAGCAGTGTCAGGTCAGCAGGGAGAGCGTATCGCACTCCTGAAAGTGCTGGGGCCCATTCACGTTTGGGCGCTCGGCGTGGGCATCGTGCTCGTGGGCGAGTTCATGGGGTGGAATTTTTCGGTGGCCAAAGGCGGTGCATATGGATCGCTGATCGCCTGCTGGATCATCGGCCTGCTCTATACCTGCGTGGCCATGATCGATTCGGAAGTGACCTCGACCGTGGCCGCGGCCGGCGGCCAGTATACGCAGGCGAAGCACATCATCGGGCCGCTCATGGCGTTCAATGTGGGCCTCTATCTGGTGATGGCCTATACGATGCTGGAAGCGGCCGATGCGCTCGTGGTCGGCGACCTGATCAAGGCCGTGGCGGCCGACTCGGGTTATGCGATCGACTCGCGCCCGTTCGCGCTCGTCACGATCGCCTTTCTCGCGTGGCTCAATTATCGCGGCGTGTTCGTCACGCTCACGGTCAATTTCGTGATCACGGCGATCGCCTTTCTTGCCATCGTCGTGCTGTTCTTCGGCGTGCAGCCGTGGAATCCGGGCCAGGTCCTGCTCCATCATCAACTGCTCACGCAGTTGCCGTATGGCTGGCTCGGCGTGGTTGCCGCGTTGCAGTTCGGCATGTGGTACTACCTCGGTATCGAAGGCACCTGCCAGGCCGCCGAAGAGGTGCGCTCGGCGGGTCGCTCGATCCCGCTCGGCACGATGTGCGGCATGATCACGCTGCTGATCGCCGCCGCGCTGACCTGGTACGTGGCCAGCGGGCTCATGCCGTGGGAGTATCTCGGCCAGGCCGTGACGCCGCTCTACGACGCCGCGCGGCTCACCGGCAACAAGGGGCTGCAGACGCTGCTGTTCGTGGGCACGCTGTTCTCGGCGATCGCTTCGGCCAACGGCTGCATCAACGACGCTTCGCGCGCATGGTTTTCGATGTCGCGCGACCGTTATATGCCGATGTGGTTCGGCGCAGTGCATCCGCGCTATCGCACGCCTTACCGCGCCATCATCTTTCTCGTGCCGATCGCCATTTCGTTCGCCTTCACGGGGCTGCTCGATCAAGTCATTACGTTCTCGATTCTGTCCGGGCTCCTTGGCTACACGTTCATGTCGATCAATATCGTGAAGTTTCGCCGTAAATGGCCGCTGGGCAGCATCAACCGGGGCTACGTGCATCCGTTTCACCCGATACCGGCGATCGTGCTGGCCTGCCTGTGCTCCGCGACCTATTTCGCCACTTATCTCGGCTATGGCGCCTCGCTGCTGTCGATCATGGCGTTCTACATCGTCGCGTCGATCTGGTTCGCGCTGCATCGCTACAAATACGTCAAGCGCGGCGACCAGTTCACGATGAACTGGCCACGCCCCAAGGACTACTGATGCGCAGGCATTGAAACCGGCAAAAAGCAGTGGCAACGGCGCGGGCGGCTCATACCGCCCGCGCCGCATTCGCAAATGGAGATTCCCTATGTCAGTCGCAGGCATCGCTCTCACCACGGCGTGCGTCGCGGCGCTCGCCGCCCTTTACCGGCGTGAGCGCGAGGCGTTCAGGGCGCAGCGCCGCACCTTGTTCGATGGATGCTTCGCGATATTCGACCATGCCACCCTGACGCAGGACGACGTCGCCTTTCCCGTGCTTACGGGTTCGTATCAAGGGCACAGCGTCCGCATCGAGCCGCTCGTCGATCAAGTCGTGTTCCGGCAGGTGCCGTCGCTCTGGCTCGTCGTGTCCGTGAGGCGGGACTTGCCCGTGGCCGGGACCTTCGACTTGCTCGCGCGCAGGGCGAACGTCGAATTCTGGTCGCAGGCGGGCGCGCTGCCTCTGCACGTGCGGCTACCCCATGAATGGCCAGAACATACCTCGCTCAAATCCGATCATCAGGTCTCCGAATCGCTGCTGGGCGTACTCGATCCGCACGTCAGGGAATTGTTCTCCGACCCGCGTTCGAAAGAGCTGGTCGTGATGCCGCGCGGCGTGCGCGTCGTCTACCAGGTCCAGGCGGCGGACCGCAGCGAGTACCTGGTGCTGCGCCGCGCGACGTTTCGCGGCGCGCAGGTGAGCGTCGCATTGCTCGAGTCGCTGCTCGAGCGCGCGACGACCGTATGCGCCGATCTGATGCGAGGAGGCGATCATGCCAATGCCTGAAGCCGACGCGGCGGCGGTAGCCATCGACGCCACCACCGATGAAGCCCGCAAGCGGCCACGGGAGCCAGCCATACGCCGCCCCCTGCATCCGCGCCTCGTGTTGGCCGCAGCGGTGCTGCTGCCGGGCGCAGGGCAGGTCCTCAACCGCATGCCGACGCGCGCGCTCATCATGGTGTTCTTCATGCTATTGCTGGGCTTCCTGACGCTGCAACTCGCCGCGCCCGAGCGCTCGTTCGTGGGCCGTCACGCGGGGGGCATCTTCGTCTATGCGATCGCCGTGCTCGACGCCTATACGGTGGCCCGATATCGCTGGGAATGCTTCAGGCAACGCTCGCAAGCAAAGGGCGTATAAGGGGCCGGAGGCGCGGGGGGCTACCCACCGGGAGGTAGTTCTTACCCCGCGAGCAATACGCCCGATGGGGTTCCTGACAGGAAATAAAGTTTATTGGTGTTGACAGCGGAAATTCCGCTAGCTACTTTTGATTCACGTTCACTCCAGTCGAGAATCAGGTGGCCCTCATGTCAGAAACGCGCCGCTTTACACTGACGTTGTCATGCCCCGACCGGGTCGGCATTGTCGCTGCAGTCAGTGCGTTCATCGCCGAGCATCACGGTTGGATCATCGAGGCGACGCATCACGCCGACGAAATCGAGAAGCGCTTCTACATGCGCCACGAGATCGCGACCGACTCGCTGCCCATCAGCGTCGAGGCTTTTCGCGAGCGCTTCGCGCGCATTGGCCGCGAATTCTCGATGGACTGGAAGGTGACCGATCATTCGCAGAAAAAGCGCGTCGTGATCCTCGTCTCGAAGCTCGAGCATTGCCTGTACGACTTGCTCGCGCGCTGGAAGGCCGGCGAGCTCGACATCGAGATCCCGTGCGTGATCTCGAACCACGAAACGTGGCGCAGCTTCGTCGAATGGCATGGCATTCCGTTTCACTACGTGCCGGTGACGCCGGAGACCAAGCAGGAGGCCTACGACCAGGTGCAGCGCCTGTTCGAGGATGCGCGCGCCGACACCATGGTGCTCGCGCGCTATATGCAGGTGTTGTCGCCCAAGCTCTGCGCGGCGTATCCGGGCCGCATCATCAATATCCATCATTCGTTCCTGCCGAGCTTTGTGGGCGCGAAGCCATACCACCAGGCGTATACCCGCGGCGTCAAGCTCACGGGCGCGACCTGCCACTACGTGACGGAAGAACTTGACGAAGGCCCGATCATCGAGCAGGACGTGATCCGCGTGCGCCATTCGGACCGGCCCGACGACCTCGTGCGGCTGGGCCGCGACATCGAAAAGGCCGTGCTGGCCCGAGGCTTGCGTTATCACCTCGAAGACCGCGTGCTGATACACGGCAACAAGACGATCGTGCTGCGCTGAAGCGGTCCGCAATCGGATCCGCAGTCAGCCCCGTAATCAGCCCTAGCTGTCCAACCCGCTTTGCCCGCGCGGCGTGTACGCGGGCGAGAACAAGGAGTGAGCCATGCCGTGGCGTCTCGTGCGTTTTGCCATGTCGAAGAAGCACCCCGAGCCGAGGATGTTCACCCGGCATGACACTTTGCGCAGTTCTTATGACGTTGTGATCATCGGCGCGGGTGGCCACGGGCTCGCGAGCGCGTACTACCTCGCCCGCGAGCACGGCATCAAGAACGTGGCGGTGCTGGAGAAGGGTTATATCGGCGGCGGCAATACGGGCCGCAACACCACGATCATCCGCTCGAACTACCTGACGCCCGAGGGCGTGCAGTTCTACGATACGTCGGTCAAGCTGTGGGAGGACCTCTCGCAGGACTTCGATCTGAACCTGTTTTATTCGACGCGCGGCCACTACACGCTCGCGCATACGGATTCGGCCATGCGCACGATGCGCTGGCGCGCGGAGGTGAACAAGCACTTCGGTGTGGACTCGGAGGTGGTCGGTCCGAAAGAGGTCAAGCAGGCCGCGCCGATGATCGACCTCTCGTGCGGCGGCGTGGCGCCCATTCTGGGGGCGCTCTATCACGCACCGGGCTCGGTCGCGCGCCACGACGCCGTGGCATGGGGCTACGGACGCGGCGCCGACCAGCGTGGCGTCGAGATTCATCAGCAAACCGAAGTGCTGGGCATCGACGTGGTGGGCGGCAAGGTGAAGGGCGTGAAGACCTCGCGCGGCTATATCTCGACCAACAAGGTGTTGTGCGCGGTGGCCGGCTCCACGCCGCGCATCACCGACATGGTCGGGCTGCGCACGCCCATTTACATTCACCCGCTCCAGGCGATGGTGAGCGAGCCGCTCAAGCCGTGGCTCGATCCGATCCTGGTTTCGGGGAGCCTGCACGTCTATATCAGCCAGTCGGCGCGCGGCGAGCTCGTGATGGGCGCCTCGCTCGATCCCTACGAGCTGCACGCCACGCGCTCGACGCTCGATTTCGTGGAAGGGCTCACGGCGCACATGCTCGAGATGTTCCCGTTCCTCTCGAATGCGAAGGTCATGCGCCAGTGGGCCGGCATGGCCGACATGACACCGGACTTCGCGCCCATCATGGGCAAGACCCCGGTGGAAGGGTTCTATCTGGACTCAGGCTGGGGCACGTGGGGCTTCAAGGCCACGCCGGTGTGCGGCAAGACCATGTCGTACACCGTCGCGAACGACACGAACCATTCGCTGATCACCGGCTTCACCCTCGATCGCTTCAGCCGCTACGCGCTGACCGGCGAGAAGGGTGCGGCGTCGGTCGGGCACTGAACGGAGGGCACGACGATGAAGATCATGACCTGTCCCGTGAACGGCGCGCGCCCCGTTTCCGAGTTCGTCTACTGGGGCGAATTGCGCGCCATGCCGGACCCGGCGAAGGCGACCGACGCCGAGTGGGCCGACTACGTGTACTGCCGCAACGGCGCCGCGGGCGTGAAGAAGGAATGGTGGTGCCACACACCGAGCAACACCTGGTTCATCGCCGAGCGTGACACCGCGAAGGATCGTGTCATCCGCACGTATCTGAACGACGAGGAGGCGTAAATGCGTCTGGCACCGCATGCAGGCGAATGGATCGATCGCAGCAAGCAGATCGAGTTCGGCTTCGAAGGGCAGCGTTACGTCGGCTTTGCAGGCGACACCGTCACGAGCGCGCTGTGGGCGTCGGAGGTCTCGGTGCTCGGGCGCAGCTTCAAGTATCACCGCCCGCGCGGCGTGCTCTCGCTCGCGAACCACGACGTGAACGCGATGTTCCAGGACGGCGCGCGCCTGAACGTGCGCGCCGACGTGACCGAGCTGATCGCGGGCGCCAACTGGCACGCGGTCAACACCACGGGCGGCGTGGCCGCCGACCGTGGCCGCTGGATGGGCAAGCTCGCGCCGTTCCTGCCGGTGGGCTTCTATTACAAGGCGTTCTACAGCAAGCGCTGGTTTCCGCGCTGGGAACGCATGTTCCGCAAGATGGCCGGGCTCGGCACGGTCGATCTCAATGCGCCGCACGTGCGCACGCCCAAGCGTTACGGGTTTTGCGACGTGCTCGTGATCGGCGCGGGGCCGTCGGGCCTGGCGGCCGCGCTGGAGGCGGCGCAGCAGGGCGCGGACGTGGTGATCGTCGACGAGAATGCGCGCTCGGGCGGCAGCGGCACGTATCAGGCGGGCGGCGAGATGGAGCGCCTGGAAGCGGTGCGCGCGCTCGAAGCCCAGGTCCGTGCGCATCCCCGCGTGCGCATGTTCAACCGCACGCTGGCCGCGGCCTACTATGCGGACCACTGGGTGCCGCTCGTCGAGCCCGGGCGCATCACCAAGATGCGCGCGAAGGCGGTCGTGGTGGCCAGCGGCGCCTTCGAGCAGCCGGCCGTGTTCCACAACAACGACCTGCCGGGCGTGATGCTCGCCTCGGCGGCACAGCGGCTCGCGTGGCGCTATGGCGTCGCGCCGGGACAGCGCGCGGTGGTGCTGGGCGCGAACGCCGATGCCTATCGCGCGGCGCTCGACATGCTCGAGCGCGGCATCAAGGTGAAGGCGCTGATCGACATGCGCGCGACGCATCGCTGCGGCGCGCTCGCCCGCGAGCTGGAGGTGCGTGGCGTGGAGGTCATCGGGGCGAGCTGCGTGACCGAGGCCGTTCCCGACACCGACGGCGCCAGGCTTGCGGCGGTACGCGTGGGCCCGATGCCGCCCGCAGGCATGAGCGTTTCGCATGACCGCACCCGCCAGATCGAATGCGACACGCTGCTGATGAGCGTGGGCTGGGCGCCGGCTGCGAATCTGCTTTACCAGGCGGGCACCGCGATGCGCTACGACACGCACGTCGAGCAGTTCGTCCCCGAGCGATTGCCCGATGGCGTGTTCGCGTGTGGCCGCGTGAACGGTGTGCATACCTTCGAGAGCAAGCTGCAGGACGGCCGCCGCGCAGGCGCTCAGGCCGCTGGGCATGTGGGTGCCGCAGCGCTTTCAGATGGCAAGGTGTCCTTCGCAATTGCCGCCGAGCCGGAATCGCCGTCGCACGCGTGGCCGATCGTGCCGCATCCTGCGGGCAAGAACTTCGTCGACTTCGACGAAGACCTTCAGCTGAAGGATTTCGAAAACGCCGTGCAGGAAGGCTTCGACAACATCGAGCTGCTCAAGCGCTTCTCGACCAACGGCATGGGGCCGAGCCAGGGCAAGCACTCGAACATGAACGGCTTGCGCATTCTCGCGCGCCTGACCGGCAAGGCGCCGCAGGAAGTGGGCACGACCACGGCGCGCCCGTTCTTCCATCCCGTGCCGATGGCGCTGCTCGCCGGACGCGGCTTCAACCCCGAGCGCCGCACGCCGATCCACGCGCAGCACGAGCGCCTGGGCGCGAAGTGGATGCCGGCCGGCGTCTGGCAGCGGCCCGAGTACTACGCGGTGGCGGGCAAGGACCGCGCGCGCTGTATCCAGGAAGAGGTGCAGGCGGTGCGCACGGGCGTGGGCATGATCGACGTGGGGACGCTCGGCAAGCTCGAAGCGCGCGGGCCGCAAGCCGCGCAGTTCCTCGAGCGCGTATACGTGTCCAAGTACGCGGGGCTGAAGCCGGGCATGACGCGCTATGCGCTCATGTGCGATGAAGCCGGCGTGGTGATCGACGACGGCGTGGTCGCACGGCTCTCCGACGATCACTTCTACTTCACGACGACGACATCGGGCGCGGCGGCGATTTACCGCGAGCTTTCACGCCTGAACACGATCTGGGGGCTCGATTGCGGCATCGTCAACGTGACGGGCGCCTACGCGGCCATCAACCTCGCGGGTCCGTATTCGCGCGCCGTGCTCGCGAAGCTGGTCGATCTCGATTTGTCGTCGGAAACATTCCCGTATCTCGGCATCCGCGTGACGGGTATCGCGCTGGGCGCGAACCGCGTGCCGGCCAGGCTGATGCGCGTGGGCTTCGTCGGCGAGTGGGGGTACGAGATTCACATTCCCGCCGAATATGGCGCGGCATTGTGGAGCGCGATCCAGGAAGCGGGCAAGGAGTTCGGCATCCGGCCATTCGGCGTCGAGGCACAGCGGCTCCTGCGGCTCGAGAAGGGCCACGTGATCGTGAGCCAGGACACCGACGGCCTGACGACGCCGCGCGATGCCGCCATGGAGTGGGCGGTCAAGATGGACAAGCCGTTCTTCGTGGGACAGCGCAGCCTGCAGGCCATCGACAGCCAGCCGCAGCCGCAGCGCCTCGTGGGCTTCGCGCTGGACGACGGCGTCAAGAACGAGGCCTTGCGCGAGTGCCATCTGGCGATCGAAGGCACCGAGATTGCGGGCCGCGTAACCAGCGTGTCGTGGAGCGAGACGCTGCAGAAGACCATCGGCCTCGCGTTCGTGCGGCCCGCGATGGCCACCCCAGGCACGCGCATCCGCTTTCGTCTGAGTGACGGCACCATGGTGTCCGCCACGGTGGTGCCCACGCCGTTCTACGACCCTGACAACGCGCGCCAGAAAGATGCCGCACCCGCGCACGCCACTGCACCGAGGGAGGAGACCGCATGAGCGCAGCGAACCCGTCAAGCGCAGCCCATGTCTTGCTGCGCACGAGCCCCGTACGCGACGCACGGTACGCCGCAGAGCCGCAGTGGGGCGTGGTCGAGAACATGCAGATCGCCGAGCGCTTCGGCGCGAACGACGATGCGCGTGCACGCTGCGCCGGCATCGCGGACGTCTCGCATCTGTACCGCACGGGCTTCAAGGGCCAGGGCGTGGCCGCCTGGCTTGCGGATCAGGGTCTGCCCTTGCTGCAGCAGCCCAACACGTGGGCGCCGCTTGCAAGCGGCGGGCTGATCGCGCGCCTGGGCCTTACCGAGTATCTGATCGAGGACGGCTTGAGCGGCCGCGCCTCGGCCAAGCTGGCCCACCGCGAGCCGGCGCTGCGGGTCTATCCGGTGCTGCGCCAGGATCTGGCGCTGGTGCTGTGTGGCGAAGCGATCGACGAGCTTTTGCTGCAGACCTGCAACGTCAACTTTCGCGCGCTGGACCTCGCAACCCGCCCCGTCGTGCTGACTTCGATGGCGGGGGTCGCCGTCACCGTCCTGCCGGGCGAGCGGTTGGGCCGGCCGTACTACCGTGTGTGGGCCGACGGCACGTACGGCGTGTACTTGTGGGAAACCCTTGCCGGCATCGCTGCCGAACTGGGAGGCGGGCCGGTCGGTCTCGCCGTGATAGACGAAATCGACCAGGCACCATCGCAATAGGCTCACATCAGGCCCGTTCCAGGCCCGCATCAGGCTCAGCAGGCAGCTGGCGGAGGTACCCGGCGCAACCAGGCGCCAGGCGCTTCCTCGACACCGTAATCACGACGCTTGAGGACAATCGACATGACACCCGCAGAAGCCAAGCAGTTCCTTGCAGACAACGACGTCAAGTACATACTCGCGCAATTCGTCGACATTCACGGCGTCGCGAAGACGAAGTCCGTGCCCGCCGCCCACCTCGACCTGATCCTGACCGATGGCGCGGGCTTTGCCGGCTTCGCGGTGTGGGGCCTCGGCATCGATCCGCAGGGGCCGGACTTCATGGCGGTGGGCGACCTCGACACGCTCACGCTCATGCCGTGGCAGCCGGGCTATGCCCGCATCGCTTGCGACGGCTACGTGAAGAAGGAGCCGTGGCAGTTCGAGAGCCGCGTCACGCTGAAAAAGCAGGTCGCGCGTCTGCAGGAGCGCGGCTGGATCCTGAACACCGGTCTCGAACCCGAGTTCTCGCTGCTGCGCCGCACTGAGGACGGTCGCATCGTGCCGTGCGACGACACGGATGCGCTGCCCAAGCCGTGCTACGACTACAAGGGCCTGTCGCGCTCGCGCGTATTTCTCGAGCGCCTGACCGAGTCGCTGATCAAGGCCGGCATCGACGTCTATCAGATCGATCACGAGGACGCAAACGGTCAGTTCGAGATCAACTACACGTACTCGGACTGCCTGAAATCCGCCGATTCCTATGTGTTCTTCAAGATGGCAGCGGCGGAGATCGCCAACGAGCTCGGCCTCGTTTGCTCGTTCATGCCCAAGCCGTTTTCGAACCGGCCGGGCAACGGCATGCATATGCACATGTCGATCTCGGACGGCGAGCGCAACCTCTTCGCCGACAAGCACGACGAGCGCGGCCTCGGGCTCACGAAGCTCGCCTATCACTGGACGGCCGGACTGCTCAAGCATGCGGCGGCGCTCGCGGCCATCTGCGCGCCCACGGTCAACTCGTACAAGCGCCTCGTGGTAGGGCGCTCGCTGACCGGTGCCACGTGGGCGCCGGCTTATGTGAGCTATGGCGACAACAACCGCTCGTCGATGGTCCGCATTCCGGGCGGCCGCATCGAGCTGCGCCTGCCCGATGCCGCCTGCAACGCGTATCTGGCGACGGCCGCCGTGATCGCCGCCGGCCTAGACGGCGTGAACAACAAGCTCGAGCCCGGCGAGCCGTGCAACCTGAACCTCTATGAGATGTCGCCGCAGGAGCTGCGCCAGCGCGAGATCAACATCTTGCCGCAGAACCTCCAGGATGCGCTGCGCGAGCTCGAACGCGACGAAGTCATGATGGAGGCGCTCGGCCCGGCCGGCACCGAGTTCCTGCGCCTGAAGCACATGGAGTGGATCGAGTACATGCGCCATGTGTCGGACTGGGAGCAGAAGACCTACCTCGAGTTTTTCTGAACTGTCTTACATGCAGCGGCGTGGCGCCCGCGCGGGCGCAGCTACGCCAGCCGTCCATGAAACGCAGGAAATACGTGCAGGAGAGCACTCATGTGTGGAATTGTAGGATTGCTTATCAAACAGCCAGCGTTGCGTGAGCGGCTGGGCGAGCTGATGGTGCCCATGCTGCTCGGCATGACCGAGCGCGGGCCCGATTCGGCGGGGCTGGCCGTGTTCACGGAGCCGGTGGGCGAAGAGGCTCGCAAGATCAGCCTCTATTCTGGTCTCACGGAAGCGGCCGAGGACTTCAACTGGCAAGGCCTCGCGCACGAGATGAACACCCATCTGGGCGCCGGTGCGTCGGTTCACGCGAAGGGCAATCACGCGGTGCTCACCGTGAGCATCGCGCCGGAGACCGCGAAACGCTGGATCGCCGAGCAGCATCCGAAGCTGCATATCCTCTCGACGGGCCGCGCAATCGACCTGTACAAGGATATCGGCACGCCAAAGGAAGTGTCGGACCGCTATGCGTTCAAGAACCTCACGGGCACGCACCTGGTCGGCCACACGCGCATGGCGACCGAGTCGGCGGTGACGCCGGACCGCGCCCACCCGTTCACGGCGGGCGAGGACTTCTGTCTCGTGCACAACGGCTCGCTCTCGAATCCCTTTGGCGTGCGCCGCATGCTCGAACCGCACGGCATCCACTTCGATACCGACAACGACACCGAAGCGGCCTGCCGTTTCCTCGAGTACCGGCTGCGCGAGGGCGACGATCTCGAAGTGGCGCTGCAACAGGGCTTCGAGCAGCTCGACGGCTTTTACACGTTCCTGATGGGCACGCCCGACAAGCTCGCGCTGATCCGCGATCCGTTCGCGTGCAAGCCCGCGGTGGTGGCCGAGACCGACGACTACGTCGCGATCGCCTCCGAGTTCCGCTCGCTGGCCCATCTTCCCGACATCAAGCATGCAAGCGTGTTCGAACCGGCTCCCGAGGAGATGTACGTATGGAAAGTGTGAACTTTGACCTGGCAAGCACGTCGGTGACCGAAGTCAACCGGTTCTTGCACAAGGAGGCCGCCGGCCAGGCCGTGCAGGCGGTGCGCATCGCGAACCCCGATGGCGCGCACAACATCGCGGTCGGGCTCGACCTGCCGATCGAGGTCGAGATCGACGGTCACGCCGGCTACTACGCCGCCGGCATGAACAAGGAGGCGAAGGTCACCATCGCGGGCAGCGCGAGCACCGGCGTGGCGGAAAACATGATGAGCGGGCGCGTGCACGTGAAGGGCTTCGCATCGAATGCGGCGGGCGCTTCGGCGCAAGGCGGCCTGCTCGTGATCGAAGGCGACGCGGGGCTGCGCTGCGGCATCTCGCTCAAGGGGGCCGATATCGTCGTGAAAGGCTCGGTGGGCAGCTTCTCGGCCTTCATGGCGCAGGCCGGCCGGCTGGTGATCTGCGGCGACGCCGGCGACGCCCTGGGCGATTCGTTGTACGAAGCGGTGCTATACGTGCGCGGCAACATCAAGTCGCTGGGCGCGGATGCGCGCGAGGAGCCGATGACGGCGGCCGACATCGAGGCGGTGGCGCAACTGCTGCGCGCGGCGGGCCCCGCATTCTCCGGCTTCCAGGCGAGGGAGTTCAAGCGCATCGCCTCGGCCCGCTCGCTCTACCACTGGAATGCCGACGCGAACCAGGAATATTGACCCAAGGATCCCGACCATGGAAATCAAGCCCATCCACCTGAAGCAACTGGCGACCGAAGAATCCTGGGGCTTCGACCGCAAGACGATCAACTATATCCAGAACGCCGCGGCGCACGGGCTGTACGAGATCCGTGGCCTTGGCGCGAAGCGCCACGTGCCGCACTTCGACGACCTGCTGTTCCTCGGCGCATCGCTGTCGCGCTACCCGCTGGAAGGCTATCGCGAGAAGTGCACCACGAAGACCGTGCTCGGCACGCGCTTCGCGAAGAAACCCATCGAGCTCGCGATCCCGATCACGGTCGCGGGGATGAGCTTCGGCGCGCTCTCCGCGAACGTGAAAGAGGCGCTGGGGCGCGCGGCGACCGAGATGGGCACCTCCACGACCACCGGTGATGGCGGCATGACCCCAGAAGAGCGACGCTCCTCGAAGACGCTCGTCTATCAATGCCTGCCGTCGCGCTACGGCTTCAATCCCGACGACGTGCGCAAGGCCGACGCGATCGAGGTGGTGATCGGCCAGGGCGCGAAGCCGGGCGGTGGCGGCATGCTGCTCGGGCAAAAGATTTCGCCGCGCGTTGCGAAGATGCGCACGCTGCCCGAAGGCATCGACCAGCGCTCGGCCTGCCGCCATCCGGACTGGACCGGCCCTGACGATCTGCTCATCAAGATTCAGGAGCTGCGCGAGATCACCGACTGGGAGAAGCCGATCTACGTAAAGGTGGGGGCGACGCGCACCTTCAACGACGTGAAGCTCGCCGTGCACGCGGGCGCGGACGTGATCGTGGTGGACGGCATGCAGGGCGGCACCGCGGCCACGCAGACCTGCTTCATCGAGAACGTCGGGATTCCTACGCTTGCGGCGTTGCGCCAGGCCGTGGACGCGCTCGAGGACCTGAACATGAAGGGCACGGTGCAGCTCATCATTTCGGGCGGCATCCGCAGCGGCGCGGACGTGGCGAAGGCGCTGGCGATGGGCGCGGATGCGGTCGCGATCGGGCAGGGCGTGCTGGTCTCGCTGGGCTGCAACAGCGCCTCGTATGTCGAGAACGGCCAGCATGTGCAGGTGCTCGACGACTACGCGAACTTGGGAACGGCGCCGGGCTATTGCCACCACTGCCACACCGGCAAGTGTCCCGTGGGGATCACCACGCAGGACGCGGTGCTGCAGGAGCGGCTGCAGCCCGATGTGGGAGCGAAGCGTCTGCGCAACTATCTGAAGACGCTGAACATGGAGCTGACCACGATCGCGCGCGCCTGTGGCAAGCAGAACGTGCATCACCTCGAGCCGGAGGATCTCGTCGCGCTCACGGTCGAGGCCGCGGCGATGGCGCGTGTGCCGCTTGCGGGCACCAACTGGATCCCGGGCGTGGTCTGACTCGCGATGACGGCGCAGATCATCGATGGGAAACACCTTGCGCGGCGTTTGCGGGCGCGCTTTCGCGAGCGCGTCGCCGCGCTGTCCATGCGCGGCGTCGTGCCGGGCCTCGCCGTGGTGCTGGTGGGCGACAATCCGGCCTCGCAGGTCTATGTCGCGAACAAGGTGAAGGCGTGCGAGGAGAGCCGCGTGCGCTCGTTCATGCACCGGTTCCCCGCCACCTGCACAGAAACGGAGCTGCTCGAGCGCATTGGCGAGCTGAACCTGGACCCGGCCACGCACGGTATCCTCGTGCAATTGCCGCTGCCGCCACAGGTCAACGTGCGGCGTGTGCTGGAGAGCATCGTCGTCGACAAGGACGTGGACGGCTTTCATCTCTACAACGTTGGCGCGCTCGTGGTCGGCAATTCGATCTTTCCGCCCTGCACGCCCTATGGCGTCCAGCTCCTGCTGGAAACCACGGGCATCGACGTGGCGGGCAAGAACGTGGTGGTGGTGGGCGCGAGCAACATCGTCGGCAAGCCGATGGCGCTGATGCTGTTGCAGAAGGAAGCCACGGTGACCATCTGCCATGCGAAGACGCGCGACCTCGCGCATCACACGATCCACGCGGACATCCTCGTGGTGGCGGCGGGCAGGCCGGGGCTCATCAAGGCGGAGATGGTGAAGGAAGGCGCGATCGTGATCGACGTGGGGATCAACCGGCTTGCGGATGGGCGGATCGTGGGCGACGTCGATTTCGAAGCGGTGCGCGAGCGCGCCTCGTGGATCACGCCGGTGCCCGGCGGCGTGGGGCCGATGACCGTGACCATGCTGATCGAGAACACGCTGCGCTCGGCGGAGCGCTTCGCGCAGGGCGAGGCGTTTCATCCGGCACAGCCGTTCTGGCAGGTGCCGGCGCGCTAGAGCGGAGAGTGCTGCGGGAGCACGCGGCGACATCAGGGGAAAGGAGCCGCTGTGCCCGAGTTCAAGAGGATGCCGGAAGATGAAGCAGGCGCCGCGTTCGACGCGGCGCACCGGCTCGCGCTGGATTTTCATCGCACCCGCGCGACGCGCCCGCCTGCAGCCACGGCGGGCTTCGCGGCGTTGCTCGAAGCGTTGGGCGGACCCACGCCGGAGAGTGGCATGCCCGCGAGCGAAGCGATCGAGCAGCTGGCCGCGGCGGCCGGTCCCGGCTTGATGGGGACGGCGGGCCCGCGCTTTTTCGGCTGGGTCGCGGGCGGGTCGCATCCGGCTGGGGTCGCGGCGGACTGGCTCACGAGCGTCTGGGGGCAGAATGCGGCCTGCTACGAAGGCGCGCCGGCGGCCGCCGTGGCCGAGCAGGTGGCCGCGCAATGGCTGGTCGACCTGCTGGGGCTGCCGCCCGAGTGCTCGGTGGGCATCACGACGGGCGCGACGATGAGCAATTTCGTCTGCCTCGCGGCGGCGCGCGGCGCGCTGCTGCGCCGGATGGGCTGGGATGTCGAGGCGGACGGCCTGTTCGGGGCGCCGCCTATTGCCGTTTTCATCGGCGAGGATGCGCACGCTAGCGTGCTTGCCGCGCTGCGCTATCTTGGGTTTGGAGAGCGCAGGCTGGTGAGGATTGCTACTGATGAGGCGGGGCGGATGCAGGTTGACGCGCTGCGTGCCGCGCTTGCGCATTGCCGTGGGCCGCATCTCGTGATTGCTCAGGCGGGTCATATCATGACTGGCGCGTTCGATCCTGTGGGGGAGATTGCGGCGCTCACGCATGAGCATGGTGGCTGGCTGCATGTGGATGGTGCATTCGGGTTGTGGGCGAGGGCGTGCCCGGCGCGGGCGGCGCTCGCTGTTGGTGTGGAACAGGCGGACTCCTGGGCGACCGATGCGCACAAATGGCTGCAGGCGCCATACGAGTGTGGTTGTGCATTTGTGCGCGATGCTGACGCGCATCGGCGGGCGATGACGATTGGTGCGGGTTACTTGCCGCCCGCGGAAGAGGGCGGGGTGCGCGATCCTGTGCATTATGCGCCGGAGCTTTCGCGGCGGGCGCGGGGGTTTGTGTTGTGGACGCTGCTGCGCGCGTTCGGCCGGAGTGGCATTGCGGCGATGATTGAGCGGCATTGCATGCTTGCGGAGCGGCTGGCGCGCCGTGTGGCCGGTGAAGCTGGCATCGCGGTGCTCAACGAGGTCGAGTTGAACCAGGTTGTTGTGCGGTTTGGGGCGCACGAGCCCGCTTCTCTTGGTGATGCACTCACCGATGCTGCGATCGCACGTATCCAGCAGGATGGCGTGTGCTTTGCGCTCGGCGCGCAGTGGCGAGGGCGCCGTGTGATGCGGGTTTCTATCATTGCCTGGTCCACCACTGAGGACGATATAGAGCGTGCCGCCGATTCCATGATCACGGCGTGGCGTGAGGTCCGGCCTGTCTCCGTTGATGAAGGGGGCGTTGCTGTGAACGCCTAGGTAGCGGTTGGTGTCGCTGGTTTTAAGGCGTTGGCCTTAACTTGTTTTTGCGGCGGGCCGCAGGCGTTGCCCCTGTGCGGGGCGGCACCTACTTTTCTTTGCCGCGGCAAAGAAAAGTAGGCAAAAGAAAGCCGCTCAAACCGCTAGTGTGACGCCGTTCACCACTGCCCTGTATATCGGAGCGGCTCCGGAGCGTCTGTCACCACAGGGCGTATAGCGGAGTGACTAAGGGCTCATCCATCCGGCGGCGCTCCGCGCGCCGTGGGGCATAACCAAAACCAGTGGGATTCACGCGTATTCGTAGGAATCCAATGTATTCACTCGGCGGCTTGCCCACGCATTCGCCAGCTAGCAGGCCAGTGCATTCACCGGTTATCACTCCAGCGCATTTACCAGTTAGCATCCAATCGCATTCACCAGTCAGCACTCAAGCACATTTACCGGTCAGCACCGCCGCGCATTTACGGACGGCACCCCTAACGCATTCGCCGGCCAGCCCGCTTGGTTTTCCATGCAGACCCTTCCGCCCGCGCGTAGCGCGTGGCGGGAAGAATGAGCCCCTTGTCACTAACGCGGAGTGTGCGGGGAGACGGATGCCCCGGAGCCGCTCCGAATTACAGGGCAGTGGTGGACTGCGTCACACTGGCGGTTTAAGCCGCTTTCTTTTGCCTACTTTTCTTTGCGGCTGCAAAGAAAAGTAGGTGCCGCCCCGCACAGGGGCAACGCCCGCGGCCCGCCGCGAATACAAGTTAAGGCCACGAGCGCGCGGCAGCGCACCACCATAACCACAAGCGCTCAGCGCTTCCCCTCATCAATAGCCCGCGCGGTAGAAATCAGCGCCTCAGCCATCCGAATACTAGCCGCGTCGATCAGACGCCCATCCAGCGACACAGCGCCCTTGCCGTCCTTGGCGGCCTGAGCCATCGCATCCATAATCCGCTGTGCACGCGACACTTCAGCATCACTCGGCGTAAACACGCGATTCGCCAACTCGATCTGCGAAGGATGAATCGCCCACTTCCCATCATAACCAAGCACCGCGGCACGCCTGGCAGCCGCATCATACCCATCCGGATCGCTGAAGTCACCAAACGGCCCATCCACAGGCCGCAATCCATACGCCCGGCAGGCCACCATCATGCGCGTCTGCGCGGCGTGCCACTGGTCGCCCCAGAAGTACTCACGCTCGCCGTTGGCATCCTTGTCGCTGAGCACGCCATAGTCGCGATTCACGCCGCCAATCACCGTCGTGCGCGCACGCGTCGAAGCCGCATAATCGGCCACACCGAACGACATCGCTTCGAGCCGCCGGCTCGACTGCGCGATCGCCTCCACATTCGCCATGCCAAGCGCGGTTTCGATCAGAACTTCGAAGCCAATGCGCCGCGTGCGCTTCTTCGCCGTCTCGATCTGCGTGACAAGCATGTCGATCGCATAGACGTCCGCGGCCACGCCAACCTTCGGAATCAGGATCATGTCGAGGCGCGGACAAGCCTCCACAATATCCACGACGTCGCGATACATGTAATGCGTATCGAGCCCATTGATACGCACCATCACGGTCTTCTTACCCCAGTCGATGTCGTTCAGGCCTTCGATGATGTTCTTGCGCGCCTGCTCCTTGTCGTCGGGCGCGACCGCATCTTCGCAGTCGAGAAAGACGATGTCGGCGGCCGAGCGCGCGGCCTTTTCAAACATGGCGGGGTTGGAGCCCGGCACAGCGAGTTCCGAGCGGTGCAGCCGTGGCGTGGCCGGTTCGATTGCAGTAAAGCTCATGAATAATCTCCTCGATAGTTGGGGCGCGACCAGCAACAGCAGGCAGGCACACGGCCTAGCCCGTCGCGCCGAATCCCGATGCGATGCAATTGATGGACAGTAAGAGCGGCACCAGATAACTGCGCCGCTCCTGATCGGCGCTTGCTGCGCGATACAGGCGCAGCAACTCGATCTGCTGCCGGCTCACGAGGTTGATGGCCGGCAGCCGCCGCGCAAGCCGCTCGCAGAACTGCGGGAAGCGTTCCGCAACCGCGCTGCCGCCGCTCACTTTCAGCACCATCGCCGTGGTGAGGCGGTACTCGGCCTCGATTTGCGTGAAGATCGTTTCGCGCAACCGCGCGTCAGGCACAAGGCTCGCGTAATCACGCGCGATGTCGAGATCGACCTGGGCGAGCGTCTTCTCCACCTCGTCCACGATCAGCCGGAACAGGCGCGATTCATTGAACATCCTGCGCAGCAGATCGAGCCCGCGTTCCTGGCGCACGGCGAGAAAGGACGAGATCGCGCTGCCCACGCCATACCAGCCCGTGAGCGCGTGGCGGTTCTGCGACCACGCGAACACCCACGGAATCGCGCGCAGGTCTTCGAGGCTGCGTGCACCGAAGCGCCGGGCAGGGCGCGAGCCCATGTTCAGCATCGAGAGCTCTTCGAGCGGGCTGGCCGCCTGGAAGTACGCGATCAGCTCGGGCTGGTCGACGAGCTTCACATAGGCTGCGCGCGAGGCGCCCGCGAGCGCTTCCATCGCGTCGTCGAATTCGCCGCGCGGTTGCAGCTCGTCTTCGCGCTCGGACTTGAACGTATGCTCCAGCACGCTCGACGCGAGCAGCTCGACGTGATACTGCGCGGTGCCCCGGTTCGCGTACTTGTACGAGACGACTTCGCCTTGCTCGGTCACCCGAAAGCGCCCGTTGACCGAGCCCGCCGGCAGCGCGGCAATCGCGCGGCCCGCTGGCACGCCACCCCGGCTCACCGAGCCGCCGCGGCCGTGGAAGAACGAAATCGTGATGCCCAGTTCGCGTCCGACCCGCGCGATCTTCGTCTGCGCCTTCGACAGCTCCCAGTTGCTAGCGAAGAACCCGCCGTCCTTGTTCGAATCGGAGTACCCGATCATGACCTCCAGCACGCCGCCTTGCGCGCGTATGCTGCGCTTGACCATCGGCACGGCCAGCAGCTCGCGCAGGATCTCGGGGGCGCGGCGCAGGTCGTCGATGGTTTCGAGCAGCGGCACGACCGGCAGCGTGCAGCTTTCCACACCGGCGGCATCGCTGAAAAGCCCCGCTTGCTTGGCGAGCAGGTAGACGCCGAGCACGTCGGTCGCGTGGTGCGTCATGCTCAGGATGAACGCGCCGAACGCATTGCGGTCCACCTGTTCGCGCATCGCGCGGACCATGCGGAAGATCTGGACCGTTTCGGCTTCGACGTCCGCGAGGGACTCGGGCAGCGCTGCTCCCGCTTCGCCCGGGCCGAGCGGGCGCGCGAGCTCTGAGACGAGCCACGCTTTCCATGCTTCGGACTGCAAATCGGGTGGCTCGGAGCCGGGCTTCGCGCGCGCGCGCCAGAGCGCGAGCAAGGTCTTGTTGATGACCGTGGAGTTTTCGCGCAAATCGAGCTGCACCGTGCTGAAGCGGAACGTCTCGACTTCATGGCGCAGCGGCCGCACGTACGAGCCGGCCAGCGTGTCGCTGCCGGTCGCGAGCAGGGCCAGCTCCATCGCGCGCAGCTCGGCCGCCAGTTCGTCGGCGCTCGCGTAGCCGCCGGGAATGGGCGTGCCTGCGCCGCGCCGCTGCGCGTCGGCGAGCGTTGCGTCGAGCTTGCGCAGCATGCAGGTCAGGTACTGGCGGAACACCTCGCCCGGATTGCGTGTGGCAATGGCCGGGCCGTCGCCGCTTTGCTCCAGCACGCGCGCGAGTTCCGCACCGAACGCCTCGGGCACGGGCAGCGCCTCGGCGGTAATGCTGAGCGTCTGTGCGAGATCGAGCAGTTGCTGCCGGTAGCGCTTGAGGCACGCGAGCCGGTTATCGTAGAGCGTCGCGCGCGTGACGTCGTTGTTGACGAACGGATTGCCGTCGCGGTCGCCGCCGATCCACGAGCCGAACTGGAAGAAGCGCGGCATCTCGAAGTGCTCGCCGGGGTAGAACTGGTGCAGCGCGTCTTCAAGGCGCTCGAACAGCAGCGGCACGGCCTCGAAGAGCGTCTCGCCGAAGAAGTGCAGCCCCCAGGCCACCTCCTGCGCAACGGTGGGCTTCTCGCGGCGCAACTCGCCGCTCATCCACAGCAGTTCGATCTCGTTGGCAAGCTGCCCGACCAGCTTGCGACGCTCGCGCGGCGTCCAGCGCGGCGACTCCAGATCCATCAGCTTGCGATAGATGCGCCGGTGGATTTCGAGCACGGTGACGCGCTTGGCCTCGGTCGGGTGCGCCGTGATGACGGGGCGGATCTTCAGATGCTGGAGCACCGCGCGCACTTCGTCGGCGGGCACGCCGGCTGCAGCCGCGTCGGCCACCACGCGCGAGAACGAAGCCGTGAGCCGCGCATAGCCGCTCTCGATCTCGATCTCGCGGCGTCGGCGCATGGCGGTGCTCTGCTCGGCCACGCTCAGCAGTTGGAACCAGATGCCCTGGGCCTGCAGGCTGCGCCGCCATACTGCGCGCGGGACGTCGGGGGGCAGCGGCTCACCACGCAGCGCCAGTTCGACCTGCGGCTGGCGGCGCCGCGCGACGTCGCACAGCAAGCCGAACAGCAGGTCGACCACGCACGGTTCGTAAGCCTCGGCATCGAGCGTCGGCAACGCCGACGAGGCCGTGGCGAGACGGTCGAGCAGCGAGGGCGGAGCGGGGGGCGAGGACGGTGGTGCAGCCGGTTGACGGCGCGGCGCCTCCACGCCGCGCGACGTCACCTTGCGAGCCTCGGCCCCGGCGGACTCGATGGCCTCCATGGCCTCAAGCGACGCGGCGGGCATCATTTTGCGTCAGCGCCGCAGCGACGGTGGAGCCCAGCTCGGAGGCGCTGGGTGCAACGAAAAGACCGTGAGCGCGCATGATTTCCGCTTTCTCGGCGGCGCTGTCGCCAGCGGCCGAGATGATCGCGCCCGCGTGGCCCATGCGGCGCCCCTTCGGGGCCGTGAGGCCGGCGACGTAGCCCACCACGGGCTTCGTCATGTTCTCCTGTACCCAGCGCGCCGCCTCGGCTTCCTGCGGGCCGCCAATCTCGCCGATCATGATCACGACCTCGGTCTCGGGGTCGTTCTCGAAGAGCCGCAGGTGGTCGAGGAACGAGCTGCCGTTGATGGGGTCGCCGCCGATGCCCACGCTCGTCGTCACGCCGAGACCCAGCGTGTTGAGCTGGGCGGCCGCCTCGTAGCCGAGCGTGCCCGAGCGCGAGACGATGCCGACCGAGCCGCGCCGGTAGATGTGTCCCGGCATGATGCCGAGCATGGCTCTGCCCGCGCTGATGATGCCGGCGCAGTTCGGCCCGACCAGCATCGTGCGGGTTTCTTTCGGATACCGAAGCAGATAGCGCTTCACGCGCATCATGTCCTGGGCCGGAATGCCGTCGGTGATCGAGCACACGAGCTGCAGGCCCGCGTCGGCGGCTTCCATGATGGAGTCGCCGCAGAAGGGCGGCGGCACGAACACGAGGCTCGCCGTGGCGCCGGTCGCCTGCACGGCTTCCTTCACGGTGTTGAACACGGGGCGGTCGAGGTGGCGCTGGCCGCCCTTGCCGGGCGTGACGCCGCCCACCACGTTGGTGCCGTACGCGATCATTTCCTTTGCGTGGAAGCTCGCCTTGTCGCCGGTGAAGCCCTGCACGATCACGCGGGTGTTTTCGTCGATCAGGATGCTCATGGGTACGCTCCTATTTGCTCTTGCTGGCGCGGTGCGCCTTGGACGCTTCCACGGCCTTCTGGGCCGCTTCGAGCAGCGTTTCGGCCGCGATGATCGGTAGCCCGCTCTCGCGAATGATGCGGCGTCCCTCTTCGACATTGGTGCCCGCGAGCCGCACAACGAGCGGCACGCGCAGGTTCTTCGCGGCTTGCACGACGCCCTCGGCGACCCAGTCGCAGCGGTTGATGCCGGCGAAGATGTTGACGAGAATCGCCGAGACGTTGGTGTCGGAGAGCACGAGCCGGAAGGCCGCGGCCACCCGCTCGGGCGAGGCGCCACCGCCCACGTCGAGGAAGTTCGCGGGCTCGCCGCCGGCGTACTTGATGGTGTCCATGGTGGCCATCGCGAGGCCGGCGCCGTTGATGATGCAGCCGATGTCGCCGTCGAGACCCACGTAGTTCAGGCCGAACTGCGCCGCCTCCGATTCGCGCGGGTCTTCCTGCGAGGCGTCGCGCATCTCGGAGACGTGCGAGTGCCGGAACAGGCCGTTGTCGTCGAACGTGACCTTGGCGTCGAGCGCGATCACGCGGTCGTCGGCGGTCACCACCAACGGGTTGATCTCCACCATCGTCGCGTCGAGGTCGCGGAAGGCGCGGTAGGCGCCCATGATGGCGGCCACGGCGCGGCTCACCTGCTTGATGTTCAGGCCGAGGCCGAAAGCGAGTTCGCGCGCCTGGAACGGCTGCAGGCCCACGGCCGGCTCGACGATCGTCTGCAGGATGGCCTCGGGATGGGTGTGCGCGACTTCTTCGATCTCCATGCCGCCTTGTGCGGAGACGATCACGCGCACGCGTTCGGTCTTGCGGTCGAGCACGATGCCCAGATAGATCTCGCGCTCGAACTTCTCGGCCACTTCGATATAGACGCGCTCGACGACCTTGCCTTCGGGCCCGGTTTGCGTGGTCGCGAGACGCTTGCCGAACAGCGAGGCCGCCGCGCTGTGCACGTCGTGATAGGTCTCGCAGAGCTTGATGCCGCCGGCCTTGCCGCGCGCGCCCGAGTGGATCTGCGCCTTGACGGCCCAGTGCCAGCCGCCGAGCTCGGTGGCGCAATAGACGGCCTGGTCCGGTGTATAGGCGACCAGCCCGCGCTGGATCGGCACGCCGAAGCCGGACAGCAGTTCCTTCGCCTGGTATTCGTGGATGTCCATGATGGTGTTCCGTGCGAATGAGAAAAGCGGTATGAGAAAGAGAACGCCGCCCGGTGCTCAGGCGACCAGATGCTGCGGTTCGCCGCTCACGTAGGCCTCGAGGTTGTCGATCAGCTGGTCGGCGAGAAACTGCATCGCGCCGTCCGACGCCCATGCCACGTGCGGCGTGAGGATGAAATTCGGCAGATCGAGTTCGAGGAGGGGATTGCCTGCTTTGGGCGGCTCGCTCGTCAGGACGTCGAAGCCCGCACCCGCGATCAGCCCTTCGCGCAGGGCCGTCGCGAGCGATTGCTCGCAGACGAGCCCGCCGCGCGCCGTGTTGATGAGCAGCGCGCTGCGCTTCATCGTGCGCAGTTGCTCGAGCGCGATCAGGTTGCGCGTTTCGGGCCTCAGCGGCGTGTGCAGCGAGACGATGTCCGACTCGCGCAGCAACTGCTCGAGCGGCATGAAGGCGACGTCGCGCGGCTTGTCCTTCGTCGACGCATGCTCGGCGAACACCACGCGCATGCCGAAGCCGCGCGCGATGGCCGCGGTGCCCCGGCCGAGCGAGCCGTCGCCGACGATGCCGAGCGTCGCGCCGTGCAGGTCGCGAATCGGGTGGTCGAAGAAGCAGAACTGGTTCGACGCCTGCCAGCGGCCGCGCCGCACGTCCGCGCGGTACGCGAGCAGATTGCGGCGCAGCGCGAGGATCAACGCGAAGGTATGTTCCGGAACCGTGTGCGTGGCGTAGTTCCGGATGTTGGCCACCGCGATGCCGTGTGCGCGGCAGTACGCCGTGTCGATCACGTCGTAGCCCGTGGCGGCCACCGCGATCAGTGCGAGACGCGGCAGCTTCGCCAGCGTCTCGGCACGCAGCGGCACCTTGTTGGTGATGGCGATGGTGGCCCCTTCGAGACGCTGGGCCACCTCGTGCGGCGCACTCACGTCGTACTCCGCCCAGCAATGCTCGAAGGCGGGACGCCGCACATCGGCCTTCAACGTGGAGCGGTCGAGAAAGACGATTTCATGACGCATGATTTCGGTATCCTACCTTTTGGCTTGAAGCGTTGAGGGCCTTGAAAGCACGTCGATCAGGCGGCAGCCACGCGGCGCAGGGGCTCGACAGGTTGCGTGTGTTGCGCGTCTTCCGTGCGGGCCTTGCGCGGGTCGTGCGTGCGCCAGTACTGCGTGGCTGCACCGGTGCCGCTGCCGGGACGCACGTCGATGCCCACGTCGAGCATCGCCATTTCCGCGCCCGCAATGGCGCTCGTGAGCATCAGCTCGTTGAGGTCGCCAAGGTGGCCGATGCGGAACACCTTGCCCGCGACCTTCGAGAGGCCCGCGCCGAGCGCGAGGTTGTAGCGCCGGAAGGCCACGTCGATCACATTCGCCGCGTTGAAGCCCTGCGGCACGACAATGGCGCTGACCGTATCCGAATGCCACTTCGGCGCCTTGGCGCACAACTCGAGTCCCCAGCCTTCGGTCACGGCCGCGCGCACGCCCTGCGCGAGGTAATGATGGCGCGCGAACACGTTCTCGAGCCCTTCCTGGAAGATCAGGTCGAGCGCCGCACGCAGGCCATAGAGCAGGGAGAGGGCGGGCGTGTACGGGAAGTAGCCGGTCGCGTTGGCCTTGATCATGTCGCCGAGATCGAAGTAGCAGCGTTTGGACTGCGCGTGCTCCATCGCCTTGAGGGCCTTCGGGCTCACGCACAGGATGCCGAGGCCCGCAGGCAGCATGAGGCCCTTCTGCGAACCGGTCACGGCCAGGTCGACGCGCCAGTCGTCCATGCGGAAGTCGATGCAGCCGATCGAGCTCACGCCGTCGACGAACAGCAGCGCCGGGTGATGCGCGTTGTCCATCGCGTGGCGCAGCGCGCCGATGTCGCTCGTTACGCCGGTTGCGGTTTCGTTGTGGCAGGCGAGAATGCCCTTGATCTGATGCTTCTTGTCGGCCTTGAGCACTTCCTCGATACGCTCGACAGGCACGCCTTCGCCCCAATCCACGTCGACGATCTCGACTTCGAAGCCCAGCCGCTTCGCCATGTCGGCCCACAGATGGCTGAACTGCCCGAAGCGCGCCACGAGCACGCGGTCGCCGGGCGAGAGCGTGTTGGTCAGCGCGGCTTCCCAGGCGCCCGTGCCCGAAGACGGAAAGATGAACGGCTGGCCGCTCGTGGTCTTGTACAGGCGCTTGAGGTCGCTGAGGACGCCGTTTGCCAGCTCGGGAAAGCGCGTCGAGCGGTGGTCCTCCATCGAGACGACCATTGCGCGCAGCACGGCGTCGGGAATGTTGGTGGGGCCGGGCACGGCGAGAATGTTGCGACCCGGGATACGCGTTCCAGTGATATTCGACATGTCTGCACTCCTGAGTGATTAGATAAGGGCGGGATGCGTTGACCGCTCGGGCGGGTGGATCAGACTGCGGGCCGGTGGGCCGTGGCGCGCGACCGTTCGTCGGGCGCGTCGCCGTAGACGGGGAAGCGTGTCGTGAGGGCGTGCACGGCATCGGCCACGCGGCGGATCACGAGATCGTTCGCGGGGGCTTCGAGCACGTCGGCGATCAGATTCGCGAGATGGCGCGCCTCGGTCTCGCCGAAGCCGCGCGTGGTCATCGCGGGCGAGCCCACGCGGATGCCGCTGGTGACGAACGGCTTTTGCGGGTCGTTCGGAATGGCGTTCTTGTTGACTGTGATGCCGGCCTTGCCGAGCGCGGCCTCGGCGTCCTTGCCGGTGATGTTCTTCGCGCGCAGATCGACGAGAAAGAGATGCGACTCGGTACGGCCCGAAACGATGCGCAGCCCGCGCGCCTGAAGCTGCTCGGCCATGGCGCGCGCGTTGATCATCACTTGGCGCTGATAGTGCTTGAACTCGTCGCTCATCGCCTCGCGGAACGCCACCGCCTTGGCGGCGATCACGTGCATGAGGGGGCCCCCCTGGATGCCGGGAAAGATCGTGGAGTTGAGCGCCTTCTCGTGCTCGGCGCTCGAGAGAATCAGGCCGCCGCGGGGGCCGCGCAGCGTCTTGTGCGTGGTCGAGGTGACGAAGTCGGCGATGCCGACGGGGCTCGGGTAGAGACCTGCTGCAATGAGGCCCGCGTAGTGCGCCATATCGACGAAAAGCCACGCGCCCACGCTGTCCGCGATCGCACGAAAACGCTGCCAGTCGATCACGAGCGAATAGGCCGAGGCGCCGGCGACGATCATGCGCGGCTTGTGCTCGTGCGCGAGGCGCTCGACCTCGTCGTAGTCGATCACCTCGGTGTCCGGATGGAGTCCGTAGGTGACGGCATTGAAGAGCTTTCCGCTCACGTTCACCGAAGCGCCGTGGGTCAGATGGCCGCCGTGCGCGAGCGACATGCCGAGGATCGTGTCGCCGGGCTTGAGCACGGAGAGATAGACGGCCTGGTTTGCCTGCGAGCCCGAATGCGGCTGCACATTCGCGTATTCGGCGCCGAAGAGTTGCTTCGCGCGGTCGATGGCGAGCTGCTCGGCCACGTCCACGTGTTCGCAGCCGCCATAGTAACGCTTGCCCGGATAGCCTTCGGCGTACTTGTTGGTGAGGAGCGAGCCTTGCGCTTCCATTACGGCCGGTGACGTATAGTTCTCCGATGCAATCAGCTCGATGTGATCCTGCTGCCGCGTGGATTCCGCGGCGATGGCCTGACGCAATTCCGGATCGGTTGCTGCGATGGTCTGCTGGAAGCTGAACATGAGGGTCGCCTTTGTGTCGATGGTCTGTGTCGAAAGCTTGAGAACGATGGTAGTGGCGCGGCGCCCAAAACATTCATTCCGGTTTCTTATCCAACCCATAACCCGGCCTGGAAGCCAATGCTGGCGGGGCTCCGGCGCGCGGGAATACCTCGTCGTGGGCATTGCCGCACTGGCCCGCGCTGGTAGAGTGACGACATGGGACGGACGCCTTTTTCGGGGGCGGACGAATGAACCTGGGAGGTTGGCGACTAGAAGAGGAAGCGGATGCTTAACCTGACATTGCGGCAATTGCGGGTCTTCGAGGCGGCGGCGCGCCACCTGAGTTTTTCGCGCGCGGCCGAAGAGCTGCATCTGACGCAGCCGGGCGTGTCCGCGCAACTCAAGCATCTTGAAGAAGCGATTGGCATGAAGGTGTTCGAGCAGATCGGCCGGCGCATTTTTCTGACCGAGGCGGGCCGCGAGGTCTATGGTCATACGCGCTCGATCCAGGAGCAAATGACGGTACTCGAGGAGTCGCTTGACCAGTTGCGCGACACGACGCAGGGGAAGATTCGGGTTTCTGCGGTGACGGGCACCGCCGGTCATCTCTCGCTTGCGTGCATTTCGCGGTATACGAAGGCGTTTCCTGGCGTGCGTGTGCGCCTGAAGTTTGGCAACCGCGAGAGCGTGCTTGGCGCGTTGGCCGGTAACGAGGCCGATCTGGCGATTATGGGGCAGCCGCCCGAAGGGCTGGGGCTGGTGGCGCAGCCGTTCATGAAGAATCCGCTGGTGGCGATTTCGCCGCCTGATCATCCGCTGGCGCGGCAGCGCGATATTCCGCTTGCGGCGCTTGAAGATGAGGTTTTTGTGGTGCGCGAGCCGGGGTCAGGGACGAGGCGCGCTATGGAGCGCTTTTTTGCTGAGCATCGGGTGAGATTTCGGCCGGGGCTCGAGGTGAGTAGTAACGAGGCCGTCAAGTGCTGCGTGCATGTGGGGATGGGGCTCGCAGTTGTACCGTTGCAGACGGTCTTGCCTGAGCTCGAGACGCTGCGGTTGAAGGTGCTCGATGTCGAGCGGTTTCCTATCGTTCGGTATCTGTATATCGTGCATCGGGAGAGTAAGCATCTCTCTGCTGCCGTTGAGGCGTTTAAGCGGACGCTTCTTGGTGAGGCGCAAAAGGTTATGGATGATGCTTACTGACGTCGATATTGGTGACGGTTTTTTCGGCGTTGGCCTTAACTTGTATTCGCGGCGGGCCGCAGGCGTTGCCCCTGTGCGGGGCGGCACCTACTTTTCTTTGCAGCCGCAAAGAAAAGTAGGCAAAAGAAAGCGGCTTAAACCGCCAGTGTGACGCAGTCCACCACTGCCCTGTCCATCGGAGCGGCTCCGGGGCATCCGTCTTCTCGCACACTCCGCGTTAGTGACAAAGGACTCATGCTTCCCGCCACGCGCTACGCGCGGGCGGAAGGGTCTGCAAGGAAAACCAGGCGGGCTGGCCGGTGAATGCGTTAAGGGTGCCGCCCGTAAATGCGCGGCGGTCCTGACCGCTGAATGCACTGGGGTACTAATCAGTGAATGCGCTGGCGGGCTGACCGGTCAATGCGCCGGGGTGCTAACCGGTGAATGCGCTGGGGGACGACCGGTAAATGCACTGGGGTTCGAACCGGTGAATGCACTGGGATGCTGATCGGCAAATGAGCCGGGGTACTAACCGTAAAATGCACGGGCGTGCTGGCTGGCGAATGCGTGGGCAAGGCGCCGAGCGAATATATGCGAACGCTGCCAATGCGTGTACCTCCCACTGGTTTTGGATATACCCTACGGCGCGCGTAGCGCCGCCGGATGGATGAGCCCTTAGTCACTCCGGCGTGAAGCAAGTGGTGACAGACGCTCCGGAGCCGCTCCGATGTACAGGGCAGTGGTGGACAGCGTCACACTGGCGGTGTGAGCCGCTTTCTTTTGCCTACTTTTCTTTGCGGCTGCAAAGAAAAGTAGGTGCCGCCCCGCACAGGGGCAACGCCTGCGGCCCGCCGCAAATACAAGTTAAGGCCAAAGCGCCTAAAAACCCACCAAGAAGAAGCATCAAACTGCAAGAAGAAAACCGCGAATCATGCGCGCTCAAGCTGCAATTAGCAGCTCACCTTTACCGTCCACGGAGACATCCCCAACGAGCCGTCGCGGCTCCCGCATCGCCAACTCACTAAACGGCCCGCCTTCACGCGCGAGGCTACGCGTAATGAGCCGCCAGAAGACGCTCACCTCGGCATGGTTCTCGACGAACCGGTTCGTCTCCGGCAGTTGCCGCACGCCGGCCAGAACCAGCGACCCACGTCGCATCCCATACGCAAGATGCTCCCCCACGCAGCCAGCGATGCCAATCGTCCCCGCCACCATCCGCGAGGCCGCAAACGCGCCCGCATCACCGAACACGAGCGCCGTGCCGCGCCGCATGCGATCACCAAAGCGCTCGCCAGCATGCCCGCGCACGATGAGCGTGCCACCGCGCATGCCGTCCATGCTGCCCGGCAACGCCGCCCCCGCGAAATCACCGGTATTGCCGCCAATCTCGAGGCGCCCGCCCGCCATCTCGCAGGCCGCGAACTCACCGCTGCTGCCGCTAACGACGATCGATCCAGCGCTCATCTGCGAGCCAGCAAGGTCGCCCACGTCGCCCTCCACGACGATCAGGCCGCCGTCCATCGCGCAGCCCACGCGATCGAATCGCCGCAAGTCGCCCTCAAACGCGATGCAGGGCTCGCCCTCGGGTATCGCGTGCATACGCACATCAAAGAGGTCTGCAAGTGCGATACGCTCAGTCCCATGCCACAGCGGCAGACGCTCGATTTCGCTCTCGCTCAAAGGAGCGAGCATAGCCGGCAGGAGCGTGCGCGCGTCGATGCGCAGCGCGGGCGCGTCCTTCACGCGCAGCGTGATGCGCTTCATGAGGTTTCTCCGTTGCCGCACAGGCGATGCAGATGAAAATGGAACGGCCCGAGCTTGCCGCCATAGTTCCCCGCGCTAATGCGCGTGACGCCGGCCTCCGCGCCGCGCGCGGTCACGGCTTCGATGCCGGTGCGCATCGCGTTCGCGACATCCGCTTCGCTGAGCCCGTCCACGACGATCTCCAGCACGCAGCGCGTCTCGTCGGTCAATGCGGTGCGCGGCGCGAGGCCCGCGAGCGTGGGGCAATACGCGTCGTTGGTCGAGGCGGGCAGGGCCGAGTACTTCGAACCGACTTTAGAGCCCGAGCGCACCACGCCGCCTGGGAACGGCATGATGATGCCGGGCACGCGCCGCATCGCTTGCACGGCGGCTTCGGCGCCCGCGAGCGCGGCGTCGGGGTCGCGCGCGAGCAGCAGCAGGTTGCCGCCGCCCACGCCCTTGATCACCGAGGTCGTTTCTTGCGCAACGAATTCGCCGTCCATCACCGGCACGCGCCAGTAGCGCACGCCGTCGATCATCTTCGAGATCTGCCAGCCGTCGCCGAAAAAGCGCAGGTTCTTGCCGAGCGCAATGGCCTCGCCCTCGGTGATGCCCGCATAGACGGCCGTGGTCGGGCAGGTCAGCACGCACTGGCCCACGCGTCGCTCGACCTGCTTGGCCAGCTCCTTGCCCGACATCGAGAAGAGCAGGACAGCGATGCCCGGCCTGCCGTCGGGCGAGGCGTCCGGCGCGATCTCGCGTTCGATGGCGGCCTCGCAGCCGCAGGCGATCACCGAGGTTGCAAAGCCAGTGGCGGCCACGGCCGCGTGGCGCGCCCAGGTGGCGTTGCGCGCGGTGATCACGAGCCGTGTCGCCTTCATCGGGAAGGCTTCGGCGAAGGTGTCGTCGATGGTGACGCCGTTGATCGTGAGCGGCGCCTTCTCCGTGGTGCTCGCGGTGGCACTCATGACGGCTGGTCTCCCGTGTTGCCTCCGTGTACGCCGCAGGCCGCGGGCAGGAGGCGGCCGCCGTTGCAGCACGAGCACAGCTCGTCGCGGCCGATGGCGGCGTGGCGGAAGTTGTACGCGAGATGGCGTTCTCCGTATTCGTCGAGCGTGCGCTCGATCGAACGGTCGAACTCCGGCTCGACGAAGTGCGTGCCCCCCACGGGCGTGGCCACGATGCGCCCGTGGCGCGCCACCAGCTCGCCGTCCTTGAAGACGTATTCCGGTGTGCTGAACATGGCCTCGCGGTTGGCGTCGTCGCGATAGACGGCGATGTCGGCGGCGGCGCCCGCGCTCAGGCGGCCGCGGTCGGTCAGCCCGAGCAGGCGCGCCGGCGCGGCGCGCGTGAGAATCGCGATCTCCTCGAAGCTCAACTCGCGCGTCATGCTCGCGAGCGCCGATTGCTGCGCCACTTCGGGATGCAGCCTCGCGAGCTGCTCGTCGCGGAACGATTTGTCCATCAAGAGCCGGATCAGGTGGGGGTAGCTCGTGAATGGGCCACCGTTCGGATGATCGGTGGTCAGCGTGATTTGCCAGGGGTTCTTCACCATCAGGAACAGTTCGAGGCCGATCGTCCATTGCAGCGCATTCACATAGCTCTGCTCACGATAACGGAACGGCACGACGCCACAACCCGCATCGCATTCGATGTCGCCGGCGATCCATTTGCGCGGCGTGGCGAACTCGGCCTGCTTGACCTGTTTCATGATGTCGCCGGACGCGGTGACGGTCTGTCCGAACATGATCTGGCCTACGTCGATCGAGATGTTCGGATGTGCGTTGACCGCGTCGGCAATGCGCTCGGCCGCCGAGGAGAACTTGCGCGGCCCTTCGGTGCCGTAGCTGTGGAACTGGATGTGCGTGAGATGGCCCGGCAGGCCTTCGAGCGCGTCGATGGTGGCAAGCGTGGAGTCGACGTTGCCCGGCACGCCCAGGTTGCTCGCGTGGATATGCAGCGGATGAGGCACGCCCAGTTCGGCCAGCGCGCGAGAGAGGGTATGCAGCACCTGGCGCGGCGTGATGGCGTAATGCGCGTGCGTCTCGTCCACGTCGAGGCTGCGCTGGTTGAACTTGAACGCGGAGATCCCGCCCGGGTTCACGACCTTCACGCCCAGCGCCTTCGTGGCGTTGATGGACCAGCCGACGTAATCGCGCACGCGTTCGAAGTCCTCGCCTTGCGCGAGCATGCGCAGGAACAGCTCGTCGTTGCCGAGCATCACATAGGCGCCGTGATCGATGATCGGCGTGTCGCCCATTTCCAGGTGCGTGTGGCGCGCGTTCGAGGCGATCATCGCGGGCTCGAAGGCTGCCGTGTAGCCCATTTCGGCGTAGCGGTAGCCGGTCGCGAGCGTGCCCGGCGTGCAGACCCCGCACGAAGCCAGCTCCAGCGCGCTTTCGGCTTGCTCGCGCTGCATCCGGATCCGGTGATCCTCGGGCATCAGCATGCGGGCGAGATTCACCTTGCCGCCGCCGATGTGCGAATGCATGTCGATGCCGCCCGCCATCACCGTCATGCCGGTGACGTCGTATTCGCGGTCCACGGACTCTTCGGCGCCGAGTTCGACGATGCGGCCATCGCGCACGCAGATGTCGGCAATCGACCCGTCGATGCGGCTGGCCGGATCGAACACGCGGCCCCCGCGCAGACGAAACGTGCTCATGTGGCGTTCTCCTTGCGGGCTGCGAGCTTGGCACCCAACTGTCCCGCGAAAGCGGCCACGGTGGGAAGCGTGTCCTCGTAGACGGGCGTGAGAGGCAGCACGACGCCGCCGTCGGCGCGGAACAGATGGCCTGGCGAACCGATGCCCGGCGTGGAGACGGGCACGAACACGGTCGGACCTTCGCGGTCCGCACAGATTGCGGCAAGGCCTGGATGGCCGAGTACGATCGTCGGCAGGGTAGTGTGCGGCGGCGGCAGATCCGCGCCGAAGCTCGCGACCCAGACCAGCGCATCGACGTTCTGGTCCGCGAGCAGGCGTGCCGTGTCATAGCGCTGGGGCGCGTGCTCGAGCCCGCTGCGGTGCACGCCCGTGCGCAGCGGTAAGCCTGAGAGCCATGTGAGTGTCTGGTTGACGCTCGCACCGCCGTCGTCGCCGCCGAGTGCGAGGCCACCCGCGCGCCGCGTGCGGTTGAGTGCCTTCAGCAGGCGGTCGAATCCCTCCACGAGCAGCGTGGCATGAGTTCCCGGCAGATCGGAAGGAATCCATACGATTGCGGTGTACTCCGCCGCGAGCATGCGTTCCACGAGGGCGGTCAACGCGGGATCGTCCGGCGTTCGAAGGGATTTGCCGGCGAGCAGCGCGTTGAGCGTGGCCACCGTGTCGTAGAGGTCGCCATGCAAGGGCACGGCGAGCGTCTCGACTCCTGCTTGCTGCGCGAGCGCGGCATCGGCATCACAGCCGAGAAAGACGACCGTGCGCCGTGCCGGCCCGACGCTGCCGGCCTCGCCGCCCACCGCGCAGCGCGCGAAGAACTCCGGATAGCGGGACGAAGGGGAGGAACCGACGCAGATGATCAGATCGGCGCGATTGCGGATCTCGGCGAGCGTCGTCGTGAAGGCGCCGCGGTCCTGCATGGCCGTCAAGCCGTGCATCAGCGCGCGGCCATGGGCGTGATCGACGATCGCGCCGCACGCGTTGGCGACGCGATAGAGCGCGCGTGCGCCGGCCACGTCGGTGGCCATGCCGCCAAAGAGCGGCTGGCGCGCGTGGGCGAGCCACTGCGCGGCGGTGTCGAGCGCCGTCTGTGCGTCTGCCGGCTGGCCGTTCACGGCGGGCCTCGCCTGAGAGGGCGCGCCGCCGAACTGGGCGAGCGCGCGCGCGGCGCGCGGGCAACTCGTGCCCGCCGGTGTCAGCGTCTTGCCTTGAGCGACGCCGAAGCGGTCGCACAGCAGCGCGCAGAACGGGCAGGTCCAGGGGGGAGAGTGAAGAGTGGCATCCATGCCTGCCGATCTGCAAGGGCTATGCCATGCGCGCGGCGGCGGCGGGGCACGAGGGCCCAACGCGACTTGCAGGCGGACCTGCGGGCGACAGGGGGGCGGACCTGCAGGCGGACTTGCCGGCGATAGACAGGCGGGCGTTGCTGGATGATCGGCGGTTCGATCCGCGTTCCGCGTGGGCAACGGCGCGCGCCGTGTGCGGCACACAATGCGCACGACGATGCCCGAGCGCGTCACACACTGTCACGCCCGCTTCTCACCGGCTTTACATCTGCTTCACACCCGCGCCGCCTCGGCGTTGCATCCACGCTGCCCCCACGCGGCACCGGCGCGGCACCGGGGCGATGGCCCATCCGCGGCCGATTCGCTGCCAATGCACGACCAATGCACGGCCGAATGCGCTACTCAATCCACAACTCAATGCGCTAATCAATGCGCTCCGACCACGCTCACAAGCCGCGAGACACGCACGCGATCGTCTGCGCCCGGCGTTGGCATGAAACGTGATTGTCGCGAAGTGGCCGGTGCAGCGCGCGGGCCATGCATTCAGGACGCGGGGGGAATGCGCCGCTCGTGCAGGGCGGAGGCCACGAGCCACGCCGTCGCGCCCGATGCGGCCGCCGCTTGCAGATCTTCTGCGTTACGAATGCCGCCCGCGCCGATGATCTGCCGCTGCCCCGCGCGTTCGCGGACCTCGGCGATCGTGCCAAGCGCAGGGCCGTCGAACGAGCCCACGCGCTCGAGCGTCATGACGATGAGGCGCGCGGGCCAGTGCGATGTGTCGGTCCAGCAATGCGGGTCGCCGAGCGGCGTGTCGTGGCGGCGGTCGAGCGAGAGCAGCGCATCGGCGGGCAGATGCGCCATCGCGCCGGGGCGCAGCGATTCGCTGCCGAAGACGGGCGTGAAGGTGGCGCCGCGGGACGCGCCAGTCTCGCGCAATGGCGCAAGCAGTGCATTGGCGGCGTGCGGATCGGCAAAGCCCGCATCGAGCCACAGTTCGACGCCGGGCAGCGCGCCGGCGAGGCGGGCGAGCAGGTCGCGTTGCGGCGCGCCGTGCATGATGCCGTCGAGATCGGCGACATAGAGCACGGCGGAGCCGCAGTAGTCGAGGAGCGCGCGCGCGGCGTCCACAGGATCGCTGCCGCTGCAGAGCTGCGATTCGAGCGGGCGATAGCGGCTGCGTTCGCCACGTACGGCACGCACCGCGGTGCCGCCGAGCACGTCGATAACGGGAATGATTTGCATGGGGAGCGAGCGATGACGAAGGTGCTGGTCTACGAATATATCAGTGCTGGCGGCGATGCGGCAGCAGCTGCCAGTCCCGAACTGCTCGCGATGGGACGCGCGATGCGCGACCCGGTGGCGGGCGACCTCGCGCGCATGCCGGGCGTCGAGGTGACCTGCGTGTGCGCCGCGGGCGATACCGCCGCTACGCCGCGTGCACCGTCGCTGACATGGCGTGTGCCGCCACGCGGGCACGACGCCGTCGCGTTCGTGGGCGAGGAGGCGCAGCGCCACGACGCGGTCTGGGTCATCGCGCCCGAGACGGACGGCGTGCTGGCCGCGCTGTGCAACGCAGTGGACGCGCCGCGCTGGATCGGTTGCGACGCCGCCGCGCTGCAGGTGGCGGGCAGCAAGCGCAGGACGGCGCGGCATCTCGCGCAAGCCGGCATCGCGGCCACGCGCGCGTGGTCGGCCGACGCGCCGCTTGAGCCGCGGGCGAGCGCGTGGGTCGTGAAGCCCGACGACGGCGCGGGCGCGATCGACACCCATGTCTATCACGATTTTCGCGCGGCCCAGTCCGCGTTCCTCGCACGCTGCGCCGCGCGGGAGCAGGTGACCTTCGAGGAATGGGTGGAGGGCGACGCGCTGAGTCTCTCGCTGCTGTGCACGCCGGGCCACGCGGAGCTGCTGAGCGTCAACTGGCAGCATGTGAACGTCACGCAGGGGCGTCTCGCCTATGAGGGCGTCACGGTTGGCGCCATCGCGCTCGACAGCCTCGTTGGTCGCGCATGCTCGGAGCTGGCGGCACGGGTGGCGCGTGCGCTGCCCGGATTGGCGGGCTTTGTCGGCATCGACGTGGTCTGGCATCGCGAGCGCGGACCCGTGATCATCGAAATCAATCCGCGCGTGACCTGTGCGTATGCAGGGCTCGCTGCGCGGCTCGACACGAATCTGGCGGCGCGCGTACTGGCGGCGCACCGCGAAGTCCAGCGCGGCACGCATGATGCAAAGCACGAAATAGCGCACGACACGGCGCACGACGGCGCCGAACGGATCTGCCATGTCGCATGACCTCGTGATTGGCTGGGACATCGGAGGCGCGCACGTCAAGGCGGCGCGCGTGGAGGATGGCCGCGTGCTCGACGTTGCGCAGTGGCCCTGCCCGCTGTGGCAGGGCCTTTCGCAACTGGACGCCGTGCTGGCCGAGGCTGCCGCGCGCTGGCCCGATTACCGCGAGGCGGGACATGCGGTGACGATGACGGGCGAGATGGCCGATCTCTTCGAGCATCGCGAGGCCGGCGTAGCCGCACTCGCGCAGCGGCTCGCCGCCCGTCTTGGCGAGCATGTGGCCTTCTACGCGGGCGAGGGGCTCTGGTGCGGGCTGGACAGTGTGGCGACGCACTGGGCACGCATCGCCTCGGCCAACTGGCTCGCCACGGCGCAGGTGGTTGCGAGGCGGCTTCCCGATGCGGTGCTGGTCGACATCGGCAGCACGACGACGGACCTGATCCCGTTGCGCGGCGGCCGGATTGCCGCGCACGGCGCTGACGACGCAGCGCGACTGCGCACGGGCGAGCTGGTCTATCAGGGCGTCGTGCGCACGCCGCTGTGCGCGCTCGCGCAGCGCGTGGGCTTTCGTGGCGAGACCTATAACGTGATGAACGAGCACTTCGCGACCACGGCTGACGTGTACCGGCTCACCGGAGAGCTTGCGCCGATGCACGACCAGCATCCCGCCGCGGATGGCGCGAGCAAGGACGCCGTGGCTACGTACCGGCGGCTCGCGCGCATGATTGGTCATGACGCGAGAGATGCATCGGAGACCGAATGGATTGCGTTCGCCCACCAATGGCGCGACCTGCAGCTCACGTACCTGGCCGCGAATCTCACGCGCGTGCTGGGGCGGGTTGCGCCGGTGCGAGGTGCCGTGCTGGTGGCGGCGGGCTGCGGCGGATTTCTGGCTGAAGCGCTGGCGCGTTCGTGCGGGTATGAGAGCGTGCGTTTTGCTACGCTCGTCGAGGCGCATGGTGGCGCGGCTGGCTGGGTGCAGGTTTGTGCGCCGAGCGCGGCGGTTGCGCTGCTGTTCGCGGAGACGGCCGATGCGGCGCTTGCCTGACGCGGCGGGGCGGACGATGCCGTTGAGGGAGCGCCTATGTGGGTGGTGAAGATCGGCGGGAGCTTGAGCCGCGATCCCTTGCTGCAGACCTGGCTGCGCGAATTGAGCGAGCTGGGCGGCGGGCGCGTGGTGATCGTGCCGGGCGGCGGCGGCTTTGCGGATCAGGTGCGCGAGCATCAGGGGCTCTGGCGATTCGATGATCTTGCTGCGCATAATATGGCGGTGCTTGCCATGGCGCAGCATGCGCTGATGATGCAGGGGTTGTGTCGTCGGCTTGTGGTGGCGACTAGTGAGCCGCAGATTCGGCATGCGTTGCATGAGGGCAGGACGGCGGTGTGGGCGCCGTTTGGGTTGCTGCGGCAGGAGGCCGATACGCTCACGAGTTGGGATGTGACTTCGGATTCGCTGGCCGCGTGGCTTGCTAATCGGCTCAATGCTGAGCGTCTTTTGATTGTGAAGTCTTGTGAGGTGGATTCTGCGTCTAGCGTCGCGATGCTGGCCGCTAGTGGTGTGCTCGATAAGCGATTTGCTGAAATTACGAGGGATGCTTCTTATCCGTTGGATATCGTTAATAAAAAGGAATGGATGCGTGTTCGTGAATTGCTCTTGCATGCTGCTACTTCGTGAGGAATGCTTTTTTGTGGGTTTTTTGGCGCGTTGGCCTTAAC
This sequence comes from Paraburkholderia pallida, assembly GCF_004524855.1. NCBI lineage: Bacteria > Pseudomonadati > Pseudomonadota > Betaproteobacteria > Burkholderiales > Burkholderiaceae > Paraburkholderia > Paraburkholderia pallida. The sequence continues at coordinate 1,179,969 of NZ_CP038149.1, read as the reverse complement.
TTGTATTTGCGGCGGGCCGCAAGCGTTGCCCCTGTGCGGGGCGGCACCTACTTTTCTTTGCAGCCGCAAAGAAAAGTAGGCAAAAGAAAGCGGCTCAAACCGCTAGTGTGACGCCGTCCACCACTGGCCTTATATCGGAGCGGCTCCGGGGCGTCTGTCACCACTGGCCGTCAACCGGAGTGACTAAGGACTCATCCTTCCGGCGGCGCTGCGCGCGCCGTGGGGTATATCCAAAACCCGTGGGATGTACACGCATTTGTTGCGCTCAAATATATTCGCTCGGCGGCTTGCCCATGCATTCGCCAGCTAGCACGTCCGTGCATTCACCGGTTAGCGATCCCCTCGCGTGCACCGGTTAGATCCCCGGCACATTCAACGGTCAGCCTCCAGCGCATTCACCGGTTAGCACCCCGGCGCATTTACCGGTCATCCCCTCAGCGCATTCACCGGTTAGCACTCCAGCGCATTTTACGGTAAGGATCGCCGCGCATTTACAGGCGGCACCCCTAACGCATTCGCCGGCCGGCCCGCCCGGTTTTCCTTGCGGACCCTTCCGCCCGCGCGTAGCGCGAGGCGGGAAGGATGAGCCCTTTGTCACTAACGCGGAGTGTGCGAGGAGACGGATGCTCCGGAGCCGCTCCGATAAGAGGGGCAGTGGTGGACAGCGTCACACTAGCGGTGTGAGCCGCTTTCTTTTGCCTACTTTTCTTTGCGGCTGCAAAGAAAAGTAGGTGCCGCCCCGCACAGGGGCACCGCCTGCGGCCCGCCGCGAAAACAAGTTAAGGCCAAAGCCTTAAAAACGCCTACGCGGCAAGCACCGACTCAAACTGCACCACGGGCGTCTCACCGTGCAACGCCTCCCGCACGTCCCGCACCCTCGCGGCTTCAAGCCGCCCCGTCCTCGCCCCATCGCACAAAGCACTACGAAATCCCGCAAAATCGGGCAGCAGAGCCCGCACCCGCGCCACATGCTCAAGCCGCAATGCCCCCGCCAACCCCACCATCACATCATGCGCCCGCGCAATCTGCACCATACTATCAAGCACAGCAAGCGGCACACACCGAAACAGGCTCCCGGCGTCCTTGCGCGCCGTATCCGCCATCACTCCAACAAACCCAAGCTCGCAGGCATACTCGACGAGCCTCAAATCGAGCCCATCATCGCAAAGCAGCACCGGCACCATACTCCAGCGCAACGCGCGCATGCGCTCGAGCGTCTCGCGCGCCGCGGGCCCGGGGGCCACGCCCGCCTTCACGTAATCCACGCCGCAACGGCCAATGCGGTTCGCATGATGCGCGACAGCCGCATGGTCGCCTGGCCGCAGGTCGCCAATCGTTGCGCTAACGGGCAGCCCCGGATGGCTCTCTCGCAATGCGCAAACGATGCTCGCGACGCGCGCCGGCGGCAACGCGCCCAGCGCACCCGCGCGCGGCTCCTTGAGGTCGATGAAATCCGCGCCCGCGGCGGCTGCTTCGCGCGCCTCGGCGAGGTCGCGCACACTGGTGAGAAGTCGGATCATGTCGGTTCGCGCACGCAGGCGCGCTCGTTGGGGGTATCGCTGTGTGAATAAAATGCGGCCACGGCTGCGGTGAGCCACTGCCACGCTTCGCGTTCGGCGGGGCCCGCCGTCTTCTCGATGGCGATCGTGAGCCACGCCATTTCCGTTTCGATCTTCTCGCGCGGCAACAGGTGCAGGCGGCTCACCAGCACCGCAGCTTCGATCACGGCAGCCTGCGCGCGATTGAAGCCCGTGAAGGGCGCGTGCGTCGCTTCGGCTACGCGGCGCAGTGTCAGCACCGGGCGGCCCGGGTCGCCGCTCGCGTCGACGAGGCGCAGCTCGGCATGCGCGAGCGAGCCCGCGAGCCGCACGCACGGCATCGTGCTGGCGGGCAGCGTCGGCCAGCTTCGGCGGCCCGTCACGCAGCCGGCGAACACGCGTACGTCGGTGGTGAAATTCATCACCGCGCAGCCGCTCGCCATGATGTTGTCGTAGGTGGTGGAGGGCGTGAACGGCATCAGCACGACGTTGCCGCGCTCGAAGCGCGCGCCCATTGGCGCGACGTGCGGCGTGCCATCGGCGGAGCAGGTGGTGACGACGGTTTCATGGATCATTCAGGCCTCCTTGCGCAGCGTCGTGCCGGGCGCGCATTGTTCGAGCAGATTCTCGGCGTCGCGCTCGGCGGCGCAGCCCCAGTCGAGCGATTGATCCTGCGCGTAGCGCTTGCCAAGGCGCCACGCCACTTCGGCGCGCGCCAGTTCCACGCCCATGTAGAACGCGTGCGCGCCGTCGTCTTCGAGCTTCAGGCGCGGCCAGAGCGCGAACGGATCGACGGCGACATGGTGGCCGTCGCGGTTGTAGACGTGCACGCCAGCGCTCGACACCTGCACGCGAAAGTTCGGATCGCGGATCGCGCGCGCGGTCTCGGCAATCTCGTCGGGCGAGTCGGGGAAGGGCCGCTTCGCGTGGACCGTCATCAACGCGTCCGAGATGCCCTTGGGCAGCGTGCGCTGCTCGCGCGCGGCATACATGATGCGCCGCGCGACGTCCGCTTCGCGTATCGCGCGGCGGGCGTGCTGGCTCACCTGGGTCGTCAGGATCGCGGCGATGCCCAGTTCCGCTCCCATGCCGAGCAGCACGGCGTTGATGCCGCATGTGTCGGCTTCGGTCAGCTCGGTGACGTTGCCGACGCCCATCATGATGGGCGCATCGGGAAACGCGTCGCGCACGCGCTGGTAGCGCACCAGAGATTTCAGGAGGCCGAACGGAATCGGGTCGAGAATCGGATCGGCGAGAAACGGTCGGCCCATCGCACTCACGGCCTCGATCGCGCTGAAGAGCGACGCTTCGTCGGCGGGTTCGCGCGACACCAGAATAGGCGTCGATTCGACCTCGTTGAGGATCCACAGCGTCTCGGTCGAGAGGCTGAGCAAGTAGTCGGCGCCGGCACGGCCGCCGCGCACCAGCTCCTTCGCGTCCATCGAATCGACGCTGACCATGAAGCCACGCTCCTTGAGCGCGCGCACCGCATCGGCCAGATGCGGGAACGGCGTGGAGGGCAGGCAGCCGAGATCGATCACGTTGGCGCCGTCGGCCTGGAGCAGCGCGGCGCGCCGGCAGATGGCCTCGACGTCGAGTCGAGGCGCATCCACGATCTCCGCGAAGATCGCGATGTCGTACTTCGAGAGGTCGACCGGCCGCGCCGCGCGGTTGAAGTAGGCGGGCAGATCCTTGAGCTCCTCGGGGCCGCGCATGAAGGGAATACCGTAGTGGGCGGAGAGCGCGTCGAGATCGCCGCGGCAGCGTCCCGGCACGATCACGCGGTCGGCCGCGATGGGCGCGCTCACGCGGCGGCGGATCATGTCCGCCGTCATGAGCGCGGCGACCTGCAAGCCGATCTCGCGGATCTCCCAGGTGAACGGCGCGGGCTCGAGGCTGCGCAGCACCCGTTCGAGTCCAGGCTGAGCCAGGCGTCCGGTGAGAAAGACGATGTGTTCCATGGTGTGTGTGTCGGGCACGCCTTCAACCGTTTACCGTGTAACTGTCTATTAGCCGGGCACGGCCGCGAGCAGGCCGAGCGTTCTGTAGCGGGTGTCGAGCGCCGCGCGCAGCGCATCGATCGAATTGGCCACCAAGCAGTGATCGATCTGGCGCAGGCGCTCGACGTTGTGCAATTCGATGTTGCGCGGCCGCAGTTCGACCCAGTCCAGCGGGCTTTTCGTGACCACCACCGGTTCCGTGTCGCATGCAAAGATGATGCCGGGTATGCCGAGCTTGCCGGCCTGGGCGAACAGGTTGGTCGGCAGCGTGTCGGAGATGCCGAACGCGCATTTCGCTACCGTGTTGCTGGTGGCCGGCGCGATCACGAGCGTGTGGTAGAGGCCGGTTTCGTAGAACATGCCCACCGGCACGGCGCTCGCGCTGTTGTCGCGGAACACGCGAAAGCGCGTCTTCAGTTGCGCGATGCCGATCTTGTAGAGCGGCAGCACTTCCTCGGCCGCGCGCGAGAGGAACAGGTCGACGTTGGGCATCTCGGCGGCCAGCGCGAGCGATTCTTCGAGGCAATGTCCCGATCCGGTAATGGCCCACGCAAGACGCGGCCTCGCGAGCACCGCGTGGTCTTGCCCGTCGTGGGTGGGGTGCGCCTCGTTGGCTGGATGCACTCGCGTCATTGTCTGCCTTTCGTCGTTGCCGGATGCCGTTGTCGTGCGCCGTTTGCGCATGCGGGTGTCGATGAACAGGCAGCTTGCGCAGTTTGCGATACACAGTGTCACCGCGGACGTTGCGCGCTGGATGCGCCTTGCGACGCTGGACCCGCGCCTTCGCCGTGTTTTTGCCGTGTGTTTACCGTGTATTCGCCGAGCTGCCGCCTTGCCGTCGACCATTACGCGCATTCTGCTTGCGACATTCGTGCCTGGGACGGTTCTTGCATGGCATCGGGCCGACCCATCCAGGGCAAGCGAGAGGAGCAAGAATGAACGCAATCGACACCAGCATGTTCGACCGGCCCGCGAGGCAGGCAGGCAGTATGGCGCGCCACGCCGAAAGCGAGGGCGCGCAGCCGATGGATCTCATCTTCATCGAGGGCTTCACCGGCGAGACGGTGATCGGCATCGACCCGGAGGAGCTGCACGACCCGCAACCGGTGCAGATCGATCTCTGGGCGGGCTTGCCGCGCAGCCGCGCGTGCGATACCGACGCGATCCACGACACCATCGACTACGGGAAAGTCCATGGCGCGCTGCAGGCCTTGCTGTCGAACCACGGCGTGCAACTGCTCGAGGCGCTGGCCGAAGTGATTGCGCAGATGCTGCTGGTGGATTTTGGCGCGCACTGGGTGCGGGTTGCGCTCGTGAAGCCGCACAAGTTCTCGAATGTGAGGGCGGTGGGCGTGACGATCGAGCGGCGCCGCGCGAGCGTGTCGCCTGCGCACAAGCGCGAGGGCGCGGCGCTCGCGCTGCTGGGCGCGGGAATGTTTCCACCGGAAGGGACGTTTTGAAAGGGCGGCCGGGCGGGCGGTGTTGCAGTCCGCCCGACGCCGTTGACGCATTGCGGTGTCGCGCGCCGCTTGTTTGGCTCGGCTAAACGGCGCGCTATGCTCCTTGCGCCGCGACCGGAAAGGCGCATTCGCGAGCCTGTTGTTAGCGTGAACAGGCCGTAGCGTGTTGGGGCTTTCGCTGCGCGTGTGCCGGCTAGCTGGCGGCGAACGGATGCTTCGTCTCGCCCTTGCGGCGCACCACCTCGGCCGCGCGTGGCTCGCGGTTCACCGCGCGCTTGAGCGCCTCGCGCGTCGCGCGGTAGTTGTAGTCCTGGATCTTCTGGTCGTCTTCGGCCTGCCAGTGAATGAACACGCCCACGCTGATGAAGACGTCGTCGGCTTCGTCGGCGGGAATCGTGCCGTCTTCCACGCTGTCCGCGACCGCGAGCGCCACCGCGCGCTGCGCCGGGCCGAACATCTGCACCGCCTGCTTCGCGCCCTTGATGGTCACCTTGTTGAACAGCACCGTGTTGGGCTTGGCGAGCAGGTTGGGCGCGACCACGGCGAGCAGCGAGGTGAAGCCGTCCTTGTTGTTGGTGAGCGCGTTGCAGAAGGCGCTTTCCGCCGCCGAGCCACGCGGGCCGACGATCAGGTCGATATGCGCGACCTCGTTGCCTTCGCCCACGAGCGATTCGCCTACGAGCACGCGGTCTATCTTGGCCATGGTTGGGTCTCCTGTGAATCCAGTGAAGGGTGAGTGGATAGCGTGGTGATCGATGGGTCGAGGCAGGCGGCCGCGAAGAGCGTCGCGACCGTGAGGTCCGCGCTCGTGCCCGGATTGATCCCGCTGGCTTTGAGCGCGGCATCCCAGCCGTCGAGCGCATGTGGCGCGCAAACGCGCGCGTCGCCCTGCGCGAGCCACGCCGCCGCTTCGTTCGACACACGCTGCGCGCAGGCGTTGCCGTGCTTGCGCTCGATGTGCGAGTCGGGCCAGCGCGCGAGAAAACCAAGCCAGGTGAGCAGCACCGCGTCGGCGAGCGCAGTGGGCGAAGCGGCCCGCATTGCGCACGCCGCGCGAAACGTGGCTAGCCCGAAGCCGAGCACGTCGCGGAAGTCCTCTGCGTACTGGCGCGCGATGCTGTCGCGGTCGGCGGCGAGAGCCATGGCGGCGCGCAGGTCGACCGTGGGCGTTGTGCCGACACTCTGGCTGTCCGCCTCGCCGAGTCCGCCCGGGTTCGCTAGCGCGATCGCGCGGTAGGCGGCGCAGGCGTCCTCGACGCTCAGCGCGCGCAGGACCTGCTGCACGGAAGCCTCGAAGGCTGGTAAGGAGTCCTGCAGCGCCTGCGTTTCGAATGCGTCAGCCAGCGGCGCGCAGAGCAGCACGATGCCGAGATTGGTATTGCATCCCGCTGCGGCGCGCGTGTTCGCAATGGCCGCCTCGATGCGTGCGCCCACTGTTGCGCCCGCCCGCGAGAGCGGCTCGCGGGCCGCCTGGGCGCTGGCGAGAAAGAGCTCGGCGTTCATGCCGTGCCCGGCGGAGGCGACGCTGACGTTGCCGGGCTTCGCGCACATGACGTCCAGCTCGCAGGCCCAGAGAAACGCGGCTTCGATCTTTGCTGCTGTCGCGGCTATTGCGGGCGCAGCGATCGCCGCGATCGTCTCGTGATCGGGCCGTGCGTTCATGCGACCGCCTCGCGCGGCGCGGCCGTGCGTCCAAGCCTGCGCGTGAGCAGATCGTCGACGATGCACCCGGCGATATCGAACGATGTCACGGACTGCAAACCGCGCCACGCGGCCACGCCGTTGACTTCGATGACCTGTGCGCCGGCGTCGGTTCCGCCGCACGGCACCAGGTCGATGCCGGCATAGTCGAGCCCGAGTGCGGCGCTCGCGCGTTCGGCAAGCTGCGCGAGTTCCGGCGTCAAGGGCTGCGCCTCGCAGCGTCCGCCTTGCGCGACGTTGTGGACCCAGTGCTCGCTCACGCGCCGCATGGCCGTGACCGCCTTGCCGCCCACCACCAGCACGCGCCAGTCGAAGCCGGGCGTGGAGACCGGTGGGACGAAGCGCTGCAGATACGCGAGCCCTCCATAGGCCCGCAGCGCAGGCAGCGCCGCGCAGCCGCTTTCGTCGCCGCCCAGGCGCACGAGCCCCTTGCCTTGCGAGCCGAACAGCGGCTTGAGCACGACCTCGCGGCCCGCGGCCGCCTCGCGCATCACGATGCGGCGTGCGTGCGGCACGGACTCGCCGGCCCACGCGGGCGGCGTGGGGATGCCGGCGCGATGGAGCAGGAAGGACGTCATCGACTTGTCGACGCTGCGCTCGATCGCGCGCGCGTCGTTGTAGACGGGCACACCCAGCTCGCGCAGCGCATGCAGGATGCCAAGGCGCACGGTCACCTGCTCGAAGCTGCCGCCCGCGATCCCGCGCACGATCACGGCGTCGGGCAGGCCGCGGCCGAAGCCTGGAATCGCGAGGCCATGGGCGGCCCAGGTGGTGTCGAAGCGGCAGTCGGCGAGATCGATGCAACGGCCCTGCGCGCCGCGCTCGCGCAGCGCGCGCTTCAGGCGCGAGGTGTGCCAGCCGGTCTCGTCGGTCATGATGGCGATGCGCGGTCCGCCTGGCGTCATGGCCGGGCTCGTGTTCGGGCTTACTTTCGCGCTCATTTGCGGGCTCATCTCAGGCCTCGCCGAGCCAGCGCGGATGCAGCAGGTCGAAGCGCGTGGCGCCCGCGTGCCAGGTGCGGCCCGTCGCGAGACTGCTGACCCAGACCTCGGCGGGAGCGAAGAGGGCGGGGTCGATGCGATAGAAGTCGTATTCGTATTCGGTGAAGATCTCGGCGAACGAGCGGCCAAAGTCACGCGACGCCGACGAAGGCATGCGCTGCGCGAGATCGCGCGCATCCTCGTCGCTGCCGTTGACGGTGAGGTGGACGCGCCCGCCGTAGAGGATCGCGTCGTTGGTGCGGCCCATCGCTTCGATCGCCTCGCGCGCCGGCGGCGGCAGCGGCGCGCTCGCGCTGCCCTCGACGATGTCGCCGAGCGCGAAGCCGAGCACATGCGCCTTGTGCAGCGCCACTTCGAGCGCGCGCGCGACCACTTGCGTCGTGCCCGCGCGGCTGGCCGTGGGCGTGAGGATCAGCGTGAGGCCGCGCGCTTCCAGCGCGCAATAGCGCAGGATCTTGTCGATGACGACCTCGGGCGGCACGCGGTCCACCTCCAGCACGAGACAGCCGTGTTTCGACACATCGCGATAGCCCAGGTCTTCGTAAAGCGGCTCCTTGCAGGAGAGCGAGCGCGCCGGGCCCGAGCCGAGCGCGAAGAACTTCTTGCCGCCTGTCTCCTCTTTCGAGGCGGCAAGGCTCCAGCCCGCGTACTGGCTCGCGAGGCAGGCGAGCACCGGCTGCGCGCTCGCGATCTCGACCATGGTGGGCCACTCGTCGCGCGCGCTCGCGCCGCTGTTCGCGCGCACGCGCACGGTGCCGAGCCCGCCCATGCAGATCGCGGCGATCTCGGCGCCGGCGGCGACGCTGCCGGGCGCTTCGATGCCAGCGTCGACGATCAGCACGCCGCGCTCGTCGCGGCGGGCGGCGATCCCCAGCTCGGCCTGCCGCTCGAGGAGCGAGGCGATCAAGGGTTGCGCGAGCGCGTTGACGCTGAGCGACGCGGCGCTGGTTGCGGATTCAACGACAGGCGTATGAGCGTTCATGGGACACCTTCATCAAGGGTTCGATGGCCGCGGCGCGCGCGGCGAGGGCGGCGCGCACCGCGTCCACGGAGGTACCCGGCGCGCAGGTCGCCGAGACGGTGCAAAGCGGCGTGCCGGCGGCAATCGCGTTGCCGGCGACCGGAATGTCGTGGCACCAGCCAAGCCGCCGCGCCTGGTCTTCGAATGCGGGCGTGACGGCATGATCGGCCTGCGCGAACACGACGAGTTGGCCGCGTACCGGCGGCGCGTGCGTGGTTGCGCGTGCTTCTTCGGGCGTTTCCAGGGCTTCGCCCTGGCAGGCACGCACGTGACGCGCGAGCAACGGGGCGTGAGGTTCGCAGTCGTAGAGCGCCATCGTCGCCGAGGGGCGCGCGTTGACTTCGAGGACGACGCAGCGTTCGCCGTCGCTCAGGAAATCGAGGCTGTTGAGCCCGACGAGCCCGCTCGCGGCGACGATCGCCTGCACGGCGTGGTGTACCGCGTGGGCGAGGCGCTCGCCCACCTGAACGGGGCCGATCGCACCGCGCCAGGCGAACGGATGTTCGCCGTGCCGCGCGACGATCTGCTCGTTGATGCCGAGCACTTGCGCGTGGCGTCCATCGGCGAGAAAGAGCGCCGACATCGGGCGGCCCGTGCAGATACGCTGGTAGTAGTGGTTGCCGTGCTCGTCATGAGCCGGAGCATCGGATACATTCGCAAGACGAATATGCCAGCCGCCGGTACCCGAGGCTTCCTTGCGCAACCAGCCGCTCGCGTCGTGCGGTGGCTCCATGCGTGTTTCAGGACAGGCGATGCCGTGTTCGTTCAGTATTGCGAAGAAATGGTCGGGCGTACGCACGGCGTCCCAAGCTTGCGGAGCATTGCCAATGCGCGGCAACCCATCGATCTCCGCGTGCAGCAGCGCCGGACAGGCTTCGAAGCCGCTGCCCGCGATCCAGCCCATGACGCCGGGCACATCGCTCGCACGTTCGAGCGCGGCGCGCGTGCGTGCCGGATCGAGTGCGAGCGCGGCGGCCTGGCCGACCGGGTGCCAGCGCTGTGCGGCGCCGCGCGTGTCGCTGTCGCCGAACAGGTCGAGCGCGATGACACGCCAGCCCGCGCGCCGTGCCGACTCGGCGAGCATCCGCACGGAAAGCCCGGCCACGACGATGGCGGGCCGCGTCATGATCGCGCCTGCTTGCAGCGGCGAGTGGGCTTCGCGTGGCGCATCGCGGCTTCGGGCTCGCTCACGCTGCCTGAACCTCAGCCTCGGCCACGACCTCGCGCGCGAGCGCGAAGGCCTCTTCGAAGCCGAGATAGACCGGTTTGGCGCTCGCCAGCATCCGTTCGAACAGCCGCCGCTGCACCTGATACTTGACGTTGCCGATCGCCAGCGCGCCGATGCCGAGTGCACGGTGCATCCCGAATGGCTTGCCGTCGTCGGCGACGCCCACGCCGTCGATGCCGGCTGGCGGCACCGCGTTCACGTCAGCGGCCACGAGTAGTTGGGAAGCCTGATCGACCTGGCGCGTGTTCATCACCTGCACGCCCGCAGCCGCGGTCGCAAAGACCAGTTCCGCGCGCGAAAGCGTGGTGTCGAGCGCTTCGGTAAGCTGAGCGTCGGCGCCGCGCGTCTGCACGTCGAAGCGCGCGTTGATGCGGCCGCTCGCGGCCTGCGCAGCTTCGAGGCCGCGGCTGCTCGCAATCGACACGAGCGCGCCCGCGCGCGCGGCTAGCACGCCCGCGATCACGCCCACCGGCCCCGTGCCGCCCAGCACGACGACGCGCTTGCCTTCGAGCGCCGCGCCGTGCGCGCGCCGCAGATGCCACTCGACGCTCGCGACGAGCGCGGCCGCTGTCGTGTAGGCGCCGCTCGGGTCGGCGAACACGGAGACCTCGAACGGCGGCACCATCGCTTCGCGCGCGCGCTTGAGCATGTCGGCGGCCAGCACGACATCGCGTCCGCCGATGAAGAGGCCCGTGCGCGCCACGCCTTTGGGACCGCGCGAGAAGATTGCGTCCTGCGTGAGCCCGGCGATGTTGTCGATGCCGACGTCGGCATAGGGCACGACGACCTGGTATCCCGCATCGACGGCCATGTTCACGTCAAATGGGCTCATCTGCCGGGTCGGCGTGAACATGTGGAGAATGAAGGGACGTTCCATAGTGTGTGTCGGGTGTCCAGGAGAGGTTGAAAGAGGGCGTCAGGCGTCGCCCGGCGCATGAATGATGGTGGCGCCCGCGTTGCGCCCTTTGACGATCTCGAGCCGCAGCGTGGGGCCGACCACGCCGGCCGCGCGCGCGGCCGCGACGGCGTGCGTGGCCTCTTCGTGCGAGGCGAGGATCGCGAAGCCCGTGGGGCCCCACGAGCTCTGTCCAATGCCGGCGCAATGCCGTGCACCAATCCAGTCGAGCACGCGCGCGACAGCCGCGCTCGTATAGATGCCGCCTTGCGAAGGCGCGAAGTAGCGGCCGATGCCCTCCTGCAGCTCGCTCACGCCGCGCGCGAACGGCGCGAAGTCATGCTCCGCGGCAGCCGGCAGAATCTGCATCAAGGCAAGGTGACAGGCGTGGGCGGCCAGGTCCTGCGGAAACGGCGGCAGCGCGGCCATCGCCTTGCGTTCGGCGGGGCCGGACAAGCCGCTGCGCGCGTCGTCGAGCACTAGCAGCACGCGCCATTCGTCGGGAAAAGGCAGGCGCGCGAGCACGGGCGGCAGCTCCGTTGCCGAGCGCGGACCGCCGTCGAGGATCAGCCCGCCGTGCTCGAAGCCCGCCACGCCGACCCCCGAGCGCGCGCCGCGGGCGAGGGCGAGTGCAAGCTGCGCCGCGTCGAGATCGAGCCCATGCAGCCGCGCGAACGCATGACCGGCGCACAGCGCGAGCTGGGTGCCGGAGCCGAGACCCGCATGCACCGGCAGCACGTGGCGCAAGCGCACGTCGAGCGGCTCGCGCCGGCCGCTCAGGCGCTTGAGCGCCTCGATATGCTCGCGCAGGCGCGGCAGCTCCTCGCTCGCATAGGGCGGGGCGGTGTAGCGATCGTCGTCGCTGTTGACGTGGTTGTCGTTGTTGTCGTTGTGGCTGCGGGCGAGCCGCATTTCGAGCGTCGTGCTGATGCCGTCGATCACGAGGCCGAGGCTGCCGAAGCGCCGGCCGAGAGATGCGCCGGGATCGAGAAAGCCGAGATGCAGCCGCCCGGGTGCATTCACGGTGACGGCACTCGCTGCTTTCATGGGGTATTGCGTCGTGGCGTATTGCGTCATGAGCGCTTCCTTGCATCGGTGAGCGGACGGCCTGGTCCGCCGACTCATGCAAGCGTCATGCCACACGGGCCGCGTGCGAGCACATATCGACTGAAGAGCCTGCGTAGATCGTGCCAGCCGAGAGCGTGCTTCTCATGGGCGCATCGCGAGCGTCACGCTGCTCAAACCCACGCGTGCGCCGTATCGGTGACAGTGTGTCACTCGCCCCGCTTGATTCGCACGGGGTGCGTGGGCAGATCCACGTATTCGCCGGCGAGATACGTCTCGGTGTTTTCCAGTACGAAGCGGCGGAACGACTGGCAGGTAGGCGAGAGCTGCCGCGCATTCAAATGGACGATCTGCCATGCGCGGTCGATGGGCGTGCCGCTCACGTCGAGCAGCGCGATTTCGCGCGTGCGCAGCTCCAGCCTCAGCGTGTGCAGCGAGAGCAGGCTGATGCCCATGCCCGCCATGACGGCCTGTTTGATGGTCTCGTTGCTGTCGAGCGTGACGACCTTCGCGGGCGTGAAGAGGTGATGCTTGAACATTTGCTCGACGACCGTGCGCGTGCCCGAGCCCGGCTCGCGCATGAGGAAGGTCTCATGGCGCAGCTCCTGCACGTCGATGCGCCGCGCCGCCGAGAACGCGTGATCGCGCGCCGCGACGATCACCTGCGGGTTGTACGCGAGCGGCTCGGCGACGGCGTCGAGATCGCGCGGCGGGCGGCCCATCACCGCGAGGTCGATGGCGTTGTCCTGCAGCATGCGCAACAGCGGCTCGCGCGGCGCAATCGTGAAGCGCACGTCGACCTTCGGAAACTGAGTGCAATAGCGCGCGATCAACTGCGGCACGAAATAGCGCGCGGTGCTCACGAGGCCCACTGAGATCGCGCCGCTATCGGCAAGCGAGAGCGACTGCAGCGCGTCCTGGGCGTCCTTGACCTCGCCGAGGATACGTTGGGCATGATGCGCGAGCGTCGTGCCGGCTTCGGTCAGCGCGATGCGTCGCGCGATGCGCTCGAACAGCGGCAGGCCAATGGCCTCCTCGAGCTGCTTGATCTGCATGGAGACGGCCGGCTGCGAGAGATGAAGCTCCTGCGCCGCGCGCACGAAGCTCACATGCCTCGCCGCGGCGGCAAAGATTTGCAACTGGCGCAGCGTGAGCGTGCGGACGAAGTTGAGCATGGGAGGACGCCTGGAAAAGCGCCTGAACAAGGATGCCAATGGCGCGCGAGGACAGGTAAGGGATCCCTTATAGGCTGACTAAGAATATCTGAATTTCGCTGAATCGATGCGCACTTTATCGTTGAGCCGTGCGCTTGACCATGCGCTTGAGCCTGGTTCGGCAGGCGCGCGATTCTCATCGAACCCCGCCGCAGTGCGGGCCGAAAAGCGCGGAGGTGGACGCGGCTGGAGAAGGTTGCCGCAGAAACGGGTTGCAGAGACTGGCAGGCATCTTGCTCCTGCTGCCGGTATTCACGCGGGCCGCCTGTTTCGTGCGGCGCGAAGCATTCTGAACTCCTGCAATGAGGCGACCATGCCAGGCCGATACATGACGCTCGACGATTTTCTTGCACGCGAACTGGACGGCAAGCACGACGCAGCCGGCGCGCACCGGCTGCGCATGGTGCTTGGCGAGATCGCGCTGGCGGTACGTGCCATCACCGCGATGATCGAGCGGATCACGCTATACGGCGGCGCGGGCGCGGGCGTGGATGCGAAAGCGGCCGCGCGCGAATCGATGATGGCGCTGTGCGAGCGCAGCGCGTACATCGCGGGCTATGCGGCGGCGGGATCGAATGGCACTCGTGCCACGGCGGCCGCGGTGCGTGGCGGCTATCTGCTGGCTTTCGAGGCGCTCGATGGGGCCGCGCAGATCGCGGAAAACGGCGTGGCAGGCAGTGTTTTTTCGGTGCGCGAGGCCACGCGTGAATCGATGGACGAGGATGCGCGCGAAGCCGCGTGGCTGTGCAGCGATGGAACCCCGTGCGCGGCGGCCTACGCACTCTATGGCCCCTCGACGCAGCTCGTCTTGACGCTGGGACGCGGCACCCACGGCTTCACGCTCGATCGCGCCAGCGGCACGTTCGTGCTCACGCATCATGCGATGCGCGTGTCGGACGAGGGCGTCGAACTGGCGATCGACGGTGCGCGCGAGCACGCGTGGGAGCCGCCCGTGCAGCGCTACGTGCGCGAATGCCGGGCGGGCAGCGTGGGCGCGCGCGAGCGTGAATTCAGCCAGCGCTTTGGCGGTTGCGCCGTGGCGGACCTGCATCGCGTGCTGATGCGCGGCGGGGTGGGCATCGTGCCGCGCGAGCCTCGCGAGCTGCAGGGAACAAGCGGCCTGCGGCTCGTGCACGCGGCACAACCGCTCGCGATGCTGGTCGAGCAGGCGGGCGGCGCGGCCAGCACGGGGCGCGAGCGCGTGCTCGACCTGCGGGCCGGCGCGCTCGACGAACGTGTTGGTGTCGCGATGGGGGCGAAGAGCGAAGTCGCGCGGCTCGAGCGCTACTACGGCGAGTACGAGCGCGGCGTGGACCGGCCGTTCGATTCGCCGCTGTTTAACGAACGTTCGCTGTTCCGTCCCGAAGCCTGCGCCTGAGCGAGACACCATGTCGATCAAACATCCGATCGTGGCGGTCACCGGTTCGAGCGGCGCGGGCACGACCACGGTGATGAAGAGTTTTCAGCACATCTTCCGGCGCGAGAAGCTCAAGGCGCAGATCGTGGAGGGCGACGCCTTTCACCGTCATGATCGCGAGGGGATGCACATTGCGATGAAGGAAGCGGAAGAAAAGCGCCAGCAGTTCAGCCACTTCGGCCCCGATGCGAATGTGCTGGACCGGCTGGAGGATCTGTTCCGGCAGTATGGCGCGACGGGCCGGGGCCACGTGCGCAAGTACATCCACGACGAGGCCGAAGCGCTGCAATACGACGTGGAGCCCGGCAAGTTCACGGCGTGGACCGACGTCGAGCCGGACACCGATCTGCTGTTTTACGAGGGCCTGCATGGCGGCTTCGTGGGCCACGGCATCGACGTTGCGCAGCATACGGATCTGCTCGTGGGCGTGGTGCCCATCATCAATCTCGAGTGGATCCAGAAGCTGCATCGCGACAAGACGCTGCGCGGCTACTCGCAGGAGGCGGTGATGGACACGATCCTGCGCCGCATGCCTGACTACGCGCATTACATATGCCCGCAGTTCAGCCGCACGCATGTGAATTTTCAGCGCGTGCCGACCGTGGATACGTCGAATCCGTTCACGGCGCGCGATATCCCGAGCGCGGACGAGAGCTTTGTCGTGATCCGTTTTGCCAATCCGAGGGGGATCGACTTTCCCTATTTGCTGACGATGCTGCAGGACTCGTTCATGAGCCGGCCCAATGTGATTGTCGTGCCGGGCGGCAAGATGGGGCTTGCGATGCAGCTGATCTTTACGCCGATGATTCTGAAGATGATCGATCGGCAACAACGCGCGGCTTGAAGGCACGAGGACACGCGCTTATTAACGTTTATTGCAGACAAATGGCCTTTGAAGGCTCAATACCAGGAGATACTCAAATGCAAGTCATGTCGCGCAAATTGCCCATTGACGCAGTACTGTTCGATCTTGCCAGCACCTTGCATGGCAAGCGCATTGGCGGTCACTTCGCCGAGCTTTTTCCCGACGTCGAGGCCGCGCTTGATGGATTGCGGCAGATGGGGCTCAAGCTCGGGGTGGTGACCGATAAGGCCATGGACGCTGTAGAGCCGATGCTGCAGCGCTTCGGGCTGTCGATGTGGTTTGATATTGTGGTGGATGGGGGCGCTGTGGCGGAGCGCAAGCCGCATCCGGCACCGTTGTTGCATGCCTGTGAGGCGCTGGCGGTGCAGCCTGCGCATGCGCTTTATGTTGGGGATTCGGAGAACGATGCGCTGGCCGCGCAGGCTGCTGGGATGCAGATGATTCGTGTTAGCTATGCTGAAGGGTCTAATGATGCGACGGAGGCGTCGCCGTGCTTGCGGGTTATTGATACGCTCTCTGAGCTGCTCGAGATGATCGGTAGTCCCCATCAGGGGAATCGGACCAGGCGCGTCGTGCAGGCCGCCTATCGGCATGATGATTGGGCTGGGTTGTATATCTGATTTTTTTCCGCGGTTCGCGGTTCGCTGGGCCGTTGGCCTTAACTTGTTTTCGCGGCGGGCCGCAGGCGTTGCCCCTGTGCGGGGCGGCACCTACTTTTCTTTGCCGCGGCAAAGAAAAGTAGGCAAAAGAAAGCCGCTCACACCGCCAGTGTGACGCAGTCCACCACTGCCCTTTTATTCGGAGCGGCTCCGGAGCGTCTGTCGCCACGCGTCGTCACACGGAGTGACTAAGGGCTCATCCATCCGGCGGCGCTGCGCGCGCCGTGGGGTATATCCAAAACCACTGGGATTCGCGCGTATTCGTAAAACTCCAGCGTACTCGACCGGCGCTCGCCCACGCATTCGCCAGCCAGCACGCCCGTGCATTCACGGTTAGCATCCCAACGCATTCACCGGTTAGCATTCCAACGCATTTACCGGTCAGCACCCTGTGCATTTACCGGGCGGCACCCCCAGCGCATCTACCGGTCGGCCCTCTGCGCATTTACCGGTCAGAACCCCCGCGCATTTACCGGGCGGCGCCGCAACGCATTCGCCGGCCAGCCCGCTTGGTTTTCCATGCAGACCCTTCCGCCCGCGCGTAGCGCGTGGCGGGAAGGATGAGCCCTTTGTCACTAACGTGGAGTGTGCGAGGAGACGGATGCCCCGGAGCCGCTCCGATGGACAGGGCAGTGGTGGACTGCGTCACACTAGCGGTGTGAGCCGCTTTCTTTTGCCTACTTTTCTTTGCGGCTGCAAAGAAAAGTAGGTGCCGCCCCGCACAGGGGCAACGCCTGCGGCCCGCCGCGAAAACAGGTTAAGGCTAAAGCCTTAAAAGCAACATCAGCGTTTGATATTAACGCGCCGCATCTTCCGATACAGCGTATTACGCGTAACACCGAGCGCATTAGCGACTTCGCTAACATTCCACCGATGCGTATCGAGCAATCCCATGAGCGCCTCGCGCTCGGCCAGCAATATTGCATTGAGCGGCACGCAGTCCTCATCAGCCTCATCGATCTGATCAATATTGCCGCCCGCATCGGAGCTCATCGCGCCTGGCGCGCACGCACCAGCATCCCCACGCTGCACAGCGGGCAACCTCAACCCGGCACCGCGCACAAGATCCGCAGGCAAATGAGCAGCACCAAGCTCCGGCCCCTCACAAAGCGCGGCCGCCGTCCGCAACACATTCCGCAACTGCCGCACATTACCGGGCCAAGGACTAGCCAGGAGGATCTCCCGAGCATCCCTGCCAAGCATAGGCGCCACCTCATTATCCTGCTCAAGCAGATGAAGCATCAGCGCCAGCTTATCCTCACGCTCCCGCAGCGGAGGCACACTCACCGCAACACCGCTAAGCCGGTAATAAAGATCCTCACGAAACTGCCCGCTAGCAACAAGCGCGGCCAAATCTCGATGGCTCGCGCTAATGAGCTGGAAATCCACCTTAATGACGGTCTCCGATCCCAGCGGCGTCACTTCGCGCTCCTCGAGCACACGCAACAGCCGCGCCTGCAGCGCAAGCGGCATGTCGCCAATCTCGTCCAGAAAGAGCGTGCCGCCGTTGGCCTGGAGGATCTTGCCGCGTCGCCCTTCACGCTGCGCGCCCGTGAATGCGCCCGCACGATAGCCAAACAACTCGCTCTCGATCAGATGCTCGGGCAACGACGCACAATTGATCGCGACAAACGGCCCGTCGCGGCGTGCGCTCGCTGCGTGCAGCGCGTTGGCAAAGACGTCCTTCCCCGAGCCCGTCTCGCCGCGCACGAGCACGGCAATGCCGCGATCGATCACGCGTTCACCCAGGCTCAACTGGCTCGCGAGATGCGCGTCGCCGAACTCGACACGCGGGCCGCCCTGACGCGCGCCTTCTGGATTGCGTGCGCGGTTGCGCGTGCCGTCGCGGCGCAGCGCGGCCATCTCACGCTCTTGCGGCGCCTGGGGTTCCTGCGCGGCTTGTGCATGCGCGCGAGACCGGCCCACGTTGGCTGAAGACTGCTTGAGCGGCGCCTGCGCAACGGCGAAGAAGCGGTTCGGCGCATGAGCGCGATACACCGCAACCGGGTGAAACGAGCTCTGCACGCTGCGCGCAACGAGGTCCGCAAGCGTGGCGTTGAAGAGATCGGTGATGCGCTTGCCGGCGATCTCGGCAAGCGTGCCAAAGCCGAGCTGGAACAGCGCGCTGCGGTTCGCGCCGAGCACGAGCCCGCTCTCGTCGATCGTGAGCTTGCCGGCGTGCAGCGTATTCACGAACTCCGGGCGGCTATGAAAATGCACCATGTGCGCCTGCGTGTGTCGCGCGTCGAGCAGGCGATTCTCGATCATCTGCCGCGACATGCCCACGAGCACGAGCGAATGTTGTTGCTGCAACTGAGAGCGGCTCGTCACGTCGAGCACCCCCGCGAGCGCGCCGCGCTCGTCGAACACGGGCGCGGCCGAGCAGGTGAGGGCGGCATAGCGCGAGAAGAAATGCTCGTGCTGGCGCACGGCAAGCGCTTCGCCTTCGGCGAGGCACGTGCCCATGCCGTTGGTGCCCGCTTCGCGCTCGTTCCAGAGCGCGCCCGCGCAAAAGCCCCAGTCTTCCACTTGCTCCGCGAAGCTCGTCGAGGACACCAGATGCAGAATCACGCCGTCCGCGTCGGTCAGCACGACCGCGAGATCGGCGTCACCCAGCTGCTGATAGAGCGTCGTCATCTCGAGCTTCGCGCAGCCGATCAGATCCGCCTGGCGCTCGCGGCGCTGTGCGAGCTCGGCGCTCGTGAGCACGGGTGGCGGCCGGCACGTGTCGGGGTCGAGCCCGTAGTCGTTCAGGCAGCGCGTCCACGAGCGCACGATGGCCGCGCTCGGCTCGTAATGTCCGAGCCGCTGGCGCAATACGCCGTCGACGCCGCTCGCGCGGGCAGCCCGCTCAATACATTCTTCGGCATATTGGGTTGACTGCATGACACGTGTCTCCGGAGTCTCCGACTGCCATTCATGGGCACATCGACGGTCGCATCGCCCTCGAACGGCGGCGCTGCGGCCAGCTTGTGTCCAATTATTTGCAGTCAAATATCCGGTGACAATTCGCCTTATGGGGCTACCCCCTTGTGGGTAGCCGCGTGTCATGCAGCCGTTCGGGACTCAGGCAGGCGCGAGGGGACGGTGGCGTCTCAGCGTTCGCGCGAGCCGTGCTCGTGGCGCCATACCACGGCCTCGAGGCGCGAATGCAGGTCGAGCTTGCGCAGCACGTGCTTCACGTGAACCTTGACGGTACCCACGCTGATGCCGAGCTTGCGCGCGATGACCTTGTTGCACATCCCCTCGACGAGGTAGTCGAGTACCTCGACCTCGCGCGCGGTGAGGTCCGATTGCGCGGCTGGCATGCGCTGGCCGCCCGAGAGGGCATGCACGAGGCTGCCCGTGACCGCGTCGCTGAGCACGGCGGCGCCCGCCAGGGCTTTCTGCAGCGTGACGCAGAGGTCCTCGGGGTCCATGTCCTTGAGCAGATAGCCGTGGGCGCCCGCGCGCAGCGCGGCGACCACATCGCGCTCGTGGTCCGAGACGGTCAGCATGATGAAGCGCGCGTTCACGTCGGCATCGCGCATCAATTGAAGGGTCTCGATGCCGCTCACTTCCGGCATGTTGAGGTCAATCAGCACGATCTCGGGCTTCAGGCGCGTGGCCATCTCGACCCCTTCGCGACCCGAAGCGGCTTCGCCCGCGATCGAAAACAGCGGATTCATCTGGATGAGCTGCGCGACGCCTTTGCGAAAGAGGGCATGGTCGTCGATAAGCAGAACGGTATGGGGGGGCATGGAGCTTCCTTGGCGCGTTAACCAGACTACCTGTCTCTACTGGAACGGCGTGATCCGTGTCTTGCCGCGCATGTCTACGTCATTGCATATGCACAGCAGGCACAGCAACCGGATCTTTTCTTGATTAGAGGTTCAAGTCTACGCGTGGATACCCGATGGACAATATTCAATCGTAAGAAAAAAAACGGGCTGGCTCATGGCAGGCCAGCCCAAACGACTTCTCACTTCCCCCGCAATGCGCTGTTACGCCTAAAAGTGACTGCGCAATTCCTCAGCGATGTCGAAGATGTCACCGACAATGCCGTAGCGCGCGATCGTGAAGATCGAGGCTTCGGGGTCGGTGTTCACGGCGATGATGTTGTCCACGTGCTTCATGCCGGCCATGTGCTGCACCGAGCCCGAGATGCCCATCGCGATGTACATCTTGCAGGCCGCCGCGGTCTTGCCGGACTGCCCCACCTGATGCGCTTTCGGCAGCCAGCCCGAGTCGGCGATCGGGCGCGAGCAGCCGAGCGTGGCGCCCACGGTCTCCGCGAGCTCGCGGAATTGCTCGACGTGCGTTTCCTCGCCGATGCCCCGGCCAACCGAGAGGATGAATTCGGCGCCCGGGATGTCGACGTCGCCGCTCGCCGCCGGCTCCTCGAACGCGAGGTGCCTGCTGCGCGGCGTGAGCGCCGGCGCGGCGAAGGTGCTCACGGCGGGGCTGGCGGCGGTTTCGGGCGCCTTGAAGGCGCCGGGGCGCAGCGTCACGATCGTGGTCTCCTTGCCCGGAAACTCGATCTCCATGTTGACCTTCTGCCCGTAGCCCGAGCGCGTCGCGAGCCAGTCCGCGCCGTCGCGCGCGAGCCCGAACGCGTCGGTCGTGAACCCGTAGTTGCCCTTGGCCGCGAGCGGGGCGGCATAGCCGAGCGTGTCGATCGTGTGTGGCAGCAGCACGAGCGAGGGCTTGCGCGCCTCGATCAGTGCACGCGCAACGGTTTCGTAAACTTCGGGGTCGAAGGCGTCGGTGCTCGTCTCCACGGTGACGATTTCGTCCACGCCCGCGAGCTTGAGGCTTTCCACCCATGCGTTGGGCTGCGCGCCCAGCACGGCAACCGTGACGGCTTCGCCGCTCGCGGCTTTCGCCTGCACGGCGGCGCCGAGCACTTCGAGACTGACCGGGCGCAGTTGCCCTTGACGGTGTTCTACCAGGACCAGAATGCCGCTCATTTCGTTTCTCCCCTGAATTCCTTGATCAGGCCTGCCAGGCGTGCCGCCTGCTCGGCGGGCGTGCCCTCGATCATTTGCGCGCGGCCCGTGGCCGGCACATAGACGCGGCGGATGCGCGAGAGCGATCCCGCCGCGCCGGTCTCGCCAGCGGCAAGGCCGAGCTCGTCCGGCGTGAACGTTTCGATGGGCCGCTGCGCGGCCTGCTTGATGCCGCGCAGCGAGGCGTAGCGCGGCGTGTTGATGCCGAGCTGGATGGTCAGCACGGCGGGGCACTGCACCTCGACGGTGGCGTACGAGCCGCCCTCGAGTTCGCGGCGCGCGGTGGCCGTCTTCGCGCCGGGTGCGTAATCGAGCCCGGCCACCACCGCGGCGTGCGGCCAGTCGATCAGGCCCGCGAGCGCCATGCCCGTCACGCCATAGGCGTGATCGGAGGCCTGCACGCCCGCGAAAATCATGTCCGGCGCTTCCTTGCGCGCGAGCGCGGCCAGCACGCGGGCGATGGCGACCGGATCGGCGTCTTCGAGCTCGTCGCTCCAGATCCGTATCGCGCGGTCCGCGCCTTTCGCGAGGCACTTGCGCAGTTCGTCGTCGGCGCCTTCGGGGCCGACCGTGGCCACCACGATCTCGATGTCGCCGTTCGCGCCCTCCTTCAGGCGCATCGCTTCTTCCAGTGCGTAGTGGTCCCACTCGTTCAGGTCGAAGACGTGGAAATCGGCGCTGACGTCGCGGCCGTCGTCGTTCAGCTCGAAGTCTTCATCGAGCGAGGCGACCTGCTTGATTGTGACTAGTATTTTCATCTTGACTCCATCGTGTTCGTCGGACAGGGCGAATCGTGTTGCATGT
The DNA here is from genome assembly GCF_004524855.1 of Paraburkholderia pallida. NCBI lineage: Bacteria > Pseudomonadati > Pseudomonadota > Betaproteobacteria > Burkholderiales > Burkholderiaceae > Paraburkholderia > Paraburkholderia pallida. The sequence continues at coordinate 1,158,113 of NZ_CP038149.1, read as the reverse complement.
CTTGCTCGGGTAACTCGTCTTGCAATGCATCGTCATCCAGCGGATGGGGGGAAGCGGCAGCGGGCGGCGGCGCGCCGGCAGCGGCGGACACGACCGGGCCGAGCGCGCGCCCGAAATAGCCGAACAGGCGCGCGCGGGCCTCGCGATCGGGGTCGAAACGCATGCGCCAGCGGTCGGCGTCCGTGAGATTGGGGTGTTCGAACACCAGCACGCGGTGCAGCGGGTAGGGCTCGTGGCGCAACTGCAGCAGCACCCGCCGCGAGGCCTCGCGGTTCAGGATCACGCCGCGGCGCACGTCCGCGACGGGGTGGGCGGCGAGCCGCGCGAGCTGTGCCTGCGGGGTCGCGGGATGGCGCGCGATGCCGGAGAGCACGTCGACGTCTTCGTCGGCGGCGAGGCGGCGCAGCAGCGCGCCCGGCAGGTCCGCGCGCATCGCGACGCCCGCGCGGACCCACGGCGCCGGGTCGCCGGCCAGTTGCGCGACGAGGCGCGCCGGGCAGTCCGGATGGCGCGCCACCGCGCGGCGCACTTCGGATTCGGCGTCGTTGACGAGTCGCTCGAGCCACTCGGCCGGGCAGGCGGGGTTGCGCGCGAGCGTGCGGCGCACCCACGGATCGTCATTGCCGATCAGCCACTCGACGACCTTGAGCGGCAAGTCGCGGCGCGTGGCCACCACGCGCCGCACGATGGCCTGCGCATCGAAGCACAGCCCGATCAAGGCGCCGGCGGGCGTGTTCGCATTGAGCGCCGCGGCGCGGCGCACGCCGGGGTCTTCGTCGCGGGCGAGCTGTGCGAGGATCGTGGCGGGCGCGCGCGCCTGGAGCGCGAGGCTGCGCCGCTCGGCCGGCGACGAGGGCAGCGTGTGCAGCAGCGTTTCGGGGCAGCACGGATGGCGCAGCACCTGGGCGCGCACCGCGCTCGTGCGTGTGCTCTTCCAGAGCTGCAACAGCGTTTGCGGATCGGTCGCGAGATGGATCGCGAGCAGGCGCTGCAGCACGGCAATGCCGCGCTGCTCGACGAGCGTGAGCAGTTCCGAGGGCACGCCCACGTTCTCGCACAGCGCACGCAGCACGTCGAGATCCTCGCTTTGCGCCGCGAGCGTGGCGAGCAGCGCGCGCGGGGCTTGCGCGTGGCGCGCCAGCAGGCACGCAAGGCGCGGTGCGGGGGCGTCGTGCGTGTCGGCGAAACGCGCGAGCGCGTCGCCGGGCGTGGCGGGGTTTCGCGCGAGGCGCAGCTTCAGCGTCTCGTCGCGGTTCGCCGCCGCGAGCCGCGCGAGCTCGGCAAGCACCGCGCCGTGGGCGAAGGTGCAGGCCGCGAGCGCGAGGCAGTCGCGCCGCGCCACAAAGAGCCGCGCGCCTAGCCGTTCGCGGTCCGCGTCGTCCGCGTGCGGGTAGAGCGCGGCGGCCGCGTAGATGTCGTCGGCGGCCAGCGCGAGCTCGACCAGCTCGCGCCAGTGCCGGCGCATCGTCGGCGTGCGTGCACGCCGCTGCCTGGCGCGCCGTTCGTGCGCCTTGTGCGGCTCGTGCAACTCGGGCGTTTCGTGCGACTCGGGCATTTCGTGCGACTCGGGCGTTTCGTGCGGTTCGTGAGTCTTCTGCATCTCGTGCGTCCCATGCCTCGCGTGCCTTCCGTGCATCACGCGCGCGCGGTCTTGCGGGGTGGCGGTGCTGGGCGTCATCTCGGGCAATCCTCGCCGGGGCTCAGGTAGCGATCGGGCAACATCAGTCAGCATCGGGCCGCACCAGGCAGCATCAGGCCGCGGCGATGGCGTGCACGTCGCCAGCGGGACCCGCATCGTCGTCGGCGGGCTCCGCGAGGCTCTCGGCGATCAGCTCGATCAACTCGCGCACGACGAACTTGCCTTCGTAACCGCTCGTCTTCAGCGCGTCCTCGAACATCGTCAGATCCTTGGGGCAGCAGACGACGAACACTTCCAGCCCTTCGATGCGCGCGGCCTCGTGCATGCGGTTCTGCGAGGGCTTTTCCTTGCCGACCGGATCGCTCATCCAGATCCGGCCGCCGCCGGCGCCGCAGCAAAACGAGTTGTCGCGCGAGCGGGGCATCTCCACGAGATCGCAGCCGAGCGCCGCGAGAATCTGGCGGGGCGCGTCGTAGCCCTTGTTGAAGCGGCCGAGGTGGCACGGGTCATGGAAGGTCACGCGGTAGCCGAGCTTGCGCTTCACCTTCAATACACGTTCGGTGAGCATGCGCGCGACGAGGCTCGTGTAATGCTCGATCTCGTACTTGCCGCCGAAGTCGGGGTACTCGTTGCGGATCGTGTTGTACGAGTGCGGGTCGGTCGTCACGATGCGGCGGAAATTCGACTGCCCGAGCATGGCGATGTTGTTCTCGGCGAGCAACTCGTAGAGGCCTTCCTCGCCCACGCGGCGCACGTCGTTGCCCGCGTTCGACTCTCCCTCGTAGAGCAGGCCGAAATCCACTTCGGCGTTGTGCAGCAGCGTGGCGAAGGCTTGCGTCACGCGCTGGTTGCGCGGATCGAACGAGGCATAGTCGCCGACGAACCACAGCAGATCGACGCTCTCCTTGCGCGCGTCCTTGATCTGGAAGGGCAGCGGCTTGGTCCAGGCGGCGCGCTTGCGCTTCGATTCGTTGAACGAATTGCCATTCTTGTGGATGGCCTGCAGCGTTTTTTGCACCTGCGGCTCCATCTCGCCGTCCTCGACGAGCTTGCGGCGCATCTGCACGATGATCGGCACGTGCTCGACGGCCACGGGGCAGATCTCGACGCAGGCCATGCAGGTGCGGCACGACCAGACGGTTTCCATGAACACCTGGCCGATGCCCTTGCCGTGCACGTCGAGCTTCACTTCGTCGGGCAAGGTGTTCTTTTGCAGCGCCTCGTTGGCGAACTCGCGCAGCGAGAGAATCACATCGCGCGGCGAGAGCGGGGCGCCTACGGCGTTCGCGGGGCAGGCCTCGTGGCAGCGGCCGCACTTCGTGCAGGCGTCGAGATTGAGCAGGTGCTTCCAGGTGAAGTCGGTGATGGTCTTGTAGCCCACCCGCTCGCTGCCTGCCGGCGCGCCTTCCACGACCTCGGCGGCCTCGATGCGCGGCAGGCGCTGCGCCGCGAGCGGATCGCGCATCATGAGCGAGCCCGAGGCCGTGAAGATGTGCTTGACTTTCGTGTACGGGATCAGCGCGATGAAGGTGAGCGCGAGCAGGCCATGGAACCACCAGAGGCCGGTGCGCATCACGTAGGCGGCCGAAGCGCTCACGCCCACGCCCTTGAAGATCTCGGCGAGCAGGGCGGCCACCGGCGACCACCAGCGCGTGTCCCACACCACCGCGCGGTCCTGCAGCCAGACGAGGCGCAGCCCGCTCAGCACGAAGCCGGTGATGCCGATCAGCACGAGCGTCCAGAGGAACGCCCAGTCTTCGCGGCGGTAGCCGCTGCGGTCGTAGTCGGGGTCGCCGGGCTGGCGGTCGGGGCGCTTGTAGTCGAGCTTGGGGGGCTTGATCCAGCCGCGGCGCGCCATCATGTAGATGAGCCCGGCGATCATGGAGACGCCCGCCACGTTCATCACGAGCTTGAACAGCAGATAGAAGTCGCCGTTCCAGAAGTGAAAGCCGAGAAAGCGCGCCGTGATGTCGTAGTCGACGGTGACGGTGGCGGTGCCGAGAAACAGCACCGCGAAGCCGTAGAAAATCATCCGGTGCGCGCGGCCCGCGGCGGGGTCGCGGCGCGCGACGGTGCGGTGGCTCAGCACCACGCGCACCATGTCCTTGAAGCGCGCCTGCAGATCGATCTTGCCGAACGACTTCGACAAGGGCTGCCCGCGCCGGTATTTGCGGATCTGGACGTAGACACCCCACGCGAATACGCCGACGGCAGTGAGGCCGATGAGATAGAACAGCGCGATCGCAAACGACGGGAAGCCTTCGAACAGGATGCGCGTGACGGTCGCGGGGTCGAAAGTCGCTGGGGTCTGCATGGCTCGTCCGTTGATTGAATGGGGGAAAGGGGTGTGCTTTTTTCAGGCAAAGCACGCCCGTGCCAGGCCGTCGAGCGCGCCTGACGAGACCACTGCGCCGTGGTGCCCGGCGATGCGGGCGCCACGGCGGCGGGGCGCGTCCCGGCCTGATGTCGGTCCGCAGTGAGTGCTTGAGCACTGACTGCGGTCCCACGCAGAGCGCCGGGCGCGCGCCGCCTTTTTACTTCTTGTAGACGATCTGGTAATTGCCTTCGGGCAGGTGCGGCGTGCCCCAGACCGCCACTTCGCGCTTGTACGGCAGCGGGAACTGCGGGTTCGCTTCCTCGATCTCGCGCGCGACGCGGTGGCCCGTGAAGGTCGCATCGGCGATCAGGCGCGGTGCTTCGGCGTCGCCGATCAGGTATACCCCCTTGATGCCCTTGCTCTCCCACTGGTCCTGCTTCGCCTTGATCTCGCGGTAGAGCGTGTCGTTCGAGCGGCGGCCCGTGACGAGCACGAGCGAGTCGAACTCGAGCCAGCGGTGGGTCTTGTTCGCGTCGCGCGGCAGTTGGCCCGCGCCCCGGTAGGTGCGCTTCGAGCCATCGCCCCAGATGTTGTAGATCTCGATGCGGCCCTTCTCGATGCGGCTCGCGAAGTGGTCACCCAGCTCGGTCACGTGCAGCTCATGGAGCCGGCGCATCATGTTCGGATACTCGAGCGTGAAGTGCATGTAGTTCGCCAGATGCACGCCGCTCACGATCGTGACTTCGTGGCCGGCCGCCGCGAGCTTCTCGGCGAGGCTCGGCGCCATGAAGTAGGTATCCGCGTTGAGAATCACGACGCGCTTGCCAATCGGCTTCTTGCCGCCGAGCACCTGCTCGGGCGTCAATTGATCGGGCTGCGAAGCATCGGCGCCGGGGATCGGATCGTGCGTGAGGCAGTTGGTGCCGTCGCCGACCCAATGCGAGCCCGTGGCGATCACCACTTTTTCCGCGCCGTAGTCGAGCACGTCGTCGGCAGTGAGCGGCTTCACGCCGAGTGCGAGCTGGCTCTGCTTGTTCTTCTTCAGCAGCTTCGTGATCTGCGTCTCGCGATAGTCGCGGTGGTAGCCCCATTCGCCGAGGCCCGGCAGCGTGACGACGCTGTTCAGATGGCCGCCGATCTTCTCCGCGCTGTCCACGAGGTGGACCGTGTAGCCGCGCTGCATCAGCACGCGTGCGCATTCCGAGCCCGACGGGCCCGCGCCCACCACGAGCACCGAGTCGTTCGACTTGCATTCCTCGAACTTCTCCGGGTGCCAGCCGCGGCGATACTCTTCGCCGGCCGTGGCGTTCTGCGTGCAGATCATCGGCGGGCCGCCGATTTCCCAGCGCGAGATGCAGACGTTGCAGCCGATGCACACGCGCACGTCGTCGACGCGGCCTTCCTCGATCTTCTTCGGCAGGAACGGATCGGCGATCGAGGGACGTGCCGCGCCGATGATGTCGGCATAGCCCTTCGTGACGATCTCGGTCATCTTCTCCGGATCGGTGAAGCGGCCCACGCCGAGCACCGGCTTCTTCGAGACCTGCTTGATGAACTTGGTCCACGGGACCTGATGGCCCTGCAGATAGAAGCGCGACGGGCCGGCGTCCTCGCCCCACTCGGCGATGTCGCCCACGTCCACGTCCCACAGGTCGACGAGCGAATCGGCCATTTCGACGAACTTCATGCCGTCCTTCTCGACTTCGACGCCGCCGGCGCCATAGAGCGAGTCCACGGCGAAGCGCGTGGCGATGGCGCAGTCGCTGCCCACGGCGCGGCGCACTTTCTCGAGCGTCTCGAGCCAGAAGCGCGCGCGGTTTTCGAGCGAGCCGCCGTAGCCGTCGGTGCGCTTGTTGTAGTAGGGCGAGAGGAACTGCAGTGGCAGATACGAGTGCGCGCCGTAGACGTAGACGATATCGAAGCCGGCGTCGCGTGCGCGCAGCGCGCCCTCGACGTAGTACTGCTGGACGTCGCGGATGTCGTCGAGATCCATCTCCTTGCAGTACGTGAGCGTTTCGAACTCCGAAGCGTACTGGCTCGGCCCGCGCGGCGTGGCGCGGCTTTCCATGCAGGGCGCGTGCGCGCCGCCGTACCACATTTCGATGCCGGCGAGCGCGCCGTACTTGTGGACTTCCTCGGTCATCGCGCGCAGGTTGCGCACGTCGCCTTCGTCCCAGATGCGTGCCGAGAGGCGGTGCGTGTCGTCTGACTCGGGATGGATCGAGCAATATTCGGTGTTCATCGCCGCCCAGCCGCCTTCGGCCTTCATCGAGCGGTGCGCGGCCTGGAAGCCGGGCAGGTTGCTGCCCGCGCCAATGCAGTGCGGGACTTGATAAAAGCGGTTGCGCAACGTCTTCGGGCCGATCTGGATGGGCTCGAACAGCACGTCATAGCGGGGATCGCGGGACATGGGGACGTATCTCCTGATGTGTTTGGTCTGCTTGTTGGGCTACGTGAGTCGAGGGTGGGGCGAGGTCGAGTCGAAACTCAGGCCGCCACGCGGGTGCGCACGCGTTGCGGGTCGTAAAAGGGCGTGCGGGTGACGGTGCCCGAGAAGGTGCCCGAGGCGTCGCGAATCTCGACCTTGGTGCCGAGCGCCGTATGCGAGGGCTTCAGGTGGACCATCGCGAGCGACTGCATCAGATACCGGCTGAACGTCGCGCTCGTGACGACGCCCACCTGCTCCTTGCCGATGAAGATCTTCGCGCCGGCCGCTACCGGGCCGTCGTGCTTCACGAGCACGCCGGCCTGCTTGAAGCGCTCCTTGCCGCGCGCATTGAGCAGCGCCGCCTTGCCGATGTAGTCGCCGGGCTTCTCGACGTCGATCATCCAGTCGAGGTTCAGCTCCCACGGCGTGACGTCGCCCTCGGGCATGTCGAAGGGGTAGAAGAGCAGGGCGGCTTCGATGCGCGCGAGCTCGAGCGAGGTCCACGAGGCCGGCACGATGCCGAGCGGCTTGCCTGCCTCGAGAATGGCGTCCCACAGCGCAATGGCGTCGTTCGCGCTGCACGAGACTTCGAAGCCCTGCTCGCCGGAATAGCCGCCGCGCGAGATGATGATCTTGCGGTCGAACAGCTGGGTTTCGACGTGGGCGAAATACGGCAGCTTCGCGAGATCGATGCCGATATGGGGCTGCAGGATGGCCGCGGCGCGCGGGCCTTGCAGCGAGAGCATGTGCACGTCGAAGTCCTGCTGCCATTGCACGTCGCGGCCTTGCGCGGCGCGGCGCAGATGGTCCTGGGTCGTGCCGCCGCCGTGCGAGATGCGGTATTGATTCGGCGCGTCGCAGATCACCATGAGGTCGTCGCACACGACGCCGCGCTCATCGACTTCCGCGGCGAGGCGCGCGGTGCCGGGCTTCAACTTCGTGACGTCGATGGCGCAGATGCTGTCGATCACGGCGCAGGCATCGGGGCCGCTCACGCGAAGGATGTTCAGCGCGCTGATATCGTAGAGGCCTGCAGTCGAGCGCACGGCGACGACTTCGTCGTTCGGGTCGCTGTTGTAGTACCAGGGCAGCGGCATGTCGTTCCACATATCGCCGTCCAGCTTTGAGCCCAGTTCGCGATGGCGGATATTCAGAATTGATTGCCTTGTCATAGCGTTTTCCCGAGGTTGAGAGCCTTGCGTGACTCACATGAATAAAGGCCGACGAAGCTGGGCCGGTAGGCCATGACGAGGGCCGCTGGATAGTCGCTGGATGGCAATCAGTCTGAGTCGTTAAAATCGGCGTCACAATCGCCCCGTGGCGCTACCTCCGAGTGGGTAGGCGCGCTACTTCGGCCCGCTGCGCGAACCTTTCAAATGCGCCGCAACACGGGCTTGCGCGTAAGCGTGCATATACCTTGAAAAGCCTCGCATGCCCGCCAGATGGACATTGCGCTGCATGGCGAGCGCCAAAATGCACCCCCCTGGGCGTAGCAGAGGGGCTACCCCCAATGAATCATTGCTCTCCCTTTTTTGCTCGCCGATTCTGTTCGTACAGATTCGCAGCCACGAATGCGCATGTCCGGTTCGGGGTCTCGACTGGGAGATCGGCGTGATTTCGTTCGGTCTTTCATGAGGCTCTCACCGGCTGCGCGCTCACCTGACGTGAGGATCAATGGGCATGAACGGACCCAAGGCGATACCAGTACGCGTCGAACGTGTGGAGAGCATCACGGCCGATATCCGGCGCTTCACGCTCGTGCCGGCGCAAGGCGGCTCTTTGCCGGCGTATTCCGCAGGCAGCCATGTTGTCGTGACCATGCGAGGGGAGGCGCGCACCTGGCGCAATGCCTACTCGCTGACGAAGGCGGCGGGCGCGCGCGACGCGTATCAGATCATGGTGCGCCGCGTACCGGCCTCGCGCGGCGGCTCGGCGTTCATGCACTCGCAGGTGCACGAGGGCAGCGAGCTCGAAATTTCGATGCCGTCGAACTTTTTTCCGCTCGCGCGCCTGGCGACCAAGCATGTGATCGTTGCGGGCGGCATCGGCATCACGCCGTTCCTCTCGATGCTGCCGGAGCTGGCCGCGAGCGGCGCGCGCGTGGAGATGCATCTGTGCTGCCGCCCCGAGGACGCCGAGGCGCTGGAGGCCCTGATCGCCGAGCGCATCGTGGGCGGCGTGGCCATCTACACCGACCTGCAAGATGTCGAACCGCGCTTTGGCGAACTGCTGGCGGCGCAACCGCCCGGCACGCATCTCTATACTTGCGGTCCGCTCGGCTTGATGGAAGGGCTCGCCCAGGCGGCACGCGCACGCGGCTGGCCCGAGAGCCATTTTCACCAGGAGAGCTTCGGCGGCGCGTCGCACGGCGAGCCGTTTGTCGCCGTGCTCGCGAAGAGCGGCTGCGAGGTAGCGGTAGGCGCCGACCAGAGCCTGCTCGAAGCACTGGAAGCGGCGGGCATCGACGCGCCGTACATGTGCCGGGGCGGCGCGTGCGGCACCTGCTCGCTCGAAGTGCTGGAAGGCGAGCCCGAGCATCGCGACTTCTTCCAGAGCGCCGCTGAGCGCGCGACGAACTGCAACGTGCTGCCTTGCGTGTCGCGTGCGCGCAGCGAGCGTCTCGTGCTGAACATCTGACGAATACGAGGAAGCCCAACGCCATGTCCATCGCCTTCAAGCCTGACGAGTCGTTTCGCGACGTCTACACGTATCGCAACAGCGAAGAAGCCATCCTGCGTTTTCCGTTTCCGTTCCCGGAAGACCGCTACATGTATTCGGTCAATATCGAGCCGCACACGAGCGGCGCGCCCGGGACGGTGTTGCGGGCCGCGTTCGATATCGACGAGCACTACATCGCCGAATGCCGCGACCGCGCGCTGACACTCGAACACGACCCATTGCGCTGCCAGGTGCTGGACCACATGGATGCCGCCCAGTGGGACACGCTCGAGCTGATCATGGAAAGCCTCGCGCACGATTACCCCGAGTATTTCCAGCTCGAGCGCGACGGCACACGCTGGCACTGGACCAACCGCCCGCTCGGGCTCACACAATCGTTCGTGTTCGGCGACGCCGACACGCTGCCGTGCCCGCCGTTCGAGTACATCACGCGCCAGGCGCAGGGCGACTACGTCCTGCTCGATCATCGCGACGACAACCTGTTCATGGACGGGGGCATGGTGACGACCCAGGCGGACTGGTCGCTCGACTTCGACCTCGGCATGAGCTTCATGGAGTGGCACGGTCCCGTGCCGCTCGCGCATCAGGCCGGCATCTTCGAGCGCGCGCTGAAATTCCTGTTGCGCCTGCAATCGGGCGCGCCGGTGCGGCGCCTGAACTGGACGATGACCGTCAATCCGCGCCTCGACACCTCGCCTGAGCACTACCCCGAGTGGGGCCCGGACCGCGCGAGCATCACGCCGGAGAACGTCGGCGGCAAGCTGCATTTGCGCGTCGAGCTGCAGACGCTGTTCAGGCTGCCGCGCAGCAACGCGATCCTGTTCGGCGTGCGCTGCTATCTGATCGGCCTCGACGAGCTCGCGCGCGTGCCGAAATGGGGCAAGCGCCTGCATCGCGTGCTGAGCACGCTGCCGCCCGAGCTTGCCGAATACAAGGGGCTGGTGCGCTATCGCGAGACGGCGTGCCAATGGCTCGCGCAGTTCGACGACGGCGCGCCGACCACGCCCGGCACGCAGGCCGAGGTCGACCGTCTGAGCCCGCCGCTCGACGAGTCCCAAGCACGGCCGAGTTTCGCCGGGTCCTGAGTTCTTCGTGGTCACGCCGCGTGCCGTGTCCGGCGCCGCGCTTCAGGCGGCGCCGGTCTACGGTGCGCGGCGTGGCGGCGGTCGCATCTCCTGAGTTCCGTATTCCGGCCGCCACCCAGCGGTCCCTCATCAGAGAAAGGAAGAGATCTATGAATACGATTACCGAAGATGTCGTTGTCGAACCGGAGGGTTCGTTACAGCGAAAAATCAGTTGGACCGGCGCATTCTGGGTGGCCAGCGGAGTGCCGGCGCTGGTGCTGTTCTCGATCGGCTCGATCGCGGCCACCGTCGGCAAGCTCTCGTGGGCCGTCTGGATCATCTCGATCGGCCTCGGCTTCATCCAGTCGTTCTCGTACGCGGAGATCGCGGGGCTCTTTCCGCACAAGTCGGGCGGTGCGTCGGTCTACGGCGCAATCGCGTGGGTGCGCTACTCGAAGCTGTTCGCGCCGCTCTCGGTCTGGTGCAACTGGTTCGCGTGGTCACCGGTGCTCGCGATCGGCTCGGGGCTCGCGGCGGGCTACGTGCTCTCAGTCCTCTTTCCCGCGGACTCCGCCATCAACACCTGGCAGATCACGCTGGTGAGTCTGGACTGGCTGCGCACCGGCCTGAGCTTGCGTATCAACGCAACGTTCATACTTGGCGCCGCCATTCTGCTCGTCACCTTTGCGATCCAGCACCGCGGCATCCTGAACGCCGCGCGCATCCAGACCATCCTTGGTGTGGCCGCGCTGATTCCGCTGATTCTCGTCGGCACGGTGCCGCTCTTTACCGGCGAAGTACCGTTGCACAACCTGTTTCCGCTGGTGCCGTTCGCAAAGGACAGCGCAGGGCAGATCATCGACGGCACCTGGGACCGCGCGGCGGTCACGCTGATGGCGGGGGGGCTCTTCGTGGCCGCCTGGTCGACCTACGGGTTCGAGACAGCCGTCTGCTACACGCGTGAGTTCCGCGACCCGAAGGTCGACACGTTCAAGGCCATCCTGTATTCAGGCCTCCTCTGCATCTTCGTGTTCACCGTGGTGCCGCTCTCGTTCCAGGGTGTGCTCGGCCTCGGCCATATGGTCTCGCCCGACGTGAAGGACGCGGCTGGCAACGTGGTGACGCCGGCGGTCTATAGCGGCATGCTCTCGCCGGACATCTACAGCGGCTCGGGCGTGGCCAAGGCGATGGCGCCCATGATCCACGGTGGCCTGCTGGTCGAGCGCGTGCTGGTCGTGATGCTGGTGCTTGCACTCGTGCTTGCGATCATGACCTCGATGGCGGGCTCGTCGCGCACGCTGTATCAGGCCTCGGTGGACGGATGGCTGCCGAAGTACCTCTCGCACGTGAACGAGCACGGCGCGCCCACCCGCGCGATGTGGACCGACCTGTGCTTCAACCTGATCCTGCTCTTGATGTCGGACTATGTGTTCGTGCTTGCCATGTCCAACGTCGGCTACATCATCTTCAACTTCCTGAACCTGAATTCCGCGTGGATTCACCGCCTCGACCGCCCCGACTGGAACCGGCCGTTCCGCGCGCCCAACTGGCTGCTCGTGCTGGGCACGCTGTTCTCGTTCGTCAATCTCGCGCTGATGGGCATGGGCGCGGACACCTGGGGCAAGGGCACGCTGGTTTCGGGCCTGTGCTTTGCCGCGCTGATCCTGCCGGTGTTCCTGTTCCGCCACTACGTGACTGACAAGGGGCATTTCCCCGACACGATGAAAGAGGACATGGAGCTGCTCAGCAACGGCAAAGTCGCGAAGCGCGCCGGCATATTGCCTTACTTGACCATTGCGGCCGGGGTAGCGGTGGTCGTGGTCACCCATAGTCTCGGGATCTACTGATAGCCATGCCAACGGAGGGCGCCCAGATGATGACCTCGCTTAACAAGAGCCGCCCGGAGTACGTGCCGATTCAGGCCGACCCGCAGGGCACGCAGCACTGGTTCCTCACCTCGGGCGCCACCGAGGCCGATTGTGATCGCGTGTTGAAGGTGTTGGGCACGCTGGGCAGCGTGCCGGTCGAGGTCTGGTCCGTGGATGAGGACCTGGCGCATGCGGGCGCGGGCGGCGTTTGCGTATTGCCTCACGCCGTAGCGCGGCACTTTGATGGCGAGGGCGAGATGCTTGGCGCGCTCGGTGAGGCGCTGCGCGGCGCGCGCGTGGGCATTCGGGTTTATGCGCTCGGGACCGAGCCGTTTATCTGGTCGGTGAGGCAGGTTGCCGAGCGGGGCGGTGTTGCGGCTGAGGCGGTGAAGGTGGAGCATAGCGGGAGCCTTCAGCGGCGTGTGTATTGCATTCACTGTCGCTCCATGAGCGAAGGTGTCACGACCAATGTGACGCCGTGTACGGGCTGTGGCAGGAAGCTGTTCGTGCGCGATCACTTTTCGAGGCGGCTGGCTGCGTTTATGGGCGTGCAGGCCGATGCTGAAGTGCCTGGGGAGCTTCCAGTTGCTGAGCAGGCATGGGGTTGATAGGCCTTGTGACAGGCCTTGTGGCATTGGCCTTAACTTGTTTTCGCGGCGGGCCGCAAGCGTCGCCCCTGTGCGGGGCGGCACCTACTTTTCTTTGCCGCGGCAAAGAAAAGTAGGCAAAAGAAAGCCGCTCAAACCGCCAGTGTGACGCAGTTCACCACTGCCCTGTATATCGGAGTGGCTCCGGGGCGTCTGTCGTCACTCGACGTCACCCGGAGTGACTAAGGGCTCATCCATCCGGCGGCGCTGCGCGCGCCGTGGGGTATAACCAAAAACAGTGGGTGCACGGGCATTTTCGTAGGACTCCAGCGTATTCAATCGACGGCTCGCCCACGCATTCGCCAGCCAGAACGCCCGTGCATTGACCAATCAGCACTCCCGCGCATTTACCAATCAGTATTCTCGTGCATTTGCCAATCAGCATTCCAGAGCATTTGTCAATCAACGCGCCAACGCATTTACCGGTCAGCGCCTTCGCGCACTTACCGGGTGGCACCCCCAGCGCATTCGCCGGCCCGCCCGCCTGGTTTTCCTTGCAGACCCTTCCGCCCGCGCGAAGCGCGTGGCGGGAAGAATGAGCCCTTTGTCACTAACGCGGAGTGTGCGAGGAGACGGATGCCCCGGAGCCGCTCCGATATACAGGGCAGTGGTGGACAGCGTCACACTGGCGGTGTGAGCCGCTTTCTTTTGCCTACTTTTCTTTGCGGCTGCAAAGAAAAGTAGGTGCCGCCCCGCACAGGGGCAACGCCTGCGGCCCGCCGCGAATACAAGTTCAGGCCAACGGCCAAAAGGCACATTTATATCGCCCGCCGATTTCCCCAGCTACCTCCAAAGTAGAATCCCCTCTTGTAGATTGCCGCCCGGCAAGGACCCGCCATACTTAAAGGCGTCTAGCCTTGCCCCATCAAGCAGGAGAATTTGGCATGGAATCTCTCACCACTGTTCTTCTCGTCGACGACCACGCACTATTCCGCCGCGGCGTGGCGCAACTCATCCAGATGAACCCAGCCTTTAGCGTAGTGGGCGAAGCAAGCTCAGGCCAGGAGGGCATGGAGATGGCCCTCAAACTCGACCCCGACGTGATGCTGATCGACCTGAACATGCCGGAGATGAGCGGCGTGGAAACCATCGCCCTACTGCGCGAGCGGGGCATCAAGGCGCGCCTCGTCATGCTGACCGTTTCCGACAGCGAACGGGATATCGTAGCTGCACTGCGGGCCGGCGCACACGGCTATCTGCTCAAGGACATGGAGCCCGAGGAACTCTGCGCGAATCTGCAGAAGGTGCTGAAAGGCACCGCCGTGCTCAGCGAGGCCGCGACCGGCAATCTGGTTCAGGCGCTCTCGGGCAGCCAGTCCTTCTGCGCGAGCGAGACGCTGCTCTCGGCACGCGAGCAGGAAGTGCTCGACTACCTCGTCGAAGGGCTCTGCAACAAGGCAATCGCGCGCAAGCTCGACATCAGCGTCGGCACGGTCAAGGTGCACGTCAAGCATCTGTTGCACAAGCTCGATCTGCATTCGCGCCTCGAGGCAGTCGTATGGCACCGCGAGCACGTCGGGCGACGCCTCGCCTCGAGCGCCTGAGCAGAGGCCTCGCGCGCATCCCCGTTCGGCGCCGTCGCGGCCACGCGCCATATGAACGCGCTAGCGCGGGGCGCTCCCCGTTCCAATGCGCGTTTGCTGCGCGAAAGAGGCCGGCACGAAGGTCACCACGATGCGCGAGCCCGGTTCGTTCGCCCGGATCTCGAGCCGCCCGCCAAGGCTGCGCGAGCGCTCGCGCATGATCGAGAGCCCGTAGTGATGTTCGCCGCCCGATTCCGTGGCGATGCCGCGCCCATCGTCCTCGATCGTGACTGTGACTTCGCGCTCGTTGGACGCGAGCGTCACGAGCGCGCTCGACGCGCGCGCGTGGCGCACGACGTTGGTGAGCGCCTCGCGCACGATCTGCCCGATATGCAGCTCTTCGTTGACCGTGAGGCGCACGCGGCGGATGCGGTTGTCGACTGAGATCTGCACCTCGCTGCGCGAGGAGAGCTCTTCGGCGACTTCCTCGAGTGTCGCCGCGAGTCCGCGTGCGTGCACCGAGGTGCGGAAGGTGGTCAGCAACTCGCGCAGTTGGCGGTACGCGCTGTCGATCCCTTCGCGGATCGCCCGCGCGATCTGGCCGGCATCGCTCTGCGAGAGCTCTTCGGGCAGCACGGCCTGCAGCCGCGCGAGCTGGATTTTCATGTACGAGAGCGATTGCGCGAGCGAATCGTGGAGCTCACGCGCGATCGCGTTGCGCTCTTCCAGCAGCGTCATGCGCCGGTCGCGCACGTCGCGGCTCAGGTTGGAGATGGCCTGCGCGAGCACGCTCGCGATCGTCTCCAGCAGATGCACATGGCGCTGCTCGCAGCGCATATCGGCGTCGCCTTCGCCGATCAGCACGCCATACGTGCCGGAAGGCACGCGCACGGGTGCCGCGATGATCGTCAGCAGTTCATCGGACTGGCCGTGCGGCAGCGAGCGCACGCCCGAGAGCGACATCAGCTCGTTCACGACGCGCTCGCGCACGACGTGCGGCGCGAGGTCGGCGGGCGCCACGATCGCGTCGACGCCAAGCAGCTGAGCCGAAGGCTCCGAGAGCACGAGCGCGATGCGCTGCACGCGCAGGATGCCGACCAGCCGTTGCAGCAGCGCTTCGAGCGTGCCGCCTGTGGGCGCGTCTTCGGCGAGCTGGGCGCAGATATAATGCAGCAGGTCGAGCGACTGGTCAGCGAACGCAATATGGTCTTCGACGATACGCTTGAGCCGGGCCGATTCGTCCTGCTCGCTGCGCAGCCGCGCCACGAGGCCATTGAGCACCTTGATCAGGCGGTCGATTTCGTCGCGACCCGCGGGCACCTCGAGACCGACCTGGCTCAGCAGGTGCAAGGGCAGCGCCGGGCGCAACACGAGCGCGCGCCGCGCGCCCCATGCGAGCGCGAAGATGCCCGCGAACAGCAGCGCGGCCGTGCAGGCTTCGAGCAGCGTGATGACGGCTTCGAGCGCGTCGCCCTGACGACCGATTTCGACTCGCAGCGCATCGAGCATGTCCGGTGCCGCGCGCTCGCTGTCGAGCGTCTGCAGTTGCGCGGCGATGAGCGGCGTGGGCGCATCACGTTGCCGCCAGTGCGCCAACAAAGTATCGTTGTGGATGAGCTCGGTGGCATGGGCGTTCAGCCTGGCGGCGGCATCGGGCGAGGCCGCCGCGATGCTCGCGGCGATGCGGTGCAGCCTGGCGGCGTCGCCGAGCGTGACGGCGGCCTGCTCATAGAGGCCCTTGTTGTCCAGTTGCACGCGCGTGCAGACGAACAGCAGCGCGATGAGCGCGACAAGGCACGCGAGGACGATGCAGGTTTTCGCATAGAGCGGGTAACGGCGCAACCAGGCGCGGTCAGCGGCATTCATCTGGAGACAAGTAGCGAAGAAGGTACTGAGGGGCGCTTACTGCAACGTCACTGCACGTAGCTGCTGCGCCCGGATTGCGGATTCGCGAGGGCAACGCATGATGACAGTGTATCTGTTTTCCACCACGCTGCTGGTGCTTGTCGTGGGGCTGGTGCTGCCAAGGCTCGGTCCGGGCCAGGGCGTCGACGTGCTGCTCTATATCGCCATTGCCTTCGCGCTCGCGCTCGCAAGCGGGCTGCTCGGACTCGCTTTCACGTTCGGCGCGAAGCGGGCGGTGCGGCGCGGCATGCGCAGCTCCGCGGCGCCCGAGCTCACCGCCTTCGCGGAAAATCTCTCCACGCCCGCCGTGCTGCTCGACAACGACGCGCTGGTGTTCGTCAACGGCGCATTCCTCAAACATGCGCGCTGGGAGCACCATGTCGACGAGATCGTCGGCATGCCGTTCGGCAATCTCGTGCATCCGCAGTCGCTGCTGGAGCTCACGAAGCTGCTCGCGCAAGCCGGCGGCGAGGCCGAGCGCACCTCCGGCTCGCTGCGCCTCGCTTACGGCGACGGCACGTTCAGGCGCCATCCCGTCACCGTGCTGCGCGGCCGGGGCTCGCGGCTGACGCTGCTGCAGTTTCCCGCGCCGTACGCGAGCGCCGAGGCGCAGCGCAGCGAAGCGCAGATCCAGCAGCACTGCCAGGACGTGGTCGCGCAACTGCCGCAAGCGCTGTTTCGCATCGACCGCGAGCAGAATCTGATCTTCGTGAATCCCGCGTGGCGCAGTATGCTGCGCATCGTCGGCGGCGGCGGCGATTTTCCGCCGCTCGCCGGCTTCGTGCATCCCGAAGACCGCCCGACGCTGACCGCACGGCTCACGACGCTGCTCGACGGCCATATCAGCGAGCTGATCACGGTCGTGCGCATGATTCGCGCCGACGAAACCATGTTCCATGTCGAATTGCGCTGTCATGCCGTGGCGGACCAGGAAGGGCACCTGGTCGGCGCGGTCGGCCTCGCGCTCGACGTGTCGAGCAGCCGGCGCAACGAGGAGGCGCTGCGCGCGAGCCGCCGCAGCCTGCGCATGCTGCTCTCGAACGTGCGCGCGATGATCTATCGCGGACAAAATAACCGCCTCTGGTCGATGGAGTTCGTGAGCGAGGGCTGTTTCGAATTGACCGGCTATGAAGCGAGCGAACTGATTGACGAATCGGTGACGAAGTTCGTGTCGCTCATTCATCCCGAGGACCGCGAGCTGGTCTGGAATGAAATTCAGGCGCGCGTGGCGGTGGGCGAGCCTTACGAGCTGACGTACCGCATCATCGACCGCTCGGGCCAGACCAAATGGGTCTGGGACCAGGGGCGCGGCATCTTCACCGCGCGCAATGAGCTGCTCGGTCTCGAAGGCTTCATCATCGAAGTAACGCGGCGCCAGCTCGCCGAGGAAAGCGCGCGGCGCAGGTTCGTGTTCGAGCGCTCGACGGGCCTCGCCAATTCCGCCATGTTCATGGACCGGCTGAGCTTCGCGCTGGCGTTCGCGCGCCGCAACGCCCAGCCGTGCGCGGTGTTCGCGGTGCGCGTGATCGACTTCGACGAGGTGAGCGCACGTTTCGGCCCGGAGTATGCGGACCGCGTACTGGTGCAACTGGGCCAGCGCTTGCAGGCGATCGAGAGCGACCTGAATGGCGCAACATTGCTCGACAAGCAAGATTTTGCGATCATGCTTACCGACTTCTCGACGGCGGCGCTCGGCTGGTGCGAGGATGCGGCGCGAGTGGCTGCGCTGGGGCCTGAGAACAGCACGGCAGCGGTCGAGATCGTCGCCGAGAGCCTGCGCACGATGGTGGGCCGTCCGCTGCGCGTCGAGGGGCATGAATTCCGTGTCACGGCGCACGTGGGCTGGTCGCTCGCGCAGAGCGAGTTCCCGAGCGCGCTCGACATGATCGACACCGCGCTCGCGGCGGCCGAAGCCACGGGCAAGGGCCGCACGCCAGGCACCCCAGGCACATTGGATCAACAGGAACAGGCAGATGACGAAGCGGGTTGAGCGGGACGAAGAAGAAGCGCTGCCGGCCGCGGCGGAGGCTTCCGATGCCTCGATGTCGATCGAGCATTTCATCGGCAAGGTCGTGCGCGAGAACCGCACGAATCAGGGGCTCACGATCGCCGAGCTCGCGGAGCAGAGCGGGCTCTCGCGCAGCATGGTGTCGAAGATCGAGAACGGCCAGGTGTCGACCAGCCTCGAGTCGATGGTGAGCATCGCACGCGCGCTCGGCATCTCGATGTCCACGCTGTTCCGCAATTTCGAAGGCCAGGAAGGCACCGCGCAGCACGTCAAGGCAGGCAAGGGCATGGAGGTGGTCCGGCGCGGCACGACCAAGGGCCACACCTATCATCTGCTCGCCTACGACCAGGGGCCGGCCAAGCTGTTCGAGCCGTTCCTCATCACGATGGACGACGAGTCCGAGATCTTCCCGACCTTCGAGCATCCGGGCACGGAGTTCATCTACATGCTGCAGGGCAAGATGGAGTACCGGCACGGCAATCGCAGCTACCTGCTCCAGCCCGGCGACGCATTCACGTTTCGCGGCTCGGTGCCGCATGGACCGGAGCGCCTGATCAAGCTGCCGATCCGCTTTATCACGGTCATCATGTATGGGCATGCAAGCGGTTCGGATTACTGAGCACAAGCACACGCACGCACGAGGAATCGATGCTCAAGCCGCCACGGGATGCTCCCGATCCCGCTGATGGTCCGCTGCGATAAACATATACATCGCGGGCACGACAAACAGCGTAAACAACGTGCCAATCGACAGCCCCGTAAATATCACCAGCCCCATCGCGTTGCGGCCCGCCGCGCCCGCGCCCGATGCGATCACGAGCGGCAGCACGCCGAGCACCATCGAGGCCGTCGTCATCAGGATCGGCCGCAGGCGCACACCGGCCGCTTCCTCGAGCGCTTCACGCTTGCCGCGCCCCGCGCGTTGCAGCTCATTGGCGAACTGCACGATCAGAATGCCGTGCTTGCTCACCAGCCCCATCAGCGTGACCAGACCCACCTGCGTGTAGATGTTCAGCGTCGAGAGCCCCATGTTGATGAAAATGAGCGCGCCAAACAGCGCCATCGGCACCGACACCAGAATCACCACGGGATCGCGAAAGCTCTCGAACTGCGCGGCGAGCGCGAGAAACACAATGATCGTCGCGAACATCAGCGTGATCACGAAGCCGCCCGATTCCTGCACGAACTGGCGCGACAGGCCCGAATAGTCGATCGAATAGCCGGTCGGCGCGGCCTGCGCGGTGGCCTGGCGCAAGAAGTCGAGCACTTCGCCCTGCGAGATGCCCGGCGCGACCACGCCGGAAATGGTCGCGGAGTTCAACTGCTGGAAGTGATTGATCGACTCGGGCACGACGGTCTGCTTCAGATGCGTGACGGTGGACGCCGGCATCACGCTGCCGTCGGGCGTGCGCAAGTAATAATCGAGGACTTGCGACGGGTTCAGGCGGTCCGTTTGCAGCACCTGCGGAATCACCTTGTATGAGCGGCCCGCAATCGAAAAGTAATTGACGTAGTTGCCGCCGAGCGCCGCGCCCAGCGCCTGCCCGACGTCGCTTTGCGACAGGCCAAGCGAGGCGACCTTGTCGCGGTCGACGAGCAGCACGCTTTCCGGCTTGTCGATCTTCAGGTCGCTGTCGACGAAGAAGAACATGCCGCTTTCACGCGCTTTCTGCAGCACGGCTTGCGAGACTTCGTTGAGGTTCTCGAACGGCTCCGTCGTGCTGATGACGAATTGCACGGGCAAGCCCTGCGCGCCCGGCAGCGGCGGAAACTGAAACGCGGCAACGCGGGCGCCCGCAATGCCATTCCACTTCTGCTGCAAGACTTGCTGCAGCTGGGTCGCGCCTCTCTTGCGCTTGTCCCACGTCTTGAAGAGCACGCCGCCGATGCCCTGATTCAGCGTCGGCGCGCCCGTGAGCTGGAACATCTGCGCATACTCGGGCAATTGCTTCGAGAGCTCGAACACCTGGTCCGCGTAAGTCTGCATCTGCTGGATCGTCGCATTCGGCGGACCCTGTATCTGCGAGAGCACGATGCCCTGGTCTTCCTGCGGCGCAAGCTCCGATTGCGACGTCATGAACAGGTAGACCGTGCCGGCCAGCAGCAGCGCGCCCATCACGATGAATACGGGCCACGTGTCGAGCATCGAATGCAGAAGACGCTCATAGCCGTGGTGCACGCGCTCGAACTGCCGGTCGACGAAGCGCGCAAAGCGGCCCGATTCCTGATCCGCGCGGAAAAAGCGCGAGCACATCATCGGCGACAGACTCAGCGCAATCACGCCCGACACGGCGACGGCGCCCGCCAGCGTGAACGCGAACTCGGTGAAGAGCGCGCCGGTCAGGCCGCCCTGAAAGCCGATCGGCAGATACACGGCAATCAGCACGACGGTCATCGCGAGAATGGGCCCGCCGAGCTCGCGCGCCGCGATCAGCGCGGCTTCGAAAGGCGGCTTGCCTTCTTCCTTCATATGCCGGTCGACGTTCTCGACGACGATGATCGCGTCATCGACAACGAGCCCGATGGCCAGCACGAGCGCAAGCAGCGTCAGCAGATTGATCGAATAGCCGAGTAGCTGCATCACGAAGAACGTGCCGATCAGCGAGAGCGGCATCGCGATCACGGGCACGATCACCGCGCGGAAGCTGCCGAGGAAAAGGAAGATCACGACCGTCACGATCAGCAGCGCTTCGACGAGCGTCTTCACGACTTCCTCGATGGCCGTGTTGATGAAGTCGGTTGCGTCGTACACGATGTCGCCGGTCATGCCGGTCGGGAACTGCCTCTGCAAGTCTGGAAAGACCGCTTTCACGCGCTTCGCGACGTCCAGCACGTTCGCATCCGGCGCGACCTTGATGCCGATGAACACCGAGCGTTTGCCGCTGAACGCGACGTTGAAGTCGTAGTTGTCCGCGCCGAGCACGACATCGGCGACATCTTCGAGGCGCACGATCGAGCCGTTCTTCTGCGTGACGACCAGCTTCTTGAAGTCGTCGACGGAGTGCAGGTCGGTGCCCGCATTCAGATCGACGCTGATCATCTGGCCTTTGGTCGTGCCGAGCGTCGCCAGATAGTTGTTGTTGCCGAGTGCCGTAAATACATCGGAGGCCGTAACGTTGTGCGCGGCCAGCTTGTTCGAATCGAGCCATGCGCGCAGCGCGAACTGACGGCCGCCGAGAACCTCCGCCGTCTGTACGCCCTGGATCGAATCGAGCTTCGGCTTCACGACGCGCAGCAGATAGTCGGTGACATTGTTGCTCGGCAGCACGTCGCTGTAGAAACCCATGTACATCGCGTCGGTGGTTTGACCCACCTGCACGGTCAGCACCGGCTGCTGCGCCTGCGGCGGCAACTGGTTGCGCACCGAAGCGATCTGCGTGTTGATTTCCGTGAGCGCGCGATTCGAGTCGTAGTTCAGGCGCAGCGTCGCGGTGATCGTCGAGACGCCCGTGCTGCTGCTCGACGACATATAGTCGATGCCCTGCGCCTGCGCAATCGCGGCTTCGAGCGGCTGCGTGATGAAGCCCGCCATCGTGTCGGCGCTCGCGCCATAGTAAGCCGTGGTGATCGTGACGACGCCGTTCTCGGTTTGCGGATATTCGCTGACCTTGAGCGCAGAAAGCGAGCGCAAGCCGAGCACGAGAATCAGCAGACTCACCACCGACGCGAGCACCGGACGTTCAATGAAGAGATCGGTGAATTTCATCGCGTGGCCTCTTACTGTTCCTGAGGCATCGGGTTCGGGTTGTCGGCGGGCAGCACGCGGTTGTCGATCACGAGCGACGTGCCGTTCTTCAGTTTCAGTTGCCCGCTCGTCACGACTTGCGTGCCTTCGCTGATGCCCTTGAGAATCGCGACCTGATCGCCGCGCGTGGGCCCCGGCGTCACGAACACCTGCTGCGCGACGGGCATCGTGTTGCCATGCGCATCCTTGCGCGTGCCCGGCTTGACGACGAACACCGTCGCGCCATACGGGTTATAGGTGATGGCCGTTTGCGGCAAGGTCAGATAGCGCTGCGCGCTGCCCGCGTCGATCTTCACGTTCGCGTACATGCCGGGCAACAGCTTGCGCTCGCGGTTGTCGACGCTCGCTTCGACCTGCACGTTGCGCGTCGTGCTGTCGACGCGTGGATTGATGGTGCGGATCGTGCCGTCGAACGTCCGA
This sequence comes from Paraburkholderia pallida, assembly GCF_004524855.1. Classification (NCBI taxonomy): domain Bacteria; kingdom Pseudomonadati; phylum Pseudomonadota; class Betaproteobacteria; order Burkholderiales; family Burkholderiaceae; genus Paraburkholderia; species Paraburkholderia pallida. The sequence goes on along the minus strand of NZ_CP038149.1, from coordinate 1,135,870 downwards.
TTGCTGAACGCATTCGTATCGACGACGATCGCCTGGCCGACCCGCAATTGCCCGAGCTGCTGTTGCGGCAGAGTGAAGTCCGCGTAGAGCGTATCGATCGCCTGCAACGTAACGATGGCGTCGCCCGGATTGAGGTACTGGCCCGGGTTGACGGTCGTGATGCCGACACGGCCTGCAAAGGGCGCGCGGATCGTTTTCTTGTCGACGAGCGCGGCCTGTTGATCGACCTGGGCGCGCTTGCTCTTGAGGTCGGCGGCATCGGCGTCGAGTTGCGCCTTCGCGATGGCCTGAATGCCGTATTGCGCAGTATCGCGCGTGTAGACGGTCTGCGCGAGGTCCGCCGCGGCTTTCAGCGAAGCGAGCAGCGCGCGGTCGGAATCATCGTTCAGGCGCACGAGCACCTGGCCCGCTTTCACTTCCTGCCCCGAGTTGAAGGTGAGTTCGCGCACGAGCCCGGCCACTTCCGTCGTCACGTCGACGCCGCGCTCCGCGCGCAGGCTGCCTACGGCCGCAAGCTGTGGCTGCCACGTCTGATAGCCCGCAACGGTGGCCGTGACAGTGGCGGCCGGCGCGGTGTTGCTCGCCATGAATTTTTTGATCATGTGCGCCCTGAACAGATTGAAGCCGATCAGGGCGCCGAGCAGCAAGCACACGCAGACCAGCATGATGATCATCCGCCTTGCCATCGGTTTTTTTGTCATCGTCGTGTCCTTGTGCGGCAAACAGGTGAGGCACACACTCGTCCGGCGGCGCGGCTGTCGTTGCGCTTGCGACGCGCGGCTACCGGGCACGGAATCGCGGCGCGTGGATTCACGGTGTTTTAACGGCTTGAGAGGCCGGTGCCGCCTGGGTAGCCTGGCTGGCCGCCGTGTCGTTCCACCAGCCGCCGCCGAGCGCCTGAAACAGCGCGGCAGTGTCCGCGTAGCGCGCGGCTTGCGCCTGCGCCAGATTGACGACGGTCTGCTGGTACTGGCGCTGCGCATCGAGCAACGCCAGGTAGCTGACGCCGCCGACGCGAAACTGGCCGCGCGTCAGCTCGAGCGAATCGCGCGCGGCGCGCCATGCTTGCGTTTGCGCGGACAGGCCCGTTGCATCGTGCTCAAGCGCGCGCAGCGTATCGGCGACGTTCTGGAACGCGAGCAACACCGTCTGCCGGTATTGCGCGTTGGCCTGATCGAATGCCGCCTCCGCCGCCCGTTTTTGCGCGCTCAGCTGGCCGCCATGGAAAATTGGCTGCGTGATGCCGGCGCCGATGCTCCAGATCATGTCCGCAGACTTGAACAGGCCGGCTGGCGTCAGCGCTTGCGGGCCATAGCTCGCCGAGAGCGTGAGCTGCGGATACAGGTTCGCCGTCGCCACGCCGACCTGGGCGCTCGCCTGATGCAGCGTGGCGTCGGCGGCGAGAATGTCGGGGCGCTGTCTGACGAGCGACGAGGGCACGCTGACGGGCAAGGTCTGCGGCAGCGTGAACATCGAGAGCCTGAATTCGGGCACACCCGTGTCGCTCGGCGGCTGGCCCGCGAGCACGGCCAGCTGGTGACGCGTCTGGTCGAGCGACTGGCGCAGCGGCGGCAAGCTCGCGCGCGTCTGCGCGACCAGCGTTTCCTGCGCCAGCACGGCCGTACGGCTCACGCCGCCAAGCTCGAGCTGCTTGCGCAGCACGTCGAGTTGCGCGTCCTCGTCGGCGGCGATGCGCTCGGTCGCATCGATCTGCTCACGCAGCGACGCTTCCTTGACCGCCGCCGTCACGATATTCGCCGACAACGCGAGCCAGGTGGCTTGCAACTGAAAGCCCTGGTAGTCGACTTGTGCGCGCAGCGATTCGATCTGGCGTTTTTCGCCGCCGAACACGTCGAGGTTGTACGACACGTTCACCGACGCGTTATAGAGGTTCAGCAGCTCTGTCAGCCCCGGCTCGCCGAACGTGACGCCGTTGAACTTCTCACGCGTCGCATTGGCCGTCGCATTGACGGAGGGGTACAGCGTGCTGCCCACTTGCGCGCGCAGATTCTCGCTGGCCTGCCTGAGCGCCGCTTGCGCCGCGGCGACGTTGGGACTGTTGGCGAGCGCGTCGCGGATCAGCGTATCGAGCGGCTCGCAATGAAAGAGCGTCCACCATTGCGCGGGAATGTCCAGGCCGGCGGCGAACCGCTGTGAGACACCCGCTGCGCCCGGTGACGACGCCGTCTGCTCGGGCAGCGGCGTGGGGGTGTAGGTGTCGGTCGCGGGCGGGGCGGGCGTGCGGTAATCGGGGCCGACTGTGCAGCCGGAGAATGAGCCGAGCACAGTGATAAGGACAACGATTGATTTATTCGTTGAGGGTAGCCAGGGCAAATGCTGAACAACTTCCAACCAGAATTTGCGTGGCATATCGGAGATGTCCTGCGGTCCATTTGCAAAACATTCAAGTGATAGCGGGTGCTGGATTCCAGGCGTATGCCAGAAGCTGTTTTTATTTTCACTCGAGCAAAACCCGCTGATTCAACGAGCAACATTTCCTTCGTTTAATAACGTTGAACTCGCAGTTTAGCTCCATTAGGCACCATCGCGGTGCTTTTGAAAGTGCAGCTACCGGGTCAAATAGAAAGTGACCCACAGCAGTTGTTGTGGATGCCTTACTTGTGCGGACGCGGTGCAGGGGCGTCCCAACTCAGGGCGATGGGACGCGAAAGCATCCGTACGCCATGCTCACGCTATTTAGGGGACGGACTTGCTGCAGTGCGCAGCGGAAAAACGCTGCTCGACAAACGCGCGCAGTTGCGTGGTGCCGGTTCTCGCGCAGGCTGCGGTGGTTTACACCGGGGCGTGGCCTGGCAGCGCCTGGGCGACCGGCAGCAACAGGCGTACCCGGCAGGCGCGGCCCGGTTCGTGGCCCGATTTGTGGTCCGGTTCGTGACCCGATTGGCGCCGTCGTCTCAGGCCGGCCGTTGGCAAATCACGCCGTACCAGCCCAGCCCGCGATAAGTCTCGTATCCCGGCGTCGCGGCAAACGAGACGATCGTGCCATCGGTAGTGCGATAAAAGCCCGTCTGTCTACCGTCGGTTTGCAGGCGAAAGCGCTCGCTCAGGAGGCCTTTTTCGTCGGACGCCGCGATCACGCGAAACGATGAGTCGACAATCATGCAGCGCGAGCGAGCCCATTCTTCCGCGCTCAGCCGCACGCCCTTGACGACGGCGCTGGCCTGTGGCGCCCAGTCGAAGAAAATGACGAGCGCGCCGAGCACGCGGCCGTTCGCGTGACCGCCTTCACGGATTGCGGTCGAATAAGTGGCCACCTGCGCGTGGCGCAGCGCGCCGAGCGTCTCGACATCCGAGGCGACATACTCCGCACCGGACTTCGTTTTCATGGCGGCCTTGAACCACTCCGCGCCCGAGACGTTCTGGCCGCGCACCGGATAAAGACCCGGGCGTCCATTCGCGACCACGACGCCGCGCGCGTCCACGATCCATAGATCCCGGTAGACCGTGTAGCTGTTGAGGATGACCGAAAGCCGCTCGCATGCGTGTTCCGCAGAGACTGTGTCGCCGGCCGCGAGACATGCCACGACCGACGAGTCCGTCGCCCACCAGCGCACGTCGCACGAGCGCTCGTACAGATTGCGGTCGATCACGTCGATCATGTTGAGCGCGAGATCGGCGCAGCGTTGGCCGTCATGCGAGCGCAGACGCTCGATCATGCTGTCGCCGAGTTGCGTCAGCGTCGCGAGCGAGCCGGCCAGATCCTTGTTCAGGTCCGTCGTGATTTCGGAGATGCGTTTGGAGACGTGCTTCACCTGGTTTGCGACGACCGCGAAGCCCTTTCCGGCGTTGCCCGCGCGTGCAGCTTCGATGAGTGCGTTGAGCGCGAGGAAGGTGGTCTCGCGGTTGATGTCGTTAATGTCACTGATTTTGCTCGTGGCGAGGCGCTTGACTTCGTGTGTGAGGTCGACGATGGCTTGGGGATTCGACATGAACGGTCCACTTGTGCGTTGTTTTCGGTGGACCATCATGCAAGCTTTGGGCCAGCCTGATCCGATGCATTGAAAGCGAACGCAAACGTTTATTCCCCATCATGAGGCAGTGGATGACTGACGGGTCCGATACTGTGCACCGATTTGGAAGTGGCGGGGGCACCCATGAGGCGCATCACGCCGTCAGGAATGATTGTCCTTCAGCGGGTATTCATTTTTCACCAGCGGCGAAGCGCCGGAAAAACGAAAAGGGCGACAAGAACCGAGCCCGTCGACGATTTTATCCATCGCGGCACACCGCGTAATCGACCGCATTTCGACTGAAGTTTGCCGCGCGAAGAACAGACAAAAACGCCATTGCCCGCGCGAAATTCTCGTCTATGCTTTCAGAGGTGTCATGTACGGTCCGGTGCGCCGTTAAACGACACGCCAGACGACAGATAACAAGCAAGCCCGCGCAGCTTTTAGATTGTTTGCATTCCTATCCATATCGGCAGGGCGCGGGGCGTCGGGGCGCACTGCGCGATCCGGAAGGTGAACGCCATGGCTTCCTTCGATGAACTGCTCCTTCAAACGCTCCAGACACCCGGGTTGCTGTCGCCCGATGTGTCGCTGGACGAGGAGCGCAAGCAATTCGAGAGCGACCATCCCGAACCGACCTTGCTCATGCTCGACATCGCGCCGATCTCGGATCGCGCGGTCGACATGATCGTCGCGTTCGAAGTCACGAGCGAAGCCGTGTACGACCGCCTCTATCAGCACCCGACCTGGCCGTCGGGCGCGTCGGGCGTGACGATCGGCATCGGCTATGACATCGGCTATACGACCGGGGCGCAGCTGGCAAAAGACTGGGCCGCGCTCGGCGCGGCGGCACTGACGACGCTCACGCCCACCTGCGGCAAGACCGGCGCGGCCGCGAGCCAGATCCTGCCGCAGACGAAGGGCGTGTCGGTGCCGTTTGCGCTTGCGAATACGGTCTTTCGCCAGACGGACGTGCCGCGCTACACCTCGCGCACGCTCGCTGCGCTGCCCGCTTCCGCGGCGAATCTCAAGCCCGATTGCCTTGGCGCGCTCGTCTCACTCGTGTTCAACCGGGGCGCGTCGTTCAATACCGCCGGCGACCGCTACACGGAGATGCGCGCGATTCACACCGATATCCAGAACCAGACGTTAGGGGACATTCCAGCGCAGATCCGCTCCATGAAGCGCTTATGGGCAGGCAACCCGAGCCTGGCCGGCCTCGTGGCGCGGCGCGAGCTGGAGGCCGTCCTCTTCGAAGAGGGGCTTGCCGCGTGAGCGAAACGTGAGCCGCTGCGCAGTCCGCACGCGAAGGAGACCGCGATGCCGATCCGCAACATTCCCGGTGGCAACATCACTTACTACCTGATCCTGTACGACGATCAAGGCAGGGAGCGTCCCGAGGTCGACGGCACGATGCTGAGCGCCGCAGTGACGGCGCGGCTGGCCGCGGCGCAGGAGCCGATCACCGACGTGTTCGTGTGCAGCCATGGCTGGCAAGGCGACGTGCCGGCCGCCATCGACCAGTACGATCGCTGGATCGGCGCGATGGCGCAATGCGACACGGACCTCGCCGCGATGGAAGCACGCGACCCGGACTTCAATCCGATGGTGGTCGGCGTGCACTGGCCGAGCCTGCCGTGGGGCATCGAGACGGTGCCGGCGGGTTCCGCGGCGAGTGGTGCGGCCAGCACTACGCCCGGCACCGGCGTCCTCTCGCCAGGCACGAACGCAGACGATGCGCTCGACACGCTGGCCGCGCAAATCGGCGGCGACGGCGCCGTGCGCGCCGCGCTGCAACGCATATTCGATCACGCGGACACGGCGCAAGACACGAACTTGCCGCCCGGCGTGCTGGCGGATTTCGAAACGCTGTTCGCATCGTCGGGCTTGCGCACGGGCAGTGCGGGCGGCCGCCCCGGTGCCGATCAGGACGGCTTCGATCCACAGGCCATCATCGACGAGATGACGCACGAGCCGGGCAGCGCCGCTTCGACGGCGTCGAGCACGGCGAGCGCGGGCGCGCCGCACGTGCTCGGCATCGTCAGCGCGATCAAGGATGCAGTGCTCGCGCCGTTGCGGCAGCTCTCGTTCTGGACCATGAAGGATCGCGCGCGCCGCTTCGGCGAAGGCGGCGCGCATGCGCTGCTCGGCGCGATGCAGAACGCGAGCGCGACCGCGCGCTTTCACCTGATGGGCCATAGCTTCGGCTGCATCGCGGTGTCGGGCATGGTCGCCGGAGAGAACACCACGAGCGCGATTCCAGCGCTGCACCGGCCCATCGATTCGCTGTTCCTCGTGCAGGGCGCGCTGTCGCTTTGGTCCTATGCCGCGGACGTGCCGTTCGCGCCAGGCACCCCCGGCTACTTCGCGCGCATCCTCGACAATGCGCTCGTGTGCGGTCCGCTGCTCACGACGCAATCCAGGTGGGACACGGCGGTCGGCAAGTTCTATCCGCTCGGCGCGGCGGCGAAGGGCCAGTTTTTGCTTGGCGCGGAGGCGTTCCCGAAGTATGGCGGCGTCGGCGCGTTCGGCATTCAGGGCGCGTCCTTGACCGTGCCGCTGACGCTCGGTCCGGTCGACACGCGTTATGACTTCAGCGAAGCGCACGTATTCAACTTCGATGCGAGCGGCGTGATCCGCAACGGCAGCGGCCCGGCCGGCGCGCATAGCGATATTGCACATCCCGAGGTCGCGCATGCGTTCTGGTCGGCGGCGCTGGCCGGCGTCGCCGCGAACGCGTCGAGTGCCGCGCGGCGCGGTGCTGAGGGCGTCACCACGCTCGGGCCGCCCGTTGTGGAACCGCCGAAGGGCATGCCTCCGCCGCGCAGCGGACTGCTCGACATCGACGATGCGGCGCCGATGATGGGCGACGCCCAGGCGGTGCAGCGCGGCGGGCTGCTCGATATCGCGGAGGACGCCACCGTCGAAAGCGGATTGGGCAACGCCTTGCCCGCTACTGGCGCGCCGCCCGCGGCTGCTGGGCAATCTGGTTCAGGCAATGCCTCGCCCGCTACTGGCGCGCCGCCCGCGGCTGCTGGGCAATCCGGTTCAGACGACACCTCGCCCTCAACCGCCGCGCCGTCCGCAACCGCCGCGCAATCCAGTTCAGGTGCCGCTAACCCGCCGCCTGCCGGCACGCGCTGGATCAATGCGGAATTCGAGGACATGGCGCCCGGCGACGCGCTCGCCAAGGGGCAGTGGTACACGCTCGCCTTCGGCGTGGACGTGACCGCGGATCCCCACGCTGCGGCGCGCGCGATCTTTGAGGAGCGCGGCGTGTTCGCGCCCGACGAGACGTCCATTGCGCTCACGGTGCAGATCGACACCGACGATTTCGACGTTTCGGGCCAGACCGCCTCGATGCGCGTGCCGCCGTCGGGCAAGGGCTACACGAAGGCGCGCTTCGACCTCGCGCCGCGCAAGGAGGGACCGTGCACGCTGAAGGCGACGATCCTGAAGGCCGGCCAGTTCATCCAGCAGATCGACCTCACATTCGACGTGGGGCAGGCGGGTGGCGCGACCGCGCAGGTGGCCACGCGCGGACGCGCGCTCGATGGCCTCGCCGCGCTCCAGCCGCGCGACCTGAGCCTGCTGATCTATCCCGGCGCGGCGGGTGACTACGAATGCGTGCTGTGCGGCGCTGTCGCGACGCACGTGCGGCTGCCGCTCAACGCTGGCCTCATCGACGCGTATATCCAGTCCGCGCGCGCGAGCCTCATGAAGGTCGTGCTGTATCAGGACGCAACTAATCAATACGTGTTCCAGGGCGGCATCGACGTGCCGCAGGACGCGCTCGACAAGGCGCTGCCGATCATGGCCGATGCGGGCGCGCGGCTGATGAACACGCTCTTCTTCGGCGCGGGCGCGGGCGACGATGTGCGCTCCGTCGGCAACACGCTGCGCCAGCTCGGAACGCGGCCCGATCTGCAACTGAAGATCCAGATCGTTGCGCAGACGCTGCCCGTGCCCTGGCCGCTGCTCTATCTCGGCGACGTGAGCGGCGACACGCCGTATTCGTGGGACAACTTTCTCGGCATGCGGCACATCATCGAGCAGATCCCGCTGCAGAATCCGATGGCCGTGACCGAGCCCGAGATCGCGAGCACGCCCAGCCTGAACGTGAGCCTGAATCTCAACGCGGGCATCGACGCGGCGATGGGGATCGACGTCGTCGCCTCGCAGCGCGCGTTCTGGCAGGCGCGCGCAGGCACGACGGTGCTCGATCGCGAGAATGGCGGCGATTTCATCAAGGCGCTGCGCAACGCGCAAACGCCCGACCAGATCCTCTACCTGTACTGCCACGCCGTCTCGAAGGGCTTGACGGAGGCGGGCGGCCCCGGTGCTTCGTGCATCGAGCTCACGGACGGACTCATCAGCCTCGACGACCTGAAGCTGCGCGCGCCGACTGATACGCGGCTCGCCGGCAAGCCGCTCGTGTTCATCAACGCGTGCGAGTCGGCGGAAATGTCGCCCACGTTCTACGACGGCTTCGCGCCGTACTTCATGGACAAGGGCGCGCGGGGCGTGATCGGCACCGAGTGCAAGACGCCGGCGCTGTTCGCGAAGGCGTGGGCCGACCGCTTCTTTGATACGTTCCTCGCGGGCGAGCCGCTCGGCAAGGTCATGCTCGATCTGCGCAAGTCGTTTTTGTCGTCGCATCGCAATCCGCTCGGCCTGCTGTATGCCGTGCATTGCGACGCCGATACGCGCATCGATCCGGCGCTGCAGGCGGCTCAGGCGATCACGGTGACGCAAGCGGCTCAAGCGCCGCAAGCAACACAAGCACCTCAAGCACCGCAGGCACCTCAAGCACCGCAAGTGGCGCAAACGCCTCAAGCACCGCAAGCGGCGCAAGCACCTCAGGCGCCCAAGGCGGGTGACGCTCCCGCAGCCGCGCACGGAGCGCCGTGATGAGCGTTGCCGGCGCCCTCGGCGATATCGCCGCGACGGCTGCACCCGCGTCGCCCGCGCAACCGTTGGCCGCGCCGACCGCCGATGCGGCTGGCAGCGTGCTCACGCGATGGTCCGGCGTTGCGGCCGCGGGCGCCGCCGCGCCGCAGCGTGGCGCGTCGCTCGGGCAACGCCATCCGGTGCTGGAGACCGCCGCGCAGAGCGCAGCGCCGCAGGCCGCGCCCAACCCGCCGCTGCGCATCGAAGTCGTCAATGCCGACCTGAAGTTCGTCGACGAGCCCGTGATATGCGGCCACTATCGCGGCAGCGTGCTCGCGGGTGCGGAGTGCCTGCTCGACTGGCTCGTGGGCCGCGCGATGAGCACGTCGATCCGCCTCGGACGCTATCCTCAGGGGCTCAAGGCCCAGCAGGTCTTCGTCAACGCAGCGGGCGACCGCATCAATCCGCTGCGCAGCATGCCGCGTCCAGCCGGCGTGATCGTCGTGGGGCTCGGCGACGAAGGGCATTTGCGCGCCAGCGGGCTCGTGAACGCGGTGCGGCTCGGCGTCATTGCATGGGCCCAGCATCTGGCCGAGGAGGCGCGCAACCAGCAGGGCGGCGCGGGCGAGCCGTGCGTGCCGGCGTGGTTCGACCTCGCGGCCACGCTCGTCGGCAGCGGCGGCACGGGCATGTCGCCGGGGCTGGCGGCCCGCTCGGTGGCGGAGGGCGTGCTCGAGGCGAGCCGCATGCTCGCAGCCGTGAACTGGCCAAAGGTCAGCAAGCTCACGCTCGTCGAGCTGTATCTCGATCGCGCCGTGGAAGGCTGGCGCGCCGTGCAGTTGCTGAGCGATTCCGCGCGCGGTTGCTACGACGTGCAGCATTACGTGCGCAGCGGCGCAGGCGGGCAATTGCGGCCACTCGAATCGAGCTATCGCGGCGCGGATTTCGACCTGATCTCCGCGGCGACGCAGATCGACCAGGACGGCGCGGCCTCGATCGTGTACACGCTCGACACGCGCCGGGCCCGCACCGAGGTGCGCGCGGTCGCGGCGCAAGGGCGTCTGTTGCAGGAGCTCGTGAGCGTTGCGTCGTCGAGCACGTGCAACGACGCCAGCGTCGGACGCACCTTGTTCAAGCTGCTCGTGCCCGTGGAAATGCGGCCGCTGCTCGACGGATCGAGTGAAATGCAGATCGAGCTCGACTCCGGCACGGCAGGCATTCCGTGGGAGCTGCTGGACACGACACGCGATCTCGAGAGCGCGGAAAACACCGGAAGCGCTGACCACAAGCCGTGGGCGATACGCACGAAGCTGTTGCGCAAGCTGCGCACGCCGGAGTTTCGCCGCGACGTGGAAGACACCGGCCGCGAGGCGCCGATCCTGTTGATCGGCGATCCGAGTGCCGACGACCGCCGCTATCCGCTGCTGCCCGGCGCGCGGCGCGAAGTGCGCGCGGTGCACAGCCTGCTCGACGCCAGGCTGGCTGGCGCGCGGCGCGTGACGGCGCTCGTCGCGGCGACGGACACCGCTCGCGGGCCCGACGCGCGCGAAGTGGTCGTCAGCCTGCTCGATAGCGACTGGGGCGTCGTGCACATCGCCGGCCATGGCTTGCCGGTGTCCGATCGTCTCGTCGGCGCCGATGCATTTGCACGCTGTCCGCCGGCTTATGGAACGGCTTATGGAGCGCCCTATGGTGCGTCCGCCGCCGCGTCGATGAACGGCGCGGGCACGGCCGCAAACGGCGCGGCGGCAAACGGCAATGGCGCGGCTGCCGGGCGCGCTCCCGACGTTGCGGCCGCTGCGCCGGGCGCCGCCGCGCGCGCGGGTGGCGTGGTGCTCTCGAACGGCGTGTTCCTTGGCGCGGAAGAGTTCGCGAAGATGCAGCGCGTGCCGGAGCTCGTGTTCATCAACTGCTGTTATCTGGGGCAGAGCGAACCGGGCAGCCTGCTCGAAGTCGCCATGCCGCCGATGAACCGGCCGTACTTCGCGGCGAGCGTGGCCGAAGCGCTGATTCGCATCGGCGTGCGCTGCGTGGTGGCCGCCGGATGGGCCGTCGACGACGCCGCCGCCGAGACGTTCGCGACGAGCTTCTACGACGCGCTGCTCGACCGGCGGCGCTTTCTCGACGCCGTGGCCATCGCGCGCGAGGCCGCGTACTCGCCGGACAACAACACATGGGCCGCGTATCAGTGTTATGGCGACCCGGACTGGTATCTGCGCGCGCCGCTCCAGGATCACGAGCGGCCGACCGCGGACGGCGTACGCGGGCGCGCGTTCGACGACAAGGCCATTGCCGACCGCTATGCATGCATCGCGTCCTCGCATGGCCTGATGATCGCGTTGCGGCAAATCCAGACGGAATTGCGCGTGAACAATGCCGATGTGGCGGCGGCGCGGCGGCGGCTCGACTACCTGCACGCACAATACGCGCAGCCTGCGCCGCATTGGGAGCGCATTGGCGAAGTGGCCGAAGCGTTCGCCGATGCGTGGAAGGAAACCGGCGATCTGGAGCAGGCCGCGAAGTGGTATCAGATGGCCGTGCAGGCCAACGACGGCAGCGCGACGCTGAACGCGACCGAGCAGCTCGTGCATACGCAGGTGCGTCTCGCGCTGCAGCGCGTGCGCGAGGCGGCGTCCGGCGATCCGCAGCGGCTGGAGGCCGCGATCGTTGCGGCGCGCGAGGTGTTCCGCGTGATGACCGCGAGCCTCAGCCATCTCGTGACGCTGTATCCGTCGATGGACCGGCTTGCGTTGTTCGGCTCGGCGAGCATGAGGCTCGCGATGGTCGAACGGTATGCGAGGTGCCGCGACGCGCAGCTTGCCGCGATCGGGCAGACGGTGAGCCACTTCTGCCAGGCCGAGGCGATGGGCTGCGACGCGGGAAATGCCAAGGTGTACTACATACGTATCGCGCGCTGCTCGACGGAACTCGTTGCGCATCTGGCGGGACAGCTGCACGCGTATCGGGAACCGGACTGGAAAGCGATCGGCGCCGCCCTGCATGCGGACGACGAGTCCGAGCCCGACTTCTGGAGCCGTTCGGCGCGCAGCATGGTGTGGATCTACGAGTGTATTGCGAGCGGCGAGCTCGCGCAGAACGTGCAGTCCGTCATCGTCGATCTCGCGGAGCTGCACCGCTGCCTGCCCGCGCGCAACAACTGGAGCGTGCTCTACGATCAGTGCGATTTCGTGCTGGCCGAATACGCGGAGGCGGCGAAAGGCCCCGAGCGCGACGCCGCGCGGCTCTTGCTGACGCAGGTGGAGACCTGGATGGCGAGCGAAGCCGCGCCGGGACCGTAGCGCGCGCCATGCCGCGCGCGCAGGCGTGTGCCGTTTGCGTGCCGTTTGCGTGTCGTTAAAGGTCGGGCAACTGGCTGATGAAGCTCTTGCTGTGTTGCGCGACGCGATTGCTGAGGTCGGGTTCGAGCGAATCGAGTATCGTGGTGTCGATCTGCGCCTGCGAGGCGTAGTGCGAGAACTGGACGTCCTCCTGCTTCGCCTTGAAGAACAGCACCTGCGTGACGACGCTGTTCGCCTTGAGCACGAACGCCATCAGCGAGACGACGAAGCTGCCGTCGGGCGCCGTATCGGCCAGCGCGACCTGGAAACTCGATGCGTTGACCGCGTGCGACTCGCGGTCGAAGATCGTGATCCAAGGCTGGCTCGTGTCCATGCTGGCGAGCGCATCGAGCGTCGTGGTTATCAGCGCGAGCGCCGTCACCGCGCCGGGGCCGAGCAGCAGCGTCGCGACGGCGAGGATCGCCTTGTGCGTATCGAAATCGTCCGAGGTGTCGGCGGTGTGGGTCGTGGTCGTCGTCTGCACGAGCCAGCCGATGTTCGCGAGCACGGACGTGTACTGCTTGTACCAGTCGTCGAGATCGCCGCCGTCGGGCACTGCCTTGCGCGCGACGAGCTGCGCGAGCAGCAGCGAGTTCGTGACTCCGAGACGACGCGCGGGCGGCACGCCTTGCGCAAACGTTACGACACCGGATCCCACCACGACGGCCTGATCCCTGGTTGCGTCGAAGCTGGGCGTGGTGTCGTCGAGCAGCAGCGAAGTGCGCGAGGGATCGACCGGCGGCAGCGTCACGCCGAGCAGATAGCTACGGGCGGAATCGATCGTTGCGTTCGTCATGAGCGGCCCCTCGAATGCACCTGTGAAATACATCGTAGTGCATGCGAAGGGCCATTGAAACACGCTAAGATAAACATTTTCATCGGCACGGGAACAGGTATGGCGACGGCTTCACAGGACATGGATCGCTACGCGAAGCGGCGCGATCCCGTCGACGTCGAAATCGCCGCTCGTGACGGCGTCATGACGACACTCGAAGGCCCCGTCTCCTATCGCGCCGGTGACGCGTTGATCACCGGTGTGCGCGGCGAGCGCTGGCCGGTCGATCGACAACGTTTCGAGCGGACCTATGAGCCTGTTGCGCCCACGCTGGCGGGGCAGTCGGGCCGCTATGCGCGTTTGCCGAACGAGGTGCGCGCGCGTCAGATGGCCAACGCGTTCAGCGTCGTGACAGGCAGCGGCGACACCTTGCACGGCCAGCCCGGGGACTGGCTGCTCGAATACGGCCCCGGCGACTGGGGCATTGTCGCGAGCGATATTTTTGCGCAGACTTACGTTCGTATTCAGGATTCGAATTGAGCCGCGCGCCAATGCGCGCCGCATAACGAAAACAACCAGACCAACTCTCCATGCAAGCAAGCTATCGGCAAGCGCATGTTCCGGCGATATTCGGGGTCGCCGTGTCCGCCCAGGCATCCCGGGCATTCGTTGGGGATCTCCTCGGCACGCTGGAAACGTCCTATACGCATACGGACTGGATCGTTGTCGTCGCAAACGGCGCGGACCACGTGCAAGTCCTGGCCCGCAACGCCGAAGGCAAGTTGATCGAGCGCGAACGAATCGATCCGCGCGCCAGCCTCGCGCACGACGACGTCATCACGCTCGAGGACGCCAGCGCCACTTATTTGTTGCGCAGTTGTGCGCTGGTATTCGTGGCGACCGGCGACGCGGCGCCCGCCGAAACGCTGCGCACTGCGCTTGCGGACCACGCGAAAACGCTGCCGCTCAATACGCCGAACGCCGGCAACCAGGTCTCCGTGTTCAGCTTGCCCGAACCGGCGCCGATCGTGCGCGTGCCCGACGACCTGCCGTTGCCGCGTCTCGCCGCCGACGCGTCCCGCGCGATCGACGGGTTGCGCGCCCGTCCCGCGCGCGTCGCGGCGAGCCTGCTGTCCGGCGAGCGCGAGGTCGAGATGCCCGATGAGGAACCCGCGCGCGCCCTGTTTCGCGCGCGGGAAGTGCTGCGCCAATGGGCGAGCATCGAAGAGTTCAATCGCGACGCGCGCGCGTGGGAGGCGGCGCACGGCACTGGCGGCGCGGCGCCGGGCGATACGCCGCTGGCGCTGCGCGCCGGGGCGCTGGACGCGCTCGGCGTCGCGGCCGAGCCGCGCGCTGACCTCGCGATGATGAACCGCGTTTTCGTGGTGGCCGACCGGCTATCGGGCCAGTGGCAGCGCGAATGGAGCCGGTTGCGCCTCACGGAAGTGAAGGCGCTGGCAAGCGGAAGCCTGTCCGGATGGCCCCGGCCGTTGTCGCTGTTCGTACTCGCGATTCTGGCCGCGGGCTCCCTCGCGCTCGCCTCCGAGTTCGCCGAGGCGTCGCCGTTTCCGCGCGGCCTGCTGCCTGAGGGGCTCGAGCGGCTGCCGGGCTCGCTGTTCTTCATTGCGTACGCATCGATCCTGGTGTTCGGGCTGTGGCGCCTGATCGTCCATCGTGCGCGGCGCATCGAGGGCCGGCACCAGGATTACCGGCTGCTGGCCGAGGGCCTGCGGATCCAGTTTTTCTGGTCCGCCACCGCGCCCTATGGTTCGGACCCGGATGGCGCGATGCGTTCCTATGTGGCCGACCACATTCCGCTCGCCCGGCGCAGCGCGATGTTCTGGGTGCGCGCCGCCCTGCATGCGATCCGCTTCTCCGCCGCGCCGGCGCGCAGCGTCGCGGCCGACGCGCCGCTGCGCGCGAAAGCCGAGTGGGATGCCATTGGGCAGGCGCTGATCGAGGATCAGCTCAAGTATGGAGAGGACACCTTACTATCTCGCCGCCGGCATGCGCTGCGCAAGCTGCATGGGTGGTCGCGTCTTTGCCTTTCCACCTTCTTGCTGTGCCTTGGCGTGCTGTTCGCGCGCGCGGTCGTGCAAGTGCTGGATTCGCTGCACGGGGACCTCGTGCCCGAGGCGGTCGTGCGGTTTTTCGATCAGCCCATGCTGGGGCACTGGCTCGTGATCGGCATGGTGGTGTCGCTCGTGATCAGCCTTTCGTCGAGCGAAGCCGCGGAGGGTTTCGGGCTCGAAGCGGAGATTCGTCGCGGCGAGGCGACCAATGCCATGCTGGCCTCGGCCATGCACCATTGGGAAGCGACGCATCATGACGCGTCCACTGGGGACGCACAGGGCCTCGCGCGCGCTGTCAAACAGCGCGAAAAGCTGCTGTTCGACCTCGGCCGGCTGATGATCGACGACTACACCGAGTGGTTCCATATCCATCGCGAACGCCCGGCGCAGGCGGTTCACGGCTGACGAACGCGGCCACGCGGCAGCCGGTTCTCCCTCGTTCGCCGCTGGCCTTGTCTGCCGATCGATGCAATGCGCATCGTTTCCGGATTTTCCCGGTGCGAACTGTCGTTGCAGATTCTTATGGCGACGCTAGAATCGGACAAGCGTTTCGACGGGTTGCGGTTTCACGGCCGCGCGGGGCCGTCGAAGAAAAACGAACAACACTAACGAACCATTGCAGACCATGAGCGCGACACTTGAATCCAACGGGGAACCGCAGCAGCATGGCAGGTCGGTATTCATCAGCCACGCCAGCAAGAACTTCAACATCGCCGACCAGCTCCGCTCGCTGCTCGAAGCGCAGCGTGTGAGTTGCTGGATCGCGCCGCGCGACATCCCGGCCGGTGGCCAGTACGGCACGGAAATCGTCAAGGCCATCCACGATTGCAGCATCGTGGTCCTCGTCCTGACCGAAGAGGCGAACCGCTCGAAAGCCGTTGCGAACGAGATCGAGCGCGCCTTCGGCAACGAAAAGGTGATCGTGCCGGTGCGGCTGCGCGACATCAAGCCCTCCGCGGAGCTCGAATTTTTCGTGTCGAACGCGCAGTGGGTCGACGCAATGGACTCGCCGCTCAAGTCGCGCGTGAACGAGATCATTGCCATCGTGCAGGCCGTGGAAATGCGCAAGCCGGTCGCGCCGCCCGCACCCGAGCGCAAGACCTTCGCCGGCACGCTGGAGCGCGCTCTGGAGCGCGCGCTGCGCCACAAGATGCTCAGTGCGGTGACGGGCTTCGCTGTGCTGGCGGGCCTGGGACTCGCGACGCTCGGCCTGCAGGCGAGCATGCACGCCGATCTTGGCAACGCCACGCATGCCATTTCGAATTCGGCCGAGCGCATCGACAGCGCCGCGTCCTCCATTGCGGGCACGGGGCACGCCGTGGCCGAAATGGACCAGAAGCTCGACAAGGTCAAGCTCGAAACGAGCAGCGACCCGCGCAAGGAACTGGCCAACCGCGGCATTCTCTGGACCTGGGGCAGCTTCAACACGGCGGTCACCGACGGCGATACGCCTACCGTCGCGCTGTTCTTGCAGGGCGGCATGGGGCTCAACGAGGGCACGCTGCGCAACGCCTATGAGCGCAGCAACGACGCCACGCGGGAGCTGCTGCTGGAGAAGGTCGCGTCATGGCCCGAGCGGGGCTGCTTCGCCGTCTATCTCGCCCACGTGGACCCGCAGGCCGCCACGCCTTCGCAGAAAGCCATTTTCCAGCGCTCCTGCGGCAATCCCGATGGACGCAAGATGGTTGGCGAGATGCTGGCCACGCTCGAAAGCTCGCACCAGAATGCGGTGCAGGCATACGAGCAAGAACTGAAGGCGCGTCCGACCTTCGATCAGTGCGTGAAAGAAAACATGTCGCCGGCGGGCTTGCAGAAGCTCGTGCAGCTGGCGCCCGTGGGCGCGATGAGCGGCGATCCCGGTTGGGGCGGCAACGGTCCCGACCCGCAGCGGGACATGTACCGCGCGGTGCTCGACGCACAGCAGGACACCAACCACGCGCACGCGCTCGAGACCGTCAGGACGGGCGTGCAGAAGTACTGCACGTTCGAGGCCAACGCGAAGCCCAACATCGACACCAGCGACAAGAGCGTGCAGCAGTACCGCACGCTCATGCAGTGGATCAGTTGAACGCCCGCGCGTGAGTTTTGCGTCCATGCCGGCGTCGAGCGACAGTGCCTGGCCGGTCAGTACCAGAGGCCCACGTAGTTGCCGTCCGCCGTGCCGCGCTCGACGATGACGAGCCTCGTCTGACCGGATGCCGATACGTACTTGTACGCACTCCAGACGATCTGGCCTTGCTGCGAATCCCCGTAGGGCGTGCCGTTCAGCGCCGCCTGAAAGGCCGCCGCGGGCACGGGCACGGCCGAGGTCGAGCCCGCGTTGGACGATCCCGTGTAGACGTTGAATGTCGCGTTGCCCTGTGCGTCGAACAAAAGCGTCTCGTTGCCCGACGCGGTGGCCGAAGAGCAGTACTGGTTGAACTTGAAGGTCTCGTTGGCGAGCTCGCTCACCTGCGTGACGGGCGTTGCATCGGCGGTGATCAGCACGTCGGTGCTCACGTAGCCGGTCGTGCTCTGGCTGCCGTTTGGCGCGGCCGCGCACAGTTCATAGGCGCCGTCCAGATTCGCATCCTTCTGCGTACCTTGGGGGGCGCCGCCCACGGCCCACGCGGGATCGAAATTCTGCTTGACCGGTGCGCCGAACGCGATGCCGCTCACACCGGCCAGCGCCGTGTTGCTTGCTGTCACGGTATTGGCGCTGCTCGCCGTGCCGTAGTGGAGTTGACCGCTCCAGCCGCTTTGCGCGAGCGTCGGCGTGCCGGTGGCAGGATCGTTGTCGACGAAGGTCGCGCTCCATGGCGACGCCGCAAGTCCGGCGGCGGCGTTGTAGTCGAGATACGTGAAGCTGGCGGCTTTCGTCGCCGCGTTCGACGGCGCGCTGCTGCCGTTGCTGCTCGGAGTGTTGCCGTCGCCGCCCCCTCCGCCGCAAGCGGCAAGCAGGGCGAGGGTGGAGATGGCGATACTCAGTTTTGATGCTTGCATGAATGCTCCCCGGAGTCGGTTTGAATGAATCACATATCAGGGCGGGTGGCACGGCACGCGTGCGTGGCGCCTGTGCTCCTCTATTCGATTCGATCCGGCGATTTGTTCGGTTTTTTTGAAGGGCGTGCGGATGCATGCCGGTTATTCGCCACGCATCAGGAAGCCCGCGATCGGGTTGCGGATGAAACGAGCGTTGCCATGAGCAAAAAAAAGCGAACAAATCGAGCGCGCCAGGCGAATAGGACAACAGGGCGCTTCCTCGGGAGCGCAGCACTCCGTCCACGCCTTTTGGAAGCCATTTGCAGATGATTTACCTCCGCTTCGGCGATGAAGCCATAAAAGCGCTGACGTATAGTCCGCCGGGGTCCGAGGCTGGCTGGCATACGGCCTGGCGTTGGAAGAACGGCCGCCATGCCATGGGGCCATGCCGCCGGTATGTCTCGTTGCTGCTTGCGCTTCTGGCGCTGTGGCTGCCCTTGGAGGCCAGGGCGGTGCAGACGCCGCAGGGCCAGCAAGGGCACGCCGCCTCCGCGCCTCGTGTCGCGCTCGTCATTGGCAATGCGGTTTATCACGCGCCCGACCGGCTCGGTTCGCCTTCGTCCGATGCGAGTCTCATTGCGGGCACGCTGCGCTCGATCGGCTTCGTGGTCGATCTCGAGGAAAACCAGACGCGCGCGCAGATGCTCGACGCGCTGGACCGCTTCGGTGCGGCGGCCTCAAAAGCCTCCATCGCCGTGATCTACTACGCTGGCCACGGCTTCGAAAGCGGTGGCGAGAACTATCTGATTCCCGTCGATCTGCCCATGCCCGTCGGCAAGGTTTCGCTAAGCGACCTGCAACGCTACGCGGTGCCGCTGCGCTATGTGCGCAGTATTGCGAGCCGCGGCGAGCCGCGCGCGCTTGTGGTGCTGCTCGATGCTTGCCGCAGCGCGGCGTTGCGCGGTTCCGTAAATCAATCGATGGCATCCGTGGACGCGGGGCACGGCGAACTCATCGCGTTCGCCACGCAGCCCGGCGGCGCGGCGCTGGATGCATTCTGGCTTGGCGGCACGCGCTACGAGCACAGCCCGTTCGCGTGGTATCTGAACCAGCAGATGCAAAGCGGCGACGACGTGCTGACCATGCTGCGCCATACACAAGTAATGGTTGCGGCCGCAACGGCGGATACGCAGCGTCCGTGGTTCAACGACGGCCTCGTTGGCGACCTGAAGCTGTCCGACACCGTGGCGCCTGGCCCGCGCGCCAACGTGCGCCAGCCGATGACGATGGCGGCCGGCACGCGCGGCGGCGCGCAGCCGCCGCCCGACGCCGGCGACATGACGTGGAGTGTCAGCGCGCGGCCGCCGATCCATGACCCCGTGAAGGAGGCGGCGCACTGGGACGCCGAGCTGGACCGGATGCTCGAGCTGCTCCCGCGGATCTGGAGCGATAGCGGCGTGGCGAACGAAGTGCACGAGCGCGCCGAGCGCGGCGATTTGTTCGCGCAAACCGCACTGGCGATGGCGCTCCAGGTGCGCGCGCCGAACGAGACCGACGAAGCGTGGTACATGACGAACGCGCTCGTCAACGAGTATGCGGTCTACGCGACGGGACGCCATTACCCGCTCGCCGAGGCGTTCTACGGCAACTACCTCCTGCGAACGGGCAGCTCCCCGCAGAACCTCTATACCGCGTCGCTGTTTCTGCGGCGCGCGGTGGACGACGGTTTCGCCAAGGCGCTCGACAAGCTGATTCCGTTGCTGGTGCAGATCCATTACGCGGACGTTGCGAAGTACGAGGCGCGCTATCGGGCGATCTACGGCCACGATTTCGTATTCGCGGCCTCACGCCAGGCGATACCGGCCATGCCGTCCTCCCCATCGAACCGCGTCCAGTAGCAGGGGAATCATCCGTTTCGTTATGCAAAATAAATCCGTTTGCCTATGACGGCCAAAGATCCGCTCCCATCGCACGAAACCGCCGGTAATGTTTCGTTGCGCGATTTTGCCGACGGTGCCCGCTTCGAGCCCTTCCTTCACAAGGCATGTGCCGTCTTCTACAAGTACGCCCGCTCGGAATACCGCTGGTCGTTGCGCGAGGATATGGAAGACGCGTGGCAAGCGGCCGTGACCGACGTTTTCGTCGAGAAGCCGCACAACTTCCGGCTCAGCGAGGAGGGCGCCGCGTCGCCCGGCGAGTTCGAAGGCGCGCTGGGGCGCTATCTCGGCAAGGTGGCGGCCAACAAGCTGGCCACGCGTCTGCGCTCGGTCGGCAAGGGGATGCAGCGCGTGCAGTCGTTCGAGGAGATGCTCGCGCGGTGTCCCGATCTCGACCGCTTCATGCACGAGACGGGCCACACGGCGCCCGCCGCCGACGAGGAGGCCGAGCGGCTGGCCATGCGGCGCGTGCTCGACACGTGCCTCGCGAAGCTCTCGGCCCGCGTTCGGGAAACGTTCAAGCTCGCGTTGCTCGGCTATTCCGATGTGGAGATTCAGGCGATGACGAGCTCCGGTTCGGCAAGCGCGATTCGACGACGTGTTTCCGAGGCCAAAATGCTGGTGGTCGCGTGTGTGAGGAACAAATGGGGAGGCGGACATGACCGAGGTACGTGAACCGTTCGATGACAAGGCGGACGACCTCCTGATCGCCTGGCTGCGGCGCGAGCTTTCCGATGAGGCGCGCCAGCAAGTCGAAATGCGCATCGCACGCGAGAGCGGATTGCGCGAAGAACTGCGCGTTCTGGAAGCGGCAGCGGATTTGTTCTGGGACGAGGCCGCTGCCGCCACGGCGCAGGCGTCGTGTGCGGACATCCGCGCGAAACTTGGCGTCGCGCGCGACGGCGAAGCGCACGCCGTGGCGGCGGCGCGAGCGCAACCGGAGCGCGCGAGCGCGCCGTGGTTCGCGCGGTTCCGGCAATGGCTCGCTGCGCATGCCTCGATCGTGCAACCGGCACTCATTGCACTCGTACTGGCGCAGTCCGGCGTGATCGCGCATTACCTGAGCGGCGCGCAGGACGGCGCGGCGCCGATGCTCGCCGTGCGCGGCGCCGCCGGCTCATGTAACGACGCCTGGGTGACGTTCAAGGACGGCGTGACGGAGCAGCAGATGCGCCATCTGCTCACGCTTTACGGCGCGAGCATCGTTGCCGGTCCCGACGATTCGGGGCGCTACCGTCTGGGTTTTGCCGACGTTACCGCGCGTGAGGCGCTGCAACAGAGTGTCGAGGCCGCGCAAACCGTGGCGCGCTTCGAAGCACCGGCAGGGTGCGATGCAGGCGCAGGCGGCCAGCCGTCATCGATCACGCAGGGGCGCTGAGCGTATGGCGCCTCTGCCAACAAAACAGATCATGCAAACAAAGGGGAAGATTCAGATGCGATTCAAGTTGACGACCAGTTGCCTGATTGCTGCGGCGTTGCTTGCCGGTTGCGGCAAGGACGTCGATCCGCAGGCGCAAGCGTACGCGGCCATCAAGGCGCAGAGTCCGCGGGCGATTCAGATCAACGACAAATTCTATGGGCCCGCCGATGCGCCATACGAGCAGTTTCCCACTGTGGTCATGCAACGTCGTGACCAGCTTGGCCACATCTGGACGGCGACCCTCATCAATTTCAGCCCGTTGATCGTGCGCTCCAATCGGCTGATCATCTACGTGGGTACGCACGCCGCCACCGGCGTGCAGCGGCACGAAGACAACCACGTGCTGGTACGGTGGGGACCGGACGAACTGGGGCTCAACCCCGACACCTGGGTCGACGAATGGCGGATTAAGGTGGTCGATGTGGACGAGGCGCATCACACGCTGGTGATGGAGCAGTTCTATGAACTAAGTCCGAAGAAGTATCTCGAGCATGCTTCCGCCGGCTAGCCGAATCAGCCGGCCGCCCTCTATAGATCGAGATGCATTCGCAATCCTTCACGATTTCAATGCCGGAAGCGAAGCATGGATATCGGGTCTCGATCTTGAGGGCGGCGCGCCTTTGCAGGCTGATAAACGCTGGCGATTACTCACCAAAGAAGATCGGCTTCATGCCGTCGTTGGCGTCGGGGCGAATCGACGAGCGGATCGCATGTCCCAGCGAGTGAGCCGAGCGATCGAGTGCCTGCAACGGATGATGTGAACCCGACGCCGACGTGCCATCGGCCGCGCCGCCGTAGCTCGACACAGCAGCGTTGTTCGCGGTGGTGTTGGCGTTCGACTGAGCGAACGAAACGGCCGGGATGCTGAGCACAGCGGCAATGGCAACGGCTTGAATGAGCGATTTCATGATGAACCTCCAGTCTTGGTTTTGCTGCGGACGGTTGTCTGTAGCAGGTGATACCAAGTCTAGGGAAGCGATCGCTCTTGATTAAGTATCTCGCGAACAAAGCTGACTTCTCGATTTATTGAAAAATCGTGATTTGATCTGGTCCTAATATGAGGTGGCCGATCCGCCATGGATGCGCGCACGCGCCCGGCTGGTTGGGCGCCACGGGACGACCGAACCCGGTTCGACGGCCATTCGAGACTGCTCATGCGCAACACATTGTTGCAGCCCTGACACGCAGATTGGCCGGTGCTAGACCGAACTACGCGATCCCCATGCCGACAACAATTTCTGCCCCACCTCGGCAAATATGTCGATCGCAGGAAGCAACTCACGCCCCAGTTCCGTCAGTTCATATTCGGCTGAAGGCGGCGAGCTATTGAGCGCGCGTTTTGCTACCAGTCCGCGGGATTCGAGTTCATGAAGACGCGCGCTGAGTACGCGCGCGGAGATACGTGGAATGTCATGACGAAGTTCGCCAAAACGCCTCGCCTGGCCACGCAGTTGCCAAATGACGTTCAGCGCCCATGCACCCCGTAGAAACCCAAGGGCATCGGTAACCTGGCATGCAGGCGGCGATGAGGCTGTGCTTTTGCGGACAGGCAAACCCATGATTTCCGATTTCCTTCGATTCAGTAACCTTCGAGTTACCGCATTATATCGGCCAGGGCCTCCGAAACGACCTTCGGTTCGTTACTATCTGCTGCGCGTAACGTCTTCGCCATATGTCATGGCACACCGAAATATTGAATCTCCTAAGGACACGCGATGAAGCTTTACTACTCACCCGGAGCCTGCTCACTCGCACCACATATCGTCGCGCGCGAGGCTGAGATTGCACTGGTCCTCGAAAAAGTGGACATCGCAACGAAGCGTACTGAATGTGGTGCCAATTTTCTCGAGATCAATCCGAAAGGCAGCGTACCGGTCCTCGAGTTGAGAGATGGGGAACGGCTAACGGAAGGACCTGCAATCGTGCAGTATCTCGCCGACCAGAAGCCGGAGCGCGGACTTGCCCCGCTAAGTGGCACGATGGCGCGGTATCGTCTCCAGGAGTGGCTGGGCTTCATCAATTCCGATCTGCACAAGACATACTCGCCACTCTTTAATCCAGTCACGCCTGAACCGGTACGGTCAGAGAGAAAGGCCGCATTGCTCAAGTACTACGCGTTTCTGGAGCGTCATCTAGGCGCGCAACCATGGTTGCTCGGGGATCGCTTCTCGGCTGCCGACGCTTATCTTTTTGCCGTGACCAACTGGGCTCCGCACGTCGGATTGGACATCTCCGGACTGGTTGCCATCGCATCGTTTCAGCAGCGAGTTGCGGGAAGGCCCGCGGTACAAGAGGCACTCCTGGCCGAAGGGTTGCTGAGCATGTCAAATGATGCAATCCATAAATGATCCTGCCAGATAAACATATATAAATAGAATAATTCTCAGGGCCCGGGTTCGCCGTTACGCTTGCATGGACATTGCAAGCGAGGACCTATGCCGAACTCTGTTTCACCGTCGTTTTATCTGCGCCGGCGGCTGCTCGGTGCCTTCGTCGCGGCATCGGGCAGCGCGGTCGCGGGGCTGGGGGCGGCAAGCGGCGCGAAGGCGGCTGATCTCAGCGCAGTCACGCTCGTGCTCGGCGATCAGGCGGGCGGCACGCGCGCGCTCGCCGAGGCGTCGCGCGTGCTCGACGGAGCGCCTTACGCGTTCAGGTGGGCGAACTTCCAGGGCGCCGCGCCGCTTTTCGAGGCGCAGCGCGCCGGTGCCGTGGACACGGCGCCAGCCGGCGATTTGCCCGTGCTCGCCGCGGCGATCGGCGATCCCTCCCTGCGCATCGTGGCCACGCGTGTGGGTGCGCCCACGCAGCTAGGCATCCTCGTGCCGCAGGATTCGGCGCTTCGCAGCGTCGCTCAGCTCCGGGGGCGGACCGTGTTCGTCTCTTCGGCGCGCGGCAGTATTGCCGAATACCAGCTCGATGGCGCGCTCGCCGAAGCCGGCGTTTCACGCGCCGACGTGCAGGTGCGCTACATCCTGCCCGTCGATGCGTTCGCCGCGTTCATGTCCGGATCGATCGAGGCGTGGGCCACGTTCGATCCGTACTACGGCATCGCCGTCTCGCGCGGCGCGCGCGTGCTGCGCGACGGCACCGGCATCAACAGCGGGCTCGGCTTCATCACCGCATCGGGCGCGGCCCACGCGAACCCGCTCAAGCGCGCGGCCATCGCCGATGTGCTGCTGCGCCTGCAACGTGCGGGCGAGTGGGCGCTTCAGCATCCCCAGGCCTATGCCGAGGTCTACGCCAGGCTCACGCGCACGCAGCCCGACACCGCGCTCACGATCACGCGGCGCTCAGCGCTGAAACTGCGCTTCGTGACGGACGCCGACATTGGCGTGCTGCAAAAGGTGGCTGACGTCGCCGCGCGCGACGGCATCCTGCCGCGCCGCCTTGACGTGCGCGCGTTGACCGATACGCGCATCGGCGTTGCAGGCTGATTTCGAAAGGATAACGAACTGATGTCTACTCAAACGCAAACGCTCGATCTCACGGCGCAAGAGGCGGCGCCCGCGCAAAAGATCGCCAGCACAAGAGGCCTGGCGGGCGTGCTCGCCGCGCTGGCATGGCTTGGCGCGGGGGCAGTGACGCGGCTTTGGCCGAGCCTCGACGACTGGCCGCATACGGACGCGCTGCTCGCCCTCGAACTGTTCATCGCCGCAGCCGCGTTGCTTATTGCCTGGCGCACGCGTCGCACCGCTGGAGCAGCGGATGCCGGCGCGGCGCAGGGCGGCTGGCTCGCGGCGGGGCCATGGCTGCTCGCGCTGGCCCTCGGCGTGAGCGCCTGGGAGATCGTGACGGCCAAGCTCGAATGGCTGCCGCGTCCGTTCTTTGCGCCACCCGAGGCGCTGATCGCGGTGTTCTTCGACGACTACCCGCGTCTCGCATCGAGCGTGGCACATTCGTTCGGATTGCTGGCTTTTGGCTATGCGATCGGTGCGGCGACCGGCTTCGTCGTGGGCGTGAGCATCGGCTGGTCACGCACGGTGGGATACTGGCTGCATCCCGTGCTGCGGCTCATCGGGCCGCTGCCTGCCACCGCCTGGCTGCCGCTTGCATTCTTCTTCTTTCCCTCGAGCTTCAGTGCGAGTGTCTTTCTCATCGCGCTCGCTTCGGCGTTCCCGGTGGCCGTGCTCACGTGGTCGGGCGTGGCGGCCGTGAGCCCGGCGTTCTATGACGTCGCGCGCACGCTCGGTGCGCGTGCGGGCTTCCTGATCCTGCGTGTCGCAATTCCCGCTGCGCTGCCTTCCGTGTTCGTGGGGCTCTTCATGGGGCTCGGCGCGTCGTTCTCGGTGCTCATCGTCGCCGAGATGATGGGCGTGAAGGCGGGCCTTGGCTGGTATCTGCAATGGGCGCAGGGATGGGCTGCGTACTCCAACATGTACGCGGGACTGCTCGTGATGGCGCTGATGTGCTCGGGGCTCATCACCTTGCTGTTTCGCGTGCGCGACCGCCTGCTCGGCTGGCAAAAGGGTTTGCTCAAATGGTAGCCACGATAGAAGCGGCCGCGAACGCGCCGCAAGCCAGTACGCCGCGCCCGGGCGCGCGTATCGACATTCGCCATGTGAGCCACGGCTTTGCGCTGCGTGGCGACCTGCTGCCCGTCCTCGAAGACGTGAGCCTCACCGTGGCGCCTGGCGAGTTCGTCGCGCTGCTCGGCCCGAGCGGCTGCGGCAAGTCTACGCTGCTGAGGCTCGTCGCGGGACTCGACAAGCCTCGCGCGGGTGCCGTCGACGCGGACGGCGCGCCGGTCGCCGGACCGGATCCCTCGCGTGTGCTCGTGTTCCAGGATCCGACGCTGTTCCCCTGGCGCACCGTGCGCGAGAACGTCGCCATCGGCCCACAGGCGCAGGGCGCGCTGCGCGAGCGCACGGCTGCGGACGCGCAGCGGCGCATCGACGCCGCGCTCGAACTTGTTGGCCTGACGAAGTTCGCCCACGCGTGGCCACATCAGCTTTCCGGCGGCATGGCGCAGCGCGCCGCGCTCGCGCGCGGCCTCGTCAACGATCCTGCTCTGCTCGCACTCGACGAGCCGTTCGGCAAGCTCGATTCGCTCACCAGGATCCGCATGCAGGCGGAGCTCGTGACGCTCTGGCAGCGCGCGCGCTTTTCCGTGCTGTTCGTCACGCACGATGTGGAGGAGGCGCTCGTCATGGCCAACCGCGTGATCGTGTTCAGCGATCGGCCGGCGCGCATCGTCGCCGAAGTTCGCAACGATGCGCCGTATCCGCGCCATCGCGACGATCCCGCACTCGTCGAGCTGCGCCGTGGCGTGCTCGCGCAACTCGGGCTCGAAGCGTGAAGCCTCAGCCCAAAAAGCCCGCCAGTCTTCTCCAACTCATTCCAACGGAACTGATACGACAATGAATCCGATCGACGAACGCGCGCCGTTCAGACCCGCGCGCCGCGAGTGGCTGCGCAAGAGCGCGCTGGCGGCAGGGGCCGCCGCAATGGGAGGCCTTTCTTTTGGCTTGCCGGCGACGCGCGCGCTCGCAGACGAAAACGCGAAGTCGCTCAAGCTCTCGTGGAACGCGGGTGCGATCTGCACCGCGCCGGTGCCGGTCGCGCTCACGCAGGGCTTTTTCCGCAAGCGCGGGCTTGACGTCGAGCTCGTGAACTTCGCAGGCTCGACCGACCAGCTGCTCGAGGCGATCGCCACGGGCAAGTCGGATGCGGGCGTGGGCATGGCGCTACGCTGGATCAAGCCGCTCGAGCAGGGCTTCGACGTCAAGCTCACCGCGGGCATTCACGGCGGCTGCATGCGCCTGCTCGCGACGAAAAGCTCGGGCATCGTCGACCTCGCGGGGCTCAAGGGTCGCACGGTCGGCGTAAGCGACATGGCGAGCCCGGCGAAGAACTTCTTCGCGATCACGCTCAAGAAGATCGGCGTTGATCCGGACAACGATGTGCGCTGGCGCCAGTACCCGGCCAACCTCCTTGGCGAGGCGCTGAAAAAGGGCGAGGTGCAGGCGATCGCCGATGGGGATCCGACCATCTGGACGCTGCGCGAGTCGGATCACCTCTATGAGGTCTCGGATAACCTCTGCGGCGAATACGCGAACCGTGTGTGCTGCGTGCTGGGCGTGCGCGGCTCGCTGATCCGCAAGGATCGTGCGACGGCGCAGGCGCTGACCCAGGCGCTCATCGAGGCAACCGAGTGGACGGCCAACCACCCCGACGACGCGGCCAAGATCTTCTCGGCCTACGCGCCCAAGGCGGACGTGGGGCAGCTCGCCGCCATGCTCAGGAGCCACACGGACCGTCATCATCCGGTAGGCGACGCGTTTCGCAAGGAGATTGCGCTCTATTCCGACGATCTGAAGACGGTGGGCGTGGTGAACGCGGGCACCGATTCGAGCCGTTTCGCGTCGCGCGTTTTCGCGGACGTGCTGGCCTGAGGAGAGCCCATGCGGCAAGCCCCATTCGAAGCGCGGGGTGCCGTCGTGCCGTGCGCGTGACGCGCTGGGAAGGTGCCGCGCCCGAAGCGTTCGCGCCGCCGCGCTTCGTCGAGCGCGGCGGCCAGGGCGCCACAGAACCGGCTTCAAGCCGCCTGACGCGCGGCCGCTTCCTGCGCGACGGCTGCGCGCACGAGCGGCAGCAGGTCACGGCCATAGGCGAGCGCGTCTTCGAGCGGATCGAAGCCGCGGATCAGGAACGTCGAGACGCCGAGCTTGTGATATTCGAGTAGCGCGTCCGTGACTTGCTTCGGCGTACCGACGAGTGCCGTAGAGTTGCCGGCCGCCCGGGTGAGGGAGGCGATCCCGGTCCACAGCCGCGTATCGACGACATGGCCTTTCGCCGCCTCGGCAAGCAGGCGCTTCGAGCCGATGTTCTGCGGATCCTTCGGACGGCGCGTGAAGTTGGGCGAGCGCGCGACCACATCTTCTGCGCGCGCGAGAATCGATTCGGCGCGCTCCCACGCGGCGTCTTCCGTCTCAGCGAGAATCGGGCGCAGCGAAAGGCTGAAGCGGATCTGCCCGGCGCGGCCATGCACGGCGGCTGCCGCGCGCACGCGCGCGATGGTTTCGCGCACGGCATCGAGCGACTCGCCCCACAGCGCGAACACGTCCGCATGCTTGCCGGCGACGGCAATGGCCGCATCGGACGAGCCGCCGAAATAGATCGGCAGATGCGGCTGCTGTAGGGGCCGCACCTGCGAGCGGTGCCCCGCGATGCGGTAGTGCGTGCCTTCGTGATCGAATGGCGCGTCGCTGGTCCACGCACGCTTGACGACGTCGAGATATTCGTCCGTGCGTTGATAACGTTCGTCGTGCGTGAGCCAGTCGCCGTCGCGCTGCTGCTCGGTGTCGTCGCCGCCGGAGATGATGTGCACCGCGGTGCGGCCCGCGCTGAAGTGATCGAGGGTGGCGAGCTGGCGCGCGGCGAGCGTCGGCGCGACAAAGCCGGGGCGGTGGGCGAGCAGGATGCCGAGGCGGCGCGTCTGCTGCGCGACGAACGAGGCGATCTGGAAGCCGTCGGGCGAGGCGCTCGAATGCGCAATGAGCACGCGGTCGAAGCCGCCGTACTCGTGCGCCTGCGCGACCGCCGCGATCCACGACGGATTGACGGCCGGCCCCTCGGGCAAATGAATCTCGCTTGACTCCTGATGACTGACGTAGCCGATAAATTCGATGCTCATGATGGATTTCCTTGTCGATCGCGGGACGGGGCGGCCACGTGCGCCGCAAACGCGGCGCGGCCGAGATTGCCGAGCACGGTGTCGTTCTGCGGCGTGTGGATGCGCGCGCAGAGGACGTCGCGATAGTGCCGCTCGAGCGGATTGTCGCGGGAGAGGCCCGGGTTGCTGCTCGCCTCCAGCGCGATCTCGACGGCATCGATCGCGTTGCGGCTCACGAGGTACTTGATCGCTTGCGCTTCGGCCACGGGCACCGCGCCCGCGGCGCCGGCATCGAGCAGCACGCGGTTGCTGAGCAGCAGCGCGTCGATGCGGCCCACGTTCTGCTGGTAGCTGTCGAGGCTTGCAAGCGGCGCGTTGAGCCCGGAAGGCACGCGGTGCGCGGCCCACTGAACGAACCAGTCGCGTGCGGCGCGCGCCACACCGTCGTAGATCGCGGGCAAGAGCACGTTCATCCACAGGGCGGTGACGGGGTCCATGCCGTTCGCGGGGCCAGGCGTTTGCAGATCGACGGCGTATTCGAGCGGCACCTCGACGTTTTCGAAGAGCACCTCGTGGCTGCCCGTCGCGCGCATCCCCAGGTGATTCCACGGCGCACCGATGCGCACGCCCGGCGAGTCGCGGTGCACGAGCCAGGTGCCGACGCGCGGCGAGGCCTCGTCGGTGCGGGCCCAGACGGCGAGCCACGTCAGGCCGGGGCTGCCGGTGGAGTAGAGCTTGCGTCCGTTGAGGATCCAGCGCTCGCCGTCACGGTGGCCGACCGTTGCGGGCAGTCCGCCGCGCGAAGGCGAGCCCAGCTCGGGCTCGACGCGCAGCGAGTTGATGAGCGCGCCGCGTTCGACGGCGTCGCGCGCCAGCCGTTCCTTCAGTGCCGCGGGCCAGTTCAGATTGGCCTGGAGCCGCAGATGGTAGAGGCACTGCATCACGAAGATGAGCGCCGTGGACGGCTCGCCGCGCGCAATCGCGCGCACCACGCGCAACGCCTGCGCGAGCGTTGCCTCGCGCCCGCCCAGCGCGCGCGGCACGGTGAGCGAGAGGAGGCCCGCGCGGCGCAGGCGCGCAAGATTGTCGTGCGGAAAGTGCGGGCCGGCGTCGAGTGTGGCGGCGCCACGCGCGAATTCCGCGCTGAGGTCGGCGAGCCAGGACGCGGCGGCGTCCGAGTCGAGATCGGCCAGCGCGGCGAGGGCGCCCGGGTCGCGCTCGACGTCGGCGAGGACAGTCTCGGGAGGTCGGTGTGTCATCAGGAGTCCGGATTGGGTCATCGGGTCATGGCGCGTTGGGCGAGAACTGCCTGTCGAAGCTCGGCGCGACGTTCAGGCGTGCCTTGATCACGTTCGCGCGCAGGTAGAGGTCGGCGGTGCGCTGCTGCTCGGCGATCAGGCTGTCGTCGATCGACACCGGATGCAGTTGCGCGCGTTGATAGACGGTCTTCAGCACGTCGGCGGGCAGGCCGGTCACGCGAGACTGGATCGCCGCGACTTCGTCGGGATGCGAGAGTGCCCAGCGCTGGCCCGCCGCGACGCGGCGCAGAAAATCGGCGAGTTCGGCGTGCTTTTCGCGGATCGCCGTGTCGGTCGCTGCCTCGAAGCTCAGGCCCGAGGAGAGGCCCACGCCGTTCGCAATGCTGCGCGCGTGGTCGCGCGCCTCGGTCAGCGCCACGTAAGGGTCCCATGTGGACCACGCATCCACGGTGCCGGAGGCAAGCGCGGCGCGTGCGTCGGCGGGTTGCATGTAGGACCAGCTCACGTCGGTGAGCTTGAGGTTCGCGCGCTCGAGCGTCGCCACGGCAAGATAGTGTCCGATCGAGCCGCGCGTTGTGGCGATGCGCTTGCCCTTCAGGTCGGCGGCGTTGCGGATGGGCGAGCCGGCGGGCACGACGATCGCGAGATCGACCGGTGTCGAGCGCGTGGCCGAGACCGCACGAATCTTTGCGCCGGCTGAATACGCGAAGATGAGCGGCGCGTCGCCCAGCCCGCCCACGTCGATGGCGCCCGCGTTGAGCGCCTCGCCAAGCGGCTGCGCGGCGGGGAAGTTGAACCATTCGATCTGGTAAGGCACGTCCTTCAACTGGCCCGAGGCTTCGAGAATGCCGCGCGTCTGAAGCTGCTGGTCGCCCACCTTGAGCGTGGCGGCCGATGCGCCGTACGGCAGTGTGACGGTGAGCGCAAAGAGCAGGCTGGCATAAATACGGCGCATGAAAATATCCTCGAATGATGCGTGGGGCAAAGAGAATGCTGAAATGATGACGATAAGGAGCGCGTCTCCATAAGGCAAACGCATTTTTCTTCTATCGAAATATGCATGAGGCAAATGGAGAAAAATGGCATGCAATGGGCTCGATGCTTGAGCGCATGCCGGTAAGACGCTAAGCTACGCAATCACCACAACGGGCAAATACGCATCCGCAGCCGCAGAAAATCATCATGAAACTCGACGAGATCGAAGCCTTCGTCGCCGTCGTGCGCAGCGAGTCGCTGAGCCAGGCGGCCGAGCGGCTCGAGCTGACCCAGCCGGCCGTCACGCGGCGCATCCAGAACTTCGAGGAGGCGCTGGGCGTGGAGCTGCTCGACCGCAACACCAAGCCCATGCGCACGACGCCGATGGGCCGCGCCGTCTATGACCAGTGCCGCGCTATCGTGCGTGAGATCGATGCGCTGCGGCAACTCGTGAACGACGGGGCGCCGCTCGCGGGCGTGCTGCGTCTCGGCGTCGCCCAGACCGTCGCCGACATTGCGATGCTCGAAGCGCTACAGGCGCTGCGTCACGCGCATCCGGAATTGCAGGCGCGTGTCACGACGGGATGGGGGGCGCCGCTCCTGCAAAAGGTGGAGGACGGCGAGCTCGATGCGGCCGTCGTGCTGCTGCCCGTGAACCGCGCGTTGCCGGAATCGCTTGCGGGCGAATCGCTCGGCTCGCTCAAGCTGGCCGTGGTCGCGCAAAAAGGCTTGCTCAAGCGCCGCGCGCATACGCTCGCCGAATGCCAGTCGCTCGGCTGGGTGCTCAATCCGGACGGCTGCGGTTTTCGGGCGGGCCTGCAACATGCGCTTGCGGCGCAGGGGCACGTGCTCAAGCTGAATCTGGAAACGCTCGGCACCGGGTTGCAGCTCGGCCTCGTTGCGGATGGCGTTGGACTCGGGCTCGTGCCGCAGCCGCTCGTGGCGGCGAGCGCGCACGCCGCAGCGCTGGATATCGTGCAGGTGAGCGACTTCAAGCCCGAGATCGCCGTATGGATCGTGCGCTCGCGGGCCATCGGCAAGATGGAATCTGCGCTCGCGGTGCTCGCGCAGAGCATCGCGCGCAGCTTCAAGGCCGCGCGGCTCGCGCGCGCGGCCTGAAACGCGCGTCTTGCTCAGATCACGAAGAAGCCGTGGGTGCCGTCGCGCCCGAGTTGCGCGACGAGACCATATTCCCATTCGAGGTACGCGTTCATCGCCTCGCGCGCGTTGTCGGTGCCCTCGTAAGGGCGTCGATAGCGGTCGATGCGCGGCGAGGCCAGATGCGTTTCGCCGCTCTCCACGGGCAGGCCCGCGCGTATCCACGCGGCCGTGCCGCCCTCCAGAACCTCGACCGGCTTGCCGGTGAGTGCCGCAATCTCGGACGCGGCATACGGTGCGAGCACATTCGTCATGCAGACGGCGACGTAGCGCTTCGCGTCGGGCAGTGCGCGCACGTCGTCGAAGCCCGGCGTGAGGTGCGAGCGCAGCGCCCACCATGCGCCGGGAATGTGCGACTTCACGTGATTCGCGCTCGACGTGAAATCGAGCACGACGGTACCGTGCCCGGCCTCGGCCAGACGCGCCGCGAGCGCTGCCGGCGTGATCGCCGCGACGCTCGCGGCGGCGGGCCTCGGTGCGCGCCATGCGCCTGCTTCGGCAAGATCGGCGGCGCGCGCTTCGTCAACGACATGCACGTCGACATTCATCTGCGCGAGCCATGATGCGGTCATGTTTGCGCGCACGCCGTCGTCGTCGAAGAGCACCACGCGTGCGCCGCGCACGGGCGCGAACATGTCGGTCTCCTGAACGAGCTGGCCGCCGGGCGCCCCCTGGAAGCCCGGCGCGTGCGCGTGCTCGTATTCGCGAGGCGTGCGCACGTCGAAGCGATACGTCGTGCGCGACGTATCGTCGGCCCAGCGCGCGGCTTCCTCGAGCGTCGTGCGTCCCACTCCGGCGCGCCCGGCGAGCGCTCGCGCGGCGTCTCGAGACTGCGCGAGCGTGGCCTCGTCGCGTCCCGCCTGCGGATCGAACTGGCGGGCGCTGCCATGCTCGAGCGCCAGGCCGGCGAGCGTCCAGCCGATCGTGCCGTTGCGCAGCGCCGCCACGGGATTCGGCAGCCCCGCATTGACGAGCGACTGCGCGCCGATGATGCTGCGCGTGCGTCCCGCGCAGTTCACGATGACACGCGTGGCTGGATCGGCAGCGAGCGCGCGGGCGCGCAGCACGAGCTCCGCGCCCGGCACGCTGATGCTGCCGGGAATGTTCATGGTCTGGTATTCGTCGAAGCGGCGCGCATCGAGCACGGCGATGCGCTCGCCGCTAGCGAGCAATGCCTCGACCGCCTCGGCGGAAAGCGAAGGCGTGTGGCGCTCCGACTCGACGAATTCGCCGAACGCCTTGCTCGGCACGTTCACGTCGCGAAACAGCTCGCCGCCCGCGCGGATCCAGCCCGCGACGCCGCCATCGAAGAGGGCGATATCGGTGTAGCCAAGCGCGTCTAGCTTGTCCGCCGCGCGCTGCGCGAAACCTTCGCCGTCATCGAGCAGCACGATCGGCACACTGCGTCGCGGCAGCTTCGTCCAAGCGTCGAGCTCGAGCTTCGAGAGCGGCAGGTTCGCCGCGAAAAGCGGATGGCCCTGCGCATGCGGATCTTCTTCGCGCACATCGAGCAGCGCGATTTCGCGCCGGGCGAGCAGAGCGTCGCGCACGTCCTGGTATGAGCGCGTCGGGAATGATTTCATGAGGCAGCGGGTTCCTTGCTGAGATCCCAGAGATTCGGGAGAACGTCGTTCGAGTAGCCGGAGATGAAGGGCCTCGGAGGCCCATCGAGCGGGTAGGTGGAGCGCTGCACCGCGCCGATGTTCGCGCCGTACACGTGGATACTGACCGAGACGCGATCATGGTGCGCGTTGCGCACGCGGTGGACGTCGCCGATCGCCGGCGAGACGGCTTCCACCTCGCCGCGTTCGAGCCGGACCTCGGCTCCGTGCGCGTGGAGTGCGCCTGCGGCGTCGCACGCATAGGGCTGCGCATACTCCGCGCCGCGCAGTACGCCGATCAAGCCCCATACGGTGTGGTCGTGGACGGGCGTCTGCTGGCCCGGTCCCCAGACGAAGCTGACCACCGAGAAGCGCTGGCGTGCATCCGCATGCAGCAGATATTGCTGATAACGTTCGGGAGAGGGCATGGCATAGGCGTTGGGCAACCAGTCATCGACACGCACGAGTTCGCGCAGCGCGTCGAGCCCATGCTCGATGAGTCTGGATTCGTGCGGCGCCTCTTCGACGAGCTGCGCAATCGTGCCGACGAAGCGTCGTAGCTTGTGAAGGGACATCAGTCGAGCAGCTCCGGTTCGCGCACGACGAGGTCTGCGTACAGGCTCTCGAACGCGTGCCGCGCGCCAGCCGGGCGTCCCACCTGCGTGTGAGTGAGTGCGGCAATATCGTGGGGAATGCGCTGCGGCTCGCCCGCGGCTTCGGCCAGCAGTTGCGCATGGCACGCGTTGTCCAGCGCGATGTACCACCGTGCGGCCGCTTCGACGCTCGGGCCGGCTGTGAGGATGCCGTGGTTCTTGAGGATCACCGCCTTGTGGTTGCCGAGCGCATCGGCAATGCGCGCGCCTTCGCTGGTGTCGAGCACAACGCCGCGGAAGTCGTCGAAGAGCGTGTGATCCTCGTAGAAAGAGCAGGAGTCCTGTGTGAGCGGATCGAGCGTGCGGCCGAGCGTCGACCAGGCCTTGCCGTAAAGCGAATGCGTGTGGGCGGCCGCGACGACGTCGGGGCGTGCTTCATGAATCGCCGCATGGATCGCGAAAGCAGCCTGATTCACGGGGCCGGCGCCTACGACGATCTCGCCATGCCGGTTCACGAGCAGCAGGTCGGAGACGCGCACGCGTCCGAAATGCAGCCCGAGCGGATTGACCCAGAAGTGATCGGCCCATTCGGGGTCGCGCGCGGTGATGTGCCCCGCGAGCCCCTGGTCGAAGCCGTAGCGCGCGAAGAGCCGGAACGCGCCGGCGAGCCGTTCCTGGCGATGGCGGCGTTCTTCGGCGAGCGTGCGAACGGGGGCGTTCTCGTCGTCGTCGAACCAGAACTTGCGGATGGGCGCGTGCCGCGGGTCTGCGGACGGCGCGCCGGTGGTGATGGCTGCGATGGCGGTGTCGCTCATGGTGTTCCTTGCAATCGGGCTAGCGGACGTTCAAGCGGCGGCGCGCACACGCGCGGTCAGTTCGCGCGTGGCGGGAATCAGCACGCGGCCGTAGTCGGCGGCATCTTCGAGCGGATCGAAGCCACGAATCAGGAACGTGGTCACGCCCAGTGCGTGATACTCGGCGAGCGTCTGCGCGACCTGTTCGGGCGTGCCCACGAGTGCCGTGGAGTTCGAGCGTCCACCGATCTCCTTCGCGACCGCTGTCCACAGGCGCTCATCGGCGCGCACGCCGTCGCCGCCAGCGGCGAGCAGGCGTCGTGCGCCTTCGCTCTGGAGCGGAGCGCCCTGGTCGAGACCTTGCTCGGTGCGCAGGCGCCGCGTTTCGGACAGGATGTGCTCGGCGCGCTCCCAGGCGGCCCGCTCCGTGTCGGCGAGGATCGGCCGGAACGACACGGAAAAGCGCACATTGCGGCCATGTTTCGCGGCCTCGGCGCGCACACGGCCAATCAGGTCGGCGACGCCTTGCTTCGATTCACCCCAGAGCGCGTAGACATCGGCGTGCTTGCCCGCGACCGCGAGTGCGGCCTCGGACGCGCCGCCAAAATAGATCGGCACATGCGGCTGCTGCCGTGGCTTGACCTCCGACCACGCCTGTTCGAAGCGATAGAAGCGGCCTGCGTGGTCGAACGGCTTTTCTTCGGTCCAGACGCGCTTGAGGATCTGCAGATACTCGTCGGTGCGCGCGTAGCGCTCGTCGTGGCCCAGAAAGTCGCCGTCGCGGCGCTGGTCGGCGTCGCTGCCGCCCGAGATGAAGTGCACGGCGAGACGGCCGCCCGAGAAGTGATCGAGCGTGGCGATCTGGCGCGCGGCGAGCGTGGGCGCCACGAAGCCGGGGCGGTGCGCCAGCATGAAATGCACGCGCGAGGTCACGCTCGCCGCATAGGCGATGGTGAGCGTCGCGTCGGGGCTGACGGCACTGTGCGGCACCAGAATGCGATCGAAACCCGCGCGCTCGTGCGCCTGGGCGAAGTCGCGGACGTAATCGACGTCGATCGCCGGGCCGGTGGCGAGGTGCGTCTCCGACACCTTGCGCTGCTGGATCATCCCGATGAATTCGATGCTCATGCTGTCTCCCTCGTGAACAGTGGTCCGCGCCATGCGAAGCGAACGGATCTCCGGGCGAGTGCCCGACTTGGGAAGACTAGCAGCAGGTCATGCGAATCTTAAATATTGAATGCAGATAAACATTCTACTTTCGCATGGGGGATGGCGCCGATGTGCTTACGCCTTTGCGCCGGTAGTCCACGTGGACGATGTTATCCGTCCGTCGTGCGTACACCATCACGAGATTCGACGGGGCGGAGGAGAGCAGCGGTTCACCGCGCTTGCCGCCTCGGAGGACGCACGTTTCATCACCGACGCGCAAGTCCGCACCGGCAATGGACCGTTGCTCGTCCAGCGAGCGCCGCAACGAAGGAATGCAGACGATGGAAAACACAGAATGGCAACGACGTTGGGATGCGCTCGAAGGAACGGTGAAAGCGCTGTCCGACGAACTGGCGATCCACCGTCTGATTGCCTCATATGGGCCTCTGGTCGATAGCGCGACCGATCCCGCCCGGTGCAGGGAGGCTGCCAGCTTGTGGACGGTGGACGGCATCTACGATCTCGGGCCCGGCGCCGTCGCCAGGGGGCATACCGAGATCGCAGCGCTCTTCGAGCACCCGATCCATCAGACGTTGATCCGTGGCGGTGGGGCGCATGTGATGGGACTACCGCAGATCACGCTCGACGGGGACCGCGCGACCGTGATTTCCTGTTCGCGAGTCTATCGGGCGCATGCGGGCGGCTTTGAAGTCTGGCGGGTGGCCGCCAATCGCTGGGAACTGGTGCGAGTGCAAGCATCAGGCCGTGCCATGCCGCAATGGCGCATCGCGTGCCGTGTCAACCGTCTGTTGCAGGACAGCGCCGAGGCGCGTGAATTGATGCGGCTCTGACGCGGCCACACCACCGGCCACCGGCAAGTATTTTCGGCAATACGGTCTTGCCGGGATGGCACGTTCCAGGGCACGCGGGCGGCGTGCCCTGAGAAGGAACCCAATCAGCGCTGGGAGGGAATGTTGCCCCCGTCGACGACGATCTCCGCCCCCGTGATGTAGCTGGCCTCGTTGGAGAGCAGGAAGCGGACCACGCGGCCGACTTCGGCGGGTTCCCCGAGACGGCCCAGCATGATGCGGCGCTCGAACGCGCCCGCGGGCAGGGTGTCGACAACCGGTTGAATCATCGGCGTGAGGATCTGGCCCGGCGAGACCGAGTTGACCCGGATTCCATCGTTGCCGAGGCTGTCCGCGAGCGAGCGCACGAGTGACAGGACGCCGCCTTTCGAGGCGGAATACGAGGGGATGAGCCCGTTGCCAAGCGTCGCGTTGATCGAAGCGATGGCCACGACGGCCGAACCCGGGTTGGCGCGGAAATCGGGGAGCATCGCCTGGACGAGTAGGGCCAGCGCGCGCAGATTGATGTTGAGCACGGCGTCCCAGCGTTCGACGCTGAGTCCGTCGATCCCGCTCTGGTCGACTACGCCCGCCGCGTGAACCAGGCCGCCGAGCGCGGGCAGCGCCGCGCGTGTTTGCGCGAGCGCCGGCTCCAGTGCGCTCGCGTCGCGCAGGTCGACGCCGTGCCCGTATGTGGCGATGCCGTAGCGTTCAGCGAGCTGGGCCGCGACGGCTTGCGCCTTGTCGCGTTGAATATCCCAGATGGCGACCGGGCGGCCGACGGCGGCAAGCGCCGCCGCTGACGCCTCCCCGATACCGGAGGCGCCGCCCGTGACCACGACGGCTGTGGCAGGCAGGTTGAACGATACGTCGGCGGAGTCTGACTGCGATGAGGAAGGATGAGTGGTCATGGAGGATCTCGATGGGTTGTCGAACCGCCTCGTGCCCGGAGGACGAGGCGGCGTACTTCTTCAATGCACGGCAGGGCGGTCCGCCTCGCCGTGCCCGGTGGGTGCCGCCGCCGCGCGCAGCGACTGCTTGAGCACCTTTCCGGATGCGTTGACGGGTAGCGCCGCAACGAACTCCACGCTGCGCGGCACCTTGTAGTTGGCCATGCGTGCCCGGCACCAGCCGATCAGCTCCTCGGCGCCGAGGTCGAGGCCCGCGCGCAGTACGACATAGGCCTTGCCGACCTCGCCCTGCCGGTCATCGGGCACGCCTATCACCGCAACCTGAGCGATCGACGGGTGTCCGGTCAGCAGGTTCTCGATCTCGGCCGGGTAGCAGTTGAATCCGCCGACGATGAACATGTCCTTGAGCCGGTCGGTGATGCGCAGATAGCCGCGCTCGTCGAGCGTGCCGATGTCGCCGGTGTGCAGCCAGCCCGCGCTGTCGATCGTCTCGCGCACGGCCGCCTCGTCGTCGAGGTAGCCCTTCATCACCGTGTAGCCGCGGATCAGGACTTCGCCCGCCGCGCCCGTTGGCACCGCGCGTCCCGTCTCGTCGACGACGCGCAGTTCGACGCCGTCGAGCGGGCGTCCGCAGGTCGTCGCGACGGTGTACGCGTCGTCGCCGGGGCGGCATACGGTGGCCAGGCCACAGCACTCTGTCAACCCGTAGGCGGTCACCACCGTGCCGAAACCCAGTTCCCGCTGCATGCGCCCGATCAGCTCCGGCGCGACGTTCGAGGCGCCCGTGACAGCGACGCGCAACGAGGAGAGATCGAAGTCGGCGAGGCGAGGGTGGGCGAGCAGGCTCAGATAGAGTGTCGGTGAGCCCGGCAGGAAGCTGATCCGCTCGGTGGCGATGCGCCGCAAGACGGACTCGGTGTCGAATATCCGTTGAGGAACGATGGTCGCACCGCGAATGAGGGCGGCGAGCCACCCGGCCTTGTAGCCGAACGCGTGGAAGAACGGGCTCACGATCAGATAGCGGTCGCCCTGCCTCAACCCCACGATCCCGGACCAGTCGGCGAAGGCGCGAAGGTTTTGCCCATGGGCCGTCACCACGCCCTTCGGACGCCCGGTCGTTCCCGACGTGAACAGCACGTCCGACGCCGTCTCGCTCGTGATCGAGGCGAGCCGCGCTTCCAGTTCGGCTTCGTGCGTCCCGGCGGCGCGCGCGAGAAAGGCCTCCCAGCCTGCATCGCCCGCCTGCGGATCGCGCAGTACGACACGGTGCTGCAACGTCGGGATGTCATGGTCCGCCAGCATGTCCGGATAGCGGACGTCGAGAAACTCGCCGATGCAAAAGAGCACGCGGGCCCGGCTGCGAACGAGGATATCCGCGGCCTCGACACCCTTCAGGCGGGTATTGACGGGCACGAGCACCGCGCCGGCGCAATGCACGCCTAGCGCGGCGACGATCCATTCGTGAATGTTCGGCGCCCAGATCGCGACGCGTTCGCCGTGCTGCACGCCGAGTGTGATCAGCGCGCGGGCCACCGTCCGGGCCGACTGGTACAGCTCGGCGTAGCTGATCCGCACGCCGGCATCGTCGATGGCAGTCAGGTCTGCATAACATTCGGCCGATTGCGCGAGCAGGTTCGGAATGGTCGGATGGGTTGGAAGACGATCGGTCACGGCTGGGTCCTTTCTGCAGCAAAGCCTGAGGCGCCTTCTGAAAGAGGCGGGTAGTCCGTATAACCGTGCGCGCCCGTCGTATAGAGCGAAGCGCGGTCGAATCCCGCGAGCGGCGCGCGCTCCTTCAGACGCGTCACGAGATCGGGGTTGCCGATGAAGTGCCGGGCGAACGACACGGCATCCCCAATGCCATTGGAGACGGCTTGCGCCGCGCTCTGTCCGTCGAAGCCGTCGTTGACGATCAGCGGGCCGTGAAAATGGCGGCGTGCCAGCGCAAAGGCGTCCAGTGCGGGATCAGGAGAGCGGCTCACGTGCAGATACGCGAGGCCCATTGGCGATACGGCGTCGAGCAACGCGCCGTAGGTGGCGGCCGGATCGTCGTCTTGCATGTCGTTGTAGGGGTTGCCAGGACAGATGCGCAAGCCGACCCGCCCAGCACCGACTGCAGCGGCGATGGCTTCGAGCGTCTCGACCGGGAAGCGAATCCGTCCTTGCAGTGTCTGGCCGTATTCGTCGGTGCGCCGGTTCGAGCATGCGAGCAGGAACTGCATCGGCAGATAGCCGCTGCTGCAATGCAGTTCGACGCCGTCGAAGCCGGCGGCCATCGCATTGAGGGCGCCGCGACGATACTCGTTGATCACGCTGGCGATCCCGGAGCCGGTGAGCGCGCGCGGCACGTCCATTTCGACGGCGCCATACGTGTCGGAATAAAGCGCTCCACGCGCGTGAATCGCCGACGGCGCGACCGTTTGCGCGTCGGGCGCCTTGTTGTGGCGCGTCGCAATCCGCCCGACATGCATCAGCTGGAGAACGATCTTGGCGCCGCGTTCGTGTACTGTGTCGGTCACGCGGCGCCATGCGCCGATCTGGGCATCGGTGACGATACCCGGGGTGCGGCAGTAGCCTTTGCCGTGATGGCTCGGGTAGGTGCCCTCGGCAACGATCAGCCCCGCACTTGCGCGCTGCGCGTAATAGGTGACGTGCAGGTGGTCCGGTGCATCGTTTTCGTTCGCACGACTACGCGTCATCGGCGCCATCACGACACGGTTGGCAAGCGCGAGTTCGCCGAGCTGTACGGGTTCAAACAGGTTTGCTGTCATGCTGGGTATTCCGTGCTGTCTTCAACGCGTGCGGATCTTCGGCACGGGCGAGCCGCGCCGCATGCTCTCCAGAAATGCCCCGAGCGGCGCGGGGGCGGCAACGTCCGGCAGTTCGCCGGTGGGCTTGTTGTTCCAGAACGCCTTCCATGAAGGCCAGAGATCGTGCCACGAGCCATCGTAGAGTTCGCGGCCCGGCCAGCGCATCTTCTTGTCTCCGATCGGCGGCTTGTTCAGGTCGCTCGCGTACAGATAGCACGGCAAACGGCGCCTGAAATACCAGCGGCCGTCGATGCGTTCGTAGTCGTCCCAGTAGAGCATCTGCATGATGACCCACTCGGGACCGGTCTCATGCTCGTTCTTCGAATAGACCACGCCGCTCGCGTGATCCGCGTCCTTGAACTCGATGATGTGGCCGCCGATGTGATGCGATGTCACGGTGAACTGGTTACGCAACGTGTCGTCGATCCATTGCTTCAGATGGGCGCGTCCGACCCGCTCCTTGCCAACCACGACGTCTTCCGGAAACAGGCTTGTCCACGCGTCGAGGTCGCGCATGTCGAGCGCCAAGGCATACTTGGCGGGCAACATGCGGATCTCTTCGATGGATTCGAGGCGATCGATTCGCTCGAGTAGTGACGAATCATGCATTTTCGCGCAGGTCCTTTAAGCTGGCTGCACCGCTCACGAGGCGGTGCCACGCCGCTCGGCAGAGGTTTCGGAGACGTAGTCGGTGGCGCCCACATCGAGCCGGCAGGTCTTGCCACCGTCGACGACCAGGCTTTGTCCGGTGATATACGACGCTTCGCCGGAGACGAGGAACAGGATGGCATTGGCGACTTCGAGCGGCTCGCCGATGCGCATCATCGGCACCGAGCGCGCCGTGCCCTCGGCAGTTTGGGCGTCGCTCAGTGCTTCGCGCGTGCCCTCGCTCCAGACCACGCCGGGGATCACGACATTGACCCGGACATGGTGGGGCGCGCCTTCGAGCGCTACCGCGCGGCTGAAGTTGAGCACGCCCGCCTTGGCGGCGCCGTAAGCGGACAAGCCCGGACTCCCCAGCAATCCCGCGACCGAACCGAGATTGACGATCGCGCCGCCGCCGCGCGCCTTCATCACGCGCAACGCCGCGCGGGTGCCGAAGAACGCCACGTCGAGGCTGCCGCGCAGGCACTGGTGCCACGCGTCGGTGCTGACCTGATCCAGCATGCCCCATGTGTAGTTCACGGCATTGTTGACCATGATGTCGAGACCGCCGAAGCGCTCGACGGTGGCGCTCACTGCCCGCTCGACCGACTGCTCGTCGGTGACGTCGGCCTGAATCCAGGCCGCGTTCGCGCCCTGTGCCACGATTTCGGCCACGACCCGTTCGAGCGGCTCGCGCCGCCGGCCGCAAATCATAACGGTGGCCCCCTCCGCTGCGAAGCGCTTCGCGGTGGCTTCGCCGATGCCGGTTCCCGCACCGCTGACCCATGCGATCTTTCCCTGCAAACGTCCGTTCAATGTGGACTCCTGAGTCTTGTGATCAAATCGCGTGCAGCTGACTGACGGCCTGCGCGGGCACTTCGGACAGCGTTTGCCATTCACCGTCCTTGCACTGAAAGACCTTCTTCTCATGCAGATTGCGAGGGAGGTCCGCAACGTCCGTGTAGAACTGCCGATACCATTCGCGAAGCTGATAGATCGGGCCGTCGCCTTCGCACAGGACCGGGCGCTCGATGCGCGTCTTGTTGTGCCAGATCTCGACGTCCTGGAAGAAGGACTTGTGGGCCTGCTCCACGTAGGCATCGGCGATCTCGCGGTTCTGGTCATCGGAGAGGCCGGGCATCTTCTTGATCATCACGCCGTAGCGCAGGTCGAAGCTGTGCTGGTTGATCGGCACATGACAGTTGAGCAGGATGCTGTGTAGCGGATTCCCGTCGACTTCGGCGCTCATGTGGGTGATGTGATAAGCCGGGCCGAAGTAGGCACTGTCTGCGATCAGCGTGCTGCCCAGAAGCTCGCTCTGCGCACCGTGAAACATCTGGTGGCCGACGTGGCCGACGAACGTGTTGCAGAAGTAACTGGCGGGAGAGCCGTGCACGGGGCCGAAGTGCGCTGCATCGGCGAGATTGTCGACGAGTTCGCGGCAGTGCGTCTGGATGGTCATCTTGCGGACGGCCCACGGCATCCATTCGTCCGAAAAGCAGGCGCGGATGCGGGGGATCGCGACTTCAGGAGCGGGCGGTGCGCCCTCCGGATCGTTCCAGACGAACAGAAGGTTATTTTGCTCGCAGCTGTGCCACGTATTGACGCGCGCTTTCGCTGGCACGCGCTTGCAATAGGGAATGCTGTTGCACGCACCGTCGCCGCCCCAGCTCCAATGGTGGAACGGGCAGACCACCGAGTTGCCTTGCACCGTTCCCGAGGCCAGATCCGCGCCCATGTGCGGACACCATCCATCGAGGATGCGGATGTGACCGTCGTCGCCCGCAAAAGCAACCAGACGCTGGCCGAAAATATCGAGACCGTGAGGCTTGCCGTCCTTGTATTCAGATGCCAGTCCGAGGCAATGCCAGCCTCTGGCGTAGCGTTCCGGTGGTGCAGTTGCTCCGGCAGAGCGAGGAAATGCCATGGTGTCCCTCCGTGGTCGTTATGTGCATGAGCTCATTTTGCTCCGCAGCCGCAACGGCAACATAACCCATACGGACTAGTCCATCATGCTCGAGCGCATCTCCATCGAGATCCCGGGATTATCAAATTTTGATAGCGAATCAAGACATTGAAATAATATGTCGGCATCCTTATTGATCAGGCGTTGACGGCGCCGAGGTACATCGGGCGTTCGCCACCGCCTTCGAGACGGAGATTCGTGCCGGACGTGTACGCGGCCAGCGGCGACGAAAGAAAAAGGCACGCGTCGGCCACGTCGTCCGGGGTCGCGAGCCGGCCAGCTGGAATCGTCTTGCAGATGGCGTCTAGCGCGTTGTCGTCGCCGTAGTGTCCGCTGGTCGCCGATGCGGTTTGCACAAGGCTTGGGCTCACCGCGCAAATCCGCACGCGCGGCGCCCACTCCACCGCGAGCGATGCAACGGCATTCACGATCCCGGCTTTCGCGGCACCATAGGCGGCAGTACCG
Organism: Paraburkholderia pallida; assembly: GCF_004524855.1. NCBI lineage: Bacteria > Pseudomonadati > Pseudomonadota > Betaproteobacteria > Burkholderiales > Burkholderiaceae > Paraburkholderia > Paraburkholderia pallida. The sequence goes on along the minus strand of NZ_CP038149.1, from coordinate 1,091,720 downwards.
GGAGAGGGGCGTGAGGCGCTGACGCTGCCGATGAAGAGGATGACCCCTCCGTCTTCCTGCTGTTGCATCATCGCGTTCGCACGTTGCGCGAGTTCCAGAGGTGCAATGAGATTGAGGCGGATGATCGCCTCTGTGAAGCGCGGCGAAGCATCGGCTGCCGCGACGAACGGCGAGCCGCCGGCATTGTTGACAACGACATCGAGACGTCCCGTTTCGGCGCGGATGCTGGCGAGCAGCGCATCGACCTGCCCGCTATCGCGCAGGTCGGCGGCAATGAACGTGGCGGCGCTGTTGCCGGCGCAAGGGAGCGTCTCGGGGGAGGAGCGGCCGCATACGAAGACGCGTGCGCCGGCGGCGAGGTAGCGCTCGGCGATCCTGTAGCCGATACCTTTGGTTCCTCCGGTTACCAGGACCGTCTTGCCGCTGAAGTCGAGCGTTGTCATTCCGAGTCTCCATTATCGTCTGTGCCGATGATAGATGCAGCGGTGTTTTTTCTCGTAGTCTGAAAGGACGATGTCGCGACGTGGGAACTGGGGGTGAAGATGCATGGGCGGGTCACGCTCGGGCGGAAATCTTCACCGAAGCCTCTCATGTGGTTTTACTGATTCGAGGGGAGTTGATACGTTGTACTATGTGTATTCGACCGCCGTCGTGGTCTGCGATGGCACAATCGGCGAAGGATGCTATGCCGGTCCGCACGCAAGCCTGCGCGGCGATGTCGTCGATCATCGCCGTGCGCGGCGGCGCACGCACTCAGCCCAGAGGCATGAGGCTGCCGAGCACGACGCCCACGAGCATGGCCTGTCGGGTGACGCCCGTCTTCGAAAAGATCGCCCGCAGATGCGCTCGTGCTGTGTTTTTGCTGATTCCAGACTCGTCGGCCGCTTCTTCGAGTGTCAGGCCATTCGCGAGCAGCATCACGAGTGACGTTTCGGCTTGTGTCAGATCGAACAGTTTGCGCAAGGTCTCCTGCGTGCCTTGAGGCTTGCGATCCGGATCACGTAGAAACAGCGCGACCGCGGCACGGTGCTTGCCGGCATCTGACCACTCCGATAACGGAATCGTACGTATCAGCACCCCGAGCCTGGGCTGTTGCCCGCTGCGCGTAATGGGCATCGCCTCAATAACAGGCGCAGCCGTTCCGAGGTGACCCATCACCGCATGCCGTACGATTCGCTTGAGCGTGCGGTTCTCTCGCGCATCCGTGGCCTCGATCGATCCGTACGCGACACGCAGTCCGTCGCGCTGAGCGAGGATGTCGTCGGCGGTGCGATTCTTGCCGATGATCGCGCCGTTCACGTCAAGCAGCACGGAGCCGACCTGCATGTGATCGACGGTGTTCGCGTACATCGAGCGTTCGACCACGGCAGTATCCAGACGCGAATGCAGTTCGACCGCGCGCCTGAGATGGGGGAGCAGCAGTGTGCATAATGCCCTGTCGCGCGCGCTGAAGTCGTCCGATGCATGGTCGCGGGAGACGCGAAAGCGGCACTCGACGCCCGATTCCGTGCGAAGATCCGCGCCCAGCACGTACCGGACGTCGACCGGTTTCTGCCATTGTTTATAGAGTTCGGACGACAGCCAACCGGTCTCTCCAAACATCTCGTCGACGGTGACGACACGGTCTCCTGGTAGACCGACGAATGGATCGAGCGCGTAATAGCAGGTGTTGTAAGCGACTTCGTCCGGCACCAGGCCCGACGCGCCTGCATTGATCATCACCCCGCGCCGCTCGCGTGAGGCACTGCGCAAGATGAGTGTGACGTAGCTCGAGTCGAGGTATCGCCGGATCCACTCCAACGCGTCAGTCCACGGCACTTCCTGCAATGGCCCCTGGTAGATTCGCGCCATGAGCTCGCTGAATTGGGGCACGTCGAGCCCCGCCAGTTCGCCCATCATCTGCACTGTGTCGGGCGCCAATTCTACTTCCATTAACTCGCTCCATCCTCAATGCGCATTCGCTCGAGCGAGACGCCTGGCTGTCATCACCCGCGAGCGCGATTGTGATCCAGCGTGCTGTCGTTTGTAGCACGCACTCTGTTTGCCACTGTATTTCTTCTGTGATATCGACAACCGGCGCGCAGCCGCTGATGCACCCGCTCCCTTGCTCGTTGCGAGCTTCACCGCCTCATTTCAGACGGTATTGGGGATTCGGCTCAAGTATGCCTCCATTCCTGAATTGTACGGAATGTTGGCTTTCACTTTTTCCGGTGGAGCTCAGCAGGATACAAGGTGCTACGGTCTCCTCGCCGCGATCAAGCGGGCTCGGCGTCGGACCGGACGCGGTCGGTTCTGTCTTCAAGCGCTCCGGCTCAGCGACGATCAGGTTTTTCGCGCCGATACTGAATTGGCGAGACGCCACGAGTCGATTTGAAGGCGCGACTGAAGGAAAATTCAGACTGGTATCCAACACGCGATGCGATCTCGCCAAGTCGCAAATCGGTCTGCTCGAGTAGTTGAGCGGCAATGCCCATGCGCCAGCGCGTTAGATAGCTGTGCGGTGGTTCACCTACTGAATTGCTGAAGTTGCGTGCGAACGCAGCGCGCGACAACCCAGCTACTTTGGCGAGTTCCTCCAGTGTCCACGCACGTTCGGGTTCTTCGTGCATGCGCGCGAGAACCCGTGTCACGTGCGGCGTTCGCAGAGCCGAAAACCAGTCGTTTGTTGCGGGAGAGGCGGCGTCGGCCCAATCGCGTATGAAGTAGACGAACATGGACGAGAGAAGGTTGCGAACCACGATCTGATTCCCGAAGTTCGGCGCCTCCACTTCATGACGAAGCATGCGTAGCGTGTCGCTTAACGGTGAGCATCCAGGTTCCGTTCCGGCGCGGAGCGACACGGCTTGTGGTAGCGCCCGCAGAGCGGGAAGCGCCAGGTGCTGGTCTATGTCGAACTGGCCGCAAATCAGCGTGGTGGCCTTTGGATTGCGGTCGACGACACCATTACGCATGGACAGGAACACATCTAGCGGCACGGCTTTGCCTTGCCCGGAATGCGCTACCTCATGTGCGCTGCCACGCGGGAACAGGACCAGTTCACCAGCCCGCAATTCGATCGTTTCCATCTCGGGTTGGCGCACGAAGGCACGTCCTTCCGCCACGAAATGGAACACCGCGGCGTCGCGAGGTTGCACCTCGAACCCCCATGGGCCTGCCACGCGTGTGCGCACCAGCACCAGGCCATCGGCACGGACCGCCTTTAACCAACCGTTCAACGCATCCATGATCGCATCGTACCAGAATGAGACGAATTGCTATGTTTTCGCGCTGCATGGGTATGGACCATCTTCCAGAGAGCCCTTCCAATGAGAGGGTACAAACCCGGAGATGAAATCATGAATAGAGAGCATGTCCTGCAAGTGCTTAACACTATCTACGAGAAGATCTTCAACGAGGGCCAGGCAGACCTGTATCCGGGTTTTGTGAGCGGGCCATACATTCAACACAATCCGCTTTTCCCTGATGGGCTGGATGACATCCTCGGTTACATCAAGCAGGCCGGGCGCATTCCGTGCGAAGTTAAACGCATTGCGATAGACGGCGATCTTGCTTTTGTACACGTGCGCTACCTGGAATGGGCCGGTCAGGAGACCGCGGGTGTCGACATCTTCCGCTTCGATGCCAACGGCAAGATAGTGGAGCACTGGGACGTGCTGCAGCCCGTGCCGAAGACGGCTAACAATGCGAATACGATGTTCTGAACCGATCACCGGGAGGCGGTTTCCAGGGATGACCGGATGCCCCAACGTCCAGACTCCGATGACAATGGATGACTTTTCCTGGCCGGTTGCACCCGCTGGTGCGTTGCTCCCTGAACATTAACGCTCACATTGAATTCCGGGTTCCGCTCGACTAGTCTGAACGAAACGCACTGGTGGAGTTTCCACACCTGCACCATGTACTCGGAGCGTCATGGGTAACGATCTGGCGCGGAAGTCAGGCAGGGGCGGTCGGCCTTCGCGGCACGACGCGGAGGTTCGCGCGCAGGTCGTGCTCGACGTGGCAAAGGAGAGATTCCTTTCGGCCGGCTATCGGGAAACGAGCCTCGACGCGATCTCCCGCGACGCTGGAGTGGCGAAAAAGACGCTTTATTGCCACTTCGGCAGCAAAGCGGGATTGTTTGATGCCATCGTGCGGACGCTGGCCGATGCGTGGGTAGAGGAACTCCGGAAAATCGTTGCCAACGATAACGGGCCGGTTGCCGTGCTCGAAGCCGTGGCGCTGCGACTTCTCGACGTCGGCACGCAGAGTGACATGATCGAGCTGTACCGGACGCTCATCGTCGAGTCGCGCCGATTTCCGGCCCTTGTCGACGCTTATCTCGACCGCTGCGGCAACCTGGCGGGCACGGAGCCGCTGACGGATTACCTGCGGCGCACCGTGGAGCGCGGCGAGTTCACGATTGCGGACGTCGATCTCGCCGTGGAGCAGTTCGTCTATCTGGTGCTCGGCGGCGTGCGTGCGCGGATGCTGCTCGGCTGTACCGCCCGTCCGAACGCGGCAACCCGGCGGCGCATCGCGCGGCAGGCGGTCCGCATTTTCGTGTCTGGCTGCGCAACCTGATTCACCCTTTTGTAAGCTTTCATCTTTCAGTTATATAGGCATCCGAAATACATCATTCGTTTTGTCGGAGTTGCCGTGGATTCTGTAGAGATGCGCATGAAGAAAAATCCGCGCACCGTGGCCTTTGCAGCGAGTGGCACCGCGCGGCCAGGGCGGTGGTACCTTCGCGGCGGCGCGGCACTCGTGCTCGCCCTCTGGCTCGCGGGCTGCATGGTCGGCCCCGACTATCGCAGGCCCGAGGTGCAGGTACCCGAGAGCTTCAAGGAAGGCGTGGACTGGCAGCGCGCCCAGGTCAATCCGGCGGCCTCGCTCTCCAGCACGTGGTGGCACATGTATCAGGACGCGACGCTCGACGATCTCGTCGATCGCTCGCTGAAGGCGAATCAGTCGATCGCGGCGGCCGAGGCCGCGTATCGCGTCGCGCTCGCCACCGTCGAATCCAACACCGCAGGCCTCTTCCCGATTGTAACGGGCGATCTTTCGGCCTCGCGCACCGGCTTCGGCAAGGGCGTGACCCAGGTGCCCGGCAGCTCGTCGTCCGTTGGGGGCTCGGGCGGGGGCGTGGTCAACAACGTGGTTGCACAGGTCTCTGCGAGCTGGGAGATCGACCTGTGGGGCTCGATTCGCCGTCAGATCGAATCCTCCCAGGAAAGCGCTCAGGCGAGCGACGCACAGCTGGCGGGCGAGCGGCTCTCGATCGAGGCGAGCGTGGCCGGGGATTACCTCGCGCTGCGTCAGGCCGACTACGACATCCGGTCGCTCACGAGGCAGCAGGAGATCGATGCCCGGATTCTCGAGATGACCCAGGCCTCGTACCGCGCGGGCGCGGCTTCGAGCGACCAGGTGCTCGTGGCCCAGGACGACCTCGAAACCGTCGTCGCCCAGTTGCAGCTCACCAAAATATCCCGCGAGCAGGACGAGCATGCGCTAGCCGTGCTGACCGGCGTGCCGCCCGCGGGGTTCGAGATCGCCCCGGATCCGGACCACGTTTTCGTGATTCCGGACGTGCCGCTCGGGCTGCCTTCGGAACTGCTCGAGCGCCGCTATGACGTGGTGAGCGCCGAACGCACGGCCGCAGCCGCGAATTCCAGAATCGGCGTAGCCGAGGCGGCATTCTTTCCCAGCCTGACGCTGTCGGCGGAAGGCGGCTTCCAGCACAACACGTTCGCCCATCTTTTTTCGCTGCCGAACCGCTTCTGGACGCTCGGCCCCGAGCTTGCCGAAACGATTTTCGATGCCGGCGCACGCACCGCCGCGGTGAGGCAGGCTCGTGCCACCTATGACGGGGACGTGGCGACCTATCGCAACACGGTGCTGACCGCCTTCGGCAGCGTGGAGGACAGTCTTTCAGCGGTCAACCATCTGCGCGTGCAGGCATCCTCGTACGCCGCTATCCTGCAGCGCAACCAGCAACTCTTCGCCAGCGTTCGGGCGCAGCGCGACGTTGGCTCGGCTAGCGAGCAGGATCTGCTCAACCAGCAGCTCACGTTGATCGAGGCGGAGCAGAACCTGCGCGACACCCAATCGTTGCTCGCCCAAAGCAGCGTCACGCTGGTCAAGAACCTCGGCGGCGGCTGGCAATGGGACGACAACAAGGCGGCCTCGGCGACGGGCCACCCCCTGTCGTCGACGGCGTTTTCGTCGATCGATTCGCAGGCGCGCCGGCAGGACGCCGGATCGCCTCCTAACTGAATGAAGTGCTTCTGACTGGAGTCTCCATCTCATGAAGTCACTGCCCGCCAGCGTGCCCGTGCTTTGCGCGAGTCTGTGCCTCCTCGCACTCGCGGCCTGCACGAAGAGCAAGCCCCCAGCGCCGCCCCCGCCGCAGGTGGCCGTGACGACGGCGCATCCGCAGACCGTGCCGCTGACGCGCCAGTTCGTCGGACGCCTTTCGCCGTACTACAGCGCCAACGTCACCGCGCGCGTGTCGGGTGTGCTGGTCAAACGGGTCTATGCCGAGGGCAGCGAAGTCCGGCAGGGGCAGGTGCTGTTCGAGATCGACCCGTCGTATTACAAGGCCCAGCTCGACAACGACATCGCGCAGCAGGCGCTGGATCAGGCCACCTACGTCAACGACCATATCACCGCGGAGCGCAACCGCAAGCTGCTACCCGTCGGTTCGGTGTCGCAGCAGACCGTCGACAACTCCAATGCGGCCGAGCGCAGTGCGGCGGCCAAGGTGCAGGCGGATCAGGCGCTGGTCCAGAGCGCACGCATCAGTCTCGGCTACACGCGGGTGACTTCGCCGATCAGCGGCATCGCGGGGCAGCAACAGGTGACCGCGGGCGCGGTGGTCGGCAGCAGCACGACTGACGCCGGGACGAGCGGCACACTGCTGACCACCGTTCAGCAGGTCGACCCGGTGTACGTCAACTTCACGATCAGCGCGGCCGATCTGATCACGCTGCGGCAATCGCAGGGCAGCGGCTCCGTGGCTCTCGCGCAGCAAGACTCGACGACCGTCCAGGTGAGCCTCCCCAACGGCACGCCATACGAGCAGCCCGGCAAGCTCGACTTTTCGGACCCCGCCGTCAACGCCACAACGGGCACCGTCAACCTGCGCGCGCTCCTTGCCAATCCGCAGCATCTGCTCCTGCCCGGCATGTACGTGACGCTGGTTGTCCGCTTCGGTGAACAGAACAACGTCTTCCTGATCCCGCAGCAGGCGCTGCTGCGGGATACGCAGGGAGCGTATCTGCTGGTGGTCGGGCAGGGCGGCAAGGTGGTGCGCAAGGACGTCGAAACGAACGCCAGCGTCGGCAATGACTGGATCGTCACGAAAGGCATCGCCGAGGGCGACAAGGTGATCGTCACAGGTGTGCAGGTCGCGCATGAGGGCATGCAGGTCAACGCCAGTCCGTGGCAGCCGCCTGCTCAGCCGCTGGCGGCGGCGCCCGACAGCCCGCCCGCCAGCGCCGCGCACTAGGAGATCCCCCCATGCCGAGTTTTTTCATTGAACGGCCGATATTCGCGTGGGTGGTCGCGATCCTGATCTCGCTGTTCGGCATCATCTCCATGCGCAGCATGGGGATCGATTCGTATCCAGACATCGCGCCACCGCAGGTGACCATTACCTCGACCTATCCGGGCGCGAGCGCCGCGACGATGGAATCGACGGTGACCCAGGTCATCGAGCAGCAGCTCACCGGCATCGACAACCTCCTGTACTTCAGCTCGAGTTCGAGTTCCAACGGCCAGAGTGTCATCACGCTCAGCTTTGCGATCGGCACCAACCCGGACATTGCGCAGGTGCAGGTGCAGAACAAGGTTCAGATCGCCGAGCCGTTGCTGCCCTCGCAGGTGACGCAGCAAGGCGTGGTGGTCGCGAAGTCGAGCCCGGACATCCTGTTGTTCGTCGCGCTGCGCTCGAACAGTCCGGGCATTGACGCGGCGCGACTTTCGGACATCGTTGCGTCACAGATCCAGCCGGTGATCGGGCGCATCAGCGGTGTCGGCAATACCACGCTGCTCGGCTCCGAATACGCAGTGCGCATCTGGATCGACCCCGACAAGCTGCAGGGCTACGGACTCTCGACCACCCAGGTCCTCAACGCAGTGAATGCCCAGAATGCGCAGTTTGCGGCCGGTTCTCTCGGTGCGGATCCGGCGGTGAAGGGGCAAGTCTTCACAGCGACGGTGTCCGGCGACATGCGGTTCTCTTCGCTGCAGCAGTTCCGCGACATCATTTTGCTGGCGAACAGCAACGGCACGACGGTACGGCTCTCGGACGTCGCGCGCGTCAGTTTCGGTCCGCAGACCAATGGCCTGGCGTCGGTCTACGACGGCAAGCCCGCAGGCGGCATGGGCGTGTTCCTGCTGCCGGGCGCCAACGCGCTCAAGGTGGCCAAAGTCGTCAAGTCCACCATGGCGGATCTCGCGAAGGACCTGCCGCCGGGCGTGACATGGGACATCCCGTACGACACCACGCCGTTCATCACGGCTTCCATTACCGACGTGGTCAAGACACTGATCGAAGCCGTCGTGCTGGTGTTCTTCGTGATGCTGATCTTCCTGCAGAACTTCCGGGCCACGCTCATCCCGACCCTCGTGATTCCGGTTGCGCTGCTCGGCACGTTCATCGGGCTTGCGGCGCTGAATTTCACGCTAAACCAGCTGACGCTGTTCGGCATGGTGCTTGCGATCGGCATCGTGGTGGACGACGCGATTGTGGTGATCGAGAACGTCGAGCGGATCATGAGCGAGGAGCATCTGGAGCCGAAAGCGGCCACGCGCAAGGCCATGGCGCAGATCACGGGCGCCATCGTCGCGATCACGGTCGTGCTGTCGGCCGTATTCGTGCCGTCCGCGCTGCAACCCGGTGCGAACGGCATCATCTATGCGCAGTTCGCGCTCACCATCGCGGTCTCGATGGTGTTCTCCGCGTTTCTGGCGATGTCGTTCACGCCGTCGCTGTGCGCGGCCATCCTGAAGCCGGTTCACGAGCATGAGAAGGGCGTGCTGTTCCGCTGGTTCGACCGCGGCTTCGACCGGATGTCCCACACCTATCTGGGACACGTCGGACGGGCCGTGCGTCACGCGCCCCGCTGGATGATGGCCTTCGTGCTCGTGGTCGTGCTGACCGGATTCCTCTACACGAAATTGCCGACAGGCTTCGTGCCCGACGAAGACCAGGGTTTCATGCTGGCGCTCGTGAACCTGCCGCCGGGCTCGACGCTGCAGAGTACGAACCGCGTGATGGGCGAAGTGCGCGACAAGCTGGTCCATAGCGACATCGGCAGGGATATCTACGCCATGTTCCAGCCGGAAGGCTACAGCTTCGTCGGTACCAACGAAAATGTCGGTATGACGTTCATCAAGCTCGTCGAATGGAACAAGCGTGGGCGAACGGCGATGGAGCTGATCCCGCAGGCCAACAAAATCCTGCACAGCATTCCGGACGCCCAACTGTTCGTTGTGAATCTGCCGACGATCCGCGGGCTGAGCCAGTTCGGCGGCGTCGACATGTATCTTCAGGCGCGCGCAGGCCAGTCGCGCGCGGAACTGGGTGCCGCCGAAGCGACGCTGCTCGAGAACGCCAGCAAGAACGACGTTCTTTTCGGCGTCCGACCGAACTCGCTACCCAACGCGCCGCAACTGCAGATCGCGGTGGATCGCCCTCAGGCACAGTCGATGGGGCTGTCGCTGACGGATGTCTACCAGACGATCGGCACGGAGCTGGCGCCGTTCTACGTGAACCAGTTTACCTACGGCGGTCGCGTGAAGAAGGTGTTCCTCCAGGCGGATGCGCCGTATCGAATGGGCCTCGATGCATTCCAGCACCTCTACACGCCATCGGGTATCACCAACGCCGCGTCGGGCACTGCCAGCACGGCAGGGACGGTGACCAACACGAGTGGCTATCTGACCCAGGTTGACCCGTCGGTGGCGAACACGTCGATCAGCCCGTACAACATGGTGCCGCTGTCGAGCGTCGTCACGACCAACTGGTACAACGGGCCGACCGTGCTGCCGCGCTACAACGGCTATTCCGCAGTCGAAGTCGTCGGCAATTCGGCGCCCGGCTATTCAACGGGCCAGGCGATGCAGGCGCTGCAGGGCATCGTCAATCAAAAGCTGCCGCACGGATTCGATGCGGATTGGACCGGGCAGTCCTACCAGGAAATACTGTCGGGAAGCTCGGCGACCGCACTCATGGCGTTGTCGATCCTGGTGGTCTTTCTGTGTCTGGCGGCGCTCTATGAGAGCTGGTCGATTCCGGCTGCGGTGCTGCTCGTGGTACCGCTCGGGATGCTCGGCATGCTGGCGTTCTGTCTGTGGCGCGACGTGCCTAACGACATCTACTTCAAGATCGGTCTCGTCACGGTTATCGGCCTGGCCGCGAAGAACGCAATTCTGATCGTCGAATTCGCGGTCGAAGGGCAGGCGAACGGGATGACGCTCTACGATGCGGTCACGACCGCGGCACGGCTGCGCTTGCGCCCGATCCTGATGACTTCGATGGCCTTTATTCTGGGCGTGTTCCCACTCGTCATCTCCACCGGGGCCGGCGCTTCGTCCCGGCACGAGATCGGCACGGGCGTAATTGGCGGGATGCTCTTCGCGACATTCTTCGGGCTGCTGCTGATTCCGGTGTTCTATGTGACGGTGCGACGACTGCTCGGTGACAAGCTCGATGTGGTCACGCACAAACTGAAGCATCATGCCGGCGGGGCAACGGCGGCACACGCCCCCGCGCGCGAGGGCGGCGACGATATCGGTCAATATCGGTGATCGGGACCGCGACCGTAACAGGCCTCTGCGAATACACGTGCGATATGGACCGCGTGCGCGAGCGTTTGCGCAACGCGGCGCACGATGGGCACGAGATGCTTGAACGCGGTCTGCGCAACGCAATCGACAAAGGGCAGTTGTCACAGGACCTTGATACGGCGCGCGCGGCGGATGTGGTCCATGCGTTCCCCAGCGCGCGCGGTCACGATCCCTCCGATTTAGCCAACGCTTCGGCCGCTTTGCCGACGCGTTTCATAAAGCGGCGGCGATACCAGAACGTCCACAGCGTCAGCGCGCCATAGACAGCATAGCCCACCACCGCTGACACCGTGGCGGGTTCCGGCTTGCCGGCCCACGTCCAGACGATCCAGCAGCGCAGCACGTTCTCCGCGACGAGGCCGACGCCCCAGACGACTGTCATCCGGCGGATTACCGCGACGAGGCCCGGGTGCTCGCGCCAGTGCTGCTCGAATTCGGCGGCGCCGTCGCGATTCTTCCGCGTGACCTTCGAGCGCGCGAGGTAGAACACGAGCGGGCGTGGCAGCAAGAGCGAGAGCAGGAACACGATGCCGATCGAGCCCGAGATCATTGGCGCCTCAGCCGCATGCTCTAGCGGCGCGCGCCCAAGCAGCGTCAGCGCGAGCGACAGCGTGATGCTGACGAGCACCAGCGCGGAGAGCGCATCGAAGTGCCGCAAGCGGATGTAGTCGTACGCCATCCAGGCGAGGGGCGGCAGCGCCGACGCCGCGAGCGCCTGCAGGTAGCCCCAGTGCGGCAGCGCCAGCCGGTACGCGAGCCACGGCAGCAGCACGTTGATGCAGAGGGCGGACAGATAGCGGAATGGGTGCTTCATGCCAGCCCTCCGGCGCCCGGCGGGATTCTGACGGCAGCGGGCGTAGTGGCAGTGTCCAGTCTAGTTCACGAACAGGCCAAACGTTAGATGAGCCGTTTTGACGCGATAAAAAGGCCGGTCCCGCCCCGCGAAGACGCGAGTTTTTCAACTCAATAGGTGTGTAACAGTCGTTCAAGGCGCACGTTGGTCTGCGCGCGAACGCGTCGGTGGAGACGTTCATCCCAGTCACCGGGTCCCTGTTTTGGGGAGTGAACGTCTCGTCAGCGCACTGTGATGCGCAGCACATTCACTCCCCTAGAGGCTGATTCCCGGCTAAGTTACCGCTGGAGCCTGTTCGACTGACGATTCACCCTGCACCGACCGGCGCGTCAAGTTGAACAGCAGCAGTTCTATTGCGACCAGTGCGATGGCCGCATAGCCAATCGCACCGAAGCCGATGAACCTGACCAGCGTTCCGCCAAGAAACGGAGCGATGGCGGCGCCCACCATGAGCATGGCCGGTGTGGCCGCCACAGCGCGTCCGGTCGTATCCAGTCGCGCGAGCAGGCCAAACGCATAGGTATGCGTGAACAGAATCGTGAATGCCATTAGCGCCCCTGAAGCGGCAAACAACGGATAACTCCAGGTATGCGTCACGATCATGGCAAACACAGCCTGCATGATAGGACCGATTGAAATAACCGTTGTTGCCCTGATGCGCTTTTCAAGCAAACCCGCCAACGGTGCCGGAAATAGCGTGACAATGCCATAGATCACGAGCGCCAGCGTCACCAGTTCCCGGCCAAAGCCGCGTGCCATCCCAATCCGCTCGTAGAAGCTGAGCGTCATGGCTTGCGTCATCGCGAGCAACGCGATTCCGACGATCGAATACCAGACCGCCCGCGAAAGCGGCTGAACCTGCACGAGAGCGCCGTGGCGATCCTCCGCGCCCTGCCGGCTCGGGCGCGGGAAAAACAGGAGTCCCGTCAAGGCTGCCAGCCCCATGACTCCAGCAAAAACGATGAATAAGGCCGCGCCTCCGAATCTGGCCAGTATCCCAGGCGTACCGCCGAGAAAGGCAACGCCGAATACGCCAATGGCCAGCCCGGCCCATGCAAATACGCGATGAGGATTGCGCGCATGTCCAATCGTGCCGTGCGTAAAACTGAGCGCAGTTCCTGCGGCCAGTCCGCCGGCAAAATGCAGGGGCGCAAGCACGGCCATGGTCGTCTGACCGATACATAGCGCGAAGGCCAACGCACCGGCGGCGAAGCCAAGTACCGCAGCCCACTTCGCGTTCACGCGGTTGAAGCGGGGGGCAAAAAATACGCTGGATAACGATGCTCCGATGAGAAACAGCGTCGGCAGCGTGCCTGCCTGTTGAGGATTGAACCGATAATGCGCGACCAGTGTACCTACCCATAGCGGCAGTGCAACCAGGTCCAACATGCCTGCGCAATGGGCAACCATCAGCGCCGCAATGCCGCGAGCACTTTCGATTACCGGTAAGTTGCCTACCTTTTGCATGTTCGTCTCCTGGTCAGAACGCATGAATCCAGCGCAGGTTCACGTGAGTGCCGGAGTAGGTATTGCGCTCCACCACCGGAAAATAGAGGTTCGCGAACACGAAGTTCTTGCGATCGATGGTCCACTCGACACCAGGGCCCAGCGACAGGTTCGTGGTGCGGGCAGCGGGCTGGCTTGCGCCGTTGACACGGTCATCGGTAATCTGGCGGAACCAGAAGCCGTTCAGGCCGACATCGAGGTTCGGCAATATCTTGTAAGAGGCCGCAAAGTTGGCCCACACCGCCTGGCCGGCCTGAAAGTTCACGATGCCTGGGACTTCGAACGGATTGTTGATACCTGGATTGGTGTTCTTCAGGTTGTACAGATAGTGCATACGCACTGACACTTCCGTCTGCGGCGTAGGCAGAACCGTCACCGACCAGTGCGGGTCCAGCGACCAGAAGCCTGAACTTGGATTAACCAGCTTGTTCGGATCATAGGCGCCGGTAGGCGCGGTTACGTCGAACTCGAAACGCTGCACAAAGACCGGACGACCGTTGCTGATCACCGGTGCCATTTGCAAAAACGGGCCGAACGTAATGTCACCCACTCCTGAACGCGCAGTCAGTGTTGGAGCATAGGGATTGAATTCGGTCGAGTGTGCGTTCAGCGATGCAACCGGCAGCATCGCCGTGAAGCCGAGCGCGCCGCCCAGTACGTGAATCGGCGACGTGTAGACGATCTGCGGCAGCCACACGAACGCATTGAGCTGCGCGTCCTTGAACGCCGGACTTTTCGCGCCGGTATTGGTGTAAAAGTTCGTGTTGTGTTCGTACTGAAGGAGCTGGATCGACGTCCAGCCTGGCTCCATACTGCCGAACGCATCGTTGAACGTTGTCGCGCCGAGATCGATGCCGGCCGGCTGATAGGTCGACGCTTGCCCCACACATGACATCGCAACCAGTGTCGCTCCAGCAACGGCCCGCCCGTATCGCGCAAACCTGCTTTGATACCCCATTCCTTTCGTCATTTCGTCTCCTGTATATAGTTTTACTATTTTTCAAAGATAGATTTTCACTTTCAAAACCGATTTGAAATCCCTTTCTATAATATTAAGTAATGCAAAATGAACGGCTGGGAAGCCGTTCACGTGCATACAGACTGAACTCGTCGAACTCAGCTACGGCCAATAAACCTTCGTTTATCTGGAGGATGACGCAAAAGGCAGCATGAGACGTGACAGATGCGTGGAGTCCCGATAAATGGTGTGAGTGACTGCCCGCCCAACGGGAAGATGAAATGCATCGGGTGGCAACAGGGAGTTGTGCTCATCCACCATCGGCTCATCGCACATCAGCTCGACAACCAGCTTGTGTCCCGCCTTGAATTCGTTGGCGAAGGGGTAGAGTCGAATGACGTATTCGTTGATCACGCCAGGCTCGACAGGCACGCTACGGGTGTGTGGGTGATATGGATTACCTTCGCGGGTTCGTTCGTCCAGTTCGCGATGCGATGCCTTGAGGAAGCCCGTCGTGACCAGTTGACGCTTGCCGGAGGGGGCCTCGTCCCACAGTCGCAGGATGAAGTTCGTATCGTCCTGATCAATGGCCGCGAAGAGATGCGCCGCGCCCACGCCATGAACCGACGTTGCATTCTGGAAGGGCTCGGTGGACCAGGTCAGCTTTTCCACCTTGTCCACGACGGTCAGCGGCGCCTGATAAAAGCCATCGGCATGCGCATGCTCGACGCTCAGGGGCTCGGGTTCAAATGCCAGCTTGCCGCGGGTACGCAAGTACAGTGGCCGGTACTCGACGGGCGTCACGGGCCAATGCTCACCGGTCATCCATGTGCGGCTGCCTTCAACGTGCACCTTCACCTGCGGCTCGTCCATGATGCCGTTGTCGATGCCCTTGAGCCAGTAGTCGTACCAGCGGAACATGGTGTCATGCTCGTCCACCCAGGGGCGCGTCTGCATCGGCGGGTACGGTCCGATCTCCAGCTTCTTGGGGCCTTTCAGCACATCGAAGAGTTCGATCGTGCCGTCGACAGTCCAACCGCGGCCCTGATTGATCTGCAGGTACACCGGGATATCGATGTTGCTGGCCAGGTTGATCGGATTCTGTTCTTCGTACCACTCGCCGTCGAGGTGGTTGGTCACGATGTCGAACCACGATTCATGATGAATCGGATAATTCAGCACATGCACGAGGTTGGGCCAGGCTGCTACGTCGGGGTCGGCGAGTCGCCTGGCCACGCGCTCCTTGATTTCATTCTCGGAGTAAGTCTCCAGCATGCGAGACTTGTGACGATGCGTGAAAGCCCAGCCCGAATCGCCGCCACGGCCCTCGCGCGCAGCGCGCGGCATGAACCACATGACGCCGCCGTGATAGGTCGTCTCGTAGAAGTCGAAGTGGCCGCCACTGACGAAAATCGCCTTGAGATGGGGAGGGCGCTCGGCCGCTGCGAAGATCTGCATGGAGCCAAAGTACGAAATGCCGATCATCCCGACCACGCCGTTGCACCATGGCTGCGCAGCAACCCACTCGATGAAATCGTAGGCATCCTTCCCGAGAGGAACGCCGCCGGCGTTGTAGTTGCCGATGTGTTCACCCTCGGAAGCGCCCGAGCCGCGCACGTCACCGATCACGTGCACATAGCCTTCCTTCACCACGCGGGCAATGTCGCCCGCCTCGATGCAGCCGTCCCACAGCGGGGAGGGGCGCCGCTGCGGAGGCAGGGTGAGGGCCAGCGCCTGAAGCTCTTTGCCGTAGGGGCTTAACGCGACCAGCGCCGGGCGAGGCATATCGCCTTTTGCATGATAGGCATCCGCGGCCAGGTGGATGCCGTCGCGCATGGGTATGCGCAGGTCTTTGTGTACGATCATGACCGATAACCCTTGTGGAAGTAGCCGTGCATAGTGGTGAAAAACGGTGAAGGTTCGAGCGTTGGATCGCCCTCGTAGCGCAAGTGCTGCGCAATACAGCAAAAGGGGGAACAGGAAGCCCTGGCAACAGCGGCGTCGTCGAGGCCAAATTGTTCGGTAGCGGCACGCACCCGGGCCTCGATGTCGAGGCTTTCCTGGATCTTTGCTGCCGCCTGTTCGCGGTCGAGCACGACGCCCTGTGATTCGACGCCCTGGCTGCGATAGGGATGGCCGAGGAACAGGCGGTTGGGCTTGACGTGGTCGCGCAGGTGCAGCAGGCTCGCGCGGTACGCATCCGGATCGGCGTAACTGGGAAAGCCGTTGGCGGCGCCGTGGATCTGAACGGCGTCGCCGACGAAGACATCGCGCTGGCCTTCCACCACGTACGCGACCGAGCCTGCCGTGTGACCCGGCACGGAATGCACCGTGATCGTCACATCCGACCCCAGCGATATTTCGTCGCCATGGCGAACCACCAGGTCAGGTTCCATCTCGCCAGAGATGGCTGCCTGGCAGGCGGCCGCCAACTTCGCCTCCGCTTGCGGGTCGTCGATATAGCGGCCACGAGCCGCCAGATATTCCTCGACATGCGTGCGGCGCGAACGAAGGAACGGGGCGTCTGCCTCGTGGATAACGACTTTGGCTTTCCTGCCCGTCAGTTCCCACAACGCATGGGCACCGCCGATGTGATCGATGTGCCCGTGAGTCAGAAGAATCCAGCGCACGTCTTCAATGCGACGGCCCAGTTGCTCCAGGGCCGGCGCGATGCCGCCGGCCGGCGACGAAGTGATACCCGTATCGACAATCGCCGGTTCGCTTCCGTCGATGAAAAAACTGTAGAGGCCAAACCGGCCCCACTGGGAGAACAGCGGGTGGATATCGACGACTTTCATCATTCAAGATTCCTGATGAAATCGGCGGTCTCGGCAAACACCCCCTGGAACTCGGGCAACCAGGAAAAATGCTGGACAAAGCCATGAGCCGCCGACTCGTAGCGATGGATGGTTGCCGGAACGCCCGCTTGTTCCAGTTTGCGGCCATACAGCTCGCCCTCGTCGCGAAGCGGATCGTATTCCGCTGTGACAATGAGTGCAGGAGGCAGTCCGGAAAGATCCGCCCGCTTGATGGGGGATGCGAGGGGATCGGCAGGGTCGGCGCCACTGTCGATGTAGAACGCGTTAAATGGCTTCAGCATCGCCGTCTCCAGCCCATTGCCGACTGCGTTGGTTTTCAGCGACGCGTAGCGCTCGACATCAAAGTCGAGATCGAGCGACGGGTAATAGAGCACCTGGTGCGTGATGCATTTCAAGCCGGCGTCAAGCGCCTTCGCTGCGACAGCCGCCGCGATATTGCCACCGGAGCTGTCGCCTGCCACAACCAGGGTTTGACCATCCCAGCCGATCCCGTTGCCCGGCGCGCGGCCGTTCTTTTCGATCCACTCGACCACGGCGTAGCAGTCGCTCAGACCCGCAGGAAAGGCGTGCTCGGGAGCAAGCCGATAGCCGACCGAAACCACGGCACATTGCGTGGCATGGGCCAGCGCGCGCGCGACATGATCGTGCGTGTTGAGGCTGCCGAGAAAGAACGCGCCACCGTGGAAATAAACCAGCACCGGATGGGTGTCCGCCGCCGACGGCTGATAGACGCGCACGGGAACATCACCGGCAGGCGTGGGCAAGACCTGGTCGCGAACCGAATGCACGGGAAGCCGCTGCTCGACGGGCGCAACGTGACTTTCGTCGGCCGCCCGCATCGCTTCGGGGTTGAGCGGTCCCGGCGGCGCGGGCGGCAAGGACGCGATGAACTGGGCAACAGCAGGATGCAATGCCATGATTTAGCTCCTCGCCGCGAGTTCGCCTTGATGCTGGCTGGGGAAGACACTCTCGACTTCGTCTTCACTCCAGCCTTGACGCGACAGGCGTTGCAGTTCGTCGGTGACCGGCTTGCGGCTGGCCTGATATTGGGCCAGCGCTTCGGGAATGGAGCCGGCCTCACTGAGGCTGGCTGCCAGCGCACCGGCATCGAGCACCGCCGAGTTGGCGCCCTGGCCCTGATGGTGCAGCATCGCGTGAGCCGCATCGCCAATCAGCACCACGGAACTGGAGTGCCAGTTGGACACCGGGTCGATGTCGTAGACGGCGCGCAGGTTTACTTTGCCCATATCGAGTCCTTCGGCGATTGCGATCAGTCGCGGATCGAAGCCCGCCACGACTTGCAGAAGTTGATCCTTGCTCGCGAGAGGCGCTGGCGTGGAGTCAGTCGCAAGGCAGGTGACGTCAAAAGAGACTTCGTCGCGATGCTGTAGCGGCAACAGGTAGATCTTGGTCCCGTGCCCCACGTACATGCGCAGGTTGCCGTCAGCCACCATGCCGTAGGTGTCGGCAGCGGGGATCACGGCGCGATACGCGTGTTCGCCGGCAAAAACCGGCGGCTTGTCGCTGAACAGATGCTGGCGCACCTGCGAGCGGATGCCGTCGGCGCCGACGATCAGATCGGCGTTCACCGTCACGCCGTTTTCGAATACGGCGGTGGCGCTGCTGCCGTTGTCGACGATCTTGCTCAGGCGGTGGTTCAGTTTCACCATGCCGTCGGGAAGTACGCCGAGCAGAACATCGATGAAGTCGCCGCGGTGCACGAAACGCGTGGTGGCGCTAAAGGCTTCTTTCTCGGGCCATTCCTCCATGGCGATTCGTTGCCCGTTAGCCGTGAGGATTTCGAAGTAATCGCTTGCCGATGTCACAGCCGCGATGAGGTCGAAGATTCCGAGCTTGCGGAACTGGTCCATCGTGGAGGGGCGCAGGCCGATCCCGGCGCCGACCTCTTTCACTTCCTGCGCCTGTTCGTAGACCGTCACCGTGGCGCCTAGCCGGCTGAGGGCCAGCGCTGCGGTTGCACCGGCGTAACCGGCGCCGATAACGGCGATATTGAGGTTCTTCAACGTACCGGGTGTCATGATGTGTCTCTTGGATCGATTTCTTTGTCAATGATTGGGGTTCGGCGTCAAGGCGAGAAATTCGGCCGTGTTATGAACGAATAACTGGTCGATGACTGAATCGTCGACACCTTCGGCACGCAGATCAGGAAGGAGTTGCTCGAACAGATAGTTCACCGTGTGGCCCTTGACGCCCGGCCAACCCAGCGGCGAGCAATTCGCGTCTGCCGATGCAAGAACCTGTTTCGTCAGGCCGCTGTTGAGGAATCTCAGGAAGTGTTTGAGACGCTCCTGACGATGGCGGCCCCAGAATGGTGGATCGGGCAATTCAAGGTCATAGCCGAAGGTGTCGAAGCCAATGCGCCCGCCCGCGGCCAGAATGCCTTTCTCGTTGACCAGCCCCTGGCTCACGCCATCATCGGCGTGCCCGAACAACACGCGGTGGCAGGGCAACGCTTCTTCCGCAAAGATATTCAGAGCCGGTGCGGAGTCGACGGCGAGATGGGTGAAAATCGGCGCGCCCGTGATCCTGGACGCGCGTGCTGCCGCGCGATAGATGCGCAGGTCGAGTTCCTTCATCTTGAAGCCGCGGCTCACGCCAACCTTGATGATCCCGGCTTTTGCACCGGTGTCGCCGATGCCGACGGTGATCTCGTGAACGAACTGGTCGGTCAGATACTCGACGCTCGCCCGCTCGAAGAACGGCAATGCCGTGTCGCCACCGACAAAGCCCGTGCTGGCGACGATGTGCACGCCGGTCTTGTCGGACAGGGATTTGTAGTAGTCGATGTCGCGACCGTTGCAGATGCCTGTCGCTTCCACGAACGTCGCCGCGCCCCACGGTTTGGTGTTCACGTGAAACTGGCGCAGCTTGGGCACCGTCTCCTCATAGCGCTGCTCCGGCGTTTTCCACCAGCGGCTGTCCAGCTCGCAGCCGGGCATGCCGTAGCCGATGTGCTCGTGAATCGCAACAAAGCCAAGCTCCGAAGCCGAAATAGTGCCCAGCACTGTATTTACGCGTGTCATTTGACTTCCCCGTTGACGCTCAGGAGCTGTGCGGTGTTGACGATCAGCATTTGTACGATGTGTTCTTGCGACACCCCCGCCGCCTGAAGCATGGGCACGAACTTCGTTAGTACGTCGCAGTAGGGCAGGTTGTTGCCAGATTCGCCAAAAGCCACCCCGGTTGCGCTCGACGACAAAATGATGCGATCGGCAAAGCCCGCCTCGATCAATTCAAGGATCAATGCGACCCGTTCGGCATCCTTAAGGTAGAGCGCGTCGGTCGAGCCGACGTGGTCCACGCCCACTCGGGCGCCTGCGCGTGCGACCGCCATCGGCCAGCCTTTGGCGATTGCGTCGCGGCGATCCATCCCGCCCATGACCAGGCGGTCCGGGCTGAGCACCTCGTCGATGGCTAACTGCATCTCTTCCAGCGCATCGGCGCCGCATCGGATGAATACAGGCACGCCATAGGTCGAGCCGGCGCGAGCAGCACCGCGTACCAGGCTGCCATCGGTCGGCGTCATGCCGCTGTGCGTGACCGCCGTGGCCACCATGCCGGCAGGCGCGCGGCGCTCCAGACGGGGCACCACCATGCCTTCATTGACCTCGCGCCCAAACATCTCGGCGAACTTCGCTGCTGGCCAGGGGGCGGGGGGATTGGTTTGCGGCGTCAGGAAGTAACCACCCAGCATGGCTTCCGGCCCTTGCCCGGTAGAGGCGACGATATGAACGCCGGTGACGCGTGACAGCGCCTCATACAGGCGTAGGTCACGCCCCTGGAACATGCCGGTCGCATCGACGATGGTGCCGCCGCCTGCCGCCTTGAAGGCTCGCAGCTTGCTCGCGATCGCATCGAACACTTCGGCGCGATCGATCCGGATGTCGTAGGCGTACTGTGCACCAGGCAGCACGTACATCAGCGACTCGCTGAGCAGCGTGATGCCAAGCTGCCGGGCGTCGACCGGGCCGAGCACCGTGTTGACCAGTGCTGCATCGACGCCCCTGTCGTTGGGCGGGTCGAGAAGGAGGGAGGTAAACGGCAGAGCCGGTTCAGGCGCGCCCTGGCTGTGTTTAATGCACATGCTGGCCTCCGATGAGCACCGGTGCGTAATGCACGTCACCAGCAGTAGAAACGGTCATGCCACTCAAGAGTTTTTCTCCTGTTCATTAAGTACAACGATGTATTACTGTGCCAAAGCATGGCGCCAAAAAAGTCAGTTACCGGCTCAGACCAAACGCGTACTTGAAGCCTTTGGCTCCATGCACGGCGCTGACGCGCTCAAGCTCTTCGACTGTTGGAGCCTCGACCAACCCGAGCTGCAAAGCAGGAGCTTCGTATCGGCATTAGCTTCTCCCGGTTACGGGTTGCACGCGGTCAGGCGGCGTAGCTTCGGAATCGGAATCCGATAGTCGAGCGCGACAGCGGTCGCCGCACCATCCGGTTGTCGCCAGCGAAGCACGCCCTGCTCGACCGTGCCTTCCACGACCTCTGGCTCACCAACGACCGGCGTCGGCCCGATGGCCTTGAGGGAGATGCCGAAAGCCTCCGTCCAGAAGTATTGCTGGAACGCGAGTTCCGGCGCATCTGGCCTGAGAAGCGCGGCGGCGGCCACCTTCGCTTGATCGATGGCGCTCGTCCACAGTGGAACACGGGCGACGCGCCCCGCGTGCGGAAAGGCAGCGACATCTCCTGCGGCTGCTATGTTCGGGCGAACGAGCCCGCGCCTGTCCACCACAAGCGCGCCGCCGGTGAGCAGCTCGCTGGAGGCTAGCCACTCAACGTTGGGGGCGTCGCCGATGGCAGAGACGATCACCTCCGCTTCAATGACGGTGCCGTCGCCAAGGGCCACCACGGCTACACCGTCACGCATCACGATCTCCGCGGAGCCTGCCGTAACGATCGTGAGGCCCTGTGCAAGTGCGGCAGCATGGAACGGCGCCGCAAGCAACTCGCCGAGCTGGGAAGCGAGCGGCATCCCTTTCGAAACGAGTGTCGTCGCGCACCCGGCCGCAACCGCGCCGGATGCGATCTCCATGCCGAGGGGACCGCCACCCACGACCACTACGGAAGGTCGCGACGCGAGTCGTGCACGCAGCGCGAGCGCATCGGCGAGCGTGCGAACGGTGTATTCGTCGTTGCCATGAGCGCGACCGAGGCGCCTGGCGCGCGTGCCGGTGGCGATCACCAGCGCGTCATACGGCGCTTCGTCGCCGTCCGCGAGACGCACGCGTTGCCGATCGACATCGACGCCAACAGCAGCAATGCCGCGCCGTTCGGTCGCGCCGTGCGTCGCCTCTGGCAGCAAGTGCGAGGTGAGGTCATCCCCATCGCGCAGCAAGGCCTTGGACAAGGCCGGGCGGCTGTACGGCGCGACCGGTTCGTCGCCGATGACCGTGATCCGGCCATCGAATCCTTCGGCGCGCAGGGTGTCGCAAGCGGTCAATCCCGCGATACCGTTGCCCACCACCACGATGTCGCGCGGTGCCTTCCGAAGCGTATCCATCAAGTCGCCTCGCCCTCGACGAGCTTGAGCGCCGCTACCGGGCAGACGCGCGCCGCAGCTTGAGCCGCTGCGAGGTTCGCAGTGCTGATCTCGTTCACGTCGATGGCGGCATAGCCTTCGTCGTCGATGTGAAGAAGCTGCGCGGCGACCTCTTCGCACAGGCCATGACCTTCGCAACGAGGGCGGTCAAGAATCAGCTTGATCATGCGGCCTCCAGGTCCAGGACAGGAACCGTATCGAATGACACCGTGACGTTGCTCGGCACGCGGGCGACCTCTCCGATACGGAACGATTTGATCTGCGTCGCAAGCGCCTCGATGATCGCCGCGCCCTCCATGCGGGCAAGACCTTGCCCGGCGCAACCGTGCGGGCCGTAGCCGAACGAGAGATGGTCGATCGGGTTGCGTGTCACGTCGAAGACCTCAGGGTTCGGGTAATGACGCGGATCGCGGTTGCCCGCGCCCAGCATGAGCGCAACGCGCGAGCCGCGCGGAATCTTCACGCCGGCGACTTCCACATCTTGCGTCGTCACGCGACTCCAGACATGGACGGGCGAGTAGTAGCGCAGCACCTCGTTGAACGCCGACGGAACGAGCGAGAGATCGGCGCGCACCTTGGCGAACGCTTCAGGGAAGCGCCCGAAGAGGGCGACGGTATTGCCGATCGCGGCAAGTGTCGTGTCAAGACCCGCACCGAGATACTGGTGGATGATGTGGCGCGCGGCGCCTGCTGGAATCACCCCTTTGTTCTCAGCCTCGAAGACACCCCAGCCGACCGAGCCAGCGGTGAGCGCGTCCTGGGTGATTTGCGAGCAGTATCCGTAAAGCTCGCCCGCGATGGGGAAATTCTCCGCTGTGCGCTGGTTCATGGGCCCGATGACTTCCATCGCGGCCTGCCCCCAGCGGAGCATATTCGCCCTGGCCTCACCCTGAAAACCAACGAGGTCGGCGACAACCCCGATCGGAAAGCGCCGGGCAATTTCGTCGATCGCGTCGAAGGACGGTTGTTTGACGAGCCGGGCCACGAGCGCCTGCGCATTGGCCTTGATCTGCTCGCCCAGACCACGCAATGCCCGTGGCGTGAGGTTTTCAGAAAGTGCGGCGCGCAACTGCGTATGCGTCGGCGGGTCGGAAGCCAGCGAGGTTCCCTGCAAGGCCTGGTTCACGTCGTCGTTGAAGCCGATGCCCTGTGCGGAAGAGAATCGCGTTGGGTCGGCAAGCGCGTCCTTGATGACATCGTAGCCAGTGAGGGCGTAGAGCTTCGAGTGCGTGAGGTAGACGACATCGCCGAGTTCGCGCAATGCCCGGTATGTCGGGTAGGGATCGACGAGCACATCGGCGGCCCAAAGGTCGATGCCGGATTGGTGGGGAGTCACAGGCCAGATCCTCGTAATGGATGGATAGCCTGTATTTTTAATTTGGCTTTACACGATGTAAAGCCAATGGATACCATAACAGGGTAATCCCTGGGTTATGGTTCGCCCAGCATCTTCCACCACAATTCGGTCAGCACCTCGAGCGCCGGTTCGGCAGTCAAATCCAGATCGCCGCGCATCCATGAGAGCGCGGTCTGATCTAGCGCGACGTAAGCCAATTCACCGCGAAAATGCCGCGTGCCCGGCTCATAGCGGTTGGCTGCATCAAGACCTTCGCAGATGTCTGCCACCACCTCTTCAATCCAGCCGCGCATCAGCGAGCGCATTTCAGCGTCCACCGCGGCGGCCTCGGTTACCGCCAGAAGATATGGCTTGATCAATGGCCAGCGCACAGCCTGCTCGCGCAGCCAGCCGCCCAGTTTTTCGCGTGAGCCTTCGCGCACCGCCGCCACCAGCAAACTGGCCGTGGAGTTGCGGCCTGGTTCGTCATGCCGATCGAGGATGCTGTTGAGTTCGTGAATCAACGCGCGCATCAATTCGCGGCGCGACTCGAAGTGAGAGTAGAAGGTGACACGTGTGGTATTCGCGGCGGCGGCAATGTCGTCGATGGTGGTGGCGACGTAGCCGCGCGAAACAAACAATTCGAGCGCCGTTGAAAGGATGCGCTGCCGGGTCGCTTCCTTCTGGATTTGTCGTTGGTTTTTGCGTTGTTCTGTCATGGCGGTAACGATAACACCATCATCGCCCCTTTGGACTTCCCCCCACATTTCGCCTTCCAGCAGCCCGTGTGGAAAGTCGACCGAAGGCCGTCGACCGGCGCAGCTGGACGCGGTGGAGATAGAGATTGGTGCCGTAGCTATGGGCGTCCTGGGGGCATCGGGAAAATTGCCGCCGTCTGCAGGCTCTCCGCGCGTACAACGCGATTGCGGCAGGATCGACGTCGTTTTCGCCGATGCGTGCATCTCTCAATCCGCACCGATCGGTACGACCGTCAAGGGCCTGGTTTTTACCTTGGCATAGCGGCCACGCGACTAGCAGACGCTGCCCACTCGTTAGCCGTCCAGACACGCGCGCAACGTCCGCGCGAGGCGGCTCGCTTCACTTGCATTTGCGATGTTTGCGAAGCCCATCACCAGGCCGCGCGGCGTGCGACGCGTGCGGCCATTCGCGTACCAGATCGAAAGCGGCAGTACGGCGAGCCCCGCCTCGCGGGCGCGCGCGGCAACCGCTACGTCGTCGACCGCACCACTGGGGCCTTCCGTGAATCGCGCCGCGAACTGGATTCCCCCTGGCGGCAATTCGACGATCAGCCGTTCGCCGAACGCCTGCTCCAGCGCACGCACGATCAGCACGCGCCGCTCGGCGTACAGCGCACGCATGCGCTTCAGATGCCGTGCAAAATGCCCCCGCTCGATGAAATCGGCCAAAGCGGCCTGTAACAGGGTCGGCGATCCGGCATTCATGCTGCGCGCCACCCGCCCGACGCGCTCGACGGCGCGCTCCGGCACGACCGTATACGCGAGCCGCAAACCGGGAAACATCACCTTGCTGAAGGTGCCGCAATAGATCACATGATCGTGCCGGTCGAGGCTCTTCAATGCCGGCAATGGCCTGCCCAGATAACGGAACTCGCTGTCGTAGTCATCTTCGACGATCCAGCTCGATGCTTGTCGCGCCCAGTCCAGCAGCGCCATGCGCCGCGCGAGCGATAACGTGTGCCCGAGCGGGCTCTGGTGCGACGGTGTGACCAGCGCGAAGCGCGCCTGCGCATCGAGCTGTGTGCCGCGTTCGACGTCGATCCCTTCGTTGTCGACTGGCACGGCGATGAGCTGCACGCCGGTTTCGGCCAGAAAACCGCGCGCGAGCAGATAGCCTGGATCTTCGTACCACACGCTGTCGTTCGGACGGGCGAGACTGCGCAACACAAGCTCGAGCGTCGCGCGGTAGCCGCCGGTTACGAACACCTGTTCCGGCAGGCAGGTCACGCCGCGCGACAGCCCGAGATATGTAGCGATGTGTTCGCGCAGCGGCCGGTAGCCGGCAGGATCCGGGTACGCGAGCATCTCACGCTCGCCGCCGCGCGCGCGATGCGAAACGAGACGATTCCAAACCTTGACCGGAAATGCATCGAGTGCGGGTAGCCCAGGTTGCAGCGGCCGTGGCTCGCCGCTCATGGCGGCGGCAATGGCAAGCGGCCGTGCTGCCGCTTGAACGCCGCTCGATTCGCCTCGCGCTTGAGGCGCTGCCGATCCTTTCGTGCTCTGCCTGCCGTTCGAATCCCGGGCGCTTTGCGTACGCGATGAGCGCGTCACCGATGCTGGCAGCGAGGGCGACACAAACGTGCCGGCCGCACCGCGCATCTGGAGATAGCCCTCGTCGACCAGGATCGTATAGGCCAGCTCAACCGTGCCTCGAGCCGTGTTCAGTTGCGTGGCGAGGCTGCGCAGCGCGGGCACGCGATCGCCCGGACGCAGATGTCCCGCCGCGATCGCGGTTCTGAAACGCGCACAGATCTGCATGTAGATCGGCAACTGCAATTGCCGATCGATGCTGACGGAGAATTCGGTGGGCGGCACGGTCATGACGGTCTTGCCGGCAAGCAAAGCGGAATCCACATGTCCTGGTCCGATCGGCAATTCTTGGCACTTTTCGATAGTTCATGATCTTCCCACAATAGCTTCACACGACGCGACGGCTGCATGTGGTCTCACGAGACGCAACGGCCGCGAGTCGCATACCCGTGTCAACTGACTCTCATCTGGAGAATATGTCATGAAGATCGTCGTAATCGGTGGATCCGGCCTGATTGGCTCGCGTCTTGTCTCGCTGCTTGGCGAGGCGGGGCATGAGGCACTTGCTGCGTCGCCGCGCAATGGCGTGAATGCGGTGACGGGGGAAGGCCTGAGCAACGCGCTGGTGGGCGCCGATGTCGTAGTGGATGTGGCTAATGCGCCTTCGTGGGAGCCCCAAGCGGTGCTCGACTTTTTCCGCACCTCGACGCGCAACCTCGGCAAGGCTGAGGTGGCCGCAGGGGTACGCCATCACGTCGCGCTGTCCATCGTCGGCTGTGAGCGCACGCCGGAAAACGCCTATTTCGTCGCCAAGGTCGCGCAGGAAGAGGCGATTGAAGCGGCGGGCGTGCCGTACACGATCGTGCGCGCGACCCAGTTCATGGAATTCATCGGCGCGATTGCCGATTCCGGCACAGAAGATGCGACCGTGCGCGTTGGGGACGGCCTGTTTCAGCCGATAGCCGCAGATGACGTCGCGGCTTGCCTGGCGCAGGTCGCGCTTGCCGCGCCACTGAACGGCACCGTCGATATCGCGGGCCCGGACCGTGAGCCGTTCGCCGCGATCATCAGACGTTATCTGAAGTCGGTCGGCGACTCTCGCTCGGTGGTGACGGATCAGGAAGCACGCTACTACGGCGGTCGCGTCGAGGAACAGTCGCTCGTACCGCTCGGCGACGCGCGGATCGGCCGCGTGAGCCTGGCCCAGTGGCTCGCGCAAGCCAACAAGGGGTGATTTCAGGTCTTTGCGAAACCTGATTCAGCGTGTCTGCGTTTGGCTTGATAGAAGCCGGCAGTTCGGCGGGCATCGAAGCCGGGCGAACAATCTCCCGGTAAAACATGAGCACATCACAAAAAGTTGTCGTCATGACCGGTGCCTCGCGGGGCATAGGCGCCGAAGTCGTCAACGCATTTCGCAAGCGCGACTATTGCATCGTTGCGCAGCACCCCTCAGGCTCGCAAAGCCTTTAGCGTGTTGCATCGACCGGTTGAATCCGCCGTTTACAACAGCCGCTCGGACACTGGATGCCTTCGCAGTCTCATAATCTTGCTCGCAACTACACGTATAACGTGCTTTCGCGCGACACCTTCGGCTGCTCGATGAAAGCGATCTACTCGGAGGTCGGCGATGAAAAGATCGAGATCCTCAAGGATCCGGCGACCGACGACGGCACAAAGAAGTCGGCCAAGGGTCTGCTTCGGGGCGAGAAGGTTGGCAACGACTACGTGTTGCACAATCAGCAAACCTTGGAGCAGGTCAATTCGGGCGAGTACCGCACGGTGTTCCGCAACAACTAGATCATGGTGCGGAACAAAAGTCCTTGATCCGCGCAGGCGGTCCCTCCCTGATATTTGTGCCGGCTGTGCCGGGCATTGGTTGGAAGACCGTCAAAGCGGCAGATCGAGAAGTCCCTCTGGCGAATAGTCGTAGAGCGACACCGAACATTTATTCGCCCGCAAAGGAACATTTAATGCCGAACATCAAACTATCTGCAGGATGACATCTGACGCGGTAACGCGGCGTAATAATGCAACATAATTCGACACAAGGATGGCCTCAATCACCACACATTGGCTCGTGTTCCTCGCTTGTCGAATGCATGTTGCGAGTACGGCACCCTAACCGGCCGATGCGGAGAACGCAGTGCGCATATGCGCGAAGTTTTCCGCCTCACTTTCGGGGAGACTGACATGATCCGCGATACGCCCCCCGAGTCAAGCCAGCTGAGTCGCGGACGACTCCACACCCCATATTAGCCACAACTTCCAGTTTGTCTGCCGAACTGCCTCAGCATGATATTAGGTATCCTGATTAATAAGTTATTCATGGTTAAAGGAGCTTCACTATGAAAACCCTTGCATATCTTGTCCTCGCCAGCTGTGCGCTTGCCGGCCCAGTCGTCAGCTTCGCGCAGAGCACCGCGCCCGTCACCGGTGCGCAGGTGCGTGCGGAAATCATCCGCCTCGAGCAAGCCGGCTATCGCCTGGACGACGGCGACCAGACAAAGTATCCCGAGCAAATCCAGGCTGCTGAAGCGAAGATTGCGGCACAGGACGGCCCGCAGGCGGGCGACAGCGACGTTGGCGGCACGACGGCCAACGGCAGCTCGGATTCCGGAAATGTCCAGCAAGGTTCGAAGCCCTCGACAGCGCCGTGCGTCGGCCCTGTAAGTTACTGCAACCTTTTCTTCGGTAGTTGATCGCCGATGGCTCGCCGACACCGCCCCGACGATCCCGGTAACGTGCATGGATCGCCTGGGGGTGTCCTCAACGGCGGAGTCTGAATCTTCGGTTATTCAGCGCCGCGTCACAGCCGGTATCGCGCCCGATAGTGGTGCACCCCGTTCATTCGGACGAGGAAACTTCATCGTTCAATCAAGTTAAGCGCATCGGTTCATGACGCGGAGATGAACATGAAAAGCAAGCATCTAACCGTTTTGCCTGCGACAGCAATTGTTCTTTTACTTCTCAGTGTCGGCGCAAGGGCCGCCAGTACGTGTTCGGCCGAGATGCTAAAAGGAACGTACGCGTTTAGCGCCCAGGGGGAAGTGCTGGGATTGATCGATCCACAAGGAAAGACCCATCTTTTTGCCACGCCATCTGTCCTCGATGACGTCGCCATCGTGACGTTCGACGGCGTAGCGCATTTCACGCGCACCGACTTCGGTAATATCAACGGGGTTCCGAAAACGACCGATTTCAATTCGGATCAGATGGGTGCCTATACGGTGAAACCCGATTGCACGGGTACGATGACCATCAAGTACCCGAGCGGCGTCGAGCTCGACTTGAGAATGGTCATTGGCGATGACGGGACTGTCGTCAAAGCCCTTATCGCCACTGAGACTGTCCCGTCATCTACGCCGGCCGAAGACAAGACCCCCTGTGAATCAAGCTGCGGGCAGGCCGTGCAAGTCACCTTTGAAGGTAAAAAGGTGTTCCGCGAGCATCACGACTGACCAGCGGACCTTCGGTAGCTGCAGTTCGCTCGCCGGCGCGCCGATTGGCAGCACCGGAGCGCCATGAGTCCGTCGGCCGACACGCGGACGTTCAAACGTGCAACGCAGCAGACAACGCACGCATCAGCCGAAAAATGCGATTACCCGACTCACGAACTCCCCGGAAAGGAGAGTCAAATGCATTTGCTGCACTCCAAAACCGTAGGTTCGACTCCGAGGGCGTCTTCAGAGGCGTCGGTGGTCAAGACATTTTGCGTGCTGCTTGCGTTCCAGTGTCTGGGTGAGACGATCTCGTACGTAACCGCAGCGCCCGTTCCCGGCCCTGTTCTCGGGATGGTCCTTTTCCTGTGCGTACTGTGCGCGGTGCCATCTCTCCTGCAACATGTCGAAAACGTGTCGCGCAGCTTGCTGAATCATCTTTCGCTTCTCTTCGTTCCCGCCGGAGTCGGCGTCATGGTATTCGCTGAGGAGTTGAAGGTTCAACTACTGGCGATCGGAGTTGCCCTGACTGTCAGCACCATCCTGGCAATCGCCGTCGCGGCTCTCGTCACCAGAGCGTTGATGGTTCGAGCCGAACGAAAGAATGCGCGTGTAGACGGGCTGCAAGCCAGCAATCACGCTGATGCCCACCCGGACTGAAGGGAAGGGAAATTGTCATGAGTGTCCAGGACATGCCCGGTATCGCAACCGCGTTCATCAGTAGTTCGCCAGTGCCGGCGCTCACGGCGACGCTTGGTGTCTATCTGGTCGCGTGCAGGCTGCACGCGCTGGCCCGGCGAAATCCATTGGCCAATCCCGTTGCGATCTCCGTTGTGCTTCTCATCGGCCTTCTCCGATTGACAGGTACGCCATACAGTACCTATTTCAACGGAGCGAGATTCGTTCACTTCCTGTTGGGGCCGGCTATTGTTGCGCTTGCCGTACCGCTCTACCGACAGATGCCGAAGCTTCGCGGCGCCCTCGTGCCGCTTCTTGCTGGCCTCGTGGCAGGGTCGGTCACGGCCGTTGTTTCGGCGGTGACGATCGCCATGATGCTGGGTCTGCCGGCGAGGACAGTTGCTTCCATCGCGCCCAAGTCAGTCACGGCGGCCATCGCCATGTTGATTTCAGCCACGATAGGTGGCGTTCCGCCATTGACCGCCGCCATGGTCATTGCCACCGGCATTTTGGGTGCAGTGCTCGGAAGCTTTGTGCTGGGCTCGCTCGGCGTTCGCCGCGACGATGTGTGTGGATTTGCACTAGGCATTGCCGCTCACGGCATCGGCACCGCGCGTGCGCTCCAGATCAGCGAGGAGGCAGGGGCGTTCGCTGGGCTCGGCATGGCTGTGAACGGCATCCTGTCGGCCTTCGTGCTGCCGCTCGTTTTCCCGATCGTGATGGCATGGGTGTCGACATAGCCGCCATACGGTCACTCCGGCGGGCCGCTGCGTGTGGCGTCGTTAGGTCGCTCCTTTATGAGTGTACGCATCGGTTGGCAGTGAACCCGACTTTCGCGGGCGCGAGGCATGGAACGACAGAAAAGAAACCTGAAGCTGCCTTACCAAGGGCAAAGCCCGAACGTGCGCATTGGCCGAATTGCGCGCGTAGCGCGTCCGTAAGGTTCCGGAGTTCTGCAGCCGATCAACCGACAGGTTTCCCTGCTCGCTGAACGACAGGTTGTGGCCGGGTCTGGCCTGTTGGGGTTCCGCAGGACACGACCCGTTCGTGTCAGCCCCGACTCGAGAAATCGCACCTCTGCTACAAGATAACCATCTTGACGGACTGGTAGCGTTGTATCGAAAGAACGCCGCGTTTGTAAGGTTGCTGTGCAACACTTCGATGTCACCCTAACGTCGCCGCAGGTGAATGCGATGGATCAGCCACGTACTGTCATTACCGATCCCATTCTTTTCGCTGACTCGGCTGTGTGGTTTTCCGCCTATGGGTTCGGCTGGGGATACCATGCTTTCGCGCTGCCATTTGAAGTCGTTTGCGAAGAGTTCGGTGCTCGCAATGAGACCGTACAGCAGGTGTGTCTCGCGTTCGAGTTGAACAAACGCCGACTTCTAGCGGCCGTGCAACAATATCGAGTAGCACCTGCATCCGGCGAGCGCATAACACTCTCGGTCACGGATCTTCAGCGCGTGACGCCCGAATTCGACTACTTCGGAGCCTAAATCCGGCAGATTGCGCCTGGCCGGCCTCTGACTGCCGGCGATCGGCCGAACGCGTTAAGGCTTATCCGACGCCTGCCCACACGCGCCGCAGCACAATCACAGCCATGTGAATGAGGGCAGACGTCGAATAACCCTTAACAATCACGGCTGCTCCACGAGTTCTTTCCCCGGAAGTCCGCAAGGAGCAAAAGAAAAACCCCTCTCCATTCGGAAGAAGGGCTTTCGCCGAACGTGTGAGGCGTTATGGCGACTGGCGCGCCGGATTTCGAGCGCTACGGGCAGAAAAATCTGACCGACAGGCCACGTAGGTCGCTTCGATGTACAGGTCCTGGCGGTACGCATCCACCCCGAGCCGCCCGCGAGGCCATGCAAGCCGGCTCGTCAACGCAATGGCTTACTGACCGACGTAAATCGGCTTCAAGCCAGGAATGGTCGCGGGCGCACCAGACGCAGACGTCCCGCTGACCACCCCGCCGTAACTGCTCGCGCCGCCTTGCGCGGCCACGCGCGCTTCGGCAGCCTGGATATCCGCTGGATAGTTTGCATTGTCGCCGTCACCGACGTGATAGCCAGCCTGTTCGAGCTGGACGAGCTCGGCGCGGACTTGTTCTGTTGTCACGGCGCTGTTCGATTGTGCGAACGAGATAACTGGAGCAGCCATAACGGTAAGCATAACGACAGTTTGAACAAGGGATTTCATGATGAGCTACCTCCAACGATTGCCACGTATGACGCGACGAGCCTTCTTGTATGCAGTCGTGCTAACGACCCGTCGATGCAGTGAAGCAGGGGGCGTTCAAGAGAGCTAGCCGCACATCCGACTGACCTCGGCGGTAGGGGAGCCGCCCAATAACGCGAGCGGTGCCAGGACACGCCGGTTCACTTCGCTGATTTTCGTAATTTGCGTACCGCAAAACCGATGATCGGTGGTGACGAATGCTCGCGGGTACTCACGCCGCCCGTCGGTCCAGCATGGTGCATAGCCAGTGCCGACGTGGCACGCCGACAGTGACGACTGTATTCGCCGACCACATGCACATGAATAAGGCGCCCGTCCCAAAAGCGGCTAGGGGATTGCCTTATTCAGCGGCGGGCTCATCCTTATTGGCTCTCGATCTACTAAATTGCGAACTGAATCAGCTCATTGCAGTGACAGATGTTCAGCTTTGCTTTGATATTGGCTTGTTTGTGGCACCCAACGCGTTAATCAAACACTACACAGCGCTCCTTGTGCGTGAAGTACCTCAACTTACGGTAGAAGGCTGATGACGGTCACCAACACCGCAACCGTTGAACTGCTAACGTCCTCAGGTCGTAGTGCGGTCTCGGTTCGTCTTTCAATAGCATCGACAAATAGCGTGGCACAAGCGACCGGTAATATTCACGTCGCTTCGCTTGCACGGGCTGATCCAGACTGTTGCCCAGAAACCTCCCCCCAGTGCGAAGTATCTCCCGGCATTCCGGATTGCTATCCTGACCGATAAAGGACAGAACGAAATCCAGCGCATTGAGGCATCGAAGCATGTTTCTGGATGGCTGGACGACGACTACTTCGCAACGTTCCTTGTGCAGGTCGCGTATGCCTGACCACGCATCGTTGCGTGCGCTCATCAACCGCCTTCAGTTTGAAGCCAGATACCCTTGCGTCGCCGACAGAGACGCGGTCGCGCTCTGTCCCGCGTCCTCGAGAGTGGCGAAATCCGCAGTCTGAAGTGCAGCGGTGTCAGCGCCCGCCATCGGGCGTTTGCGCATCGCCCGACTCAGGATGTGAGCCTTGTGCTGATAAAAGAGTTCGAGCTGCCGCGCATCCGATGCATGAGGTGTCAAGTCGAAAGCCTCCTCAAGCGCCTGGCGTGGGATATGAAAACGTTGAAGTCCGCGAACCACGCGAACCTGGAACACAACCCCATCGCTGTTGTGAGGGATCGCTGCCCAAACTAGCGCGCTGCCCATGACATGCCCCCATTTCGCTGCAAACCGGATTCAAAGTTCGTTGCCCTATGATGGTCCTCAAAAAATACATTTCAAAAATACGACCGCCTGGCTTTGACGTTTTCACAACACGAGGGTTGTGAACGTTGAAGGCATAACCCGCATGGGCGACGGTGCCCGGCGCGGCAGCGCAACCGTCATCATCGAAAGCTCTTGAGCAGGATGCTCGTCTCGGTGTGCCGGATGCCTTTGATGAGTCTTACGCGCTCCAGCACGCGCGACAGCTCAGCGGGCGAGCCCGTCCGCAATTCAGCCAGCAGGTCCCATCGGCCGTTGGTGTCGTGCAGCGCGGAGAGCGCCGGCTCGCCCATCAGGCTCGCCACCACCTCATGCGTGCGGTTGCCGTCGACCTGCACACCCATCCAGGCGCGGAGATGGTCGGGCTCGGCTTCGGGCCGCAGTATGACCGTATATCCGACGATCACGTGTGCGTCTTCCAGCCGGCGCAGACGCGCAGTGACCGTACCGCGCGCCACGCCCAGCTTGGCGGCGAGCGTCGCGACGCTCAGACGCGCATCGGTGCGCAGGAGCGCGATCAGCTTCGTGTCGATTTCGTCCATTGTGCAAGTGGCCCGGCGTGCGAAACTGTCCGGGCCGTCCTTCGTTCAGTCCCGCAGATAGCGCTCTGCAAGCAGTGCCCAGTACGCGCCGCCCACCGCGATGTTGTCGTCGTTGAAGTCGTAGCCCGGGTTGTGCACCATGCAACCGCCGTCGCCCGCGCCATTGCCGATCAGCAGATAGCTCCCGGGGCAATGCTCGAGCATGACCGCGAAGTCCTCGCTGCCGGTCAACGCGCCGCCGTCACGCGTGACACCTTGCTCGCCGAGCAACTCGAGCGCGACTTCGCGCGCGAACGTGGTTTCCGCCGTCGTGTTCACCAGCACTGGGTAGTCACGCTTGTACTGCACTTGCGCGTGGACTCCGAAGCTTTGCGCCTGCATCTCGACGAGCGCGCGAATGCGCGCTTCCAGCAGGTCACGCACCTCGCGGTCGAGTGCCCGCACGCTCAGCTCGAGCCGTGCGCGCTCCGGTATCACGTTGTTCGCGCGGCCGGCCGAGAGTTCGCCCACGGTGACCACGGCCGTTTGCTGTGGGTCCACGTTGCGCGAGACCACAGTCTGCAGCGCCATGACGATACTCGCCGCGGCCACTACGGGGTCGGTCGCGCGATGCGGCATGGCGCCGTGTCCGCCACGCCCCGTCAGCACGATCGTGACGTCGTCGCTCGATGCCATCATCGCGCCGTCGCGGAAGACCAGATGGCCTTGAGCGATGCCCGGCATGTTATGCATCGCGAAGATCGCGTCGCACGGAAAGCGCTCGAACAGGCCTTCCTCGATCATGATCTTCGCGCCGCCCGGATGCTCTTCGGCCGGCTGGAAGACGAGATTGAGCGTGCCCGAAAACTCGCCGCGCTCCACCAGATAGCGCGCCGCTGCCATCAGCATCGCCGTATGGCCATCGTGGCCGCAGGCGTGCATCACGCCTTCGTGCTGGCTTTGCCAGGGAAGTCCGGTTGCCTCGCGTATCGGCAGCGCGTCCAGATCGGCGCGCAGGCCGAGGCGCCTGCGCCCCGTGCCGCGTGTGAGCGTGGCGACGATGCCGGTTTTCGCGAGGCCGCGATGCACCTCGTAACCCCACCCGGCAAGCCGTTGCGCAAGCAGCGAGGACGTGCGCGTTTCCTCCAGGCCGAGTTCAGGATGGCGATGAAGGTCGCGGCGCAATTCGATGAACTCGCCCGCATAGGCACGGATCGTTTCGAGAATCGGATGAACCATGGGCAGTCTCAGAAGGCGAGCGGCATCTGCGCGCGCTGCTCGATCGCCTCGCCGGCCGCCAGGCACAGGTCTTCGCGAAACGCGCTGGAAACGATCTGCACACCGACGGGCACGCCTTCGTGCAGCCCGATCGGCACGCTGAGCCCTGGCAGATTCAACGCGGAGATCAGCTTGAGCGGTAACTGGGCATCGAGGATGCGCGCCATGACCGCTACGCCTTCGCGGTCCATGCCCCACTGGAACGGCAGATCGAGCGAGGTCGGCATCAGCACGAGCGGGTACTGCTCGAAGAAGGCGTTCCAGCGGCGGCGCAAGCGGTCGCGTCGCGACAAGCCGGTCATGTAACGCTCGAGCGTGGGTTCGCCGCCGTATTTCGCTAGCATCGCGTGCAACGCTTCGCGCGCGCCGTCGTCGCCGTATTCGTCGATCGTCTGCGCAAAACTTTGGCTGATCTCCGTCATGGCGACATCCATCCAGATATCGAAACCTTCGCGCGGATCGGGCGGCGTGGCGCGATCGACCGCGTAGCCTGCGTCTTCGAGCCAGCGTGCCGCATGCTGGAGGGCTTCGCGGATGGGCGGCGCGATCGTCATTCCTTCGATTTCGTCGACCAGCGCCACACGCAACGGACCGGCGATCGCCGGGCCTTCCAGCGGCGCGGGCACCCAGTTCGGGTCGCGCGTGTCGCGGGCGGACATTGCCGCCAGGCTCACGCGCAGGTCATGCACGGAACGCGCAATCGGACCCTGAACCGCGTAGAACTGTGCGGCAAACGTGCGCAGCTCGCCGGAGCTCGGCGTCCACGAAGGCACACGGCCGGCCGTGGGGCGAAGGCCCGTGACGCCGCACGCGTAAGCCGGATAGCGGACCGAACCCGCGAGGTCGTTGCCGTGCGCGACCGGACACATGCCCGCCGCGACCGCCGCCGAGGCGCCGCCCGACGATCCACCGGGCGTGATGTCGCTGCGCCACGGGTTCAGCGTGCGGCCGTGAAGGGCGTTCTCCGTGAACCAGCGCATCGAGAACGCCGGCGTGTTGGTGCGCCCGACGATCACGGCGCCGGCCTTCAGCATGTTCGACGTCACCGGGCTATGCGTTTGCGCGATCAGGTCGCGCTTGGCGAGCACGCCGTGCGTTGTCGGCTCGCCGGTGACGTCGACGTTGCATTTGATCGTGACGGGCACGCCATGCAGCGCGCCGAGCGGTTCACCGCTCGCGCGCTTCGTGTCCGCCTCGTCGGCCGCGCGCAGCGCCGACTCGCGGTTGATGTGCGTGAGCGCATTGATCTGCGGATTGACGGCATCGATCCGTTGCAGGCAGCTCGTGACGGCCTCGCGACTCGATATCTCGCCGCGTGCGATGGCTTCGGCAATTTGCCAGGCCTCCCAGCGCCAGATGTCGGTGGGCAGCGCGGTGCGCGCGATGCGTGAGTGCATGCGTTCCATACTCAATTCCTCCAGTGAACAAAGCCCGGTGCCGCGCCAAACCGCACGCGAACGTCGGGCGCGCCGGCGAAGTGCGCCGGCAACACATCAAAACAGATGGCGGATCCCCACACGCGACACGAACTGGCGATCGGTGGAAGAGGGCGCGGTGAGCGCGATCGATGCCACCGTTCCCGGGCCGCTCGCCTTTTGTGCGTCCAGATCGAGATAGACGTCTGTGCGCTTGGAGATCAGATAGTCGATGCCTGCAGTCGCCGTGTACCAGCGGGACGCTTCGAAGCGGTCGAACGAAAGCTTGGCCGCCAGCACGAGGGACGGCTGCACATGCCAGTCGCCGCCCACGTGCAGCACCTGGTCGGTGCTAGCGCGGCCGGCGAGTTCGAGCCGCGTGTTCGCGTAGAGCGCCGCAGCGCTCCAGTTGCCCAACGCCCAGGTGGCGCCAATGCCCAGGATGCGCTGTTGGTCGACCACCAGGGGTACCGCGGGATTCACGCTCTGGCCGAGCACGGTGGGCGCGCCGAGCAGGCCCGCGAATGTCGGCGCCTTGTTGATGTCGGTGAGCACGACGGCAGCAGAAAACGGGCCGTAGGTGTATTGGACATTTGCGCTGAGCGCACGCCCGAGATTCGTCGATTGCGCGCCGGCGTTCTGCCCGAACGCGTACATCGCACCCGCCTTGAGTCCTGCGACGGTGGGCGTGACGTACTGCAAGGCATTGTTCAGCCGTTCGCCAGAGACGCGGTCGAAGTCCGCGTTCTGGACGCCGTACAGTCCGCAGTTGAGGCACGGTAGATAGTGCTCGAGCAGCACCGTGAAATCGTATTGTCGACCGAGTGAGAGCTCGCCGAGCGAGCGCTGTCCAATGCCGACATAGGCCTGCTTGCCGAACATGAGGCCGCCCTGGCCGAGTGCGCCGGTATTCGCACTGAAGCCGTTTTCGAGCTTGAAGAACGCGCGCATGCCGCCGCCCAGGTCTTCGGAGCCGAGAAAGCCGAGCGCATTCGCCTTGTTCACGCCGTCCTGCATCTTGATGAGCGAATGACCACCGTAGTTGTTGACGTAGGTGAGACCGTTGTCGACGCTGCCGAACAAGGTCACCGACGATTGCGCCATCGCGCCGTGCGCGATGCCCGAAAGCAGAAGCCATGCTGCGATGTGGCGTCTCACGAGAGGATCTCCGTAATGGTTTTATGGTTGTGTGGCGGGGAAGGCAGGAGGCGCGTGCGCGAAGTGCGGGCGCGCGCATGCCCCGGTCGGCCGGCGCGTGGCCGGCAACCTGTGGAGCTTGAATTCCCGGGATTACCTGCTGAAACGGAGCGCGACGCGCTCCGCGTGCGTCACACGTGCTGCTGCGCCTCGTGACTTTGGGCCTCGGGCTGCGTCATGGCCAGCACGCCGACCGTGCCGATCACGACGCTGACTGCGATATACCAGGCCGGCGCAAGGCGATCACCCGTCATGCGTGTCAGCCATGCATTGATGAGCGGCGCGAGACCGCCGAAGCACAGCGCCCCGAGGTTGTAGACGATGGCCATGCCCGTCGAACGGATCTGCACCGGAAATGCTTCGGCCAGCGCCGCCGCAGAGGGCCCCCAGAAAAAGCTCATAAGGGCGGCGCTCACCAGTTCGAAGCGGATCAGGTTCGCGGTGCTCGGTGTATTGACCAGCGCGCCAAGCAGCGGCCATACCAGCACGCCATAGGCAATCATGGCGGGGACCATCACGCGGCGGCGTCCGAAACGGTCAGCCAGCATGCCGGTAAGCGGGCAGGTCACGAGCAGGACGAGCGCGCCCGCGAGCATGCCGAGCTGGCCTGCGCCGGCATCGAGTCCGAGCTGACCGCTCGCGAAGAGTGGAATATAGATGAGGCCGACATAAGAAGACGTCGTGCACACGGCGACGATGCCCAGTGTGCCGAGCAGCTCACGGGGGTACCGCCCGACGATGCTGGCGAGCGAGAGCCGCTCGTGGCGTACGCTGCGACGATGGGTGAGGAGTGCAGAGAATTCCGGCGACTCATCAACGCGCAGGCGAATGTAGTAGCCGATGGGGCCGATCAGTGCGCCGAACAGGAACGGCAGGCGCCAGCCCCAGGAATGGAGCGCAGCGGGCTCCAGGGAGTGCAACAGCAGATACGCTACTGCACCGCCCAGCGCGAACGAGAGCGCCTGAGAGCAGGCCTGAAAGCTGCCGATGAGGTTGCGCCGTCCGGCGGGGGAATATTCGAGCAGCATGGCGGTGGCACTCGCGAATTCGCCGCCCGCCGAAAATCCCTGCAGCATGCGCGCGCCCACGATGAGCACCGAGGCCGCAATACCGATCGACGCATAGGACGGCGTGAGACCAATGAGCAGGGTGCCGCCCGACATCATGAGGATGATTGCCGAAAGCGCCGCCTTGCGGCCGGCGCGGTCGGCGTACATTCCGAGCAGGACACCTCCGACCGGACGCACGATGAAGGCGATCCCGAACGAAGCAAAGGCGACGAGCGACATGGCCACGCCATCCTGTGGCGGAAACATCAGGCGTGAAATGATGAGGGAGAAACTGCTGAAAATACCGAAGTCGAACCATTCGAGACCGTTGCCGATCACCGACGACACAATCGCCCGGCGACGCGCGCGCGGATCGATCGACGGACCAGAATGTGAGTCTTGCATTGCCATATGCGTTCCGTGGCTTGAGTTCGAAATGAGCCTGCGCCGGGCTGGCCGCAAACCGTTGCCACGATCGTAGGGCGGTGCGTGCAAGTCTCCTAGCCAACGAAACAATTAGGTGTAAAGTTTTACTTTACACTCGCGTACGCTCCCTCATTCCGCGGTGTCGACGAACTCCACCGAGCTCATCATGCGGCGCACGGCGGGCTCGGGGCTGTGCTGGCATGCGCTGGCCGCGTCCATCATGCATTCCGCCATCAGTTGCGCCGCCGCACTGAGTGTGTCGCCGCGGCGCATGACGAGGCTCGTGACCATTTCCGGCATCGCGTCCTTGATCGGCAGCGCAATCAAGCGGCCACGCATCAGTGGCGATTCGACGAGCGGCCACGGGCACACGGTCAGCATGTCGCTGCCTTCCATCATCGCTATCGAGATGAGCGTGGAGCGCGCGTAGTGGACCTGGCTGGCGGAGAGCTTGACGCCGTGACGACCAAGCATCGTGCTATGGCGCTGCTCGTGGGCGTCTTCGCGCATGGTCATGACCCAGCGCTGGCCGTCCAGTTCGCGCAACGACGTTGTGTTCGCAAGCGGGTGGCCAACGCGCCCGATAATCGCGAGGCCGCAGCGGAACAGCTCGCGCGACACGAAATTCGCACTCAGCGCGCGCGGTGCGGCAAGACCGATCAGGAAGTCGAGTGTGCCGTCGCGCAACCCTTCGTGCGAGGCGCCAATCGCCTCGTTGCAGTCGAGGCGTACGTCGGGACGCAGGCGCTGAAATTCGGCGAGCGCGCCTGGCAGGATAGTTTGCGAAACCCAGGGCGTTACGCCGATCGTTACGGCGCCGCCGGTGAGCCCCTGGATTTGCTCGATCTCTTCCTCGGCGCGATCGATCTGCGCGAGTATCAGGCGCGCGTGCGCGAGCAGGCGCCGACCGGCGTAGGTAAGTTGTACGCCTTGCGGCTGGCGGGAGAAGAGCGGGGCCCGTGTGTGCCGCTCCAGCTCGCGCAGAGCGAGGCTCACAGCGGTTGCCGAGAGGCCGAGGTGTTCCGCCGCGGCACGCATGCTGCCTTTTTCCGCCACGCTGACGAAACAGCGCAGATGCTGGATTTTCATGGGAGGAAGACGTTAAGGCAAACCACCATGATAATGTGAGGCGTGCTCGACACGAACCGTGGAGACGCCGCGAGGCGCGCAATTCGTTTTCCAGGGATCGCGAAGTTCTGAGCGCGTGGCACGCGATGTATGGCCATGAGTGGTGGCCGCTAGCCACTGCACACCGGCCATTCGAGCGTCAGCTCGCGCACGCAGCCGGGTGACGGCAGTTGGCCGACTGTACTCATTTACAGAAGCCGCCCGAAAGCTGCCGTTGAAGATTTCAACGGCAGCACTACAGAACATCCATTGAACTGGTGTTCTCGGCCACGATCCGCCGTTCACATTCGGCGTCGGTCGAACATTCAGGCGTCGGCGTCGGTACCGGTAACCGGACCCCTGGAAGGGTAAAAGGCGCTTCACGCTCGGTGAAAAAGCCGTTGTGTGGCGGGGCACGTTCAGCCGGGCGCACTGCTGATTAACCACATCGCACCGGGCAATCGCACGCTCGCGCCGTTCGCATAGGGCGCAAGCGCCTCGTGAATAGAGGCAGTGGCGGCGGAGACGACCCCTGCCGGCTGGTTGCGCAACCAGCTATTTACAGCGCCGATTTGGGTTGACTGAATGACCGCCTCATCCAGCCCGCGGCCGGCGGCGATATCGAGGTCCATGTCGAGTTTCTCGAAGCGCGGCGGCGCCCAACCGGCCGCCGTGACAACTTCAGTGACGTGGTCCCTATCGGCGAAGGCGAACATTCCCGGAGCGTTCGGCACCGGCTGCGGCCTCGGTGGCAGGTACCGCGCGGCAGCAGCCATCGGCACTTCCATCCACGGGTTTTCGGCCAGCGAGCGCCAACACACGAGCGCCATGCGAGCGTCCGGCGCGGCGGCTCGGCGCATATTGGCGAACGCTGCCACCCGGTCGCCGAAGAACATCGCTCCGAAGGCGGAGATCAGCAAATCGTATTCGTCCAGCGCGGCTGTTGCCGGATCGGTATGTCGCCAATCGACATGGGCGATCCCGGCGGCGTTCGCTCGCCTTTTCCCCTCAGCAAGCATCGGCCCGGAAATGTCCAACCCCGCCACGTGGCCCGACGGACCCACGGCGCGCGCGAATTCCAGCGTCGGCGCGCCACAGCCACAGCCGATATCCACCACCCGTTCGCCGGCACGCGGAGCGGCAAAGACAAGCAGGGCGTTTGTCACCGGTGCGAGCGTAATGTCGGTGTGCTCCTGTCGAGCCACCCAGGTGTCGCCGCCGTTCCCGTTCCAGAACGCAAGCATGTCGGCGTTGATCTCTTCAGGCGAGGCCATTTGGGTTCTCCTGCCAGGCGGGTGAGCATGTTGCGGCTTCTCGGGCATGCGGCAGGCGGTATCGCACCCCTGCTTGGAGCATATGCGAAATCCACGGCTTATACGGGCTGGAAAGCAGCATAAGCGCCAAACGTGGCATGAACATGTGGCCGCGGTATCGGACACCGCGAGCTCCGCGTTGCAGCAGGCGACGGGGCGCGCCGCTGGTTGGTCGTCAGGTCGGCACGGTTCGATTCCGGCGTGCTTCGGATACCCGGTGACGAACGCCTGCACTGAGTCGCTGAAAAACCTGTCGTAGGATGAATCGCCTCAGCCGGACTTCCATTTCTGCGCGAGTCGACGAACGACCGCTGTACGTTGGAAGCCGTGATGGGTCGGGTGCCGTCTTCCGGGGCGGCGAAAAGCTGTCATTCGAAGTAACAGGTTGCCCAATGATCGCAGAGCAACCCGTAGCGACCCTTGAGCGGCGATCAACCCAACTGCCGCAATGGCCGAATGAACAGACCTTAAGAATTGCGCGCGTAGCGCGTCCGTCAGGTTCCGGAGTACTGCAGCCGTTCAAATGGCAGGTTTTCCCGCTTGCTGAACGACAGGTTGTGGCCGGCTGCACGCAGTTACGATCATCGCTCGACTCACACGCGACAAGATATCTGCAATGTCAAATCCCACAATCCGCGATGGGTATTGGCCGGCCAGTTCATGACGTTCCTTGCGGTGCCGTCGCCCAGTGTTCCTTTTATTTCATCCACCGAGGCACCGGGCGCGCCATGTGACTGACCTGACTCTAGCCCCGCACCCAGCACGACTTGAAACCCCGATGGCGAGGGATGGTCAGAGATCTCCGCGCACTTCACCGGTTCCCAACACGTTCCGCCGCCGGTTGACCTCCGCCCAAAGCTCATCGCTGTCGTCATTGCGCAGCAGGACCACCCAGTCGAGTTGATTGTCGGCCACGCCGAAGTATTCCAGGATTTCCCTGCGAACGGTATCGACGAACTGCGCGTATTCCGGGGTTGCCTGGGCTTGCGCGTGCAAGGCGTCGTATGCCGCATCGTCCGCGCCGCCGCCGTGCTCGTCGATGTAGCGCGAGATCCACTGGTCCCGTTCGCGGTCGTAGTCGGCCTCGGCGCGCATCGCCTGCACAGCCGTGTAGAGGTCCAGTTGGGCAAAGGCGGCGATCGCCGCCGTTGTTGCCTCGTCGAATGGAGTTGTCATTCCATAGCTCATGTTGGCCGTGGTGCATCGCGAAGCGCTAATCCAGCGCTGCGACCTTACGGGGCTGGCGCGCTTTCGGCTTCACCGCAGGAACGTCAATGGGACTCGGCAAACACGCCCGTACGATGGTCTCGACAAGGGCCTGAAGCTCCTCGTGCTTTTCGCCCGATGAGACATCGAACAACTCGAATACGCCCAGGCCGCGGAGCGTGGAAAACACCGAGGCGGTGAAACCTTTCGGATGCGGATGATGTTGCTCGAGTTCGGGAAACGCCGACATAAACAGCAAAAAGAACTTCTTGTCCTCACTCGCGCGCTTGGCGTCGATGCCGCTGAAAATCGATGGTGTGGCCTTGCAGCCGAAGAACAGACTCCACGCCGTGAGGTAACTGGGTGAGCCAAAAATTTGCTTCCATGCCTGCAGGACGAATGCTTCTGCCCGCTCGCGCAGTGGAAGGGCAGGGTCCGGCCAGACGCCACCGTGGTCGCTCAATGGCGCCATGGCTTCGTCGACCAGGCGCTCCATCAGGACGTCCCGACTTTCAAAGTGGTGCTGCAAGGCGCCAAGCGAGACGTTTGCCCCCCGCGCGATCTTCTGCAGCGTCGCGCTTTTGAAGCCTTCTTCGCGCAGCAGTCGCTGCGCGGATTCGATGATCTTGCGTTGCGTCGCCTCAATGCGTTCGCTTTGCGGCGTTCGCGTACGCGACGGTTGCGAGGGTGATTCCATGGTTATCCGCCTGTTTCAGTCACACGAAAACAATAATAAATACTTCTCGGTTATTCGCAATCCCAATCCGCAAGGTGCAGCGAGCAATGCGTCGCCACCCGCCGCTGGTATTGCCCCTTTTTGCGGTCGGCTCTGCCTGCGACTGACCTTCCACGGGCCAGGTACAAATACTAGTAATAATAATTTATTGTTTTTGTATAGTTGGGGTGTCCGCCGCCACTTCGCGGTCTCCTGCCACCCCATCTGGATCTGACATGCCTCGCCTGATTGACCGCCTTCCGAACGACGACCACACCAACGGCTGGAGCGCCTTGCTTCCCGGGCGTTTGCCGCGGCCGTCACTCGTCGGCGAGCGGGATTTCGACTGGGTGGTCATTGGGGCTGGATACGCGGGACTGGCAGCCGCCCGCAGGCTGGCTGCGCTTCGGCCGGGTGA
The DNA here is from genome assembly GCF_004524855.1 of Paraburkholderia pallida. Lineage (NCBI taxonomy): Bacteria > Pseudomonadati > Pseudomonadota > Betaproteobacteria > Burkholderiales > Burkholderiaceae > Paraburkholderia > Paraburkholderia pallida. The sequence goes on along the minus strand of NZ_CP038149.1, from coordinate 1,047,289 downwards.
GTCGATCGCCGTGATCGAGAGCGGCGTGGTTGGCGAAAATGCCTCTGGGCGCAACTCGGGATTTGCGATCGACCTGCCGCACGCACCCTCGACTTCGGCGGCGTCCGTAGAGCAGGGCCGCCGCGCGATCCGCGTCGGCCGCTTTGCGCTCGCTGAACTCGAGCGACTCATCCAGGACCATCGCATCGCATGCGACTGGGAGCGGCGCGGCCGCTATCACGCTGCGGTGACGGGAGAGGTGGCCGGGAAAGTGCTCGACACGTACGCCGCGAACCTGTATGCGTGGGGCGAAGCGTTCGAACCGCTGTCGCGCGACGAACTCGAGAGCCGCCTTGGCACGCGCTACTACCACTCGGCGATCTACACACCGGGCACCTGTCTCATGAATCCCGCGGCGCTCGTGCGCGGTCTCGCGGACAGCCTGCCGCCCGAAGTCGAACTGTTCGAAAACTCCCCCGTGATCGAGGTCGAATTCGACGGACCTGCGCCGTTTGTTCGCACCGCCGCGGGCCGGATCCGGTTCGGCAAGCTCATCCTCGCCGTGAATGCGTTCGCGCCGTCCTTTGGCGTCTTTCAGGACAGGCAGATCCCGGTGCTCCTCTTCGCGAGCCTCACGAAGCCGCTGACGCCAGTACAGCAGGCACGACTTGGCACCGACGAGAGCTGGGGCATTACGCCCGCGCATGGCGTGGCCGGTTCGACGCTTCGGCTCACCGTGGACAAGCGACTGCTGATCCGCCAGGGCTTCGACTATTCGCCTTCGCTCACCACCAACGAGGCGCGTCGCGATGCGGCCCGTGCCAGGCATACGGAACTGCTCGCGCGTCGCTTTGCACACCTCGGCGCCCCGCTCGACATCGAACACTTCTGGATGGGTTGGCTCGCCGTTTCGCACAACCACGCGCCCGCCTTCGGCCAGGTCAGCGACAACGTCTATGCCGCCGCCTGCTGCAACGGCGCGGGCATCGTGCGCCACACCGCGGCAGGGATGCTGATCGCGGAACTCGCAAACGGTCAGCGCAGCGAGTTGACCGACGACTTTCTGGTTCAGGGCACGGCCAGCTATATCCCGCCCAGGCCGATCCGCGACATCGGCGTGCATCTGACACTGATGCGCGAGCGGGCTTCCGGCCGGCACGAAATCTAGCGCAAGCGCACTCGCGCACCACCTCTATTCAATCAAGGAGACATAGCAATGCGCAGCATCCGACTGATCAAGAGCGGCTCGATTCAGAGCAGGGACCGTGGCGGCGCCGCCGACGGCACGGCAGAGATATCGTGGGCCATTTCCGACCAGGACGGCGCGGTCCTGCCTTGCGGTTTTGGCCGCTGGCACGAAGCGCTGTGCGAGCCCAAGACGCTCACCTATGACGAAGTGATCCTCGTGCTCGACGGCGTGTTCGGCGTCGAAGCCAGCGACGGCACGCGGGTCGAAGGCTGTCCGGGCGACGTGATCGAGCTCTGCAAAGGCGCCACCGTCAAATACTTCGGCACAAACGCGAAGCTGTTCTTCGTGATCAACTGACACGTCGGGAGAACGGCATGCAAACCCATTCCGCCCACGGGCACCTTGAGCGCAAGCTCAGGAATCGGCACATCCAGTTGATCGCGCTCGGCGGCACGATCGGCACTGGTCTCTTTCTCGGCTCCGCCGGCGTCCTCGAACTTGCCGGCCCCTCAATGCTGCTCGGTTACGCAATCGGCGGACTGGTGGCATTCCTCATCATGCGTTTTCTCGGCGAGATGCTGGTCGAGGAGCCGTGTTCTGGCTCGTTCAGCCACTTTGCCAATCGCTATGGCTCGCGCTTCGCCGGGTTCCTCTCGGGCTGGAATTGCGTCGCGCTGTATGTGCTCGTCGGCATGCTCGAACTGACGGCGGTGGGGAAGTTCGTCCAGTTCTGGTGGCCCGGCATTCCGACGTGGGTCACCGCGCTCGTGTTCTTCGTGATCATCAACGGCGTGAACTTCATCAACGTGAAGATTTACGGCGAGGTCGAATTCTGGTTCGCGCTGGTCAAGATCGTCGCCGTGATCGCGATGATCGTGGTAGGCATCTACATGATCGCGAGCACCAGTCATCCGGGGCAGTCGGTCAGCAATCTCTGGTCGCACGGCGGGTTCTTCCCGCACGGCGTTTCCGGCCTCGTGATGGCGATGGCGTTCATCATGTTCTCGTTCGGCGGCGTCGAGATGCTTGGCTTTACCGCCGCTGAAGCCGACAAGCCGCGCCAGGTCATTCCAAGGGCGATCAACCAGCTGATCTTCCGCGTGCTGGTGTTCTACATCGGTTCGATGGCGGTGCTGCTCGCGCTTTCGCCGTGGGACCATTTGCTTGCTCAACTCCAGTCTGGCGGCGGCACATACAGCAACAGCCCGTTCGTGCTCGTCTTCTCGGGCATCGGCGCAAACCTGGCGGCACATGTTCTCAACTTCGTGATCCTGACGGCGACGCTCTCTGTCTATAACAGCATGGTGTATTGCAACAGCCGGCTGCTCTACGGCATGGCAAGTGAAGGCAATGCGCCGAAGTCGCTGATGAAGGTCAACGCTCGAGGCGTGCCGGTGCGGGCCATCATCTATCCCGCAATCTTTACCGGGCTGTGCATTGTGCTGAATTACGTCGCTCCGGCGAGCGTGATTGAAATCCTGATGTCGCTGATTGTGGCCGCTCTCGTCATCACATGGGTCACCATCATCGTGACGCATCTGCGCTTCCGGAAGGCGAGCGTGGGGCGCGATTTGAAGTCGGGCTTTCCTGCACCCTTTGCACCTCTGACCAACTATCTGTGCCTCGCGTTCATGGCGCTGATCGTCGGCGTCATGCTGCTGACACCGGCCATCCGGGCTTCCGCGTTTGCGATTCCGGTGTGGATCGGCGTCGTGTACTTCGCGTACCGCTGTGTCCGGGCTCGTCACGCCGAACCCGTCATGGCCTCGTCCTGATTCACGTTGCTTCTGGAATATTGTCATGTCTGATCTCTATGAAAACCCGATGGGCCTGATGGGCTTCGAGTTCGTCGAATTTGTTTCGCCCACGCCCGGCGTGCTCGAACCTCTCTTCGAGAAACTCGGCTTCACGCTGGTCGCGCGGCATCGCAGCAAGCAGGTTGTTTTGTACCGCCAGGGCGATATCAACTTCATCGTCAACAACGAGCCAAACAGCGTCGCGTCGTACTTCGGCGCAGAACATGGCCCCTCTGCGTGTGGTCTGGCATTCCGCGTGAAGGATGCTCATCAGGCCTATGCCCGGGCGCTCGAACTCGGCGCGCAGCCTGTCGATATTCCGACGGGACCGATGGAACTGCGCCTGCCTGCCATCAAGGGCATTGGCGGCGCGCCCCTCTGCCTGATCGATCGTTTCGAGGACGGCAAGAGCATTTACGACATCGACTTCGAGTACCTGCCTGGTGTCGACTGTCACCCGGTCGGACACGGTTCAAGGTTGTCGACCATCTCACGCACAACGTCTATCGTGGCCGCATGGCGCACTGGGCGTCGTTCTACGAGAAGTTCTCGTTGTCGACGACCGCACTTCCTATGGTCAGGGTCTGGCCGACGTCGTCGTCAAGGAACCGAAGGCCGCGGGCGTTGATGTCGTGGACCGCGAATTCGTTTCAGACAAAACCGTGGACTTCCGTGGCATTCTCACATCGATCAAATCGAAGGATGCGCAGGCCGTGTTCTATGGCGGTGTCGACGCTCAGGCTGGCCCGCTTCGCAAGCAGATGACAGGGCTGGCGATGAAGATTCCGCTCGTTGGGTCGGCGATCGAAACGGACAAGTTCGTCGAGTTGGCTGGCACGGCTGCCTTCGACGCGAAAGGCGACCTTCGCGCTGCGACAGTGACGCTCTATCAGGCCAAAAGCGGCAAGTTCCCGCACGTGGGGTGACCCGCGAGATGCTCGAGAAGGCGATATCAGAGGATCCGGCGATCACTGGAGGGCAGCTTGCTGAGCGTATCGGGGTATCGCCGACAATATTGCAACGATCATTTCCGGACATTGCACTTGATCTTCACGTCAGGTTTCTCGAGCGACGGAGCCAGGCGGCATGGCGACGATTGCTCCGTGACGCTCGCAAATTACGGGACGCCAGTCGACGTCTTGTCGATGCAGGCCTACCCTTGACGCGAAACAATCTTTTTAAGGAGTACGGTATATATGTGAGTTTCGATGCTAAGACTCAGGAATTTTTCAAACGAGTGAAAGTGAAGGCTCAAGCTGGCAAGTATCCTGTGCACAGACATGGCGGCGACAATTAAAGCAATAGTTGGCAGTTTGTCGCAGTTAAGCGAAAGGTGACTATCCGTTCACTTTTTGCTTAATTTGTCAAGTTGCGCACACAACGAAATCCCGCATAGACATATTGATAATGCGGTTGAAACCAGTTGCGGAACGTCGGGCGTATCATGCAGGCCGCCGTGCGGGCGGAGCCGCCTTTCATCGCATAGTGCTGACCGTCGAAGAAATTCGCCGAATAGCCTTCGTAGAAGGGAAACGGCTCGAAGCCGGGGAGGGGGCCGAATGGCGTCGACGTCCATTCCCAGCCGTTGCCGTATAGCCCCTCGACGCCCCACGTGCTGGCGCTGTCCGGCGTCGCGTCCACGGCGACGGGGTTCCAGCGCCGGAAGTCGAAGTTGTCGGTGGCGCCAGGCAACGCGCCGTGCGCCGCGCGCTGCCATTCGGCCTCGGTCGGCAAGCGGGCACCGCGCCAGCGCGCGAAGGCGCTCGCTTCCGCGTGGCTCACATAGACCGGCCACGCGAGCGGCAGCGCGATGTCTTCGAACATCGTGCGCAGGCGCCAGCCGTCTGCATCGCGCACCCAGAAGACCGGATATTCAATGCCTTCGGCTTCCTTCCAGGCCCAATTGGCGTCGTCCCAAAGGTCCTTGCGCCGATAGCCGCCGTCGGCCATGAAATCGAGCCATGCGCCGTTGGTCACCATGTAGCGGTCGATCTCGAACGCCTCCACCGCCACTTGCTCCTCGCCGAATTCGTTGTCCCAGCCGAAGACGCCGCGCTCGTGCGTCATGCCGAGTTCGGTGCGCCCGGCCGGCACGCTGACCGTCGATGGCGTCGCCGCATACAGATGATCGGCAATTTCGCGTGCGCCGGCGGGTGCGAGCTTCTGCGCAAACGGCAACTGGTGGAGCATGTAGGCGAGTGTCTCGACGTGCATCAGGCGATGCTCGATGGCCACGTTCAGCAATTGCGCCGCGGTGCTGTGCTGCGAGGCGCCGGGCGGCAGGTCGAGCGCGGCGAGTTGCGCGTCGATGCGCGAGCGGTTGTCGCCCGCATAGTCACGGACTTCATCGAGGCGCGGCCAGTCGGCTGGTATATCGGTGGGCAGCGCACCGTCGACGGGGTCGATGCCGAACGCGAACAAGTGGTCGAGCCGCGGGTCGACGGATGGCAGATCGAAGAGGCGCTTGTCGAGAAGATTGCGGTCGAACGCCTCAAGATGGCCAATATAGAACACGATGCGATGGCGCTCGCGAATCGGGCGCTCGTAGAGGTGTTCGGGCTTGACGATGGCGAAAAGCGCGTCGCTGGCGGCACGGGCGTGGCCAAGGCGCGCGGCGAACGTGGGTGAGGACGGGAACTGCATTGCGGCGAGTCTCCGGACTTGAGCGGTGAACAAGACTTTACCGCTGCGCAGGAGTCGTGCCAACGTGTCGCCCGACGCGCGCACCGCCTTCCAGGGTTGAAGGGGGCGCGAACGAGGGCGGCTAATGAGGATGCACTATTTGGGACGCCCCAATGGGGACGCACTTGAGCGCGCGCCGCCAGCGGGGGCGGCACGCATGGGGCCGTGCGCTTACAGGTGCCGCAGGCCTTCGATGTCGATGATGCGGATGAGCTTGCCCTGCGTGTCGATCAGGCCACGCTTTTGAAATCTTGACAGGGTGCGGCTGACCGTTTCGAGCGTCATGCCGAGATAGCTGCCCATATCCTCGCGCGTCATGCGCAGATTGAACTCCGCGTGCGAGTAGCCGCGCTGTCCGTTGCGCTCGGAGACGTCGAGCAGGAAGGCCGCCACGCGCTCGTCGGCGGAAAGCGAACCCAGCACCATCATCTGCGACGACTCACGGATGAGCTGGTCGCTCATGAGCCGGTGCAGGCGGTCCTGCATGGCGCCCGTTTCGCGGCACAGGTGCTTGAGCGCCGAGTAGGGGATGATGCACACGGAGCTGTCTTCCAGCGCTACGGCGCTGCAGGTGTGGAGGTCGGTGCTGATGCCGTCGATGCCGAGCGGGTCGCCGGCGAGGCGCAGGCCCGTGACCTGCTCGCGGCCATCGCGGTGCGCCATGACGGTCTTCAGCGACCCCGAGCGAACGGCGTAGAGCGTATCGAACGGATCGCCGGCGCGATAGAGCGCTTCGCCGCGCCGCACGCTGCGCGCGTTGCAGATGAGTGCTTCGAGCTTGGGCAAATCGTCGAGCGCGAGTCCCTGAGGCATGCACAGATGGCGCATTGCACAAGTCGAGCAGCGCGCGGTGCTGCGCGGGCTCGTGGCGGCGTTGCGGGTAGCACGACGCACGGTGGAGTGGGATACGACGGTAGGGGTCAGCATGGCTTGCTCCTGTAATCGACTTTTGGAGCATTGTCACACCGCGTTTAAATCTTAAAATGGCGGCAAAACGCCGCGCATTTGAGATGAACCCGCTTGAGCCTTGTCAGAAGCCAGTTTCGCGGCAAGTGATCGTGCGCAAGCGGGTTCAAAAAGACATGAATTGGAGCGTTATCTCGTAATTCGTCTTTATCCGGCATCTGTTATTCGGAGTCGGCTGCGGATGCGCCCGCGGCGGAAGGAATTAGCAGGACTGGCAGGGTCGATTGCCGGACGCAGCGCTCGGCCACGCTGCCGAGAATCAGCCGCTGGAAACCGCGTCGCCCGTGCGTGCCCATCACGATCAGGTCAGAGCCATTGGCCTTTGCGGCGCTGAGCACGAGCGCGGGCACGTCGTCGAGCGAGGACGCCTCCGCGGTCAGCATCTGGCCTTGCACGCCGTGCTCGGCCAGCTGCTTGTTCATCTGCTCGGCGAGCTCCCTGCCCTGGGCAATCATCTGGTTGCGCAGGATGGACGGATCGTAGCCCGGGGCGTCGAAATACATTGGCGTGTTCTCGATCACGTAGAACGGCTGCAGTGTCGAACCCATCGCCTTCGCCAATTCGAGTGCGGCGTCGAATGCGCGGCGCGACGTTTCGCTGCCGTCGACCGCAACCAGGATGCGTTGATACATGGAGCCTCCGCTTGAGTGGAACCGGAACGTATATGGCCTTGGGTTGACTTACGCCCGTGGCCTTGTGCTGCAATGATTGAACTTTAAAAAGCTTAAATGATTGTTCAGAAAGTTGCAGTGCCACAGTATGAAAAGTGGAAGATATAGGAAGGAAGATCAAGATTTTTGCGTCGGAGATTGGCGCGTGGCCATTTTCGACGTATGGAGTTGCCACCGCTCGCCGCGCGCGTTTCGCCCGTCGTCCGGTTGCGCGGGGCGCGCCGTCCCGCTATCTTTGCGTCTCTTTCGCACTTGCGCGCCGCAGCATTCCGATCCGTGACTTCCACCCATACCCCCTTGCCGTTTCGCGACGCGCTGCTGGCCATGCTCGGCATCGGCCTCGTCAACATGCTGGTCGCGCTCGATCAGACCGTCGTCAGCACGGCATTGCCGTCGATCGTCGCCGAGCTGCACGGCTTCCAGTACTACGCATGGATCGCGAGCGCCTATCTGCTGGCATCGGTCGTGACCGTGCCGGTGTTCGGGCGTCTGGGTGACTACTTCGGGCGCAAGCGCTTCGTGATCGCCGCGGTGATCGTGTTCACCGTCGCCTCGGCGTTGTGCGGGCTCGCCACGGACATGCGCTTTCTGGCGGTGGCGCGCGCGCTGCAGGGCGTGGGCGGCGGGATGATGGTGGGCACCGCGTTCGCCTCGATTCCCGATCTCTTCCCCGATCCGCGCGCGCGGGTGCGCTGGCAGGTGGTGATGGCGGCCGCCTACGGCATCGGCACGGCGGCGGGCCCTTCGCTGGGCGGCTGGCTCTCCGAGCATTTCGGCTGGCGCTCGACTTTCCTCGTGAATCTGCCGGTCGGCGCGCTGGCACTGTATTTCATCTGGGCGCATCTGCCGGCCTACCGCCAGGCGCGCACGGGCGAGGTGCGCATCGACTGGACCGGCGCCGCGCTGGTCGCGATCGTGCTGGGCGCCTTCCAGACCGTGATCGAGGCGGTGCCGAAGGACGGCGTGACGCCGGGCAATCTCGCGTTGATCGCTGTTGTGGCGGTGAGCGCCGCGGCGTTGCTGGCTTGCGAGCGGCGCGCGACGCATCCAATCATTCCGCTCGACCTCTTTCGCGATCCGCAACTGGTCACGCTGTTTGCACTCTCGACGCTCTCCGGCTTCGTGATGTTCTCGCTGATCTTCTTCGCGCCATTGCTGCTGCAGGGCGGCTTCGGCCTCTCGCCTCAGGAGGCCGGCCTGCTGGCGACGCCGATCGCCGCGTGCATCGCGCTCGGCAGTCTCGTCAACACGCGCATCGTGATCCATCTGAAGAAGCCGACGACCATCCTGACCGTCGGCTTTGGCCTGCTCGTGTGCGCTTCGGTGGGGCTCGCCTTCGCCACGCGCGTGACGCCGCACCTGTGGCTCGAGCTCGCGATGGCCGCCGTGGGCATCGGCCTCGGTTTCATTCTCAACAATCTCAACGTGTTCGGACAGGAGATTGCTGGACGCGAGCGTTTCGGCATCACGACGGCGCTGCTGCAATCCACGCGCATGGTGGGCGGCATGCTCGGGACGAGCATCGTGGCGACGATCGTGAACCATCGCTATGCCGCGGGCGTCGGCGACGCGCTCGCGGTGCTCGGGGCGCCTGGCGCTGCGCGCTGGCAGCCGCAGCTTGCGGATCCGCGCGTGCTGATCGATCCGGCGCTGCGCGGCGCGCTGACGACACAAATGAAGGCGGCGGGACTCGACGGAGCGGCGCTCATCGAGGCGGTGCGGCACGTGCTGGTGGACGCCATTCATCTTGGCATCGGCCTGACCGGCTTCGCCGCGCTCGTGGCGGCGCTGAGCGTGCGCCGCATCGCGCATATCCGCTTCGGCCGTGCCGCTGCGACAACGGCACAGCCGAGTGCGCCGGTTCAGGCGGAGTGACGGCGTGGCCGTCCAGGATCCATTACTTGCGTGCGCGGCTCGCCCGCTGCGGAGGTTTTCGGCCACCTTCGGCGCAATTCATCAGACAAAAGCGTGAGCTGCCTGACATGAGCGCCGCGGGCCGTGGCGCAAGTTGCGGGATCGACAAGGGGGTGTATGCGTCTTTCAGGCCGCGGCGGCCATCGGTCCGAACAGGGCGTTGCGGGTCTGCGGGCTCACGGCGATTTCCAGCGCGACGGCATTTTCCACGCCAATGCGAACGGGTGCGCCGAGCCGCGTGACGTCAATGCCGGTGCGGCGCAGCAGGCGCTCGATGGGCGTGGTGGTGACGGTCACATAGCGCGAGATGCCCATGCGGTCGGCAAACGAGACCAGCGCGTGGATCGCGTGCATGGTGACGTCGGCAAAGCCGAAGGCGTGGTCATTGCCCGATTCGATGGCAAAACGGCTCAGTTCCCAGATATGACGGCCCGCCGGCGCCGCGTCGCCATGCAGCAGCTGCGGGAAGGTGTCGCGCAGCATGTTCGGGCCTTCGGTCGGCATCAGGCGCCAGCAGCCGCAGACCTTGCCGTCGTCGGCCTGGATCAGCATGTAATGGGGCCCGAGCGCGTCGTACCCGTCGATTTCCATCCCCGCGATGGTGGGAATATCCCAGCCCATGCGGTCGCGAAACACGCGTGCGCGCAGCCGGTACATCTCGTTGATATCCTCGTTGTCGAACTCCTGGCGCAGTCCGATCCGAATCGCAGCTTGCATGACAACTCTCCCGTGTACGTGTGGAGGGGCAGCGGTATGGATCGAAGCTATGCGTTATGAATATAAAAAAACACCTATCAAGATAGGTAGGTGCGCGGGGAGGGTCAGTTCTGGAGAATGGCTGAGCGGCAGTCACTCATCAGGCATATCTGACACAGCGAGAGTCAAAATGGAACTTCTGGACAATCATCAATGGCAGGCGGGCACGAATTCCTCTCACACCGGAGGGGACCTGTCGTCGGTAATCGACCGTGTCCTGATCATCGCGTATCGGAAAAAGAAGAAGGAAAGCCAGCGCCGCTTCTGGGCGCGGTTCGGCGTGACGCAGTCGCGCGGCAGCCGGTTCGAGTCGGGCGCGGAAATTCCGCCGCCGGTGTCGATCCTGCTCGGTCTGTACTTCAACAAGACGATTTCGGACGGCGATCTGGGCCGTGCCGAGCGCGTGCTTCGGCGTCCGGATGCGCCGATGATGCTTAGCCCGGGTCAATAAGACCCATCTGGGTTGCAATCACGGCTGCCGCACGCCGTGAGTTCACGCCGAACTTCCCGCGAATATTCTTCATGTGGAAGTTCACGACGGCCTCGGAGCAATTCAGGATGTGCGAAATCTCCCAGGTGGACTTGCCCAGTGCAGTCCACTTGAGGCATTCCTTTTCGCGCGGCGTGAGCTTGGGAATCAGGGACTGAGCATGATCGTTCAGGTGCCGTTGGCTCGTGTCGAGCACGAGATCCCGTAGCAACACGAGGTTCGGCAGCGCACGGTCCACGTCCTGCCAGAACGAGTCCGACGGATTGGCGTCGTTGACGAAGCACAGCATGCCCGCCTCCTGGCGCGGGCCATGGATCGGCAGGGTAATGCCGGCGCGCAGCCCGTGCGAACGGGCCTCTTCATACATCGATTGCTGCTGCTCGGTGGCAAACAGTTCAGGCGACCAGATGAGCGGGGCGGCCCGCGTCGTGCAGTGCGCGACGACCGGGTCGAAATACGCCATGCCGTGGTCGTTATAGGCCTGCCGCCAGACGGAAGAATAGTTCGTCCGGATGAACGCGTCTTCGAGCCGCATACCCGGGCGCGGCAGGATGGCCAACATGACCTGGCCGAAGCCCCATGAGGCGGCGAGCCGAGACACCGCCTCGAACCACGCCGAATCCTCGGGGGCGTCGAGCACGGATGACATCTGCTCAATGTAATGTAGAGGCACGTCAACACTCTCCATCGGCGGTGGGCCAGACCGCAGGCGGCGCCTGGGGCAGGCTGCCGCCTTGCTTCTTGTGATGTAACAATTTATCACTAAATTCCGAATTCATCGTCTTTTTCTCCCCACCGGAAGGGGTTTGCGCCAGGGATTGACCCGGCGCTTAGGGAGAAGTCTCGTCCTTGTCCTGCACATGCAGAACAAAAGTGGCGATTTGTTGGCACGGCGCATCTAACGCGCATGCAGTCTGGAATTGAGTTTGGGCAGTTATTGCTCATTCCGGAAATGGCTTAATCTGAATCGGTAATAAAGCCGGGTAATTGAAATCGCGCCAACTTGAAAGATTGTTAATACGATCGAATGCAGCGATCAAATGCACTTTTGTGCATGCTAGTCAGGGTGATTCGCGCGTCATTCAACGCGGCATTGGGTCCATGGCGGCCCGCGCCGTCTCACCGAACGGAAGAGGGCCTCGCCGGGTGCATATGGCCGCAACCGGCGGCGCCTGGCGAGGCAAGCTCGCCAGGCGTTCGATTGCCTGTGCTGCGTGGGTCAGGGTTTGCGATGCAGTTCGACCACGCGCGTCGGGCGCATGTGATTGATGGCGTAGTGAATGCGTCCCGGACTGCGGCGCTGGCCCGGCTCGCGCGGGTCGGCGAGCTGCCAGTCGAAATCGTAGGGCAGCTCCGGGGCGCTCATACCCATGTCGACGGCCTCGAAGCCGGTCTCGGGCGCGAAAGGCATGCGATGCGCGAGGCCGCGGCTGTCGAAGCCTGCCAGGCCGTCGAGGGCCTCGGGCACGCTGTTGTCGAGCGAGGCGTTGCTGGTGGTGACTTCGTCGGGGCCGATCAGGCCATCTCCCGCGAGGCGCGCGGCTTCGCGGTTCTTGCCGTCGGTGTCGACCGTGCTGTCGTGGGTGCGGTCGTTATGCAGTTCGGCGCTGCGCCGGCGCGTCTCTTTGGCTTGCATTTCGCCGGGGCGGTTGCTGCGGTCGGAGTCGGTCATGGTGTGTCCTCCGTGGGAGAGCCAATGAAGATCCGGATGCACCAAAATTCAGCATGAGACGTTCCAAAACACCCGGTGCGAACCTTGAATCGGGCGGAATTGCAAGCCTGTGCACCAGGAGAACGCCTCCAGCAATCCAGCATTTTTTTCGTTGGATCGCGGTATTTACTGGGAGTATGATCCTCTTTCAACGAGTTGGCGCGCTTAAGAATTAACGGCATGAAGAAAGGCCGGGCTGTGGCTTTGCCGCACGATCCTGTACGCGCCCACGAAAACGGACAAGGCAGTCAGGGGCGGATGAGACACATGCACTTCGACGCTGCATTCACGCATCGCGGCTATTTGCTCAATTGTGCGCCGGCGCGCGCCGGTGACGGCACATATCAACCTTATGTCGTGATCTCGCGCTCGAGCGACGGCGAACTCGTTGCCAATCGTTTTTTCCCGGCCGATTTGCGCTTTTCCGACGAAGCCGCTGCCATTGCGCATGCGCGCGACTGGGCGGTGCGCTGGATCGATGCGAGCAGCGTCACGCTCTGAGGGCAGCTCGGCGCGCTGTCGCGAAAAGCGGTAATCTCTGGGGTCGATACACTCCTCGGCGGCGCCCGCCGCCTTTGCCGCTTCATCATGCCAAATCCCGCTTCTCCCGATTGGGGCCTCGAACAGATCGTTGCCGACCTGCGCGCGTCGCGCGAAGAGCTCCACCGCACGCGCCATCCGCTCGGCATTCGCGAGCTGCCCTCGCGCGATGGCGTGATCAACATCGTCGCCGGCCTGCGCGCCGCGCTGTTTCCCACGCACTACGGCGCCCCCGACCTGACTGACGAAAGCGTCGACTATTACGTCGGCCATACCCTCGAAAGCACGTTGCGCCTGCTTGCCGAACAGATCCGCCGCGCGCTGCGCTTCCTGCCCGAGAACGCCGAAGCCGGCGATGACGTGCTGCGCACGCGCGCCTTCGACATCGCCCGGGAGTTTGGTCACCAGCTGCCCGGCATTCGCGCTCTGCTCGTGAGCGACATCCAGGCCGCGTTCACGGGCGACCCGGCCGCGCAGCACATCACCGAAATCCTGCTTTGCTATCCCGGCGTCTGGGCCATGACGCATCATCGGCTGGCGCATGCGCTGCATCGGCTCGGCGTGCCGCTGCTTGCGCGCTTCATCAACGAAATCGCGCATTCGGCAACGGGCATCGACATTCACCCGGGCGCGCAGATCGGCCCGAGCTTCTTCATCGACCATGGCACCGGCGTCGTGATCGGCGAGACGGCGATCATCGGCGAGCGCGTGCGCGTCTACCAGGCCGTGACGCTCGGCGCGAAGAGCTTCGCAGCCGATCTCGACGGCACGCTCGTGAAGGGCAATGCGCGCCATCCGATCGTCGAGGACGACGTGGTGATCTATGCCGGCGCAACCATTCTGGGCCGCGTGACGATCGGACGAGGCTCGGTGATCGGCGGCAATGTGTGGCTCACGCACAGCGTGCCGCCGGGCAGCAGCGTGCGCCAGGGCAAGATTCGCGAAATCGGCAGCGGCAACGAACCGGCTTGAGGCGCTGCGAGCGGGCCTGAGCGGTTGCGTTGCGACCGTTGTGGCCGCAAGCGGTCTCAATGGCGGCGCGCCCGGCCTGACGCTTTCGCGCCGGTTCGGGCCTGCCGTGGCGGCTGATCGGCCTGAGCGGTTGCGAACCGGCTCGGGCCGAACCTGAGGGTGCGTTGCAGCGCGCGCTTCAGGTGTTGGGCACGCTCATCACGCCGGGATTGCCGACGATGGAAAGAAATTCGCGGCGCGTGGACGGGTCGCTGCGGAACGTTCCGAGCATGCGCGACGTGACCATCGTGACGCCGGCCTTGTGCACGCCGCGCGTCGACATGCATTGGTGCGCGGCTTCGAGAATCACGCCCACGCCCTTGGGCTGAAGCACCTCGTTGAGCGTGTCGGCGATCTGCGCGGTCATCTTCTCCTGAATCTGCAGGCGCTTGGCGAAGGCGTCGACGAGCCGCGCGAGCTTCGAAATGCCCACCACGCGATGCTCGGGCAGATACGCGACGTGCGCGCGGCCGATGATCGGCACCATGTGATGTTCGCAGTAGCTCTCGAAGCGGATGTCCTTCAGGACGATCATCTCGTCGTAGCCGTCCACTTCCGAGAAGGTGCGCGACAGAATCTCACTCGGGTCGTGATCGTAGCCCGCGAAGAATTCTTCATAGGCGCGCACGACGCGCGAGGGCGTATCGATCAGGCCTTCGCGCCCGGGGTCGTCGCCGGCCCAGCGCAGCAGCACGCGCACGGCGTCTTCTGCTTGCTCGCGCGAGGGACGGCCAGCGCCGGTCTTCGACTTTTTCTTGCGGGTCTTTTCTGCGTTCTTTTCGTCGCTCATGCATCGGCTCCTGTCATGTGGGCCACGCCGCTGCGACGCGCACCACGAACGTGCATTGTTCCATGATTTTTGCGCGTCCGCGCAAGGCGGCGCGCCTTAACGGCTTGTGACGCGGCATTCATCGCGCGATTCACTTCGGCCATTCGTCCATTGCATCGTTGAAGAGCTCGGCCACCACGCTACGCAGCCATGCGCCGCGCGGCGCATTATGGTACTTGCGGTGCCAGTGCTGCTTGAGGTCGAAGCGGGGCAAGGGCAGTGGCGGCTCCACCAGCACGATCGAGGCGTGTTCCGATACGTAGGCGAAGCCGATTGCATGCGGGACGGTCGCGATCAGGTCCGTGCGCGTGAGAATGAACGGCAGGCTCATGAAGTGAGGCGTCTCGAGCACGGCACGCCGGTGCAGGCGCTTCTTCTCCAGAAAGCGCTCGAGGATTTCCTGGCTGCGCCCCTCTGCGCGCACGACAGCGTGCCCGAGTGCAAGAAATTGCTCGAGCGTCATGGGCTTGCCGGCGAGCGGATGGCCGCTGCGCATCAGGCAGATGAACCGGTGCGTGAACAGGCGCTGCTGAAAAAAGTTGTTGCCGCCGAGGTCGGGGAAGTAGCCGACGGCCAGATCGATGTCGCCCGATTCGAGGCCGCGTTCCACCTGGCTGTGCGGCAGCGAGACCGAGCGCAGATTGGCGTTGGGCGCGCGTTTGGCGAATAGCTGCAAGAGACGCGGCAGGAACACGATCTCGCCCACGTCCGAAAGGGCGATCGAGAACGTGTGCGTGCTGGTGGCCGGATCGAAGTCTTGCGCTTCGAGCATGCCCTTTTCGATACGGATGAGCGCGTCGCGCGCGGCCGGGATCAGGTCGAGTGCGCGCGGCGTGGGCTCCATGCCGCGCGAGGTGCGCACGAAGAGGGGGTCGCCGAAATACTCGCGCAGCTTGCCGAGCGCCGTGCTCACGCGCGGCTGGCTCACGCCGAGGCGCTCGGCGGCGCGGCTCACGTTACGCGTTTCCTCCATCGCGACGAGGTAGGGGATCAGATTCAGGTCGAGCTCTTGCATGGGAAAGACGCGCGCTGGCGGCGAGGTGCACTATGTTGAAACGGGATAAACAGTAGTACATGAATTCGATTGCATGATATTGGGGGATTTGCTCACTACATCTCGCACGACAGGCATCGCATGCAGTCCAATGCCTTGCGCAATGGCAAAGCATTGGATTTCCTCCGATGAATCCACCTGCACTGGATGGCTGCCTCAGGAAGTCCCGCCTTGACAAGTGCGCATTTCGGCTCCGATAATGCGCTGGACGTTCGCTAAACGAATCAGTGTTCGTATATAGAACTTTTTCGCGATCGGGTGACGTGGACTTTCCGCGATGCGCATCGCTTTCAGGAACAGTGATGATCAACAAGATTTTCGATTCGCTTCAAGCCGCCGTTGCCGACGTGCACGACGGCGCCACGGTGATGATCGGCGGCTTCGGCACGGCCGGCATGCCGTCGGAACTGATCGACGCGCTGATCGCGCAGGGTGCGCGCGAGCTCACGATCGTGAACAACAACGCAGGCAACGGCGACACCGGTCTCGCCGCGCTGCTCAAGGCCAAGCGGGTGCGCAAGATCATCTGCTCGTTCCCGCGCCAGACCGACTCGTATGTGTTCGACGCGCTCTACCGCGCCGGCGAAATCGAGCTCGAACTGGTGCCGCAGGGCAATCTGGCCGAGCGCATCCGCGCGGCGGGCGCCGGCATCGGCGGCTTCTTCACGCCCACGGGCTACGGCACCAAGCTCGCCGAAGGCAAGGAAACGCGCCTGATCGACGGCCGCCACTACGTGCTGGAGGCGCCGCTGCACGCCGACTTCGCGCTCATCAAGGCCTATAAGGGCGATCGCTGGGGCAACCTGGTCTATCGCAAGACGGCGCGCAACTTCGGCCCGATCATGGCGAGCGCGGCGAAGGTCGCCATCGCCCAGGTGACTCAGGTCGTGCCGCTCGGCGAGCTCGACCCAGAAAACATCGTGACGCCCGGCATTTTCGTGCAGCGCGTCGTTGAAGTGCCGCAGCCGGCGCATCTGGCGCTGCAAGCCGGCCAGGCTGCCTGAGTGACGGAGTCAAGAAATGAAACGTTTGAATCGCGACGAAATGGCTCAACGCGTGGCTCAGGACATTCCTGAGGGCGCTTATGTGAATCTCGGCATTGGCGTGCCGACGCTGGTGGCCAACCACCTCGACCCGAGCAAGGAAATCTTCCTGCACAGCGAGAACGGTCTGCTCGGCATGGGCCCGGCGCCGGCGCCCGGCCAGGAAGACGACGAACTCATCAACGCGGGCAAGCAGTTCGTGACGCTGCTCACGGGCGGTGCGTTCTTCCATCACGCGGACTCGTTCGCAATGATGCGCGGCGGCCATCTCGACTACTGCGTGCTCGGCGCGTTCCAGGTTTCCGTGAAGGGCGACCTCGCGAACTGGCACACCGGCGCACCCGACGCCATTCCGGCAGTGGGCGGTGCAATGGACCTCGCGCTGGGCGCGAAGCAGGTGTTCGTCATGATGGAACTGCTCACGAAGCAGGGCGAAAGCAAGCTCGTCGCCGAGTGTTCGTATCCGGTGACAGGCGTGGGCTGTGTGGGCCGCGTCTATACCGACGTCGCCGCGTTCGACGTGACGCCCGAAGGCCTCGCCGTGCGCGAGATCTATTCGGACATCGACTTTGACGCGCTGCAAAAGCTGGCCGGCGTGCCGCTGATCGACGCCACGCAGAACCGCCGCGCGGCTTAAACTGCTGCAACGCGCTCATCGCATGAACACGCGCGTGGCGCGGCGTCCGGCTGCAGGGTGGCCGGGCGCCGCGCCATCTGTGTTTGCGCGCCTCTCCACTCGACTCATCCCGATCCATGATTGAACGCCTGACGAGCCTGATCTGCGGCACCGAGCCGATGAACGCCGTGTGGTCTCCGGCCGCCACGCTGCAGCGCATGCTCGACGTGGAAGCGGCGCTGGCGCGGGCGTCGGCGGCGCACGGCGTGATACCGCAGCGCGCCGTGGCGGCCATCGTCGCGACCTGCGAGGCGGACCGGCTCGACGCCGAAGCGCTCGCGCGCGATGCCGCCTTGGGCGGCAACCTGGCGATTCCACTCGTCAAGCAACTGACCGCGCGCGTGAAGGACGCCGATCCCGAAGCTGCAAAATACGTGCATTGGGGCGCGACGAGCCAGGACATCATCGACACGGCCACGGTGCTGCAATTGCGCGACGCGCTCGCGCTGATCGAAAGCGGTATCGACGCCACCTGCGCGAAGCTCGCCGACCTCGCGCGCACGCATCGCGCGACGCCTGCGGTCGGGCGCACCTGGCTGCAGCAAGCGCTGCCGATCACGCTCGGCCTGAAATTCGCGCAATGGCTCGACGCGATGCTGCGTCACCGCGAGCGCCTGGCGGCGTTGCGCGAGCGCGCGCTGGTGCTGCAATTCGGCGGCGCGGCGGGCACGCTCGCGAGTCTGCGCGAAGCAGCGCCGAAGGTCAGCGCCGAACTCGCGAAGGAGCTGGGCCTTGCCGCGCCCGCGCTGCCCTGGCATACGCAGCGCGACCGCATTGCCGAGGCCGCCTCGTTCTTCGGCATGCTGATCGGCACGCTCGGCAAGATCGCACGCGATATCTCGCTGCAGATGCAAACCGAGATCGGCGAACTGGGCGAGCCGGCTGCGGCAGGCAAGGGCGGTTCTTCGACGATGCCGCACAAGCGCAATCCGGTCGGTTGCGCAGCAGTCCTGACCGCTGCCACGCGCGCGCCTGGCCTCGTCGCCACCGTTTTCGCGGGCATGGTGCAGGAGCACGAGCGCGCGCTCGGCGGCTGGCAGGCCGAATGGGATGCGGTGCCGGAGCTCGCGCGTCTCGCGGGCGGCGCGCTGGCGCAGATCGAGCAGATCACCGGCGGCCTCGAAGTGCGGCCCGAGCGCCTCGCGGCCAGCCTGAACGTCACGCATGGCCTGATTCTCGGCGAGGCCGTGATGCTCGCGCTGGGCGACCGCATCGGTCGGCTGGACGCGCATCATCTCGTTGAGCACGCATCGAAAACGGCGGTGCAAACGGGCCGCACGCTGTACGACGTGCTCGCAGCCGACCCCGCCGTCACACAACATCTGGACGATGCGCGCCTGAAGGCGCTGCTCGATCCCGCCAACTACGTGGGTGAGGCGCACGCCTTTGTCGATGCGGTCCTCGCGTCGTATGGCGCGCGCGCGCCCCATTCTTCATCGCAGACTCATCAGGAGTAACCGCATGCCTCATGCAGCCGTCAACGACACGCAACTGTTCTACCGCATCGACGGTGCGCAGAACGCCACGGCACCGTGGGTCGTTCTGTCGAATTCGCTCGGCAGCGACGTGTCGATGTGGACGCCCCAGCTCGCCGCCTTCTCGAAGCATTTTCGCGTGCTGCGCTACGACACGCGCGGCCATGGTCACTCGGCGGTGCCGGCCGGCCCGTACACCATCGAGCAGTTGACCGGCGACGTGGTCGGGCTGCTCGATCACCTCGGCATCGAGCGCGCGCATTTCGTGGGCGTCTCGATGGGCGGCCTGACGGGCGTGGGCCTCGGCGCACGCTTTGGCAGCCGCATCGAGCGCCTCGCGCTGTGTAACACGGCGGCGAAGATCGGCACGCCTGAAGTGTGGGTGCCGCGCGCGGCGAAAGCGCGTAACGAAGGCATGCTCGCGCTGGCCGACGCGGTGCTGCCGCGCTGGTACTCGGCCGAGTTCATGGCGAAGAACCCGCTCGTGATCGACCAGGCGCGCGACGTGTTCGTGCATACCGACAAGGACGGCTATGCTTCGAACTGCGAAGCGATCAACGCCGCCGATCTGCGTGGCGAGGCCGCGTCGATCAAGGCGCCCACGCTCGTGATCTCGGGCACCCACGACCTGGCCGCCACGCCCGCGCAGGGCCGCGAGCTGGCCGAATCGGTGCCGGGCGCGCGCTACGTCGAATTGAACGCTTCGCACATCTCGAACGTCGAGCTGGCGGACGAGTTCAACCAGACCGTGCTGGGCTTCCTGCTGGAGTCGAAATGAACGAAGACGAACGCTACGAAGCGGGCATGAAGGTGCGCCGCGCGGTGCTGGGCGACGCGCACGTCGACCGCTCGATCGCGAACCGCACCGAGCTGACCGAGGAATTCCAGACGCTCATCTCGCGCTATGCGTGGGGCGAGATCTGGACGCGCGAGGGCTTGCCGCGCCACACGCGCAGCCTGCTCACGATCGCCATGATGGTGGCGCTCAATCGCAGCGAGGAGCTCGCGCTCCATCTGCGCGCCGCGAAGAACAACGGCGTGACGCGCGACGAGATCAAGGAAGTCTTGCTGCAGACGGCCATCTACTGCGGCGTGCCCGCAGCCAATTCGGCGTTTCATCTCGCCGATCGCATCTTCCGCGAGGAAGACGCCGCGCCGTCCGGCGGTGCGCAGGGCTAATCCTGCACCCCGGGGCGCGCGCCATGTGCGCCCCGGTTCATCCCCTCACTGCACTCACTCTTCGGCATTGAGCTCGGCCACGTAGCGCCGCAGGACGGCCAGCACGGCGGCGTCTTCGGCGCGGCTCGCTTCGTCGCTGGCCGAACCCGCATCGTCTTCTTCGCCCAATAGCGCGGCCGGCGCCGCAAACGTGTCGACTGCACGGCCGTCACGGAACACGCGGATTTCATGCGTCGACGCGAGATATTCCGCCACCCAGTGGACGCCTTCGATATGCGCGCCCATACGGATCGGTGTCTTCATGGCCCTTCCTCCCGCCGCCGCCTGCGAGCGGCATCGCAATGTCGATAAACCAACGATACGCCGATGGCGCGCGCCGTGCGCGTGTCGTGATCGCCGGGCCAGGCACGGGAAAAAGCAAACTGAAAGATAGGGACGTAAAAAAGCGGCCCGCGCATGTGTTGCCGCGGACCGCCTGGCTGTCGACTCACCTCATTGCACGACGCGCGAGGGCGCGATGCAATGAGCGGGGTGCGTGAGCGATAGCGCTGGGGTTACTGGACCTTCGCCAGCACGTCGCGCACCGTGCCGAACAGGCGCTCGATTTCTTCCTCGGTGACGATGAGCGGCGGCGAGAACGCGAGAATGTCGCCCGTGAAGCGGATCAGCACGCCCGCCTCGAAGCACTTGACGAACACCTCATAGGCGCGCGCGCCCGGCGCGCCATCGCGCGAATCGAGCTCGATGCCCGCGACGAGGCCGAGATTGCGGACGTCCTTCACATGCTTCGCGTCGCGCAGCGCGTGGGCCGCGGCTTCGAACTTCGGCGCGAGGCTATGGGCGCGCTCGAAGAGCCCCTCGCGGCGATACAGGTCCTGCGTCGCGATCAAGGCTGCGGCGGCGAGCGGGTGCGCCGAATACGTATAGCCGTGGAACAGCTCGATCGCGCCAGGCGCGCCGCTGTTCACCACCGTGTCGTGGATCGTCTGGCTCACGGCCACGCCGCCCATCGGCACGGCCGCGTTGTTGATCGCCTTCGCCATCGTGATGATGTCGGGCGTGACGCCGAAATACTCGCTCGCCGTGGCCTTGCCGAGGCGGCCGAAGCCCGTGATCACCTCGTCGAAGATCAGCACGATGCCGTGCTTCGTGCAGATTTCGCGCAGGCGCTGCAGGTAGCCTTGCGGCGGGATCAGCACGCCGGTCGAGCCTGCCACCGGCTCCACGATGACGGCCGCGATGGTCGAGGCGTCGTGCAGCGCGATGATGCGCTCGAGGTCCTCGGCGAGATGCGCGCCCCATGCCGGCTGGCCCTTCGAAAACGCGTTGTGCTCGAGGTTGTGCGTGTGCGGCAGGTGATCGACGGCGGGCAGGAGCTGGCCCGAGAACGCCTTGCGGTTCGCGCCGATGCCGCCGACCGAAATGCCGCCGAAGCCCACGCCGTGATAGCCGCGCTCGCGGCCGATCAGCTTGGTGCGCTGGCCTTCGCCGCGCGAGCGGTGGTAGGCGAGGGCGATCTTGAGCGCCGTGTCGACCGACTCCGAGCCCGAGTTCGTGAAGAAGATGCGGTCGAGTCCCGCGGGCATGATGTCGGCGATCTTGCGCGCCGCCTCGAAGGCGAGCGGGTGGCCCATCTGGAAGGTGGGGGCGAAGTCGAGCGTGGCGGCTTGCTGGGCGATGGCGGCGACAATTTCTTCGCGCGCATGGCCGGCGTTCACGCACCACAGACCCGCGCTGCCGTCGAGCACTTCACGGCCGTCGCTCGTGCGGTAGTACATGCCCTTGGCCGATTCGAGCAGGCGCGGCGCGGCCTTGAACTGACGGTTGGCCGTGAACGGCATCCAGAACGACGACAGATCGTCGATGACGGGGCGCGAAGTCATGGGTTTGCTCCTCCTAGGTGGTTTCGAAGACTGTAGCCCCCGGGCTTGAACGGTGGCATATACAGTCTCTATACTGCGCTGATAACCGTGCTGGACAATTTGACGCAACTGTATTGGTCTGCATGCCCCCCAACGACTTCTCCCATGATCGAACTTGAACTGGAACGTGGCCGCGGCGCCTCCATGACGCTCGTCGAGCAGCTCGTGCGCGGCTTTTCGCACGCGATCGAGGCGAACTCGCTGCGCACCGGCGCGCTGCTGCCCTCGGTGCGGCAGCTCGCGCAGTCGCACGCGCTCTCCACCTATACGGTGACCGAGGCGTACAACCGGCTCGTCTCGATGGGGCTGGTGGTGGCGCGCCGTGGCTCGGGCTACCGCGTGGCGCCGCGCGAGACCGCGCCGCGCCCGAGCGCGGCGGCCTGGCAGCCGCCCACGCTCACCGCCACCTGGCTGCTCTCGGACGTGTTCGCCGACCACTCCGTGCCGATCAAGGCGGGCTGCGGCTGGATGCCGAGCGAGTGGATCAACGAAACGGGCCTGCATCACGCGCTGCGCGCGACGAGCCGTGTGCCGGCGGTGCGGCTGGGCGACTATGGGCATCCGTACGGCTTCGCGCCGCTGCGCGAGCGCATTGCCGCGCAGCTGGACCGCCAGGGATTGCCGGTGGAAGTCGGCAACGTGTTGCTCACTCAAGGCGCAACCCAGGGGCTCGACCTGATCGTGCGCACGCTGCTGCGCCCCGGCGATGCGGTGCTGGTGGAGGACCCGGGCTATTGCAACCTGCTGCAGATCCTCAAGCTCGCCGGGCTCGCGGTGCACGGCGTGCCGCGCACGCCTGCGGGGCTCGACCTCGACGTGCTCGAGCAGCAGGTGGTCGCGCACCGGCCCAAGGCGATCTTCGTGAACACGACGCTGCAAAATCCCACCGGCGCCACCTACACGATGGCAAATGCGTTTCGCCTGCTGCAGATTGCCGAGCGCGAGCGCATGTGGGTGGTGGAGGACGACGTGAGCCGCGAGCTCGCGCCGCCCGGCGCGCCGCTGCTGGCGGCGATGGAAGGGCTCCAGCGCGTGCTCTACGTGGGCGGCTTCTCGAAGACGGTGACGCCGTCGCTGCGCTGCGGCTATGTGGTGGCCGAGCGCGATGTGCTGCGCGAGTTGGCGCGCGCGAAGATGGCGGTGGGGCTCACGTCGTCGGAGACGATCGAGCGCATCGTCGACAAGGTGCTGCTCGAAGGGCGTTATGCGCGCCACGTCGAGCTCGTCAACGAGCGCCTGAAGGCCGCGCACGCCACGCTGGAGGACCGTCTCGACGCGCTCGGCCTCGAGCCGTTCTGCCGGCCGCGCGCGGGGCTTTTCGTGTGGGTGCGCCTGCCCGTGGAGCCCGCGCGTGCCGGTGCGATCGCCACGGCGGCGCTGGCCGACGGCATCTGGCTCGCGCCCGGCTCCTACTTCCGCACCGACGATGCGGCCAGCGCCTGGTTCCGCTTCAACGCGCCCTATTCGCTCAACGACGCGCTGTGGCGGTTCATCGAGCGGGTCGGCAGCCGGGGGGCGTGAAGTACGTCGTGAAGCGCGGTTGCCCCGCGCGCCACACAAAGCGCTAGATCGTTCCGTACAGCGCGCGTGGCCGGTCGCGCAGCGTGCGCGCCAGGATCTGCAGCGCGCGCGCCAGTTGCTCGCGCGAACTCGCGCAGGCGAGATTGATCCGCACGCCGTGCTCGATGGTCGAGCGATCGACGGCGAACGCCGAAGCGGGCATCGTACTCACGCCGCGCGCCTGCGCGTTGGCGGCGAAGTCGTCCGAGCGCCACGGCTCGGGCACGCGCAGCCAGACGAACATGCACGCAGGGTCGCTGTTGAGCAGGTCCTGCGGCAGCAACTCGCGCGCGAGCGCCTGGCGCGCTTCCAGCTCCACGCGCTGCGCCTCCAGAATGACCTGCGCGGTACCGTCCTCGATCCAGCGTGTGGTGATGAGCGTCGAAAGCGGCGCGGGCATCCACGCCGTCGTGCGCACGGCCTCGGCGGCCAGCGCGGCGCCATGCGGCGGCGTCAGCAGATAGCCGATGCGCAGGCCAGGCGCCAGGATCTTCGACGTGGAAGCGATATGGAAGGTCAGCTCGGGGCACAGGCTCGCGATGGTCGGCAGGCGCTTGCGCAGCAGCGGCCCGTAGACGTCGTCTTCGATGATGGCCACGTGATGCCGCCGCGCGATCTCCGCGAGCGCGAGCCTGCGTTCGAGGCTCATCGTGACGACGCTCGGGTTCTGCAGATTCGGCACGGTGAAGATGGCCTTCACGCGCATGCGGCGGCAGGCGTCTTCCAGATGCTCGGGCAAGAGGCCTTCGGCGTCGCTCGCGATGCCGACGAGCTCGAACTGGAAAGCGGGCGCGAGCGCCTTGAGTCCGTAGTAGGTGAGCTTGTCCGAGAGGATCACGCCTTCGTGGCCCATCAGACTGCTCAGGACTGCGTAGAGCCCATGCTGCGCGCCGCTCGTCACGACGAGATTCTCCGCTGAGGGCGTGAAGCCGGGCGCGGCGATCCATTTGGCGCCGGCCGCGCGCGCCCAATCCGGGCCTTGGGGCGGTTGGTACTCCTGCGTTTCGGCAAAGCGTGGATCGCGTGAAATGACGGCCATGGTGCGCGCGAGCTGTGCGAGAAATTCGCCGGTCGCGGGGCGGTTGACGGTCAGGTCGATCACGCCGCTCGCGGGCTCGCCCGGCGCCTGCGCGTTGCGCTGCGCGCTAGTCTGCACGGCCGGCATCGCGCCGCCGGTGACGATCGAGCCGCGCCGCTTGCTCGCGACGATCAGGCCGCGCGCCTGCAGCTCCTTGTAGGCGCGCGAAACGGTCGACACGTTGATGCCCAGTTCGATCGCCAGATCGCGTTGCGGCGGCAGCCGGCTGCCGGGCGGGTAATGCCCGTTGCGGACCTGCTCCTCCAGATTTCGCGACACCTCGAGGTAGGTGGCCTGGCGTCCTTTTGTATGGCTATTGCCGTCAGATTTTGTCTGGTTTTCGTCCGCTTTCATTCAAGTAATAACTCCATACAAAACTCGGTCTCCTGCCACCACAAGCCATCTTGGCACGTTCTCCGCACGACGGCCGTGCTGCATCTTAAACCCAATAACCCACTGTATGGCAAGAGATTTGCCAGATTTCCACCGGGTATATGCGGTTCTCTCCAGGGAAATTCCTGGTCTCCACACAAAGACATTTCGTTTGCACACAAAAAATTATTGTGTGAGTATGAGTCCACGGTTTTGTTTGGACACAGATGCGGTGCACCCCGCACTGTAGTACATGAGGAGATGCTCGTGGCAATTCAGCAACCCACGTCGCCGTCCGGCGAACAACCCACCCACCTTGGCCATTCGCTGCGCAAGCGGCACGTGACCATGATTTCGCTCGGCGGGATCATCGGCGCGGGGCTGTTTGTCGGCAGCAGCGCGACCATCAGCGCCATGGGGCCGGCGGCATGCCTGAGCTATCTGCTCGCTGGCATCGTCGTGCTGTTCGTGATGCGCATGCTCGGCGAGATGGCGCTCGCGCATCCGGGCGTGGGCTCGTTCACCGAGTTCACCCGCCTGGGTCTGGGCGACTGGGCCGGCTTCACGAACGGCTGGCTCTACTGGTACTTCTGGGTGATCGTGGTCGCGGTGGAAGCGGTGGCGGGCGCAGGCATTTTGCAGCGCTGGATACCGGCGCCGGTCTGGGTGATCGGGCTCGTGCTGCTTTCGGTGATGACGGCGGTGAACCTGTTGTCCGTGAAATCGTATGGTGAATTCGAGTACTGGTTCGCGTCGATCAAGGTCGCGGCCATCATCGTCTTCATCGTGGTGGGCGCGAGCTATCTGTTCGGCTTCAGCTCGTGGCACCAGACCGCCGCGCATCTCGCGGGCGACCGCGGCTTCCTGCCGTTCGGCGCCATGTCGATTTTCGCGGGCGTGCCCACGGTGATCTTCGCGGTGGGCGGCGCGGAGATCGCCACCATCGCGGCGGCCGAGTCGGACGACCCCAGCCGCAACGTGGCCTCCATGACGCGCTCGGTCATCCTGCGCGTCATCACCTTCTATGTGGGTTCGCTCTTCCTGATCGCGTGCATCGTGCCGTGGGCGCAGATCAAGGTCGGCTATTCGCCGTTCGTGGCCGCGCTCGAGACGATGCACATCCCCGGCGCCGCCGACATGATGAACGCGATCGTGCTGGTTGCCGTGCTCTCGGCGCTCAATTCCGGCCTCTATGTGTCCTCGCGTATCGTGTTCCGTCTCGCCGAGCGCGGCGATGCGCCTCACTCGCTGCTCAAGCTCTCCCGCACGCGCGTGCCGCGCCTCGCGGTGCTCGCGAGCAGTGTGGTGGGCTACGTGGCCATCATCGCGGCCATCGTCTCGCCGCAGGGCGTGTTTCTCTACCTCGTGAACGCGTCGGGCGCGGTGATGCTGTTCGTCTATCTTTCGATTGCCGTTTCGCAGATCGTCCTGCGCCGCCGTCTCGAGGCACAGCAACCCGAGCGGCTCACGCTGAAGATGTGGCTGTTCCCCTGGTTGTCCTGGGCAGTGGTGGCGGCGATTGCAGGCGTGCTGATCGCGATGGGCTTCGACCGCGCGCTTTCCAGCCAGCTGATGGCGAGCCTGGCGAGTCTCGCGGTGGTCTCGCTGGCGTACGCGCTGACCCGCAGCAAGCGCCGTGCACAGACGCGCCGTGTGCACTCGCCTGGCTTTGGCGAACCCGCAACGAACTGGAAGAAGTAATGGCTCACGTGGCTGTCATCGGCGCCGGATTTGTGGGACTTTCGTGCGCGTACTGGCTCATGCGCGACGGGCACAGCGTCACGCTGTTCGACGCGCTGGGCCCGGGCGAGGGCGCCTCGTACGGCAATGCGGGCACCTTCGCGAACTACGCGTGCATCCCCGTCAACAACCCGGACGTGTTCCGCAATCTGCCGCGCTTCCTGTTCTCGGCGACGAGCCCGTTGCGGATCCGCTGGCGCGATACGCCCACACTCGCGCCCTGGCTCGCGCGCTTTTTACTGGCCGCCACGTCGCGGCGTTACGAGTGGAGCGCGAAGGCGCTCGCGCAAATGCTCTCGCGTGCGTTCGAAGGCTATCGCGAGATGCTCTCGGCCAACGGGCTGGCCGCCTTCGTGCGCGAACGCGAATGTCTGTACCTGTATTCGAGCAAGACATCGTTCGAGGCGGCCCAGCCGTCGCTGGCGCTGCGCCGCTCGCTCGGCGTGCAGTTCGACACGCTGGAGCGTGAGGCGATCGGCGAACTCGAACCGGCCCTCGCGCCGCTTTTCGAGCGCGGCACGCTGTTCGGCGGAAGCTGGTTCCTGAGCGATCCGCGCGGTTTTTTGCGGGTCCTGCACGCCTCGCTGCTCGAGCGCGGCATGCAATACCGGCAGGTGGAGGTCGAATCGGTTGCGGCGGACGCGCGTGCAGTCAGGCTGATCGATACCGCGGGAGCCGCGCACGAGGCCGAGCGCGCGATCATTTGCGCGGGCTCGCGCTCGGGGCGCTTCGCGCGGCAATGTGGCGACGCGGTGCCGCTCGGCACGGAGCGCGGCTATCACGTGCGTTTTCCTGGCACGTCCAGCCGGATCTCGCGGCCCTGCGGCTGGGCCGAGCGCGGCTTTTACATGACGCCGATGGAGGGGGGCATTCGCGCGGCGGGCACGGTCGAGCTGGCCCGCCACGAAGCAGGCAAGAACGCCGACTTGCTCAGGCTGCTCACACAGTCGGCACAAGCGGCGCTGCCCGGCTTGCCCGAACCGGACAGCGACTGGCTCGGCTTTCGCCCGAGCCTGCCGGACGGCTTGCCGGTCGTCGGCCCGGCGAGCCGCTCGCCGAACGTGATCTATGCGTTCGGCCACCAGCACCTGGGCGTGACGCTCGGCGGCGTCACGGGCAGCGTGGTTGCCGACCTCGTTGCCGGCCGCGAGAGTGCGCTCGATCTCGCGCCCTATAGTCCGCGCCGTTTTTAGTCAGTGAAGCTAACGATTGCTTTCAACCACCGCTATAGTCTTCAGAAGAGGATGAGCATCATGAACCGTCGCACTTTGATCATCACGATGGCCCTTGGGCTGATGTGTGCGCACGTCACGTCGTACGCGGACGAGCCGGAAGTCGTCAAGATCGGCTTCGCGGGGCCGCTGACCGGCCCGGTTGCGCGAGTCGGCAAGGATCTGCAATTTGGCGCACAGCTCGCGCTGGACGAGGAGAACGCGAAACACCCCACCATCGGCGGCAAGCCTGTGAAGTTCGTGCTCGACGTGCAGGACGATCAGGCCGACCCGCGCATCGCGATCCAGGTCGCGCAAAAGCTCGTGGACGACGGCGTGGTGGGCGTGGTCGGTCACTACAACTCCGGGTGCAGCATTCCGGCCTCGGCGGTTTATCACAAGGCGGACGTGGCGATGATCACGCCGGGCTCGACCAATCCGGCGCTGACCCAGCAGGGCTTCGCGAACGTCTTTCGCACGATGGGCAACGACGGTATCGGCGGCGTGATCGCCGGGCGCTTCGCGGTGGATCAGCTCAAGGCCAAGCGTATCGGCATCATCGACGATCGCACCGCGTTCGGGCAGGGGCTTGCCGACGCGTTCGAGAAGGGCGCGAAGGAGGCCAACGGCAATATCGTCGATCGCGAGTTCACCAACGACAAGGCCGTGGATTTCCGCGCGATTCTCACGACGCTCAAGCAGAAGAACGTCGACATGATTTTCTTCGGCGGTTTGGATGAGCAGGGCGCGATGCTTGCCAAGCAGATGCGCTCGCTGGGCATGCAGGCGCGCCTGTTTGGTGCGGGGGCGCTCAAGAGCAATGCTTTCCTGCAGATTGCCGGCGCGGCGGGCGAGGGTACGCAAGATCTGGAGCCTGGTCCCGCGCTTGATAAGTTGCCGGCGGCGCAGGCTTTTGCGAAGCGTTACAAGGCGCGGTTCAATCAGGATGTCGAATTGTATGCGCCGTTTGCTTATGATGCGGCGCTTGCCATGATCAAGGCGATTGAGGATGCTAACTCGCTTGACCGCGCGAAGATTGTTGCGAGCTTTCCTAAAGTCACTGTGACGGGTGTGACCGGCAATATCGCGTTTGATCCGCACGGGGATCTGATCAAGCCGCCTTATACGCTGTTCGAAGTTCAGCAGGGGCAGTGGAAGAGCCTGCGTACCGTGGGCGGTAATGGCGGGGTTTAAAACAGGGTTGAGCGCCGGGGGCGGCCGGGTGTGGGCCGCCCTTAGGGCGAGGTAGTTGGCCTTAACTTGTATTCGCGGCGGGCCGCAGGCGTTGCCCCTGTGCGGGGCGGCACCTACTTTTCTTTGCCGCGGCAAAGAAAAGTAGGCAAAAGAAAGCCGCTCAAACCGCCAGTGTGACGCAGTTCACCACTGCCCTGTCCTTCGGAGCGGCTCCGGAGCGTCTGTCGCCACGCGACGTCACCCGGAGTGACTAAGGACTCATCCATCCGGCGGCGCTCCGCGCGCCGTAGGGTATGACCAAAAACAGTGGGATGCACGCGCGTTTTCGTAGGACTCCAGCGTATTCGATTGGCGGCTCGCCCACGCATTCGCGAGCCAGCACGCCCGTGCATTCACCAGTAAGCAATCCCGCGCATTTACCAATCAGCACGCCAACGCATTTACCGGTCTGAACCCCAGTGCATTTACCGGTCAGCACCTTCGCGCACTTACTGGGTGGCCCCCCAGCGCACTCGCCGGCCAGCCCGCCTGGTTTTCCTTGCAGACCCTTCCGCCCGCGCGTAGCGCGCGGCGGGAAGCATGAGCCCCTTGTCACTAAGGCGGAGTGTGCGAGGAGACGGATGCCCCGGAGCCGCTCCGATAGTAAGGGCAGTGGGGGACGGCGTCACACTAGCGGTGTGAGCCGCTTTCTTTTGCCTACTTTTCTTTGCGGCTGCAAAGAAAAGTAGGTGCCGCCCCGCACAGGGGCAACGCCTGCGGCTCGCCGCGAATACAAGTTAAGGCCAACGCCAATAGCCCACAAAAAAGCAGACCAGGATGGTCCGCCACCATCATCATCCGTGAAACTTCAAAACGGGCCCCAAGGCCCGCCACTAGCGCGAACAGACGCTAGCCCTACACCAAATGCGCAAGCAACGGATACATCGACGCAACCAGCGCAACCGCCATACCAATATTAAAAGTGCGCAGCCGCCGCGGATCATCAAGAAATCTCCGCATGCCGGTCCCAAACGCGGCCCACACACAAATACACGGCAGCCCAATCACATAAAACAGCGCCGCCATCACGACAGTGTTGACGCCAAAGTCCGCCGAGAGCCGGATCGTGGTAGCCGCGGTGAGCACCATCATCCATGCCTTCGGGTTGATCCACTGAAACGCGATGGCTTCATGAAAGCGCATGGGGCGGCGCTCGCCGCGCTTCTCCTTAATCATGCCCGAGGTGCCGATCTTCCACGCAAGCCACAGCAGATAGGCGACGCTAGCGGCCTCGAGCGCCGTATAGAGCCACGGCACGTGCCGGAACACCTCGCCGAGCCCAAATCCCACCGAAAGCATGAGCACGACGACGCCCGCGCTGATGCCAAGGATGTGCGGCACCGTGCGCTTGAATCCGAAGTTGACGCCGGAGGCAAGCAGCATCGTGTTATTGGGGCCGGGCGTGATGGTCGTGACGACCACGAAGAGCATGCCGGCGGGCAGGGCGCTGAGCATTTCGGACAGCATGGTGCGTTGGCTCCAGGGAAAGGGCGGCGACCGGTGAAGATCGCCGTCGATGGACTGGCAGCCAGTTTAGCCGCAGGAATCGGTACAGTACCGGTACAGATGCGCGTACGAAAACCAGTACGGAACGATTGCGGCTGCGGGGGGTGACCGGTTGCATGCCACAACTTCGTCATGACGAGTTCGCAGCAGGGAAAATCGACCACTCCCGCAAAGTGGGCGACTACGGTTGCGGCCAGGGACATTGCGTTGGCGTGCCTTGTGCGATCACCAGCGCCGTGGCGGCTTTCATCGTGTGACGTCCGGCTGGCACGACGTTGCAGAACTGGTCGTACCAACTGCCGGATGCCGCCGCGGGAATCGTCATGGCTTGAGAGGCGACTGAACAACTCGTGCCGTTGTATTGGCACACCGGATTCATGTAAACCCAGCCGTTGGAATACTGTCGCGAGCACACGCCCGCATTAGCACCATTGATCCATCCACACACGCCGGTCGGCGTGGCTGCATACGGATTGACGGCGGGCGGCGGGGCAATGGGCTCGCCAATTGGCAGCGCGGGAAGACCGGAGATGTTCAGTGCGACCGTTGTGGCGCCGGCAGTCGCCGGCGTGCTCAGCGTAAGCGTTGTGCCGGATACGGCGGCGACGAACGTATTCGCCGCGATACCCGCGCCCGTTACATGCAGACCCACGGACACATTTCTCGACGACGACAGCCCTGTCACTACCGGGCTGCCTGCACTGCTCGTGCCGGTGACGGTTACGTCGACATAACCGCCCATCGACGGCGGATACGATTCAACCGCCCTCGACGAGATTTTCCCCGCGCTAAGAAAACTTTGAGCGCTTTGTGTCGTCAGCAAGGTCCAGGCTGTAACGTAGGCTTCTTCGGTCTTCGTGATGCTGCTCGTGTCATGCCCGTTCAGGTAGCTAACCGCCGCGTAGAACATCTGCGTCACGTTCGCCGCGTTGTAAAGGTTAGCCTCGAACAGATCGTCGATCATGAACCCGTTGTACCAGCTATTCTCCGCGCTGATCCCTTGCTGCTGCGGAACGTTCTCTACGATGATCCCACTCACCGCGTTTGCCGCTGCAACGAAATTCGCTCCCCCTTCATATGAGAGGTTCGCGATCGTGGCGAATCCAGCAGCCTTCGCCTGCGCGCTAATGTACTTCAGGTACGCGAGATTCGCTGCTGTCCATTTGGAATCGCTGGCAGATGCATACTGAGCGACGAACGTCCCGCCACACGCGGGGCGCAGTTTGGCTGGACACGGCGCACGAGTTCCGGTGTAGTGCCCAAGCTGGTAAATCGAGTCGTTGCTAATGTTTTCTGTGCTGACATTGTCGAGCGACAGCGCCTGATAGCCGCCCGCTTTGGCCGCCATCGCGTGGAACATGTACTGCTGGACGTTCGGGTTCGAGATATCGACGACAGGGTAGTCCGTGTGACCGAACTCGTACATGACATTCCTGTCCGAGCCGTACTCGATCCAGTCCGGATGGTTGTAGTAGAGCCAACCGAGTGGCGTCGCGTCGTATCCGTTCGCCCCGCTCCATCCGGACGGAGTGGTGTCCAACCTGTACGCCGGTGCATAGGACATTGAGTAGACGCCAGGCTGTGGCCCCCATCCTGAGGACCACATTGCGCCGACCCGACCAACGAGCGCTTGTTGCGCCGCTTCCGATGTTGGCCCAAAAACCTGGAGAAAGTTGATCGAACGGTTCTGTACCGCAATCGAAACCGGTAGCGCCGATTGATCGCTGCTTTCTTCCGACGCTGGCGGAGTCGACGGCGATGGCGTTGAAGCATTTGTACCGCTATCGCTTGAACCTCCCCCTCCGCATCCTGCAACCACTAAGCATAGCAAAACAAATGCGTGGCATTGCCTCGGCACGCGAATGCTGTCACCAGGACGGTCCGTGTTTATGGTTCTGATGTCCATTACTCCCCCAATGTCTAGTCTTGCGAGTTGTAAATTCGTTTCACCAGGCTTGAGAATTTCTTCGGCCGGCTGGCTACAGACGATCGGCCGAAATCTCGCCGCGAGCATCGTGCCGTATCGTAGTGCTCGCGCTTTACCGGACATTACTAACGGGCAGCAATTGACTCAACGAATTTCGAGCTCAAGATACGTATAACGTGGCGTAAAGACCGAACGCGAGCCATAACGTTCTACACGATATGACAACCCTGTGCCAACAATTCCGGTTTTAGTGTGAGGTTGGCCGGTAGAAACATGAAAATGTCTGAATCAATATAGTCGACATCTGTAAGATGGCGGTTCTCTCCGTTTCGGCAACCGCCCTCGGAATAGCCGGAACGATTTGTGCCGACGCATTATGTGTCGGCACTTTTTTCGCTTTTGCGTACCGGGGTGAAGTGAAATCAATGGAGTAGCGTCATTTGCGTCGTGTCGCTACAGTCGAGGACCGAACAATCCTCTGTTCGACTGTCTGATTGCATCAGGACAGGTCCGATCTGAGCACCCATACGATTCACTCATCCGGCGCCCGGCAATGCATGCGGCCAGGCATTGGTGCCTGACTTGCTGGTCCTGCCAGCTCGCTATCAACGTCCTCAATGCGATCGACGCAATGCATGCGCAATCAGCCAACGCTTTGCGTCAGGAACTCGCCGAACTCGGCCAGCATGCAAGGCATGGAGGGGCGACTCGCAGCTTAGCAATTTGCCTTGGCATTGAGGACATCGTTCTCTAAATGAACGCCTCCCTTGCGACGGCGCACGGTGCCAGAGTCTTAGAAGGTGTTATGAACTTTCGGCCAGACCTGGTACCCTGGCGGGATGAAGAAACGCAGGCCCTACCCAACGGATGTATCGGATGAAGAGTGGTACTTCGCCGCTCCGTACCTGACATTGATGAACCCGGACGCGCCTCAGCGTCGCTACGAATTGCGCGAGATGTTCAACGCCTTGCGCTGGATTGTCCGCGCGGGTGCACCGTGGCGTCTGCTGCCCAATGACTTTCCACCATGGGAGACGGTCTACCAGCAGACGCAGCGCTGGATTCAGGCAGGCTGTTTCGAGGCCATGGTAAATGACCTGCGTTCGATTATCCGGGTGGCGCAGGATCGCCGGGGTCAACCCAGTGCAGTCATCCTCGATGGCCGCACACTGCAGTCGACGTGTGAGAGCGGTCCACGCGCAGGCTATGACGGGTACAAGCGCAAGAAAGGCAGCAAGGTGCACATGGCGGTGGATACGTTGGGGCAACTGCTTGCGGTGCACGTGACACCGGCCAACGAACAGGAGCGTGCACAGGTCGGAGAGCTGGCGCGACAGGTCCAGCAGGCCACGGGGCGGACAGTGAGAATCGCGTTCGCTGACCAGGGCTACACCGGCGAAGAGCCTGCAGAGGCCGCGCGCGATGAAGGCATCGAGCTTCAGGTGGTCAGGTTGCCGGAGGCGAAAAAGGGCTTTGTATTGTTGCCGCGTCGCTGGGTGGTGGAGCGCAGCTTCGGCTGGCTCAACCGCTTCCGCCGACTGGCCAGAGACTACGAGCGATTGCCCGAAACCTTGGCTGGTCTGCATTTCGTCGTGTTCTCCGTGCTTATGCTCGTCCACTTTACAGCCCTTAACAAAAGTGCATAACACCTTCTAAACCCGTTTTCGCGGTGATCGCGCGTAATCGCGTATCGGACGACGGCATGATCGGCGCCGTTGACGGCGTGGATCTGCATGACGTTCTTCGCCAGACCAACCCCAACACAAGCAATCTTGTCCAGGACGCTCTTTTCGCGGAGGGTCGCGTCGCGCCGGTCACGATGGCACCCGGCGGTGCCCTCGCCGCAATCGGCGCGGACCGTGTCAACCTGGATCATGGCCGCGACCGGGGCCGGGAATCCTGCGAGGCCTGGCTGGCCAATTCCCGACTATACGCGCCAGGGAAATGGCCGGCTCGATGGGTTTCATGCCCGATAGTTCAACACGAACGGTTAGCCGTCGCCTGACGGGCGTAGGGCTTTGAAGGCACTCCCGCATTGGATGATCGGCGGCGGATCTGACGCGAGTCGTAACCCTGATTTTCCGCCAAATTATTGCGCATAAGCGCCAATTTTATGTTTATTGGGTAAGTGATAATGTCGATCAATAGAAAGACAAATGTTATGTATGTAATGTTAATGATGTTGCATGTTATTGAAATGTAATGTAAATTCACGCCCGCAATGCGGCGCTGAGTGCTTCGATTGCAAAGTATCTTCCGACAAAACGTTGCTTATCGATGCCATGGGCCATTGTCACCTATCTAAAAAAAGTACACTCAGTGCCGGTAGAGAAAAACTAAATGATTGCCGTTGAGAGAGCGGTTTATGCAAGCACAAATAGATGTGACGGAGTATTGGAAGCCAATGGATCCGCGTGTGGTAGTCAAGCCGCGGGAGGCGACGCTTAATGTGGCAATCGTATTATGCGATGGCTTTTCCCTGCTTGATCTTAGCCTGGTAGCCGAGGTGTTCCGGCAACTCAATCAATTTCCGGACGTTTCATGCACGACTGATAACCGTGTTTTAGTTACCATGGTTTCGGCGCGCGGCGGGTACGTTACGAATTCCGTATCGGTGCGTATCAGAACCGATGCGATCGACGAACATCTAGACGAGAATTTTGACGGCGTTTTCGTTCTCGGCGGAGCCTCCGAAAACGTCGCTTCGGTCGATCCAATGGATCTTCGCGCATTGCGTAGATTGCTTATGAACGCCGGCTCAGTGAAGTGGAATGAGCAAGGGTGGGCGGTGATCGAGGCTTCGGGCTATGAACCTGCTTCGGCGGCGGAAAGGGGGCGGTCCGAATCCTATCGGCGGAAAACCAGTTCAACGGAAGATTGCCCGTCGCTCGTCGGTCAGAGTGTGAACAGTTCGCTTTCCGCCGCACTGTCATTTATTCCGGGAAGTCTTTATACCGAGATTGCGCACAGGATTATGCGCAATGTCGTTGCGCCCAGTCTCGATTCCACGTGTACCGACGACGACGCGCTCAATGAGGTGAGCGTGATGGATCGGGTTCACGCCGCGGCGCAATGGATCACGAAGAATTGCAGACGTTCGATCTCCGTTGCGCAGGCGGCGGAGGTGGCCAGAATGAGCGAGCGAACGTTCCTGCGTCATTTTAAAGTGGTAACCGGCAGGACACCCTCTGAATATCTTCTCGATGCTCGCTTTGAGATGACCTGCCGGCTGCTTCGGGAAACGACGCTTCCGGTCGACAAGATTGCACGGCGCTGCGGGATGAGCAGTGGCGAGCGGATTTCACGGGTTTTTCGCAAACGTTTATCGCAAACGCCGACGGAATATCGGGCAGCTCATCGGGCGACGGGTCGCTCCACCTGAGAGCGGAACGGCTCGCACACTCCAGGTGCCACGGCTGAACACTGCGTTGCAAGGCTCTCCTGGGCCAATGGTTCGTGGTGTGAGATCGATTCTGCAGAAAAGAAAATCTCTTCTGGCATGAGCTAGCTCGCTGGTGCGGATGCGAGTTTGCATGTCATCTGCAATTACCCAACGATTTCGTTGTACTTAAAAAATTGCGAACTTTTTCCGAAAACAAAACGGTGCTTTTGGGTGACGATGCACGCGTGGCACGATCAAGCGTATCGGTAGATCGCACGCGCCGTCAGCTCAAGACACGCGAGGTATTCGTGCTATCAAAAGGCGCCCTCGTGTCCTTTTATCCCTGTGGTGGGATTGCTTTCAATAGAGGCGCCAGGGCATGACGTTCCAGGAGAATTCTTTTCTGCAGTCGGTGTTGGCAGGGGCTAATTTACCCGACGACGTCGACCCGGCGGGGCCGCTGTGCATCGTCGCTTCGATCACGAATCTGCGGGAGATCGACCGCGCCTGGGGTTCGCAGCCTGCGCTCGCTGTACGGCACGTCGTGCTCCAGCGAGCACGCGAGCTATGCAGGTCGATACCGGGCATTGCCGTGCAAAGCGGCGACCTCATCCTGTTCGTCTTCGATTCGCCTTTGGACGGTCTGCCGCAGGCTACGTCGGGTTCGGCACGGCTCGGGCTGCTGATGGACCGCATTCTTTGCGATCTTGCTGACCAACCAATCGAAATAGCGGGCAACGTTGTATTTGCCGCACTGTCCGTGACGGTCGTCGATCAGCTCGAGAGCGCATTCGATATTGCGGCTGCCGACGCTGGCCCGGACGGTACACGGCTCGGCTTGGCGGAGCAGCGCTGGCGCGATCGGTTTTTTTCCGACATGAAGGCCGCCGAGCGGCTGTTCTCGGCGAAAGATCACGATCGCCTGGTCTTCGACGCGGAGCCGGTTTGCGATCTGCACAACGCTGAAATCGTACGCTACTACGAGGTGATGCCTTGCTGGACGTGCGACGGCGTCCGCAGGCAAGCGGCAGAGATGGTGGCGCCGCTCGAGCGGCTCGGCTTGACCCGAAGACTCGATCGCTGGGCAGTCGAAACGACAATTTGCGCGCTGCAGTCGAAGCCCGGCATTGCGCTTGGCTGCAATGTGACGTCGCAGAGCGCTTCGCTCGATGGCTGGTGGACGTTCATCATCGCCGTGCTGAGCGAGCAGCGCGCACTCGCCGAGCGCCTCGTCATCGAGCTTTCCGGGGTTACGCCCGCGGTAGATCTGGCAAGTATGGGGGCGTTCGTGCGCAAGCTTCAGGAGCTCGGTTGCCAGGTCGCACTCGACAACGTGGGCGGCGGCAGCAGCAGTCTTGAAGCTTTGGCGTCGCTAGGCGTCGATGTTGTGAAGATCGATGCAGGCTGCCTTCGCGACGCGCGCAAGCGCGATCGGACTAGTGATTTCTTGCGCAACCTCGTCACGCTGGCGCGTGGCGCGGGCGCTGACGTCGTGATTACCGGCATCGAAAACGAGTCGGACGTGGCGGTTGCGGAGCGCGCTGGTGCGACGCACGTGCAGGGTTCACGTTTCCGGAACGACATCATTGCAGATCTAAGAATCAATAGTCCTAATTGAATAGCGGCTTCAGGGTAGCCAGGAATCTCTACGCTCAGGTCCAGTTTTCACGCTGGTCACCGGGCTTGTTTGTCTGGGTCGAAGCGTTCGTGCCAGCGAGCCATGCATGGCTACGCGGGCCGGCGACAGGCGACTGTTAATAAGGGGAATTGTGTGACGACGAAGATTGCAGTGTGTGGCTTGGGCTATGTCGGCCTGCCCGTGGCGGTGGCGCTCGCGCGGCACTTTGAGGTAACCGGATTCGATGTTGACGCGAGGCGAGTCGAGAACTTGCGCAGCGGTGAGGACTGGACCGGCGAGATCGAGCCGCATGTGCTGCGCGACTCGACGCTGCGCTTTACCAACGAGGTCAAAGACCTGGCCGGTACAAACTTCTTCGTGGTCGCGGTGCCCACACCTGTCGACGAAAAGTGCAGCCCCGATTTTTCGCTGCTGCAGAGTGCCTGCCGTCTGATCGGGCCGGTCCTGCAGCCGGGCAGCATCGTGGTGTTCGAGTCCACCGTCCATCCGGGCGCGACCGAAGAAATCTGCGGGCCTGAACTGGAAAAGAGTTCGGGCCTGCGCTGCGGCATCGACTTCAAGCTCGGCTACAGCCCCGAACGGATCAACCCGGGCGACCGCGAGCATCCGCTCGAAAAGATCGTCAAGATCGTCTCGGGTCAGGACAAGGAAGCGCTCGATTTGATCGCGGCCGTTTATGAAAAGATCATTGAGGCTGGCGTTTTCCGCGCGTCTTCGATCAAGGTTGCCGAAGCGGCCAAGGTCATCGAGAACACGCAGCGCGACATCAATATCGCGCTCATGAACGAAGTTTCGAAGATCTGCGATCTGGTCGGCATCCGTTCGTCCGAAGTGCTGGAGGCTGCGGGCACGAAGTGGAACTTCCTTCGATTCACGCCGGGACTCGTTGGCGGTCATTGCATCGGCGTCGATCCCTACTATCTGACCTCGAAGGCACAAGAACTCGGCTACCACCCCGAAGTGATCCTGGCGGGGCGCCGTATCAACGATGGCATGGCCGACTATGTCGCCAGCCGCCTCGTGCAAGTGATTGCAAGCCGCCATCGCCTCAAGGCGACCACCCGCGTCGGCATTCTTGGCATCACGTTCAAGGAAAACGTGCCCGACATCCGCAACTCGAAGGTGGTCGACCTCTACGAAGCGCTCACGCGTTATGGCATGACGCCGCTCGTCTACGACCCGATGGCCGACGCGGAGCAGGTGCACGAAGAGTACGGCATCAAGCTCTCAGCGCGTGAGGAGCTTAGCGCGCTGGACGTCCTGGTATTCGCGGTGCCGCATCGCGACATCATGGCAACGATCGAGCGCGACCTGCCCGAGATGATTGCTGACGGCGGGATTGTCTGCGATCTGAAATCGTCGCTGGACGGCGAGCGGATCACGAAAAACAAGCTGACCTATTGGGCACTTTAAACGCCGGCACTGACGATATTCGAACAGCGATCATGACTCCATTTACCATTGCGCCCGTCGGTACCTGCCGCATTCACACGCCGCTGCGTCGAGGCGCGGGACGCTACCCGATCCGCCCGGCGCTAGCGCGAAACTACGGCTACGTGCACACGAGCTCCGAGGCGCTCCAGCAGTTGCAGTTCATGTTCGGGGAGAAGGACATCCCCGCAGACGTGCGCACGCTGACGTTTCGCCCCATTTTGCCGGAGAACTTCGCCGCGGATTCGTGGACCGGCGCCGAGTTCTATCTGGTCGAGATCTCCTCGCGAAAGCTCTTTAGCGTCGACGATCATCCGATCCAGATGAACTACATGATGCGTCATTTCGGTGACTTCTTCGCCGACAAGAAGCGCTCGCGTATGTTCATGTCGATGGCGACGCCGAATCGTTTGGACGAGCGCCGGCAATGGCTCGAGCAGGATTTCGCGTTTCAGCGTCTCTCGCCGGTTGACCGGGATCTGCTTGCCCGCATCCTGCGGCGTGATCTCAAGGATTCCGAAATCATGGCCGAGATGGAGCAGATCGCCGACCTGGTCGGCAGGGACAAGCTGGCGTTCGTCACGCATGTGAACGCCGATATGCCCGACAGCATGCCAGTCGTGCAGCGGCGTGCGCTGATCAACGCGGTACGCACGATTGCGAAGCGGATGAACGTGCCGTGCTACGACCCTAGTCTCCTGATGCGCAAGTTGGGCCAGGCCAACGCGCTGGAAAACGGCGGACTAGATCTGGCGCACTACACCGATTTGTTCTCGGACCAGCTGTGCGAGGCGTGGTACACGGAACTTGTCGTGCCGCGGGTCGATGCGTCGGAAATTACGTTGCCTCAGAAAGCCGATTCCATTCAGCACGAAGATACGGCTGAAAGCCTCGAGGCCGCGTGGAACGCCGGACGCGTGCTCGACGTGTCGCAGCGGCTGCGAGGGATCCTGCGCCACGGCGAGGGCAGCCGCCAGCATCGGCTGCTGTTGGGTCGCGTGCAGTATGAGCTCGGCGACTTTGAGCAAGCGGCCGCGCAGTTCGAATCGCTCGGCACGGAGCCGGAGCTCGACGAGAAGGCGAATCTGCTGCTCACGCATTGCTACTTCGAGACCGGGCGCTACGAGCAGGCTGCCCGTCTGGCCGCCGCGCTGATCGCGGACGAGCGCGAGGCGCCGGTCGTCCTGAGGATTTGCGCGGAATCGGCGGGGAAGCTCGGCGATACGCCCACCGCGCTGGCCACCTGGAAGCGTTTGTTCCGCGTTTCGACAGATACGGCTGACACATCCGTTGCTGCGACGGCCGTGATCCGTCTGCTCGAAGCCTCTGGCGATGCCGAGGGCGCGGTCCAGTGGGCCAACGAGGTGCGCGAGACGCTGCCGACCCATGCACCGAGTTTCTCGGCGCTCTGGGATCGGGCGATGGCGGCGTCCGACCGCGAGGCGCTGCTGGAGTTGGCGCGCGAACTCGTGGACATGGCTGAGGCCGAGGTTCTGGCCGTC
The DNA here is from genome assembly GCF_004524855.1 of Paraburkholderia pallida. Classification (NCBI taxonomy): domain Bacteria; kingdom Pseudomonadati; phylum Pseudomonadota; class Betaproteobacteria; order Burkholderiales; family Burkholderiaceae; genus Paraburkholderia; species Paraburkholderia pallida. Next base: position 1,006,825 of record NZ_CP038149.1, on the reverse strand, counting down.
GCGCAACGCACGGCCGAGCGCGGCTTCGCGCTACCGGCAGCACTGCTGAGCGCCACCCAGGGGCTCACACGCAGCAAGGACAAGGCTGCGGTTGACTGGATCGCCAACTGCGCCACAACGTGGCTCGATGAGGGTACCGCGGCACTGGCGGCCGGCGACTTGATGCAGGCGGCGGACAAGATCCAGGCCCGTGCGCAGCTGAGTCCGAACGGCAATGCGTTGATTCGCGCGAAAAGACAACTCGAACGCCAGATGCGTCAGGACGCGCGCACGGCCCTCATCGCCCGCGACTATGCGCGCGCGGCTGCCGTGATCGCGATTGCGGGCCAGACGCTCACGACCTTTCCCGAGCTGGTGAGCTTCCGCATACGCGTGGCTGAAGCGCTCGACGACATCCGCACCGCGCTCGTCTATCTGCGTGACCCATCCACGTTCGACGACATTGCGGACAGTGCATGGATCAAGCTGGCCCGCATGGCTGTGCGCAGCGGCTACTACGGCGAGGCGATCGATGCCTATGCGCGGGTGCTGAACTCGCCGTCGAGTGATCCGGCAGCACGCATCGAGGCCAAGCGTCAGATTCTCGGCCTGCGTAGCCGCGCCATCCGGCTCGCGCGCGATGCACACCTCGCGGGTGAACATGAGCGCGCGTGGGCGCTGCTCGAGCGTCTGCAGCAGCTCGATCCGGATAACAAGGAAGTCTCGCAGGAAAAGAAGCGCGTGCTCACGGGGCTACACGTGAAGGTGAAGGCGCTCGACGCTACGAGCGACGCAGACCGGCTCTCGCTCGGCGAGACGATCCTGCGCCTCGCGCCCGAGGACGCCATCGGGTTGAAAGCGGCGGCGACCGGCGCTATGCGCACGCATCGTTTCGACCAGGCGCTCAAGTACTGGCAGGCGCTGCGCCCCCGCTCCGCGTCGCCGGAGTTGATCGACGGAAATATCCAGAAGTGCCGGATATTCATCGATCGCGCAAAGCGCAAGAAGGCGGCCTGACACGGCCTCTGATGGCCTGCGGGCCGGGGCGCGGGTCCCGGCCCGTGGCGAGCGATCGCGAACGTGGTTGGCGTATTTCCAGTAAATCATGGTTGGGTTCCGGTAATGGCTAAAGCAGGAAAGACAGAGGCGAACGAGAGCGCGCGTGCCGCGCCCGCCCGGCCCAAGCGGGTCCGGGCGTCCGGCGACGCAGTCGCTGCGGCGAAGGCCACGGTGGTGGCAAAGCCTCGCGCGGCAGCGAAGCCTCGGGCAGACGCCAGGCGAAAGGCATCGTCTGCGCACGCAGTTGCCCCAGCGCCCCAGAGGGTGCCGGCGCCCGCTGAGCCCGAAGCGGCCGGCACGCCGCAGCCGCCTCGGGCCAGCGCTGAATCGCCTGCCGGCTTGCAGTCGCTGCACGAGGAACTGGCCGGCCTGCTCGCCGCCAGCACAACGCTGCAGAATGCGCGCAAGCATCTGGGCGAGGCGGAACGGCTGGCTGCGCAGGCGCCAGACGACATGACGGTCCGTATCGCGATGCTGCAGATCAAGGAGAGGACCGGCCTCAGCACGGGCCTGCTCGCGCAATGGGCCGATCTGCTTCGCGACTGTCCCGAGGATCTCGTCGTGGCGCGTCACTATGCAACGCGTCTTTTCAAGGAGCGTCGCGTGGAAGAGGCCATGGCGCTCGCGGACCGCTACTTTCCCGAGCAGCCGGACGATTCCCGCAAGACGCTGGCCCGCGCGGAGTTCCTCGCCGACATCAAGGCACACGAGGCTTCGGATGCGCTGTTCAGGCGCCTCATCGCAGAGCACGACCGGCGCGATCTGCGCGTGGCGTTCGCGAAGCGCCTCGTCAAGCGCGGCATGGTTGCCGATGCGATCCAGGTCATCGAGCCCGTCGCGCTCGGGCTCGCGCCTGACAGCAAGGCAGGGCAGCTCGTTGCGAAGATCATCGACGACTACACGTTTTACCGTCGATTCGAATCCGCAGCGGATCTGGCGGGGCAGGACATCAAGATCGCCGCGATGCGTCAGGCGATCCTGCGCTTTCGCGATCGCGTCGTGTCGCCACCGGAGCGCGGCAAACCCGCGTCGGTCGCGCTCGTGACGGGCAGCCTGGGGCCTGGCGGCGCGGAGCGGCAGCTCTCGCGGCTCGCCGTTCATCTTCAGCGTCTCGCGTCTGCGGCCGCAAGCGAATACGCCGAGGGCCGCGCCGTTGGCGCCGTGGAAGTCCTGGTCAAACAGCACTCCGAGCCTGCACGCGTCGACCGCCCGCAACGGCTCGACTTCTTTCTGGGTATGTTGCGTGACTCAAATGTAAAGGTATCCGAAATCAATTCGATGCCAGCGGTGTCGACTGCGCACCAGGACATTCTCGACGCGGATCTGTTGCGCATGCTCGCCAGCCTGCCGCCGCAGGTGCATTACGGTGTCACGCGCCTCGCCCCGTATCTGCGCGAGCACGCGTTCGACGTCGTGAGCCTCTGGCAGGACGGCACGTGTCTGTTCGGCGCACTGGCCGCGCTTCTGGCAGGTGTGCCGACGATTCATCTCGTGTTTCGGGGGCTTCCGCCGAACATCCGGCAGGAGCGCAACCGTCCCGAGTACGCCGCGTTCTATCGCGCCATCGCCGAGGTGCCGGGGGTCGATTTCGTCAGCAACAGCATGACCGGCGCGCGTGAGTACGCGCAATGGCTGGGGCTGCCGCTCGAGCGATTCCGCATTCTCTACAACGGCGTGCCCGAAATGAACGCGATCGCCTCGGAGCACGACGAGCGCAAGTGGACGGAGTTCGTCGAGCGCACGCCGGACGCGACCGAGACGATCGGTGGCGTGTTTCGCCTCGAGGCGGACAAGCGGCCGCTGCTGTGGATCAAGCTCGCGCATCGCTACCTGAAGCGGCGCCCGCTTGCCCGCTTCGTGATCGTGGGCGACGGCCGGTTCGGCGAGGAGGCTCACGCGCTGGCTACCGAGCTTGGCATCGCCAACCGCCTGCTGCTCGCTGGACTCTCATCGCATGTGGGGTTCTGGTATTCGAAGATGGACGTCAAAGTGCTGCTGTCCCGGCATGAAGGGTTGCCGAACGTTCTGATCGAGGCGCAACTGCTCGGCATCTGTACGGTCTCGACACCGGCGGGTGGGGCGGGTGAGTGCTTCATAGACGGCGTGACCGGGCATCTGCTGGCGTGCGCGGAGAACCCCGACCTGAACGACGCTTGCGCGAAGATCGAACACCTCGTCCTGAGCGCGCAGGCGGACGCAAACGTGAGGGAACTGGCGAAGCGGCGTGCCACTGAGCACTTTTCGGTGGAGACCATGCTCGAAACGTTTATGGACCTGTGCCGGCGCGACGATCCGGTGGAGGCACGTCGCCAGTGTGCGGAACAACTCGAAAATCTGGTGATGAACTGATGCTGTACCGGCTTGTTGGTATTCCTGAACGCCTGATCATGAGCGTGGCTGTTAGCCTCTGTTGCGTTTTGCAGGGCTGTGTGGTCCCGCGTAGCGGCCCGCTGCTGAGCGAAGTGCAGGCGTCGCGCGATCGCAACGACATCGAGCTGATCAGTGTCACCCCGGCGCTCGCGCTTGCCTCGCGCGTTGCGGGCAGCGCCAGTTTTCCGGCCGATTTTCTGCAGGCACAGCCGATCGATGATGAAAAGCTGGCTCCGGGTGACGGCGTCGATATCTCGCTGTGGGGGCGCGACGGCGTGGGCGTCTTTGCCAACGGTACGGGCGGCATGACCGACATGGGCGAGATGGTCATCGACGAGGCCGGCACGATCTACGTTCCACAGGTCGGCCGCGTGCGCGCACAAGGCCTGACGCCAGCCGGGTTGCGCGATGCGATCGAGCGGCGATTGAGCCGCGTGACGGTGGGGCTCGATGTCAGTGTGCGCCGGACAGAGCGGCGCGGGCAGACCGTGACCATCGAGGGTGATCTTGGCAAGCCCGGCGTCTATCCGATCGCGCCTGGCGCCCGGCGCCTGAGCGGCCTGCTCAGTCAGGCCGCGCCGAACCCGACGAATCCGGAGCAGCTCGCGATCACGGTACGACGGCACGGCGAGAGCGCGTCGGTGCGCCTGTCCGACGTCTATCGAAATAGCGCGGAGGACATCGCGTTGCACGCCGGCGACTCGGTCGTCGTGCACAACGTCGTAGAAAATCTGATCGTGTTGGGCGCCGCGGGCGCGCAATCCACAGTCAAGCTCAGCAAGCGCAATTACACCGTGCTCGACGCGCTTGGCGATTCGCGCGGCCTGAGCGATGCGCTCGCCAATCCGAAGGCGGTCTTCTTGCTGCGTATTCGCCCCGATGCCGTTGCGGCTGCTGCCGACGCCCGGCCGCTCATCTATCAGTTCGACTTCACGAAGCCCGAGCAGATGGTGCTCGCCGGTAAATTCTCGGTGCACGACGGCGACGCGATCTATATCTCCGATGCGCCGTTCACGCAGATTCAGAAGGTCCTTTCGGCCTTCAGTGCAACGCTTGGCACCGCGCGCTCCGTGTCCAGCATGGCGCAGTGAAGGTCGGGCATGAGCAATCAGGATCGGATCAAGAACTGGCGCGAACGCCGGACGGCACGGCATGCCGACGGCGAGGCCGCCAACGCGATTGCCGTTGCCAGCGTTGCTTCGGACGCGGCGACGGGTTTGCACGGCACGCGCTCCGGCTGGACAGCTTCGGACAACGTGCGCAACGTGCTGAGCGGCGTGCTCGATGCGCTCGCCAGCGCGCCGCGCGAAAGCGTGGCCGGGCGGCGCCGCATCTACGATGCGCTCGAGAGTGAGCTAGACGCGGAACTCGCGCGCGATGGCGCGCCGCCCGAGCGCGCGGAGTTTCGCCGGCGTCAGCTGCGCACGGTCGTGCGTCTGCTCGAAGCCGATATCCGTGCGGGTGTCGACGTGCTGATGGCAGGCTACGCGCCGGCCACGCTCGACGCCGATAACGCACGCCTGTGCGACGGGTTCGATCGGCGCGCGCAGCAGCGCAAACAGCAAGAGGTACGCGAGGCGCGGCGTCGCGCCTCGTCCGAGGATGTCGCCTTCGAGGTCGCGTTGCAGCCGCAGGAGGCGCGCGAAGTCGCGCTGCTGCGCGAGCGGCTCGCCGGTATTCATGCCCGGCAGCATTGCGCCCGGCCCGGCACGCTGCAGTCGCGGCTGGCGAGCATTGCGCCGCTGCTGCGGATTCAGCTGCACATCCTGCAGAACGAGAGCCGCATTGCCCTGTTGTGGTCCGTGGTCGGCCCCGCGGTGCTGCTGAGCCTGATTTCTTCGCTCTACTTCCTGATGGGCACGCACTACGTGCTCGGCATGGACGTGCCCACCTTTTCGTTGCTGGGCGCGACCACCTGGATCATGTTCCGGCAGACCGTGTTTCGCACCAGCACGAGCTACGTTGCGGCCCGCTGGCTCATCAACCTGGAGCCCGTCAAGCCGCTCTCCGTGGCGGTCGTGCAGGGATGCCTGTTCATCGGAATTTACCTCAGCGTGTACGCCATTCTCATCGGCGTCGGCCACGGAATCGGCCTCATCACGCTGCCTGTGCGCTGGTCGGGGGCGATCGCCTATGTCGTGTTGATGGGCGCTGCGGGCGTTGCAATCGGCTTGATCTTTGGATGCATCGCCAGCACGTGGCACTTCTTCTTGCGATTTGCGCCGGTGATCGAGCGTGGTCTGGAGCTGTTCTCGTCGGTCTTCTTCGTCTCCGAGCAGTTTCCGGAGCAATATCGGAAGTACGTTTTGTGGTCGCCATTCGCGCATGGCATGCAGCTGCTCAGGTCGTCGTACTTCGACAGTTACTCGTCGCACGACGCGAGCGTCACGTATTTCGTCACCGCGCTGGTCTTGCTGGCTGTGCTTGGCGTGGCCATGGAGCGGATCGCGCGGACCCGCGTGCAACCGATGTGAGCGAGTCATGATCTATCTGAACGACGTCACGGACGCTCCGCGCATCTTCGGGACGCAGCAAATCCTGCTTCAGGATGTCGACCTGTGGATTCCGCGCGGACGCTATGCGCTGCTCTCGCGCAAGCCGGAGTTTCATCGGGCCATTGTCGACGTCATCGCGGGCCTGCGGCCGCCGCGAGATGGGTTCGTCGATCGCAGGGGCCTCGTTTCGTGGCCGCTCGGGCGGCAAGGCTTCGTGCGCGGCAAGGCGACGGGACTGCGCATGATCGAGTTCGTGTGCGCGCTTTACGGCATGGCGTCCACACCTTGCGTCGAGCTCGTGTCGGACCTGCTGACGAGCCCCGAATATCTGCCGCGGCCGATGGAGCACTGGCCGCTCTACGTACGCCAGGAATTCTCCTTCGCGCTCGCGCTCGCACCGGATTTCGACGTGTACATCGTCGAAGGGGCGATTCCGTTCGAGGACTGCCGCTTCACGAACCTGTGGCTCGCGCTGTTCGAAGAGCGGCTGGTGGGACGCACGCTACTTCTATCAACTTACCGTCATCAGCAAATGATGGATTACTGCACCAAGGGTTTGGTCTATGAGCAATACGGCCTTCGGATCGACGATGACCTCGGAGAATGCATCCGCCGCTTCCCGCCCCGGAGATCTCGCAGCGAGTCTGGCGAGTCAGGCGAAGCCAATGTCGTCGACGTCGGCGCTGCCGACCAGTTCGGTGTCTAGCGCGGATTTACCGATCTCGCAGCGCGCGAAGGTGCGCGAGCAGGCGTTGCGCGGGCGCCGCCGCCAGCGCCTCGTCACGCTCGGCCTCGTATTCGTCCCCGTGGTGCTGGCGGCGATCTACGCGCTTGCGTTCGCGGCGCCGCGCTTTGGTGCCGAAGCGCGCTTCTCGGTGCGATCGAGCGCGGTGCCGTCGTCCGTGCAGGGCGCATCGGGGAGCCTGCTCTCGAGCGGTAACGGCGGTAGCGCGGTGGGGGGATTCGTGGACGGTTGGGCCGTCGCCGACTTCATCCGCTCGCGCGATTGCATGCGCCAGCTCGATAGCAAGATCGGACTGCGCAAGTACCTTGCCTACACGGGCATCGATCCGCTCAACCGGCTCTCACCTGATGCCGGCGAGGACGAACTTTATCGCGCCTATCTCGACGCGGTCGATGTCTCGTACAACATGATCGAGCAGATCGATGTATTGCGCGTGAGCGCCTTCTCGCCGGCCGACGCGCGCGCGATCTCGAATGGGTTGATCGAACTGGCCCAGCAGTTCGTCAACAAGATGGACCAGGAAGGCATTGCCGATACGCTAAAGGTCAGCAAGGAGGCCGTGGCGCGCGCGGAGAAAGAGGCAATCGATGCACGTGGCGCGCTCACCGACTGGCGGGTGCGCAACGGCAATATCGATCCACAGGCGGAAGCCAGCATGCTGCTGAACCTCTCGGCGCAATTGGAGGCCGAGCTCAACACGGCGAAGATCAATCTCGACAAGGTTCGGGCGCTGAGCAATCCTGAGCATCCGATGCTGCAGCCCGCGCAGATGCAGGTGAGTGCGCTGCAGAAGCAACTCGATGAAGTGCGCGCGCGCATGAGCGGGCGCGGCAATACCGAGGCAAGCCGTCTGAAGTCCTATCAGGCGCTACTGAATGCGCAGACCTTCGCGGACCAGAATCTCAGCTCGGCGCGGCAGAACTACCAGCAGGCGTTCATCGACACCCTGCGCCTGCAACGCTACCTCAGCGTGATCGCGCGCCCGGTGCCGGAGGCGCGTCCTGGAAGCCCCAACACGCGCGTGTTGCTGATCGAGGCGCTGGCGGTGGGGTTCGTCTTCGCGTTCGCCGTGCGTATGGCCGCGGCGTTGTACCGGGAGTTCCACCATGGCTGAGCCACGGGCCGAACGCGGCGCAAGTGCGCGCGCCGTCTCGCCGCTCGACGCCGCGAAGCGTGCGATCCGCGCTGAAGCATGGGAAACCGGCCTCGCGCTGCTCGAGGAGATCGAGCGCGGCGGCGGTGAGCTCGACGCCAATGCCGGCGTTCTGAAGGCGATCGCGCTGATCCGCTCGAGAGGCCTCATGGCCGCGATCGACAGTCTCGACCCTCAGCGGATTCGCGAGGCGCAGGGGCGCGCCGATTTGCGGCGCCTCGGGGTCGCTCCGCTCGTGAAGGCTGGCGCCCTGGTCGACGCGGCGCGCGTGCTCGACTTGCTGGTGCGTGCGTATCCGGAGAGCGCCGACGATCGGCGCAGCTATGCGAGTGTGCTCGCGCGGCTCAAGCGATGGGGCGAGGCAATCGCTCATGTCGACGAAGCCGCACGCGTTGCGCCCGGCGATGCGTCGCTATTGGCGACCCGTATCCAGTTGCGCACACTGGCAGGTGAGACCGCTGCGGCCGCCCAGCTGGCGCGCGAGTCGATCGGCGCCGCCACGCAGGCCCCTGACGACGCGCATGTCTGGATGACCGCGCTGCTACGCGGAGGCGATCATGCGGGCGCGGCAAACATCGCCGCCAAGATCGAGGCGCCCAATCACCGGGTCGCGAGCGTCGCGGTGCGGGCGCTGCTCAGCAATGGCAGGACCGGCGCGGCCATCTCCGTCGGGCGCAACGCGTTACGCGCCGGTCACGATAGCGCGGCGCTGCGTTCGCAACTCGCCCAGGCGCACCTCGCGCGCGGGACGCACGACGATCGTCTGGTCGCGGCGCTCGAGCACCTCGCGGTGGGCGTCCAGATTGCGCCGGACGATCTGCGGCTCAACTCGCTCTATGGCGAAACGCTATTGCGCGCCGGGCGCTTTGCGCAGTCGGTGTCGTTTCTGGAGAAGAGCGCCACGCTCGCGCCAGAGCTCGAACACGTACGCGCGATGTACGCGCGGGCATTGCGCCATTCCGGCAATCATGCGCAATCGGCTGAGCAGTTTTTGCATCTGGCCCACGCGAATCCGGAGCACGCGCGCTGGCAGCGCGCGGCGGCGGGTGCGCTGACCCAGGCGGGCCGCACGGAGGAAGCGGCGAATTTGTTCGACGCGTTCATCAGCCGCCGTTCGGCCAGCGTGCCTGCCACGTTCGAGCAGGCGCTCGCGCGGATCGACGCGCAGGCAGCCACGGTGACGGTGCCGCGCGCGCGTCTCGACTGGGCGTGGGCGTTGCGAGGCGACCAGCAGGCACGGGAGCCGATGACACGCGAAGCATGGGAGCGCGCGGCGCAATGGGGCTATCTTGTCGACCATCTGCTGCTCGACTGGCTCGAATGCCGCGAAGACCGCGCGGAAGAAGCCATGGAGTTGCTCGCGGACCTTGACGAGGCCGAGCAGTTCTTTGCCCCGCTGCGCGAGAGCGGACGGGGCTTCGTGGTCGCCACGGCCCACGTGGGGCCGATGTATGGCGGACTGATGGCGCTTGATCTGCTCGACATTCCGTCGCGCTGGATTGCCTCGACGCCGGGCATCAGCCGCAGCCACTACGCGCGCTCGCTGATCTCGACAAGCGACAGGACCGAGGTCCAGGTGGTGAAGGCCAGCCTCAAGGCGCTTCAGGAGGGGCACGCCGTATGCCTTGCCGTGGACGGCGCGCTCAACCCGGCGGCCGCGCGCGTGCCGTTCGAAGGCCAGGAGATCACGTGGTCGAGCTTCGCTGCACGCGCGTGCTATCGCCTCGGCCTTCCTTCGCTTTTCTACGCGCCGAAATGGGAGCAGGGCCGCATTACCCACACGCTCGAGCGGCTGCCCGAACCACTCGAGGACGAGACGCTTGAAGACTACGTCGTGAGATGGCAGCGCGCGTGGCTGGCGCACTTGCGCACCCATATCGCCGGGCGGCCGGAAAGCCTGCGCCTGAGCGGCGGACTGTGGCGGCACGTTGTGTCGTCCACTGCAACGGATTCGCTTACTTGAGTATTGAACAAAACGTGGAGATGCACTAATGAATCGGAACGCAACGACTTTGAATACCCACCTGCCGTCGTGGCTGCAGGACGAAACGCAAACCGGGCTGCGGACCTTTCTGCAGGAAAACCGGTTTCGCTGGCTCGTCACCGGGGCCGCAGGGTTTATCGGTTCCAACCTCGTGGAGACTTTGTTGTTGCTCGGTCAGGAAGTCCGCGGCCTGGATAATTTCGCCACCGGCCACCGGCGCAACCTCCTGGAAGTGCGGGAGCGGGTTGGCGAGGCGGCCTGGAGCCGCTTCGAATTCCATGAGGCGGACATCCGGGACCCGCAGGCCTGCGCGAAGGCGGTCGCCGGCGTGGACTACGTCCTGCATCAGGCGGCGCTTGGCTCGGTTCCGCGTTCCGTGAAGGACCCGGGCACGACGAACGACGTAAACGTGTCTGGTTTTCTCGCGATGCTCGACGCTTCGCGCGTAGCCAGCGTACGACGCTTCGTCTATGCCGCGTCCAGCTCGACCTATGGCGACGAGCCCAACCTCCCGAAGCGCGAGGAGCGCATCGGCAATCCACTTTCGCCGTATGCCGTGACGAAACTCGTCAACGAGCTCTATGCGAGCGTCTATTCGCGGACCTACGGTTTTCATTCGATCGGCCTGCGCTACTTCAACGCGTTTGGCCCGCGGCAAGACCCGGACGGCGCTTACGCCGCGGTGATTCCGAAATGGATCGCCGCGATGCTGGCAGGGGACGACGTTCAGATCAACGGAGATGGCGAAACGAGCCGCGACTTCTGCTACGTGGGTAATGTCGTGCAGGCCAACCTGCGCGCTGCGCTGCTCGGAGAACTCGCCGCGAGCAAGGTATACAACGTCGCGGTGGGCGGCCGCACCACGCTCAATGACCTTTTCTCGATCATCCAGGCAGGGCTCGCCACGCACGGGATTCACTACGAGAAGCGGCCGGCATACCAACCATTCCGCGCTGGCGACGTGCGCCACTCGCAAGCCGACGTATCGAATGCGGTGCGGGATCTGGGCTTCTCCGGGCTCTTCGATCTCCAGAAGGGCATGACGGAAGCGCTTCCCTGGTACCTCGCATTCGTTGCCGGAGAGAAGGCCACCGTTTGAACCGGCACGTCGCGTCAGGCGATAACACACAAGCATGGGCGTGAAGCCACGCCCCAATATGGGAAGGGGAAAAAAGTCATGTGCGGGATTGTTGGTGCGGTTGCACGGGAGAATATTGTTCCGGTGCTGGTTGAGGGTCTCCGGCGTCTTGAGTATCGCGGTTACGATTCGTGCGGCGTGGCCGTGAATTCGAAGCGCGGTCTCGAGCGGATGCGCAGCATTGAGCGCGTGTCACATCTCGATTCGAGTCTGCGCCGCGCGCGCCTCGAAAGCACGAGCGGCATCGCACATACGCGCTGGGCGACGCACGGAGCGCCTGAAATCCGCAATGCGCATCCGATGTTTTCCTGCGATGCGCTTGCGGTGGTCCACAACGGCATCATCGAAAACTATGAATCGCTGCGCGAGGAACTCTCCGATGCGGGTTACGCGTTCGTGTCGCAAACCGATACGGAAGTGATCGCCCATTTGATTCACAGTCTCTACGACGGGGATCTGTTCGCCGCGGTGCGCGAGGCCGTTCAACGTCTGCGCGGCGCCTATGCGATCGCGGTGGTTCATGAAGACGCGCCGCATATTATCGTCGGCGCACGCGAGGGATCGCCGTTGATCATCGGCGCCGGAGCGGAGGGCAATTTTCTTGCCTCCGACGCGCTTGCGCTCACGGACCAGGCCGAACATTTCCTGTTTCTCGACGAGGGTGACGTATGCGAGTTGACGCGCGACACGATTCGCATTGTGGCGCGCAACGGCGAGCCGGTCGATCGTCAGCCGCAGCAGGTGCGCATCGCGAACTCGGCGGTGGAGCTGGGAAGCTATCAGCACTATATGCAGAAGGAAATCTTCGAGCAACCCGGCGTGGTGGCGGCCACGACAAACGGTGTCGAAGCCTTCGTGCCTGAGCTGTTCGGCGATGCCGCGGCCGCGACGTTCGACGGCATCGAAAGCGTGCAGATCCTCGCGTGCGGCACGAGCTACTATGCGGGACTGGTCGCGAAGTACTGGCTCGAATCGATCGCGAAGATCAAAACCGACGTCGAGATCGCAAGCGAGTATCGCTATCGCGAGCCGATGACGAGCTCGCGCACGCTCGTCGTGACGATCTCGCAATCGGGCGAGACGGCCGACACGCTGGCCGCGCTCAAGTACACGCAGTCGCTCGGACAGACGCGTACCCTCACGGTCTGCAACGTCGCGTCGAGCGCAATGGTGCAGCTTTGCGGCACGCGCTTTCTGACCCAGGCGGGGCAAGAGGTGGGTGTGGCGTCCACGAAGGCATTTACCGCGCAACTGGTGGCGCTCTTCATGCTGGCGGTGACGCTCGGGCGCCAGCGCGGTCATGTGTCGGCGTTGCACGAGTCGCGGTATCTGCAGCAGTTGAACGGGCTCCCGCAGATGCTGACGTCGACGCTCGCGCTCGAACCGCAGATCGTTGCGTGGTCGGCGCGGCTCGCCACCCGGGAGAATGCGTTGTTCCTCGGGCGCGGACTGCAATATCCGATTGCACTGGAAGGCGCGCTCAAGCTCAAGGAGATTTCCTATATCCACGCCGAGGCCTATCCCGCCGGAGAACTCAAGCATGGGCCGCTCGCGCTCGTGACCGAAACGATGCCTGTGATTGCGATCGTGCCGGACGACGACATGCAGGAGAAGATGAAATCGAATATCCAGGAAGTGCGCGCGCGCGGTGGTGAGCTTTTTGTTCTGGCGGATAAGGACACGCAGATCGAAAGCGAAGAAGGCATCCATGTGATCCGCCTGCCGGCGCACTATGGGCCGCTCTCGCCGGTCCTCTACACGGTGCCGCTCCAGCTGCTCGCGTATCACACGGCGTGCGCACGCGGTGCCGATATCGACAAGCCGCGCAATCTGGCGAAGTCGGTAACGGTCGAGTAATTCGGCGCTCCAATAGAGGTAACGTTCATGACGATCAAAGTTGGCAACTTCGTGCGGGGCTTGTGGTTGTGGCTGCTTGTTTGCCTTGCACTGGCCGCGGCATCGCGCGGGGCGTTCGCCGATCCCGCGAGCGCGTGCACGGTTGCAAGTGCCGAGTGTCCGTTCGTCTCCAGCCTGCTTGCGCAGCGCGAGGGCTACGGGCGCGCGGCAACGGGCGGCCTGGGCGGAGCGGTGGTGACCGTGACGTCGTCGGCGGACGCGGGACCGGGCACGCTGCGGGATGCGCTCGCAAACGTCGACGGCCCGCGGTGGATCCGCTTTGCATCGGACATGACCATCACGTTGCTGTCGCAACTGCATGTGCCCGGCAACGTGACGATCGATGGCCGGGGGCACCGCGTCACGCTGCTTGACTATGGTCTGGGCATTTACCGCAGCAGCAACGTGATTGTCACGCATCTGACCATCGACGGGCGGTTGCGGACGTTTTCGCAAGCGATCAATGTGGCCAACTATTCGAGCAATGTCTGGATCGATCATCTCGATCTTTCGCGGTTCGCCGATCGCCTGCTCAACGTAAAAAACGGCTCGACGGACGTGACGGTGTCATGGGTCAAGTTCCACGACGACGACAAAGTGATGCTGTTGAACAACATCACGTCGAAGGATTTATTCGCTAACTACGATCGTGACAAGGTAGCGCGCGTAACGGTCCACCATTGCTATTTCCTGAATACCGTACAGCGAAATCCGCGCGCGCAGTTCGGCACGTTTCATATTTTCAACAATCTGCTCGAGAACTGGGATTTTTATGGCATGAGCTTCAGTCTCCAGGCACGGGCGTTGGTGGAAGGCAATATATTCAGCAACGTGTCGAAGCGAGATTGTGTGGAGCCGAAATTCTTCCCCACGGTGGAAGGCGTGAACGCCAACTACTGCAAATACATCGCCGACGCACCGTCGAGAAGCGCATTGCCGAACGGGGGATCGGACCAAAAGAATTTCGAGCGGACAGCCCAACTTTATGGGGCAGGGCGCGACTATCGTGCCTACCTTTCGGTCAGAGACAATCTCTATCTTGGCGACGCGAGGCCCGTGTTGGTGAGCTACCTGCCGGAGAAGGTGTCAGCTCCGCCTTATTGCTATAAGTACGACACACCAACGCCAAAGCTCGCGGAAGAGATTCGTCAACTCGCGGGCAATACCGGTGGCCAGACGCCAGGAACGTCTTGTCAGTGATGGCGTAGTTCCACTCATCCACTCCTATAGGCATACTCGTGAATATCGTGATCCTCGCGGCAGGCATGGGCAAACGCATGCACTCCGATCTGCCGAAAGTGCTCCATCCGCTCGCCGGCCGGCCGCTGCTCTCGCACGTCATCGACACCGCCCGAAGCCTCGCGCCCACGCGCCTCGTGGTCGTGATCGGCCATGGCGGCGAAGCCGTGCGCGCCGCCGTCGCCGCACCCGATGTGCAGTTCGCCGTGCAGGCGCAGCAGCTCGGCACGGGCCACGCGCTCGCGCAGGCGCTGCCGTTGCTCGATGCGAATCAGCCCACGCTCGTGCTCTACGGCGACGTGCCGCTCACGCGCGCGTCCACGCTCGAGCGCCTCATCGACGCCGCGGCCAACGTTGGGCAAAATGGACAAAGCGGACACAAGACGGGCTACGGGATCCTCACCGTGACGCTCGACGATCCGACCGGTTATGGGCGCATCGTGCGCGGCGCGACCGGCCAGGTGCTGCGCATCGTCGAGCAGAAGGACGCGAGAGACGACGAGCGGCTCATCGACGAGATCAACACCGGCATCGTCGTGACGCCCACCGCGCCGCTGGCGGGCTGGCTCGCCGCACTCGGCAGCGATAACGCACAGGGCGAGTACTACCTCACCGACGTCGTGGAAGCGGCGATCGCGGCGGGTCATCCGGTCGTCACCGCGCAGCCCGATGCGGAGTGGGAGACGCTCGGCGTGAACAGCAAGCAGCAACTCGCCGAGCTCGAGCGCGTGTACCAACGCAACGCCGTCGATGCGCTGCTCGCCGCCTTGACAACGGCCGAATCGTTTCCGCCAGGTTGACAGCGCCGTGCGCCTTCGCATTCACGAACCTTTCGCGGCTTTGGCGAATGCCTCGGCGAGCTTGTCGAAATGGCGCAAGGCCGCGGGCGTAAGCTCGATCTGCTTGCGGCGCGCGTCTTCGGTATCGGTGAGCTGCAACCATCCCTTGTCGCGCATCGATGTGATGCGCGCGTGAAGCGTGGCGGGCGAGCCAAGCTGGCTTTGCGCCATCATGTCCCGCACCGACAGTCGGTCTTGGGTTTGCGCCGCGCGTGCCACGAATTCGAGAATCCGTTCTTCGAGCGGGTCCAGACCGGGCAGCGCCGGCAAACCCCGCAGCGCTTCGGCCAGTTGCAGAAATCGCAAATAGATATCAGCGGGACGTGTCATTGCTTGCGCGCTGTTGAAAGGGGCTCGCGTAGCGACACGCGAGCGCGTTATGATCCACTCGATCATAACCATGAGAGAGCAGTTTACCGGATGTCCAGCTTACGGTTACATTTCTTGTCTATAACCGGTACCGTGATAGCGTTTGTGGTGTCGCTATGGGTCAATCAGCTGGTTTTCGCGGATACGTCGTTTGTCCGCGGCGTCAACTGGATTTATCTTCCATCGGGCATCCGCCTGTTGAGCACATTGCTCGTGGGAGTCGACGGATTCATTGGCTTGCTCGTCGGCGGTCTGCTGATGGACTTTCTCTATTGGTTTCCCCATGACCCGGTGCGCGCTATTGCGGGAGCGATTTTTGGTTCACTGGCGCCGTACCTGGTTTACCGGCTTGCGCTGGAGCGCTATCACCTGCGTGCTTCGTTGACGAATCTCACACCGAAGCGGCTTCTGATATTAGCCGTCGCTTATTCGATTGCGAATCCCTTGTTGCATCACATCTGGTTTGCGCTGCAAGGGGATACGCACAATTTTGTCGAAAGCTTCGTCATGATGTTTGTGGGCGACCTGTCCGGGGCGCTGATCATGCTTTATGTCATAAAGGGAATGTTGGCATTGCTGCCGAAACAGCCGGGCGATTCGCACCTGACGAACGGAATGTTCAGCATCCGGTTGGCACTCAATAGCGCCTATGACAATCGGCTCAGGTAGCACGGCGCCTGATATTGATGACGGTTCCGGGCGCACGTTGGTACGCCGTATCGGTCAGGCCTGTGGCGGTTCGCCGAAATTTCGATGTGCGTACTTGTGCGGCCCGCTCATGGAATCGCGAAGCGTCCCCAGCCGATCATGAAAGTCCCGCCAGTTGACGGCGAGTAACGGGATCGTCGGATCGCCGCGCGAGGCGTACGAGAAGAACCGCATCCACCCGTCGAGGAACGCGTTGCTGTCCGGGCGAAGCAAGCAGGGCGGCCTTGCAACAAGAGGGTAATTCAGATTGGGAACTGGCGGGAGTGGGGTTTGACGCGATGCAGCGGGGCGGTCGTCTGTGGCCTCGCCTCCAGAGTCTTGTCCGCCAAGATAACGCTGAACGACCTCGTTCACCGCGTTCGTTGAAAGCTCGATAAATGACACACGGACATCGTCCAGAGTCCTGGACGCGATAGCCCGCTCGGCTAAATCGATCGTGACGCGTTTGAGCGCTACCGTCCTGACGTAGTCAGGCAGCGTGCGAAAGGTTGCCTCGCCGTGGCGCAACGCATCTTGAAAGAACGGATAGCGCGCGAGCCATGGGTCGGCAGCACGATCAATCGGTTGACGCGCTGTATCTAACCCATGGCGCTGGGCAACGCGCTCCATTCCGGCGATTTCTCTCAGGTTCATTGTTATGAAAACTATAACGATCAGCCGGCGAGTTGGCAAGGGATGCCGCCTGAATTGACGACTCTACCCAGGTTGTCGGCCACGTCGCGACGAACTTTAGGGGCGCACGCCAGGGGTGCACGTTTTCATCGGGCTTTCAGTCTCGCGTCGTTCTGCGCGTCATGGTACAACGCGTTACCGCAACACAGCCTTAGCCGGTCGCAAGCATGGCGGGCAGCAATGACCCGTTAACCCCACTGGTGACATACTGTTCCCCGTCTGCGCGGCCGGCATCCGCACCTCGATGAAAGGCTGCGGAATCGCTTTCAGGATTCGCCCATTGCGTGCCGGCAATGCGCGGATAAATCAGGGCAATGGCGAGGCAGCCAGCGTCCATGGCCACCCCCTGATCGGCGATCGCCCATGCGGTGCAGATGGCCGCGGAAAAGCCGTACAGATAGCCGGCAAGCGTTGCCGTCATATCGGCGCTCAAGCTGCAGGGCTGATATTCGCTGCGCATGATGGCGCTAAGGCCCAATGTGGCGACGATGGAGGCGATCTGATGGGCCGAAGCGGTGGAGGCCGATTGGGCTGCCGCCCTGTTCGCGCGAAACCATGAGCCGTTCATTGCCGTCCCCGATTGATTTTGGTGTCCGCGCAATGCATGCTGTCACGGCACTGGGTCACTATGGAGACTGCCCGGAAATCATTCTGTTCGGTGGTGAACGTCTGAACACAGGAAAGCCCTCCAGCCCGGCGGGCCGCTCTGGCTGAGCGGTGTCGCCGGAACAGGAAACGGAGTCGGATGTGGCCTGAAGATGACAAGAACGCAAAAGAACCGGTCCGCTTTTTTCGTCAACCGCATCCGGCGAATCGCCTCGACATCCTCGCTGGTTGTCGGTTCCTGCGCGTTGATTGCAATCGTCATGGTCGGCCTGTGCGGGCTCGTCCTCTATCAGGGGCGGCTCGACGCACTGAGTCACACGCGGGATACCTTGCGTGACATCTCCTTGATCGCCCAGCGCGATATCGAGCGCAATTTCGAGTTGTATGAGCTGTCGCTACAGGCGGTGGTCGACGGACTGCAACAGCCTGAGGTCATGGCGCTGCCGCCCCATCTGCGCAGGCAGGTGCTGTTCGACCGGGCGGCCAGTGCCCGATACCTCGGCTCGATGCTGGTGCTGGACGCCGCGGGCAATATCGTCATCGACTCCGGGAGCGATACCCCACGCGCGGGCAACTTCGCCGACCGGCCTTACTTCATCGTCCAGCGCGACCATCCTGACGTGGGCCTCTACATCAGCGACCCGTACCAGTCGCGTCTGCGTGGCGGCGAGCCCAGCATTGCCCTGACACGACGGCTCTCCCATCCGGACGGTTCGTTCGCCGGGATTGTGCTGCTGTCCGTCAATCTCGAGTACTTCCACAAGCTGTTCGCCGGCCTCTCGCTCGGCCCGCACGGCTCGATGTCGCTGATCGGCCACAACGGGATCATGATCATGCGGCAACCCTACGATCTCCGGATCGTCGGGCGCAGCATCAAGGGGGCCAGCACCTACCGGCACTTCCTGTCCGCGCCGGAGGGCAGCTTCAGCGAGACCGCGTCTATTGACGGCACGCGCCGGCTTTACTGGTTCTCCAATTTCCCGCGCTATCCGCTCATCATCATGGTGGCGGCGGCCGACCAGGACATCTACGCCGCGTGGCGCCGGCGCACGCTGTTCATTGGTTCGCTGATGCTCGCGTTCGGTTCGGCCTTTGTCGCCTTGTCGATGCTGTTGGGTGTCCAGTTGCGGCGCCGCATGCGGGCGGAATCGGAACTGCAGCTGCTCGCGCGCACCGACGGGCTGACCGGCCTGAACAACCGGCGCAGTCTCGGTGAAATACTCGAACAGGAATGGCGCCGCGCGCGGCGCAATCGCAGTGTGATGTCGCTGCTGTTTCTCGATATCGACCGGTTCAAGGCCTACAACGATACCTATGGTCATCAGGCCGGCGACGATGCGCTCGCGGTGGTGGCGCGCTGCATCAGCGCAAGCATTCGCCGGCCCGCCGATACGGCAGCGCGCTACGGCGGGGAGGAGTTCGTGGTCGTGCTTCCCGAGACACCGGCGTCGGGGGCGGCGGAAATTGCGGAACGGATCCGCAGCGCGATCGCCGGGTGCGAGATCGAGCACGCGGGTAGCGAATACGGGCGGGTGACGGCGAGTATCGGTGTGGTCAGCCGCGTCCCTGAGACCGGTGACGACCTGAGTGCCGCGATCAAGGCCGCCGACGAGGCACTGTATCAGGCGAAAATCAGCGGCCGGAACAGGGTGTCCCAGTACGAGCCGTGAGCGTGGTATCGCGATACTCGCGGGGCAGGGCGCCGTCGCCGCATAAGGGCGAATGCGCGCGTTTCATTCCCGTGCGCTATCAGGACCCGGTGCGGCGCCGATGGTAGGCGGTCGCCCGCAAACCGGGAAAACCCTACAATCAACTTTCTGTTGCTTTACTATATTTACGGTGGTGAGCCAGCGGGCAGCCGGAAAAGGCGCTTTTTTCGTCATAACAATCAACGCGTCCATTCTTCCGTCGAGTCCTGGCAGCCCATTGAGCTTTAGAGCGCCGGGCAACGATTGTAGGACTACTGAACGCTGCCGTGGTGAAGAGTGCCTGGCCGTGAGCATCTGTTCATCCTGCTGGTTCACGCTGAGCAACAGGAGTGAGTCCGATGGCGACTGATCGAGCAAGCGCGGGTAGCGGAGCGGGCGTGGCGCAACCCGTGCTGGAGGGCTTCGATGGGCTTCGGCAAAATCTCCGTGGTCAGATTGTCGTGCCCGGTGATGCCGGCTACGAGCAAGCGCGCAAGGTATGGAACGGCGCCATCGACCGGCGCCCCGCGCTGATCGTCTATTGCATCTGCTCCAGCGACGTGGTCGAGGCCGTCAATTTCGCCAGAGAGGGTCATCACGCGGTGGCCGTGCGCAGCGGTGGGCACAACCTGGCGGGTCTTTCGGTCTGCGACGCGGGCGTGGTGATCGACCTGTCCCGGATGAAGCAGATCGACGTGGACCCCGTGCGCCGCATCGCGCGCGCGGAAGCTGGCCTCACGCTGCATGAGTTCGACGAGGCGACTCAGGCTCACGGCCTCGCGACGACGATGGGCGTCAACAGCGACACAGGCATGGCCGGACTGACGCTCGGCGGCGGGTTCGGCAAGCTCGGCCGCAAATATGGCCTGGCCTGTGACAACCTGGTGGCGGTGGAGATGGTGACCGCCGATGGTGAGTGTCGCCGCGCGAGCGCGACCGACAACGTGGATCTTTTCTGGGCCGTGCGCGGCGGTGGCGGCAACTTTGGCATCGTGACCGCGTTCGAATACGTGCTGCATCCCATAGGCACGAATCTTCTTGCCGGCTCGCTGATGTACCGCTATGGCGATGCGCGGGACGCGATGCGGTTTTACGCAGCGTTTGCGCACAGTGCGCCCGATGAACTGAGCCTCGATGCCGCGCTCGCCACGGCACCATCGGGAGAGCGCTTTTTTAACGTCTCCGTTTGCTATGTGGGCGCGATGGAGGAGGGCGAGCGGGTTGTCGCGCCGCTGATGGCGTATGGGGCGCCAGAAGCACGGCCGCTCGAGCCGGTCCCTTATCTGCAACTGCAATCGGCCAGCGATGCCGTCTTTCTGCGCGGGCGCCGCTACTACTGGAAGGCCCAGTTTCTGAGCGAACTGAGCAACGGCGCAATCGACGCTTTGCTTCGTGTCTACGAAAGCGCGCCCTCGCGCGCTTCCATGTTCATCCTGCAACAGGTTGGCGGCGCCATCGCACGCGTGCCGAAGCCGGCCACCGCTTATGCGAATCGCGAGGCGCTCTTCGACGCTTTTCCGCTCTCGATCTGGGACGAAGCCACGGAAGACGACCTCAATATCCGCTGGGCTCGTGAAGCGTGGAGCGCGCTGAGACCGTTCTCGACGGGCGGCGTCTACGCGAACAACCTGGGCGATGAAGGCGAGGATCGGGTGCGCGCGGCGTTCGGCGAAAACTATTCGAGGCTGGTGGAAGTCAAGCAGCGCTATGACCCGGACAACTTCTTCCGGCTGAATCAGAACGTCAGACCGACACCCTAGTTCACGCTGTTTCGCAGCGGTGCAACGCACGCGCATGCCTGCTGGTCCGATCCAGGCGGGAACACACTGCGAGAGACCCGTGAAGGAGCCGGCTCACCATGACGATTGCAGACGACGCAACGCTCCTGGACCGCTTTTTCGAGTGGGAATCCCGGCGGCGCGATCATGTCTATCTCACGCAACCCCGGCCCGATGGATTGGTCGTCGACTACACATGGGGTGAGGTCGGGGAGCAGGCGCGCCGGGGCGCGGCGTATTTCCTCTCGCTGGGTTTGCCGGAGGGCAGCCGTATCGCGCTGCTCGGCAAGAATAGCGCGCACTGGATCATCGCGGATCTCGCGATCATGCTCGCCGGCATGGTCAGCGTCCCGCTCTATCCGTCGTTCAGCGCCCAATCGGTCCGCTACGCGCTCGCGCATAGCGGCGCTGCATTGCTGGTGCTCGGCAAGCTCGACGGCGTGAGCGACAACTGGCCGAACATCGCTGCGCAACTGCCGCCCGGCTTGCCGATGCTCGGCTTGCCGCAATCGCCGCGCAAGGACATTGCACAGTGGGACGACGTGCTCGCGCGACATGCGCCGCTCGCCGCCGTGCATCGGCCGCAACGAGACGCCTTGTGCACGATCGTCTACACATCGGGCTCGACCGGCGAGCCGAAGGGCGTGATGCACTCTCATGGCAGCATGGCGGCGGCATTCCTGATCATGGATCGGGCGGGCTGGTGGGCGACCACACCGGACGAGCGCGGGTTCTCGTATTTGCCGCTGGCCCACATGGGGGAGCGCATCGCGGTGGAGACCGCGTCGCTCGCGTTTGGCTACCGCGTGTTCTTCGCCGATTCGCTGGCGACGTTCGCGCGCGATCTGAAGCGCGCGCGGCCGACGATCTTCTTGTCGGTGCCGCGCCTGTGGAACAAGTTCTATCTCGGCGTCTGCGAGAAGCTGCCGCTTTCGAAGCAGCGCGTCCTGTTCGCGCTGCCGTACGTGGGGCACAGGGTCAAGCGCAAGATTCTGGGCGAGCTCGGACTCGATCAGGCGCGCATCGCCATTACCGCCACCGCGCCGCTGCCGCCACATCTGATGCGCTGGTATCGCAGCCTCGGTCTCGAGCTGCTCGATATCTACGGCATGAGCGAAAACGCCGCGATTTCGCACGTGACGCGTCTGGGGCACGCTCGCGCGGGCACGGTTGGCCAGCCCCAGGCCGGCGTCGAGGCGCGCATTGCCGGGAATGGCGAACTCGAAGTCAAAAGCCCGGCGCAGATGCTCGGTTATTACGGGCAGCCGGAAATGACCGCCGCGCAGATGACCGCGGACGGGTTCTTCCGCACCGGCGACTGCGGTGTCATCGATGCGGAGGGCTTTCTCACCCTGACCGGCCGCGTCAAGGATATCTTCAAGACTGCGAAGGGAAAATACGTCGCGCCGCTGCCGCTCGAGCAGAAGCTGCTCGAGCATCGTCACATCGAGGCAGCCTGTGTGGCCGGTGCGGGCCTCGCGATGCCGTTCGCGCTGTTGCAGCTTGCGGCCGACGTGCGCGACGCCCTGGCCAACGGCACCTGTGACCGTGCCGCGTTGACGGACGAACTCGCGGCATTGCACGCGCGGATCAACGCCTGCGCTGAACGCCATGAGCAGTTGCAGTACGTTGTCGTGGTCAAGGATGTCTGGAGCGCCGAGAACGCGATGCTGACGCCGACACTGAAAATTCGCCGCGCCGCGATCGAAGCCCGCTACCTGCGCGATGCGCAGGACTGGTCGAAGCTGGGCAGGGCGGTGGTTTGGGAGGCGCGCTGAGGCTTTCAGCGAAGACGTGAATTGGTCCGGCATCGCGACCGCCGGGCGCGCCGCCGGTTGCCGCAGGCTATCGTGCGCAATCCCGTCGAACTACCGCGAATGGGGCATCAAAAAGAGGGAATTAACGTTATTGACCATTTTTAAGATTCGCTTAAGAAATCTTCCTTAGCCTCGGGTCTTTCGCCCATCGGCGCTGCAATGGCGCCGGTGTCTCTACGAAAGCGGCGTGTTGCGCGCGGCTTTCTGCCAGCCAGCCGTACCCGATCCGTTTCAGTAGATGCCCAAATTCGTATCGACGACCTCACAGGGAGTCGCGGGTAGAGCGATGCTCGTTGCCGCACTCAGCACCGCCTGCACGGCGTGGCTCTCGCACGAGATGCCCAGACCCGGCGCCGAGATTTCGCTGCACGCCTCCGACGATCTCCCCGAGCGCGCCGCGCACGACACCGCCCCGGCCATCGCCGCGCCCGCTGTTCCCGCTTACCGCGTCGAGACCGCCGAGGTCACACAGAGCTTTTCGGCCACGGCGAACCAGTTGGGCGTGGACGCCGCCGCCACCGCGAAGCTCGCCCGCGCCCTCGCGGGGCGGCTCGACCTGCGGCGCGATTTGCAGCCCGGCAGCGAGGTGCGCCTCGTGTTCCGCAACGGCGCGGCGAACGCAGCCGGCGCGCAGGCCAGCGCGCCTGCCGGGCCGGCTGGCGCTGCGGGAACTGCCGCACTGGCCACAACGTCCGATGCCCCCGTCGCGATGCGCGTTTCCACCGGCAAGGATTCGCACGACCTGTTCCTCTACCGCAATCTCGACGGCAAAGCGTTCTACTACAGCGCCGACGGCAAGCCGGCCGCGCTATCGTTCCTCCGTTATCCGCTCGACTACACGCGCGTCTCGTCGGACTTCTCGCCAAACCGGTTCGACCCCGTCACGCACCGCTGGGCCGCGCACGAGGGCGTCGATTTCGCTGCGCCCGTGGGCACGCCCGTGCACGCGACCGCGCAGGGCACGGTGACGTTCGCGGGCTGGCAGACGGGCTATGGCCGCGTCATCAAGATCAAGAATTTCGGTGAATTTTCCACGACCTTCGCGCACCTGTCGCGCTTCGCGAAGACGCTGCGCGTGGGCAGCGCGGTGCGCCAGGGCCAGGTGATCGGCTATGTGGGCAAGACGGGCTGGGCGACCGGGCCGCATCTGCACTACGAAGTGCATGTGGACCACGTGCCGGAGGATCCGCTCACGGTCGAACTGCCGATCCGCACGGCCTTGAACGGCGCGGACATGGAGCGTTTCGCGCAGCAGGTCCAGCAGATCACGCCGATGCTGTGAGCGCCGGGCGAGCGCGATGCGTGCGCGTTGTGGATTAGCGCAAGACTATTTCGCCGCCCGCGTGTCGTCATACGTCGCCAGGCCGCTTGCAGCCAGCACCTCGGTCAACGAACGGCGCAGCAGTTCGACGGGCCGCACCAGCCGGCCCGGCAGCGAGCCGTGCACGAACCATACGTCGACGCCGGTGCGGAAATCGACGGCATCGATCACCTGCAACGCGTCGCGATGCGCGGAACGCTCCAGCACGTCCGGCGTGGCGACGCCGATGCCGAGACCGCGCGCCACCAGCGATAGTTGGAGGTCCGAACCAAATGCCTCGACCGCCACGTTGAACGGCAAGCCGGCCATTTCCAGCGCGCGGCTCAACGCCGAGCGCATCCCGCAGCCGTTCTGGTTGAGCACCCACGCATGACTGGCCAGATCGGCGAGCGTCACGGGCGTATCGGGCAGGCCCAGCGAGCGCGGCGCGACGATCACGGTCGGCTGGAACGCGAGGGCGATTGCGCGCACGGTCTCGGGCGGCGTGAAGTTCGAAGGCATCAGGACGACTGCCGCGTCCAGCGCCGCCCGTTCGACGCTTTGCAAGAGGCCAGGCGACCAGCCCGCCGTGATCCTCAGGGTCAGCCGCGCAAACGCGCTGCGCAACTGATCAATCGGCTTTTCCAGCGCGATGTCGGCCAGAAACGGCGGCATGCCGATCCTCAGTTCGCCGGACGGCTCGCTGTCCGTCGAGGCCACCGACAGCAGATCGTCCACCGCGCCCAGCACGGTGCGCGCGAGCGCATAGACCTCATGGCCCGTGGCGGTCGGCTTGAGCGGCTTGCTCTGGCGATCGAGCAGTTCGGCGCCGAGCGTGCTTTCGAGGCTCTGCACGCGCCGCGTCAGACCAGGCTGAGTCAGATGAAGGCGCTCGGCGGCGCGCACCATCGAGCCACTTTCGATGACCGCAACGAACGCCTGCAGATCCCGTGTGTTCAAAACAAACTCGCATAATCGATATGCACATGTTTCAATTGTAGCATGTTGGAAGAGGGGCCAGGATGGGCGATGTCCCTTCCCTGGAGCGTCACGCTGATGAATCCCTCTGCTCAAACGCGCGCCGAGACCGTCGCACCGATTGCCGCCGAAAGCCCGCACGCGCAGACCCTCACGCCGCTGCTCACGATCTTCTTCGCCACGGCAGTCGGCGTGATCGTGATGAACCTGTTTGCGGCGCAACCGTTGACCGGCCAGATCAGCCGGAGTCTCCATCTTGCGCCGCAGTTCGCGGGCCTGGCCGCGATGCTGCCGCAACTCGGGTACGCGGCCGGTCTGGTGCTGTTGGTGCCGCTCTGCGATCTCCTCGAGAACCGCCGCCTGATCGTGCACACGCTGGCATGCTGTGCCGTTGCGCTCGGCATCGCGATGTTCAGCGCCTCACGCGGCGTATTTCTTGCCGCCGTATTTGCAGCCGGTGCCGCATCGAGCGTGATTCAGATGCTGGTGCCGATGGCCGCGTCGATGGCGCCGGAAAGCCATCGCGGACGCGCGGTCGGCAACGTCATGAGCGGCCTGATGCTCGGCATCCTGCTCTCGCGTCCCGCCGCGAGTCTGGTGGCCGGAACGATCGGTTGGCGTGCGTTCTACGGCATGGCGGGGGCGATCGATGCGCTGCTCGCGGTCGTGCTTTACCTGCAGTTGCCGACCCGCACGCCGGCGAACTCGACGCGCTATGGGACGCTGCTGGGCTCGCTGTGGACGCTGCTGCGCCACGAGCGCGTGCTGCAACGCAACGCCGTCTCGGCGGCGCTGGTGATGGGCGCATTCAGCGCGTTCTGGACCGCGATCGGTTTGCGGCTCGTGCTGCCGCCGTTCAACTTCGGCATGAACGGGATCGCGCTGTTCGCGCTGGCCGGCGCGGCGGGCGCAATCGTCACGCCGCTGGCCGGGCGCGCGGGCGATCGCGGCTGGGGCCGCAGGACCGTGTTCGCGGGGCACATGACGATGCTGGTTGCGCTCGTCGCAATCGGTGTCGCGGGCTCCGGCTGGGGAGGATTCTCAGCGCGCGCGCATCCGCTGCTGGCGGTGGCGATGCTGGTGGCCGGCGCGGCCGCGCTGGACGCTGGCGTGGTCACCGATCAGACGCTGGGCCGTAGAGCAATCAACCTGATGAACCCGGCCGCGCGCGGCAGGCTCAATGGGCTGTTCGTCGGCGTGTTTTTCATCGGCGGCGCGCTGGGCACGGTGCTGGCGGGTGCGATGTGGGCGTGGGCCGGTTGGGGCGGCGTCTGCATGCTGGGCTTTGCCTTCACGGGGCTCGCATGTGTGCTCAGGCTGGCCGGTGCGGCGGGCGGAAGCGAGGTTTGAAAACCTGAGCAACGTCAACGACTGCGCCACCATTCGACTCACGAGCCTGCGCGAACGCCCATCGTGCGGCCCGCGCTTTTTGCGCGGGCGCGCCGGCGCCGGTTTCAGGGCGGGCGCTTTATTGATGGACTAAAGTGCGATAGCGCGCTGGACCCGGGTCCGTCACGAGTGTGAGCAGGCCCTGGATGCAGGCACGCGTTTCGTCCACCCAGGAGCCTTGCCATGATCGAGCACGATCAGCACCCCTCGTCCATTCTGACGTTCAAGAGCGCATACGACTTCGATACGACGATCGCGCGTCTCAAAGCGGCGCTCGAGGGCGTGAACGCCGTCGTGTTTGCCGATGTGGATCAGCGCGAGGCGGCGGCGCTCGTGGGCCTCGAGTTGCGGCCCACGAGGCTCATCATGTTCGGCAACCCGAAGGCGGGCACGCCGGTCATGGTGGCCAATCCGCACGCGGCGCTCGAACTGCCGCTGCGGCTCGTGGTGTGGGAGGACGACGAAGGGCGCGTGCACGTGGACTATCGCGATGTGTCGCAAACGCTCGGGCCGCTCTATGCCATCGAGCCCGAATTGCTTGTGCCCTTGCAGCGCGTGCCGGAGCTTTTGCAGGCCACGGTGCACTGAGGCGCGACTCACGCGCCGGCGCACGAAGGCACCCCGCGCGCCGTGCGCGCGAATTGGGGCGCAACGGCGCGGCCGGCGCCGCGCTAGCCAGGCCAGCGCAGCCGGCGCGCCGCGCACGCACGCGGCTCGACCTGGCCGCTTACTGAGCGCTTACTGCCCGAAAAATATATCGCACTGCGAACGAGGCCAGCAGGCCTTGCCCGTGCGTTGGCCCGCGACGCTGTGCGTATCGGGCATGCCGCCGTACGACATGTCGGTGCCGGCCTGGGCGGAGGCATCCGCGTCATCGGTCATCGTCTGATGCGCGCGTTGCTGGGGCACCGGCTCGTCCTTCGACTGTGCCGTTGCAGGCGCACCGGCTGCCAGCGCCGCCACGCAGCCGGCGATCAACGCCAATCGGATCTTCATCTCAACACTCCTTCCGGAACACAACGCAAAGCCAACCCGGTGCGCGCACGGCCATTCAACGCGCCGTGCGCGCTCGGGGGGAAGGCCGGATGCCGGCGCAAAAGGCCGGGCTGCCGGACGTGTTAGGGTCTGTTCACTAATCGATCACGCCTCCGCCGGTTCGGGAGGCGGCGCAGCGTGGCGCGGCGCAAGATGAAGGTGAGAGCGGGCGCGCAGAGAACATCCGCGCTGCACTTTCGTTATAGCTCGCGCGCGCAAGAGTGCAACGCGACCGCGCACTGATTAGTGCACGTTTCTTTCCAAAATGAAATGAAGCGAAAGCTTAAGGAAATCAGATGGTCGCCGTGCAGTCATGTTCAGGTGTTGTAATGCGCTCGCCCTGGTGTCTGGTAAATCGCATGCGTCAGTAGCGATTCGAATTCGAATACGCCGTCGATATCCGCGCAGGATGCGCGCCCGCGCCGGGTGTTGTGCCGGTTTTGATGTCGGCGGCTTCTTTGCTTCGCCAAGAACAAGGCAATATGTCCGAGCTCTCTTCTCCGCCTTCTCCCGCTTCCACTGCGGCCCGCACCAGGGCGAAGCCCGCGCGCCTCGCGCTGCGTGCCGCCGCGGTCGTTGCCATCGCCGCGCTCGGCTTCAGTGCCTACGCCGTGGCCTTTCCCGCCGATGTGCCCGAATCCGTGGGCACCATCGTCGAGAGCCTCACGGGCGCGAATCCGCATCCCGTGGTGCTGCAACGTCCGCCCGTGGCGCCGCTTTCTGCCATGGCCCAGCTCGGCAAGCAGCTTTTCTTCGACCCGTCGCTTTCGGCTTCGGGCAAGCAGTCGTGCGCGTCGTGCCATAGCCCCGAGCATGCCTACGGGCCGCCCAACGGGCTCGACGTGCAGCAGGGCGGTCTCGCGATGACGCAGCAGGGCTATCGTCCGCCGCCGTCGCTCATGTATCTGTATCGCCAGCCGAATTTCAGCATCGGCCCCGACGCGGGCGAAAACGACGACGCGCCCACGGTCGCGCAGCAGGCCACGGCCTCAGCCGACGTGGTGAAATCGCAGAAGACCGCGGGCGGTCCGTCGACCTCGGTGGAGATGGTGCCGCAAGGCGGGCTGTTCTGGGACGGCCGCGCCGACACCTTGCAGCAGCAGGCTTACGGCCCGCTGCTCAATCCGGTGGAAATGGCGAACACGAGCGTCGATGCGGTGGCCGGGAAGCTCCAGCACGCGCCCTACGCGAAACACTTCACGGAATTGTTCGGATCACGAATCTTCGACGACCGCAAGCTGCTCGTCGCCGAAGCGATGTTCGCGATCTCGCGCTATCAGGTGGAGGACCCGTCGTTCCACCCGTACAACAGCAAGTATGACCGCTGGCTGGAGGGGCACGCGCGCCTGAGCCGGGCCGAGCTGCGCGGCCTGCGCCTCTTCAACGACGACAAGAAGGCGAACTGCGCGGGCTGCCACCTTTCGAAGCCGGGCAAGGACGGCCTGCCGCCGATGTTCACCGACTACCAGTACGAGGCGCTCGGCGTGCCGCGCAACCGCAAGCTCGCGCAGAACCACGACCCGCGCTTTTTCGATCTGGGCGTATGCGGGCCGTTCCGCACCGACATGAAGGACCAGACGCAGTATTGCGGCATGTTTCTCACGCCCACGCTGCGCAATTCGGCCACGCGCACGGTGTTCTTCCACAACGGCCTCTATCACAACCTCGATCAGGTGATGGCGTTCTACAACGAGCGCAACACCGACCCCGGCAAGTTCTATCCGCACGATGCCCACGGCAAGATCGAGAAATACGACGATATCCCGCCGCAACTCTGGAAGAACGTGGACATTACGGACGCGCCGTTCGATCGCAAGTTCGGCGACAAGCCCGCGATGACCGACGATGAGATCCGCGACATCATCGCGTTCCTGAAGACGCTCAACGACGATCCGGTGCCGTCGTCGAACTAGCCTCAGGCGGTCGCGCCGGCGGCTCGCTTTCGACGAGCGCGTTGCGCGGGTCGGGCGGCGGGCCGTCGAAGGCCGTTGCCTTGACCTGGTTGCGGCCGGCCTGCTTCGCCGCGTAGAGCGCCTCGTCCGCGGCGCGCAAGAGCGCATGCGCGCCCGTGCTTTCGCGCGGCGTGCAGGTCGCGCCGCCCACGCTGACCGTCACCGAGCCGTGCTCGCTGTGCCCGTGCGCGATGCCGAGGCGCTGCACGTTCGCGCGGATCTGCTCCGCAATGGTCAACGCGCCATCGGGCGGCGTGTTCGAGAGAACCACCGCGAACTCCTCGCCGCCGTAGCGCGCCGCCATGTCCGTCGCGCGATGCACGGTGGCCTCGATCGCGTGCGCCACGGCGGCGAGCACCTCGTCGCCCACCGCGTGGCCGTAGAAGTCGTTGAAGAGCTTGAAGCGGTCGATGTCGATGAAGAGGATCGAGAGCGGCTCCTCGGCGCGGCGGGCGCGGTTCCACTCGTTCACGAGACGCAGATCGAGCGCGCGGCGGTTCGCGAGGCCGGTGAGGGCGTCGGTGACCGAAAGCCGTTGCAGCTCGGATTCGGCGCGCAGCCGCGCGCGCAGTCCGAACGCGAGCAGCCACGAGGAGAGCGCGACCACCACGCCGAAGACGAGCGACATCGGCCCGTTGAGCGCGACGCGATGGTGCCACGCCGCGAGCGTGTCGTCGAGCGCGGGCGCAACCGCCACGATCAGCGAACTGTGCGGAACGCGTCGCCAGGTGTAGATGCGCGTCGTGCCGTCCTCGTCGTCGCGCGCGATGAACGTGCCCTCGCTCGATTTGAGCATCGGCGCGACCTGCTGCTGCGAGGCGAGATTCGTGCCCACGTCGTAATCGGAGTACGGTTTGCGGGCGAGCAGCGTGCCGTCGTCGAGCATGATGAAGACGGCGCCGTGGCGGCCCGCATCGATACGGTCGAACAACTGCTGGAAATACGCGAGGCGCAGCGTGAGCAGCACGACGCCGCCGAACGCGCCGTCGTAGTCGTTCACGCGGCGCGAGAGCCCGATCGCGTATTGGCCTTCGTTCACGCGCGAGCGGAATGGATCGGAGATGTACATGCCCACCGAGCGGCTGCGCTGCTGCGCGCGGAAATAATCGCGGTCCGCGAGATTGATGTTCGGGTAGTCGCGGCCGTCCGCGGACTCGACGATCTGGCCGTGCGCATCGACATAGAGGGCGCCGTCGAGATAAGTCGAGCTCGCCACCTTGCCGAAAATGAGCTTGCGGCGCAGGTCGCGCGGCAGCGTGGCCGTGCGCGGGTCGCGGATCGATTCGAGCGCGTCTGTGAGGATCAGGTCGTAGACACCGAAATTGCTTTCGAGGTGCGAGGCCACCAGCGAGACCAGCATGCCGGAAGTCTGCCGTGCGTTCGTCAGCGCCTGTTCGCGTTGTTGCGCGAAGCCCGTGAACGCCAGCGCGACGATCGCGATGCCGACGAGCGTGCCCACGCAGCCCGGCACGAACGGATGGCGGCCGAGCCAGCGGAACTGCGCCGCGAACGCATTGCGCACGGCACGGGTCAAGCGTGCGTGCAACGGCCTGGACGCCATGATCGGGGCTCTCCACAGGAGTGAGGGGGAAGCGCGCGGCGCGCAAGCGGCGTGTTGCGCGCCCCGCGCGGCTTGAGTCGATTAAATCGATTGAATCGATTGAGTCGGGCGTGCCGCCATGGGCACGTGGCGCTAGCGTGCGCCGCCCGCGTACCAGGCCGCCGCCGCGTCGATTTCCTCGGGGGTCATGTTGCGCGCGATGTTGCGCATCTGCTCGGAAATGTCGTTGTGGCGCGTGCCGTCCGCGAAGGCCGCGAGCTGGGCCTTGGTGTAGGCCGCCGGCAAGCCGTCGAGCCAGGGGCTGCCCACCTTGTGGTCGACGCCGCCGTGGCATGCGGCGCACGCCGGGATATTGCGCAGCGGCGCGCCTTCCGAGACGATCGTAGGCGCATCGCCGCGCACGCGCGCCGCGCTCGGCAGCGACGCGTAGTAGGCCGCGAGGTCGCGCATGTCCTGATCCGAGAGATTCTGCGCCATTGGCGACATCACCGCGCTCTTGCGCGCGCCGCTCTGGAAATCGAGCAGCTCCTTGTACACCACGCTCGCGAACTGCCCCGCGAGATTCGGCGAATTGGCCTCGCTCATGCCGCGCGGGCCGTGGCACATCGTGCAGCGCAGCGAGAGCGTGGCGCCGCGCCCGATGGAGAGGCTCGTGGCGTCGTCGAACATGTGCGGCGTGAGCTCGACCGTGCTCACCTTGTAGCCGGGCGCGATCGGGGTGCCCACCTGATACCACTGGCGCGGCACGCCGGCCGCGCTGCAGATCGCGTTCCAGATGCCCTGGAAGTGCGGATCGCTTTGCGCCGAAGGCAGCCAGACGAAGCCGATCAGCGCGGAGACCACGAGCACGAGGATCGTCGCGCCCACGCTCGCGCGGAACCACACATTGCGTAACGTGAACAGGCGTTCGTCGCTCATCGCGGCGCTCCAATCGGAATCGCGGGCACGGCCGTGTTGGGTGTCGCGAGCAGTTGGGCGATGGGGTAGCCGTAGTTGGTGATCGTGAGGGCGATCATCAGCACGATCCACAGCGCGAAGCTGTTCAGCGCGGCGGGCAGCACGGGCGATTCATGCACCGGCGCGCTGAAGCGGTATTCCTCGGGCGCCTGTGCGGCGCTGCGATGGCCCTGCAGCAGCACCACGAAGAACAGGATCGCGGAGATCACGAGAATCAGCCCGCCCACGGCCGAGATCGTCACGAGGCTCGCCTGCGCGGCCAGCGCGGGGTCGCTGTAGTCGAAGTAGGCCATGCGGCGCGGCATGCCGAGAATGCCGACCAGGTGCCACGGAAACGTCGTCACGATCATGCCGATGAACCACAGCCACAACTGCCAGCGCATGAGCCGCCAGTTGGTGAGCGCGCGGCCCGTGAGCTGCGGCCACAGATCGTAGGCGATCGCGAAGTACATGATGACGATCGCGCCGCCGTAGATCAGGTGAAAGTGGCCCGTGACCCATTGTGTGTTGTGGATGGGCTGGTCGAGCTGGTAGCTCATGTTGATGAGCCCGCCCGCGCCACCGAAGCCGAGCATCACGAACGAGAACGCCACTGCGAGCATCTGCGGGTTCTGCCATGGCAGCTTCGCGATCCAGCCGAAGGTGCCCTTGCCGCCGCGCAGCCGCCCCGCGATCTCGACCGAGGCGCAGATCGTGAAGACCGTGAGCAGCGTGGGCACGGCCACGAGCGCCGTGAACACCGACTGCAGGAACTTGAAGCCCGAGCCCACCTGCGGGTCGGTGAAGAGGTGGTGCAGGCCGATGGGCATCGCCACCACGAGGAACAGGATGAACGAGATGCGCGCCATCGCATCGCTATAGAGGCGGCCGCCGATCGCGCGCGGAATGATCGTGTAATAGGCGATATAGGCGGGCATGAGCCAGAAGTAGACGATCGCGTGCAGTGTCCACGAGAAGAACACGCGCGCGAGGCCCGCGTCGATGGTGTTGCGCAGGCCGAGCGCGACGGGCAGGATCTGGAACAGCACTTCGATGGCCGCGCCCACGGCGGTCCAGCCCCACAGATACGCGCCCGCCGTGGTCGCGAACATCGCGAGCGGCACCGGCTTGCCGCGGTTCTCGCGCCGCCACGCCGCGAGATTCACGCTCATCAGCGCGACCCAGACCCACGAGCCCACCACCACGAGCACGACGCCGATGTAATAGAACACGTTGCCGATCATCGGCGGATAGAAGGTGTAGAGCACCGAGGCGCGGCCGAGCGCGACGGGCACGGATGCGGTCACCGCGCCGAGCGCGAGCAGGATGAAGCCGAGCCATGCCCAGCGCACGCCCACGAGCGGCCGCTTGAGCGCGAGCTCGCTGACCGCGTAGCCGAAGCCCATGGCGATGAGCGTGGGGAACGCGTAGCCCATCACGGTGCCGTGCTCGGTCACCGAGCGGTAGTAGAGCTCGGGGTCGTGCAGCCACGGATGCAGCGGGCTGCGCACGAGCATCTGCCACGCGCCAAGCAGCAGCGCGACGCCGAACAGGATGAAGGCGAGCCAGAAGTGGGCGAGCACGAGTCGCTTGTTATTTAACACAGCTCAGTCTCCGCGATTGGTTCTCCGGAAGGGCCGCCATCTGCATGAATGCATCGCGATCGACGACCTTCACGTGCGCCCACATGCCCTGATGACCCGTGCCGCAATACTCGTGGCACGGCATGAGGTGATCGCCGGTCTGCTCGAAGGTCGTGCGGAAGGTGGAGACGTAGCCCGGCTCGACCATCGAATTGAGGTTCGTGTCGGTCACGAGAAAGCCGTGCACGACGTCGGCGCTGGTGGCGCGGAAGGTGATGGGCACGCCCGCCGGCACGACGATGCATTGCGGCGTGAACGAGTACTGCTGCGCGAGCACGCGCACCGTGACGGAGCCGTCCGGCTCGAGCGCGCTGCCCAGATTCGTTTCGACGAATTCGCCCGAGACGTGCAGCGTTCGCGGGTCGATGATCTCGACGCGCGAAGGCGGCATCATCGACCAGTGCAGGCCGGTGAAGATCACCATCGCCACCAGCACGAGAACGAGCGCCACCATGAGCGTGGCCCAGCGGCGCTCCACGCGCGCGGCGACTTCGGCGCTGCCATGGGGATCGGTTGGATGCGTGGACATGAGGGCGGTTGGCGCGAGGATGGAGTGAGGGGTTAGGGCCGGCGCATTTATTGAATGACGCCGCGAGGCAGGAACACCCAGAAATAGAACGCAAACCAGATCGCGGCCACGATGGCCGTGGCAATGCCGGCGAGCGCGAGCGCGCCGTGCGGCCCGCGGCGCACGATCTCGTCGACCTGCTCGTGCTGCGGGGGCTCACCGGGCTGTTGCGGAACGGGAGTCTCGATCATCGCGGCCTCGGGTTGAAACGCTGTTTGAAACTCGGTTTGAAAACTTCGCAGCCACAGCTCAGAAAAGCGGCGCCGAGCGCAGCGCATTCACTTCCTGCGCGGAAATCGGCGTGCCGTGATTGCCCCATGCCGTGCGGATATAGGTGACCACGGCGGCGATTTCCTCGTCGGAGAGCAATTGCGCGAACGGCGGCATGCCGTACGGCATCGGGTTCTTCTTCGTGCCTGGCGCATAGCCGCCGTTGAGCACCATGCGGATGGGGTTCACCGCCGAGTTCATCTGGATCGACTGGTTGTTCGCGAGCGGCGGGAAATGCGGCAGCTTTCCCTGGCCTTCGGCGGCATGGCATTCCGCGCACTGCGCCTCGTAGATCTTCTTGCCGAGCGGCGCGAGACGGTTGGCTTCCTCGGTCACGAACTGGCTCTTGGGCGACTTGTCGACTTCGTTGGTGTGGCCGGGTAGCGACTTCAGATAGACGGCCACGGCGCGCACGTCGTCTTCGGTGAGGTACTGGAAGCTGTCGTAGACGACTTCGGCCATCGGCCCGTACACGGCGCCGCGATTGGACACGCCGGCGTGCAGCAGATCGACGATATCGTCGATGCTCCAGTCGCCGAGTCCCGCCTCCTTGTTCGAGGTGAGCGAAGGCGCGTACCAGTTCTGCAGCGGGATCAGGCCGCCCTGGAACTCCTTCGAAGCCGTGTTGCCGCCGAGCGCGTTGATCTCCGTGTGGCACATCGTGCAGTGCCCGAGGCCCTCGACCAGATACGCGCCGCGGTTCCATTCCACCGACTGCTTCGGATCGGGCTTGAACTCACCCGCACGGAAGAACAGCGCGCGCCAGCCGAGCAGGAGCTGACGCTGGTTGTACGGAAAGCGCAGCGTATGCGCGCGATTGGGCTGATGCACGGGCGGCGTCGACAGCAGATACGTGTAGATCGCGTCGGAGTCGGCGCGCGTGACCTTGGTGTACGAAGCGAACGGCATCGCGGGATAGAGCAGCGTGCCGTCGCGCGATTTGCCTTCATGCAGCATGCGATAGAACTCGTCGGCGCTCCACGCGCCGATGCCGTATTCCTTGTCCGACGAGATATTCGGCGTATAGAGCGTGCCGAACGGCGTTTCCATCGGCCGGCCGCCGCCGAACATCTGCTGCGAAGGCACGGTATGGCAGGCGATGCAGTCGCCGGCGCGCGCGAGATACTCGCCGCGCACGAGTTGCTCGGCATTGCTCGCCACGGGCTTGGCGTTGGCCGATGCCGCCGCTGCGGCTGCGGCGGCCGCATCCGCGGCATTGGCGGTGGGCGCGCCGGTTTGCGCCTGCGTGAGCGCGGCGCCCGCGCACCAGAGCGCGGCGCCCAGCGTCAGGGCGCGGGCGAAACGCTTCGCACGTGTTGGCGCCAGCGCGGGGGCCGGCATCGTCGGGATGAGGGATCGAAGTTTGCGCACGTCGAGGCCTCGGCTAGTGGGGGACGCTGCCGCACGCGAGCGGCAAGGGCGAGGGCGCAGCGGGCATCGGATTGGCCGGCGCGGGCTGCGCGGCGAGCCAGGCGGCGATGGCCGTGATGTCGCGCTCGGAGAGCAGCGAAGCGATGTCGTGCATGCAGTCCGGGCTGGCGGCGCGGCGCGTGCCGTAGCGGAACGCGCCCAGTTGCGCGCTGATGTAGTCGGCATGCAGGCCCACGAGGCCCGGAATGGCGGGCTGCATGCCGGTCAGCGAGGCGCCGTGGCAGGCCGCGCAGGCGGGCACCTTGCGGCTGGCCTCGCCGTTCATGACGAGCGACTTGCCGAGCGCGAGCGTGGCCGCATCGACCTTGGGCGTGGCGGGCGGCGGATAGGGCGGATGCTCTTGCGCGAAGAATTCGGCGATCTGCTTCAGATAGGCATCGGGCAGATACGCGAGCAGATAGTTCATCGGCGGGTAGCTGCGGCCGCCGTCGCGAAACGCGATGAGCTGGTTGTAGAGATAGCCGGCGGGCTTGCCGGCGAGGCGCGGGAAGTAGTCGTTGTCGGTGCCTTCGCCGTGTGCGCCGTGACACGCGGCGCAG
The DNA here is from genome assembly GCF_004524855.1 of Paraburkholderia pallida. Taxonomy (NCBI): domain Bacteria; kingdom Pseudomonadati; phylum Pseudomonadota; class Betaproteobacteria; order Burkholderiales; family Burkholderiaceae; genus Paraburkholderia; species Paraburkholderia pallida. Next base: position 970,688 of record NZ_CP038149.1, on the reverse strand, counting down.
CCCATCACGCGGGCCTGCATGGTGTCAGGCGCGCGCTCCGCGGGTGGCGCCGCGAAGGGCGCGGCGCACGGCAGCGCGAGCGCAAGGGCACAGAGGACAACGCGGACGATGCGGTTTCTCAATGATTCCCTCGTTGCGGATTGTGGACGGCAGGGACGGCACAAGCGCGATGCGATTCGGTATCAGTTGAGGCGTCGTCCGGCGCGGTGATGGGCTCGCTCGTGGGCTGCGCCTTGTAGGCGCAGCGTGGCGACCGCGTTCCGGCACGCATCTTCTGGAGCACATTATCGTGGAAAAACGCGAGCTGTCGAGTTGAACGTGTACAAATTGTCCGCAGCGTTTTTTTCGATTCGGCCTTAAATAAGGACGTTTGCTAACGCATGCATATTGAGGATCAAACGCGGTTTGCATCGATCAATACGGAATCCGAATCAATTGGCGCGGCCATGCGCTTTTGTCCGGTAACGATTCCGCTCATCGTGCGCACGCCGTCAATCATGTTGGCCGACCCGGTTGTCCGATGTCTTCGGTCGTGCGCTGGAGTCATGCGAAGCGGCGCTGGCGCGAGCGATTCGACGACGGGGCGTGCAGTTGTCCGACGACGTATAATGAAACGAAATTCGCATCCCAAGGAGGGGACGATGGCCGATTCGAGCGCCGCGCCCATACCCACCCGCACCCGCAATCTTGCCGAGCAGGCCGTCAACTACATCAACGAGCAGATCGCTTCGCGCATGCTCAAGCCCGGCGACAAGCTGCCGACCGAAAGCAGTCTCATGGGCACGCTAGGCGTGAGCCGCACCGTGGTGCGCGAGGCCATCTCGCGGCTGCAGGCGATGTCGGTGATCGAGACGCGTCATGGCATCGGCAGCTTCGTGCTGGAGCCGCGCCGCGAGCCGCTCGATCTCGAGGTCGTGCCGGCGAGCACGCTCAACGACCTGCTCTCGGTGCTCGAGTTGCGCATCAGCCTCGAAACGGAGTGCGCCGGGCTCGCCGCGCAGCGCGCGAGCGAGCGCGACCTCGCGAATATCCGCACGGCGCTCGATGCGATCTCGGTCGCCACGCGCTCAGGCGGTGATAGCGCCGACGCCGATCTGCAGTTCCATGTCTCGGTGGCGCGCGCGACCGGCAACCGCTATTTCGTCGACATCCTCACGCAGATGGGGGCGGCACTGATTCCGCGTCATCGCATCGATTCGGCCGGTATCGCGCATAGCGATCCGAAGGCCTATGCCGAACTCGTGAATCGCGAGCATGAGAGCATTTTTGAAGCCATCGCGAGGCACGATTCCGAAAGCGCGCGCGCGGCGATGCGCATGCATCTGTCGAGCAGCAGGGAGCGGTTGAGGCGCGCGGCGGCAGCGGGGGAGGGGGCTTGATAAGACAAGAGCGATATTGTTTCGCTCACGGCGACAAACGACGCGCCGACCGACATAGTCGGTCAGCGCGCCGATCCATCACCCCCGCACAACCTCCCCATCCCTGCGCCGCCAGAGCCCAAGCGGATTCGCATCCGCGAGCGCCTCAGGCAGCAGCTCAGCCGGAAAGTCCTGATAGCAGACCGGGCGCAGGAAGCGCTCGATCGCACTCGTGCCCACCGAGGTCGCGCGGCTATCGGAGGTAGCCGGGAACGGTCCGCCATGGACCATCGCGTGCGCCACTTCCACGCCGGTCGGGAAGCCGTTCACGAGCAGGCGGCCCGCCTTGCGCTCGAGGATAGTCACGAGGCGCTTCGCGGCGGGCAGGTCGTCGCGCTCCATCTGGATCGTGGCGGTGAGCTGGCCCGCGAAGTGCTCCGCCACCGCGAGCAGCTCCGCCTCGTCCGCGCAGCGCACCAGCGTCGAGGCCGGCCCGAACACTTCGTCCTCGAGTGCGTGCTGCGCGAGGAAGGTCTTCGCGTCGGTCACGAAGAGTGCGGCGCACGCCTCGTTCGGGCCGCGCTCCGGTTGACCCTGCGCGCACGCCTGCACGCCCGGCGTTTCGGCGAGACGCCGCGCGCCCTGTTCATAAGCCGCGTGGATGCCGGCCGTCAGCATGGTTTGCGCGGGCTTGCCGGCGAGCGCCGTCTGGGCGGCTGCGACGAACGGCGCCAGCGCGGGGCTGTCCACGGCGATCACGAGCCCCGGGTTCGTGCAGAACTGGCCCGCGCCCAGTGTGAGCGAATCGACGAAACCCTGGGCGATGGCCGCGCCGCGCGTCGCGAGCGCCTCCGGCAACAGGAACACCGGATTGATACTGCTCATTTCCGCGTAGACGGGAATCGGCTCGGGTCGCTGCGCGGCGATCTGCATGAGCGCGGTGCCGCCCGCGCGCGAGCCGGTGAAGCCCACGGCCTTGATGGCCGGATGCGCAACGAGCGCCTCGCCCACGGTGCGCCCCGCGCCGACGATCAGCGAGAACACGCCTTCGGGCAGCCCCATGTCCTTGACGGCCTGCTGGATCACGCGGCCGACCATCTCCGAGGTGCCCAGGTGCGCGCCATGCGCCTTCACGACCACCGGGCAGCCCGCCGCGAGCGCGGCCGCGGTGTCGCCGCCGGCCACCGAGAACGCGAGCGGGAAGTTGCTCGCGCCGAACACGGCGACCGGCCCGACCGCGATCTTCTGCAGGCGCAAGTCGGCGCGCGGCAGCGGCTTGCGCTCGGGCAGGGCGGAGTCGAGCGTCGCGCCTAGCCACAGGCCCTGGCGGACTTCCTGCGCGAACAGGCGCAGCTGGCCCACGGTGCGGGCGCGCTCGCCTTCGAGGCGCGCCTTCGGCAGGCCCGTCTCCGCGTGCGCGCGCTCCGTGAGCGCGTCGCCTAGCGCCGCGATGCCGTCGGCGATGCGCTCGAGGAACGACGCGCGCACGGCGAGCGGCAGGCCTCGGTAAGCATCGAAGGCCGCGGCGGCCAGCGCGCAGGCCTGCACCACGTCTTCGACGGTGCCGCTGCCGAACACCGGAGCAGGGATGTCCGCGTCGGTCGATGGGTTGTAGGCCAGCAGCGGCTTGTCCGAGCCGCGCACCGCGCGGCCCCCGATCAGCATTTCGCCGGTGATTTGCATGTTGCCTCCTGGTTTCGTTACGCGATATATGTCATCGTACAACATAAGACGATCGCGAGACAATCCCGTCATGGCGTAAGGTGCCTTTAGGTCCATAATTTGCGGTGTTAAAGCGCTTTTGCCGGTCTATGAAAGGGTAAACACCATGTTGGAGTGATCGTACAACATCGCTAAAATGTCATCAGACAACGTACCACGATGCGTTTTGTCGATGCCGAGCCACCGGCCAGGGCGCCAAACTGGAGACAACCCCGATGTCCACTTCCGCCACCCGCTACGAAGACCTGCTGGATTCCGCCAGCGCCAAGGTCAAGCGGCACGTGTTGCCACTGTTCCTGATCATGTTCATCGCGAACTACATCGACCGCGTGAACGTCGGCTTCGTCGGCGCGCACATGAAGGCCGATATCGGTCTTTCGGCGGCGGCGTATGGCCTGGGCGCGGGGTTGTTCTTCGTCGGCTACGCGATCTTCGAGGTGCCGTCCAACATCCTGATGCAGAAGTTCGGTGCGCGCGCCTGGCTCACGCGCATCATGGGCACGTGGGGCATCGTCGCGGCGAGCATGGCCTTCGTGCACAACGACACCTCGTTCTACGTGCTGCGTTTCTTGCTCGGCATCGCGGAAGCGGGCTTCTTTCCCGGCGTCGTCTATTACTTCGCGCAGTGGCTGCCGCAGAAGGAGCGCGGCAAGGCCGTGGCGATCTTTCTCGCGGGCTCGGCGTTCGCCTCGGTGCTCTCCGGCCCGGTCACGGGCGCGCTGCTTTCGGTGCGCGGGCTGGGCCTCTCGGGCTGGCAGTGGATGTTCCTGATCGAAGGCGCGTTCTCCGTCGCGCTGTGCGGCGCGAGCTGGCTGATGCTGAAGTCGCGCATCCGCGACGCGCACTGGCTCTCCGCCGCCGAGCAGACCGCGCTCGAAACCTGCATGGCGAGCGAGCAGGCCGAGCGCGAGGCCGCAACGGGCGCGCACGTGCCGGTCATGCGGCTGTTGCGCGACCCGCAGATCGTGCTGTTCTGCTTCCTCTATTTCGCGATCCAGCTGACGATCTACGCGGCCACCTTCTGGCTGCCCACCATCATCCGCAAGATGGGCGGCCTCACCGACTTCCAGGTGGGCCTGTACAACACGATTCCGTGGATGATCGCCATCGTCGCGATGTACTGCTTCGCGCTGCTCTCGGCGAAATACCGTTTCCAACAGGCGTGGCTCGCCGTTGCGCTCGTGATTGCCGCGTGCGGCCTGTTTGCCTCGACTTCGGCGGACCCGGTGTTCTCGTTCGTCGCGATCTGCTTTTCGGCCATCGGCTTCAAGGCGGCTTCGTCGCTGTTCTGGCCGCTCCCGCAGGGCTATCTCGACACCCGCGTGGCCGCCGCCGTGATCGCGCTCATCAATTCGATTGGCAACCTGGGCGGCTTCTTTGCCCCGGCCACCTTCGGCTATTTGCAGCAGCACACGGGCTCGATCACGGGCGGACTCTACGGCCTTGGCGTGACGTCGCTGATCGCCGCCGCCGTCGCGTTCCTCGCGCGCAACACGCCTTCGCTCCGCGCCTTTGCCGAGGCGCCGGCGCACGGCAGCGCGCAGTGAACGCATACGAATTCATGCACGCGTACGCACAATAATTCAGGAGCCTATAGAACATGCACCAGCCGGCCCACGATCCCATGCACGAGCGCTACTTCGTCTATGTCTCGAACGCGCACGACGGCGAGATCGCCGTGCTCCATCTCGACGCCGCGCGCGGCACCCTCACGCCGCACGCGCGCGTGAGCGCCGACGAAGCCGTGATGCCGCTGGCGCTTGCGCCGGACCGGCGCCGTCTCTATGCGGCCACGCGCGGCGAACGCAAGCAGATCCTCGTGTATGCAATCGATCCGCGCAGCGGTGCACTCGTGCTCGAGACCCGCACGCCGATCGAATCGAGCCTCGCGTATCTCTGCGCCGAGGCGGGCGGCCACTTTCTGCTGGGCGCGTCGTATGGCGAGCATCGGCTGAGCCTTTATCGCGTCGATGAGGTCGAGCACGGCCGCGGCGTGCCCGTGCAAGTCGTCGACGGCATCGAGCATGCGCACTGCGTCATCGTCTCCGACGACGGCCGCTACGCCTATGTCTCGTCGCTCGGCAGCGACCGGGTATTTTGTTTCGCACTGGACGAGACGGACGGATTGCGCGCCATCGGCACGGTGGATCTGGAGAAGGGCTTCGGCCCGCGCCATCTGCGCTTTTCGCCGCAAGGCGACGTGCTCTACGTCCTGAGCGAATTCCGCGCAACGGTGGCCGCATTCGCGCGCGACGCCGCCACGGGTCAACTGACGCCTCTTGGCGTTTCGCCGCGCGCCAACGAACTCGCGCATCTGAACGATGGCTTCGCGCGCCCGAACGCTACGCATCCGGTGCAGCCCGATCCGGCGGTGCTCGCCAGGCTCGTCTGGGCCGCCGACATCCATGGCTCGCCCGATGGCCGCTTCGTCTACGCCTCGGAGCGCACCTCGAGCCGGCTGCTGACGCTGCGCGTCGCGCAGGACGGCACGCTCGAACCGGTGAGCTCGGTCGAGACCGAAACGCAGCCGCGTGGCTTTCGCCTCGACCCGAGCGGGCGCTTCCTCGTCGCGTGCGGAGAGAAGTCGCCGCACGTCTCGCTCTATCGCGTCGATGCGCAAAGCGGCGCGCTCGCGCTCGCGGCGCGCTGCGCGGGCGGGCAGGGCGCGAACTGGGTCGAAATCGTCGCCGCGCAAGATGGCGCGGATGCAGTGGATGCTCATCAGGCATCCTGATTATCGGAATCGTCAGGCGCAGTGCGCCGCATTTATTGAGGTCATGCTTCCATGTCTACACAGAACGTCCAGCCGAACGGCAAGCCGAATGTCACGTCGAGCGCCACGCCGGTCGTGACCGAACTGCGCGTCGTGCCCGTTGCGGGCCGCGACAGCATGCTGATGAATCTCTCCGGCGCGCACGGCCCGTTCTTCACGCGCAACGTCGTGCTGCTGCGTGACAGCGCGGGCAACACGGGTGTGGGCGAAGTGCCGGGCGGCGAGTCGATCCGCAAGACGCTCGACGATGCGCGTGCGTTCGTGGTCGGCCAGTCGATCGGCAATCTGCAAGCGGTGCTCAACACGGTGCGCAAGCAGTTCGCCGATCGCGACGCAGGCGGCCGCGGCCTGCAGACCTTCGACCTGCGCACGACGATCCACGCCGTGACCGCGCTCGAGGCCGCGCTGCTCGACCTGCTCGGCCAGCATCTGAACGTGCCTGTTGCGGCACTGCTGGGCGAAGGGCAGCAGCGCAGCGAAGTGGAGATGCTCGGCTATCTGTTCTTCATCGGCGACCGCAACAAGACGGATTTGCCGTACGCGAGCGGCGCCGATGGTCGCGACGACTGGGAGCGCCTGCGCACCGAAGCCGCGATGACGCCCGAAGCCGTCGTGCGTCTGGCCGAGGCCGCGCAACAGCGCTACGGCTTCAACGACTTCAAGCTCAAGGGCGGGGTGCTGGCGGGCGAGGCGGAAATGGAGGCCGTCACGGCGCTGGCCGAGCGCTTCCCGCAGGCGCGCGTGACGCTAGACCCCAACGGTGCGTGGTCGCTCGCTGAAGCGATCCGCCTGTGTCGCGACAAGCACGACGTGCTCGCCTACGCGGAAGACCCCTGCGGCGCGGAAAACGGCTACTCGGGCCGCGAAGTGATGGCCGAGTTCCGCCGCGCGACGGGCCTGCCCACGGCCACCAACATGATCGCCACCGACTGGCGTCAGATGGGCCACGCGATCCAGTTGCAATCGGTGGACATTCCGCTCGCGGACCCGCACTTCTGGACCATGCAGGGCTCGGTGCGCGTCGCGCAGATATGCAACGACTGGGGCCTCACGTGGGGTTCGCATTCGAACAACCACTTCGACATCTCGCTCGCGATGTTCACGCACGTGGCCGCCGCGGCGCCCGGAAAGATCACCGCGATCGACACGCACTGGATCTGGCAGGACGGCCAGCGCCTCACGCGCGAGCCGCTGCAGATCATGGGCGGCAAGGTGCAGGTGCCGCACAAGCCGGGCCTCGGCATCGAGATCGACCTGGAAGAACTGGAGAAGGCGCACGCGCTCTATCAGCAGCACGGCCTGGGCGCTCGCGACGACGCGATCGCCATGCAATACCTCATTCCCAACTGGAAGTTCGACAACAAGCGCCCGTGCCTCGTGCGCTGAGCGCAGCTCGAACGCCACGCCATCGACTGAACACCTTTACCGACTTCATCACAGGATCAAGACCATGACCACGCCGCAAGAGCTCAAGCAAATCGTTTCCGAGGGCCTGCTTTCGTTCCCCGTCACCGATTTCGATGCAGAGGGCAACTTCCGCGCCGACACCTACGCCGAGCGCCTCGAATGGCTTGCTCCTTACGGCGCGAGCGCGCTGTTCGCGGCGGGCGGCACCGGCGAATTCTTCTCGCTCACGAAAAGCGAGTACTCCCAGGTGATCAAGACCGCGACGGAAACCTGCAAGGGCAAGGTGCCGATTCTCGCGGGCGCGGGCGGCGCGACGCGCGTGGCGATCGAGTACGCGCAGGAAGCGGAGCGCAACGGCGCGCAAGGCATTCTGCTGATGCCGCATTACCTCACGGAAGCCTCGCAGGAAGGCATTGCGGCGCACGTCGAGCAGGTCTGCAAGGCCGTGCCGAAGATGGGCGTGATCGTCTACAATCGCGCGAATTCGAAACTCAGCGCCGACATGCTCGAACAGCTGGCGGACCGCTGCGAGAACCTCATCGGCTTCAAGGATGGCGTGGGCGACATCGAAGCCATGGTGACGATCCGCCGGCGTTTGGGCGAGCGCTTCTCGTACCTCGGCGGCCTGCCCACGGCGGAAGTCTATGCGGCGGCCTACAAGGCGCTGGGCGTGCCTGTGTACTCGTCGGCGGTGTTCAACTTCATTCCGAAGACGGCGATGGACTTTTACCGCGCGATTGCCGCGGACGATCACGCCACCGTCGGCAAGCTCATCGACGAGTTCTTCCTGCCGTATCTGCAGATCCGCAATCGCCGCGCCGGCTACGCGGTGAGCATCGTGAAGGCGGGCGCGAAGCTCGTGGGCCGCGACGCGGGCCCGGTGCGCGCGCCGCTCACCGACCTCGACGAAGAGGAAATCGCGCAGCTCGACGCGCTCATCAAGAAGCTGGGTGCGCAGTAAATCCGCGCGGATCAGTGCCCGGCAGCGTCGCCGAACAGATCGAAGTTTGCCTGATCGGCGGCCGACGCCGCGGCGCTGTCTTGCGCGTCCTTGGGCCTGCGCTGCGCGCCCCGCGTGCCTTTTTGCTGGCGCGGCTTGCCGAACAGGTCTTCCGCCGTGAAGCCGAATTCGGCGATGGCGGCACGGGCGGCCGCGAGCGCGTCTTGAGCCGCCTCGGCGCGCAACGCTTCGATGCGCGCGTCCAGCGCGCGTTTTTCGGCGAGCAATTCGAGGTAGGTAGCCATCTGCTGTCTGGTCGGTTGGGGTGGTGGGAGCGGTAGATTTTACGTCAAGCGCCGTGCGCCGTGCGTGACACGGCGGTCAACATTGTGGCGAACTGGCGCCCACGCTCACAGATACGCGGAAAGGAGCGCTGTCACGAGCGCGGATAAAGCCAGCAGCAGCGCCGCGAGCCAGAGCGACGCGCGCCGCGGCGCGCGCACGGCCGCGGGCAGGCGCTTGGCGCCCGTCACCATCGGGCCGAGCAGATTGTGGCCCTTGAGGAGCGCATAGACCGCGATCGCGCACACGTGCAGCACGACGGCGCCGGCCAGCAGGTCCCATCCCCAGGCGTGGATGGCCATGATCGCGTTCGCGACGGCGGCCGGGACGATCTCGGAGAGCGGGCCTTCGTCGGCGATATCGTTGTTGTCGTAGAGGCCGGAGAGCGTCTCGACGAGCAGCAGTGCGAGCAGAAACAGCACCATCCAGCCGCCCGCCGCGTTGTGGCCAACCTGCACGTCGGGCTCGCGCCGCGCCAGACCGCGCAAATGCCGCCACGCCGCAGCGGGCGTCGCGATGAAGCGCGTGAAGCGCGCGGTTTCGCTGCCGAAGCAGCCCCACAGCAAACGGAACAGCACGAGCGCGAGCAGCGTCTCGCCCGCGCGCACGTGCAACTGCATCCAGTTCATCCGCTGCGAGACATAGGCGAGCGCCACGAGCATCACGGCGAGCCAGTGGAAGAGCCTTACGGGCAGATCCCAGACACGCACGCGGCGCGTGAGCGCGGCGGTGGGCGAGGGCGAGGCGTCCGGTCCGGTATCCATGGCATTCCTCTGTATTGCGGCGAGCGTAGGGAGCGAGCGTGTTGGCGCGGCTTTGATTGCACTGTAACGCGGCTGTGCGCAGCGCGCTCGTGCTCGTGCCCGGCATGGCGTCGGTGGGCGCTTTCGGCCATACTGGCGCCAGTTTTACCCGACCCGCGAACAACCAGGCCGATGAACAAGAACCGACTCGAAGCGTTCAGCGATGGCGTGCTCGCCATCATCATCACCATCATGGTGCTGGAACTCAAGGTGCCGCACGGCGAAGATATCGCGGCGCTCCTGCCGTTGTGGCCCACGGTGCTCAGCTACATTCTGAGCTTCGTGTATGTCGGCATCTACTGGAACAACCACCATCACATGCTGCACGCTTCCAGCAGCGTGAACGGCACCGTGCTGTGGGCGAACCTGCATCTGCTGTTCTGGCTCTCGCTGCTGCCGTTCAGCACGGGATGGATGGGGGAGAACCACTTCGGGCGCTGGCCTACCGTGCTCTACGGCCTGAATCTGCTGCTCTGCGCGGTCGCCTACGTCGCGTTGCAAGGCACGCTGGTGCGCCATCACGGCACGCAAAGCGCGCTCGCGCGGGCGCTGGGCCACGACATGAAGGGCAAGGCTTCGGTGGTGGGGTACGTGCTGGGGATGGGGCTGGCGGCGGCCGGGTGGCCGCATATCGGCGCGCTATTCTTCGTGGCGGTGGCGCTGCTGTGGCTCGTGCCGGACCGCCGTATGGAACGGCTCGTGACGGCCGCGCACGAGCATCCGCAAGAGTGAATCAAGCGGGCGCGCTCCCTCTGTGACAGGGAGATCGCGCCCGCTTCCGTCTGCGCTGTCGACAGATTAGCTGGCCATATGCTTGCGCTGCGCCAGTTCCTTCGCCTTGGCGATGTCCGCCTGGATCACCGGCAGGCCTTCGCTCGCGGCCTTCTTCAGACCCGCATCGCGGCCCGAGGCGATTTCCGCCTGGAAGGCTGAAAGCGTCTTTTGCTGGCCAGCCAGCGCCACCTGCTCGATATAGGCCTTGTCGAAATCGGCGCCACGCAGATTCTTGATGCCGTCGAGCGTGGCCGTGTCCGGGTCGTTGCGCGGCACGTCCACGCCGCGCGGGCTCGCGGCGCGCATCGAGTTCGAGAGCTTCGTGTAGTCGGCGACGATCTGCTCCGCGAAAGCCTTCACTTCGCGGTCGGAAGAGCGCGAATCGGCAATGCGCGCGGCGTCGCGTTGCGTGGCGACGGTCTGCGTGCCGTCTGCGATGAAGCTCTTGTCGGCTTCATGCAGCTTGTCTGCGGCACCGGCGGCGGGCGCGTTGGTCGTGGCGGCCGTGGTCGCATTGGCGGTGGCGGCGTTGGTGCCGGCAGGCGCCGCGGTCTGGGCGTGAGCGCCCAGCGAGAGCACGAGAAGGCCGGCGGCGGATGCAGTGGCAAGCGAAGCAAGCGAGAGGCGGGACATACGAACTCCTTTCTACGTGATTTATCGATTGCACAAACGAGGCCCTGGCGGGATGCGGTACGCATGGACTGCGCGGGCTTCGTTTGAGACCGCTGTGCGAGCGCGCCGCGCAACGGTCTGATGAATTCTAGGAAGGCTCGGCGCGGATAGGTGAAACCATGGCGTCGCTTCTGTAACGGTTGGTAAGAACGCTGGGCAGCGCAAGAGAACCGCTCGCGATTCATCGCGATGTCATCGGCATCGTGCAAGACGGGCGGCGCCGCTCGATCTGCGCATATGCACTCTCCACCCACACGCGCCGCAACCGTGCATATGCGCAGATCGAGCGGCGCTGTTCATCGATTGGCGTGCGTCGAGGGCGTTGCGGCACATCCGCAGCGATACGCCACGCCATTGCGCCTGGCAGATGGCACAATGGTCCCATTCGTTCACTGCTGATTTCACGTATTCGTCACTTCGATCCCGTATAGAGCAGCGGGACGCGCGAGACCCACAGGATGGCATCCAGCACGGACCCGATGACCGGCAAGGGCAAACGTTTCGTCGAGCGCATCTGGCGCTTGCGCATGGCGGGCCTCGGGCTCGGGTTCTTCTGCGTGGCTTCGGTGTTCGTGCAGCAGGGGCGCGGCACGCTGCTCTGGGCACTGCTCGTATTCCATGGCTTCATCTGGCCACACGTGGCACGCCGTGCCGCGCATGCGTGGGCCGTGCCGTATCGCGGCGAGCGCGTCAATCTGATGGTCGACTCGGCACTGGGCGGCCTGTGGGTGGTCGCGATGCGCTTCAACCTGCTGCCGAGCGTGCTGATCCTCGCGATGCTCAGCATGGACAACATCGCGGCGGGCGGCGCCAGGCTCTTCATGCGCGGCGTCGCCGCGCATCTCGTGGGATTCGCGCTCGGACTGCTGGTGCTCGGTTTTGCGTTCGAACCGGACACGCGCATGCCGACGATGCTCGCGTGCCTGCCGTTCCTCATCGTCTATCCGCTTGCGCTCGGCTGGAGCACGTATCGCACTTCGAAGAAGCTGGCCGAGCAGACGCGCACGCTCGAACGCCTGAGCCGCATCGACGGTCTCACAGGCCTGCTCAATCGCCGCCACTGGGAAGACCTGCTCGCCGAAGAATTCGAGCGGTGCCGTTCGGCGCACTATGCGTCGTCGCTGCTGCTCATCGATCTCGATCACTTCAAGAGCGTCAACGACACGCGCGGCCACCCGGCCGGCGACGCGGTGCTGCAGGCCTTCGCGGCGCTGCTGCGCGAGCACTTTCGGGTGGGCGACAGCATCGGGCGTTACGGCGGCGAGGAGTTCGGCATCGTGTTGCCGGGCGCGACGCTGGCTGAGGCGCGCGCGGTGGCCGAGCGCTTTGCGGCGTCGGTGCGCATGAAGGCGCAGGAGGCGGGCACGGCGTGTCCATGCACGGTAAGCATCGGCGTCGCGCAATGCGACGAGACGATGCCCGATTACGCCGCATGGCTCAAGCAAGCGGACGCGAGTCTTTATCGCGCGAAGGTGGCGGGCCGCGACCGCGTGGTGGCGGTGCACGGCGATGCGGCTTGAACGCGAGCGCTCGCGTGTAGGTTCAAGCCTGAATGCGAAGACCCAACCGACGAAACGCGCCAGCCTTGCAGGCATGGCGCATCCGGATCATCAGGGCAGTGAGATCGTGAGATTGGCCGATTGCGGCCCGAGCTTGACGATGTTCGTATAAGGCGCGAGCGTGCGCACGGTGCTGTCACGCAGCCAGGTGTTGAGGCCCAGCCACGCGAGTATGCCGACCAGCGCGAACACGGCGCCGATGGTCCAGAGCGGCACTTCGCGCTTGAGGCGGTGCGCGACGAGATCGGGCAGCGGCCAGTGCGGCGCGAACGCCGCGCGCTTGCCCTTCATGTGAGCGATTTCGTCGCCGATGCGCGCCGTGAGATACGCGAGCTTCTCGGGCCCCTCGAGCATGTACTTGCCCTGGAAGCCCAGCAGCAGACACATGTGAAAGACCTCGAGCGACTGCAGGCGCGCCGCGCCCTGCGCACGGCATTCCTCCAGATACTGGAAGAACTTCTCGCCGGCGAGCTGCTCGCCGAACAGCGTGAGCTGCAACGGCCGGCGCTCCCAGTCCGAGCGGATCTTGAACTTCGAGGAGAGCACCGACTCGTCGATGGCCGCGCAGAACGCGAATTTCGCGGCATAAACGTCTTCCGCCGCGATATTGAGCTTCTTCGCGCCGCGCTCGAAATCGCCGAGAAACTGCTGCACGCGCGCGCCGAATTCCGTCGCGTCGCCGGGCTCGCGGCCGTTCTTCAACAGGAACAGCATGAAGAAACCGTCGTATAGCAAGTCGAGCAGCGAGCGGACCTGGTACGCGGGCTCGCTTGCCGGCATGGCCGGCGTGGGCGACGCGGAAGGCGGCGGTGTCACGCCGCCGAACAGGGAAGGCGCGTTCGTCATGACGTCACCGCGATGAGTTCGAGTTTGAGATCGTTGATGCCCGAGGGCGTATAGACCATGGCCGACTGCGCCTGGATCATGCGGTCATAGAGCGCGCTGCGCGACTCCAGCGCGAAGTAGCACGCGCCCGGGCGTACCGGAATGGCCGGCGGCACCTGCGGCGTGTAGACGAGGCGCACGCCGGGCATGGCGGAGAGCACGAGCTTGTCGACGTCGTCGGGGGCGCCCACTTTGAAACGCGCGGGCACGGCTTCGACCAGATCGACCGCGGGCATGTCGGCGGAAACGGCCAGATAGAACGTGGTCTTCTCGTCGATCTTGCCGGAATCGAGGCGCCCGATATGGAACGACGCCCGCACTTCCTCGAGCGCGATCGCGAAGTACTGCGTGGAGATCACGGTCTCGAGCAGATCGCGCAGGATGGTGTCGAGGCGCGCGAAGCCGGGGCCCGGTTCGTCGTGGCGATAGCCGGGCAGGTCGGCGAGCGTATGGTTCTTCGAGAACGTGAGCAACTGGCCGGCGAGGCGCAACAGCTCCTGGAAGAGCCGCTCGGGATGCAGCGCCGCGTGCTGGTACAGATGCGCGAGCGTCGCGAACGCGCCGCTCGCCGTATGCAGCAGCCAGAACGAGGCGATGTCACCCGAACGGAATTCGATGATGTTCTTGGTGGGCTCGCGATGGAAGCCGTAGAGCGCGTTGACCTTGGCCTGCAAGGCATCGATCAGCCGGCGCAGACGCTGATGCAGGAGCGGCGACGCCTCGATCGCGAGACAGGGCGGCACGAAGCTCTCGTCGGCCTCGAAGCCCGAGGACGCCGTGCGCCGCACGCGCAGCACCGGCACCGCGAGCAGCTGATCGCGCGGCTCGGTGTGCGCGACGAGCTTCACATTGCTCTTGAGGAACGTGACGTCGGCCAGCGCGGCGTCCGTATAGTGGTCGGACACGCTGGCCTGATCGCTGACATAGCGCGCGACGAAGCCGGCGTCGCGATCGCTCGAGTAGTTCGAGCCGTTTTCGCGTACCTGATGCAGCGCAAGATAGAACGTGAATTCGTTGATGCCTTCGGGCAGCGCATCGAGCGCGACGGACAGCGGCAGGCTGTCGGCCTGCGGCGCGGAGTACAGCGTGCCGTCGGGAAACACGAGCGAGAGCTCGTTCAGGCGCAGGATGTTGCTGCCGAGCGAATCGTGATCGACGCGGATCGAGCGCACCCCCCAGTTATATGGCTGGATGGCCTGGATCGACTCGAAGAGCCGCGCTTCGTGATAGGCGTCTTGCCGCTGGAAGTGCTGAGGCCTGAGAAAGAGGCCTTCCCCCCATAGCACTTTCGAGGAATAGCTCATGTTGATTCAGCGTTATGCGTCGATCGGGCCTGCGCATGCCGATGGACTGGATTGGTTAAAGTGGTTCGCTTCTATCACGGTTCAATTGCAGCGCTATTGCAGCAGCATTCCCGTTGCTTCTGGCCCGCTTTAAATCGTCGCGCGCGGCGATTTATCCACAAGTTACCGACGAGAGCAGATTGAGCGCTTGCGCCGACTGCCCCGCACCGGACGGAATTACCGTGCCGCTCGTAACGGTCATGGCACAGTTGTGCAGGCCGACCATTATGCCGGATTTCTCCGATTTCGCCGGGTCAAATGCGAACTTCCAACGCTCCATTGCCGGGTCCCGGAAGAGCGCGACGATCCCGAACGCCTGCGCTTCGCGCGAGACCTTCTCCGTCGCGTTATAGCGCTGCCCAGGGATCAGTGTGATTTCACGCACGCTCAGCAAGTCGGCGCCCAGCGTGGTTTTTTCTTTCGCGGGATCGGTAAAGGTATCAAAAGGCGCCTGCTCGAACGAAGTCGGGTCTTTCAGCGTGTAGAGGCGCACTACTAAAGCGAGCGGCTTGTTGTCGTTGGCCGCGTTCAGGTTGCGCGCCGCATAGAGCGTGACACCCAGATCGCGCGGCGGCTTCTGGCTGTCCGGCACGTCGGGCTTGCCGATGCCCGCGAACTGCAGAGCGGCCGAGGCCGCGCTCCCAATCGCGGGCACTGCCGCCGCACAGCCACCCAGCAAGGCGGCAGCGGCACACAGTGCAACCGCATTCGATGCGAATTGAATAATGCGCGCAGTCATTTTTATCGCGGGCGCTCGGACCCGTGCTCTCCAGCTACGTTAATATGTCTTGGCTCGGGTAATGCGAGGCGCATTGCGCAGGCATTAACCGTCCCCGTGGTGCGTTCATTTATTTAATGAAACAGGAAATTTTTCCTTCTCGCGCCGCTGCTTTCAATGATCCTGTCGGTATTTCTTCCTTGGTCCGCTCGCCATTTATCCGCGGATGCAGTGCTTTAGCCCGCACGCTATTTCTGGCGCTTTTAAAACAAGGTTAAGTCATCTTGAAATTAAGAAAATTGGCCTGTACTATACGGCGCGCTGGGGGATAAGTAAAACTCCTGTCTCTGAATTAAAAAATTAACCGGTCTAACGGCGGTGAAAGAACGATGAAAAAGCGGGTTTTTTCGAAGCTAACGGGGGTTGTGATCGCTTGCGGTGTCATCGTCGCCGGCTGCGCTTCCCAGAGCAATACTCTCTCGACATCGCCGGAGGCCTTCAACAAGGCGCTCGCGGATGCCGACACGCTTTCGAAGGGCGGCAACCAGGACCAGGCCATTGCGGCTTATCAGAAGCTCGCCGCCGCCGATCCCACGCGTGAGGAGCCGTGGTCGCGCATCGCGCAGATCCAGTTCCAGCAGCAGCATTACGGCCAGGCGATCGTCGCCGCGCAGGAAGCGCTGCAGCGCGACCAGACCGACCGCGGCGCGAAGAGCGTGCTCGCCGTGGCGGGCCTGCGCGTGGCCACGCAGTCGCTCGGCGAGCTGCGCCAGGACGCGTCGCTGCAAGGCGATGCGAAGACGGACGCCCAGGCGCTCGCCAAGGAGCTGCGCGACACGCTCGGCGAAGACGCGCTGTTCCCGCCCGATCAGAGCGCGAAGACGGCCGTGAAGAAGAAGCGCTACGTGCGCCACGTCGCGAAGGCGGCGCCCAAGACCACGGATGCGGCGGATGCCGCTGCCGCGCCGGCGCAGACGCCGTCCACGCCGGCCGTTGCGCCCACGGCAACGGCGAACGGCAAGGCGACCGGCAACGGCGCGGACCCGTTCAGCGCGCTGCGCTAGGCGGCAGCGGCGGTGAGCGGCAACGCCACTCGCTAGCAAGGCCACACGCAGGCCATAACGAAGGTCAAAACGGAAGCAGGGAGCCGTCGATGGCAAAGAAAGAAAGCATTCAGAAGCGCTTGGGGAAGGTGCGGCCGCCGCGCGTCCAGCTGACCTACGAGGTCGAGCGTGGCGACGCGATCGAAGTGAAAGAACTGCCGTTCGTCGTCGGGGTGATGGGCGATCTGGCCGGTCAATCGGAAATCGAGCAGCCGAAGCTGCGCGAGCGCAAGTTCATCAATATCGACCGCGATAATTTCGACGATGTGATGAAGGGCATCGAGCCGCGCGCCGTGTATCAGGTGGAAAACCGCCTGAGCGGCGAGGGCGGCAAGTTCGCCGTCGATCTGCACTTCAAGTCGATGGCCGATTTCAACCCGGACGAAGTCGTCGCCCAGGTCGAGCCGCTGCGGCGCCTGCTCGAGGCGCGCTCGAAGCTCGCGGACCTGCGCAACAAGCTTGCCGGCAACGACAAGCTCGAAGACCTGCTGAGCGAAGTGCTTTCCAATACGCAGCAACTGCAGGCGCTTGCGGAGAACGCGGGCAAGCGCTCGTCGGACGACGAGCCCAAGGGCGAATGAGGCGGGGGTAAGACATGAACCAGCAAAGCGCAGCCGCTCAGCAATTGCAAGAAGCGGCGCAGGGCGAATCCTCGCCGTCGTTGCTCGACGACATCGTCGAAAAGAGCAAGGTCGCCAAGTCCGATTCGGAGCACGCACGCGCGAAGGATCTGATCGGCGAGCTCGTGCATCAGGTGCTCGACGGCACCGTGGTCGTCTCCAACAATCTTTCGGCCACCATCGACGCCCGCGTGGCCGAGCTCGACCGCCTGATTTCGGACCAGCTCAGCGCCGTGATGCACGCGCCGGAATTCCAGCGCCTCGAAAGCACTTGGCGCGGCCTCGAATACCTGTGCAAGGAAAGCAACACCGGCCAGACCATCAAGATCAAGGCACTGCACGCGCCCAAGCGCGACGTCGTGCGCGACTTCAAGACGGCCGTCGAATTCGACCAGAGCGCGCTCTTCAAGAAGGTCTATGAAGAAGAGTTTGGCACCTTCGGCGGCGCGCCGTTCGGCACGCTGATCGGCGACTACGAAATCACGCGCCAGCCCGAGGACATGTACTTCATCGAGCAGATGTCGCATGTCGCGGCGGCAGCGCACGCGCCGTTCATCGCATCGGCGTCGCCCGAGTTGATGGGCCTCGAATCGTTTGCCGATCTCGGCAAGCCGCGTGACCTCGGCAAGGTGTTCGACACCGTCGAATACGCGAAGTGGAAGTCGTTCCGCGACTCCGAGGATTCGCGCTATGTGGGCCTCACGCTGCCGCGCTTTCTCGGCCGCCTGCCGTTCAATCCGAAGGACGGCGCCACGGCGGAGGGCTTCAACTTCGTCGAGGACGTGGACGGCACTGATCACGGCAAGTACCTCTGGTGCAACGCTGCCTGGGCTTTTGCGGCGCGCCTGACGGCCGCGTTCGACGAGTACGGCTGGTGCGCGGCAATCCGCGGCGTGGAAGGCGGCGGCCTCGTGCAGGACCTGCCCACCCACACGTTCAAGACCGACGACGGAGAGGTCGCGCTCAAGTGCCCGACCGAGATCGCGGTGACCGACCGCCGCGAGAAGGAGCTGAGCGACCTCGGCTTCATCCCGCTCGTGCATTGCAAGAATTCCGACTACGCCGCGTTTTTCGCCGCGCAGTCGACCCAGAAGGCGAAGAAGTACAGCACCGACAGCGCCAATGCGAACGCCGTGCTCTCCGCCCAGCTTCAGTACATTTTCTCGGTTTCGCGCGTGGCGCACTACCTGAAGGCGATGATGCGCGACAAGATCGGCAGCTTCGCATCGGCGCAGAATGTCGAGGTGTTCCTGAACCGCTGGATTTCGCAGTACGTGCTGCTCGACGACAACGCCTCGCAGGAGCAGAAGGCCCAGTTCCCGCTGCGCGAAGCGTCGATCCAGGTTGCGGAGATTCCGGGCCGCCCCGGTTCATACCGTTCGGTCGCGTTCCTGCGCCCGCACTTCCAGCTCGACGAGCTTTCGATCTCGCTGCGTCTCGTGGCGGATCTGCCCAAGCCGGCCAATTCGTAAACTCGCGTAGAACCCGTGCATCACTGAGGCATCCGGCTGTGCGGGCAGCATGAAGCATCCGGCTGTGCGGGCAGCATGAAGCATCGGGCGCCTGGCCCACGCGTTAGCGGGGTCAGGCGCCAGAGACTGCGGTACAACAGGCGGACCGGCAGCACGTCTGCCGCCGTCGTACAAACCACCTCTATGGGGAGCGATACGTTATGAAGGACATCTATCTAAAGTTCGGCAATCCGGCGATCAAGGGCGAGTCGCAGGACAAGGACCACGCGAACTGGGTCGAGATCGACTCGTGGAACCACTCGATCCTGCAGCCGCGCTCGGCCACGGCGTCGACGGCGGGCGGCCATACGGCAGGGCGCTGCGAGCACGCCGACATGCGCTTCACGAAGGACATCGACGTCGTCAGCCCGCTGCTGTATCAGCACGCTTCGGGCGGCACGACGTTCGACGAAGTCACGATCGATTTCATGCGCTCGGACGGCGAGGGCAACCGCATCAAGTACCTCGAGATCAAGCTCAAGTACGTGATCATTTCGAGCGTCACGCCGTCGGTCGTCGGCGAGGGCCTGCCGAGCGAAGAGTTCTCGCTCAAGTACGCTGCCGTGCAGTGGAAGTACACGCAGCAGAAGATCGGCGGCAACCAGGGCGGTAACGCCCAG
Source organism: Paraburkholderia pallida (assembly GCF_004524855.1). Taxonomy (NCBI): domain Bacteria; kingdom Pseudomonadati; phylum Pseudomonadota; class Betaproteobacteria; order Burkholderiales; family Burkholderiaceae; genus Paraburkholderia; species Paraburkholderia pallida. Next base: position 951,538 of record NZ_CP038149.1, on the reverse strand, counting down.
GGCGCATGGAGCCTGACGAAGAACGACAAGACTTACGCGGTCTGACGTTTCGACTCGATGTCTGATTAGCCCGGGCGATGCGCGCCGTGCGCGCCGCCCGGGCATTGCCATTCTGGTTTGATGAAGCGCTTCGAACCCAGTTTCTTCGACAAGCTGTTCGACGACGAACCGCATGTGCCGGCACCCGCCGCCATGCGGCAATTGTCGCTGGAAGAGCTCAAGGCGACCGTCGCACGCGATCTCGAGTCGATCCTGAATACGCGCATCGCGTTTTCGGAGGAGATGCTCGCGCAGCTGCCGCAGTGCCAGAAGTCTTTGCTGACTTATGGCCTGAACGACTTCGCCGGGCGCAGTCTGGTGAGCCACACCGACCGCACGTTCATCTGCAATTCGATCCAGCAGGCTATTACGCGGCACGAGCCGCGCCTGCAGGGAGTTAGCGTGACGCTCGAGCTGAATTCCCGCTCGACCAGCGTGCTGAACTTCGTTATTCAGGCGTTACTGGTGGTCCATCCGGCCGAAGAGCCGGTAAACTTCGACGCGATGCTGCAGCCTTCCACGTTGCAGTATTCGGTGACGCGCGCACGCGCGAAGATATAAGGAAGCACCGCCCGGTGCCGCGTGGCCACGCGGCATGGACTGGCGGGGCGTGACGCAGGATTTTGGGGAGCGCGAGCCGCGATGGAAGAGTTGTTGCCGTATTACGAGCGCGAGCTGTCGTTCCTGCGACGCTACTCGGGCGAATTCGCCCAGCGCTACCCGAAGATCGCAGCGCGGCTTGCGATGACGGGCGAGCACTGCGAGGACCCGCACGTCGAACGCATGATCCAGTCGTTCGCGTTGTTGGGTGCGCGCATCAATAAGCGCCTCGACGACGACTACCCGGAATTCACCGAGGCACTGCTCGAAGTCCTCTATCCGCACTATCTGCGGCCGTTTCCCTCGTGCTCGATCGCGCAGCTCGGCACGAGCGCATCGTTCGCCAGTCTCAGCGCGCCCGCGGTGATCGAGCGCGGCACGCAGCTCCGGTCGCGCCCCTTGCGCGGCGTGCAGTGCCGCTTTCGCACGGCCTATGACGTCACGCTCGCGCCCGTGCGCATCGCCGAGGCGCGCTACCTGCCCGTGGCGATGGTGCCGAGCTCGGTCGTGCTGCCGGCGGACGCCACCGGTGTGATTTCGATCACGTTCGAATCGATCTCCGCGCAACTGGATCTGGCCGCGCTGAAATTGCCGCAGTTGCGCGCCTACCTGCACGGCGAGCAATCGTTCATTGCGGCGCTCGGCGACTGTCTGTTCGTGAATGCGCTTGGCGCATGGGTCGAACCCGAGCGCAACGGGCGCTGGAAGGCGCTGCACGAACTGCCGTTTGCGCAGGCGGGCTTCGCCGATGACGATGCGCTCATCGACTTTCCCGCGAGATCGCATCCGGCCTACCGTCTGCTCACCGAATACTTCGCGTTTCCGGCCAAATTCGATTTCGTCGATTTCGACCTCGCGGCCATGAGCGCCGCCACGGGCCGCTGCCAGCGGCTCACGCTGCATATCGTGCTCAAGGAAGTGCGCGGCGACTCGCACGAGGCGCGCCTGCTCGACACGCTCGGGGCCCATCATCTGCGGCTGTTCTGCACGCCGGTCGTGAATCTCTTCAAGCAGCCCGGCGAGCCGATCCGCCTGAGCCATCAGGCTATCGCGTATCCGGTGATTGCCGATGCGCGCCGCGCGTTCGCCTACGAGGTCTATTCGATCGATTCCGTGAAGCTCGTCCAGCAGCGGGCCAATGAAGAATCGATTGTGGAATTCCGGCCATTTTATTCGCTGCGCCACGGCGAGTCCGCGCGCGCGGGCCATTACTGGTTTGCGCGCCGCGACGAATGGGTCGCGCAAAACAGCCCCGGCTACGAAACCGAAATATCGATTGTCGACATCGACTTCGACCCCTCGGCTGAGCAGACCGATACGCTGAGCCTCGAGCTCACTTGCACGAACCGCGATCTGCCCGCGGGGCTCGCGGTAGGGCTCGAAGGCGGCGACCTGTTTCACGAGGGCGGTTCGCTCACGAACCCGATCACGCTGCTCGCGCGTCCCACGCCGTGCGTGCGCTTCGAGCGCCGCCAGGCCGCGCACTGGCGCCTGATCTCGCATCTGTCGCTCAGCCACGTCTCGCTCACGAGCGGCGGCGCGTCGACGCTCAAGGAAATGCTCACGCTCTACGACATGCGCCGCTCGGCGGTCTCGTCGCGGCATATCGACGGCATCGTGAACGTGGAGCAGCGCGCGGCCGTGCAATGGTTGCCCGGCAAGCCGTTCGCCACTTTCGTGCGCGGCGTGGAGATTCGCGTGACCGTGGACGAAGACCACTTCGTCGGCACGAGCCTCGGCACGTTCGCGCGCGTGCTCGACGTGTTCTTCGGTCTGTACGTCCATATCAACAGCTTTATCGAACTGGTGGTGATTTCGGAACTCACCGGCGAGGAGATCCTGCGATGCAAGCCCCGCAGCGGCGAATCGATCCTGGTGTAATCGAGCGCCTGCTCGACGAGCCGCACCGCTTCGAATTTTTCCAGGCGGTGCGCCTGCTCGAACGCTGGTTCGTCGACAAGGCGCAGGAGCGCCAGCGCGACGTGCTCGCGCAGCGCGTGACGTTTCGCAACACGCTCTCGCTCGGCTTCCCGCCCAGCGAGATCGAGCGGGCCGTGCCGTACGACGAAGCCGGCCAGCCGCTCGCGGAAAAAGCCGCGCGCACCGCGGCGATCGACGAAGGCAAGCTGGGCGAGGTGGCCATCACGCCCGCGTTCTTCGGCCTGCTGGGCGCGCAGGGCGCGCTGCCGCTGCACTATACGGAGCAGCTCATCGCGCGCGAGCAGATCAAGCGCGACCGCGCAGCGCGCGAGTTTTTCGACGTCTTTTCCAACCGCGCGACGGCGCTCTTTTACGCCGCGTGGAAGAAGTACCGCCTGCCGTTTCACTACGAGCTCGACCGCGACGAGCGCTATTTGCCATTGCTGCTCGCGCTCGCGGGCGTGGCCGACGACGACTCGCGCGGCAGCCTGCACGGCGGGCCCGGCGCGCTCTTCGACGAAGCCATTGCCGGCCACGCCATTGCCGCGCGCCATCGGCCCGTTTCGGCGGCGTATCTGCAGAACACGCTCTCCGACTATTTCAACGTGCCCGTGCGCGTCGAGCAATTCGTCGGCAAGTGGTACGACGTGCCGCCCGAGCAGCTTTCGATGCTCGGCAAGCGCAACGTCGCGCTGGGCGCGACCGCGCTCGCGGGGGAGCGCGTCTGGCAGCGCGACATGCGTGCGCGCCTCGTGATCGGGCCGCTTTCGAAAGAGGACTACGAAGCATTCCTGCCTGGCGGCGAGCGCGCGCTGGCGCTCGAGCGCATGCTCACGCTGCTCGGGCGCGCGACCCTCGAATACGAGGTGCGGCTCGTGCTGCGCCGCGCGGAGGTGGGGGCGATCCAGCTCGGCACCGGCTCGCGGCTGGGCTGGGACGCCTTCCTCTGCACGCACGAAGCCGATAGCGACCGTAGCGACGCACACTACGAATTGCATGCCACCCACTGACGACTGACTCGAATTTCGCCCAGACCGACTTCACGACATGAGCACGCCTCTCAAGACCCTGATTACGAAGCTCAATACGACCAGCCGCCTCGCGGCCGAACGGGCGGCCAGCTCGTGCCTGTCGCGCGGACATTACGAAGTCGATCTCGAGCACCTGTTTCTCGCGCTGCTCGAAGAGCCGGCGTCCGATCTCGTGTGCGCGCTGCGCGCCTCGCGCGTCGATCCGCATGCGGTGCGCGCCGATCTCGAGCGCGAATTGCAGCACTTCAAGACGGGCAACACGCGCACGCCGGTGTTCTCGCCGCATCTCATCGCGCTGTTCGAGCAGGCGTGGCTGATCGCTTCGCTCGACACGCAGATCGGCCGCATCCGCTCGGGCCATCTGCTGCTCGCGCTGCTGGGCGCGCCCGATCTCGCGCAGTTTGCGCAACGCATGTCGGCGCGTCTCGCCGAGGTGCCGGTGGCCGAGCTCAAGCACCGCTTCGACAAACTGACCGAAGGCTCCGTGGAAGGCGTGCCGCGCGACGCCGAACGCAACGCGGCGCAACACGCTGGTGCCTCCGGTGAAGGCGCGGCGGAGCCGGGCGCAAGCGCCGGCCCCTCGAAGACGCCCGCGCTCGACACCTATACGACCGATCTCACGCAGCGCGCGCGAGAAGGCCACGTGGACCCGGTGATCGGCCGTGAAGGCGAGATCCGCCAGACCATCGACATCCTGATGCGGCGCCGCCAGAACAACCCGATCCTCACGGGCGAGCCGGGCGTCGGCAAGACGGCGGTGGTGGAGGGCCTCGCGCTGCGCATCGCCGAGGGCGACGTGCCCGAGCCATTGCGCAACGTCGCGCTGCGCGTGCTCGACATGGGCCTGCTGCAGGCGGGCGCGAGCGTGAAGGGCGAGTTCGAGAACCGCCTGAAAAGCGTGATCGACGAGGTGAAGAAGAGCCCGCAGCCCATCGTGCTGTTCATCGACGAGGCGCATACGATCATCGGCGCGGGCGGCCAGGCGGGCCAGAACGACGCCGCCAACCTGCTCAAGCCGGCGCTCGCGCGCGGCGAGCTGCGCACAATCGCGGCCACGACCTGGAGTGAGTACAAGAAGTACTTCGAGAAGGATGCCGCGCTCGCGCGGCGCTTCCAGGTGGTGAAGATCGAGGAGCCCGGTGAAGCGCTTGCGGCGGCCATGCTGCGCGGCATGACGGGGCTCATGGAGCGCCACTTCAATGTGCGCATTCTCGACGAGGCGATCACCGAAGCCGTGCGCCTCTCGCATCGCTATATCAGCGCGCGCCAGCTGCCCGACAAGGCGGTGAGCGTGCTCGACACCGCGTGCGCGAAGGTCGCGCTCGCGCATAGCTCGACGCCTGGCGCGATCGACGACGGCAAGCGCCGCATCGAGCGCATCGAGGCCGAGATCGCGGCGCTCGAACGCGAAGCGGCCAACGGCGCCGCGCACGACGAACGCCTTGCCGAATTGCGCGCGCAACGCGACGAAGCCGCGGCCGCCGTTGCCGAAGACGAAGTACGCTACGCCAGCGAGCGCGAGCTTGTCGCGCAGATCGCGGCGCTGCGCGGCCGTATCGACGCGACGCGCGAAACGCGCGAAGCGGGCGCGACGGACAATGCGGCCAAACTTGCCCGCGACGCCGAAGTCGCGCGCGCGGCGCTGCCCGCGCTCATCGAGCAACTGCATGCGCTGCAGGGCGACGGCCCGATGGTGCCGCTGCACGTGGACGCGCACGTGGTGGCCGAAGTAGTCGCGTCGTGGACCGGCATTCCGCTGGGCCGCATGGTGAAGGACGAGATCAAGACGGTGCTCAACCTGAACCCGCTGCTCGGCGAGCGCGTGATCGGCCAGGACCATGCGCTCGAGGCCATCGCACAGCGCGTGCGCACGGCGAACGCGAATCTCGAGGACCCGAACAAACCGCGCGGCGTATTCATGTTCGTAGGCCCCTCGGGCGTGGGCAAGACCGAAACGGCGCTCGCGCTCGCCGATATCCTTTATGGCGGCGAACGCAAGCTCGTGACCATCAACATGAGCGAGTATCAGGAGGCGCATAGCGTCTCGGGCCTGAAGGGCTCGCCGCCGGGCTACGTGGGCTACGGCGAAGGCGGCGTGCTGACCGAGGCGGTGCGCCGCAACCCGTATTCGGTCGTGCTGCTCGACGAAGTCGAAAAGGCCCACCCCGACGTGCTGGAAATGTTCTTCCAGATCTTCGACAAGGGCACGATGGACGACGCCGAAGGGCGCGCGATCGATTTCCGCAACACGTTGATCATCCTGACCTCGAACGTGGGCTCGGCGGCGGTGATGCAGGCATGCCTGAACAAGGCCGCCGAAGAACTGCCGGACGCCGACGCACTTGCCGAGCTGTTGCGCCCGCAACTTTACAAGACTTTCAAGCCTGCCTTCCTCGGGCGCATGAAGGTCATTCCGTACTATCCGATCTCCGACGACGTGCTCGTGGAGATCATCGAACTCAAGCTCGAACGCATCCGCCGGCGCATCGAGTCGAACCACAGCGCTGCCTTCGAGTGGGACGACTCGCTCGTGGAAGCCGTGCTGGCCCGTTGCACCGAAGTGGACTCGGGCGCGCGCAACGTCGACCATATTCTGAACGGCACGCTGCTGCCGGAGCTTGCGCAGCAGGTGCTCGAACGCATCGCGCAGGGCACCGCGCTCGCGAGCGTGGCGGTGCGCGCGAATGATGCCGGCGAGTTCGAATACACCGTGAATTGACCATGCCGACTGCCATGTCCACCGATACCACCGCGCTCTTTGCGCCCATCGACGAAAGCTCGCCGTGCGGCGAGGATCTGCTGTTTTCCGCGGATTTCGACGCCATCGCGCACGCGCGCCGCTTTGACGATCCCTCGCTCGATCAGGGCGAGTGGGTCACGGAAATCAAGGAAGCGGACTGGGCCTTCGTGGCCGAACGCTGCACGGCGCTGCTCGGTACGCAGACGAAGGATTTGCGCGTGGCCGTGTGGCTCACCGAGGCGCTGGCGATTCAGGACGGCATGCCCGGCCTCACGCAAGGCTATGCGATTCTCACGGGGCTCGTGGAGCGCTTCTGGGATCATTTGCATCCGTTGCCCGAGGGCGACGATGTGGAGTCGCGACTCGGTAATGTCGCGTGGCTTGCGGGGCGATCGGCTGAGCTGTTGCGCGCTGTGCCGCTGACGCAGTCGGGCACGCCGTTTAGCGCGCTTGATTGGGAGGTCGCACAGCACGTCGCGCAGGCTATCAAGCGCGATCCCGAGAATGCGGCTGACATTGCGCGTGGGAAGCCTTCTGTCGAGCAGATCGATGCCTCGCGGCGGGCTACTGCGCCGGCCTTTTATGAGGCACTAGTCGCGCAATTCAAGGCTTTTGAAGGGGCGCTTGCGGCGCTCGATGACGAGCTGGAGCGTCGTGCTGGCGACGCCGCGCCGAGCTTTCGGCAGACGCGGGATGCGTTTGAGACTGTCTATGGCCTGGTGGCGCGATTTGCTCGTGATGTGGGTGTCGATCCGGACGCGGCGGCTAAAGCGCAGCAAGCGGCGCATGGTCAGCATGATTCGCAAGGAGTCCAAGGCGATGCGGCTTCTGTGCCCGATCGCGCGGAACCGAGCTTCAAGACGTCTTTGCCCTATGAGGAATCCGTGCAGACTCCGAATCGAGTTCATGGTCGTGTGAATGGCGGCTTTCAGAGCCGTGGGGAGGCGGTGGCGCAGCTGCGCGCCGTGGCTGACTATTTTCGCGCTACCGAGCCGCATAGTCCTGTGGCTTATCTTGCAGATAAGGCGGCCGAGTGGGCCGGCATGCCCCTGCATGAGTGGCTGGCGACGGTCGTCAAGGACGATGGCACGCTCTCGCATATTCGAGAGATGTTGGGTGTGAAGAGTGAATGACTGCCATTTTTTAATGGCTGGAATTTTTTGGGTTTTTCGGCCTTGCGCGGTTTCTTGTATTCGCGGCGGGCCGCAAGCGTTGCCCCTGTGCGGGGCGGCACCTACTTTTCTTTGCAGCCGCAAAGAAAAGTAGGCAAAAGAAAGCGGCTCACACCGCTAGTGTGACGCCATCCACCACTGCCCTGTCCGTCGGAGTGGCTCCGGGGCATCCGTCACCTCGCACACTCCGCCTTAGTGACAAGGGGCTCATTCTTCCCGCCGCGCGCTACGCGCGGGCGGAAGGGTCTGCAAGGAAAACCAGGCGGGCTGGCCGGCGAATGCGTGGGGGTGCCACCCGATAAGTGCGCGAAGGTGCTGGCCGGTAAATGCGCCGGGTTCTGACCGGTAAATGTGTTGGGGTGCTGACTAGTGAATACACGGGCGTGCTGGCTGGCGAATGCGTGGGCGAGCGCCGATCGAATACGCTGGAGTCCTACGAATACGCGTGAATCCCACTGGTTTTGGTTATGCCCCACGGCGCGCGCAGCGCCGCCGGATGGATGAGCCCTTAGTCACTCCGGTACGGGGCGAGTGATGGCAGACGCCCCGGAGCCGCTCCGATATACAGGGCAGTGGGGGATGGCGTCACACTGGCGGTTTGAGCCGCTTTCTTTTGCCTACTTTTCTTTGCGGCTGCAAAGAAAAGTAGGTGCCGCCCCGCACAGGGGCAACGCCTGCGGCCCGCCGCGAAAACAAGTTACCTCGTAAACAAGTTACCGCGAAAAACCCGAAATCGCGCCAGCAAAAATCAAGCAATCGCACTGCGATGCGTTAGAGGCCCGCCCGAAACTCAATGCGGCGATTCCTCGCACGCCCGTCAGCGGTATCATTCGACGCCACGGGCTGATCAGGCCCGACACCATCCGTCGTGAGCTGCTGCGGCGAGATCCCCTTACCAACAAGATATCCCTTCACGGCATCCGCACGCGCCTGACTCAACGCGATATTCGACGCACGATTACCCGAGTTATCGGTATGACCGATGATCTCCACCGTCCGCGTATTCATTTTCACCAGCACGGCCGCCATCTGATCAAGAATCGCGCGGCCCTCCGGCGCGAGCGTCGCGCTACCCGTTTCGAATTCAATCGTGCGATTCGCGAGCGTCTGATCAAGCAACCCTTGCTCTGACGCGCTCACGCGCAACCCATTGCGAATGGTATAGGTGGGATTGAGCGCATTGGCCATATCGCTCGCGATCTGCTGCCGCTGGGCTTCATTGCCCACTTCCCCCCGCACGTCGATCTGCGTGCCATCAATCTTCAGCTGTCCTTTGCGAATCTGCTTCAGCCCTGGATTAATCAGCTTCTGCACGTTCGCGGACCAGTTGGGTGGCGTGGCCACGTCACCCACTTCGATCTGATCGACCACGTTCGCCGCTCCATAGGTGTCGCGCAGACGCTGCAGCACGGCCGCGTGCGTGGCTTCGTCAGGCACCTTGCCGCCCACCACGACCTGGCCCGGCGCCGTGTTCGCCGGAGCGGGCGTCGAGCTCACGGTGCCGCGCGTGCCAGAAGCCGAGGCCGAGGCATTGCCCGTGCCGGCCTGGCTGACCTGGCCAGCAGCGGATGCCGTGCCGGGCAGCTCCGTGGTGCGGATCTGTCCGCCGCTCGTATCCACGGGCGTGACGCGCGCGGGGCTGGCATCGTCGGCAAACGCGGGGACGCTGAACATGCCGAATGCACCGAGCAATGCACCCAACGTCAGCGCCGCCGCGGCGGCGAGGGCGCTGCGCTTCGGCAGCTCAAGCACGGCGGCCATTGACCGGCTCCCCGATGAACGCCTCGCGGAACGTGTCGATCGAGACGCGCAGTGACAGTTGCGGCTGATCGAGGTAGCTGACGAGTTTGCTGATGCCATGGTCGTTCTGTGCATGTTCGTCGACCCACTCGGGATCGTCGATATCGATGTTATGGGCCGAGTAGGTTTGCGGATCGACCACGCTATGCAAGGTCTTCGCCGAGGCGCCGTTGAAGCCGATGATGAGCCGCTCGCGCTGCGCAATGGTGCCCATGAAAATCGCCAGTTCGAAGTCGGCCTTCGAGACGAACGGCGCGATCAGCTCGAGCCAGAACGCCGCCACGAGGCTGCGGTAGAACGGGTCGGTCGGCAGCGGCAGCGTAAGGCCCCGCTCGAGATGCGCCGCGCCGCTCGTCATCACGGGGCGCAGCAGCGAGCCGAGCGCGAGCATCGCGCCGCGCAAGCGCACCGGATGGCCGCTTGCGAGCAGCATCTGCTCGAGCCCTGAGAGTGTTTGATGCTCGATGAAGTCGGCGAAGGTGCCGTCGTGCGGATTGCCGGCGCCGCCTACGTCCACCGGCACGAATGTCTCGCCGAGCGCCTGTAGTGCACCGGCGGGCTCGCTCGGGCCCAGGAGCGGCTGCATCTGCGCGGAGACGCGCGACCATAGGCGCGCGAGCGCGAGCGGGCTGCGCGCGAGAAACGCGAGCGGCTGCTCGACTTCGAGCGCGGTGGCCGCGAGAAACGGAAAGCGGCGTGACGACTGATCGCGGCTCGCCACCATATGCCCCGCGATCGCGAGCTTGCTCTGCGAGCCGAGAAACGCGAAATGCATCGGCTGCGCTTCTTCGTAGACGATCTTCCAGCGCGGATCATCGGTGAGCATGTCCATCGCTTCGGCAATCCAGCGGTCGAGCGTTTGCAGGAGCTGCGGATTGTGCGCGCTCTTCACGAAGTCGCCGCGCGACGGGATCTTGCCGAAGTAGGCGATTTGCGCCTGTACGGTTTGCGTCATTGCGCGTCTCCCGCGTTGTTGTTGGCGCCCGTGGCATTGGCCGTCGTCACCGCGCCGGCGGGCGCGTTGACGGGGGCGGTGTTGTTCTGCGCGTTGCCCGCTGCGGGCGCTGCGTTCGGCACGGCGGGCGTGTTGGGTGAGTCGGGACTCCCCGACGTCGGGCCCATGTTCGCGACGGAAGACGGCAGCTGCACGCCACTCAGCCCCTGCTGTTGCGGAGCGTTGCCGCTCGAAGCCGTGGGCTGCGAGGTGCTGATGATGCGCATGCTCACCGAAACCGACACGCTGCCCTGGGTCCACGTGAGGTCGAAGGTGCCGTCCGGACGGCGGCTGCGCTGCGCCGAGTTGATCAGTTTCTCGAGACCGTAGCGGCCCGGCTCGTTGACGAGCTGGATCGTGCGGCCGTCGAAAGTGGTCGCGGAGAGCGTCGCGCCCGGCGCGCCCGCCGGATTCGGCCACACGAAGTTGGTCCACTGCGGCGGCGTGTTGCGGTAGCGCAGCTGCTGGCCGTCGATCGCAATCGTGTATTCGGTCGTGCCACTCGAAGGCTGCGGCAGGATCTGGAACACGGTCTGCGGTTCGCTCGTGCCCCCGTTCGCACCGGCCGCGCCGCCCGCGAGCGGCGCCACCCAGCGGGCGAAGCCGTTGGTGAAGTCGGGCGTGAGCGCGAGGCCCATGTCGCCCCACGTGCGCGCGGTGAGCGTGTCGCCGCGGCGCACTGCGAGGGGCCCGAGCGTGGTGCTCACGAACTTCGAGATCGCGCCGTCCGGGCCGAAGGTCTGGGCGATTTCACTCGAGCCCGCCTCGATCTTCGCCGTGCTCGAGAACGGATACTTGTTCGCGAGCGACGCCTGGAAGGGCTGGTACACCTGGGCGTTCCACACCTTGTTCACTTCCGCGCTGGCCGGCTGGATCACCACCGCATAGGCCTGCATGAGTGGGCGCACGAGCAGCGGGCGCAGCGCCTTGCGCTGGTCGTCGGTGAGGCCGGTGAGCATCTGCTCGTCGACGAACTTCAGCGAATCGGATAGTTCCGAGCCGTTGCCGTCGAGCGTCTGCTGCATCAGCTGGCGCGCGCCCGGTCCCGGATCGCCCTGGTTCTTGATGGTGTTGAAGCGCGTACGCACCTTCGAGAGCGAGTCCATATAGCCCTTCAGCAGCGAGCCGTTGTCGTGCGTGACGACGATGCGCCCGAGCCCCGCGAACGCCTGGCCGACCGGGCCCATCGGCATCTCGACCGGATTGCCGTTGATGTCGATGTTTGCCTGGATCGGGCCGCTCGTTGCGCGCGAGAACAGGTTCTTGAACCAGCCCGTGATGCCGCTTTGCGCCTGCTTGAACGTGGCGTTGACGAGCGACGGGTTATCCCACGAAGTCTGGTCGTACGCGGTTTCGAGGATCTTGCGGATCGGCGAATCGTGCGGGTCGCCGAGGCGGTTCATCGCGTCGACGGCCTGGCCGAAGCTGCCGAAATCCTGCACGGCGATGCCCTGCATGAACTTCTGCCAGTGCTGCGCGTACTCGGCCTTGTACATGCCCACCAGGGTCTTCTGGATTTGCTCGGGGCTGCCCTCGAGCGTGAGGTCGTCGCTGGCCGAGGTGTTGAGCACCCAGTCCTTCGCCTGCAGTTCCTTTGTGGCGGCGTCGCGGATCGCGGGCTGCACGTACTGGAACCATGCTTCGCGCGTGAAGGTGCCCGGAATCGCGTAGCTGCCCGCCACGAGCGAGCCATTGCCGTCGCCGACGATGCGCGCGACCGTCATCGGCGCAAAACGCGTGGAGGCGCGCGCCTTGATTTCCTCATAGACGCGCTGGCGTGCCGGCATGCCGCGCACCACGTGGCGCAGGTCTTCGCGCGTCTGGTCGACCACCGCGAGGTTCGCGTCGATCATCGGCCAGTCGTCGTCGGACACGCGCGAGAGGTAGAACGTGATCATGCGCTCGGCGCTCTTGATCATCTCGTCGCGAGGCATGTTGCCGCGATTGGTCTCCAGCCAGCCGCGCCAGAAGCGGGCGATCTGGTCGGTGAGGTGGGCGGTTTCCACGTGACGCTTGTCCGAGAGCATCAGGTAGGTCTTGAGCGCGTTGTACGCATCCTCGACGCTGGTGGGCGACGCGTCGCTATAGAGGCCGCCCTGGCTCGGGCTCGCCATGGCCGCGTGCGCGGACACCGGCACCGCGCCCGAATCGGGCGTGCGCGTCATGGGCGCGAGCTGGTCCGGATGCGCGTCGACTTCCTTGAGGAACGCTTCGACATTCTGCGAGACCGGCGTGAGCATGATCTGGCGCACGCCGTTGTAATACTCCTGAAGCAAGTGCTGCTCGACGCGGTCGCCCTGATAGAGGCCCAGCGACACCGCGAGCGGCCTGTCGCGGCGGAACTGCTCGAGCTGCTCGATGCGGTCCTCGAGGATGTCCATGGCCTGCAGGCGCGACTGCAGGTCGTTGCGGTTCTGCTGCAGCTTTTCCACGTTGTCGAGGTCGGCCTGCACGTTCGCCACGAGCTGCTGGTTGTTGATCGCCGACCACGTCCAGCCGCCGAGCGCGAGCGCGAGCGCGGCCACCACGCCGAAGAACGTGGCGTAGCGCAGGCGCGTTTTCGCGGGACTCGCGAATTGGCGGACCGTTTGCTTGTCGGCGAAAATCACCTTGGAGAACAGGTCTTTCAGGAAGAAGCCGTTCTTCGAGAACGCCGCTTGCGGCTTGGGCAGGCTGTCGGTCGAGAGCGAGAAGCGGTTGGCGATGCGCTGCGCGGCGGCGCTGTTGGTTTCGCCTTCCTGCAAGGCGCTCGTAAAGTAAAAGCCGCGGAAAATGGGCTTGTACTGGAACGGATTGTTCTCGAACAGCGTGGCGAGGAACGCGCGCAGCGAAGGCTTGATGGTGGAAAACTCGAGCGGGAAGCTCAGTTGCCCCGGCGTGAGCGCGTTGCCGCGGCTGATCGACATCTGCGCGATGCTGATTTCCTTGAGGCCGTCGTAGAGCTCTTCGAAGCGCTCGTCGAACAGCGCGACGATGTCGCGCTTCTCGTCCGGTTCGTAGGGCAGGGTGGCGCCCCAGACGCGGTCGTATTCGTTGCGGTCGCTGCCGCTGAAAAATTCGGTGAAGCCCGTAATGAGGTCGACCTTCGTGAACATCACGTAGACCGGTGCGAACACTTCGAGCTTTTCGGTGAGTTCCTGCACGCGCTGGCGCAGGTTCTTCGCGAGATTGATCGCGAACTCGGGGCGGTTGCCCGTGAGCTCGGCAATGCTCGCAGTCACGATGATGCCGTTGATGGGCGCCTTGGGCCGGAAGCGCTTGAGCAGCCCCAGAAAGCCGAGCCATTCGCCGCGGTCTTCCTCGTGCACCGAATAGCGGCCCGCCGTGTCGAGCAGAATGCCTTCGGTCGTGAAGAACCAGTCGCAATTACGCGTGCCGCCAATGCCGTGCACGATGGCGTCTTTTTTGTCGGCGAAAGGAAATTGCAGCCCCGAGTTGAGCACGGCGCTGCTCTTGCCCGCCGCCGGATTGCCGATGACGATGTACCACGGCAGCTCGTAGAGCGCCGAGCCGCCCGAGAGCTGGCCGATCTTCGAGGTCTTGATGGTCTTGACCGTTTCCACGAGGCGCGTGCGCAGCGCGTCGAGCTCGACCTGCGAGCCGCTCGCGGCAGCGGTGCTGCTGCTCTCGACCTGAGCCTGCTGTTCGAGCATCTCGCCGAGCTTGTTGTTGCCGCGGCGCACGCGCTTGCGGCGCACGAACCAGACGAGCAGCGATAGCGCGAGCAGCACGCCGAGTGCGAGCACGGCCCACATGAGCGCGATTTGCCCCGCTTCGACGAGAGCGAACAGCCCCGTGGCCACCGCGATCAAGGTGATGATGGAAAGCGTGCGCCTGTGGGTCAACACGTTGAGGATGCGTTGCATAAGCCGGTCAGGTCCTGGTGCTTTGAGTGCTGTTCTGATGGTGCGTAGCGTGAGCTACGGCGGCCACGGCGGGCCGCTCGAGCTTATAGGCGTCTGATTGCGAAACCATGTCGGCGCGGATTATTGGACTTTTTGAAGAGCCGCAGCTCTGCGCCCGAGCACGAAACCGGGCTTGTGATATTCGACGTGCCCGAGATCCATCAATTTCCACCGGCCACCCCACGTTAGCCCGACCTGTTCGGCCACCTGCCCATATAACTGATAGCCGCGCATGGCCCAAGGATCTTTTTCTGAAATGACGAGCTTGCCGTCTCGTAAAAACGCGTTATCCGCCGCGAGTCCGTATTGGTGGTAGCTCTGAAACGCCGCGGCATTGGTCACGCTGCCCCCCATTTTCGCCAGCCGGTCCTGCCGGTCGGGGCTCCGATAACCTTCCAGCAACGCCATTTGATAACCGTATTGCTCGTGCATGATTTTATAAACGAGCAATAGACGCGTACGGAAATCCGGATCGAGCAGATTCCAGTCGCGGCTCGCGTCCACCAGCGCGGGGCGAAGCTGTTCGACCTCCTGCGTGGCGAACACATCGGGCGGCAATGGCGGCGGCGGGACGAGCTGCTCGCCATTGAGCAACGCCGAGATTTTTTCATCGGGCGCCCGAAGCGTGTCATCGTATTGGAATAACTGGTGGCCGCGAAGCGCAATGGCAATCAACGGCGGCGTCGCAAGAATACCTGTCGTCGACAAAATCAGCAAGCGCCGTTTAATCAGCAAATTTTGCATACCCGTCATGCTTGATTGGGAATATTTTGCCGATCTTGAAATACCTTTACGCGCTTGCGTGGCGCTTGCCGATATACGTTGCGTAACGAAGCTATGCAAATTGGATATGACGTCGAAAAACACCGCGCGCACGCCCGGAAGAAGCAGTATTGCCGCTAACGGGACGGTAATGGCGAAATAGACTACGAGTGCAATGGCAACCAAAAGCAACCTCTTGAACTGGAGGCAATTGTTTTTTGTAATGCTTGATTTTAGAATCAGGCCTGCCCGAAGCCGGGCCGACCCGTATTATTACGGCGAAACAGGCCCGATTCAATGTGCACGATTCGAATGAGACTCTAATGAGTGTGCCGGACAACTCCCGCCCTAAAGCTCCACCCAGCCTGCTTGCTGATGGCCCCGGCAAAGCGGCCAGCGCGCCCGCCAATGGCGGCGCGCCCAATGGCTCGCGCATTCTTGCGAATCTTGAAGGGCGCGTCGTGCCGCCTGCCGCACCGGCAGGCAAGCCGGCGCGCGTCTCGAAGGCGGCAGCGCTCGTTGCGCTGCTCGTGATCGGTGCCGGCGCGTTCGGCGCATGGCAGTTGATGACACGCGCGCCCTCCGCGGCATCGAGCGCCTCTGCAGCGCCGGCAAGCGCCACGGTGGCGGCGGCTGCGGCCGTGAGCGCATCGCAGGCGGTCGTTGCGGGCGCACAGAATGGCGCGCCCGACGCCGCTTCGGCATCGCACGCGGCAACGATCGTCGCCGACGACGATACGGCCAATGCGAAGTCCGCCGCGGCCAATGTTGCTCCGGCGCCGGCGAATGATGCCGACCGGCTTTCACACGCACTGACAGACGGTGCGCGCGACAGCAACGCGAGCGGCGCCGCGGTTGCGACAGCCGCGCCGAAGGCGCAGGCGCCTCGAGCCCAATCGGCCCAATCGGCCCAATCGGCCCAATCGGCGCCGTCGCGCGAGAAAGCCGCGGCAAAGCACCCGGCGGCGAATACCCGCCGCACGGAAAGCAAGACGGCCGTTGCGCAGTCGAAGAAGCCGCACAGCGGCGCGAAGCAGGATGACTCCGACGTCGATCTGCTCGCCGTGCTCGTGGCGCGCACGAAGCCGGCCGATGCGAAGGCGGGCGCGCGTACGTCGAAGGCCGCGGGCAAGACCCAGGGCGACAGCAATGCACCGCTGGCGCAGCAAGTGAAGGCGTGCGGCGATCGGGGATTCTTCGAGGATCAGCTGTGCCGCTGGCGCGTGTGCGATGGCCACTGGGGCACGGATCCGGCGTGCCCCTCGGCGGCGCGTGCAAGTAACGAGCATTGAGAGCGCGGCTGGACGGCCGGGTGGGGCGCAACGCTCGACCGGTCGTTCATTTCTGCTTGCGCCTGTGCGTCAGCGCATTTCCCGGTCAATATTTCGCCGCAGAACGACCGCCGTCGTCAGATCGTCGACCGCCTCGTAGTTCGCGACCCAGTCGCGGACCCGGTTGAGCCCGTCGATGTTGCCCGCTTCAATCTCCACAATCAGGTCAAGCTCGCCGCTAACCGACGACACGCGTCGAACCTCCGGCTGTTCAGCCAACAGGTCGAGCAATTGATTCGCGGGCGTTCGCTTCAAGCTGACCAGCAGGACCGCACGAATCACGTTGGCGTTGATCTCGCCGATGTCCGCGCGATAGCCCCGTATCACGCCGCTTCTTTCAAGATTACTGACGCGCTCGCTCGTTGCACTGCGTGATAGCCCAATGCGGGCAGCCAAGGCCTTCAATGCGATGCGGGCATCCTTGGCGAGGATAGTCAGAATTTCACGGTCAGTCGCATCAAGTTCTCGCATCAGTCATCGTCCCCGTCAACCGAATAGATGCCGGTCCATTCCGACAATCTGCCGGACGTTCCGGCAACTTACATGATGTCGCAAAACCGATTGCATGCCAACATGTAGCCTGAATAGCCCGTTCGACGAACCATCGAGTGGCGGCACGAACCGCCGTTCGTGAAATTGCGCGAGGCGGGTCGATTCTTGCCCGTGGCATTCAATAAGTGATCCTGAATAATGCCGGCAAATAACCGGTATATTGAACAGGTCTTTTGGCAATCCGCGCTGGAAGCTCGATATGACTGATCTCACTCGCCCTGCACCTCACTACACTGTCACCGACGCTGAAAAGCTCAGCGAAGAGATTTTTGGCGTGAAGGCAACCGCCTCCTTGCTCGACGGGGAGCGGGACCGTAACTTCCGGCTGATCACGCAGACGGGTGCAGCCTGGATTCTGAAGATCGTGAATTCCAGCGAACCCAGGGTCGAAAGCGAGCTGCAGACCGCGATTCTGCATCATCTGAACGAAGTCAACCCCTGTATACCCGTTCCGCATCTGAAGCCGAGCCTCAGCGGTGAGCGGCTTGCGTCGACGGTGTCATCGACGGGAGAAGCGCATGCCGTGCGCCTCGTGCAATGGATTCCAGGCACTCCGCTCGCGCAGGTCGAGAGAAGCTTCGAGCTGTTGCGCAATCTCGGTCGCGCCATGGGCGAGCTCGATCGCGCCTTGCAGGGGTTTATCCATCCCGGCGCACTGCGCAATCTCGACTGGGACCTTCGGCACGCCGCCCGTGCACGCACCCGTCTGCACTTCGTACGCGACGAGGCGAAGCGTTCGCTTCTCGATCGGTTCATCACGCGCTTCGAGCGTCATGTAGCGCCGAAGCTGTCGCGTCTGCGCGCCCAGGTCATCCATAACGATGCGAACGACTGGAATGTGCTCGTCGACGAAGCAACGCGCAGTGACATTGCCGGACTGATCGATTTCGGCGACGCCGTTCATACGGTGCTGATTGCCGACGTCGCGATTGCATGCGCCTATTCAATCCTGGACACGGACGATCCGATTGGCGCTGCGGGTGCACTTGCTGCCGGGTTTCACGAGAAATATCCGCTCCTGCCGGAAGAAGTCGACATGCTGTTCGATCTCATCGCGATGCGGCTCGTCATCAGCGTGACGTTCTCTGCTTCCCGCCGTGACCGGATTCAGGACGATCCTTATCTCGCGATCAGCGAAGCGCCGGCGTGGCGGCTATTGCACCGGCTCGACGCGATGAATCCCAGCTTCGCCACAGCCATCCTGCGCAAGGCGTGCGGGTTCGAAGCGGTCGAGGGGGCGGTCGCGACACGCAACTGGATTGCCGCCAACGCGAAGGACTTCACACCGATCGTGCGGCCGCATCCGGCGACGCTGGTCAAGGGGCTTGTTCCTTTCGGCGATGCAACGCATGAAATGACGCTCGACTCGGCCGCGCAGCGTCCCGAGAAAGCCACGGCGTGGTGGAACGACTTCTGCGCGCGCCATCATGTTCAGCTTGGCGTAGGGCCGTGGGGTGAAAAGCGCACGGTTTACAGCAATGCCGCGTTTGAGTCCAGATTCATCAGCGGCCAGCATCGCGTCTGTCATCTCGGCGTCGATCTGTTCATGCCTGCCGGCACCGCCGTCCATACGCCACTGGATGCCACGGTGCGAAGCGTGCAGGTCGAGCCGGATCCCCTCGATTACGGCGGGCTGATCACGCTCTTGCATGAGCCGCAAGGGTGTCCGCCTTTCGTGACACTCTGGGGGCATATGGGACATGAAGCGCTTGCGCGCCTGAAGCCAGGTCAGAGGCTGGCAGCGGGCGATCTCGTCGGTTACATGGGGGCAGCCGATGAGAATGGCGGCTGGACACCGCATCTTCATCTACAGGTCTCGACAGACGTCGGTCTGTCCGCAACGGAAGTGCTCGGGGTGGGCGAGGTCGCGTATCTCGACGTATGGGCTGATATCTTTCCGGATGTCGCCGCACTGGCCGGCATCCCGCCTGAAGCGTTCAAACAGACGGGGCGCAGCCGCTCCGAGATTGTCGAGCGTCGCAAGGCCATCCTGCTGCCCAACCTGTCGATCTCCTATGCCGAGCCGATCAAGTTTGTGCGCGGCGACGGTGTCTGGCTGATCGACCATCGCGGCCGCGCCTATCTCGACTGCTTCAATAATGTCTGCCATCTCGGCCATGCTCATCCCGACGTCGTGGAGGCCATCGCCAGGCAGTCGGCGATCCTCAACACCAATACGCGCTATCTGCACGACAACATCGTGACGTACGCCGAGCGCTTGACCGCCACCTTGCCGCCGGGCCTTGCGGTGGCGAGCTTCGCCTGCTCGGGCAGCGAGGCGAACAGTCTGATGCTGCGCATGGCCCGCCACCATACTGGCAGCCGCGACGCGCTGGTGCTGGATTGTGCCTATCACGGCAACACGCAGGAACTGATCGACCTGAGCCCCTACAAATACAAGAGCAAAGGCGGCAAAGGTAAGCCGGACCACGTATTCCAGGCTGAGATTCCCGACAGCTACCGCGCGCCGTTGGACTGGCCGCTCGAGGAGCATGGCCGGCGTTTCGCGCAGAGCGTAGCCGAGCAGATCGACGACATGAAAAAGCAAGGCCGCAAGCCAGCCTTCTTCATGGCCGAGTCCATCCCGAGCGTGGCGGGGCAAATCTTCCTGCCGGCAGGGTATCTGAAAGAGGTCTATGCCATGGTGCGCGCCGCCGGTGGACTTTGCGTCGCCGACGAAGTGCAGGTTGGCTTCGGCCGGGTTGGCAGCCACTGGTGGGCCTTCGAGATGCAGGACGTCGTGCCCGATATCGTCACCATGGGCAAGCCCATCGGCAACGGCCATCCGATGGCGGCACTCGTGACCACTCGCGAGGTTGCCGACAGTTTCAACAACGGCATGGAATATTTCAACACGTTCGCGGGCAATCCTGTGTCCTGCGCCGCTGGCCTCGCCGTGCTCGACGTCATTGAACGCGATGGTCTGCGGCAGAACGCACTCGAAGTTGGACAGTATTTGCTCGAGGGCTTTCGAGCGATGCAGCAGCGCTACGACGTGATTGGCGACGTGCGTGGGCAGGGCTTGTTCCTCGGTATCGAGCTGGTGCTGGACCGCAAGACCAAGGAACCGGCCACGGCCCTGGCAAAGAAAATCTGCGATGGCGCGCGCGAGCGCGGCGTCCTGATGGGCACGGAAGGCCCTTTCGACAACGTGTTGAAAATGCGTCCGTCGATGATCTTCAGCCGCGCCAATGCGGATCATTTGCTCGGCGTGCTGGCAGATAGCATCGAAGCCGCACTTCGTTAGAGAAACTGGCGCGTGGATGCCGGTGCGTGCAGGGTGCGTTCTGCGAGGGCACGGCCAGGGCAGCGAAGCCGGCAAAATGCCGGCCGGATCCGACGCTATATCGG
Organism: Paraburkholderia pallida; assembly: GCF_004524855.1. NCBI lineage: Bacteria > Pseudomonadati > Pseudomonadota > Betaproteobacteria > Burkholderiales > Burkholderiaceae > Paraburkholderia > Paraburkholderia pallida. The sequence continues at coordinate 931,341 of NZ_CP038149.1, read as the reverse complement.
ATTCCACCGGCACTTTGCCGGCTCTCCGCCAACGGGAACTATGTCAAGATTTTGACGGAACAAGAGATCGGCAAAAACAGACGATCAATTCTGGAGGAGATGCTTGCCATGATTTTAAAAATTAAACGCCTGATTTCGGTAGCGCTGACGGCTATGACTGTCACTTTTCCTGCTCACTCTGTCATGGCTGACGAGCTTCAGGCATTGAAGAGTACGGGCGAGCTTCGCATTGCAATGAGCGGTCAATATCCCCCCTTCAGTTTCGCCAATGACAAGAACGAGATCGTCGGGTTTGACGCCTCGATTGGTTCCGAGCTTGCCAGGCGATTGAAGCTCAAGCCGGTGATCGTGACGACGCCTTTTGACGGCATCATCGGCGGCCTGCTGGCAAAGAAATACGACATCGTGGTCGCTTCGATGACGATCACGCCCGCGCGTGAGAAGGCCGTGGATTTCGTCGGCCCGTACTACCATGTGGAACGTGTCGCCGTGGTCTCGGCGGGCTCTCCAATTCAAAAAATCGACGACCTCAAGGGCAAGACCGTGGGCGTGATCCTCGGGGATACCAACGACAAGTGGGCACAGGCGCAAAGCAACTGGAACATCCGCACCTATAAGGGGCTGCCCGAGATGTTGATGGAGCTTCAGAACGGCCGTATCGACGCTATTATCATGGATAGTGTTCCGGTCATGGTCGCGGTCAAGGAGACCGGCCAGAAAGTCAGGCTGCTCGCCATTCCCGGTGCACAAGCATCGCCGGACAGCATCGGCATCGCAGTCCGCAAAGGTAATCCCGAGCTCAAAGTGGCCTTGCAAAAGGCGCTTGACGACATGAAGGCCGACGGCACTTACGAGAAAATTTCCAGGCAATGGATCGGCAGCGATATTCGCTGATCGAAATAGCGGGACCGGCTCGGGCACGCCGAGTCGGTTGAAGGCGATGCGGAGATTTTCATGGATATGGCCATTGCATTGGTGCTGCGAACCCTGCCGTTTTTTCTGGAGGCGACATGGGTGACGGTACAGATTTCGTCGCTTGCTTTTGTCATTGGACTCGCCCTGGCCGTTGTGCTGGTGACAGGGCGTCTTTCGGATAACCGGGTTCTGTGCGCGCTCTCAACCACATATGTCAGCATCTTTCGCGGCACGCCCAATCTGGTGCAGCTGTTTATCCTCTACTTCGGCGGCCCGCAGATCGGGCTGAATCTGGATCCGTTCAGCGCCGGGTATATCGCGCTGGGCCTGAACATTGCCGCGTATATGTCCGAGTCGATGCGTGGTGCGATCGTGAACGTCGAGCGCGGGCAAACCGAAGCGGCTCGCTCGATCGGGCTGTCACGCGGACAGACGATGAGGCTCATTGTCCTGCCTCAGGCGGCGCGCCTGATGATACGTCCGCTAGGCGTCAACACGATCGGGCTCGTAAAGGGATCGGCGCTGGTTTCAACGGTGTCCGTGGTCGAGCTGACGTATACCGCTCAGCGATACATTGGGTCCACCTATAAGCCCTTCGAAATATTCGCGATCGCGGCAGTCCTGTACATGATCGTTATCTACGTCGTAGTGCGCATAGTCGATCTGCTGGACAAACGCTTCGCCGCTTGCTGAGGAAGAACCGATGCAATCACTCGATTTCAGCATAGTTTTGCCGTACACAGGGCTGCTTCTGCAAGGCTTGGCGTGGACGTTGATCCTGACGGCGCTGTCCTCACTCCTGAGCCTTGTTTTTGGCGTGGTATTTGCGCTTGTCGTGCTGTATGCGCCGGCCTTTGTTTGCTACCCGGTGCGTCTCTTCATATGGCTGTTCATGGGGACGCCTTTGTTGCTGCAGCTCTTCCTCATCTACTTCGGGCTTGCGCAGATTGGCATCGATATTTCGGCCTTTATTGCTGGCATCATTGGTCTGAGCCTCCACTTTGCCGCCTACAACGCCGATGTCATTCGCGCGGGCATTCTTTCCGTCGATCACGGTCAGACCGAAGGGGCGCGCTCGATTGGCTTTGGCCGCTGGCAAACGCTGATCCACATCGTTATTCCACAAGCGGTACGAAAGACGATCCCGCCGATCGGCAATAACATGATTGTTCTCTTGAAGGACTCGTCTCTTGTATCGGTCATCGGAATCACCGAGCTCGTCAATAGTGCCCAGCATGCCATCAGCGATACCTTCAGTCCGTTTGAGTTCTATCTGAGCATTGCAGCGCTTTACTACGTTTGCAATGTTGCGATGGAATTCGGCCTTCGACTTCTTGAGAAAAATGTGGAGGTGACGCGATGAGCGCCTTGAAACCCATGGTCGAAGTGAAGGGTGCGCGCAAAGCCTATGGCGCCGTGGAAGTCTTGAAGGGCATCGATATTTCCGTGTCGCGCGGTCAGATCGTCGCGATCATTGGCCCCAGTGGGTCTGGGAAAAGCACGCTGCTGCGCTCGATCAATCATCTGGAGACATTGAATGGGGGAGAGGTTTGGCTCGACGGCATACAAGTGAATCAGCCATTGAAGGGACGCGCATTCGAGAGGCACATTAATGCCGTCCGGCAGCAGATGGGGATGGTGTTTCAGCACTTCAATTTATTTCCTCACTTGACTGTTCTGGAAAATATCGTGTTAGGCCCCATCAAGCTCAAAGGCATGCGCAAGGACGATGCCCGTGAGCTTGCACGGGAGCTGCTATCGAAGGTCGGACTTGCCAGCAAGATTGATGCTTACCCTTCGCAATTGTCTGGAGGGCAGAAGCAACGAGTGGCGATTGCACGATCGCTGGCGATGCAGCCCAAAGTCATGTTGTTCGACGAGGCGACCTCGGCTTTGGACCCGGAGCTGGTCGACGAGGTCAACGCGGTCATGAAGCAGTTGGCGGCCGAACAGATGACGATGTTGATTGTCACGCATGAAATGCGTTTCGCCGCAGAGGTCGCCGACCGGATCGTGTTTATGGACGGTGGCGTGGTTGTAGAAGAAGGCTCGCCAGACCAAGTGCTTCGCGATCCGCGCCAAGGCAGAACGCGCGCATTCTTGAAGAATCATCTTGCTTCGGTCGAGCGAGTGTGAGGAGTGCCTCGCTTCGTGCGCCGCGTCGGCGACAAAGCGGCGCTGCCGCGGGCGATTTCATTGAAAAATATGGATTCCTTACCGAATGAAATGCGCTCGCGGCATGGCTCGCCTGAATCGGCTTACTGCACAGTAATGGTCGCCTTCATGTACGGATGAATGCCGCAGTTCACGTTATACACCCCCGGTTTGTCGAACTTGAACTGATACGTATCGTTCTGATCGAGCGCGGCGGAGTGGAATATGCCCGCGTCGTTGACGACCGAATGCGGCTCGCCATCCATGTTTTTCCACGTCACCGTCGTGCCGGCCTTGACGGTGAGGGACATCGGCGAAAACATGAAATTCTTGATGATGATTTCATTGGGGTCCTGAGCATGCGCGGCAGGCGACCCGATGGCCAATGCTGCCGTGAGCAGGGCGCTCCCAAGGGAAAGGATGAACGCACGACGAAAGAAAGGGGATGGCATGGCTTGGCTCCTTATTGAATGATGAATTGCGCAGTCAGGCGAGCGTCGTGTCGGAAAGCGTCGCGGCAAGCGGATGGCGCGTGATGCGGATGCTCGTCACGCCAAGCATCTTGGGCAGTTGATCGCTCGCCACCGTCAGCGGCCCGGGTCCGGGACCATTGCCGGCCGTCGGTTGCGGATAGGCGGTCGAGCGCGCGGTATGGAAGGTGATATTGCCTTCCACCTTGGAGACGATCTGATGGATATGCCCATTCAGAACGGTGACCGAGCCGAACCGCTTCAGAGCGTCCATCGCCTGGCCCGCGTCGCCCGTGCCCCAACCCCAGGGTTCGTAGATTGTCCACATCGGCATATGGGTAAAGACGACGATCGGCGTGCTGGACGTGCGGCCCTTCAGATCATTCTGGAGCCAGGCAAGCTGGTCGTCGCCCAGACTCCCGAGCCCGTTCGGCTTGAAATGCATGACATTGACGAGGCCGATGAAGTGCACGCCATTGTGGTCGAAGCTGTAGTAGCCCCGGTTGTCGGACGCCTGGCCGAAGCGTTTGAAGTATTCACCCTGCGGTCCGTCCGTCACGTCATGCTCGCCGGGCACCGTGTGCAACTCGGTGATGCTCAGCCCGGACAGCAACTGGCTGGCGAGATCGAATTCTGCCGGCTTGGAGAGATGGGTGATATCGCCCGTGTGTATCGTCAGGGCGGGCTTGACCGGCATGGCGTTGACGTAATCAATCGTCTGCTTGAGCGTCCCCGCGACGTCCGGATTCGCTTCCTTGTTGAAGCCGATATGCGAGTCGCTGATCTGCAGGAACAGGGGCGTGCCGGAGGCCGCCGACTGGTCCTCGCTGCCGGCCGCAAGCGCCAGATCCACAGGTGTGAAAACCCCACCGGCCAGGACAAACAGGGTGCCTGCGCCACCGAAAGCGAGGCATTTCAGGGCGTTGCGGCGCGACGGCTGGGAAGGAAGATCTGAAGGCATGATGTCCTCTCGTGTGAAGTCTGGATTCAGGAGGCCGGCTGCCGGATCAATCCGGAGGGCCTCCAGGGCGGGTTTCAGACGTAATACCGGGGAGGTGCCGGTTTTATTCCCGGCTGCCGATCGCAGGGCTGGCAGCTGATGGAGCGTAATGCTCGCGGGAATAACGGGCGCCTCGCCGCGGTATTGCAGGCAAGGCACCCAAAATGGGAGATCGAAATGGACCTCATCGAGATGGCCCGTGCGTCGGGATTGACCGTGATCCTCGACGGCAGGATTGGCCGCGAGGAATACCGGAGCGTATGCGGTCCGATATCGGCGTTAGAGCGGTTCGCCGATTCGCTGCATCAGGGCGCGGCGCTTCGGCATGACGGCGCCCCGCGCCGGTCATCGGCGGGCAGCGTGTTTGGCCGGTTGCGCCGGCGCATCAGCCGGCTGGCGAGCTTGACGGGCGCCATGGCGAAGCCCGCCCGCAACATGTCACGTGTCGTTCATCGGAGCCGGAAGTGAGCGGCTTCGGCGCGACGTGCGCGCGACCGGCGCAGTGAGGATCGGGGTGCAAGCCATTCTGCGCAAGCTCCAGCTCGCCTCGGGACTGGTGATGCTGACGTATCTCTTGCTGCATCTGGTCAATCACGCGCTCGGGATCGCGTCGCTGGAGCTCGCGGGACACGCGCTCGTGCTCGCGCTGCGGCTGTGGCGCAGCACGCCCGGCACGATCGCGCTGTACGGTGCCGCAGCCCTGCATTTTGCGCTGGCGTTGCACACGCTCTACGGGCGGCGTCACTGGGCGCTGCCGCCCGCCGAATGGATCCGCCTCTGGGCCGGCCTCAGCCTGCCGATGCTGCTGATCCGGCATGCGGTGTCGACCCGGCTTGCGTCCACGCTCTATGGCTTCGAGCCCGACTACGAGCGCGTCATCGTCGTGCTGCTCACGAGCGGCACGCAGGGTTTGCAGCTGGCGCTGCTGGCGCCGGGGTGGATACACGGGTGTCTCGGGCTGTGGTTCCGGTTGCGCCACTATGCGTGGGCACGCCGCATGAAGCCGGCACTGCTGGCGTTCATGATTCTGCTGCCGTTGCTGTCCGCTGCGGGCTTTGGCCGGATGATGCGCGCGGTCGAGGCGAGGGGCCTCATGCTTCGACACGTCGATCCCGTGCTCGTGGCCCATCAAGCCGCGCTCGACGCCTGGCGCCACAATCTCCTCGCGCTGTATTTCGTCCTGATTGCCAGCGCGTTGATCCTCGGCCAGCTGCGCAACGGCCTTGAACGTCGAAGGCTGCGAAGAAGCTCACTAAGTTCCTGATCAGTTGAAATTGCACGCTTCCAAAAGGCGTGTATAATTGAGCGCGTACTCAGTCAATATTCATGCAGAAACGATGGCACGCCCTTTGAGCCCTGAAAAACGCAACGCCCTGTTAATGTCGGCAACCGAGGCCGTTGCCGAGCAGGGCGTGCTGGCCACCACGGCGAGCATTGCCCGCGGCGCCGGTGTAGCCGAGGGGACCTTGTTCACGTACTTCGAGAGCAAGGAGGTGCTGTTCCAGCAGGTCTACCTGCACCTCAAGCGCAGCCTCGCGGAAACGGTGATGCCCGACTATCCGGATGAAGCGGACTACCGGCAACGCATGGAGCACGTTTTCCAGCGCTATGTAAACTGGGGGCTCTCGAATGCCGCCGGGCGGTTCGCCATCGCGCGGCTCTCCGCTTCGGGGCAATTGCTGGACGAGACCCGGGTGCAGGGGATGGAGGCGTTTCTGGCGGTGGCCCGAATGATGGAGGCCGGGGTGCGCGATGGCGTGCTGGTGGATGCGCCGGTCAGCTTTCTGTCTTCGGTGATCGAGCATATTGCCGATACCACCATCGAGTACGTGAACAAGTATCCAGAGGAGGCAGGACGTCACCGGGAGCTGGGGTTTCGCGTCCTGTGGCGGGCGATCACGCAGTAAAAATTTTCTATTTTAAGTGAGCGCGTAAGCACTCATTTATTCACAAGGAGAACAGCATCATGTCCAGCCAAAAGTGGTTCATCACCGGCGCGTCCAGTGGTCTCGGGCTTGCCCTCACTGAAAAGGTGCTCGCAGAGGGGCACCGTGTCGTAGCCGCGGTGCGCCGTGTCGACGCGATGCGGGCGTTGGGGCAGCAATACCCCGCGCTGCTCGAGGTGGAGTCGCTCGATGTGACCGATCGCGAACAGGTGCAGGCCGTCGCGGCGCGCCACACCGATGTCGACGTGGTCGCCAACAATGCGGGTGGTGCGGTGATCGGCGCGATGGAGGAAATGACCGAAGCCGATATCCAGCAGCAGCTCGCGCTGAATCTGCTCGCGCCCATTCATGTGACGCGTGCGTTCCTGCCGGCATTGCGCGCGAAGCAGGGTGGCACGCTCCTCTATGTCAGTAGCGTCGGCGGGCGTGCGGCGTTCCCGAGCGGTTCCATGTATCACGCCGCGAAGTTCGGTCTCGAAGGCTTTGCTGAATCGGTGAGCCAGGAAGTTGCCGAGTTTGGCATCAAGACGATCATCATCGAGCCGGGCTCGATCAAGACGGGTTTTGTGGCCAATATTCGCTGGACCCAGGAACTTGACGCCTACAAGGATGGCATCGTTGGAAAGCTGCGTCGCCAGATTGTGGAGGTGGGTGACGAACAAGCTTCGGGCGATCCTGTGAAAATGGCTGCCGCCATCTATACGGTCAGCCAGATGCCGGCGCCGCCGCTGCGCACCGTGCTCGGCGGCGATGCCTATGCGGTGCTGGACGCGGCTTACTCGCGAAGCCTCACGGCGTTGCAGGCGCAAAAGGCGCTCACCGAGTCCGTGATGTTCGCGGGTAAGGCGGGATTCAATCCGCAGTGAGCACGATGACTGTTACATCGCAAGCTGCCGTGAAGGCGCAAGAGTGGACCTTGGAGTAATGCCATACGCGTTGTCCTGATCGGTGCGTCCGGCATGGTGGGCCAGGGCGTATTGCGTGCGTGCCTCAAAGCCCGCGACGTCACCGAAATCATCTTGATTGGACGGCGAGCGCCGCCGGGCTATGCGGATCCGCGACTGCGGATATTCACCGTTCCAGACCTGAATGCTTTCGAGGCCAGCGATGCCGTGTTTGCCAACGTCGACGCATGCTTCTTTTGCGTCGGCGTGACGTCATTCGGCATGTCCGAGGCGGCATATCGCGCCGTGACTTACGACCTCACGCTTCATGTCGCGCAACAGCTGCTCGCCCGCAGTCATGGCATGACGATGGTGTATGTCTCGGGGGCGGGCGCGGACAGCAGCGGGCAGGGTAAGACCATGTGGGCCCGCGTCCGCGGACAAACCGAAAACGCGTTGCAGCGCCTTGGTTTCCGGCAGGTGGCCATCTTCCGGCCATCGGCGATCATTCCCGAGGACGGGATCCAGTCGCGCACCGCCAGTTACCGGTGGCTGTATAGCGTGCTCAAGCCGTTACTGGCATTGGCACGGCGTATCTCGCCGGCGAGTGTCCTGACCACGGGGATTATCGGCGATGCCATGCTCAATGCCGTGCGCCGCGGCGTGCCGCACGCGATCCTGAAGCCGGCTGATATTTATCGGTTAGCGATGGGTCAATGAGCGCACACGAGCCGCGTTCCCCTTCGCCCGCGACAGGGAGGCACGGCTCGTCGACATGTTTCAAAAACTCGCCAGGCCGATGGCCGATCCTAGAACCGGTGGGAGACACCGACCGCCACGAGCGTTTGCGAAGCGCCCGCGGTGTTTGCCGTGTAGCCGGGCCAGGACACCGTGGCCGTGCCGTTGTTCTTGATGTAGCCGGCGCGCGCGTAGACGCTGGTGCGCTTGGAGATGTTGTGGTCGACGCCAACCTCGAAGCCCACCGAATTGTCGTGCGCGCCACGCACGTTTCGCGTGAGCGCCGCGAGCTCGATCACGTCGGCGGAACTGGCCTGGATGGTGGCCCCCAGTTCCATGTAGCTCAGGGAATGCGCGAGCGAATCGAGCGGCAGGCTCACGCGCCCGGGCACGACCGTGACGAGGGAGTTGGCCGCCACGTCGTTGGGCCGCGCATAGTTGTAGTTGAATTGCAGATTGACGATGCCGATGCGGTAGGCCAGGGCCGCGGTGTAATGCTCGGTGCCGACCAGATCGAACGTCGAAGCCGCGAGCGGTGCGGGCGCGAGCTGCAGGGTTTCTTTTCCGCCGTGCTGGTTGATATAAGCCAGTGCCGCGTAGAGCCCATATCCTTCATACGACAGGGCCACGTCGACCACGTTGCCCGTGGTGGTCGAGACCGGTTGCGTGGAGGTCGTGGGAAATCCGTACATGGCGTAGAGCTTCATGCCGTACACCTTGGGCGACTGATAGAAGATCGTATTGCTGAGGCGCCCCGGCGCGTATTGCGTGGCCAGCGTATTGCGGTCCGAGGCGGAAGCCAGATCGAAGGCTGCGAGCGGGGAGAGCACCTCGTCGCCACGGAACGGCTCCGCATAGTAGACAGCCCAGAAGCTCGGCTGATACTGGCGGCCGAAGCTCAAGGTGCCATAGTCGTCGTGGCGCAGGCCGACCCACGCCTGCCGGTAGAACAGCACCGACGTGTCGGCCATCAGGCCGCCGTTGTTGACGTTGAAACCGCTTTCCAGGTCGAACACGGCCTTGAGTTTCCCGCCCAGATCCTCGCTGCCCCTGAGCCCGACCATCGACCCGGTCGAGCCGCCGCTGCGCTCGGAAACCGAGCCGGAGCCGCCGTTGTTCATGTACTGCACGAAGGTGTCTACCACGCCATAGAGCGTCACGCTGCTTTGCGCCGCGGCACTTCCGGCCGCGACAGCGAAAGCTGCCCCACAAAGTCCTCGAATCGCGAAATGCATACCTGTCTCCTCTCCTATTGTGTTTTGTGACGCCATGCACGGTACGTTGGCGCGGCCAGCGCAGCGTTGGCCGCGCGTTGCCTTAGCGGGTGCCGCAGTCGATTTCCAGCGTTGCTGCGTTGATGTAGGCGTTTTCGATGGCGTGCTGCACGAGCGCGGCGAACTCCGTGGCTTTGCCCATGCGGCGCGGGAACAGCATCTTGTTGATGACGCCCTCGGAGACCTTGGACGGCATGCCGGCCGACATGCCCGATTCGAACAGGCCCGGCGAAATGGCCAGGACGCGGATGCCATGCTCGGCGAGGTCGCGGGCCACCGGCAGCGTCATGCCGATCACGCCGGCCTTGCTCGCGCTGTAAGCCGCTTGCCCCATCTGTCCTTGCTTCGCGGAGCCGGATGCCGTGTTGACGATCACGCCGCGCTCGCCCGTGTCCTCCGGCTCGTTGGCCGTCATCGCGAGTGCCGCATGACGCACCACGTTGAAGGTGCCGGTGAGATTGACGGCCAGCACGCGGCTCCACAAATCGCTGGGGAAGAGCTCGCCCTTGGAGAGCGTTTTGCACGCCCCGAGGATGCCCGCGCAGTTGACCGCCACGTGCAGACGGCCATGCTTCGCGACCACTGCGTCGATGCCGGCTTTCACGCTCGCTTCATTGGAGACGTCCACGGCGATGCCTTCGATGCCGGCGCCAAGCGCGTCGTTCAGCTTGCTCTGCTCGAGATCGAAGCCGACGACTTTCGCGCCCGCCGCCGCCAGCGCTTTGCACGTGGCAAGACCGAGTCCGGATGCGGCGCCGGTGACGATTGCAACCTTGTTCTGAAGATTCATTTCTTATCCTTACCCATAACAATAAGTCATCCTGATCATGGTGTCCGGCAAGACCCATGAGGGGACACCGCGCCTCAGCGGCCGAGGATCGTGATGCAGGCCACGGCCTCTTCCACGCCGTACAGGCCGCCGCCGTTTTCGGCCACAGCGATGCGGGCATGCTCGACTTGACGTGCGCCGGCTTCGCCGCGCAACTGGGTCACGAGCTCGTGAATTTGCGCGATGCCGGTGGCGCCGACCGGGTGTCCCTTCGATTCGAGGCCGCCCGAGGGATTGACGGGAATCCGGCCGCCAATGGTCGTTTCGCCGCGCTCGGACATGCGGCCGCCATCGCCGAAATCGCACAGGCCGAGGTTCTCGATCTGCACGATCTCGCCCATGGCCGTGGCGTCGTGCACTTCGGCCACGGACACGTCCTGCGGGCCGACACCGGCGATTTCATACGCGCGGCGCGCGGCGCGCACGGTGACGTGCTTGTCGATCTCCGTGGCGTCGCGGTCGGTGCCGGTCTGGATCACGGAGGCGAGCACGCGGATCGCGCGCTTCGGATCGATATTCAGGCGCTTGAGCGCGTTGCCGGTGCAGAGGATGGCCGCGGCCGCGCCGTCCGAGACGGGCGAGCACATGGGCACCGTGAACGGATAGGTGATGGGCGGCGCCGCGAGCACTTCGTCGACCGTATAGGCGACGCGGTATTGCGAAAGCGGATTGTGGACCGAGTGCTGATGGTTCTTCGCGGCCACGGCAGCGATCTGGCGCTGGGTGGTGCCGAAGCGCTTCATGTGTGCGCGCGAGATCGCCGCATAAACATCCATGAAGACGCTATAGGGCTTCGGCGAAGTCGTGCCCGGCGGAATCTCCAGGCCCTCGCCGATCTTCAGCAGCTCGGCCTGGATCTGCGCAGCGCGCGAAACGTCGAGCGCGCTATCGAAGACGGAAAACATGCGCTCGCGGTCTTGCGAGAACATCTTCTCCGCGCCGATCGCGAGCGCGACCTCGCCGGCCCCCGCGAGCAGGTGGTTGACCGCGAGCACGAATGCGCTGCTGCCGCTCGCGCAGGCGTTCTCGATGTTGACGACCGGAATGCCGCCGATGCCCATGTCGCGCAGCGCGATCTCGCCGCGAATCATGTGCTGGCCGTCCATGTGGCCTTGCGAGGCGTTGCCGTAGAACGCGGCGTCGAGCGCTTCCTTGCCGATGCCGGCGTCCTTCAACGCGGCGGCGGTGGCGCCGCGTGCGAGCGACTTGACGCTCTCTTCGAGCAGGCGGCCGAACGGCGTCATGCCGACGCCGACTACGTAGATGTCTTTCATTGCGGATTCCCTGGCAGAGCTTGCCGGTTTATTTCTGCGCAGTGTTCGTGCGCTGGGTTTCTGATCTGGCAGCTAGATTACTCACGAGTAGAAAAGCTGTCTAGAAAGATTAATTCGACGTTTACCCCAGGGCCGGACGTGCGCAGCACGACGCAAGAATCGCGTCGTTGTGCTCGCCCACGGCGGGCACGCCGCTGACCGGGCCGGGGTGGCCGGCGTCGCCAAAAATGAGGGGCTGCGCGACGTACCAGCTCTCGCGGCCGTCGCGCTCGCGCACGCTGCGGAACATGCCGCGTTCGCGAAAATGCGGGTCCTGCGTGACTTCTTCGAGGCTGTTGACCGGCCCCCAGGCCACGCCCGCCCGATCGAGCAGGGCGGCCCATTCGTCGCGCGGACGCTTCATGAGGGCTTCGGCAATCAGCGGCTTGAGCTCCGCTTCGCGCGCGCTGCGCTCGGCGTGCCCGAGCGGCGCGAGCGCCGGCAACCCGAGCAGCTCGCAAAGCGGCGCCCAGAACCAGTCCTCGTGCGTCACGGAAAGCGTGAGCAGGCGCGCGTCGGCGCAGCGGAACACCCCGTAGGCGGGTTGCGCGTTGATGTGCGCCATGCCGAGCTGGCCGCCGTTCATGACCGGGGCGAGGAACACGCTCATCCAGGAGACGAGGCCGTCCGTCATCGAGACGTCGACATACTTGCCGCGGCCCGTGCGGGTGCGTTCGAGCAGCGCGGCGAGGCACCCGGCAACGGCAAACATCGCGGACGAGAGGTCGCCGATCGCGAGGTCGGGCGAGGCCTCGATCTGCCCCGTCGCCGCCTGGCGGTACAGCAGCCCCGCGATGGCCTGGTATGAAAGATCGTGCGCGGGACGGTCGCGCCAGGGGCCGGTCTGGCCGAATCCCGAGATCGACACATAGACCGTGCGCGGGTTGATCTTCGCCACGTCTTCATGGCCGAAGCCGAGGCGCGCCATCGTGCCTGGCCGGAAACCCTCCATCAGCACGTCCGCCGTTTCGATCAGGCGGCGCAGCGTGGCGCGGTCGGCTTCGTCCTTGAGGTCCAGCGCGACCGAGCGCTTGCCGCGGTTGAGCGCGGCATGAAAGTCGGGCAGCTGGCGTGCCGGATCTCCGCCGGACGGACGCTCGACGATGATCACGTCGGCGCCCAGGTCGGCGAGCACAAGCGTGGCAAAGGGGCCGGGGTATTGCTCCGCGAGCGTGACGATGCGAATGCCCTCGAGTGGCAGGCTCATGGTGTCTCCTTCGTGTTTTTCGCGGCCGCAGCAAAGGCGGCGACAGGTATAGGGGGAAATCACATGTTCGCACATTTCTACTCGTGAGTTAATATAAATTCCCGTTGGTAATTCGCCCGTCTGGGCGGTGCATCGATCGATCAAACCGGAACAACCGCAGCAAGAAAAGGAGAAGGGAACATGGAGGAGAGGAGTGTCGTCACGGAGGTGCGAGGCGGAGCGATGTGGATCACGCTGAACCGGCCTGAGGCGATGAACGCCATTTCGCCCGAAGTGGTTGATGGCGTTGGCCGCGCGCTAGACGAAGCACTCGCGCGCGACGACGCGCGCGTGGTGGTGCTGACGGGTGCGGGGCGCGCATTCTGCGCGGGCGCCGATCTCAAGTTCGTGCGCGGCGAAACCGGTGGCGGCCAGTCGGGCGCCGGACAGTTCCTCGCGAGCCTGCTCGAACTGCTCAATCGGCTCGAACGGTTTCCGCGCCCGGTCATCGCGGCCGTCAACGGCCTGGCGCTCGCGGGCGGGCTCGAGCTCGTGCTGTGCTGCGACCTCGTGCTGGCGGCCAGATCGGCGCGCTTTGGCGACGCCCACGCGAACTATGGGCTCCTGCCCGGCGGCGGCGGCTCGGTGCGCTTGCCGCGCAAGATCGGCGCGGCGCGCGCCAAGTATCTGATGTTCACCGGTGAATTCGTGCCCGCCGCCGCCATGGAGGCGGCCGGCCTCGTCAACGAGGTGGTCGACGACGGCGCGCTCACGCAGGCGGTCGACGCGCTCGTCGCGAAGATCGCGGCGAAGAGCCCGCTCGGCGTGAGCCGCATGAAGGCGCTGGTCAACGACGGCCTCGAGCAGCCTGTGGAAGTGGCGCTGCGCCAGGAACTGCTGATGACCGCGCTGCACGAGCACAGCGACGATCTGCGCGAGGGCCTCGCGGCGTTCCAGGAAAAGCGCGCGCCGCGCTTCACCGGCCACTGATGGCATAGCGGAGGCAACCATCATGCGTACTCCGATTCGAGCCGTTGTCGCTGCGCTTTGCGCGGCTTCGGCGGCCGTGGCGCTCGACGCCTGCAAGACGTTCACGCCACCGGCCGCCGCCGTTCAGCAGACCGCTCCCGCCGGCGAGGCCGCCGCACTACGCGTGTCCGACCAGGACATCAGCGACGCCTGGATCTATCTGATGGGCCGCCTGCTCGTGCTGCGCCAGCAGCGGCTCGACTTCGAGCGCAACGGCTTTCAGTGGAACCAGCTCGTTCACCGCACGCCCGGCGGTGTCGAATGGGCCAATCCGAATCTCGATGTGGTCTATTCGGAAGCGTGGATCGCTGTCGATGAGAACAGCTGCGTCCTGCTCGATATTCCGCGCATCGAGGGCCGCTATTACACCTGGCAGATGCTGGACGGCTGGGGCGAAACGATCCTCAACATCAACGAGCGCACGTTTGCCGGGCATCCCTATGGCCGCTATGCGCTGTGCCTGAAAGGCAGCCATGTGAGCATTCCCGCCGATGCGCTGCGAGTGGACTTGCCGGTGCGCACGGCGCGCGCGCTATTGCGTGTGGAGCTGGGCAATTCCGCCGCGCAAGCGGAACGCCTGCAGCACGCGTTCCGCTTGACACCGCTTGGCGAACCGAAGATCCCGGCACCGATTCAGGTGCCGCTGTTCGCGAACACAGCGCTGCCGCGCGCACAGGCCTTCGATTTCGCGGACGCGATCCTCGCGGGCCAGCCCGACCTCAACCCGGGCATGGACGCCGTGCGCGCCAAGGTCGGGGAGGTCGCCGAACTGGTGCGCTCGGGCGCGGCCGGGAGGCAGCGTGTCGACGACGCCGTGGCGAAGCTGGCGCTGCCCGCGCTCGCGGGCCGCCTCCGCGCGCCCGGTCCCCGTGCCAACGGCTGGGCCCACCCGACGGTGGTGGGCACTTATGGCGGCGACTACCTCCAGCGCACGGCTGTCGATCTCGCCGGCATCTGGGCCAACACGCCGGCCGAGGTGACGTATTTCGCCATGCCGCATCTGGATGGCGGTGCGACTTACACGCAGACCTTCGCAAAAGATGCGCTGCCGCAGGCGCAGGCGCGCTACTTCTGGTCCGTCATGGCAGTCGATGCGACGCACTACCGGGTCATGCGCAATCCGCTCGATCGCTACACGCTGAACCTGCAGTCGAAGATTCAGCCCAACGCGGACGGCTCGGTCACGCTCGCCTATGGCCCGCGCAAGCCGGATGGCGTTCCCGAGTCGAACTGGCTGCCCACGCCGTCTGGCGAGCAGTACAACCTGACGTTCCGCCTCTACGGGCAAATCTCCCGTGCGTCGGAGGCGCCGTACTATCCGCCGCCGCTCGTGAAGCTCGAAAATCAATAAGGGATGCGAATAGATGAAGAAGGAACTGCTGATCGGGCCCATCGCGAGTGCGTTGATCGCGTATGCAGCGAGCTTCGCGCCATCCGCGCAGGCGGCGGACATTCCCGCTGCTGTGCCGGCGGCTGCGGGCGGCGAGAGCGGCGCGTTCGCGCCGGGTACGCGCATCACCGAGGCCTACGCCCGCATGGTGGCGCGCAACGCGTACTTCTGGGCCTGGCCCATGGTCAATACCTGGAACAGGCGTCTCGCCTTCGAGCGCGTGCCGGAGCCGGGCCTCGCCGGCGGCGCGATGCCGGTTGCCCCGCTCAACCGGCTGGCGATGCTGACCGATTATGTCGATCCGGCCGAGCGGCTTGTCGCCTGTCCCAATCAGGACGTCGTGTATGGCGCCGGCATCGCCGCGCTCGACAAGAGCCCCGTCGTGATCCAGGTGCCCGATTTCGGCAAGCGCTTCTGGGTCTATCAGGTCGTCGACCTGCGCACGGACAGCGTGGCGAATCTCGGCGCAATGTACGGCACGAAGCCGGGCTTCTATCTGCTCGCCGGGCCCGACTGGCATGGCGAAGTGCCGAAGGGTATCGCCGGAGTGTTTCGCTCGACGACGCAGACCGCATTCGTGATTCCGCGCGTGTTCCAGGACGACACGCCCGCGGATCACGCCGCGATTCAGGCGTCGCTTGGCAGCATCGACATGTATCCGCTCGCGATGTACGACGGCACGATGAAGACACACGACTGGCGCCAGTTACGCGCTTTCCCGTTGCCCGCGCATGCCGGCGGCGGGCATGGCGAATCGCGTCTCGTGTATCCCGAGCGCTTCTTCGACGAACTGCCCGCGGTGCTCAAGGACGCGCCGCCGAGGGCCGGCGAAGCGGCGCGCTATGCGGAGGTGCTTTCGGTGATTGCCGCCGCGCGCAACAATCCGGCCTTGAAGGAGGCCTTGATCGACGAGGCGAAGCGGACCGAGGAGGAGATGATCGACCCGCTGCTGCAGTTCCGGAACTACGGCATTGCGCTGGCCGGCAACTGGAGCACGCAGACCAATGGCGCGCAATTTGGCGACGATTACTTCACGCGCACGGCCGTGGCGAAGTCGAATATTTTCGTCAACAAGCCGGTGGAAACGCGCTACTTCTACCTCGATCTCGACGCGGCCGGCGCGCGACTCGACGGGGCGAAGCGCTACACGGTCACCTTTGCCAAAGGCGCGTTGCCGCCGGTGCGCGGCTTCTGGTCGTTGACGCTTTACGACCAGTACCACTTCTTCGCGCCCAATCCGATCGGGCGCTATTCGGTCGGCACGCGCAATCTGGAGCTGAAGCCGAATCCCGACGGCTCGCTCACGGTCTACATTCAAGCCGATGAACCAACCGACCCGCAGCAGCGCGCCAACTGGCTGCCGGCGCCTCGCAGCGGCGCATTTTCGCTGATGCTGCGCGCGTACTGGCCCGACGAGGCCGTCGCCTCAGGCGCGTGGACGCCGCCGCCGGCCATCGCTTTGCAGTGAGCGGCGCGCTCGCGTGACGACGGGGCGCCGCCGCAGCGGGGCGCCCCCACCACGGGCACGGCCAGGGAGCTACGAAGCCGCGCCGGAGCGTCTGGCCGACGTGGCAGCTGTCGAGCGGGCAGCGGGCGCGGGTGCCTGCGCCGCAATGCCGTGCGACATGAACTGGACGAGCGTCTCGGCGAGCGCTTCGGGGCTATATTCGCCTTCTCTGTCGAACCATTGCGGAATCCAGTTGATGGCGCCCATCAGCCATGCGATGGCCAGCTTCGGCTCGCATGGCGCGATCGAGCCGTCGTCGATGCCTTCTTGCACGACTTCCCGCATGCGCTTGTCAAATGCGCGGCGCCGCTTGCGGATGATCTCCTGATGCTCGGGCAGCATGTCGTCGAGCGGCGACATGAAAAGGCTCATCACGGTGTCGTCCGTAACGAGCTGGATGAACCGGCTGACGATTTTCGCCACCTTGTCGAGCCCGTTCTTGCCCTCGTTCGCTTCCGCGAGCGCCATGTCGCCCAGGTCGTGGGTGACGCACTGGGTCTCGTAGAGTAGTTCGCGCTTGCCCTTGACGTAGTAATAGAGCGCAGCCTTCGTGACGTTCAGCCGCTCGGCCACATCGTCCAGCGAGACGTTGTGATACCCCTTTTCCTTGAAGGCCCGGCTCGCCTCGCGGATCAGCGCCGCCTTCTTGAGCTTCTGGAGATCTTCGCGCGAGGGCAGCGCATTTTTCCAGCGCGCCGTCGATTCTTTCGGCTTGCGGGCGGCGCGGGGCTTCGACTCGGTCGCTTTCATGGTTAATGAGGTTGAAATGCAGTCAGGCGATCTTACCACGCAGTCGACTGCATGTTGTCCGGAGGAATCGGTGCTGAACCCTGCTGGATGCCTGCCATGTGCCTCCCTGATCGGCCAGTGGACCCGTAAAAACAGGGCGCACAACGGCTGGGGCGTCACCCCCATTGACAGATTAACTCGCCAGAACGAAAATTTACTCAAAAGTAGAATTGTGAGTGCTGAGCACGCAATGTGCGCTTTGCGATCATGATTCGGAACGGCGAGGCGCCGCAAACAATCGAAGCAACCTGGAGCACGGAGACCGAGATGGCAGACGCATCCACCGCATTTCTGACTGAGCAGCAAATCCTGATTCGCGACTCGGCACGGCGCGTTGCCGCCGAGGTCGTCGCGCCCACGGCAGCCGAACGCGACCGCACGTCGGCGTGGCCGCATGCGGAGCTTGCGGCGCTTGCCGATCTCGGCTTTCTTGGCATGCTGGTGCCCGAGGAATATGGCGGTTCCGGCGCGAGCGTGGTCGACTTCTGCCTCGCCCAGTACGAGTTCGCCGCCGCGGATGCGGGGCTCGCGACCATCCTGCACGTGCACAACTTCACGGCGCTGTGCATCGCGACGCATGGCAGCGAAGAACAAAAACGCCGCTATCTGCCGGCCATGGCGCGCGGGGAGTCGATCGGCGCGTTCCTGCTGACCGAGCCGCAGGCGGGGTCGGATACCGCCGCGCTGCGCGCCACGGCGCGTCGCGATGGCGATCACTACGTGCTCGACGGCACGAAGCAGTTCATTTCGAATGGCAGCGAGGCCGGTGTCGGTCTCGCCTTCGTCGTGACCGACAAGGCCGGCGGCAAGCGCGGGACGAGCGTGATCATCGTCGATCCGAAGCAGCCGGGCTACGCGGTCACGCGCATCGAGACCAAGCTCGGCCAGCACACCGCGCATACCGCGCAGATCGCGCTGGAAGGCTATCGCGCGCCGGCTGAAAACCTGCTCGCGCGCGAAGGCGATGGCTATCGCATCGTTATGGGCGGGTTGTCCGATGGGCGTATCGGCATCGCGTTCATCGCGGCGGGCGTGGCGCGCGCGGCGCTGGACGCCGCGGTGGCCTATTCGAAGGACCGCGAAGCCTACGGCAAGCCGATCGCCGAGTTGCAGGCCGTGAGCTTCGATCTCGCCGATATGGCCGCGCAGGTCGAAATCGCTTACCAGTATGCGCTGCACGCGGCGCGCCTGTGCGAGCAGGGTATCGAGTGCGCGAAGGAAGCTTCGATCGCGAAGCTCTACGCCAGCGAGATCGCCGAGAAGGTGTGCTCGGACGCGATCCAGATTCACGGCGGCTATGGCTACCTGACCGATTTCCCCGTCGAGCGCTATGCGCGCGACGTGCGCGTGTGCAAGATCTACGAAGGCACGAGCCACATCCAGAAGTTGATCATCGCGCGCAGCCTCTGACGAGACACGTCCGGCGCGCTTTCACCGGCGCGCCCCTCAGCGCTGCCGGTAGGAGCCCGCGGGACTGCCGGTCCAGGACTTGAAGGCGCGCTGAAACGCGGCGCTGTCCGCAAAGCCGAGCTCGGCGGCCAGCGTCGCGACGGGCACGGCGCTCGTGGTAAGCCGCATGATCGCGAGGTCGCGCCGCAGCCGGTCTTTCAGCGCCTGATACGACGTGCCCTCGGCCGCGAGGTGGCGCTGCATCGTGCTGGCGGAGACGTGCAGGCGCTGCGCGATCGTCTCCAGGTCGGGCCACGCCGGGATCGTGAGCTGCAACTGCTCGCGCACGCGCGCGCTGAACGCATGCTCGCCCGGCTTCGGAACGATCAGTCTCGGGACGACGTCGCGCCAGGCGGCCCGAAACGCCTGCTCGTCGCGGCGTACCGGAGCCGCGAGCAAGTCCGCGTCGAACCAGACCGCCGAGTGCGCTTGCGCGAATTGCAGCGGGGCGGGAAAGATCGGCGCATAGATCGCTGCGTAGGCGGGCTGATCGAAACTGAAATCGAACCGCCGTGGCGGCAGCCGGCCGCCATGCAGCCATGCGAGAAACTGCCAGAACGTGCGCAACAGGAATTCGTGCAGGAAGTTCTGGGCGGCGGCCTGCGGCTCGTGAAACTCGAGCGCGAGACCGCTCAGGCCACCCTGGCCCACGCAATCCATGCGGACGTCGTCCTGCAGCAGCGAAAACGTACGCGCGGCGCGCCGCAGCGCTGTGGCGAGTGACGGCGCACCCAGCGCGGAACGCGCGACGAGCGCGAAGCTGCCGCGTCGGAGCCGCCGCGAGAACAGGCCGAGGCCCTCGTCGTCGCGCCGCTCGATCAAGAGACTCAGGAGCGTCGCGTATTGCTCGGCCGTGACCCGCGCGCCGGCTTCGTCGAGCAGGGCGGGATCGATGCGGGCGTCGACGAGCGCGGCCTCGATCCACTCGGGCGTTTCGGCGCCACGGCTGCGCAGGCCGCAGAGCAAGCCCTGCACCGACACGATGGAAAGCGTAACGGGCGCGCGCGACATGGCGTGTGGGGTCCGGTGTTCAGCCAGCCGGCGCTATCCGGCCGTATCGTCAATGGCCGGGCCGCCGGTGGCGAGCCACTGGAACGAGGCCAGCGCGCTCTGGTCCAGGATCGCCGAAGCCGCGCGCGACGCGCCCTGACTGCCGACGTTGCGCATCACGAGCCCCTGGAGCTGCGCGACGATCAGGGCCGCGCGCGCTTCAAGCTCCGCATCCGAAATAGCCGGGGCGATGCCCCGGATCAGCTCCGCGATCGTTTTTCGCTCGCGCCGCTGAAGCTTCTGCATGGTGCGCGCGGCCACGGGGTCGGTGAGCGCGGCCGCCGCGAGATGGACCAGAATCCGGGCCGTCGCGGGGTCTCTTGCCAGCTTGACGAACATTTTCATCGCGGCAAGGAAGCGTTCGAGCTGCGACGCCTCGGGCATGGCCTCGATGACCTCGTCGATGGCGGCCTGGTAGCGGTCCATCAGGAACAGCCACATCGCTTCCAGCAGATGGTCCTTGCTGGGGTAGTAGTGCTGCAGCGTGCTCAGGCCGATACCGACACTCGCGGCCACGCTGCGGACCGAGAAGCCCGCGTAACCGTCGCGTACGAAAATCGCCTGCGCCGCTGCAAGAATTTCGTTGGCTCGCGCGTGACCCCGCTGCGTGGTGGGCGAGGTCTTGCCGCGCAAAGGTTGCTGGCCGGTCCGGTTCATGCTGCGTGGGTAAACGAGTGAGGAAAGCCGCCGATCTTACTACGTGTTCCAGACCACGGAGCGGCCCTGGCTTACCCAGTGCCCGAAGCGCGGCGAGAGCAGCTCTTCGATCCGACTGCGCTTGATCTTCATCGTGGGCGTGAGCGTGCCGTCCTCGACCGACCAGGGCGTTTCGCAGATCACGAGGCACTGGAGCTTTTCGTGCGGATCGAGACCGGCGTTCACCTGTTCCAGATGGGCGCCAAGTGACTGTTCCAGCGCTTCGCGCCCGCCGGGGCCGCGTGACTCGCCGAGCGCCGTTTCGTTGAGTATGACGAGTGCGAGCGGCTGGTGCCGGTGGGCGCCCGCCACGAGGCAGTTCTCCAGTGCGGGGTGCGCCATCAACTGATTCTCGATCGGTGCGGGCGCAACGTATTTGCCCTTGCTCGTCTTGAAGTTGTCCTTCACCCGCCCGACGATCTTCAGGTTGCCGTGCGCGTCCAGTTCGCCCTTGTCGCCGGTGCGGAACCAGCCGTCGGCGGTGTAGGCCGCTCGCGTGAGCTCGGGGTCCTCGAAATAGCCGAGCATGAGCGAAGGGCCGCGCATCTGCACCTCACTCGTGTCCGGATCGAGACGCACGTCCAGTTCGGGATAGGGCTTGCCGACCGTGCCCGGATAGAACTCGCCGGGCAGCGTCGAATGCGAGGCGGCGGCGTTCTCGGACATACCATAGCCCTCGGTGATCAGCAGGCCGAGGCGAGCGTACCAGCGCAGCAATTCCGGCGGAATGGGCGCGGTGCCGGAGATCGCGAAGCGCACTTCGGCGAGTCCGAGCCCCTGGAGGAGTTCCTCCCTGAGCTTCTCGCCGGCGCCTGGCATGTCCAGCATGCGCTCGAGTTGCTCCGGCGGGATTTTCGCGCTTACGCCCTCGTGGAATTTCGACCACAGGCGTGGCACGGAAACGAAGATGGTGGGCCGCGCCCGGCGCAGGTCGGCGGCAAAGGTGGCGAGCGTGTCGCTGAAGTAGATGCGCATGCCGCCCACCAGCGAGCCGAGCTCCACGAGCACGCGCTCGGCGAGGTGGGCTAGCGGAAGATAGGAGAGCATACGGTCTTCTTCGCCATAGCGGATGCGCGTCGCGATCATGGTCACAGCGGCCGTGAGCGTGCCGAAACTGTGCATCACGCCCTTGGCCATGCCGGTCGTGCCCGACGTGTACACGAGCGTCGCGAGCTCGCCGGCTGCGCGCCCGGGCTCGCCCTCGAGAGGCGCCGTGCTGGCGACGATCGCATCCCATTGCAGCGCGTCGATCGCGGGCGCGAGCGGCAGGGCGATGCATGGCCGGTTGGGCTGCGCGAGCACGGGCGCGAAGCGAGCCCAGTCGTCGTCGAGGCGGCCGACGAAGCAGGCCACGGCGCGCGAATGCATGAGGATCTGGCGCGCGCTTTCGGCGGTGTTGGCGGGAAACAGCGGCACGGCAACATGGCCCGCCATCCAGATGGCCAGATCCGCGATGATCCAGTGCGCGCTGTTCTTGCCCAGAACCGCAATGCGAGAACCGGCCGGCCAGTCTTGCTGCTTCAGCCAGGCCGCCATGCGGCGCGCCTGCGAAGCGGCTTCGCCCCACGTGTAGTCGATCACCTCGTTGCCGCAGGGCTGGGTCAGCCAGACAGCGTCCGCACGCGTGCGCTCCCAGTGATAGAGCCGCTGCAGCGGCAGGGTGTCGGCGGACGGTGCGCTCATTCCTGTCTCCTGATGGGGCCACATCTCTCGAGGCCTCGTTGTCAGCATGATTGCCAGCAATCCAGATGATCCGGATTCCACTCTTTTTTTCATAATAAGTCGGGTGACCGGTTTTCGCAACGCTTGCCCGGACGCCCGATCTCCCTGGTTGACTTATTACCTTGCTCGTGTAGCATTCGCGCAACCGGTCATGTGACCCATTGGAAAAATGCCCCGGCAAAACCGGAGCCATTCAAGGAGACGAAGATGAGCGAAGCGCTGATATTCGACGCGCTCAGAACGCCGCGCGGCAAAGGCCGGGCGGACGGTGCGCTATACGAGGTCAAGCCCATCAGCCTGTTGTCGGGCGTGCTGCGCGAACTGCAGCAGCGTCACGATCTCGATACGGGCGAGGTCGACGACGTGGTGATGGGCATCGTGGCGCCGGTGGGCGAGCAGGGCGGCAATCTCGCGAAGATTGCGGCGCTCAACGCGGGCTGGGACTGGAATGCCTCGGGCGTGCAGCTCAACCGCTATTGCGCGTCGGGCCTGGAGGCCGTCAATCTCGCGGCGCAGAAGGTGCGCTCGGGATGGGAGGATCTCGTGGTGGCGGGGGGCGTCGAGTCGATGTCGCGCATTCCCATGGGGTCGGACGGCGGCGCGTGGGCCCAGGACCCGCAGACGGCCATGGACCTCGGCTTCGTGCCGCAGGGCATCGGCGCCGATCTGCAGGCGATGCTCGACGGCTACACGCGCGAGGACCTCGACGCCTATGCGCTCGCCTCGCAGCAGCGCGCCGCCGCGGCCCGCGAGGGCGGCCGCTTTGCCCGCTCGCTCGTGCCTGTGCGCGACGCGAGCGGCATGGTCATCCTCGAACACGATGAGCTGATCCGCCCCAATTCGACGATGGAAGGGCTCGCGGCGCTCAAGCCCGCGTTCGACACGCCCGGCAAGATGGGCTTCGACGCGCGGGCGATCCGCTACTACCCGCAGGTGCAGCGCATCGAGCACGTGCATACGTCGGGCAACTCGTCGGGCATCGTCGACGGCGCGGCGGCGCTCCTGATCGGCAGCGAGAAGAAGGGGCGCGATCTGGGCCTCACGCCGCGCGCGCGCGTCGTCGCGACGGCCGTGACCGGCTCCGAGCCCGTGATCATGCTGACGGGGCCCGCACCCGCCGCGCACAAGGCGCTGGCCAAGGCCGGCATGACAGTCGAACAGATCGATCTGTTCGAAGTCAACGAGGCGTTTGCATCGGTGCCGCTGCGCTTCATGCGTCTCATGGACGTGCCGCACGAGAAGGTCAACGTCAACGGCGGCGCCATCGCGCTCGGCCATCCGCTCGGCGCCACCGGCGCGATGCTGCTCGGCACGCTGCTCGACGAGCTCGAGGCCCGCAACCTGCGCTACGGCCTCGTCACGCTGTGCGCCGCAGCGGGCATCGGCATCGCCACCATCATCGAGCGCCTTTGAGCGCGCCCCTTACGAGATTCGTCATGAAGACCATTCGCTACGAAACCGGCGCCGACCAGATCGTCACGCTCACGTTCGACGACCCCGACGCCCCCGTCAATACGCTCAGCGAGCAGTGGCAGCGCGATTTTGCCGAGGCGGTGGAGCGCCTCGTCGCCGCGAAGGAGACGATCCGCGGCGTGATCCTCGCGTCGGCCAAGTCGACCTTTGTCGCCGGCGCCGACCTGAAGGCCGTTCAGGAGTACAAAGCGCAAGACATGCCAGTGGTATTCGCGCGTATCGAAGCCGCGAAGCAAAATTTCCGCCGTCTCGAGACGCTCGGCAAGCCTGTCGTGGCGTGCCTGGCGGGCAGCGCCGTGGGCGGCGGGTTCGAGATCGCGCTGTGCGCTCACCATCGCGTGGCCGTAGATAGTCCCAAGGTCCAGATCGGTTTGCCGGAGGCGACGCTCGGCCTGCTGCCGGCCGGCGGCGGCGTGACCAAGATGGTGCGCCTGCTCGGCCTCGCCGACGCCTTGCCCTGGCTGCTCGAAGGCAAGAGCATGACGGCCGCCGAAGCCGCGCGCATTGGTCTCGTGCAGCGTCTTGTCGACACGCCGGACGCGCTGCGCCAGGCCGCGGTCGAATGGATCGACGCCAATCCCGTGGCGTCGCAGCCCTGGGACGTCAAGGGCTATCGGATGCCGGGCGGCACGCCCTCCACGCCGAAGATCGCGGGGGCGCTGGCCGTCATGTCCGCCGCGCTGGAGCAGAAAACGCGCGGCCTGATGCCGGGGCCCGCGGCCATTCTGGCGTGCGCGGTCGAAGGCGCCCAGGTGGACTTCGACACGGCCATGCGGCTCGAATCGCGCGCGATCGTGAAGCTGTTCGTCGATCCCGTGGCGCAGAACCTCGTCAACTTCTTTTTCGACCGCACGCGCATCAAGGCGGGCGCCTCCCGGCCGGCGGGCGTGGCGCCGCAAGCCGTGGCGAAGGTGGGCATTCTCGGCGCCGGCATGATGGGCGCGGGCATTGCCTGCGTGAGCGCCATGCGCGGCATGGACTGCGTCCTGAAGGACGTGACGCCCGAGCGGGCGGAGAGCGGCAAGGCCTACACGCGCAAGGTCACCGACGCGCGCGTTGCAAAAGGCCGCATGACGGCCGAACAGCAGGCCCAGGTGCTGGCGCGCATCCACGCGACAGCCGATGCGCAAGATCTGCAGGGTTGCGACCTCATCATCGAAGCGGTATTCGAAAGCCGCGAACTGAAGGCCCAGGTGACGCGCGAGGCCGAGCCGATGCTGGCTGCGGACGGCGTGCTCGCGTCCAACACGTCGACGTTGCCGATCACGGGACTGGCCGCCGCATCGGCGCATCCCGAGCGCTTCATCGGGCTGCATTTCATCTCGCCCGTCGACAAGATTCCGCTCGTCGAGATCATCGTGGGCGAGAAGACGAGCGACGCCACGCTCGCACGCGCCTATGACTACGTGCTGCAGATTGGCAAGTTGCCGATCGTGGTCAACGATTCGCGCGGCTTCTATACCAGCCGGACCTTCGGCAGCTTCGTCAAGGAAGGCGTAGGCATGCTGATGGAAGGCATTCCTGCGGAAGTCATCGAAAACGCGGCGCTCTCCGCCGGCATGCCGGTCGGGCCGCTCACGGTGCTGGACGAAACTTCGCTTTCGCTGGCGCTTTCCATCACCGAACAGACCATCGCGGACTTGAAGGCGGAAGGCAGGCCGTACCTGAAGGAGCCGGGCGACCTCGTCATCGAGAAGATGGTGAAGGAACTCGGGCGCCGGGGGCGCGCAGGCGGAGGCGGCTTTTACGACTACCCGGAGGGGGAGAGGAAGCGCCTGTGGCCGGGCCTGAAGCAGCATTTCGGCAGGGCCGGCGTGCAGTGGGACATCGCCGAATTGCGCGACCGGCTGCTGTTCCGGCAATCGCTGGAGACCCTGCGGGCGATGAAGGAGGGCGTGTTGCGCACGACGCACGACGCCAACGTGGGCTCGGTCACCGCAATCGGCTTTCCGGCGTGGACGGGCGGCACGTGGCGCTTTATCGAGTCGCAGGGCATGGAGCGGTTCATCGCGCGCTGCAACGAACTGGCCGGCCGTTACGGCGAGCGTTTTGCGCCGCCGCAGGCGTAGCGCAACGAGGCCGCTCGAGGCGGGCGGCCATCCTCCTGCTCTCTGGCTGGGGCGGCACACGAGCGGGTTGCCGTCTTTTGCAATGTATTCGATGGATTGCGCAATCGCCGGACGGCGCGACGGTCCCTAACATACATGCACAAAGACAGGAGACATACATGTATCAAACCCAGGCGCTGCATCGCGCGCGGCAACAGTACGGCAATCGCGTGGCCGTCCGTTTCGCCGGGCGCGAATGCACCTTCGGCGAACTCGCGGAGCGCGTCGCGCGGCTCGCCGGCGCGCTGCAGCAACTGGGCATGGAGGAAGGCGACCGCATCGCGATGCTCTCGCTGAATTCGGATCGCTATCTCGAGTTCCAGATGGCCGTGCCGTGGGGCGGCGGCGTGCTCAATCCCTGCAACATCCGCTGGTCCGCGGCCGAGTTGCTCTACGCGCTCGATGACTCGGGCTCGACCATGCTGCTCGTGGACGACGCGTTCGCCGAGCTTGGCGCGCAGCTACGCCGCGACGCGCAAACCGTGCGCGAGCTGATCTATTGCGGCGACGGTGCGGTGCCGGACGGCATGCGCTCCTATGAGGCGCTGGTCGCCGCAGCCGCGCCCGTAGCCGACAAGTACCGGCGCGGCGAGGATCTCGCGGGCATCTTCTATACCGGCGGCACGACGGGCTTCCCGAAGGGCGTGATGCTGAGCCACACCAACCTCGGCGTGGCCGCGCTCACCGCGTGCGCAACGGGCCTCGCGCGGCCCGGCGCGGTCTATCTGCACGCGGCGCCGATGTTCCATATCGCCGACATCGGGCTCGCCGGGCCGCATTGGATCGAAGGCAATACGCACGTGATCCTTCCCTCGTTCGAGCCGGGCGCCGTGCTCGAGGCGATTGCGCGCTACGGCGTGACCCACACGGTGCTCGTGCCGACCATGATTCAGCACCTCGTCGAGCATATCGAGCGGATGCCCCACTACGACGTGACGACGCTCGAAACGGTGGCGTACGGCGCCGCGCCGGTCGCCTCGGCGCTGCTCGCGCGGGCGCAGGCCGCGTTTCCCGGCACGCGGTTCGTGCAGATCTACGGCATGACGGAGGCCGGTCCGGTGTCGATCGAAACCGGCGGCGCAGCCGGCCTCGCGCCAGAGGGCGCAACCGGGCGGCCCTGCTACTGCGTCGAAGTGAAGATCGTCGACGCAAGAGGCGAGGAAGTGCCACGCAACACGCCGGGCGAAGTGGCGCTGTGCGGGCCGAATGTGATGCAGGGCTACTGGAATAAACCGGAGCAGACGGCGGCCGTGCTGCGCGACGGCTGGTATTTCACGGGCGACGGCGCGTACATGGACGACGACGGCTTTCTCCACGTGATCGATCGCCTCAAGGACATGATCATTACCGGCGGCGAGAACGTCTATTCCGCCGAAGTGGAAAACGCCATCGCGTCGCATCCGGACGTTACCGCTGCGGCGGTGATCGCCGTGCCCGACGCGCGCTGGGGGGAGGCCGTGCATGCTGTCGTCGTGGCCGCGCCGGGCGCCAGCGTGAGCGCCGACGACATCATCGCCCATTGCAAGGCGCGTATCGCGGGCTACAAGTGCCCGCGCAGCGTCGAGTTCGTCGACGCGCTGCCCGTCTCGGGCGCCGGCAAGGTGTTGAAGGTCAGGCTGCGCGAGCGTCACTGGAAAGATCGTTCGCGCAGCGTGGCGTGACGGTTCATATCAATCGATACAGCAGGAGCATACCCACATGAGTCGAGACGTCTACGTTGCCGGGATCGGCATGATCCCGTTCACCAAGCCGGGCGCGAACGAGCCCTATCCGCAGATGGGCGCGCGGGCCGCGCGACTCGCGCTGCAGGACGCGGGTCTCGGCTACGAGCAGATCCAGCAGTGCTACGCGGGCTTCGTCTATGGCGATTCCACGGCGGGTCAGCGCGCCATCTATGAGGTCGGCATGACCGGCATTCCGGTCATCAACGTCAACAACAACTGCTCCACGGGTTCGACCGCGCTGTACCTGGCCCGCCAGGCCGTGGCGGGCGGCGCGGCCGACTGCGTGCTGGCGCTCGGCTTCGAGCAGATGAATCCGGGCGCGCTGAGCACCTACTTCCACGACCGTGCGTCGCCGTTCGACCGCTTCGCCGTGGTTGCCGAAGAACTCCTGGGCGCGAACGATGTGCCGCCCGCGCTGCGCTATTTCGGCGGCGCCGGGCTCGCGCATATGAAGCAGTACGGAACGAAGCTTTCGACCTTCGCGAAGATCCGCGCCAAGGCAAGCCGCCACGCCGCGAACAACCCGCTCGCCGTATTCCGCAACGTCGTGACGGAAGACGAAGTCATGGCGTCCCCCATGGTGTGGGAGGGCGTGATGACAAAGCTGATGGCCTGCCCGCCGACCAGCGGCGCGGCCGCAGCCGTCGTCTGCTCGGAAGACTTCGCGAAGCGCCACGGCCTGAACCGGCAGGTCCGCATCGCCGCGCAGGCGATGACGACCGATTTCACCTCGACGTTCGAGGCCCGTGACATGCGCGAGGTCGCCGGCGTCGGCATGACGAAAGCCGCCGCACGCCAGGTGTACGAAGCGGCCGGCGTCTCGCCGCAGGATATCGATGTGATCGAGTTGCACGACTGCTTCGCGCATAACGAACTGCTGACCTATGAAGGGCTCGGCCTGTGCCCGGAAGGCGGCGCCGAAAAGTTCGTGCTCGACGGCGACAACACCTACGGAGGCCAGTACGTGACCAACCCGTCGGGCGGCCTGCTCTCGAAGGGCCACCCGCTCGGGGCCACCGGCATCGCCCAGTGCGTCGAGCTGGTCCAGCATCTGCGCGGCACGGCACAGGCGCGCCAGGTGGAGGGCGCGCGCCTCGCGCTCCAGCACAACGTGGGCCTTGGCGGCGCCTGCGTGGTGACGCTCTACGAGCGCGTCTGATTGTTCAGGCTGCGCAAGCATCCAATCGATTCAGGAGACGGTCCGATGGACTTTCAACCCGATGCGGGTTTGACCGCATTCCGTGAGGAAGTGCGCGCATTTCTGCGCGCCCATTTGCCGGCCGATCTGGCCGGCTCGCAACATGGCGTGCGCTCGCCGCGCGCCGCGCTGATGCATTGGCAAGGTATCCTGAATGAACACGGCTGGGGCGCGCCCTGTTGGGAAACGGCGCATGGCGGCACAGGCTGGACGCCGCAGCAGCGCCTTGTTTTCGACGAAGAGTGCGCCGCCGCGGGCGCGCCGACCCAGGACGTCTTCGGCCAGCGTCTGCTCGGCCCGGTGCTCAATCATTTCGCGTCGCCGGAGCAGAAGGCCGAGCATCTGCCCCACATCTTCGCCGGCACGCGGCTCTGGTGCCAGGGCTTTTCCGAGCCTGGCTCGGGATCGGATCTCGCGTCGCTGCGCACGCAGGCCGTGCGCGACGGCGATCATTACGTCGTCAACGGCCAGAAGATCTGGACGAGCTATGCGCACGAGGCGGACTGGATCTTCCTGCTCGTGCGCACCGATACATCTGTCAAGAAGCAGGCCGGTATCAGCTTCCTGCTCGTCGACATGCAAACGCCGGGCATCACGGTGCGCCCGATCATCACGATCGACGGCTGCCATCACCTGAACGAAACGTTCTTCGACAACGTGCGCGTGCCGGTCGCCAACTGCGTGGGCGGCGAGGGCGCGGGTTGGAGCGTCACCAAGTTTCTCCTCAACAACGAGCATGCGGGGACGGCCGATTTGCCGGCGCTCCTGCGCTTGAAGAAGCAGTTGCGCAGTGTTGGGGCCACGCTTCGGGTGGACGGCCAGCCGCTCGTGCGCCAGCCGGCCTTCGCGCTGCGGCTCGCCCGCCTCGAAGCCGAGCTGCAGGCCGTCTCCATGATGGTTCAGCGGGTGGCGGTGCTGGAGCAGGATCACAGTCCCACGGCGCACGTGATGGGGTCCATGCTGAAGATTCGCGGCACGGAGCTGCAACAGAAGATGAGCGAGTTCCTCGTCGAATCGCTGGGCGACTACGGTGCGATCGCGTACCCCGCCGAGTCGCACGCGGAAGAGGGCGACACGCTGCCGGTTCCGGCCGCGGGCATAGGGCCGGGCCTCGCCAGCGCGATGTTCTTCCGCCGCGCGTCGACGATCTACGGAGGCACGAGCGAGGTCCAGCGCGGCATCATCGCCAAGCTGTTGTTTCAACTCTGAGGCGGGACGCCACCATGAATTTCAATCTGAATGCCGAGCAGCAGATGCTGCAGGACAGCGTGCGCCGCTTCGTGACGAAGGCGTGCAGCTTCGAAATGCGCGCCGCGCAGGTGCAGTCCGGCCGGGACGCTTGTGCGCGCAACTGGGGGTTGTTCGCCGATAACGGCTGGCTGGCCGCGGCGCTGCCGGATGCCTATGGCGGGCTGGGCGGCTCGGTGCTCGATAACGTCCTGATCGGCCTTGAACTGGGGCGGGGACTCGTGACCGATCCGTTCGTGGGGCTGGGCGTGCTCGCTGTCCAGACGCTGGCCGCGTGCGCGACCGACGCGCAGAAGCAAGCCCTGCTGCCGCGTCTGGCCGACGGGACGCTGCGCATCGCGCTCGCTTTTAGCGAGCCGGATGCGCGCGGCAATCCCGCACGCGTGAAGACGAGGGCGGCACCCAATGCGGACGGCTACGCGCTGCATGGCCACAAGACGCTGGTCGTGGGCGCACCGGCGGCCGACATGCTGCTGGTGTCCGCCTTCATCGACGGCGTGGGGGCCGATCCGGGCCGCATGGCGCTGTTCCTCGTCGAAGCCGGTAGCGCCGGACTCGCGCAGCGTGCGCTGCCGTTGCACGACGGCACCTGGGCCGCGGACGTGCAGCTCAATGGCGTGCAGGTGAGTGCCGATGCGCGCATCGGCTACGGCGGCGATTGCTTGCCGGCGTTGCGCCATGGGCTGGCCCATGCCGTTGCCGTGCAAGGCGCCGAACTGATTGGCGTGATGGAGGCGGCCATCGAGGCCACGTCCGAGTATCTGAAGGTGCGCAAGCAATTCGGAGTCCCAATCGGTAGCTTCCAGTCGCTTCAGCATCGCATGGCCGACATGGCGGCCGAAATGGAGTTGGCCCGCTCGATGCTGTTCGCGCTGCTCGCGGCATTCGAGGCCGGCGACGAGACGGCGCTGCAATACGCGGTGTCGGCGTGCAAGGCCTTCGTCTGTCGCGCTGCGAAGAATGTTTGCGGCCAGGCGATCCAGTTACACGGCGGCATCGGCATGACCGAGGAATGCGTGATTGGCCACTACTTCAAGCGCGCGGTGGTAGCGGAGCTCGTCCTCGGCAGCAGCGATCAGCATGAGGCGGCCTGTGCCGCCGCGCTCGAGCGCTCATTGAGCTGAATACCAAGGAATTTTTGATGAAAGTTTATGAAACGCCCGATGCGTTGAAGCCGCTGAAGGGGGAGTCCATCGGCACGAGTGACTGGCTGCTGATCGACCAGTCGCGCGTGAATCTGTTCGCGGACGCGACCGACGACCACCAATGGCTTCACGTCGACGTCGAGCGCGCCAAAACGGGGCCGTTCGGCGCACCCATCGCGCACGGCTTCCTGACGCTGAGCCTGTTGCCGGGGCTGGTCGCTTCGGCCTTCGAGGTTCGCGGCACGTCGGCCGGCGTGAACTATGGCCTCGACAAGGTCCGGTTTCCCTCGCCCGTGCTCGTGGGTAGCCGCATTCGCGGGCTCTTCCGGCTGCTCGAATGGGACGAGCTCGGCAACGGTGCCGTGCAGATCAAGATCGAGATGACGATCGAGTGCGAGGGTGCACCGAAGCCGGCCTGCGTGGCCGAGCCGATTCTGCTTTTTTTCCGCTAAAACGCGCCGCTATTGAAGAAGAGGAACGAGACATGAGCATTCGATTTGACGGGAAGGTCGCCATCGTGACGGGCGCCGGAGCGGGCCTTGGACGCCAGCACGCCTTGGCATTCGCCGCGCGCGGCGCGAAGGTGGTGGTCAACGATTTCGGCGGCGGCCGCGACGGCACCGGCGGCTCCTCGGAGGCCGCGTTGGCGGTGGTCGAGGAAATCCGCGCGTCGGGCGGTACGGCGATCGCCAATGGTGCAAACGTGGCCGACTTCGCCCAGGTTCAGGCCATGGTCGCGCAGACCCTCGATGCCTTCGGGCGCATCGATATCCTCGTGAACAATGCCGGCATTTTGCGCGACAAGAGCTTCGCCAAGATGGACGTGGCGGATTTTCGCGCGGTGCTCGACGTGCACCTGATGGGCTCGATGCATTGCACGAAGGCCGTATGGGAGACGATGCGAGAGCAGAAGTACGGCCGCATCGTCATGACGACGTCGGCGGCGGGGCTCTACGGCAGTTTCGGCCAGGCGAACTACGGCGCGGCGAAGATGGCACTGGTCGGCCTGATGAACGTGCTTCATCAGGAGGGGTTCAAGAGCAACATCAAGGTCAATACGATTGCGCCCATCGCGGCGACGCGCATGACCGAAGAGATCCTGCCGCCGGCAGCGTTGGCCGCCATCCAGCCGGAGCGGGTGACACCCGCGGTGCTGTTCCTGTGCAGCGAGGACGCGCCGTCGCGCGTCGTGCTCTCCGCCGGCGGCGGTTCGTTTGCGGCGGCGACGGTCGTTGAAACGGCGCCGTGCCACATTGCCGATGGCGACCTGAGCCCCGAATCGATCGCGGACCGTTTCGCTGAAATCGCCGACTGGAATACCGCTTCGGCTTACGCCGAGGCCGGGCAGGAAGTGGGGCGCTTCATCGAAGCTGCGCTCAAGTCCGCGCGTGACTGAAATCCTTGCCGTTGAAGACGGCTCTGTTTTGCTGGAAGTCGGGAGTGCATTTTGAAAGTACTGGTCGCAATCAAGAGAGTGGTCGATCCGAATGTGAAGGTCGGCGTGAAGTCGGATGGCACGGGCGTCGACATCGCCAACGTGAAGATGTCGATGAACCCGTTCGATGAAATCGCCGTGGAAGAAGCGGTGCGATTGAAGGAAGCGGGCGTGGTGACGGAAGTGATCGCCGTGTCTGCTGGTGTCGCGCAGGCGCAGGAAACGCTGCGCACGGCGCTGGCGATCGGCGCGGATCGCGCTGTGCTGATCGAATCGGATGAAGATTTGCAGCCGCTCGCCGTGGCGAAGCTTTTGAAGGCTGTGGTCGATAAGGAGCAGCCTTCATTGGTCGTTCTCGGCAAGCAGGCCATCGACGACGATTCGAACCAGACCGGACAGATGCTCGCCGCTTTGGCGGGTCTGCCGCAGGCGACGTTCGCTTCGAGGATCACCATCGCCGATGGCCGTGCCACGGTTGCGCGTGAAGTCGACGGCGGTGCGGAAACGCTTTCCCTGCAATTGCCCGCCGTGGTGACCACCGACCTTCGTTTGAACGAGCCGCGCTACGTCACGCTGCCGAACATCATGAAGGCGAAGAAGAAGCCGCTGGAGACGATCAAGCCATCGGATCTGGGCGTGGATGTCACGCCGCGCCTGAAGACCCTGAAGGTGGCGGAGCCGCCCAAGCGCAGCGCCGGCGTGAAGGTCGCCGACGTGAATACGCTGGTCGAGAAGCTGAAGACCGAAGCCAAGGTGCTGTAAGGGAGCGGATTGAACATGACGAATCTGGTTATTGCCGAACACGACAACGCAACCGTCAAGGCGGCGACGCTGAACACCGTGGCTGCCGCGCAGAAGATCGGTGGCGACGTGCACGTGCTGATCGCGGGGCACAACGCCCAAGCTGCCGCAGAAGCGGCCGCCAAGATCGCCGGCGTTTCGAAGGTGCTGCTGGCTGATGCGCCGCAGCTCGAAGTAGGACTCGCGGAAAATGTCGAGGCGACGGTGCTTTCGATCGCCAAGAACTACACGCACATCCTGGCACCTGCTACGGCAGCGGGCAAGAACGTCACGCCGCGACTCGCCGCGAAGCTGGACGTCGCGCAGATCTCGGACATCACGGCAGTGGAATCGCCGGACACGTTCGAGCGTCCGATCTACGCGGGTAACGCAATCGCAACGGTGCAGTCGCAAGACCCCATCAAGGTCATCACCGTTCGCACGACCGGCTTCGACGCCGTGGCGGCCGAAGGCGGCAGCGCAACCGTGGAAAAGATCGAAGCGGCCGCCGACAGCGGCCTTTCGCAATTCCTGAGCCGTGAAGTCACGAAGCTCGACCGTCCCGAACTCACGAGCGCGAAGATCATCGTCTCGGGCGGCCGGGGTCTGGGCAGCGGCGAGAACTACACGAAAGTTCTGGAGCCGCTCGCAGACAAGCTCAACGCAGCACTGGGCGCATCGCGCGCGGCAGTGGATGCGGGCTACGTCCCTAACGATTACCAGGTCGGCCAGACCGGCAAGATCGTCGCACCGCAGCTCTATATCGCGGTGGGCATCTCGGGTGCGATTCAGCACCTCGCCGGCATGAAGGAATCGAAGGTGATCGTAGCGATCAACAAGGACGAGGAAGCGCCGATCTTCAGCGTGGCCGACTACGGCCTCGTGGGCGATCTGTTCACCGTCGTGCCGGAGCTGGCGAGCGCGACGGGCCTGCAGTGACAGTCGTAGCAGCAAGCCCGCGCATCGTGCCGGTCCCGGCATTGCTGTGCGGCGCCGAATATCGAAAGTGCGGGAGCAGGCGATGAACACTCGCGGCAAGTCGCTGCGCGTCGCAGTGGAAAAGTGGTTCGGGACGGATCCCGCACACCGTACCCGTGTGACGCGATGCCGTCACGCGAGCGCGAAGCACTGGCGCTTCGTTCGTGTCGAAAGCGAGCGGCCGTCCGGCTTGCTGGCGATCGTATTCTTTCGCCATCGGGATGGAGGGTGGTGCGTGTTCCCACCCTCGCACCTATGGCCGGCGACCGGGGCCTCGACGTGGTTGCCCGGTTGAACACCTGCTGGACGATGCGCCGGCCTGGCGCCATGCCGTGTGCGCGCGATCGGTTCAGCGGCATGCTGCCATGATGTCGCGGCGGGAAATCCCAGCCGCGATGGCACGGCAGCTTAAACGTCGTTACTGTACGCGCTCCATGGCCGGGGCCTTCCATTGCCCGTCGAGTGCAGGGGGCGCGGGCCAGTAGAGCCGCAACGCCGTGAGGAAGGGGCCCTGCGGCGCCGGAAGCCAGTTCGATTCGAGCGCGGGCCCAAGCGACTCATGCTGGATATACAGCGTGATGCCCCCATCCGCGTCGCGCTTGATCCCGGGCAGCATCGGCGAATTGATCAAATAGCGGTTCAGCTCATTGGCATAGAGCAGGCTCGCGGGCAACTCATAGAGCGTGAGCGACCAGAACGCGTTGACGGGAGGCAGTTTTCCCGGCGGGAAGTGCAGCGTGTAGCGGTTCGAACCGTTAAGCGCCTCGCCATGCGAATCGACGAAATAGACCGGGTAGAACGCTTCCGTCTTGGTGTTGGCATAAATTCCGACGACTGCCCCGGCCATGCGCGCCAGATAGTTTCCCTGCAGGGTGGCACGGGTTCCGAACAAACTGGCGCTCGATATCTTGCCCGTATCGAGGTCGTTTTTCTTGAATTCGGCGTACGCGCTCCAGGCGTCGGCCATGCCATCCTGCATTGCCTTTTGTATCTCAGGCGCAAGGGCATTCGCATCGAACGGCTTGCCGGCTCCGACGCCAATCTTCGCGAAACGCTCCATCAATGCCTTCTCCGAAGGATCGGTCGGGCAGAACTGGAGCACGAAATTCAACACATTGAAGAATTGCAGCGAGCTGCGCTCGTCCTGAGGCGTGAGCGGCTGGATGAACTTGACAACAGGGGCAGGTGTGGGTGCGGGCTTGCCGAGATACTGCGAAAGCGTTTCAACCTTATATCCCGCCTGTATGCGCTTCACATTGTCGATGTCACCCGGATTGAACAATTGCGTACGGTAGAAAACGAACGCGAAATCCGTGTCCGAGCGAATGACCGACTTGATGCCCTTGGGAACGGTGCCCTTCCACTCGGGGCCGGCCAGCAGGAACTTGCCCGCACCGTTGCCCGTGGTTCGGCTGCCGGCATACGCAAAATTGAACGTGTACAAGTCGATGAACTGAACTGCGTAGTATCGCCCTTTGTCCACCGGGGGCACGCTCAGGACGAGCGGCTCGGTACGCAGGTCGGCACCGAGGAACGAGTAGGGCGTGTCGGAGTTGGGAGACTGAATGGTCTTGTCCTCCGGCGTATACACGCGCGCCGTGTTGGCGATCGAGTTCCATGGCGCCTTGAAGTTTGGACCATGCTCGTCAGCAAAATAAGAGTACTGAATGCGATAGTTGTCGACGAGCGGAAAGCCGTAAATTGTGGCCTCTTTCGCAATGGCTCTCGCCTGCTGTGCAGAGAGCGTTTCTGCCGCGAATGCCGCAGGGAGGAAGAATACGGTCATCGAGGCAATCAGAAGTGCGTGGCAAGTTGCAAGACGCCTCAGGCGTAGCAGCTTCTGTATGTGTGACAAGAGAGGCTGGCTAATGTCGCGTATATATCCCATACTTTCCTTCCTGAAGGGTGTGTGAAACGAGGATTGGATAATGTGGCCGCTCAAGAGATAGCAGAGGCCCCCGGTGGCGTCAACAACGAATCAGATCGTACGCATGGCGCTGGTTATACTGGCGGGGCAGCAGGCATGAGCGATCAAGAAAAGGTTATGCGTGGCAGGGAAAGCTTCATTATTCTGCAATCCAGAATGCTGCTGTGATAGATATTTATCAACTTTCATGTAGAACAACGATATGAAAAGACATACTTTCTGCCGAGCCTCAATTGCGGCGCTCATGCTGACTGCCATTTCCGCTTACGCCCAGTCCACTTCGGCGGGACGCGTGCCCGTTACCGTTGAAAATTTTGCGCGCGCCGAAAGCGATGTGTCGTTCGCGAATTTCGTCAAGATGGGTGGATTCGGCAAGTTCGCTCACAATCGCGACGTGGCGCCGATCGATCGTCAGCCTGTTGTCCGCCCGAACCGCGACACGCTTTACTCCGTGGGCGTATTCGATCTCGATGCAGGCCCGCTCACCATCACGCTGCCGCAAGCGGCTCACCGCTACATGGCCATGCAGGTCATTACCGAGGAAGAGTACACGCCAGAGGTCATCTACCAGCCGGGAAGCTATACGTTCACGCGCAAGCAAATCGGCAGCCGCTACGTGGTGATGGCCGTGCGCACGCTCGTCAACCCCGAGGACCCGGCTGACCTCGAGAAGGCGCGCCATCTCCAGGATGCCATTGTGGTGAAACAAGCCAGTCCCGGAAAATTCGAAATACCGGACTGGGATCCTG
Organism: Paraburkholderia pallida; assembly: GCF_004524855.1. Lineage (NCBI taxonomy): Bacteria > Pseudomonadati > Pseudomonadota > Betaproteobacteria > Burkholderiales > Burkholderiaceae > Paraburkholderia > Paraburkholderia pallida. Next base: position 894,235 of record NZ_CP038149.1, on the reverse strand, counting down.
TGAGCCAGGCGAAGGTCCGCGACGCGCTGCGGGTGCTGGGTTCGACGCTGCCCGATTTGGGCGGCATGTTCGGCGCGAAGGGGCAGGTGGATCCGGTGCGCCATCTGATCGGAACGGCTAGCGCCTGGGGCGGCAATCCGACCAAGGACGCAATCTATCTGAATGTCACGCCGGAGAAAAACGACGGCAAGACCATTTACCACTTGCGGGCGAAGGACGTGCCGGTGGATGGATTCTGGTCGATCAGCGTGTATAACGCTCAGGGTTTCTTCCAGAAGAACGATCTCGACGCCTATACGGTGAACAACGTGACGGCGAAGCGCGCAAGCGACGGCTCGGTTGACGTCCAGTTCGGTGGTTGCGACGGCAAGATTCCGAACTGCCTGCCGATCACCGACGGATGGAACTATATGGTTCGACTTTACCGGCCTCGGGCTGCCATCCTCGACGGGCAGTGGCATTTCCCGGTGGCGGTAGCGGCGAACTGATGCGAAGTGACACAACGGCGCCGGGCGGGAATGTCGGCCGGCGCCTGGTTTGCGTGATTCATTTCAGCACGCAGGTGCAGCGTTTTTCAGCGTTCGTGCGGCGCGAGGATCGACGTGTGGTGTTGGATGGTGTGGTATGCTAAATAATTTTACATAATACCAATTATCGAAGTTTTTGATGTAGGTCCCAAATAGAAATGTCGGGTTTCCGCTAAATAGAAATGTCGTGTTCTGTGTAGGTTGAGCGCCGGACATCCACATGGAGCGCCAGCGATGAATGCGACTGGGACGATCATCATGACGATGCGCGAGCTGCTGGCGCGGTTTTCACGGATGCGTGGAGCCGCCAATGGCCTGTACCGGGATCACGATGAGCATGCGCGAACTGGACCGCCTGATGGTGATCGAGGCAGTCGCCGAGGCACGACTGATGCGCTGGCGTTGCGAAAGCTAACGGTGTCCATCACGTCCGAACAAGCTCAAGCCCGTTTTCGGCACACCATTGCCTCAGCGCGCTTTCGACAGCATCGGCTTCAAACGAATACCAGCGCTCGAGAACGCCTTCACGCTCCAGCAAATCCTTGAAACGGGCGTAAGCCCCTTGCCGTCGGAAAAAACCTTCGACCTGCTCGTAACACGCAGGCAACTCCTGTGCGACAAGGCGTAAGGCGAGACGTCTTCCCAGATTGAACTCGTTTTTGTGGGGTATCGCGAGGTAGCGATCTGACGATGCAAGGTCGTCAGGAAGCTCCTCTTCGAACCCGTCGCTGGAATCGGAAGTCCAATAGATCTTGCCCGTATCGAGCGAGACATACGCGTTATGCTCCGTTGTCGCCGCGTAGCTGACGAAATCGAAAGCCAAAGAAAGTTCATCGTACCTGACTGCGACCATGGCTTTACTCACACAGGTTGTAACATGCCAAATCGGCATACCCGCTCAGGGCCGGGGTTTGCGGTCCGTTAGCCAAACGAACCCGCATGAGGTGCGCGGGAACCGGCGAACGGCTGCCGATATTTTGACAGAGACAGCGAGCGCCTGTCGCGTTTCGGGGACGGGCAACGCCTGACTGGAGTCGAGCGTTTTGCGCAGCGTGACCGGGAAGGCGATACGCCATCCATGATCGACGCGTTCGATGCGGGCATTTCCGCACGACATCCCCACACGCAAGCGGAAATTCTCTGCGCGGAATCCCACTACCTCCGTATGCACCGGCTGACGCTGGAGCAGCATGAGTTATGCAACTTGCTGCGCCAAGCCAACATGCTCATAAGATATTCGCATCGGTTTCCACGCAGACTCGGTACAGGGCTCGGCATTTCGAATCTGGCATAACTTAAAACGTAGGAATGAAAATAATATAGGTGAAGAATAGAAATGTCGTGTTCTATGCTCGACCCCTCTACTTTCTCGATCGATGTAGCAATTGCCATCCGAACAGAATCATCCACAACGGAAGAAGCCCCACGACCGCCATTTCGATGCCATTTGTGAAAGCATCGAGTTCGCGAAAGAACCCGCACACGAAGTACACCCCTGCGAGTGAGCCGGTTACTCGCAGTAGTGTCGAGCCACCCCAACCGTCCTGCTTAAGCAGTCGGCCGATCATCATGGCCCAGAAGAAAAAGGCCGGCGCCTCGCTCCACCAGAGGCCTCGCTGCGCAACATGGACGACAGTCGCCCAGGAAATCGAAGCGATGGCCTTTTCGTCCAAGCCTCCAGCAATGTACAACTGCGACAACGGCTCGATCGTGGCCAACTGGACCACCGCGCCGCCTACGCCCATGGTGACGTAAAACACGAGCGCCATGGCTGCCATGTGACCGAAAGCTCCGGCCTTCTCACGAAAGGCATACCAAAGACCTCCACCTATGGCGACGAACGGCAAATAAAATCCGAACACGTCCGTGAGCATGGCCCAGCGGAACAGGTCGCGCGTCTGGGCCGGAAGCGCCAGCATCGTTGAACCACGGAACACCATCTCCGTGTCCGGGCCCGTGACCTTCGTCAGCAGACCAAAGGTCGCATAAACCAGAAGGCCCCCAATGACGGCGCTTAAGGCTGTGAAGCGGATGGCCATGAGCGAGCTTCTATCAGTTTGCATGTCTATTCCGGGAAAAAATGAGCACTGGCACAACACGTCAAGGTTTGCGCCGGTTAGATCTGTCTCTTGCCGCCTGTTCCGGGGTTAGCGGGTAAAGATGCTCATCGAATTCGTCGAGCGAACGGAATGAAAGCGTCTGGCGCGTTTGCCAGTTCCTCACGTCCTGGTCGAATCGCGCCAGAATTTCGGCCCGCTCTTTTTCGCTGATATAGGGCACGTGATAACCGAAGAACGGCTCGAGCACTTCGAATCCCACATAGGCCAGCGTGCCTCGAAGAAGGTGTGTCAGCATGATGTCGATTTCATCGTGCACGGCGTCCTTCCCGAACATATGCGGACGGCCCCCAAGCGTCGCGGTCACCCACGCGCGCTTGCCCTTCATTCCACCTCGATCGTAAAAGCGCATGCCGCCATAAAATTGGCCGGAAAGAAACACGCGGTCGATCCAGCCCTTCAGGATCGCGGGCGTCGAGAACCAGAAGATCGGAAAGTTCAGGACGACGAGATCCGCCCACAGAACGTTCTCTACCTCCTCCGTGATGTCGGGCGACAACGTTCCGCCGAGGCGTCCCGCTCGCTGCTCTTTTGCGTAGACCAAATACTCCGGATCCTCGCGCGTTTCAAAATCGGCCGAACTGGCAACGGGATTGAATCCCTTCGCATAGAGATCCGATGTACGCACCTCGTGTCCCGAGTCGAGCAAGACTTCCTGCGCAGCGCGAAACATCGATGAAGTGAACGATTGGGGCTCCGGATGCGCATGCACCACGAGCACCCGACGCCGCGCGCAGTCTTCCACAAGAGACATAATTTTCTCTATCAATAATTAACTAAGGATGACGAATTACTAAAATGACGATGAGACACCATTCATGCACCCCGCCTCCGTCTGCATTCTTATTAACAGGAACACAGGTGATGAATGTGCCTATATTTATGGCATCGTGATTTATTTCCGGTTCAGGAAGGCTTTGACGTCCTGGGCCACACGCGTCCCGCGCTCGATTGCGCCATCAATGGTGCCGGTCCAGCCACTTGCGCTGTCCGCACTTGCGAAGAAAACCGCGCCTTCGCGCTGTCGCAACGGCTCCATATCGCGGGTCAGTTGACCGGGCCGGTAGTAACACCATGTGCCTTGGGACCAGGGGTCGGCGGTCCATTGATAACCGGTCGTCGCCACGACATCGGCACCGGGCAGAATCTGCCGAAGCGCCGTCTGTACCGCGTCTTCGTCGTTGATGTCCAACCGTCCCGGAGGTCCGAACGATACGAGCAGCGTGCCGTCATCGCGCTCCTGCTCAGTCCAGGTCACCGCGATCGGGTTGGGGAAGGCGCCACATCCCATCCATTTCCCGATCTTTTGCTTGATGTGGATGTAGCACTTGGTCCCCTGCCCCGCGACCCCGGCTTTGGACGCTGCCAGTTTGGCTGGATTCAGACCCGGCCTGAAATCGATGCTCTTCAGGACGTTCGCCGGAACGGTACAGATCACGGCGCCGGCCGAGTAATGGGCGCCCGACGCGGTGGTGACGCTCACCTTCCCGCCCGCCTGCTCGACCCGCGCGACCGGTGTGGAAAGCATCACGTCCGCCCCACCGTCCGCGGCGATCGCATTCGCCAAGCCTGAAGTCCCTTGCTCGATCCGGTATTTGTTCACCCGCTCGAACAGCAGCCCCAAGTCGAATTCCGAAAGCGCCCAAAGTTTCAGTTGATCGGCCAGTCCTGCAGATGCGGGATCGCGATGGCAAAGGGTGGTCAACTGAGGCGAGATCAGATCGTGGACTTCCTGCTTGAAGCCCACGGCCGCCAGGCGGTCCTGCAAAGACAGGCCGTCATACTTTCGAACCTCGTCCGCGTGGAAGAGCGGGTCGTGCGGTCGCGGAAAGACCAGTCGTCCGCCGTAGCCATCGACGTCACAGAATTTCGCCATGGCATCGGCTAGCACGGGGAACACTTTTTCCGCATCGCCGCTCTTGATCTTGCCTCCAGAGAGCCAGGACACGTGCTCCAGACTCGCGCCCGGGCCGTCGACGATACCCATTCCATACCGCGTCATCTCATCCCAGACATGGGGCTGGCTCCAGTGAATCCAGGTGCCGCCCATTTCGAGGCGATGTCCCGCAAACGACGAGGTAAACGTCCGGCCGCCGATGCGCGCACGCGCCTCCAATAACAACGTTTTCATGCCACGCAACGCGCAATCGCGCGCGGCGGTGAGGCCAGCAAATCCTCCGCCGATAACGATCACGTCATATTGCGCACCCGATGCGATGGACTTCGACTCCGGCCCCGGGAGCGACGGCCGCTCGCCGGCCAATGCACGCCCGCCTTTCGCCAGGGTCGAGCTGGCTAGAGCGGTCGCTGCCAGCGCGGATCCTGCGCCCCGCATGAACGTACGCCGCCCTACTTTTACCGACTGCTCTTCTTTCATCTCATTCACCGTAATTATGTCAGTTGACCTAGTTGGCGTTATACACACCAGCGTTTTTGGTCGCAACTAAGGTTAAACCCTCATCTCGTTGCGATGGCGTAGCGGGTGGCATGCCTGAATTGGGTATAAGCCTATGATTTATTGATTAAATGCAATCTAAATGTGCTGCCTCGGAGTCAATCAATCCGTGAGCAAGAGGCTCAGAGAATCGGCCTTTCCGCGACATCTCCAGATTCGATTTTCTAGGTCCTGCGACCTAGATAAGCGTTTCCATCCGCAAAGCGAGGACGTGCCGACAACCTGCGGCGCGCTCTGGAAACATCGGTGAACGGTTTGCTCGGGCTGACACGAGCCCGTTGAGACCGAAAACGGGGCCGCAAAATCGCGTAGCGCAAGGGAGGCAAAACTCAGGAGGCGAGAATGTGGACAGCGCCTGGAACGCAATGCAGCCGCTTGCCAGAATGAGGTCATGTGACCGACAATGCATCACTACAAGCTTGAGCATGATGCTCACTGCTCGACTTGGGAAGCTAACCTCATGGCCGCGAAACCGACGACAGACGATAGTGGCAAGAAGAATGGCCACCAGGACGCACTGGCCGATCGACGCCCGGACGTGCCTGTGGAGCCTCAAGCCGGCGACACGAGTCGTTCGCTCACTGGGCGCGGACGCAATACTGTCGCTCGCATCCTTGCCAGTGCGATCGAGATTTTCGTGGCCGAGGGCTACGGTGGGCTTAGCATGCGCAAGGTGGCTGCCAATGCGGGTCTGGCGCTATCCAATTTGCAGCACTACTTCCCCACCCGCGAAGACCTGTTTGCGGCGATCATTGCCGAGACCATCGCGGAGTATTCGAGGAACTATGACAACCTTCGCACCGACTCGTCGCTGTCCCCCGAAGCGCGACTGGAAAAGCTGGTCCGCTTGCTGATTGAAGACGGCAAACAACCTCGAACCCAAAGCCTCTTTGTGAATTTTTGGGCGCTGGCTCAAACGCAGGAATTCGCGCGCAGGAGCATGGAGGAAGGGTATATGTTCCAGCGCCGCATGATCGGTGGATTTGTCGCTGACGTGAACCCTCAACTGACACCGCTCGTGTTGGCGCGCCGAGCCGCGCTCATAACGGGGCAAATCGAAGGGCTACTGGTATTGATCCCTCAGCGCAACCGATTTCCTTCGGACATCAAGGGCATCGAGGACGAGGCCGTGAAAGCGATCCTTGCAGTCGCCACCATGCCCTGAGGGATGGCCACCGAGCGATGGGGCCTGCAGCCAACGCGCTGCGCTTGAGGGCACCTGCCGCGCATTCTTGAGCGCCTTCTCGGGCAAGGTGGATCGCAAAAGACGGAGGTATTTGTGTTTTCAGACTCAAGCATTGCGCGCGACACGATCCAGGCGTACCTCGAGACGCACTACGAGGTATTGGGCGAGACGCCGGCAACGCTGCAGATCGGTCAATTCAATCCGGCGCTTGCCATACTGCATGATGCCCGCCACGTTGCCTGTAGCGCGTTCATTACCGCCTGCAATCCGTTCAGTCAGCGCCTCGACCCGCAAGCCAATGTTGCCCGGCAAGAAGAGCTCGCGCGCGAGCTCGAGGTGCTCGGCCTCGCCTGCGTCGAGGGCGTCGGGCAACATCCGTCGAATCAGTGGCCCGGCGAAGCGAGCTTTCTCGTGTTGGGCGTGACGCTCGACGCCGCAAAGGCGTTAGGCGAAAAGCACGGGCAGAACGCGATCGTCTGGTGCGGCGCCGATGCCGTACCGCACCTGATTCTCTTGCGCTGATCCGTGCGCTTTACATGCCGTCTCGAGGCAAAGTCGATCACTGCGCTTGCAGATACGGGCGCAGCCAGCCCAGCCCATCGGAGGTCGCCGCCTTCGGCCGGTATTCGCAGCCGATCCAGCCGTCGTAGCGAAGCGAATCGATCAGAGCAAACAGGTACGGATAGTTGAGCTCGCCCAGATCCGGTTCGTGCCGCTCCGGCACGCCGGCAATCTGGATATGGCCGATACCGGCGATGTCGCGTTTGAGCTTCATCGCGAGATCCCCTTCGACGATCTGGCAGTGGTAGCAGTCGAACTGCACGCGCAGGTTCGGCGCGCCCACTTCGCGGCAGATGGCCTGGGCGTCGTCCTGGCGGCTGAGGAAGTAGCCGGGCATGTCGCGCTGATTGATCGGCTCGATCAGGATCTGGATGCCGTCGCCGCGCGCGGCTTCGGCCGCCCACGCGAGATTGCTCAAATAGGTCTCGCGGTGCCGCGCGCGATCGCCGTCCGCGCCGATCAGGCCCGCCATCACGTGCAGCTTGTCGTTGCCAATCGTGCGTGCGTAGCCGAGCGCGGTCTCGATCGAGCGGCGGAACTCGTCCTCGCGGCCGGGAAGCGCGGCCATGCCCCGTTCGCCCGCGGCCCAGTCGCCGGGCGGCGCATTGAAGAGCGCCTGCACGAGGCCGCTGGCGTCGAGGCGCGAGCGGATCCCGGCGGCCGGGTGCTCATACGGAAAGAGGTACTCGACCGCGCGAAAGCCGTCACGAGCGGAAGCGGCGAAGCGGTCGAGGAACGGGTGCTCGTTGTACATCATGCTGAGATTCGCGGCGAAGCGCGGCATGGCATCAGCTCCGGTTAGAGAACAAAAAACTGCGCCGCGCGGCACACTCGTGCGCGGCGCCGGGAATCGTGACAGGGCAAACGGCGGGCCATCAGCGCCGCGGCCTGCCGATCATCCGCGACATCGCCCGCGCCAACTCCTTCACGACCGTGTCGGCGGTCGGTCGGTGCAGCAGCGCGATGTCCATGGTCTCGACCGAAGGCAGCCCGCTCTTTTGCGTGAGCACGACGTGGTCGGCCGTGACCGAGCGCGCCGGCAGCAGGCTGATGCCGAGCCCGTCGGCCACGGCCGCCTGGATGCCGCTCAGGCTCGAGCTGATGAAGCTCAGGCGCCAGCGGCGCCCGAGCCCTTCGATCGCGTTCGTCATGTCGTCGCGATAGAGGCCGCGCGGCGGGAACGCGACCAGCGGTATCGGGTCGAGCTGAAACGACGGATTCTTCGCGCTGTCGATCCAGCGCAGTTGCTCGGGCCAGCTGGCCACCGCCTCGCGGCTGTTGCGCCGGTGCTTCACGAGTGCGAGGTCGAGGTCGCCGCGGTCGTAGCTGCTGGCGATGTCGCGGCTCAGGCCGCTCGTGACTTCGAGCTTCACCTGCGGATGCTTGCGATTGAACGCCGCGAGCATATGGGTGGTCGGTCCGCCGACGAAGTCCTCCGGCACGCCCAGGCGCACCGTCAAGCCCACGGCCGCCCCCGCCAACGACTCGATCATTTCGTCGTTGAGCGCCAGCATCCGCCGCGCGTAGGCCAGCAGCGTCTCGCCGGCATCGGTCGGACGCACATCGCGGGCGCCGCGCTCGAGCAGCTTGTGCCCCGCCATGTCCTCCAGACGCTTCACTTTCTGGCTCACTGTCGACTGCGTCGAATGCAGGCGCGCCGAAGCCGCCGTGAACGTGCCGCAATCCGCCACCATGACGATCGCTTTGAGCAGGTCCAGATCGAATAGCGGTCGATGCCCCCTGATGGTGTTTTTCATCGGACCATTTGATTTTCGAATGAGATACCGCCTTCTATCACGCGGCACCGTGGCTGGCAATCGTGTACCGCCCTGCCTTGCATTTCCTGCGCAGCGGCGGCGCCGTGCAGCGCCTCGAGGGTGTCCCGGACCTATTCGATTTATCACTGAAATGCATTAGAACATTTAACTTTTGAATGGCGTGCGCAATCGCTAACATTTGAACGTTTCGATCCGGCTGAACGCCGGGATCAGTACATACATATAGAAGTCTGGAGACAGGAATGGCGCAAACGCAGTTGAGCAGGCCAGCGCGCAGGAAACCGGCAGTGAACCTTCGCGTTCTGCTGGCCGCGCTGCCTTTCGTTGGCATTTATTCGGGCGGCTCGCTCGCCACCCATATACCGATGCTGTTCGGCGTGCCCTTCCTGCTGGTCTGGAACTTGATCTGGATGGCGGGGACGGCCGCCATCCTCGCCTTCATCTATTACCTCGACAGCCGCGACGAAGCCGCCCGCGCGGGCGAGCAGACGGGAGGCGAGCAATGAATCCGGCGCTCATCATCATCGTCCTGTTCGCACTTTTCTCGCTCTTCATCGGGCTGCGCGCGCGGGGCGGCAAAAAGCTGAGCCTCGAGCAGTGGGCCGTCGGCGGCCGTGGCTTTGGCTCGCTCCTCACGTTCCTGCTGATGGCCGGCGAGGCCTTCTCGACGTTCACGTTTCTCGGCGCGAGCGGCTGGACCTACAGCAAGGGCGTGCCCGCGTTCTACATCCTTTCATATGGCTGTCTGGCCTATATGTTCGGCTACTGGATGCTGCCCGCCATCTGGCGCTTTGCGAAGGAGCGCGGGCTCGTCTCGTTCGCCGATTATTTCGCGGCAAAGTATGAAAGCCGCGCGGTCGGCGTGCTGGTCTCGGTCGTGGCCGTCTTCGCGATGGTGGCGCTGCTGATCATCCAGTTGCGCGGACTCGGCATTATCGTCTCCGAAATGTCGTACGGCCTGATTGCGGAAAACACCGCCATCTGGATCAGCGCGACGCTGATGGTGCTCTACATGAGCGTCTCCGGCATCCACGGCTCGGCGAGCATCGCGATCTTCAAGGACGTGCTGATCCTCGCCCTCGCGATCTTTCTCGGCACGTACTTGCCGATCCACTATTTCGGCGGCTACGGCGAGATGTTCGCGCGCATCAACGCCGTGCATCCCGAGCTGCTGCGCATGCCCGAGCACGGCTACAACCTGAGCTGGTACAACTCGACGCTGCTGCTCACGTCGCTCGGCTACTACCTCTATCCGCATGGCTTCACCGCGACCTACGTCGCGCGCGACGCCGCTGCGCTGCGCAAGAACACCGTGCTGATGCCCATCTATCAGGTGCTGATCGCCTTCCTGTTCATGGTGGGATTCGCGGCAGTCCTGACCGTGCACGGGCTCGAAGGCGCGCAGACCGATCTTGCATTGCTGCGGCTCGTCAAGCAGACCTTCCCGTCGTGGTTCGTCGGCATTGTCGGCGGCGCGGGCCTGCTCACGGCGCTCGTGCCGGGCTCGCTCATCATGCTCAACGCGTCGACGACGATCGCCCGCAACATCTATCGCGAAGGCTTCGCCCCACAGGCGAGCGACCGCCAGGTCGCCCGCGTCGCACGCATCGCGCTGCCCCTCTTCACGCTCGTCGTCGTGTACTTCGTGCTGCGCGGCGGCGCAACCTTCGTCTCGCTCGCGATCTTCTCGTCGAGCCTGCTCACGCAACTCGTGCCGATGCTCGCCTCGAGTTTCCTGAAGCGCCCGTTCGGCACGCGTGAAGCTGCGTTCGGCGGCATCTTCGCGGGCGCAATCGTGCTCGCGCTGGCAAACTGGCGTGGCATGACGCTCGCCTCGGTTTTCCCCGGCGCGCCGCTCGCTTTCACTTCCATTAACACGGGCCTCGTTGCATTGTTCGCCAATGCGCTGGTGTTCGTCCTCGTCAGCGCCGCGCAACGCGCACTGCGAGGCCCCATGGCCACTACCGTGGAATCGGCATGACTTCTGCTAACCGCCCTCTCCTCATTTCCCATGTTCGCTTGCCCGATGGCCACCCTGGCCATCATGGCCAGCCGGTGTCCGTCTCGGTCGTCGGTGGACGCATCGAGGCGATCGGCCCGAACGTAGCGGCGCCGCCCGATGCCCTCGTCGAAGACGGCGGCGGTGCGCTGCTGCTGCCCGGCTTCGTCGAAGGGCACACGCATCTCGACAAGACTCACTGGGGCCGCGACTGGTATGTCAACGAAGTCGGCCCGAATCTCACCGACCGCATCGCGAACGAACGCGAATTCCGCAAGAACGCCGGGCACGATGCCGGCGAGCAATCGCTCGCGCTATCGCGCGCGTTCCTGGCAGCCGGCACGACGCGCTTGCGCACGCACGTCGACGTGGACACCGATGCGGGCCTGCGCTACCTCGAAGGCGTGCTCGACACGCGCGACACGCTGGCCGACGTGCTCGACATGCAGATCGTCGCCTTTCCGCAGTCGGGCATGCTGATCCGTCCCGGCACCGACGAGCTGCTCGGCAACGCGCTCGCCGCCGGTGCCGACGTGCTCGGCGCGCTCGATCCCGCCTTGATCGACGGCGACCCGGTCGGGTCGCTCGATGCCACCTTCGCGCTGGCCGAGCGTTACGGCAAACCCATCGACATCCACCTGCACGAGCCGGGCGAGATTGGCGCGTTCACGCTGAAGCTGCTGCTCGATCGCGTGGAGGCCATGGGCATGCAGGGACAGGTCGTGGTGAGCCATGCCTTCTGCCTGGGCGCGCTGCCCGAACCTACGGCGCTGCTCGAACGCGTTGCGCGCCTGCGCGTGGCGCTGCTGACGAGCGCTCCGCCCTCGCGCACCGTGCCGCCGCTCAAGCGCTGCCGCGAGCTGGGCATCACGATCTTCGGCGGCAATGACGGCATACGCGATACGTGGTCGCCGTACGGCGTGCCGGACATGCTCGAGCGCGCAATGCTGATCGGCATGCGCTACGACCTGCGGCGCGACGACGATCTGGCGGTCGCGTTCGATTGCGTGAGCGCGGCGGCCGCGAGCGGCTGCGGCTTCGCCGATTACGGCCTGCGGGCCGGCGCGCGCGCCGACCTCGTGCTGGTAGATGCCCAAACGGTCGCGCACGCGGTGGTCGCGCGGCCGGCGCGCAAGCTGGTGGTAGCGAACGGGCACATCGTCGCGCGTAGTGGCGTGCTCGCCAACGGCGTGTAATGTGCCGGCTGACTCACGAAAAAGCATACGAAAGAGCATGGACATGGACAATCGGGAACGCGTTGACGTGCTGATCGCGCATGGCTGCGTGATCACGCTTGACCCCACGCGCCGCGTGATTGACGACGGCGCGGTAGCGGTCAAGGGCGATCGCATCGTCGCGGTCGGCAAGACCGACGAACTCAGCGCAAAGTATTCTGCAGAGCGTACGATCGACGCGCGCCGCAAGGCCGTGCTGCCGGGCTTCATCGACGCGCACGCGCATGCGGGCCACGCGATGCTGCGCACCATCGGCGGCGCGGACGGCGACGCGTGGACCGATGCCTGCGAGGCCATCTATACGCAGGCATCGGACGAAGACTTCTGGGAGACGGAATCGCACCTCGCCGCACTCGAACGCCTGAAGGCCGGCGTGACGACGGGCGTCTCGCTGCTCGGCGGCGGCGATTCGATCATGCGCGTAGACGATCCCGTCTACGCGCGGCGCCATTGCGATGCCGTGGTGAAAACGGGCACGCGTTCGATGGTCGCGGTCGGTCCTTCGCGCCCCCCCTCGCCGCGCGCCTATACGCGCCACGATTCAAGCGGCAGCACGACGCGCGATGTCGATTTCGATCAGATGTACGAAGTGTGCAAAGCGATCGTCGATACCTGCCACGGCGACGCAAACGGGCGTATCCATATCGCGCTGACACTGCCCGTTTTTGCGCCGCAGCATTACCCGGCGCACGCGCAATGGGAAGACGTGGCGCGCCACGAGGCGGCCCGCTATATGGCGCTGGCGCAGTCGCGCGCGCTGAGCTTCACGCAGGACGGTCATCGCGCCGGTTCGCTGGAGTTCGCACACCGCGAGCTGGGGCTCATGAATGCGAAGTCGTTCATGTCGCACGCCATCGACCTCACCGAAGCGGACATTGCCGCGTGCGTGGAATCGGGCGCCTCGATCGTCCACAACCCGAGCGCGATCATGTCGATCATCGGGCGCTGCCCGGTGCCGGAGCTGATCGATGCGGGCGTCACGGTGGCGATCGGCTCGGACGCCGCCGCGCCCGACCGCGGCTACGACATGTTCCGCCACATGTGGCAGTGCATGCACTATCACCGCCGGCACTTCCGCGATCCGGACGTGCTGCCGCATGGCAAGGCGCTGGAGATGGTCACGATCGACGCCGCCAAGGCGTTGTCGCTCGATGGGGAAATTGGTTCGCTCGAGGCGGGCAAACTGGCCGACATCATCCTCGTCGACCTGTTCAAGCCGCATCTGATGCCGATGAACATGCCTGTCTATCGCGTCACGTGCTTCGCGAATGCCGCGGACGTGTGCATGACGATGGTGGGCGGCCGGATCCTGATGGAGGACTACCGCGTGCTGTCCGTGGATGAAGCTCAGATTCTGGAACGGGTAGAGGCCGCTGCGCAGCGCATGCTCGAGCGCAGCGGCCTGCGTCACCTGCTGGAGATGCCGGCGACGCTGTGGCGGGGTAGCCGCTATTAAGCCGTGCGCTTCGGCTGTTGGCCGAGCGTGAGCTTCACCGTGCGGTTCACATCCTTGTACAGCAGGTAACGGAAGCGCGACGGGCCGCCCGCATAGCAGGCCTGCGGGCAGAACGCGCGCAGCCACATGAAGTCGCCGGCTTCGACTTCCACCCAATCCTGGTTCAGGCGGTAGACGGCCTTGCCTTCGAGCACATAGAGGCCGTGCTCCATCACGTGCGTTTCCGCGAACGGAATCACGCCGCCCGGCTCGAACGTGACGATGTTCACGTGCATGTCGTGGCGCATGTCGCTCATGTCGACAAAGCGCGTCGTGACCCAGCGGCCTTCGGTGCCGGGCATCGGGATCGGCTCGATGTCCTGCTCGTTCGTGACGAACGCTTCGGGCATCGGCACGCCGTCAACCGCTTCGTAGTGCTTGCGCAGCCAGTGGAAACTTGCCACGTTGCCGCTGCGGTTGTGCAGCGTCCAGTTCGTGCGCGGCGGAATGAAGGCGTAGCCGCCCGGCACGAGCTTGTGCTCGACGCCGTTGAGCTTGAGCTCGAGCTCGCCGTCGACCACGAAGATCACGCCTTCAGCGAGGTCGTCGAGTTCGGGACGATCGCTGCCGCCGCCCGGGCTCACTTCCACGATGTACTGCGAGAACGTTTCGGCGAAGCCGGTCAGCGGACGCGCGAGCACCCACAGGCGAGTCTTGTCCCAGAACGGCAGGTAGCTCGTGACGATGTCGCGAATGACGCCTTTCGGAATGACCGCATACGCTTCGGTGAACATTGCGCGATCGGTCAGCAATTCGGTCTGGGCCGGATGGCCGCCTTTCGGCGCATAGTAAGAACTGGATGACATGCTTGACGCTCCGTGAGGATTTGATGTCACAACTTCAAAGGCGAGGCCGCGCGCGGACATCGCGCGCGCGAAGGCGCTCGGGATAGTTAGCCGCGCGGGCCGGATGCGGCCTGCGTGGGTTCGAAGCTCATGCGGGCGGTGTCGCCCCAGAATTGCCCGCGGCGAACGATGACGCGTTCGGCGGGCGCGGCTGCAACGGTAGCCGCCGCGTTCGGTGCCTTGAAGATCAGGAACGAGGCCTCGTTACCCGGCTTCAGGCCGTAGTCGCGCTTGCCGATCACGGCCGCGCCGGCTTCGGTCGCCATGTCCAGCGCGACCAGCAGCGCTTCGTCGGTATAGAAGCCGGAGCGGTAGCCGAGCAGCATGGCGCGCTGCAGCATGTCGCCGTTGCCGTACGGCCACCAGGCGTCCTGAATGTTGTCGTTGCCGCTGAACACGCGCACGCCGGCCGCGCGGAGCTGGAGAATCGGCGGAAAGGCGCGGTCGCCGGGGGCATTCGTCATGATCGACACGCCGGCCGCGGCAAGCGCGTCGGCGATGCGCGCCACCGAGTCCGGACCGACGTCGCCGAGCGCATAGGCGTGGCTCACCGCCACCCGGCCCTGCAGACCGGCTGCCTGAGTGCGTACCGCGATGCGATGCAGTTGCTCGATGCCTTGCTCGCCGGGTTCGTGCAGATGAATGTCGATCTTGACGCCGCGCTTTTGCGCAATGCCGAAGACGATATCGAGCTGGCCCTCGGCGTCGCCGTCGAGCGTGCTCGGGTCGATGCCGCCGACGACGTCGGCGCCTTCGCGCGCGGCTGCGTCGAGCACCTCGGCCGTGCCGGGGCACGACACGACGCCGGCCTGCGGGAAGGCAACAAGCTCGACGTCCATGATGCCGCGCCATTTTTCGCGCGCTTCCATCACGGCGTGAAGGTGGGTCAGGCCGGTTGTGGCGTCCACGTCGACGTGGCTGCGCATGGCCATGGTGCCGAACGAGGCCACCTGGCGGATCAGCGCGTCGGCGCGCGCGGCAATGGGCGCCGCGCTGGCCAGTGCTGCTTTTTCGTCGGCGAGGCGCTCGCGCAGCGTCGCCGCGACGCGATGGGGGCGCCAGCGGTCGCCGACGAAGCTCTTGTCGAGATGGATGTGGCCGTCGACGAAACCCGGCAGCACGAGGTGCCCCTGGAGGTCGATGACTTCGGCGCTGCCGGTCTCGGGGCGCTCCTTGCCGAGGGTGACCAGGCGTCCGTCGCGTACGGTGAGATTCAGGGACTGGCCGTCAGCGCCCACGGCGTTGACGAATACGCGATCGAACATGACTGTGTCTCGGCAAATCAGGCCCCACTCAACGCGTTCCAGTCTGCGTTGCGCTCGCTGCGCGGCGTGGGCCTATGGGGGATAGATGTCAACACCATATCGGACGGCGGCGTTATCGGCAAATTAAATGTTGGAATGTCCATCATTCATTTTCCAAATGGTTTGCCACAGGGCAGACACCTCGCCAGCGAATCCCCACATACCGCATCTGCGGCCCGATGGCTGTAATCCACATAAACAGCCTGAGAGCTGTAATCCGTAGATACAACCTATAGGCTGTATTTTGTATTTACAGCTTTAAGGTTGTATTTTGCATTTACAGCCTATAGACTGTGAGTCGCCCCTTCCCTTCGCCACGTCACCGCGGCAGGAGCCTCGCGTGGACTACTCGCTCAAGACCGTCAGCCAGCTGCGCCCCATGCTGCTGGGATTCCGCAAGCAAGCCGGCCTCACCCAGGAAAAGGTGGCGCAGCGCCTCGGCATTTCCCAGCAAAGCTATGCCGCCTTCGAAGCGCACCCCGAGTCCGCAAGCGTCGACCGGCTGTTTCGCGTACTGCGGCTGTTCGCGGTCGAAATGCGCCTGTCCGGGGCGGCTTCGCCCCCTATGAGCGCCGCGCGCGGCAACCGGGCCAAAAGTGCCGCGGCACCGGCTGGCCCTGCGAAGCGCAAAGCCGCGGAAAGCCGCCCCGTTGGGGACAAGGCACGCAGTGCGCCGGCCAACGCGCCCAAGCGCAAGGCGGCGGCGCCTGCCACGCGCAGCGCCGCCGCGAAAAAGCGTGCGGCGCCCAAACAGGCACCCACAGCGGCACCCACAGCGGCACCTAAAGCAGCACCTAAAGCAGCACCCAAAACAGCACCCAAAACAGCACCCACGCGCGCCGCAAAACGCGTCCCCGCCTCTGCCGCCGGCAAGAGCACGGCGCCAAAGCCCCGCGCGAAGCCGGGCAAGCGGGAGGACTGGTAATGGCGCGCGCCCGCCAGACGAACCGTCTCGACTTGTGGATGAACGGCCTGCCCGTTGGCTACTGGGAGATTGCGCGCGGCGTGGAGCGTCTTGCGTATTTCGAAAGCTGGACAGAAGACGAGCAAGGCCGGCCGCTGTCGCTTTCGCTGCCCTTCACGCCCGGCAATCAGCCGTTGCGCGGCGCCGTCGTCAGCGATTACTTCGACAACCTGCTACCCGACAGCGAGCGCATCCGGCGCCGCATCGCGGCCCGCTACCGCACGGGCGGGACCACGCCTTTCGAGCTTCTCGCCGTGCTCGGGCGCGACTGCGTGGGCGCGCTGCAACTGCTGCCGGCCGGCGAGGAGCCGGTGGGACTCGAAAGCATCGAAGGCAAGCCGCTATCCGAAGCCGCCATTGCGCGGCTCTTGCGCGACACCACCTCCGCACCGCCGTTTGCCGAGCACGAGAGCGTGGACGACCTGCGCCTCTCGATTGCCGGCGCGCAGGAAAAAACCGCCCTGCTCTGGCACGGCGGCCGCTGGCTGCTGCCCGTGGGCAGCACGCCGACCACACACATTCTGAAGCTGCCGCTTGGCCTCGTCGGCAACATGCGCGCCGACATGCGCACCTCGGTCGAGAACGAATGGCTCTGCGCGAAGATCGTCGGGGCTTTCGGTCTGCCGATCGCGCCCTGCGAGATCGCCCAATTCGAAGACACCAAGGCGCTCGTGGTGGAGCGCTTCGACCGGCGCATGGCGCGCAACGGCCGCTGGATCGTGCGCCTGCCGCAGGAAGACCTGTGCCAGGCCACGGGTACGCCGGGCCTGCACAAGTATGAAGCCGACGGCGGCCCCGGCATCGAAAGCGTCATGGCCGTGCTCGGGGGCTCTTCGCGCCAGGCAGACGACCGGCGCCATTTTTTCATGGCCCAGCTGATTTTCTGGCTGCTTGCCGCAACCGATGGGCACGCCAAGAACTTCAGCATCGCGCATCATCCCGGCAGCCGGTACGCTGCCACGCCGCTCTACGACGTGCTCTCGGCGCATCCGATCATCGGGCGCGGGCGCAATCAGCTTCCCGCGCAACGCGCGAGCCTCGCGATGGCCGTGCGTGGACGCAACGCGCACTACCGCGTCGCGCAGATCCTGCCGCGCCACTGGATCGCCCAGGGGCAGCGCGTGGGATTTGCCGTCGAGCAGGTCGAGGCCATGATGGCATCGGTGGCTGGGGATACCGAACGCGTGATCGGCGAAGTCGCGGCGCAGCTTCCCGGCGACTTTCCGCTCGACGTGGCCGAGGCGATCTTCGCCGGCATGCGCAGGCAGGCAAGGGTTCTCTCGGCGGCTTGAGTGGCGGTTGTGTGACTACCGGGTGGCTGGCTCGAGCCGATGCCGGCAACGCGCGCGCTGCGCGTTGCCGGCCGGCCTGGTGCGGGCGAGCCCGGGTGCGCGGGATCAGTCGCGCGCCATCGCGCGTTCGATGCTCATCTGCGTGGGCATCATGTTGACGTTCGCGTTGTGCATGACCCACAGCGACAGCCCGACGATCACTGCGATCAGGAACGCCGTGCACACGAAGATGCCGGTGTTCGCGCGCTGGCTGCGCGAGGCGCCGATATGCAGGAAATACACGAGCTGCACGACAAGCTGAGCGACGCACAGCACGACGATGGCCGCGAGCCCTGCCTCAGGCGGCACCACATGCAGCATCACCACGCCGAACGACGCGAGCGTCAGCACGAGCGAGAGTATCGTGCCGATCATGTAGCTCTTGAGACTGCCGTGCGAATCGTCGTGGCCGCTCGAATGTGTAAGGTTGGTTGAACTCACAGCATGCCTCGCAGATAAACAAAGGTGAAAACGCAGATCCACACGAGATCCAGGAAGTGCCAGAACAGGCTCAGGCACGCGAGACGGCGGCGGATCGCGCCGTTGAGGCCGAACTTCCAGGTCTGATGCATCATGATCGCGATCCACAGCAGACCGGCCGTGACGTGCAGGCCATGGGTGCCGACCAGCGTGAAGTACGCCGAGAGATACGCGCTCGTATGCGGGCCCGCGCCATCGGCGATGAGCTTCGCGAACTCGTTCACCTCCATGCCGACGAAGCCCGCGCCGAACGCGAACGTGATCGCGAGCCACACGATCACCTGCGCGCGGCGCTGCGCGTGGAGGCCCAGCATCGCCATGCCGAACGTGACGCTGCTCGCGAGCAGCAGCAGCGTTTCGCCGAGCACGTAAGGCAACTCGAAGAGCTGCCTGGCACCTGGTCCGCCTGCCGTCGCATTCGCGAGCACGCCGAAAGTGGCGAAGAGCGTCGCGAAGATGAGGCAGTCGCTCATCAGGTAGATCCAGAACCCTAGCGTGGTCTTGGTGCCGTCGTCGTGACCGTGATCGTGGCCGTGCCCATGGGCGTGAGTGGTAGCAGCGTGAGCCATGGTTCAGGCCATCTCCTTGAGTTGTTCAACTTGCCCGGCTTGTTCGAAGCGTGCGATACCGAGCTGCTTGAAGCGCGCGTTCTCGATGCGCGCCACCTCCGCGGCCGGCACCCAGTAATCGACGTCCTGGTCGTAGCTGCGCACGATGAACGTGGCGATCATGCCCACTAGCCCCACCGCCGCGAACGGCCACATGTGCCACACGGCGGCAAAGCCGAACAGCAGGCTGAACGCGGCGATGATGAAGCCGGCGCCCGTGTTGCGCGGCATGTGGATGTCTTCATAGGCGCGCGGCTGCACATACGCGCGGCCCGCTGCCTTGTTGTCCCAGTGCTGCTCCATCGAGGTGATCTCCGGCAGCACGGCGAAGTTGTAGAACGGCGCGGGCGAGGCCGTGGACCATTCGAGGCTGCGGCCGTCCCAGGGATCGCCGGTGAGGTCGCGGCTCGCATCGCGCCCGCGAATGCTCACATAAAGCTGCACGATAAAGGCGAGAATGCCGAGCCCGACGAACACCGCGCCCACGAGCGCCACCACGAGCCACGGATGCCAGCCCGGCACCGCATAGTGATTCATGCGGCGCGTCATGCCTTCGAAGCCGAGGATGTAGAGCGGCGTGAACGCGAGCCAATAGCCAATCAGCCAGCACCAGAACGACACCTTGCCCCAGAACTCGTTGAGCGTGAAGCCGAACACCTTCGGGAACCAGAAGCTCACGCCCGCGAGACAGCCGAACACCACGCCGCCGATGATCACGTTATGGAAGTGCGCGACGAGGAACAGCGAGTTGTGCAGCACGAAGTCCGCGCCCGGCACGGCCAGCAGCACGCCGGTCATGCCGCCCACGGCGAAGGTCACCATGAAGCCGATGGTCCAGAGCGTCGCGCTGTGATAGCGGATGCGGCCGCGGTACATCGTGAAGAGCCAGTTGAACAGCTTAACGCCGGTCGGGATCGAGATGATCGTGGTCATGATGCCGAAGAACGCATTGACGTTCGCGCCTGAGCCCATCGTGAAGAAGTGATGCAGCCACACGAAGAACGACAGAATGCCGATCGAGGCCGTCGCGTAGACCATCGACTTGTAGCCGAACAGCGGCTTGCCCGAGAACGTCGCGATGATCTCCGAGAACGCGCCGAACGCAGGCAGGATCAGAATGTAGACCTCGGGGTGGCCCCACACCCAAATCAGGTTGATGTACATCATCGCGTTGCCGCCGAGCTCGTTCGTGAAGAAATGCATGTCGAGATAGCGGTCCATCGTGAGCAGCGCGAGCGTGCCGGTCAGCACCGGGAACACCGCGACGATCAGGATATTGGTGATGAGCGCCGTCCACACGAACACCGGCATCTTCATGAGGTCCATGCCGGGCGCGCGCATGCGCAGGATGGTCACGATGAAGTTGATGCCCGAGAGCGTGGTGCCGAGGCCCGATAGCTGCAACGACCATATGTAGTAATCCATACCGACGGTCGGGCTGTAGCCCAGCTCCGAGAGCGGCGGATACGCGACCCAGCCCGTCGCGGCGAAGTCGCCGACGAACATCGAGACCATCACCAGCACCGCGCCCACCACCGAGAGCCAGTAGGAGAGCGAGTTCACGAACGGGTACGCCACGTCGCGCGCGCCGATCTGCAGCGGCACGACCACGTTCATGAGCCCGAGAATGAGCGGCGTGGCCACGAAGAAGATCATGATGACGCCGTGCGCCGTGAAGATCTGGTCGTAGTGATGCGGCGGCAGATAGCCCGCCGCGTCGTTGAACGCAACGGCCTGCTGCGCGCGCATCATGATCGCGTCGGCGAAGCCGCGCAGCAGCATGACGATCGCGAGCACGATGTACATGATGCCGATGCGCTTGTGGTCCACCGAGGTGATCCACTCGCGCCACAGGTAGCCCCACTTCCCCGCGAGGGTGATCGCGGCGAGCAAGGCCAGGCCGCCGAGCGCCACGACGGCGCCCGTGCCCATGATGATTGGCTCGTGCCAGGGAACGGCATCGAGCGTGAGTTTTCCGAACATGTGTGTTTACTCCGCTGCCAGGGTGGCGGGACGAGCGAGGGTGAGCGCCGGGTTAGTGACGCCCACGCCCGTGCCGCAGATCGGATTGCCGTGAACGTCGCGCATGTACTGGCCGACCACGCCATCGAAGAGGCCCGGCGCGACGTTCGAATAGAAGGTGACGGGCGTCTTCTCGCCCGGCTGCGCGAGCCGGGCGTAGGCGCCGCGGCTCAGCACCGTGGGCGAGGCTTGCGCGCGCGCGATCCAGGCGTCGAAGTCGGCGCGGCTCGTAGCGAGCGTGTCGAAATGCATGTCCGAGAAGCCCGGTCCGCTGAATGCCGCCGAGCGGCCCGCGTAGGTGCCGGGATGGTTCGCGATCAGATGCAGTTGCGTCTGCATGCCCGACATCGCATAGACCTGGCTGCCCAGCTGCGGGATGAAGAACGAGTTCATCAGCGAGTCGGCGGTCAGGCGGAACGACACGGGCGTGTCGACGGGAATCGCGAGCTGGTTCACCGAGGCCACGCCGTAATCGGGGTAGATGAAGAGCCACTTCCAGTTCAGCGCGACCACGTCCACGCGAATGGGCTTTTGCTGCGATTCGATCGGCCGGTACGGATCGAGCGCGTGCGTCGTGCGCCAGATCAGCACGCCGAGCGTGAGCACGATCACGCAGGGAATCGTCCACACCACGACTTCGATCGCGGTCGAATGCGCCCACTTCGGTGCGTACGTTGCGCGCGTGTTGCTCGCGCGATAGCGCCACGCGAACCAGAGCGTGAGCGCGATCACCGGGATCACCACGAGCAGCATCAGGCCGAGCGCGATCAGGATGAGGTTCTTCTCCTGCACGCCGATATCGCCTTTCGGGTCGAGCAGCACGGAGCTGCAGCCGCCGAGCAGTGCGAGCA
This sequence comes from Paraburkholderia pallida, assembly GCF_004524855.1. Taxonomy (NCBI): domain Bacteria; kingdom Pseudomonadati; phylum Pseudomonadota; class Betaproteobacteria; order Burkholderiales; family Burkholderiaceae; genus Paraburkholderia; species Paraburkholderia pallida. The sequence goes on along the minus strand of NZ_CP038149.1, from coordinate 872,477 downwards.
CGGCGCAGAGCGCAAGCGTCGCGCCAGTGCGGCGCTTGCGTGGTGGGGATGAGCATGAGCGCTCGGGTTGCGGAAACGGCGGGCCGGCTTCGATGGCCGATCCTCTTCGTGTGTGGAAGGTGCGCATGTCGGGTTCCATGGTTGACTTGTCGCGCAAACCCATCCATACGATGCTCACATCGCTAACATGGCAGCAGCCAGACACCGCCGCCCAGATAGCCATACATAGCCTATATGTATGGATTTACGCGCTTCGTGTCCGCATGCTAGAGTAAGACATCATGCATACATCCGCGACAAAATGACGCGAAACGATCCCGTCGATCCAGACAACACGGCGCCAGAGTGGGCCGAGACATGGGCTTCGGCGCTCCAGGGCGGCAGCGGGCCGCGCTATCTGCGGCTCGTCGACTTCATCGAGCGCGCCGTGGCCGAAGGCATGCTCGTGCCCGGCGAACGCGTGCCCCCGCAGCGCTCGCTCGCGGCGCTCCTCGGCGTGGATCTCACGACCGTGACGCGCGGCTTCAACGAGGCGCGGCGGCGCGTGCTGATCGAGGCGCGCGGACCGCTCGGCACCTTCATCGCGGCGCCGCGTGCGGAACTCGAGCGGCGCGTGGACCTGAGCATGAACATCCCGCCTCCGCCGGCCGGCATCGACACCGACGCGCTGCTGCGCGAAGGGCTCTCGCGCCTCTTGCTGCGCAGCGACGCCGACTTGCTGATGACCTATCACGTTGGCGGCGGCAGCGCGGCCGATTGCGCGGCGGGCGCGAAATGGCTCGAGCCGATGCTCGGCAAGATCGATCCCGCGCGGGTGGCCGTGTGCCCCGGCGCGCAGGCGGCGCTGGCCGCGCTGATCCTCGCGTTCACGGAGCCCGGCGAGGGGGTGCTGAGCGAGCCGCTCGTCTATCCGGGGCTGCCGCACGCGCTCGCGCAACTGGGGCGCCGCCTCGAAACTGTGGCGACGGACGCCGAAGGCATGCTGCCCGACGCGCTCGAAGCCGCCTGCCGCCTGCACGGCGCGCGCCTCCTGTACCTGAACCCCACGCTGCAGAATCCCACCGCCACGACGATGCCGGAAACGCGCCGCCGCGCGCTCCTCGAGGTCGCGGCGCGCTGCGGCCTGCGCATTGTCGAAGACGATCCCTACTGGCGCTTCGCGCCCGACGCGCCGCCGCCGCTCGCGCGCCTCGCGCCGGCGCAGGTCTGCTACGTCTCCACGCTCTCGAAAACGCTCTCCCCGGGCCTGCGCACGGCGTTTCTGGCGTTGCCCGATGCCGCGTCGCGCACGCGCGTGCTGGCCGCGCTGCGCAGCTTCTCGCTCATGGCCGCGCCGCTCACGAACGCGCTGGCCCTGCAGTGGATCGAAGACGGCACGGCCGCGCGGATCTTCGAAGGCGTGCGAGCCGAGGCGCAGGCCCGTCAACGCATGGCGGCCCAGACGCTCGGACCGGCGGCCTGCGAGAACGCGGGCATTCATCTCTGGTACGCGCTGCCGAGCTACTGGCAGGCACGCGAACTCGCGGCGGCCGCGAGCACCGAAGGCCTCGCCGTGGCGCCATCCACGGCGTTCGAGCAAGGCCTGGGCACGACCGGGAATACGGCAAACGCAATCCGCATCTCGCTGGGCGCAACCGGCGAGCGCACACGTCTGCAGGCCGCGCTGCGGCGCCTTTCCGCGTTGCTCGCCAGCGACCGGTCAACACCCGCGCAAGTGCTCGTCTAGATTTCACCGTCACGCGAAGCGCGCTTCAGGTTCGTTTTCACGGTGGCGTGGGGCTTGAATTTCTCCGTTGCGCGCGAAGCGCGCTTCTGCACGGATCACGGTGGTAATCCACGTGCAGCGCGCGGGGCTGGCATCGCGCTTGCTTCTTCTGCAGCCGGACGCGCTATACGCACGACAGACGGTTGCCGCACACACGGGCCGAGACGCTGTCACGCTGCGCCAGTACACTCACCGGATCGGAAGCGGCCCGAAGCGGGTCACGCCACCGGGTCCCACGTCACCGCGCCGCGCGCCGGCGCCTTTATTCGGGAGGTTTGAAAATGGCCAACGACACCATGCTGCAGCAGATGCGCGAGAAACCGGGATTCATCGCCGCGCTCGACCAGAGCGGCGGCTCGACGCCTGGCGCGCTGCGGCAATACGGCATCCCGGAGAGCGAATACAGCGGCGAAGCCGAGATGTTCCGGCTCATGCACGAGATGCGCGTGCGCATCATCAGCGCGCCGGCCTTCACGGGCGCGAAGGTGATCGGCGCGATTCTCTTCGAGCAGACCATGGACGGTCAGGCGCACGGCAAGCCCGTGCCCGCATTCCTGTGGGAAGAGCGCGGTGTGGTGCCTTTCCTCAAGGTCGACAAGGGTCTCGAGGCCGAGGCGGACGGCGTGCGGCTCATGAAGCCGATGCCCGGCCTCGACGCACTGCTCGAGCGTGCCGTGAAAGCCGGCATCTTCGGCACCAAGATGCGCTCGGTGATCGAGCACGCGTCGCCTTCGGGCATCGCGGCCATCGCGAAGCAGCAGTTCGAGGTGGGCGAGCAGATCGGCGCGCGCGGCCTCGTGCCGATTCTCGAACCCGAGGTGTCGATCAAGGCGCCGGACAAGGCCCAGGCCGAAGCGCTGCTGCGCGACGCCCTGCTCGCGGGGCTCGACGCCCTGCCCGCTTCGCGCAACGTCATGATCAAGCTGACGATTCCCGACACGCCCGACTTCTACAAGCCGCTCATCGATCACCCGCGCGTCGTGCGCGTGGTCGCCCTCTCGGGCGGCTATACGCGCAGCGACGCCTGCCAGCGGCTGGCGGCCAATCACGGGATGATCGCGAGCTTCTCGCGCGCGCTCATCAACGACCTCACGAAACAGATGAGCGATGCGCAATTCGACGCCGCGCTCGCTGCGAGCATCGACGAAATCTACAAGGCTTCCGTCGACAAAGTCTGAGCAAGCTCAGAGGAAGCGCATTGAGATGCACAGCCGGGCCATGTCCCGGCTGTCTTTTTTCGTGGACGGCTATACTGTGCGACTTTCATTCGCTCACCTGTTGTTTGCCCACGAAAGGACCGGCCATGAGGCGGTTACTCTGCCTGCTCGTCATGCTGCCCGGCCTCGTGCAATACGCGGCGGCCCAGCAGCCCCCAGACGACGACAAGAAGCTCCCCACCTACCTGAGCCAGAAGTTCGGTCTGGCCAGGGACAAGGCTGCACAGATTTCGCAGGCCGTGACCACGGCCGCCGAGAAATACTCGCTGCCGCCCGCCGTGCTCCTCGCCATCATCTCGATCGAATCGCGCTTTCGCGAAAAGGCGCGCGGCGCGAACCACGCGACCGGGCTCATGCAGGTCGTGCCCTCGGCACACCGTAACCTGCTGCGCGACGGCAAGGATCTCACGGACCCCGAAGTCAATATCGATGTGGGGTCATCGATTCTCTACGGCTACAAGCGCGCGGCCGGCGGCGATCTCGACGCGGCCATGAAGAACTACGGCGGCTCGAAGGCTTATGCGGAGAAGATCCGCTCGCGTGCGGCGGAATTCAGCCGCGTGCTGGACACGGCGAGCGCGCCGCAAGCCGGTGCCGCAGCAGCAGATGCGCCGGCAACCTACAGCGGTGCCTTCTCCGCCGACATGGCCGGTAACATCGCGGCGAGCGACTTGTCCGCGGCTCCCGCCACGGCGTGGCCGGCCAGCGCGGCGCTGGCAACACAAGCTTCCGCGCAATCCCTGCGACCCGCATCGGCCTTGCCGCTGGCGAGCACCTCGGCTGCTCCCGTTACCGAGGCATCGGCCATGCGCGGCATGCTCGAGACTCGCGGCAACGCCCGCTCGCGCGAACGCTGAAGCATCACGCGCAAGGCGCGCGCCGGGCGCCCGGTTGGGCTCGCCGGCATCGGCTTCAATCCGGCTGCCGCTCGATCGGCGGATACACGTAGCGTCCGGCCAGATGCGCCTCCTCCGGCACGTACAACCGCAACGCCAGATAAAAGCGCTCGGCGGGCGCGGGCAGCCAGTTGCAGCGCAGCACCGGATCCACGGGCTCACGCGCCGACACCGCGATACGCAAGCCGCCATCGTCATCGAGGCGCAGGCCGTGCGTGCGGTCGCCCAGCGAATAGCGGCCAATGGCGTTCTCGGCCAGCATGCAGGTCGCCCGCGCGTAAGCCGTCAGCGACCAGAACGCCCCAACCTGCGGCGCCTGGCCGGGCGCGAAACGCAGCACGTATGCGGCGTTGCCGTCTAGCGGCGCGCCCTCGGCGTCGCAATCGGCCGTGATGTACATCGCTTCCTCGACACCCAGCGCGCCGATATAGCTGAGCGCCACCTGCGCCCGCTCGTGATAGTCGTTTCCGAACGTCTCGCGCACATCGACCGGCAGCGCCCAGCCGCCGCCGAGCGCCTGCGGCGGCGCGCCCGTCAGCTCGCGCGTGAGTTGGGCGATCGCGCGCGTGAGTGCGTCGGCCTGCGCCGCATCGAGCGCCTCGCCCACACAGTCCGCGCCGATGCCGCAGGCGCGAAAGCGCGCGACGTGCGCGAGCGCCTCGCGCGGCGGCGGATGGTCGGCGAGCGCGCGGTTCACGACCTCGGCGAAGCGCGCCGCATCGCCGGGACGCTCCTGCGGCTGCAGCCCCGCGGGCACGCGCGTCGGCACCTGCTCGGGACTGCCCGCCGCGCGCTCGATCTCAAAGCGGTCCTGCAGCGCGATGGCCGCCGCGAGATCGGCCTCGCCATCCACGAGAATGCGTCCGATCAACCACACCGTGTCGGTCGGGCACGCGAGCGCACGCATGCCCGCGGGCACTTCGCCCCGCCACGCTGGCCCGTGCAGGAAGAATGCGCCCGCCTCGCTGCCCGTCGTGCGGCTGCCGATATAGCCGAAGGGATTCGTGTACATGTCGAGCAGGCCCAGCACGTAGTAGCGCGCAGGCATCGCCGGGACGCGGATCACGAGCGGGCCTCCGCGCAGGTCGAGCCATGCGCTCGAATAGAGCGTGTCGTTATTGGGCGTCACGACGCGCCGATGCTGCGGCCCGAGCAGCTCGCGCGAATGGAGCCACGCGTTGGCCCAGCGTTGCGGCGACTCGGGCGATGCGCCGGCAAAGCGGCCCGCTGCGTCGATGCGCGGGCAGGTTGCCGAAAACATGCGCGCCATTTCGTAGAGCGGCAGCGTGAATTGGACCGCTTCGCGCGCGAGCTCGAACAGATCGGCGTGATCGAGACAGTCGGCGCGTGTGGCGGCGGGTTCACGGAGCGGAATGGATGACATGAGCAAGCGTCCAGGATAAGAAAAGGCGTTTGGCAGAAGCTGGCTGGCGGAGCGCCGCGCCGCGCTCAGCGCGCCACGGCCCGCACGGGCGGAATCCGGTAGCGCCCGTCGAGAAACGCGGGCTGCGGATGGTAGAGGCGCAGGATCAGATAGAAGCCGCCTGCCGGCGCGGGCAGCCAGTTCGCGTGCGACGCCGGCACCTCGTGCTGGATGGCGATGCGCAGGCCGCCGTCCGCGTCGTACTGCAGGCCCGCGGTGCGGTCGCCGATCGCGTAGCGGCGTATCGGGTTGTCGACGAAGAAGCGGTCCGCGCCGTAGAGCGAGAGCGACCACAACGCATCGACGGGCGGCAACTGGCCCGGCGGGAAGTACAGCTCATAGCGGTTGCCGCCGTGCAGCGGCGCACCGGCGTCGTCGAAGTCGGCGCTCGCGTAGACGGCCTCTTCAGCCGCGAGCGCGCCAAGCCCCTTCATCGCCGTGCAGGCGCGCAGCAGATGCGCATGGCCGTAGCGGCCCAGACCGAGGCTATAGCCCCAGCTGCGCCGGGCGCGGCTTTGCGTGAAAGCCAGCAGGAGCTGCTGGGCTTGCGCATAGCCGAGCCGCAGGCCGCACCGGACCGGTTCGGGCAGCGCAGCCACATCCACGCCCGCTTGCTCGCGCAGGCCCGCGCGTTCGAGCAGGCCCACGAGCGCGGCCTCGTCCTCGCGCGGCGGGAGATCGCCAAAGGTATCGAACAGGTTCTGGAAGAAGTCGAGCGCCGGGTCGCCGGATTCGCGCCAGTTGCGCACGCACGCCGGGCCCGCGCAGCGCGGGCCGTCGAGACGGAACGCCCGCGCTGCCTCGCTGGCACGGGCCAGATCGTCGTCGCCCTGGACCAGCACCCGGCCCAGCAGCCAGACGAGCGAGGTGGGACACGCGACGGGCTCGCCCTCGCCCGTGGGCCGCTGCCCCGGCGCATGCAGCACGAAGCGCGCGCCGCGCGTGCCGGCGTTGCGCGGCCCCAGGTTGCGGAAGTTGTCGGTGAAGGCGTCGAGCAGTTCGACCACATAAAAACGCGTGTCGTCGAGGGGCGGAATCTCCAGCACCACCGGCCCGTTCGAGAGATCGATCCACGCGTTGAGGTAGAGGAAATCATTGGCCGGTGTGACGATGTCGCGGTCTTCGTGCGTCCAGCGGTGCGTGCTCGCGTAGAGCGTGTTGAACGGCGCGCGCAGCGGGCTGCGCGAATGAGGCAGCGTGTGCAGTGCGCAGGTGCGCATGACCTCCACCACCGGATAGCGCGCGAGCGCGAGCGGGCCGGCGGCCATGCTCACGAGCGCGGCGAGCGGGTCTTGCTCGAGGTGAGCCGTCGGCTCGACGATGCTCATTGCCTGGTTGTACATATCGATGATCGCTCCTTTGATGCGGTATGCGGCCCGCTCCCGGACCGCGTGTTTCGTGGCCGCGCGCGAGACGAGTCGTCGGCGGCGCAATCAGTGCGCTGCTTGCTACGCCTCGTTCCGCGAGTCGCCTTGCGGATGAAGCGTGACGACGGCATCGGCGGCAACGAGCCCGTCCCGCGTGACGATGAACGGATTGATTTCGAGCGTATCGAGCGTCTCGCCGAGCGCGGCGCCCAGGCGCGACACCGCCGCAAGCACCGCGGCCGCCGCGTCGAGCGATAGCGCCGGGTGGCCGCGATGCCCGCGCAGCAGCGCCGCCACGCCGCTCGTTTCGAGCATCGCGAGCGCGCGCTCGTGCGAGAGCGGCGCGAGGCCGAACGCCATCTTGCGGCCCAGCTCCACGCCGGTGCCGCCGAGGCCCGTCATGGCCACGGGGCCGAACACCGGATCGCGCCGCACGCCGACGATGATCTCGCCCCAGCCGTCGAGCATGCGCGCCACCACCACGCCCTCGAAGCCGCCCGGTATGCCCGCCTGCGCCGCCGAGGTGGCGATCGCGTCGAACGCCCGGGCAAGCGCCGCGGTGTCGCGCAGGTTCAGCCGCACGCCGCCCATGTCGCTCTTGTGCAGCACGTGGCGCGAGCGCAGCTTGAGCGCCACCGGACAGCCGAGCCGTTGCGCCGCGGCCTGCGCCTCGGCGACCGAGCCTGCCACACAGTGCGGCGCGACCGGTACGCCCGCGGCGGCCAGCATCGCCATGGCCTCGGCTTCGTCGAGCGACGCCGCGTGAGCGGGCACGCTCGACGGCAGCATGCTGGACGCTGGCTCAGTTGCCTCGTCTAGGCCCCTCGCATCCGCCGCCTCGCCACGCGCCACATCCGCTTGCTCGCCGGCGCGCAGCAGCGCGGCAACGGCGTCCATCGCGTAGACCGGCTCGCGCAGGGCGAGCACGCCGCGCGCTTCCAGCCAGCTGCGCTGCGTGTCGTCGACGAGGCCGCACAGCACGAGCTGCGCCGCCTCCGAAGGCGCGCCGTGCTCGCCGTGCTTGCGATGCGCCATCGCGCGTTCGACGGCCTGCTCGATCGCGGCCCACGCGCTGGGAACGTGAGCCGCCCCGGCCACGAACGCGACCACGCTGCCGTATGCGCCGCACGTCATGGCATCGACGAGCGTATCGGTCAGCACGCCGGTCTGAGCGACGACCTGGCCCGTCACGTCGATGGGGTTCGCCGTCGACGCGAACGCCACGCTCTCGCGCAAGCGCGCGGCGCACGCCTCGGGCAGCGGCGGCAGCGCGAGCCCGAGCGCCTCCGCGCGGTCGGCCATCATGATCCCGACCCCGCCCGAGACGGTCACGATGGCGGTTTGCCGCGAGCGCGGCCTGCGGCCCTTCGACAGCGTGTTGCCGAGCCGGAAGAAACCCTCGAGGGTATCGGCGCGGTGCACGCCGTATTCGTCGAATACCGCCTGATACACCGCGTCCTCGCCCGCGAGGCTCGCCGTATGCGACTGGGCGGCGCGCGCGCCGGTCGCCGTCGTGCCCACCTTGGCGACGACCACGGGCTTGCCGGCGGCGCGCGCGGCAGCCAGCGCCCGGCGCAGCTTGGCGCCATCGGCGCAGCCTTCGAGGTAGACGAGGATCACCGAGGTGAGCGGATCGTGCGCGAGCCATTCGACGGCATCGGCCACCTGCACGCCAGCCTCGTTGCCGGTCGTGATCCAGTGGCTCAGACCGAGCTGCGCCTCGCGCGCGAGCGCGAAGGCGTAGGCGCCGAACGCGCCGCTCTGGCTGACGAGCGCGACATCGCCGAGCGGCGGCGCGCCCGCGAGCGCCACCGGCGAGAACGTCGCGTAGACGCGTTCGCGCAGATTCATCAAGCCCAGACAATTCGGGCCAAGCAGCGCCATGCCGGCCGCCGAGGCCATGCGCGCGATCTCGCGCTGGGCCGCGCCGCCCGCCTCGCCGGTCTCCGCGAAGCCCGCCGTGAACAGCACTGCGGCGCGCGTGCGGGTGCGCACCATCTGCGCGACGACGTGCGGCGCGGCGGCGGCGGGCACGGCGACAATCGCGAGATCGACGGGTTCGGGCAGCGCATCGAGCGAAGGCAAGGCGCGCATGCCCTGCACGTCCCCGCCGCGCGCGTTGACCGCGTAGACGCGGCCCGTATAGCCTTGCTCGCGCAAGAGCCGCAGCGGCATGCCGCCGACTTTGGCGGCATCGTTCGACGCGCCCACGACGGCAATCGACGCAGGCCGCAACAGTGGTGTCAGATCGGCATCTCTCATATTAATCAGTATTCCTGTCAATCATGCGAAACAGCGTTCTCGATGGCCAAAGCGCCTTTGGGCTCAGCGCTTTCCCGCGGCGAGCGGCGGCACGACGCAGTTCTCCTCGCGCAGCTGCGCGCGTGCCATGAAGCGCCGGCGGTCGGCCTGCGGATCGATCAGCACGGCGGCCACGAGACCGGCGACAAGCGCAAACGCGCCCATGGCCGTCATGCCCATCCGATAGCCCTCGATCTGCGTCGCCGCGCGGTCGATCATGAGACCCATCGCGGCGGGCGTGACGAGCCCCGCGAGCGTCGTGATGCAGATGTTGATGCCGAGCACGCCGCCGCGCTGCGCAGGGGGCACGATCTCGCCGGCAAGCGTCACGCCGCTCACGAACGTGAACGATGCCAGCGAGAACGCCACAGTCACCGCGACGATGAGGAGCGGCCCCGGGGGGAGCGCAGCCATCAGCGTGAGCGCCGCGCCGGCCGCGACAACGGCTGCCGCGCCGAGCGTGCCGCGCGCATGGCGGCTCGACACGCCGCGCGCCATGAGCCGCTGCGACCATGCGCTCAGGAGCGGCGACGCCACCATCTGGCCGAACGCGGGCAGCACGACGATCCACCCTGCCTGCGTGAGCGAATAGCCGGCCACGCGCACGAGGTAGCTGGGCAGCCACACGGTCGCCACGGTCAGGATCACGTAGGCCGCGAAGCCCGCGAAGTTGCTCCCCGCACAGGTGCGCGAGAGCAGCAGCGCGCCGAGCGGGATTCTTGCGGGATAGCGCGACGCCGGGTCCGGGTCGGTCCCATCGGCGGCGGCGGGCGTCTCGTCGCTCGTGCCGAGCGGCCCTTCCTTGCCGATCCACAGCCACAGGACGCTCCACACCATGCCCACGAGCGCGAGCATCTCGAACGCCGCGCGCCAGCCGAACGAAACGATGACCCAGGTGATGAGCGGTGCGATGAAACCCGCGCCGAACGAGGCGCCGACCGTGAGCACGGCGGAGGGCAAGGCGCGCTCGCGATCGGGAAACCATTTATAGAGCGCATGCACGGCCACCGGATAGGCCGGCCCCTCGCTCGCGCCCAGCAGCACGCGTGAGAGCACCAGCGTGGCGGGCGCGGCGTAGAGCAGCAATGGCAGTTGCGAGATCGACCAGATCACGGCCATTGCGAGCAACAGCCAGCGCGCCTTCACGCGGTTGGCGAGCAGGCCGACCAGCAAGGCCGAAATCGAGAAAAACGTGAAAAAGCTGGCGGCGATGCGCCCGAACTGGCTATGCGTGAGATGCAGCTCGCGCATGATGGGCTCGGCGGCGAGCCCGATGAGCGCCTTGTCGGCGAAATTGATGGCGAGGAACAAAAACAGGCCGGCGACGATTACCCAGCGCCGCAGCGTGCCGCGAGTCTCGAACGTCATTGCGTCTCCATTCGCGGCTTTTTCGTGGCCCCGGTCGGCGTTGCTCGCCGCCGGTTGCCTGAGTTGCCTCTGTTGCCGCGTCCGGGACATTGGACGCCACGCGCATCAATAAGACAACTGCATAATTTGCATCGAATCGATGTGTTCAGCGCATCAATCGCTGAGCGGCGGCAACGCTCCGGTCACCCGCTGGAAGGTCTGGATCGTCTGCTCGGCCGCCGGCGAGAGCGTGCGGCCCGCCAGGTGAACGATGCCGAACTGCAGCCACAAGGGCGAGCGCTCCGGCAACGAGAGCGGCACCAGCCCGGTCATGCGCGCGGGGTTCGACAGTGCGTGCGTGGTGAGCAGCAGCAGCGCGTCGGTCTTGCGCGCATATTCCTGCAGGACGTTCACGTCGTTGCACACGAGGTGGAATTCCAGCTCGTGGCCCGGCGCGTAGCGCAGCCATTTGCGCAGCGCCTCGTGCATGGGGTCGGGCAGCGGCACGGAGACGATCGGAAACGCCTGCAGCTCGCGCGCGTCCAGCGTCTCGCGCCGGGCGAGCGGATGGCCTTCGCGCACGAACCACGCCGCGCGGTGCTTCGGCAGCGCGATCACGTCGATCTCGCTGCTCGACTGCGCACCGCGGATATCCACGATCAGAAAATCCAGAGACTCCGCGTGCAGCGCATCGTGCAGATTTTTCCAGTTGTCGACGGCGGCGTTGATCCGCAACTGCGGGTGGCGGTGCGCGAGCTCGTCGAGCACGGCAGGCAGCAGCACGGCCGCCGGATACGGACCGGCGCCGAAACTCACCGAGCCGATGTCGTGATTGCGCAGGAGATCGACGTCGCGCACGAGGCAGCGCGCCTCGAACAGCACTTTCTTCGCCCGGCGCACCACCATCTGGCCCGCGGGCGTGATCTGCACTTCGCGGGTGGTGCGGTCGAACAGCGCCATCTGCAGCTCGTCCTCGATGGACTGGATGCTGCGGCTCAAGGCCGGCTGGCTCAAGTGCACGCGTTGCGCCGCGCGCGCGAAAGTGCCCTCTTCAGCGAGGGCAATCACGTGTTCGAGTTGGCGCAGGTTCATGGCGTGGCGCGGCGAACGGCTCGATCAGCAGGCGCGGCGCTCGCGCCCCTGGGGCGCCGCGCCGGCCATGCCGATGCGCCGCTCAGCCTTGCGTGGCAGGCGCCTCGCCGTCGTTGCCAGACGCCTCGCCGGCTGCCGAGGGGGCTTGCTCCGGCGCCGGCTGGGCCGGCTGTTGCGGCGCGGCCGCAGCCTGACCCACGGACTGCTCCGCGGACTGCGCAGCGGCAGCGGGCTCCTGCGCGGGCGCGGCTGTGTCAGCAACCGCGGGGGCCGCGGCCGGCTCGGACGCCTGCGCCGCCGGAGCGGCCGGTGCGGCCTCCTGCGGCTTGGCGCGCGCCTCGGCCTTCGCCTTCTGGTGCGCGAGCGCAGCCTTGGCGCGGCCGACGTGCGAGGGCTCGATGCCCGGGCCTTCCGAGACCGTGCCGTCCAGCTCGTAGCGCGAGCCGCCTTCGGCCACGCGCTCGTGATAGCGCGGATGATTCACGTGGCGCTTGAGCACGGCGACGATCAGCGTGCGCTCGTAGTCGGGATGGCGCGCGACGAGGTCCTCGACCACGCCGATCTTCAGCGGCAAACGCTCGCGGAACGCCGGATAGTGCTTCGCGAAGACGTTCCAGACCGTGTTGAGCTGGCGATTGCGCTCGATGCGCGCCTTTTCGGCTTCGCTCAGATTGGCCATCGGCTGCTGCGCGCGTGCCGGGCGCTGGCGCTGGGCGCCGCGCTCGCCTTCGCGCGGGCCGCGCGCCGGGCGCGGCTGCTGGCTACGGGCGTCGCGGCGCTTCTCACCCGCTTCGCCGGCCTCGCCAGCTGGCTTGCCCTGCGCCTCGCCGCGCTGCTGGGGACGTGCGCGCGCACGCGCCTCGTCCGCGCCGCCGGGGCGAGGCCCTTTGGGGCCCTTGTGGCCGGGCGCGCCCTGAGCGCGCCGCTGGCCCTGAGCGCCCTTCTGCGGCCCGGTCTTTGCGCCCGCCTTGTTTCCTTTGGGCGCATGCCGGCCTTGCGGCGACTGCGCCTGCTCTTCGGGAGGCTGCTCGGTACCCAGGCCCATGCTCTTCTTGATTTCCAGAAGCCCGTCTTTGAAGCTCAGGGTACGGCGTTGTTGCGATGCGGCTTTCACGTCCAGATCTCTTCCTTATTGGATCGGACGCTATGATACCGAATTCGCGCAACGTGTTTTTATCCCGGCACGCGACGCACCGGTTTCGGGACCGTCCGCGCGAGCGTCTGGCGCGGCTCAATGCGCCGGCGCGAGGCGCCGAATACGTCTTGCCTGAGGGTCCTGGCAGCCCCGGAGCGCCCCGTGGCGTACCGCTAGCGTCCTGCTTGAATCGGCACACCTGGGCCAGACTGTTCCCCGTTTTTCATCGGCCGAAGCGTGCGTCAACGCGCGCGCATCGTGCGCTTTTTATTCCAGACCATGACTGCTCCCACCGTTACGCCCTCCCCGATTCGCGCCATCGTGACCGGCCATTCCCGCGGACTCGGCGCCGCGCTGGCCGAATGGCTGCTGGAGCGCCAGATCGACGTGCTCGGCCTCGGCCGCAGCGCGCACCCCACGCTCGCCGCGCGCGAGCGGTCGCCATCCGCCGCGCAGTTCACGGAAACCGCGCTCGATCTTGCCGATCCCGCCGCGCTCGAGCGCTGGCTTGCGAGCGGCGCGCTGCACCAGTTCGCGCACGGCGCGCAGTGCGTGCTGCTGTTCAACAATGCGGGCACGGTCGAGCCGATCGCGCCGCTCGGCGCCCAGGACGCCAACGCCATCGCCCGCGCGGTCATGCTCAATGTCGCGGCGCCGCTGATGCTTGCGAACGCCGTTGCCTCGGAACAGGCTTCTGGCCCCGCACAGGACCGCCGCATCGTGCACATTTCGAGCGGCGCGGCGCGCAACGCCTACGCGGGCTGGAGCATCTACTGCGCGACCAAGGCCGCGCTCGATCATCACGCCCGCGCGGTGGCGCTCGACGCGCCGCCCGCGGTGCGAATCTGCAGCGTCGCGCCGGGCGTGGTGGACACCGGCATGCAGGCCACCATCCGCGCCACCGGCGCCGACAAGTTCCCCCAGCGCGAGCGCTTCGAGCAGTTGAAGGCAAACGGGCAGCTCGCCACGCCCGAGCAAGCGGCCCGGCAATTAATCGATTACGCGCTCAGCGACGCGTTCGGCGCAACGCCAACGGCCGACGTGCGCGAGCTCGGAAAAAGCTGACGGCAATCGCCGCGGGTTCGCGCAAATCCTCACCTGGGCGAGCCCGCTTTCGCGTCAAGTGAGCGCGACGCGCGGCCGCGCCCCTTTCCATCGCCGCGCGCCGCCGGCCAGCACCAGCAGCGCGGTGATCGCGAGCAGGTCGCCCGCGAGCCGGGCGGGCAAGAAGCCGCTCGCGTGCGTGGCCCGCATCAGCGTATCGATCGTAATCGAGGCGAGCGCGCCGCCCACGAAACACACGAGCCCCTGCTGACCCACCGTCACGACACCCGGCAGGCGCTGGGCGAGCCAGCCGATCCAGCCGAGCCGCACCGCCTGCGCGGCCAGCCAGGCCACCGCGGCAAAGCTCACGATGCGCAGGCTCGCGAGGTTCTGCTTCATGTACCCCGGCTGCGGATCGACTTCGATGAAGAGCCGCACGATCGCGAACGAGGCGACGAGCCCGAACGCGAGCACCGTCAGCGTGCGGCCGAGCCGCGAGACCTGAAAGGCCTCCGACACCGGATAGAGCCGGCACAGCAGGCCGAGCATGAACATGGCTTGCCAGGCAAACGGATTGAACGGCCAGATCGAGCCCGGCGCGGCCGGCAAATAGTCCACGAGCCAGCAGCCCCCGAGCCAGATGCCAAAGCTGCCCAGCAGCACGGCGTCGGGCATGCGCCGCGCGAGCGGCATGACGACGGGCAGCGCGAGCACAAGAATCACATAGAGCGGCAGCACGCCGGCCAGATAGGGCTGGTCGCGGAAGACCGCGATATTGCCGAGCATCGCGAACGGGTGCGCGGCGAAGCGCAAAAAGCCCGAATCCGCAACGAGCGGCGAATCCACGCGCAGCGCCACGGCGGCGGCACCGGAAAGCAGCATCAGCACCGCCGTGCACAAATAAGCGGCATAGATTTCGCGCCCGCGCCGCCAGAAGCGCAGGTTGGCGGCATGGGCGCCCTTCCTCGCGGCGATCGCGAGCCAGCTCGCCGCCGACACATAGCCGCTCATGAACACGAACACTTCGGCCGAATCGCAATACGCAAAGGTGTGCAGCATGCCGTGCGAAAGCACACTGGAAGGAATGTGATCGAGGGCGATCGCAATCAGCGCGAAACCACGGAAAAAATCGATTTCGATCGATCGCTTCGGTGTCTGACTCATCAATCAATACTCCCCTTCGGGTCGGGTTCCAGGGTTGGCTTAATGGAAAAAGACTCGGCTACCAGTGGCCGAATCGCCGGTGCGTCGAGGTTGCGAATCTGAGGCCATACTTTCATCAGGATTGCTGAACATGTATGCGACATTGCATGGCGCCGCCATCGGAAAGGTCCTCGTAATGACCGGATGCTTTCGACGCTGAACCAAGCGAATTCAATGCCAGCTGGCCATACCACGCCCTTCACTGCCATCCCTTCCAGCATCGCACACTCCGCAACACGCCCGCAGTTTCTCCATCAGACGGAAAGTTGCGCGTAAGGATCGCGGGCGCGGCCTCTCTGGGTTGACGCCCACATCGCTGGCAGGTTCCCTGCTTCGGCCGCCCCGCCAGGGCTTTCCCGCCCCATCGGCAAATTACTTGACATCTAAACTAATTAGACCTAAATTGACCCTACGGACAGAACAAGGGAGCGAGCATGCGCATAGTTTGCATCGGTGGCGGGCCAGCCGGACTGTACTTCAGCCTGTTGATGAAGCGGCGTCACCCGGACTACGAAATCACGGTGATCGAACGAAACCGCCCATACGACACGTTCGGCTGGGGTGTGGTGTTCTCGGACCAGACGCTCGGCAATCTGCGCGCGGCCGATCCGGAAAGCGCGAGCGAGATCCTCGACGCGTTCAATCACTGGGACGACATCGAAATCCATTTCCGCGAGCGCTCGATCCGCTCGTCGGGCCACGGCTTCTGCGGCATCGGCCGCAAGCGTCTCTTGAACATCCTGCAGGCGCGCTGCGAGCAGCTTGGCGTGAAGCTCGTGTTCGAGACCCAGATGAGCGACGACGACGTGCAGAACGCCGACCTCATCATCGCCAGCGACGGCCTCAATAGCGCGATACGCCAGAAGTACGCGGCCACCTATCAGCCGGACATCGACATGCGCGATTGCCGCTTCGTGTGGCTCGGCACCTCGAAGCTGTTCGACGCCTTCACGTTCGCGTTCGAGCAAACCGAATTCGGCTGGTTCCAGGCCCACGCCTACCGCTTCGACGACAACACCTCGACGTTCATCGTCGAAGCGCCCGAGCACGTCTGGCGCGCCGCGGGCCTCGAGGAAATGAGCAAGGAAGACAGCATCGCGTTCTGCGAGAAGCTGTTCGCGCGCTATCTGGACGGCCATGCGCTGCGCTCGAACGCGGCGCATCTGCGCGGCTCGTCGCAATGGATCCGCTTCCCGCGCGTCGTGAACCGCGAGTGGGTGCACTGGAAGACCGGCGCGGACGGCAGAGAAACGCCGGTCGTGCTGATGGGCGACGCGGCCCACACCGCGCACTTCTCGATCGGCTCGGGCACCAAGCTCGCGCTCGAGGACGCCATCGAGCTCGCCAACAGCATGGACGCGCATCCGGGCAATCTGCGCGCCGCGCTGCATCACTACACGAGCGTGCGCAGCGTCGACGTGCTGCGCATCCAGAACGCCGCACGCAACTCGACGGAATGGTTCGAGCACGTGGAGCGCTATGCGCAGTTCGAGCCCGAGCAGTTCGCCTACTCGCTGCTCACGCGTTCGCAGCGCATCTCGCACGAAAACCTGCGCGAGCGCGACGCGCATTATCTCGGCGGCTTCGAGTCGTGGCTCGCCCAGCGCGCGGGCTCGGAGGCGGTCGCAGGGTCGGGTTCGGCAACGGGCCAGCGCACCGCGCCGCCGATGTTCACGCCGTACACGGTGCGCGGCGTAACGCTCAAGAACCGCGTGATTGTCTCGCCGATGGCGCAGTACTCCGCACGCGACGGCGTGGCCGGCGACTACCACCTGATGCATCTGGGCGCGCGCGCAATGGGCGGCGCGGCGCTCGTGATGACCGAGATGACCTGCGTGTCTCCCGAGGCGCGCATCACGCCCGCCTGCCCCGGCATGTACACGTCCGAGCATCTGCAGGCATGGCGGCGCATCGTCGACTTCGTGCATGCGAACTCCGATGCGAAGATCGGCATGCAGATCGGCCACTCGGGCGCCAAGGGCTCGACGCGCGTGGCATGGGAAGGCATCGACCAGCCGCTCGACGACGGCAACTGGCCGCTCGTTTCCGCTTCGCCGCAGCAATATCTGCGCGGCGTGAGCCAGTGGTCGCACGCGGCGAGCGCCGACGAGCTGCGCGAGATCGAGGCGCAATTCGTGCGCTCCACGCAGATGGCCGCCGAGGCCGGCTTCGACTGGCTCGAGCTGCACTGCGCGCACGGCTATCTGCTCTCGAGCTTCCTCTCGCCGCTCACGAACCAGCGCACCGACGACTATGGCGGCTCGCTCGAGAATCGTCTGCGTTTCCCGCTGCAGGTGTTCAACGCGATCCGCGCGGTGTGGCCCGAGGACAAGCCCATCTCCGTGCGTATTTCCGCGCATGACTGGGTCGAAGGCGGCATCACGCCCGACGACGCCGTGCAGATCGCGCGCGCCTTCAAGGCGGCGGGCGCGGACATGATCGACGTTTCGTCGGGTCAGGTGAGCAAGGACGAAAAGCCCGTGTACGGCCGCATGTTCCAGACGCCGTTCGCGGACCGCATCCGCAACGAAGCCGGCATCGCGACGATCGCGGTCGGTGCGATCTCGGAGGCCGATCACGTGAACGGCATTATCGCGGCGGGCCGCGCGGACCTCTGCGCCGTGGCGCGTCCGCATCTCGCGAATCCGGCGTGGACGCTCAACGAGGCCGCGAAGATCGGCTACTTCGATGTGAAGTGGCCGAACCAGTACACGGCCGCCAAGACCCAGCTCGAACGCAACATCGAGCGCGAGCGCGCGGCGGCGGCCGCAGCCGCGGGCCTCTCGCCGCTCGAACGGGCGCAGCGCGCCGAAGGCACGGTGTGAGCATGAGCGACGATACGCTGAAGGATCGCCACGCCGTCGTGACCGGCGGCGGCAGTGGCATCGGCGCGGCGACGGCCGCCGCGCTGCTACGCGCCGGTGCGCGCGTCACGCTGATGGGTCGCGACGCGGCGAAGCTCGACGCGCAGCGCGTGGCGCTCGGCGGCGGCGAGCGCATCGCCTGCGTGAGCGTCGACGTGATCGACGAAGACGCCGTGAGCGCCGCGTTCGCCCGCGCCGCCGACGGCCTCGGCGCCATCGACATCCTCGTGAACAACGCGGGCCAGGCCACCGCCGCGCCGTTTGCGCAGACCGATCTCGCGCTCTGGAAGCGCATGCTCGACGTGAACCTCACGGGCGTGTTCCTCTGCACGCGCGCCGTGCTGCCGGCCATGCTCGCGCGCAAGAGCGGGCGCATCGTCAACGTGGCGAGCACCGCGGGCCAGGTCGGCTATCCATATGTGGCCGCGTATTGCGCCTCGAAGCACGGCGTGATCGGCATGACGCGCGCGCTCGCGCTCGAAGTGGCCACCCAGGGCATCACGGTCAACGCGGTGTGCCCCGGCTATACGGAGACCGAACTGTTGCAGGCCTCGCTCGACCAGATCACGCGCAAGACCTCGCGCAGCGAGGCCGAGGCGCGCAGCCTCCTCGTGCGCCACAACCCGCAGCAGCGCTTCGTCCAGCCGGAGGAAGTCGCCAACGCGGTGCTGTGGCTGTGCGCGCCCGGATCGTCCTCGATCACCGGGCAATCGATATCCGTTTCCGGTGGAGAAATCACATGACATCGCCCGTGCCGAAACACAAGGAGCGCAAGGCGCCCGCCGCGAAGACGACGCGCAAGGGCGTCGCGAATCCCGCGGAGAACGTCGTCGACATGGAGATGAGCACCGGCGCCGATAGCCACATGGGCCTGCGCCTGTGGCTGCGCCTGCTCACCACGACGAACCTCGTGCAAGCCGAGCTGCGCCGGCGCCTGCGCACCGAGTTCGATACCACGCTGCCGCGCTTCGACTTGATGGCGCAGCTCGAGCGTTATCCCGAAGGCCTGCGGATGACCGAGCTTTCGCGCCGCCTGATGGTCACTGGCGGCAACGTCACCGGCATCACGGACCAGTTGCAGAAAGAAGGTCTCGTCGTGCGCGACGCCGACCCCGAGGACCGCCGCTCGATCGCCGTGCGCCTCACGCCCGAGGGCCGCGCCGCGTTCGACCGCATGGCGGCCGCGCACGAGCAATGGGTGGTGGAGATGTTCGGCGGCCTCTCGCTCGATGAAAAGTCGAAGATGCACGAGCGCCTCGGCAAGCTCAAGCAACACCTGCGCGACAGCCTCGAAGGCTGAGGCGCGCGAACCCGCAATCAAGCAATACGAAGCCGATACCAGGAAGGAGACATACCTTGACGACAGAACGCTCCAGCGCAGACGCGCTCTTTGCGGGCAACCGCGTGACGCTGGCCGGCTACGAGGCAAAACACTTCGGCTGGTCGGTCGAGGGCCGCGTGGCGACGATCACGCTGAACCGCCCCGAGCGCAAGAATCCGCTCACGTTCGAATCGTACGCGGAGCTGCGCGACCTGTTTCGTCAACTCGCCTATGCCACCGACGTGAAGACCGTCGTGCTGCACGGCGCGGGCGAGAACTTCTGCTCGGGCGGCGACGTGCACGACATCATCGCGCCGCTCATCGACCTGCCGATGCCGGAGTTGCTGATGTTCACGCGCATGACCGGCGACCTCGTGAAGGCAATGCGCCATTGCCCGCAGCCGATCATCGCGGCCGTGGACGGCGTGTGCGCCGGCGCGGGCGCGATTCTCGCGATGGCCTCCGACATGCGCTATGCCACGGCGCGCAGCAAGCTCGCGTTCCTCTTCACGCGCGTGGGCCTCGCGGGCTGCGATATGGGCGCGTGCGCAATCCTGCCGCGCATCATCGGCCAGGGCCGGGCGGCCGAGCTGCTCTACACGGGCCGCTCCGCAAGTGGCGAAGAAGGCCATGCATGGGGCTTCTACAACCGTCTATGTGAACCGGAGGCGCTGCTCGCCGAAGCGCAGAAGCTCGCGGCCGATCTCGCCGCGGGCCCGACCTTCGCGCACGGCATTACGAAGACGATGCTGCACCAGGAATGGACCATGAGCATCGACGAAGCGATCGAATCGGAAGCGCAGGCGCAGGCGATCTGCATGGCGACGCGCGACTTCGGCCGCGCCTATGAAGCCTTCGCGGCGAAGACGCGTCCGGTTTTCCAGGGAGACTAAGCAAGTGGACAAGCAATTGAGCGCAGCGGCTGACAACACGCTGCACGGCGCGCTTGCGTGGCCGTTCTTCGAAGAGCGCCATCGCGCGCTCGCCACCGATGTCGAAGCGTGGGCGCGCGAGCATCTCGCGCACGTCCCGCACGACAACGTGGACGACACCTGTCGCGCGCTCGTGCGCAAGCTCGGCGCGGCGGGCTGGCTGCGCTACGGCGTGGGCGGCACCGCGTACGGCGGCCACGGCGACACCATCGACACGCGCGCCGTGTGCCTGCTGCGCGAGACGCTCGCGAAGCATTCCGGCCTCGCCGACTTCGCGCTCGCGATGCAGGGCCTCGGCTCGGGCGCGATCTCGCTCGCGGGCAACGACGCGCAGAAGGCGCGCTACCTGCCGCGCGTCGCGCAGGGCGAAGCGATTGCCGCCTTCGCGCTCTCCGAGCCGAACGCGGGCTCCGATGTTGCCGCGATGGCGCTGGCCGCACGCGCCGAGGGCGACGACTACGTGCTCGACGGCGAGAAGACGTGGATCTCGAACGGCGGCATCGCCGACTTCTATGTCGTGTTCGCCCGCACCGGCGAAGCGCCGGGCGCGCGCGGCATCAGCGCGTTCGTCGTGGACGCCGACACGCCGGGGCTCGAGATTGCCGAGCGCATCGACGTGATCGCGCCGCATCCGCTCGCGCGCCTGCGCTTCACCGGCGCGCGCGTGAAGAAGAGCCAGATGCTGGGCGCGCCGGGCGAAGGCTTCAAGATCGCCATGCGCACGCTCGACATCTTCCGTACCTCGGTGGCCGCCGCGTCGCTCGGCTTCGCACGCCGCGCCATGGCCGAAGGCCTCGCGCGCGCCGCGTCGCGCCAGATGTTCAATCAGACGCTCGGCGATTTTCAGCTGACGCAGGCGAAGCTCGCACAGATGGCGCTCACCATCGACAGCAGCGCCCTGCTCGTCTATCGCGCCGCCTGGCTGCGCGACCAGGGCGTGAGCGTCACGCGCGAAGCCGCCATGGCGAAGTGGCATGCGAGCGAAGGCGCGCAACAGGTGATCGACGCGGCCGTACAGCTCTGGGGCGGCATGGGCGTGCAAAGCGGCAACATCGTGGAGTCGCTCTATCGCGAGATCCGTTCGCTGCGCATCTACGAGGGCGCGACCGAGGTTCAGCAACTGATCGTCGGACGCGACCTGCTCAAGGAGTACCACGCGGAACATCCGGCGGCCTGAACGCCTTGTTCGCCGCACGACTAATGCACGCAAAACCGGACGCGAGACATTCATGAAAAAAGCTCTTCTTCCCGCAGGCTGGGTCAAGCCGCGCGGTTATGCCAACGGTGTCGCCGCCGTGGGCACCCAGGTCTATATCGCCGGCCAGATCGGCTGGGACGAGAACGCGCGCTTCACGAGCCGCGAGTTCGGCGCGCAGGCGGTGCAGGCATTGCGCAACATCGTGGCCGTGCTCGAAACGGCGGGCGGCAAGCCCGAGCACCTGGTGCGCCTGACCTGGTATGTCACCGATAAAAAGGAGTACCTGGCATCGCTCAAGGAGATCGGCGCGGCGTTTCGCGAGCTGATCGGCGATTACGACATCGCCATGAGCGCCATCCAGGTAGTGGCGCTCATGGAAGACGACGCGAAGGTGGAAATCGAAGCAACGGCCGTGATTCCCGACGACGCCCGCCTGTCGAGCCAGTAAGCGACGCTAAAAGCCGCGCACGCAGCAACAGCACACCACAAGAGACTGTTCACAACCTGGCCGGAGACACCATGCAACCGTCCGCTCACGTCGATACCTTCGCACGCGATCACCTGCCGCCCGAGGCGCAGTGGCCCGTGATGCTGCTCGACAATCCCGACGTCGCCTACCCGGCGCGTCTGAACTGCGCGGCCGAGTTGCTGGACCGCGCCATCGAGGCCGGGCACGGCGAGCGCCCGGCCATCTGGTCCGAAGTCGACGGCAAGCCGCAGGCGACCACCTATGCGCAATTGCGCACGCTCGTGGACCGCAGCGCCCATGTGCTGGTGGAAGACATGGGCCTGAAGCCCGGCAACCGCGTGCTGCTGCGCGGGCCCAATACGCTGCAGATGGCCATCGCGCTGCTCGCCTCGTTGAAGGCGGGGCTCGTGGTCGTGCCGACCATGCCGCTGCTGCGCGCGAAGGAGCTCAAGCAGATCGCCGACAAGGCGCACGTGAGCGCCGCGCTCTGCGACGTGCGCCTCGCCGACGAGCTCGCGCGCTGCATGAACCCCGACGACGAATTCTTCTGCGCCGAGCTCGCGCAGGTGTGCTACTTCCACGACGACACCCCCGGAAGCCTGGAGAGCCGCGCCGCCACCAAGCCCGCCGAATTCACGGCGTGCGACACGGCGAGCGACGACGTCTGCCTGATCGCCTTCACGAGCGGCACGACGGGTACGCCCAAGGGCTGCATGCAGTTCCATCGCGACGTGATCGCGATGTGCGACCTGTTCCCGCGCCACGTGCTCAAGCCCACTGCCGACGACGTGTTTTGCGGCACGCCGCCGCTCGCCTTCACGTTCGGGCTGGGCGGCCTGCTCTGCTTCCCGTTGCGTGTGGGCGCCTCCACGGTGCTGATCGAAAAACTCACGCCCGCGCTGCTGCTGCAGACCATCGAGCGTTTTCGCGCGACGACGGTGTTCACGGCGCCCACCTTCTACCGGCAGATGGCGCCGCTCGTTAAGGACGTCGACATTTCGAGCCTGCGCAAGACGGTATCGGCCGGCGAGGCGCTGCCGCAGGCCACACGCGAGCTGTGGCGCGACGCGACGGGCATCGAGATGATCGACGGCATCGGTGGCACCGAGCTGATCCACATCTTCATTTCCGCGGCGGGCGGCGAGGTGCGGCCCGGCTCGATCGGCCGCGCGGTGCCGGGCTACGTCGTGCAGGCACTCGACGACGCGATGCAGCCGGTGCCGCCCGGCGTCACCGGCAACCTCGCGGTGCGCGGGCCGACGGGCTGCCGCTATCTGGCCGACGAGCGGCAGATAAAGTTCGTGCGCGACGGCTGGAATCTGCCGGGCGACGCCGTCACCATCGACGCCGACGGCTATGTGTACTACCAGGCGCGCGCCGACGACATGATCGTCTCGTCGGGCTACAACATCGCCGGGCCGGAGGTCGAGACCGTGCTGATGCAGCACCCTGCCGTGGCGGAATGCGGCGTGACCGGCGTGCCCGACGAATTGCGCGGACAGGTGGTGAAGGCCTTTGTCGTGCTGCGGCCCGGTTTCGAGGGCAATGACGCCATGGTGGCCGAGCTGCAGAGCTTCGTAAAGAACGCGGTGGCGGCTTATAAGTACCCGCGGCTGGTCGCGTTTATCGACGCGCTGCCGAGAACCGAGACGGGCAAGCTCAAACGGTCGGCGTTGAAGACGATGTGACCGGACCGAGCCTTGGTAGAAGACAGAGGGCGATGCGCTTCGTAAGCGCATCGCCCTTTTTGTTTTCCTGATTTCGGATCGGCACATCCATTTTTATTAGTAATACAACGTAAACCGTTAGAAACTTAACAATCAAACCGTATATATTTGACATTATTAATATAATGTTGGGATTTTGAATGCGGACGGCCACACAATTCACTCGCCCGCTCAGCCCCTCGGGTGCTTCATGTTTTCCGACTCGATGGCCGCATGCCATTCCTCGCTCGCCTCATCCGGCTCGATCGCGTCATCGATCGATGCCCTCGCGCGCTCGGCGCTTGCCCTCGCTTCGTCTGCGTCGGCATCATCTTCCTCGTCAGCGACCTCAGGGGGCTGGATCATGTCCCTGAGCATCGCGCGCAGCTCGGGCGTGTCCCATGGAAGGTGATGCTGCATTTGCACCTTGATGTAGTGCCTCACTTCCGCATCCTGCTCAGCAGTCAGAGGCAATCCCCGAAACGTATTTTCCGGGCCGAGGTCACTCATGGCTTTCTCCTCTAGCTGGCACCTGCTCTGTGCCAGTGTAATCCCGGCGTAAAGATGCTGCGCGCTTCGTGAGAAGCTTCACCCATCTCCCCCTGATTCCAGCGGCGGAATCGGCAGGCGATCGATTTTCATCAGCATGTCGAAGCGCTTTGACGACGGCCAGTGACGCGTCTTCACCGTCCCGGCGATCCCGCGATGCGGCCCTCGCGCAGCAACCTGCCCGCTTCCGCGGCGCCCACTGGCCGGCTGAAATGGAAGCCCTGCGCTCTCGTCGCCCGATTGGTGCCTGCGAGCAGCAGACGCTGCTGCTCGGTCTCCACGCCCTGTGCAATCACGCCAATGCCAGCCTCGCGCGCCACGTTGACGATACCCCGGATCGTCGCCGCGCCCGGGGCATCGCCAGTCAGGCGCTGGGTGACCGATCGGGCCACCTTCAGATGATTGACCTGCCAGGCCCGGGCGTACTCGTAAGTCGCGAATTCGCTGCCAAAGCCGTCGATGGCGATCTTCACGCCGAGCTTGCGCAGCGCGCGGAGCACGTCGTTGCGCGCCCACGCGAGCCGGGTCAGAGTGGCCTCAGTCACGTCGAACTCGAGATCGGACGGGGCCAGCCGCCATTTCGCGAGGGTTCCGGCCACGTCGCGAACCAACGCCTCCCCGTTCAGGAGCTCGCACGAGGACAGGTTGACTGCGATCATCAGCGGGGCAATCCCTTCATCGCGCCATATCCGCATCTGGCGGCACGCCTCATCCAGCACCCAGTGGCCGAGCGCCGCCATGTTGCCGGTGTGCTCGGCGAGCTGCATGAAGGCGTCCGGCCCGAGCAGGCCGCGCGTCGGGTGATGCCAGCGCACCAGCCCCTCCATACCGATGATGCTTCCCGACGACAGCTCCACCTCGGGTTGGTACTGAAGCTCCAGCTCGCCGCGATCCGGCGCGCCGCAAAGGTCTTGAGCCAGCCTCATCGTTTCGCGCACGGCATGATCGAGCCTGCCGGAGGGGAAGCAATAGCGGTTGCCGCCGGCTCGCCGGGCGCGCTGGAGCGCCAGATCGGCCTGCCTGAGCAGTTCCTGCGCACTGCCGCTGCCCCGGAAGCACGGACACACGCCGATGCTGCTGGTCATACGGACTTCGTTGCCGCCGAAGCACCAGGGCGCCGCCAGTGCCGTCTGGATCCTTTGCGCCAGCATGCCGGCGTCGAGTGCCTCGGCCGCCTCGGTCTGCAGCACGGCAAACTCGTCGCCGCCGAGCCGGGCCAAGAGATCGCGTTCGCCCGTGCAGCCCCTCAGGCGCTGCGCGACCTCCTGCAACAAGCGGTCGCCGAGCGGGTGCCCGAGCGTGTCGTTGACCGATCCGAAATGATCGAGGCCCAAATGCAGGACTGCAAACGGTAGCGCGCCGCGCTCGGTGGCCGCGAGAGCATGACGCATCCGGTGCGTGAAAGCCGATGCGTTTGCCAGTCCGGTGAGTGCATCGGTGCCCGCAAGCCGCGCGATCTTTTCCTCCGCCGCCCGCATCGCGGTCAGGTCGAGGATGATCCCCTCCACTTCGATGAGCCGTCCGTCTGCGTCACGCACGGCCGTGAACCGGTTCTCGACCCAGCGGCAGTTGCCGTCGCCCGTGCGCAGGCGAAATTCGACGGATGCCTGCGTGACGCTTTTGTCCAGCACGCGTGCCATGGCCGTCTCGACGCCCGGCCAGTCGCGCGGGTCGACTAGCGCCGGCAGCCCGCCAGGCGAGGCCATCAGTGCGTCACGGTCATGGCCGAATTGGGTGATGTCGTGCGAGATTTCGATGAGCGGCAGTGTGGGCTCGCCACGCAGCCGGTAAAACACGACCGGGCCGTTGACCGCGATGCTGTTCGCTTCGTCGAGCGCGTCGGTGCGCTCCTCAACGGTGCTACTGCTGGAAGCAGCGGCGTCTCCCGAGCCATGGTTGAGCTGCCCGGGTCCGGACAGCCCTTTCGTGGTTGTTGCTGTCGCGGTGCGCCCGACGCGTTGCGCGCGTCGCCGCGACGGCCAGTGCGGCACGTTGTGAGCCGAAACCATGATCACCCCCTCCGAATGACGAGGCGGGGTCGGCACGCCGCCCGGGCAACGCTGCACGGGGCGTTCGAGCGCGCGGGACATGTCCGTCTCGTCAGACGATACCAGTATAGTTGCCTCTGGCTGGCCGGCGAGCGGGGCATTGCGAATCTCGCACGGCCCTTTATTCGCGTCCGGCGCCAGGTCACGGCATGCCTGGCGGGCGCTGCGGGCAAGGCGGATTCTCGGCCCCGATCCCTATGCGATCACGACCCGGTTGCGCCCCAGATGCTTCGCGCTGTAAAGCCGCTCGTCGGCCACGCGCAGGATCGTGTCGATCGTGTTGCCGTCGCGGCCGAACTGCGAGCCGCCGACGCTGACCGTCACCTCACCCGGCTTTCCGCTGCCGGCGTTGAACGCACTGCCGGCGACCGACGAGCGGATGCGCTCGCCAATCGCGAGCGCCTTGTCGAGACCGGCCTGCGGCAGCAGCACCATGAATTCCTCGCCCCCCACGCGCGCGACGCCGTCGTACGGGCGAATCGCGTCGAGACATTTGTGCACGAACTCGCGCAGCACCTCGTCGCCTGCCAGGTGCCCATACGCGTCGTTGATGGCCTTGAAATTGTCGAGGTCGAGTGCCAGCAGGGAAAACGTCGTGCCGCCGTGCCTCACGCGGCCGATTTCGGCTTCCACGCGCTCGATGAACTGGCGCCGGTTGGCCGCGCCAGTGAGCGGGTCGGTGGCGGCCAGGTGCTTGAGTTTCTCGTTGGTGCGCTGCAGTTCCTGCAGCGCGCTTTCGGTACGCGCCGTGGCCTCGGCAAGCCGCGCCATCAGTTCTTCCTGGCTATAGATGTTCGAAAACGAGCGCGTAGTGTGAAACGCCTGCACCACACCATAGCTGAGCAGAAAGAATCCGGCGGCAAAGATCGCATGAGCGAGCCACCACATGTGGTTCCACGGCCGCCCGAGAATGAAGGCGAGCGACGCCAGCGCGAACGACGTGATCGAGATGCCGTAGATGACCATCAGCGGCGTGCGGATCCTGCGCAGCATCAGCGCCGCGACGTTCAGCGCGGAGAGAATCATCGCCCCGCCTTCCATCGAGAGCCGAACCGCGAGGCTGCCGGCGATCGGGGAATACGCCACCCAGGCGACCGCCAGGTCCACCACCACGAACAGCGCGATCCACGCGAGCCAGCCGCGAGGATCGGAACGCTTTGCGGTGCTGTCGGGCGGGTGGTTGTACGACAGCAGCCCCGCCAACAGCAAAGCCGACATCGCGAAACGCGACGCGGGACCGTAAAGCAGGAACAGCCACATGTTGTGATGCGCCATGCCGGTGAAGATGCCGTGCAGCGCATAGATGAGCACGAAGCCCAGAAAGCCTAGCGTCAGCCAGCGGAGCAGAGGCTCGCCGGACGACCGGTAGCACTGCCATGTTACGTAGGCGACGAACAGCCCTTCGAGCGTTGCGGCCGCGATTGCGATCTCGTGGAACAGATGATCTTCGAATTTGAGCGCGGGATTCTGGAAGAAGTACAGATAGGCAATCAGGTAAGCGGGCAACAGGGCAAAGCCAACCAGCAGGAAACGGGCGTAGGCCCTGGTGACGAAACGGACCAGCGTCTGCGGCTCGCGCGCAGCAATTGTGGCATTCATCCGCGATCTCCCTTTGGTGTTCACTACCGTTTCGCCGATGGTCCTGCCTTGCAGGCCGCGAACCCGAATCGGGTTCGCCCCGCTGCCCGCGTCGCGCGGCACCATCGAATCGGGGGCCCACTAACAACCGGTCAATCCTCAGGCAATTAAAAAGTATAGGCGCAGCATTTCATCTGACAAGGCAAGCTGCCGCGCACCCAAATGGCTCGACGGTATTCGATAGAATGTGTACACACGATGACACTCCCGCCTTCGAGGCGAAGTCATGCGCCACGCAATGCTGTCCCAGCCATCGTGCAGGCCTCGCTGAAAATGAGTGCGCCCAAGATTCTGTGCGGCATCGCGTTGGCTGCGCTGTCCATGACATGCGCCGCTGCGGCGGTAGCCGGTGCGTGTGTGCCGTCGTTCTCCGAGGTCGACGTCAAGGCTGGACTCGAAGTGCGGACCGGCTGCACGCTCTCCGCGCCCGCGTTAACGCGCGCCACTGAACGCCTGAACCGCGTGGTGAAAAGCAACGGGCTCTCCGCCGCGCAACGCGTAGCGCTGGCGAGCGCGGCCAACGTGATGCTGCACGCGGTCTTCTCGCAGACCAGCCAGGACCCAGCCGCAAACGACGCCACGTTCATCAACTTCGAAGCGATCCTCGAAAGCCTCGCATCGCAGATCAGGACGCGCACCGATATCGACGCCGCAGCCGAAGCTTCGAAATGGAGCACGCGCTATCAAGATCTGCTTCACAGGTTGTCGGTCACGCGCAGCACCGATCCCACCGAACTGCAGCTCGACGCAGCCGCGAGGCGCCTCGATCTCGATAGCGCATTGGCTTTGCTGACGCGGCTCGCCGCGGTTGCACCGGGCACCGCCCAGCTATCCGCGGCGCGCAACGACGAAGCGGCTAGCATCGAACTGCTCCGCTTCATGCCATGGAACGCGCTGCCCTACCTGGAAAAGGCCCATGCGCAGCAACCCGACGATATCGACATCGCCACCGCATTCGCCGACACGCTGCTCGTGCAGCACGAGCCCGGGCGCGCGGAGCCCGTGTATCGCGCGTTGCTGATCCAGTATCGAACGCTCGCGCAACAGAAGCCCGCCGAGTGGCAGCCCGCCGTCGCGCGCACGCTCGACAAGCTTGGCAGTCTGTATCTGCTGCAGAAGCAGCCGAAGGAAGCCGAAGCCGCGTGGCTGCACGCACTCGAAATCTATTGGGCGCTCGCGCGTGCGAATCCTTCTGCCTACGGTCCCGCAGTGGCTAACACGCTCGACAGCCTCGCAACCTTGTACCGCGACACGCAACGTCTGCAGGACGCGGCTGACGCGTGGCAGGAGGCCCTCGGCCTCGACCGCGCGCTGGCCCAGCGGGACCCGGCCACGTACCGGCCCGCCGTCGCGACGACGCTCAACGACCTCGGCATCCTCTACAGCGCGACACAGCGCACGCGCGACGCGGAGCGCGCGTATCTCGAAGCGCTCGGCATCCAGCGCGCGCTCGCACACGAGAACCCCGCCGCGTGGCGTCCGGCGCTCGCGCGCACGCTGAACAACCTCGGGAACCTCTACAGCGCAAACGGCCGGCTGCCGGACGCCGAGCATGCTTACCTGGAAGCCCTGAAGATCCGTCAACAGCTCGCGCGCGAAAGCCCCGCGCTCTACCAACCCGATCTGGCGCGTACGCTGGGCAATCTGGGCGTGCTGTACCGTCTCGAACGGCAACCGGCCAGGGCACTGCAGGCAGATCAACAAGCGCTGCAGATCGTTCATGCCCTCGCGCGCGAAGCGCCGACCACGTACCAGCCTGACGAGGCGCGGATACTGAACAATCTGGGCGTGCTCTACAACCGCACGGGCAAGCCGCGCGAGGCGGAGGACGCGTGGCGCCGCGCGCTGGATCTGTACCGCAAGCTCGCACACGACGATCCGCTCACGTGGCGCCAGGATGAAGCGCGCACCTTGCGCAATCTCGGCACGCTGCTCAACCACACACAACGCTCGGCTGAAGGCGACGCATTGCAGCGCGAAGCCGACGAGCTGCTGGATTCGACTCCGGCGCAATAGATCGCGAGGCAAACAGCAGGCACCACGCGCTTGCTGGTTGCGGGCCTATAGTGAACGATGAGCGTCCCGACTAGCGCGTTGCGCAACCGGCAATGGAAACCGCCGCCCCGGAAATCGTCCGACTTTTTCCGACTTTCGTATGGTGTCGTCGCCTCGAACAGGCGTGCTATGAATCGCTTGACCTGGCGCTGATGGCCTATGTCGATAGCCTGGTCCGCAGCGGCGTCGGCACCCGTACTGGCGCCGCATGGCAATCGGGCCACCAGCAACATAGAAAGCCTGCGTTTGCCGCGCTGACCGCGCATATCGAACGCGCTGCACGCGACGTCCTTGCGTTTCTCAAAGTCGCCGACGCGCCGTTTCACATTACCGGATGCTGGGTCAATGTCCTGGACCCGGGCGGGGCGCACGCGATGCACTGCCATCCCAACAATTTCCTGAGCGGTGCGTATTACCTGCGCACCCAGGCCGGTGCCGACACGATCCATTTCCACGATCCGCGCCCGCAGACGAGCGTGATTCGTCCACCCGTCACGGAGTTGACGGCTTACAACACCGATCAGGTGGTATTGCCCGTCAGCGAAGGGACGTTGCTGCTATTTCCGGCCTGGCTGGCGCATTCGGTGCCGCCGAATACGAGTGCGCAGGCACGCGTGAGTGTCAGCTTCAACATCATGTTCGACGACTACGACACCACCATGAGCCCACCACTCTGGGGAAATTGAAACAGCGTGCCGCCGACCGCACGCCTTCAACCGAAGCGTCGGCGCAATAGAACCGTTTCGACCAACCGTAGAACGATCGCGACATATCTCGTCATCCGTCACGGCAACACGCCCCCAGGTCTGACCGCATTTTGCGCGTCCCCGGTGTCGCCATCACGCGCCGCACCCGCCTATTTACGCCTTCGCCGCCCTGAATCAAGGGTAAACCCTTATCCCATCGATCGGGCAATGAAGTCCCCGCTGACAACGGATCCGAGCACGTAAACCCTTATTTTTACTTCGTCTACTTGAAACCTATACTTCGTCTACAGTATGTATACACAAATTCTTACCATGTGAATTCAGACTGGGCGCGCCACCCGAAGGCGCAATGAGATTCAAAAGCGACATTGGAATTTGATATGCAAACGGTTACCTCGCTTCCCGCAGACGACAGGATGTGCGGCTGGTATCACACCAGCCGAGCGCGCACGCCCAGGGCGAGCCACACGGGAGAATCGAAAGCGCGCTGGGCAGTGGTCGGCGCCGGCTTCACCGGACTCGCGGCGGCACGGCAGCTCGCCTTGAATTTCCCCGACGACGAGGTCGTGCTGGTCGAGGCGCAGGAAGTCGGCTTCGGGACCTCGGGACGGAATGCGGGTTTTGCGATCGATTTGCCGCACGACATCGGCGCCGACGATTACATCGGCGATATCGCCACGGCAAAGACCACGCTGAAGCTCAACGTGCTGGGACAGACGATCCTGCGCGAGCTCGTTACGAAGCATGGCATCGACTGCCATATGAGCGCGTCCGGCAAATATCAGGCCGCCGTCGAAGCGCGCGGCGTGGCCGTGCTCGACGCCTATCGCCGTGGGCTCGACAAGCTCGGCCAGGCGTATGAAGTGATCGAGGGCAAGGACCTGCCCGCGCATATCGGGACGTCGTTCTATCGCAAGGCGCTGTTCACGCCCGGCACCGTGCTCATTCAGCCCTCGGCGCTCGTCAAGGGCCTGGCCGACTGCCTGCCACCCAATGTTACGTTGTACGAACATACACCCATTACGAACGTGGAGTACGGCGAGAAGATCGTGCTCGCGCATCGGCATGGCCGCATTATCGCGGACAAGCTGGTGCTGGCGAACAACGCGTTCGGCATGCGCTTCGGCTTTCTTCAGCGCACCATGCTGCCGGTCTTCCTCTATGCGAGCCTCACCCGGCCGCTGACCGCCTCCGAACAGGCGCAGCTCGGCGGCAAGCCGTTCTGGGGCGTCATCCCCGCGGATCCGTTTGGCAGCACGTTGCGCCGCACGCACGATAACCGCATCCTCGTGCGCAACAGCTTTTCCTTCAATCCCGACGGCCGCCCGAAGGAACAGTATCTGCCCCGCTTCGCTGAGCGCCACCGTCTGTCGTTCGAGCGGCGCTTCCCGATGCTGCCGGATGTCGATTTCGAATACACGTGGAGCGGTTCGCTCGCGCTCTCGCAGAACCACAAAGGCTTTTTTGGGCAACTCGCGCCCAATGTCTATGGCGCGCTCTGCTGCAACGGACTCGGCATTACGCGCGGGACCGTGACGGGCACGCTGCTCGCCGACTGGCTTGCGGGCAAGCCGAATGACCTGACCGATTTCCTGCTCAAGACATCGGGACCGAACAAGGCCCCGCCCGAGCCGTTCCTCTCGATCGGCGTCAACGCGACGCTCTGGTGGGGGCAACGCAAGGCTGGGCTCGAAAGCTGAACACCCTGCGTCACCGGCCCGGCTACCTGGTGGCGGCTATTAGTTTGGATACCAAATAATCGGCGAATCGACCGATCGAACCTTGAACTACCAGCTCGGAACGCAGCATCCATGGCTCGCGCCAGGACGCTTTGCGCCCAATTTCATGGAAGGAGACACGCAATGTCGAACAATCACGTATCCATTGAAGATGTTCCGCTCAATGGATTTCATCAGTTACTCACCATCCGCTCGAGCGGCGGCTGGCTCATGGATGGCTATGTCCTGAGCATCATTGGTGTGGCGATGGTGCAATTTTCCGCGGCGCTCGGGCTTACCAGCTTCTGGGAAGGCATGGTGGCCGCTTCGGCGCTGATCGGCATTTTCTTCGGTGGATTCGCGGGCGGCTGGCTCAGCGATCGCATGGGGCGACAAAAGCCCTACTTCTTCGGGCCCGTCATTTTCTTCGTCTGCTCGATCGCGCAGTTCTGGGTCCACTCGGGAGAAGCGCTGTTCGTGCTGCGCTTTCTCATCGGGATCGGCGTGGGCATCGAGTATCCCGTGGCGGGTTCGTTGCTCGTCGAATTCATGCCGCGCAAGTACCGGGGTCCGCGCCTCGCCATGCTGACGATCATCTGGTTCCTTGGCGCGGCACTCGCCTATATCGTCGGCAATCTCATTCTGAGCAGCGGCAGCCCCGACGCATGGCGCTGGGTGCTCGCGAGTCCCGCCGTGATCGGTCTCGTGCTGTTCCTCGTGCGCATCGGCACGCCCGAGTCGCCGCGCTGGCTGCTCAGCAAAGGCCGCAATGCCGAAGCCGAAGCGATCATCAAGAAGGTGTACGGCCCGTCGTTCTCGCTGCGCAACCTGCCCGAGGAACAAGCGGAGAAGAAGATCTCGCTCTGGGCGCTGCTGCATTCCGGCTATGGCAAACGCATGCTGTTTGTCTCGGTGTTCTGGAGCTGCTCCGTGATTCCCGTGTTCGCGGTCTACTCGTTCGCACCGCGCGTGCTCGAGGCAATGCACTTGACCGGCCAGTGGGAATCGCTCGGCTCCGTTGCGATCACGCTGCTGTTCGTGGTCGGCTGCATCATCGCGACGCGCGTCATCAATGTGCTGGGACGCCGCGCCATGGTGATCCACAGCTTCCTGTGGTCGGGACTCGCCCTGCTCGCGCTGGGTGCCTCCTCGAACGGCTCGGCGTGGCTGATTCTGGTGTTGTTCGGCGCTTATGCGGTGCTGATCGGCGGCGCCCAGGTGCTGCAACTGGTGTATCCCAACGAAATCTTCCCGACCGATATCCGTGCATTCGCGGTCGGCATGGGCGCCTCGCTCTCGCGCATCGGCGCTGCAATCGGCACGTGGCTGGTGCCCGTCGCCCTGCAGACCGTCGGTATCGGCAACACCATGTATGCCGCGGCAGCCGTCTCATTCATCGGCCTCGTTGCCTCGCTCGCTCTCGCCCCCGAGACGCGCTCGCTGAGCCTGCAAGAAGCCGCTTCGCTCAATCACTGACACAACCCCGGTGGCGGCGCCCTCACCTGTGCGACGGCGCCCCTTTCGTCAACACGGCAGTTTTGAATTTTGCGGAACACCATCATGAACTTTGAAGGCATCTACACCCCGGCCATCACCCCCCTCACCGAAGCCGGCGAGATCGACAAGAAGGCCTTTGCCGAAGTGCTCGAATCGCTGATTGCGGCGGGCGTCCACGGCATCATCATCGGCGGCTCGACGGGCGAGTACTACGCGCATACTGCGCAGGAACGTTTCGACCTCGGCAGCCTGGCCAGGGAAGTGATCGGCTCGCGCGTTCCCTTGATCATTGGCACCGGCGCCGTGCGCACCGAAGATTCCGTCGAATATGCGAAGGCGGCCAGGGCGATCAAGGCGGATGCGATTCTCGTTGGCTCCCCGCCCTACGCCTTGCCGACGGAACAGGAAAATGCCGAGCACGCGCTCACGATCGATCGCGCGGCGGATCTGCCCATCATGCTCTACAACTATCCGGGCCGTATGAGCGTCTCGATGGGCCGCGAGTTTTTCCGCACCGTTTGCGAAGCGTCGAAGAACTTCGTCGCGATCAAGGAAAGCTCGGGGCAAACCGGACAGTTGCACATGCTGGCGCGCGAATTCCCGAATCTCGGCCTGTCGTGCGGCTGGGACGACCAGGCGCTCGAATTCTTCGCGTGGGGCGCGCGTAGCTGGGTCTGCGCCGGCTCGAATTTCCTGCCGCACGAGCACATCGCACTGTACCAGGCCTGCGCGGTGGAAAAGGACTTCGACAAGGGCCGCCGCATCATGTCCGCGATGTTGCCGCTGATGGACTTCCTCGAAGGCGGCAAGTTCGTGCAGTCCATCAAGCACGGCTGCGAAATCGTGGGGCTGCGCAGCGGCGGCGTGCGCGCGCCGCTCAAGGCGCTCAATGAAGAGGAAAAGCAGCAGTTGCAGACCGTCGTCGCGGTACTCAAGCGCGAGGTCGCTTCGGTCGTTGGAGGTGAGGCCTGATGTCTTCTCTGCTCAGCGCATCGGAATACGCGGCGCTAGCCGCGAAGCTGCCGTTCCCGACCCAGGCATTCATCGACGGCGCTTTCCAGCCGTCGAGCTCGGGTGAGACGTTCCAGACGACCAACCCGGCCACCGACGCGGTGCTCGCGCAGATCGCCGCGTGCAACGCCGCCGATGTCGATTTCGCGGTCGCGAAGGCCAGGGCGGCGTTCAAGGACGGCCGCTGGCGCAGCCTGCCGCCGTCGCGACGAAAGGCGATCCTGCTGAAGTTCGCCGATCTGCTCGAGCAACACGCGCACGAGCTCGCGACGATGGAGAGTCTCGACAGCGGCAAGCCGATCCGCGAATGCCAGAACACCGACGTTGCCGAGACGATCCATACGATTCGTTGGCATGCCGAACTGATCGACAAGATCTACGACTCCACCGCGCCGGTGGGCGCGGGCGCGCTCGCTGGTCGTGCGCGAGCCCATCGGCGTGGTCGGCCTCGTGCTGCCCTGGAATTTCCCGCTGCTGATGCTCGCGTGGAAAATCGGGCCGTCGCTCGCGGCCGGCTGCTCCATCGTCGTGAAGCCGGCGAAGGAAACCACCTTGACGGCCCTTCGCGTGGCCGCGCTCGCCCACGAAGCGGGCGTGCCGGCTGGCGTCTTCAATGTGCTGCCCGGCGGCGGCAAGGACGTTGGCGAGCCGCTTGGCCGGCACCCCGACGTCGACATGGTCAGCTTCACCGGCTCCACCGAGACGGGCCGCCGCTTCCTGCACTATGCGGCCGAGTCCAATCTCAAGCGCATCGTGCTCGAATGCGGCGGCAAGAATCCTGCCGTGGTGCTCAGCGACGCGGACGATCTGGACGCGGTTGCGCAGCACGTCGTCAACGGTGCGTTCTGGAACATGGGCGAGAACTGCTCGGCGTCGTCGCGCCTCATCGTGCATGCGAGCGTGAAGGACGAGTTGCTGCAACGGATCGGCGTGCATATGCGCGAGTGGAAGATGGGGGACCCGCTCGATCCGGAGCACCGCATCGGCGCGATGGTCAGCAAGGCCCATTTCGAGAAGGTCCGCTCGTATCTCGACCAGGCCCAGGCCGAACAATTGCCCATCGCATTCGGCGGCGACACGCAGCACGGCATTTTCGTCGAGCCGACCGTGGTCGACGGCGTCGGCCAGAACAGCCGCCTGTTCCAGGAAGAGATCTTCGGCCCGGTGCTCTCGGTGACGACGTTCAACGACATCGACGAAGCGATCGAACTGGCCAACGACTCGGTCTATGGACTCGCCGCCTCGGTCTACACCAGCAATCTGAATCACGCGATCCGCCTCTCGCGCGAGATTCGCGCCGGGGTCGTGACGGTCAACTGCTTCGGCGAAGGCGATGTCACGACGCCGTTTGGCGGCTACAAGGAGTCGGGCTTCGGCGGACGGGACAAGTCGGTCTGGGCGCACGACCAGTACACCGAGATCAAGACCATCTGGATCGACGTGCCGGCGGTGAGCGCGTAAGCGCGTTGGTACGCAGTTAAAGCGCTACCGGTTGTGACCATTCACGATGGTCGCGACCGGCCATGCCACGTTGGCCGCCGCGGCGCGCCGTGGCGGCCCGGCATCATCACAAGCAGGTTCGAAGTATGAAAAACAAGGACACGGCCACGCTGATCGGCCTCGTCGCAATCATGTTGTGGGCGTCGGTCGTCGCTCTCATCCGGGGTGTCAGCGAAAGCCTTGGCGCCACCGGTGGCGCCGCCATGCTGTACACGGTGGCATCGGTCTTTCTCGCCTTGACCGTGGGCCTCCCCAATCTCAGGCAATTTCCGCGCAATTACCTGCTCTGGGGCGGCCTGCTATTCGTGGCCTACGAACTGTGCCTGTCGCTGTCCATCGGCTATGCCGACAACGGCAGGCAAGCGATCGAAGTGGGCATGGTCAATTATTTGTGGCCCACTTTCACGCTGGTTTCGGCCATCGTGTTCAACAAGCAGAGGGCCAACCTGCTCGTCGTGCCCGGCTTCGTGCTTTCGATGATCGGGATCGGCTGGGTGCTCGGCGGCGATCACGGCATCGACTTGCCGGGCATGCTGGAGAACGTCGAGGACAACCCTCTGAGCTACGGCCTGGCGTTTTCCGGCGCGTTGATCTGGGCGGCTTACTGCACGGTGACGGCGCGCATGGCGAACGGCAAGAACGCCGTGACACCGTTCTTCATCCTGACGTCCGCGCTGCTTTGGGCCAAGTATGCGATCGATGGCGGCGGCGCGATGCAGTTCGACGTTCACGCGATCGTCTATCTGCTGCTCGCCGCCGCTGCGATGGGCTTCGGCTACGCCGCATGGAACATCGGCATTCTGCAAGGCAACGCCACGGTACTCGTGGGCGCGTCGTATTTCATCCCTGTGCTCTCCGCAGCCGTGGCCGCGCTGCTCCTGCACGCTCCCCTGTCCGAGCCGTTCTGGCACGGTGCGTTGATGGTCTGCGGTGGATCGATGCTCTGCTGGATGGCCACGCGCCCCCGGCGCGAATTGGGGGCAGACTTGCATTCATAGCGCCGCCAGTGCGCGTCGTATGGTGAATTTTCGTCCGGCGATTTATAGTACACAGAAAGTAGACAGAGAATTTCGATGAAACAAAGCCCCGACGAATCCCCGCTCGACACGACCGTTCCTCTCGACCGCAAGGCCGTGCTGGCCGACACCCTGCGCCGCCGGATCGTCAGCATGGAGTTGCAGCCAGGCGCCGTAGTCGACGAACTGGCCCTGTGCGATGAATTCGGTCTGTCGCGGCCGCCCGTGCGCGAGCTCATGCGCCAGATGGCCGCCGAAGGCTATATCGAGCTGGAAGCCAATCGCGCGGCGCGCGTCTCGTCGATGAACTACCACTCGCTGCGCAGTTTCTTTCTGGCTGCACCGCTCATTTACGTCGCGACGACGCAACTGGCGGCGGCCAATGCGAACGCAGCGGACATTGCCAGGCTCAAGGAAATCCAGAAACGGTTCCGCCAGGCGATCGATGCAGACG
The DNA here is from genome assembly GCF_004524855.1 of Paraburkholderia pallida. Classification (NCBI taxonomy): domain Bacteria; kingdom Pseudomonadati; phylum Pseudomonadota; class Betaproteobacteria; order Burkholderiales; family Burkholderiaceae; genus Paraburkholderia; species Paraburkholderia pallida. The sequence goes on along the minus strand of NZ_CP038149.1, from coordinate 835,004 downwards.
ACGTGGACAATCGCGTGCTCTACAACGACCAGTTCCATCTCGAGATCGGCAGGATGGCGCAGAACGATTATCTGATGCCCAGCCTGCGGCGTCTTTTGATCGACCACGCGCGACTTGGCAAGACGTTCTACCGCTACCCCGCCTCCGAAAGCATGCAGCATGAAATGCATCAGGCGGCGAACCAGCACGACGAGATCATCGACGCCATCGAGCGCCGCGACGCCGAGCGGGCCGGCGAGCTCGTGAAGGCGCATTGGGAGCTTTCGCGCCGTCATATGACGGACTATGCGATTCCAGAAGGGCTTGAGGTACCGCTGAGCTTCGCCTGATCGGCGCGGCATCGGCGGACCGTGTCCGAGGCGCGTTCGCCGAACATGAAGCGATAGTCCTGGGCAAAGCCGCCTAGGTGCAAAAAGCCCCATTTCATGGCGGCGGCTGTGACCGAATCACCGGCGCGCAACGCGTGGCATAGCCGCTTCGTGAGCCACGCAGCGTCGTTCAACTTTGGTTCTCCATGCCGGACCTGATCGCCCCCACCCACCCGGAACCGGTACGGCCGCTTCGATTCGGCATCGTCCTGTTGCCGAATTTCACGTTGACGGCCTTTTCGGGTTTCGTCGATCTCCTTCGCCTCGCAAGCGACGACGGAGACATGAGCCGCCCCGTGCGCTGCACCTGGACCCTCGTCGCGGAATCGCTCGTGCCGATCCGCGCGAGCTGCGGCATTCAGGTGACCCCGTGGGTCACGTTCGACGAAGCCGGCGCGTTCGACTACCTGGTGGTCGTGGGGGGATTGCTGCATTCGGGCCCCTCGGCGAGCGACGCGACGCTGCGCTTCATCCGCGCGACGGCCGCCACCTCCGCGACGATCGTCGGCATCTGCACGGGTGCGTTCGCGCTGGCACGCGCGGGCATCATGCAGGACTACCGCATCTGCGTGAGCTGGTTTCACTACTGGGACTTCGTCGAACGCTTTCCCGACATTCCCGAAGCCAGCCTGATCGCCGACCGGCTCTTCGTGATCGACCGCCGGCGCATCACCTGTTCAGGCGGCCGCGCATCGATCGATGTCGCCGCCGCGATTCTGCTACGGCATTTCGACGCCAGCATCGTCCAGAAAGCCCAGCGCATCCTGATCGTCGACGATGCCCAGCGCGGCAGCGCCCCGCAGCCCTACCCGCCAGGTCTCGATCCCGCTTCGCATCCCAAGGTGCGCCGGGCCATACTCGTGATGGAGCAGCACATTGGCAATCCGCTCGCGCTCCCGGAGCTCGCACGGCGCGTGGATACCTCCGTGCGGCAGCTCGAACGACTATTCTTTGCCGAGACCGGCAAGTCGCCTAACGTCTACGGACGCCAGATGCGCCTGCGCATGGCCGCCTGGATGCTGAGCGCCTCCGACCGCACCATCGCCGATATCGCGATCTCCTGCGGATTCTCCGACGCCTCGCATTTCGGCCGCGAATTTCGCAAGACATTCGACGATTCGCCGGGCGCGTACCGCATTGCGCGCTCGCACGCTCACGAAGCGGCTGTTGTTGCCGAATGACACAAGTGCGGCATATCCCTGGGGCTTGTCGCAAACGTTCTATCCCGCCGGCGTCGCGTGCTTTCAAATAACGTCAACGCGGCCATCGCGCTGCGAAGCAAGGCGCGCCAGAGAATGCGCTGGAACCTGAGAGAAAGATCGGGCGCAAGCCGACACTGTTGTTGTCTCGTCAAACCGCAACTGGAATAGACATGTTCAATAGAACCGCCTCGACCGTCGAAAACGTCGATCCCGAACTCTTCAAGGCGATCGAACTCGAGAACCGCCGCCAGGAAGAGCATATCGAGCTCATCGCGTCGGAGAACTACACGTCCCCGGCGGTCATGGCCGCGCAGGGTTCGCAGCTCACCAACAAGTACGCCGAAGGCTATCCCGGCAAGCGCTACTACGGCGGCTGCGAATATGTGGACGTCGTCGAGCAGCTCGCGATCGACCGCGTGAAGGAACTGTTCGGCGCGGAAGCCGCCAACGTCCAGCCGAACTCGGGCTCGCAGGCCAACCAGGGTGTGTTCTTCGCCATGCTCAAGCCGGGCGACACCATCATGGGCATGAGCCTCGCGCACGGCGGCCACCTCACGCACGGCTCGCCCGTCAACATGTCGGGCAAGTGGTTCAACGTCGTGAGCTACGGCCTGAACGAAGCCGAAGACATCGACTACGAAGCCGCCGAGAAGCTCGCACAGGAGCACAAGCCGAAGCTGATCGTGGCGGGTGCCTCGGCGTTCGCGCTGCGCATCGACTTCGAGCGTCTTTCGAAGATCGCGAAGAGCGTGGGCGCGTATTTCATGGTCGACATGGCGCACTACGCGGGCCTCGTTGCCGCGGGCGTCTACCCGAACCCGGTGCCGTTCGCCGACTTCGTCACCACGACCACGCACAAGAGCCTGCGCGGCCCGCGCGGTGGCGTGATCCTGATGAAGGCCGAATACGAGAAGCCGATCAACTCGGCGATCTTCCCGGGCATCCAGGGCGGTCCGCTCATGCACGTGATCGCAGGCAAGGCGGTGGCGTTCAAGGAAGCGCTCTCGCCGGCATTCAAGGAATACCAGCAGCACGTGGTCGAGAACGCACGCGTGCTGGCTGAAACGCTGGTCAAGCGTGGCCTGCGCATCGTCTCGGGCCGCACGGAAAGCCACGTGATGCTGGTGGACCTGCGCGCGAAGAAGATCACGGGCAAGGCTGCCGAAGCCGTGCTGGGCGCCGCGCATATCACGGTGAACAAGAACGCGATCCCGAACGACCCGGAAAAGCCGTTCGTGACGAGCGGCATCCGCCTCGGCTCGCCGGCGATGACCACGCGTGGCTTCGGCGTGAAGGAAGCCGAGCAGGTGGGCAACCTGATTGCCGACGTGCTCGACAATCCGGAAGACGCAGCCACGATCGAGCGCGTGAAGGCGCAGGTCGCCGAGCTGACCAAGCGGTTTCCGGTGTATGGCTGAAGCCTGCGCGCGGGACGGTGGCGTAAGCGGACGCCGATAGCGACCTGGACGCTTCGTATCTCGCGGCAAGGCCATGCTTGAGCATGGCCTTGCAACGTCATCGCTCACGGTGCGCGTGGCCTTCTGCCGTTCGGACTACTCCAGACTGTCGGCCAGTTGCGGAACCGCAGTGAAGAGGTCGTCGACAAGGCCGAAGTCGGCAACACTGAAGATCGGCGCTTCCTCGTCCTTGTTGATCGCCACGATGACCTTCGAATCCTTCATGCCCGCCAGGTGCTGGATCGCACCCGAGATGCCCACCGCAATGTACAGTTGCGGCGCGACGATCTTGCCGGTCTGCCCCACCTGGTAGTTGTTCGGGACGTAGCCTGCATCCACTGCCGCGCGCGACGCGCCCAGCGCGGCCTGCAGCTTGTCGGCCAGCGGCTCGAGCACTTTCGTATAGTTCTCGCCGCTGCCCAGACCCCGGCCACCCGAGACGATGATCTTTGCGCTCGTCAGTTCGGGGCGGTCGAGCTTCGTCACTTCACGGCTCACGAAATGCGACACGCCCGCGTCCGCCGCTGCGTCGATGCTCTCGACCGATGCGCTGCCGCCAACGGCTGCAACGGGATCGAAACCCGTCGTGCGAACCGTGATCACCTTGATCGGATCGCCCGACTGGACCGTTGCAATGGCGTTGCCTGCGTAGATCGAGCGCTCGAAGGTGTCGGCGGAATCGACTGCCGTGATATCCGAGATCTGCGCGACATCCAGCTTCGCCGCAATCCGCGGAGCGATGTTCTTGCCATAGGCCGTGGCCGGGGCGAGGATGTGCGAATAGTGCTTCGCAACGCCCAGCACAGTCGCTTCGACGTTTTCCGCAAGGCCAGCCGCCAATTGCGGCGCGTCGGCCAGCAACACCTTGCTCACGCCGGCGATCTTCGCAGCCGCATCGGCGGCAGTCTGTGCGTGATGTCCCGCGACCAGCACGTGAATCTCACCGCCGATCTTCTGCGCCGCTGCCACCGTGTTCAGCGTCGCTGCCTTGATCGACGTGTTGTCGTGTTCGGCAATCACCAGATTCGTCATTTCGTTCGTCTTCCTGTATTTACAGCACCTTGGCTTCGGTCTTCAGCTTCTCCACCAGCGTCTTCACGTCCGGCACCCTCACGCCGGCCGCGCGCTTCGGCGGCTCCGTCACTTTCAGCGTCTTCAGACGCGGCGTCACATCGACACCCAGATCTTCGGGCTTCACGGTTTCCAGCGGTTTCTTCTTCGCCTTCATGATGTTCGGCAGCGTCACGTAGCGCGGCTCGTTCAGGCGCAGGTCGGTGGTCACCACCGCAGGCAATTTCAAGGAAAGCGTTTCCGCGCCGCCGTCGATTTCACGGGCAACCGTGGCCTTGCCTTCTGCAATCGTGACCCTGGAAGCAAAGGTGGCTTGCGGCAGACCCGCCAACGCGGCCAGCATCTGGCCCGTCTGGTTCGAGTCGTCGTCGATCGCCTGCTTGCCGAGAATCACCAGTTGCGGCTGCTCCTTCTCGACCAGCGCCTTCAGGATCTTCGCTACGGCCAGCGGCTCGACGCCATCGTTCGATTCGACGAGAATCGCGCGGTCCGCGCCAATCGCGAGCGCCGTGCGCAGCGTTTCCTGCGCCTGCGCGACGCCGACCGACACGGCGACCACTTCGGTTGCAACGCCCGCTTCCTTCAGGCGCACCGCTTCTTCCACGGCGATTTCATCGAACGGATTCATCGACATCTTCACGTTCGCAATGTCGACGCCCGTGTTGTCCGACTTCACGCGGACCTTCACGTTGTAGTCGACCACTCTCTTGACTGGAACCAGAATCCTCATCGTCATTCCCATATGAATGCAGGGGCGCGCAGTCGCCATGCAACGCAGCAGGCTTGCCACGGGCCCCGCAAGGTTTAGAACAGGTGATACATCCCAATCCGCAACGCGATCTGATGGTTGTTGCTCGACGCGTCGCCAACCACGCCATCGAAAATGGCGGCCTGCGACGCCGCCCCGCCGGCGCGCTGATAGACCCCCATCGCATAGATCGACGTGCGCTTCGAGAGCGCGTACGACGTCGTGAGGCCGGCCTGATGGTAGATCGGCACGGCGTCCGAGTAGCCGATATGCCCGTGCGTGTAGGTGTACGCGCCGCCCACCGACCAGGCGGTGGTCAGCGCGTAGCGGGCCCAGATTTCGTAGTTGTCGAAGCGGACCGTCGAAGTCGTACCGTTCGCCTGATCGAAGCGCGTGTCGGTGAAGTCGGCTCCCACCGTCGCCTGGCCGAATGCATAGCTCGCTCCAATCCCGGCTACCTGTTCGTTCTCCGGATTGCCGACATAGCTGAACGGGCCGGCCGCGCCGATCGCCGAACCTGTTGTGTTGGGCACAAAGTCGCCGTCCGTGAACAGCAGCGCCGGGTTTTTCGCGTACAGATACGCCGCCGCCACATTGACCGACGCGTTCGAGTAGCTCGCGCCGATGCTCCACATGCCGGTCGTGCCGCGGCCCGGCGCGGTCGAGTTCGTGAACGAATACATGCCGCCAAACGTCAGGCCGCCGATGTTCGGGCTCGCGTACTTGATCGCGTTGTCGACACGGAACGAGTTGTCGGTGTTGTCGATGTCGCCCGCATGCACGAACGGGCCACCGAACTGGCCAGGCGCCGTCAACGGCTGCAGGTAGTCGACGACCGAATCGTACTGGCGGCCGAACGTCAGCGTGCCGAGCCGCGTGTCCGACAAGCCGACGTAAGCCTGCCGGCCGAACAGGCGGCTGCCCTGGAGCATCTGCCCGTTCACGGCGCTGAAGCCGGATTCGAGCTTGAAGACCGCCGCAAGGCCGCCGCCGAGATCCTCGCTCCCCCTCAACCCCCACCGGCTTCCATAGACGCCGTCATAAGAGCCGTCCTGCATGTGCCACAGCGATTTGCCCCCGCTGTTGTTCGTATAGTCGATGCCTTCGTCGATCGCACCATAGAGCGTGACGCTCGACTGCGCCTGCGCCGCGGCCGAGCAGGCGGCGAAGGTCGACGCGATGGCCATCGAGCGGGACAATCGCCATATTCTTCTGTTCATTTGTTATCCTAATTGATTTGAATGCTGTGAGACGTGCTTCGGTAACGTGTGTCGGTTCAATACGGGATTAAGGACGATGGCGCGACCTCGCCGCGAATCTCGGATCGCGGCGGCCGCAGGCACATCCCTTCCGGTTACTGAATGATCCGCGGCGCGCCAACGTCCGCGGCCGACGTCGAGAGGCCGTAAGTCTTGAGGATCCGCCCAATCTCCCCGGACTGGCGCAGCGCTTCGATATTGGCGCTGAGCGCGGTGCCGAGCGCGGCATTCGCTTTCGTGTAGAGCAGCGCGGTCTGTCCCGGCTCCAGCGTGGCGGGCACGCGCGGGTCCGGCTTCACGAGCATGATCTTCATCGACGGATAGCCGCCCTTCGTCTGGTTGTACTGCGAGACCGCGTAGCTGTCGGTGCCGGCGTCGATGCGGCCGGCGGCCAGGTCCTGCGCCATCGCGACCGGATTCGGATAAACCACGAGCGAGCTGCCGAGCAGCTTCTGCAGATCGCCGGTCCATAGATAGCCTTGCACGGTCCCGACCCGCTTGCCGACGATGCTCCCTACGGTGTCGACGCCCTGCTTCGAGATCACCGCCATCTGGTCGAGATACATCGGGCCGCTCAGGCCGAGCACCTTCGCGCGATCGGCCGTGCGATACCAGTCGCCGAGGCCGATATCGGCGCGCCGCGACACGACCGACTGCACGACGGCGGCCGGATCGACGACCGAGACCGCGATCTTCAGGCACTCGCGCGCCGCAATCTGCTTGACGATCTCGCCATCGACACCTTTGATGTCCTGCGTGCCGGCCGGGATCGAATACGGCGGGAAATCCCACACGGCAACCGACAAGGTGCCGGGCCGGATCGTCTCGAACTGGTGCGCGGGCTTGCAGGCCTGGGCGTGGGCGGTGGCGCCGAGGCCGGTGAGACACAGGCCGACGAGCGCGATCGAAAGGCGGCGCATTGGTGATGTCATGAGAATCTCCCCAAGAAAGCGTGGCAGGTTGAAAGTGCGGAAATGTGCGAATGACGCAATGGGCGGAACAGGATCAGCGGACCGCGTGCCGTCCCAGACGGCGCTCGAGCGCCGATACGGCAAAGGTCGCGGGCACGCAGATCAGTGCGAACATCAGGCCCGCGAGCAGCAGCACGGGCATGTATTCGAACGTCGACGAACCGATGCTCGATGCGCGGCTGACGAGCTCGGGCAGCGCGATCGTGAAGCACAGCGAGGTGGCCTGCAGCATCATGATCGAGAAACCGAGCAGCGCCGGCAGCGCGACACGCAAGCCCTGCGGCACGATCACGAAGCGCAGCGCATCCACGGCGTTCAGTCCGATCACCGCGGCCGCCTCCTTCTGGCCATACGGCACCGCGTCGAAGCCCGCACGGATGATCTCGCTCGTGTAGGCGCCGGTGCAGCACGCCAGCGCAACCACGGCGGAGAGAAACGACGACAGCGTCAGCCCCGCATTCGGCAGTCCGAAGTAGAAGAACTGCAGCAGGATCAGCGCCGGCGCGCCGCGGCCGATCTCGACGAACACGAGCGCGGCGCCGCGTATCGCCTTCTGCTGCATCGACACGCACAGCGCGAGCACGAGGCCGAGCGGAATGCCGATGCCGATGCTCAGCGCGGTGACTTCGAGCGACAGACGGTAGCCGCCGAGCAGGTCGGGCAGCCAGGATAGCCAGAGATCGAACATGGCGCTCATCGCGACACCCCGGAACGAAGATGAAGATCGGCCCAGCGCGACAGCCACGCGACCGGGAGACTGAGAACGATGTACAGCAGCGCGGCGGCCGCGTAGACGCCGAATCCGCTGAACGTCTCCTGCGACACGTGATAGGCCTGGAACGCGATCTCGCCCACGCCGATCGTCGAGGCCACCGCCGAATCCTTGAGCAGACCAATCAGGTAGGTCGCGGCGGTCGGCAGCGCGACGCGCACCATCTGCGGGAGAATCACGTCGCGAAACTGCTGGATACGCGTGAGGTTCAGCACCTTCGCCGCCTCGTACTGCCCCGGATGAATCGCGGTCAGCGCGCCGCGGTAGACTTCGGAGAGATTGGCCGCGGTCACGAGGCCGAGGCCGAGCGCGGCCGCCGCGAACGGGCTGAGCGGCAGCAAGTCGTTGCCGATCCCGAAGAACACGAAGAACAGCCAGACGATGGGCGGCACCGACCGGCAACCGACGACGATGGCCGTCGCGATCGTGCGCGCAAGCGGATTCGCGGCCCGGCGCATCGCGCACAGCGGCAACCCCAGCACCGCGCCGATGGCGAAGACCGTGAGCGTCAGCGCGATCGTCCACGGCACGCCGGCGAGAATGGCCCAAAGATGGTCGATCATTTAGCGGTCCCTCACGGCATTCAGGAATTTCGCGGCGCGCTCGGTCCGCGGGCGGCCCATCACGACCTCGCTCGGCCCGGATTCGAGGATCCTGCCGTCGGCCATGATGATCACGCGGTCGGACACTTTCTCCGCGAAATGCATCTCGTGCGTGACGACGATCATCGTCATGCCGGACGCGGCGAGCTCGTTCATCACCGCGAGCACTTCGAGGCCGAGTTCCGGATCGAGCGCCGAGGTCGGCTCGTCGAACAGCATGATCTCGGGATCGAGCGCAAGCGCACGGGCGATCGCAATGCGCTGCTGCTGGCCGCCCGAGCAGCGCACCGGATACTGCGCGGCCTTGCTCGCGAGACCCACGCGCTCGAGCAACTCCATCGAACGCTTGTCCGCTTCAGCGCGGCTGCGGCCCATCGTGCGCTCCTGCGCGAGGCTGACGTTGCGCAGCACGCTCAGGTGCGGGAACAGGTTGAACGACTGGAACACCATGCCGATGCGGCGGCGCAACGTCACGAGCTCGCGGCGCGCGGGCGCCTGGTGCGCTTCGATCGTCACGTCGCCGATCGTGACGCGGCCTTCGGTCGGCGGCTCGAGCTGGTTGATGCAGCGTAGCAGCGTGCTCTTGCCCGACCCGCTCGGGCCGATGATCGCGATCACTTCGCCCGCATGCATCGAGAAGCTGACGTCCTGCAGCACGCGGTGCGGGCCGAACGTCTTGCCGACGCCCTCGACGCACAGGATCGGTTGCATGCCGGGCCGGCTCGTATGCAGCATGCCGGCTTCGGGTTGCAAGGGAGGGGGGACAATGCTGTTCATGGGAGCTTCTCCGTCGACGGCTTTCAAGGCTTGTCTCCAGGTCGATGCACGCCTGGCGATCCGCAATTCAGTTGATAAGTACAACGATATGAATTTATGGATGCTATTTAACGCATCCAATATTTTGAGCTCAAGCGATCGTTTTTCATCATGTCTTGAGCGGCACGCATCAACTCGGGTGCGTGCCGCTCAAGAGCGCTCACCACGTATGACGCGTGCTCATCAGCTTGTTGAGGATGCGATCGAGCGCGGCACGCTCGTCCTCGTCGAGCGCGCGCAGCATCAGCGTCTGCCGGTCGAGCGAGACGGGCAGCACCTGCTCGTAAAGCCGTTTGCCGCTTTCGTTCAGCGCGAGCCGGATCTCGCGCCGGTCGTCCGCGTTCGTCTTGCGGCGGATCATGCGCCGTTCCGCGAGCCGGTTCACGGCGCGGCTGATACTGTTCTTCGGCCGCCCCGTCACCTCGCAGATCTTCTTCGCCGTCATCGCACCCACGGTCGCGAGACAGGCGAGTACGTTGAATTCGTCGCGGCTGACGTCGAACGTCTCCAACATCTCCGCGAAAATCGGCTCCGTGTAGTAGTTCGACCACAGCGTCATCCGCCATGCGTCGTTCAGCGGGCCGTTCGTGACGATCGCGTCGAACACGGCGTCGCCAGCCGTTGCCTCGTCGCGATCTTCGGTGTCGTTGTCTTCGGGCTCGATGCCGGGTTCTTTCATCGGGAACAGCTCCATCGGGTCAATGGTCGGACCGCGTGCGGCAATCTTCGGGCGCTTCGCCCAGGCGGCTCAGCCAGTCGGCGAACATCAGGTCCAGATGCCCGCCACCGCCGTTCTTGAACAGCGTGATGTCGGCATCGTGCTGCCGGCCCGCGACGCGGCCGCTGCAAAGGTCGAACAGATCGCCCACGATGTCGGTAGCCGCGATCACGCCCGCTTCGAGCGGCTGGCGAATGTCGCCGCAGTGCTCGGTCACGAGCGCGCGGTGATCGACGTAGATGCGCGAGCGCAGCAGCGCCGCGTCGTTCGCTTCGCGCATCGCCGGCGTGTAGCCGCCCACCAGATCGACGTGGCAGCCGGCGCGCAGCCACGCGCCATCGATCACGGGCGACATCGAAGGCGTCACGCAGACGACGAGATCGGCTTCGCGAACGCTGCGCTCGAGATCCTTGACCGCGCGCACGTCGGCACCGGGGGCGTCGCCCGCCGCTTCGTCGGCGAGCCGTGCCGCACGCTCCGGGTTGCGGTTCCAGATGTCGATGCGCCGCAGCGTCGGAAACTCGGCCGCCATCACGCGCAGATGCGTCTGCGCCTGCGCGCCCGCGCCGACTATCGTCAGCGTCCGCGGGTCGCGTCGCGCGAGCAGGCGCGCACCAAGCGCGGAATCGGCCGCCGTCTTGAAGCGGGTGAAGGCATTGCCGACGATGATCGCGCGGAACCGGCCAGTTTCGGCATCGCTGAGCAGGACCGCGGAATGCACGGTGTCGGCCGAACCATCCGCACGTCGGCCGTTATCCGGCGAGATCGACACGACTTTCGTGCCCGTCGTGCCGTCGCTTGCCCCACCGAGCCAGATCAGCATCTCGGCATCATCGCGCGCCACGCGCGGCACCGTCGCGTGCAATCTCGCGAGTGGCGACCACGCGCGCCGGTGAGCCGCTTCCAGCGCGTCGATCATCTGCGTGGGCGGCACGCGGCTCAGCACCGCATCGGCGTCGATCAACCGGGGCAACTGAGGCAACTGAGGCAAGGGGCTCGACATCATCATGGGCAATCGGCTTGTCATGTAACGAACTGGGGCGGGCAGAAAGGGGGCGCGCCCGGCTTATGCGTTCCGGTCCGCGATCAACGGCGTGGACGAAAGCGCAATCGCACCGGTCGGCGTGATCAGCACCTGCTCCTCGAGCTTGACGCCTTCGGCGCCGCCCTCCTCGCCGATATAGCTCTCGACCGACACGACCATGTTCTCCTCGAACGTGCCGTCGTACCCCCACGCGTCGAAATCGACCGCGTACGCCACGCTCGGGTATTCGTCGACGAGCCCCACGCCGTGCAGCATCATCATGTAGCGGTTGTGCACATAGCGATCGGGAACCGGCCAGCAGCGCTCGGCGAACTCCCTGAACGTGACGCCTGCGCGCAGCAGTCCTAAGTTATGCTGAATCTGGTCTTCCGCGTAGCCGAGCAGGTTGCGCTGGTTCGCGGACACGCCGTGCCCCGGGCAGACGAAGCTGCGCGAAATATCCGAGAGGTAGCCGCCCGGCCCCACCATGTCGGTGTCGAAGCAGACCATGTCCCCTGCTTCGATCACGCGGTTCGTCGCGTCCTGGAACCACGGGTTCGTGCGCGGCCCCGACGAGAGCAGCCGGCTCTCCGCCCACTCGCCGCCGTGCGCGATGTTGGTCTCGTGAAAGACGCTCCACAGCTGGTTCTCGGTGATGCCCGGGCGCAGCGCCTCGCGCATGCGCGCGACGCCGAGGTCGCACACGCCCATCGAGACACGATGCTGCGCGATCTCCTCGGGCCCCTTGATGAGGCGGGCCTGCTCGGTCAGCGGTTGCGCGTCGAACAACGAGATGCCGAGCCGCGTCAGGCGTTCGGCGCCCCACGGGTCGCAGCGGTCCACGGCGAGCCGCAGGTTGCCGCCGCCGTGCGTGCGCAGGAGATCGGTGATTTCGTGCGCCCACGCATCGGCTTTCTCTTCCACACGCGGACCGGCGAGAAAGTAGATCCACGGCGTCGCCGGACGGATCTCGTCGATCGACTCGATGCCCTCGCTGTTGTGCTTGCTGCTCGTGAAATCGAACAGCACGAGCGGGCCGTCGGTGGCGATGAACACGTAACGGCTCGGCGAATGCATGACCCACAGGCCGAGATTGTTCGTATCGGTCGCATAGCGGATGTTCAGCGGATCGGCGAGCAGCATGCCGGCGTAGTCGTGCTTGCGCAGTTGCTCGCGCAGTCTCTCGACACGATACGCACGCAGCGCGCGGCGATCGATGGCGTCGTACGCGTCGAGCAGCGCGCGATCGACGGGCGCGACGCGCTGGCCCTGCACCAGTGCGTCGCGCCGATAAGCACGGCCGTTCGCGGGCTCGCCCGACGGCGAGGAAGCAATGGTGGAGGCTTGGAGTGCAGTGTCAACGATCACGGCGGCTTCCTTCAGGCTGGAGTGTGAGCGCTCGCAGTGGAGCGCGGACTCGACGCATTGCGACACATGGCACCGCATTGCCTGTTGCAATGCAGATTAGTCCCGTATGGAACCAACTGTCAATGCGCCAAAAATGATGTTTACCCTTGCATGGCGACGCGACTTGCCGGGACCGCAAACGCCCCGGCAAGCGTGCGCATTACAGGTCCTTGACGAGCCGCAGCGCGTCGTAGATCGCAGCGTGCGTGTTGCGCGCGGACACTGCGTCGCCGATCCGGAACAGCTGGAAGCGGCCTGCCGGATTGCGGCTCTCGACCTGCGGCTTGCCGTCGATCAGATCGTCGTAATTGACGGCGCCGAGGTTGCTCGACTGCGGCTTGAGCGCGAAATACAGCTCGTCCATCGGGATCGTGCCGTGATTGACGACGATCTGGTCGTAGCGGCGCTCATTGCGGATGCCGCCGTAGTCGCTGCCGACGATCGCGACGAGGTCGCCGCCTTCGCGGCGCACGGCTTCGAGCCGGTAGGTGACCGTGAACTTCGCATCGAGCTTCTGCAGCGAGCGCATGTACGGCACGAGATTCATGCTCATCACTTCAGGAGCGAACGAACGGTCGGGCGTCATGATCTCGACCAGGCCACCCGCCTGCGCGATCGCCTCCGCGGCCTGGAGCGCCGGGTGGTCGCCCGCGTCGTCGTAGATCAGCACGTTGCGGCCCGGCTTCACGTCGCCGGAGAGGATGTCCCACGCGGACACCACATGCTCGACGCCCTCGCTCAGCACGTTGACGTCCGGCATGCCGCCCGTCGCGACGATCACGACATCGGGACGCTCGTCGAGCACGATGGACGCATCGGCCCACGTGTTGAACGCGAAGCGCACGCCGAGCCGCTCGCACTGCGCCATGCGCCAGTCGACGATGCCGAGCATCTCCTTGCGGCGCGGCGTCTGGGCCGTCAGCCGGACCTGCCCGCCCGGATGACTGGTCGCTTCGAACACGACCACGTCGTGCCCGCGCTCCCCGGCGACGCGCGCCGCCTCGAGACCGGCCGGACCGGCGCCGACGATCACGACCTTGCGCTTCGCCGTTGCCGGCGCGATCGTATGCGGCATCGTTGTCTCGCGCCCGGTGGCCGCGTTATGGATGCAGAACGCGGCGCCCCCCTGGTAGATCCGGTCCAGACAATAGTTCGCGCCCACGCAGGGACGAATCTCGTCCTCGCGGCGCTCGATGATCTTGCGCACGATATGCGGGTCGGTCATGTGCGCGCGCGTCATGCCGATCATGTCGACCTTGCCCGACGCGATCGCGTAGCGCGCGGTAGGCACGTCCTGGATGCGCGCCGCGTGGAAGGTCGGAAAGTCGGTGGCGCTGCGAATCTCGCCCGCAAAATCGAGGTGCGGCGCGCTCTGCATGCCCATGATCGGGATGATGTCGGTCAGGCCCGCATCCGTTTCGAGGTGACCGCGGATCACGTTCAGGAAGTCGATCAGGCCGCTCGACTTCATCGCCATCGACAACTGGAGCCCCTCTTCCCTCGTCATCCCGCCGGCCATCATTTCATCGGCCGTATAGCGGACCCCTACGACGAACGCCTCGCCGACCCGCTCGCGAATCGCGCGCAGCACGTCGAACGTGAAGCGCATGCGGTTTTCGAGCGAGCCGCCGTACGGTGCGTCGAGCGTGTTCGTGAGCGGCGACCAGAACTGATCCATCAGGTGTCCGTACGCTTCCAGTTCGATCCCGTCGAGGCCGGCGGCCTTCATCCGTTCCGCCGCGTCCGCGTAGTCGCGCACGATGCGCTCCCGGTCCCACTCCTCGAGCTTCTTCGGAAACGCGCGGTGCGCGGGCTCGCGCGCATGCGAGGGCGACACGGCCGGCAGCCAGTCGCCTTTGTCCCAGCGCGTGCGGCGGCCCAGATGCGTCAGCTGGATCATCACCTTCGCGCCGTGCTCGTGGCACTCGTCGACGAGATCCTTCATCCAGGGCACGACCTCGTCGCGGTACGCGAGGATGTTGTTGAAGACCGGCGGGCTGTCCTTGGAGATCGCCGCGGAGCCGGCCGTCATCGTCAGCGCGATGCCCGCCTTCGCGCGCTCGACGTGGTACGCGCGGTAGCGCGCCTTCGGCATCCCGTCTTCGGCATACGCCGGCTCGTGCGACGTTGTCATGATGCGATTGCGAAACGTCAGATGTTTGAGGGTGTAAGGCTGCAGCAGCGGGTCGGTCGACATGGGATTCCTCTGGATGGGAACGGAAGCGTGATTCGTGACTGCCTGACGTGGATGCCTGTCGCAAGTCAGGTTAGAATCACTGTACATATGTGTCAAGATATCAAAACAGATGTGTACAGTAAGCTCGGGAAACCCCGTATCAAGGGCTGGGCCAGCCTTTCCGGCCTGGGCCGGCTTTATCGGCCTGGTTCAGCCCTTGCGGCCGCTGCCGTTGCGCGGTGCGGCACAATGCAGGTTGCGCAGTGCGCAGCCGATCGACGATTTTGACCGGGAGGACGTTTGCCAGATGGAAGAACCGATTGCAGCCGAGAACATCCGCGGATCCGCGGACACATGGCTGGATGCCGCGACGGAAAGCCTGCTCGAGAGCGGCATCGAATCCGTGCGGATCTTGCCGCTCGCGAAGAAGCTGAACACGTCGCGGACGAGCTTCTACTGGTTCTTCAAGGACCGGGAAGAATTGCTCGCCACGCTGCTCGAACGCTGGAAGGCGAAGAACACCGTCAACTGGATCGCGCGCACGCAGGCCTATGCGGACACGATTTCGGAAGCCGTGCTGAACGTGTTCGACTGCTGGTTCGACGACGCGATTTTCGACAACCGCTACGAGGCGGCCATCCGCAGTTGGGGGCAGCAGGCGCCCGAGATCGCCGCCGAGCTGGCCGACGCGGACGCGAAGCGGATTGCCGCGTTGACGGCGATGTTCGAGCGCTTCGGCTATGCGCTGCTCGCCGCACAGGTGCGCGCCCGCACGATGTATCTGACACAGCTCGGCTACGTGTCGATGAAGACGACCGAGCCGATGGACGAGCGCATGATGCGAATTGCTACGTATGCCGAAGTATTTACCGGCGCGCCGCCGTCTGAGCGCGAGATGCAGCGCTTCTTCGCTCGCCGTGGACCGGCGGTCTAGCGCGAACAAAAAAGACGGGACGAATGACGACGGGCGGCCGTTGCCGGCCGCCCGTCGTTCCCTGCTCTACTGACTTACTGCTGACTTACCACTTCCAGCCCACCCCGGCGTTCACGCCAACCTCATGGCCCGTGGTCGAGACACCGGCGCCGTAGCCCCAGCGTCCGTTGCCCGACAAGCCCTTGAAGTTCACCGCGACCGCGCTGTAGCCCTGGTACGAGCCGACGCCGACACCGATCGTCTTCTCGCCGGCATTGAGCGACGGCAGATACGTGCCGCTCATGGCCATCGCGAGCGCCGTGCCGGCGTAGGCCGTGCGCGCCACGTTGTTGACGTTGGACTGCACGCCGCCGAGCTGCGAGACGGTGGCCGCGTCGGTCGGGGCCACGCCCGGCGCAACGTTGGTCAAGCGGCGCTCGCCGCCGGCCGTGCCGAACGAAACGGTGTTGTCTTCCGTCGCGACCGAGTTCTGGCCGATCGCCACCGAGTTCGCGCCCGACGCAGCCGCACCGTTGCCGATGGCGACCGAGCCCGCACCGGAAGCCCGCGAGTTCACGCCGATCGCCACCGCCGGCGCGCCCGAGGCGACCGCGTTGGTGCCAATCGCCACCGAGTTCGCGTTGGTCGTCGTGGCACGGTAGCCCACGGCCGTCGTGTTGTCGCCGGTGGCGTTCGCGTTCGAGCCGTAAGCCGTTGCGCCTTCGCCGTTGGCATTCACGCACAGGCCCGAGCCCGTTGCGTCCACGCCGTTCACCGTGGAGCAGCCCTGCACCGCCGCGTTCTGGATCGCACCGCCCGTCGCGCCGCGCGTCTGCACGGTACCGTCGTTGTTCATGCCGCCGGCCAGCGTCCCCATGAAGGCATTGCCCGAGGCATTCGCGGAGTCGATCATCTGCACCACCGGCGCGAGCGTGGTCGACAGCGAGCTGACCGCCGAGGTGACCGTCGAGAGACCGGTCGACAGCGAGGACATGCCCGTCGAGGTCGACGTCGACAGATCGCTCATCGTCGTCGACAACGAGTCGACGCCGCCGGAACTGGTCGCCGCCGCAGTCGAGAGGCTCTGCAGGCTGCTATTGGTCGTGTCGATGCTCGTGGACAGCGAATTGAACCCGGCCACGGTGGACGTCGACAGCGAATTCAGATTGCTGTTGGTCGTGTCGATGCCGGTCGAGAGCGAGGCCACGCTCGACGAGGTCGAGGTCGACAGCGAATTCAGGTTGCTGTTGGTCGTATCCAGGCCGGTCGACAGCGAGTCCACGCCGGTCGAGAGCGAAGCGACGCTCGACGAGGTCGACGACGACAGCGACTCCACACCGGTCGAGAGCGATGCCACGCTAGACGAAGTCGACGTCGACAGCGAGTTCAGGTTGCTGTTGGTCGTGTCGATGCCGGTCGAGAGCGAAGCCACGCTCGACGAGGTCGACGACGACAGCGACTCCACGCCGGTCGAGAGCGACGCCACGCTAGACGAAGTCGAGGTCGACAGCGAGTTCAGGTTGTTGTTGGTCGTGTCGATGCCGGTCGAGAGCGAGGCCACGCTCGACGAGGTGGCCGTCGACAGCGAGTTCAGATTGTTGTTGGTCGTGTCGATGCCGGTCGAGAGCGAAGCCACGCTCGACGAAGTCGACGTCGACAGCGAGATCACAACGGTCGAGAGCGAAACCACGCCGGTCGACAGCGAGATGATGCCCGTCGACAGCGAGCTCACGCTGCTCGAAGTCAGCGTGGACAGCGACGAGAGACCCGTCGACAGATCCAGGTAGCCCGTGGAGGTCGAAGCCGAGAGCGAGTCGAGGTTGCTGTCGGTGGTCGAGAGACCGGTCGAGAGCGACGAGAGACCCGTGGAGGTCACGGTCGAGAGCGAGCTCAGGCCCGTCGATGCGGAGGTCGACAGCGAGTCGAGGCCCGTCGAGAGCGAGCTGGCGCTCGTCGATGCCGAGGTGGACAGCGAATCGACGCCGGTCGAGAGGCTGGCCAGGTTGCTATCGGTGGTCGAGAGACCGGTCGAAAGCGACGAGAGACCCGTGGACGTGACCGTCGAGAGCGAGCTCAGACCCGTCGAAGCGGAGGTCGAGAGCGTGTCGATGCTCGTCGAAAGCGAGCTGGCGCTCGTCGATGCCGAGGTGGACAGCGAATCGACACCGGTCGAGAGGCTCGCGAGGTTGCTATCGGTGGTCGACAGGCCCGTCGAGAGCGACGAGAGACCCGTGGAGGTGACTGTCGAGAGCGAGCTCAGGCCCGTCGAAGTCGAGGTCGACAGT
Organism: Paraburkholderia pallida; assembly: GCF_004524855.1. Taxonomy (NCBI): domain Bacteria; kingdom Pseudomonadati; phylum Pseudomonadota; class Betaproteobacteria; order Burkholderiales; family Burkholderiaceae; genus Paraburkholderia; species Paraburkholderia pallida. The sequence goes on along the minus strand of NZ_CP038149.1, from coordinate 817,215 downwards.
GTGTCGATGCCCGTCGAGAGCGAGGACAGGCCCGTGGACGTAACGGTCGACAGCGAGCTCAGGCCCGTCGAGGTCGAGGTCGACAGCGTGTCGATGCCCGTCGAGAGCGAGCTGACGCTCGTCGAAGCCGAGGTCGACAGCGAATCGATGCCGGTCGACAGCGACGAGAGACCCGTGGACGTGACCGTCGAGAGCGAGCTCAGGCCCGTCGAGGCGGAGGTCGAGAGCGTGTCGATGCTCGTCGAGGTCGAGGTGGACAGCGAGTCGATGCCGGTCGACAGCGACGACAATCCGGTGGACGTCACGGTCGAGAGCGAGCTCAGACCCGTGGAGGTCGAGGTCGACAGCGTATCGATGCCCGTCGAGAGCGAGCTGACGCTCGTGGAAGCCGAGGCGGACAGCGAATCGATGCCAGTCGACAGCGACGAGAGACCCGTGGACGTGACCGTCGAGAGCGAGCTCAGGCCAGTCGAAGCGGAGGTCGAGAGCGTGTCGATGCTCGTCGAAAGCGAGCTGGCGCTCGTGGACGCCGAGGTCGACAGCGAATCGACGCCGGTCGAGAGCGACGAAAGACCCGTGGACGTGACCGTCGAGAGCGAGCTCAGACCCGTGGAGGTCGAGGTCGACAGCGTGTCGATGCCCGTCGAGAGCGAGCTGGCGCTCGTGGAAGCCGAGGTGGACAGCGAATCGATGCCAGTCGACAGCGACGAGAGACCCGTGGACGTGACCGTCGAGAGCGAGCTCAGGCCCGTGGAGGTCGAGGTCGAGAGCGTATCGACGCTCGTCGAGAGCGAGCTGATGCCCGTCGATGCAGAAGTGGACAGCGAATCGACGCCAGTAGACAGCGACGAGAGACCGGTGGACGTGACCGTCGACAGCGAGCTGAGGCCCGTCGAAGCGGACGTCGAAAGATTGTCGATGCTCGTCGAGAGCGAGCTGGCGCTCGTCGAGGCCGAGGTGGACAGCGAATCGACGCCGGTCGAGAGCGACGAGAGACCCGTGGAGGTCACGGTCGACAGTGAGCTGAGGCCCGTCGAAGCGGACGTCGAAAGATTGTCGATGCTCGTCGAGAGCGAGCTGGCGCTCGTCGAAGTCGAGGTGGAAAGCGAATCGACACCGGTCGAGAGCGACGAAAGACCCGTGGACGTGACCGTCGAGAGCGAGCTCAGGCCCGTCGAAGCGGAAGTCGAGAGCGTGTCGACGCTCGTCGAGAGCGAGCTGATGCCGGTCGATGCAGAAGTGGACAGCGAATCGACGCCAGTAGACAGCGACGAGAGGCCCGTCGACGTCACGGTCGAGAGCGAGCTCAGGCCAGTCGAAGCGGAAGTCGAGAGCGTGTCGACGCTCGTCGAGAGCGAGCTGGCGCTCGTCGATGCCGAGGTCGACAACGAATCGACACCGGTCGAGAGCGAAGACAGCCCCGTGGACGTGACCGTCGAGAGCGAGCTCAGCCCCGTCGAAGCCGAGGTCGACAGATTGTCGATGGCGGTCGAGAGCGAGCTGACGCCAGTCGAGGCCGAGGTCGACAGCGTGTCGACGCTCGTCGAGAGCGAGCTGGCGCTCGTCGAAGTCGAGGTCGACAGTGAATCGACGCCGGTCGAGAGGCTCGCGAGGTTGCTATCGGTGGTCGACAGGCCCGTGGAGAGCGAGCTGACACCCGTCGAAGCCGATGTCGACAGCGTGTCGATGCTCGTCGACAGCGAGCTGGCGCTCGTCGAAGTCGAGGTCGAGAGCGAGCTCAGGCCTGTCTCGGTCGAAGTGGACAGCGAGCTGATGCTGGTCGAAGACGACGCGGCCAGATCGTCCAGTGCCGTCGACAGCGAATCGAGGTTGCCGGAGCTGTTCGCGCTCGCCGTCGAAAGGCTCTGCAGGCTGCTGTTGGTCGTATCGATGCTCGTGGACAGCGAATTGAAGCCGGCCGCGGTGGACGAAGACAGCGAGTTCAGGCTGCTATTCGTGGTGTCGATGCCGGTCGAGAGCGATGCCACGCTCGACGAAGTCGATGAGGACAGCGAATTCAAGTTGCTGTTGGTCGTGTCGATACCGGTCGACAGCGATGCCACGCTCGACGAAGTCGACGAGGACAGCGAATTCAGATTGCTGTTGGTCGTGTCGATGCCGGTCGAGAGCGATGCAACGCTCGACGAGGTCGACGTCGACAGCGAGTTCAGATTGCTATTGGTCGTATCGATGCCAGTCGACAGCGATGCCACGCTCGACGAGGTCGACGAAGACAGCGAGTCCACGCCCGTCGAAACCGAGGCGATGCCCGTCGAGGCGGACGTCGACAGCGAATTCAGGTTGCTGTTGGTCGTGTCGATGCCGGTCGAAAGCGATGCCACGCTCGACGAAGTCGACGAAGACAGCGAGTCCACGCCCGTCGACAGCGAGGCAATGCCCGTCGAAGTGGACGTAGACAGCGAATTCAGGTTGCTGTTGGTCGTATCTAGGCCGGTAGAGAGCGAGGCGATGCCCGTGGACGCCGAGCTCGAAAGCGAGCTGATGCTCGTCGAAAGGCTCGTGTCGCTCGTGCTCAACTGGGCGACCGTGACGGCGTCCTGCGGCGCCGAGCCATCCGCGACGTTGGTGAGGCGACGTTGCGCGCTAGCGTTGCCGACCGAGACTTCGGCTGCCGGTGCGGCCGTGCCGGTAGCATAGCCGGTGCCCGTCGGGGCAGCGGCGCCGGTCTTGCTGTTGGCGCCGATCGCCACGCTGTTCGCGTAGGCGGCGTTCGCGTTGGGGCCGATCGCCACGGCATTCGCTGCGCCGGCGACCGTCGTGCTGCCAAGGGCGATTGCACCATTGGCCGTGGCAGTCGTGGTGAGACCGAGCGCGATCGCGCCGTTGCCCGTCGCCTGGTTGGCGCTGCCGAGCGCGACAGCGCCGTCGCCGGTTGCGCTCTGCGCACGGCCAATGGCCACGGCGCCGCCCGCGGCGGTCGAGCTGTTCGCCGTCGTGGCGGCCGAGCCGATCGCCACGTTCTGGCCCGTGGCGCCCGCCACCGAGCTGTCGCCCTGCGCGATGCCATAGTCGCCTTGCGCAACGGCAAGATAGCCGAGCGCCACGCCCGAGGCGCCGGCCGCCGTCGCCTGGGCGCCGAGCGCGATCGCGCTCGTGCCGGTCGCGTTGGCCAGCGAGCCAATGGCGATCGTGTCGGTGTTCGATGCGGTCGCGCCGATACCCGATGCAAACGAGCCCTGCCCGCTCGCCACCGAATAGATGCCGAATGCCACGGCGCCCGCGCCGTTCGCCTGGGCGCCCCAGCCACTCGAGAAGGCACCGAAGCCGTTTGCCTGGGTGTCGCAGCCCAACGCAATCGAGTTCAAGCCCCACGACTGGGTAACGGCCACGCCGTTCTTGGACTGCGTGACGTTACCGCGGTTGGTGCTCGTATAACCCGTGTAGCCGCTGGTTTGACCCGGACCCACGTTGTAGGGACCGTCGTAGCTCGTGGCCGAGGTTTGTACGCCAAAGCCGTAGATGCCGCCGGTGTACTTGGAGTCGCCATTGCCGTAGACGCCGCCGTAGCTGATGTTCGTCAGGCGGTTACAGTCGCCGTCGCCCATCATCGCCATCGAGTTCGCGGACGCGGTGCCGCCCAGGCCGCCCGAGCTGGCAGCCCGCGTGCTGGGTCCGGAAGCGTTGCTCGTCATGCCGGTATCGGTAATGACAAACGAGGCGAATGCGGAAGCCGGCGCAAGCGCCGCTACCAGAGAAACACTCGCAGCGACCGCGGCAAGCACGCATTTCGACCTGGTGCGTTTGCCACGAGCCTTGTCTAGTTCGGATACAGCAACCCAGGCGCCCAGCGCCTCATTCCATACACAACGATATGCCTTGTTCATACTACCCTCGGGTTGGACTCGTGAGCCACAACCGGCTCTTTGAATTCGGTTTTTAACCGGCCAGACGTTTCCGTTTTTGTGTTCGGAAATCGATATGCAAAGCATTCCATCCGGCACCAACCCGCTCTATAGAAATCCTTCTATTCCCCCTGGGCGTCGCCCCGTATTCAGAATTGTCTTACCTCCGCAGCCCGCTACAGCGCGGAGAGACACGTATTTCCAAGGCGTGGAACACCATACCTTTAAATTCGTATAAATGGCCACACCGATTATTGACGCCGACAAACGATTGCCCCGCATTTCGAATTTCTACTTCATCCGTGCCGGCGAGAAAATCGGGCGCCACTCCCCTGAGACTAAATTCGAGATATTCGAATTAATCCGATATCTCCGTTTCCACCGCGGGCGCACACTGCCTCACATCGCAGGTCCCAGCCAACACCCGCGCCCCTACACGGAAAACCCATCATGAGAATCGGCATTTCAGTGCTCAGCCACGCAGGCCAGAACATCTGGCAGAACGGTCTCGGCCAGAACGTCATCTTCGTCGCCCAGGCTTTCCAGCGGCTCCCGTTCGTCGAGTCCGTCGTGCTCATCGACGTCGGCAGTGAACGGCAGTTGCCGCAACAGGTCGACGACATCGCGCCGGGTCTTGCGCTCCTCACGCAGCGCGAAGCCACGGACGCCGTCGACGTGGTCATCGAGATGGCCGGCGCGCTCGACAACGCGTGGCTCGATTTGATGCGCGCGCGTGGCCGCAAGGTGGTTTATTACTGCTGCGGGCAACCCTATGTGGGGCTCGTGGAGCCTGCCGTATTCAACAAGCCCGTGCATACCTCGCGCCCCGACCGCTGCGACGAGATCTGGGTCGTCGCCAAGGACCGCCGGCACATGCCGATGATGCGCACGCTGCACCGCTGTCCCGCGCACGAAGTGCCGTACATCTGGCACCCGGGCTTCCTGCAGGCGCGCATCGACGAGGTCGCGCGGCATGGCGTGCAGTACGGCTACGAAACCGTGCCGAGCCGCAACGCGCGGGAAGCCGCCGGCGGCGCGCTGCGCGTGGCGATCTTCGAGCCCAATATCTCGGTGGTGAAGTGCTCGAGCATTCCGATGCTCGCCTGCGACGAGGCCTATCGCGCCGACCGTACGAGCGTAGCCAAAATGCATGCGCTCAACACGCTGCACATGAAAGACCATCTGACGATGCTGCATCTCGCCAACTCGCTCGATCTCGTGCGCGAGCATCGCGCGACGTTTCACGGGCGGCACGACATTGTCGGCTTCATGGGGCAGCACGCGGACGCGGTGCTCGCACACCAGTGGGACAACGACCAGAACTATAGCTATCTCGACGTGCTGTACGGCGACTATCCGCTCGTGCACAACTCGCCGTGGCTCGCCGGCTTTGGCGCGGGCTACTACTACCCGGGCTTCGATGCGTACGAAGGCGGCCGGCAGTTGATCGCCGCCGCGCACCGGCACGAGGCGGGACTCGACGCGTACCGCACACGCACACGCGCCGTGTTCGAAGCGGTCGATCCGTTCAGCGACGCCAACTTGCAAGCCTATGCGGAGCGCTTGCACGCACTCGTCGCCAGCGCGCCCGTGCGGAAGTCCGTATGAACACGCCCGAAACCGCCACGCCGCGTCATTCGTCCCGGCAACGCCGCGCCACTGCGGCGCGCCAGGGCCTGAAGGCTGGCGTCTCGCTCTACGTGCGCAAAGGCGAGCAATCGCTGTGGGAAAACGGCGTGTTCCAGAACTGCCTGTTTCTCGTGATGCTGTTGCGCCAGGTCGCGTCGATCGGCGAGGTGTATCTCGTGATTGGCGGCAGCGATGGGGAGGTCGACGACGCGCGACGCTTCATCGGCGACGCGCACATGCCGATCATCGACATGGCCAACGCTGCATCGCGCCTCGACCTGATGATCGAAATGAGCGCGCGGCTCGACGGCGCATGGATGGCCCGCTTCCGCGACCGTGGCGGCAAGATCGTTTCGATGCGCGTGGGCAACGACTATGCGATCGACATCGAGCGCATGATCTTCAACCGGCGGCAAGAAGCGCTCCTGCCCGGCGAGCCCTTCGACGAAATCTGGACCCTCGCCGAGTACGAAACCACCTGCGTGCCGTACTACCGCAGCGTCCTGCGCGCGAGCGTGCGTATCATGCCGCACCTGTGGAGCCCGTCGGTCCTCAGACGGGCCGCCGCTGCGCGGCGTTTCGGATACGAGCCCGGGCAAGGCCGTTGGCGTGTGGGCATCTTCGAGCCCAACCTCGGTACGATCAAGACGAGCCAGATCCCGCTGCTGTGCTGCGAAAGCGCGCACCGTGCGAATCCCGATTTGCTCGAGCACGTGTGGGCGTTCAACACGGCCAAGCTCGCAGGGAACGCCGGCTTTCGCAGCTTCTGGAACAGTCTCGACATGGTGCGCCATGGGGTGGCTTCAATCGAGGCGCGCTATCCGTTCTATCTGCTCATGGAGCGCCACGTGAATGCCGTCATCACGCATCAGTGGGAGAACGCGCAGAACTATCTGTATTACGAAGCGTTGCACGGGGGCTATCCGCTTGTTCACAACTCGCATCTGATCGGCAACTGTGGCTATCGCTACCACGACTTCGACTGCGAGGAAGGCGGCCGCGCCCTGATGCAGGCGTTCGCGACCCACGACGCCAATCTGGCCTCGTACCGGCGTGACGCCAAGGCCTTTCTCGCGACGCTCCACCCCGAGAACGAACACAATGTCCGCACTTATGGCGCCGCGATCGACGCCCTCTTCAAGAAGGAATCCGTATGAACACCGGAACTCATGACAGCGCGATCAAAACGCGGGGCCTCAAGGTCGGCGTCTCGCTCTACGTGCGCAAGGGCGAGCAATCGCTGTGGGAAAACGGCATCTTCCAGAACTGCCTCTTTCTCGTGATGCTGCTGCGCCAGGTCCCGTCGGTGGCCGAGGTCTATCTCGTGATCGGCGGCGGCGACGGCGACTTCGACGATGCGCGCCGCTTCATCAAGGACGCACCCGCGCCGCTCATCGACATGACCGACGCCGCCACGCGGCTCGATCTGATGATCGAGATGAGCGCGCAGCTCGACCGCGCGTGGATCGCCAACTTCCGCGAGCGCGGCGGCAAGGTCGTCTCGATGCGCGTGGGCAACGATTACGTGATCGACATCGAGCGCATGACCTTCGATTTGCCGCATGCGCTGCTCATCAGCGGCGCGCGCTACGACGAGATCTGGACCCTCGCCGAGTACGAGAACACCTGCATGCCGTACTATCGCAGCGCCATGCGCGCGCCGGTACGCATCATGCCGCACCTCTGGAGCCCGCTCGTGCTCGAGCGCGCGGCCGCCGCGCTGCCCGAAGGCCAGCGCTTCGGCTACGAGCCGGGGCGCCCCCGCTGGCGCGCGGGCATCTTCGAGCCCAACATCTGCATGGTCAAGACGAGCCAGATTCCGATGCTGTGCTGCGAGTCCGCGCACCGCGCGAATCCCGACATGCTCGAGCACGTGTGGGCCTACAACACCTTCAAGTCCCGGGAGCACGCGGGCTTTCGCAGCTTCGCCAATAGCCTCGACATCGTGCGCCACGGGCTGACGTCGTTCGAAGGACGCTTTCCGTTCTATCAGGTCATGACGCAGCACGTGGATGCGGTCGTCACGCATCAATGGGAAAACCCGCAGAACTACCTGTACTACGAAACATTGCACGGCGGCTACCCGCTCGTGCACAACTCGCACCTGATCGGCAACTGCGGTTACCGCTACCAGGACTTCGACTGTGAGGAAGGCGGACGCGCCCTGCTGCATGCGTTCGCCACGCACGACGCCAACCTGGCTTCGTACCGGCGCGATGCGCAGGCGTTCCTCGCCACGCTGCATCCCGAGTACGCCGACAACGTCTACGCATACGGCGCGGCCATCGCCGCACTGTTCGACAAGGAATCCGCATGAACACCGCCACGCAAAACGGCCCGCGCAGCGCGAAGGGCCTGAGGATCGGCATCACGATCGGGCTGCACCAGCCCAACGAGACGCTCTGGAACAATGGCATCAAGCAAAACGCGGTGTTCCTCGCCGACACGCTGCGTCATTGCCCCGGCGTCGCGAGCGCCACGCTCGTCAACACGACGGCCGTGCCGGTGACGGACGCGCTGCCCTGGAGTCTGCAGCGCTGGCCAACGCGTGCGTTCGACGAGATCAAGGACGAGCTCGACGTCGTGATCGAGCTGGGCGGCCAGCTCGACGGCGAGCGCACTGCATGGCTGAAGTCACACGGCGTGCGCCTCGTCTCGTACTGCTGCGGATTCGAGTACATCCACGCGACGGAAGGGATTCTGTTCAACAAGCCGATGTGGAACGGCAACCTGTTCGTCAACCAGCGCTACGACGACATCTGGATCATCCCGCAGGTGGCCGGCAACAGCCAGTCCTACTTCGAGGTGCTGCGCCGCGCGAGCGGACGCGTCGTGCCGTTCGTGTGGAGCCCGGCCTTCCTCGAGGAACGCACCCGCGCGCTGCCCGGTGGCGGCGTCTACGCGCCGCGCGACGAAGGCCGCGCGCCGGCGCGGCTCACGGTGATGGAGCCCAACATCAACATCGTGAAGTTCTGCCTCTACCCCGCGCTGATTGCGGAGCTGGCCTACCGCGCCCGGCCCGAGGCCATCGAGCGGCTGCAGGTGACCAATGCGCTGAAGCTCGCGCAGGAGAACCGCGACTTCATCGCGCTGATGAACCAGCTCGACATCGTGCGCGAGCACAAGGCCGTGTTCCTCGGCCGCCACGACACGCCGGCTTTCCTCGCCGAGAACACCGACGTGGTGGTCTCGCACCAGCTCGAAAACCCGCTCAACTACTTCTATCTGGAAGCGTGCTGGCAGGGTTATCCGCTCGTGCACAACGCCACGCTGTGCCGCGAGCTCGGCTACTACTACGAGGCCAACGACGCCCACGCGGGCGCCCGGCGGCTGATCGAGGCGATCGATGCGCGCGGGCGCGACGTTGCCGGCTGGCGCATGAATCAGCGTCGTGCGATCGCGCGCTTCCTGCCGTACAACGAGCAGGTCGTGAAGACCTATCAAGCGCTGCTCGACGAACTGATGGCGCGTCCCCTGCGATGAGGGCGGGAGGCCGGGGGGCGCGCGGAATGCGCGCGCGACGTGGCGAGCGGCGCACGCGAATCCGCCGCCCGCTTCAACTGCCCGTTTCAAGCGCCCCCGTCAGCCGCCCGTGGCGGCCGCCGCTTCGAACACCATGTTGCGCGCCGCCGCATCGTAGCGGCAGACGACCTTCGCGCCCTCCTTCACCTCGCCCTTGAGCATCTCCTTCGCCAGCTCGTTTTCGAGCGTCTGCTGGATCTGGCGCTTGAGCTCGCGTGCGCCGTATTCCGGCCGGTAGCCTTCAGCGGCGAGGAAGTCCACCACGCTCTCGTCGAACGTTAGTTCGATGTCCTGACTACGCGCCATGCGTTGCACCTGCTCGAGCTGCAGGCACACGATCGCGCGCAGCTCGTCGTCGGTGAGCGGCTTGAACACGATGATGTCGTCGATGCGGTTCAGGAACTCGGGCCGGAAATGCTGGCGCAACTCGGCCAGCACGGCGCTTTGCATCGAGGCGTCGGCGCTCGAGAGGAAGCCCGGGCCCGAGCGCTTCTGCCCCGACACCACGTCCGAGCCCAGATTGCTCGTCGCGATCACGATCGTGTTACTGAAGTCGACCACGCGCCCCTTGCCGTCGGTCAGGCGGCCATCGTCGAATACTTGCAGCAGCACGTTGTAGACGTCGGGATGCGCCTTTTCGATTTCGTCGAGCAGGATCACGCAGTAAGGGCGGCGGCGCACACGCTCGGTGAGCTGGCCGCCTTCGTCGTAGCCCACATAGCCGGGCGGCGAGCCAATCAGGCGCGACACCGCATGGCGCTCCATGTACTCGCTCATGTCGATGCGAACGACGGCGTCCTCGTCGCCGAACACCACTTCGGCCAGCGCCTTCGCGAGCTCGGTCTTGCCCACGCCCGTGGGCCCGAGGAACAGGAACACCGCGGTCGGCCGCCGGCCGCGCCGCAGGCCCGCGCGCGAGCGGCGCACCGCATCGCTCACCGCCGTGATGGCCTGCTCCTGGCCGATCACCCGCTCGTGCAGGCGCTTTTCCATCTCCAGCAGGCGCGTGCGCTCTTCCGCGGTCAACTGCGTGACCGGCACGCCCGTGAGCTTAGAGACGATCTCCGCGACCTGCTCGGTCGTCACGTCGGAGGTCACCGAGCCGAGGCGGCCTTTCCAATCGCCGGTGGCGTCGGCCAGCGCCTTCTCCTTCTCGGCGATGGGCTCGTCGAGCGCATGCGCGCGCTCGAAGTTCTTGCGCGTGGCCGCGTAATCCTGCTCGCGCTTGAGCTGCGCCAGCTCGGCCTCGAGCTCGAGAATCTGCGCGGGGCGCGAAGTGGCCGAAAGATGCACGCGCGCTGCCGCCTGGTCGATGAGATCGATCGCCTTGTCGGGCAGGAAGCGGCCCGTGATGTAGCGGTCGGAGAGCTCAGCGGCGGACACGAGCGCGTCGTCGCGTATCGTCACGTGATGATGGACTTCGAGCTTGTCGCGCAGGCCGCGCAGGATGTTGATGGTCTGGTCCACGCTCGGCTCGGTCACGAACACGGGCTGGAAGCGCCGCTCGAGCGCCGCGTCCTTTTCGATGTACTTCTGGTACTCCGAGAGCGTGGTCGCGCCAATCAGGTTCAGCTCGCCGCGCGCCATCGCGGGCTTGAAGACGTTGGCGATGTCGAGCCCGCCCTCGCTGCCGCCCTGGCCCGCGCCCACGATCATGTGGACCTCGTCGATGAACAGCACGAGGCTGTCGCGCTGGGCGTTGATTTCCTCCATCACGCCCTTCACGCGCTCTTCGAATTCGCCGCGATACTTCGCGCCCGCAATCAGGCCATTGACGTTGAGCTCGACGAGGCGCCTGCCGCGCAGCGACTCGGGCACGTCGCCGCCCAGCATGCGCTGCGCGAGCCCTTCGGCGATCGCGGTCTTGCCCACGCCCGGCTCGCCGATCAGCACCGGATTGTTCTTGCGGCGGCGCGCGAGCACCTCCACGACGGTCTCGATCTCGCTCGAGCGCCCGATCACGGGATCGAGCTTGCCTTCGCTCGCGAGCGCGGTGAGGTCGCGGCTGTACTGGTCGAGTTGCGGCGTGGGGCTCGGCGCCTTGGCGGCGGCATGCTCGCGCTGGTCGCCTTGCGCTTCCACGAGACGCTGCAATACCTTCTGCGGCGTCACGCCGAGACGGCTCAGCAGATGGCCCGCGAAACTGTCCTGCACCTGCGCGAGCCCGAACAGCAGATGCTCGGGCGCGACGTAGCTGTGACCCAGTTCGCGCGAGACGAGAAACGCGCGGTCGAGCGCGCTCTTCAGGCGTGGCGAAACGGCTATTCGGCCTTCCTCGCCCACGACGGCCGGTTCGCGCTTTTGCGCGTTGGCGTCGATGAACGCGCGCACGTCATCGGGCTCGATGCCGAGGCGCTGGAGCACGGCCGCGGCCGCATCGTTGCCGGCCAGCTCGTAGAGCAGATGCTCCGTGTCCACTTCGCGGCGGCCGAACTGCACGGCGCGCTCGGCGGCACGCTGGAGCAAATCGCGCGCCACGTCGCTGAAATAGCGCTCGACGATAGCGCCGTCGCCCGCTTCCATCGTGTGCGGCGCACTGGGGCCGCCGGCCTCTTCGGGTTGCTGCTGGGACGCGCGGAACAGCGCCTCGAGCGGGCTCAACGTACGCTGATGGCGCGTGAGCTGGGCGTAGTGATAGTCGCAGACGTCGAGAAAGCGCCGCCGGCCGTCCTGCAACACGGCCACCCGCACGGTCGCGGGACGCACGCCGCAAATGTCGCAGTTGAACTGAGCCATCTCCCCTCCTTGGGAACTTGGGTAGCACTGTGCCGTGCGCGTGCGCACGGGTGCACCGGGGAGCCGGGACGACGTGTGCAGCGAGTCAGGCACATGACAGCGTGAATGAACGCGAAGATGCGAAGAACGCAAGAGCAAAGCGAAGTCCAGCCGTCATCGTAACGTCGATTCGGCCGGCGTGCCGGTAGGCTGCTTGAGGGGCGAGTGGCGTGGCCGCTGCTGGACCTGGGGCGCCAGGTCAGACGAATCGGCTCAGGCGGGCGATGGGCGGCGCTTGTCGTGTGCGATTCGTGCGCGCCGCGCGCTTCCCGCCCGTGAAGGCCCACGAAGGGCCTCGAAGGGTCACGCAGAGCCACAAGGGGCCATGTAATGCCGGGGAAGAAGCGCGCTTGCGGGGCAGTTGGAGCGGGAACTCAGGCGGGCGTGGACGGCACCTGCTTCATCCACGCGCTCAGCAGCGCCGACGCCACCGCCAGGATCACGGGACCGATAAAGAGGCCCACGATGCCGAACGCGAACATGCCGCCCAGCACGCCGGAGAGAATCAGCAGCATCGAGAGATTCACGCCGCGCCGGATCAGCACCGGCCGGACCACGCTGTCGATCATCATGACCATCACGGACCACACCGCGAACAGGATCGCCGCGACGTGCGCATCGTGCATGAACAGCCAGACGACGCCGCCGATCAGCGGCAGGCCCGGACCGATTTGCGCGAGGCACAGCATCAGCATCAAGGCGGTGAGCACGCCCGCGCCCGGCACGCCGGCCACCGCGAGGCCGATGCCGCCCAGCGCCGATTGCAGCACGGCCGTCACGACGATGCCGAGCGCGACCGCGCGAATCGAGGCGCCCGCGAGCTTCACGGCCTCCGGGCCCTGGGTCGGGGAGATGCGCGCCGCGAAACGCGTGACGTAAGCGGCCGCGCTCTCGCCCTGGTTGTAGAGCACGCCCGTGATGATCACCGTGACGACCATGTGCATCACGAACACCCCCACCGATGCCGCGTGCCCAATCAGCCAGTGGGCCGCGATCGACACGTAGGGCTCGAGTTGCGCGAGCAGGCCGCCCGGGCCCGCGTCAGAGAGCGTCTGCCATTCGTTGGCCACGCGCGAGCCCACCACGGGCACGTCGTGAATCCAGCCGGGCGGCGGCGGCAAGGCGTACTCGGGCAGCTTGCGGATCAGGTCCATGATCTCGCTGCCGTGTGCGGCGAGCGTCGAGATCGCTTCATAGAGCGGCAGGACGATCACGACCAGCAGGATCAGCAGCATGACGAGGGTGGCGAGCCAGCGCCGGTTGCCGAGGCGCCGCTCGACGGCGAGCATCGCGGGCCACGTCGCGACGACGATCGTGGTCGCCCAGATCAACCCTGGAAGGAACGGGCGCATGACGTAGAGGGAGCCGACAGTCAATGCGCAGAGAATCGCGACGACGAACAGTACGCGAGCAATATCTGGCAGGTCTTGCGACTTCACGGGGTCTCCTCGCGGCCGGCGGGCCGCATCAACGCAACGGACTGGAACACGAACTCGAACGGCGGCTGCCGGGCCCGGACGCGTGGCCCGGGAGCGCGATGCCGCCGAGCCGCTAGTCTACCCGGATGGGCCCTGATCCGGCGCGAAATAGCCCTCAATCCGCCCGATCGCCGATAATGGCCGCTCCCCCTCCCGCCCGACCGCAAACCGCGAAAGAGACTCGCCATGTCCGCCTCCGTTTCGAAACTCCCCTGCGTGCTCCTCACCAACGACGACGGCATCGACGCGCCCGGCCTCGCCGTGCTCGAAGCCGTCGCGGCCGAGCTCGCGCATGAAGTGTGGGTCGTCGCGCCCGAGCACGACCAGAGCGGCACCTCCCATTCGATCAGCCTGCACTCGCCGCTGCGCGTGAGCCGCCGCGGCGAGCGCCGCTTCGGCGTGCTCGGCACGCCCGGTGACTGTGTGGTCATGGCGGTGCGCCACCTGATGGGCGATGTCACGCCCACGCTCGTGCTCTCGGGCATCAACCGCGGCGCCAACCTGGGTGTGGAAACGATGTTTTCGGGCACGGTGGGCGCGGCCATGACGGGCCTCCTGCTCGGCCTGCCGTCGATCGCGCTGAGCCAGGCCTTCCGCGACCGCGAGCACGTGCGCTGGGATACGGCCCGCGCGCTCGCGCCCGACGTGATCCGCCGCCTCGCAGCGGTTTCGCACGAGGCGCCCGTGTGCCTGAACGTGAATTTCCCGGATGTGGAGGCCAGTGCGGCAGGGCCGCTCACCGTCACGCGCCAGGGCGTGGGACTCGTGCAGGGGATCGATGTCGTTCCGCAGATCGATCCGCGCGGCATGGAATATCACTGGCTGCGTTTCACGCGCGGCCCGCGCGAGAACGGGCCGGATTCGGAAACGGCCGTGGTCGGCTCGGGGCGCGTGTCGGTCACGCCGCTCAATTTCGACCGGACCGACGAGCGGACTTTCTCAGTGCTCGAAGCAGCGCTGGACACGGCGCGCTGATCGGGCGGCCGTGCGCGTGGTGCTCTAGCGCCCGTGATCAGCGTGAACGGGCCTTAGTCCTGCACCAGCGCGAGCACGCGCAAGGGGCTGCCCGAGCCGGCCTGGATCTTCAGCGGCGCCGAGACGATCACCGCGCCCGTGGGCGGCAGTTGATCGAGGTTCTTCAGGCACTGCAGCCCATAGCGGTTCGATCCATGCATGAGCGTATGGCATGGATACGGCAGGGGCCAGGCGTAGGCCTGCCCCGCGTCGGTGTTGATGGTCTCGACGCCGAAGCCGTGAACCTTGCGCTCATGAATCAGCCACTCGACGGCCTCCTGCGTCGGCCCCGGCGTATGCGCGCCGTCTTCGCGCAGGTTCAGGAACTCGGCTGGATCCGTGCGCTTGGACCAGTCCGAGCGCAGCAGCACCCACGCGCCGGCCGGAATGCGGCCGTGCCGTGCCTCCCACGCCTCCAGAAAGCCCACCGTCAAAAGCCAGTCGGGATTCGCGGCGACTTCGGCGCTCGCGTCCACCACCACGGCCGGCGCGATGAAGTTTTTCACGTCGATGGTGTCCACGGCGTTCTGCGCGTGGTCCTTGCCGGAAATCCAGTGTACCGGCGCATCGAAGTGGGTGCCGGTGTGCTCGCCGCACGAGAAGTTGTTCCAGTACCAGCCCGGGCCCTGCTCGTCGTACTGGCTGATCTTTTCCATCTTGAACGCCCACACCTGGCCGAATTGCGGCGGCAATTGCAAGGCCGGAAATTCGGGCGACAGGGTTTGGGTGAGATCCACGACGCGCACACGGCCGCTCGCCAGATCGGTGGTCAGTTGCTCCAGACTGCTCGTCATCTTGCGCTCCTCGCTCAGGATCTGTTCACGCTAAAATTATCTTTAGGTCTAAATCATTTCAAAATCATGGTTAACCCCTTTGGGGACGTGGTATGTTTGCGTTCCGGCGCAGGCAGTCCGCGCTCCGCCGTGGCCGTCGGTCTGGCCATCCACCGTGGCCGTCGATACGCGCCGTCCGCAGTCGCCGTTCTTTACGCACTCTCCACCGTATGAGCCTGTCTCCCACCAGCAGTTTTGTCGACAGTTACACCCCGGCGCTGCTCGCCCAGGTCAGCCAGCTGATCTCCGGCGAGTTCCACGTGATCGTGCAGGCAGCCGGCTTCGAGATCTCGGACTGGCGCGTGCTGTCCACGCTTTCCGATGGGAAAGCGATGAGCATCGGCCGCCTCGCGCAGATTTCCGTGACGAAACAGCCGACCGTGACGCGCCTGCTCGACCGCATGGAGGCGCAAGGCTACGTCAAGCGCATTCCCAGCGAGACCGACCGGCGCGTCACGTTCGTGCGCATCACGCCGCAAGGGCAGAAGCTCGTTTCCGAACTGATCGTGCAGGCGAAACAGCACGAGGATCAGGTGCTCGCGCCGCTAGGCGCGCAAAAGGCCGAGGAATTGAAGGCCACGCTGCGCATGCTGATCGACCTGCATCGCCCGGCTGCCTGAACAACGCGGCACGCGCACGCCGCGGCCGCTCACAGGCACCGCTCAGTTCTCGCCTGCGCGCGCGGCGGCGTCCTGGGCGGCGCCCTCGATCGCGCGGCGCAAATCGTCTGGAATCGGCATGGCCTTGTGCGTGTCGAGCGAGGTCGTCACGATCGTCTGCTTCGCGCTCATGCGCACGACGCCGTCCGTGCCCGTGCACGCCCACGCCAGCGTGAGCGACGCCTGGCCGATGCGCTCCACGTCGAGCGAGAGCCACACCTCGTCGCCCATCTTGCTGACCGCCTTGAAATCGACCTCCAGATGCACCGTGGGCATGCCCACGCGACGCGCGCCGATCACGCCGTGATAGCCCTCGGGCAAGAGCGCGTCGATCCACGACTCGATGAGGTCGTTGAACAGCACGAAGTACTGCGGGTAGAACACGATGCCGGCCGGATCGCATTCGGAAAAATGAATCTTGTGCCGCCGGCTGAATACGGGTGCGTGCGTTGTCATTGCGATGTCTCCGTCCACGGCCTGCGATTATGCCAGCGCGTGCCGCACGAGCGCGGCGCGCAGCTTGTGGCCGTGCTCGTCGGCGAGCGCCGCATCGCGCAGATCGCGCAAGGTCGCGGGCGCAAGTCGCGCGCCTGCACGCACCACCGCGCCCATGAGCGTCTGGTAGTTCGCGAGCCCGCGCGCATGCGTGTCGCTGTAGCCCTTCACGAGGCGCTGGCATTGCGCGACTTCGACGGCCAGCGCCGGATTGTGCTGCGCGGACTGCACGATCTGCTGCAACCAGGCCTCGATGCGCGCGCTCTCGAGTTCGTAGCGCAGCGTGCGCCGGCGCATGCCGCGCAGGCGCGCGACCGCGTAGAGCATCAGGTAGCCGCGCAGCGAGCTCGTCTTGACCACGCGCCCTGCTTTCGTATGGCGCTTGACGAGACGATGAACGGCGTGCGGCTTCGCGAGCCAGCGGCCGATGCCGGCGGGCAGCGTCTCGCAGATTTCCTCGATGCGCGGATGCATGAATTCGTTGATGGCGAGCAGCTGGTCCGGCTGCGCGCGCACCTCGCCGCGCACGCGCTCGAAACGCGTGGCGCGCGTCTTGAGGTCGGCCACGCGGATCGTGTCCTCGTACGACATCCATAGCGCGAGATAGCGCGCCGTCTCGCGCAGCAAGGTGCCCGGCGCCTCGGGCAGCGTGCGGCGCAGGTTCGCGAGCCGGTCGAGATAGAGCGCCGCATATTCGGGGTCCTGATAATCGATCAGCCTGCGCACGCCCTCGATGGCGAACGACTGGACCTCGGCGGGCAGCTCCGCGCGCACGCGTTCGAGCAGACGGGCCACGACCGGGTCGCGAGGCGCCGGCGCTTGGTCGCTTGATTCAGAAGGCGGTGCGCCCTCTTGCGCGTCGCCTTCGTCGGCGCCCGCACGGGCGTAGCCCAACTCAAACGCGCGCAGGCTCGGCTTCACGCCTACGCCGCCGCGCTCGATCGTCTCCTCGAACTGGCGGCGGCTGAACGGCAGCACGCCGGTGCCGGCCAGGGCGCCGAACAGCACCGCGCTGATCACGCTGCCGCTCGCTTCGGCGGCCTGCGCCATGTCGAAGCGCACGAAGCGCTTCGCCGCCGCGCCCGCGTGGGCGATGAGCGCGCCGTCGTCCACCCGGCCATCGCCCATCGCGGTTTTTTCGGCGATCGAGTAGACGCGGTGCGTCGAGGCCACGAGCGTCGTGCGCTCGGCCGTCACGAGCCCGCGCTGCACGGCGCGGCCCGCCTCCATCAGCTCGGATGCCAGCACCACGTCGACGTCGCCGGGCAGTGGCATCAAGGCGAGAATCGGCGTGCGCGGCTCGCGCTCGTCGCGCGCGAACAGCTCGACGTAATAGATCGTCGCGCCGGTGCGCTGCGCGACGCCCGGCACCGAGGTGGTCTGCGCGTAATAGCCGTTATGCTCGCCCAGGTCGACGACCCAGTCGGCCAGCACGCCGCCGCCCTCGCCGCCCATGGCGAGAATCGCAATCTTGATCGGTTGTGCGTTGTTCATGGTGTTGCCCGGAGTCTCGATGGTCGACGGTCAAAAGGCATAGCGCGCGCGGCGGCGCGCCTCGCGGCGCTGCAGCCAGCCGATCGCCACGTCGCGCACGCGCTGGCGCAGCTTGTCCATTCTCGAAGGATTGCTGATGATCTGCGCACGGTAGAACGACGGGCACAGCACCGCCGCGTGCGAGACCTCGCCGCACAGGCCGCAGCCCACGCAACTGTCGAGCACGCTCGCTACCGGATCGGTGCGCAGCGGATCGGGGTTGGGCTTGATCGAGAGCGACGGGCAGCCCGAAAGGCGGATGCACGAGTGATCGCCGGTGCAGGTGTCCGAATCCACGCCGAAGCGCTCGCGCACCACGCGCTCGCCCGCGGCAATCGCCTTGCGCTGCTTCGGCTTCTCGCGGCGCTGCTTGTTCAGCATGCATTCGCTCTGCGCGATCAGCACCTTCGGCCCTTTCGCGCCAGTGGTGAGCGCTTCCTTGAGCGTCGCCATCATCGTCTTGAGGTCGTAGGTGCGGCGCACCGTCTTCACCCACTTCACGCCCACGCCGCGCACCGCCTGCTCGATCTCGTGGCCCGTGCTGCGCGTGGGGTTCAGTGCCGTCGACGAAAGAATGTCCTGGCCGCCCGTGGCCGACGTATAGCTGTTGTCGACGACGATCGTGAGGTTGTCGCTCTTGTTGAAGACCGCGTTGGCAATGCCGCTCGTGAGGCCGTTGTGCCAGAAGCCGCCGTCGCCCATCACCGAGATGGCGCGCTTGTCCGCGCTCGCGTTCAGCGCCGATGCGCTCGCGCTGCCGAGGCCGTAGCCCATGGTCGTCGCGCCCAGATTGAACGGCGGCAGGATCGAGAACAGATGGCAGCCAATGTCGGCGCTCACGTGGTGCGGGCCCAGCTCGCGCTCGACGAGCTTCATCGCCGTGAAGATCGGACGCTCCGGGCAGCCCGTGCAGAAGCCCGGCGGGCGCGCGTGCACGCTGTCGTCGAGCGGCGGCACGGAGGCGGCGGGGGCGCTTTCCGCACTTTCGGCGCTTGCCACGCCTTGCTCGGCTGAGCGCGCCGCCCCGGGCGTCGCTGCGGCAACTTCCGCACGCCCCGCCGGAACATCGGCGGGCACCGCCTTCACCGGAATCACCTTGCGCGGCGCCGGTTGCGCTTCGAGCACGCCATAGCGCTCGAAGAACGTGCGCAGGCCTTTCATGACCGTCGCCGCGTTGTATTCGCCCGCGAGCGGCAACACGTCCTTGCCGTGCAGCGCGGCGCTCACGCCGCGCTGACGCAGGATCGCGCTCGCGTTCTGCTCGACGAAGTTCGGCTGCCCTTCTTCGATCACGAGCACGGCGCGCTTGCCCGCGCAGAATCGTTCCCACTCCGAATCGATGAGCGGATACGCCACGTTCATCACGTAAAGCGGAATCTCCGATTCGCCGTAGACGTCCGCGAGGCCGAGCCGCTCGAGCGCGCGCAGCACCGTGTTGTAGCTGCCGCCCTGCACCGCGATACCGATATCGCGTGCATCGGCCGAGAAAAATTCGTTGAGCTGCCGCTCTTCGATGAACTTCACGGCGGCCGGCCAGCGCTCGTGAATCTTCTCGCGCTCGTGCAGGAAGCTCGCGGGCGGCAGCACGATGCGCTCGACGTCGCGCTGCGGGTGCTCGAGCGCATCCTTGATGGTGAAGGCGGAGCGGCGATTGTCGGACGCCACGAACTGGCCGTGCACATGGCACGCGCGAATGCGCAGCTGCAGCATGACGGGCGTGCTGCTCGCCTCGGAGAGGTCGAAGCCGTCCTTCACCGCCTGCACGATCGAGGGCAGATTGGGGCGCGGATCGAGCAGCCAGATCTGCGACTTCATGGCGAACGCGTGGCTGCGCTCCTGCATGATCGAGGAGCCCTCGCCGTAATCTTCGCCGACGATGATGAGCGCGCCGCCCGTCACACCGCCCGAGGCGAGATTCGCAAGCGCGTCGGACGCGACGTTCGTGCCCACCGTGGCCTTGAAGGTGACCGCGCCGCGCAGCGGATAGTTGACGGAGGCGGCCAGCGACGCCGCGGCGGTGGCCTCGCTCGCGCTGTTCTCGAAGCGGATGCCGTGGTCGCTCAGGATGTCCTGCGCGTCCGCGAGCACGTCCATCAGATGCGAGATCGGCGCGCCCTGGTAGCCGGCCACGTACGCCACGCCCGATTCGAGCAGCGCCTTCGTCACGGCGAGAATGCCTTCGCCGCTGAACACCTCACCTGCGCCAAGGCGCAGTTTCTTCACTTCCTCGACAAACGACCGCTCTGCCATGACCGTCCCCTTCGATGATCTGCCTCTGCCGCACGGCGGACCCATGCCGCGCGTCGAGTCAGTATAGTTTAGAGTTAAATATTTCCAAAATCATAGTTAACCCGGCAAGACGGCGTCCGGCAAGACGCGCCGCGCGTCCGGTTGCGGGACGGACGCGCGGCGCGAGAGGAAACGGCAAGCCTGTCAGGGCCTGTTTTCAGCGTGAACCGACCCTAGATCACCAGCCGCGAGACCTTCACGCCTTCGAGCGAGACCCCGGCCATCAAGCCGGCGTTGGTCAGCACGAACGCCTCGACGGGGCTGGTCGCCGTCGAGGTGTCGATATTGCCGTTCGCCCCCACGGTGACGAGCGCCACCGTGGCGTCGGCGCCGGCCGACCAGCCCTGGCTGTTGACGAAGTCGTTGAGCGCGCCCTGGTTCATGAACGCGAAGATGATGTCCTTGGACTGCGCGCCGATCTGCAGGCCGAACGAGCCCCCGAGGGTGCTGTAGTAACCGTCGGTCCGCCCGTTCACGCGCAGCGCGCCGGTGCCGTACTGCGCGCCGATCCAGAAGCCCGCCGCGATCACGCCCGGAAAGACGAGCACCCCGCTCGCCTTCGAAAGCAGCTCGCGCGAGCCGGTCACCGTGCTGTAGAGGCGCGTGAGCGTGGCGTCCACGCTCGCGTCGATGGAGTTGCGCCTGGCCGTGTTCTGGGCGGCGCTGCTTCCCGAACCCAGTGGGGTCGTCGTGCAGCCGGCGAGCGCAAGGCCGCCCGCGGCGAGCGCGGTGCTGGAGTTGAGGAGAAATTGACGTCGGCGCATTGAGATGTTCCTGTCGAGACGGATCCGTGAAGTCGATGCCCGCGCACACGTGCTGCGCGAAGCGCCTGAGGATAGCGTGCGTGGTCGCCGGCCGCTGCAACGGCATGCCTTGCCGGCCCCGTTCGGGCAGTCACGGCGGCCATGCCCGCCTTCCTCTGGCGATATAGGACCATGCGCCGCGCATCGAGTTCGCGCCGTCCGGCCGAAAATCCCCGGCGCCCGCGCCGGCCGCCACGCAATGCTGCGACGCAACACCCTCGCCTGCATTCATCTTGCGATGTCCGACTTTGCGTACGCCGATTTCGTAGTTTCTCGAAATCGTCCGATTTTTTCTGTCAGCCCTAGTCGATAGAGTCAAGACGTGGGGGCGCTCAACGCCTCTGCTCCCAGCCCTCTTGAATCCGATACCGTCATGTCCATCGCCAAACCCCTTCCTCGGAATCGACCCGCCGCGTCGTGGATCCTGAGCGCTTGCGAATGGGCGAGCGGCTTTGGGGTCTACCTCCTGCCGGTCTTCTATGTCGCCTTCTTCGCCGCGCTGTACCTGCTCTGGCGCGAGCCCCGCTCCACCTTCTGGCTGATGGCGGCAGGCGGCGCCCTTTGCTGGACGATGTCCGCGTGGGCGATCGTGTTCAGCCTCGCCAGCATGCGCTCCGCGCCCGCGCCCGTGCATGGCCGCGCGGAACCGGCCCACGCGCCTCAGCCGCGCGTGCGCCCCGAGCCGCTGCGTTTCGCGCAGATGCCCACGCGCACGTGCAACCAGGCCTGCGGCACGCCTACGGGTAGCGAAGCTCGCTTTGCGGTCGCCTGCTTCCACGCGCGCTGCCCCACGGCCAACACCAGCGATGCGCCCGGCATCGCTCACGAACGGCCGCAAGCCGATCGCTAACGCATCGCAACCGCCCTTATTCGAACGGACCGTGCCCATGCCGGGAACCGACCGTAGTCCTATATGAGTTACCCAGACATCCTACGGGAGGCCCAATAATCCCCTGACATATAATGAGATAGCTATCCGGTATAGCCGCGGGGCATACGGCCCGGCCCCACGCGGCCTCCTACAGACTGCGAATCCAGGCAAAACGTACACGCTCATGACGAACGCAACACAAGACCTGCGGATCGTGGTGGCCGACGACCATCCTGTCGTGCTCACGGCCGTCACCGACTACCTCGACCAGATTCCCGGACAGAAGGTCGTGGCGACCGCCGGGTCGGGCGCCGATCTTATCGAAACATTGCGCAACACCCCGTGCGACCTCATCGTCACGGACTTCTCGATGCAGGGCGAGGTCGAGGACGAAGACGGCCTGCGCCTCATCAGCCGCCTGCGCCGGCTCTATCCGGACACCCCCGTCGTCGTGTTCACGATGCTCACCAACGGCGGCATCCTGCACGAGCTCGCCGAGCTGGGCGTGGCCGGTCTCGTCGGCAAGGACGAGCCCATTCCGACGCTCGCGCAAGTCTGCCAGCGCGCGCTCGTCGAGCCGGGCACGACGCTCTCCGCGCGCATTGCCGAGCGGCTCGCCACGGAAGGCTCGACCGCCGACGAATTCCGCCGCACGAATCCCCTCTCGCCGCGCGAGCTCGAAGTCGTGCGGCTCTTCGCGCTCGGCCTGAGCGTCACCGAAATCTCCAAGCGCCTGAACCGGTCGGTGACGACCGTCGCCACCCAGAAGCGGGCGGCCATGCGCAAGCTCCATCTCGATTCCAATGCCGATCTGATAAGCCACAAAAACCCGTAGAAGCAACACGAAAGTGATGTAACCGACTGATTTTTATTGAAATAAAGCCCGCGCCGGTCAGCTAAGGGCTTTTGATGGTCAGGTCGCACTTTTCAATGTTTTCGGACTTCTCCCGGAGTCGCGAAAACGATTGTGGGCACAAACTGGTCACAGTCTCGGACGCGCTAGTCCCCGTCCGGAATGATCGCCCGCGAACCCTCATTCGTCTCGATGGACTCGGCGCAATGGTCGGTAGGCTGCCCGGCAATAAGCGTCGCTACCCACCCCAGAAACGCACACAGGATGCATCCCCACTCTCGCCCGGCCGCGCGCGCCTTTCCGGCCCGGCTGCTGATGGTCTCGTCCGGATCGCCGCCCGCGATCGCATTGCACAGGCAGTCGACGCAATACCACCAGCCGACGAAGTAGCCGTGGCCGTTCGGGTGGTAGACGTTGGCCGTCGCGCGCCCGAGGTTCCATAGGCCGATGCAGATGTTTGCGAGATAGAACCAGAGGATCATTGCGGCTCCTTCGGGCAGTTCTTCTGCCGCGCGAGCTCGTAGGCGATCACCTCGCGCTTCGTGTCGGGCGTGTCCGAGCTCGAGGCGGTCATGGGCTTGACCCATGAGCAGCTCGTGTCGACGATGCGCGGCGCGGGCGGCGGTGGGCACTGCGCAGCGCAGCCCGCGAGCGCCGCGACAGTGAGCAGGATCAAGAGGCGCATGGTCAGTCCTTCCGAAGCGCGCTGAGCTTCTGCAGCTCCGCGTCGAGGTTGGCATCAGGTATCGCCGCAGCCTGCTGCTGGGCTTGCGCTGCGTTCGAGGCATCCTGCTGCCCTGCGAGGGCCGTCACGGCGTTGCCTTGCGCTACCGAGGCCTGGGCCTTGGCGACGGTCGCGGCGGCCTTGGCCGTGGCCGTCTTGGCCTGCTGATGGCGGAATACGCCGAAGAGCACACCAGCGCCGCCGATGACCCAGGGGATGATGGCCGTGAGGTGCGCGACGAGGAAAGAGACGATGAGGGTCATGGTTGCCATGCTCCGGTAGTGAAAAGCTGCTTGTTAGCGGCGCGCCGCGTGACGAGGCCCGGCATCACCTTCCCCTTCGCCAGATCCCAGCGCGCGAACTGAGCGGCCGCCCCGACGAAGTCGCTCGCGTTGAGCAGGCGCAGCAGCATCGACGTCGCGAAGTTCTCTTCGCCTTCGTTGAACACGAAGTCGGCGAGCGCGCCCTTCTGCGCCGGCGTGATCTCGACCTTGACGCGCCGGTCGACGGCATCGGCCGCCTGGTTGAGGCGAATGGTGAGCTGGGAGTCGGCGTGCGCTGGCGTCCATACCGTGCCATAGACGATGTCCGCACCGGTGCAGCCATAGCCGCACGTCCACGGCGCGCCGTCGAGATGCAGAAGGTCCTGCGGGATCGCCATGCCGTTGAGCACGTGCTCCCACTGCCCGCGCGCCTGAATGGCCACACCGAGCTCCGATGCCGGATCCGGATAGGCGATCAGCACGCAGCGCTCGAAGTGCTCGGTCATCGGCCGGCACAGATCGATCCACGTTGGCCCATGCGGCGCAGCCACTTCTGGTTTTGCCCCCGGCGCGGGCGCCGTCACAGGAACCGGAACCAACGGGGCGACGACGGGCGTCGACCCGGGTAGCGTCGGCGATTTGCCGAACTGAATGCCACCACTGACGGGACCGATGATTTTGTTGTCGCGAATAACCGGCGCCGGCGCAGGCGCGCGGCGGAACAGCGCAAGGATCGCGGCAAAGAGGTCACTGAGCATCCCCGCCTCCCTTCGCGCCGACCTCCAGCACGCGCGCGATCATCGCCAGCACCACGCCGGCCGCCGGCCAGAACGTCTGCGGCACCTGTGGCAGGTACGTTTGCACAAACGGATACACGCTCGGCCAGTTGTCCGCGAGCAGCTGCGCGAGGTGCGGCGCCGCTGCGAGCAGCGCGCTCAGGGCGAACATGATCCGCATCTCGCTCCACTTCCATGCCTCCTTCCAGTCCTCCACCAGTCGGATCTTCATCAGACGCCCCCCTTCAGGAACTTTCTCCAGCCCCAGAACAGTTGGGAAATGACGAGCAATGCGGTCAGGATCGAGAGGGTGTGCGCCGCCGGGTCCGCCAAGAACCAGAGCCACGTGGAATTAATGACGCCCGCGCCGCTGATCACCCCGCTTGCCGTGCTCGCCATCGTTTGTTTATTCATTGCTTTGCCCCGAGCTTTAGTTGGAAATGACGTTCCACTGGCTCGCCGTGGCGTTCCAGATGAACGTCTTCGTGAAATAGTTGGTTGAGTAGTTCGGATTGGTCACGCCATCCACCGTGCCGAGAACCTGCACGCCGTACGTTCCGGCCTGCCCTACGCCGTCCTTGAGCGTGATGGTTCGCCCAATCGGTGGATTAGTCGGCAGCCCGAACGACCACGCCGCCGACCGCACGGCCGCCATGATGACCATGCGGTCCGTTGCGGTGGCCTGATAGTTGGCCGTCGAGGTGATGAAGGTCGGCTCGAATTCCCTCACGCCGATCTGGTTGTCAGAAGTGCCACCGCCCACGAACATGTTGTCGTGAACGGAATTAAGGCCGGCATTGGTGCCTGTGTTCGCGATGGCCAGATGCGTGTAGGCGCCAAACGGCGATGAAGAATCGACCGCGCCGCCGCAGTTGTTGCCATGCACGTGCACGTAGGACGAACTGCCGACCAGATTCACCGCAGCACAGAACGTCGCATCCGCCCCCGCAGAAACGCCGCGGCTGTTGTAACCGGTGATCATGTTGCCCGTAATCACGCCATTCACCGCGCCATATAGCGTGATGGGCGTCCCCACATGCGCCTGAAAGGTGTTGCCGGTAATGGAGAAATTCGTCAGCGCGGGACTTGCCCCGGACGTGCCTGCGCTGTATTCCTGAATGGCCTGCAAGCCTACGAGCTCGCCATTGAACACGTTGGCCGCGATCGCGCAGCCGTTCACATAGACGTCAGAAGGAGACGTGAAATTGATCGACGGGCCATGCGTGGGCACGTCGTCAAAGAAGTTGTTCGTGATGCGCCAATCAAGGTTGGTGCCGCCCGCAACCAGATTGGCCATCAAGCCGGCCGCGTTGTTGGCACCGATGAAATTGCCATCAACCAGAAGATCCTCGCAGGCGAACACTAGAACGCCGTATTGCGAGCCGATGTTTTCTACGGCCGACACCGTGACCGTGCCGTCGGCAGCGGTCCACGTCAGGTTGCGCGCGGCCGACTTTGCCCCGTTGAGGTAGTTGTCGAGGATCTTGATGATCTCGCAGTTGCCCGAGGCGTTATCCAGCCAGATATTGGCGATACCCTCCTGACATCCCGCGTTCTGGTCGTCCCAGACACCCTGAATCCAGCAGTTGCGGATCGTGGTCAGCGTGCACCCATCGAGATGCACCCCATACACGAGACGCCACGCCCAGCAATTTTCAATGAGCGCCTGCTGTGCGCCGACAAGATGGATCTGCGCGCCCGACGTGGCGAGGTTTGGAAGCGTCGTCTCGCCAGCCGTATAGGAAGGCGACTGCTGGAACCAGATGCCGCTGACGCGCGCAGCGTTCGCGGTTGCGATATACAGCGTGTCGCCGTAGTTGCCGGTCCGCTGAAAGATGGTCTGGTTCGGCCCCGCGCCGAGAATCTGCTGGTTGCTCAGACCCGTGAGGGTCGAGGACAGCAGATAGGTGCCGGGCGGGACATAGAGGGAAGCGCCCGCGCCCAGCGCGGTCAGGGCCGCCTGAATAGAGGCTGTGTCGTCGGTCGTGCCATTGCCGGTCGCCCCAAACTGCTTGACGCTGATCGTGCCGGTGGCACTCAGATACCAGCGGCCGCCGTCAGCGGCCTCGATTATCGTGCCGCCGTTATCGGCGCTCGAGATATCGCTCGCGTTGTACCAGTAGACGCCACCCCCGCCGTCGCCCTCCTTGTAGTAGCCGGTGACGGACACCGCAGGGAAAGTGTTCTTCGGGATGAGGCGAAGCGCGGCGATGGTCTGGACGGTAATGCCGACTGACGGTGCCAGGCTGCCGCCGCTTCCGGAGCCGACAAGAGAGCCGACCTGATCCTGTGTCCAGATCGTATTGCCGAACGAGTCCTGCAGGACGAACTTATAGACCTGCCCGAGTGCAAGCCAGACGGACGCCTCCCCGCGCGCGTTGAGGGCCACCGGATTCGCATTCGGGGTTGAGCCGGTCGAGTCCGTATACGTGGCCTGCGGCGTGGTGGTTCCCGCCTGATACGTATAGAGCTGTCCGCCAGCCAACGGATTGCCATTGTTGTCACAGAAGCGCTGAACCGCCATCGGCGCGAGCTGCACGTTCATCGGTGGACCTCAAATAAAAAAGCCCGCGCAAAGGCGAGCTCCAAAAAACGAAAAAGCCGCCTCAATGGGCGGCTTCGCTGACTGTGTAATGGACTTTTACGGGGAGGGCCCGAACGGGTTCGAGCCTGAAAGGCGTGACAATTTCGTGCCGGCACCGGGCTCCAGCGCGCGCTTGGCCTCTTTCGCGACCGCGCGCTTAGCCAGGCTCTGGCGCGTCCAGGTTCCGACGGGCACGCCGTGCGCATAGACATTCGCAGCGCCTTCCAGCGCCGACTTCGCCATGTTCGCCGCGCCGGCCACAAAGGTGTTGCTGTTATTCACGAAGCTTCCGCGCGGCTGCTCCTGCGTGTAGCGCGCCACGTTCCCCAATGTGTCCAGCGTCTGCGCGATCGGAGCACCGAGGACTACGCCAGTCTTCTGGTCAAGGTTCGTCAGGGCTTTGTTAAGCCCGGCCTGGCTGACATTTCCAGTATTCGTACGCAAATCGACGCCAGCCTGTTGCTTGATATGGTCAAGCAATCCAGCGGCCATGAGCTGCTGGTTCAGCGGATCGCCCGAAAGGTTTTGCGCCATGTTGCGCACCGCTGCAGCTTTGCCGCCAGCGATGTATTTCTGGACGAACTGGTCGGCGAGCGGCGAGGGCTCCCCGGCAGGCACTACGTCATTGATTGCGGCCTTGTACGCAGGGTCCGCCTCCATTGCCTGAAATCTTGTGCGTGCTTGCGCCTGCGCAGATTTGAACGAGGCCATCGCATCAGCGCCGGCCGATGGATCGAGAGGTGCACCGAGAATCGCGTCACGCAACTGACCAATGTCATGCTGCACGCTCGTGTTCTTCGTCTCGGCGATGGCTCCCGACAGGGTTTGATCGATGTCCATGAGATCGCGGGCTGTCAGCGGTCGTGTCGGGCCACCCGACTGATCGAACTGCCCGGGCAGCGTGACGCTATTGTTTTTTGCGTCT
The DNA here is from genome assembly GCF_004524855.1 of Paraburkholderia pallida. NCBI lineage: Bacteria > Pseudomonadati > Pseudomonadota > Betaproteobacteria > Burkholderiales > Burkholderiaceae > Paraburkholderia > Paraburkholderia pallida. The sequence goes on along the minus strand of NZ_CP038149.1, from coordinate 789,326 downwards.
TCAAAAATCTGCTGGACACGCGACGGCAACGCACGGAATCGCGTCGGCCCGATCTGCGATTCAAAATTCCTCATCGTCGGGGCTGTATTGACCAGCGCAGACGTGCCGTCCGCGTTGCGCGCGGCGTCATACGCCTCAGCAATCTGATCCTGCAGCGGAGCGTCCGCCTGTTTGTACGCGTCAACCAGCGCCTGACCAATGCCAGCGCCAGAAGGCACATTCACGTCGGGAGCAGCCTGATCGCGGATCGCATCCAGATTCGCCGCCAGCTGGCCATTCTGTTCATTAAAGCGTTGCGCGAGCGCAGGGATTTTGCCGCGCATGTTTTGCTCTTGCGACATCAGATTCACATCGCCGGTCGCTTGGCCAGCAGTCAGTTCTACCGGAACAGGCAGCGAGCCGGCTTCGATATGTCGCGCAGCGGCAGTCGGATTCAGCTGCCCCTTTTGCTCCTGCATCGCAATCTTTTGGACAATCGCATCCGGGACGCCTTCCGCGCGCGCCTGCTCTGCGAACGATGTGCCGGCGGCGCCAACACTGCCTCTGGCGTTCGCGCCGGCGGCCGCCATTGCCGGGCCGGTGGGCGCACTCTGCGGCGCAGGACGCACATTCGCATCGTCGGCCGCGGTGGCCAGCGCAACATCGCGCGCCACCGGCGCGGCCGCCTTGACCGCGCCCGGCGCGAGCATCGACAGCGAGCCGGCCATGTTCGCCACGTCCTGCATCGGCATGCCCGTTGCGTTGGCCACGGCGGCCGCACCCTTATTCACCACATTGCCTGCCAGCTGCGACAGGCGCTGCGACGCTTCGCCCTGGTAGCCTGCTGTGTTCGTCACGCCGAAGAGGTTGCCGATCGGATGCGAGGCGCCCCCAAAGTAGCTGGACGAATCCTGCTCGGCCTGCTTCGGGCTGCTGCCGAGAGCGCGCCGCACTGCGTAATCGGCCTGCTGTGCAAGTTGGCCCGGGGCACTCAGGATCGTGTCAGCGAGCCCGGCTGCGCTATGGCCGAGAGCACTCAGAGCGCTCGTTTCTGGCTGTGGCTGTGCCTGTTGAGGTTGCGGCGGTTGTTGCTGTGCCACGGGCTTTGCCGGCTGCGCAGGCGCGTTCATGGCCGTCATGGCGGAATCAAATACATCCGGCTTCCCTTGCTGCGCAGTAGATGCCGTTGCCGAGGGGGCAGAGCCGCTGCCGGCGGAAGTGCTCCCCGCGCCAAGCGTCTGAAAATTCGTTAGCACCTGCCCGGGATAGGCCTGCGTTTTCGGCCCCCACCCGCGTTGGTCAGGACCGCCGTGATAGGCCATGAGGGCGGTCTGTGGATCGCCATACTGGCCCAGCAACTGCGAAAGGTATTGCGTTCCAGCGAGGATGTTCGTTTGCGGGTCAGCAAGATTCCCGCGAACGCCCATGCCCTTGGCGGTATCTGGCTCAACCTGCATCAGGCCAACCGCACCTTGCGAGGACACCGCACGAGGATTGCCCTTCGACTCGGTCTGGATGACAGCGCGGATCAGGCGCGGATCCACGTCATACATCTGCGCTGCGTGCGCGATGATGCCGCCGTACGGGTCAGCAGATGGAGCTGAAGGCCCCGGTGCGGGGACATTAGATGGCGAGGCGGCCTGCGGCGAGGAATTCCCCGCCGCGCCAGCGCCAAGGCTCGCCATCGCTTGATCGAAGGGGTCACTCACTGGAAAGCTCCCAGTGCATTTGCTCGCTTATAGAGCGCGCCAAATTGCTGTTGCTGGTTAGGCGTCATATCGCGCAGAAATCCAACTCGATCCGTTGGACTCATATTCTGGAATTGCCAGAGGCGCGGATCGCTGATCATCGCCAGATCGGACTTGCGATCCTTGTAAGCGCCAGCGTCGGTGCCGTTCGACGCTCCTTGCAGATAATGCTGCGCGAACAATTGCATTTGCGCGTTCGCCTTGCCGTACTCGGAGATTTCCTGATTCACCTTGTCCGGCATGACGCTTCCCGGCGTGAAATGCGCGACGACGGCGCGGGCGGCATCGGTATTGCCGCCGAAAGCCTGCTGGATCATCGACCCATATTTGTTGAGGAGTACTTGCGCTTGATTCAGGTCTTGCGCCTTTTCCGCCCCAGGCACCATGGCAAGCAAGCTGTTTGCATAGTTCAGGCGATCCCGCGGGCCGGTAAGCGCCTTCTGCGATTGCGTTTGAACGGCGTTGTAGAGCCCGATGCGTTGCTGCGCCGTCGAGGCATCACTCGTGACGCCTTGGTAATCCTTCTTCATCCAGTCCACGTCGGCGGATGTGCCGATAGGCGCGCCACTGCCGGCGAACGAGGGATTGTTCCCGGGCTGCGAATTCAGGCGCCCCGATCCGAACGGATTGCCCCCGCCATATCCGGGAGAACCGGGCGTGACCGAGCCAAGCGACACGGTGCCGGGCTGGCCGTTCTGGAATGTCGGCACGCGGGTCGCAGCCTCACCTGGCGATAGTCCCTGCGCCGTCTCCGGTCCCGTCGCCCCCATGGGAACAGCAGAATAGGGATTGAGTTGCACAGCCTGCACGCCGCCGCCCGAGCCCGTCGTCGTGCCGATCTGGGGCGCTTGCTCCTGCGCCGTGGTGTTCGCCGGCTGCAGCTGCATGGCGAGGTGCTGAAGCGCCTGGTCGCGCTGCGCCTGCGGCATATTCGGATTCAGGTGCTGGAGCAACGACTGCGCATAGCCAATGGTCGGCGCGGCCTGCGGGTTTTGCTTCGCATAGGCATCGAGGCCACCGCTCACGCCGGAAGCATCTGCCGAGCCAATGCCGGATCGGATGATCCCGGAAACGTCATTGCGATAGCCCTGCCCGAGCGCGCGAACTGAATCGTTCAGCTTTAGCCGGTTATCCATTGTCTGGATGATCGACTGCTGCACTGCCTGACCGGTCACGGGCAGGTACTTATTGGCAAAGTTCGCCATCGCCATGGGGTCGATTTCGCCGTCAGGTCCCTTTAGCGAATTGCCGTCCGGGTCTTTGCCGGTAAGCATCGCCTGCCGCGTGAGATTCATTTCGTTGAGGGACTGCGTCGATTGCGCGGCAGAGTTATTCAGGTTCTGCGTCTCAGCCTGGAACATCTGACCTTGCTGCTGAATGTTCTGCAGCTGAGCGAGCGATGAGAGCGACTGCGTCGCTTGTCCCAAGGACGAGAACGGGCTGCTTTGCTGGACCTGCAGCGGGATGGACGGATCGATCGGCATCATGGCCCTCCTGTCGCAGGCGTCCACCCTGGAACACCCGCATTAGCGTTGTTGCCGAACAAGTTCCCACCGGTAAGGTTGTTCAGCGCGTAGTAGCCGAGGCCACTGTTCACGCTTCCACTGATCGAGTTGCCGATGCCGACATCAGCGGCTGCAGCGGCATTGCCGGCGGACGTCGTCGTGTTGGCGATGCTATTGCCGGTAGAGACTGCGGCCTGCCCCACTCCTGATGCAGCGTTTTCGCCAAGATTTGCGAGATTGGCGAGGCGGTTGTAGATGTTCGAATTCTGCGTCTGGTAATCGGCGAAGGCGTTTTGGAACGCCGTCCCCGCCATGTTCTGGTTGTAGTTCACCAGGCTCTTGAGCGCAGAGCCCGAGAGAGCGCCATCCTGCGCCGCGGCGCTGTTCTGGATTGCCTGATCGCCTTGCTGCAACTGGAAGTTGTACGCTGGCGACATGTACTGTTGCCAGTTTGTATTGTTGATCGGCTGATTCAACGTCGCCAGTAGCTGCGGCGTGCCGGTCAACGTCGAGAGCGCAGCCTGACCCGTCTGGTTGTACGGCTGCAGGTTCTGCTGCGTAGTGTTGAACATCTGCAACTGCGTGGCATTTGCATTGTTCGCCGCGCTCTCCTGAGCGCTCGCCGCATTGCTCGACGACAATGCCCCCACGCCCGCGGTCAGTGCTGCCCCGCCTACAATGGCTGCAGCGATGAAACTCATGGGAGTTCCTTTAATTTGTTGTGCGCATCAAAGAGCGCAGATCCGTCAGGCTCGATCAATTCCTGCTCGATCTTGTCGAGGTTCCGCTTCTTCGTTCGATGCACTGTCATGCATGTGGCATCGGTCATGGCCAACACCGCGCGCTTGGTTCCAGGGGTCGATACAAGCACGGCGGGCCCGGTGACCTCGCGCGCGGGCCCATCGCCCTGCGTGATGCGGATGGTGCCGCAGCAGACGATATAGAAGTGCTCCTTGCGATGGACCTTACCAACGATGAGCGTCCCCGCGGGGCGCGGCAGAAAGCGCGCGTACATGCCGTCCGCGAAAAAGTGCTGCGTAGGCAAATCAGCCTGCGGCATGCTCGAAATAGCCGCTTGCAGTCGATCAATGGCCTCGCGCCCCGAGCTCGCACGATCGAAGATGTCATTCACTGGAAACCTCCACAATCTCGTTCTGCATCTCGACGGGCAGCATCGTCACTCCACGAAAAGCTGCGTGATGAGATCGCCAGCACCAACTGCCGTGGCGTCGCTGTCAGCCGCGTTGTCCGTCGTCGCCATCCACATCGTCTGGCTGAAGTTCACGCCGTTAGGCCATGCCAGCGCAAGCTGAGACGACGCAGGAACCTCGATCGTCATAGCTGGAACCGTTGTTCCAACAACAGGCGTATCGGTTGATTCGTACAACTTCACATATCGCGCTGCCGCGTTCGTATTGATGATCAGCGCACCCGTCAGGTTCGCACCCATCAGCTTGACGCGCGCGAGGTTCGTCGTGGCCAGTGAGACCTGACGGAATTTCATCGAAGACATGGAAGCCCCTGTCGATTGAAGTGGTTATTCGAATTCCCAGACGACGCAATAGCTGTTGCCACCCTGGCCGCCAGCATTGGCCGCGCCACTCGCGGCCGCCTGATTCGCGCCGCCGCCGCCCTGCCCCGGGTTGCTGGCCCCGATGCCCGCGCCGGAGCCCACCTTTGCCTGGAACAGCGTCGGGAACATCGACGACGGGCCACCCTGGCCGCCGTACGAAGCGCTGCCCGGATTCAGGACGACACCCACGAACCCCGCCGAGCCCGGCACCAGCACGAGCGCCGTGGCGCCACTCCCGACCGTCGGTGCGGCCGTCGGCACACTGTCAGCGGCGACGCTCGCCGTCGACGTGGCGGCACCGCCTGCGCCCGCATTGCCACCCGGACACGACACATACGAACCGAAGCTCGCCGTCGTGCCTGCGGTGCCCACGTTATTGCCTGCCGTAGCGCCCGCGCCGCCGGTAGGCAGCGTCACCGTCACACCGGTTACCGCGGTCGCAATGAGCACCTTCGCGTATGCGCCTGAGCCCCCGCCGGACGCCGCCGCACTCTGGCCGGTACCGGTGGCCGCCGTGCCGCCGCCGCCGCCGCCATCCGCCTGCAGCTCGACAATCTGGAAGTTCGTGCCCGGCGTCTTGGTGTAGGTGGCGGTGCTCGAGAGCACCTGAACATTGATCAGCCGACCGGTCTGGTTCGGGATGGCCTGAAACGACGGATCCGCGCCGGCGCCGTTGTCGGTCAGCACGCGCCCGGTGGTGCCGATGGTGGCGAACGTCGGCGCCGATGTGCCCTGGCCGAGCACGACACCGTGCGCCGTCAGGGTCGCGAGGCTCGTGCCGCCCTGCGCGACACTTAGCGCCGTCGTGAGGCCAGACAGCGATGTGATGTCGTTATTCGCCCCGCTCGCCGCCGCGCCGAGGTTGCCGCGCGCGGACGATGCAGTCGATGCGCCCGTGCCGCCATTGGCGACAGCGACCGGCGTTTGCAGGCTGACCGTATAGGCGCCCCCCGAATTGGATACCTGAATGCCGGTGCCCGCGGCGATCGACGATACGGGGAGCGCCTGAAACGCAGGATTCGAACTGCTTCCGCTGCTCGTCAGCACCTGGCCCGCCACGCCCGGCGGCGCAAAATTCGGTGCGCTCGCGCCGTTGCCTAGCACAACGGCGAATTGCGTAAGCGTCGACAACCCGGTACCGCCATCTTCGACTGATACCGGCACCGTCAGGGAAAGCGTGATTGCGCCGGCGGCGATCGAGAGCGAAAGGCCGGCGCCCGCTTCCAGCAACTTTGCGTTCGGCAAATCCGTCGCGGCGGCCGACAGCACGTAGGCAGCCTGCTGGAGCGCCCCGATCTCCTGCTGCAGCGTCGCGGCGTCCACCGGCGAGCCATTGCCACCCGAGCGATTGAAAATCGCCAGCAAGAGCAGCCAGAACTCGCGCGTTGCGCGGCCCGTGGTGTCGACGATCGGGACTGCCTGGTTCGGCAGACTCGCGTTCGTGTAGACGTCGCTCATACTGCGATCAGGCTCGCACCGACCACATCGCGCGGAACGGGATCGGAGAATTTCACGTCATAGACGCGATCGCGCGCCTGACCCATACGCCGCCAGATGCAGCGGTTTTTCGTCTGTCCCGCCATACCGATCGAACGCCAGTGCTCATTGCCCCACGTCTGGCCACCATCATCGGACCAGCGCAGGACCGCTTGCGGGCTGCTGCCCTGCCCGGTCTGCACGCCTACGCCGGGCGTGAATTCTATCTGCAGCTGCGAATGAAACACGCGCTCGCGATTGTTCTTGTCCCACACATGCGGCGTGCGGCGCCATGCAACAAGGGGATTCCCGTTGTCGGTATAGACCTGACGTGAAAGCTGGTAGAGATTGCCGCTCGAGCAGTCGCCCACGATCGTCACGCCCGCAAAATTCATGACGCAGTTCGACAGGTGCCGGTGAAAGAGCCCAGCCACAGGGTCATAGCTCGCGCGCTCGTGCCACATATTGGTGGTCACGTCCCATACCCAGGTCACGTCGGCAGTCGGGAACGTCAGCACATAGAACTCGTGCTCGTCCTGCTGATACACGTAGCCGATCGCATCGCTGGTCACCGGATAACTCGCGATCGCGTGATTGACCGCGATCGTTGAAACATCGACGATCTGATACCCAAACGTGCGCTTGACGGCGTTCTGCCCGCGTTCGTTGGCCCCGAGCCAGATGAGGCTATCGACACCGCGCTGGGCGTCGCTGATGCGCGCAATACTGTGCTTTGCAGCGCAGCCTTGTTGCGGCGTGACGCCCTGCAGGCGAGAAAACGGGAACGTTGCATTCCCCGCATCGAACCAGACCTCACTGGTGCGCTCGCCGACGAGCCACAGTTCGCGGATGTTCTCATGCATCGTCACGAGCTGATCGCTGCTCGAATCCTTCAGCGAGAAGTAGCTGGCGTCCATCGCGGTCTTGCCGTTCCAGTAAAGCGGCGACGTGTAGAAGGTCTGCGAGCCGGGCTCGTTGAACACGAGCCAGCCATCGATGAAGGCCACACGATCCGAGCCCAGCCACGCCGGGTCTGTGATCTGGGTGACCGTCTTTGCGGTCAGGTTGACCACGTAGCCGTTCGGACCGTCCACGATCACAGCGATGCCGCCTGCGCCGTTGTCCCGAATGCATACAGGGCCGCTGGACGTCAGCAGCGAGCCGATCTGCGTGGCCGCCAGCGTGATGCCAGCCACACCCGCGGGCGTCGATCGCTGCGTGACCCAATAGACGGCAGCGCCGGAAACTACGATCGCCGCGGCGCCGCCCGGAAGCGTCCAGCAACCGCGGATCGGGCCGCTGCCCACCGTGAGCAGATTCAGGAGACCGGGCGTGCCGAGCAGCGAGCTGGGCGTCTTGGACTCGCCGTTCTGGCTGATTTCCACGTACCAGTTGACGCACTTCTCCGCGTCCTGCACCAGCATCGGCGCTTCGTACGCCTGGCCGACAAACGGGAACTGGCTCACTGAAGGAAGCCCCCGTGCAGGATCCAGCCCGCGTCATTCTTCGCGCGGCCCGCGATCGCATGGTCGTACGTGGCGACCGCCTGCTGCTGCGAATTCAGGTTCTTCACCGCGGCGCGCGACTGCGTATAGGCGAGCATCAGCTCCTTCGAGACGCTCTTGCCATACTCGGGTGCCAGCTCGATCGCGAGCGCATTCTTCAGGAAGCGCACATAGCCCTGCGGCAGGCTCACTTCCGTATTGAGCGTCAGGAAGTCCGTGAACAGGTTGTCGGTCCATAGGTGAACCTCGCCGCCCTGCGACGGGTTCGGGAAGAAGTACATCGTCGCGAGCGGGAACGCGGCGTCGTAATAGACCACCTTGGGCCACGGGCCCGGCTGGTTCTTCAGGCCAATGGCGGACCATTGCTCGACCGAGATCGGGCGCAACGGGTAATCGACCTGCGAGATACCGGACGTCGTGAGGCGCGTGAAGCCCGTGATGATGCGCAGTGGCCGCGGGATATTGATGTTGCCCGGCGTCGTGAAGTCGATCGGCTCCAGCACCGAAAACGTCGCGGTGGCCGGCGCCGACATCGTCACGGTGGCCGCGCCAGCGCTGAAGGCTGCAACCGTCGCGCCAGCCGGAATTCCAGCGCCGGTCAGCGAACCTCCGACCTGAATATTGGACGGCATGGCGGTGACGCCGGAGATGATGGCGCTGCCCTGCACCGTCGTGCCAAGGAACGTGCCGCCAGCCGGATTGCCGACCGTATAGATGTTCTGGCCGGACGACAGATCGAAAATGTTCTCGACGCGCTGGTAGCAGGCCAGGTGCTCATTCGACAGACTGTCGAGCAGATCGTTGAGCACATAGAGCGCGTCATTCGCATCCTCGGGAGGAAGCGTCTCGCCGGCCGCCAGCACATTGATGCGCTTGAGGGCGCCCTGCACCACGTCGAGAGCGGTCGCCATCAGTCCTCCGGCGTATTGGTGCCGTCAGTGCGCGGGCGCCCGCGCTTCTTTGCCGATAGCGATGCGAGGTCTTCGGTCCAGCCCTCTTCTTCCGCGCCCGTCTGTTCCTCCGCCGAATTCACCGTTAGCGTCTGGATGGCGCCAGAAACGAGCGCGCGCTTGAATGATTCGGGCTCCGGAAAACGCTCGCTCGAGCGGTAGAGCATCTTGGGAAATTCCATGGCTCAGGCGCTCACGACCGAAGGAAGCTGTTGATATTCGCTGCGCGTCAGGCTCACCAGATACGTCTCGGCGGTGGGCGTGATCGAGCTGGCCGTGACGTTGCCGAACTGCACCGCGATCTGACCGGCAGCGGGCACGCGGACGTTCGAAACAACGAGGCCGGAGGTATGAGAGGGCTTGTTGATCTCGACGAAGTCGTTGAGCTGCGTGCCCGGCAGGTTGTAGGTCGTTTCCACCGTCGAATTCGCGGGAATCGCCGTGCCGTTGTTCGGCGTGAGCGTGACCGCGAGCAGCTCCTCGAGCAGGACGTTGCCGCGGGTAATGGTCGTTGCCATCTGCTGTTCTCCAGAAGCGGGAGAGCCGAAGCCCTCCCTGGATGGTTAGAACGAATTCATGTAGCCCGAGCCAGCCGGGATGGAGTCGTTCGCCTGCAGGCGCGTGACGCGCACGGTGTAGGCGCCAGCAGCCGGCGTGATGCTCGACGCCGTGCAGTTGCCGAAGGTGATCGGCAGCTGGTCAGCAGTTGCGCCAACAACGCCCGGCAGCGTCAGCAGACCGGCCTGGAAGGACGGCCCCGCGAGCACCTCGCAGATGTCGCCCTGGGTCAGGCCAAGGCCCGAGCCATTGAAGGTCTGCTGCGCGGTCGTGTTGGCGGCCACAGCAGACGGCGTGAGTGAAACGGTGGCGATGACGGCGACCTTCTGGAGGTTGCCGACGGGCAGGCACGGTACGGGATTCGCCGTAATCGCCGGGCCCGGATTCGTCGTAGTCATGTTCCTTGCTCCTGAAAAAGGAGAAGCCGCCCGAAGGCGGCCTCAAGACGGTTAGCCGGCGACGCGGCAGGCGAGCTCGCGGTACAGCGACGCCCAGCCGTACAGCACATCCATACGGGTCGGGATTGCGTCGTTGTTGATCGTGTACTGGCGCACCACGCGGATCGACAGGCCGGTCTGCTTGTCTGCCGCGCGGCCCGCGAAGTGCACGCCGTCCGGCAGCTCAAGGTCGGCGCTCGCGAGCGTGAACGCGTTCTTGTGCATCGCGATCGACTGCGGGCTGTACGCGCCACCCGAACCAAAGACCGTGATCGAGGCGTTGTTCGCCGGCGCAGCCGATACGTTCTGGAACTGGCCCGCACTGATGATCGCGGGAGCGATCGTGAGCTGCAGGTTGCCCGAGCTGTCGGACGTGTACGCGCCGCCCACCACTTGCCCGAGGCCGTTCAGTACGTTCGCGAAGGTGCCGTTGGACGGCGTGCCGACGGCCGGACGCACGACGAACTGGCGAAGCTGGTTCGAGCCCCACTGTGAACGGTTCTGCGGGTTGACCGCGTACACGCCAGCAATCTGGATCACGTCGCCGACGTTCACGACGTTCGTCGATGCGCTCCAGCCGGTCGTGTACAGCGTGCCGTTGTCCTGCCAGCCCGACGTGATCAGCGCCGACGAGGTGCCCGACGTCGAGAACACCGGCGTGCCACCCTGCGCGCCGACCTTGTACGAGGCGATGTTCTGGCTCTGGTACCAGTCGAAGCCCAGCGTGTCGCGACCGAGCAGGCCCTTCTTGTACATCTCGCCGATCGAGGCCTGCGGGTTGAACAGGCCCTTCAGGGCGTCGGCCATGCTGATCATCGAGAACGGATCGAGCAGGATGGAACGCTCGCCGTCATCGGGCGCGGCTTCCGAATCCATGATCGCCTTGGCCGTCAGCGCGGTAAGCGCAGCGGTCGGCTTCGTGCCCGGCGTACCCACGGCGTTGGCCGTGTTCTGGTACGCGAACGTCGTACCGTCGAAGTCGATCTTATTGGCGATCGCGGCGACGGCCGGCTTGATGAGACGCCCGCGGAAGTCATCCATCGACAGCAGCAAGTCGGCCGTCGAGAACTGCGTATCGACGTGGAACTGCGTCGTGAGCGTGACGGGCACGCTCGATTCGACGAAGTCTTCGACGTTGAGCGCGGGACCAACGGTGCCCTTGAAGCGGGCCGGACGGCGGACGTTGACCGTGTAACCGATCTTCGCACCGGCAATGCCGAACTTTTCGTCGTACTCCTTGTTCACCTTGTCGGTGAAGACGATCTCGTTCTCGAGGACCATCAGCGCTTCATACGTGATCTCGCTGATGGTCAACATGGTGTTGGACATTTCAGGCTCCGTAAACGACGAAGCCCCGCTCTTGGCGGGGCTTCAATGGTTTGGACGCGTCATCGCTTTCGACTCGCCTTGGCCTGCTGCTCACGCATGGCCTTGTATTCCTGGTACGTCATCTGCGCGGCGGGCTTCTCAACCGGCGAGGACGCATCGGAAAGCGGATCGATGGGCGGTGGTGCTTTCGATTTTTCAGGTGCTGCAGTTGCTGCCTTAGCGGCAGGCTTCGGCTCTTCCTTCTTCGCGGCGGCAGGCGCTTCCTTCTCAGCCGCAAGACGGTCCTCGAGCTTGCCGAGCATGCGCAGCGCCGCAGTCGGGCTCATGCCCTTCAGCAACCGCGCTTCATCCGGGTTCTGTGCGAGGTAGTACGCAATCTGCGGGCCAATATCGCTCTCCACGACAGCGACGTAGATGTGGTTCGGCAGGTCCACTTCGGACTTGCCCACCACGTCATCGAAGTCGGTGAGCTCGGTCTTCGCCACCTCGAGGCGGCGATTCCAGTTATCGGACAGCTGCTGTTGCGCGGCATTGATGCGAGCCTGCTGCTCGTCCCGTTGTCGCTCCGCGAGCTTCTGATCCACCTTCCAGTCCGTCAGCGCCTCCTGATAGTCGTCATCGCTGACAAACTGGGCACGCTGCGGCTTGGGATCGGGGTCCTTCGGTGCGGGCATCGCCTGCGCGGCCTGCATTTGCTCACGGGCTTCAGCCAATTCGGCGCGCAATACCTCAATTTCCGTGCGCGCCTCGTTGCGCTCGTGACGCGTGCGCACGAGTTCCTCGATCAACGGCTTCTTCTTCGGCTGCTGGCCTTCCTGCGCGGTGGTTTCAGCGCCCTTCTTGCCTTCTTCGCCCGGTTTGGCAGGCTCATTGGCAGCGGGTGCCGCAGCAGCCGCAGGAGTTGCGGCCGGCGCGCCAGTGATGTGCTGCAGCAGGGTTTCGGAAGTGACAACGGTTGCTTTTTCAGACATGGATCTCTCCACGATGCCCCAATGAAAACGCCCCACGCGGCGGGGTAACCGGGTGGGGCGAGAGTGAAACCAAATTCAGTTAATTGACGGCGCTTTCCTTGGCTGCCGTGAGCGCCTCGCGCTTGTCGCGCGTATCGAGGTGGGCGAGCAGCAATGCCACCTGCCCCTTGATCTCTTCGATGTCGCGCGCGGTGGTGTCGCGGCTCGCGATGTCGTGGCGCTTCGTTTCGTCCTGCATGGTCGTGCGCTGGGTCTCTCCCTGCTGCTTCATCTGCTCGATGCTCATGCGATATTTACGCTCGAGCTCAGCCTGCTGCAGGGCCTGCGCTTGCTGCTTGTTCTGAGCGATGAGGTGAGCGATGAGCGCCTTCGCCTGGTCAGGTACGTCGTCCGGGATCTGCGATTCCACACCCGCAATCGGGTTTGCCGCGGCAAGACGGTCCGCGATCTGGTCGGCGCCCGGCCAGTCGAACTGGCGCACCACGATGTCGTCGGCCACCATGGCGACCTTCTCGCCGATCGGCGTGCCGAGCAGCCCCAGCATGTTCTCGGCGTTTTCCTGACGCTTCGTCTGGTAGCCCGGGCCCGTGTCGATCACGATGTCGTATTCGCCCACCGTCACGTCGTTGAGCACCTGCTGTACGACGCCCAGCTCGTCGGTGACCTTCTGGTTGATCGTCACACTGTCCGGCACGCCGTCTTCGCCAATGATGCGAATGACGCGCTGCGTGTCGTAATAGTGGGGGATCCAGTCCAGGATGATCTGGCCGGTATGCTGGATCGACCGGCACAGGTTGTCGTAGAAATGGAAGTTGCTGCGGTCCGACTGCTGCTGTCGACGCTGCACCATCACGCCCGACGTTTCCTGCCCTTCTGCGCCCAGAGCGGGATCGAACATGCCCGCAACAGCCTTCATGTCCTCCGACGCGCCCATCGCTGCATTGACCTGCGCGGCGGGCATCCCCTGCGGCTGCTGTCGGATCGGCGGCGGAATCGGCGTGCCTTCGAGTGATACGGCCTTGTACTTCAGGTGCGAGTAGCTGCGATTGTTCGCGTTGTCCCACTCTTCCTCGTGGCCTTCGATCTGGTTTTCTTCGATGAGCCAAGGCGCTTTCGGTGCGAGCGCAACCACTTCGGTTTCAGACGTGCGCCAGTAGTTGTACATGCGCTGCGGATCCTGCAGGCCGCGCACCATGCCATAACGAATGACCTTGCCCTCGATGTCGTATTCGGCACCGTAGACCGGCACAACGGGAATCCAGCGGCCCGGCAGCTCGCGCTTGTCGAGGATCTCCAGCGCGGTCATCTTGTACCACATGACCCGGCGGCGCACGGTATCGCGCTCCTGCACCACCGTGATGCCCTGCGCGTCCAGATCTTCCTGCTTGACCTGCGACTTATAGACGTTTTTTCCCGTGCTCAGCTGCCACAGCGTGTCGGGCACCTTCTCGATCTTGAAGTACTCCGCAACGCGAATTTCATCCCCGTTAGCCCAGTCGCTCAGGTCGTCGCCTGCGCCCGTATTCTTGAAATCGATCCACTTCGCCTTCGGATACTTGCGCTGGAATTTCTTCTTGCGCATGCGATCCGTGATGATGCACCACTCCGCATCCGAACCGTCCGGCTCGATGCTCGACGGGTCGAAATAGACCGTGAACGGGTTGCGCACGCGCGCGAGGCAGATCTCCTGATCGAAGCTGTCCTCGCGCACGTAACGCGTATTGATGCGCCAATACCCCCAACCCATGCGCACCTGAAAGTCCGCTGCCGTGTCATAGGCCACGTCGGCGCGGCTCTTGACCTGAATGTGGCGCATCAGCCCTGCCACCACATTGGCCTTCTGCTTGTCAGCACCACCAGCAACAGCGTGCACCGTGATGCGCGGTCGCTGCTCGCGCATGTTGTTCACGGCCTGACGCACGAAGCTGTCGGTCTTGTTGATCACCAGACATGGACGATGCTCGAGCTCGCGCGCGGTCTGGATCATCGTCGGCCACTGGTCGCCAGCGGAAAACTTCAGATCGTTGAGCGCCTCGGCGCGATTGTGCGACTCGGCCTCGACGCACGTCTTGAGGTTCTCGTTGCACTCAATGATGACCGCGTTGCGGTCCGACACAATGGGGCGGCCGCGCTCGTCGATAATCACAGCTCCACCCCCGCGGCTTTCATTTCAGCCAGACGACGCGCCTTGTACTCGGCATATCCCGCGACGTGATCGCGCTGCGGCCGACCGCGACCCCAATCCCAATTCACAGTCGGCAGCGTCTGACCCGTCAACGCATTCCACCCACGGAGATGGGCTGCATAGACGGCATTCGAAAACGCGCGGCGCACCCCCCGCATGCGTCGATCGCCCCGCTTCTTTGAAATCGGGCCTTCTACGACAGACGCAACGCCGCATGGCAAATGGGAAATGTCGACACGCACGAAGGCGCTGTCGCCTCGCATGAAGAACGAGATATGAGGCTTCGTGCGCTGCTTCATCCCATCCACCCGCCGCGAGAAGCTTTAACGATACGGTCAGCAGCGCGAGGCTTCGCAGTGGGCGTCACGCGCTTGATCGCGCGCCGCGCCCCCTCGCACGCATAGCGCAGGGCATCGATCACGTGGTTGTCCTTGTCTTCGAGGATGGGAAGAACCTGATCCGTCATCGGATCAGTCTTGTAGCGGTACAGCGACAGCTCATCGATCGTGTGCACGCAACGCGGGTGCACGATGATGTCGAAACTCTTGAGGAACTCGATGCCCTCTTCCAGACTGCCCGGGCCCTTCACGGCGCGCACGATCTTCGGAAAGCCGTGCTTCTGCATGTGGCTGATCGTCTCGGGCCGCGACGAGTCCGCCGTGATCGGCCACTTCTCCGCGTCCGGCACACTCATGAAAAGCTCGGGCAGGTTCACGATCTCGCAGCCGACCTGATACGCCTCGTAATCGACGTAGAGCGCATTGCCTTCGAGCGAGCAGCGAATGAGCACGCTCGGATCGACCGAAAAGCCCCAGTCCGCACCCAGGCGGAAGATCGTGCCCGGCGCGCGGTCGAACTCCTCGACGCGCCAGTTCTTGAACACGCGCGCCTCGCTGCTCTTCTGGTAGTCGCCCAGCCAGATGTGCGTGTACTTCTCCGGGTCCCGCCGACGGTCGTATTCCATCTCCTCGACCAGCGGCGTATCGCCAAACCACGGGTTATCGCAATAGTTCGCCTCGACCACCACGGCGCCCGGTGGCGCATCGCCACCGCGTAACAGCACATCGACCGGGTCAGTCGGGAAGCGCGGATTCCACGAGAACCACAGTTCACTGGCCGGCTTGCGGATCGTCGGGCGCAGCATGTCGAGCGACTTCTGGCTCAACGTCTGCGCTTCCTCCACCCAGGCGATGTCGTAACCTTCAAGCGACTTGATCGACTCGGCCGTATGGTTGGCCATGCCCTCGAAGATGATCTGTCCGCCGTGGATGCTCTTGATCAGCGCGTCCTGCACCTCGAAGTAGTAGCCCGCGTTCATCGTCTGGATCTTCGACTCCAGAAGCTTCTTCACGGACTGCTGCAGCGACTTCTGCTTCTCGCGAACACAGACGATATCGGTCTTCTCGATCGCCGAGCGCTCGATCACGGACTCGCCGAAGAAATGCGATTTGCCCGAGCCCCGCCCACCGTGCGCACCCTTGTAGCGCGCAGGCTCCAGCAGCGGAGCAAACACCCGCGGCGTGTCGAGCAACAGATCGCTCATTTCGACGTGACGACCTTCGCATCGATGATGCGGCGCGTGATCGAGCCGATCTTGCCCTTCTCAGGGTTGTTGAGCCGTTCGATCTGCTCCTTGTTCGCACGCAGCAAGTCGCGCGGAATTTCGCTCGCCTCGTTCGCCATCTTTGTGAGGGTCGAAATGCCAGCAAGCGTAACAACACTCTTCTTGCTCAGCGGCTCCGCATCGTCGATCTTCCCGATCTCAGCATGCGCAATACCAGAGAGACGATGCGCGGTCGCCGCGCCGAACCGCGCCGCGCCCGCGAGATGTTCACTAATGGCTTTCAGGTCGTCCGCAAGTGAACGCGCGGCCATCTGTTCAGAAACGTTCAGGAACGAAAGCGCGCGCTCAGTTTCAACTATTTGATTCGCAACGCTTTTCACAGCCTGATGGCGTTTCGAAACGCGCGCGGAAATCGCGGCCTTGCTCACGCCGAACTCGCGCGCGAGCGCAGCAGCCGATTCGCCCGCCAGAATGCGCTTGCCGATGGCTTCCCACTGCGCATCGGTCAGCTTCGACGGGCGTCCCATTACTGCACCTCGGCCAGAAAACGCCGCTCGATTGAGCCGACAACGCCCGTGTCGACGAGCTCGACCGTGAGCCAGTTGCTATCGCCCACCACATCGTCACGGCAGTTGTAGCCAGGGTCAGAAATGACGCGCACGCGCTTGCCATCATTCGGACTGGCCGGGCAGCAGATCACGTGCGTGGCTTCCATCACGCCGCTCCGCGCCAGCCGCTGATCGAATACGTGAAGCCACGATCGCCGACGCGAACCATCAACGGCACGCGATAGCTGAGCGCGCGCACACGAGCGGCCATGTGGCGAGCGGCGTCGAACGCTTCGAGGTGGGCTCGAAGCGCAAGGCTGAGCGCCTGGTCGTGCGCGCTCACTCGAAAACCCCGCACACGTCCGCTTCCTGCATGATCAGGAAGCGCTCCGAGCCTTCGAAATACTCCTTGTGCTGGAACTCGCCGAAGACGATGCGCTGCCCCGGGGAGACAACGAGCTCGCGCCGGCGACCATCGCGACCACGCTTGCCCGGGCCCACAGCGATAATGATGCCGGTGCCACCGAGCTGGCGCTGGCTCTCGATGTTCTCGCTCACCTTCACGAGCAGGCCTGCGGTGGTGATGTCCTCGCGCAGCGCGTCAGGGCGCACGAGAATGCGGTCGTCGGTCGGCTGGATCATTTCTTCTTTCCGAATGCGCGGCGCGCGGCCGCGTCGATCTTCTTGCGTTCGGCCGACGTGGCGAAGCGCTCGCGCGATTCAGCATTCGCGATATGCGCCTTGTCCTCGAGCGGAAACGCACGATCCTTCGGATCGGCGAAATCCTTCGCGGACAGCTTCTTGCGCGCGAGGGTGCTCAGCTTGGCCATCAACGGTCCTGAAAAAGAAAAGCCCCAGCGCGCCGGGAAACGGGCTGGGACAAAGCTCGACGCACGAGGAGGCATCGAGAGGAAACACGGAAACGAAAAAGCCCCGCGCGGCTCTCACCGGGCGGGGCTGTTTTCTATGGACGAACGCCGTCCAACTGGTTCCGGAAATTACACGGATATCCCAAAGTCGTCAAGGTTTTTCAAGCTACCGCAAACCGAACGATCCAAAATACCCACCGCGACCATCTGCGGACACAAGATCGCCTTGGCGCGCCCGTACTCAGCGTCAAGGCTCAATCCATCACCCAACCGGGCGCTTCCCCATACCGAGGCACCGCTCAGGAAATTGCGCATCGACGCGTTGATAGCAACGCGCGCGCGCGTGTCGAGCCTCTGAATCATCGGCTCCAGCTGCCGCCCGATCGACTTCTTGCGCGACCATTCAACCTCAGCATCGAGCTCGTCGTAATCCATCCACTGGCGGCTGCTGCGAAAGTGCGCGCAGGTGCTGTCGAATGCCTGGTAATCGGTGCCCGCGTTATAGCCCATGCTCCACTCGTACCAGTCCAAAAGCAGTTCGTCGATTCGGTCCATAGGCCCCCGTCAGCCCGTTATGCTGCAATGCTCAAAATCTGCGCGTGGAACTGCGTTCGCTGTCCAGGCTCATCTAAACGCCGCTCGCGCGATCGATTTCGCTCGCGGATCGCCGCCTGCTCGGGCCGCTGAAGATCCTTGATGCGATCGAGCAACGCCATCACGTCGTGCGGATCGACGATGATTTCCTCGGTTCGCGCGAGCGGCGTCGCGAAGATGCCGAAGTCGTCAATGCTCTTTCGCTCGGTCGAAATGAACTGCGGCATCGCGTCGATGGGCGAGAAAGCACTGACGTTGTCGTTTGTCACGACATGCAGTGCCGACGCCATATAGGCGATGCTGAAATCGAGCGGCCTGTCCCTGAACGGCGACCGGTCGTAAAAGTCGAACTCGATCGTATTCGTGATGCCGCGCAACTGCAGATCGCGATGGCGCATGGCGATGCGCACGCCATAGCGGTGGAAATCCTGCTCGGCCGACAACTCCCAGCCAGCCTGCTGCAGGGCAGGTAAAGTCGCCACCCAACCGCAGAAGTGCACGCGGTGGGGCAGCGAAAGGACGCGATGGTCAGAAAGAGCCATCAGCAATGCTGGCCATCAGGTCGTCGTATTCGCGGCGCAGGTTCACAAGCACCTGCTCCGCCGTCTGGATCTGCTTCAGCTTCGTGACGACGGCGCGCTTGGCGCGGCTCTGTGTCTCGTCGCGGACCTCCTTTTTCGCTTCTTCTTCGAGTGCTTTGATATCCAGCATGACTGCTCTCCGTTGGTAAGTGGGTTAAACCTTGCGCTCGATCGCCTCGAGCTCGGCGAGGATCTGCTCCACGGTCCGCGTCTCAAAGCCCGCCAGCAGGCGCTTGATATTCAGCACGTGCTGACGGACCTCGCTACTGGGGACGGCGGAAGTTTTGGCTGCCAGCGTGCCGGCGGCTTGCAACGCAGCTTGGGCAGACAATGCTGCGGCGCTTGCGGAGGCAGCGTCCGCAGCCAACGCACTGCCGTTTGGGTCAGCTGCACCGGGGACACCGCCACCAGCCGATCCATTCGCACCCGCCGCCGCAGCGCCGGCATCGGTCGGCGCGTTTCCCGCCTCCACGCCCTCCGAAGTACAACCGGATCCGTCTCCCTCACCACCAGCCGCGGCCATGCCCGTAACCTGCGACAACGACGGCAACGCAAGCGAGCCAGAAAGCGGCGTTGAGTCCGCGAGGGGTCCGCCAGCAGCTCCCTCCTGCGCCCCCGGGCCGCTCGGGGTGGGCGAAGTAGCAGACGTCGCAGAGCCCTCCAACGCTGTCGGGGTGGCCGCATTCGCGGCAAGGACGTTTCCCGCTTCACCCGCATTGCCATCGCCAGAGACAGGCGACAAAGACAACTCCCCCACATCACCTTGCGGCGCGGAACCAGACTGGTTTTGCGTCGACAGGGCAGCATTCAAAGCCTGCCCGGGCGTGGCGTTTCCCGGGTCAGCTCCAAGGAAAGCCCCCGAAGGGTTCGCCTGGGTCGTCTGGGTCGATGACGCCGCATCCGAACTCGTCGCAGTGGCGCTGCCATCCGTCGCAACCTGGGCAGCGCCGATCACGTTTCCCTGCTCACCGGCGGCCGGAGTCGCGCCCGATTCCGCACCGACGACAGAGGTCGTACCGGAAGTACCGGACGGTGCGGCTCCCGCAGATACCACATCGATCTCCCCCTGCGCGGCCGCGCCAGCCCCATGCTCAATGGCGCCGTTCGAGCCCGGCGCACCTTGCGCAGACATCTCGCCCTGCAACGGCCGGCCCGACGAGGCACCACCAGCAGCGTTTCCCTCACCGTCCAGGTGAAGTGCGTGCTCGAGCTTCTGCTCGAAATTGCGCAGCTCGCCAAGAAGGCCCGTCGATTGGTTCTGTTGCTCTTCGCTCATGCCTACTTTCTCCGATTGAATTGAGGTCAGACAGCCGGCTGCGCAACCGCGCGCACCAGCGCCATGATCCCGGTCTGGATATCCGTCTTGCCGATCGCCGCCCAGCGCTGCGGCTCGGCCTCCATGAAGCGGCGATATTCCCTGCACTCATCACTGCCGCCCTGCTGCCACGGCTCATACGTCGTCGACTTTTGGGCGGCGGCTTTCTTCGCCTCGGCATCCGTCGACAGCAGACCAGCCAACTGCGCCTGCAAGCCGAGCAGCTCGGCGCCCTTCTGCTTGATCTGGTTCATCAACTCGATTTCGGCCTGCGAGAGCTCGCGATAGCCGGCAATCTTGCGGTGCTGGTTTTCCACGTCTGTTTTCTCCGATTGATTTGCGGGGCGCCCGGGGTCTTATGCGCTACATCCGCCGCCCCAGCTCACGGGCCACTCCACGAGTTATTCGACGATCAGCCAGTCGTCCGCCAGCATGTCCGTCTGGCTGGCCAGCCAGCCCATCAGGATTTCGCCCGTGGCGGTTTTCATCGTGATCGACGGCAGCACGACCGCAACGCCGCCGGGCTGGGATTCCGCATACTCTCGATTCGCGGGCGCCCAGAATCCAGCTGCCGGCACCTCTCGGCCACCGTTGCACGACAGCGCGAGCCACATGCCCTTCCCGTTCCAGCCTGACCGCGCGACGCGATGGCCTTTCTTCAGCGCCTCGAGCGCGAGGCCGAACGACATTTCGTCAGTTTCGCGGTAAGCGCCCTCGAAGGCCTCGGCGGGACTCCAGCTGCGATAACCGTCCGGATACAGCACGTTGTAGCCGTCGCGGCCATCGTGCACGGCGGGCGCCGCACACACGATCTTGGTTCCGATATAGCGCTGCATGAATGCTCCTGAGATTGGTCAAACGATGACGGTGAACGAAATGCCCCAATGCAACAGCCAGTCGACCATCTGGGCGCGAAGGTCGGCATTGATCGGGAACGGAAACGCAACCTGCAGGCGGCCGCCAGCGAGCTGCTCGAGCTCGCCCGCGAACGGGCAGCCCTCGAATGCGACAAGCTGCTGCTTCGTGGCCTCGTCAACGCGCTGACGGCTCTTGTGCGCCAGCGTTGCGGGAACATCGGCCCATTGGATGTAGGCGTATGCGCTCACGATGCGTCCTCCAGATTCCATTCGCGATCGCCGCTGTCCATAAACGCCGCCAGCGACTTGCGGTTCTTGCTCACCAGCGCCTTGCAGCGCAGGTATTCGGGCGTCACCCAGTTCGAGCGATGCGTCTCAACGGCGCGGCGGCGATCCTCGGGCACAAAAACCTCTACCTCGACGCGTTCGGCTTCGAACGTGCCGTCGCGATTGACGAGGCGGCGCACGGCGCGCACGCGCGAATTGAGCTCGCAGTCCCCGGGCACGTAGGTCAGGCGGCGATAGCGGCCGACCTCGACTGCGACAACGCTCGGCACCTCGACCGTGAGAACGAGCTTCATCGCGCATCTCCGTAAAGCCGCTCGATCGTCGCGTTGAGAAGGTCGATCTGCGTCACCTTCAGGATCCGCAGGTAGGTCTGGTCGCCGTGCACGCCGTTCTTCCCCTGGTGGCAGTCGTCGTGGCAAAGCGGCACCGTGCAGAAGTCCCCCGCGCGCTGCGCCCCGCCGTGGCCGACGCGAACGTGATGCACGTCTGTCTTCGATTCCTGCGTGCGGCCGAGCAGCGTGCAGCAGATGCAGGCCATCTTCGCGACGCGACCCATGTGGGCGCTCTCACGCTTGTTCGGACGGTGCGCCATGGCCAACCCTCAACATTTCACGCATCGCCGTCTCGACCACAAGGTCTGCAGACGGCCACCACGTTGAATCACCCGTTGCTTGCGACCACTCATCGGGAGCAACGACACTTTCCTCAATCGCCAGATCCGAACGCCATACGACCCGCCGATTCGGCGCACCGCGATTGCCAGACCGGCGCTGTTGCCGCTCCCGGAGATAGCCCTGCAAGACGAGCGCGCGCGTGAGTGTGCGAGCCTGTTTCCCGCAAATCTCCAGACGGACAGCGATCTCGTTGCAATCCATTTCGCCGGTCTCCTCGACCATGCGCAGCACGGCAAGCTTCGTGGGATGCATCACGCCGGCACTGAGTGCACTTTTCCTCATGGTCAGAACGGAGGCGTGGTCAGCGAGCCGCCGGCGTACGTCGTGCGGTGCATGTTGTCGACGCGGCGCGCGGCGATTGATTCGAGCACCACGAACAGCGTGCCCGGGTGCGTGATCGCGAGCCGCTCCGCCTCTTCCGTCGCGGCCTTTTCGGTCGGGTGACGGAATTTCGGCGGCGTCGCGCCGGTCGGCGACCAGACGAGCCAGAAGGCCTGTTCGGTTTGCGGGTTCATGATGCGTAGTCGTCCACGGGCATGAGCGCGTCACCGAACGTGGTGCGCGCGAAGTGGTAGAGGTCGACGGCGTTAAAGCGCTGCGCGTCATTGAGCACGAATTCGATGGCGCGGGGCTCGCGCGAGGCCTTGGCCACGAGCACGCGGTACGAGCGCCAGTCCTCGTCGGCTTTGCGCTCGCGCATGCCCAGCTCGGCAGCGCGCGCATCGACACCGGGCTGCGTCTCGAACCATGTCGTCGGATCGAACCCATCCGGCTTGCCGGTCTGCTTGTCCGCCAGCACCTGGTCGACGAACGATGCGACGAAGCCTACGTAGGTCGGGTGATCGCTCTTGTCTCGCATACGCGCCGCCACAGCGAGACCGTGCGCTTCGCGCAGCAGGCCGGGCGTCACGCCCTTTCCGACCCACGCCAGCACGTGAACGCGGTCCCGGCTTCGATCGATCGTGAGGTCTTTGGCGCGTGAGCGCTCCAGAGATACCAGTAGCTCCGAGAGCTCACGCTCCGGCTCCGCGTTTACGCCTTTCGAATTCACAGCAGCAGCGGCAGCAAAGTTATCCACACCGCCATCCTCACGCGCGTTGCTGCTGTCTCTGCTCTCTAAAGCAATATCTGCTTTATTGGGGTCCAAAATTGGAGGGGCTTGACGTGGGATTTCACCCCCCTTGACGTGGGATTTGGAGGGGCTTGACGTGGGATTTAGAGGGGCTCCAGTTTTGGAGGGGCTTGATTTTTCACCCCTCTTGGCCGATTTGGCCGAAGAGGCTCCAAATTTGGAGGGGCTTCGTTTTTGGACTGGCTTACCCTCGTATTCCTCACGCGAAGGCGGACTGAGCGAGATGGTTTCCCCAGTGCGCTGGTCGATAGCCTGCACGATGACCGACCCGGCAGGCGCCACCATCTGGTACACGACGATGCTGCGCGTCTCGCCAATGCGCTTTTGAGTCTCAATCAGATAGCCGAGTACAATCAGCTTCGCGCGCGCCTTGCGAATCGTCTGGATGTTCAGCTCCGTGTCCAGGAGGAGTTCCTCATTGGTCACCCACGTGCTGTAGTCCTCGCTGGCCCAATTCGCGTAGGTCTTCAAAACGGTCTTCGTCGTGGAATCACCCACGCGCTGGCGTTTCGCCCATTGGAAGGCGTAATGACTCACGGACGCTCTCCTAATGCCCGCAGGGCAATTCGCCGCGCTCGTCCTTCGTCGAGCCGCAGGAAATGCATGTGGTCGGCGCAGCCTGTTCGCTAGTCTGCGCGGCGCGCTCATCCTCAATACGAGGTATCGCGGCGGATCCGAAGAAACCATCCCCCACCGTCACCCAGACGCCGACGAGCATTGACTCTAGGCCGAACATGCCGCCTCCCCGAGGTTGACGCGATAGACAACGGTCTTGCCCGGGCCCACCAGCCGCGTGATGTGGCCGTCCTGCTCGAGCTCTTTCAGATACGTGCGCACCGCGCTGTCGCTCACACCGCAGCGAAACGCGATCTCGCGGATAGTCAGCTCAGCCTCGGACGACTGGAGGCGCGCCTCGCGCGCGACGTAACACAGCACCAGCTTCTTCAAGCCAGGCATGTCGAGAGGCCAGACGAAGTTTTCGTGATAGAGGCTCATGCACGCACCAGCCAATGGCTCGCGAAGCCGCGAAGCCAGGAAAAGGTGTAAAGGAAGGACAACACGAAAATCCCGTACTGGTGGGCTTTCCACGTTGCGTAGAACCAGAAGGGCTGCGATGCGAGGCCGAAGAAGCACGCGTAGCGACGGCGCGCCACGTGCTCATCCTGAGACAGGAAAACGGCCGCCACACTCAGCAATCCGATGGCGATTTGCTCGAGCATGCGAATCAGCGGCCGCAGTTCCCTAGGCCCTGACGGGCGCACTCGCACGACGCCCCGACCTCGCAGAGCGTCGTGATGGCGTCGAGATAGCGGCGCGTGACCAGCGAATGGCCGAGCACGCCCAGCACCGCGTCGAGCTTGTCGATCGTGATGCCCGCCTGTCCCGACGTGATCTTCGAGAGCATCGAGCGGTCCCAGCCCGTTGCCTCAAGAATCAGGTTTTGGCGATCCGAGTCGCGAATCGCGTCGCGCAGCGCATGCTCGAGACTCGGCTTGCGCGAGCCCGGCGTAAACGGTCCGTTCATTTGTATTCTCACCCGTTCAAATCCCCGGGAATGCTTGTGCATCCCGGTCCTACTACATTGCGGCTATCGCCAACGCCGCTTGTTAGAAGGAGCCTCCAGCCATGTCAGAATTGCGTACCCCTACGTCAATCCCTTCCACAACCAGAGGCTCAAATGACAACAGAACTCGAAAAACTCAAAACACTCGTCGTTGCACTGTCAGAACAAGTCGTCGCGCTAGCGACCAGAGAGACTGTCCACGTCGCGGCGATTCATGCTCTTGCCGAATCTCATCCGTCGCCTGCAGAAGTCGAACGACGCTTTCGCGATTTGATCGAGACAATGCTTGGATGTCAGGACGACTCGCCGCCGACGGAGGCGCAGCAGCAGACCCAGCTTCAGACGACGAACGCATTTCTTGCGTCCCTGAAGCGAGAGGGGCCTCGTTAAAAGCGATTGAAGCGCCGCGCCCGGGCTGCTCCCAATTGAACCGCGGGCGGCTGCGATCAAACCACCTGCCAACTGACTCTCGGCGAGCCACCGACGCGAGTCGCGCGGCAATCTTTGCAGTGCGCGCTCGACGGCGTTGGCGCAATTCCTCGGGTGTCAGCGGGCGCTTCATGCTTGCCCCTTCCCTACATGCGGCTCCGCGCCTGCAGGCGGTTGTACGTCGTCTGTCGTGCTCTCTGTTTCCGGTTCGGGTGCGCTTTCTGCGTCGCCCTTCCCCGTGGCTTTCCTTTCAATCAACGGAACCGCAGAAGCCGGGCGCATACGCGCAACCGGTTCGGGACAGAGCCGGTCATGAAGGCCGATCAAACGCTGCCCGACCTCCCAACGCAGGCTGGACTGTGCTCCGGAAGCGAGCCCAGAGACGGTCGATTGCCGCACTCCGATCTCGGCCGCTATTTGCACTTGGGTAATGCCCTGCTCAGCAAGCCGGGCTAAGAGGAGTTTCCAGTTCATGCTACGAAGAATATCGGCAGACCGATACAAAGTCAATCGGATTGCCGATTCTTGAAATATCAGAATGCCGATATGGCTACGATCATTAGAACGTTTGGCGATCGCCTCAAATGGGCGCGCAAAGAGAAGAAGCTCACGCAGAGCGTTGTGGCAGAACGATTGACCATGTCGCAATCGCTGCTTTCTGAGTTGGAGAACGACAAATATGAGGCGTCGATCTGGACGCCTCACCTAGCCCGTCTTTACGATGTAAACGCCAGTTGGCTTGCGTCTGGTCAAGGCTATCCGGATGCTAAATCGTATGGGGCGCCCTTCGAAAACGCGTCTCAAGCCACGGGAGGGATGCGCCGCTATCCCGTTTTGTCCCACATCCAGGCTGGGCGCCTGACAGAGATCGAAGCGCCTTACGCGCCCGAAGACGGCTTCGCCGTCGAGTACGGAGACAATGACGCTTCCCGATGGGCGTTCTTCCTTGAAATCAAGGGTGATTCGATGACCCCTGATTTCAAGGACGGTGACCGGGTTCGCATAGACCCAGAAGTCATTCCGCGCCCTGGCGACTACGTAGCAGCGCGCAATACCAAGGAAGAGGCCACATTCAAGAAGTACCGCGTCCGCGGCACCGACCCAAATGGGAATGAGATCTTCGAGCTCGTCCCCCTCAATCCCGATTACCCGATCATGCGCAGCGACGAAATGCAACTTCGCGTGATCGGGACGATGACCGAGCACCGTCGGAAGTATCGAAGAACTAGGTGAAGCGTTATTTTTCGGAGGCGAGCGAGCCGCATTTGAAATCGACCTCGCCGGATGAAATCTTTCCGAACCCTCCGTTACCAGAGTCGGTCGCCTGCAAAACCTTCATCTCTTTGCCACTCCGCTTGCAATAAGCGTCTGCTTTTTCGAACGCCGAAGCCTTTTGCGCCGGCCCTGACGACCAGCCCATGGTGCTGTGACTTGCCACCATGAATGTGTCCGACCCGGTCGAAACAACGTCTGTGACGCCTGCGCAACCGGCAACGCCAATCGCTGCAAACACGGCAACCGATGCCGACTTCCTGATATTCCACATCGTGTCCCCCGTCCCATCTTTCATTGCTGTTGAATGAATCCGCAGCATAGCCAGAAAAAATATCGGCTATCCGATTGACTTATATTATCGGATAGCCGATACTTCGCCTCACCGTCGTCACATACGACGCGGCGACAACCGAGGCGATCAATGTCACATCTCCTGCAAGCCATTCAGCTCCCTGAACTTCAGGCCGGCGAAATCTACGTCGGCATCATCGGCGATCAGTCCGGCAATCTCCATCACGTGATCCTCCTCCCCGGCGAGCGCACCGACGTCAACTGGAAGGACGCCAAGGAATGGGCCGCATCTATCGGCGGCTCACTGCCCAACCGCATCGAGCAGGCCATGCTCTGGGCACGTTGTCGCGATCAGTTCGAGCCGGATTGGTATTGGAGCGAGGAGGTCTACGAGCGCAATTCCGGCTGGGCCTGGTCTCAGGACTTCCGCTACGGCACCCAGAGCCGCGACCACCAGTACTACGAGCTTCGCGCTCGCGCCGTCCGCAGATTGTCGATTTAGTCATTCATCAATTCGTTCGGGGAGTGACGATGATCACAATCGATCGCATCGAACAGACGCACGTTCAGCCCGTCACGCGCGCCGAGGCGCGGCCCAGCGGCTATCCGCGCATGGCCGACGCGGAGCTCGAGCAGTACGCGCGGCGCACCACGAAGCGGCCCCTGCTCTGCTTCGCGCTCCTCGCCTCGACGCCGTTTCTTGTCGAGATCATCGACCGCCTGCTCGGGGCCTGGTGATGTGGGCGCTCTTCAAGCTTTGGGCCATCGCGTTCGTGGTGCTCGGCTTCTGGGCGCTCGCAGTCGGCGTGATGGAGCAGCTCGACCATCACACCGTCACGTGTCACGCGAAGAGCTGCACCTGATCCCGAAAACGCTCACCTATGTACAGCCTCGAAACGTTCGCACTCCTAGTTGCCGCAGTCATCTGCGCTGCGGCTGCCGGCGTGGGCATCGGACTGCTGATTGAGCGCCTCCGGAGGAAGTGACATGCACGCATTGCCACCCGTTACGCCCGAGCAGATCGCCCGCGAATTCCGCGAAATGCGCTGTACAGGCTCCGCAATGGAAGCGCTCTCACCGGGGCCGCTGCGCCGCGTGCTCGAAGCAGCCGCACGTCGTCGCGTGAAGCATGAAGAATCCAGGCCACGTGCAATCGCGCACGACGGCCGCCGCCGCGCAAGCGGCGATTTTGAGTAACCAATCCCCATAAAGGTGAACCTATGTCTGCTCGACCCATCATGGACACGCTCCGCCATATCGGCGGCGGCACGTTCCTCGACAACGCGAGCGACGAGCTGGCCGCGCTCGTCAATGCCGTGGACGCCAGCGGCAAAGGCGGCACGATCACGCTGACCATCGCTGTCAAGAAGGCCACGCGCGGCGGCGCAATGCACATCGCGGGGAAGGTCACCGTGAAGAAGCCCGGCGACGAGCCGATGGAAGCCATGCTCTTCGCGACGCCCGAAGGCAATCTCATCGCCGAAGACCCGCGTCAGGCAAAGCTCGACATCAAGCAAGTCTCCGGAGCATCGGACGCCCCTCCGACGGCGCTCAAGACGGCCTAACCCCCCCCTCCATCCACACAGGACTCGAAGATCACATGGAAGCGAAACACGAACCGAATCTCGCGGAAACTCTTGCGCGCGAGCTGAAGACCCCCGTCGAGATCGCATCGAATACCGCCGCCGCGCTTCGTCGCGTCGCGCTGCCGCCGGGCTGGACGCTCGAGCAGCAGGACGACTCGGGCAAGCTGGCCGCGCCGCTACGCAAGCGCGCTGTCGTGCGCCTGAAGGACGCCGACAGCTTCATCGACTACGTGAAGCGCCACGGCTCGCTCACCGACTGCACGATCTGGTGCAAGGCCGACTACGTGAAGGGTGAAGTGGCCTTTACCGGCATCATCAACGACCACGGCGCCGATCCCGAGCGCGCCGCGTGGCGCGATCACCGCGCCTTCTTCTCGCCGGAGTTCAGCGAGGAATGGCGCCGCTGGACGAGCAAGCACAAGCAGGCCATGAGCCAGACCGAGTTTGCCGCGTTCATCGAGGATAACCTCAAGGACATCGCCTCGCCGGACGGCGTGAGCCTGCCGACCGGCGCGATGATGCTCGAGATGGCACTCTCGTTCGAAGCCACGCAGGACATGCGCTTCAAGAGCGCGATCCGCCTCTCCAACGGCGGCGTCAACCTCTCGTTCGTGCAGGACGACGACGCACAGACGCTCCAGAAGATGGCCGTGTTCGAGCGGTTCGCGATCGGCATCCCGGTCTTCTGGAACGGCGACGCATACCAGGTCGACGCGCGTCTGCGCTACCGCGTGCGCGACGGCAAGCTCAACTTCTGGTTCGAGCTCGTGCGCACCGACAAGATCCTCGAATCGGCATCGGCAACGATCATCCAGACCATCCGAGAAAAGACTGGCAATCCGTTCTTCTTCGGCGACGCGTTCGTCAGCTGAGGATCCCGACACCGGTCGCCCGCGCGGCCGATCTGCAGCGCGGGGAGGCTCCCGCAGTGCAGTGCGTGTTTGACCGGCGCCGACGCGGGCCGGTCCTTTTTCAAACAAGGAGAAGTCATGCAGCAAGTTCAATTGCCGCCGCTCGCCGAAGGCGAAATCTATCTCGGGGGCTTCGTCGACGCAAATGGCGACGTCACGCACACCATCCTGCTGCCCGGCGATAACGACAACGCATCGTGGCAGGCCCAGATGGAATGGGCGAAGAGCATCGGCGGCGATCTGCCAACGCGCGCCGAGCTGGTAATCGCCTATGAGAAGCATCGCGACCAGTTCGAGAAAGCGGCCTACTGGTCGAACACCCCTGACGATGATCCCGAGTATTCCGGCTGGGCCTGGTGTCAGGTCTTCGACGTCGGCTACCAGCTCACCTGCCACCAGTTCTACGAGCTTCGCGCTCGCGCCGTCCGCAGATTGTCCATTTAACCCTTCATCCATTCATCAGGAGTGCGTCAGACCATGATCACGCTTGAACAGATCGAGGCCGAGCATTCGCGCATCAGCGAACTGATCGCAGCCTTTCGCGCGCAACCGATGCCCACCGAGCACGTTGTCGCTGGCGTGAAGATCCCGCTCGCGCCTGGCGAGCGCTACGCGGGCCTTGTCCTCGGCGAAGACGGCAAGCAGGACTACCACCTGATCCTGCTTCCCGGCGAGGCCGAAAGCGTCGACTGGAAGGCGGCATGCGAATGGGCCGCCGAGCGCGATGCATCTCTGCCGACTCGCCGCGAGCAATCACTGCTTTTTGCCAATCTGAAGGCCGAGTTCGAATCGGCCTGGTATTGGTCGGGCGAGCCGCACGAGGAAAACTCCGGCTGGGCCTGGTCTCAGCGCTTCGGCTACGGCGACCAGATCCTCAACCACCAGTACGACGAGCTTCGCGCTCGCGCCGTCCGCAGATTCATTCCTTCAGTAATTTAACGATCTAAACCACCGTGGCCTTGCATACCCAACTGCCGATCTATCGCGCCGCCGAAGATCTTCTGGATGTCGTGACCGATGTGGTCACGAACATGCAGCGGAACTTCAAGCGCTCGATCGGCGAGAAGATCAATCTCGAATGCATCGAGATCATCGTGCTCGTATACCGCGCCAACGTGGCCGGCGACAAGTCGCCGCACCTGCTCGAACTCATCGAGCGCCTGCAGGTGATCAACCTCTTGCTCCGGCTCGGCTTCAACAAGCGCAAGCTCGACGGCGGCGCGTATGCGCGCGCGGTCGAGCTCACCACGAGCATCGGCAAGCAGGCCACCGCATGGAGGAAATCCGCAGGCAATCGCCCGCTCCGTGGAGGTCAAGGCTCCCATGGCTGAGCGATCTTTCAATCTGGTCGTGCCGCTGGCTCACGAGGCCACCGCCACGCGCACCACGGATACCGTCCGCCAGCAGGCGCTCCGGTCCGGCGCAGTTTCCCGGCTGAGCAATCGGCCGGGCGACGTAGATAGCACGATTTTTCCGGCTGGGCCTGGTATCAGAACTTCAACAACGGCAACCAGAACAACAACCACCAGAACAACGAGCTTCGCGCTCGCGCCGTCCGCAGATTGGGAAGATGGTTTTACGTTCGCCGAGCTGGTCGAGGCTTACCTCGACTGCCGGCGCACGAAGCGCAATAGCCGCAGCGCGCTCGCGTTCGAAGTACGTCTCGAGCGCAACCTGCGCCTGCTTTACGACGAGCTGATCGACGGCAGCTACACGCCGGGGCGCTCGATCTGCTTCGTGATCACGCGCCCGAAGCCCCGCGAGGTCTGGGCAGCAGATTTCCGCGATCGCGTCGTGCATCACCTGCTTTACCGCCGCATCGCGCCGCGTTTTGAGCGCTCGTTCATTGCTGACTCATGCGCCTGCATCAAGGGACGCGGCACGCTCTATGCCGCCCAGCGTCTCGAGGTGAAGGTGCGTTCGATCACGCAAAACTGGTCGAAGGCGGCCTGGTACCTGAAGGCTGACCTCGCGAACTTTTTTGTCTCGATCGACAAGGGCATCCTGCTCGAGCTGCTGCACGCGAAGATCGCCGAACCATTCTGGCGCGAGCTGACCGAGCTCGTGCTGATGCACGATCCGCGCGGCGACTTCGAATACCGCGGGCCGCGCGAGCTGCTCGAGCGCGTGCCGCCTCACAAGCGGCTAATGGAACAGGCTCCGCATCTAGGGCTTCCGATCGGCAATCTGTCCAGCCAGTTCTTTGCGAACGTCTACCTGAACGAGCTCGACCAGCGCGTGAAGCACCAGCTGCAGGCGCGGCATTACATCCGGTACGTGGACGATTTCGTGATTCTCCACGATTCGCCGGCATTCCTGAACGCGGCCTTGGCCGATCTGGATGCCTTCCTGCCTGCGCGACTGGGAGCGCGTATCAACCCGACGAAGACCATCCTGCAGCCGATCGACCGCGGCATTGATTTTGTGGGTCAGGTTATCAAGCCCTGGCATCGCACGACGCGCAAGCGCACGCGCAACGAAGCCATGCGGCGCGTTGCGGACACGCCGGATCTCGATCTTATGCAGGTTGCCAACTCATATTTCGGGCTGCTACGGCAGGCGTCCGCCAGTCATCACGATCGCGCACAACTTGCGAACGTCATCCGCTCACGCGGGCGCGCGGTGGACGCCGCCTTCACAAAGACCTTTCGCGGCTCTGCCGCATAACTGCTCAATTGCGAGATGCCCATGAAACAAGTTATTCAGGACGAAGGCGCACGCCCTATCAAGATCTGGACCGACGAGGTCGAAGACACCGCGCTGCAACAGCTGAAGAACATCGCGCGCCTGCCGTTCATCGCTGGCAACGGCGTCGCCTGCATGCCTGACGTGCATGCGGGCATCGGCGCGACGGTCGGCACCGTGATCGCGACGGACAAGGCCATCGTGCCCGCCGCCGTCGGCGTCGATATCGGCTGCGGCATGAACGCCGTGCGCCTTTCGCTCAAGGCCCGCGATCTGCCCGACAGCCTGACGGAAATCCGTCATCAGATCGAGCGCGACGTGCCGCTCGGCACCGGCGGCGCACACCAGCCCGGGCGCCTCCCCGCGCTGCACGCCGGGCTGCATGAGCGCTACGCTGAGCTCGCATGGAAGCATCGCGGCATCCACAACAAGAACATGCACGCCCAGCTCGGCACGCTGGGTTCCGGCAATCACTTCATCGAGCTGTGCATCGACGAGGCGCAGGACGTCTGGGTGATGCTGCATAGCGGGTCGCGCGGTGTCGGCAACCTGATCGGCCGCTATTTCATCGAGCGCGCCAAGAAGCGTATGGAGCAGTACTTCATCAGCCTACCCGACAGGGACCTCGCGTATTTCCCCGAAGACACGCACGACTTCAACGACTACGTCGAGGGCGTCCAGTGGGCACAGGACTACGCACTGGAGAATCGCCGCGTGATGATGGAAGCCGTGGTCGCTGCCCTGCGCCGCCACATTCCGATCGATTTCACGATCACGCAGGAGGCAATCAACTGCCACCACAACTATGTCCAGAAGGAAAACCACTTCGGCCGCAATCTGTGGGTAACGCGCAAGGGCGCGATCCGCGCGCGCGAAGGCGATCTCGGCATCATCCCCGGCTCGATGGGCCAGCGTAGCTACATCGTGCGCGGCAAGGGCAACCTCCAATCCTATTGCTCGTGCTCGCACGGCGCGGGCCGGCGCATGAGCCGCGCCGAGGCGCGCCGCCGCTTCCAGCTCGCCGACCTCGTCGCACAAACCGAAGGCGTCGAGTGCCGCAAGGATGACGCGGTGCTGGACGAGATCCCAGGCGCTTATAAGGACATCGACGGCGTGATGGAAAACCAGCGCGATCTCGTTGAAGTCGTGCACGTGCTGAAGCAGGTTCTGTGCGTCAAGGGCGCCTGATCGCGAGGAGCCATGGATATGAACCAATACCGCAAGAAGCCCGTCGTCATTGACGCATTCCAACTTCCCGCGCTCGACGAAGACGTCGCAGGCTTCGCGGAATGGGCCGCTCGCGTGGAGTTCGACGGCTACACCAGCGAGCGCGAAGGCTGCATGGCGATCGAGACGCTAGAAGGAACCATGACCGCCGAACCCGGAGACTGGATCATCAAGGGCGTGAGAGGTGAGTTCTACCCCTGCAATCCGGCTATCTTCGCGGCAACGTACGAAAGAGCCGATCTCGCCCCTGATGCGGCGCCGCCGACGCAATGTCAGTGCCCCGCGTGCAAGGTGGTGCTCCATGCGAGCGATTGCGCGGTACACAATGCGCCGGCGCTTCCTAACGGCCCATGCGATTGTGGATCGCAGTTCGGCGATCGCGCGACCTTCGAGGCATGGGCAGAACAACACAGCTTCGCCCCTAGCACGATCGAAGGTGCGTACGTCCCGGAACTCGCCAACGCAGCGTATCTGGGTTGGCACGCGCGCGCGTCAGCAGCGCAAGCCCCGCTAGGCTGGAAGCTTGTGCCAGTCGCCCCTACCGACGAGATGCTCATCGCGATGTTGAATGAAGGCGAGACGAATGCGTACCGCACGTGGCGCGGCGATCAGCATACCCACACCGTGTTCTTGCGCATCTCGGGCATCCGCCAGCGCTATCAGGCCATGCTTGAGGTCGCGCCCGCAGCGCAAACGCTGACGGACGAACAGACCATCGAGCGCTGCAAGTCCGTCGGCATCCGCTGGCTGTCGCCCGAGCCGGAGGACGGCTTCCCAGGCGCGTTCGAGCTGGTTGAGATGCACGAAATGCGCGCGCTGCTCGGCGCGCCGGCCGCCAGCGAAGCGGAGACGCCCCGTGACGCTTGACCAGCTGTTCTTGTGGCATCGCGAGCAGCACGAGCGCTGGGCTCATCTGGCCGAGAACAATAAAGCCACGCTGTCGCAGCCCTATAAGTCATCGCTGAAACGCTCGTACGAAAAGAAAGCGGCCTTCCACGCGAAGGCCGCCACCATCATCAACCCTCTGCGGGGAGTTCCAGCTTGAACGAGAAAGCACTAAGCCTGAAGGAAGCCGCCATGCTGCTCGGCGTCTGCTACTCCACGCTCTACACCCACAAGGTGGAAATGGGGTTCTTCAAGGTGGGCGGACAGTGGCGCATCTGGCCAGACAAATTGAAAGGTGCGCCGGAGTACAATCCCGATCGACCGGCGCGGACGGAACCAAGGAGCGAAAAATGTCAATCCGTAAGCGCAAAGGCTCGGACGTCTGGCACATCGATTTCCGCGCGCCAGGCGGCGGCCGAGTTCGACAAAGTACTGGAACAAGTGACAGGAAGGAAGCGCAGGAGCTGCACGACAAGCTGAAGCACGAGGCCTGGCGCGTGGCGAGACTGGGCGAGAAGCCGCGCCACTGCTTCGAGGAGGGGGCAGCGCGGTTTCTCAAGGAGAGAATAGGCAAGACCACGGTCAAGAGCATGGCGGCCCAACTCGAGTACTTCTGCGGGGTTTTCTCGGGACGCGACCTGGCGTCTCTTACGCGGGCCGAGATCATGGCCGCCCTACCGGTAGATGCCGTGCGCAAGGGCCGCAAAGCTCCGCTGACGGCAGGCACTCGCAACCGGTATCTCTCGACCATTCGCGCGCTGCTTTACGACGCCGCAGACAAGTGGGATTGGATCGACAAGGCGCCGTCGCTTCCCGAGCTGGAGGAGCCAGCGATCCGCATACGCTGGATTACGCGAGACGAGGCCAAGCGGTTGCTTCGTGCGCTGACGGACGACTGCATGCGGGACTGCACGGCGTTCGGCTTCCAGACCGGCCTGCGCCAGGCCAACATTCTGAAGCTGGAATGGGCGCAGGTTGATCTCGTCGCGAAGCGGGCCTGGATTCACCCAGATCAGGCCAAGGCACGCAAGCCTATCGGCGTGCCGCTTAACGAGGAGGCTCTCACGATCCTGCGGCGGCAGATCGGCAAGAGCGATGAGTACGTGTTCGTGAGCGCGGGCGAGCCGCTCGACCGATGGGACGCGTACTGGTGGAAAGTGGCATGCAGGAAGGCGGGCATCAAGAATTTCCGGTTCCATGATGTCCGCCATACCTGGGCTAGCTGGCACGTGCAGGGAGGCACGCCGTTGCAGGTACTCAAGGAGTTGGGAGGATGGGCGACGTTCGAGATGGTGCTTAAGTACGCTCACCTTGCCCCTGACCACCTTGCGCAGCATGCTAGCGCAGTTTTGATGCACGAACCACCGAAGCTCGTGGCAGTGAGCTAAGTCAGGGCTCATTTTGGGCACAAACCCGGCGCGACTTTTTTTAAAAATCGCTAGAATCCGCACCGGGTAAGGGTTTGAGAGGGGCTGTCAGATGAAGGCTAACGGAGATCTGATCCGTTACGCGAGTGAACACGGGTTCGCATAATGGAACGGCGCATCGCCTCGCTGGCTTCGCCCCTTGGCGCGCTCAAGGCGCTCGAGCGCAATCTGAAGCGCGAGCGGCGCGTCTTCGCGATGCTGATCGCGCTGCTCGCCTTCGCGGGCCTCGTTGCCGCGTGCGTGGCGGCGTTCAGCATCGGCGCGGCCGCGCTCTCGAGCCAGGCCGCGCAACTGCGCACGATCACGGCGCAAACGAACGAGTACGTTGCGCGGCGCTATAACTTCCTGTCGAGCCTGCGCCTGCTGTTCTCGCTGCAGGAGGAAGGCACCTTCACGCCGCCGCCCGCGCCCGCGACGGGGCAACGCTGCGCGCCGGCCTTCGCGGGCCTCGCGGGCGCGCCCGAGCTGCGCACGCTGTGCGAGCGCGCGGCAGAGCGGGCTTCGGCAATCAGCCTGAACGCGCCCATGCTGTTCGTGCTGCTCGACGGCAGCGCCGCATGGCAGTATCAGCTCGCCCCCGACCCGCACAACGCCACGCGCGAGACGCTGCGCGAGGGCGCGGATGACGCGCGCATGCTGGTGGACGCCGCGCTCCTGCGCATGAGTGCGCGCGGCATCGACCCGCTGGGCTCGGGCCGCTGGCGCGACGTGACCTGGTTCCGCCCGCCGGCCGCGCTCGGCTTTTCTCCCCGGCTCGTGCTGGCGGCGGCGACCGTTCTTAAGGATGACAAACCTTATGCGCTTGTGATCACGAGCGTCGATCTGGCCGCGCTGCGGCACGCGCGCGACACGAGCGCAGCAAACATCGAGCCGACCTTGTTCGACGGCGACGGCACGATGCTCGCCGGCACCTTGTCCCCGCCCGCCGCGCAGTACGTCGACCGCGTGGTCGCGGCGCTGCCCGTCGAGCGCTTTCAATTGCTGCCGCGCTTCGGCTGGGTGCTGCGCGAGCAGCCGCTCGAATATCAGTTCGGCCACTACACGCTCGCGCTGCCCTGGGACGCGCTATTCGCGCTGATCCGCACGCCGCTCGCCATCATCCTGCTGATGACGGCGGCGCTCGTGGCCCTGCTCGTGGCGCTCGCACGCTACTGGAACCGGCATGTGCTCGAGCGCACCTATGCCGAGGCCACGCGCGCGCTCGAAGGCGAATTGCTCAACCACCTGCTCGTGCACGCGACGCTGGTTGGCTTGTGCATCGTGCGCCAGCGCGACTTCGAGATCGTGATCGCGAACCAGATCGTGCGCAACGTGCTCGGCCTCGACGCTCACGCCACCCGGCTGCCCGGCGCGCTATGCGTGGAGTTCGAGAAGCACATGCCCGATGCGCCCGCGACGGGCGCTGACACCCCCATCCACGTCCTGCCTTTCTCGCTCGTGCGCGAAGACGGCGAAAGCGTGCATCTGGAAATCACCTACGCCCCCGCCTCCATGAACCGCGAGGACGTCATGTTCTGCGCCTTCGCCGACATGTCGAAGCACTACGAGGCCGAGCGCCTGTTGCGCGAAGCGAAGCGCACCAGCGATGAAGCCGCGCGCAGCAAGGTGAGCTTCTTCGCCGCGATGAGCCACGAGATCCGCACGCCGCTCGCCTCGCTCGTCGGCAACATCGAGCTGGTGGCGCGCGGTCCGCTCGCGCCCGAGCAGGAGGCGCGCGTCGAGGCCATGCAGATCTCCGCCTCGGAGCTGCTGCAGATCGTGAGCGATGTGCTCGACTTTTCGAAGATCGACGTCGGCGCGATGACGCTTTCTGAGGAACCCGAATCGATTGCCGTGCTGCTCGTGCGTATCGCGCTCGCCCATGCTCCGCTCGCCGCGCGCTCGCAGCTGCCGTTCTACCTCGTGATGGACCGCGCCATTCCCGCGCGGCTGTATTTCGACCCCGTGCGGCTCGCCCAGATCGTCAACAACCTCTTGAGCAACGCGTTCAAGTTCACGCACTCCGGCAAGATCGTGCTGCGCGCGCACTGGCGCGACGAGGCGCTCGAAATCAGCGTGGCCGACTCGGGCGTGGGCATGCCCGAATCGCTCAAGGCGCGGCTGTTCCAGCCGTTCACGCAAGGCGACGAACACCGGCTCACCGAGGCGCGCGGCACCGGCCTCGGGCTGTCGATCTGCGGGCGCCTCGCCAAGCTCATGCACGGGCGCTGCGAGGTGGAGAGCACGCTCGGCGTGGGCACGCGCGTGATCGTGACCCTGCCGCTGCGCCCGGACGGCACGCTCACGGCGGGCGAGGAATGGACCCTGCCCGACGTGCATCCGGCCATCCTGTGCCGCGCGCCCGAGAACCACGAATGGCTCACGAATCTCTTCGACCCCAAGGTCAGCACGCCGACCTGGCTGAACGCAAACGAACCCCCGCCGCGCGAAGGCACGTGGGATTACCTGCTGACGACGGGCGAGCATTCGGCCGAGGAAGTCGAGCGCCTGTGGGGCAGCACGGCCAACGTCGTGTGGCTGCGCCAGGATGGGCCGCTCGTGCCGCTCGCGCGCGCGGACGGCGGCGTGGAAGTGAGCCTCTATAGCCTCGCGGGGATTCGCACCGCCACGCAGATGCTGCGCGCCCGGACCGATGCGGCGGCGAACACGCCCGCCATGCTGGCTGGCGTTGGGCCTGGTGCTGGCACCGGTGTTGGCTCCCGCGCGGGCTCCGCCGAGACGCAAGCGCTGCAAGGCAACGATTTCCGGCGGCTGAACGTGCTGATCGCGGAAGACAACCTGCTCAACCGCAGCCTGCTGCGCGACCAGTTGCGCACGCTCGGCGCGAACGTGACTGAAGCGAAGGATGGCGAAGAAGCGCTCGCCCGGCTCGACGACGCGCACATCGACGTCGTGCTCACCGACCTCAACATGCCAAAGATGAACGGCCACCAGCTGCTGCAGGCCGCACGCGCGAAGCAGGCGGCGCTGCCCGTCTACGCGGTGAGCGGCAATGCCCTGCCCGAACAGATCGCGCAGGGCCGCCAGTCCGGCTTCACCGACTATTTGAGCAAGCCTGTGCCGCTCGCGGAGCTTGCACGCGTGCTCGCCGACGTAGCGGCGAATCTGCGCAGCGCCACGCAGGCCGCTGTCGCGCCGCCGGAGACGGCACAATCCCTTGCCGCTCACACCGGGAGTCAGACCAAGATGGGGCAGCCTGCTATGGATCAGCCCAAGATGGGCCATCACGAAATCGGCCAGCCCAAGATGGGCGAGTCCGAAACGGCCCAGCCCCGGATGGGCCACCCCCCGATAGGCCAGCCCGAAATGGGCCAGCCCGACGACGATGCCGACGACGGCGTGCCGCGCTTTCCCGCGTTATCTCCCGCGCTCGTGCCGTTGTTCGTCGAGCAAGCTGACCACGATATCGCCGACTATGCACAGATCGCGTCCGCGCGCGATTTCCAGCGCCTGCGCGACTGGGCACATCGTGTCTCGGGCGGCCTGGCCGTGCTGGGCCCTTCGATGCTCAACGAGGCCTGTCTGGAACTGCGCACGACACTGCGCGAGGCCGGACGGTGGACCGATGAAGTGGGCGAGCTCTCGGAGGCGGTGGTGGCCGAACTAGAGGCATTGCGCGAGCAGGCCGCGACGCGCGATTCGGCTTGATTCGGTCCGATGGGGCTTGAGGATGCCTGGTTTGTCCCGAGCGGGGCGCAGCCGCTACACGCGCAGCGCCAACCCGCATCGAGCCTGGCTCAAGTGAGCTCTGAAGAATCGCGGGGGTCGCCGCAGGCGCCTGCTCGTGGGCACTCACCCTGCAGCTTGCGCACGCACCACAGACGCAGCGCGCTGCCCTCGAGGGGGCAGCCGACGGGATTGTGCGGCGTTGCATGCGTGCGCGCTTCGAGCCGCAACGCGTACGCGTCGGGCAATTCGATGCCGCAACAGGTCGCCCGCACACCGCTTTCGTGTTTGGGCGCCGCGTGGTGCCGCAGCACACCGCCGCCTTGGCGCAGTGCATGCACGCCGCGGGGCTCGGCAGTGCGGGCCATCCATTTCAGGCTGGGCGCGAGGCGTATTGGAAAGACGGGCATGATCGTTCGCCGCGAAGCCCGCGGCGCCATAATCGTTGCAGACAGCAACAATAGTCGCTCGCCGTGCCCGCGCTCGCCATAGAACACCTTCGAAAAGGCCCGCGCGAGCCGGTTTTCGCGCCCTCGCGCAGGTTCCCGCATCCGATACGCAGCGGCTTATGACCGTCTTCAGCGTGCCGGCCCGCCTCCTCGACTTGCGCACATCATGGTAGACTGCGCCGCGCTTTTCGCTCACGCCGACATGAATTCACGCAAGCACACCCTGTTGACCGCATGGCTTGGCCTCGTCGCCATGTGGCTCATCGTGCTTGCGCCGCTCGTGAGTCAACTGGTGGCCGCCCATCAGGCGCACGAGCCCGACGCGGCACTGTGCTCGGCGCTGCAGCCGGCATCCTCCGCGCCGCATCTTTCGCACGACGATGCATTCGGCGCTTGCGGCTACTGCCATCTGCTCGAACATCACGTCGCGATGCCGGGCGTTCCCGTGCCCGCGCCCACGCGCGCACTCGTGGCCACGCTCGACCGCGTCGCGCCGCTCTCCACCCGCCACACGCCGTTCGGCGCCTTCCCCTCGGGCAGGCCGCGCGCGCCACCGTTGGTTGCCTGAACACTGCCGTCATCGGCCGCACGTTCGCGTTTCTCTCGCCCGCCCGCGTCTCCAGGCTGCGCTCGCCCATGCATGATCGGGCGCAGGCCCCGGCTTTGTCGATAGCCTCGGCAATGCCCATTGCCGCGAGCGTCCCGAAACGCGCTCCGTAGCACGCGCTATTCCGCTCGAGGCGGTCAGCGCGGCGCTCACGTGTGGCCGCACGTTCATCGCCTTCGGGAAACCTCATCATGTCCACGCCCGCCCCGCGCGGCGCGCGCATTCGCTCGCCCCTGCTTGCGTGTCCTCGCACGCCCTTCAATTCGCCGTTCAGGTCGCTGTTCAAGCAACCTGCCAAGCCAGCCTTGCGCCCGCGCGTACGTGCAAGCCTTGGCCTCGTACCGCTGTCCCTGTTCGCGCCGTTTGCGTCGTTCGCACCAGTTGCGTCCTTTGCCGCCGACGCCACGCTGCCCACCGTCACCGTGAGCGCATCGAGCGCCGGCACGGGCAGCGCGGTCACGCCCGCCGTCGACCCGAATCTGCCCGCCACGGTCGAGACCATCACGCCCGGGCAGTTTGAAAACTGGAACGTCGTCAACACGGAGGACGTGCTCAAGTACCTGCCGAATCTGGCGGTGCGCAAGCGCTTCGTCGGCGACCTCAATTCGATCATCGCCGTGCGAGGCACGAGCAACACGCAAAGCGCGCGCGGCCTCGTCTATGCCGATGGCCTGCTGCTCTCGAATCTGCTCGGCAACAGCTATTCGTTTCCGCCGCGCTGGTCGATGGTATTTCCCGACCAGATCCAGCAGGTGGACGTGATCTACGGGCCGTATTCGGCGCTCTATCCGGGCAACTCGCTCGGCGCCACGGTGCTGATCACGACGCGCATGCCGAAGCACTTCGAAGCCAACGCGGACGTGAAGGCGTTCACGCAGCACTTCAGTCTCTACGGCGTGAACCAGAACTTCAACGGCAGCGAAATGAGCGCGTCGATAGGCGATGCGATCGGCAAGTTCTCGTACCTGCTAGGCGTCAATCACCTCGAGAATACGAGCCAGCCGCTGCAGTTCGCGACGCTCGCCCAGTCGAACACGCCCGCGAAGCCCGGCGACATTCCCGTCCACGGCGCGTACTTCTACAACAATCAGACCAACACGCCCACGGCCGTCCTGGGCGTAAATGGCGAAGGCATCGAACACACGGTTCAGGACCAGTTCAAGCTGCGCATGCAATACGATTTCACGCCCACCGTGCAAGGCGGCGTGACGCTCGGCTACTGGCACCAGACCTACGACAGCCAGACCTCGACGTTCCTCTACGATGCCAACGGCAACCCGGTCTATAGCGGCAAGGTGTCGATGGGGGGCTACGAGTACACGATCCCGGCGTCCGCGCTCGCGCCCAGCCGCGGCTGGAGCGAAAACTGGCTCTATGGCGTCACGCTGCGCACGCATCAGGCGAGCGGCTGGAACGCCGAGGCCATTGCTTCGTACTACGACATTAGCAACAGCGTTGCGCGCACGGCCAAGTCCGGCGGCCCCGGCGACGGCCCCGGCACGATGACGCTCGGCGACGGCACCGGCTGGAAGACGCTCGACCTGCGGACGACATGGACGCCCGAGCGGCCCGACGCGGGCCTGGGCGCGCACTGGCTCAGCTTCGGCTACCACTACGACAACTATGTCGTCGACAACCAGACCTGGAACACGCTCGCCTGGCGCGACGGCGGCGCGGGCAGCTTCGCCAACGCGTTCGCGGGCAAGACCGGGACGCAGGCGTTCTACGCGCAGGACGCATGGCGCTTCCTGCCGCGCTGGAAGCTCGTCTACGGCGTGCGCTACGAAGACTGGCGCGCCTACGACGGCTACCAGGCACTCGGCGCTTCGAGCGTGCCCTATGCGAACGTCGGCGACCATCACCTTTCGCCGAAGGCTTCGCTGTCGTTCGACGTCACCGACGACCTCACGCTGCGCGCCTCCATCGCGCGCGCGTATCGCTTCCCCACCGTGAGCGAACTGTTCCAGGGGCAGGTGAACGGCTCGTCGATCGTGAACAACAATCCGAACCTGCGCCCCGAGGACGATGTTTCGAAGGAGCTCAGCGCCGAATGGGCGCACTGGAACGGGCTATGGCGTTTCACGCTGTTTCAGGATGACGTAAAGAACACGATCTTCAGCCAGACCGACACCACGGTCATTCCCAACGTGACGAACTTCCAGAACATCGGCAAGGTGCGCTCGCGCGGCGTGGAGACGAGCTACCAGGGGCAGGACGTGATGCTGCGCGGCCTCGATCTCGCGGCAAACGTGGCGTACACGCAGTCGAAGATTCTGGCCAATGCGCAGAATCCCGCGAGTGTCGGCAAGTACTTCTACCGGATTCCGCTGTGGCGCGCGAATCTCGTCGCAACGTACCGCTTCGACGCGCGCAACGCGCTCACGCTCGCGGCCCGCTACTCGGGTCGCCAGTACAACACGCTGACCAACACCGACACCAACCCGAACGTGTTCGGCGGCACGAGCACGTACACGGTCGCCGATATCAAGTACACGTTCCGGCCCACGAAGAAGAGCGAGATTGGCGTGGGCATCGACAACCTGTTCGACGCGCGCTACTTCGTCTACCACCCCTATCCGGGCCGCACGTACTACATCGAGGCGAAGCTCGGCCTATGAACACGCGCCTGCCTTCGTCCCTGCCGCAATCGCAACCGCAACCCCCGGCCCGGCATACGTCGCACGCCGCCGCGCGGGACCACGAGGAACCCCATCCGATGTCCGATACCCTGCCCGCCTCCGGTACACGAGGCACGCCAGACACGCGCGCCGCCCGCGCTGCCAGCACCGTTCAACCCGGCTATCGCACGCTATGGCGCTGGCATTTCTACGCTGGCCTGTTCGTGATGCCGTTTCTGATCGTGCTCGCGATCACCGGCACGATCTATTGCTTCCAGCCGCAGATCGAGCCGTTGCTGTATCCGCACCGGCTCGTGGTCGCGCCCGCCGCGACGCCGCGCCTGCCCGCCGATGCCCTGCTCGCGCGGGCACGGGCCGCGCTGCCGCCGGACGCGCGGCCCGTGCGCGCGCATATCGAAGCGAATCCGGCACGCAGCGCCGAGTTCGTGTTCGCGCTCGACAGTGGCGCCAAGGAGAGCGTCTATCTGAACCCGTACAACGGTGAAGTGCTCGGCACACTCGACGTGGAGCGCCGCTTCATGCAGGTGGACCGCATGCTGCACCGCAAGCTGCTGCTCGGCAAGCCTGGCGAGCTGCTGATGGAGCTGGCCGCCTGCTGGACGCTCGTGATGATCGTGACCGGCGTTGCGCTGTGGTGGCCGCGCCAGCCCGGCGAGCGAGGCCCGGCATGGGGTTCGATGCTGCGCGCCGCGCTGTGGCCGCGCTTCGGCGCAAAGGGCCGGCCGTTCTGGAAGAGCCTGCATGCCGCGATCGGCATCTGGCTTGCGGTGG
Source organism: Paraburkholderia pallida (assembly GCF_004524855.1). Taxonomy (NCBI): domain Bacteria; kingdom Pseudomonadati; phylum Pseudomonadota; class Betaproteobacteria; order Burkholderiales; family Burkholderiaceae; genus Paraburkholderia; species Paraburkholderia pallida. The sequence goes on along the minus strand of NZ_CP038149.1, from coordinate 746,276 downwards.
GCGCGCTCGCGTTCGTCGTGAGCGGCTTGCCGTGGACGGGCTCGTGGGGCAAGCAGTTCAAGGCGCTCGCCACGAGCGCGAGTCTCGGCGCGCCGCGTGGCGCGTGGGGTGGCGGCCTGGCGCTGCAGTCGACGCCGCCCGGCGCACAAGGCACGCAGGCGAGCGCTGCCGCGGGCCAGGCTAACCACGCCGATCATGCCGATCATGCCGCCGCCGATGAGCACGCGGGCCACGACATGGCGTCAATGCCCGGCATGGTTATGGACGACCTGCCGCTGCCCAACGTGCCATGGGCTGTGGGCGCGGTGCCAGTGCCGCAGTCGCCCGGGGCGCGCGAGTTGCACCATCAGCCCACGTCGCGCTGGACGCTCGATCAGGTCGTCGCGCAAATGCGTGCACTCGGCGTGGAAAGTGGCTACGACGTCGCGCTGCCCGCAACGGCAACGGGCGTCTACGTCGTGTCGTACTTTCCGGCGGACCCGAAAGCAGAGCGCACGGTCTATATCGACCAGTACAGCGGCAAGGTGCTCAAGGACATCCGCTACGCCGACTACGGCGCGGTCTCGCAGGCGATTTCGTATGGCACGTCGCTGCACATGGGCCGCTACTTCGGCCTCGCGAACCAGCTGATTTGCGCGGCGATCTCGCTCGGGCTCGCGGCGCTCGCCGTCACCGGCTTCGCAATGTGGTGGCTGCGCCGCCCCGCCCGCGCATCACGCGGGCTCGGTGCGCCCGCGCGCGAGCGAGCCGCGCCGCCCATGCGCGCCTGGAAGGCGGGACTCGTCGTCCTCGGCGTGATCTTCCCGCTGATGGGCGCGACGATCGTGGCCGTGTGGGTGCTCGACCGGCTCGCTTTCGGCCGCTCGCGCAATCTTTCGTCTTCCTGACGAAATGGCAGTCGTGCGCATGCGAGGCCCGCTTTCACGCCCGAGCAGCATTGAACGCGCTGCGGTAATCTGAGGACACAATTGCCCTTGAACCCGGCCCTGCAATCCGGTTTCCAAGCAATATCGAGACCTTGCACGGGATCGGAGCAAGCGCTTTGCGCCTGGCGCCGGTCGACCGCGAAGCATGGGACCCGAGTAAGCGCTTTGCTCTAACTCGGGTCGACCGCGAAGCATGGGACCCAAGTAAGAGCTTTGCATGGGGCCGGAGTAAGTGCTGAAGCACTAACTCCGGCCGACAGCTAAAACGCTAACTTGGGTCGACAGGAGGTAACAGTGTTCCGGCTCATTTCTGCATTGGGGATAGCCGCGGTGCTTGCAGGCTGCGTCGCCTACCCTGGCTATTACGACGCCACGTACGGCTATGGCTACCCCTACCCTTACGCTTACGGCTATCCGTACGCATACGGCTACCCCGACTACTATTACGGACCGAGCTTCGGCTTTGCCTACTGGGGCGGCGGCGGCGGATGCTGCTACCACTATCACGGCTGGCACGGCGGCGGCGGCTGGCATGGCGGCGGCGGTGGTTGGCACGGCGGGGGCGGCAGCACCTGGCAAAGCGGCGGCGGCGTTCACGGCGGCGGGCACGGGCACTAGGGCCTGCTCACGCTAATAACAGGCCCTGGCCCGCGCCAAACGCCCCTCAAACGCGCCCGTTCACCGCAATCTCGGCGCCGGTGACCGCGCGCGCGTCCGACGAAATCAGGAACGCGATCACCGCCGCAATTTCATCGGCCTGCACCCAGCGCGTGAAATCGGCGTCGGGCATGTCGGCGCGGTTCTGCGGCGTGTCGATGATGCTCGGCAAAATCGCGTTGACCGTCACGCGTTTGTCCTTGAGCTCTTCGGCCAGCGCCTCGGTGAGCCGCGCCACGCCCGCCTTTGAAGCCGCGTAGGCCCCCATCCCGAGCCCGGCCTTCTGGCCCGCGCCCGCGCCGATATTCACGATGCGGCCCGCGCCGCGCGCGAGCAGGTGCGGCAGCGCCGCCTTCGACGCATTGAGTGCCGTCTTCACGTTCAGATCGAACATCGTGTCCCACGTGCGCGCGTCGCCTTCGGCGATCGTTTCCCAGCGGAATGCGCCGGCGATGTTGACGAGCGCATCGAGCCCGCCGAGCGCCTCGCTCGCGGTCTCGAGCGCCTGGTTCGCCGCGCCGGCGTCGACGAGGTCGATGCCGCCGATGCGCACCGCCTGGGCGAGCGTCGCGGGCCACGCGTCGCCGCCGGGTGCCGCGCCCCGGCCGATCAGCGCCACGCGCGCGCCGCGCGCCGCGAGAAACTGCGCGCTCGCCATGCCGAGACTGCCGAAGCCGCCGGTGATCGCCACCGTCTTGCCATTCACTGAGTTATCCATCTTGAGCGCCTGCCTGTCTTTCGTTCGGGTGGTTTCGAACGGTGGGTTGAAAATCGCCGCGGCGGCTCGTGGCCGCCGCGAGCCGCAACGTTAGCCGAGCGCGCCGATCCCATCAACTGCCGCTTCCTGCGCGGCAGGATCGATGCACAGCCGTGTTCAAGCGCGCCTGGTGCCGCAACGGCCCGGTATTTCAGGCCTCGGTCCGCGTCGCTGCCAGACTGCGCCGGCGCAGCTCCTCGGTGGTTTCGCCCTTGCCGTCCGCGCGCCAGCCCGGCGGCAGGATCGCGTGGCACACGGCGGTCCACAGATTCGGCGCGGCGGCGATGTCACGCGCGAGGCTCGCCCAGTGCTCGAACTCGACGACGAGCGGATTGCGCGAACGCGTCGGCGTAACGAGCCCGTAGCGGCACGGCTCCTCGGCGCGCTCTGCGACGTACGTGCCGAACAGTCGGTCGAACACGATCAGCACACCGCCATAGTTCGCGTCGAGGTAATCGACATTGGACGCATGATGCACGCGATGCGCCGAAGGCGTATTGAACACGTATTCGAGCCAGCCGAGCTTGGGCATCCAGGTGTTGTGCAGCCAGAACTGATAGAGCAGGTTGAACGAGAGAATCGCCACCGCGATTTCCGGGCGTACGCCGAGCCAGACAAGCGGCGCGAAGAAGAAAACCGGGCCGGCAAGCTTGCTGGTCCACCCGAGGCGGTACGCGGAAGTCAGCGTGAGCTGGTTGGGCGAATGATGCACCGCGTGCGAGGCCCAGAAAAAGCGCATGCGGTGCGAGGCGCGGTGATAGCAGTAGTAGCAGAATTCCTGGCCGACGAACACGAGCAGCACGAGCAGGACGTTATCGATCGTCAGCGTGAAGAGACGATGCTCCCAGGCGAAGTGGAAGATCGGCGTGGCGAGCGAAATGGGCAGGAACGCCAACAGTTTTCGTCCGACGAGATCGGCGAGCGAGAGCCAGACCTCGGACCAGTTGAATGGCGCCTGGCCGTCGCAGCGCTTGCGCAGCGAGAGCACCGCCGCCTCGATCAGCGAGGCGGCAACGATGAAGAGCGTGACATAAGACGCGAGTTTTCCTGTCGATAGCATGATGAATGGTGTGCGAGTAGAAGCGCCTGGCGCGGTGTTGAAAAGGACGCGTTGTGCGCTGCTGAATCGGGCGTCGCGTCGGATGAACCGCACTGTAGTGGCGCGCGACGCCCAGAACCACCGACAAAGTATGTCGCCGCATGTCGTGCGTCCGGCGTGAAATACCGCGACATGGTTTTGCGCGAGACTCGCACAAGGGATCGCCCTATAGTTCGTTCCGCTGACACGCCGACTGCGTGCTCCGAACCGAAACGCAAGGATCCCCGATGAAATCGCTCACCCGCTCCGCCCTCGTCGCCGCCCTCTTCGCCCTCGCCAGTGCACCGGCTTTCGCAGGCTGGTCTGGCCACGGCACCGCCTACACGCCGCGCGGCACGTACAACGGCGCGCACTACGGCTCGTGCGGCGGCGGCAGCTGCTCGCATGCGGGCGGCGTGGCCGGCCCGTGGGGCGGCGTCGCGACCAACACGGGCACCGTCACGCGCACCGCGCCGGGACAGTTCTCGAACAGCGGCACGGCAGTCGGCCCGAACGGGCGTTCGGTCCAGCATTCCGGCGACACGAGCTGCGCAGGCGGCACCTGCTCGCACACCGGCAGCATGACGGGCGAGGACGGCCGCAGCGCCTCGACCTCGGGCAGCGTGACGCGCACGGCGCCGGGTCAGTACTCGTCTTCGGGCACGGTCACCGCTGCGAACGGCAACAGCGTGAGCCACAACGCCTCGACCAGCTGCTCCGGCTCGACCTGCTATCGCTCGGGCACGGCCACGGGCAGCGAAGGCGGCACGGTCACGCACTCGGGCAGCGCCACGAGCGTCGCACCGGGCGTGGTGACGACGTCGGGCGGCACGACCGTCGTCCATGGCGGCACGGTCACGACGGGCGGGACCACGGTGGTCCAGGGCGGGTCCACGGTGGCCGTGGGCTCCACGGTGGCTGTCGCGCCGGCGCCGGTGGTCGTCACGCCGCCGCCCCCGCCGCCGGCCAACACGGTCTATGTGGCCCCGCCGCCGGCGCCGAACACCGTCGTCGTCGCCCAGGCGCCCAAGACCGTGTACGTCGCGCCCCCGCCGCCGAAGCCGGTTTATGTTGCACCGCCGGCGCCGAAGGTCGTGTATGTCGCGCCGCCCGCGCCCAAGGTCGTGTACGTCGCGCCGCCCGCGCCGCGCGTCGTGTATGTCGGCCGCCCGCTGCCGCACGCTGTCTATGTCGCCCCGCGTCCGGTCTACGTCTCGGCCCCGCGCGCTGCGATCTGGGTGCCGGGCCACTGGGCAGGCGGTGTCTGGGTGCCCGGGCATTGGGCCTGATCGCTAACGCGCGGCGCCCGTTTCCACGGGCGCTCGCCGTCCGCCCCGCTGCGGCCTGAGCGCCCAGCCGGCAGATCCGGGCGCCACGGCCACGAGCGCACTGCCTGCCCACGGCGTCGCGAGTTCCCGCGCAACGTGCGCGACACGACGTTCATGCACGCTCTGCTCATCTAATATCGAAGGAGCGGCCGCAAGCCGATAGCACCCCTTATCAATGCGCCTGAATCGCGCACCTGAATGACGGCGCCGCACGGCGCCGGACGCATTCTCATCCCGCAGCGCAGCAACCACCGCCGGAGGCGGCCCATGGAGCAGGCAAACCGGATCATCGTGCTCGACGACGAAGCCGAGCTGCGCCACATGCTGCAGCGCTTCCTGAGCGGGCATGGCTTCGAAGTGCGCGCCGTCGCCGACGGCAAGCGCCTCGACCGCATGCTGCAGCGCGAGCCTTACGACCTGCTCGTGCTCGATCTCATGATGGAGCCCGAAGACGGCCTGAGCGTATGCCGCCGGCTGCGCGCGGAAGGCCATACGCTGCCGATCCTCATGCTCACGGCCAAGGGCGATGCCGCCGACAAGGTGATCGGCCTCGAAACCGGCGCCGACGACTACCTCGCCAAGCCCTTTCTGCCCGACGAGCTCGTCGCGCGCGTGAAGGCGCTGCTGCGCCGCCAGAAGATGGCCGCGGGCGACCCCACGGTCACGACACAGCGGCTGCGCTTCGGCGATTTCGTCTTCGACGTCGGCCAGCAAACGCTCATGCGCGACGGCGTGCCCGTCGAGATCCATTCGGCGCAGATGCTGCTGCTGCACGCGCTCGGCTCCTCGCCGAACCGCGCCGTGAGCCGCGAGAACCTGCTCGCGCGCGCCCGCGGGCGCGACCACGCCGCGCTCGACCGCAGCGTCGACGTGCAGATCCTGCGGCTGCGCCAGATCGTCGAGGAAGATCCCGCCAAGCCGCGCTTCATCAAGACCGTCTGGGGCATCGGCTACATGCTGGTGGCCGGCGTCGACGCCTGATGCGTCACACGTTCATGCTCACGCCCTCGCGCTGGCTGCCGCGCTCGCTCCTCTCGCGCAATATCGCGCTGCTGGTGGCGCTCGTCGCGCTCACCCAGGTGTGCTCGTTCGCGGCGCTGCTGCATTTCGTGCAGCGCCCGCGGATCGAGCGCGCCTCGATCATCTTCGCCGACTACGTCGAGATGCTCGACGGCACGCTTGCCTCGATGCCGCCGGCCGAAGGCCGCGCCGCCGCCGCGCGCCTGAACGCCCACCGTGAGGCGCCCGCCTCGAGCGTCGATTTGCCCGGCGTGAATCCGCTGTATGTTTTCCAGACCTGGCAGCGCGACGTCTTCATCGAGGCGCTGCAGCGCCATCTGCCTGCCGACATGCCGGTGCGCTGGGAAACATCAGACGAAGAGCGCCTCTGGATACGCGTGCACGCGGCGGGCGAGCCCGTCTGGGTGACCCTGCCGATGACCGCCGACGCGCGCGCGAGCGGCATCACCACGGCCATCGTGCTGTCGATCGGCCTCGCGCTGCTGGCGGCGTTCACGGGCTGGCTGATCCAGCGGCATTTGAACCGCCCGCTCGCCGATCTCGCTCATGCGGCGCGCCGCGTGAGCGCCGGCGATGCACCCGCGCCCCTGCCCACCGACGGCCCGACCGAGATCGCTCAGGTTAGCCAGGCATTCAATCAAATGACCGCCGCGCTGCAACAAGCCGAAGCCACGCGCGCACTGATGCTCGCCGGCGTCTCGCATGACATCCGCACGCCGCTCACGAAGCTGCGCCTCGCCATCGCCATGGCGTTGCCGCGCGGCACCAACGACAAGCTCGTCGATTCCGCCGAAGGCTATCTAGACCACATCGACACGATCCTCCAGCAGTTCATGGACTACGCGGGCAGCGGCGAGCGCGAAGCACCGCAGCCGGGCGACCTCAACGCGCTCGTCGGGCAGCTCGTGGCCGACTTCGCGGGGCTCGGGCACGAATTCGACTTCGAAGAAGGCGATCTGCCCCATTTCGCGTTCCGGCCCGTGGCCGTCATGCGCCTGTTGATGAACCTGATGCAGAACGCCGTCGTTTATGGCCGCACGGGCCTGGGCGTGCGGACGTGGGAGGCCGACGGCCACGCCTGCGTGGCCATTTGTGACCGCGGCAGCGGTATCCGCGCAGAAGAGCTGGAGCGGCTCAAATCGCCGTTCAGCCGCGGGACCAACGCGCGCGGCCACACGGGCGGCACCGGCCTCGGGCTCGCAATCGTCGAACGAATCGCACGATTGCACGGCGGCTCGCTGACTTTCGCCGACCGCGCGGGCGGCGGGCTCGAAGCCGTGGTGAAGCTGCCGCTCGAACGCGCCCCGTTTCCGGAGCCCGCCGCGCACGGATGACGCGCGCGCGACATAGAGCGACATAATTCGCGCGTGGCGTCAGCACGCACCTTATCCCATACTTGCGTCTGTACCGAGCGACACGCGCTGCCAGGAAACAAGAGCAGGCAAGACGTCCCGCCGGCCCTCATGAACCCGATCCATTATTTCGATATCCTGATTAACTGGCGAATAGCGGATCCAGCACCCAGGCACCCCGAGATGAACACGATGCTCCACACCCTCTTCAACAAGACCCGTCGTTTCGCTGGCGCAGCCCTGCTCGCAGGCTCGCTGTTCGCTTCGGGTTGCGCGTCGGCCGCGAACGCGCTGCAGGCAGCCGGCCCGCTGCCGCAAGTGCGCGCCGAGGTGATCTACGTGTCCGCGTTCGAGATCTCGCCCGATGTCGTGAAACTCGACAGCGGCATGGCGCAGAAGCTCAAGATGATGGCGAGCGGCGAATCGTCGGCGCAGCAGCAGCAACAGATGGCGCTCGCGGCGCGCGAGAAGCTGGCCGACAACATCGTCGCGCAGCTGCAGAAGATGGGCCTGCCCGCCCTGCGCGTGGACGGCCCCGTGCCGGCGGGACGCAGCGCGATCGTGGTCGAAGGCCGCATCGATACCGTCGATGCGGGCAGCCGTCGCCGCCGCGTCCTGATCGGGCTCGGCGCGGGCAAGAGCGAAGTGGGCGCGACCATTGCCGTGTCGTACCTGCCGGCCAACGGCGCGCCGCAATCGCTCGTCACGTTCGAGGCGAAGGCGGACAGCGGCCATATGCCCGGCATGGCGGAAACAGCGGGCGTGGGCGCGGCAGCGGGCCACGTGGCCATGTCGGCGGCGGCGGGCGCGGGGCTGCACGGCGCGTCCGAGGCGAAGCGCGACACGACCACCGCCGACGCCGGCAAGCTCGCCACCTCGATCGCGAAGCAGCTTGCGCAAGCGGCCACGCAATACGGCTGGGTGCCGGTCAGCAAGGCTAGCTGATCGCAGCCCGACAACGCGGCAACCTGCAGACCCGAACGGCGGCGCATACGCGCCGCCGTTCTCTTTTCTATTGCGCTGTCTCGCGGTAGTGCGCGAACTTCGAGGTCTGCCCGATGCCTGGATTGAAGCAGTTGCACGGATCGAGGCTTTCATAAATCGCCTCGAGCGCGGGCTTCGCGGGATAGAGATGGCCGACGTTGTGCTCGGCCGGATATTCGGCGCCGCGCGCGTCCAGCAGCTTCCACATCGCGTGCTCGAGTTCGAGGCAATCGTTGCCCTTGCGCACGATGTAGTCCTGATGAAACACGTGGCAAAGGAAATGCCCGTAATAAAGCTTGACCGCAATGGGCCGCTCGACGGCCTCGGGCAGCTTTTCGAACCACTCGCGATCGTTACGCCGCAAGGCGATGTCGAGCGCGACGATATCTTCCACTTCGTCGCCATGCACCGCGCGATAGCGCACGGCCGCCCCCGCCGCCGCGAAGCGGTGCAGGAAGGCCTTGGCGCCTTCGTCGGCCGTGCATTCGAAGAAGTCGCCGCCCGCCTGCGCGAAGTAGCGCCGCAGATAATCGCGCGTCTCATCGGCGGTATCGGCCGACACCTTGAGCATCAGATGATGCTCGTAGCGGTTGCGATAGTCCTTCAGGCGCGCGGGCAGATGGCTCGGGAACAGCCGGCTCGCGGCCTGCGCCACGCGGTCGGTGAGATGCGCGGGCAAGAAGCCGAAGCGCTCGAAAAACGCATCGCAGCGGCTCTTCAGCGCGAACAAGGCAGGCAGCCGCTCGGTGCCCAGATACTGGATCATGACGAACATGTCCTTGCCGTAGCGCTCGGCGATATCGAACGCGTCCCGGTGCATGTACTCGCCCGCAATCGGCAGGCTGGACAGCGCGGAAAGCAAATGGCGGCGCACGTCGGTCAGCTCCGAGGTCGCGTTGGTGCCGATGTAGAACACCTTCGCGCCTTTCTCCATAGGAAATGTGTCGAGCCGCACCGCGAACACCATCACCTTGCCGGCCGAGCCCGAGGCCTCGTGGAGGCGCAGCGGATCGGCGTTGTAGCGCGCGGGTGTCGCCGCGTCCACGTCGCGCACGTGTTCGGCGTAGTGCCGGTCCGAGGCGGCGCCGGCGTCGTGGCGGATGTCCGCTTCGGGCAGCTCGCCGCGATCGAGGCGAGCGAGGATCTGCTCCGGCGTCTCCCCAAGGCGGATGCCGAGGTGGTTGACGAGACTGAGCTGACCCTGCGCGTCGACCTGTGCATAGACACTCATCTCCGTGTAGGCCGGCCCGCGCCGCACGAGCGAGCCACCCGAGTTGTTGCAGATGCCGCCCACCACCGAGGCGCCGAGGCAAGACGAGCCGATCACCGAATGCGGCTCGCGGCCGAACGGCTTGAGCGCCTTCTCGAGCTGATCGAGCGTGGCGCCCGGCAGGCAGACCACCTGCTTGCCGCCGTCGATCACGTAGACCTTGCGCATGCGCGCCATGCTCACGATCACGATCGGGCGGTCGTAGCCGTCGCCATCGGGCGTCGAGCCGCCCGTCAAGCCCGTATTGGAAGCCTGTGAAATGACGATGGCGTTCGCGTTCACGCAGGCTTGCAGCACGGCCCATTGCTCGACCAGCGAGCCGGGGCGCACCACCGCCGCCACCTTGCCCTCGCCGAAGCGAAAGCCCTTGCGGTATCGAAGCGTTGCCTCGTCGCCGGTGAGCACCTGGCGGCGGCCGACGATGGATTGCAAGGCGTCGACGAGCGACGCTCGCCCCTCGCCACGTTGCGCGCGCGGCGAGGCAGAACGATCGGAAACGGCGGACATGCGGGCAACTCCTGCGGGACCGGCATGCGGACGCCGCATTCACGCGGCCGTTCGCCTGCCTTCGAATCAAAGGAGCCGAGCATAGGCCGCGCGATCCATTACGTCCAATATCGCGGATGCCGCCAATCGATATGAAAAACATATGGATTCACCGCGCGAGCCGAATTCGAGCGCCCGCGCATGACGCCGGACTCAATCGCGCGACGCTTGCCGGGCCGTCTCGCGCAGGATGCGCACGAAATGCTGCACGGTGGGCGAGCGCTCGCCCGGCCGGTGCACGAGTGCGATGGTGGTACGCAGCGACCCGCCCTTGAGGGCGTGATAAGTGACGCCGAGCGCCCGGATCTGCCGCATCGAAGACGGAATGAGCGTGACGCCGAAGCCGGCCGCCGCCATGTTGACGGCCGAGGAAATTTGCGGCGACTCCATGCTGATGACCGGATTGAAGCCCGAGGCACGGCACGCGCTGAGGATCGAATCGTAGAGATCGGGGCCGATCGGGCGCGGAAAAAGAATCAGCGGGTCGCCTGCTAGATCGGCGAGGTCGATGCTGCGCCGCCGTGCGAGCCGATGCCGCGGCGGCAGCACCGCGAGCACGTCCTCCTCCACGAGCGGCTCCGTGGCGAGCCCCCGGCAGTCGAGCGGCAAGCGCACGAAGGCGGCGTCCACCTTCGCCTCGCTCACGCGCTCGAGCAGCACCGAGCTATTGCTCTCCTCGCAGCCGATCGCCACGCCCGGATACGCGCTGCGATAGCGCTGCAGCAGCGTGGCCACGAGCGGATGGAACACCGTGGAGCCCGCAAAGCCCAGGATCAACCGGCCCGTCTCGCCGCGTCCGGCGTTTTGCGCCTCGGCCAGCGCCAGATCGGCGTCTTCCACGATGCGCCGCGCGCGCTCGCGAAAGAGCCGCCCTGCCTCGGTCAACTCGACGTGCCGCGAATGCCGCATGAACAGGCGCGTGCCAAGCTCCTTTTCGAGCTTCTGGATCTGCTGGCTCAGCGGCGGCTGTGCAATGCCGAGCACGCGCGCGGCTTCGCTGAAGTGCAGGTGTTCCGCGACAGCGAGGAAATAGCGTAGCTGGCGCAATTCCATAGGTTTTTCGTCTTGATTCGACCCGCGCAGGATGGAGCGCGCAGTGTGAACCGAAACTGCGCGTGCGTCCACCTGGATGGAGCAATGGCCAATTCAGCCCGTGCCCATGCGGGTCTCGTCGACGAACTTCTCGGTGGCGTCGTCGATCTTGCGGCCCTTGCGCCCTGCCGGGCCGTGAATATAGATGGTCTTCATGTCGACCTGGCGCTCGCCGCTGATACCGGGCGGCGGCGTCATCTCATAGCGCACCTCGCGCGCGTGGTCGGCGAGCTGCAAGCGCGGATCGAACACCGAGTTGAACTTCCACAGCATGCGCACGAAATTGGTCTGGCCGCGCAACAGCAGATGCGTCGCCTGCCCGAGCGCGCCGCGCAGCGCCGTCCAGCCGAGGTGCTTGCGATTCAGAACTTGTTGCGTGCGCACCAGTTCCGCGTAGAACTCGGGCAGCGGCAGCTTCGTCGGCACCACCGCGTGCTGGATGTCGTAGAGCCGGTAGTCGAGGCTCGTCAGGCGCCGCGCCTCCTGCTGCCAGTTCTCGGTGCCCGGGTACGGCGTGTTCACGCTGATGTTCACGATCTCGGGAATCTCCATGCACCACTGGCGTATCGTCTCGAAGCGCGCATGGTCCCAGTCGGGGTCCGCAATCAGGTTGACCGCGACCGTGATGCCCAGCGAACGCGCGAACTCCAGCGCCTCGAAATTGCGGTCGAGGCTGATGCGCTTGCGAAACGCCTTGAGCCCCTCGTCATCGATCGCCTCGAGGCCGAGGAACATGTACTTGAGGCCCAGCGTCTGCCACGCGTGGAACACCTCCTTGTTGCGCAGGAGCACGTCGCCGCGCGTTTCGAGGTAGTAGCGCTTCTGGATGCCGCGTTTGCGGATCGCATCGGCGATCGCCATGCCGTGCTCGGCGTGCACGAAGGCCACGTCGTCGACGATGAAGACGCCCGGCTCGCGCAGCGACGCGAGCTCCTCCACCACGACCTCCGGGCTGCGCGTGCGATAGCTGCGCCCATAAAAGGTCCACGCGCTGCAGAACGTGCAGTCCCACGGGCAGCCGCGCGCGAATTCGATCGACGCGCACGGGTCGAGCGTGCCGATGAAATATTTGCGCCGGTGCCGCAGCAAGTCGCGCGCGGGCCGCACGGGGTCCAGATTTTCGACGAAGCGCGGCGGCGGCCCGGACCCTTCGCGCGTGACCACGCCCGGCACCGCGAGCAAGTCGCTGCCTTGTGCGACGGCCTCGAGCAGCGTGTTGACCGACGCCTCGCCCTCGCCGCGCAGGACGCAGTCGATAGCGCCATCGGCGTGACGCAGCAGATCGGGCGCCGTGAACGAGACGCTATGGCCGCCCACGAACACGAAGCACGTGGGCAGCGCGGCCTTCACGGCCCGGGAGAGGTCGATGATCTCGGGAATGTTCGCCAGATAGTTGCCCGAAAAGCAGAGCGCCTCGGGCTGCCAGTCGCGCACCCTGCGCATCAGGTCGCGATGGGTCTCCACTTGCAGGTCGATGAGGCGCACGTCGTGGCCCGCGTCGCGCGCGGTGCCGGCGACCGATTCGAGACCCAGCGGTTCGAGGCGCAGGAACACGCGCGTATACATCAGGCCGCTCGGGTGGACAGCGAGCAATCTCATGAAGCCTCCTTGCGCGGCGCTTGCCCGACGCGGTGTGCATCGCGGCGCGCCTGCGGTCTGGCACTGCTGTGGCACTGCTCCGGCACTGCTGCTTCGTGCGAGTCTACGCGCCTTCCCATGGCGGCGCTCGCGGCGCCGCTACTTCCGGCATCACGCCCGCCGCGAGCCCGTGTGACGCCGGTAATCAGAAGCTGCCGAAAAGCGACCCCAGCACGATCACCACGGCTAGAGCAATCAGCGCGCCCACGATGCTGACCACCACGAGATCGCGGTAGCTCTCGCGATGCGTCGACCCGCAAACGGCCAGCAGCGTCACCACGGCGCCGTTGTGCGGGAGGCTGTCGAGCGTGCCCGACGACATCACGGCGACGCGATGCAGCAACGCCGGGTCGATATGATGCTGCGCGGCAAGCTGCATATAGGTGCCGCCGAGCGCGTCGAGCGCGATGGTGAGCCCGCCCGAGGCCGAGCCGGTGAGCCCCGCGAGCAGGTTCGTCGCGACCGCGAGCGAGACGAGCGGACCACCGCCGATGCCGAGCACCCAGTCGCGCACCGCCTCGAACGCCGGCAGCGCGGCGATCACGGCGCCGTAGCCCACGAGGCTGCCCACGCTGAGCACCGGCAGCACGGCGGCGTTCGCGCCCGCATCCACGCTTTCGCGCAACGCGGCGAGACGCCCGCGGTTCAGTGCGATGAGCACGGCGATCCCCACCGCGAGCGCCACCGATACCCCCCATACGCCCGACACCGCCGAAAGCGAGGTCGCGCCCCAGCGCGGCTCGGCAAGATAAGAGGCGTCCATGTGCGCAAACACCACGACGTTCATGACGAAGTTCATCGCCACCACCACCGCGAGCGGCGCGAGCGCAACGAAGGGCGGCGGCGGCCCCTCGTCGTCCGACGCAACGGCGCCGTTGTCGATTTCGGCGGGATCGAAGGTCTGCGCGAGGCTCGCGCGCTCGCGCACGAGCGCCGACTTGCCGCGCGCCGTGTCGTCGGCGCCGCCGTCCGCGGGCTCGATGAAGCCCTCGCCATTGCGGCGCGCCACGGCGGCCATGCGCCCGAGCCACCAGAGACCGAAGCCGGCCATCACGATGGCCGCGATGATCCCGAGTCCCGGCGCCGCAAACGGCGTAGTGCCGAAAAACGGCATCGGAATGGCGTTTTGCAGCGCGGGCGTGCCGGGCAGCGCGGACATGGTGAAGGTTGCCGTGCCCAGCATGATTGCGGCCGGCATCAGGCGGCGCGGAAGATTGGCCGAGCGGAACAGCGCTTGCGCCATCGGCGCGAGCACGAAGAACGCCACGAAGAGGCTGACGCCGCCATAGGTGACGAGCGCGCCGCCCAGCACCACGGCGGCGAGCGCGTGACGCGTGCCGAGCTTGTCGATCATGAACTGCGCGACGGCATCCACCGAGCCGCTGTCCTCCATCAGCTTGCCGAACAGCGAGCCGAGCAGAAACAGCGGAAAGAATTGCGCGAGAAAACGCCCCGTGCTGCCCATGAAAGTCTGGGTCCAGTGCGCGAGCACGGGCTGGCCCGAGATCAGTGCGGCCAGCATCGCGCAGAGCGGCGCAAGCAACAGCACGCTCCAGCCGCGATAAGCGAGCCAGATGAGCAGCGCGAGGCTCGCGAGCATGCCGCCGAGGCCCAGCGCAAGCGCGGCCGCGCTCATTGCTCCGCTCCAGGCAGCACGCCTTCGAGCAGTGCCTCGAAGGCGAACGATGAGCTCACGCCGAGCCTCGCGCCGTCGTGCGCGAGGAACGCTTCGGTGTCGCGCCGGCCTTCGTCGCGCAGCATCGTCAGGAAGGCCCATTCGGCATTGAGCTTGGACGACGACCCGAGCGTCACGAGCTTGGCGCCGTGAATGCGGTGCAGCCGCATGGTGCTCCAGCGTCGGCCCTCCGCGCTGCCCGCGTCGGCGACCTGGTGGAGCAGCGCCATCATGCGCAGCTCCTTGAGCAGCGGCGCGTTGAACGCGATCTCGTTGACCCGGTTGATGATCTCGCGCGCCGAGCGCGGCGTGCCCACGCGCTCCACCGGATTGACCTGCACGAGGATCGTGTCGCCCGAATCGGTCTCGCGGATCAGCGGCGTAATCGTGGGATTGCCCGCGTAGCCGCCGTCCCAGTAGGCCTCGCCGTCGATCTCCACGGCCCGGAACAGCGTGGGCAGGCACGCGGAGGCAAGCAGCGCGTCGGGTGTGAGGTCGGCGTTGCGGAACACGCGGGACTGGCCGTTGGCGACCCGCGTGGCGGTCGTGAACAGCTTGATGGGCGAGCGGCGCACAGCCTCGAAGTCGATGGTGTCGGCGAGAATCGCCCGCAGCGGGTTGATGCTCGCGGGATTCAGATCGTAGGGGGAAGCCACGCGCGCCACCATGTCGAGCACGGCGAACACCGGCGAATGATCGAGCGTCCAGCGGCCCATCAGCATGTCGACGAAGCCACGCCGCAAGGGGCTAAACCGCGCGGCGTCGGCCACGCGCCGCCAGAATGCTTCGAGCGAGCGGCGCGCGCCGGCGCCGCCGTCTCGCGCGTAGCCGCTCACGAGCACGGCGGCGTTCATCGCGCCGGCCGAGGTGCCCGAGATGCCTTCGATCTGCAGCCAGGGCTCTTCGAGCAGCCGGTCCAGCACGCCCCATGTGTAGGCACCGTGCGAACCGCCGCCTTGCAGGGCGAGGTCGACGTGCAGCGGTTCGGCGCGGCTCGTTCGGGGTGTCGTGTCACTTTCGGCGGGCATGGTGGCTCCGTTGAAGGTCGACCACCCGCGAGGTTACAGGAAAAGCCCAAAGCGGCGCACGCGCGAGGCTCACCTTGCAAGGCGTCACACGCATGTCACGAGGCGTAAAGGGCGTGGCGCCGCTTTGGTAGACTGGGACTCCCGCCCGCCCACTGTCCGTATCGCCATCGCGCCGTGTCGAATACCCGCTCGCTCCCGCGTCTGTTGACCGAAATCCGCGCTTGCCGCGTCTGTGCCGGGAGCTTGCCGCTCGGCCCGCGTCCGGTGCTACAGGCGAGCGCGAGCGCGCGTCTCTTGATCGTCGGCCAGGCGCCCGGCGCAAAGGTCCATGCCTCGGGCGTGCCGTGGGACGACGCGAGCGGCGAGCGCCTGCGCGACTGGATGGGCATCGATGCGCAGACGTTCTACGACGCCGAGCGCATCGCCCTCGTGCCAATGGGCTTTTGCTATCCGGGCCGTGGCGGCGGCGGCGATAACCCGCCGCGTCCCGAATGCGCGCCGCTCTGGCACGAACGCCTGCTCGCGCTGATGCCCGACGTGCGCCTCACGCTGCTGGTCGGCCAGTATGCGCAGCGCTATGTCCTCGGCAACCGGCGCAAGGCCTCGCTGACCGAGACCGTGGAGGCCTGGCGCGAGTACGCGCCCGCCTGTGTGCCGCTGCCCCACCCCTCGCCTCGCAATACGCCGTGGCTCCAGCGGCATCCGTGGTTTACGCACGATGTGCTGCCCGCGCTGCGCGAGCGCGTCGCCGAGGCTTTATCGCAAACGCAGCAAACTCAGCAAAAGCAGAAAGCGGGCGTGCATCCACACAAAAAGGAGAACCCGAAGATGACCCAACCAGCGATCACGGTCCAGCGTGTCTACGAACCGCTGCCCGAAGACGGACAGGCGTGCTTTCTGGTCGACCGACTGTGGCCGCGCGGCGTGCGCAAGGAGAAGCTCGCGCACGTGAGCTGGGTGAAGGACGTCGCGCCGAGCACGGAGCTACGCCAGTGGTTCCACAAGGACCCCGCGCAATGGGACGAGTTCGAGCGCCGCTACATCGCCGAGCTCGATGCGAACCGCGCCGCATGGGAGCCGATCGCCGAGGCGAGCAAAACGCGTCCGGTCGTGCTGCTCTATAGCTCGCAGGAAACCGTGCGCAACAACGCCACCGTGCTACGCGACTATTTGATGAAGAAGCGGCGCAAATAACGCCGCGTGCCTTCCTCTCGTAGACCCATTCAAGCCCGACGAAACTCCACTATTCGACCACCGGCACGCCTGCAAAGTGCGCTAATGTACGTGCATTGCAAATGCGTATCCCATGGAGAGCCCCACATGAAAAAGATCGTCGTGAACGCCGGCCCATACCGCTTCGTCGGCCGCCTCGAGGAAGAGAAGGCGCCGCTGACCTGCCAGCGCTTCCTGCAGTTGCTGCCGTTCAAGAACAAGGTGATCCATTCGCGCTGGAGCGGCGAAGCGGTGTGGATTCCGCTCGGCGATTTCGATACCGGCCTCGATTTCGAAAATCACACGAGCCACGCGTCGCGCGGCGACATCCTGCTGTATCCGGGCGGATTCAGCGAGACCGAGTTCCTGTTCGTGTACGGCAGCTCGATCTTCGCGAGCAAGATGGGCCAGCTCGCCGGCAATCACTTCTTCACGCTGCTCGAAGGACACGAGCATCTCGCCGCGTTCGGCAAGCTCGTGCTGTGGGAAGGCGCGCAGGACATCGAGTTCCGCCTCGCCGACGAATGATGCCTGCGAGAGTTCAGGTCGTGGATGTCCCGCAGCCGTTTGCTTCGCTCAGAACTTCTGGCGGATGCCGGCGACCACCGCGACCTGCGTAGTCGTCGACGATGGGCCGCCGGTGCCGTCGATCCACGCGCTGCCGATACCCGACGAGGCCTTCTGGTAGAAGCCGTTCAGGTACAGGTCGGTGCGCTTGGACAGCAGATACTGCACGCCCGCCGACACCTGATGATAGTGGCCGTCGTCGTCGCCGCGCGCCACCTGCGTGTACGTGTAGCCGACCATCGCCATCAGCGCGGGCGTCAGCATGTAGCGCACGCTGCCTTCGTAGTTGTTGAAGCGCAGCGTGCCGCCTGTCTCCATCTCGAAGTTCGTGCCGGTGTAGAGCAACCCGAGCGTGGCTTGCCCTAGTGCGTAGGTGCCGCCCGCACCCCAGGTCTGCTGGCGCGTCGTGCTCGCCAGACTCGCGCCGAACACGCTCGCCGACGAAGGATAGTAATTGTCCGATGCAACCGCGCCCGACGCGCTCGTCGCCGGACGGTTCATCCGCGCATACGCGGCGCCCGCGTTCAGCGGTCCGTTCGCATACGTTACGCCGGCGCTCCAGCTGTTGTCGTCCGCGAAACCGGTCGCGTTCGAGAAACCGTACACGAGGTTCGCCTGCAAGCCGGCCCACGTTGGCGACACGTACTTGACCGCGTTGTTCGTGCGGAACGTGTTGTTGATGTCGTCGTTGTCGAACGGGTGCGTCGAATACTGCGCCAGATAACTGCTCATCTGCAGCGTGCCGAGCACGTCCTGCGTCGAGTTGTACTGGCGGCCGAGTGTCAACGCGCCCCAGTTGACGCTGCTCAGGCCGACCCAAGCCTGCCGGCCGAACATCCGGCCGCCCTGGCCGAGTGCGCCGTTCGCGACGTTAAAGCCGTTCTCCAGCCGGAAGTTCGCCTTCGTGCCGCCGCCGAGGTCCTCGGAGCCAATCAGGCCCCAGCGCGGCCCCGACTCGTTGCCGCCCGCCAACTGCCACGACGAATGGCCCTGCTGATTGTTCGTGTAAAGCACGCCGGCATCGACGATGCCGTACAGCGTGACCGTCGACTGCGCGTTGGCGGCCTGAGCGCACGCGCAACTCATTACGACGCCTGCCGCTGCGATCTTGAGGGTATTGCTCACCTGTCTCTCCACCTTTGAGGAATGCGATTTCGTTTTTGATTGTTCTGGGTTGCGACGACCGTTACGCCCCTTTGCAGGTCTGGCCGCAGGGATTACGTCGTCGGCGGAGCGGATGTTAGCGAAGCCCATTTCCATTAAAAAGTTAAATATTCAACTGAAATTCAGTTGAAAATCGAATAGGTCAAGCGTGTGGCGCGTGCACCGTGAAGCGGTCAGAATAGGCGGGCCTTACCCCGCGATCCGGGCATGGGCCGGGATCGCCCAACTTTGAAAAGGACTTCCGATGCTGAACTGGAACGAATACCGCAAGGAGCTGGCGACGCGCGTCGGCGAAATGGGTAAGCTGTCGCCGGGCACGCTCGAGGGCTACAAGGCGTTGTCCACAGCCGGCGCGAAGACGGGCCATCTGGATGCGAAGACCCGCGAGCTGATCGCGCTTGCCGTCGCCGTCACGACGCGCTGCGATGGCTGCATCGCAGTGCATACGGCGGAGGCAAAGAAGCACGGCGCGACCCGGGACGAGATCGCGGAGGCGCTCGGCGTGGCGGTCGCGCTGAACGCGGGCGCGGCACTCGTGTATTCGGCACGCGTACTCGACGCGCTCGGCGACTAAGAGGTTGCGCAGGTCGGCCGCACGCCTCCTGCGCGAGCCGGCCTCGCGAAGCAATCTCCCGTTACATACGCAGCCGCGCCTCCGGACGCATATCTGCTACCGTTACGGTTACGAATTGGTTGAAATCGCAATAAATAATCGTCGGGCACTATCCATCGAGGAGGAACAGCGATGCGCAAGCAGCTCGTCGGCGCGGCGCTCGCCGGTCTGGCCGCAGTGTCGGCAACACCGGCGCTCGCGCAGACCCAGGCGTTCACCAACACGACCGTCAACATCTATGCAGGACCGGCCGGCGACTATCCCGTCGTGGCGCAACTTCCGGGCGGCGTATCGCTCGCCGTGATGGGCTGCGTGGCCGGCTACAGCTGGTGCGATGTGAGCCTGCCCGGCCTGCGCGGATGGGTCTACGGCGCCTATATCGTGTATCCGTATCAGGGTGCAAGAGTGCCGCTGATGAACTATGGCGCGGCCATCGGCTTGCCCATCGTCACGTTCACGCTCGGCGCGTACTGGGGCAACTATTACCGTGACCGCCCGTGGTACGGCAATCAATCGCGCTGGTATCGGCACCCTGGGCCGCGTCCGGGGCCGCCCCCTGCCATCCGCCCGCCCGCGCGGCCGCCCGCGCATGGCCCGAAGCCGCCGCCCCCCGGCGGCCATCACGGCAACCGGCCCGGCGGCGGCAACGGACACGAGCATCGCCCACCCAACCAGGGCGCGAGGCCACCGGGACAAGGCGGTGGACGCCCGCCGGGCAACAACGGCGCGCGGCCGCCGGGCGAGGGCGGCAAGCCGCCGGGCGGCGGCGGTGGTGGCGGCAACAACCGGCCGCCGCCAGGTGGTGGTGGTGGCGGTGGTGGACGCCCCCCCGGCAATTAAAGACAACTGAGCGGCAATTGAGCGGCATCGATCGGAACCGCTAGCCGGTCCTGCCTGGTATCGCATCGGTATTGCCGCTCTAGCGTTTGACGACGAAGCTCAACCGCGCGCAATGCGGTGGAGCTTCGTGCAGATGACCGCTCATGCCATCAAGATCTGCGATTCGAAACTCGGGGTGAACGAGCTACAACGCAGGATCGTGCACACGCCCTTTATATTCGGATACCTAATTATTTGCCGCAAAAAAACCGCACCGAAGTGCGGCATGGCGTTTGGTGTCAATCAACGCACGTGGTGGCACACGCGCACGGCGTGATGATTGTGGTGCTCGACATGACACACTTCATGGTGGTACGGCGCGGCGACGGCAACCAGCGGGGCGGCCAGAGCGGCGCAAAGCATCAGGGCGGACAGGCGGACGAACGGCTTGGCAACGGATTTCACAGTCTGACTCTCTCGATATCGCGTGGGTTAAACAAGAGAGAGCACTGTATCGCAGAGTGCGCAACACTTCGTTACACGCTTGTAACGAGCGTAGCGTCAAATGTCAGGGGCTTGACAGCGGGACCACGCCAACCCGTATTTCAATGTGATTACAGCAGCCTGCAAGACCGCAAGACCGTCACCGCCCTCCGCCTTCGTTGTGCTGGCTGCCCTGCGTCAGCCGCCGCAGCAATTCCTCGCCACGCATCGTGAGGCGCGGCGCGTAGCCGTCCTCGTCCTCGTCCATCTCGACGAGGTGGTAGCGCGCCAGCGCCAGAAAATCGGAATCGAGCGTCTGGAGTGGCGCATTGGTGTCGCGAATCAGCAACAACGCCGCCAGTTCGTGATGGCTGAGCATCGAGGTTCTCCTGTTCAGAACTCACCGTGGACATCAGCATAGCGAGCAAAACGTACAGTTTCGCTACAGCCGTGTTTCTTCGTATTACTCGCGCGATCGATGCGCCAGATAAAACGACGCGCCGCAAGATGTCCTCAATGTGTCACGCGTTACCGCGCACTAGATAAATCGGATTCCTGAATATAGGCGCGGGAAATGAATGCCTGCACGCGGATGGCCTGTCGCATATGCATCCCACCGTGGGCCGCGATGTCCCCGCCGGCAATGCAGCCCCGCAGCGTCGGCGCACAGGAACCCCGCCGGCGCTGCGGCCTCGATGTGCCATCCAGCCGTGGCGCGTCACCGCTGACCCGGAGATACCCCGGCTAATCGCCATACCGGGCCCCCAACCCAGCGGTGATGAATATGCTCCATCTAGTGCCCGTGCTGATTTCCGTTCGCGCTTGCCTGGGTCTTGCCGTCGGCGCGAGCGGCGCCCCGGCCCTGCCCCTGACGCTCCCCAGCCGCGCGCTGCGTGCCCGCGGCCGCCTCTGTCGCCTCGCGCGCCGTGTCACCCATCGCGCGCTCGAACGCGGCCATCCACTCGCGCATGGGCATTGCCGCGCCGCCTTTCACGCCCGGCGCGCCCTGCTGCAGCCCGGTCAACGTGTCCTGCCATTGCTGCGCCATGTCGCGCGCGAGCTGGTTCCATGCGCTGGCGCCTTCCAGCGCGGCCGCGGCGCCCTCCTGCCAGAGCGCGGCGCTCGCGCTCAGATAGTCGCGCCAGACCGACTGGCTCGCGGCGGCGAAATCGCTCCAGTCGCGCGCGTCGCGCAACGTCTCCAGCGTGCCTTCCAGTGCGGCGCGGTCGCGCTCCATGCGGCGATGCATGAGCTTGAGCGCCTGCTCACGCCATTGCTGCTGATGGACGAGCCATTGCAGGGTGGCCGCGACGCCGGTACGGCATGCATTGAACGATGGATGGGAAGCAGTGGCCATGATCGATTTCCTTACGAGAGTATGGGGCCCGTCCGCGGATGGGCACGCAAGGGCGTGACCGCAAAGAATGACGGGCAAGGCGCCCCGGCGAGACCGGCAGTGACAATGACTTGCGGCGGCGCGGCGCGCCAGAGTGACGGAAAGCGGGACTCCGGCAAACCCGGTTGCGATGCACGCCGCGTGGACTGCGGCGCGCTGCACCCGCTCACGCAACACGGCAACCGATGATTCGGCATGCAGCGCGTACGGCCATTGCGCGGTCGAATTCACATGATAAGCAAGATGCTCGCCCCCAGCGTGCCGAACGCCGACGGGAAGTTTGATCGAAATCGTATTTCAAGATATTTGCACCGTATAAACGCACGGCAGGCCATGCCTGTGCGGCTATTTTTCGATGCAAAGGTGGGCGCGCAGGTGCGCTGGCGAGCGCCGCGGCACCTGCGCCGCAGCGCCCGCTTGTCTCCAACTTGCCATCCACCTGGTGCCATTGAACGCCGCGGTGTCAGGCCGCTTGCGGCTCCTCGTTGCGCACGAGCATGACAGGACGGTCGGCCATGCGCAGGAACGACTCCGCCACGCTGCCGAGCAGCAGCCGCTTCATGCCCGACAAGCCACGCGTGCCCATCACGACGAGGTCCGCCTCGTCTTCCGCTGCAATGCGGTAGATCACGGCCGCGACTTCCTCGCCCATCGAGTCGGCGGCGCGCGCCGTGCCCGTCACGCCGGCCTGCGCGAACACCGTCTTCGCTTCCTCGAGTGCGGCCGTGGCGACATCGGCCTCGGCCGACTGGCGCGTCTGCTCCTCCGCGAAGCCGGTGCTGATATCGACGAGGCGCGCCGGATGCTGGACCACGCAGAGCGCCTCTACGGACGCGCCCGTCGCCTTGGCGATCTTCACGGCCTCGTCCAGCGCGCGGCGTCCGCTACGGCTGCCGTCGACGGCCACCAGAATCTGCTTGTACATTGTTACCTCCCGGGCCAGGCCCATGATGCGCGGCATCCTCCGTGCGCGGCCCCGGTCGCCCGGCTCGCGCGCGACGGTCATGCCGGCCGTTGCGTCCCACACGAGCCGCCTTGCAGGCTCGCGCAATCGAAAAGCTGCTTATCCGTTCGCATTCGCTGGTCTTATCGTCTCCGGATAGATGGGAGCGAAAGCACGCATGTCGCTGCGTCGCATCGTCGCTGCCCTCGTGCCTGCGCTGCCTGCGCTGCCGGCGCGTCGATCGCGCACTCATCGCATCATCAGCAATGCTGCGCCCGTGAGCCGCCCGTCGCGCAGATCCGCGAGCGCGTCGTTCGCGCGTGCGACTGGATACACCGTGGTCTCGATCTCGAACGTATGGCGCGCCGCGATGGCCATGAACGCGGCGCCATCGTCCCGAAGGCGCTGAGGAAGCCCGGCGCGGCGCACAGTGCGCTACGCACGGGGACGCATCATCTATCCATGTTACGCGGTCGGCGCGCGCACGGCGACGAGCGCGCGCGGACACCCAGAGGAAGCGCGCCCAGCGATCGTGGCACCATACCTCCGACCGACAGCTCTGCATGGGATGCAACCAGGCCCCATCGACAGGAGCAGCGAATGAGCCCGATCAGCCCCTCTACCCGCCCGCCGCCTTCCGACGCATTGCTGCAGCGCATGGACGCCTGGTGGCGCGCCGCCAACTATCTTTCGGTGGGCCAGATCTATCTGCTCGCCAATCCGCTGCTGCGCGAGCCGCTGCAACTCGCCCACGTGAAGCCGCGTCTGCTTGGCCACTGGGGCACCACCCCCGGCCTCAATTTCCTCTACACGCACCTGAACCGCATCATCAACGAGCGCGATCTCGATCTGCTCTTTATCGCGGGGCCGGGACACGGCGGGCCGGCCGTCGTCGCGAACACCTGGCTCGAAGGCACCTATAGCGAGACCTGGCCGAACGTGCCGCAAGACGAAGAAGGCATGGCGAGGCTCTTCAAGCAGTTCAGCTTCCCCGGCGGCATTCCGAGCCACGTTGCGCCGCAAACGCCGGGCTCGATTCACGAGGGCGGCGAACTGGGCTACGCGCTGTCGCACGCGTATGGTGCGGTGTTCGACAACCCCGATCTGATCGCCGCGTGCGTGGTCGGCGACGGTGAAGCCGAAACGGGGCCGCTCGCCACCTCGTGGCACTCCAACAAGTTCCTCAATCCGGTGACGGATGGCGCGGTGCTGCCCATCCTGCATCTGAACGGCTTCAAGATTGCCGGGCCGACCGTGCTCGCGCGCATCGGCGACGACGAGCTCGCCTCGCTCATGAAGGGCCACGGCTACGAGCCGATCTTCGTGGAGGCCGAGGACCCCGGCGTCGCGCACCGCCTGATGGCCGCGGCCTTCGACACCGCGTTCGACGAGATCGCGCGCATCCAGCAGGCCGCGCGCACCGCGGCCGAAACCGATCCGCATGCGCACCTCGAGCGCCCCCGCTGGCCGATGATCGTGCTGCGCACGCCCAAGGGCTGGACCGGCCCGAAGAGCGTCGACGGCCTGAAGACCGAAGGCTCATGGCGCTCGCATCAGGTGCCGCTGTCGAATATTGCGAAGCCGGGCCACCTCGCGCTGCTCGAAAGCTGGATGCGCAGCTACCAGCCCGCCGAGCTGTTCGACGCGCAAGGCCGGCTCGCACCCGAGATCGCCGCGCTGGCGCCGCGCGGCGAGCGGCGCATGAGCGCGAATCCGCGCTCGAACGGCGGCGGCCGCGTGCGCGAGCTGCGCGTGCCCGCGTTCGAGCGCCACGCAGTGGACGTGCCCGCGCCGGGCCAGGTGGACGCCGAAGCGACACGCATAATGGGCGCGTTCCTGCGCGAAGTGATGCGCGTGAACCTGCCCACGCGCAACTTCCGCATTTTCGGCCCGGACGAAACGGCTTCGAACCGCTGGTCCGATGTCTTCGACGTGACGTCGCGCACGTGGCTCGCCGAAACGACGCCCGACGACATCCAGCTCGCGCAGGACGGCCGCGTCATGGAGATCCTCAGCGAGCACACCTGCCAGGGCTGGCTCGAAGGCTATCTGCTCACCGGGCGGCACGGCTTTATGTCGTGCTACGAAGCATTCATCCACATCGTCGACTCGATGTTCAACCAGCACGCGAAGTGGCTGAAAGTGATCCGCGAGATTCCGTGGCGACGGCCCCTGCCTTCGCTGAACTACCTGCTGACCTCGCACGTCTGGCGCCAGGACCACAACGGCTTCAGCCATCAGGACCCGGGCTTCATCGATTACGCGGTCAACAAGAAGGCCGATACGGTGCGCGTCTACCTGCCGCCCGATGCCAACACGCTGCTCGCCGTGACCGATCACGTGCTGCGCACCTGGAACCGCATCAACATCATTGTTGCGGGCAAGCAGCCGCAGGCCCAGTGGCTCGACATGGACGCCGCCATCCGCCATTGCGCGGACGGCATCGGCATCTGGCAATGGGCGAGCAACGACGAAGGCGGCGAGCCCGACGTGGTGATGGCCTGCGCCGGCGACGTGCCGACGCTCGAGACGCTCGCCGCGGTCGACCTGCTGCGCGGCTGGCTACCCGATCTGAAGGTGCGCGTGGTGAACGTGGTGGACCTGATGACGCTCGAACCGGCGGACCGCCATCCGCACGGCCTCTCCGACGCCGACTTCAACGCGCTCTTCACGACGAACCGGCCCGTGATCTTCGCGCATCACAGCTACCCTTCGCTGATCCATCGGCTGACCTACCGGCGCGCCAATCACGCGAACATCCATGTGCACGGCTTCATCGAGGAAGGCACGACGACCACGCCGTTCGACATGGCGGTGGTGAATCGGCTGGACCGCTACCACCTGTGCGAGGCCGTGATCGATCGTGTGGAGGGGCTCGCGCAACGCGCCGCGCATGTGCGGCAGACGCTGCACGACAAGCTCGCCGCGCACCGCCGCTACGTGGACGAATACGGCGACGACATGCCCGAGATCCGCAACTGGCGCTGGTCGCGCACGAGTGCGCCTGCGCCGGGCGGCAGCGACTGAGAACGCGCTGAACGAAGGATGATGCGGGCCAGATGGACCGTACGGCCCGCGCGCGCGGCGCTCAGCGCGGCGCGGAGCGTCCGAACACGCGCACGAACGCGGTCACGAACAGGTCGAGCCGCTCCGAGTCGAGACAATCGATGCCCGCCGCGCCCACCCGCCCGTTGCCGCCGGGGAAAGCGCGGCAGAGCTCGTCGGCGCCGCGCGGACGCACGAGCGGCGCGCGCACGCTCACCGCGTAATTGCCGTCGGGATTGACGCTCAGCACGGCATGGGCGCACGACGGCTCCTCGATTGCGAGGGCATTGGCGAACACGCCGCGCACGCGACGCGCCCACGGCTCGTCGGGGAGCACGCAGACGCTGCCGTACTGCACCGTGAACAAGGGCGTGATCTCCTGCGCGCGTTCGAGATCTTCGCGGCGGCACGCCGAAAGACTCGCGACGAGCGGCTCCGAGGCAATGAAGTCGAACGGATCGGCGTAGTGCTTGAGCGTCTCGTAGAGCGTGACCGGCGCGATGAACAGGTCCTCGACGCTGTCGCCGTAGGCGTTGTAATTGATCGACTCGCCCAGCTCGCACAACTGGGCGGCCTGCGTTTCGTCGAGCCCGGCTTCGCGCGCGAGCTCGTGCGCGGTGGCCTGCAGGTTGTCGCCGAACGCCGCCGCGACCGCCCACGGGCGGTACTGCCCGCGCAGATGGCGGTCGACCAGCACGCTCGTGCAGACCTGCGCCGTGGTGTCGATGTGCGCGGCGAGGTTGACGTTCATCGGCAGTTCGCCCGCGTGGTGATGATCGAAGTACTCGACGTGCACGCCCTGGTCCAGCAGCGCGCAAAGCGCTTCGCGGTTCGCATCGAACGAAATGTCGAGCACCGTCAGCGAGTCGCCGGGCCGCGCCTGCACGCGCTTGACGAGCGCGATGTCGCGCTTCGCGCCCGTGACGAGCGTGGCCTCGCGCGGCCGGGCGAGGCGAAGCTGGTGCAGCGCGCAGATGCCGTCTGCATCACCGTTGAATACGTCGAAATGCGCCATGTCCTGTGGGTTCCGTTGCGTTGAGCTTCACAGTATCGCGCACCGAATGCGAATCCCACAAAGGGAGGATTTGACCGATCACAGTGAAGGCCGATTCGCTCAGCCCATCACACGATTTCGCGCCCGGCGATTCACGCGAATCGCCTGACAACGGCAAACCGCATCGAGCCTGCCGGTGTGCGCAAGCATCTGGCGGACTCATAATCCGCCGGCTACCCGCGCAGCCCGATCTGCCAGTTGACGCTCAGGTGCGGGCCAGCGGCCAGCGCAGCGAGAAAGCGACCGGGAAGCGCGGCGCCTTGCGGCCGGCCGGCGCGCGCCACGGCTGCATGCGCGCGCTCATGGCCGCGCACATGGCGACGCCTTCATCGCCGTAGAGGCGCTCCATGGCCTGCTGCACAAGTCCTGCGTCGTACCACATCTTGAAACGGCGATGGCAGGTGCGGAAGTCGGGGTAGCGCTCGGGCAGCTTCGCCCAGACGGAGCCCGTTGAAAGCACCCACAGAATGGCTTCGAATACGGCGCGCGAGCAATGCGCGGGACGGCCGCGGCGCGGGCCGCTGGAACGGATTTCATGGAAGAGCGGTTCGACGCTGCGCCATTGGGCGTCGCTAAGCTCCATCGAGGGACGAGGCTGCATCTGATATTCCAAGTTAGGTTGTCTGACACACAACGACTAAATTAGCCTCACGTCCTCGGGGAAAGTATCGGACTATGCCTAAAACGGTCTGAAAATCGGGGTGATAATCGAAGCACGATGGCATCGCGCCTACGAGGCGGGGCTTTCGAAATCCTGCTATTGCAACGGTGTCGTTTCGGTCCGTCACGCTAAAAAGCCGCGTTAAACTGGGGCATTCCGGACTCGACGGTGCAATTCCAATGGCACGCTCACCTGTTTCGCCCGCGAAAACTGGCCGCATTCGCGTCGGCATCGGCGGATGGATCTATCAGCCGTGGCGCGGCACGTTCTATCCCGAAGGGCTCGCGCAGCGCCTCGAACTCGATTACGCGAGCCGCCACCTCACTTCGCTGGAAATCAACAGCACGTATTACGGCGCGCAGCGCCCCGCGAGCTTCATGCGCTGGCACGACGAGACGCCCGACGATTTCGTGTTCTCGGTGAAGGGCCCGCGCTTCGCGATGAACCGCCGCGTGCTGGCCGAGGCCGGCGCCTCGATCGAGCGCTTTCTGGCCGGTGGCGTGCTGAATCTGCGCAACAAGCTCGGCCCGATCAACTGGCAGTTGTTGCCGGGCAAGCGCTTCGATCCAGAGGACTACGCACAATTTCTCGAACTGCTGCCCGTCGAAGCCGATGGGCAGGCGCTAAGCCATGCGCTGGAGGTCCGACACGAGAGTTTCTGCACGCCGGAGTTCGTCGCGCTGGCGCGTCAGCGCCGGGCCGCGATCGTGGTGTCCGGAGATTCGGAGTACCCCCAGATCGCCGACGTATCGGCGCCCTTCGTCTATGCCCGCATCATGGGCACGGCCGATGGCGAGCCCCTCGGCTATTCGCCCGCGGCGCTCGACCGCTGGGCCGAGCGCGCGCTCACGTGGGCCCAGGGCGGCAACCCGGGCGACCTCGCCACCTTCGACGCACCGCTCGCGGCCAAGGCCGGACGCGACGTCTATCTCTACGTGATCAGCGGCTACAAGGCGCGCAATCCCGCGGCGGCGATGGCGCTGATCGAGCGCCTGCGCGAGCGCGGCGCGCAATGAGCACCGGAAGCGCAAAAAGCGCACCGTCCGCAACAAACGCGCGGGGCGCAGCGGGATCGAACTCGCTGCGCCCCGCGCGTCGGGCCGCGCCTAAAGCTGCCGGCGCATCTCCGCCGCCGGCAGCTTCATCATCTGCCGGTACTTCGTGACGGTGCGGCGCGCCACGCGCACGCCCTGCCTTTCCAGCTCCTGCGTGAGCACGACGTCCGAGAGCGGATCGCGCGGATTCTCGGCGTCGATCATCTCCTTGATGAGCGCGCGCACGGCGGCGGCGGAACAGGTCCCGCCCGTGCGCGTCTCGAGCTCGCGCGGGAAGAAGCGCTTGAACTCGAAGATGCCGCGCGGCGTGGCCATGTACTTGTTGCCGGTCGCGCGCGACACGGTCGACTCGTGCAGGCCGAGCTCGTCGGCGACATCGCGCAGCAGCATCGGGCGCAGCGCAATCTCGCCATACTGGAAAAAGGCCTTCTGGCGCGCGACGATGCACTCGCCCACGCGCAGGATCGTCTCGCAGCGCTTGTGCGCGTTGCGAATCAGCCAGCGCGCTTCCTGCAACTGCTGCGCGAGCGGCGAGCGGCTCGTCTGCTCCGAGCGCGCGAACAGCTCCGCATAGAGCTTGTGGATGCGCGCGCGCGGCTCGATGGCCGGATTCACACTCACCACCCAGCGGCCGCGCACCTGGCGCACGATCACGTCCGGCACGACATAGCCGCCGTCCGCGCGGCCGTAGTGATTGCCCGGCTTCGGATCGAGGCGGCGCACGAGTGCGCTCGCGGCCTGCAGCGACTGCGCATCGCAACCGAGCTGGCGTTGCAGCTCGCCATGCTCGCGGCGCGCGAGACGTTCCAGATGCTCGGTGACGATGCGATGCGCGAGCTCGCGGTACGGCGTGTCCTCCGGCATCGCTTCGAGCTGCAGCGCGAGGCATTCCGCAAGCGAGCGAGCGCCGATGCCGGGCCGGTCGAGCGTCTGCACGACGCGCAGCGCGACGCGCAGGCGGTCCTCGTCGAGCGTGTCGCCCACGCCCTCGACATCGGCGAGATCGGCGAGCTCCTGACGCAGATAGCCGTCGTCGTCGAGCGCCTCGATCACCACCTGGGCCGCCGCGCGGTCGAGGTCTTCGAGCGGCGAGAGCCGCAGCGCCTCGTGCAGTTGCTCGCGCAGCGAGATAGGCACGCGCACCCAGTCGGCGGCATCGGCTTCGCCGTCTTCCGAGCCGCGATAGCTCGACGACGCGCGCAGCGCGCCCGGCAACGGCAGCTCGCCAGCGTACGACGTGCCGTCGTCGCTATAGCCGGAAGCTTCGTCGCTGTATGGCGTCGGCTCGCCGCCGTAGCTCGCGGCATCGGGGGGCATGCCGCCGTCCGCGGCGCTTTCCATGCCGCCATCGAGGTCGCCCTCGGGCGCATTGGCCGCCGCCGCGGGCTCGACGCTCGCGGCCGCGCCAATACCGGCGGCGCCTTCAGCGGCCTCGGCGGCTTCGCCGGTCTCCTGGGCGGGCGGCACATATTCGAGAAACGGATTGGTATCGAGCGCTTCGCGCAGTTCTTGCTGGAATTCGAGCGACGATAGCTGCAACAGGCGCACGGCCTGCTGCAGACGCGGTGTCAGCGCCAGATGCTGGCGCGCATGTAACGCGATGGAAGGCATGGCTGTCCTGTTCTTGAATTTGATGTGAATGGCCTGGTCCACGCAACACCCATGCCAGTTTTTACAAGCGCTTGTTTTATAACGGGATCGACTCTTGCGACGGCGCAATTCCAGCACCCGGGCCCGGAGTCTGGCGGACGTTTTTACAATCGCCCGAACAAAATTGCGTGCCGGATTGCGTGCTTGTTGAGCGCACTTTGAGCCCTCTTGCGCCTCAATCCGCCTCGCGCGGCCACGCTGGAATCCCACATAGTGCGCGCCGTAGCGCCGCCACGTTCGCCGCAATTGGCGCGGCACGGCATGGACCTTGCGGCACGTTGGCTGAACCCAACGGAAAAGGAGAAACGCATGAAGCGCATTCCGATGCTCAAGACCGTTGCAGGCCTGGCCTGCATGACTTTCGCACTCGCCGCCGGCGCGCAGACGACCACGACCGAGCCTTCGGCGGCGCCCTCGGGCAGCTCCGAAAGCGTCGGCCAGCACGTTGATGACGCAACCATCACGACCAAGGTGAAGACCGAATTGCTGGCCGCCAAGAACGTGAAGTCCGAGCACATTCACGTGAAGACGCGCAAGGGCGTCGTGTCGCTCACGGGCACCGTGCCGAGCGCCGAGGATCGCGACAACGCCAAACAGGTGGTTGAAGGCGTGTCGGGCGTGAGCGCCGTCAAGAACCACTTGAAGGTGGCGGCCGCGGGATAACCGTGGACTAGCGGCGTTTTAACCGCTCTTTAAACGCGCATTGGCCTCGCATCGACTCGCCATGCGCGACGCTCGCCGCGGGCGCCGCCCACGCAGCGGGCGTGCCACGGCGCCATGCAGCGGGACGCGTGCGGCGCGCGCGTCCCGCTGCTCATTGGTACGCCCTCAGCGCTCCTCGCGTTGCGCGTCGCGCAACTGCTCCCGCCGCGCATCGCCCTGGCGCGCGAGCATCCAGCCCGGATATTCGGCGGGCAAGCCGCTCACGTCGTCGAGAATCGCGAGCTCTTCCGTGGAGAGCTTGACCTGGGTCGCCGCGACGTTGTCGTCGAGCTGGTCGGTGCGCTTCGCGCCGACGATCACCGTCGTCACCGCGCGCTGATGCAGGAGCCACGCGAGCGCGATCTGCGCCACCGAAACGCCTTTGCTCTCGGCGATCGGGCGCATCGCATCGATGCAATCCCATGCGCGCTCGCGCTCCACGGGCGGAAAGTCGAACGTCGTGCGGCGGCTGCCCGCCTCGCCCTGTTGGTCGCGCCCGTATTTGCCGCTCAGGAGGCCGCCCGCGAGCGGGCTCCACACCATCAGCCCGAGCCCTTCGCTCGCGAGCATCGGCACGATCTCGCGCTCGAGGTCGCGGCCCGCGATCGTGTAATAGGCCTGCAGCGACTCGAAGCGCGCGAGCCCGTGATGATGCGCGATGCCCAGCGCCTTGACGATCTGCCACGCGGCCCAGTTCGAGACGCCCACGTAGCGCACATAACCCTGCTGCACGAGCGTGTCGAACGCGCGCACGGTCTCTTCGATGGGCGTGACCGGATCGAAGCCGTGAATCTGGTACAGGTCGATGTGATCGAGCTGCAGGCGGCGCAGGCTCGCCTTCACGGCTTCCATGATGTGATAGCGGCTCGCGCCGCGCTGGTTCGGCGAGGGGCCCATCTCGCCGAGCACCTTGGTCGCCACTACGACCTGGTCGCGCACCACCTTGAGGTTCTTCAGCGCCTGGCCGGTGAGCTGCTCGGAAACGCCTTGAGAGTAGATGTCGGCGGTGTCGATGAAGTTGATGCCCGCATCGAGCGCGCGGCCGATGAGGCGTTCGGCGTCGGACTGCTGCAGATCGCCGATGTGGTTCCAGATGCCGGCGCCGCCGCCGAAGGTCATGGTGCCGAGGCAAAGTTCAGAAACGAAGAGGCCGGTACGGCCAAGAGGACGCATACGCATGGGGAAACTCCGACGTGGACCGAGGGAACATCCAACAACGGGGCAGAGGATACTGCGTTCACGCAAGACGTGCCCGAAGTGCGCCTCAGGCGTTTCGAGGTGCGGCGCTTGCGTATGCGCAAGCGCAAGCCCCGCGACTGCGCACGCCGCCGCGCGCCCGAAGCGCCGCCTGGCAGCCGCGCGCGAAACCTGCCAGACTGCCCTTTCGCGATGCCTTTTGCGGTTTGCACCCGTTTGCACCCATCAACCCGATGGGCCGCGCGAGCCTCACGAGCCGCATGTCCCGCATGCCCGGCACTTGAAACCCGCGCGCCGCGCCCTCAAACCTTGTGCGCATGAGCCTGCTTTCGCCCGCCTCCGTCCAGCCCGATTCATCCAGGTCCGCGCTCAACGCGCCCGACGCCGCCAACGCCGCTGACCTGGAGGACCCGCTCGCCCTCTTCCATCCGGCTGTGGCCGCGTGGTTCCGGAACAGCTTCGCGGCTCCCACCCCCGCGCAGCGCGCCGCGTGGCCGCTCATCGCGGCCGGCCGCGCGACGCTGGTGGCTGCGCCCACCGGCTCAGGCAAGACGCTCACGGGTTTTCTCGCCGCGCTCGATGCGCTCGTGCGCGAAGGCCTCGCAAACGGCGGCGCGCTGCCCGACGCCACGCTCGTGGTGTACGTCTCGCCACTGAAGGCGCTTTCCAACGACATCCACTTGAACCTCGAGCGCCCGCTCGAAGGCATCCGCGCGGAGCTGGCGCGCATGGACCTGGCGCCCGTCGAGATCCGCACCGCCGTGCGCACCGGCGACACGCCGCAGCCCGAACGCGCAGCGCAACGCAAGCGCGCGCCGCATATCCTCGTGACCACGCCCGAGTCGCTCTATGTGCTGCTCGGCTCGGAGTCGGGCCGCCGCATGCTCGCTGGCGCGCGCAGCGTGATCGTCGACGAGATTCATGCACTCGCGGGCAACAAGCGCGGCGTGCATCTCGCGCTCAGCCTCGAGCGCCTCGATGCGCTGTGCGGGCAGCGTCTCCTGCGCATCGGGCTTTCGGCCACGCAAAAGCCGATCGAAACGGTCGCACGGTTTCTGGTCGGCATGGGCAGCGACGACGCGGCGCCGCCTGCGTGCGCGATCGTCGACGCGGGCCATGTGCGGGCGCGCGACCTCGCGCTCGAAGTGCCGCCGGTGCCGCTCGAGGCCGTCATGGCCAACGACGTGTGGGAACGCGTGTACGACCGCATGGCCGAGCTCGTCGCGCAGCACCGCACGACGCTCGTGTTCGTGAACACGCGCCGCATGGCCGAGCGCGTCGCGCGCCATCTCAGCGACCGTCTCGGCGCCGAGGTCGTGGCCGCGCATCACGGCAGCCTCGCGCGCGAGCATCGCTTCGATGCCGAGCAGCGCCTGAAGCGCGGCGAACTGCGCGTGCTGGTGGCAACCGCCTCGCTCGAATTGGGCATCGATATCGGCGACGTCGATCTCGTTTGCCAGATCGGCTCGCCGCGCTCGATCGCCGGCTTTTTGCAGCGCGTCGGGCGCTCGGGCCACCAGGTCGGCGGCATGCCGAAGGGGCGGCTCTTTCCGACCTCGCGCGACGACCTCATCGAATGCGCGGCGTTGCTCGACTGCGTGCGGCGCGGCGAGCTCGACCGCCTCGCGCTGCCGCACGCGCCGCTCGACGTGCTGGCGCAGCAGATCGTGGCCGAGGTGGCCTGCGCGGAATGGTCCGAGGACGCGCTCTTCGCGCTCGTGCGCCGCAGCGCGCCGTTCGCGCAGCTCGAGCGCGCGCGCTTCGACGCGGTGCTGCGCATGCTCGCCGAGGGCTACACGAGCCGCCACGGGCCGCGCGCCGCGTATCTGCACCGCGACGTGGTGAGCCAGACGTTGCGCGCCCGGCGTGGCGCGCGTCTCGTCGCGCTGACCTCGGGCGGCACGATTCCCGACAACGCCGACTACGCCGTGCTGCTCGAGCCGCAGGGCGTGCAGATCGGCACCGTGAACGAGGACTTCGCCGTCGAAAGCCTCGCGGGCGACGTGTTCCAGCTCGGCAACGCCTCGTACCGCATCCTGCGCATCGAGGCGGGACGCGTGCGCGTGGAAGACGCGCATGGCCAGCCGCCGAACATCCCGTTCTGGCTCGGCGAGGCGCCGGGCCGCAGCGACGAGTTGTCGTTCGCGATCTCGCGCTTGCGCGCGCAGATCGAGACGGCGCTCGGCGCGCACGCTGCTGGGGACGCTTCGGGCGATATCGCCGGGAACGCCCAGCCCGTCAACGCAGACGGCGCGCACGACGGCGCAGACGCTACGACAAGCCCAGACGGTACGGTGAACCCAGGCGCCGCGGCGAGCCCAGGCGCAGCGGCGAACGCCGCTGCCATCGAGCGCGCCACGGCATGGCTCGTCGGCACGCTCGGTCTGGACGACGCGCCCGCGCGCCAGATCGTCGAGTACCTCGCGCGCGCCCGCGCCGCGCTCACTGTCCTGCCGACCCAGGACACGCTCGTGATGGAGCGCTTCTTCGACGAAGCGGGCGGCACCCAGCTCGTGATCCACGCGCCGTTCGGCAGCCGCGTGAACCGCGCGTGGGGCCTCACGCTGCGCAAGCGCTTTTGCCGCCAGTTCAACTTCGAGCTACAGGCCGCCGCGACCGAGGACGCGATCATCCTCTCGCTCACGCACGCGCACAGCTTCGCGCTCGACGAAGTCTGGCGCTATCTGCACCCGAACAGCGCCGAGCACCTGCTGGTGCAGGCGCTGCTCGACGCGCCGCTGTTTGGCGTGCGCTGGCGCTGGAACGCCACCACGGCGCTCGCGCTGCCGCGCCAGACCGGCGGGCGCAAAACGCCGCCGCAAATTCAGCGCATGCGCAGCGAGGACCTGCTCGCGGCCGTGTTCCCCGACCAGGTCGCGTGCGTCGAAAACCTCGCGGGCGAGCGCGAGATTCCACGCCATCCGCTCGTCGATCAAACCGTCGACGACTGCCTGCACGATGCGATGGACACCGAAGCATGGCTCGCCCTGCTGCGCCGCATCGAGTCGAATGGCGTACGGCTCGTGACGCGCGAGCTGCCGGCGCCCTCGCCACTCGCGGCGGAGATTCTCAGCGCGCGCCCCTATGCGTTCCTCGACGATGCCCCGCTCGAAGAGCGGCGCACCCAGGCGGTGCTGTCACGGCGCTGGAGCGACCCCGAGTCCACCGACGATCTGGGCGCGCTCGATCCCGAGGCGATCGCGAGCGTGCGCGAGGAGGCCTGGCCGCAGGTGCGCGATGCGGACGAACTGCACGACGCGCTCAACACGCTCGGCGTGCTTGCGCAAAGCGAGGCGGACGCGCACGGCTGGAACGCGTGGCTCGCCGGCCTGGCCGCCGCCGGGCGCGCGACGCGCATGCCGGTCGCGGAACACGATGCGCTGTGGGTCAGCATCGAACGGCTCGCCTGCGTGCGCGCGATCTACCCGCAGGCGCAATGCGAGCCGCCGCTGGCTGCGCTCGCTCGCATCGAGGAGTCGCGCGACGAAGCGTGGAACGAGGACACGGCGCTGGTCGAGATCGTGCGTGCGCGGCTCTCGGGATTCGGACCCCTGACGGTTTCGCAAGTGGCGCGGCCGCTCGCGCTGGAGGCGAGCGTGGCCGCGCTGGCGCTCACGCGGCTCGAAGCCGAAGGCACGGTCATGCGCGGCCGCTTCACGCCGGGCGCGCGTGACGAAGAATGGTGCGAGCGCCATCTGCTCGCGCGCATCCACCGCTACACGGTACGCAAGCTGCGCCGCGAGATCGAGCCAGTCGAGCGCCAGGACTTCATGCGCTTCCTGTTCGAGTGGCAGCACGTGGGCGCCGACGCGCGCGGCTCGGGCCGCGACGCGCTCGCGGCGATGCTCGAGCAGCTCGAAGGCTGGGAGGCTTCGGCGCTCGCGTGGGAGGACGAGATCCTGCCCGCGCGCATCGACGATTACACGCCCATGCTGCTCGACGAGCTGTGCCGCTCGGGGCATCTCGCATGGGCGCGGCTGCCTGCGCGGGCCGCGGCGTCGACGGTGCGCAGCACGCCCGTCGTGCTGCTGCCGCGCCGTGAGCTCGCGCGCTGGACCGCGCTCGTCGAGGCGCCCGAAGCGGCGGAGCTTTCGGCGCGGGCGCAGCGCGTCCATGAGGCGCTGTCGCGCCACGGCGCGATGTTCTTCGACGAACTGGCCGCCGATGCGCGCCTGCTCGGCGTCGAGCTGGAGAACGCGCTGGGCGAGCTGGTGGCCGCGGGGCTCGTGAACGCCGACAGCTTCGCGGGGCTGCGCGCGCTGGTCCGTCCGGCAGCTAAGCGCCATGCGCAGCACGGACATTACGGACGACGGCGCCCGCGCGGCTTCGGGCCGCTCGTGGGCGGCATGGCCGATGCCGGGCGCTGGGCGGTGCTCAGGCGTGTCGCGTTGCCCGCTGCCCTGGCGGCGCCGGCGGAGGATCGTGCGGCCACGGAGCTTGCGTTGGGTTCATCGGCACCGGGGGAAGCGCACGCGGCGGTCGCCGCGAGCGAGGTGCGGGCGGTGCGCGCGACTAGCCTCGCAACATCGGCGGCACTATCGCGCCGCCCGCCAGCCGACCCCGATCTGCTGGAGCACGTCGCGCACGTGCTGCTGCGCCGCTATGGCGTCGTGTGCTGGCAACTGCTGGCGCGGGAGGCACCCTGGCTGCCGCCGTGGCGCGATCTGCTGCGCGTGCTGCGCCGCATGGAGGCGCGCGGCGACGTGCGCGGCGGCCGTTTCGTCACGGGCCTCTCGGGCGAGCAGTTCGCCCTGCCGGAAGCTGTTGCGCTGCTGCGCGAAGTGCGGCGGCGCGGTGGCTCAGGCAGTCCGGCGAACGGGGCACCGGGCGCGGAAAGCGCGCTCGTCTGCATTGCCGCCTCGGATCCGCTGAATCTTGTCGGCACCGTGCTGCCCGGGGAAAAGGTACCCGCAGTCGCGGGCAATCGCATCGTGTTTCGGGATGGCGTGCCCGTCGCGACGCTAATCGCGGGCCGTTGCGAGTTTCTCGGCGATTTCGATGAGGGCACGCGCGCCGCCCTGCGCGTGGCCCTTGGTGGCTTAGGGAGCGTTGCGTCGGGCACTTAACGGGCGCCTACGCGAGGTCCGTTTTCGGTGCCACGGTGAAGTTTGTTGAAGGATGCGGGCGGAATAGGCTGTTAGTTGCGTAACTTGAAGTGCCGGCGATTGGTGGCCGTTAGTTGCGCATTGATCCGCGCAGG
Organism: Paraburkholderia pallida; assembly: GCF_004524855.1. Classification (NCBI taxonomy): domain Bacteria; kingdom Pseudomonadati; phylum Pseudomonadota; class Betaproteobacteria; order Burkholderiales; family Burkholderiaceae; genus Paraburkholderia; species Paraburkholderia pallida. The sequence continues at coordinate 709,164 of NZ_CP038149.1, read as the reverse complement.
CACGGACAAGGCATGCTTCACCTCAGCCGTGCTTCCCCACCCGCGCGTCCCCGCTGTACCCCACTAACCACGCGCCGCTAGGCCTTCCCAGCAAAATGCCGCCGCACGCGCAACCCGTTGGCGACGACCAGCAGGCTCGCGCCCACGTCCGCGAACACGGCCATCCAGAGGGTCGCCTCGCCCGCCAGCGCCAGCACGAGGAACACCGCCTTGATCCCCAGCGCGAGCGCGATGTTCTGCACGAGCACTGCCGACACCTTGCGGCTCAAGCCGATGAACGCCGCGATCTTGCGCGGGTCGTCGTCCATGATCGCGACGTCGGCGGTTTCGAGCGCCGTCGCCGTGCCGGCCGCCCCCATCGCAAAGCCGATGTCGGCGCGCGCGAGCGCCGGCGCGTCGTTCACGCCGTCGCCGACCATCGCCGTCATGCCGTGCCGCGCCGAGAGGTCCGCCACCGCGTCCTGCTTGTCCTGCGGCAGCAGATTGCCGCGCGCGTCATCGATGCCGAGCTGCGCCGCAATCGCGCGTGCCGTCGCGGGGTTATCGCCGGTCAGCATCACCGGCGTCGCGCCCAACTGCTTGAGCGCGCGCACGGCGCTCAAGCTCTCGGGCCGCAGCGCGTCTGCGACCGCGAACAGCGCCACCGGCTCGCGCGGCGAGCACAGCACGATGGCCGTCTTGCCCGCCGCTTCGAGCTGCGCAAGCCGCGCCTCGAGGTCCGACGAACACAGACCCAGCGACTCGACGAGCCGATGATTGCCCAGATGCCACGCCTCGCCGCCAATGCGCCCCGTCACGCCGAGGCCGTTGAGGACCGCGAAATTGTCGATCGGCTCGAGCGACGCCTGCGTGCCGCGCTCGCGCCAGCCCGCCACGAGCGCGCGCGCAACTGGATGCGTGCTGGCGTCGTCGAGGCTCGCGGCGAGGCGCAGGGCCTCGTCTTCGGGCAGCGCCGCCAGCGCGAGCGTGTCGGTGAGCACCGGCGCGCCGCGCGTGAGCGTGCCGGTCTTGTCGAGCGCGACGGCCTTGAGCAAACGCCCGCGCTCGAGCCATACGCCGCCCTTCACGAGCATGCCGTTGCGCGCGGCCGCCGCGAGGCCGCTCACGACCGTCACCGGCGTCGAGACGACGAGCGCGCACGGGCAGGCGATCACGAGCAGCACGAGCGACTTGTAGAGCCACGCGCCCCACGCGCCGCCGAACGCGAGCGGACCCACAATGGCGATCAGCACGGCGAGCGCGACGACGGCGGGCGTGTAGTAGCGCGCGAACTGGTCGACGAAGCGCTGGGTGGGCGCGCGCTGCGCCTGGGCCTCCTGGACCGCCGCCGCAATGCGCGCGAGCGTGCTGTCGCGCGCGGCCGCGGTGACGATCGCCTCCACGACGCCATCGACGACGATGCTGCCCGCGTAGAGGGCATCGCCTTCGGTTTTGTCGACGGGCAGGCTCTCGCCGGTGATGGGCGCCTGATCGAGCGCCGCGCGGCCCGTCGCCACGCGTGCATCAACCGGCACGCGCTCGCCCGTGCGCACGCGGATGCGCTCGCCCACCGCCACTTCGGCGACGGCGCGGGTGCGCCATTCGCCCTGCTCCGGCTGCTGGGCCGACTGTTGCGTCGAGTTTTGGGCCGATTTTTGCGCCGACTGTGCCCCGGCGGCGGCCGTCCAGACCTCAGCCGTTTCGGGCGCGAGCGCGGTCAGCGAGCGAATCGCGTGACGCGCGCGTTCGAGCGAAAGCGCCTCGATTTGCTCGGCGAGCGCGAACAGGAACACGACCATGGCCGCCTCGGGCCACTTGCCGATGACAACGGCGCCAGCGACCGCAAGCGACATCAGGAAATAGATGTTGATCGTGAAGTTCTTGAGCGCGATCCAGCCTTTGCGCAGCGTGGGCAAGCCCGCGCACATCAACGAAACGACCGCGCAGACCAGCACGGGCACGCCAGTCTCGTGACCCGTGCTCCATGCAAGGACCTCGGCCGCAGCAGCAGCGATGCCGCTCGCGGCGAGCAACAGCTTCTCGCGCATCGCGAGGCCTGGGCTGCGTGCAGGCGCGTCCGCGCCGGCGTTGGCCTGCGCGCCGTCGTCGAGCAGGCGCGGCGCCATGTCGAGCGCGCGCAGCGCGGCTTCGAGCGGCTGCGCGTCGGGCAGCCGATGGTAGACCGTCAACTCACGCGCGAGCAGGTCGAAATCCAGACGCACGACACCCTGCATCGGCTCGAGGCGTTTGCGGATTAGCCGCTCCTCGGTCGGGCAGTCCATGTTGTCGATGCGGTAGCGCGCGCGCTGCGCCCCTTCCGGCGCGCTCGCCGGCGCGGCGCTGCGGGTGGATTGCAGCGCCGCAGCGCCGGCGCAGCAGGATGCGGCTTCATGGCCGGCGTGCGCATGGGAATGATCATGGGCATCGTGGCCAGCGGCGTGATCGTGGCCACATGCGTGCCCAAGGTCATGGTCATGGTCATGGGCGTGGTCATGGTCATGGGCGTGGTCATGGGCGTGGTCATGGGCGTGGGCGTGGGCATCGTGATGGTCGTGGCCACATGCCTGCCCGTGCCCGTGCCCGTGCCCGTGCCCGTGCCCGTGCCCGTGCCCGTGGTCGTGGTCACGGTCATGGGCGTGAGCTTTGCCATGATCGTGGCGACATGCGTGCCCGTGATCATCGTCATGCTCGTGCCCATGATCATGATCGTGACCGTGGGCATGCTCATGGTCGCGCCCTTTGTCGTGCTGATGATCGTGCCCCTCGCCGTGCTGATGGCCGCACCCGTGCTCGTCGGCACCAGCGCCCGCACGGCCGCGCGCGCGATCCTCGTCTGCGTGCGCGTGGGCGCAGCCGCAGGCGTGATCGTCCTCCGCTTCATCGAGCGTGACTGCCGATTCCGTCAAGCGCGCCGCCGCAGCGTCCCGCCCTTCGTCGCGCGCCCGAAAGCGTTGCGCGAGCACAAACCGCGACCAGAAAGCCTGGACCATGGCCGATTTCTCCCAAAAGTGACAGAATCATTGGACAGCCTGTAGCCGCTACAGGGTCAAGCCATTTTTGGAGAACTGCGACCATGAGAATCGGTGAACTGGCGCGCCAGGGCCATTGCGACGTCGAAACGGTGCGCTTCTACGAACGCGAAGGTCTGCTGGACGAGCCGGCGCGCGAAACCAACGGATACCGCAGCTACACGGGCGCGCATGCCGCGCAGCTGAACTTCATCCGCCACTGCCGCTCGCTCGGCATCGGGCTCGCCGACATCCGGATGCTGCGGCGCTACCAGGCCGACCCGGGCCAGCCATGCGACGAAGTGAATCAGCTGATCGATTGCCAGATTGCGCGCATACACGAGCAGATCGAGTCGATGCGCGTGCTCGAGCAGCAGTTGCGGACGCTGCGCGATAGCTGCAACGCCCATCACAGCAGCAGCGCCGAGTGCGGGATCATGAAGAATCTGGAGCAGCCGATAGACGAAGAAAACTGCTCCTGCCACGCGGATGCCGCGCACGACGACGCAGCGGCGAAGGGATAAACGCAAACGGGGCGGGCGGTGCGCGGCTGGCACGCGCACCGCCCTTTCAGGGCCGGCTCACACTAATAACGAAAGGCCCCGGCCCTTTGAACCGCTCCAGCCCCTCAGGGAGCCGAAGCAATCACCTCAGCCACCGCAGCGGTGAGCTTCTTCGCGTACGGCACGTGCAAGAATTCGTTCGGCCCATGCGCGTTCGACTTCGGCCCGAGCACGCCGCACACCATGAACTGCGATTTCGGGAACCCTGCCTGCAGGACGTTCATCAGCGGAATCGTGCCGCCCTGGCCGAGATACGCGCAGTCCGCGCCGAAATGCGTGCGCGAAGCCGCGTCGAGCGCCTGCGAGAGCCACGGCGCGACCTCCGGCGCGCTCCAGCCGTTGGCCGCGCCCGTGTCGGGCTTGAAGGTGACTTTCGCGTTATAGGGCGGATCGAGTTCGAGCAGCGCCTTGAGCTCGGCGACGGCCTTCGACGCCTCCACCAGCGGCGGCAGCCGCAGCGAAAGCTTGAACGCCGTGCGCGGACGCAGCACGTTGCCGGCGTCGGCGAGCGCGGGCAGGCCTGCTGCGCCGGTCACGGAGAGCGAGGGCCGCCACGTCGAATCGAGCAGCGCCTGCTGCGGGTCCGTCGTCTTGGGCAGCACGGGGCGGCCGTCCTGGCCGCAGGCCCAGGGCAGCCCCCGCCAGACGCTCTCGCCAAGAATCTTCGCCGTGGCTTCGGCCTCGGAAAGACGGCTGGACGGAATCGCGCAATGGAAGCCCTTGGGCAGGAGCGTCCCGCTCGCGGCGTCTTCGAGCCGCTCGAACAGCTGGCGCATCACGCGGAAGCTCGACGGCGCAATGCCGCCATAGGAGCCCGAGTGGATGCCCTCTTCGAGCACCTCGACTTCCAGATCGCCCGATACGAGACCGCGCAGCGAGGTGGTGAGCCAGAGTTGATCGTAATTGCCCGCGCCCGAGTCGAGACAGACGACGAGCCCAACATTGCCGAGGCGCTCGCGCAGCGCGTCGACGTAGGGCAGCAGGTCGTAGCTGCCCGACTCCTCGCAGGTCTCGATGAGGCCCACGCAGCGCGGGCGCTCGATGCCCTGGGCGTCGAGCGCCGCCAGCGCCGTGACGCTCGCGTAGATGGCATAGCCGTCGTCGGCGCCGCCGCGCCCGTAGAGGCGGCCGTCTTCGAGCTTGGGCGTCCAGGGCCCGAGGTCGTTGCGCCAGCCCGCGAATTCGGGCTGCTTGTCGAGATGCCCGTAGAGCACGACGGTCTCGCTGCTGCCCGAGCGCGTGGCCGGTACCTCGAAGAAGATCACCGGCGTGCGGCCCGGCAGACGCACGATTTCGAGTTTCAGGCCGCGCACGGGCTGTGTTTCGGCCCATTTCGCGGCGTCCTGCACGACGCGCTCCAGATAGCCGTGCTTTGCCCAGTCGGCGTCGAATGCCGGGCTCTTGGCCGGCACCGCGATGTAGTCGGTGAGCGCCGGGACGATTTCGTCGTTCCACTTGCGCTCGACGAACGCACGCAATGCGTCGTGATCCAGTTGGCGGATGTCCTCTGTCGTGTCTGAGCTCATGGTGCGAATACCGTGCGGGAAAAACACAAATCATAGACCCGAACCCCACTGTGCCGACAGGCCTCCGTCACAAACTCGCCATGCGCTGGCCATCCGGCCAGGGACTCGGAGCGCTCCAGGCACGCGCGGCCGATCCGCGCGACAATGAACGATTGGGGGCATGACGCCCCGTTGGGAAGGACCGGCTATGGTGAGCCATTCCGTCTTCGAGATCATCGTTCTGCTGGCAGCGGTCGCGCTCTATTTCCTGCCTGCGCTGATCGCGGACCGCCGCAGGCGTGACGATTTGCTGACGATCGCCCTCTTCAACGCCGTGCTGGGCTGGACGGTGTTCGGCTGGCTGCTGGCGCTCTACTGGTCGCTGCAGCCGAATCCGCCGAAGGACATCGGCGGCAACGTGAAGGAAAGAAAGCGGCGTCTGGGCATGCTGGTGTTCTCCCGGCGGCTCGACGACCGCGTCCACGCGCGCGAGGCCCGCGAGTCCGAGCGCGGACGCTCCTCGCGTTGAAAGCCGCCCCGCGACGCATCCGGGTACCCGGCGCAGCAGGCGCAACGCGCGAGCAGCGCCTTCGCGAGACGCCTGTCCTGGCCGAACGGCCAAACCGCGCGACGGGCCGCGCATGCGCCTCGATTGCATGAAATAATCACAGACATAGCCGCCGTGCACGCGGGTTCCCCACCCAGCGTGTCCCCACTTTTCCCAGTTGCTTGACCCGCAGGACCACGGAGCCCGCCATGCCCCATGTCGCCCCGCTGCTCGCCTTTGCCGCCGTTGCGCTCGGCATGGCGCTCACGCCCGGACCCAACATGATCTACCTGATCTCGCGCTCGATCTGCCAGGGCCGCAAGGCGGGCCTGATCTCGCTCGGCGGAGTCGCGCTCGGGTTCATTTTCTACATGCTGTGCGCCGCGTTCGGCATCACCGCGCTGCTGATGGCCGTGCCCTTTGCGTACGACGCGCTGCGCCTCGGCGGCGCGCTCTATCTGGCCTGGCTCGCCTGGCAGACGCTCAAGCCGGGCGGGCGCTCGCCGTTCCAGGTGCGCGAATTGACGCCCGACCCGCCGCGCAAGCTCTTCCTCATGGGCTTCGTCACGAACCTGCTGAACCCGAAAGTGGCGATCCTCTATCTCTCGCTGTTGCCGCAATTCATCGACCCGGCCAAAGGCAGCGTGCTCACCCAGTCGATCGAGCTCGGCGCGGTGCAGATCGCGCTCTCGGTCAGCGTGAACGCCACCGCGGCAATCACGGCCGGCACGATTGCGTCGTTCCTGTCCCGCCGGCCAAAGTGGCTGGCCATCCAGCGGTATCTGATGGGGACGGTACTGGCCGGATTGGCCGTACGGATCGCTGCCGAAGGGCAGCGTTAAGCGATCGCTTGAATTAGCGGCTACCCGGTAGGCGGCAGGCCACGGGCGGCCATGCCGCCCCGCGGCACCGCACGCCGCCGTTCAGCGCTTCACCAGCAGGCGCAGGCGGCCTCAACGGGCCTCAAACGCGCCCGTTGGCGCGCGCTGCCGGCATGCGCAGCTTGACCGAAGCCGCCGAAATCAGGCGCGGCTCGCTCTGCACCATGTCTTGCGCAAACATGTCCTGGCGCAATTCGCCCTGATCATCGAACCACTGGCAGATCAGCCAATGGCCACTCGCAAAGCCCACAGGCCCTGCGTACATGACCGTCATGCGCGGTCCACCCGATTTGAGGGTGACTACGTCGCCAACGCTAGCCGTGGCGGTGCTTTCGTTTTCTGCAAGCTCAATGGACGTATCCAGCATGGCATTACCTCCCAGGCAGGTCGCTCTTCGAATAATGCCCGACGCGGGTTCCCCTCTCCCGCACGCAGGCCTCGTTTGTCGATAATGTTATTCGGGCGACCGTTAATAAGTCCGGCAAGACTAACAACGCGAAATAAAGCCTGCAAGCGATTTTGACGCAAATACGGGAAAACCGTTATTAATCCACCGGGACTGGTTCCGCATAATCGCGCCCCGCACGACAGTCCGGCCCGGCGGGCCTTCAGGCCTTACCGCGAGCCTGCACCGCGCAAACAGTCAGATTATTTCATGCATGCAAGGTCGATTTGAGCCATGCGCAACCCGACTTTAAGGCGAAAATCGTCCACCCGTTTTATTTTTCGCCTTGAATCGATCCGATATTTGTGCGCTGCAATGCGCGACATTAACCGTTTGGGTAAAAAGCCTTCGCCTGAAATATGGCCGTCATGATTATGGGCCGCCTTAAAAGAAAAAGCGCCTCGCCCAGTTGACCTGGACAAGGCGCCTGATGGCGCCGGACTCGTCGCCGCTTCGCGCTTACTCGGGGAACGGCAGCGAAGTCTGGCCTTCGGCGCGCATGCCGAACACGTTGAGCGTCATCGCCACGAGCGCGTAGTAGCCGAGCAGGCCGACGAGGTTGATCGTGGTCTCATGCCCGAAGCGCTCCACCGCGCGCGCGTAGGTCGCGTCGGAGACGCGCTTCGCGTCGTAGAGCTCCGTCACGAATGCGTAGATGAGCGCGTCGTCGGCTTCGTCGAACACCGGCTCGGCGCCGGTGCGGATCTGCTCCGCCAGCGCCTCGGGCACACCCGCCTTCAGCGCGATCGGGTAGTGGATGTACCACTCCGCCTGCGCCTGCCAGCGCGCCGCCGTCACGAGAATCGCCAGCTCCGAAAGGCGCAGCGACAGCCCCGTGTTGTAGCGGCAGAACGCGCCCAGACGCTGCGCATGCTGAGCAAGCTCCGGGCTGTGGATCCAGCCAAGGAACGGCCCGTTCAGATTGCCACGCGGGCCGGAGAGGATTTCGTCGAGCACCGCTTTCTGCTCGGCCGTCGCGCTGGCCGCGTCGAAGGCGCGCAGGCGCGAGTTCGGGGGTTGCGTCATCAATGGGCTCCGGGAAAGGAAAAACGCGGACAAGCGTATCAGGCGGCGTTGGCCACGCCTGTCGCGCTCAGCGCTGCGCCAATCGCGGCGGCCAGGCGCTCCTCGATCGTATCGATGTCCTGGGCCGTGCAGATGAACGGCGGCGCGAGCAGCACATGATCGCCGTTCTTGCCGTCGACGGTGCCGCCCATCGGGTAGACCATCAGGCCGCGCGCGAACGCCTCGCGCTTGATGGCCGCGTGGAGCTTGAGCGCCGGATCGAAGGTGGCCTTCGTCGCGCGGTCTTTCACGAGCTCGACGCCCACGAAGAGGCCCCGCCCGCGCACGTCGCCCACATATGGATGCCCGGCATAGCGCTCGCGCAGCCGCGCACGCAGTTGCTCGCCGCGCGCGAGCACGTTCTCGAGCAGCTTGTCTTCGGCGATCACGCGTTGCACCGCGAGCGCCGCCGCGCAGGCCGTGGCGTGGCCGATATAAGTGTGGCCATGCTGGAAGTAGCCGCTGCCGCCCACGATGGTCTCGTAGATGCGCTGGCTCACGAGCGTCGCGCCGATCGGCTGATAACCCGCGCCCAGGCCCTTCGCGATCGTGAGCAGATCGGGCGCCACGCCATCTTCCTCGCACGCGAACAGATAACCCGTGCGGCCCATGCCCGACATGATTTCGTCGAGCAGCAGCAGCACGCCGTAGCGGTCGCACACCGCGCGGATCTTGCGGAAGTACTCGCGCACCGGCGGCACCGCGCCGGCCGTTGCGCCCACCACCGTCTCGGCCACGAAGGCCGCGACGTTTTCCGCGCCGAGCTCGAGGATCTTTTGCTCGAGTTCGTCGGCGAGGCGCTGCGCATAGGCCTCGTCGGTCTCGCCCTCGTGACGCTCGCGGTATGCATAGCACGGGCTCACGTGATGCGATTCGATCAGGATCGGCAGGAACGGCTCGCGGCGCCACGCGTTGCCGCCGATCGCCAGTGCGCCGAGCGTGTTGCCGTGATAGCTCTGGCGGCGCGCGATGAAGTGGCGGCGCGTGAGCTCGCCCTTTTCCACGAAATACTGGCGCGCGAGCTTGAGCGCGGCCTCGATCGCCTCAGAGCCGCCCGAAACGAAATAGACGTGCTCGAGCCCCGCGGGCGCCGCGGCGATCAGGTGATCGGCGAGCTGCTCGGAAGCCTCGGTCGTGAAGAACGAGGTATGCGCGTATGGAAGCTGCTGCGCCTGCTGCTTGATCGCATCGATCACGCGCTGATTGCTGTGGCCGAGGCACGAGACAGCCGCCCCGCCGCTCGCGTCGATATAGCGCTTGCCAGTGGAATCGATGATCTCGATCCCCTCGCCCGCCACCGCGACGGGCAAGCTTTGCTTCGGCATCCGATGGAAGACTTTCGTGGACATGGGTTTTCTCGCTGAAATCGCTGAAATCGGGTTGATCCGTTGAAGTTGATCCGATGACGCTCGTGAAACGCTTTACGCTGAGCGGCCTGCACCGCCCTTCACGCCGCGCGCTCGACCTGCAGGCCCAGCGTGCGCACGCCGTCCTGCCAGACGTCGAACGTCACGCCGCGCGGCTCCACGCGCATGCAGGCCGTGGCGAGCGTGTTTTCCTCGTCGGGATCGCAGGGGTCGTCGCGGTAGATCGGCAGGCCCGCGCCCGCGCGGTCTTGCAGCGTGCGCACGAACGCCTCGCCGTCTGGCTGTGGGCCCAGCGCCGGCAGCAGTTCGGCGAGCCGTGCCTGGCGGTCGCGCGAAGAATCGGTGACGATCTGCGCCTCGTTCTCGCATCCCGCGTGAATCAGGTGGTTGGCGTGCCCCGAAGGGGCGCCCACTTCAACGATCGAGCTGCGCTGCGCCGTGGCTTCCACGCTATAGACGCGCACCTGGCCCGCCGCATCGGTGCCGCCGACCGTATGGTGAAAGCCGCTCGCGCGCGGCGTGTCGCGCAGCAGCGTCAGCGCGTCGGCGAGCGTTGCCGCATCGAGCACGGCGCGCGCGAGGATCATGCGCGGCACGCCCGCACGCGGCTCGCGAATGCGCACGTTGTTGATGGCCTGCGCCAGCCCCGCACGCGAAGCCGCGAAGGTGTGGCCGGGCAGCGACCCGGGATAGTAGAAGCTCACGAAGCCGGGCTTGCCCAGGGGCTCGACCTCGACCACGGCGCAACGCCCGCGCAGGTACGGATCGCCGTCTTCATTGTGGGCGATCAGGCCGGCCTCGGGCGTGCGCACCGCGAGCGTCGTGCAGCCGTCCGGTGCGTTGTGGATCAGCTCGCCGCGGCAATTCCACAGGAACAGATCGTGCGCCGGCCAGTCGAGCGCCGCGGCCATCGCGTCGATTTCCGCGACGTGGGCCGGAAAATGCCGCTCGGCCGCCGCGCGCAGTTGCTGTGCAAAGGCGCTGCCGCGCCAGCGGCTTACCGCGGCCCACGCGCTGCTCTGCGCCATATAGGCCGCGAAGACGGGCTTCGCGAGTTCGCCGAGCCGCCGCCCGATCGCCTCGGGCGTGCCGGCCATCCGGAGGGCCGGCCCCCGAAGAATATTGAGTTCCTGCATCGAAATTTCCGCCTGAATGCCTGAAACGGCCGATGTTCGATTTATACGCCACGCAACATATGTTGTCAAATTAAATGCATCTCGCAACAAATGCAATCTGCGATGCGAAAAAAATCCGCCTCGGAGGGCGGCTTTGCGAACAGGCGGGCGGGCCGCATGACCAGGCAGCGAGCGAGCCAGGACTCCGCTGCCTGACAACTGCGCGGCGGAATCTGCACCGCTTCACGGCACATAAGCCCCACGCGCGTTGAGCGTACGCTCGGACTGCTCGAGCTGCGCCACGGCGCCCGCGCCCTCGAGCGCGAGCAGATGCGCGACGAGCGACTCGGAGAGCGCCATCGCAGCCACCAGCGAAGGAAAGAACGACGGGCTTTCGTGCGTGAAGATCAGCACCTTTTCGGCGTTCAGCGCGATGGGCGAGACGGCGCTATCGGTGATGGCGATCAGCCGGCTGCCTTTTTCGAGCGCCGCCTCGGCCACGCGCACAGCCTCCACCGAGTATGGCGCGAAGCTCACGACGATCGTCGCGCTGTCGCGCTCGATGCCGAGCAGCTGAATTTCGAGCGTGCCGGCCTCGCCGCCCAGCAGCGAGACCGAGGGTCGAAAGAGCCGGTAGCCATACACGAGGCCGAACGCGACCGCATAGCACGAGCGAAAGCCCGCCACGTGCACGTGCTTCGCTTTCTTCAGCACGCGCGCGGCCTCGACCATGGCGCGCGTGTTGTGCGCGGCGCTCGCTTCGAGGTTGTGCTGCTGGGCTTGCAGCAGATCGTGTGCGAGCGCGTCCTTCGCGTTGCCCGCGACGAGCGAGCGGGCACGGCTCGAAAGCGGCTCGGGACGCGTGCGCACGCGCGCGACGAACAGGTTGCGCAACTCGTTCCAGCCCGGAAAACCGAACTGCTGTGAGAGCCGCACGAGCGACGCGGGCTGCACCTGGGCGCGCTCGGCGACCTTGCGCATCGAAGAAACGGCAACTTCGTCAGGATGGTCGAGCAGGAAGGCCGCGCCGGTCTGGAATTGCGGGCTCAGTTCCGAGAAACGCGCGCGGATGAGCGCTGCAAGCTGGTCGAAGCTTTCTGGCATGCGGATGGCTGACGGGCGGTGGACGACAACAAATGTTACCACCGGTGTTGCGAGATGTTGTGAAACGCGACTGGCAGTGGTGTTTCGCAAACGATTCCTGTCTTGTCGCAATTCAACCTGTCCCAGCAATATCTCGCAAATCAAACTGGCCTGAGGCTCACGAGACCAAACAAGGATTCGCAATTCAAACTGGCCTGATAGCGGTAACCCATTGATTCGAAAACACGCATTCCGAGCTACCGTGAGGCACCGAACATGCGCGGAAGAGCGCCGCATGGGCGTTGCAATATTTACAAGCGAGAGCGCCTTCACCCAAACGCAAATCCGGTCGACGCAGACCGCCGTAAATTCAATGGGTTAGCTAAAGCACTTGCAAACAAAACTGGCCTGCGAGGATGCAGTTGCAAGCGATATCTGGCCCGACGAATTTGGCCATAGTCTATTGATTTCAAAGAATTTCCCCCAAGCCACAGAAGAGATGCCCTTTCCCGACAGTTAGGATGCAATCAGACCCAGCCGCATTGCGCGTAGCCAAGTTGAGCCGAACTGAGTTCAACAACGGTCTCTTGAATTGGCCGCTGGTTAGTTAAGCAGCCAAGTACGTACGAAGCTCCTTCTCAGTTCGAGCTGAGTCAGGGTCGTCGATAGAGACAACAGCATCGATGGCGCGCACGTAGTCTTCGGACAAGGTCGCTTCCCATGCGCCCACCAATACGTGCTCCGCGAAGATGGCGCCATAGACTCTGTCGTCGGCCATTCCCGTGTGCTCGCAATCGCATTTGCCCGAACCGTCCCATTGCAGGCTTGCTTCAATAGTAGAGCGCGCCCGCGCCGGGCTTGGACCTGACGCTACCATCAACCGCCGCCGCCTCTTTCAATGGTCGTGCCTCCAATCGCCGTCTCGATGGTCGTGGTGCCAGTCGCCTCGCGAGCCACCGCCGTCGCGTAGATGCCCGCTTCAAGTTTGCTGCCGCTGATTTCACGCCGCGGTCAAAAGAGACTTGGCCTGCTCAAGAAGAGCGTGCGACGCGGCAAATTCATTGCGCCCAGCCATTGTGAGGGCCGCGTGGCCAGTGCGTGCAAACAGCTCGTCATTGGATGTTGCAACCAGATGCGAAGCGGAGACAATCTGGTCGTACCGACGAAAGAGTTCGAGCATCTGGAGCGCGTCTGCCCGGCGGTCCTGCGGACCAGCCGTGGCGAGAATTTGCGCCGCCGCTGCTAGTTGTCGCGTGACCAGCAGGAATTCAGAACGGTCCATGGCACTTACCTCATATGATGCCGTCGCCGGCTGTACGAAGCGTCTGGCGACAGGGTTTCCGATTCTGGAACTGGCGAAGATGTGGTGCTTCAATTGCCGTCCTCCAGCACAAACAGCGTCCTCGTCAGGGTCGTCCACGCGACTTCGCTTGTCTCTTCGGGGTTGGCTACAAGTCACATTCCCTGGTCTGGCTGACTAAGCTGTCAGCAAGCACCGCAGGGAAATATCTGATGAACAGTCTGCTTCCGGAAGCCGGCCCGACTTCGATTGACACGTGCGAAAAGGCGGCGACGCCCTGCAGCGCGAGTTGCTAGCCTTCCCCCCGTCCATGTACGCCGTTGATGGCGCCGACGCCGCCCAGCTTCACCCAGTCGGCCAGCTTGGGGGCTTTCTGATTCAGTTCGCGCACGGACGTTTCGCACAGAAAGATACGAACTGGTCGCTTCCATACGCCTGTGCCCCGTCGTAGTAGTCACGGAACTAGCTGCCGATTCTCATATGCTCGTTGTTTGTAGATGGACGTTCCCGTTTGCAGGCGCGGCCAGCAAGCGGGGCAACCACGGCAAAGCGGGTGGAGTCAGTCGTGCGCGGCGACTCTGCCGGACTGAGCCTGACCGGAGACGAGACACGACGAGCGGAAGTTCTCGTGTTGGCGAGCGTCTAAATTTGACCCACTGTTTTCATCTAAATTTGACCCACCCCGAGACAGCGTAGTACATCTACGCCGATGTGGATAACTCTGCGTTGTCAGCCTCCTTTGTCGTTCTCTTCCTGGTTGTCCGAACCTTGGCTGAGCTCTCCTTGAAGCGCCACGATTCATTGCCGGTCTCGACGATGTGGCAATGATGCGTGAGGCGGTCGAGCAGTGCCGTGGTCATCTTCGCGTCGCCAAACACACTGGCCCATTCCCCGAAGCTCAGGTTGGTGGTGATCACCACGCTGGTGCGCTCGTACAGTTTCGAGAGCAGATGGAACAGCAGCGCTCCAGCGCTCTGGCTGAACGGCAGGTAGCCCAGTTCGTCGGGATCACCAGATCCGCATGCGTGAGCCGGTGGGCAATCTGCCCCTGCTTGCCCGCCGTTTTCTCCAGTTCCAGCGCGTTGGCGAGCTCGATTGTGGAGAAGTAGCGTACACGCTTGCCGTGGCGCTGCACCGCCTCGATGCCGATGGCGGTGGCCAGATGCGTCTTGCCCGTGCCCGGTCCGCCGATGAGCACGACGTTGTGCGCACTCTCGAGGAATTTCAGCTGGTACAGATCCCGGATCAACTCCTCATCGACACGAGCTTGCGTGAAGTCGAAGCCTTTGAGGTCGCGGTGTGCCGGGAAGCGTGCTGCCCCCATCTGGTAGGCAATCGAGCGGACCTCGCGCTCGGCGCCTTCGGCCAGCAGCAACTGCTGCATGAAGCGTTCGGGATCGAACTCGGTATGGCGGGACTGCGCGTACAGCTCGGACCAGCTGCTGGCCATGCCGTGCAGCTTGAGCGCCTTGAGGCGGGCGATGATGTCGTTAGACATGGCGATTCTCCGGTTCAGTGACGCGCAGGCGCTCGTAGCGACCAACGTCTGCGGCGGGCTCCTCGGTCAGATTCAGCTGGGTGGTAGCTGTGGCGCGGCTTGCAGCCGGGGCCTTCAGGCGGCTCAGCACGTTGAGCACGTGATCGCCGCTGGGCCGGCCCGAGTCGAGTGCGGCCTGGACGGCCTGCAATACTGCATCGAGCCCGTGCTCCCGTACGGCGCCCAGAACCTGCGTCATGACGCGATCTCCGCCGGGATGCCTCAGCAGGTGTCGCTGCAGTTCCTGAAGGGGCTGGGGCATCGTCGCAAACGGCGCGCCGTTGCGCAGCGCGCCGGGCTTGCGCTCGACCAGCGTGATGTAGTGCTGCCAGTCGTAGAACGTCAGGTGCCGCTCGAAGCTGCGCGTGTGACGGGTGATTTCCCGGTCATCGACGACGACGCTCAGCAGCGCCGGATAGCAGCGCACGCTCACGAGCTGGTTCACGAACTCGGTCGGCACGCTGTAGCGGTTACGCTGGAAGTGGATCAGGCCCGTCGATGACACGCGCAGGATCTGCTCGACGTAGCCGTCGAACGGGCGGGGGTTGGGCATCAGCCGTGTGCGTTCATCCTCAAGCACATCCTCGACGCTCAGCTCCGGCCACTGCGGGTGCGGCATCTTCCACGCCTGGCGGCACCGGTCTGCGACCCATGCGTTCAGCGCCTCGAGCGAGTCCCAGCGATGCTGCACGGCATCGTGCCAGATCTGCCGGCGCTGGTCCTGCACGTTCTTCTCGACGATGCCTTTCTCCCAGCCGGCGGCACGGTTGCAGAACTCCGGCTCGAACAGGTAATGGCTGCACATCGCCTCGAAACGGGCGTTGACCGTGCGCGCCTTGCCGCGCCCGACCTTGTCTACGGCAGTCTTCATGTTGTCGTAGATGCCACGGCGCGGCACGCCACCGAAGGCGGCAAACGCCCTGGCATGCGCATCGAACAACATCTCGTGACTCTGGGTCGGGTAGGCCACCAGCCAGAACGCGCGGCTGGCGTTCAGCTTCACATGGGCGACCTCAAGGCGCCGGCGCAGCCCGCCCACGAAGGCGTATTCGCAGCTCCAGTCGAACTGGAAGGCCTCGCCCATCTCGAACGCCAGGGGAACATAAGCCTGGCGGCGCGGAGCCTGCGCCTGCCGCTCGCGCCAGCGCCGCACGAATATGCTCACACGCGTGTAGCTGCCGCCGTAGCCCTGTGCGCGAATCGCCTCGAACATGAAGCGCGCCGTGCGGCGCTCGCGTTTAGGCCGGTGGCTGTCAGCCTTCAGCCATTCCTCAAGCTGTCCAGCCCATGCGTCTACCACGCTCGGACTGACCCGTTTCGGGTACTTCGGCTCCGCTGCTTCTGGTTGGCGTAGCCACGTGCGGATCGTGTTGCGCGACAACCCCGTTCGTCGCGCAATCTCCCGCAGCGGCACCTTTTCGCGGAAATACATCCGCCTGATCTTGGCCAGCATACCCACCGTGATCACCTCTGTATCCCCTGCTCAAATAATGAGCAGGACATTCAATCACGTGGGTCAAATTTCGATGCAAATCACACCGCTAGGTGGGTCAAATCTGCTCGCCCGTTAACAGCTGTCAACCATGCGCCGTCGGCGGGTGGCGTTGACGGTGGCGGCCGGGTGGCAATCGAACACGCATTTCGTCTAGGCCTTCTAGGGGCGTCGCGCCGCCCGATGAACGAGATCTTCGGAGAGCGAGAAACGATGGAGCTGAAGAAAATCTTGCGGTTCGTTCAGCTCCTCTAATTGTCCACATCTTGTGCAACTGCGATACCTCGTTGCAGCGCCTGCTTTCTATACTCTCGGGGCGTTGCGCCATAGACCGCTTTGAACGATTGACCGAAGTGGGTCAGATTGTTGAAGCCCCACCCGAATGCAATGTCGCTGATGGGACGGATCGCCTGTCCGCGATCCGCCAGATCCCTCGCGCACTTCTGCAGTCGACGCTGCCGAATGAAGCGTTCAACCGACTGGCCATCCCCGGCAAAAATAGTGCTGAGGTAGCGCTTCGAGATCCCGAGATGCTCCGCCACGTCTCCAGGCGAAAGCCATGCACTGCGAAGATTGGCTTCGATGAATGCGCGTCCACGATGGGCTAGCATCGACCGGGTTACGGATGTTTTTCTGGCGTGGCCATCATCGGCTAACGAGGCGAAAGCCATCACGACCATGTCCAGCGCCTGTTCGCTCAGCCGCTGTGCGACTATGGGAGCGAACAACTCGAAGTCGCGTGCCAATGAGGTGATGAACTGCTTCGTAATCCTGCCGAGCGGGTTTTGGGCGGGCACGACCGTCGCCGTCAAACGCTCCAGCGCGCCAACCTGCTTCCGGAACAACGCACGAGGTACCTGAAGGACGAGTTGGGCCATCTCGTCACGGAAATCCATATGGAAAGCTCTCGAGGTATCGAGCAAGGTCATATCACCCGTGCGCAAAATGCATTGACGGCTGTCTTGCTCAACGGTCGCCGTTCCCTCAGTCTGAATACAGACGAAGATCTGCTCTTCCCCTGCCTTTGACGCTTCGAACTTGAACATGCTGGTCGGCGTCATCGGGCAGATTTTGAGGGAGCCAAAGAAGGCGTTCCCCTTGGTGCTGCTACATTCCAGGTGCAACCCGCGCCCCCATCTGTCAACGTGTGCACTGGTCAATTGGAGCCCCGCTTTACATCAGCGAGTGGCTGGTGACACCCGGCGGCGACACGGATGTCCCAAGCCATCCCGCAATAGCCGGCCCCGTGCTCAGCCCTTCATCATCATGTCGTTGAACTCATTGACCCACGCGTGCTCGCCCGGGCCCGGGTTCGCGCGCATTTGCACCGCAGGACCGACGAGAATTTCATCGGCGTCCGTGCCGAGTTGTTGCATCGCCCCGGCAATGAACTCGTCGAGCGGCATCGCGCGCTCCTCTTCGCTGCTATTCATCAGTTCGGTACGAACCCACGGCGGCGCGATCTCGACGACCGAAACCTTGCTGTCTTTCAACAGGTAACGCTGCGACAGCGTGTAGGAGTGCAATGCCGCCTTGGTTGCGCTATAAACAGCCGTCACCGCCATTGGCACGTAACCGAGCACCGAGGCCACGTTCGCAATGACTGCGCCGTCTTGCTGCTTCAGATGTTCGATCAATGCCGACGTCATCCGGATCGGCCCCAACAGGTTTGTCGTGACGGTTGAGGTCAGCAGGGTATCGTCAACCGGTCCGGCAGCGCCATCCGGAAGCATGATCCCGGCGTTGTTGATCAGGACATTCAGCTTTGGGTGGTCAGCGATCAGTTTCGCCGCTACCGCTTTGATATCCGACGGATCGGTAATGTCGAGCGCGACCGCCTGCATGCCAGGGTTGGCATCGATCGTGGCCTGCAGCCGATCAGCACGCCGCCCCGAAATAATGACCTGATTGCCGAGTTTGTGGAGCGCCTCAGCAAGCCCGCGGCCGATGCCCGAACCGCCGCCGGTGATGAAAATGGTGTTTCCTGTCAGCTTCATGATGAACTCCTGTTAATAGGGCGCCACAGACCTATGGCAAATTAACACCAACAGTCAAAGTTAATGACGATGTCGAACGCAATCAAGTATGACGATGAGCACCCCCGGCGTCAATGTCGATCACCACTGTCTTTATCGAATAGAGTAGTCACGTGAGCCGAACAATCGGCGGCACCGGCGAACATCGCCCGTGGATAGTGGGATTGCCGTAGCGCCGCCCGTTCATCACCGTGTCGTCAAATAGTGCGGCGCTGCACGATCTGCCGACAAATGGGGGGCCATTATTTTGCGCACGGATTCGTACGCGTCCCACGCCTCTACGGCGTGCAATGACGGGATCGTAACGAGTTCGTGACGGTCGAAGCCCGTCAAGGCCGCGTCGACCATGTCGCTCGGCAGCATGGCAAAACCCGCGGGCCGATGTTCGAGAGGGAAGCTGTCAATCTGCCAGAATTCAGTGGCTGTTGCGCCCGGCAGTACGGCCTGCATCTGGACGCCCTTCGCGGCGAGTTCGTGGTGCAGTGACAGGGTGAAAGCCAGGACAAAGGCCTTGCTGGCGGCGTACACGCCGTTGAGCGTTTCCGGCGAGACGGCGACGAGCGGCGGGATATTGATGATGGCACCCTCGCCTCGCGCCACGAAGCCCGCGACGGCTGCGTAGCTGAGTCGGGTGAGCGCTGTGACGCTCAGTTCTATCACGCGCGTCATCGCTTCGATGTCGCTGTCGAGCAACGGCTTGTGCGTACCCACACCGGCGTTATTGACCAGCAAGGTGACGCTCTCGTGCTGTTCGAGAATCTCTTCGATCCCGGCAAGCGCCGCGCGATCGTTGAGATCGACATCGACGATTTCGACGTTCCGACTCGTTTCGCTTGCCACGCGATCGGCAAGGTCGATCAGCCGGTCGCGGTTGCGCGCGACCAGAATCAGATCGTAGCCCCGGCGTGCGAGGCGGTTCGCATAGATCTCGCCAACGCCGGTCGACGCACCGGTAATGACGGCCGTACCCTGGTAAAACTTGACCATGATGTCACTCCGTCAGACAGGGTGTCGATGCCTGCATGCACCCGTCTCGCCGAGCACGCGTGCCCGATGCGCAGGGGCGGCCCAAGCCGCCCCCAGACTTCAACTCGAAGAAAATCGCCCACGCAGCGACTCAGCGTGGGACGAGGTCGAAGCGGTCGAGGTTCATCACCTTGACCCACGCCGCGACGAAGTCGCGAACGAACTTCGCTTGCCCGTCGCCGCTCGCATAGACCTCGGACAGCGCGCGAAGCACCGAATGCGAACCAAAGATGAGATCGACGCGCGTGCCTGTCCACTTCAAATGTCCCGTCTTGCGGTCGCGCCCCTCAAACACGCCGTGCTCCGCCGAGATCGGCTTCCATGCAGTGCTCATGTCGAGCAGATTGCGGAAGAAGTCGTTCGTCAGCGCGCCTGGACGATCAGTCAAGACGCCGTGAGCGTCCTCGCCAGCGTGGACACCCAGCACGCGGAGTCCGCCTGTCAACACCGTCATCTCCGGCGCGGTGAGCGTGAGCAACTGCGCCTTGTCGATCAGCAGTGCTTCGGCCGGTGCGGAAAACGCACGTTGCTGGTAGTTGCGAAATCCATCAGCGAGCGGTTCGAGCACGGCCACCGAGACCACGTCGGTCTGCTCCTGCGACGCGTCCATGCGGCCCGGCGTGAACGGCACGTTCACCTCCTGGCCAGCCTTGCGCGCCGCCTGCTCGATTCCCACGCCGCCCGCCAGCACGATGAGGTCGGCCAGCGACACCTTCTTGCCACCCGGCTGCGCGCCGTTGAAATCCGCCTGAATGCCTTCGAGCACCTGGAGCACCCTCGCGAGCTGCTCAGGCTGATTGACAGCCCAGTCCTTCTGCGGCGCGAGGCGGATGCGTGCGCCATTGGCCCCCCCGCGCTTGTCGGACCCGCGAAACGTAGAGGCTGCCGCCCAAGCCGTCGACACCAGCTCGGAAACTGACAACCGCGAAGCCGCGATTTTCTGCTTGAGGACAATCACGTCCTGCTCGTTCACGAGCGGGTGATCGATGGCGGGAATCGGGTCTTGCCAGATCAGCGCTTCTTTCGGCACTTCCGGGCCCAGGTAGCGCGCGCGCGGGCCCATGTCGCGGTGGGTCAGCTTGAACCAGGCGCGCGCAAAAGCATCCGCAAACCGCTCGGGGTGCTCCATGAAGTCCAGCGAAATCTTTTCATAGACCGGATCGAAGCGCAGCGAGAGGTCCGTGGTCAGCATAGTCGGACGCAGCTTTCTCGACGGATCGTGGGCATGCGGTATCGTCTCGCCGCCATCCTTCGCGACCCACTGATTCGCACCCGACGGACTCTTCGTGAGCTCCCATTCGTGGCTGAACAGGCTATGGAAGAAGCCCATGCCCCACTGCGTGGGCGTGCTGGTCCAGGTCACCTCCAGGCCGCTCGTAATCGTGTCCGGCCCCATGCCAGTGCCGAAGCGGCTCTTCCAGCCGAGGCCCATGTTTTCCAGCGCGGTGGCTTCGGGCTCGGGACCCACGTTGTCGGCGGGGCCCGCGCCGTGCGTCTTGCCGAAAGTATGGCCGCCCGCAATGAGCGCAACGGTTTCCTCGTCATTCATCGCCATGCGAGCGAAGGTTTCGCGGATATCGTGCGCCGCCGCAACCGGATCGGGGTGCCCGTCCGGCCCTTCGGGGTTCACATAAATCAGACCCATTTGCACGGCACCAAGCGGGCTCTCGAGAGTGCGCCCGCGGTCCGTGCGGCTGTGCTCAGTGCCGTGCAATTCTTCGTCGGCAACGATCACACCTTCGTCTTCGCCACCGGCGGAGGCCTTGCCGTAGCGCGCATCGCCGCCCAGCCAGCTTTTCTCGTTGCCCCAGTAGACATCCTGATCCGGTTCCCACGTGTCCTCCCGACCGCCCGCGAAACCGAACGTCGTGAAGCCCATGGTTTCAAGCGCAACGTTGCCTGCGAGGATCAGAAGGTCGGCCCAGGAAATGTTCTGTCCGTACTTCTGCTTGATGGGCCAGAGCAAGCGACGGGCCTTGTCGAGGCTCACGTTGTCTGGCCAACTGTTCAGTGGTGCGAAGCGCTGCTGCCCGCGCCCCCCGCCGCCGCGACCATCCGCGATGCGGTAGGTTCCGACGCTGTGCCACGCCATGCGGACAAAGAGCGGCCCGTAGTGGCCGAAGTCGGCGGGCCACCAGTCCTGAGAGTCGGTCATCAGTGCCGCGAGATCTTTCTTCAAGCCAGCGAAATCGAGGCGCCCGAAGGCCTCGGCATAGTTGAAGTCTTTATCGAGTGGATTGGACTTGCTGGAGTGCTGGCCCAGCAAATCGACCCGCAGTTGCTTCGGCCACCAGTCGCGGTTCGTCGTGCCGCCGCCCGCGGCGTGGGTGACAGGGCAAGTCTTGCCGGTTGACATATTTATGCTCCTTGCTGTGATTGCTTCTACCCTTCACCATCGACCACCCAAACGTTCTTTCCCGTGGATACGCATCGAACTTAAAGTCAGCATAGCGTGGTACTCCACTACCGACTATTGCGCGCAAGCATCGCAACCTTACCGACTGGTGGCGTTCGCCTCATACGATGGTATAAGTCATGCGCGCCCCTCATGCGGTCACGCGTCAGGCATTGCGGACCGTGCTGCCATCAACCGCGAGGTGGCCCTGCGCGGTTGTCGCCTTTCCGGCCCGCTGGCCGGTGCCGACCAGAGATCAGCACTCGGCCCAATACCCTCCTTTCCGCGCACGCCGTGCATTTTTACCCACTCGTATAATTTTCAACCTAAACGCCGCAAGCTAGTCTGTATAGCGTATCGGGACGATGGTCGAATCCGCTTCTGCGCAACGATCCGTGTCGCGCTCCGGTGCACGTCCGTTCTCCGCCAAGCCATGACCTGAATCATGTACATATATGTCATTCACGTCATAGCCAAACGAAGCCACAATGCACACACGCAATCACCTTCAACCTTCACAACGGAGTGAGATCATGGTTCAGGCACACAAGGGTACCGCCCTCATTACCGGCGCTTCCTCAGGCATCGGCGCGATCTACGCCGAGCAGCTGGCCCGCCGGGGATACGATCTGATTCTGGTCGCGCGCAACCGCGACCGGCTGATCGACCTCGCCAACCGCATCACGAACGAGACGCGCCAGAATGTCGAGATCATCGACGCGGATCTGAACGACCGCGCGGCGCTGGCCGGTGTCGAGACGAAGCTCAGGGAAGATGCGAGCATCACCCTGCTGGTCAACAATGCGGGCGTGGGTACGCATACGCCGCTGCTCGACAGCGATGTCGAGTCGATGACGCGGCTGATCGAACTGAATGTCACCGCACTTACCCGCCTGACCTATGCCGCCGTCCCGGGCTTCGTCGCGCGCGGCAAGGGGGCCGTCATCAATATCTCTTCCATCGTCGCGATCTCGCCGGAGACGCTCAATGGCGTCTATGGCGGCAGCAAGGCCTTCGTGCTCGCCTTCAGCCAGTCGCTGCACCACGAACTTGCCGACAAGGGCGTACAGGTCCAGGCCGTGCTGCCCGGGGCGACCGCCACCGACTTCTGGCAAACCGGCGGACTGCCGATCGAGCACCTGCCCGCGGGCATCGTCATGTCGGCCTCCGACATGGTCGAGGCAGCCCTGACGGGCTTCGACCGGCGCGAACTCGTGACGATCCCGTCGCTGCATGCCGGCGAAGAGTGGGACGCTTACGAATCCGCGCGCCAGACGATGGCCCCGCATCTTTCGACCGACACGCCTGCCCCGCGCTATACGACGGCACAGTAAGCGGCCGGCTTCAGACCCGCGCCGGGCGGGTCTATCATCGCCCGGCCGGTTACACCCGTTTTTTAAATCATAGGAATCCATATCATGACTGCAACCCTTGAAGAGAAGAACACCGCACTCGTTCTCGAGGCCCTGGAAACGCTGTTCAACAAGAAGGACTAC
The DNA here is from genome assembly GCF_004524855.1 of Paraburkholderia pallida. Lineage (NCBI taxonomy): Bacteria > Pseudomonadati > Pseudomonadota > Betaproteobacteria > Burkholderiales > Burkholderiaceae > Paraburkholderia > Paraburkholderia pallida. Next base: position 686,324 of record NZ_CP038149.1, on the reverse strand, counting down.
GAAAAGGCCGCCGGATTCTGGTCCGACACCTACATCCAGCACAGCCAGCATGTTCCGGCGGGGCGTGAAGGACTCTTCGGCCTGGTCCGCACGCTGCCCGACGTCCGCTTCGAATATGACATGGTGGCCGCCAATGGAGACTTTGTCTGGGTGCACAGTCGATACACCAATTCGGCAACACCGACCGCACTGATCGCCATGGATATCTTGCGCATCGAGAACGGCAAGCTCGTCGAGCACTGGGACGTGCTGCAGAACGAAGCAACGCGCAGCGAATCCGCCGGCGGCTATCCGATGTTCGGCAGCACGTTCCCGGACGAGCAGTAACGCTGGCAACATAACGCTCCATGAAAGGACTACGCGATGAGCACGTTACTCGAACAGGCCGTGCAGGCGCACGGCGGAATTGACAACTGGGCGAAGTTCCGCAGCGTCTCCGCCGAGCTCGATATCGGTGGAGCCGTCTGGCCCCTCAAGGGCCTGCCCGACATGTTCCAGGGCATCGAACTGGCTGCAAGCCTGCAGCGCCAGCACGTCGGGATCACCTCGAAGGGCGCCGCGTGGCGCGGCACCTTCACGCCGGACGTCGTACGCATCGACTCACCGGATGGCCACATCGAGGAACGGCATGCACCGCGAGAGTCGTATCAGGGCCACACCCACCTGAGCCCGTGGGACCGCCTGCATGGCCTGTACTTTACGGGCTATGCACTCTGGACCTACCTGACCATACCGTTTCTCTACACCCAGCCCGGCTTCCAGACCGAAGAGCTGTCCGAATGGCATGAGAACGGCGAAGTCTGGCGCCGCCTGAAGGTGACCTTCCCCGATTCGATCGCCAGTCACGGCCGCGAGCAGATGTCCTATTTCGGCGAAGACGGGCTGCTGCGCCGCCACGACTATACGGTCGACGTGATGGGTGGCGCGCAAGGGGCAAATTACGCATCGAACTACCACACCGTCCGCGGTATCGTGGTCCCGATGTCGCGCCACATCTATGCTTACGACGACGCACGCCAAAAGATCGATGAACCCTTGCTGGTGTCCATCGATTTTCGCAGCATCGATTTCCACACTGAGTAGAAAACCCTGGAGCGCGCCTGCTCGCTGTCGCCGCCTCCATGGCGGTGCTCCGCAACGGGCGCGGCGGTCTCCCCTGGAAATTCAGAACACAGGAAGCGAACATCGTGAGCGAACTATTTGATCTTACCGCGAAGGTCGCCGTCGTTACGGCGTCGACGAAGGGTATAGGTTTGGCCATTGCGCGCGCGTTAGGCGCCGCAGGAGCGAGGCTCGTTATTTCCGGGCGCAGCCATGAATCAGCTGAAGCCACTGCCGCCCGGCTCCGTGAAGAAGACGGATTCGAGGTCACCGCACTGGCCTGTGACATTACGGACCCCGGGAGCGTGCAGCGCTTCGCGGCTGACGCGCTCGCCGCATTCGGCCGGGTCGATGCCCTTGTGCTCAATGCGGCGGGCAAGCCTCCTGTTGGTTCATTGCTCGACCAAACAGCCGATCATTTCGACGAGACGATGGCCAATGGAGTTCGCGGCAGCCTGGCTCTGGTCCTCGCACTTGCACCGCAGATGATCGAGCGAAGGTATGGCTCGATTCTGTTCATGTCGAGTCGTGCAGCGAAACGCGGCACTGGAGTGCTCGGATTGTACGGAATGTCGAAGGCGGCAATCGACCAGCTTGTGCGCAACCTTGCGGTCGAGCTCGGGCCGTCGAACATCAACGTCAATTCAATCAATCCGGGGGCGGTACGCACCGACTTTTCGCGCACGCTTTGGGAGAATCCGGAGCGAGAGAAACTGACTGTCTCGACAATTCCCATGGGGCGCATTGCCGAGCCAGAAGACGTCTCGGGCCTCGCACTCTTGCTGGTCTCCGGTGCTGGGCACTTTATCAATGGCCAAAGCATCAGTGTCGATGGTGGGGCGACTGCTTGAGGCCGTAATCGGCGACACTGAAGACCGGTGCTTCCGGATTCGAGCTGACAAAGTTTGCGGCACGCCTGGCGAGCAATACCGCGATTCCCACGACTGTCATGCAGCGATTCCGGAAAGGCCATCAGGCGTGCTGGTTGAGGCTGGCAAAATCCGCGCCGCGTTCCACGAGTTCGACCAGCAGCGGCGACGGACGCCAGAACCGTGGATCCTCGTTCGCGAAGCGCCGGATATCGTCGAGCACCGAGCCCAGTCCAACGGTATCCGCGTACTTCATCGGTCCGCCGCGAAAGCGCGGAAACCCATAACCATGGACGAACGCGACATCGACATCGAGTGGACGCAACGCGATCCCCTCATGCACGACGTTGGCCCCCTCATTGATCATGGCCGCCATGTATCGGCGGATGATCTCGTCGTCGGAAAAGTCGCGCGGCGTCACGCCTGCTCGACGGCGTTCCTCGTCGATGATTGCCTCGACTTCGGGGTCCGGCGTGCCTTCGCGCGAGCCGGAGGCGTACACGTAGTACCCGCGGCCCGTTTTCTGGCCGAACCAGCCTCGCTCACAAAGGCGGTCGCCGATCTGCACATAGCGGTCTTCCGGATCCCGGGTCACCGCCCTGCGCTTGCGCGTGGCCCAGCCGATATCGCCCCCCGCGAGGTCCGTGACCTGGAAGGGCCCCATCGCGAAGCCGAAATCGCGCAGGGCCTTGTCGATCTGCCAGGGCGACGCGCCATCTTCCATCATGGCATCCGCAGCGGCGCGATAGACCGCGAGAATGCGGTTGCCGATGAAGCCATCACACACGCCCGCGCGCACCGGCACCTTGCGCAGCTTTTTTGCGAGTTCGAAAGCGGTCGCCACGACTTCGGCGCTCGCCTTCGATGGCACCACGATCTCGAGCAGCTTCATGATGTTGGCCGGCGAAAAGAAGTGCAGGCCGATCACATCCTGCGGCCGGGAGGTCGTCGCCGCAAGCGCATCGATGTCGAGATACGACGTGTTCGTCGCCAGCGTGGCACCCGGCTTCAAAACGCGGTCAAACTGCGCGAAGACTTCCTGTTTGATTGCGATATCCTCGAACACGGCCTCGATCACCAGATCGACTTCCGCAAGCGACTCATAACGCGTGCTGCCGCTCCAGCGGGCCATCACAGTCGCCTTCGCGTCCGCACTCATACGGCCACGCTCGACGAGACGATCGTAGACCTTTTCAATGTTTGCGCGCCCGCGCGCAAGCGATGCTTCGTCGCGTTCAATCATGACGACTGGCAGACCCGCGTCGAGCACGGCCACGGCGATGCCCGCGCCCATCGTGCCGCCGCCGACGATCCCCACCTGGTCGATCCTGCGCGGCGCAGCCTGCCGTGTTTCCGGGAGCTTCCACACGTCTCGCTCGGCCATGAACGCGTGGACCAACCCGGCGCGCTGCGAGCTCTCCATGCACTCGAGAAAGAGCTTTCGTTCAATTCGAAGCCCCTCCTCGAACGAATGCTCGAGTGCGGCGCGCACCGCTTCCACAATCTTGAGCGGGGAAACCAGTCCCCTCGTATTCCCCAAGATCGAGTTGTGAGCGGCCTCGAGCTCGGCCGCGGCGGCTGCCTTGTCGGCAAGCCCCGCCGCGTCGCATGTGCGCCGGGGCCGAGCCTTGAGAGCCAGCAGTTCCTGCGTGTACGCCAGTCCTTCTGCCAGCGTGTCCTCGCTTGCCGGCACGCGGTCGACGAGACCCAGTTCCCTGGCTTGCTTCGCGTCGACGCGACAGCCGGTCGTCATCAGGTCGAGCGCGGCACGCACGCCGATCAGCCGAGGCGTTCGCTGCGTGCCGCCCGCTCCCGGCAGCAGCCCCAATTCGACTTCGGGCAGACCAAGCTTCGCACCTGCGACCGCGAGACGATAGTGCGCCGCCAGCGCGACCTCGAGCCCGCCGCCCAGCGCCGCACCGTGAATGGCTGCAACCACGGGCTTGCTGCACGCCTCGATCCGGTTGCAGACCTCGGGCAAGGTGGGGGGAAGCGACGGTTTGCCGAACTCGCGAATATCCGCGCCACCGATGAAGTTGCGTCCCGCGCCAATCAACATCACCGCTTCAACTTGATCGTCGCTTTCGGCTTTTTCGATTGCCTCCGTCAATCCACGCCGCACCGCCGAATTGAGCGCATTGACGGGGGCATTATCAATCGTGACAACAAGGATCTTGCCGCGCCGCTCACACGTCACGGCGCCGGTCTGGCTTTCGATATTCATGGTGGATTTCGCAATCTAATTATTACAATGTCAAGTTTAGTCGTCGACCCGGACAATGCCCGCCTTCCCGCGGGCTGACGGAACGCAGGCTCAGCGAGGGGCAAACGCCTTCGGATGACGCTGCACGAACTCGAACACGCTTGTGGCCGAGCGGCCAGTCAGCTCCGGAATGTCGTCCGACTGGCGATCGTAGCGATTCGCACGATGCAGGTCGGCCATGGCGCAAAGGTGGTCGACGAGGTGCATGGGCAAGCGCTTCTCGATCAACCCCGCGCGCCACGCTTCGAGCGGCACGTCGACATAGGTGATCGTCCGGCCGAGCGCCTTCGAATATTCGCCGGCGTAGTAAAACATGTCCTCGGACACGGGGCCGGTCAGATGGAGAATCCGGCCGATGTGCGGCGCGGGGTTGTCGAGCACCCGCGCAAGGACGTGCGCAACATCGTCGGCCGAAACAGGCGAGGTCTTTCCGTCGCCGAACGGAAGCCGCAACGCGTTGCTTGCGCGCACGTCATGCGCCGCGAGTTGCAGGAAAAAGCCCTCGAGGAACACAGTGGGGCGCACGTGAACGACGGGCAAGCCCGACCAGTCGAGCGCCTGCTCGGCTAGCCAGTGCAGCTTGTGCTGCGGGCTGGCCGTTGTCTCGTGGATGTTCATCTGCGCGACGGTCATCTGCGACATGTTGACGAACACGCTGACGCCGTAATGCTTCGCGACCGCCGCCGCATTCACGGTAGCCTGGAGATAGCTGTCGGAAACCGACATGCCGAAATAAACGGCGCCGCAGCCTGCGATGGCGCGATGCATGGCCTCCAGATCGCACAGATCGCCGACCACGACCTCGGCGCCCATCTCGCGCAGCGCTTGAGCTCGCTCGTCTTCACGGCGGACCATCGCGCGCACCGCGTGACCGTTCGATAGCAACAGCTGTGTCAGCGTCCTGCCGATCGCTCCTACGCGCCCTGCCGCGCCCGTTACCAAAATAGGCTGCTTCTGCATCTTGATCTCCGTTCATTCCTCATTCACGCGCCGCGCCCATGTTCGGGCGGCGCTCGCCGCGGCGCCAATGGCCCGCTAGTTCATCACACTGCCAGTTCCAGGATGTCGAGCACTTCACGCGGCGTCTGCACCTTGCGCGGATTGCTGTAGATGAAAAACTCGGTCATGGTGTTTCGCGCGACCAGTTCGAACTGGTCCCGGCCGACATCGACATCCCGAAGGCATGTCGGCAGACCCAGACGCTCGCAAAGCGCTTTGAACGCATCGGCAGCAGACCCGCCCGGCGCGCCCAGCGCCCTCGCGAGCGCGCGTTGCGCATCCTGCGTCACCGGCTCGTTATAGCGCAGAACAGCCGGCATCATGACCGGCGTGCACAGATAGTGCGGGACATGGCAGGTACCGCCGAGCACGTGTCCGATTGCGTGGCTCGCACCCATCGGTACACGCGACTGCAGGCCGTACGAGCACAACCACGACGCGATCTGGCATTTTCCTGCCGCTTCGGCATCCTCACGGTTCGCCCGGCTGCGAGGCAGCCAGTGCGCCATCATTTCCAGGCCCTGCAACACGACGGCATCGACGAGCGGATTGCCGCGCGGCGAACAAAGTGCCTCGATGGCGTGATCCATCGCGCGCGTCCCCGAGCCGAGGTAGAGATTTTCCGGCGCGTGTCTCAGGATCGCCGGATCGAGAATAATCGAGACCGGCATCATCTCCGGGTGATAGAACGTCTGCTTCAGGTCGCGCCCGGTATCGGTCACGAGACACCCGGCGTTGTACTCGCCGCCAGAAAGCGTGCTGGGAATCGCGATCATGCGCACCGCCGGGCCCCGGAAGGTCGGGGGCTGCGGAACGCCCGCCTCGTTGAGCTTGACCGCGAAGTCGTCGAGTCCGGTGGCGTCGGTGATCCGGTGCTCGATGCAAACGGTGGTGATCTTCGCGGCGTCGACAACCGAGCCTCCCCCGATTGCGACGATCAGGTCGGCTTTCGCATCGAGCGCGGCGCGCGTTGAAGCCACGACATCCTGCCGGGAAGTGTGCTGCGCGAGCCCGTCGACCAGCCCGGCAAAACGAGGCCCAAGTGCCGTTTCGATCTTCCGGATCTCATCGGTGCCGCGGTTCAACGAACGGCTCGCCATGACGAACACACGCTGGCTGCCGAGCCTCTCGACTTCACTCATCAGCGCCTTCGCGGCCGGCTTGCCGTATATCACACGCTCCATGCTCGGAAAAACATGCGTACCAGACTCGTGCATCGCCCTGTCTCCAGTGGGTTGTCTCATGTCGCAGCTACGTGTACTCCTCCGCGCGCAGCTTGCATGGTCCGAGTATCCTCGACTAAGATGACAGTGTCAAGTTCCAGCCGCTCACGTCATTCACCGCAGTGTTGCCCGACCAGGCTGATCACTCCTTTGGCCCGGCGTGCATTCACTCCCTTTCGCGAGACTGATCGACATGCCAACCTACCAAGGGCCGATTCACGATGTTCTGTTCCTGCTTAACGAAGTCTTCGACTATGACGCGCAGATAACGACCTTACCGGGATTCGAAGAAGTCACACCCGATATCGTTGCGGCCATCCTCGAAGGGGCGGCCGAATTCGCCGAGGATTGGCTCGTGCCGATCAATTTGCCCGGTGACCTGGCAGGGTGCAAATGGGAGAACGGCAACGTCACGACGCCTGCGGGCTACAAGGCAGCCTACGACGCCTACCGAAAAGGCGGGTGGCCGGCGCTTGCGGCCGAGCCCGAGTATGGCGGCCAGGGGCTGCCCGCGTCGCTCGCGCTAATCGTGCGGGAATTCATCGCCTCGGGCTCGATGTCGTTCGGGATGTACTGCGGCCTGACGCTCGGCGCTTATCGCTCGATAGCCGCGCACGCCGACGACGCGCTCAAGCGCATTTATCTGCCGAAGCTCGCGGATGGGAGCTGGGCCGGGACGATGTGCCTGACCGAGCCGCAAAGCGGCTCCGATCTGTCGTCGATTCGCACGCGCGCGGAACCCGATGAAGACGGCACGTACCGTATTACAGGGACGAAAATCTTCATCTCGGGCGGTGACCACGACCTGACCGAAAACATCGTCCACCTCGTGCTGGCAAGGCTGCCGGGCGCGCCGGCTGGCACGCGCGGCCTCAGCCTGTTCGTCGTGCCGAAGCACGTGCCGGTCGTCGAGGATGGCATCGTCGCCAGCACCGTCCCTAATGCCGTGAACTGCGGCTCCATCGAGCACAAGATGGGTATCCGCGCGCAAGCCACGGCCGTTTTGAACTTCGACGGCGCGCGGGGCTGGCTGATCGGCGCCCCGAATGGCGGGATGCGCGCGATGTTCACCATGATGAACTCGTCGCGCGTGGGTGTAGCGGTGCAAAGCGTCGGCGCTGCCGAGATCGCCTGGCAGAACGCCCTTGCCTACGCCAGGGAACGCCGCCAGGGACGCGGCCCCGACGCGGCGACGAAAGCGCCGGACGGTGGCCCGGAGCCGATCATCGTCCATCCCGACGTCCGCAAGAATCTGCTGACGATGAAGGCGCTCGTCGAAGGGATGCGCGGACTCTATATCGATGCGGCGATTGCGCTCGACGTGAAGGCGCGGCATCCGGATCGCGAGGTCAGCGACGCGGCCGACGGCACCCTCGCGCTCCTGACGCCCGTTCTCAAGGCATTCATCAGCGATTGCGCCCTGCGGGTGACCGATACGGCGATCAGCATTTTCGGCGGCCACGGCTACATCCACGAAAACGGCATCGAGCAGTTCTACCGCGATGCGCGCATCGTGCCGCTCTACGAGGGGACCAACGCCATTCAGGCGCTCGATCTCGTCCACCGCAAGCTCGCGCTTGGCGATGGCGCGATTGCCGAACGCTACTTCGACACCATCGCGGCCCTGATTGCGGAGCAACGCTCGAATCCCCGTCTCGATGACATGTCGACGGCACTCGACAACGCCCTGCAATTGCTGCGCGAGTGCACGGCGATCCTGCGCCGCCATGGGGAGGACGACGCGGTGGAAGCGGCCGCCTGCGCAAGCGACTACTTGCGGATGTTCGGATTCGTCGCGCTCGGCGCGGTATGGCTGCGGATCGCCGCGGCTGCCGACTCGGCCCTCGCGCGCTCGCCCGAGCGCACAGATTTCCTGTCCGGCAAGGTGAAGACAGCGCGCTTCTACTTCGAGCGGCTGCTGCCGGAAACCTGGGTTTGCCATAGCGCCATCACGGTCGGTTCCCGTTCGTTGCTGGCGATCCCGGAAACTGAGCTTTGAGCGTGGCTGTCCGCCCGCCGCGAAACTAACTGGAACGTGTTGGAGATATCGCATGAATACATCGAACAAGGGCCCGCTGTCGGGGGTTCGGATACTCGACCTGACGTCGGTCGTATTGGGGCCGCTCGCCACGCTGACGCTGGCCGGGCTCGGCGCCGAAGTGATCAAGATCGAAGCGCCCGAAGGCGACAACGCCCGCAACGCGGGCGTGATGAAGCATGCCGGCATGGGGCACGTATTTCTTCACAACAACCGCGGCAAGAAAAGCGTCGTGCTCGACCTGAAGCGGCCGGAAGGACGTGAAGCGCTGTTGCGCCTTGCAGCGGACGCCGACGTGCTGATTTCGAACGTGCGCGCGGCCGCCATGAAACGGCTGGGGCTCGACTACGAGACGCTCGCCGGGATCAACCACCGCCTCATCTATGTGACCGCCAACGGCTATAGCAGCCGGGGCCCTTATGCAGATCTACCCGCCTATGACGACCTCATCCAGGGGGCCGTGGGCATTCCGTGGCTAATGCAGCAATACGGCGCGCCTGAGCCCTGCTACACGCCGATCACGCTGGCCGACCGGCTCACCGGCCTGCACGTGGTCTATGCGGTCAATGCGGCGCTGTTCGCGCGGGAGCGCACCGGAGGCGGGCAGCATGTCGAAGTCTCGATGTTCGAGAGCGTCGCGCATTTCATCCTCGCCGATCACATGGGCGCACGCACGTTCGAACCGCCGCAAGGGCCTGCCGGCTACGACCGCCTGCTCTCGCCCCACCGGCGTCCCTACAAGACCGCGGACGGCTATCTGTGCGTGCTCATTTACAACGACAAGCACTGGCGCGGGTTCTTCAAGGGGATCGGCCACGCCGAGCAGTTCGAGACCGATCCGCGCTTCTCTACGCAGCAGAACCGCTCGCGGAACATTCGTGAAGTCTACGCGTGGGTGGCGGAAACCATGCTGACGCGCACCACGGCCGAGTGGCAGGCATTGCTCGACGAAGCCGATATTCCCCATCAGACGGTACGCTCGATCGACGAACTGCTGGACGACCCTCATCTGCTTGCCACCGGGTTTATCGGCGAAGAGGACCATCCGACGGAAGGCCGTGTGCGCACGCTCGGCACGCCAACGAGCTGGTCTGCAACGCCCACCGGCACGGTGGACCCCGCGCCGCGCCTCGGCGAGCACAGCGCCTCGGTGCTGCGCGAGGCGGGGTACACGGATGACGAGATCGAGCACCTGGTTGCCCTCGGCGCGGCCCGTATCGCCGGGCGTGCCTGAAATAGACGCGAGCCCTGCTACCGATATCGGAAGCAGGGCTCGGGCACAAGCGGCATTCCTCAGATAGTCGGGGCGTGACAACTGCCCCGACCCTTGCTTCGGCTAGGCGGCCTTCACCATCTCTTCGATGACCTTCTTGGCATCGCCGAACACCATCATCGTCTTGTCCATGTAGAAGAGATCGTTGTCCAACCCCGCGTAACCGGACGCCATCGACCGCTTGTTGACGATCACCGTACGCGCCTTGTACGCCTCGATGATCGGCATGCCCGCGATCGGCGACTTCGGATCGTTCTTCGCCGCCGGGTTCACCACGTCGTTCGCGCCCAGCACCAGCACGACGTCGACCTGACCGAACTCGCCGTTGATGTCCTCCATCTCATGGACGATCTCGTACGGCACTTCGGCTTCCGCGAGCAGCACGTTCATGTGCCCCGGCATCCGGCCTGCGACTGGGTGAATCGCGTACTTCACGTCGACGCCCTTCTCGACGAGCTTGTCGGTCAGTTCCTTCAACGCATGCTGCGCACGCGCCACCGCGAGGCCATAGCCCGGCACGATCACGACACTCTCCGCATTACCCAGCATGAACGCGGCGTCGTCGGCCGAGCCCGACTTCACCGGACGCTGCTCCTGCGCACCGCCCGAAGCCGCCGCGCCCGCTTCCGAACCAAAGCCGCCGAGAATCACGTTGAAGAACGAGCGGTTCATGGCCTTGCACATGATGTACGAGAGAATCGCGCCCGACGAGCCCACCAGCGACCCGGCGATGATCAGCATCGCATTGTTCAGCGAGAAACCAATACCCGCCGCCGCCCAGCCCGAGTACGAGTTCAGCATCGACACCACGACGGGCATGTCCGCCCCGCCGATCGGAATGATGATGAGCACGCCCAGCGCGAACGCGATTGCCGTCATGATGATGAACGGCAGCCACGACTGCGTGAGGAAGAACAGAATGCCAAAGCCGATCATGGCGAGCGCGAGCATCAGGTTGATCAGATGCTGGCCCGCATATACCACCGGCGCGCCCTGGAAGAGGCGGAACTTGTACTTGCCCGAGAGCTTGCCGAAAGCGATCACCGAGCCGCTAAAGGTAATCGCGCCGACGAACGTGCCGATGAACAACTCGATGCGGTTGCCGTAAGGCAGGAAGCCCGGCAGCGGATTGTTCGGATCGACGAGCCCAAAAGCCGACGGCTCCGACACCACCGCGTACGCGATGCACACCGCCGCGAGACCGATCAGCGAGTGCATGGCCGCGACGAGCTCGGGCATCTTGGTCATCTCGACACGCGCGGCGACAAACGCACCCAGCCCGCCACCGACCACCAGCGCCCCGAACAGCAGCGCGAGACCAAGCCCGAGATTCGAGCCAAACTGTGAGGCTTCCTTAACGATCAGAGCCAGCGTAGTGAGGATCGCAATCGCCATGCCCACCATGCCGAACAGGTTGCCGGCACGCGCGCTGCGCGGGTTCGAGAGCCCCTTGAGCGCCTGAATGAAGCAGACCGATGCAATCAGATAAAGCAGCGTAACGACGTTCATGCTCATTTATGCGCCCTCCTTCGCGGCGGCCTTCTTCGGTTCCTTCTTGCGGAACATCTCCAGCATGCGCCGCGTGACGAGGAAGCCGCCGAACACGTTCACGGCCGCCAGCAGCACGGCGAACGTGCCGAAGAACTTGCCCTGCCCGCCCACGGTGAGCCCCGTGGCCAGCATCGCGCCCACGATCACGATGGCCGAGATCGCATTGGTCACGGCCATGAGCGGCGTATGCAGCGCGGGCGTGACATTCCACACCACGTGATAGCCCACATAGACGGCCAGCACGAAGATGATCAGGTTGATGACGGTATGGTTGATCAGTTCCATTGCCGGGTCTCCTCTCAGGTCTTGCGCGTAACGGCGCCGTCGCGTGCCAGCAGCGTGGCCGCGACAATGTCGTCCGCGAGATCGATGTTGAGCGCGCCTTCCTTCGTCACGATCAGCTTCAGGAAGTCGAGCAGGTTGCGCGCGTAAAGCGACGAGGCGTCGGCTGGCACCATCGCGGCCAGATTCGTATGGCCGACAATCGTCACGCCGTGTTTGACCACGATCTGGTCCGCTTCGGTGAGCGGGCAGTTGCCGCCGCGCCGGCCGTCATACTCCGCGCCGCGTCCCGCGGCGAGGTCGACCAGCACCGAACCCGGCTTCATCGCCTGCACGGTTTCCGCCGAGATCAGCGTCGGTGCGGCGCGGCCGGGGATCAACGCGGTGGAGATCACCACGTCAGCCTGTTTCGCGCGCTCATGCACCAGCGCCGACTGGCGCGCGAGCCACGAGGGCGGCATGGGTCGCGCGTAGCCGCCCACGCCTTGCGCCGCTTCGCGCTCCTCATCGGTTTCGTAGGGCACGTCGATGAACTTCGCACCGAGCGACTCGATCTGCTCCTTCACCGCAGGACGCACGTCCGAAGCTTCGATCACGGCGCCCATGCGCTTGGCCGTCGCAATCGCCTGCAGACCTGCCACGCCCGCGCCCAGGATCAACACGCGCGCAGCCTTCACGGTGCCAGCGGCCGTCATGAGCATCGGCATGAAGCGCGGATAGATGCCAGAGGCCACCAGCACCGCTTTGTAGCCGGCGATATTGGCCTGCGAAGAGAGCACGTCCAGACTCTGCGCGCGCGTCGTGCGCGGCGCCGCTTCGAGCGCGAACGCGGTCACGCCCGATGCCGCCAGTCGGGCCGCGTTCTGTGCATTGAACGGATCGAGCATGCCGACCAGCACCGAGCCGCGCTTCATCAGCGGCAATTCGGCCTCGGTGGGCGACTGCACCTTGAGGACGAGATCGGCGCCGAACGCCGTGGCGGCGTCGACGACTGCTGCGCCGGCGGCCGTGAATGCCTCGTCGGGAAAGCTCGCGCCGGCGCCGGCGCCGCTCTGGATGGTGACCCGGTGCCCCTGGGACACATACTTCTTGATCGTCTCCGGCGTCGCGGCCACGCGGCTTTCGTGCGGGCGCGTCTCGGCGGGCACGCCAATGTGCAGGGTACTCAAGGTTGACCTTCCTTCACGGGGTGGGAGGTAAAGGCGTCCGCGTGCTGCCGCACGAAATCGCGAACACTCGCCGCTTGTCGGCCCGTCAGCTTGAAGACGTCGTCGGTCATCCGGTCATAGCGGCCCGCGCGATGCAGATCGGCCATCGCGCTGAGGTGCGCGATCAAGTGCGGGGCCATGCCGCGCTCGACCAGCGACTCGCGCCAGGGACCGATCGGAATGTCGCGGTAACGGATCGACCTGCCTAGAGCGGCCGAATATTCGGCCGCGAAAAAATGCATGTCACCGACTTCCGGACCCGTCAGATGGTAAGTGGCGCCGATGTGCGCAGCGGGTTCGGCGAGTATCGCCGCGACCGAACGCGCGACGTCGTCGGCTGCCACCGGGGAGGTCCTGCCTTCGCCAAACGGAAGCCGGATCTCGTTGTCCGCCTTCACCGAGGGCGCGGCAAATCGCAAGAAGAATTTCTCGACGAATACCGTGGGCCGCACGTGCACGACCGGCAACCCCGACCAGTTCAACACCTGCTCCGCAAGCCAATGGAGCTTGTGCTGCGGGCTCGGCGTGGTCTCGAACACGCTCATCTGCGCGACGCTCATCTGCGACATGTTCACAAAGGCCTTCACGCCGTGATGCTTCGCCACCGCGGCCGCGTTGACCGTCGCCGCCAGATAGGCGTCGGACACCGACATGCTGAAGTAGACCGATTCGCAGCCTTCGATCGCCCGGTGCATCGAATCCAGATCGAGCAGGTTCCCGACCAGCACCTCGGCACCCATGTGCCGCAGCGCATCCGCGCGTTCGTCCTCCGTGCGCACCAGAGCACGGACCTGCTGGCCTTGCTCAATCAAATACTGGGTCAGCGTGCGACCCACGGCGCCCATCCGTCCCGCGGCGCCTGTAACGAGAATTGGGGGTTTTCCTGCCATGTTCATCTCCTTTGCTCTTTCCTGCGGCTATTGACGCTTTGGAATTCCTGTTGCGCGACCCAGTATCCACAAGTAACATAACAGTGTCAAGTTTGACGATGTGGGTACACGAATCGTTCACGCGCCTGACCGTTCGGCGAGGCGCTAAACGCAAACAGTTCGCAAACCCCAACTGAGTACGCGCCGCTCGCGTGTTCATATCAGAGACCAAGGAGAGAGCCATGTTTCAAGACAACCTGTTGAAGGGCAAACGCATTCTCGTGACCGGTGGCGGTTCGGGACTCGGCAAGGAGATTGCCGCGAAATATCTGCAACTGGGTGCTGACGTCTACATCTGTGGCCGCCGGGAATCGGTGCTGCAAGAGACCGCCGCGGAGTTGATGAACCTGCACGGCGGCAGCGTCAAATATCACGCCGTCGACATTCGCAACGCAGAGGCCGTCGACCAGATGATCGAGTCGATCTGGCAGGACGGGCCGCTCACGGGGCTCGTCAACAATGCCGCGGGCAACTTCGTCAGCCGGACGGAAGACCTGTCGTCGCGCGGGTTCGACGCAATCGCCAACATCGTTCTGCATGGCACGTTCTATGTGACGCAATCCATCGGCAAGCGCTGGATCAAGGGCGGTCATCGCGGCAGTGTCGTCTCGATCCTGGTCACGTGGGTGCTCAACGGCGGGCCGTTCGTCGTGCCGTCGTCGATGTCCAAGGCGGGGGTCAACGTAATGACGAAGTCACTCGCCGTCGAATGGGGTCGCTATGGCATCCGCCTGAATGCCATCGCCCCTGGCGTGTTTCCTACTGACGGTATGAGCAAGCGGCTCTATCCGGGCCGATCCGACGCCGGCCGCACCGACGGCAGCAGCCCGATGGGCCGGCCGGGCGAGATGCACGAACTGCAGAACCTGGCCACGTTCCTCATGGCCGACGGATGCGAATGGCTGACAGGCCAGACGCTGACGATCGACGGTGCGAACAGCCTCGCCACGGGCGGCAACTTCTATCACTTCAAGGACTGGACCGACGAAGACTGGGCCAATGCTCGGGACTCGATCCGCGAGTTGAACGACCGCGACCGGGCAGCCCGCACGGTCTGACCTGCCTTCAAAAGCCGCGCCGCGCATGCCTTCGCAGGCGCGGCAGCGCTCTACCCTTCCCTCCTCAAAAAAAACGGCGCGCCGGAGACTGGAGTCTCGGCGCGCCGTTTGCCATCAATGAATGGCGCTATCAGATTGCCAACCGGGTCGCCAACTAGCTCGCCAGTTTCCTCGACACGACGACGTGCCCCGGATACGGCGCGCGAAACAGCGCACTCACGTCACTCGCGCGCCTCTCGATCACCGCGCGCTGGTTGAGGTTGCCTTTGTCCGTCACTTCGTACGCCTGCATTGACGGAGGTTCAGTTAGCAGTCCGACGCGCTCGATGCGCATCGACGCGCCAGACTGCCCCGCGTTGACCTGCTCGAGGCGGCGCGCAAGCTCCGCGATCAGCAACGGATCGCCGCGCAACTGCTCGAGCGGCGCTTCAACTGGTGCGCCCAGGAATTCGCGGCACGCGCCGAGGTCGGGCCACGCAAGCGCTCCGAGGGTGTTTTCGCCGTCACAGGCGATCACCGCTTCCTTCAATAGCGGATGGCATACGTCGAGCAGCCGCGTGCGCAGCGCTGCCGTGCGTACCCATGTGCCGTTCGCCAGCTTGAAGTCCTCGGCGAAGCGGCCTGCGAAGCGCAAGCCGAGTTCGGGACGTTGCGGATCGACGAAGCGCACGGCATCGCCGAGCAGGTAGAAGCCGTCTTCGTCGAATGCCTGAGCGCTTTGCGTCGGCGCGTTCAGATACTCGCGCACGATGTTGGCGCCACGAATGCGCATTTCGTATCGTCCCGGCAACGCGCTGTCTTCGACCAGCTTGAGCTCGACGCCGGGCAGCGGCAAGCCGATGCAGCCGACGTCGTCGAACGCCCAATACTGGGTGACGGCGGGGCCGGCGGTCTCGGTCGCCCCGAATGCGGACGTCAATACCGTGCGGTGCCCGGTCGTCCTGATCGAGACGGCCTGGAACCGGTCATAGAGTTCGCGTGAGAGCACCGCCCCGCCGGTGTAGGCATATGAGAGCCGCGAAAAGAAGTGCTGCGCGAATGCCTCATCACGTTCAAGCGCGTCGATCAGCATCGAGAGGCCCGCCGGCACGTTGAAATAGAGCGAGGGAGCGACATCGCGCAGATTCTTGAGCGTCGAATCGAATCGACCCGGCAGGGGCCGCCCTTCATCAATGTAGAGCGTCGCACCGAAACGCAGCACGCGATTCTGCACAATGTTGCCGCCCATCACGTGATGCCAGGGCAGCCACTCCAGATACGCGGGTTGCGTCTCGGGATCTCGCTCAAATACCTGGGCGGCCATCTCCTGCGCCGCCGCCATCATGCCCCGCGTGATCACCACGGCCTTCGGAACGCCGGTCGAGCCCGAGGTAAACATGTACTTCGCGGGCATATCGCTGGTGAGACTCGCATGATGCGGCTCAAGCTCGGGGTTCGGCGTGGCTTCGAGCCATTCTGCAAAACGCAGCATCTGGGGCGCGGGATGGCGGACCGCCAGCGTGCGCTCAGACGGCACGCGCAGTGCCGCAAGTGCGCCCGCGAAGCGCTTCGCGTCCTGCACGAACGCGAGATGCGGGCGGACGACGTCGACGGCCGCGCCAAGGCGCGCGTAATCGCCGCTCATCAAGGAATAAGCAGGCGAAACCAGCGCGACCGGGACGCCGGCGTAGAGTGCGCCCCAGGTCAGCAGGGCCTGCTCGGTCGAGTTTTCCGACAAGATGGCGACCGGCCGTTCGCGCGACGCGCCCGACGACAACAACTTGCTTGCGACCGCGCGGACAGCATCCCACACTTGCAGGCACGTCAAAGTCTTCCATTCGCCTTGCTCGTCACGCTCGACCAGCATCGGCGCGTTAGGCCGCCTTGCGGCCCAGTGCCCGAGCCAGTCGACCGTGCACCCGGGTTGCTCGGGAAGCGGATGCCCCGAGCGCAGCAACAGGACCTCCGGTTTCTGCGCTTCGACGACGACGGACGGCGCGCGGAAGCCCGTCTCGCGAAACGGGTAGTCGGCATGATTGAGGGACGTTGTGGACATAGCCTTTCCTGATCTGTCTCCATGACACTTCTTCGTCTTGCTATCGCGCCGGCGCGGCGAGCGCGGCCGGCACGAGCACGCCTAAACGGCTTCGAGGATCGTGGCGATACCTTGGCCACCGCCGATGCATTGCGTCGCGAGCGCGAACTGTCCGCCGGTGCGCTTGAGCACCGACGCCGCCTTGCCGACGAGACGAGCCCCCGTCGCACCGAGCGGATGACCGATCGCGAGAGCGCCACCGTCGACGTTCGTGCGCGAAGGATCCAGTTTCAGGTCGCGCGCGCAGGCGATTGCCTGGCTCGCGAATGCCTCGTTGATTTCAACGATGTCGAGATCGTCCACCGAAATGCCGGCACGCGCGAGCGCCTTGCGGGTGGCTGGAATGGGGCCGATCCCCATCAAGGCCGGATCGCACGACGCCACAGCCGCACTGCGAATCTTTGCGAGCGGCTGCAGCCCGTTGCGAGCCGCGAACTCCGCGCTGCAGATCAGCACCGCCGATGCGCCATCGGTCAGCGGCGACGACGTGCCCGCGGTAACGCTGCCATCCTCGGCAAAGGCCGGCTTGAGCCCTGCAAGCGCGTCCGCACTCGCTCCGGGACGGATGCACCCGTCCTGGGAGACGATGCCCTGGGGCGTTTTGATCGGGACGATCTCCGCAGCCAGCCGGCCGTCCTCGCGCGCCGCCGCCGCCTTTTGGTGCGAGATCACGGCAAGCTCGTCCTGCGCCGCCCGGCTCACGCCGAACTGACGCGCAACGTTCTCCGCCGTGATCCCCATCGGCAGATAAGCCGCCGGAATGGTCTCCAGCAGAGCCGGATTCGGAGACTTGTTGAAGCCGCCCTGCGGAACCCGCGTCATCGATTCGACTCCGCCGCAAATGAATGCATCGCCGAGACCCAGCGCAATCTGCCCGGCCGCGTAGTGGACCGCCGACATCGACGAACCGCAGAAGCGGTTGATCGTCGCGCCAGGGACGCTATCCCCGAAGCCGGCCAGAAAACCGATGATGCGCGCGATATTGTGCCCCTGCTCCGCCTCGGGATACGAACATCCCACCACGAGGTCCTCGATCTGCTGAGGCCTCAACCCTGTGCGTTCGAGCAACGCGGACACGACTGCCGCCGCGAGATCGTCGGGCCGCACGTCGATCAGCGCGCCCTTGCGGGCAAAGTGAAACGGTGAGCGGGCAAAGCCAGCAACGACAATATCGGTCATCATTTATCTCCTGAATTCATATCAATGCGAAAAGCGCATTTCGAAGCATTCGAAGCGCCAAGTGGATTCAACGTGAAGGCTAGCCGTCTGCCGGCTTGCGCTTGGGCACACTGCTCAGCGCGTACATGTGCATGACGCGCTCTCCGTTCTGATTCTTGAGGTCTACACGTGCCTTCACCATGCCGCGGCGCGGCTTGTCCGGCACCTCGAGAATTTCGACCAGCTCGCGTTCGACGTGGACCTTGTCGCCGGGACGCACCGGCAGATGCCAGCGCATCTCGTCGACACCGATACCGATCACCGGTGTCTCGCCGTAAAACCGCGCCTCGACGCACAAACGCATCGCGAGAGACGCAAGATGCCACCCGCTTGCAATTAGTCCTCCGAACGGACTGGCCTTCGCCGCGTCGGCATCGATGTGAAAGGGTTGAGGATCGAAGCCTCGACCGAACTCGATGATGTCCTGTTCGCCGATCGTGACTTCCCGACTGACCCACATTTCGCCAGTCGCCAGATCTTCCAGATATCGCCGCGTCATCGCACTCACCGCTGGGGGTTATCTTGAGCCGATTGTTACACTGTCAAGTTTGTTCGTCAACAGGGCGGCTGCGACTTTTCACGTGAGTTAAATGCGGGGATCCTTACGCGTACCGTGAGGAACGGGAATATGTGGCGCCACGCGCGATCGACGCCGCAGCGCGATGCATCGCGAGTGCCAGCAAGCAGGAGGAGGTCAACGTGCCGCGAGGCGGCACGCAGGCGGCGGTTCGCGCCGGTGCCGCTCGGGCAGACTAATCAGGCGGCGCCTTTCTTCACACGGGCGGCCGTCTTGCGCGCTGGGGCCGATGCGATGACATGAGGCGAGAGCAGACCGCCTAGCAGGACCCCGGACACGGACAGGCAGACATCGTCGATCCGATCGTCGGGCACCTGGCACAGCCCGCTCTTGCGGTCCGACAACAGCGTCGCCAGTCCATGCATTCCCGACCAGATCGCAATCGCGGAGTAGCGTGGCGGCCGTTCGTCACCGGTCTGGTCCGCCTGAAACTCGGCAATCGAGTTGCTGAGGAACTGAAACGACGCCGCACTGGCCTCCATCAACTCCGCGTGCCGGGTCTTGTCGGCAATGCGAGGGCCGAACATCAAGTGAAACAGTTCAGGGCGTCGCAGCGCAAATCCGACATAGGAACGCATCACCACGCGCAAGCGCTCTTCCTTGGTCATGCCGTCCTTGAGCGCAGCCAGACGATCGGCCATCAACTGGCGGAACCCCTCTGATGCAATCGCAGCAAGGAGTCCCTCCTTGTCACCGAAGTGATGCGTCGGAGCCGTCTGCGAAACTCCCGCCAGACGTGCAACCTCCCGCAACGAAAGCTCGGCCGCCCCGCGCAGCTCGAGTAGCTCGAGGCCGCGCTGGACCATTTCCTCGCGAAGGTTGCCGTGATGCCACGCGTTCTTTTTGGTAGGCGTCAGGTCAAGAGGTACTGAAGACATGTTGTCACCGTTTAGTAGTAAGCCGCCGAATTCCGGCGGTGATCCGTGAGTGGCCTGAGCAGCCACACGATGGACCAGCCACATTTTACTCCTGTGAGCCCTGAGAAAAAGCGCTACCGTTCAAATCCGCGGCCGGTCTTCCATAAAACGGCTCTCAAGGGAAATCCCTGGCTCGAAACACGTTGCCAGCGGCCAGGCGGCAAGCCTAATATTGACACTGTCATCTTAACAGCACTAACTTTAATGGAGCGCGCCGCTCACGTTAAAGCTCTCGAGCCGGATTCGATGTGTCGCAGACATCAGCGGGCGCCGGCCAGTCCTTTGGGTTCACAGTGAGATCACATTTTGGGCAATAGCATGAATGCCGCGATCCCCCCGAACAGCGGTGCACGCACGGAAGACGCCGTGCTTCGTCTGACAGCGGTACGCAAGGCGTTCGGCGCGACAGAGATCATCCGCGGCGTCGACTGGTCGATCCGGGCCGGAGAATGCCATGTGTTGATCGGGCCGAACGGCGCGGGAAAGTCGACGCTCTTCCACCTGATCAGCGGCCGCTATTCGGCGAATTCAGGGACGATCCACCTGCACGGCAAGGACATCACGAAGCTGAGTGCCAGCCGGATCAGCCGCGCCGGACTCGGCCGCAGCTTCCAGACCAACAATCTGTTCGACCGCCTGAGCGTGTTCGAAAACGCCCGCATGGGGGCGCTTCGAGCCGTGGGGTATGGACCGTCGTTCTGGCGTCGTCTGCCTCGCGGCGGCGCCGCCGACAGGCGTGCGTTGAGCGTGCTGGAAGAAGTCGGCCTCCTCGAACACTGTCACAAGCCAGCCGGCCTGCTGGCGTATGCCGATCAGCGCGCACTCGAAATCGCGCTCGCGCTGGCGGGCGGCCAGCAGGTCCTCCTCCTCGACGAACCCACGGCTGGGATGAACCGCGAGGAGACCCACCGCATCATCGGATTGCTGAAGCGACTGCGCGAAGCCGATCCGAACCGGACGATCGTCATCATCGAGCACGACATGGACGTGGTGTTCGAGTTGGCCGACCGGATTTCGGTGCTCGTGTATGGCGAGATCATCGCGTCCGACCGCCCGGCCAGCGTGCGGGCGGATCCGCGCGTCCAGGCGGCTTACGTCGGGATCGCCCCGCCAACCGCAAAGGAACCGATTGCATGTCAACGATGACGCATCACGCCACGCCCGCCCCTCGTTCCATACCGGGTTCCCCGCTGTTCGAAGCACGGGATATCGTCGCGGGATACGGCGAGAGCCGTGTGCTCCACGGCGCCACGCTGCGTGTCGGCGAGGGAGAGACGCTCGCGCTGCTCGGGCGCAATGGCTCGGGGCGCTCGACGCTGCTCAAGACCATCATGCGGCTCATCGCAGGCACCGGCAGCATCATGATGGCCGGCGTCGAGCTGGCGCGCGCGAAGCCCCACGAAGCGGCCCGTGCGGGCATCGGCTACGTGCCGGAGAACCGCGCGATCTTCCCCGACTTGACGGTGCGCGAAAACCTGTCAATCGGCCTGCCTCAGCGCCATCGCGCGCCGCAAGCCGGCCCACGAGGCCCGCAGTGGTCCGAGGACGAATTCTTCGAGCTTTTTCCAAACCTGAAACGCCGTGCAAACGTCGCGGGCGGCGTGCTGTCCGGCGGCGAGCAGCAGATGCTGACGATCTGCCGCGCGTTGATGGGCGAACCTCGCCTGCTGCTCATCGACGAGCCTACCGAAGGTTTGAGCCTCGCGATGATCGACCAGGTCGCAGGGCTGATTCGCGAGGCGGCGCGACGAGGCGTCGCCATTCTGCTCGTCGAGCAGAAGCTCACCATCGCGCTCGACGTCTGCCAGCGCATCAACGTAATGGGGCATGGCCAAATCGTATTCGACGGCAGCGTCCCTGCTTTTCAGAGCGATCCTGCGATTCGCAGCGAATGGCTCGAAGTCTGAAGCCACGAACGGACCCAACACGCGCGCTTGCGCAACAAGCAGGAGAGAGACACACATGGCAGCTATCCGGTTCAAACATCTCGCGGCCGCCGCCGCGATCGCCGCCCCCTTGATGTGCTGCGACGTATCGCAAGCGGCAGAGCCGCTGAAGATCATGCTCATCGATCCGCTCTCGGGCCCGCAATCGGCGACGATGCAGGGAACGAGCCGAAATCTCGAGTACGCGGTCAAGCGCGACAACGATGCCGGCGGGCTGCTCGGTCAGAAGATCGAGCTGACGACGTGCGACAGCAAGTTCAATCCGAAGGATGCCAAGAGCTGTCTCGACCGCGCGATCGGCAGTGACATTCACTACATCCTGCAGGGCGTCGGCAACAATGTCACGATGACGTTGCTCGACGGCATCGACAAATACAACGCACGCAATCCCGGCAAGGAGATCGTGCTGCTCAACTGGGCCGGTCTCGACGAGGAAACGACCAACCAGTACTGCTCGTTCTGGCAATTCCGCACCCAGGCCCATCTCGGCATGGAGCTCAAAGGCGCGATTCTGTCGCTCGACCCCGGCATCAAGCGTGTCTACCTCATCAACATGGACTACTCATCCGGGCAGGATGCGGACGCCGTCACGAAACGAATGCTCAAGCAGTTCAGGCCGGACATTCAAATCGTCGGGAGTGACCTGTTCCCGCCCGATCGTGTCCAGGACTTCACGCCCTACGTGGCGAAAATCAAGTCGACCCATGCCGATGCTGTCATCACTGCGGCGATTGGCACGGACCTGAACCGGCTCATCGGCGCCGGTAACGAGGTTGGGCTCGACGCGCGGTGGTACACCGTCTATGCATCACAGCACGGGCAGCTCCCCGCGATCGGCTCGAAGGGAGTCAACCGCGTGTATCAGGCTTCCGACTCCGTCATGAGCATGAACCTGCCCACAATCGACAAGCTGGAAGAGCAATCGCGCGCCGACGGCTACGGCGACTTCGAGAGCGTGCGGATGTATCGCGCCTATCGATTCCTCACGAACGCCGTCGGCAAGGCCGGCACCACGCAGCCGCTGCCAGTGGCGAAAGCCATGGAGACCACCACGGTGACGTTCAACAGCTACACCGCCACGATGCGCTCGACCGACCATCAGGCACAGATGCCGGTCTATCTTTCCGTGATGAGCCCGGACGCCAAGTTCAAGCAGGATGGGACGCCTTGGGGTTTTAAAGTCCTGAAGACGTTTGCGAGCGAGCAGATGAGCGAACCGACCACTTGCCAGATGAAACGCCCCCCGGGCGCGTGACATCGCCAGCGCGCCGCTCTCTTTCCCGCGCCACTCCATTTTTTTCGGAATCCGAAACACCATGCAAACGATTCTGCTCGGCCTCTTCAACGGGCTCACGTACGGCATGCTGCTCTTCCTGATGGCCTCGGGATTGACGCTGGTATTCAGCATGCTGGGTGTGCTCAACTTCTCGCACACCGCCTTCTATACGCTCGGTGCGTACTTCGCCTATACCGCGTCGCAGTTACTCGGACTCGGGTTCTGGGCAGGCCTCGTGGTGTCCCCCGCATGCTGCGCGCTTCTCGGCGCGCTCATCGAGCGGTTCGGGATCCGGCACGTGCTTCGCTACGGCTTGCTCGGCCCGCTTCTGCTCACGTTCGGCATCCATATCGCGCTGATCGAACTGGTCGGCCTGATCTGGGGGAAAAGCCCCGTCGCCTATGCAATGCCCGCGAGCCTCAATGTTCCGTTGTTTTCGCTGTATGGAATCGACTATTCGGCGTATCGCGCGTTCACGTTCGTCATGGCACTTGCGGTGCTGGCCGTTCTCCTCGTCACCCTGAAGTGCACGCGCATCGGCACGACGGTACGGGCTTCCTTGTCACATCCCGACATCGTCAATACGCTCGGCCACAACCTCCCGCTACTGCGCTGCATCGTATTCGCCGCCGGCGCCGCGCTCGCCGGACTGGCCGGCGCGCTCTCCGGAAATTTGCTTGGAACAGAGCCCGCGATGGCCGGCGAACTCGACGCGATCCTCATGATCGTGATTGTCGTCGGCGGTTTGGGGTCTCTCGGCGGCGCGCTTGTCGCTTCGCTTCTGATCGGCGTGCTGCAAACGCTCGCGACTTCCGCGGAGGTACCCTGGAGCCGCCTTCTCGGGCCCGTGCACGCGCTGTTCACGTGGTCGAGCGCCGCCACGGCCGCACTGGACCAGCCGATCAGCCGCTTTGCGCCGCTGGTTCCCTTTGCCATCGTCGTGCTGGTGCTCGGCCTCCGTCCGCGCGGCTTGATGGGCTCCCGTCATTGAACCATCGGGATCATGTCAACAATGAAACGGCAACGAAACTCGCTCCTTTACCCCCTCCCCGAACCGTCACCCGCGAGCACGGTCGTCAACGCCGGTCATGCGGACTATTTGCCCGCCGAGCGGCGCCTGTCCGTGCAAGCCGCCGGGTGGATCACCGCGCTTGCGGTGCTTGCCGCGCTGCCGCTGCTCTTCTCGTCACCCTTTGACGTATCGCTTCTGACTCAGATATGCATCGCCGTGACTTTCGCCGTCGCCTATAACATGCTGCTCGGTGGAACCGGCCTGCTATCGTTCGGACATGCGCTCTACTTCGGCCTCGGCGCCTATGCGACTGCGCATGCCCTGAACCACTTTGGCAGTTCCATTCCGCTTGTCCTGACGCCCCTCGTGGGCTGGGCCGTTTCCGTCATAGCCGGCGCATTCTTCGCGTTATTCACGGTGCGCAGCGGCACGCTGACCTACGCGATGATTACGCTCGCGATCGGCCAACTGGCGTTCTCCGTCGCCACCGTCATGACGGGCTGGTCCGGCGGCGACGAGGGCATCTCGCTGGACCCCACCAGGTCGAACGGCTGGGGCATCGATTTCGGTTCGCCGGTTGCCATCTATCTGCTGATCGCCGGCTGGACATGGCTATCGACGCTCCTGATGTTCGCGCTGACCCGCGCGCCGCTCGGGCAGATGATGCTCGCGACCCGCGACAATCCCGAGCGGGTCGAGTTCATCGGATTCAGTCCCGCGCTCATCCGCGGCATGGCCTCGGCGCTGTCCGCAGGCTTCGCTGGTGTCGCCGGCGCCCTCTATGCGCTCGGCTTTCAAGTCGTCACGATGGATTCGCTCGCACTGTCGCAAAGCACGGCAGGGCTGCTTCACGCGTTCATTGGCGGCTATGCTTCATTCTTTGGCCCTGTGGTCGGGGCGGCGCTCATCACCGTGGCGTCGATGTCTCTTGCGTCGCTCACCCACGCCTGGCCGCTTTACGTCGGTGCTTGCTTTGTCCTCGTCGTCATGTTCATGCGCAAAGGGCTCATCTATGCCCCGGACAGTGTGGCGCAGTACGCGAGGTCGTACTACGCAAAGCATGGCGCCCGGAAGTTGGCCGCGCATGTCCTCCTGCTTTGCTCGAGCGGTGTCCTGATCGCCGCCGGCTTTGTCGCGACCATCGAAATGATCGGAGCGCTTTCCGAAAACATGGGCATGCCCGTGACGCTGTTCAAGGCATTCGGTCTTCAGATCGTCGCCGATCCACACCGTTCTACACATTGGATCGTCGCGGTCTTCATTTTCCTGTGCGGCTGCTCCGGAATGCTGGCTTTCCGGGACAGGTCCTCCCTCCGACCATAGGGCTATCGAGATGGCACGAATTTGACGATTCCATAACTATATTAAGCATACCTATATTAAAAAACGGTTGAATCTGGAGACTTTCATGAGAAGAAGTTCAATTTTCGCGCTCGGGTTTTGCATCGGTTCGTCTGGCATCGGCGTCGCGCATGCCCAGTCCTCGGTGACACTCTACGGCGTCGTCGACAGCGGTATTCTGTACAAGACGCATTCCGGAAGCGGCGGCAGCTCGTGGCAGGTTGTTTCAGGGGGGGAATACACGAGCCGCTTCGGCCTGACCGGCGCCGAGGATCTCGGAGGAGGATTGCAAGCGACGTTCCAGTTGGAGAGCGGCATTCGCGTCAACAACGGAACGCTCATCAACGGCGGGCTGGCGAGCTCTGCCGCGACCGTCCTGTTCGATCGCGGCGCAACTGTCGGCCTGAAAAGCCAGCAGTTCGGCGGATTGCTCCTCGGGAAAAACCAGTCGCCACTGCTCAAGACGCTTGCCGACCTGGATGTCACCGGCTATTCGAATTTCGGCTCGCTGAACAACCTGCTCTACCAGAACCTCACCGGCTACTCTGGCTGGCAATACTCTTGGGTCGACAACTCGGTCGAATATCAGATACCCGAAGTCTACGGCCTGCGTGGGTCGGCCATGTACAGCTTCGGCGGAACCGCCGGCGATTTCGAGGCCAAGCGCGTCCTGTCCGCCGGCTTGACATGGCGCGTCGGCGACCTGCTTCTCGGTGGCGCATACTTCTCCGGCAACGATCCGACTGGCGTAACAAACGAAAAGGTCGCGCAATCCTATACGGTCGGCGCGAACTATAAGCTTGCGCAATTCCGCTTCGCGCTCGACTTCGCCAATTTCAAGGACGACGCCAAGGGAACGAGCATCAACTTTTATACCGGTGAAGTCGACTACCATCTCACTCCAGCCCTGGAATTCTCGGCGGTCTGCATTCGTCTGGACGACCGAACCAACGGCTCGATGAGTGGAACGCTTTACCGGATTGGTTCCGACTATTCTTTGTCAAAGCAGACCGTGCTCTACGCCGATGTTGGCTATGTGAAGAACAACTCGCTCGGCACGCTGGGTATCCAGAACTCGATGCCCGTTGGGGTGGTGGGCAAGAGTCAGCTCGGAATGATCGTCGGGATGCGCCACATGTTCTAGACCATAGGGTTGGAAACTGCTGCCCATTTCGCTAACCACGCACAGAATTCAGAACACCTTGTTTAGCGGGCAGTCATCGAATGGCAGAGATCCGTCGCTTGCAGCCCTTCGGGCAATCGCGAAGCTGCCATTCGAATGAATCGCGGGGCTGACTTCAGCAACACTGACGCTAGCCGCCGTTGCCCGATGGTCACGCCAGCGGCAGCCAAGGCCGTGATGCTTGCATGGGGCAGGTTTCGGAGCGGACCAGTCGTACGCGTGACCGAATGAGGGAAGCGTATGGCTTATACCATCGTATGCGGCACACGCCACCAGTCGGTAAGGTCGCGATGCCTGCGTGTAATTGTCCGCGGGCGAGTACCACGCTATGCTGACTCTATGTTCACCGGTTCGTGTTTGCGATCTCGACTGGGAGCCGCTATGCGTCAGTCGGTATATTCGGTTTGGCAATATACACTAGCGCTGCTTTTCGGCATCCAACCAGCGGCCGGTGGAAAACTGGAACATAACGAAGGGTATTTCACGCGAAATCGCGAGTGAACTTGATACCCGGGTTCAAGCGATTCTGGAACACGGACGTTTCCCTCTGCTGCATCGAATCGATGCGGCGCATTCGCAAAGCCCGGTTCAATCTTACCAACATGCGCCTTAAAGGTATCACTTCGCCTTCGATTCGGGCGGCGGCTCTTTCTGCTCGTTGAGGTATCCACGATAATGGACGATTTCTCGCCCGCCTACCGAGTGTGCAACACAACGACTCATCGGATATCGAGGAATCCCGGCGCATGGCTGCCTCCGCTGGCGCCTGTACTCGCGTTGACCTTGGCGGGATGCGTCAACTACGCGGGCATCAAGAGCGATCGGCAGATCGAGCCGCCGGCCAAATATGCAACCCAGCAGAGCTTGCCGGCTGAAGGCGGGAAATGGCCTTCGCTGGACTGGTCTGAGCAGTTCGGTGATCCGCAACTTCCGAAGCTGATTGACGAAGCGCTGAAGGGCAATCCGAGCATCGATGAAGCACGCGCTCGTGTCGACAAGGCGGCCGCCTATGCCGGCAGTGCGAAGTCGGCGCTCTACCCGAATGTGAGCGGCAGCTATGCATGGCAGCGCAATCTCTACTCGCAGAACACCATCTATCCACCTCCGATTGGCGGTAGCTGGGAAAGCGAGAACACCTTGTTGGTCGGCGCCTCCTGGGATCTCGACTTCTGGGGAAAAAATCACCAGAAGTTGAAGGAGGCCATCTCCGACGAGAACGTGGCGGAGGCTGAAATGGAGGAAGTGCGCATTGCGCTCGCCACCTCGGTCGCCAGTACGTACAACGAACTCGCGCGTCTGTATGAGCTACGCGATATCGCAGCGAACGAACTGAGGAACCGGCAAGATATCGAGCATATTACCGAAGGGCGCGTCCATGCCGGTCTGGACACGGATGTGGAACGCGAAACGGCCAATGGGGATACCTCGACCACCCGTTCGAGCGTAACGAGTCTCGACGGGCAAATCACGACGGTGCGTTACCAGCTTGCGGCCCTGCTCGGTGCGGGCCCGGATCGTGGACTCGCTATTGCTGACCCCATGCTCGGCTCAGGCACGACGGTTTCCTTGCCCGATAACCTGCCGGCGGATCTGATCTCGCGCCGCCCCGACCTCGTCGCCGCATATTGGCAAGTCAATTCCGCGGCACACGGCGTCAAGGAAGCAAAAGCCGAATTCTTTCCCGATATCAACCTCTCGGCGTCGCTGGGCCTGGACGCCTTCGGCTGGGGGCACTTCCTGACGGCCGGCAGCCGGCAGATCCAGGCGGGTCCGGCCATTCACCTGCCGATCTTCGATGCCGGCGCGCTGCGCTCGCAACTGCAGGGCCGCTATGCCGACTTCGACTACGATGTTGCAAACTACAACCAGACGCTGGTCAGCGCACTGTCTGACGTTGCGACGCAGGTCACGCTGATCCGCTCGACGGACAAGCAACTTGTGGATGCGCAAGCCGCGCTGAACGCGCAGACGAAAGCGTACCAACTCGCGGTCGTGCGCTACCGGTCGGGTTTGAACGAGCAACTCCAGGTGCTGAATGCAGACGATAACCGGCTCGCCGCCGATCAGGCGGTGGCGAATCTGCAAATGGATCGGCGCAATCAGCAGATTGCGCTGATCAAGGCTCTGGGTGGCGGATTCGACGCCACGAAAGCAGACCTCTCAACCCCATCGGGCACGCCCGATACGACGCTGTCGGTCCTGCACCCCAACCGCTGATTCCCATCTTTAAACCGTCGTGCGTGACCGCCTGGTGAAGTAGGCCAAGCTTTGTCGGAGAGCATCCATGAACCAGACTCAAGGCACTGTGGGAATCGAAAACGAAGAGAACAACGAACAAAAGAATCAGGACGGAAAGCGGAAATTCCTCCTCGCCACACTCGTTTCCGCGCTGGCCGTTGCCGGGGTCGCCTATGGTGCCTACTACGCACTCGTTCTTCGCTATCACGTCGACACCGATGACGCGTATGTGAACGGTAACGTCGTTCAGATTACACCGCAGGTGACGGGTACCGTTGTAGCGGTGAATGCCGACAACACGCAGATCGTCAAGACGGGGGAGCCGGTCGTGCGGCTCGACCCCGCCGATACGCGAATTGCGCTGCAGCAGGCCGAAGCGGACCTCGGCCAGACGGTGCGCCGCGTGCATGGCCTCTATGCCGACGACGACCAGTACCGTGCGGAGATCGCGGAACGGCAGTCCGACCTGAACAAGGCACAGGACGACCTGCGCCGCCGGCTCGCAACCGGCGTCACGGGTGCGGTTTCGGAAGAGGACATCTCGCACGCCCGCGACGCCGTCAACAACGCGAAGGCCGCGCTCGACGCCGCGACTCACAAGCTCGGCGCCAATCGCGCGCTCACGGCGAACACGACGGTCGATCAGCATCCGGATGTCCTGGCAAGCGCGGCACGGGTACGCGATGCCTGGCTTGCCTACTCGCGCACCACCTTGCCTGCGCCCGTGACCGGCTACGTCGCGCAGCGCACGGTGCAAGTCGGGCAGCGCGTTTCTCCGGGCACGCCGCTCATGTCGGTGGTTCCGCTCAATCAGGTGTGGGTGGACGCCAACTTCAAGGAATGGCAGCTCCGGCACATCCGCGTGGGGCAGCCGGTGGAGCTGACGGCGGACGTCTATGGCTCGTCGACCGTGTATCACGGCAAAGTGGTCGGCTTCACGCCCGGCACGGGCTCTGCACTCGCGCTCCTGCCGGCGCAGAACGCCACCGGTAACTGGATCAAGGTGGTTCAGCGCCTGCCGGTGCGTATCGAGATTCCAGTCGAAGAACTGCAAAAGCACCCGCTGCGTGTCGGCCTGTCAATGAACGCCGACGTCAATGTCAAGGACGCAAACGGCCCGCAACTCGGTGCGGACTCCACTTCGACGTACCAGACCAGCGTATTCGTCCACGATGGCGACGAAGCCAATGCAGCCATTGCCGGCATCATCAAGGCAAACGACTAAGGCGACGATGATGAATTACCAGGCGTGACGATTCACACTGCGCTAAGGACTGCCACTCATCTCTGGATTGCCATGACTACCAGTCATCAGGAATATCCGCCCCTCTCGGGAGCCGCCCTGACTCTCGGCTCGCTGTGCGTGGGCCTCGCGGGCTTCATGACCGTGCTCGACTCGTCGATCGCCAACGTCGCCATTCCCACCATCTCGGGTAACCTCGGCGTTTCCGGCGACGAGGGCACGTGGGTGATCACGGTGTTCGCCGCCGCGAACTCGGTAGCGATCCCGTTGACCGGCTGGTTGACTCAACGCTTGGGGCAAGTGCGCCTGTTTGTGGGGTCGATTCTGCTGTTCGCCTTTGCCTCGTGGTTGTGCGGCGTTGCGCCAACGCTCCCCATCCTGCTGATGGCGCGGGTATTTCAGGGTGCGGTGGCCGGCCCGCTGATTCCCATGTCACAAGCACTGCTGCTCAGCTCATGGCCCAAAAGCAAGTCGGCGCTGGCGCTTTCGTTATTCTCGATGATCGTCGTCACAGGCCCCATCGTCGGGCCAGCGCTGGGCGGCTGGGTGACCGACAGCTACAGCTGGTCGTGGATCTTCTACATCAATATTCCTGTGGGGCTACTTTCGGCGGGGGGGTATGGGCGCTCTACCGCCACCGCGACACGCCGCGCAAGAAGCTGCCAGTTGATATTGGCGGGTTACTGCTGCTGATTGTCTGGGTGGCGTCGCTTCAGGTGATGCTGGACAAGGGCAAGGATCTGGACTGGTTCTCGTCGAATACCATTGTCGTGCTTGCGATCACGGCAGCGGTGGGGCTTGCGCTCTTTATCATCTGGGAGCTCACGGACAAGAATCCGGTGGTGGACCTGACGTTGTTCAAGCAGCGCAATTTCCTCGGTGGGACCATCTCGATCGCCGTGGCATATGGGATCTTCTTCGGGACGCTCGTGTTGCTTCCGCAGTGGATGCAGGAGTACCTGGGCTACAGGGCGGTGGACGCGGGGCTAGCTACAGCGCCGCTGGGCATCTTCGCGGTGATAGGCGCGCCGATCATGGGCAAGATCCTGCCGCGCTCGGACGCCCGCATCATCGGCACCTGTGCATTCGTGGGCTTCGCCATCGTGTACTACATGCGCTCGTTCTTCTACACGGACCTGAGCGAAGGCTACATTATCCTGCCAACGCTGCTGCAAGGTATCCCGATGGCGCTTTTCTTCGCACCGCTGACGGTCATCATCCTGTCGGGCCAGCCGCCTGCGAAGGTACCCGCGGCGGCCGGTCTCTCGACCTTCGCACGGATGTTCTTTGGCGGAATCGGAACCTCGATCGCGAACGTCATCTGGAACAACAGAACGATTCTTCATCATGAGATCCTGACGCAGCAATCGAGCGCGACCAATCCGATGTTCAACCAGCAACTGGACGCCTATCATTCGCTGCTCCATCTCGGTCAAGGGGCCTCGTACGCACTGTTCGATCAGGTGGTTCAGAGTCAGGCCGCGATGATGGGGTTGAACGACGTTTTCTACGGCTCTGCACTCGTGATGCTCATCATCATTCCGTTGATCTGGATCACCAAGCCGGGCAAGTCGGCCGCTGGAAGTGACGCCGCAGCCGCAGCACATTGAGCAATGCGTTCAGGCATCGCGATGCCAGGTGCTGCCCGGCAATGCCGTATGCCGTGCGGATGTACGATCCGCACGCGTCGTCACGAGTACCCGCCCCCAAGGCGATCCGGACGACCGCAGCCTCGAATCGCTCGCGGCCACGCCGACGCACATCGTTGCAATGTTGGGCGAGCCAGGCAGTTCATGTTTGCCAATGCTCCCATGGGCGCGCGGACCCAGGCGCGCGCGCGCCGTTGAGGACGATCAGGTCAATGGAACGGCGGTCGCAGCATTGAAGCAAGTTTCCCGACCACAGCGCTGCCGGTACAGAATTGATTGCACGTTCAGAACCGTTTTCGTTTGCAAAGCGCAATGTTGATGCGTCACGATCCAGACCAGTCTTATTTGAAAAAGCGCCCGCCCATCATTTTTTACAATCTGTTTGTTATCAATAAGTTATCCGTTACCCTCAGACCAAATTTCGTTTGCGAATCACCACGATACGCTACGACGCCAGTGGCGCGAACAACGGCCCGCGCGTGGGAGATTCCGCGCGGGCCCTAGCCGTTGTTCACGGAGTTATCGCACTTTTGTGCAATTTCTGGCGGCTTTTTTCAGAGAGAAGCTACCCATCCCTTAAGCGGCGTTACCCGGATCGATCGGTTGATATTCGAAGCTCGGCCCCACGTGCAATTTCGGGTTGGGAATACCGGCCATCATCGCTTTTGCCTGACCTTTCAATGACATCATCAGGCCGATCGCGGTATTGAATTGCGCGCTCGTCGCCGCGCCGTTGAACAGCTGGTGCAACACCAGCAGCAAACTCGTATAGGCGTAGTTGAAGTTATTGCACGCGAGCCGCTGGGCCGAGTTCGGCGGATACGAGGCGAGCGTGGGATTGGTCGGCACCGGATAGACGCCCTGAGGATCGAACGGCACCGCTTCGCCCGTATACGCATAGCCGGGTTCGATGCCGGGTGTCTTCACGAGCCGATGCCCCTTCGCGATCTCCATGAAGCGATAGTAGTGCGCGTAGCCGCCGCCCACGACCGCTTCCGGCGACGTATGCGTGCCCTCGCCCTGCTCCACGATGGTCTCGATCGCCCGGCGCGCCGTCATGACGTCGTACACCACGACCGACTCGCGCATCAGCTCCGGGCCGACCTGATTGCGCGGCGGCTTCGCGAACGCGCCATCGCCGAGCTGCTCGATCGCCGCAAGGATCGCCGCATAGAACTGGCCGATCGTAATGGGCGCGGTGGCATCGGCCGCCAACAGGGCCGCCGACGGAAAATCCAGCGGGTCCTCGGGCTGCTCGATCGTGATGAACGCCTGCAGTTGTTCGCTCGAAAACGGCGCGAGATTGACAGTCAGCTCGGCCTCGACCCCGCCGGGCAGCGGCCCCGGATAGGTCGGAATGAAGCCCGGCTCGTTAATCACAGGCGAACCGCCCAGCGCGTTCATGACGTTCGAGGCCAGCGTCATGTGCAGCATTTCCTCGATCACGACCGAGCTGAGAATCCCGGCGATCGCGCCGTTCTTCGCGGGATCGAGCGAATATAGCGCGTACAGATAGAGCGGAATCGTCGAGTGCTCGAGCTCGATCGCCTGCTGCAAGGCCACGCACACCGACTGGCGCGTCACGGCCGGCGCCGTCAGTCCGCGCAGCACGGCGCGTTTGAGATGAATCATTTGCTTTCTCCGGATTGTGGGTTGGGCACTTCGGCGCGTTAGCGCATCCTCAACGGCTGATCACGCGCCGCGCGATCGCCGCGCTCTTGCCGCCGCGGGTTTCTTCCGCGCGCGCCGCGGCGCTCGCCGCCAATTCATCGGCGGTGAGTGTGACCGCGCGCAGCTTGCGCGCGGGCGCTGCCGTGCCGGGCAGCGGCGCGTCGAGAAAGGCGAGAATCGCGTCGCGCTTGGCCGGCGACAGATCGCGCGTGACCGGCATCGCGTTCGGATCGGCGGGATCGAGACCGAACGCGAGCTTGAGCAGCCCCGCATGGGCGACGACCTGGTCGTAATCGGCGAGATCGAGAAAACGCGCCATGACCGGATACAGGTTCGCGTACTGCTGGAAGATCGGATGCATGCTGTCCCAGGTGATGGGCGTCGACGCAACGAAGCGGCTCCACAGCAGAATGCTCACGAAATTCCATTGATTGACCGGTCCCGAATATGCCGCCGTATCGGCGAGGCTCGCGCGAATCCCGTAGACCTGGCCGTCGATGCCAAAGTCCTCGCCTTGATTGAAGTAGCGCGGCGTGCCGGGGTCGCTCGTGCCGAGCGTGAGCAGCGCGCGGCCGTTGGCGTCGGTCGTGAGCGTGCCCGCGAACGTCGTGGAGAACGGCGTCACCGTGTGGCCGTCGACGAATTGCAGCGCCGCGAGCGGCGTCGCCACTGGCGGCACGTCGTTCGGGTCGATCGAATTGCTCGGCTGCAATTGCGAATCGTCGGCGACGATGCGCAGCGCCGCGCCCGCCAGCGGCCTGCCCCATTGCGTCGCATAGAACGGCACCTCGATGCGTTCATGCGGGCTGCTGCGAAACACGTAGTTGTCGGCGCGCACGAACGCACCGCTCGCCCACTCGCTGATCGTGATTTCCGCGCCGCCGCTGAGCGTGAGCGGGGCGTGCTCCAGCGCCGCGAGCTGCGCGGCCGTCAGCGGCAGCGCCACGACGCCCGCGGTGCGCGCGTACCACGACGGATCGCTCACGTAACCGTGGGCGCCGTGCGCCGCGACGGTGCCGAGCGCGACCTGTCCGTGCGCCGACGCCGCGCTCAGCACGAGATCGCCCAGATCGTTGAGCGCACCGCCAGGCGTGCCCGTGCTCAGCGCATTGCCGAGGTCGAGCAGAATCGCGCTCGACGCGCGATCCACCTGCGCCGCGAAGAAATTGATGCCGCCCACGGGAATGAAAAAGTTGTTGCCGGGCTTGCCGTTCGTCATGAACTGGCGGCCGGGCACGAAATGTTTCGGCTCGTCGGGCGCCGACGGGCCGATGGTGCCCACGATGCGCCCACACATGAATTGCGGCGAGCGAAAGTCGAGATTGATGCCGTCGACGTTGAACTTGATCGACAGGCGCTCGCCGCTGGCGCGCAACGCGCGCAGAAACGGCGAGCCGTCCACGTCGCCCCATTGCAGATTGACGAGCACCGATTGATACATCGCACCGCCGACGGCGTCGCCGTGCGTGCCCGATGCCGTCGCGCGATTCCAGATGTCCATGAACGCGGCGGGCTCGAAGTCGCCGCACAGCAGCGCATTGCCTTGCGCGTCGACGATACGCACCTGCAAGCCCCAGATCTGCGAAACGAGTTGCTGCTCGGGGTCGAGATCGACGAGTTTCGCGCAGACGCGCGAGCCGGAATCGGCGATCAGATAGTCGAGCACGGGGTCGTTCGCGCCAACCGGCCCGGCCTGCGTCGACGCCGACGTGATCCGGCAGTTCAGCAACCGCCACGCGGCGTCGCCGGTCGGATTGAACCAGCCGTTGAGGTCCGTGCCCTTTTGCGGCAACTGATAGCTCGGCAGAAATGCCGCGTTGTCGAAGTGCCCGGGGTCGTTATTGACCGTGGACACATTGGCCTGAAACTGGCCCGCGAAATGCAGGCGGAGGGGGTTCAGATAGCTCATCGATCTTCCTCGTAGTTGCGGTTCCGCCGCCACGGCGGGTTCAGAACGGCTTGATCAGTCCAATCGCGTTGCCTTCGGGGTCCGTGACCATCGCAAACGTGTAGCCGTCGACGACGGTCGGATCGACGAGGCGCTTGCCGCCAGCGCGCACGGCGCGCTCGATCGCAGCATCGAGGTCGTCGACGCGCAAATAGAAGTGCGTGCCAGGCGCGTAGCCCGGCGTATCCGGCTCGGTCTGGCCGATGCCGCCGAGCAGCGGCGTCGTCTGCAACGCGAACGGCACATAGGCGAACCCCGATGCGCCGAGCGCGTACTGCCAGCCGAACACCTCGGTATAGAAGCGCGTGAGCGCGGCCTGATCGCGCGCGATCACCTCGAACATCACGCCGGGATGCCGGTTCGCCGTGGCCGCCTGCGAGGACGCCGGGGACGGCGACGCACCCGCCTCGCCGGGACGCACGAAGCCCGCGAGCGTCACCATGAACTCGACGAAGGTGAACGGCGCGCCGTTCGACTGCACGAACAATTCGCCGTGCTCGCGCACGAACGACGTGAACACCGGACCGCTGACATGACGCTGGAACGCTTCGGCGTCGCGATAGATTTCGAAGAACAGCACCGAACGCGCGTCGACGGGCGGCAACGACTGGAGCGTCGTCCCGACGGCATGCGGGCGATGCACAAGATAGACAAGCGTGTCGGGTTCCTCGCGCTCGACCGCAGCCGCGAGCGCGTGCAGCGCCGCGTCGGCGGCCGCTTCGCAACCGGGACGGATAAACCATGTCGACGTGAGACTGAGGCGCTGCGCGGTGGGCAGTATCATGGCGTGCCTTCAAGAAGATGTGGAGAAGCGTGCGGCGCAATTATTTCGTAGTGCGACTCAATCGCCGCGCACGTAACGTTGCGCGACGCGCGTGAGCAGCGCGCCGCCGACACCGGCGAGCAACCACGCGGGCTGCGCGGTGAACGCCGTGAGCACGATGCCGTCGCAGAGCGCGATTGCAGCGAGCATCCACGGAATCACGGGCCATGCGTAGCGACCGCCGGGCGCGCGATTTTCGCGTCGCGCGACGAACGTGAGCAACAGCACCCAGACGCCCTGCACAGCGCCCGCGAACCAGACCGGCCCCGCCACCGCGCCCTCGAGCGCCAGCGCGGTGACGACGTAGACGAGCACGCGCGCGGCCGCCATCGCGAACACCGTCGACGCAAAACGCTTATGGAACCGGTCGTAGAACGCAATCACGGCGAACAGCGCCGCGCCGCCCGCGAGCCCTTCGCGATGCGGCGCGAGCAACAGGCAGCCGAGCGCGAGAGCGAACAGCGCGACGGTGGCCGTCTGCGCGCGCGCGAGCGTAATGCGGCCCGCCGGGATCGGCCGGTAGCGCTGATGCACGCTGTCGTAGCCGAGATCGCAGAGATCGTTGAGCGCCATGCCACCGCAATAGAATGCCGACAACGCGAGCGCGAGCAGCACGACGGCCGCGCCCGACGCGGGCGACGCGGCGCCCGCGAGCACTGCGGCGGTCAGCACGTTGCTCCACACGGTAGGCAGATTGCTCACGCGGCACAGCGCGAGCAGCGGGCCAACGCGCCCGATCGACGAAAGAGTGCTCATGATGGCTTCAAGGCATGAAAAGGTGATCGAGCAGCAGCGCACAGACCTCGGTCGCGGCAATACGCTCGCGCGTCACGCGGCCGGGTTCGGAACTCATCACGATGGGCGCGTCGCCGTCGGCATGAGGACGGATGCCGTGCGAGCCGCGCACGAGCGACGCATCGAGCGGGATCACGTCCATCGTGTAACGCATGCCGAGCGCCTTGCGCAGCAGCCTCGTGCCAATCTTCAACGCCGGAAAGCGCAGCGCCGGGTCGACGAACAGCTCCGCCGGATCGTAGCCGGGCTTGTTGTGGATATCGACAGTGCGCGCGTAATCGGGCGCGACTTCGTCGTCGAGCCAGAAGTAGTACGTGAACCAGCTGTCCGGTTCCGCAAGCAACACGAGCTCGCCCGCGCGTGCGTGCGCGACGCCGTGATGGCGCTTGCCGCTTTCGTCGAGGACTTCGCCCACGCCCGGCAGACGCTCGCACAGCGCCCGTACCGCGGCGAGATCGCGATGCTCGCGCACATAGACGTGCGCGATCTGATGGTCGGCGACCGCGAACGCGCGCGACGCGCCGGTATCGAGCGTCTCGCGGCCGAGATCGTGTTTGATCGCGACGAGCCCTGCTTCGCGCAACGCGCGATTGATATGGACCGGGCGCGTGACCGGCACGATGCCGTATTCCGACAACACGACGACGCGCACGCCACGCTGCGTGAGCGCGTCGATCAGCGTGCCGCAGACCGTGTCGATCTCGCGCAGATCGGCGTCGATGTCGCCGTTCGGGCCGACGCGCTGCAAGCAATAGTCGAGATGCGGCAGGTAGATGAGATTGAGGCTCGGCGCATAGTCCGTTTCTACGGCAAGCGCGGCGTCGGCGATCCATTGGCTCGACCGGATGCTCGTGCGCGGCCCCCAGAAGTCGAACAGCGGAAACTGCCCGAGCCGTTCGCGTAACGACGGGCGCAGCGCCGCCGGTTGCGTGTAGAAGTCAGGCAGCTTGAGACCGTCCGCGCAATAGAGAGGACGCGGCGTGAGCGTGATATCGGCCTCGGTCGCCATCGCGTACCACCAGAACGTATTGGCGCACGTGAACGACGGGTCGCGCTCGCGCGCCATGTGCCAGATGCGCGGCGACTGCACGAGCCGGTTGCTCTGCCGCCACAGGAGCACCTGATCCAGCTCGCGGAAATACCAGCCGTTGCCGACGATGCCGTGTTCGGTCGGCAGCACGCCGGTCAGATAGGTGGTCTGCGCGGAACAGGTCAGCGCGGGCAGCGTCGCGTCGACCACGGCCACCTCGCGGCCGAATGCCGAGAGTCTCGGCATCCGCGCGTCGAGCAGATTGCGTGTGAGTCCGACGACGTTAATGACGGCTGTGCGCTGCATCGAGCGTCCCCTTGACCCAGTCGAGTTCGCGCGCGATCGACGCGCCCAGCGAGTCGAGCCGCAGCGCGGCGGGCAGCACGCCGAAGCTATAGGTTTCGACTTCGAGCGGCGTGCCGGCCGGAATGCGCGGCAGCGCCTCCTCGAGAAAGAATCGCGTCGTGTCGACGCCACCGATACGCTCGAGAAAGATCGGCACATGAAAATGCACGCGGCACTCCTCGGGCGTCTCGCCGCGTTCGAGCCAGCGCGCGAGGCCCGGCAGATCCGCGAAGCGCAGCAGCTCGCCGTCGCGCCGTTGCAGCACGGCCTGATGCAGATACGTGGGTTCGTCGAACGCCAGCAATTGCGCCACAGCCGCGCCGCTTGCGCGCAACGCCGACGACACCTGCACGCGCGCGATCGCGATGCCGGCCCCGGCGATCTGCGCGAGGCTCTGCGCGGGCGATTCGAATTCGACAGCCTGATGGCAACAATCGAAGCACAGCCCGATATGCTCGGTGAGCGACGCCGGAAAACGCATGCGCTCGAAGAACGCGAGCGCCTCGGCGGTGCGTTCGATCACGCAGTGCGGCTCGGGCTCGATCGCGAGACGAATCCACGGGCCGCCGCGATCGCGCACGCGCGCGAAATGCGCGAGCACGTCGACAAGATGGGCGCGGACCGTCGGCCAGTCGGCGGCGTCGAAGCCTTCGCGGAACGCGACCGGCACGGTCGAGATCGACGTGAGCGCCTCACGCGGCGACCAGCGCGCCAGGATGTCGGCGAGCCGCTTCGTGTAGGCGACCCGGCGCGCATCGCGCCAATCGGGCAGATAGGCACGCTCCTTCACGGCCGCGCCGTGGAAGACGCCGTACGGAAAGCCGTTGACCATCAACACGTAGCATTCGTGCTCGTCGCACCAGCGCGAGAATGCGTCGATCGCGGCGTCGTCGAGTTCGTCGGCGGCACGCGCGGACAGTCGCAAGCCGAGCGGAAACGGCGCGTCGGGCGAGCAAGCGCGCCGCGCCGCGGGCACGTGATCCTCGAGATTGAGCATCACGTCGGCCCAGCCGTCGCCGGGATGGATGTTCGTGCAATAGGTGAGCGGATACGCGCGGCTCATCGCTCGACCTCGGCGTGGGTCTCTACCTGAATCTCGGCGTGGGTTCCGGCCTCAAATTCAGCAGCCACGTGCTCACGGTGCGCGCAGCGCAGCGCATCCACGCAGCCGCGCATCACCGCGACGTCGATGCGATTGACCTCGACGCCGCGGCCGATGCTTTCGAGCAGCGTGATGCACAATTCGCCGCCCAGGTGCTCGCGAAAATCGTTGAGCGCGCCCGCGACGTCGAGCATGTCGAGCGCCGCGTCATCGAGCACGAAGCCGATATCGCGCAGCGTGTCGAGCACGAGATCGGCCTGGGCCCGCGTCAGCAAGCCGATACGCTGCGAATAGACCACGTCGAGCGCGATGCCGATCGCCACCGCCTCACCGTGCCGCAAGCGATGGTGTGACAACTCCTCCAGCTTGTGCGCGGACCAGTGCCCGAAGTCGAGCGGACGCGCGCTGCCGCGCTCGAACGGATCGCCGGAATGACGGATCTGCGCGAGATGCAGTTGCGCGCAGCGCACGATCATCGGCTCCATCGCATGCGGCGCGAGCGCGGCAAGCGCACGCCGGTCCGCGTGCAAGGCGCCGAAGAATTCCGCGTCGCGAATCAACGCGACCTTGACAGCTTCCGCGATGCCCGCGCGGCGGTCGGCGACGGGCACGCTGTCCAGCAGGGCGAAATCGTTCACGACCGCGAACGGCGGCGCGAAGGTGCCCACGAAGTTCTTGCGGCCGTGCCAGTTGACGGCGTTCTTCACGCCCACGCCGGCGTCGTTCTGGCCCAATACCGTCGAAGGCAGGCGAATCAGCCGCACGCCGCGATGCGCGGTGGCCGCCGCGAAGCCCACCGCGTCGAGCAGCGCGCCGCCGCCGATCGCGACCACATAGCTGTGACGGCACAAACCGTGCTCGCGCGCGAAGTCGTAGAACACGCCGACTTCGTCGAGCTCCTGCTTGACCGCTTCGCCGCCGCGGACAATCCATGCGGGACGCGCGAGCTCGAGCGCGTCGGCGTGGGTCTGCGCGTAGCGCTCGATTGCCTGTGGATACTCGGGACACGCCGCGACGATGGCCGCGTCGATCGCGGACAACACGCGCGCCGGGCCACGCCCGCGCTCACGAGGCCGCAGCAGATCGGCGAGCACGCTATTGGCGGGCGCGAACGCGTCGCGCGTGAAGCACACCGGATAACTGTAACGAACGTCGAAGATCTGGTCGATGCGATGTTCGAGCATGAACGCTCCGTGGGCTGATGAGGAGGTCGCGGCGGTCGGCGCAAGCGTCGTTCAGTTCGGCACCGGTTCGTCCACACGCGGCACTTGCCCGCGCAACACCGAGTTATCGGAGAACAGCTGACGCTGATCGAGCGACGGCGTGCGATCCAGTTCGGCCGTATCGATCTGCCGCGACTGGCCATAGGCCAGCAGCGCATTGCCCCACGTGACCGCTTCGACCGCCGCCGCCGGAATGCCTCGCTCCAGCATGAGGCGCGCGGTCTTCGGCACCGACAACGGATCGCTCACGCCCCAATCGGCGGAACTGTCGACGATGATCCGCTCC
Source organism: Paraburkholderia pallida (assembly GCF_004524855.1). Taxonomy (NCBI): domain Bacteria; kingdom Pseudomonadati; phylum Pseudomonadota; class Betaproteobacteria; order Burkholderiales; family Burkholderiaceae; genus Paraburkholderia; species Paraburkholderia pallida. The sequence continues at coordinate 645,633 of NZ_CP038149.1, read as the reverse complement.
GGGCCATACTGGCGCACGATTTCGACCATCCGTTCGGATCCCATCTTGGTGTTTGGATAGATCGTGAAGGCCGCCCACGCGCCCGCGTCGAGCACGTCGCGCACGGTCTCCTCGTTGTTGTGATCGACCACGAGTCTCGTCATGGGCACGCCGTGCTCGCGCGCCACGTCGATCGAGCGCCGCGTGCCGAACTTCTTGTCGCGATGCGGCGTGTGCACCATCACGACCATGTCGTTCTGGTGCGCGAAATCGAGCTGCGCCTGATAGGCGTAATCCTCCGCAGGCGTAATTTCGTCGTAACCGATTTCGCCGATCGCCACGACGCCTTCCTTGAAGGCGAATTGAGGAATCAATTCGAGCACGTCGCGCGCGAGCGCCTCGTTGTTGGCCTCCTTTGAATTCAGGCCGATCGCGCAGTAATGCGCGATGCCGAATTGCGCGCAGCGAAACCGCTCCCACCCCACCAGGGCCGAAAAATAATCGATGAAGCTGCCGACGTTGGTGCGCGGTTGTCCGAGCCAGAACGCGGGCTCGATCACGGCGCGGATGCCGGCGGCCGCCATCGCCTCGATGTCGTCAGTGGTGCGCGAGCTCATGTGGATGTGTGGATCGAAAAATCTCACGGCGGCGTCCTCGTGGTCAGTGGAGAAGTTGCAGTGCGTCTTGCGTGAAGCCGCGAGCGCGCGCCTCGCTCAGGAAGTGCGCATGCTTCTCGAACAGGCCGGCCAGCCAGTTCGCGTTGTCGCTCAACGCGCCCGCCCGGCCGAGTCCGAGCAGCGCGCCGCGCTGGCCTTCGACGCTGCCAAGCAAGGCTTCCTCGTGCAGCGCCTCCAGCCCGCGCTCGCCAGCATGCGGGCCGAGACACAGCCAGATTTGGGGCGGCACGCTGCGTCCGGCGCTGCGGCGTTCGTCGACGAGATCGAGGGCCATGCGCGCAAGATCGGCGGACAGCCGCGCGTCGAGCCCGACGATGCGCCACAGCGGCACGTCGATGAACACCGCCTTGATGACTAGCTGCCGCCAGCTCACGTCGTCGAAATGCGTGGCCGGATACGGCGAATCGCAGGCCACAGCTTCGAACACCGTGCGCATATTGCTGCGGCACCCTTCGCCCGCGCGTGCGACGAAGCGTCCGCCGTCGGGCAGCAAGGGCAGCGCGCGATAGAGTGCGCAAGCCTCGCCGTGATCGGCGAAGCAGAAGGCATGTTCGTAGGCAAGGGCAAATGAAGCGTCGAGGAGATCCGGCGAGGCCAGCAGCAAGGCGATGCGCAAGGCGTCGAGCTCGCTCCAGCGGGTGGGGAAGCAGACGCAGCCGGCGGCGTGCAGCGCGCGCAGTTCGCCGGCGTCGAGCGCGAGCGCCGCGCTCGAGCGGGCGTGACGGCTGGCGAGTGCGAACAATTGTGCGCGCCGCCGGGCCGAAGCGCCGCCGCTGATTTCCGCCGACGCGGCATGAAAGAAGTCGAGCGCATCGGGCGACAGCCGCCTGTGCAGCCACCCGGCGACGCACGCGGTCAACGGCGAATGGAATGGGTTGGTCATGCCCGCTTCCTGGATCGTGAGAACAACTCGGTTCTTGTTTTGATCCGGCTAACGCCTCGCTACTGCGCCCACCACCGTGGCGCCGGTCTTTTCAATCCGGTCATCGACGCATTACGTTAGTAATCCTTTATATTTTGCGTGAAGATCACCCGTGCGCGCGGCCGGTTCGCGGAGCCTCACGAACATTCAAACCGCCGCGACCTTCACGCCAGGTTCGTCGATGAGCGCAGAGGATACTACCCGCCCCGGGGACCGATCTACCTATCAAAACAAGGAGGTTTTACGCGGACGCAGTCAAGTTGACACGCGCAGGCTTCGTGTCTACCTCGAGCATCGTTATCTTTACCCGCAAGATCGGCAGCATCAGGAAAACCCGTAGCCCGCCCAATTTGGATGCAACTCTGATACGTCGCAAAACATTAACTTGACTTGACCAAATGCTCGTGTAGAAATCCTCCAAAAAGTAAAAAACGTCATCCTTACCAGAGTGTATAAATCGGATTACTATTCATTATGCAAAAACTCTCAAATGACGCTGCGGTAAAGGTAGATAAAACGTCGTCTGCAACGCAGACTCCCAGTGCTCCTGTTTATCCTACCTACGGAGTTCACAATCCACCGCAATATAGTCCGTGCGCCGCACCGGACTGCCTGTATGGACGCGCGCCCGGCGAGCCTTCCGATCCGATCTTGCCGCTCTACTGGTCCGCGAAATGGAAGATGTATCGCGTGTACAACCGGTACACCGAGTATCCCCCGCCGTATGATGGTGTCCCGCCACATCCGTTGAAGGAAGGCGTGGATTACGAAGTATCCAGTGGCGCCAGCTATTACGACAGCACGTGGGTCGGGCCAAACGGCGAACGCGGCGCGATGATGGAGTATTACGAGGACCGCGCGCTGCCGATCTTTCCTGGCTCGAACCACTATAGTTGCGCGTACATCTCTCTCGGCGACAACGCGTACTTCCTCACCTTCGAGGAAAACCGCCCGGCCACCATGGTTCCCGTATGCCTGTTCTCGGCGCTGAACCATCCGCCCATGCGCGACTTCATCAAGCATCTGCCCTACAGCAAGGGAGACAGCGAGCGGCTCGGCGGACGCGTGCAGGGATATTCGTTCTGGACGAGCCCCGATGGGAATCGTCCGCCGATCCAGGTCGGCGCCAGTCCGGACCGCACGAAAGACGGCGCGGTGCTGTTCGGCTATGCCTTCCACAGCGACTGGACCGAAGACAGGAGCAACGGTGCCGAACCAGCACTGTATCGGCTGCCGCAGTCGTTTTATTTCTCCGGATGGCCGGCAGATCCGCCGAACGCGCCTATCGTCAGCCAGAACTTCTACGACTTCTCGTTCACGAAGCCCGACCCCGCCACGACGTGGGACCTCGTCGCACAGCTTGCGCAAGGACTGCCTATCCCAGTCTGCCAGTTCGGCTCTTGAGCCGTAGCGCTCCGGCGCACACCCAGCCGCTGTTTCAACGGTTGTGGTGCAAATCCGATCCGTCGGTCTGTTACCCTTGAGCTTCTGACCGGCATACGGTCTCGAATGCTACTGCACCGAAGCCTCCACGGAGGCCCGTCGCCATCTCGCGATGGTCAAGCAAGGTGCCCAGTTCGCCGCCCGTACATCACAAGGAGCAAGCCCATGTTTAAGTCGAAGCTACGCCGAGCGCTCGTCAAGGAGCGTCGCACCACGATGGATAGCCATCGCCTCGATCGTGAAGCTTCCGCGCAGCGTCAGCCTGGTGAGCCGCCGGAAGTCGAGCCGAAATCGGATGTGCCACGTTTTGGTGAGCGCCCGTCGCGCCACTGAGCGCAGACGGACTCGCGCGCGCGAATCGCATAGCACTTCGGTCCAGCACGGAATACCGGCCCCTCACCCGGCCGGATTTTCCTCGCTCGGATGCGGCACGTCGCCCCCCGCCGGCATCCCGAGGATGCTGATCTGGAACGTCGGCGTGGCCGCGAGCGATTCGAGGCTGGGGTCTTCCGGATAGCCTGGCAGCAACGGCAAGATCACCGAGCCCCCGATCACGGCGCGGCGGCTGTTGTCGGCCGGTTTCAGTCCCCAGACATCCTGGTAGACGAGCGGAACCGTACGGCCATCACGCACCGTGTTGCCGAGATAGAGCATGACGTGGCCGCCGATGTAGATCAGCGTGCGCATCGGCTTACCGTGCTGCGCGAGGTAGTCGAGCCGCGCCGCGGGTGTCAGCGACGAAAGGTCCGTCATGTCGCCGGCGAACATCTGCGCCGACGAATGGCGTGGCAGCCATACGCCGAGTACGGCAAAGATGCTCTGCAGTTCCGCCGAGCAGTCGTTGTCGAAGTTCGTGTTGCCCCAGCCGTACGGACGCCCGATCAGCGCCTTCATGAGCCTGGCGAGATGGCGCGGCGTTGCGGCGAGCGGCGCGGACACAATCGCGGTATCCGCGAGCGCGGCCATGCGCACGGCGGCGTGGCCGTCGATGTCGCGCACCGGCACGGCGACGACACGCGTGCCGGCCGACGGCGGCCCTTGCAGCGGCAATAGCGTGCCCGCAGGCGCAGCGAATCGAAAAACGCCACGCGTGTCGCGCAGGGCCGCGGACGCCTCGATCACGGCGCCGAGCGACTGTCCCGCCATGACGCGCCAGCGCGCGACGAATGCATCGTCGGCGAGGGCGAGTCCCCCGCTTCGCACCCAACCCTGCACGTCCGGAGTCTGCACGTAGGACCAGCCGCCATCCGCGCTCGTGCCAAGCACATAGAGCGGCGTGCCGGGACGCACGGCGCTCACCTGCAGGTTGTCGAAGGGGTAACCCTCGCCCGCGAAGTGACGGCTGTAGAACGACGGGTCGAGCGTCGGCAGCTCGCGCACGAGCAACGCGTCCGTCGCAATGGCGCGCCTGGCCGGATCGTATGTCGCTGCGCGGTCAAACTGCGACAGATCGACGTTCTGTGCAATCGCGTCGATCCACGCCTTCGTATGCGGACGGAAGTTCATGCCGTAGCCGATGCGGCGCGGCTCCTTGTTCGTGTTGTCGAACTCGTCGAGACGGCGCATCTGCAGCGCCGCTATGTCACTGCCCTTTTCGCTGTACACGCGGTTCCGGATGTAAGCGGGATTCCAGGGCGAAGGATCGTTCGGGCCAGCGCCGAAGTAGCGCGCAAAGAGCGCGTTGAACTGGGCGCGCTGCTCGTCGGGCGAGAGGAACGGGGTGTCGTAGCCGGGGCTTGATGGATCGAGCCAGTGATCGACGTTCTGGTCGTAGTTGTCGAGGGGGAAGAGCGAAACACGATCGACGAAGGTGGGGCGGCCGGCCGGTTGTGTCGCACTTTCCGGTGCGGCGGCCGGGCCGCTCGCGCAGCCGCTCACAATGCCTGAAGCTGCCAGCGCCGCGGCGAGCGCCCAGGTAGACGCACGTCGGGATGCGGCCCGGTGCGGAGCATTTCCGAACAGATGGCCGGAGGAACGAAAGAAGAAGTGCATGGATGAACAGGCCGTTCGACAAGGAGTCGATCATACCCCGAATGTCCGCACTGTCTGCCCCGCGCGTTGACGCGTGGGTGTTGGCCTTTAGCGGAGTCGATGCGGCGAAGTGTTCGTCTGGACCCAACATCGCGCCGCTCGTGGCCCGCGACACGCTGGATGCCGATTGCGCCGCAAGCCAGGCACACATGGGCACCCGGAGGAGTGGGCGCCCATCGGCACAGTCTTTGCACGACAACGCCTGCCCGATTCTCCCTCGCCGCCCATCCAACGGAGGCCAACGTGCTGGCAACGAAAGCGTTTACCGAAACCTGTGTCATTGACGGCATTGCCGTTACACTCACGTTCTTTCCTGACACCGGCGTATTGCGAATCACCGACGCAGTGGGTCGCCGAATTCGCGAGACGCGGTGGTCTTCGTCCTGGAGCAACCTTGTTACGACGCTCCGCGAGATTACCGCCCTTCCGGCGAAGGGCTAACGGTTGTTTGGCGAGCCGTTGCGCAGGTATGATCGCCGATGTGCGCCCCCCATCCCGCATGGCTTCAGTGATACGACCCACCCGATGTACGAATCTGCAAAACTCGCTGAAATCCTTACGCTAGCCGAAGTCGAGTCCTTGACCGACACAAGGACGTTTGCGCGCGGCAAGGCCTATTTCCATGATGGCGCCGTGTCCCGCCTCGATGTCCGCGAGGATGCGGTTCACGCTAGCGTAAGCGGCACTCACCGTTATCGGGTTCAACTCGCCGTTGGCGACAATGGCGCGCTCGCTTACGGCTGTAACTGTCCGGTGGGCGAGCGCGGGGCCTTCTGCAAGCACGCCGTTGCCGTGGCCCTCTCGTGGCTCGAAAACTCGGGCGAAGAGGTCTTTCACGTTGAAGAGGCCGATCAGGCAAAGCCGCGCAAAAAGCGAAAAACCAAAGCGGAGGTGATTCGCGAATACGTGGCCACGCTGAGCCACGACGCACTTCAGGGTCTATTGCTGGAAGCCGTCGAGCACGATCGCACCCTGCGCGACAGGCTACTGCTCGCCGCACGCTCCGAAGGGGCGACTGACCTGGCCGGGATGAAAGCAATCGTGAAGCAGGCAACGCAGATTTCCCGAGCGCTGCACTGGCACGAGGCCGGCGCCTACGCCGACGGCCTGATGTCGCTGCAAGACACGTTGCGTCGTTGGCTCGCGGGCGCCCATGCGGCGCAGGTGGTCGAGTTGTCGGAGCTGGCGATTACCACCGCACAAAGCAGTCTCGGGCATATCGACGACTCCGGCGGCGAGGTCATGCCCGCCATCCTTGAGCTTGCGGCGGTCCACCTCGAAGCATGCCTGGAGACCGGGCCCGACCCGGTAAAGCTTGCGCAGCGATTATTCCGGCTACAAATGGAAAGCCAATGGGGCCTGTTCTACGACGTGTTGCCGGCGTATGCGGAACCGCTTGGCGAGCGCGGGCTGGAACAGTATCGCCTGATGGTCGGCGAAGCCTGGGCGCAGTTTCCTGAACTTGCCCAAAGCAAGGAATCTGAGTATTCATTCGATGCGCGGCGCATGAAGGTCGAGAACGCGATGAAAACGCTCGCCGAACATGACGACGATGTTGACGCGCTTATCCAGATTCACGCGAAAAATCTTTCGAGTCCGCACCGTTTTTTGCTGTTGGCGGAGCTCTGCGTCGAACACGGACGCCCGGACGAAGGACTTGCGTGGGCGGAGCGTGGCATTGAGGAATTCAGCACGCATCTCGACTCGCGCCTGCTCAGCTTCTGTGTCGATGCGTATCTGCTGCGCGGCGAGTTCGATCGAGCCGACGCGCTCGCGTGGCGCCGTTTCGAAATGCACCCGACAGCAGAAGGATGGACAGCGCTGATGAAGGTTGCGTTGGCAACGGGACGACAGGGCAAAACCCGTGAGCGCGCACTCAAGCACCTTTGGTCACAGGTCGCGGAGAATGAATCGGCCTCGAAACCGGAGCACAGTTTGTGGCAACCGCATGCGCGCACCGAACTGGTCACGATCTTTCTCGCAGAAAACGCAAACGACGTTGCGTGGGATACCTTCTCTGGTGGCCCGGTCGCGATACGGCTGTGGCCGCAGATGGCGGCCGTTCGCGCCGGGACGCATCCGCGTGACGCCATCGCGCTCTATCAACGGCTGCTGCCGGTTGCAGTTGAGAATGGCACGTCCAACGCGCGATACGACGAGGCCTTTGACGTCGTGCGTGCCATCGGCAGGTTGCGGGGCAAGCTGGGCGAGCGCGTCGAATTTACCGCCGAACTGGAGCGGATTCGCGCGACGTATCGCGCGAAGCGCAACTTCATGAAACGGCTCGCCACCCTGCCCTGAAACTGCCCGCCAACGCGTCGATCAGAACGCGTGACGCATGCCCACGGTCACGGCCACCTGCGTGTCCGTCGACGACGGCGAGAGCGTGTTGATCATCGCGTGCGAGAGCACCGAGCCTTGCGGCGCGCCGTGCACGTTCTGATAGACGCCTTCGAGGTAGAAGTCGGTGCGCTTGCTGATGGCGTAGTCCGTCTGCAGCATCGCCGTGTTCCAGCCCGGGTTCGAGCCGTTATACGCGCCATGCGTGTACGTATAGGCCCCCGAAACCGTCCACGCCGGCGTGAGCGCGTACTTCACGTTGGCTTCGTAGTTGTCCAGACGCAGCGAGCCGGAGAGCGAGCCCGCCGAGGAATCGTTGGCGCCCAGATACGTGCCCGTGCCGAACGAGAACACACCTGCCGCGTTGTCGATCTGCGTGTGGCTCCACACGAGGCCCGCCGTGACCGGACCGTAGGTGTAGTTGCCGCCCAGCGACCAGACGCGCTGGCGTTGCGCGATGAAGTTCGCGCTCGTGTCGCCCGTGGTGACCGCGCCGCTGCCGTTGCCGGCGCCGTTGAGCTGCAGGTAGCCGGCAGCCAGGTTGACGGGGCCCTGCGCATACGAAAGCGCGAAGCCATAGGAACGGTTGTTCGCGAAGTCGCCTGCCTTGTTGCTGAACGAGTACATGGTCTCGGCCGTGAGACCGTACCACGTCGGGCTTGCGTACTTGACCGAGTTGTTGATGACGACCGAGTTAGCCGCGAGGTTGTCGTTCTCGAACGGATGCGCGGCGATATTGCCGCCCCACGTATTGGATTCCGCCGTGAGCGGACCGACGAGGTCGTTCATCACGTCGAACTGGCGACCAAACGTGAGCGTGCCGTATTTGTCGCTCTGCAGGCCGACCCACGCCTGCGAACCGAACATGTCGCCCGAGAACGCCTGCGCGCCGTTGTTGACGAGGAAACCCTGTTCGAGCTTGAAGACCGCATGGAGTCCGGCGCCGAGGTCTTCCGAGCCCTTGAGGCCGAACACCGTATTCTGCGTCGAGCTGGTGTTGAGCTGCCAGTTGCTGTGGCCCATCTGGTTGTTGGTGTAGACGATGCCGGTATCGATCAGGCCGTAGAGCGTCACGCTGCTTTGCGCATGCGCCGAGACGGCAAAGGCGCCGGTGATTGCGAGGGCGATTAACGATTTTTTCATGTTTTATGGCTCCGAGTGTGGGCGCTAGTGAATTGAATCGAATGCTCTTTGTGCGAAAAACCCATGCAGACGATTGAAGCACTTCGTCAACGCATCAATTTTTATCTATTGCGCTATTGGCAATTGATTATTGCGGACAGCGCAATGCCTGCCGCTTCCGCGGCTTATCAGGCAGAAACGTCACGCCTTGTGGGGTGAAATGACGATCAAGCGCATCATAAGGCGGCGAAAATAAAATTTGCGTTGAAATTGATGGCGGCGTTGCGCCGAAAGAACACATGGAGAAATGCGGTGCATTGCGCGCCCCAAGATCGCGCATGAAAATGCATTAATCGACGTTTTGGGGCAGATCGTAAAGAAAATGAAATGTTTTCAATTTGGCGAATTGAATTGCTATTTGGATGAGGAGTTGGCGAGGCGTGGTGGCGAGTCATCAGCGCCGATGCAACTGCGGCATAGAGCGGTGGAATCCGGTCCACGGCGGGCGGCCGTAGTGCGCGGCGCGCGGCGATTTATGTCACGCTTCTTTTAAGGCGTTGGCCTTAACTTGTTTTCGCGGCGGGCCGCAGGCGTTGCCCCTGTGCGGGGCGGCACCTACTTTTCTTTGCAGCCGCAAAGAAAAGTAGGCAAAAGAAAGCGGCTCACACCGCCAGTGTGACGCCGTCCCCCACTGCCCTTTTAATCGGAGCGGCTCCGGAGCATCCGTCGCCTCGCACACTCCGCCTGAGTGACAAGGGGCTCATCCTTCCCGCCACGCGCTACGCGCGGGCGGAAGGGTCTGCAAGGAAAACCACGCGGGCTGCCTGCGAATACGCTAAGTTATGCCAAGCAAATTTGCGATTGTGCAGGAATGGTTCTTGGCGAATATGCTGGAGTCCTACTGATATGCGAGAGTGCTTCCATTTGAAAACGTGGAGTTCTGTGAATACGTGTATATCCCACCGGTTTTGGTTATGCCCCACGGCGCGCGCAGCGCCGCCGGATGGATGAGTCCTTAGTCACTCCGGGTGACGACGAGTGGTGACAGACGCCCCGGAGCCGCTCCGATTAAAAGGGCAGTGGTGAACTGCGTCACACTGGCGGTTTGAGCGGCTTTCTTTTGCCTACTTTTCTTTGCCGCGGCAAAGAAAAGTAGGTGCCGCCCCGCACAGGGGCAACGCCTGCGGCCCGCCGCGAATACAAGTTAAGGCCAAAGCGCGCACCGAGCGCGCAATACCTCACAACACCGCCACCACCTTCACATCACTGCGATCCGCCGAGGCAATGACCTTGCCATCCACACGCCGAAACGTAAGCGTCACCGCCGCACTACCCACACGCAGATCTCCCACTTCGAGCCAATCAATGCCTTCGGGCAGCATGGGCTGCTCGACGCGCACTTCGTGCCGCGCAGCATCGATACTCACCCCCAAACACGCTTCGAGCATCATGAACGGCGACCCGGCAGCCCAGGCCTGCGGCAGGCAGGCCACCGGATACGCGGTAGGCGGCTCGCCCCGCCGGCGCGGGAAACCGCAAAACAGCTCCGGCAACCGCATATCGAAGGTAACGGCCGCTTCGAACAGCGCCTGCAACAGCCGCACGGCCGCCTCCTTGCGCCCATAACGCGCGAGCCCGCGCGCGCACAGCGCGTTATCGTGCGGCCACACCGAGCCATTGTGATAGGCCATCGGATTAAACCGCGCCTGGCCCGCCGCCAGCGTACGCACGCCCCACCCCGTATGAAACAACGCCGATTCAAGGACGCCGGCCACGGCACGCCCACGCTCGTACTCGGGCAAACCAAATGCAAGCAGATGCCCCGCATTCGACGCGAGCACGCGGCACAACTCGCCGTGGCCATCGAGTGCAATGCCGTAGAACTCGGACTCCGCCATCCAGTACTTGTCTTCCACGCAGCGGCGAATCTTCGCGGCGCGGCCCGCATAGCGCGCGGACTCCTCCACGAGACCGCGATGCGCGGCGAACTTTGACATCGTCTCGAACGCGGCGCTCGCGTAGGCCTGCACTTCGACAAGCGCGATCGGCCCGTCGGGAAAGTGCCCGTCCGCATGGAACACCGAGTCGTGGCTGTCCTTCCAGCCCTGGTTCGCGAGCCCGCCCTCCGACTCGCGCCGGTAATCGAGCAGCCCGAGCGGGTTGCGATCGCACACGCCCGCCACCCAGGCCGCGGCGCGTTCGAGCGCGGGCCAGAGCTCGTCGATCAACGCCATGTCGCCGGTGCGCTCCGCATAGGCGCCCGCCAGCACGACGAACAGCGGCGTGGAATCCACGCCGCCGTAGTAAAGCGCGAACGGCACTTCGCCGGTGGCCGCCATTTCGCTCTTGCGCATCTCGTGCATGATCTTGCCGACCGCCGCGTCGCGAAACGCCGAGTCCTCCTGCGCCTGGTGCGCCGCAAGGAAACGCAGCACGCCGCTCGCGAGCGCGGGTGTGAGCCACAGTGTCTGCAACGAGGTGATGATCGCGTCGCGGCCAAACGGCGTGGAGAACCACGGAATGCCCGCGTAGGGATACGGGCCCGTGGGCAGGTCCGTGGTCAGAAGGCCCAGGTCGGCGATCGAGCGGTTGATCCAGGCATTGAAGAGCGGATTGCTCGAGCGCACGTTTGCCGACGCGCGGCGGCGCTCGCGCATCACGATATGCGAGTCGACCAGCGCGGCGCGCACGGCCGCGCGGCCCACGCGCTGCTCCTTCGTGGGCGCGAGACAGTGTTCGGGCTGAATGATGCTCGCGCTCGGCGCATCGGGCGCGGCACCGGCCAGCGGCTCGACCTCGATGGCCACCGTGAGGTAGAGCGAGACGCAGGCCTGTGCGGGCAGCGCGACGGTAAAGTCGGCGCGGTCGGCAAAGAGCTTGTCCGGCGTGGGCGAGAACTCGATGCGCACGCGCCGCGCGACTTTGTCGAGGCCGATGTATTCGAGCCGCACTTCCCCATCTTCCACGCGCGGCGGCACGATCGTGCCCTGCCGCGCGCGCTTCAGGCCGCGCACTTCGAACATGTCGCGGAAGTCGCTCGCGAACGAGATCGAAAGCGGCACGACGGCTTCTTCGGTGCCGTAGTTCGTGAGCTCGATGGCCTCGGTCATCATCGTGCCCGAGAGCACGCGCTCGCGCTCCACGTGTATCACGCCCTCGGGCGTGGTCGTGCCGCCGAGCGGCGGCAGCGGGCGGTTGGTCAGATGCGCGGTGAATGCGGTGTTGTCGCTGCTCACGCTGCCCGAGAGCAGCGACGGCACACGGCCGCCGAAAGTGAGACGCAGCGAGGAGAGCACGCGCGTGTCGTTGACGAAGAGGCCGTCGTCGATGCCGGTGATGTCGCCGAGCGGGTCGTTGACGATAAAGGTGTCGCCCGACTTGAGCACGTGCTGGTCGGCGCTGGCGACCTCGGGCGTTTCGGGCGCGATAAATGCGCCATCGGTCTCGTGAGCGGGATGATCCACGCCGCCTGCGCGGGTGACGCCGCCGAGTGCTTCAGGATCCTGCATCGCATGCCTCCTCTTCGGTTCGCTTTCGCTCGATTGTAGTGGCTCGAGCGCAAATCATACGAGAGGTTTGTCCACGGCAGACGCAGCAGGTTCACACCGGTACGGTATAAAAAACGGGAGGGTACGCATTTTGGCGCACACCCTCCCGTCGAGCGCTGCGTGACGGGATCTACCGTCACGCAGTCTTCATCGCCGTTGCGGCGTTAAACAACGTCAACGCATCAGCGCGCCGAGATCGGCTTGGCTTCGCGAGCCGCTTCGCCAATGAAGAGCTGACGCGGACGGCCGATCTTCTGCTCGGGGTCGGCGATCATTTCGTTCCACTGCGCAATCCAGCCCACCGTGCGCGCCATCGCGAAGATGCAGGTGAACATCGAGGTCGGGATGCCCAGCGCGCGCTGCACGATGCCCGAGTAGAAGTCCACGTTCGGGTACAGCTTGCGCGACACGAAGTATTCGTCTTCCAGCGCAATCTTCTCGAGCGCCATCGCGAGCTTGAACAGCGGGTCGTCGTGCAGGCCGAGCTCGTTGAGCACTTCATAGCACGTTTCGCGCATGAGCTTCGCGCGCGGATCGTAGTTCTTGTAGACGCGGTGGCCGAAGCCCATCAGCTTCACGCCCGAGTTCTTGTCCTTCACCTGCTTGATGAACTCGGGGATGTTGTCGACCGAGCCGATCTCTTCGAGCATGTTCAGCGCGGCTTCGTTCGCGCCGCCGTGCGCCGGGCCCCACAGACACGCGATGCCGGCCGCGATACACGCGAACGGGTTTGCGCCCGACGAGCCCGCGAGGCGCACCGTCGAGGTCGAGGCGTTCTGCTCGTGGTCGGCGTGCAGAATCAGGATGCGGTCGAGCGCGCGCACGAGCACGTCGTTGACCTTGTACTCCTCGCTCGGCGTCGAGAACATCATCTGCATGAAGTTCGCGCTGTACGAGAGGTCGTTGCGCGGGTACACGAACGGCTGACCGATCGTGTACTTGTAGGCCATGGCGACGAGCGTCGGCAGCTTGGCGATCATGCGGATCGCGGACACTTCACGGTGTGTCGGATCGGTGATGTCGAGCGAGTCGTGATAGAACGCGGACAGCGCGCCGACCGCCGCCACCAGAATCGCCATCGGATGTGCGTCACGGCGGAACCCCCGGAAAAAGAAGTGCATCTGCTCATGAACCATCGTGTGGTTCGTGACCATCGAGACGAATTCGTCTTTCTGCTTCTGCGTCGGCAGCTCGCCCTTCAGGAGCAGGTAGCAGGTCTCGAGGAAGTCGGCGTTCTGCGCGAGGTTGTCGATCGGGTAGCCGCGGTAGAGCAGCTCGCCCTTGTCGCCATCGATATAGGTGATCGCCGAGTTGCACGCCGCCGTCGACATGAAGCCGGGGTCGTAGGTGAACATGCCGGTCTGGCCGTACAGCTTGCGGATGTCGATCACGTCCGGGCCCGTCGTGCCCTTGTAGACCGGCAGCTGGACGCCTTCGGCGTGGCCGGGGATCGTGAGTGTGGCGTGAGTCTTCGAATCGATCATGTCTTGTCCTTGCATTGAATTGCCTTCACCTCGCAAGAGCGGGAAGGCACGGTGTCGCTCGTCGCCCGATTTTCCGGGCCGGCTTCACTGCGACCACCTGACGCATTCTACGGCGCGACGCAGCATCGATTGATAGCGAACCCGGCAACAATGCCTCCTTCAGCTAGCAACATTGAATGCTTGCGGCACCCTTAACGCCGATTTCTGCAACAATATTTTGTCAGTGCAGTGCAACATGGACCCGTCCTGCTCTGACATACTGCTTGACATGCAACGACTTCCCCTGTCGACCAGAGCGGGGGCCTTCGTCAGGCCCCCGCTCTTGCATGTAGCGATATTGGCCCGCCTCCCTTGGCGGGCCTTTTTTCTAAGGCCGCACGCGCTGTACGCAAAACGTAAGGAATGAACAGATGAACATCTCGATCGACACCCTGTTCGCAGAAGACGAACTTGCAGAGGACGCCATCGTCACCGCGCTCAACCACCAGGACATCGTGGTTGCGCTCTCCGCAGCACTCGCGTCCGAGCGCGTGGCGGTCCTGCATATGCTCTACCCGCGCACCGACGCGCGCACGCACCGCAGCCTCGACGCGCTCGTCGACGCCCTGCACGGCCACGGCCTGCACCAGGTCGCGCGCCTCGTCTCGCAGGAAGCGCACTACCTCGTGTTCAAGGATCCGGTGAAGGCATGGAAGGCCTTCCACGAGATCCGCAACGACTCGCTCGCCATCGGCGTGCATCTCTACTACGCGGGCCTCGTAGGCGAAGCCGCCGAGCACAAGCTCGACGCGCACGCACACGGCCGCGACTAAGCGCAACCGATTCGGACTGCGATATTTCCGGATTCCTGCGAAAGCGGCCACCCTGGGTGGCCGCTTTGCGTTGGTCCGCTATTCGGGCGATTGCGGGCGCTTGCCGGCGCCCGCATAACCCAGCGGTGCGCCCATCGCGCCGCTCAATCGCAGGCGTCGAAGTCGGGCTGGCCGGCGGGCACGGCGCCCGCCGCTGCCGCGCCCGCGCCGCGCACGGCGCAGGTGAGCGGCTCGTCGGCCACGCGCACCGGCACGCCCAGCTCGGCGGCCAGGCACTGGTCGAGGCGGCCCAGCAGCGCGCCGCCGCCCGTGAGCACGATGCCGCTATCGGCGATATCGCTGGCCAGCTCGGGCGGCGCCTGCTCGAACACCTGGCGCACCACGCCGATCACCTGGCGCAGCGGCAAGGCGAGCGCATCGGCAATGTCCTCGCTCGTGATCTCGATGGTGCGCGGCAGGCCGTCCTCGAGGCTGCGGCCCGTCGCGCGCAGGCGCTCGATGGGCTCGCCGCGCAGCGCGCTGCCGATGATCTTCTTGACGTGCTCGGCGGTCTGCTCGCCGAGGATCACGCCGTAGAGGGCGCGCACGTGCTCGATGATGGCGCGGTCGAACTGGTCGCCGCCCACGCGCACCGAGCCGCTGACGGCCACGCCGCCCAGCGCGAGCACGCCCACTTCGGTCGTGCCGCCGCCGATGTCGACGACCATCGAGCCCGTGGCCGCGGCGACCGGCAGCCCCGCGCCCAGCGCCGAAGCCAGCGACTCGCCAATCAGGTTCACGCGCGCCGCACCGGCCGCGAACGCGGCATCGCGCAGCGCGCGCCGCTCCACGCGCGTGGCCGACCCCGGCACGCACAAGGTGAACGCCGAGCGGCGGCCGAAGCGGCGCTGCGGGCGCGCCATGGCGACGAAGCGGCGCATCATCTGCTCGGCGGCGGCAAAGTCGGCAATCACGCCGTGCACGAGCGGCTTCACGGTTTCGAGGTTCTGTGGCGCGCGTCCGAGGAGCGCCTTGGCCTGCGCGCCCACGGCGGCGACGGCCGATGCGCCGCCGCTGCCGGCGCCCGCGCCGCGCTCGCGGCAGACGACCGAGGGCTGATCGAGCAGGATGCCCCCTTGCGCTGTATAGATCAGCGTATTGGCGGTGCCGGGATCGATCGCCACGTCCTGGCGGGACCCCAAGTGCAGAAAATGCCGCGTGGCTCGGGCCATGTTGTCGTTATTCGTCGTTGCGTGTGGAGGGGGCCTACGGTGGGCCGCCCCGGAAATCGAGCCCGGTCGCAAACGTTTGAGCAACCGGGCGCCGGAGAGCCTTGACGGCCCACTGGCTTTGTTTACGGCGAAAGCCGGGCGAGACTTTAGCCGCGCCAAAAATAACCGGGCAGCTTAATCGCCAAGTGTGGAAAAAATAAGTCAGGCCGCCACGCCGCGCGCGCGGCCCCGGCGCTACCCCAGCGCCCGCACCAGCGCGTCGCGCCCGAGCATTGCGCCCTGCGCCGTGATCGTGTGGCCGACGCCCGGCAGCGCGAACGCCGCCACGGGGAACCCCGCGTCGCTGAACGCCGCGGCGGCCCGCTCGAGCTCCAGCACGGGAATCACCTCGTCGTCCTCGCCGTGCACGAGCGTGAGCGGCGTCAGGCTCTTCGCGACGACCGGCGTGACGAGGCGCCCGGCGTAGGCGACCACGGCCGCCGCGCCCTCGGACTGCGTCGCCACGTGATAGAGCGACATGATCGAGCCTTGCGAGAAACCCACCAGCGCGAGGCGGTCGAAACCGAGCCCCCAGTGCGCGAGCTCGTCGGCGAGGCGCTTTTCCAGCACCGGCGCCGCCGCGGCCACGCGCGCCGCGCGGTTCGTCTCGTTCACGTCGCGCAGCGTGAACCACTGGCGCCCGCCGAAGCCGCCGTCGAACGGCTCGTTGCCGTCGAGCGATGCGAAGGCGACGCCGGGCAGCGCGCCGCGCCAGGCGTCGGCGAGCGGCATCAGATCGCGCGCATTGCTCCCCACCCCGTGCAGCAGCACGACGAGCGCGCGCGCCGCGCCTTCGGCGGGCGCGAGGCGCCAGCCGCCATCGAATTGTGTCCAGCTCATTGTCTTGATCCCCTCTTGCCGTGTCTCCGACCCGCCAACCCGCGTAAAACGCGCATCATCCGCATGCAGCGCCGTGCGTCCGCCCGAAGCGGCAGGGCGCCGCGGCCCGCATGACAGCCGCAAGCATACGCTGCCCTTGCGACACGCGCATGCACGCCGGTAAAACGAAAAATCACGAAAAGGCATCGTAAGCGTTTAAGCGGCTCACGCCCCGCCGAAGCCCCTGCCGCGCCTGGGGGCGCTTTCACGCCCGCCCATGCCATTGCGCGATTGCAGGTATCCTTGCCGCAAATCCGGTCCGCCGCGCGGACCCTGCGCGTATCCTGCAGCCCCCGAATTTGCGGAGAAGAAGCTTGAGCCAGCCCACCTCACCCTCCTCGTCGTCTCCGCCACCCGCGCCACCGCCCCCGCTCGAAGGCGGCAAGCTGATCCTCGCGACCATCGCCGTGGCGCTGGCGACCTTCATGAACGTGCTGGACACCTCGATCGCCAACGTGGCCATCCCGACCATTTCGGGCGACCTCGGCGTTTCGGTCGATGAAGGCACGTGGGTCATCACGGTGTTCGCGGCCGCCAACGCGGTCTCCATCCCGCTCACGGGCTGGCTCACGCAGCGCTTCGGCCAGGTGCGCCTGTTCGTGGCGTCGATCCTCTCATTCGTGCTGGCCTCGTGGATGTGCGGTATCGCGCCGACCCTGCCGTTCCTGCTCATTGCGCGCGTGCTGCAAGGCGCCGTTGCCGGCCCGCTGATCCCGCTTTCGCAAGCCATCCTGCTGGGCTCGTGGCCGCGCGACAAGTCCGCCACCGCGCTCGCCTTCTGGGCCATGACCACCACGGTCGGCCCGATCGCGGGCCCGGCGCTGGGCGGCTGGATCACCGACAGCTACAACTGGTCGTGGATCTTCTACATCAACATTCCGGTGGGCCTGTTCGCGGGCTTCATCACCTGGAGCATCTACCGCAACCGCGAATCGCCCACGCGCAAGCCGCCCATCGACATCGTGGGCCTCGGGCTGCTCGTCGCCTGGGTGGCCTCGCTGCAGATCATGCTCGACAAGGGCAAGGATCTCGACTGGTTCAATTCGCCCGTGATCGTCACGCTCGGCGTGACCGCGCTCATCAGCTTCGCGTTCTTCCTCGTCTGGGAGCTGACCGAGGAGCATCCGATCGTGGACCTGCGGCTCTTCGCGCAGCGCAACTTCCTCGGCGGAACGATCGCGATTTCGGTGGCCTATGCCGTGTTCTTCGGCAATCTCGTGTTGCTGCCGCAGTGGATGCAGGAGTACCTCAACTACCGCTCGGTGGACGCGGGCCTCGTCACCGCGCCGCTCGGCATATTCGCCGTGATCCTCGCACCGGTGGTGGGCCGCATCCTGCCGCGCTCGGACGCGCGCGTCATCGCCACGCTCGCGTTCATCATGTTCGCGGTCGTGTTCTTCATGCGCTCGCGCTATGTGATCGAGATCGATACGTTCCATCTCGTCCTGCCCACGCTGCTGCAGGGCATCCCGATGGCGCTCTTCTTCGTGCCGCTCACCGCGATCATCCTCGCGGGCCAGCCGCCCGGCCGCATTCCCGCCGCCGCGGGGCTCTCGAATTTCGTGCGCGTGTTCTGCGGCGCCGTGGGCACGTCGATTGCGACCAATGCCTGGAACAACCGCACGATCCTCCATCACGCGCGCCTGACCGAGCAAGCCTCCATCTACAACCCGGTGTTCCAGCAGTCGATCGACCAGACCCAGCAGGTGCTGAACCTGAGCGAGCCCTCGGCGCGCGCGCTGTTCGATTTCCAGCTCACGACCCAGGCCGCGATGATGGGCCTGAACGATATCTTCTATATCTCGGCGATCATCTTCCTCGCGATCATTCCGCTCATCTGGATCACGAAGTCGACGCGAGGTCAGGGCGGAGGCGGCGCGGCGGGCGCGCATTGAGCACACTGGGCGCACCGCGGGCGCCGGTCGCGTGGCGAAGCGGCGGCCTGCGCTCCTCGCGTGACGAAGCGGCAGCCCGCGCTGCCGCCATGCCTGTGCCGCACTACGCGAAACGCTGCGGCAGATAAGGCCTGGGATCGGTGAATGGCGTCTCGCCCATGATCTGCTCGGCGACGAGCCGCCCCGTCACCGGGCCCAGCGTGAGCCCATGGTGGTTGTGGCCGAAAGCGAACCACAGCCCCGCATGGCGCGGCGCGGGCCCGAGCACGGGACGCATGTCCGGCGTGCACGGGCGCATGCCCATCCACGGCTTGTCGTCGAGCCGCTTGCCGAGCCCGAACACGGGCCGCGCCGCGCGCTCGGCCGCATCGAGCTGCGCGTAATTGGGCGGGCGCTCGCGCGTGGCCAACTCCACGCCGGTTGTCAGCCGCAGACCGCGGTTCATCGGCGCGACCACGTAGCCGCCCTCGATATCCACCACGGGACGCGTGAGCGGCGCGCCCGCCTCGCTCGCGTAGTGCATGTGATAGCCGCGTTTGGCCATCAGCGGCACGTGATAGCCGAGCGGCCCGGTCACGAGATCCGACCACGGCCCGAGCGCGACGACGGCAAGCTCCGCAGTCAGCGGCCCGTCCTCGGTGCGCACCTGCCAGCCGCTGCCCTCCTTGCGCAAGCTGAGCGCATCGCCCTTCGCGAACCGGCCGCCTTCGCGCAGGAACAACTGCGCGTAGCCCTTCACGAGCGCGCCGGGATCGGCCACGCTGGCCGGATCGGCCCAGTGAATCGCACCGGCATAGCCCTCCGATATCGACGCCTCCGCCGCGCGCAGCCCCGCCGCATCGAGGACATTCACGCGCAGGCCATGCTGCCCGGCCACGCGCAGCGCCTCCTCGCGCTCGCGCTCGAACTCCGCGGGCGAGCGGTAGGCCTCCAGCCAGCCGACCGGACGCACGAGCGCGCGCAGGTCCGTGCGTGCGTCGGGGTCCATGCCTGCGTCCGGGCGCGTGTCCGCGTAGGCGTCCATGCGTGCTTCCGAACGTGCCAGCAGCGCCTCGTGCTCGGCGACGCAGCGCCCGATGAGCGGCAGCATGTCGTGCGCCGCGCCCGCCAGCCGCGCCGGCGCCGACTCGCGCCAGAACGACGCGAGCCAGCGCGCATAGGCAGGCAGCGAGCGCAGGTCGTAGCGCAGCATCGTCGAGTCGTTGCGCATGAGCCGCAGCAGCGTGCGCCAGTCGCGTGGAAAGCCGTACGGCACCACCGACGACGCCTCGATCAGCCCCGCATTGCCAAAGCTCGTTTCCTCGCCCGGCGCGCGCCGGTCGACGAGCGTGACGCGCACGCCGCGCGCCTGCAAATGCAGCGCGACGCTCACGCCGACGATGCCCGCGCCGAGCACGATCGCGTCCTTGCTCATGCCATTCCTCTGGAGTCCATATGTGCGCCCCCGCTGCGCATCCCTGTCACTTCGCGACGATGTCGCGGCCGAAATACTTCATCGAAAGCTTCGTGAGCGTGCCGTCCTGGCGCAGCGAGTCGAGCGCCGCGACCACCTTGGCCTTGAGCGCCGGATCGTTCTTGCGCATGCCGAAGCCCGTGCCCTCGCCGAGCGTGGCCGGATCCTTGAGTGGCGCGCCCGCGAAATCGAAGTCCTTGCCTTGCGGCTTCGAAAGGAAGCCGTCGGTGGCAGTCTGCACTTCCTGGACCGCGCCGTCCAGACGGCCCGCGGCGAGGTCCGCGAAAATCTGGTCCTGATTTTCATACGTGACGATCGACACGCCCTGGGTCGCCCAGTGCTTGCGCACGTAGTCTTCCTGCGTCGATCCTTGCAGCACGCCGATCTGCTTGCCCTTCAGGCTCGCCGCCGTGGGCTGCAGCCCCGAGCCGCGCTTGGCGACCATCTGGATCGGCATCACGTAGACGGCCGGCGTGAAATCGATCTGCTGGCGACGCTTGTCGGTGATGTTCATCGCCGAGTTGATGACGTCGAACTTGCGCGCCTCGAGCGCCGCGATCAGGCCGTCGAAGCTGTTCTCCACCCACACGCACTTGACCTGCATGCGCTGGCACACGGCGTTGCCGATGTCGATGTCGAAACCCTGCAACTGGCCCGAGGGCGTCTTGCTCTCGAACGGCGGATAGGACGCCTCCACGCCGAAGCGCAAGGTCTGCTGCGTCTGCGCGTGCACCGCGTCCGCCGTCATGCCGAGTCCCGCGCCAAGCAGGCCGGCCAGGCCCGCAAGGCGGACCGCTCGCGCGTAGCGAATCATCTGTCTGTTCATCGTCGTCACCAATGTCTATAGGAGGAGTTCGGGCGGCGCCCTTCGCGTGTGTCCCGCGGCCGCCGGACAAATATAGACGAAAAATAAAAATAAAGTCTAGAATGGACAAAAATGTCTACTCACGGAGCACAGCATGTCCGACACGTCAGTTCCCCACGCAAGCGCCGCCGCGCCGTCGATTGCGCCGTTCATCGCCGACGGCGCGCAGGTGCGCGCGGCGCTCCCCGCCCTCGACGTGCGCGGCGTGCTCGCCGACATGTTCGCCGCGCTCGGCCGCGGCGAAGCCGTGCAGCCGCCGCAGACGCTCGCGCTGTTTCCGCGCGAGGCCGGCGACTTCATCACCTACCTGGGCGTGCTGGCCGATGCCGGCGTGTTCGGCGCGAAGCTCTCGCCGTACATCGCGGGCACCGGGGGCGCGAAGCCCATCGTCACGGCCTGGACCGCGCTGATGTCGATGCGCACCGGCCAGCCGCTCATGTGGTGCGATGCGGGGCTGCTCACGACCGAGCGCACGGCGGGCACCACGGCGCTCGCCGTCGACCAGCTCGCGCCGCGCGATGCACGCCGCCTCGCCGTGATCGGCGCGGGCGCGGTGGCGCTCGCGCACATCCGTCATGCCGCGCCGCTGCGCGCGTGGGAGAGCATTCGCGTCTATTCGCCGAAGCTCGCCGGCGATGCCGGGCGCGCCGCCAGCGTGCGTGCCGCCGACACGCGCGTGAGCCTCGCGGCAACGGCGCAAGAATGCGTCGCCGATGCCGACGTCGTCATGCTCTGCACCTCGTCGGGCAAGCCGGTGCTCGCGCTCGACGCGCTCACGAAGCCCGCGCTCATCACCTCGATCAGCACGAACGTCGCGCAGGCGCACGAGATCGATCCGGCCGCGCTGCCCACGCTCGACGTGTATTGCGACTATCGCCGCACCACGCCGCAAAGCGCCGGCGAGATGGTGCTGGCCGCGCGCGAGCACGGCTGGTCGCCGGAGGCGATCGTGGGCGATCTCGCCGAGCTCGCGAACGACGCCTGCCCGCGCCCCGGCTATACGCGCCATGTGTTCTTCCGCTCGATCGGGCTGGGCCTCGAAGACATCGCGATTGCGCATGCGCTCCATACGCATCTGCTGCAGATGCGCGAAGCGCCGGCGCGTGCGCACTAAGCACGCAGCAGGCGCAGTATCATCGACGTCCTCGTTGACAAAACTTCCGACGCCTCACGGCCCCCGGTCCGATGCAGAAAAAAGACTCCGCGAAGCCGCCCATCAAGCAGCCCGCCAAGCAGGCCATGAAGCAGGCCACGAAGCCGCCTGCGAACCCGCCCGCCAGCGCGAAGACGCCGCGCGAGCGGCTGCTCGAACGCTACGCGCACGTGGCGGACAGCATCACGACGCTGTTCTTCCCGTTCGCCGAAGTGGTGATCCACGATCTCTCGGACCAGACCGTGGCGTACCTCTCGAACAATCTCTCGAAGCGCGAGATCGGCGATGACGCCGCGCTGGAGGACGTCGAGGAGACCACGCGCAACAAGCTGCTGGGGCCCTACGAGAAGGTGAACTGGGACGGGCGGCGCATGCGCTGCGTAAGCACGGCGCTGTTCGACGACGACGGGCACGCGGCGGGCGTCATGTGCATCAACTTCAACATCGCGGCCTTCGACGACATGCAGGCGACGCTCGATCTGTTCCTGCGCGGCGCGGGCGTGATCGCGCAGCCCGAGGAGCTGTTCAGGGACGACTGGCAGGAGCGCATCAACACCTTCCTGCACGGCTGGCTGCGCGAGCGCCAGGTGGCGCTCAACTCGCTCACGCGCGAGCACCGGCGCGAGCTGGTGGAGGCGCTCCATGCCGAGGGCGCGTTCAAGGGCAAGAGCTCGGCGAACTACGTGGCGAAGGTGCTGGGCATGGGACGCGCGACGGTGTACAAGCATCTGCGCGAGCTGAAGGACGAGGGGCAGTAGCGCGCGGGGCGCGCCTGGTGCATCGGAGAGGCGGTCACACGGGGGGCAGACGCGCTGCGGTATCATCGCGATCCCTGCTCCCAGGCGTTCATCCGTCAATGAACCACCCGAACTATCCAGCGATCCTCGAAGAGATTCATCGCGACATCGCACCGTGGCGCACGGCGGGCCGCGTCGCCGACTACATCCCCGAACTCGCGAGGGTGCCCGCCGAGCGCTTCGGCATGGCGATCGTCACGCTCGACGGCAGCGTGTATTCGGTCGGCGATGCGTACGAGCGCTTTTCCATTCAGTCTATTTCGAAGCTCTTCGCCTGTACGCTCGCGTTCCAGTTGCTGGGCGACGCACTGTGGGAGCGCGTCGGCCGCGAGCCCTCGGGCACCGCGTTCAACTCGCTCGTCCAGCTCGAAACCGAACGCGGCAAGCCGCGCAATCCGTTCATCAACGCAGGGGCGCTCGTGGTCACCGACGTGCTGTGCCGACGCTTCGTCGGCGCCGAAACGGCGCTCGTGCAATTCGTGCGGCGCCTCACGGGCGCGGCCGATCTCGACTATGACCTGCGCGTCGCGCAGTCGGAACTCGCGCACGCCGAGCGCAACCGCGCCATGGCGCATTTCATCGCGAGCTTCGGCAACCTGGAGATGCCCGCCGATGCGGTAATCGACGCCTACTGCCGCCAGTGCGCGATCGAGATGAACTGCGTGGAGCTCGCCACCGCCGCCCTCTTTCTCGCCAACGGCGGCGTCGCGCCGGTCTCGGGCGAACGCGTCCTCGACGCGAGTTCCGCCAAGCGCCTGTCCGCGCTGATGCTGACCTGCGGCACCTATGACGCCGCGGGCGACTTCGTCTATCGCGTTGGGTTGCCGGCGAAAAGCGGCGTGGGCGGCGGCATCGTTGCCGTGCTGCCGGGGGAGATGGCGGTGTGCGTGTGGTCTCCAGGGCTCGACGCCAACGGCAACTCACTGGCTGGGGTCAAATCGCTGGAATGGTTGACCACACGGACGGGGCAGTCGATTTTTTGAGCGCGTGCGCGTACCCGATACGTCTGCGGGCGTCGCCCTGCCTGCTTCAACTCGAGCCGATCAGGATCTCAGCAGGTATCCGCAGTCCTTCATGCAAGCGACGAATCATTGCGAGACTCAGTTCGCGCCGGCCAGCCAATATTTCATACACCCGGTTTGGGCGCGGCCAGCCGGAAATGCTCCGCTTCGTAATGCTCAATCAGTAGCGAAAGAATCTCGAGACGGTCGCCGTCCTCCGTACCGGGCTCAGGATCGGCGTCGACCAGCGCAGCCACCACAGCGAGCGCGGCCTTGTAATCGTCCTCAGTGCGAACGGGGTGGATATCCATTCCAAGTACTCCATTTCCACGGTGCGAGCATCGATCCGGACATGTTATTTCGGCCAAGACTCTCTTACACTTTCGTGCAGCGCAAACCATGACCCAAACCATGCCTTTTGAAATCCGCCCCGAAACCCCCGCCGACATCCCCGCGATTCACGCGCTGACCGCAGCCGCCTTCCTGCACGCGCCGCACACGAGCCACACCGAGCAATACATCGTCGATGCGCTGCGCGCCGCCGGCGAGCTGGTCGTCTCGCTCGTGGCCGTGGACGGAGAGTCGCTCGTGGGGCACATCGCGATGTCACTCGTGGCGCTTTCGGACGGCACCACCGGCTGGTTCGGCCTTGGGCCGGTTTCGGTCGTGCCTGAGCGGCAAGGCCAGGGGATCGGCAGCCGGCTCGTCGAGCATGCGCTCGACGCCTTGCGCGCGCAGGGCGCGGCAGGCTGCGTGCTGCTCGGCGACCCGCTCTATTACCAGCGCTTTGGCTTCGCGCCCGAGCCCGCTCTGGTGCTGCCGGACGTTCCCGCCGAATATTTCCAGGCGCTCGCGCTGCGCGGCCCCGTGCCGGCGGCAACCGTGCGTTACAGCGAGGCGTTCGAGGCGCGCGCGTAGTCTCAACCCGGCGGACCAACACGGCGCATCAAAAACCGCTCTCGTCCCAGCGCGCGTCGCGCACCTGCACGATGCCGCCCTCCACGCGCACGGCGAACACCGCGACATCCTCATAAGCCGGCGGCGCGCGGACTCTGCCCGTACGAATGCAAAAGCGCGCGCCGTGCCGCGGGCACACCACTTCATCGCCCTCCACGGTCCCGCCGGTCAGGATGCCGCCGTCGTGCGTGCAAATGTCTTCGATCGCGTAGCAGGTGCCATCGAGATTGAACACCGCGACCTGCGCGCCCGCGACATTCACGCTGCGCACAGCGCCCGGCGGGAAATCGGCGTATGGCGCCACGTCCACCCAGTCGGCCATGTCAGAACATCCCCAATTCCAGACGGGCCGCTTCAGACATCCGGGCTCTCGTCCACGGCGGGTCCCACACCAGCTCCACCTTCGCCGCGCTCACGCCCGCCACGTCCAGGACGCAGTCCTCCACCGTTGCCGGAAACGACTGCGCAACGGGGCAACCGGGCGCGGTCAGCGTCATGCGGATCGTCACGTCCCCGCTTTCGTCGTCGACATCGAGTTCGTAGACGAGCCCCAGATCGTAGATGTTGACCGGTATCTCGGGGTCGTACACCGTGCGCAGCGCGTCGATCACGCGCGCTAGCAGGTCGCCGCCGCTACCCTGCGCATCGTCGCGTTCGTGCAGGTCATCTGTGTTCATCGTCATTCGCCTCGCTGCCTGTCACGCGGTTTGTCATGCCGCTCGCGTCATTCCGTGGACACCGGTTCGCCTTCGTCGCGCAAGGCCGCGCGCAGCGTGTGCCAGGCGAGCGTCGCGCACTTGATGCGCGCCGGGAACTCGCGCACGCCGGCCAGCACCGCGAGCTTGCCGAGTCCTGCCACGTCTGCGAGCGGCCGGTCGGCCGGGGCCGTCGCCATCGCGTGAAAGCGCTCGAACAGCGCCTCGACCTCGGCCTCGGTGCGGCCCTTGAGCGCCTCCGTCATCAACGAGGCCGATGCGGTCGCGATCGCGCAGCCGGCGCCCTCGAAGCCGACGTCCTTGACGATGCCGTCCTCGATGCGCAAATACAGCGTGATGCGGTCTCCGCACAGTGGGTTGTATCCCTCGGCCCGGCGGTTCGCGTCAGCGAGCGCATGGCAGTTCCGCGGCCGCCGGTAGTGGTCGAAAATCATTTCCTGGTACAACTCACGAAGGTCGCTCATAGGGGGAACAGCTCCTGCACGCGCGCGAGGCCTTCGACGAGCGCATCCACTTCGGCGCGCGTGTTATAGAGCGCGAACGACGCGCGCACCGTGGCCGGCACGCCATAGCGCGCCATGACCGGCATCGCGCAATGGTGGCCAGTGCGCACCGCCACGCCGCACTGATCGAGGATCGTGCCGATATCGTGGGCATGCGCGTGCGCCATCACGAACGATACGATCCCCACCTTCTCCTTTGCCGTGCCGATCATCCTCAAATGCGGCACCGCGCGCAGCGCATCGCTCGCATAGGCGAGCAAATCGGCCTCGTGCGCGAGCGCCACTTCCAGGCCAATTGCGCCCAGATAGTCGAGCGCCGCCGCCAGCCCCACCGCGCCCGCGATGTTCGGCGTGCCGGCCTCGAAGCGCCACGGAATCGCGTTGTACTCCGTCTTCTCGAATGTCACGGAGCGGATCATGTCGCCGCCCCCTTGCCAGGGAGGCATCGCCTCGAGCAGCTCGGTCTTCGCATAGAGCGCGCCGATTCCGGTCGGCCCGTAGACCTTGTGTCCGGAAAACGCGTAGAAGTCGCAATCGAGCGCGGTCACGTCGACGGGAAGATGCGCAATCGCCTGCGCGCCATCGATCAGCACCGGCACGCCGCGCGCGTGCGCGCGCTCGATCAGCCGCGCAATGGGGTTGATGGTCCCGAGCGCGTTCGACGCATGCGTGATCGCGACGATGCGCGTGCGCGGCCCCAGCATGCGCTCGTAGGCGTCGATGTCGAGTGCCCCGGCATCGTCGATCGGCACCACTTTGAGCTGCGCGCCCGTCTGCGCGCAGACCATCTGCCACGGCACGATATTCGAATGGTGCTCCATCGCGCTGATGAGGACCTCGTCGCCGGGCTGAATACGGGGCCGGACATAGCTCTGCGCCACCAGATTGATTGCCTCGGTGGTGCCGCGCACGTAAACGATCTCTTCGGCGCGGCCCGCGTGAATGAACCGCGCGATGCGCGCGCGGGCGCCTTCATACGCAGCAGTGGCGCGCTGCGAGAGCAGGTGCACGCCGCGATGGACGTTCGCGTTCATCTGCTCGTAGTACGCGCACTCCGCGGCGATCACAGACGCGGGCTTCTGCGTGGTCGCGCCGTTGTCCAGATACGCGAGCGGCAAGCCGTGCACGCGTTCGCGCAGAATCGGAAAGTCGCGCCGCCAGCGCGCCACCGCGCCTTCGTCTGGAATCCTTACCGGTTCGACAGGCTTCATGTGAGCCCCCGCAGGTATTCGCCGCCGGGCAGGCGCGCGAGCAGCAGTTGCGTGAGCCGCTTGCGCAGCGCGGCGCTTTCCACGCGGTCCACGCTCACGCGCGCGAACGCCCACACGAGCAAGGCCCGCGCCATGCGCTCCTCGAGGCCGCGCGAGCGCAGGTAGAACAGCGGGTTTTCGTCGAGCTGCCCGACGGTGGCGCCGTGCGTGCACTTCACGTCGTCGGCGTGAATTTCCAGCTGCGGCTTGGTGTCGATCTGCGCATCGCGCGAGAGCAGGAGATTGTCGTTGCCCTGATGCGCGTCGGTCTGCTGGGCGTCCGGATGTACGATCACGCGCGCGTCGAACACGCCGTGCGACGCGCCGTCGAGGACGCCGCGATAGTACTCGCGGCTCGTGCCGCGCGGCTGCTCGTGATCGACGCGCGTATGGTGGTCGACATGCTGCTTCGCGCCCACCAGATAGAGGCCGTTCAGATCGGCGCGCGCATCGGCCGCGTCGAGCCGCGTCGCGATCTGCGTGCGCGACAGCGCGCTGCCGAACGCGAACGAATGCGACGTGAAGTGGCTCGCCCGCTGCTGCGAGACGTCCACCTGGGCGATGTGAAACGCGCTGCGCGCCTCCTGCTGAATGCGGCAATGACGGACGTCGGCTTCGCTGTCCGCGACGATCTCGGTAGCGGCGTTGACGAAATAGGCCTCGTCGGCGATGCCCGCGAACTGCTCGACGATCGAACACCGCGCGCCCTGCTCCGCCAGCACCACGTTGAACGGATGCATCGCCAGGCCCGCTTCATCGGCGAAAAACAGCACGTGCAGCGGCGCGTCGATCGCGCATCCCGGCGGCAGCACGACCACATAGCCGTCGCTCAGAAACGCGCCGTTCAGCGCCGCGAAGCCGTCCTGCTGCTCGCGCCGGGCCATGACAGTGTGGAGCCGCTGGGGAATTTCGCGCATCGCCTGGCGCAGGCTGCCGACGAACGCGCCCTCGGGCAAATCGGCGAGCCGCGAGAGCTTCGGCGCATAGCGGCCGTTCACGAACACCAGCCGGTTCGCCACGTCATCGGGCACCAGATCGGTCACCAGACTCGCGATGCCGCCCAGGTCCGCGTGCGCGGGATGCGCGGGCGCGAAGTGCCAGCGCGGCTGCGCGATGGCCGTCACGTTGGTGTACTTCCACGCTTCGAGCTGCGTGCCCGGAAAACCCAGTATCTCGAACCGCTCGAACGCGTGGCGCCGGGCGCTGCGCAGCCACGGCAACTCGACGCCCGGCAGGGTCTTCACCGTCGTGCGAAAAGCGTCGCGGTAGTAGTCGCGCATCGACTCGCTCATTGCTGCTCCTCGCCGGACAAGCGTGCGCCGCTGCTAATGCGCGGCGCGCGGTCCGGGCCCTTCGTGTGCCTCGTCCTCTTCGCGTGTTTCGGCGCCGAGCCAGCCGTAGCCTTTGCGCTCCAGTTCCAGCGCAAGCTCATGCGTGCCCGAGCGCACGATGCGGCCCTGCGAGAGCACATGGACATGATCCGGCACGACGTAATCGAGCAGGCGCTGATAGTGCGTGACCAGCACGATCGCGCGATCCGCACTGCGCATCCGGTTGATGCCGCGCGCGACGACCTGCAGCGCATCGATGTCGAGCCCTGAATCGGTCTCGTCGAGAATGGCCAGGCGCGGCGCCAGCACGGACATCTGCAGCACCTCGTTGCGCTTTTTCTCGCCGCCCGAGAATCCCTCGTTGACGCCGCGCGAGAGCAGGTCCTCGCCGATCTCCATGTCCGCGAGCTTCTGCTTGACGAGCGCGAGGAAGTCCATGGCGTCCAGCTCCGGCTCGCCGCGCGCCTTGCGCTGGGCGTTGAGCGCGGCCTTCAGCAGATAGACGTTGCTGACGCCGGGAATCTCCACCGGATACTGAAACGCGAGAAAGACGCCTCTACGCGCGCGTTCGTCGGGTGCGAGCGCGAGCAGGTCGGCCCCGTCATAGTGCACGCTGCCGCCCGTCACGACGTACGGTTCGCGCCCGGTCAGCACGTGCGCGAGCGTGCTCTTGCCCGAGCCGTTCGGGCCCATGATCGCGTGCACCTCGCCGGCATTCACGCGCAGATCGACGCCGCGCAAGATCGGCTTGCCTTGCACGTCGACACTCAAATTGCGGATATCGAGCATCCTGTTTGCCTCGCTCAGCCCACGCTGCCTGACCGACACTACCCAACACTACCCGACGCTGCCTTCGAGGCTCACGCCGAGCAGCTTCTGTGCCTCCACGGCGAATTCCATGGGCAATTCCTTGAACACGTCCTTGCAAAAGCCGTTGACGATCATCGACACCGCGTCTTCTTCCGAAAGCCCGCGCTGCATGCAATAGAACAACTGGTCTTCGCCGATGCGCGATGTCGACGCCTCATGCTCGACCTTCGCGCTCGAATTCTTCACCTCGATATACGGGAACGTGAAAGCGCTGCAGCGCGCGCCGAGCAGCAGCGAATCGCAGCGGCTAAAGTTGCGCGCGTCCTGCGCCGAGCGGCCCATTTTCACGAGCCCGCGATAGGCGTTCCGGCCGCGGCCCGCGGAAATGCCCTTCGAAAGAATCGTGCTGCGTGTATTGCGCCCGAGATGAATCATCTTCGTGCCGGTGTCGGCTTGCTGGTAATGGTTCGTGAGCGCCACCGAGTAGAACTCGCCGACCGCGTTGTCGCCGCGCAGGATCACGCTCGGGTATTTCCACGTGATGGCCGAGCCGGTCTCGACCTGCGTCCACGAAATCCTCGAGTTGGCTTCGCGGCAGTCGCCGCGCTTCGTCACGAAGTTGTAGATGCCGCCGCGCCCCTGCTCGTCGCCCGGATACCAGTTCTGCACGGTCGAATAGCGGATCTGCGCGCCTTCGAGCGCGATGAGCTCCACCACGGCCGCGTGCAGCTGGTTCTCGTCGCGCATGGGCGCCGTGCAGCCTTCCAGATAGCTCACGTAGGCGCCCTTGTCGGCCACGATCAGCGTGCGCTCGAACTGCCCGGTGTTGCGCGCGTTGATGCGGAAGTACGTGGACAACTCCATCGGGCAGCGCACGCCCGGCGGGATGTAGCAGAACGACCCGTCGCTAAATACCGCGGAGTTCAGCGTGGCGAAGAAGTTGTCGGTGTACGGCACCACCGAGCCGAGATATTGCCGCACGAGGTCCGGATGCTCCTGCACCGCTTCCGAGAACGAGCAGAACACGATGCCGAGCTCGCCGAGCTGCTTGCGAAACGTCGTGGCGACCGACACGCTGTCGAACACCGCGTCCACGGCCACGCCGGCCAGCATCTCGCGTTCCTGCAGCGGCACGCCGAGTTTCTCGTAGGTGCGCAGCAGTTCCGGATCGACTTCGTCCAGGCTTTTTGGCCGGCCCTCCTGCGCACGCGGCGCCGAGTAGTACGCGATGCCCTGCCAGTCGATCGGCGGATGCTCGACCGTGGCCCAATGCGGCTCGCGCATCGTGAGCCAGTGCCGGTACGCGGCCAGCCGCCATTCGAGCATGAATTCCGGCTCGTGCTTCCTGGCCGAAATCAGCCGGACCACGTCTTCGGACAGCCCGCGCGGAAACGTGTCGGACTGCACGTCGGAGACGAATCCATGCTGGTATTTGCGCTGGACCCATTCGTCCACGCCGGCCGCATTCGTGCTCATCTGGACCTCCGCTTTCCGCGGCGGCGCCGAAACAGTCGACACCGCCCGAGCGCTGAAACCGCTCGCGAAGCCGCACGGCGCTATCGACCGGCGGCATCGATATTATTACGGTCTCCTTTTCACTCTCATCCACTATTGTAGAACCGCCCCCAAAACCCTGACGTACCCAGGGTCTCCGTGCGGTTGCGGTGGCGTACTCGTGGCTGTGCCGCAGGCGCCGAAGCGGCCCGACCACATGTCCGGAAATGGCGCACCTCGCGGGCGGCCAGGTTGTACGATGCTGCTCATGCTTACCGCCATCGACTCCCCAGAAAGCGACGCCTGTTATCTGGCGCTGAAGGCGCGCGATGCCCGCTTCGACGGCTCTTTTTTCGCGGCCGTCACCAGCACCGGCATCTATTGCCGCCCGGTGTGCCGCGTCAAGACACCGCGGCGCGAAAACTGCCGCTTCTTCCGTCATGCGGCGCAGGCCGAGGCGGCGGGTTTCAGGCCCTGCCTGCGTTGCCGCCCCGAACTGGCCCCGCGCGCGGCATCGTGGAGCACCGAGGACGCTTCACGCATCCTGGCCCTGCAGGCGGCGCGATTGATGGACGAACCCGATGCCTGGAAATACATGGCCCCCGCACTCCCCGCCCAAGGGCGGCCCGGCGGCGGCTTGATGACTCAAATCGCGCAACGGCTGGGCGTAAGCGACCGCCATTTGCGCCGCATCTTTGAAGCACACTTCGGAGTTTCGCCCCTCCAGTACCTGCAAACGCGGCGACTGCTGGCGGCCAAGCAACTGATCGCCGATACGCAACTGTCGATGGCCCAAGTGGCGCTGTCCAGCGGCTTTTCCAGCGTGCGGCGTTTCAATGGCGCCTTTTTGCGCCACTATGGGCTGAACCCCAGCGCGCTGCGTCGCGCCAGATCCGCGCCGGATGGACAAGGCGTGAGTGTGCGGCTGGGCTGGCGGCCGCCCTATGACGTGGAGGCGATGCTGGGCTTCTTGCGCCGGCGCGCCTTGCCCGGCGTGGAGCGGGTGGCGGATCGGGAATACACGCGCACGTTGCGCCTCATGCAAGGCGCGCAGGTCCACAGCGGCTGGTTGCGCGTGCGCTTCGACGAGGACCGCGCCCAGGCCGTGCTGACGATCAGCGACTCTCTGGCTGCGGCGCTGCCCACGCTGATCAATCGTGTGCGCGCCGCGCTCGACCTGGACGCCGATCCGATCGCCATCCACGACGCCCTGTACGCCGCCTTCCCGTCGAGCGACGGCGTGCGCGTGCCGGGCACGCTGGACGGTTTCGAGCTGGCCGTGCGCGCCGTGCTGGGCCAGCAGATCACCGTGGCCGCCGCGCGCACGCTTGGCGCGCGTCTGGTTGCGGCCTTCGGCGACACCATCGAGACGCCCGTCGCGGGCCTCGATCGTCTCTTCCCCCCCCCCCGCCGCCCTGGCCGCCGCCAGCGGCGATGCGCTGGGCCGGCTGGGCATCACGCGCCAGCGCCAGGCCGCGCTGCACGCCCTGGCCCATGCCGTGCTGACAGCCCGCATCGTCCTGCATCCCGGAGCGGACGTCGCGGCGGCCTGTGCTGACCTGCGCGCCCTGCCCGGCATTGGCGACTGGACCGCACAGTACATTGCCCTGCGCGCGCTGCGCTGGCCCGACGCCTTTCCGGCCGGTGATGTGGCGCTGCAAAAAGCCCTCGGCGTGACCAGCGCCCGCGCCGCAACACGCGCCGCCGAAGGTTGGCGGCCCTGGCGCGGCTATGCGGTACTACGCGTCTGGCATGCCGCCGATCACCCCATCCCAGCATGAAACACATCCTTATCGATACCTCTCTGGGCCGTGTGCGCCTGGCCGCCACCGAAATGGGCCTGGCCGGCCTGTGGTTCGAGGGCCAGAAACACAGCCCCGACACCACGGGCTGGCAATACGACCCTGACCATCCGGTGCTGCGCGAAGCCACCCAGCAGCTGCTTGCCTATTTCAGCGACCAGCGCCGCAGCTTCGACCTGCCGCTGGACCTGTCACGCGGCACGCCCTTTCAACAAGCGGTATGGAACGCCCTGTTGACCATCCCTCGCGGCACGACCGTCAGCTACGGGCATTTGAGTCAAACTATCGGCAAGCCCGCCGCCACGCGTGCCGTGGGCGCGACGGTGGGACGCAACCCGATCAGCGTGATCGTGCCCTGCCACCGCGTGCTCGGGGCCGACGGCAGCCTGACCGGCTTTGCGAGCGGGTTGGCGCGCAAACACGCCCTGCTGGTGCTGGAAGGCGCCCTCGCATGGCAGCGTCCACTACCTCTCGAGGGCGAGTTGCTGATTTGCTGAAATCAGATCAGCGGTACGGCGCCTGACAAAAGTCGGCCTCGCGCCAGCTCCGATCCATGGTTGGCGGAGACGATGACCAGCTGGACGAAGCCATGCGCCGGCGCAAAACGCAGGAACAGACTTTCGAGCACCCGCGCAAAGACGGCAAGAGACGAGCCGCTCAGCGCGCCCTCATCGATCGTGAGCCTCACGCGCAGCCCGCGAACCATGCCGGACTGGGGCAATTCCACGACCCACTCCATCGCCGTCTCCCGGGCCAGTCCAACGATGGCGCTCACCTGCTGACCTCCCGATTGGGCGTCCGCCGGCACATGATCCTCCAACAGCGACTTCAAGGCAGGCAGCCCGGACGGGTCGAGACTGAACGGACCGGTGGACAAATTTCGGAGGACGTTCCAGTAGCGATTGCGTGCACCAACGCGCGCGGTGCTGCCGGTTGGCTTGCAGACGAACGTGATTTTGTCCACAACGGATCTGTCCGGATAAACAAAATCGCCCTCGGGCGCGCCCCATTGCATGGACGCCGGCAAGTCACCATTGCTGCAGACGAGCATCGCGTCAATCTGCTCGTCGCGCGGTGGTTCGGCTCCCTCACCCCGCGAGTCAACGAAAGAGAGGACACGTGCCGGGCTGCCGGGCTGCGAATCGAAGGCATCGTCACGGGCGGCCAGCCAGTAAAGGACCGGCCTTCCGGTCGTGGCGCTGCCGAAGCTCGCATGATGCTCGAGCGAATGGTACGGCTTGATCTCTCTTGACGCCGCGCGGCTATCCCCGTCTCTCGTGAGGCGCACCGATTGCACTGCCCACACCGAGGCGGCCGCCGGATTAACCGTCTGGGGCACCAGCGGATAAGCCGGCAACGTCACGTCCTTCAGCGCGATCGGTTCCGCTGCGCAGGTGAAAAGGTTCACCACAGGCGTGCATCCCAACCTGAAGTTACGCGCTTCCAATTCCCTCAGCGAAGCGGCGGCCGCGCTATCGTGATGAAGCCCACAAACCGGCACATGGATGGTCAGGCGTCGTTTCACGCCCCGCCGGCCCGGAATCTGTCCAAGATGGAAGTCCAGGAAGTGAAACTTCTGCGGGTAGGCAAAATACTCGAGCAGCAACCGATACTCGGACCGGCCCCCGTCAGGTCGCGCGATCAAGGCATCGTCGTCGTCGAAGCCGACGCCTGACACGGGTACCGAATCAAGCGCGCTCCAGCGCCCGGTCGAATCGACTTCGATAAAGGCAGTCGTGGCCCTGTGGATCAGCGCGTCGATGATCGAAGCCGTGGCCATCCCGGACGCATCGACGAACAACCTCGCCGTCCCGGGCGCCGCGTCCGCGAATCCGATCGCTTCGGAACGAGCGGAGAAACTGATCGAGAAGACGCCACTCGCCCCCTGGGGAAGCTGCACGCTGGAGGGCACCGCGGACGGCAACCGATACACGGCTTCATCAACGCGCAGGGGCGAGAGCGTCACATCGTAGACGGTCCGAAACCCGTAGCTACCCCGGCGGGTCGTGAGGTCTGTGCCGCGCTTGATGACGGCCGGCTTCGTCAGACGGTCGACGGCCGCGCTCGACCCGAAGCACGCGATAGCGCAAGCGGGGAGCGGGCGCAGGAACTCGGGATACAGCACTTCGAGAAGCGCAGCGGTGAATTCCGGTATGTCGTCTTCGAGTCGATCCCGCACCCGGGCATTGAGCAACGCCGCGGCCTGAATCATCCGCTCGACGTGCATGTCCTCCGAGTGCTCGCCCGTCATGGACAAACGTCCGGCCGCACGCGGATGACGCGAGCCGAATTCGGACAGCCCGCGCCGCAATAGCAGCAGCTCCCGTTCAAAGCTGGTTTTCAGGTCCCGCACTCCCACCCCTGCCTTGTTCCGGTCGCGCCCGTGGTGAACTGATTGGCGAACACACACGCCTCACAGGCAAACAGGTCGCCCTCGCTTCTCAATACGGACTGCCATGACCCGCCATGGCGGTCGCCCAATCCAGCAAAAGGCCCCACACGCCGAGCGCAAATCCGGCGACGAACAACAACAGTCCCGCGCGCTTGCCCCTCATCAACCCTGCAGGAATGGACAGGACCAGGGATGCAACCAGCGGGTAGCGCAACCAGCCGTTCACCTCTGCGGCGAAATCGTCTCCCCATGAAGAGGACGCGAAAACCGGAATCAGGCACGCAATCAAAATACTCGCGAGGCAGAACCAGCCAAGCACAAGACAGAAAGTCCCCAGGCGATAAATGCGCGTTGTCTTCGCTTGAAGAACACTGTGTGAACTGTCGACCATAACCTATCCAAAATTCAAACCGCCCGAATGCTCGCGGTCACGTCAAGCCGGATGTCGGCACCGATGAAATCAGAGCGGCGCCGCACGATGTCTTGTGACCATCAAAGGCAACTGCACGTCCCTCGATCTGGACGTTCTCATCGCCTTCCACTATCACGCAGTGATCGTGCCCATCCATCGGACACGTACACCGGTCTCCCACGCAGGCTACCTCACGCCCCATGACGGTCGAGTTGTCCTGTCCGGTCACCACCCTGCCGCCGTGCGTCGTCGAGTCGCCGACCCGGATTACGCCTCGCATGCTCCCCTCCTTGATCGCGCTGCCGATGAAAGGCTACTTGCCCCAGAGCGGACTCACACTCGCGTTCTTTTCGTTCATGGCCTTGCTGGCCGCATCCGGCGGACTCACCATCACAATACTTGCCGAGTGGCCGTCGACCAGATTGACAGTCGCGCTCGTCTGTCCGTCCTCGTAGCCGGCAATCGTGGCAAGGCATAGCTGCACGAGCGCGGAACTCACGCCGGTGTCCCCAATGCGGCGGCCGATATCATAGCCGTCCTTCACGTCGCCGAGGTCGATACCCTGTGCATTGCCGTGCAGTGCCTGAGTAAGCGGGATGACCCACTGCCGGTCCAGCGTCGTGTCGTAGAACACGCGCGAAGGCTTCGTGCCATCGTGCAAGGTGCCCAGTGCCTGCTGCCAGCCTTGCTGCAGGCGCGCCACTTCCTCGGCACGCTTGAGCGGTTTGCCGTCGTCGCCGGTGAGTTTGACCTGTACCGGGCGATGCAGGTAGCCAAGCCTCGGCGCAACGTCAAACTGCTCGAGCTGCCAGTCGGTCCAGCGAACCGGCAGATAGGGACTCGGCTTGAAGTCGCCCGGCCCCTGATTGCCAATGTGTTGCCAGAGCTCCGGCAACTGGCTGATCCACCAGTCGGCCTTCATCGTTCCGACATGACGAATCGCCTTGTCTGCATCATCGCCAAACTGGTTATTTTTATCCCAGTAGAAATTCCACTGCTTGATCACGTCGTACTGGGTATCCCGCGTGTCGACCTCGCCAGGCACCTTCACCGCATAAGGGCGAACGCGCTGGTCCACGCGATCCGTACGGGCGACCAACAGGCCGCCCATGCTGTCGGGGATCGGCGGCACGGCTGCCTCACGCGGCTCGGGCGCCGTGCCGGGCGTCAGGCCCAAACGGTACTGCATACCGTCCCGGGACAGGATCAGCGCAGCCGGAACGTCCGGATGCTTGTCGAAAAAGTCGAACAGTTCGGCGATGGACGCCGCCGCGTTCGTCGTGTTGTGGTCGTCGAGCCACAAGAATTCCGTCGCACCCAGACCGGCTCCGTTGCGGCCGTCCACGATGCCGGCCGCGGCGCGGTTATACGCGTTGGGATTGAGCGTATTCGGCGGCCCAACAATGATCACCGGTACCGGCCAGTCATGCACCGCCTTGGCGGCGGCGTATCCGAACGCGGCATTGCTCGCCACATTCGAAAAAATTCTCCGCTCGTCGGGGCTGCTCCCGTAATCCTTCGGATCACGCGAGAGGAATGTCTCGTAGTTGTTCGCCTTCTCCTGAATGAACTTCCACACATTCGCCTGGTGTGTGCCCTTGACCACGAGGCCCACCGAGCGAATTTCGAGCGCATACTTTTCCCCGGTTCCCGCCAGGACCCGGGCCACTTCAGGATTCATGGACGGGTCGGCGACAGCGGCAGCGGGCGCAACAGCGGGAGCTGCAACGGCAGGCGATGGCTTCGCTCCACTGCTTGCGCCCGAGGCATTCATCATCCAGTGGCCGAAAAACGCGAACCCGCCCATGGCTACGATTGCCACCACGCCGTTGCGTATTCCTCTTCCCATATCGGGGTCCTGTAGTCCAGTGAGTTCCCAGTAATGATGGGAGCGAAAAAGTTGATAACCAACCCAGCTAATAGCGACGACGACCAGGACCAGCACATATGGCCAAAACTTGGGGCGGGACGGCGCCCGCAGAAGAGTATTCATCAGCGTAGCATCCGGTCACCGGTCGTTTCCTTATCCACCATCTTCGGTATCGTCGGCGAGACGATGGCAGCCGATGGGAACCTCCCGGTTGTGTAGTAGGTATTCGACGCCTCGATCAAATCTTTCGATTCCTGAGTGAGCCGCTCGTAGTACGTATTTTTCGAAATAACCTGCATCTGGCTATTGGTGATCTTCCAGTCTGCAATCGCGATCAGCAAGTCGCGCATAACAGGATCGTCGAGCGATTTTGCCTGCCCGATCGCGACGTCCATTGCCGCCACCCGGCGGATGTTATTGTCGTCGCGTAACATCGCCGAATGATAGGAGTTCTCGTCCCACGTCGAGCTGTCCTTTCCCAGACGCGCGCGCGCTTCGTTCGGCGTTTCCTCGCGAACAAACGGCGATAGTGCGCCGAGTCCATCGAGTTGTTGCACCCATGCGGTATGGTCTTCGGGATCTGTCGAGTGGCTGTTGAACCAGGCCTTGACGGCCTCGGCGCCCTGGATTCTCGCGTCCCTTGGCGCGTCCGTGACGGGTATGCCGGGTATTTTGGCATCGGGGTTGCCAATCAACGTGTCGCGGCCTACATAATCCGGCTGGTCTTTTCCCGGCTTCGTGGCATTGCCTCTCACCCCCTCGTCACCGAACATCTGGGGCGGATAGGGTGGCACAATCGCCTCGGCGTTGATCGTCCGGTTCTCCTGCGAGCCCATGAGCGAACCTTTCTTCAAACGCTCCGTGTAATCGGGCGACTTGCCAACAAGAGGCGATTTGCCATCTGCCATCCCGCCCCCCTTGCTCCAGACGCGCTGATAAAAGCGATATTTTTTCAGCTCCTGCATCGCCTTCAGGGTGTCGAAGTGAGTCTCCATGCCATCTCCGCCCGCCAGCAACGACAGGTAGTTCGGACTCTTTGGAAGCGCCTTCCAGTCTTCGGAGACGGTATCGGGCACGCCATAGGTACCGATACCCTGGATGTTCGGAATGGCGACCGTCGTGTCTTCGGGACAGAAGTACAGATACACCTTTCCGCGGTTATCGCGCTCTTCGAAGACGTGCGTCGACTGATCCACGCTGTCGATCCGGGTCGCCTTGCCCGGCGTCCAACCTTTACCCGCTCGCCCCGCGTGACGCTCGTTCAGATAGACAAGATCGGTGAGCTCTGGCGACGTATGGGGATTCTCCGTGACGGCCTTCACGATGTTGATCAGCGTATTGAGTTTGCCGGCCGTTGTATATTTTTTCGCCTGCGGTTGCGCAGCGGTTGCGAAGGCTGTCTCGCCAAGACTGTAGGGCGAGTCGACCATGATGACGCAATCCGCGCAACGGGCCTTGTCCTTGCTTTCGGCCAGCATGGCCTGGGCGAGCAGCGAGATGACCGTCCCCTGGCTGTGCGCCACGATGGTAACAGTCTCATTGGGATCGAACCGGCGGATTTCGCGGATCAGCATGGCAAGACGCACTGCGGCCAGCACGTAGTAGGTGCGATCCGGACTCGTCGAGCTGTACTGGAAATCGCTCATGCGCAGGGACGCCCCCCGGTTGCCCAGGCTTTGCTGGAAGCCCGGCCCGTACATCTCGGGAATGTTCGTCGTGGCGTTGTTGAACATGCCGCCGCCTTTCGCAAAATTTTTGTTCAAGCGGTTGCCGTAGGTGTCCTGGTACTGCCCTCTCAGCGTCGTGGGATGCTGCTCGCCGCCCTTGATATGTTTCGAGTCCGCGCGATAACCCCAATAGAAAGGGATCAGCATGCTGTGGGTCTGCTTGTCCCCTTCCGTTACGTCAGTTCGCTGGAACTGATACGTATCCGGGTCGTACTTGATACTCGCCCACTGATCGAAGTCTTTCTCGCCGCTTGTGTGCTTCGCGGCCTCATTGAACTGCAGCCCGTATGCTCCGGGCCACAGATCATCCCGGTCCAGTCGTTCCTTGAGCCCCGCGCATAGACCGGTCTCGACGTGCTGATAAGCCACGCCCGGGTCATTCACGCCATGCAGAAAAATCACCACACCCGGGAGGTCGCGGGGATGCTCGATGTTGCGCGGCCCCGAGCGGTTGGAATACGTGACAGCATTGCCGCGCTTGATCACACGGTCGGTATTTGTCGTTGCAGACATGTCGTTTACCTGTCGTTTTTCAACTGCCCTGTTTCAGGATGTCTATCTTGAGAATCCGCATGGCATCGTCCTTGACGACACTGGTCAGCCCGTTCGCATCGGTCTTCCCTTCGATCACGCTCCCGTCGTCGAGTGTGATCCGGTAGGGCTTGTGGGCCGCGGGCACCGTTTCGCCCGTCGCGTTGGCCGGGTAGTGCAGCCTGAATTGCTGATCGGTGGGCTGGTTGTTGAACGCCGATTTCGGCGCGCTCTGCGTTGAAGGGCCACCCCACTGATGCGAAGCCGACAACAGCTTGATGTCGCCGTTCGTGCCGAGCGTCACGCCCCCACCGAGCTTGATGTAGCTGCCGTCCTGCGCGACGAAGCGGATCGTGGGCGCGGTCACCAGCACCTCGTTTTCGTTCGTGCTGATCGTCACGCCCTTCTGCGCGTTCGCCGTCAGGGCATCGGCCTGGGCCTGCAGGAGCACCGGCCCTTCGCCGGAGACGGCCTGAATACCCGTGCCGCGCGCGAACAGTTGCATGCCCTGACCGGCCGTCGCATTCAGGCGCTGACCGCTCATCAACTGCACGTGCTGCTGGGCGACCTGATCGATGTTCTGCCCCGCGTAGGTCACATGCGTCCTTGGCGTCAGGTTCACCGATCCGGCCTGCGCACCGAGCGCCATCAATGCCTGCGATTCGCTGGTCGATGCGGTCGTGCTGCCTCCCGAACTTCCGGCGCCGGGCGACCAGTTTTTGAATGCGTCCGCAACGGCCGTCTGGCCTGTCACGTCGGCCGCCTGCCCGCCGTGCTGCCCGGCATAGTCGCCCAGCGCCTTGAAGAGGTCAGCACATTCGCCGAGCAACTGGATCAGCTCATTGCGATCCAGCTGGTTGCCGCTCGCCTGGGTCCGGGCATACGTCGTCAGCAAAATGCCTTGCGCGGCGCGCACGGCCGCAGCGGCATCCGTGCGCAACTCCGCGCCCTCCCCGCGATCCGCACCCTTGCCGTCGCTGCGCGGCTGAGTGAGATACCCGAGATTGAGCTGGGAATACGCATGTTCACTCGCGAGTTGCGCGCTGATCTGCGATGGCGTGTCATCCAGGCGGAGCTGGTTGTAACGCTGTCCCTGGATCTCCTTCGATCGCATGCCGGTCAGATAGCGGTTACCTGGCAACCCCCCGGTCCGGCTGAACGTAGCGGGCATGTTCTGCCCATTTGCAAACACGCCAGCGACATACATCCGGTCAGGGTCGCCGTTCATGAAATCGAGCAGCACCTCCATGCCGGCGCGGGGCAAGACGTGCTGTCCATAGTTTTCGCCTGCCCAGCCGCCGAGCACCCGCACTGCAGCGCTGTCGGCAGGGGTGCCGTTGGTGCCCGCACCGCTTGCGTGCGCATGGTCGGTCTCGTCAAGGCCCTGGATCTGCACGAAAATCCGTCCGTACTCGTCGCAATGCACTTCTTCGCCGTCGGGCACGACCACCACACCCGTGATCGGATACACGCGCGGCAAGTCGGCCCGGGGGTCATACATCGGCGTGAGCGGCGTGCCGCGCGGCACACCGGCAAACGTGTTTTCGTATCGACTCGGCTCCGAGTCGTGAATGGTCGCGGGACGCATGCGCGTCCCGACGGATGCCGGCGGCGAGTCGAACAACCACCGGCTTGCCGTGAACAGCGACTGGGCCCGCTCGTTCAGGTCCTTCGGAAGATTGTTTTCGCCACGGTGATGAAGCGAAGTCACGATCACGCGGCGATCAACGACTGGCAACTGGTCAAGCTCGGGGTGCCCCGTGACTGCCACCCAGGTGCCGACCCCAAGGTCACGAACACCACTTGCGCCGTCCATGCGCACGGCCTGCGCGTCATGCGCCATCAGCCGCGCCCGCCCAAGACGCTGGTTGTCGTCCGGCGAGTCCGCGATGTGCGGGGCGTCGATGCGTGCGTCCGAGAGCAGACGTGCCAGATCGTTTCCCGCAGCGCCCTGGTCAACGCGCGTTGGCCCCTGCAGCGTCTCCATCTGGCTGGGCTTGTAGTCCCAACTGACGCGGCGCACGGACCCCGCAACCAGCTGTCGGCCACTCGTGAGCAACGTGATTGAGTCGCTCATGCCGACGGTGGCGTCCGCGCGATAGGAGACTGTGCCCGCCGGCGCCTGCTCGAGCTTGATGACGTTGTCGAAGAGAACGAGCGTGTGAAACGGCTGCTCGCTCAGGTCCGAGGCGCCTTGCCCGCCGCCTGCCTTGACGAACCACGCGATGCCTTCCCGCCGGCACAGACGCCTGATGAAATCCGCGTCGGACTCGTCGAACTGAAGCGTCTGTTCACGGACCGGATATTTCGACGCATCAAGCCGCGACACGTCAATATCAAACGTTCCCGCGAGCGTGGTGCTTCTCGACCGCCATTCACGGACCAGCGTCTGGATAATATCCAGTGTGCTTTTTGTGCGAAAAATCCGCGTATTGACGCGACGTTCCAAAATCGATAGCGCGTCGCGAACCACCAGTTGATAGGTCGAGAGGGACCCGTCGGACTCGCCTTCATGCGCATCGGTGACGATCGCGCAGATTGACTGCAGCGTGCCTTTGTCGGTCACCAGCTGAATGGTCACTGGCTGGCCCAGAAAATTCTGGAGCGCAATCCCGTTAGCGGTTGAGAGGCAGGAAAGCCTGCCTTCTACACCTCCGCAGAGGTCCTCGCGAATGTCAAGCCGCTGCAGAAACAATAAACCCGAAAAATCGGCTTGAGAGGCGCGCCAGTATAGTCTGAACGGGCGTGTATCCTGCGACGGGAGGGCGCCGATAAATGCACGCTGAATGGCGGGAAAGTTCACGACCTGCTCCCCGGTAGGAATTGGGTGATATGCGTTTTCAATTGACTACGGTATTGCGGCCACGTGTCTGCGAAGCACTACGCGCGCATGAAGAAATCGCGCAGAAAATATCAGGCACTTAGTCTCCTGTCAAATCATCCGAAGCGACCGTCAAATAATCCGCATTTATTTCCGATTTATTGGCAACCGGCGAGATAAAGGAAAAATATTCCACCTGAAAACCTGTGTTTCTATGCAGCGTGCATTTTCCCGAGAAAGCCGGCGCAGCTTGCAAAAGCTACAGATCTCCCTCCCATCAGGCCGTACGTCTCGTCCTCACTTACGAGGCTGCCAGCACTTTTCGGCTAGCTCAACTGGGACACTGCCCAAATCGAATTTCGCAGGCGTGGCGACTTGCAAAACAGGCAAAACAGAAACATGGCCAATACGAAAATATTGACGGAATAAACACTAGAGCGACACCTAAACTGGACGCGGGTCGAATTGCAGCGAGCCAGGCAGGATGGGCCGGCGAAACAATCGATATGCGTCGCCGCACTTCGGGGGAATACGCATCGGATACGCTAGCGAATGGCCTTGATCTGCCTGATCACACCGTAAAGGCTATTTTGGCGTCATGCTTCGGAGCGTTGCGCAATTTGAACAGCCAGATACATCAACTTCCGAATCATCGGGGCATCGACCTTTGTATACCTTCGACGAAAACGTCAGGGTTGGCGTGTCGCCTGGTAACCGGTCGATGCGAACTGGTGAGCGATGGCAGCATCTCGAGCTGCTCAGGCCCTCCCCTGCTGATACGCCGCCCACACCGTGCGCTTCGCAATGCAGTACGGTTTCGTTAATTTCATGTCACTCATTCGCGGCTAGCAGGTTGGTAACCTTCGTGGACAGGGTAACGCCGCCTCTTCGCTCCACGCTCATTACAAGGGCTTCAACATTACTCCGGGAAGATCCGCCCCTTATTGCGGCATCGATACTCTTCCTCATGATGTCTGCCATTTGTCATTTCCCTTTCATCCGCAACAAGGTTTGCAGTTCCGTACCGAAGCGGCGGCGGTCGAATCGGTGCGCGCACACATGCAGGCCCTGCTTGCAAGCGTCGAATCCATGCCGCCTGGTGTCGAGCGCGATCGTGCGATCGTTGAGGACGCGGTACAGTTCACTTATGACTGGCCCGGCGTATCCACTCTCGCCAACCGCATTGCCGACAGCGAACCCGACGGAGATCCGCAACTGGTCGAGATTGGCCTGATCCTTTACGCCGCGCTCGGGATCGATCTCAAGAACGTGGACGTTGAGCGCGTCGTGCGCGTCACCAGCGCGTTTTCCGGACTCGGCATCGCGGCGTTGCAGGCTGTGCGTGCGGACATGAAGCGCGAATGGCGCGCTCACATCGTGCAGGCGGCCATGAACGCGCTCGGCCACGGCGCGCGTCGCGTCAGATGACTCGCGGCGAACTCACCTTTCCCGATTGAAACAATGAACGACAAACCCGGCGGCGTCATGCTGCCCACACGTATCGTCCCGTTTCCGGATTCGATCAGCCAAGCGGCGCAAACCGCATTGAGGCGCCTCGTGGATGAGCAAGGCGTTCCGCTGAACTCGCGCCACGTCATGCCCGCTCTTGAAGAATTCGACGCGTGGATGCAGGTCAAGGCGAGTGTCGACGCCCACTACGCCGCTGCGCTCGAACAACTCTCGGGACATTTGCGCGCTGGCGTGGAGACCATTCGGGTAGGCAGCGCGGTGATCCATATCGCGACACCCGTCGACCCACTCTCTGACGACTGCGCCTATATTGACCTGCACGGCGGGGCGCTGGTCTTCGGTGGGGGCGCCGCCTGCCGCGCTGGTGCACAGATGCAGGCGGACCGACTGCGTATTCGATGTTACGGCGTTGACTACCGCATGCCTCCCGAACACCCGTATCCCGCGGCGCTCGACGACTGCATGGCGGTCTGGTCACACGTGCTGGAGCGATACGCTCCGGAAAACGTCGTCATAGGCGGACGCTCGGCGGGCGGCAATCTCGCCGCGGCCATGACGCTGCGCGCCCGCGACGAGGGTTTGCCACTGCCCGCCGCACTCGTGCTGCTTTCGCCAGAAGTGGACCTGACCGAATCCGGTGACAGCTTCCAGACTAACCAGTGGATCGACGTCGTGCTGCCCGGCTCTCTCATGGCGAACAATCTCCTCTACGCCAAAGGGGCCGATCTGGCGCACCCATGGCTCTCACCACTATTCGGCGACTTCTCGAAGGGATTTCCTCCCACCTTCCTGCAAAGCGGCACCAGGGACCTCTTTCTCTCCAACACGGTGCGACTGCATCGTGCACTGCGCCGCGCACGCATTCCCGCGGAGCTTCATGTGTTCGAAGCCATGCCACATGGCGGCTTCATGGGCGCGCCCGAAGACCAGGAACTGAGCGAGGCGATCGAAAGCTTCGTGCACCAGCATTTGGGGGCATTGAGCTAATGACATGGCATAAGCTTCGGACGCGAGAGCCCACTGCGAACGTGTGGTCCATGCCGAAGATACGGTCCATTCGACCTGGCGTTCGCGCGCGCGGGCGCGCCTCCGAAAAGGCAGCGTTGCGGGCAAATCACCCGCTCGC
Organism: Paraburkholderia pallida; assembly: GCF_004524855.1. NCBI lineage: Bacteria > Pseudomonadati > Pseudomonadota > Betaproteobacteria > Burkholderiales > Burkholderiaceae > Paraburkholderia > Paraburkholderia pallida. Next base: position 600,770 of record NZ_CP038149.1, on the reverse strand, counting down.
AAATACCGCCCGCACCTCTCTCGCTCCCTTGGTGGCTTCGTCCCGCTGCCTCATTTTCGCAACGAATGACTGAACAATCTGGAAATTGGCGCTGGCTCACGCGTTCAGTGGTGAATCGATTCGACTCCGATCGTGCCGGAAACCGCTTGCGTGACCGCGAATTGCTTGATCAACAAACCCGCGCAAGCAACAAGACCTGCTACCGCCACTGCCGCGAATACACCCGCGAAGCCAAAGTGTCGACGCGTCAATTCAGCCACGAGGAATGAGCCGGCGATGCCACCGAATCGGCCGATGCCGAGCATCCACGCGACGCCCGTGCCGCGCCCCTCAGTCGGATAGAACGCCGCTGCAAGGGCGGGCATCGACGACTGCGCCGTATTCATCAAGACGCCAGCGAGGAAAACGACGAGAACCAGTGCGCCCATGTTGCCGGCCGCTTGCCCAATCGCGTAAACGCTCACAGCGGTCAGGGCATAGCACACCGCAACAACACGATTGGCATTGAACCGGTCCATCAATACGCCGCTCAGAACAGCTCCAACTCCGCCTAGCGGGAATAGCGCCGAGATGAGCGTTGCGCTTCTCGGCGTCAGTCCTGCGTCCTTCAGGAGAATCGGCATCCAGTTAATCGACGCGTAGAAAATCACCAGCCCCATGAAGTAGGCCAGCCAGAGCATCACCGAGCCGACGATATACGACCTCGAAAGGACCAGACCCAAGCCTTTGCTACCGGTGGACGGTGCTGTCTCGGTCAGGACGAAACGATCCGCCTCAAAGGCCGATTTGGAGATGCGGGCGAGCGCCGCCTGGATCCGGTCATGCGGACGCGCGGCGGCAACCATGAAGCGAACCGACTCAGGCATTTCGACAGCGATCAGGCCTGCGAGCACGAGCGGCGTGACACCCCCCAAAATCAGCACGCTGCGCCAACCAAAATGAGGAATCATCCATGCCGCGAGAAACCCGCCGAACGCGGCACCGAGCGGAAAACCGCAGAACATCAGATTGATGACCGTAGCGCGGCGGCGATCCGGACAGAATTCACCCATCAATGTCACTGCATTCGGCATTGCCGCTCCGAGTCCGAGGCCGGTGATGAAGCGCAGCGCAGTCAACTGCTGAGGAGTGGATGAGAATGCGGAGCCGAGGCAGGCAACGCCGAAAAGCGCCACGGCGGCAAGCAGCAACGAGCGACGCCCCAGGCGGTCCGAAAGGGGACCGGCACACAGCGAGCCGCATGCGAGACCAAAGAGCGCCGCACTCAGCACCGGCGCAAGGTCCGGCTTGGCGATGTGCCACTCGCCGAGGAGCGACGGCGCAATGAAGCCGATGGCAGCAGTGTCGAAACCGTCAAGCAGCACAATGACGAAACACATGAAGAATACGAGCCACTGGAACCTTCCGAACGGATGCTCGTTAATGAAAGTTTGTACATTGACTAGCGGCTTTCGACTCATCGACGGTCTCCCTTGCAATACGAAGGCATTAAGCACATCACCTGGCGATCGTTGTCCGGAATGCCCAAGCACCGCGGATTGTTCGCCTAAAGAACTCACGTTCCTTTAAGGAACAAATTCTCACGGCGGGTTGATAGACGTCAAATGAGTGAAACCACCGACACGGGGACATCCCAGCCGGCAAGGAAGGCCAGAGAGGCAGGTCACTATTGGGTTTGCCGAGATTGATCGACCGACTATCCAATTTCGAGATAGTAGATATCCGTCGCGCAAACTTGTTAGTGGCACACCACCAGCGTCGGACGCTCACGGAGGTTGTTCCCGTTTACACGCCCCACCCGCCATTAGCCGTTGGCTTTTTCCGTTCCGGCAGACGCCGTTGAAGACGCGCGTATGCGCATGATGGGTTGGCGCGAGGTGTCGAAACGCCGCGCGATCTCGCTCACCGAAACGCCCTTGTCGAGCAGGCCGATGACGGCTCCCCTGTCCGTCGGCGAGAGTGAGCCCGGCCGCCCCGTGTGCCGTCCCCATTTCAGTGAAAATCTTGCGGACGCCGGCTCTCAATGATCGCCTGCAGCGGTTCGGCACAAAGCGGCTGACGTGACGACGAGCAGGCGCTCGGACATCGCGCATATCTGCACCGACGAAGGATGGCTGTACCAGTCGGTCGTTCTGGTGCTGCCGTCCGTTTTGCGTGCCCGACGCCGGAACAGTGCGAGGCGTGGTCAACGCCGCCAGGGCACGCACGATGCTTCCTCCATACGCGTGATAGACCTGATCAGGAGGCTGACATATGAGCGACTACGCAGGACGAACGCGTGGCACTACGCAAACGTGCGAAGCAACGAGCCCAGGAGCCGCCCGGCGGCGAGATGGCCGTGCCCGGCACCGAACCGGACCGCACCCACAGCAGCGGCGAACTCTCCGAGTGTGGCAAGGAAGTCTGGCGCAGAGGCGCGGGACTCGACGGTGGAGGGAAAACGCGCTGAGGCGTGTCGCGCTGTATAAGGCGACGAATCTTCCGCGTAGCGGGCCGCTTGCCGGACTCCGTACCCACGGCGCGCGCGGCATGGCAAATGCGTATGACGTTGCACTGCCGTAACACCCACGGTCTCAGATCCACGACACGTCCGCCATTGCGGTTTCGACACAGCGGAGTTCTCGTTGATCAGCCGGCTCCGGGCACGGGTCTGCCTTGGTTGGCCAATGGCCCCATTCCCGGGAGCTGCAGATCGGAAGCCTCGTTCGGCACAAACGCATCCTCAATGTCGTGTAAGGCGTTGCTGCGCTCGAAGTGCGCCACGGCGCGCGTGGGGGCTGGTACGCCGAAAGCTGAAGTGATTAGACATGCTAACCGGATCAGACTTTCCCTTGCGCCCGGCCGTGTTTATCGACAGGGACGGCATGCTGCTGGAAACCGTCCCGTACAACATCGATCCGGCTCGTATGCGCCTCGCGCCGCGCGCTGTCGAAGCACTCGCCTTGCTGGCGGGCGCGAGGTTTCGGCTGGTTATCGTGAGCAGCCCGCGCGGCGCACGCATGCTATTGCTGCAGGCCGCGGCCCGGCCTGCTGTTGCGGGCAGGCAGCGAGTGCCGCGTCAATCTCGATCGCAGCTGGATAGTCGGAGACGTGCTCGACGACGTTGAAGCTGGCAACCGCGCCGGCTGCCGCTCGATCCTTGCCGATTGCGGCAACCTGACCGATTGGCAGAGCGCTCCGGCACGACTGCCCTACGCAATTGTTTCGGATCTCTATGAAGCTGCACAAGTCATCGTCGAGCACGATGCCTACGAGTGCAAAACCATGCGCTGGACTCATTGGACTCATGAGACGAGGCCGCCATGAACGGTACGTCCGGCGCCATTGCTCCGCGCGAAGCACATAACTGGAAGCCCGGCGATCAATGGGGCGTGTTCCATTCGAGCATCGTCACCCGTTTGCCGGGCGAATGGCTTCGCTCCAGGCGCGCGAATGCGTCCTGCACGGCGTCGATATCGAAGCACGCGTCCACCCGCACCTTGATCGCATTGTGCCGATAGGCATGCTCCTTGCGGCAACAGATTTGGCGGAACAGACGTTTTGTGTCGCCTACTCGCCAAGCGCGCTCTGCTTGGCAAATTCACCCAGGTGAGCAACGGTTAAATGAGCCTGGGTATCGGAGGCAATCATGCTGTACGAGTACGGCGGCTGGTTTATCGATGCAACACCGGATATTTCCATTGGCAAGTTCTTTGCTCACGTACGCCTGACGCGAGTCTCACAGGTCGACGGCGACGAACCAGAATTACACATTGAACGCGATATAGCCTGGTTTGATAGCGAGAACCAGGCTGTAGAGTGTGCGCACCAGTGGGCGATCGAGTGGATCGACGAGCGCTCAGGCAAGATCGGCCGCGCGCAAACGCTCCATGTCAATCGCTCAGGGACGTCACGGCCACGACAGGCCAGGTGACGAGCCAAGGAACACCAGCAACGGTCCGGCGGGCTGACCGCGCCGCCTGCAAGACCGAGCGCGCCCACGAGGAGAGCGCCGACGCGATGCTGCGCCCAGGCGCCCGGGCCACGCAGAAGTATCAGGCAAGCGCTCCAAACGCCAGAACCATCAGGGCGATCGAGCCAGTTAGCAGGCGGGTGAGTGCCACGTTGCCCTCCCGCAGACCGTCGTGCGATGGCATTGTATTCGCCCCAATTCGTTTGCTCAGGCGCGCTTTAGCACCGTACCCGAGCGCTTGCAATTTTGTGCGCGGTGTTTGTCAATGTATTCGTCGAATCGTTTGCTCGATACAGAACAGCCAAATGCTTGTGTACCGTCTTAGACCAGATTTGTCCTGAAATTTCGACTTTTGGACAACTCGGACATGCACTTTAACCTTCCCTGGTGTAGGCTTCATACGGTCTTTTCCCGGCTACGACAGTCACGAAAAGGTAACGAAAATGGTCATTCAACGTCTTTCTATCCGTGCGTGCAGGGGCACGCTCCAAATCGTTCCGATATGGCAAATCCTTGCGAAAAGCGGCGCAAAGGTGTGTCGCTGGACCGTGAGCGTCGATCGCAGGACGGGCGTAGAGTCGATGACCGTCGACATTGCAGCTTCCGGGCCTCAATGCGCGGCCGACATCATCGCAATGCTCAGCAAGGATCCGTTGAACATGATGGTCACCCCGCTTCCTGCAGCCGTGGTGTCCGATCATGGAGCCCTGGTATGACGATGCGTGCAGTGCAGCTGATCATGCCCGAGTGTTAGCCCAAACCCGGCTCAACGTTTGACGCGCTCAGGGGATAGTCGAGCGCGCTGTCTCATTGCTCCGCAATCTGCAGAGAACACATCTCGTCTCTCTCGCCGCGGCCGTTCACAGGCGCCTGCCTGAGCGCTTTGTTGGCCGCGAGCAGCCGCAAGCCCTGGTGACCCTGTGAGGCAACCACCGGCTCGATATAACGCTGGAATCCGGCGAGCACGACGAAGCTGTTGATGAGGCTCTGTCGCACTTCGGCGGCCAACGCCGGGTCCGCTCCCAACCTTTGAAGCCTGGTGAGGTGATGTACGCATGCAATGGGGCTGAGAAAGGCGCTCGCGGGATGCGCGATTTACCTCCCGGTTTGATGGTGAACGAAGTGCAAAGCTCGGCCGCCCAGCTCGTCGTCGCCATTCTTCGAGGACTGGCTGTTCAACGACAACCGAAAATTTCAGCTACTCGCGTTGCATCGCGCGATCTGCCTTTTCGCCTCGTCTACGACGCGCTGCGACGCGAAGCCGAACTTCGTTCTCAGTGCCTTGAGCGGCGCCGATGCGCCGAACGTATGCATTACGATCTGGGCGCCGAGCCGCCCGGCGTAGCGGTCCCAGCCGAGCGTCGCGGCCTGCTCGACGGCCACGCGCGCATGCACGGCGGGTGGCAGCACAGCATCCTTGTATGCCTCGTCCTGTCGTTCGAAGAGGTCCCATGACGGCATCGACACCACGCGCGCATGGATGCCCTCGCGCGCAAGCGTTTCGTAAGCGTCGATGCACAGCGCCACCTCGCTGCCCGTCGCGAGCAGCAGCACCTCGGGCCGCTTGCCGGCGGGCGGGTCGGCCAGCACGTAGGCGCCGCGCCGCAGACCTTCTGCGCTCGCATATTTCGCGCGGTCGAAGGTCGGCAGCGGCTGGCGCGTGAGCACGATGCAGGCCGGCATGCGCGGCTGCGCGAGCACGACACGCCATGCCTGCGCCACTTCGTTGGCGTCGGCGGGCCGCAGCGTCATGAGGCCGGGCACGGCGCGCAGCGAGGCAAGCTGCTCGACGGGTTGATGCGTAGGGCCGTCTTCGCCCACGCCGATCGAATCGTGCGTGAACACGTAGACGACGTTCAGTTCCATGATTGCCGCGAGGCGCATCGGTGGCTTCATGTAGTCGCTGAAAATGAGGAAGGTCGATGCGAACGGTATGAGGCCAGAAAGCGCGAGGCCATTCGAGACAGCGCCCATGCAGTGCTCGCGTATGCCGTAGTGCAGGTTGCGGCCTGCGTAGCTGCCGTGCTCGAAGCTGCCGGCCCCCTCGAATTTCAGCGGCGTTTTCGTCGATGGCGCGAGATCGGCCGCGCCGCCGAGCAGCCATGGCACGCGGCTCGCGATGGCGTTGAGCACCTTGCCCGACGACTCGCGTGTCGCCATGCCTTTTTCGTCGGCTTCGAAGCTGGGAATGTCTGCGTCCCAGCCGTTGGGCAGGCGACCCTCGAGCATCAGGCTCAGCTCCTTCGAGAGCTCCGGGTGACTTCTGGCATAGGCATCGAAGCGTTGCAGCCACGCGTCGTGCAGGGCCTTGCCGCGCGCGCCCATGATGTGGGCGAAGTGCTCGCGCACGCCATCGGGCACGAGGAACTGCGCGTCCTCAGGCCACCCGTAGGCGCGCTTCGCAAGCCGCACTTCCTCTTCGCCGAGCGGTTCGCCATGCGCCGCCGCCGTGTCCTGCCGGTGCGGCGCGCCCCAGCCGATGATGCTCTTCACGACGATCAGCGTCGGCTTGTCTGTCACACGTTTCGCTTCTTCGAGGGCAGCTTCGAGCGCGTTGGCGTCGTTGACGTCGTCGACGTGCAGCGTGTGCCAGTGGTAACCGCGAAAGCGCGCTTCGACGTCGTCGCTATAGGCGAGATCGGTGTGTCCTTCGATCGTGACGCGATTGCTGTCGTAAATCCAGATCAAATTGGAAAGCCGCAGATGCCCGGCCAGCGACGCCGCTTCATGCGAGACGCCTTCCATCAGATCGCCGTCGCCGCATAGGGCGTACACGCGATAGTCGAACAGTGCGGCATCGGGGCGATTGAAGCGCGCCTCGAGCCAGCGCTCGGCCATCGCCATGCCCACGCTATTGCCAAGGCCTTGGCCCAGCGGCCCGGTGGTGGTTTCGACGCCGCTCGTCACGCGATATTCGGGGTGGCCCGGCGTCACGCTGTCGAGCTGGCGGAACTGCCTGATGTCGTCGAGCGAGACGGCGGATTTGCCGGTTGGCTTGCCATGCGCGTCCACGGCCTTCACGCCCGAGAGATGCAGCAGCGAATACAGCAGCATCGAGGCATGGCCGACCGAAAGCACGAAGCGGTCGCGGTTGGGCCACAACGGCGCGTCGGGATCGTAGCGCAGGTGGTATTGCCAGAGCCGGTAGCCGAGGGGGGCGAGCGCCATCGGTGTGCCGGGGTGTCCCGAGTTCGCTTTTTGCACGGCGTCCATCGACAAGGTGCGGATCGTGTCGATGACGAGACGATCGAGATCGTGCGAAGACTGTGGGGCGGTTTGGGCGTGTGACATGGGCGGCGGCTCCTGGCAAGACTCCTGAAAATTGCGCGCCGCGGACCGGGACAGGCGCGGCAGCGAACAATCTCGCAAATTCGGTGCCGCGCCGTCCGTGGTGAGTCGTCAATGCACAGGCACAAGCCGTGCGCGACTTCGGATATCTGAGGGAGGGTACGTGATGAAACCTGTGACGAATGTAACGATTCTGATGGCGCTCGTGGCGGGCGCCGCGCTCGCCACGGCCAGCGCGGTCTACGCGGAAGACTATGCACCGCAGCCGAGGTATGAAGAGCCTGCTCCCCCACCGGAGCATGGTGCCGCGATCACACTCGGCTGGCACGGCGACCGCTATTGGGACGGCCACCGCTACTGGGAGCACGACGAATGGATGCACCGCCATCCACATGATCCCGGCCCGCAGCACGAGCAAGCGGAGCGCAGCTACTGAAAGCGCGCCTTGATGCACAACATGACCTCAGCCGCGAACGGCGGTTAGCGGTACCAAAAAACAGCAAGGCGGCACGGCGTATGCGGCGGTCGATGATGCGGCGGGTGTCCGGGAAAGCCGCTTTCCCGGACACCGGTCGGCACGCGTTGACGCGCATGCTCCATACCTGGTGGCCGGCTTGCCCCTGGCCGTCATGCAACGACATTACGTGTAATCGCTACAAACCGGTGCCGACGTGCTTCTTTCCCGGCACGCCATATGATTGCGATCACAACGTTATCCGAGCGCAACGTCCATGCCCTGTGCGGCCCTCAAAGCGCCTGGTGCCATTCGACCATGGCCACGAGCTTGCCGTGGGAATGCCCGCGCTCGAGCCGCTCGAAAGCGTCGTTCACGGCGCTGAAATCGACGCGCTCGGCCACCTCCACCTTGATCGCCCCCCGGTCGACCAGCGCGACGATGTGCTCGAGTTGCGCGCCATCCGGGCGCGCGGTGTAGCGCACGGCGCATGCGCCACGTGCGGCGGCTTCGATCTGCGACGGCTCGTCGAGCGCCGAGATCAACGTGCCGCCGTGCTTGAGTACGCTCCACGAGCGCGCCTGCACTGCGCCGCCCACGAGATCGAAGACGAGATCGATCTCGCTCGTGAGGTCCTCGAAGGCTTCGTGGCGATAGTCGATCGTCTGTGCCGCGCCCAGCGCGCGCAGTACGTCGTGCGTGGGGGCCGAAGCCGTAACGCTCACGTGCGCGCCGCAGTGTCGCGCGAACTGGACGGCAAAGCGCCCGACGCTGCCGCTCGCGCCGTGGATCAGCACGCGTTCACCGCGCTTGAGCTTGCCGTAGTCGAACAAGCCCTGCCATGCCGTGAGCGCGGCGAGCGGGAGGGCCGCCGCCATGGCGACGGCGCCTGCGCGCGGCGCGTTGGCGAGCGCACTGGCGGAGACGGCCACGAAGTCGGCCAGCGCGCCTGGGCCCTGGCCCACGAACGCGCAGACGCGCGTGCCAGGTTCCCACCCCGCAGCGCGCGGATTGCCTCTCGCAACGACACCGGCGACGTCGCGCCCCAGCGTAAACGGCAAATCGTGCTGCGCGACTGCCGGGTAGCGCCCGTGCAGCGTCTTCAGATCCACGGGATTGAGCGCAGCAGCTTGCACTTCGACCAGCACCTCGTCGCCGTACAGCAGCGGAACAGGGGTGCTTTCGCAGCTGAGCGCTTCGATCCCGTCAAACCGGGTAACGCGCCAGGCGCGCATCATTTCGGGTAACGCTTGTTGCAGCTGTTCCATCGAAGTCCCTCCGCAAGACAAGAGCCACGCGGACATCTGCCAGCGCGCGGCGTGCGCGCATCCCATAGGGTTTTCGCAAAAGCCACGCCTGCTCGGCGGGGCAAACTCACTCGCTCTGCACGGGCCCGAGCGCCTTGCCAAAGCAACGCACGCCGTCCATGCCGATGTATTCTCCGAACGCATCGACCGATTGGTAGCCATGCTGCTCAACCTCCATGCCGCCCGCCTGTCGCAGCACATGCGCGACCTGTTGCTGAGTCTCGGGACTCACATGGACGGCCACGAGCACGTTCGATACGTGCGGCTTCGGCGTGCCGTCAGGATCGTGCCTGATATCGTGCTGGCGCGTGCGAGCGCCGCCGCACGTCTGCCCGAGCGCGCCCAGCAGCGCGCCGATATAGGCGCCCACACCGGCGGCCACTGCCAGCACGAGCACCGAGCGTGGAGCGAATAGCGAGAACACTGTCGCGAACAAGAGCCCCACAATCGCCCCCACCGCCGCACCCGCTCCCGCGCCAGGCGACGCCCAGCGCGACTGCCGATCGTCAAAGCCGCCGCCGCCCACTGGAAAGCGCGCCTGCTGGGCGTCGTAGTTCACGTAGAGAAGCGACAGGTCTTCATCCGCGAAACCGTGGCTCCGGAGCCTGTCGATGGCCGTTTCGGCGTTGTCGAACGTCGCGAAGCGGCTCGCAACGATCAAAGACATGGCAATCCTCCTTGTGCGCTTCGGTCACACGCAAGCGCGGGCGATATCCCACTCAATTCGGATGCCTCAAAACCAGAAGCAATCTACGGGTCACGATGCTTCTATGACGTATCGAATCAGGACATGCCACTTAACGCAATGCACGTGCCCGCAGCCCGACAATCGACATGAGCGTCACGGCCATGACTTTCCGGTCTGCAAACGCCGCAGCATGGCCGCGCCGATGCGCTGGCGCGTGCTCCCATAACCTTCCCAAGGGTCACCTTCCAGCGTATCTAGCCGCTCGTGCAGATTCGCGATATTCCATTGGGCACCGCCGGTCGTGGTGTCGACTTCCTCCCAGCGCAGCGGCACTGATACGCCGAGACCGTGCCGCGCTCTTGGCGCATAGGCGGCAATCGTGCTCGCGCCGCGTGAGTTGCGCAGATAGTCCACGAAAATACGTCCCTTGCGATTCTGCGGACCCAGCTTCGCGCTAGAGGGTGTTAGGCACTTTCAGTCGGACCTGGTATCCTGGTGTGATGACACCACGCAAGCCATACCCGACGGACGTGACGGACGAAGAATGGAGCTTCGCCGTTGCGTACCTGACCTTGATGAACGAAGACGCACCGCAACGCAGATACGAACTTCGCGAAATGTTCAACGCGCTGCGCTGGATGGCGCGAGCCGGTGCCTCGTGGCGTATGCTGCCGACCAACTTTCCGCCGTGGGAACTGGTCTATCAGCAAACACAACGGTGGCTGAACGCGGGTTGTTTCGAGGCGATGGTCAACGACTTGCGTTCGGTGCTGCGTGTGGCTCAAGAGCGTCAGGGGCAACCGAGCGCGGTTATCCTGGATGGACGCACGTTGCAGTCCACGTGCGAAAGCGGCCCGCGTGCGGGTTACGACGGTTATAAGCGCAAGCGTGGCAGCAAGGTTCACATGGCCGTCGATACGCTGGGCAATCTGCTGGCTGTGCACATTACGCCGGCAAACGAGCAGGAGCGCGCGCAGGTGGCCGAGCTTGCCCGTCAGGTTCAGCGGGTAACGGGCCAGACAGTGAAGCTGGTATTCGCTGACCAAGGCTATACAGGCGAGGATGCGGCGCAGGCCGCGCGTGACGAAGGCATCGAACTGCAGGTCATCAAGTTGCCCGAGGCGAAAAAGGGCTTCGTGCTGCTGCCGCGTCGCTGGGTGGTCGAGCGCAGTTTCGGTTGGCTCAACCGGTTCCGGCGACTGGCTCGCGACTACGAGCGCCTGCCCGAAACCTTGGCAGGTCTGCACTTCGTCGTCTTCGCCATGTTGATGCTCGTTCATGCTGCGCCGATTATCCAAAGTTCCTAACACGCTCTAAAGCGCTCGGGCAGCCGCTTCGCCATTTGCTGCGCAACGGCGCGGGCGAACTCGCGCACCTCGTCCCAGCCCGCATGGCGCGCAAGCGGCACCACCACATGCAGCCCTTTGCCGCCGCTCGTCTTGCACCACGCGCGCAAGCCCAGCTCGTCGAGCAGCTCATGCGTCAGACGCGCGGCCTCGATCATGCGGCTCCAGTCGAGCGCAGGATCCGGGTCGAGGTCGAATATGATCCTGTCGGGCTTCTCGATGCTCGTCGTCAGCGCGTTCCATGTGTGCAGCTCGATCGCGTCCATCTGCGCCGCGCCCACGAGCGCTCGCGCGCTCTCCAGCGTCAGGAGCGGCGCGCGGCCGGGATCGAGGTCGGCGTGTCGCACGGCATGTGCGATCTGCGGCGGCTTCGCGTGCTTCTGAAAAAACTGCTCCCCGGATACGCCAGTCGGGGCACGGACAATCGCAACCAGCCGCTTGTGCAGATGCGGCAGGAGATGCGGCGCGATCGCCTCGAAGTAGTGCACGAGATCGATCTTGCGCAGGCCGCTTTGCTCGTCGATCACGCGCTCGGGGTGCGTGATGCGTACGGCCGCCACTTCGGTTTCGTCGCGCCCGGCGCGCGGGCGGCGATGAGTGGCCTGGAAGCCGCTCTCAATGATGGGTGTGGCTGTGGGACAAGGTTTTCTGGTTGGCGCGTTGTGGCACGCCAATCGGGGAATAAGGCAAAGGGAATACGGCGAGGCGAATGAGAAGCGCATCCGGCGGTAGCCGGATGCCAACGCCTATCCGTGTGGGGAAGCTGCGCTCACCGCCGCCTCATGCCGAACAACAGGCTCGCAAGGAATAGCACGACGAAAATGACGAAGAGGATCTTCGCGATGCTCGCCGCGCCCACCGCAATGCCGCCAAATCCGAAGAAAGCCGCAATCACGGCAATGATGAAGAAAACCAGTGCGTAATAAAGCATTTCATTCTCCTGAATATCTACCTCGCACAACACGCCAAAAGCGCCGCAGCCACCCGCGGCCTCGCCACGCTCCGGCACCTCGTGCTCGCCGGTTCGCAATGTGCGTGCCACGCTTGCACCGGACGCCGGTGCGGCGCAGGGCACACGCCGGCTTTTGCCACCTTACCCACTCGCGGCACATCGCTTGCAGGTGATGCTAATGCGTATCGAAAGAAGCGATACCAACATGCACACGAAGGCGGAAAAAAGCGTACGAACCCAGCGACGCCTTGGGAACTGGATGCCGCAGCAGGAAGACCCATGTACATGCTCGGCTGTTGTATGACGCGCATCGACTTCGGCAACTAGCACCGTCGTGTGCTGGGCGCGCGAGTTGCTGAAACGTCGACGCATCGTCCGATGCGCTCGCGCAGCCAACGCGCGACGCCCGACGATCGAACGATTCACGCTTCCCTTCTTCCATTCAGGAGCCCATCATGGCAATCAATCCCGATTCCTCAACTGGCGCGCGCATCGTCGGCAAAGGCAGCGAAACCGCTGCCGGACCCGGTCCCTATATCATGGCGGCCCGCACGCTGGACGGTGATCGCGTATTTAGTCTGGATAACGAAGAAATTGGAAAAATCAAGGATATCATGCTTGACGTCGAGCGCAGACGCGTCGCCTATGCCGTGATGTCGAGCGGCGGCTTTCTCGGCATTGGAGACAAGCTGCTGGCGCTGCCGTGGGCCGCGCTCACGCTCGACACGACCCGCAAATGCTTCGTGCTGAACGTGGCCAGCGAGCGCGTCAAGACCGCGCCCGGCTTCGACAAGGACCACTGGCCCTCGATGGCCGATGTCGGCTGGGCCACGACGCTCAACGAGTACTACGGTACGCGTGCGCACTGGGAGCGCGATCCGACGGAACTTCCACGTCGCTGATTGGCAGCGCCCAGACCCGGCGGCAATGCCGCCGGGTCGAACCGATGGACTTCCAGCGCCGCATGGCCGGGGCGCAGCTTCGCCACCCTTCACCACGACACACGCATCAGGCGGTTCCTGCTTGCCGCTTGCGCCGGAAGTAGTACTCCAGCGCATAGCCCGCGGTCGATCCGTGCAGCAACACGGAAATCGCGATCGCGTCGAGCACGACGGGCAGCGCCGGCCGCAACGCGTCGCCGGCTTGATCGATCCCCCACACCGCGTAGTAGAACGCGCCCACGCCTCGTATGCCCATCCACGCCATGAGGTTGCGCTGCTGCCTGTCCGCATGGGCGCCGGCCATCGCCCCGAGCACGGCTACGGGCCGCACGAGGAACACGAGCGCAAGCGCAAGCAGCAGCGCGCGCGGCTCCAGCATCTCGCGCCAATGCGCGGAGATCACACAGCCGATGATCAGCAGCAGAGAAAATTCGGCGAGCCGCTCGATCTCCAGCGTGAAGCCTGTCATGCCTTCGGCGAGCCATGCGTGCGCCCGCTCGGGATCTTTCGCGACTTCGCTGAGTTCGCCCAGCTGCACGTTTTCGAGCGCCTCGGCCGGGCGGCGCTCGCCGGTCGCGCGCAGTTCCGCATAACGCAGCGCGACGCCCGCCGCGAACACGGCGACGAACGCATAGGCATGCAGCAACAGCGCGAACCCATAGGTCACTGACATAAGCCCGATCGCGATGAAGCCATCGAGCCCCACGGCCTCGCCGTAGCGTGTACGCAAATGGAGCACGAGCCGCACGCAGAGCGTGGCCAGCACCGCACCGACCAGCAACGCCCCCACCGCGCCCCAGACAAGCGACGCAGCAAAGGAAGCCACGCTGTGCGCGGCGGCCACCGGAACGCCGCATAACGCGAGACCTAGCATCGCGAACGGCAAGGCCGCGCCGTCGTTGAGACCGCCCTCGCCCGAGAGCGCGAAACGCACCGGTTCCGCGTCTCCGGCTTCGTGCACGCGCAGTTCGTTGGCGAGCACGGGGTCGGTGGGCGCAAGCGCGGCGGCAAGAAACAGCGCGAGGCCCGCGGGAACGCCCAGCACCAAGGCCAGCGCGAACATCAGCGCGACGCTCAGCACCATGGCGAGCACGCCGAGCCGCAGCGGCAGCAACCAGAGCCGGTCGCTCAGCCGGATGCGCAGATGCATGCCGACCGAGAACAGTGAAATCACGAGACCGGCCTCGGCGACGACGGCGAGCGTACGCACGTCCTGCGCGAGATCGGCATGCACGAGGCCGAGGCAGCCCGGCCCCACCACGATGCCCACCGCCAGATAGATCATGGCGCCCGTGAGCGGCAGGCGTGCGATCGGGCCGCGCGCGAGCGCGATGAACATCAGCAGGACGCCGATGAGCAAAAACCAGGGGGCTTCGTACGCCATAGACCTGTTGACTCTCTGCTTCGTTGCGCGCATTCCGCTTACGCACGGTCTGTGCCCGGCGCGAAGCGTGTTTGAGATTTTCGGGGGATTGACCCGGTGGCGTGGCTTCGATTCGCGCACGGTTGCAAAGCCTACCTGTAAGACCTGAAATTTGGCAAACCAGATCCTCCTTCAGGAGTGCTATGCGGCGCCGTCAATGATGGAACGGCAATTGCGTGGTTGTGCGTGTGACCGTAGCGCTTCGCCTCGCGACACTTTCAAGTCGGTTGACGCGTCCAGGTCAACTGGAGCATGCGTCATGAACAAGCCGCCGCCAGGCATCGCACGTTTCGATTCCGCTGCCGCCATGGCACAGGCGCTCGCGAGCGCATTGCGCGGCGAGCCCTTTGCGCGCCCTGGCCAGTCGCCGATGCTCGACTTCCTGATGCCCGCCATTAACGCGCTGCCCAGAATTCCGCGCGAATGGGCTTATATCGTGGGCGGCATGAACGAGGGCATCGACCCGCGCCAGGCGAGGCAGCTCGATATCGAGCGTATCGCCCAATGGATCATCGGGCTCTACCCGCACGAATCCTTCGGATGTGCGTTCGTTGGCTCGTCCAATGGCGCCATGATTCATCTCGCTGCCGCGATGCGCGCTCCATGGCTGCCGCAAACCTTTTTGTGCCCAGTGCGTGCCACGTTCAGCGATCCCGACGATGCGCAGCGCTCGTTTTCCGAAGGCAATCGCGTGGCGGATGCCCTGCTCGCCGCCGATGAGCGTATCGCGGTTCATCAGATGCATGACCCCAATCAGGACCGCCTGATGTTGCACGCCATCCGCTACTTTCACCTCAAGCACCGCCGCCTTCCGCTCGCGTTTCGCGAGTTCCTGCTGCACACGCTCGAGCGAGGCGCCACACTCTACATCGTGCATTGCACGCGCGACTGGGCCGTCAGGCTCACGACCGAGCGCTCGTTCTATCAGTTCGGCGCAACGGGCGGCGCCACCGAAGACGAATATCAGCGCGGCGGCGAACGCGTGCGCACGTTCCTCGAGCGCCACCACAGCATGCGCTCACGCTGGGAGCCACCGGCCGCGAACTTGCGCGCGCCCGAGGCCGAATGGGGATTCGACACCGCCTTGCGCGGGGACCTCGCCGCGCTCGCCGCGTCGATGGACTGGCGCCTCGTCGAGATTCGCTTCGAGGAACCGGAGGCGCTGAGTTTCGCGACGGCGCACGTGTACCGACAATGGTATGAGGACAATGCCATCGTGGCGCGCCGCCTCATCGTCGACTCGTTCCTGCTCATGGATCCGTTGACGACGCTCAAGCTGCACGCGATACCGTTCTGGCTGATGTTCTGCGTTGAACCATCGGCGAACGCGCTGCAGCGGTTTCTCGACTACGGGCCGGAGATCGATGAGATCGATCTGATGCTGTTCTCGCCCGGCGTGCAAAGCATCGGCCTTGCACCGATCGATCGCTGGCGCGAGCTTCTCGATTACGCGGGCGGCGCCGGACGCTTTGCCGGCGTCGACACCGCTCGCTACCCGCGCGACTTCGCGACGTTCGGGCGACTCGGTCAGGCGCTCGCTCGACTGCAGCCCCGGCACGCCATTCCACCCACTCTCGGCCCGTTGCGCTTCGAGACGTTGCTACGCGAGCATGGCGCCCTTTTTAATGTGGAATGCGAAACGCTAGCGGAACCGGAAGCACCACCGGCAGGCGCCTTGCAGTGAGCATCGCCATATCCAGGAGGCAACACGAACCCCATACCGGTGGTTCAGCCCAACATGTTTGAGGCAGCGCGCTGGCGGCGCCTGCATTCCTTATGAAGCTTCGTGAGCGCCGCCTGCGCAGCGGCATCGTTCACGAATACGTCACGATGGTTCGTAAGAAGCCGTTCCGTGGCCACTGCATCGTTCAGCAAGCCAAATTTCTTCTGGATCTTCTTAAGCGATCTTAACTTCCCCTTGTAGCCGTGCGATGCCATGGGAGAAAAGAATTCCAGCAGATAGCGTAGTTTCTTCGCGCCCTTTCGCACATCATGCCAG
Source organism: Paraburkholderia pallida (assembly GCF_004524855.1). NCBI lineage: Bacteria > Pseudomonadati > Pseudomonadota > Betaproteobacteria > Burkholderiales > Burkholderiaceae > Paraburkholderia > Paraburkholderia pallida. Next base: position 584,420 of record NZ_CP038149.1, on the reverse strand, counting down.
GCGTCGTATTCCCGCTTGTCTGCCTTGCGTGCGCGACGGATGCGCTTCCCTAGCGCTTCGCGCGCCGCCAGTACCCGCTTGCGTGCGAAACGCGTTGCCGGCATGGACGCGCGTCCGGTCTTCAGGCCGGACTTCACTGCATTCAGTATGTCCGGCAACGTGTGCTTGAGATCTGCTGCGGACAACGTAGTTTCGGCGCTCTTGCGAGCTTTGCGGCGAGCGGCGTCAACGCGCTCTCCCTGAAACTCCCTATCTTCGGTGTCGACCAGCGTCATGGCAATATCCCAGTCGCGCGCCCCGCCCGCTGCAGCAGCCACGCGCCTGAGAAACGCGCGATCCCGCTCGACGGCATCGCGATCGAGCAGCGGCCGCCATGCCCACAAGAGCGTGCGCATGCGCCGCAATGCCACGCGCAGCGCGTGAAGGTCTTCGACGGTGGCATGACCGTGCATCCGGTGTTTGAGCACCTCGTTGACGAGGGGCTTGCCCAGTCGGGGAAAGAGTGTTCGCGCGTCTTCGCGCCGCGTCTCGCTTTGTCGGTCCGTGGTGTCCATCTTCGCCTCGATTTCGTTACGCTGCTTGATCAGCCGTGGCGCTTTCATGGTCCCTCCGTTCGCGCGTCTACTTGCAAAACGCAATCCCCGTTCCTTGCCGGGATTGCGTAACAGGTACGCGCGTTGCACACCCCTCTAGCGCACAATGCGCCGACCTGGAAAAGGAGAAGGAGCATGAACAAGGATCATGTGAAGGGCGAAGCAGAGAAACTCAAAGGGAAAGTCAACGAAGTGGCCGGGAAGGTGACTGGAAACAAGTCCCGGGAACTCAAGGGTGACGTTCAGCAAGGGGTGGGTGAAGCACGGAAGAAAGTCGGTGACGTGAAGGATGTCGTCAGAAAAGCCACCGATGGCGATATCGACGAGACCCCAGAATGAAGACGGGGGGCGTGGCGCTCAGGTTTATCGCACTTTGCGTGGCGCCCCCGCTCACGAGCAAAACAAACACGTGCGCCACCGTCATGCCGTTGGATGAGCGCACCCCAGTCCTCGCCTGTGCGTGCTCGAAATGAGCGGCCTTACGGGTGATAGGTCACGCAACGCATGTGCCCGCATAAATCGGTTGCTGTGCGCACCAAACGCTCGATCTCCTCCACAGCGCCGGGCTTGAGAAAGGGGTGGTCAAACCCGGCAATACGCGTTCGCTCACGGTCCTCGGCGTCCGCCCTTTGGGCATGTCGGTTGCGATCTTCGCCGTATGGCGCCGCCGCGCTGCTATTTCCGGAAGGAGACGGTCATGAGACAAGCCGTATTGGGCGTATACGACAACTGCGCGGATGCGCGTTCGGCGCAGCAGGCGCTACGCGATGCCGGGATGGTGCAAGCCGATGTTGCCGTCTATTCGATGTCAGTTGAGGCCCCAGCCGAAAAGGGGCCGCGTGTCTACGCAATCGGCGGTGGCGACGTTCGCGATCGCAAGGTCATATTCGATGAACTCGAGCACTTGTTTGCACGGATCTTCAAGAATAGCGAGTATCCGCCGGAAACCGAGGATTACCGGGAATTCGTTCGCCGCGGTGGAACGCTTGTCTGCGCGGATGTTTCAGACAGGGAAGTCGATGTGGCTATCGAGTTGATGCGCCGTGCGGGTGCAACTGACATTGAGGAGCGCGCCAACGCATGGCGGAACGCTTCCACGAAAACGGGCATGCCGGAACACGTGGCACGGCGGGCTAGCCTGGCGGACCGCGATGCCCCCGGACACTACGAACCGCAGCGCGCTGCGCCCACAGGCGGCTCTTCCGCCGCTGGCTCCACAGGCATGCAGAGCGCTCGCTATGCGCTGGACGAGCCGAAAGCCGCCGGCGTGTTCCAACAGGTCACGACTCGCACACAGCGGCGCGGGTCCCCGGGCACGGGCCTCGTGGGCGATCCCGTCATGGGGACCCCGCTTGACGACGATGATCTATACGACAGCGAATTTCGCAAGGATTATGACGCTCACTACGCAAACACGGGCGTGTCATACGACGAGTACCGCCGGGCCGATGCGCACGGAGCCACATTCGGGCAGGACGAGCGGTATCGCGGGTACGACTGGCAACAGGTCGAGCCCAGTGCCCGCAAAGACTGGGAGTCGCGCTATCCGGCAAGCGGGTGGGAGCGCTTCAAGGCGGCCGTGCACCATGGCTGGGAACGCGTGATCGGCCGCTGATGGTCCTCGCACGGTTGGGAAATCCAACGCGTCCGCCGATGCCTTTGAGGCTTTGACGCCGCAGGACGCACGCCTTTGCGCCGTTGTGCGTGACACTGCCGCGACTTTCGCGTGCGCGCGCTCGTCGGTTCTCGCCTCGGGCGTCGCCGCCATATGGCGCGATGGCTGTCTCGTGCGGTCGATTTGCGCCACGAAGCGATCGATATGCGTCAGGCTCTCGCGGATTTTCGGCGAGGCAGTCAGGCTATCTGCGTCGTAGCTCAAGCGCACGCCCGTGACTGTACCCACGCGAAAGCCGCGCAATTGCTGCGCCGGACCTCGGCTTGCGTGCGCCGAGAACGCGCGCCGGTCACGACCGGCTCCGGATATGCACGTCCCACATCATGCGTGGATCGAACGCATGCGAGGTCGCCATCGTGAGCGCGACGGCGAGCGCGAACACCGTGGCGCCAATCGCGGGCCGCGTCGAGGCCATGCCGCCGAAGTAAATCAGCCGCACGAAAGCGGCAATCGTAAAGACGTCGACATTCGACCATCGGCCCAGCTCGTCGATCCAGCGATACAGGTGCGCCTTCGCCCGCAAATGCCGGCGCAAGCGCCGCCGCACGGAAAGGATGAACCACCCCACGCCGATGATCTTGGCGACGGGAATGACGATGCTCATTACGCGTAAGCGCTACAACGCTTCCTGCGGCCCGCGTGCTCACGGTGTAACCCACGCGCCGGTCCTGCTGTGGCATCCAGCTTGCGCTGCTCCTGGACCGCGATGAGGTGCGAGGTCCACGAAGCCGCTCTGCGTACTACACAATCTGCACCTGAGCCGCCATCAGGAAATCAGCTGTGCAAGCGGTATCGCCACGTTGTCGCGCGAAGTTCCGCACAGCCAGATCGACTGGCACTGGCACCTGCAGGAAGTCGATCGCACACGGATACATGCGACTAACGCACTATTCGCGGGCAGGCTATCGCGGGCGCATCATCTACTGTGACTGCACTGACCGCGCTATGACCGCACTGACTGCGGACAGGACAGGACGCCGGGTGGCGGGTTACGCCGGGCGCTTCGCGCCGCGCCGCTGGCGCCGGAAAAAGTTCCACAGCATCGCCGTCGCGTTGGGGCCCTTGCCGGAATGAAATGCTTCACGAGGGTCGCCGCCGCTCCATGCATGGCCCAGGCCTCGAACGATGCAAACCCGCACGACGAGCCGGCCGCCCTTCAGATAGTCCAGGTAGTCCACCACGTCGCGGCTGTATGTCCGCTGCTCGCCAACGCGCAAGACGCCCTGCGTATCGACGAGCCGGTTCAGCCGCGCAAATTGGGCGCCAAGCTGTGCAGCGTTGCGCTTCGTGACGACGGCATCGAGTTCACCTTGGACGATGATGGCCGGCAAGCCAGGATAGCCGGCGACGTCCACGGACGTCTCTATCAGGCGCAGCGGATTTTCGCGGCTGCCCCCGCGCATGATGCGCATGGCCGTCAGGGTGGAGTTGGCGGCGCCGAATACCGGGCCCGAGTGCATGCCAACGGCGGCGAAGAGCGCCGGGTAATAAACGCCGAGCACTGCGGCGAGCCCGGCTCCCGCCGAGATCCCCGCCAGATACACGCGCTCGTGGTCGAAGCCATGCTCCTGAACGATCGCCGCGACGAGCGACGCTACGGCAGGTGCCTCGGAATGCATCGGATTATCGTGCCAGTGCCAGCAGCGGTGAGGATGTGCTGTCTTCGCCTGCTCGGGAAGCAACACCGCAAATCCGGCTCGCTCCGCGAGCCGGCAAATGCGCGTGCCGGCGGCAAACGACTCCGCGGTCTGCTTGCATCCGTGCAGCATCACGACGAGGGGCATCCCCCGCCCCGACATTGCGGCAGCCGGCAGATACAAGCCGTAGGCGAGATGGTTCACGAGACGCCCCGCGAGCGGCGGCGCGGAGTGAAACGAACGCAGCCACTCGCCCGCTGTCCGCGTCGATGGCAGGTGGCCAGTGCGCGGCGCGCTAACGCGCTTTCTTGCAACCGTGCGGGCAGTGCTGACCGCCGTTGGCTTGCGCGCAACGGCTTTCTTCTTCGACCGCGCTCCCATCAGGCTGGAAAGCAGGTCGAGACCTCCGGACCAGACGCCGGTTCTTTTCCTGGGCATGGACAAGGGCGAAGTCAATAAGACGTCAGTATAGAAGTCACGGCAAAATAATTTTGCATTATCCGAGGAAATGCAGTCCCTTCTCGATCGGGTTGGGCGACGCGTTGACCGATCAATCTCACTGGGTGTTTGAGATGGTGTTCGATGGATGCTGAGACGGGAAGCAAACGGACTGCCAAAACCGGCGTTCCAGGACTCGACGATGTCTTGATAGGCGGACTCACCGAGGGGCAGCTTTTTTTGCTGGAAGGTGCTCCCGGAACCGGCAAAACGACGCTCGCCCTTCGTTTTCTGATCTCCGGTGCGCAAGCGGGCGAACGCGGACTTTCCGCGACTGCGCAAACCTTATCAACAGCAGCAGCTGGTCGCGGAGATAGCGAAAGCGCTTTCCTCTACCCGGTCTGGATAACCAACCCGTTTCCCGGTTGGCCGTCTTCTTTACCACGACACCTTCTTTGGACAGTTCGAGCGACTACGGCGACTGCCGCCTACCCGGGCATAAACATGCCGGCAGCCGCGATTGCCATCAACAACGTGGCCATCCACCCGCCGGCTTTCAGGAGACCGGATATGGCAAACCTGCCCATGATCCGCCCGCTGCTGGCCATCAGCATCACGACGACCATCACCGGGACCGCAGCCAGTCCGTTGATCACCGCGCTCCAGTAAAGCGCCTTGACAGGATCCAGGTGAAAAAAAGTCATGCCGACGCCCCCGATGATCGCCACCGCAATGACCGAGTAGAACTCGCGTGCGAGCGTCAGATGCAGGGAAAGGCTGTTGCGCCATCTGAAGGCCCCCGCCGCGCCATACGCCGCGGAGCCAGCCAGCACCGGGAGCGCAAGCAGCCCGGTGCCCACGATGCCGGCGGCAAAAACCATCGAGGCAAAGCGGCCTGCGATGGGCGCCAAAGCCTGTGCCGCATCGGCGGACGTACGGATTTCTATATGATGGGCATGAAGCGTTGCAGCCGCAGTGAGCACGATAAAAAAGCCGACGCCATTCGAAATCCCCATGCCGATCCACGTGTCCGCGGCGATCCTGTCGATATGACGGTAAGCCTTGAATGACGAGACCCACCGCAGCGGACGCTCGCCAGGCTTCGAGCGAAGTTCCTCGACTTCCTGAGACGCCTGCCAGAAGAACAGGTACGGACTGATCGTCGTGCCGAGAACCGCCACGACGGTGGTGAGATACGCGCCGGAAAGACTGGCGCGCGGCCAGATCACGGATAGTGCGACCTGCCTCCAGTTCACCGGCACGACAAACGCGACCGCAACGTAGGCGAGCAGCACCAGGGTGAGCCATTTTAGAAAGCGCGCGTATCGATCATAAGGAAGCCAGATCTGCAGGATTGCAGACGATGCCCCCAGAGCCACCACATAAAGCTGCTGGGGCCCCTTCACGAGAAGATGGATCGCCGCCCCCATCGCTGCCAGGTCTGCGGCAATGTTGACGGTGTTCGCGCCCGCGAGAACCAGCACCATTGCGATGACCAGCCATTTCGGTCCGAGTACCCGCATATTGGAAGCGAGCCCCTTCCCGCTCACGCGTCCGATTCGTGCACTGATCATCTGGATGGCGACCATCAGGGGATAGGTCAACAGGAGCGTCCACAAAAGCGTGAGGCCGAACTGGGCCCCGGCTTGGGAATAGGTGCCAATGCCGCTCGGATCGTCGTCCGCCGCCCCGGTCACGAGGCCAGGCCCGAGCCGGGACAGCCACGAGCGCTCCGTTTGATCGGTAACCGAAACTTCCGGCTCGAGTCTATCCTGGTCAGTCACGGACACGCCCTCTCAAGGATGCCGCCGGAGCAAGCGGCAGCTGACTTCAGCAAACGCCGTGCCACGCTTGCTCGTAGCCTCGCGGTTCTCTCGCTGACCGTGTGGGTCATGAAAGGCAGCCAGCCCCCGTGGCAGATGACGGCGATGAGCTTGTGCGACGCGTTTGCCCGCTTCACGAAAGACTGGGCCTCCGGAATCAGCCGGATTGCGCCCGAGTTCACGACGCCGCCGGGGAGAACGACCGCATCATAATCGTCAGCCTGTGCATCGGCGAACGTGCGATCCACGTTGACCTTGTTGCCGAGATCCACATGCCGGATACCGTGAATCGCACCAGACTTTTGCGAAATCACGTCAACTTCGATTCCAGCCTCCTTGAACGCACGCTGCGGCTCGGTAAGCTCCACTTCTTCGAAACCATCGACCGCCAGGATAGCGACGCGGTACTTCTTCATCTAGCTGGTCATTGCATCTTCTCCTCATTCAGTGGGGGCCGCATTGGCGCGTGAGTCGGGACTCGTAGTCTGGCTTCCTATGTAATCGCGAATTGAAGACACTGCGCACCGGTGCTCATATGCGAAGCACGCAGGCCGCGTGCCGTAGAAATCGATGGGCTGCGCACGCATAGAGCCGCCTCTTTACCGGTTCATCGGCTGCAAGCCCTATGCCGGTCCGCAGCGGTTGTGCGCGCGGAATGGAACTTGCGTGAACCCATGCAGAGCGTTCGAATGGCCTCGGGTCCCGCGTCACATCCGTGCAGTCCCGCCGGCGGCGAGCGTAGTCAGCAGATACTCATTGTCAGGTGGAGGAATCCATGTCACAGATCATCGCAGCCCGTTTTACGACGTTTCACGCCGCCGAGACGGCCAGGAAGCGATTGCTGACGAGCGGCCTGATCGAGGAGGATGTTGCCGAATTCCATGTGAACCCGGGCGGCGAACATGCACGCTATCCGATCGGTGGAGACGAGTACGCGGACCCGCAGGCGCGGTCCGCCGGGCTCTGGGCAACCGGCGGCGGTGCGCCAGGCGCGGTCGTGGGAGCGGCAGTAGCGGCCGTGCTCGCCTTCTTGCTATTTCACGCGTTTCTTGTGCGGGCGGCCTCAACACTAGTGGGCGCGTACATCGGTACTCTGATCGGCGCTTTGCTGCTGACTCGCGGTGGCAGCCGCGCCAACGAGCCTGGCTCCAGGGCCAGGCCGCACGAACGCGAATCCGGCGTACTCCTGGCAGTTCACGTGAATTCTGGCATGCAAGCGCGTGCAGTCCGTGTTTTACGGGAAGCAAACGGTCAGGATGTCGAAATAGCTGCCGGTCTCTGGAAAGATGGCCGGTGGACCGATTTCGATCCGACACGCCGTGTGAAGCCACTCGACAGCGATGGTTCCGTGCCCACAAGCGGCACGACAAAGTACTGAAAGCCGCACCCGCAAACGAAGCACGCGCGTAATGTCAGGGGTCAGGGTGCTACACTGTGCTTCGCTTTGCGGAGTTCGAATTGGCAATCCGATCGTTTTGCGTGCGTCTCTGGTAATCATCGCCACCGCGGCGGTCGGTATCCTGAAGTCCACGCTGCTCGTCCTGTGTTTCATCACGGCCTCCCGTATGTCATACCGAAGCGCGACCCGGCACCGCCACGCGCATCGGCCCCACGTCAACGGCGAATGCATGCCTCATACCCGGCGGCCGGCGCGCGAGCCAACGCGCTGCTGCGCGGCACAGCGGTTGCTCATGCAGGGGAAGGCACTTAAACCACAAAGCAAGGAACAGGAGAGCGACGATGCCCGAACGCAAAGTCATCGAGCGTGCTCGCGCCGACAAGCGCGCAGGAAAATCGCCGAGCACGCAGGCAGGCGAGTTCGTCAAGGATGAAATCGACCGCGTACGCGCCGGCAAGCATGGCGTGCGCTCTGCGAAGCAGGCCATAGCAATCGGTTTGTCGAAAGCACGGCGTGCCGGCGTCGACCTGAAGCCTCCCGCGAAGGGCAAGACCAGCGAGGCCACACGCAAGAAGGCGGAACAGGATGTGGCAAAGGGACAAGGCAAACAGAAGGCGAGCGCCAGCAAGGAGTCGAGGAACAAGCGCTCGCGCACCACCACGGCCGTGATGCAGCGCGAGAGCAAGGAAGGGGCGTCGAGCGAAGCGATGTCGGCGCAATCGAAGAGCGCGGCTGCGCGCAGGCCGGCCTCGAGCCGATCGGCCGCGGCGAAGAAAGCCGCGCAAACCAAGGGCGCGGCGGGCCGCTCGGCGGCGGCCAAAAAGGCGGCGCAAACGCGTGCGGCGCGGGCGCACCTGGGGCGTCGCTAGCCCGGCCGCGGCCGACGCAAGAGTGTGAGGCCGCTGCGAGACATCGCGCTGGTGCGGGCGAGTGACGCTTGCGCGCCCCCTCCCTTGCGCGTCCCATTCAAGGCGCGCGCGCTCGCTGATCGCCACCGTGCTCGCCGACCAAGTGCGGCGCCATGAGATCTTCGATGCGCAACGTTACGCGAACTTCGCAGCGATCGCATAGGGCACGGCAGCGCCCATCGAGGCGAGGCCGCCCGAGAGCGAGCACTTCATGCCGCGCCGGATCTTGAGGTCGCGTGCGTCCCAGTTTGCGCAGGATCCCGAATCGCTCGTGAGGATCGTCTCGACAGGCAAGCGCGGCGAAAGCTCCGTAAACACGCGCTGCGGATTCACACGCCCGCCCGTGGCGGCGCGCGCGCGCTGCCATGCGCCGTGATGTGATGTGATCCCATTGTGACCAGTGCGTATGCACACGCGGATCTGATGAAAGCACCTGCGCCGGCGCCGCGCGAAGCGAAGCGCGATCAGGTCCGCAGCGGCTCGACCGTCTGGGTCGGATCGAAGTCGGCCCATTTCCCGTCTTGCCAGCGACCGTTGGCGCGCTCGACCTCCATGCCGCCGGCCTCCTCCAGCACGTGCGCCGCCTCCTGCTGCATCTCGGGGCTCACATGGACCGCCACGAGCACGCCCGATTCACGCGCCTTCGGCGTGCCGTCCGGGTCATGCCCGATATCGGGCTGGCGCCCCCGGCCACCGCCGCGCGTCTGCCACAGCGCGCCTGGCAGCGTGCCGACATAGGCGCCGACGCCGGCGGCCACCGCCAGCACGAGCATCGAGCGCAGAAAGAGCGCCGAGAACACGATCGCGAGCACGAGGCCCAGAATCGCGCCCGCTGCCGCGCCGGCCCCCGCGCCGAGCGACGCCCAGCGCGACTGCGGATCGGCAAAGCGGTCGCCGCCCACCGAAAAACGGGCGTGCTGCCCACCCGGATTCACAAAGAAAAGCGACAGGTCTTCGTCCACGAAGCCATGGCTATGGAGCCTGTCGATGGCCGCTTCGGCATGGTCGAACGTCGTGAAACGGCTTGCAACGATCACAGACATGACAAACCTCCCTCAGCTTCCCAATGCGCTGTTCGTGCGGGCTAACCCGCCTTTCCCATCCTGGCCACCCTGGCCGCCTGCTCAGGCATCCCCAACTCGAAAATAGCCGCTGTGCAGTATCACCGCGCCGCCGGTCTGCTCGATCGCCTGCGTGCATACCTCGCGGATGCGCGCCTGCCCGCGCGCGAACGCCTCGCGCAGCTCACCTTCGAGCGCCGAGCCCGCGCCGAAATGGTCTTCCAGCGCCTCGGCACTGATGCAGCAGTCAAATGTCTTGCCGTCCACAACAGCCACGAAGTGCATGAGCAGATTCGTGCCGTCGAACCGCGGCGGGTCACTCCGGTATTCGATATGCATGTCTACATCCTTGACGATGGCCAGAGGGAGTTCGTAGAACTTGCTGGTGTACGCGCTACGCCGCCGCCGACGATGCCAGCTAGCGAGCCGCCATGGCAGATCGCCGCAACCGGGTTGTGCGCGGCGTCAGCGGCGCGCACGAACTCCCTCTCCTCGGGAACCATCTTGATCGCGTCGCCGTTGATCACGCCGCCGGGCAGCGCCACACCGTCGTAGTCGTCGGCCTTCGCTTGCGCGAACATGCAATCCATCTTCGCGCGGCTGCCGTTGTCTACGTGGCGAAGTGCCCGGATCTCACCGCTCTTTTGCGAAATCACTTCGACCACGGCGCCCGCTGCAGAACGCGCGCGCAATGGTTCCGTCAATTCGGATTCCTCAAATCCATCAACGGCGAGAATCGCTATCTTGCAGTGCTTCAATTCGCTCGACATCACTGTCCTCCCTGAGTGGGTCCAAATCGCTCGACGCCCATCGGCTCCTGCGGCTGCCGCGCGAGATGCGCCTGCGGAGATGCGCCTGCGCGGGTGCGTTGCCCTGGTATGCGCAACCCACGTGCCACAGACGCGGCGACCAGGCATGCCAAAAGCACGAGGCCCGGCCGACATGGCCGCTGGCCCATCCGTGTCCCCGGGATGGCGCACGCTGCATGCCGCGTCGCCCGGCGGCGCGAGCGATGTACCCTGTTCGTGCACTCGAGCGCGCGGCGTACCGATGCAGCGCGGGTTCAGGGCTTGCGCAAGAGTGTCTAACAAGGTGCCAGAGAGGATCAGACGATGACGCGATCCGAGGCTGGCGCTGAGCGGAGGGTGGTCGAACAGATCATCTCGCGCCGCCTGGCCAATCGCGTCTCGCACTACATCGGCGTGGTTGGTGTAGTGCTTTGTTTCTGCGATGTAGCGAGGAACGTCGAACGCAATCCTAGCGAACTTTCTTCCGTCCGATCTGAAGATCACGACAACCGGCAGAGCAAGCGTGCCGATGAACATGTCGCGATGCCCCACCTCGCCCTCTTCAAGCGCAAGCCGAATTCGGCGTCGTGTTGCCGCCAGGCCGCCCGGCATCGATCGAGGCCGCCAAAGCCGTGCTGGCGTCACTGGCAGAGCAGTTGCCGGCCATGCTGGCAGACAGCCTGCAGGATCAGCTCTCGCGACTTCGCGCGCTGGACGAGCAGATCGCACGGATCGAACAGCGCAATCTCGAATGGCGCCGCGACGATGATGCATGCAGACGCATCTCCGAAATTCCCGGCGTCGGCGTGCTCACGACGACCGCCGCGGTATCGGTCATCGGCAGGCAAAGATGTTCCGCTCCGGTCGGGAATTTGCCGCCTATCTGAGCCTGGTGCCGCGACAGAACAGTCCGGCGGCAAGGTCAAGCTCGGCGGCATCAGCAAGCGTGGCGACGTGTATCTGCGAACGCTGTTGATTCACGGCGCACTAGTCTTAGCCGGCGCTATCGCGACTCTGAGAGGCGATATACGCGCCTCGCATTGCCCTCGAACATCGCCGCTCGCTCGGCAGGTGCGTAGGCACCGATCAGCACAGCATAGTCGGCCCAGAGGCTTGCATACGACCTGGCGAGACGCTCGAGCGGGAAGTTGCTTCCGAAGAGACAGCGCGATGGACTGAACAGGTCGACTGCTCGCTCGACGAACGGACGCACGCGCTCGATCGTCCACTGCCTGTCGAACATGCCGAATCCGGAAATCTTGAGGACTGTGTTGGGCAGAGCCGCAAGCAGGGCGAGACCATCGCGCCACTGTCCCGTCAGTTCTGGTGATTGCAGCGGCGGCAGCCCCGCATGGTCGACGATGAAGGTAATGCCCGGACGACTGCGAATGACCTGCACGGCGTCGCTCACCTGGCTCGGGTAGATCTGCAGATCGAATGAAAGACCGTGGCGTTCGATCTGCGTGAGACCCGCGCACCAGGCGGGATCGCGCAGCAGGTTCGGATACAGGTCCGGATACCGCCCGGCCTGATTGAGCATCTGGCGCACGCCACGCACCCGGACATGACGACACTGCGCCTCGAGCTCGGATGACAATGCGGGACTCGCCAGATCGGCGTAGGCGATCACCGCATCGGGCAAACCTCGCGAAAGCGCCCGATCTTCCGCTATGGCTTCCAGCCAGGCTGTTTCGTCGATGTTGTTCCGGACATCAATCCCCGCCTGGACGTGCACGGCACCCACCAGCTCAAGGCCGCGCGCATCCTCGAGGAAGTCCCCGACGCAATAGCTCTTGTGTTGAGGTGCCGTGTCACCGGCAAGGCGCTTGTGCGGATCGGTCATCCACGGGTAAGCGTAGCGATCGAGATCCCAGAGGTGAAAGTGCGCGTCGACGAATCGCATCGTGTGTCCTGCTCAGACGGAAGGCTTGCGTGCGCGTTTGCGCCCTGCTTCTCCAAGCCAGGGGTCTAGCGCCAGCACGTGGGAGATCATGAGGCGACGCGCCTGCTCGGCGTCTCCCGCAATGATCGCCTCACCGATCTTGCGGTGCACGTTGTTGACGCGAAGCGCCGCGTGTTCACGAGAGTCTTCCGGGGTAGTCTGCTGTTCGGTGAGGTCGACCATGCACCGCACGAACAACTGGATGACGGGGTTTGCACACATCTCGGCCACGTGGACATGAAAGCTCTTCGCATTGAGATGCGACGCCTCGACTTCGCCTTTCTCGATCTCGAGGTACTGCGCCAGTTCGCGCCGCTGCGTAGGACTGGCCTCGACTGCCGCGGTTGCGGCGGCGTAGCCTTCGATCAGCCCGCGGACATCGAGCAGCTGTTTCGAGTCCACCCCGACGAATGAAAGGTAGAGCGCGATCGCCCGCACGGCAGCTTCTGAATCCGGCTGCATGACCACTAGCCCACCGCCCGGGCCCGGCCTCATGCGCGCGACCATGTGCACCTCCAGAAGGCGCACGGCTTCCCGGAATGCCGCACGGCTGATGCCGTAGCGTTCCAGCAGCACGGCCTCACTGCCCAGCACGCGTCCAACCGGCCAGCCCAAAGCCACGATGTCGGCCTCGATCTGCGCCGCAACTTCTTCGGCCAGCTTGCCCTCGCTTCTCACATCACGGTGCCTGCGCAATGCGATGGGCACCTTGTCACGGGCAGGAGGCTTCTGGGAGGGCATGATGGTGGCGAACTGTGGCAGCGTCTGGGCGAGCGTCGTGGGGGCGGATTGTAGCACCGTCAGGCTGCGCGACGAGACCCGCCCAACCCAAGGCGATTCTTCGCGACGATGCCCGTCATTACCTCGGTCGTCCCCCCTCCGATGCTTTCGGTCATCGTCTGCCGCCAGAGCAGTTCGATTCCTTCTTCGTCAAGAAGAATACCCGGCCCGCCCAACTCCATCGCAGCACGTGCAATGTTCTGGATGGCACGTGCGTGGACCAGCTTGTTCGCGGCCGCCTCCGCCGAAGCGGCCCAACCTCGCTCGACGGCCTCGACCACGCGCAGCGACTGCACCTCTGCTTCAAGCACATCGAGGTAGAGCTCGTCCAGTCGCCTGCGAACCAGGGGATCGCCAGCGAGGCCGTTCGCACGGACCCACTCGCGTACATCCTCGTGGTCGCGGCGCACACGGCCGCACAGGAACTGAACATGACGCTCGTCCGCAAGCGAAGCGGCCATCATGGCCCATGCGCCATTCTCCGGCCCGACACGGCAATCCGCGGGCACCACGACCTCGTCGAAGAAGATCTCCGTGAAGTGGTTACCATCCATCAACCGTATCGGTCGGATCTTCACACCGGGCGCCTTCGTATCGACGATCAGCAGCGATAGACCGGCACTGCGCGAGCCCGCAGGCCCGGTGCGACAGAGCAGCCACAGGTAGTCACAGTGATGGGCCCTGGAGTTCCAGCACTTGTTCCCATTGACGACGTAGTGGCCGTCGCGCAGTTCTGCCGTGCATCGCAACCCGGTGAGGTCCGATCCCGCCTCGGGTTCGGAATAGGCCAGGGCAAAGGTGATGTCGTAGCGGCGAATCCGATCCAGCCACGCGGCCTTTTGCTCGACCGTGCCGTAGCGAATGATGGTCTTGGCGACCACACCGATGCTCAGCGGAATGCGCGCCGCGCGCCTGTAGGCAATCTCGTTCCACAGCACGTACTCTTCGATCGGAGGACGGGCCAGTCCCCCCACCTCCTCGGGCCATGCGAGCGCGAGCCAATTGCGCGCAGCCATGGCCTTGTAGAAGGCGGTCAGTTCACGCTCGCCATCCGAGACAAGGTGCTTGTGCAGGTGCGCATAGGGCGCAAGAAAGCTGCGAACATCGTCGCGAAAGGCTTGCGTCTTCTCGTCTAGTTCCAACTGCACAGGACCTCCGCAGTTCCCGATTCGATCAAGAGCGCCGACGCACCCGTTGAAAAGTCCCTGTCACTCACGTCGTGCCAGGCATCCCGGTCAGACGGAGCCTGGACAGACCACTGCTGGATGCGGCGCGACTGCCAGAAGACCGGTCCGTCGGCTACTGCACCCGCAGCGCCGAAGACCTGATGCGTGGCGAACGCGGCCTGGCGTGCGGCCCTGGATGCCGAGAGTCTCGCGCTCAGGCAGAGACGCTCGAACCCGGCCCGCCGGTGCTGCACATGCACGGCCGCCGACCGGATCAACATTTGCGCCGATTCCAGTGCGACGACCGCTTGCGCAAGCGGGAATGCGACGCCCTGGAACGCGCCGATCAGTTGACCGAACTGTCGTCGCGTGTTCGCGTGGGAAGCAGCAGTGTCGATCAAGCCCAACCCTGCACCGACCAGTTGCGCGCCGATGACAATATCGTACCACCAGCGCGCCTCCGAAAAGGGGCCGAGATCGGTCTGCTCCGTTGACGTAACACGCGCCCAGTGTTCGCCACCGAGCGTCTCCACAGAATCGCATGCGCTGATCGAAAGCAACGTCGCGCGACCTCCAGCCAAACCGACGAACACGTCCGCCTTCATGCCCCAGGGCATGAGCGGCGCGACGCCCATTGATACGACACGTTCGCCCTCGGCCACTCCATGGGCCACTTCTGCTGGCAAGACGCGCATCGCAGCAACTGTCGCGGCGAAGGGCCCCGGGAACCCGGTACGACCGATTTCCTCCGCAGCGACAACGAGTGTCAACAAGGCGTCGTCGCCACCGTCTGCGCCGGCCAGAGACAAGACACCCAGCGAAGCCAGTTCTCGCCACAGGCCTGGCGAGTATCCGTCCAGGGGTCCATCGGCGAACGTCATGCGGTCCTTGCACAGCCGACGTACGGCGTCCGCAACCATGACCTGTTCCGCGTCGATCGAGAGAGAGATGTTGCTCATGCTGCCCACAATTGGTCCGCCGCGGCCCGTGCCTGTGCACTGGGGCCACCGAGTTCCCCCTGAAGCGCCTTCAGGCGATACGTCCAGAGGTGGAGGTGACATTCGTTCGTGATGCCCATTGCGCCATGGAACTGGTGTGCGTCGTAGTGGACCCGCGCCGCCGCTTGCTGCGCATACGCCGCGGCGAGCGCAGCGTCGGCTGGATCGCCGCTCCACGCCGCCCGACGCGCGAGCCACTGGGTGCTCTCGACCAGCACGGCACACTCGGAAAGACGATGCTGGATGGCCTGGTAGGACCCGATGGCACGCCCGAACTGGCGACGCTGCTTGACGTACTCGACCGTGAGATCCAGCGCAACGCGCGCCACGGCTCCGATCTCGACCGCCAGCGCGACCCGCCACCACTGGCGCATCACGTCAGCGGACGCGTCGACGGGCCTCGCCTTCTCGACATCAATCTGCGCCACCTTGCCGAAGGGATAGGCGAAGGGTGTATCGACCGGCTCGACCTGGCAGGTCCTCAGGTCGACAACACGCACGACGTCACCGCAATCCAGCAGTGCACTGCCCCGGGCGTCAACGAATCGACTCGCGCCGAGTAGCGGCAATGACAGCAGTGCGACAGGGCGGGTCAGCAGCATGTCAGGCACCACGTGCGGCACCACAAGCGCAGTGGCCCCGATCTCGATAGAGTACGGCGCGCGCGCCACGGCCTCTACGACCAGCGCTGATTCGACGGCGCCCATCCCTTCCGTGCGCCCGACGTCCAGGTAGCCCGCGTCGAGCAGGTCTCGCTCCAGGTCCGATCCCGGCAACCAGATGTCCGTCGAGCCGGGCGGAATGGCGGCGTGCCGCGATACCAGCTGCTCGATGCCTTCTTGCAGGAGTCTCTGGTCCTGCGTGAGTTCCAGGTTCATGTGCGCACCACCATGTCAGATTCGCGCGGAAGCTCAAGGTGATTTCGCGCGACAAGGTTCAACTGGATTTCTGCCGAACCGGCCGCGATGCCTGTCGAGCCCGCCCGCTTGTAAGCTGCAGCCAGCAAGGGATCGTCGTTGGCCATGAGCCGTTCATGCAGGTAGTCGCCGATGAACTCCGCGACGAGACGGTCAGCACTGACCATGGCATAGCGCGCGATGTTCGTGATCGAACTCGGTGGTCGACCCGCGAATCGTTCTCCAACCACGCGCAGGCAGAGACTGCGCGCGGCATCGATCGCGGCCCGGGCTATGCCTGCGCGCGCTCGCACGACACCGTCGCCCGAGTGCCCATCCATGGACAGCAGCATCATCGCGTGGTCGAGTGCACGCTGCGTCAACGCATATCGTGGCGCACCGATCCGCTCGTTGAGCAAGACATGGCGCGCGATCTCCCAGCCCTGGCCCTCCTCGCCCAGCAAGGCCGCGTGTGGCAACTCGACATCATCGAAGAACATCTCGTGAACCGATCGTTCACCCATGAAGGACTTGATGACCCGAACGTCGATGCCCGGGCGGCGCATGTCCATCAGGAACACACTGATGCCCGCGTAGCGCTCCGGAGACGTTCGCACGAGCATGAAGCACTTGTCCGCCAGACTTGCGCCCGATGTCCAGATCTTCGACCCGTTGAGGATGTAGCCTCGGTCGGTGCGTCGCGCGGACGTCCTGATCGCCGCCAGGTCGGAGCCCGCCGAGGGCTCCGAAAAGCCCTGACACCAGATCTCGGTGCCTGCGACAATCGGATCGATGTGCTCGTGTATCTGCGCTTCGGTCCCGAACTTCAGGATGGCCGGCCCGGCCCAGTTGACGTTCATGTACTGGTAGCTGCGCGGTTCGCCGGCGGCAAACATTTCTTCGCCGAGGATCCAATGATGAAAGGCGTCGAGGCCTTGGCCACCCACCTCGCGAGGCCAATGGGGAATCAACAGGCCCTCTGATGCCAGCATCGGGCAGAAGCGCCTGGAGAACTCGGACACGTAGGCGGAACCCGTGTCCAGTCGTGACTTCTGTTCCCAGTCCGCAGGCAGGTTCTCCGCCAGGATCGATCTCAATCGGGCACGAAAGCCGCGATGCCCGGCAGTCCATTCGAAGTTCATATCGAGTTTCCTTTACGCGCCGTGACGGTATCGCCCGACGTTGATGGCCTGGTTGCGGCAGCGTGGGAGGCGCGCAGTCGGATCTTGCTGACCTTGCCGGTGGGTAGTCGGGGCAGTTCAGTCACGAACGAGACGCCTTTCGGGCACTTGTAGTGCGCGATGCGTGCACGACAGAACTCGATCAGGTCCGATGCACTGAGCGCACGGTCACGTCGCAACACGATGACCGCATGCACCACCTCGCCCCAATAAGCATCCGGCACGCCAATGACGGCGGCCTCTTCGACGCCTTCGTGGCTTTCGAGCGCATCCTCAACTTCCCGGCAGTAGATGTTCTCGCCGCCGGAGATGATCATGTCTTTCTTCCGATCGACGAGAAAGAGAAACTCCTCTTCGTCGAGATAGCCGATATCCCCGGTGTGATACCACCCGTCGCGCACCGCCTCGGCTGTCGCCACGGAATTGTTCCAGTACAAGCGGAACTGAGTGTCCGATTTCACGCAGACCTCACCCGGCACCCCCGGCGGACATGGATGGCCCTCGTCGTCCACAACGCGCAACTCTCCCCCGTCAGCGACTTGCCCGACAGAGCCCAGTCGACGGACCTGAACTGCAGTTCCTTCGAGGTGGTGCTGATGCGGGAAGAGCACGGTGCCGTTCGTCTCCGTCATGCCGTAGCTGTTGATGAAGACGCTCCCAAATGCAGCAAGGCCACGACGAAGGAGCGGCACAGGCATCGGCGCCGCCGCATACAGTATTCCTCGCACGCTGGAGATGTCGTGTTGCGAGAACTCCGGATGGTCCATCACCGCCTGGAACATCGTAGGCGCAAGGTGCATGTGAGAGATGCGACTTCTGGCAATCTCACGCAACACCTCGCCGGCCTCGAACTTTCGGTGAATGACGACAGTCGCCCGGCGAAGGAACGCCGCAACCTGCTGGCTCCTCGCTCCGCCGTGGAAAAAGGGCATCGTTACCAGGATGCTCGAATCTCCGCGCAGGCCCAGCGCAGCCGCGATCTGTTCAGCCATACGTGACTGACCGTAGTGCGACCTGACGGCACCCTTGGGTCTCCCGGTCGTTCCGCTGGTGTAGATGAGTTGGCAATAGTCTTCCCGACTTGCGCGAAACGGCGCGCCTTGCTCATCGCCGCTCGCCACGAACTCCTCGTAGCCATGCGCCCAGGAATTCGCTGCACCAATGCACACGTAGATCGTCGCGTCGCCGAGTCTCGCCCGCAGCGCATCGACAGTCTCCCGATACTGCTCTTCGAACACGACGACACGTGGCGCGGTGTCGCTCAGGACGAATGCAATCTCCTCCACCGCAAGACGGTAGTTGACCGTCGCGGTCACGAACCCGAAGACATCGCCAGCGCCGTACACCTCCACGAACTCAGGCCGGTTCATGGACAGGACGGAGATCCGATCCTGGTGACGTACCCCGACGCGATGCAGGGCTGCACCGAGCTTTCGAACGCGAAGCGCATGTTCGCGGTACGTGATCTTCCGGCCTTCGAAGACGATGGCCACCCCCTCGGGACAGAGGCGGGAGCTTCGATCGATGACGTTTCCTGGCAGTAGCACGGCAGACTCGCTCATCAGTTTTGATTGAATCAAGTATACTTATTTATCGAGGTGCACCAACACGGGTTTACGCGTAACTCAACTTTTCTGGAGACAAGACATGGACTACACGAAGTACAAGACGATCGACGTGAAA
The DNA here is from genome assembly GCF_004524855.1 of Paraburkholderia pallida. NCBI lineage: Bacteria > Pseudomonadati > Pseudomonadota > Betaproteobacteria > Burkholderiales > Burkholderiaceae > Paraburkholderia > Paraburkholderia pallida. The sequence goes on along the minus strand of NZ_CP038149.1, from coordinate 565,452 downwards.
GTGGAAAACGGCATTGCCACGTTGATGCTCAATCGTCCCGAAATGCTCAACGCGATCGTCGGCATCGGAGATGCCGTCAGCCATCGAGAGCTGGAAGATGTGTGGCTGGAACTTGCTGAGGATTCCGAAGTTCGTGTGATCATCCTGACGGGTGCAGGCCGCGCGTTCTCGGCGGGCGGAAACCTGAAGGCCATGGCCGGCCGCTTTGGCAAGCCGGAGGGTTGGGCCACGGCGCTCGGAGCGACGGGCTGGGCACCGCGAATGCTGTCGAACATCCTCACGGTCCCGCAGCCCATCGTCGCCGCAGTGAATGGCGACTGCATGGGACTCGGGGCAACGGTTGCCTTGTTCTGCGATACGGTGGTGATGTCACAAACGGGACGCATCGGCGACACGCACGTCAAGGTCGGCCTGGTTGCCGGCGACGGCGGCAGCATTATCTGGCCACTGCTGATCGGGGTCGCGCGCGCCAAGGACTTCCTGATGCGCGGGAAGATCGTCGACGGAATCGAAGCCGAGCGCATCGGCCTGGTGAGCTACGCCGTGCCGGCAGAGCAGGTCCTTTCCGCCGCGGGGTCGATCGCGCAAGAGCTCGCAGCACTTCCCCCGCTCGCGGTGCGCTGGACGAAGCGCTCGATCAACCAGACGCTGCGTGAAGAGTTCACCAAGAAGATCGACGCGGCGATCGCGCTCGAGTCGCTGTCCATGATGTCCCAGGATCACGGCAGCGCAGCGCAGGGCCTGCTCAACAAGGTGCGACCGACGTTCGCAGGCAAGTAGTCCACGCGCAGCAATAGCACGCGCACCGTCGATCCGACTCGTCCATATGGACGATCCCATACTGGTGCGCCAATCGATACTTCACCTCAATCAACCTGGGCATCGGAGATATGAAGATTCTTGTTCCAGTCAAGCGGGTCGCGGACTACAACGTGAAGGTGCGGGTCAAGAGCGATGACAACGGTGTCGACATCGCCAGCGTCAAGATGTCGATGAACCCGTTCGACGAAATCACGGTGGGAAAGGCGGTGCGCCTGAAGAAGAAGGCCATCGCGCATCGGCGACGTGTATTTCAATGGCCTGCCAGGGGATTACTACCGAGATCCCCTCGGAAGCCCAACGATAAACCGAAGCGAAGCCGCCGCATTTTCGCGGGGGTGCTGCTGGCCGCCGTGCTGGCGCCGCTCGCTGGCCCATCCTGGGCCGCAACGCCAGCCAAAGCGATACCACTAGTAGCGCCGTCGCCGATCGGCGGGGCCAACGGCATGGGCTTCGGCCCTGACGGGAAACTCTACGTAGGTGCAGTCATGAGCCAGGGCATCTTCCGTGTCGATCTCGACACGCGTGCGATTACGCAGATCGAACGCGGACCGAGCGGCGGAGCGGACGATATGGTGTTTCTGCCCGACGGCACACTGCTGTGGGCGGCGTTCATGGAGGGCGAGCTCATGAAGCGTGATCCGCGCGGCCGAGTGAGCGTCGTCGCGTCCAACCTGCCCGGCATCGACGGCATCGGTTTCCGCCGCACCGATGGGCGCCTTTTCGTCAGCCAGTGCTTCTCCGGCGATGCGCTCTGGGAGGTCGATCCGACTGGCGCCAAGCCGCCACGTAAAATCTTGAGTAACCTCGATTGCTTAAATGGCTTCGATTTCGGCAGTGATGGAAAGCTCTACGGGCCGTCCTGGTTCGGCGGAAAGATCGTGCGAATTGATCCTGATCGGCCAGCCGTTGAAACCGTGGTCGACGGACTCAACACGCCAGCGGCAGTCAAGTTTGGCCCGAACGGAAAGCTTTATGCGGTGCTCGCAGGCGACGGACGCCTGCTCGAGATCGACGTCGCTACGCGTGCCGTTCGGACCGTGGCGCAACTTGGCTCGGGGCTCGACAATTTGCTGCCTTGGGGTGATGACAAAGTGCTTGTCTCCAGTCTCGCCGAAAATTCGGTTGTCTCGGTCACTGCGGCGAGTGGTCAAGTTCAACCCATCGTAGAGGGCCGCATGACGTCTCCGGGTGGCATGGCTGTCTGCCGTGTAGACGGTCGTGATCAAATCTTCGTCGCAGATATCGCGACGCTCAAGATGGTTGATCCAGTAACCGGCGCCATTGTCGAAATTGGGCGCAGCTATCCTTCGAAGGGTGCACTGACCATCAGCCCCATTGTCGCTGCGACAGGAAGTAAGACCGTGATCCTTTCGGATTTCTCTGGAACGGTGCAATGGATCGACATCGCCAGTGGCAAGGTAGCCGGCGCCGTGAAAGGTCTTAGCGCGCCCTACGCCATGGCGGAGTTGCCTGATGGGACGATCGCGGTGGCCGAATACGGCGCGGGACGCATTGGACGCATCGATCCACGGACAAGCACGCTGCTCGCGCCGCTCGCCACCGGTCTCTCTGGCCCCGCGGGACTACTCCTGCTCAGCGATCGAAGGCTGCTTGTCAGTGACGCAAAGAGCGGCACACTTGCTGTGGTGCCAATTGACGGCGGCCCGGTGCGCCGGATTGCCAATGGCTTGAAGACTCCGGAGGGACTCGCGCTTCTGCCGGATGGCCGGGTGGTTCTGGCAGAGGTGGGGGCCAAGCGACTGATTGTTCTCGACCCGTCCGAAAAGTCGCGACCGCAGGTGCTCGCCGAAAACCTGCCGATCGGCCTGCCGCCGCAGAACAGCCTGCCGGCGCCCTTCGTGCCGACCGGTGTTGCGGTTTCAGGTTCATCCGTCTATTTCGGATCGAATGTCGATCGGGGCATCTACAAACTGCCCCTCCCTTCTTCTGTGTCGATGCGCGCCGGGTCCGCGCCAACTTGCGACGTATGGAAATAATCCGGAATGCGGCTAAGGGCGGAATGCGTGCCACCAACGCGGGGCCCGCTTCGGTCACGGCATGGGTGCACAAATTCAGCCCTCAATCGAGGACGCTAACGTGACGTACACCCGCAACTGCCGGGGGTAACGCTGATAACAGCTCGTGTTTCTGCGTACATTCTCGAATTCTTCCGGGAAGATGCGCAGAGACACCACCAAGCGAGCGGGACCAAGGCCAGCTATCGCGTCAAGAACAGGGCGCAGTACAACGCGGGGCTCATCGACCAAGGAGATATGGCGATATGGGATTGATCCAGACTGTTCGCACCACCACTCCTGACGGCGCCTCGCGAGCGTGGACGACCGTGCGTCTACACGGATGCACATGACAACGCGCGAGGCCACACCCCAGGCCTCGATCTATCGATCAGCCCAGGGAGATAACGCTATTCAGGAGCACGCGCACGAGGGTCGCCTGGCGCGTGACGCCGGTCTTCGAAAACACCGCGCGCAAGTGCGCGCGCGCCGTGTTCTTTGATATGCCGAGCTCATCAGCACATTCCTCGAGCGTGGAGCCATTGGCGAGTGTGAGTGCGAGCGACGCCTCGGTGGGAGTGAGATCAAACAGTTTGCGAACGACTTCGTCCGAGGCTTGAGCTTTTCGGTCCGGGTCGCGGATGAACACGGCGCACGCTGGGCGCCGCGCATTGTCTTCGGACCATTCGTTAAAGGCAATCTTGCGAATCAGCAGCCCTAATTTGGCTTTTCCGGAAGGTTGCGTGACCGACATCGCCTGCACCACGCCGGGTGTATTCGTGACGCGATCTGCGAGTGCATACCGGATCAACGCCTGCAACTTCCGGTTTTCCACCGCGTACGCGACTTCAAGCCTGTTGTTCTTGCGGCACACGCCATCTTTTACGGCCAGGATCTCGTTGGCGGTGATGTTGGTCTTCGTGATCGATCCGGTTTCGTCGAGGATAACCATGCCGACCTGCATACGGTCGACGGCGGTCGCATACAGCGCGCGTTCGGACTCGACGACGTCGAACTTCGAGTGCAGGCAGACCGCGCGTTTCAGGTGGGGCAGGAGTGCACCGCAAAGTGCCTTGTCGACCGCCGAAAAGTTGACCGACTGATGGCTGCGGGATATGCGCAGGCGGCACTCGCCGCCGTCGTTCGTACAGAGGTCGGCGCCCATCAGGTAGCCGACGTCATATACATTGTAAAACTGCTGGTAGATTTCACTGCTGCGCCAGACGTTGTCACCGAGCAGTTCGTCGATGGTGCTCATGCGGTGCTCTGGCAAGTCGACGAACGGATCGAGTGCATAGTAGTAGTTGTTATACGAGGCTTCGCCCGGCAATACGGCGCCGCCTTGTTCAGATGCGTGGACCATGAGACCGGCGCGATCGATCGATGGTGGGCGCAGGATGAGCGTCACATAGTTGGCGCCGAGCAGCGTGCGGATCGACTCCAGCGCACTGCCCCAGGGGATGACCTCCAGCGGGCCTTCGTAAATCATCGCCACCAGTTTGCTGAACTGCTCGATTGTCAGCGCCGATGCTTGCAGGAACTCCGTTCCGTCGTAGTGCTCTACCAGCATGTTTCCTGTCTCCTTGTATTGCGGTCCGTCCGCCGCTGGCCACTCGAACGATGCTGCTTTTCTCTGGCGTGAGGCCTTGTTGGTAACGTTGGATTTTTACCAGGCTCTGTTTGCATTTGACGATATGTGTTTACATCCTGGCTTCTGCGTGAGCGGGACACGATGCTTCGAGAAGCAAGCGCTATATCGCCGATGCGAGTGGCAATGTCCCGTTCATTGTTGATCCATGTAATGGCACACAACGGCAAGATCCTTGTCTGTGTGACGGGTGCCGACTATGTGGCAGAGGTAGACCCTCTCACGGGCAACGTTCTACGACGGCTGAAAACTGGCAACGGTCCGCACAACCTGTTCCTGACGCCGGAGCGTAACACGCTGTATGTCACCAACCGCGTTGGCGGCTCGCTGGCAGCACTCGACGCATCCACGCTCGAACTTCGCCGCACCTGGACGGAACTCATGCAATCACGGCGCAGTATTTCCGATCTGGGACATTGTATTCCGCAAAGCTGACTTCGCTGACGAATATCCGCCCACGGGAGACAGGCGTGCACCCGAATCGATGGCCACAGGCGGCTATCTGGCTCAGCAAATTGGAGGGCTGCAATTCTTCGTTCAGGAATGGCGTCGGGCGAACAAGTCGCGGCGGCGCTCATGAGAATGACAAGCTAACGTCGCAGTTCAACTGTAATCTCGCCACGCCGCAGGGATGTGTGCAACCATACTACCGAAGCGGCCGGGCCTGAATACACATCGGCAACAATCCGCGTCCTGCATGTTCGCGTTCGACCTCCTGGCTGCTGTGGTCCGGCTAGCGCCTCACGCTCGAGCTGGCAAGCCCTCAATGCGTCTGCGCGCGCGCCGCCGTCGCGGCGAGATCGCGCCATGCCGGCTGCCCTGACGCGTAGCGCGCGCGAATGTAGCCCGCAAGTTCGGCCATCTGCCGATCGTCGAAACTGTCCTTGAATCCGGGCATTAGCCGAGCCCTTCCGTGGCGGGCTGGTCGATGGCGTGCATCAGCACATGCAGGAGATTGTCGGGGCTCGCCTGGCTCTCCATACGGAAAAGCCGAACGATCATGACGAGGCCTCTGAAGCTTCCAGTTGTACGGCTCCCATAGTGAACGGGAATGTCACCGGCAAACAAGGAAACCGGATCGGTTCATGAGTTGCGAAACCGCCGCAGCCTCCCCGACGCACGCGGCATTCAGCGGGACGCATTCAACACTGGCGCCGCATCAACACGATTACTTCGAAAGACGACATTAGCAAACCGGTGTTTCTCCCCTCACTGGAATGCCTTGCTGAAAACTACGAACGCGCGCGAAATGCCAAGGGTATTCCGGTTCGCCACCGCGAACTGCAGTTTGAACTTCACATTGGCCTTCCAGGAAGGTATGTCATAGGCTATGACGGGCCCCACGCCGGCAGTCACGAGGTGTTTGCCGTCAGGTTTCGCCGGCAGGCCGTCCTGGATATCACCGTCCCACTGTCTGGCGTAGTAGCCGCTCAATCCGGCTTGCCACCTTCCGAACCGCTCCGTGATGGCGCTGTCGATGTCATAGACCGGCCCGCTCGAATAGTTGGTAGCGGAGTTGTGAGACGTGAAATCAAAAAAGACATGGGCACTGAACTCGAGGCCGTCACCAAGGAAATTGGGACCCGTGAGATACGTCACGGCAAAATTCGGTATATAGAAAAAGACGTTGTGCCCCGGCGTTTGCAACTGGGTAGTGTTGTATTTTCCGGTTGGGAAGATCATCGAATACGCCAGCTTGATGGTCAATCCATATGGCAGATCCGATCGCGACGATTTCACATTGCCAAACACCGGACCGATGTATTTACTCCACTCAATCAGGTCCGCGTAAAGATCGCCGAATCCCCTGTAATACTCATGCCTGTTGTCAATAGAAAGATACGCAGCGGTCACGGGAAGTTGTACAGAGGTTCCAACTGTTCCGCCGAACAGATGAAAGGGGTAAACGTAAAGGAGCCCCAAAGCCCCAACCATTTGATCCCCATGAGCCTGGACACTATTCTCTCTGTCTCCATTGTCGCCATACATGTGAGTGGCCAAAGCCGCTCCCGCCACCACGCTTCCATAAAACCCGGTATCCGATGGCAGATAAGCGTTGCGAATATCTGTTCCCCCTACCGGCCCTCCGAAGTAGTTCCCCTCCGACGCGTGAGACCACATTGGAGATGCGGTTACGGCACCCATGAAAATATACGCCAATATCTTTGACAAAATTCGTCTCCTTTAATATAGATTTTTATTTGTGTATAGTCATTCAAATCATTCAACCAGCCAATCTGCTTCTAAATTCATTTGTTCTGCAGTCGAATAGGTAGCGCGACACGAATCGTCGCGCGCAACACACCCTGTTCAAACACACTGATCACGACCGTGCGTGTGCTCAGGTGGCGTCCATCGTCGGGAAAAGACGAAGGCATCACTCTTGCACCCGGTCGGCTACTCGATCGCGATATCAACGCTCGGAAGATCGGCAGTCCACGCTCTCAAATCTCGCCGCCCGCTTTTCCCGGGCTACACACTGAAGCGCTTGATGAACTTCTCAGGCGGCGGGTCGCCCCATTGCGAAATCAGGCCGTCTTCCACCGAAATCAGCGTCGGGGCATTGTGGATATTGAGCCGATCACTGTCGGTCCAATGCTCGTGCATGCGTCCCCACGGATCGGCCCAGTAATCGAAGATCTGGCTACCGAGAAGGTGGCGCCCCACGCCCCACATATGCTCGTACTTGCCCTTTCGCCGCAGGTGGTCCTGGCCCAGGAATACGTCGTCGACATCCTGAACTTCGAAGGACAGATGGTTCAGGCCGGCGTGCGAGTTCTTCACGCAGTAGAAGATGTGATGATCGACAAAATCCTCGCCACGATCGCAACGATTGAATGACGAGGTGACATTGTCCTCGCTACCGGCATAAACCTCGTCGGTGCAGATCAGCCCCAACGTCTTGCGAAACCAGTCCACCGTGCCGCGCAGATCGGGGGTGCCCATGACGCAGTGACCGATACGCTTGACCCGCGCAGCACCGCGTTTGAGACGCACCAGTTCGCCCGCACGATTGAGAGGCTTATCGGCCATGTTCAGCGGAACCCGTTGAACGGGAATGGGCTCAACCGCCTCGATGCCATGGACAACCTCGATCTGGTAGCCGTTAGGTTCCTTGATGCGCACGCGCAAACCGCCGCCTGGCTCGTCGATTGCCTCCACCGCAGAGGCCCCCGGCAGCCGCGCGAGGCGGTGAAGATCCTCCTCGTCGGCGGCATGCCAGGCGAGCCCGACGAAGCCTGGCTCGCCGAGCTCGGTGACGTGAATGTGATGATGAGGATCGGTGCCCCGCATGTACAGCGCGCGGCTCGTTCGCGCTGCCCGCACCATCCCGAAGTCCGTCAGGAACTCCTCCATGACATCCAGATCGGGCGCGCGCAACCGCCCGTACGCTACATCAGTGACTTTGATCGTCGACATGCTCGCCTCCTGTTTCATATTGGCATCAATATTTATGCGTTGTCCGAACCTTGTGGGAGCATAATGGCCCCATCCCATGCAGATGGGAATCACGCAAATTGTGCGATCAATTCACACCCAGGGTACGAACTCAATGGACCGGCTTACCAGCATGCAGGCCTTCGTCGCCACCGCCGATGCAGGCAGCTTCAGTGAGGCGGCGCGCCGGCTCGCCATGTCGCCCAGCATGGTCACCAAACACGTCGAGGCGCTCGAGCACCGTCTGGGTGTGCGTCTGCTACATCGCTCCACGCGCCGGCTGGTGCTGACCGAAGCGGGCTCCGACTACCGCGACCGCTGCCGATACCTTTTGGCCGAGGTGGATGAGATCGAGGCCGGCATATCGACAGAGCGCCTGGAGCCGCGAGGCCTGTTGCGGGTCAATGTGCCGGTGTCGTTTGGCGTACGGCATATCGCGCCGCTGCTGCCGAACTACGCCCAGCGTTATCCAACCGTCACCGTCGAGCTTGGGCTGAATAACCGCTTCGTCGATCTGATCGAGGAAGGCTGGGACGTCGCCGTGCGCTTCGGGCCCATGGTGAACCCGGCGATGATCGCGCGCCGGCTCAGCACTTCACGCATGGCGGTGTGTGCTGCGCCCGAATACCTCGCCGTACACGGCACGCCTCGCACAGTGGCCGATCTGGCTCAGCATAATTGCCTGCGCTATGCCCCTGCCGGCATCAGCACCGCGATGCCCTGGCAGTTTCAGGGCCCCTATGGACCGGCCGCTCTTGAGGTCCGCGGCAACCTGCTCGCCAGCGACCCCAGCGTGATACGCACGGCGGGCCTGGGAGGCCAGGGCATCCTGTTCGAACCCACCTTCCTCGTCGGCGAAGACATAGCGGAGGGCAGACTGGTGGAGATCACCCTGGACCAGAAACCGCTAAGCGTACCCATTCATGCGGTATGGAGTCCCGGGCGCAGGCTCTCGTCCAAGGTTCGCAGTTTCGTGGATTTGCTGGCTGAGCATATGCACCCAGTTCCGCCATGGGATCGCGGGTTGCCGCCATCGACCAGCGAGGATGCTGCGTCGCGCTGAAGACTTTTCCACCCGTTTCGATGTCGACAAGCGGGTCGAAGCGTTCGATACGCTGACCCCGTATGGGGCAGGTGAGGCCGCACAATCGGCGTAGCGCCGTCGATCTTGCGACGGCCCCGTACCTGCTTGTTGTTCAAGCTGCTGCAGGCACCGATGAGCCCGCTGTTACCGCGTCCTCACCATTCGACGGCAATATACCTGGCCTCGGTGAACTCCTTTATCCCGTGGTGGGATCCTTCGCGGCCCAGTCCACTTTGCTTCACGCCGCCGAACGGCCCAGCGGGATCGGAAAGCACGCCCCGGTTCAGGCCGATCATGCCGCTCTCGATCTGCTCGGATACCCGCAGTCCGAGTTTCAGGTCCGACGTGTACACATAGGCGCCCAAACCAAACTCCGTCGCATTAGCGAGCGCAATGGCTTCATCAACGGTGTCGAATGAGGTCAAGGCGGCGACCGGGCCGAAGATTTCTTCCTGAAGAATGGCTGCGCCGGGATCGATGTCCACCAGTACGGTCGGCGGGTAAAAGAAGCCGGGGCGCTCGCAACGGGTACCGCCCACCAGCACCCGGGCACCGCGCGCCTTGGCATCATCGACCAGCCGTTCGATTTTCCCGACTGCCGCCGCATTGATCATTGCACCGCACTGTGTGTCAACGGCACAGCCGTCGCCGACATTCAGCGCGCCCATCCGCTCCGTCAGCCGCTCTGCGAAGGCGTCGTAGATCCCGCGCTGGACCAGAAAGCGGTTAGCCGCAATACAGGCCTCGCCTCCGTGACGCATCTTGGCGGCCAGGGCGCCCTCGATCGCCGCCACGAGATCGGCGTCGTCGAACACGAGGAACGGCGCGTTGCCACCGAGCTCCATCGACGGGCTTACGATATTGTCGGCCGCTTCGCGCAGTAGAATTCGCCCGACTTCGGTCGATCCCGTAAACGACAGTTTTCGCACGCGAGGATCGTGCAGGATCGCCGAGGCGAGCGGCCCCGGATCGGTGGTCGTGACGATATTGAGAACACCGGCCGGCAGGCCGGCCATCAGCATCAGCTTCGCAATGGCGAGTGCGGTCAGCGGTGTCTCTTCGGCGGGCTTCAGAATGCATGTGCAACCCGCAGCGAGCGCAGGCGCGATCTTGCGCGTCGCCATTGCCGCCGGCAGGTTCCATGGCGTGATGAGTAGCGAAATGCCGACGGGCGCATATTGGACAAGAATACGATTGGCGCCACCGGGCGCCATATTCAATTCGCCATTCAGGCGTACGCCCTCTTCCGCATACCAGCGGAAAAATTCGGCGGCATAGGCGACCTCCCCTTTGGCATCGTCCAGCGCCTTGCCGTTCTCGAGCGAGATGAGTTCGGCAAGCCACGCCTGATGATCCATCATGCTCTCGTAACACGCCTGCAGAATCTTCGAGCGCGCGCGTGGCGCCGTTGCTGCCCAGGCCTTTGCCGATTGGTCCGCTGCCTCGACGGCCGCCATCCCGTCAGACACGGTGCCATCCGCGACCGAAGTCAACACCCGGCCGCTGGACGGATCGATAACGTCGAAGCGGCGTGCGCCTTGCGCCGCTCGCCATTCGCCGCCTATGAGCAGATCGGTTGGAATCTCCGGAGGCCCGGGCAACTTCGCTTGCGACGGGGTCGCGTAGGTGTTCATCGAATCCATTGCTTCGTTATACTTACAATATTGAAGATTGACGGGGTGTGGCGATGGGCAACCTCAGCCCAGATCCACGAGCTACTCCAACGCTTCGACGATCCGATGATCGCGCAAGGTGCCAGGCGGCAGCGCAGCGAGCGCCTTCGCATAGAGCTCGCTATCGTAAGCGGCAATCGCCTGGTCGTAGCTGTCAAATTCCACGATCACGGTCCGCTCGACGACGGCATCCTCGTTGGCTCGCATCCTGCCGCCTCGAACCAGAAACCGGCCGCCGCCCGCTTTCACCGCGGCGGTCGCGAGCTCGCTGTACACCTCTCGCTGTCGGTGGTCGGGTACCAAGCGATATGCACATGTCCAATACGCTTTTGGCATCGTTGTGTCTCCTGTCTACCATTGCTTCATTTGGCGAACGGGCGAATTCATCGCCCGACCGAAGCCGTCTGTTGGCCCGGTAGCCCGGATGTTGCAAGCATCGCCTGGTCGAGTCAAAGACCGATTGGGTTTGGCGCCCAACCTTTGCGGTATGACGCCACGATGTTCCTGATATTTTCCCGGCTTTACCCCCTGGTTCTTCAGCGAGAACTCCGCGTTCTCTGCGTTCAATGATTCGCGAACCGCCCATTACTTTGGACCGCTAACGTCGCGTTCGTCACAACTGACCTTGCCGCAACCCATCGCCGCTTGGTCGCCGGCAGAACCCTGCGCCGATCTCCCACCTATGGTGCGAGCTAATCGCACACTTTGCGCGATTCTCATCGGCGTGAGAAGGGGCCAATATCTTCACAGAGGTGGCTTGCAGCTCGAACGGATCGACGGCGGCATTCGCCACCCTCCTCCACTACACGATATCGAGTACATCATGCAGATTCTTCGCGTCGACTCCAGCCCGCAAGTGCCATCGGTGTCACGTCAACTGAGTGGCGAACTGGTTGCCGAGCTCACACGGCACGAACCTGGCTGCCAGGTCGTGCACCGCGATCTTGGCAAAGAGCCGCTGGCTCACCTTTCGCATCAGTCCGTCGTTTCCATCCGCACGCCGGAAACGTCTACCCCGGAGCAAAAGGCGGTCAGGGTGCTATCGGACTCCTTGATCGATGAACTGGAAGCGGCGGACCTGCTTGTGATCGGCTCGCCGATGTACAACTTCGGCATCACCAGCCAGCTCAAGGTCTGGTTCGATCATGTGCTGCGCGCCGGCCGCACGTTTCACTACGCGCCGGAAGGGCCGATCGGCCTGTTGAGCGGCAAGCGCGCCGTGCTGGTCATGACGCGCGGCGGCGTTCACAGCAATGGCCCCGCGCGTCTGCGCGATCATCAGGAACCCCATTTGCGCACACTCCTGGCATTCGTCGGCATTGGCAATGTTTCAGTCATTCTGGCGGAGGGATTGGGTATGGGTGCCGAAAGCCAGCAGCGGGGTCTGGCTGCTGCACGATCCGCAATCGGTCGCTGGGTCGCAGATGAGTCGCAGCAGCGCGTTGCAGGCTCGGCCGCGCCTTCGCGTGCCTGAACCGAAGCCGTACATCCTATCCTTTGCGAAGAAACGAACATGATCGACACCCTCTCGGCCGTCCTTCCGGCGGACACCTCCGCTCCGGTCAGCTTCAAGCAACGTTACGACAACTTTATCGGGGGCAAGTTTGTGCCGCCGGTGCGTGGTGCTTACTTTGACAACATCACGCCGATCACCGGCGAGGTCTACACTTCGGTTGCCCGCTCGACCGAGGAGGACATCAGCCTCGCGCTCGACGCTGCCCATGCCGCAGCGAGCCACTGGAACCACACCCCGGCTGCAGAGCGCGCCAATATCCTGAACCGCATTGCCGACCGGATGGAGGCCAATCTCGCGCGCCTCGCCTTTGCCGAGACGGTGGACAACGGCAAGCCGATCCGTGAAGCCATGGCGGCCGACATTCCGCTCGCGATCGACCATTTCCGCTATTTCGCCGCATGCGTGCGCGCGCAGGAAGGCGGCCTCTCCGAGATCGACAGCACCACCGTCGCCTACCACTTCCACGAGCCGCTTGGCGTAGTCGGCCAGATCATCCCGTGGAACTTCCCGCTCCTGATGGCCGCCTGGAAGCTCGCCCCGGCGCTCGCCGCCGGCAATTGCGTCGTTATCAAGCCGGCGGAGCAGGCTCCGGTCAGCATTCTGGTGTGGATCGAGCTGATCGCCGACCTGCTGCCGCCGGGCGTGCTCAATGTGGTCAACGGCTTCGGGCTGGAGGCCGGCAAGCCGCTCGCCTCGTCCAGCCGTATTGCCAAGATTGCTTTCACGGGCGAAACAGGCACTGGCCGGCTGATCATGCAATACGCCAGCCAGAACCTGATTCCGGTGACGCTGGAGCTTGGCGGCAAATCGCCCAACCTCTTCTTCGACGACGTCGCCGCCGAAGACGACGATTTCCTCGACAAGGCGATCGAGGGCTTCGCCATGTTTGCCTTGAACCAGGGCGAGACCTGCACCTGTCCGTCGCGCGCGCTGGTGCAGGAGAGCCTCTACGAGCGCTTCATGGAACGCGCGCTAGAGCGCGTGCAGGCAATCAGGCAGGGCAACCCCCTGGAGGCGACGACGATGATCGGCGCCCAGACCTCGAGCGAGCAAGTCGACAAGATCCTCTCCTATATCGACATCGGCAAGCAGGAGGGTGCAGAGGTGCTGACCGGCGGGAAGCGCGCGACACTCGGCGGTGCGCTCGACGGCGGCTACTATGTCGAGCCTGCTGTGCTGCGCGGTCATAACAGGATGCGTATCTTCCAGGAGGAGATCTTTGGCCCGGTGGTTTGCGTCACCACCTTCAAGGACGAAGCCGAAGCGCTGGCGCTGGCCAACGACACGATCTATGGCCTTGGTGCAGGCGTCTGGACGCGCGATACCAACCGCGCCTATCGCCTCGGTCGTGCGATCAAGGCGGGCCGCGTCTGGACCAACAGCTACCACCTCTACCCCGCGCACGCGGCATTCGGCGGCTACAAGCAGTCCGGCATCGGTCGCGAGAATCACAAGATGATGCTCGATCACTACCAGCAGACCAAGAACCTGCTGGTGAGCTACAGTCCAAAAGCGCTCGGCTTCTTCTGAGCGGGCAACTGCATCCCGGGCGGCCCCGCCGCTCGCTGCGCCCAGTGCGACTATCCCTGAAGGAGAACACAAGATGATCAAGGTCAGCGTCCTCTATCCGGCCGGCGACGGCACCCATCGCTTCGACATCGATTACTACATCAACCGTCATCTGCCGATGGTGATGCAGAAGTTCGGCGCCGCCTGCAAAGGCCTCAGCGCCGAACAGGGAATCGCCGGCGGCATGCCCGGCACGCCGCCGGCCTACGCCGCCATGTGCCACTTCACGTTCGACTCGGTCGACGACTTCCAGGCCGCGATGATGCCGCACGCCAAAGACATCATGAGCGACGTCCCCAATTACACCGACATCACTCCAATCCTCCAGGTCAGCGAGGTAAAGATCTAGCGTCGGCGTGCCGCGCTCGGCAATATCAACCCCGATGCCGGTTGAGCAACCCGCAATCGGCTTCTGGCAAGCGCTCAGGAAACACACACATGTTCTCGACCCACGAACCGCCCAAGAAGTCCATCGAAGTTCTCGGCAGGAAGATGGCCTACGTCGAGGCCGGCAATGGTCTGCCCGTCGTATTCCTCCATGGCAACCCCACCTCGTCTTACCTCTGGCGCAATATCCTGCCCGTCGTTGCGCCTCACGCCCGATGTATCGCGCCCGACCTGATCGGCATGGGCGACTCGGAGAAGCTTCCAGGCTCCGATCCGGCGCGGTATGGATTTCAGGAGCATCGGCGCTTCCTCGAAGCGCTGCTTGACGCCCTCGGCCTTGACCGGGAAGTGGTACTGGTCGGACACGACTGGGGCGGCGCGCTCGCCATCGACTGGGCCCGGCGTCACCCTGCCTCGGTCCGCGGTATCTGCTATTTCGAAACCACCATTCGCCCGCGGGAATGGAGTGAGGTCAATCCATCAGAGCGCGCGCTTTTCGAACAGCTGCGCTCGTCCGAAGGCGAGCAGATGATCCTGCAAGAGAACGCCTTTGTCGAAGTATTGCTGCCGCGCTGGGTGCTAAGAAAGCTCTCCGAAGCGGAAATGGAGGTCTATCGCCGGCCCTTCCGTAATTCCGGCGAGGACCGCCGGCCTACACTCACTTTCCCGAGAGAAGTCCTGATTGGCGGCGAACCCGCTCACATGCTACCGATCATTCAGGCCAACACCGACTGGATGTCGACGACCGAAACGCCCAAGCTCTTCATCAACGGGGATCCCGGCGCGATCGTATTCGGCGCGCTTCGCGAGCTTTGCCGCACCTGGCCGAACCAGCGCGAGGTGACGGTGCGAGGCAAGCATTATCTGCAGGAAGACTCGCCACTCGAGATCGGGCAGGCGATCGTCGACTGGCTTGGGACGCTGCCCCGCGCATAGCGACGTTCCGCTCTGCAACCGTCCCCAGGCAGCCCAGTTGATGGCTCCTGGGACGCCAACTGGCAAGCGTTCATTCGCGCGGGTCGCCCACTCACCCAATACCCCTTTCAGTTAGGTATGCTAAGGCAAGGTATTGAGGATCCTGCCGAGCAGCTCATTGATCGAATTCATCAGCGCGGGCTGTTCGCTGCGTAGCCAGCTCATGAGGATCGGCGAGGTGCACCCCGGCTCGTCCAGCAGACGGTAACAGACATCACTGCCACGCATGCGCTGGACAACCGCGGGAACGATGCAGATACCGTAATCCGCGGCTACGAGACCCAGCGCGACCTGCAACTCTCCAACATCGATAATTTCGCTGGGCCGGAACCCACGCTCCGCAAACAGGGCGTGAACCGAGCCCGGATGCCCGGGGGATGCCCCTGTGGGAAACACGATGAATGTCTGATCCGCGAGATCGCGTAAAGACAACGGTTCTGGCGCGTTAATCGCGAGCGGATGATGAGCGGAAACAGCGACGAAGAGCGGCTCTTGTCGCAAGTGGACTTGGGAAATTTCCGGATCGCTGACGCGAATATGGCCGAATCCGATGTCGATTCGACCTTCCTTGAGCGCGACGACTTGCTGCCCGGCCGGCATTTCGACCAGATCGATCTTCGCGTGCGGATTCGCTGCTCGCAGCTCGCGCAACAGCTCGGGAAAGCGGCCATAGAGGACGATGGTCTCAAGGCCGATACGAAACGACCTCTGCCCCGTCCTTTCCAGATGGCGTGCTTCCTGCGAAAGACGGTCGATCCGCGCAAGAATTTCGGAAGCCCGCTGCTGGACCAGCTCTCCCGCCACAGTGAGCGTGAGCTGGCGGGAACGACGATCAACCAGCGCTATCCCGAGCTCTTCCTCGAGCGCGCGGATCTGTCTGCTGAAGGGCGGCTGCGCAATGTGCGATTCCGCAGCCGCGTGCGTAAAGTTCAGCGTGCGCGCCAAAGCAAGAAAGTAGCGCAATTGCCTGAGTTCCATCACGCCCATTCCTGGTCCATCATTGAACCTCAGCGTCGACTGCTTCCTTGTGCGAGGTAGCCCCGAATCACGCCGCAGCGGGATTGGCGCTCACGCTTCAGCCATACCCGGCGGGTAGTCCCCGTCACTCACTTTCTCCATCCAGTCGACAGCCGTACCGTTCACCGCTTCCTGCAGGGCAATATGCGTCATCGCCGTCGTCGACTTCGCACCATGCCAGTGTTTCACGCCGGGCGGGAAGCGCACCACATCACCGGTGCGAATCTCCTCGACCGGGCCGCCCCAGCACTGCGCCCAGCCCACTCCGGCCGTCACGATAAGGATCTGGCCCAGCGGGTGCTTGTGCCACGCGGTTCGCGCTCCCGGCTCGAACGTCACGCTCACCCCACTGCCGCGCGACGGCTCCTGCGTCGCGAACAGCGGGTCCATACGCACGGTTCCCGTGAAGTACTCCACCGGACCCTTGCCGGATGGTTGTGATCCACTTCGCTTGATTTCCATTGACGCGCTCCTTGGTTCGGGTAGTGCGGGTCCGCATGCGCGCGCTGTTCAGGCCGCGCACGCGGCCAGCGAATCAGGGCTTCTCTCTCACCAGCGGCCCGATCGGGGTCTCCGTGGTGAAACTGCGCCACGGACGCTTTGCCCCCACTACACGGTTGCGCAGCACGCCGATGCCCTCGATCTCCAGTTCCAGCACATCGCCTTCAACGATCCGCTTCTCACCCGAGTACGTCCCCAGCGAGATCACGTCACCCGCTTCCATCGGCGTGTAGTCCGAGCAGTACGCCAGCGTTTCGTACGGATCGAAGATCATCCCCGACGAGCTGTCGCCGCTGCGCGTCACCTTCCCGTTCACCCGCACCGACATCTTCAGGTGGCGCACATCGGGCAGCTCACGCCGGGTCACCACCCACGGCCCGAGCGGGCAGAAGCTTGCGAAGTTCTTCGCATACCCGTAGGGTTGGCCCATCTTCATGCGCTCGAACTGACGGTTACGCGCCGAGACGTCGTTGCAGATCGTCCAGCCGAAAACGTAGTCCGCCGCCTCCGAGGGCCGAATGTGCCGGCAGTCGCGCCCCACCACCATCGCCAGTTCGTGCTCCTCGTCCACGTCCTGCGGGAACGGCGGCAGCTCGATCTCGCCCTCGTGGCCGACCATCGTGCAGGCGTATTTGGGAAAGATGATCGGCTCGTTGAAGAACGCCAGGTTCGACTCGTCGATATGCTCCTGGTAGTTCAGCGCCAGCCCCAGGATCTTCGGCGGGTGCAGGATGGGCGGCAGCCACGCCGGATTGGCGACGACGTACTCGTCCAGCGCCCCCGCATCGCGCAAACGCGCCAGGCTCTCCTCGCCCAGGGTGTCGATATCGATACCGGACTGGATGATGGCCAGCAGCGAGTGGCTTTGCCGGACATGCGGATGGGTGCGCTCCATCGCGCGTGTGAGATCGACGATGCCTTCGGGCGCCGCGACACCGACATGCGGCGTGCCATGATAGTCGAATGTCATGAGTTTCATAGTTACTTCGTTCTCCTGCGTTTGGTTGACTTGTTAAGGCTCACGCTGACACGGGCACAGCTTCATTCATGCCGCCCGCCAGGCGGAACCGTTCGCCCCGCCTCAATCCAGCTTCATCGTTCCCGAGGAAAAGTCGATCTGGACATTCAGCCGGCCTTCGTTGACCAGCCAGGGGCGCACGGTGAATGAGCGGGCACCGCTTTGATGCATGGGATCCGTCGCCGCGATCTCGCGCGCATGCTCGATCGACGCGGCACGGATCACGAACATACCGTCGCCTTCCCAGAACAACTCGTCGTCGGTCCACTGCGGCCCGGCGGCGACGAGGATGCCTTCGCGCTCGATCCGGCACTGGTGGACCAGGTGCCGCGGCACATTCTCCAGCACCGCCCCGAGGCTGCCAGTCGGCCTCGAAAGCACCACATAGAACTGCTTCTGGAGCATGCCCCTACTTCGCTCGAGCACTTCCTCGCGCGTGATCCGTTCCGCCATGTTCGTCTCCTGATTCATTTTGACCTCGCACTTTGCGGGCTGGGGTGCCCTTGGCTAAGCATGATGGCCCCGTCTCGCGCAGATGAGAATCACGCAAAATGTGCGATCAGCTCACACCATAAGTAGGAGATCGACCTCTGGGTCTGTCGTCAACGGAGCGCTCGTCGCCGTGGCTATTCACACCGCTGTCCTGCCACGGCCTTCGCCCGAAAACCCGTGGGACGTGTGGGAAGCACCGTGTACTGGAAAACCGCCCCTGGATTTGCGTGCGATGCCCAGTGCTCTGGCACTTAACGAACACCTCGCTTTCATAGACAGCGCCGATGCCTACACACGCCTCGCTGTCGGCGATTCCTCCAGCGAAAACGAAGGCGCGAAAGCCAGCGCTCCAAACTCGCGAGCCAGTCGGTCTTATATGTCCCTACATTCTTAACGAGGATGCGCACGCCAGTGCTCTAAGGTGCGCTCATTCTGCGTCTCATTGCAGCACACTCAACTGCTATCAAAACCACCATTCGATAGTAAATTTGGCGAGAATTCTGCGCTGCACACCGAATTTCGCGGTTCCCGCACACTTTGTTGTGCACCGATACCTTCCAAAATTCTCTTTGACAAACACTCTTAAGATATATATCTTAAGACATGTTTTAAGACACTCTGAGAAGGAGGCCCCATGCGCCACCATCACGCTTTCAGCCATTTCTGGCATCACGGCCGCGCCAGCCGCGCCGGTTTCGACCCCTTTGCCAACGACGATTTCGCCGGCGTCCGCTTCGCCATGCGCCACCCGATGCACGCGCTGCGCCACGCCATGGGCCGCCACCGCGGCGGCGAAGGCCACGGCGATTTCGGCGACCGCTTCGGGGAAGGCTTCGGCCGCGGCTTTGGCGGCTTCGGTGGGAATGGCGACGGTTTCGGCCGCGCCCGCAAGTTCACGTCGGAAGATTTGCAGCTGATGCTGCTCGTGCTGCTCGCCGAGCGCCCGAGCCACGGCTACGAGCTCATCAAGGCGCTCGACGCGCGCTCGAACGGCTTCTACAGCCCGAGCCCCGGCATGGTCTACCCCGCGCTCACCTACCTCGAAGAACTCGGCTACGTCAGCGTCACGCTCGAAGGCAACCGTAAGCGCTACGAACTATCCGACGAAGGCCGTGCGCATCTGGAAGCCAATCGCGAGCGCGCCGACCTGATCCTCGCGAAGCTCACGCATTTCGGCCGCAAGATGGAACTCATGCGCCGCGCGCTCGCCGGCGAAGATCCCGCCGAAGTCACCGGCTGGGTGCGCGAGCTCATCGAAGCGCGCCGCGCGCTCAAGCACGCCTTGCTGGTCCGCACGGACGCCTCGCCCGACGAGCAGCGCCGCATCGCGGTGATCCTGGCGCGCGCTACCCGCGAGATCGAGAGCGGCGAGGAAAGCGGCGGCGCTTGAGCGCCGGCCCGCCAGCCTCCGCACACGGCCCGTCACCGCGCTTCGATCGAACGCCACCCCATCGCTATATCGCCATATCGCCATATCGCCCCATTGGAGCCCCAGATGCACAACCCAAGCCACCTTGAAGTCGTCCGCGTGCGACATCCGCTGAAGTTCCGCCTGCTGCGCGTCGCGCGCGTCGAGGCGCTGTCGCCCGCGCTCGTGCGCGTGACGCTCACGGGCGATCTGAGCGACTTCGTCTCGGCGTCCTTCGACGATCACCTGAAGGTGTTCTTCCCGGCCCCGGGCGCCGAAAAACCCGTGCTGCCGAGCCTCGGACCCGACGGCATCGTCTTTCCCGAGGGCGTCGAGCGCCCCGCCGCGCGCGATTACACGCCGCGCCGCTTCGACACCGTTGCCAACGAGCTCGACCTCGAATTCGCGCTGCACGAGGCCGGCCCCGCCACGGCGTGGGCCGCGCAGGCCCAGCCCGGCCAGTACCTGGGCGTGGGCGGTCCGCGCGGCTCGATGGTGATCCCCACGGGCTACGACTGGCATCTCCTGATCGGCGACGAAACAGCGCTGCCGGCGATCCAGCGCCGCCTGACCGAGCTGCCCGCCGGCGCGCGCGTCGCGGTGGTCGTGGAAGTGGCGAATCGCGCGGCGCGCATCCCGCTGCCCACCGAAGCCGATCTCTACGCCATTTGGCAATACCGTGAGGAATCCGAATCGGATCAACCGCTCGTCGATGCCGTGCGTGAAGTCTGGCTGCCGCCCGGCGAAGGCTACGTGTGGGCGGCCGGCGAAGCCTCGGCGATCCGCGCCGTGCGCGCGCACCTGTGCAACGAGCGCGGCGTCGACAAGAAGCGCATCCGCGCCTCGGCGTACTGGCGGCGCGGCGCCCAGGCGACGCACGAAACGATCGACGACTGAACCAAAACCCAGCGCGCGCACTCCCTTCGAGCGAGCGCGCATCACGAAGGTCCCTCAATGACCCTGGTCCTCAATCCGCTGCGTGAACGCACGTTGCTCTGGCTGCTCGCGCTCACGCAATTCACCGTCATCATGGACTTCATGGTGATGATGCCGCTCGGCCCGCAGATCATGCATGCGTTCACGATCACGCCTGCACAGTTCGCGACGGCCGTGTCGGCCTATTCGCTGTGCGCGGGTCTCTCGGGCCTGTTCGCCGCGACGTATATCGACCGCTTCGACCGCCGGCGTTTGCTGCAGGTCGCCTATGCGCTGTTCGCGCTCTCGAATCTCGCCTGCGCGCTCGCGACCAGCTTTCATCTGCTGCTGTTCGCACGCGCGTTCGCGGGTCTCACGGGCGGCGTGCTCGGCTCGATCGTCATGGCGATCGTCAGCGACGTGATTCCCGTCGCTCGCCGCGGTGCTGCGACCGGCGTGATCATGACGGCGTTCTCGATCGCCGCCATCGCGGGCGTGCCCTCGGGTATCGTGCTCGGCGCGCACTTCGGCTGGAGCGCGCCGTTCTTCCTGCTCGTCGTGCTCTGCGTCATCATCTGGATGGCGGGCGCGCGCGTCGTGCCCTCGCTCACCGAGCACGTGGATCGCGACACGCCGCTGCGCGCGATCGTGCCGCGCCTGTGGCAATTGCTGACGCTGCCGCGCCATATGAAGGCATTCGCGCTCACCTTCACGATGATGGGTGCTCACATGCTGGTGATTCCGTTCATCTCGCCGATGCTGGTGGCCAATCACGGTGTCGATCCGGAGAAGCTCTCGTGGCTGTATATGGCCGGCGGCGCTGCCACGTTCCTGACCTCGCGCGCGGTGGGACGCCTCGCGGATCGCTACGGCAAGCGGCGCGTGTTTCGCATCATGGCGCTCGTGTCGATCGTGCCGGTGCTGGTCATCACGCATCTGCCCACATTGCCGTTCGTCGCGCTGGTGGCGTTCTTCGCGGTGTTCATGATCGCGCTGTCGAGCCGCATGGTACCGATGCAGGCGCTGCTCACGACGATTCCCGAGCCCGCGCGCCGCGGCGCTTTCCTGAGCGCCAACAATGCGGTGCAGTCGCTGGGCACGGGGATTGGCGCGTGGGTTGGCGGCTTGCTGCTCCAGAATGGCCCGCATGGAACGCTCGTGGGGTTCGGGCACAACGGCTGGCTCGCGGCTGCGTTCGCGGTTGTCGCGGTGATCTGGGTCGGGCAGGTGCGCGGCGCGGGCGAAGACGATGTCGAGAGCGCGCCGGCATCGGGTGGGGCGACGGCTAAGGCGTGAAGTTTGGGACGAGGTTCCTGGTCGTTTTGCTTGAGCTTCGCCACGTCTTCTTTGCCTCTGGAAGAGGCGGTGTCGAGCTTGATCGCTTTACGGGGGCTGCCAACGGGCGCAGCGTGTAGACGCTTGAATGGAATGCCCCGCCGAAGCGGGGCTACAAATCATTCGTCGTTGTCAGGCTTGGTCAATTCAGTAAGCCTGTTGTTTGTGATTCTGGTCATGCAGTCCCAGAAATATACAAAGTGCAATGAAGCTTGGCCAACCGAGTAAGTGTCAAAGTAGCAATTGTTATCTCTATACTGCTCCCAACTCGCTTGAGCCTTCTCGAAGTATGGAAGTGCGGCGGGTTGTCCATAAGCGCTATTTTCCTTGTCATCCACTTTCAGGATTTTCACGACTTCGGTGATCCGCTTGTTTAAAGCCGCGATGGCTGATTCGTAGCGAAATTGGGCACAAGCGGACAAGTCCATTGTACCAAGCATTTCACCTTTACAGTACGATGCAACTTGAGCACGCGTCTTTCCAGAAAAATACTTGCTTGTTGGCGTCGCCTTTTTATAGTCGAACTCGGAGCCATAGATCGATGACGACGCATGTGCCGCATTGACGATCAAAAATAGAATCAAAGATATCTTAGTGACGCGCATCGTAATTCCCCGATTCAAACAAACGTGCCTCAAGACGGCGACGCCAAGGTATGCGTTGCGCCACAAACTCCAGTATAACGTCACGCATTCTTTCATATTCACCGCGATTCAGAAAGCCAGCCAAATATGATGAGCGGCTAGTCGGC
Source organism: Paraburkholderia pallida (assembly GCF_004524855.1). Taxonomy (NCBI): domain Bacteria; kingdom Pseudomonadati; phylum Pseudomonadota; class Betaproteobacteria; order Burkholderiales; family Burkholderiaceae; genus Paraburkholderia; species Paraburkholderia pallida. Next base: position 542,888 of record NZ_CP038149.1, on the reverse strand, counting down.
CACGGATCATGCGGTCGATGGTTCGGCCCAGAGTTAAAAAGAATTGAAACAAGTGCGTCGTATTCGTGTTGATATAGTGCCACTCTGACTTCCCGATTAATCACATCCTCAACCGGACGCAAATTTACTGCAAAGAAATCCCTGCAACGCTGAACTGGCACAACATCGCCAATCCTTAGATTGTCTTGCGGCAATACCTTGTGTCCAAGTCCGACAGTTGGAATTCCATACCCATCGTCATAAACTTTGACGATGAATCCGTCAACAACTTGTTTCCCTTGAAAGATCCCGTTTACTACTCCGCTTTCGAGAACCGCCATAAATGTATATCCGTCGCGTGAAAGCTTCCAAGGCTTGCAAAGTCTGCCTGTTTGTACATACACGCACGAATTCGGGTTGGTGTTTGTTACTGCTACGGCGAGTGCGTCAGGCATTAGACCTCCGCTTTGTGACCAAGGTAAATCCGGGTGGTGTGCGCACCTTCCGTCGTATGGCGCATAGTGCGTCCCTGCGAATCGGTTACCCCGTGTATCAACTCGCCATTCGAAAGGCGCACGGTGTAATACACCTCCCGCAACGGCTGGCCCTTACCATCGCTTAGTTCGAATAGTTCGTCATAGGTAGTGGGAACCGAATTTTTCGGTGTTTCTCTGGCAGTGCCAGTACCGTATCCCGCGCCTTCCATCTCATGCGCAGCAAACTCATGCCAGGCCGTATCCTGAGACGCCAGCATGATCGGTGGCGGATCACACATGCAGATACAGACATCGCCTTCAAGCGCTTGTTGCCTGCCCATCATCGTTGCCGATCGATGCGGACCCTTCCAGCCTATTACCCCCGTCGTATTGCAAACGGGGCACAGCACCTTTGCGTCGATATAAGTGAGCGGCCGTCCGAGGTGGGTAGAACGCTCCATGCCTTCGATAACAACGCCGCCAACGGTGGATTTGTCGCCCAGTCTGAGCAGGTAGCGCCTCATATCGCGCCCCACAAAGTTCGCCTTTCTCGCCTTGCCATTTCCATACCTCCAGGGAGTCGCTGAAAGCAGCCGGCCTGGTCGTGCAACCGGCTACGCGCCGGGCCTGGAATTAGCCCGTTCAGGCGATGCTGGCGTCGCGGGAGAAGGTGCGATATCGGACTCGTCCGAATGAGGGTGCGAACGATTCACGGCGCATCGTGGCGCGCCCATGAATTGATATTCGACAATTTATTCACAATGCGGCGATTAATTCTTATGCTCGGGCCGCACCGCGAATTTTCAAGCTGCTTCGAAACGAAACGCTTCCAGGCACTTAGACCTGGGTCCGGGCCCTCGGCACGGCCATGCGCGCAATGAGGGCCCAGAAGCCGGATGCCCTGGCGGGCAAGCGGCGCACTTCTGGCGATGCGCCTACGCCGCCCGCTTCTGCCTGCGCGCGCGCACGGCTTGCGCCAGCGACTCCAGCACCGGCTGCGTCTGCGCCCAGCTGATGCAGGCATCGGTGATCGACACGCCACGCGCGAGCGGCACGCCCGGCGTGAGGTCCTGGCGCCCTTCTTCCAGATGGCTCTCGATCATCACGCCCACGATGCGTTCCTCGCCGCCCGCGAGTTGCGCGCCGATATCTTGCGCGACCTCGATCTGGCGCCGATGCTGCTTGCTCGAATTCGCGTGCGAGCAATCGATCATCACGTGCTCGCGCAGCCCGGCCTTCGCGAGCGCCGCGGAGCACGCCGCCACCGATGCCGCATCGTAGTTCGGCCCGCTCTTGCCGCCGCGCAGGATCACGTGGCAGTCGTTGTTGCCGCGCGTCTCGAAGATCGCGGCCATGCCCATTTTCGTCATGCCCATGAAGGCGTGGCTCGCGCGCGCGGCGACGATGGCGTCCGCCGCGATCTGCACGCCGCCGTCGGTGCCGTTCTTGAAGCCGATCGGGCACGACAGCCCCGAGGCCAGTTGCCGGTGGCTCTGGCTCTCCGTCGTGCGCGCGCCGATCGCGCCCCACGCCACCAGATCGGCGATGTACTGCGGGCTCAGCAAGTCGAGGAACTCCGTGCCCGTGGGCAGGCCGAGCGCGTTGATGTCGAGCAGCAACTGGCGCGCGGCGCGCAAGCCTTCGTTGATACGGAAGCTCCCGTCGAGGCGCGGGTCGTTGATATAGCCCTTCCAGCCCACGGTCGTGCGCGGCTTCTCGAAGTACACGCGCATGACGACGAGCAGGTCGTCCTTGAGCCGGTCGGCCTCGCGCTTGAGCAGTCGTGCGTATTCGATCGCCTGGTCGTGGTCGTGGATCGAGCACGGCCCGACCACCACCACGACGCGGTCGTCGCGATGCGCAAGCACCTCGCCGATTTGCGCGCGGCTCGTTTCCACGAGCGTCTGCGTGGCGTGCGGCACCGGCAGCTCGTCGAGCAGCAGCGCGGGCGAGATCAGCGGACGCACCGCGCCGATGCGCACGTCGTCGATGCGGGTGGAGTCTTCGGTGGCGTCGGCGAAGCCGACTTCCTGGTCGTGCTGCGGATTGTCGATACGGCTCAAGATGCTCTCCTTCGCTTGGGCGCCTCGCCGCGGCTCGAGCGCCGCGCGGGACAAGCCACGATTATCGCATCCGCCACGCGGCCTGCTGGAATCTCGATAGGGGTCTAGATAGAGAAAGAGGCGGCACGAAGCCGCCTCCCAGAGAGCCATCACGCGGGATGAAACGCCGGGCCTTGAACCGAGCCCGGCGCGCCATCAATTCGCTTGTCCGCCCAGCGGATAGCCCTTGCCGGCGAGACGCCGGCCGATGCGCACGAGCGCGAGCCACTGCTGGGCGATCAGCCCCTCGCCGTAGTTCACGCCGCGGCCTTGCGGCGCGGGCAACTGCTCGCGGATGCCGGTGGGCTCGAGCGCCTTGTTCCACGAGGCCGTGCGGAACATCACGTCCCACCACGGAAACAGCACGCCGAAATTGCAGCCATAGCGCGTGCCCTCGTGGCCGTAGCCCACCGCGTGATGGCGGCGGTGAAACGCCGGGCTCACGAGAATGCGCTCGAGCAGCCAGCCGAATTCGAGGCGCGCATTCACGTGCTGCACGCTCTGCAGGAAGTTGCTCACGGCGATCAGCACGACGAACTGCGAAGGCGGCACGCCGATAAACAGCGAGATGCCCGCGAAGAACGCGGCCTGGACGATGTCGTCGATGAAATGATTGCGATCGTCGCACCAGAGCGACATCTGCTGCTGGCTGTGATGCACCGCGTGCAACTCCCACCAGACGCCGAAGCGATGCTGCCAGCGGTGATACCAGTAGCCCGCGAAATCGAGCACGATCAAATAGATCATGAACGAGACGATGGGCTTGTCGGTCACGCCGGGCCAGAGGCTGTCGACGTCGATGTTCGGCACGTTGTAGATCGCCATCAGGCTCTGCCAGTGATTGAACAGCGGCGTGAGCAGGAAGAAGAACGCGATGTTCAGAATGCCGAGCTTGGCGATCCACGTGTACCAGACGTCGGCGCGCAGCGCCTTGCGGTCGCGCCACGGCTCGGCCGGGCGCAGCGCCTCGAGCGGACGCAGCAGCAGATACGACGCGCAAATCTGCAGCGCGCCCACGATCACCCAGTAGAGCGCGTCGTAGGTGTCCTCGTCGTAGCCCATCAGGCCGACCTTGTAGAAGATCGGCTGGACCACGTCCACGTAGACGAGCGTCTGCAACCAGGAAACGAGGTTGTCGGCTTGCGTCAGCAACGTATCGAGCATCGAATCTCCCGGGCGTCAGTCAGGATTGGGCGCATACACCGGCGCGCTGTTGGCGAAATAGATGCCGTGCGGCGAGCGGCCCACGGCGATCGTGTCGATCAGCTTGCGCGTCGTAAGGTCGATGATGCCCACGTGCTTGGCGAAGCGGAACGTTACCCACAGATAGCGTTTGTCGGCGGAAAGTTCCATGTCGTCGGGGCCGGGGCGCAGGCCCGTGATGTCGGCGACCTTGGTGAGCGTGGTGTAGTCGAGAATGCTGATGGTGCTTTCCACGCGGTTCGACACGGCCACGTGCTTGCCGTCGTCGAGATTGCGGAAGTTGTGCGCGCCGCGGCCCGTCTGGATCCGCTTGACGACCGTGCGGCTATGCAGGTCCACCACGGCCACGTCGTCCTCGCCCGTCATGCCGACCAGCAGGTACTTGTCGCCGGGCGTCATCCACAGGCCCGCGGGCGTCTTGCCCACCTGCAGCTTCCAGGCCACCGTCTGCGTGGGCAGATCGATCGCGGCCACTTCGCCGGTGTCCTGCAGCGTCACGTACGCGGTCTTGCTGTCCGAGGAGAAGTTGATGTGGCTCGGCGTCTTCGCGAGCGGGATGCGCTTCACGAGCGTGACGTCATGGCCGTTGTAGCTGTAGATGTCCACGCGATCGAGACGCAGGCCCGCCGTGACGAACCACTTGTGGTCGGGCGAGAAGCCGAGCTGGTACGGGTCTTCGATGCCTTCCACGCGGCGCTGCACCTTGCCCGTGTGCGGGTCGAGGAACATCAGGTCGTTCGAGACCGAATCGGCCACGATGAGCGACTGGCCATCGGGCGTGATCATCAGGTGATGCGGCTCCTTGCCGGTGGGCTCGGTGCCGACCACGGTGCGGCTCGCCTCGTCGATCAGCGAGAGCTGCGCCTCGCCGGAATCGAGCACGATGACTTTGTCGTTTGCGTTGACGTTGCCGCCGGCATGAGCCAGTGCGCTAAAGGCGAGCGAGCCAAGGAACACCGCCGCTGCTACGCGGTTCCTGGTAGGGGTAAGGATCGGGAAATGTGGCATTTCGTAAGGAAGTAAAGCGCTGCAGTCCGGTGACCGCAAGCGCAGAAAGCACGCTCGGAGCCGGTTTGTGCTGAGATAGATGCTGGCGCGCCGCAAAACGGCCGAAAGCCAGACGAAATCTCGCTCGAATTGACACAAACCAGCGGGCAGCGAACCCGGCGCGCGGGACATCTGATTAACGCGCGAGGATCATTTTCCGATGACGCGCAACTGGCCTGCAACTGCCCTTTTTAAGCGCTTTTCACGGGCCGCGCGCTGCTTTGGCCCCTGAATCGCGGCTTGAACCTCGACGAGGCGTTCATGCATCACCGAACCCGCGAAGACAGCCTGCATGACCCGCCGGGCGGACTCTCCGAGCGCACGGCGCGCAAGGTGCGCGAGGCGCTCGAAGGACGCCGGCGCGGCGCCGCGCTGCTGCTGCCGCTCGCGGGGCCCGCGGTGATCGTCTCCGTGGCCTACATGGACCCCGGCAACTTCGCGACCAACATCCAGGCGGGCGCGCGCTACGGTTATACGCTGCTGTGGGTCGTGCTGCTCGCGAATCTCGTCGCCATGCTGTTCCAGGCGCTCTCCGCGAAGCTCGGCATCGTGACCGGCTGCAATCTCGCAGAGCTGTGCCGCGCGAACCTGCCCGCCCCGCTCGTCTGGCTCATGTGGGTCGTGAGCGAGATCGCCGCCATGGCCACCGACCTCGCCGAATTCCTCGGCGGCGCGATCGGGCTGGCCCTGCTCCTGCATCTGCCGCTGCTCGCCGGAATGGGCGTCACCGCGCTCGTCACTTACGCGCTGCTGTTCTTCGAGCGCGCGGGCTTTCGTCCGCTCGAGCTCGTCATCGGCGCGCTTGTGTGCGTGATCGGCCTGTGCTATTTGCTGGAGCTTTTCATCACGCCCGTCGACTGGCGTGGCGTGCTCGGGCACCTGGCCACGCCGCGCCTGCCCGACGCGCAGGCCGTGACGATCGCCGTGGGCATCGTCGGGGCCACGGTCATGCCGCATGCGCTCTTTCTGCACTCCGGGCTCACCCAGGCGCGCGTGCAGCCGCGCGACGACCACGAGCGCAAACGTCTGCTGCGCTTCTCGAACATCGAGGTGGCGATCGCGCTGTCGTTCGCCGGGCTCATCAACATGGCGATGGTGATCATGGCGGCGGCGGCCTTCCACCTGGGCCACGCCGACGTGGCCGAGATCGGCACCGCGTGGCACACGCTCGCGCCCCTCTTCGGCATGGCGGCGGCCAGTATTTTTCTCGTTTCGCTGATCGCCTCGGGCCTGTCGAGCTCGGTGGTGGGCACGCTTGCGGGCCAGATGATCATGCAGGGCTTCGTGGGCTTCCAGATTCCGCTCTGGCTGCGCCGCGTCGTGACCATGGCGCCGAGTTTCGCGGTGGTGGGCCTCGGCGTGAACGCCACCGAGGCGCTCGTGGTGAGCCAGGTGGTGCTCAGTTTCGCGTTGCCGTTTCCGATGGCCGCGCTCGTCTGGTTCACGAGCCGGCGCGATGTCATGGGGGCCTACCGCAGCGGCGCGGCGCTCGCGTGGCTCGCGGTGCTGGGCGCGGTGGCCGTGCTTGCGCTCAATGCGCTGCTGCTGTTGCAGACCTTCGGTGTGAGCGTGCCCGGTCTCGGGTGAAGCGGTGCTGTGCGCTTTCGATGCCCCTGGCAAAGCAGCCGCTTGAAGCCAGCGCTTGACGGCTTCGGCGCGAAACGTGCAACACACGACGCCCGATTCGATCGATTCGCGCAATTCGCCAGGCATGCGTGCTCGAACCGTTCACCGACCGCACGGTCAGGGTGCAAATACCCGCGTTACGCGTGCAAACTCGCGCGAAACGATGCAACATTAGCCTTTTTCACCGCGCCCGCAGCCAAGCCGGGTGCAATCTTTGCAACGTTGCGCCACAACCGAACGACCCTGCCATGACGAATCAGCCTGTCCAAGCCGCGCCCGAACTGCCCGTCGACATGATCATCTTCGGCGGCGGAGGCGACCTGGCCGCGCGCAAACTGCTCCCCGCGCTCTACATGGCGCATCTGCACGGCAACCTGCCGCCTGACACGCGCATCATCGCCGTGGGCCGCAAGAACTGGACCATCGACGACTACCGCGCGTTCATGGACGAGCAGTCGCGTCCGTTCATCGACGCCAAGGCCTTCGACGCTCAAGCGTGGGACCGCTATCTGAGCCTGTTCCAGTATGTGATCATCGACGTGAATGCACCCGGCGATTACGAACGCCTCGCCGAGGCTTCGCGCAAGCATGCGCTGCGCGTGTTCTATCTCTCGACCTCGCCCGAGCTCTTCACGACGATCTGCGACAACCTCTCGTCGGCGCATCTGCTCGACAAGCACTCGCGCGTCGTGCTCGAAAAACCGCTCGGCCACGATCTCGCTTCGGCCAAGGAGATCAACGCTTCGGTTGGCCGCCATTTCGCGGAATCGCAGATCTACCGGATCGACCACTATCTCGGCAAGGAGACGGTGCAGAACCTGATGGTGCTGCGCTTCGGCAATCCGATCTTCGGGCCGCTGTGGCAGGCGCCGTATATCCGCAGCGTGCAGATCACGGTGGCGGAGACGGTGGGCGTGGGCAGCCGCGCGGGCTTCTACGACCACACCGGCGCGCTGCGCGACATGGTGCAGAACCACCTGCTGCAACTGCTGTGCATCGTGGCGATGGAGCCGCCCGTCTCGCTCGACCCGGACGCCGTGCGCGACGAAAAGCTCAAGGTGCTGCGCTCACTGCGGCCGATGTCGGTGGCCGACATCGCGCGCGACACCGTGCGCGGCCAGTACGCGGCGGGCGCCGTGGATGGCCAGCCGGTGAAGGGCTACCTCGAAGAAGACAACGTGCCGGCGGGCAGCAAGGCGGAAACCTTCGTGGCGCTGCGCGCGCACATCAACAACTGGCGCTGGGCCAACGTGCCGTTCTTCCTGCGCACGGGCAAGCGCATGCAGAAGCGGCAGTCGGAGATCGTGATCGAATTCGCGGACCTGCCCTTCTCGATCTTCCCGACCGGGCCGCGCAACTATGGCAACCGTCTCGTGATCCAGCTTCAGCCCGAAGAGTCGATCCAGTTGCAGATGCTCGCGAAGGAGCCGGGCAGCGGCATGAACATGCTGCCGGTGAACCTGAATCTCGATCTGCAGCAGGCCATTCCGGAGCGCCGCGCGGAAGCCTACGAGCGTCTGCTCGTCGACGTGATCCGCGGGCGCCTCACGCACTTCATGCGCCGCGACGAACTGGAAGCGGCCTGGAGCTGGGTGGAGCCGATTCTCGAAGGCTGGAAGGAGCTCAACGACCGCCCGCGCGTTTATACGGCGGGCACCTTCGGACCGGCTGCTTCTTCGGCGCTGCTCGCGCGCGAGGGCATGTCGTGGGCCGAGGAGGCTTGAGGCGGTTTGATGCAGCGTGAGGCGGCCTGAGGCCGTCTTGCGCTGGCGCCTGATGATGCGCGCCGTGCCTGCTGCGCGGCGCGCATAGCGTGTACCGTTACGAACGGTCGCCGCGCGGTGGTGATGCGTCGCGGCTTCGGGAACGCTAGCGCTGCTTGCCGCCGTCGCGGGCTTGCGCACCCTCGGCGCTCGCCCGGTCGGGGCGGAACAGATCGAGCCCCGCGAAAACCACCACGCCGCTCAGTGCCATCATCGGCACCGAATGCCGGCCCAGATAGAGAATCGCGGCAGCGAGCCACGTCGAAGCAAAAAAGGCAGCCATGCGCCGCATGATGAAACTCCAAAACTCATAATGCGCGAAGCGACGGCGCGTCTGCCCCGCGTGCTACCCGCGTGTGTATCCCGCCGCAACCGCGGCTCTGCGCCCGCTCACACCCGCAACAGGCGTTAGCCTAGCGTCGCGCGCACCGTGCGCAGCCGGCTCACGGTGTCCACGAACGCCTCGCCGCCCAGCGAGCGCTTGATGCGGCCCGTGACCTGCGCGCTCGCGTGATTGAGCGGCTCGCGTATCGCCGTGGCTTGCGGCGTGGGCACGAACGCCACCTCGCGCTGGTCGCCGACGGTACGCTGACGCGCCACATAGCCGCGCGCCTCGAGCCCGTCGAGCACGCGCGTGGCCGTGGGCCGCGCGATGGACAGCAGATCCGCCAGCTCACGCTGCAGCGAACCGGGCCGCTCGAGCACCGCGCGCAGCATGAAACCTTGCGGCGGCGTGAGACCAAAAGGCTCGAACGCCTCGGACCACTCGCGTTCGAGCCGGCGTGCGAGCGCCGACGTGTTGAAGTAAAGACACTGATCGAACATGGCCACAGGATACCCCGTTGTCGTTAGCTATGCAACCAACTCGACACGATAAGGCCCTGATTCAAGCGCTTTTCGAAGTCTTCCTATACGACCTTCATGTTCGGCTGCCGCGCTTCCTCGTCAGGTGATTTATCGGTAGTGCGAATTTATTACTCCCCGGCCAGGCAAGCCAGATGGTCGCCCCGTCGAAAAACAAACGAGCGTACGGATTTTTCGCGTATCCGTTATGATGTGAGCGAATCGACATCGCCTCACCGCTCCACACCACTCCAACGGAGACATCGATGCAGATGCGTTGTTATTGCGTGACCCACCACGGCCAGCCGCTCGAACTCGTGCAGCGCGACACGCCGCAACCGAAGGGCACCGAAGTGCTCGTGCGCGTGAAGGCTGCGGGACTTTGCCATTCGGACCTGCACATCTGGGAGGGCTACTACGACCTGGGCGGCGGCAAGAAGCTCTCGCTCGCCGACCGCGGCATCAAGCTGCCGCTCACGCTGAGCCATGAGATCTGCGGTGAAGTGGTCGCGGCGGGCCCCGAGGCCGGCGACGCGAGGGCCGGCACGATGGCGGTCGTGCATCCGTGGATTGGCTGCGGGCAGTGCGCGGCGTGCCTGCGCGGCGAGGAAAACATTTGCACGAAGCCGCAATCGCTGGGCGTGATGCGCGACGGCGGCTTTGCCGACTATGTGATCGTGCCGCATCCGCGCTATCTGGTCGAACTCGGCGGCCTCGACCCCGTGAAGGCCGCGCCGCTCGCGTGCGCGGGCGTCACCACGTTTTCGGCGATCAAGAAGTTCGGTGCGCGCATCCATGAGGATCCGGTTGTGATCATCGGCGCGGGCGGCCTTGGCATGATGGCCATCGAGGTGCTCAAGGCGCTGGGCGCGAAAGGCGCCATCGTGGTGGACGTGGATGCCGCCAAGCGCGAGGCCGCGCTAAAGGAAGGCGCGGTTGCTGCCATCGATGCGCGCGCACCCGATGCCGTCGAGCAGGTCGTCAAGGCCACGGGCGGCGGCGCCCGTGCCGTGCTCGATCTCGTGGGCGCGACGCCCACTGTGAAGCTTGCGATCGATGCGTGCGCGCGCGGCGGGCATGTAGTGGTGGTTGGATTGATGGGCGGTGATATCACGCTCTCGTTGCCGATTATTCCTATGCGGCCGCTCAGGATTGAAGGTAGTTATGTGGGCACGCTGCCCGAGTTGCGTGAGCTTGTCGCGCTGATGCGTGAGGGTAAGATGCAGGCATCGCCGGTGTTGAGCCGGCCGCTCGGTGAGATTAATGAGGCGCTCGAGGCGCTGGCGCAAGGTAGGGTTGTCGGGCGACAAGTGATGGTGCCTTAAGAGGCGAGGCGCGATTTTCTCGCGCGGTTTCCCTTCGCGGTTCCTTGTTTTGCATACGGGATGCAGGCGTTGCCCCTGTGCGGGGCGGCACCTACTTTTCTTTGCAGCCGCAAAGAAAAGTAGGCAAAAGAAAGCGGCTCACACCGCTAGTGTGACGCCGTCCACCACTGCCCTTATTATCGGAGCGGCTCCGGGGCATCCGTCACCTCGCGCACTCCACCTAAGTGACAAAGGACTCATACTTCCCGCCACGCGCTACGCGCGGGCGGCGGGGTCTGCAAGCAAAACCGCGCGGGCTGGCCGGCGATTGCGCTAGGGGCGCCACTCGGTAAATGCAGGGCGGTGCTAACCGGTGAATGCGTTGGGGTGCTAACTGGAGAATGCACGGGCGTGCTGGCTGGCGAATGCGTGGGCGTGCCGCTGATCGAATACGCTGGAGTCCTACGAAAACAGGTGTATCCCACTGGTTTTGGCTATGCCCCACGGCGCGCGTAGCGCCGCCGGATGGATGAGCCCTTAGTCACTCCGATATACGTCCCGTGATGGCAGACGCTCCGGAGCCGCTCCGATAGACAGGGCAGTGGTGGACTGCGTCACACTGGCGGTTTGAGCGGCTTTCTTTTGCCTACTTTTCTTTGCCGCGGCAAAGAAAAGTAGGTGCCGCCCCGCACAGGGGCAACGCTTGCGGCCCGCCGCGAATACAAGTTAAGGCCAAAACAAAAACCCGCGCCAAAAGGCGCGCCCGAGCAAAGCCGTGCTCACCGAGCGGCATCCCCAAGCCGATAGGCGGCGCTCGCTTCATCCAACCGCGCCTTCAGCGCGGGATCGATCTCGAGATCGGCGGCCGCGATCGACGCATCGAGCTGCTCCGGCTTGCTAGCCCCAATAAGTGCAGAAGTCACGAGCGGATTAGCCAGCACCCACGCGATCGACGCGGTAGTAATCGACTGCCCAGCCTCCCCAACGATGCCCCGCAGCGTCTCGATGGTCTCGAACTCACGCGCGTGCCAATAACGATCGTGATACATCTTCCCAGCCACGCCCACGCTCTGCGTAAAACGCCCTTCAGCAGGCGCGCTATCCTCGCGATACTTGCCGGTCAAGAGCCCACCCGCAAGCGGGTTATACGGAATCACCGCAAGCCCCTCTTCACCCGCGAGCGGCAGCAGTTCGCGCTCAATCTGCCGAAACAGCAGGTTGTAACGCGGCTGCACCGATACAAAGCGCGCCACGCGCAACACATCCGCACGGCCAAGCGCGCGTGCGAGCCGGTAAGCAAGGAAGTTCGACACGCCGATATAGCGCGCCTTGCCCGCACGCACGATCGTATCGAGCGCCTCGAGCGTTTCATCGAGCGGCGTGCTCTGGTCGTCGGAATGCAGCTGATAAAGATCGACATAGTCGGTGCCCAAGCGCCGCAGCGAGGCGTCGATCGCATCGAGCAGATGCTTGCGCGACGCACCCTGATCCCACGGCGACGGCCCGACCTTGCCCACAGCCTTGGTCGCCACGATGAAGCGCTCGCGCCGCCCCTTGAGCCAGCGCCCGACAATCTCCTCGGTGCGCCCGGCGTGCGTTTCGCCGCCGCCGAGCGGATAGACATCGGCGGTGTCGATGAAGTTGATGCCGGCGTTGGCGGCCTTGTCGAGAATGAGACGGGACACGTCCTCTTCGGTCTGCAAGCCGAAGGTCATCGTGCCGAGGCACAGACGCGAAACAGTCAGGCCAGTATGGCCAAAACGGCGGTATTGCATCGAATGCTCCTCTTTCTGGCGGTGCGTTGCATTGCGTTGCGCTCAGCGCGCCTCAGAGGCGCGCGATGCTGCGAAGCATAGCGCGCTCGCGCCGAACCTGCCGGGCGCGGCAGCAGCGCCTTACGATAATGCAATGCGGGAATTCGATGAGGATCGCGCAAGGCGCGGCGCACCCGTCACCGCCCGGTAATGTTGCTGAAGGGCCGATCACCCGAATAGGCGGGCTCGGCAGGCTCTAATCGCGCCGTTGTCCGCCCGCGCCGTGTCGTAAGCTCGTAGCGTCCTTTATTTCGCCCGCCCCACCGTGACCTCGACGACCTCCGACGCGCCCATCCACTCCGACCGCCAGCAGGAAGCGAGCGCGCTCAGCGCGCAAGGCCGCTTCGCCGAGGCGTTCGCCGTGCTCGCGCCGCTTGTCGGCACGCACGCGCGCGCGGACGACGCAGCCCTCGCCGACTCGCTCCATCTGGCCGCGCTCTGCGCGCTGGGCACGGGCAAGACCGACGCGGCGCAGGCACTCTGGCAACGCTGCATCGACGCGAAGCCCGGGTTCGTGGACGCCTGGCACGGCCTCGCGGCGATGCTCACGGCGCTCGGCCAGTGGGCCGCCGCCGAAACGCTCTGGCAGCGCCTGCTCGCCGTGGACCCCGCGCACGCGGACGCGCACAGCAATCTCGGCATCGTGCTGCATCGCCTCGGGCGCGCGCAGGAAGCCGAGCTCGCGTATCGCATGGCGCTCGCGGGCCAGCCTGGGCACGTTGACGCCCAATACAACCTCGGCATCGTCCTGCACGAGGCGGGCCGCCGCGATGAAGCCGAAGCGGCCTACCGCGCCGCGCTCGCGGTCAACCCGCACTATGCTCGCGCGCACAACAATCTCGGCACCCTGCTGCGCGAGCTCGGACGCATCGACGAGGCCGAGGAGGCCTGGCGCCAGGCGCTGCTCGCCGAGCCGCAATACCCCGAGGCGCTGAACAATTACGGCTCGCTCCTCAAGTCGCTCGGCAGACTGATGGAAGCGGAGCTGGCGTGCCGTCTCGCGATCAAGATCCGGCCGGACTACGTCGAAGCGCTCAATAACCTGGGCTGCGTGCTCACGGACCTCAAGCGCCAGCCCGAAGCCGAGCTGTTCTACCGGCAAGCGCTCGCGCTGCGCCCCGACCACGTCGACGCGCACTACAACCTGGGCGTGACGCTGCAGCAACTCGAACGCTACCCCGAAGCCGAAGCAGCCTACCGCACAGCCCTGCGGCTCGCCCCCACGCGCGCGGAAGCGCTCAACAATCTCGGCTGCATGCTCGGCATGCTGGGTCGCCTGCCCGAAGCGCTCGAGACGCTTCGCGCGGCGCTCGCCAGCAATGCCGATATCGCGCAGGCCCATTTCAACCTGGGCGGCGTATTGAAGGAGCTGGGCGCGCTGGAGGAAGCCGAGGCCGCATACCGCCGCGCGATCGCGCTCTCGCCCGATTACGGCGACGCCGTGTTTCGCCTCGCCACGCTGCTCATCACGATGGGCCGCTACGAGGAAGGCTGGCGACTCTATGAGCGGCGCTACGAAAACACCGGCTTCGTGCATTTCGCTTCGCGCGCAATGTTGAGCTGCGCGCATTGGCAAGGCGAGCCGCTCGCCGGAAAGTCGCTGCTGCTCTGGCAGGAAGACGGCCTCGGCGACATGCTGCAGTTCGCCCGCTACGCACGCCTCATCAAAGCGCAAGGCGCGGCGCATGTTGCGTTCGGCTGCGTCGATGCCCTGCACCGCGTGCTCGCGGACGTCGAAGGCATCGACGCCGTCTACACCCACGCCGAAGCCACCGCGCGCGCCGCTCAGTTCGACTACTGGGCGAGCCCGCTGAGCATGCCGCTGCGCCTCGCCACGACCATCGACACGACGCCGCCGCCAACCTGCTTCGCTGCCGACCCCGCGCTCGTGCGCAAGTGGGCCGCGCGGCTCGACACGCTGGGCGACGGCCCGCGCATCGGGCTCGTGTGGAAGGGCAATCCGAAGCATCACAACGACCAGCATCGCTCGGTTCCCTCGCTCGCGGCGCTCGCGCCGATCTGGAGCGTGCCGGGGCTGAAGTTCGTGAGCCTGCAAAAAGGCGCGGGAGAAGACGAAGCGCAAGCGGCGCAGCACGCGGGCGCCGACGCGCCGCAGCCGATCCTGCACCTCGGCACCGAGATTGGCGATTTCGTGGACACGGCTGCCATCGTCGCGCAGCTCGATCTGCTGATCTGCGTGGACACCTCGACGGCCCATCTGGCCGCCTCGCTCGGCACGCCCTGCTGGGTGATGCTGCCGGGCCGCGATGTGGACTGGCGCTGGCTCCACGTGCGCGAGGATTCGCCGTGGTATCCGCAAACGGTGCGGCTCTTTCGGCAGGCAGTGGACGAAACGTGGAGCGCGCCGATCGAGCGCGTACGGCAGGCGTGTGTGGAGCGATTCAGCCGGTAAGGCCCGGCGCGCGCGAAAAGCGCGGGCACGCCAGAGCCGGATTCAGTCCCACATGTTGCGGAATGCGACGGCAGCGATCACCGGCACGCAAAGCACGAGCGGAATCGCGAAGTAAGGCATCTCGCGATCGACAACCCAGCTGCGGATCAGCCAGCCAATGCCGAGCGCGAGCGTGAGAATCCCCACGAGCGCAGTCAGGGTATTCAGCAGCCAGGTGGGCGGCGGCTTGCGCTTTTTCTTCTCTTCCGTGGGAGACGGTTTCATTGGGGCGTTGAGAGTCGCTTTGAGCGCTTGAGCATCCCGACCGGGACGCCGATCAGACAATTTTACTCTCGATGCCCTGCGGCAAGCAGATGGGGACAGGTTCTGACCGGCCAAGCGCAATACGCTTTTTGTGGCGCCAGAAAAGAAAAAGCCCGCCTGATTGGGCGGGCTGAATCCATATCAGGAGGAGACATGGAGGAGACGAATTGATTCTAGGGTTTTCCCTAGGCATTTGCAAGCGTTTTTTGTGGGGCCATGTTCATTCGTTGAAATTCGGGCAATTCGCGGCTTTTTCTTACCGTTACATTACGCTTTTTATTTAATGTTTACTAACTTTTCATCGGCAAAAGCGCTAGCACTTTGAATGATGAATGCCGGCGCAAACAAGGCGCGCTGCACTGGCTTTACCTCGCAGGTAATCGATTCAGCTCCCTTCCCGCCCTATCCTCGTTACCGGTTCACACCCATTCCCATGTGCCCGCGAGGATAACCATGACGACCTACGCCATCGCCCATCTGCATCAAACCGATCTTTGCGCCGACATCGTCGAATATCTGGAGAAGATCGACGCCACGCTCGCGCCGTTCGGCGGCCGCTTCATCATCCATGGCGGCCCCGTGGAACGGCTCGAAGGAAAGTTCAGGGGCAATCTGATCGTCATCGAGTTCGACGACCACGAGCGCGCACGCGCCTGGTACGACTCACCGGCCTATCAAACCATCCTGCCGCTGCGCACGCGGCACGCGAGCGGCGATGTGTTCTTGATCGACAAAGTCGCGCAGCCGCATCGCGCCACCGATGTGCTCGAAGGCGTTGCCGTGCCTGCGGCCAGGACGGTGTGAACCGGTGTTGCCATCGCCACGCGTACTTGTAGTAGGCAATGGGGGGCAAGCGCCCGCGTTACGGTCATCCAAGCGTGCCGCGTTGTTGCTGGTCCTGCTCCTGCGACTCGAACAGGGCTTTGAAATTGCCCTCTCCAAAGCCATCTTCGCCGCGCCGTTCGATGATTTCGAAGAACACCGGCCCAATCTGGCGCCTGGTAAAGCGCTGCAGCAGCAGCTTGCGCGGCCCCTTGCCGTCGACCAGGAGACCGCTTTGCGCGAGGCGCTTGACGTCAAGGCCGTGTCCTGGGAGACGCGCATCCAGGCCGTCGTAGTAGTGCTGTGACGGCGCAGTCATGAATTCAATGCCTGCGGCGCTGAGCTTGCGTATCGTGTCCTCGATGTCGGACGTCAGCAGCGCGATATGCTGGATCCCCTCGCCGCCATAGTCGCGGATAAACTCGTCGTTCTGGTTGAGAACGCCGGGTTGGTCGTGCGCAGCGGCCGCTACCGGAATCGACACGCGGCCACAGGCGCTCACCATCGAACGAGCCCGCATGCCGGACAAGTGGCCCTTGACCTCGAGATATTGCTTCTCCGCGAAACCAAACGTATCGCGATAGAAGTTCGCCCACTTGTCCAGGTTCTCGGGATGGACGATGTTCGACGTATGGTCGACGGCCAGAATGCTGGCGTCGCCCTCCGGCGTATTGCGCGCTTCGACGGGCAGCGAAAAGTCCGCCATGAAATCGGTGTCGACGAAGTAGACGAGGCTCGCGCCGATGCCCAGAATCGCCGGCGCGTCGACGACGAACTCGCCTTCGACATCGGCCAGGGCCGCAAGCGCGCCGCCGGCCAGTGCCTGCTCGTGGGCCCGCCTCGCGTTGTCGACGCGAATGCCGATTGCGCGCACCGACGGACCATGCTTTTGCTCGAACGCGTTCGGGTTCCCGTTGACGAGGAACACGGCTGCGCCTTGCGTCATCAGCCACACACCGGTCTTCGATTTGCCACGGAGACGGAACCCAAGGTGTTCGAAGCGCTCGACGAGTTCCATCGGGCGTGATGAAACGAATTCGACAAAGGCGAATCCATCCGTTTTGACTTGCGTGCTCATTTTATTAAATAGCATTCCTGAATATATGAAGAGAAATCAGCCACGCGGCGCGGACTCGCTCAGTTGCGCGTCGCGGCGACGACCTTGATTTCGACGATGAGCTCGGGACGCGCAAGCGCAGCGATGCCGAGAATGGTCCACGCTGGAAAATCCGAACGGATATAGCGCTCCTTCACTTCGCGGAACACCGCCAGTTGAGAACCGACATCGACGTGGTACGTAACCAGCTCGACGACATCCGTAAAGTCGAGACCCAAATGCTCGAGCACAGCCTCGATGCGCCTGAACGCGACATCGATTTGCTCTTTCGGGTCTTGCGGAATTGTCCCGTCGGCACGCAGACCGATTTGACCGGCGATGAAGACCAGCCCGTTGGCCGTTACGGCGGGCGAATACTGGAACAGGTCGAAAATGCGGTTGCTTCCGAAAGTGGCGTCGTCCTCAGGAAGACGCAGGCGCTCGATTTGGCTCATGGCAGTCCTTCAATCGTGGTGGAAAGGTGTGAACCCAGCGTGCCCCACTCTACGTGACCGACCAGACCGCCGTCTGTATAGCGAGTTACCAAATCAGCCGAAAAGTTTCGAACGGTCCAGCACCCAGATACGCCGCTGACGCAATTCAATCGCCCCGAGTGTCGTCAGCCGCTTCAGGGCGCGCGTGACTGTGACACGGGTCGCACCTGTCATTGCGGCGATTTGCTCGTGAGTCAGGGGAATGGGTATGAGCGT
The DNA here is from genome assembly GCF_004524855.1 of Paraburkholderia pallida. Lineage (NCBI taxonomy): Bacteria > Pseudomonadati > Pseudomonadota > Betaproteobacteria > Burkholderiales > Burkholderiaceae > Paraburkholderia > Paraburkholderia pallida. Next base: position 525,387 of record NZ_CP038149.1, on the reverse strand, counting down.
ACCGTCCTCGCGCTTTTCCCCGTACAACTCCGTCAGCCTGCCCAGTAACTCCCCGATTCGCATTTCTGGTTTCGGAAGCGCAAGGTATTGAATGCGCGAGGCGAGAATTCGCTGCTTGATCGCGACGATACGCATGAGAGAAATGGCAAGCTCAGGGTTGGACGGAATCGCTCCGGTAATCACCCTGATATCGAACTCTATAAGCTCTGAACGCTCCGCTGCGATGGCCGTCGCGATGCGAGGCAAGCCATCCATGGCTGGGGACTCGCCGAACATCGCCCACGGCCCCATCATCTCGAGCATGAACTCGGTGCCGTCACTCTGGAAGATTGAAACCTGGATGCGGCCCGACAGCAGGAAGTAGAACGTGAAGCCAAGCTCGCCCTGACGGTAGATCGTGGCGCCCTTCTCGACCTTGATCTTCCGGCCGAGATGAGCAGCACGAATCCACACGCCTGCTGTGGCGTCGTCCATGTGCCAGGTTTCCGTCGTCGTCAAAGCACTCTTGCTCAAACTTGTCCCCTTCCTGTTTGCGCGTGGCGCACCCGATTTTCCCACGTCATAGAAAGCAATACGAAAGCATCGGGAAGATTGCTCCGAAACACTAGCACTCGTTTCTGTTCAGGATTTCCGCGGCAGATCGCATTCACGGAAAAAACGTTTGCAAAAGAATATTCATCGCGCGCAAACGTTTTCACTGCTTTCACAATTCTTTCTTCGATACTGGCGAAACTGTGCGCCGACCCATTCTCTCGCCCCTATCACGAGAACGGAAGCGCACATGCAAACACGCCCTTTCGCGCAGTCACTGGCCAGCACGACAGCCGTTGTGCTGGCAACCATCATGCTTGCTGCATGCGGCCCGGGCAGCAGCGCGACATCGCAAGCTGCCGTCACAAACGCGCAAGCGCGTTCCAACGCCGCGACGCAAGCGCAGGATGTAGACGCGCCACTGCCGCCGGCTATGGCCTCGACGGACACCGTGGCCAACGGCTTTGGCGCATCGGCCCTAAACGGCGCCAGCGCTGCAAACGCCGCCGATTTCGCCAGCAGCCCGGTAGCGAGCGTGCAGGCAAGTCTCGCGGCCGATAGCGAACAAGTCGCACCCGTCATGAGCTACGCGCCCGGGGACGACCCACCGTCGAGCACCGGCAACCATTCCAGCAGCACCGCAACGACGAGTCAGTAATCCACCCGCAGTGTGCCTATGTCTGTGCGTATGCACACTCACCCCATCGACAAGCAGAAAGGTGAACCACAATGACGTCAACCAGCCGTCGCCGTTTCTTGCAGACCGTTGCTTCCTCGGGCGCCGCCGCCGCGGCGATGACCGTATTGCCCGAATCGATCCGCAATGCGCTCGCCATTCCGGCGTTCTCGCGCACCGGCTCGATCCGCGATGTCGAGCACATCGTGGTGTTCATGCAGGAAAACCGCTCCTTCGACCACTACCTCGGCCACCTGCGCGGCGTGCGCGGCTATAACGACCGCCTGCCGATTCCGCTGCCTGGCGGCCAGCCGGTCTGGTATCAGCCCTCGAAAGAAGACGCGACGAAGCCCGTGCTGCCGTTCCACCTCGACACGCAGACCACGAGCGCGCAATGCGTGGGCGACCTCGATCACTCGTGGTACCCCACCCACTACGCGATCAACAATGGCGCGTACAACCAGTGGCCGCAGTACAAGACCGACATGACGATGGGGTATTACCTGCGCGCGGACATTCCGTTCCACTACGCGCTGGCCGATGCATTCACCGTCTGCGACAACTACTTCTGTTCGCTGCCGGGACCCACGCACCCGAACCGCTCGTACCTCATGACGGGCATGGTCGACCCGACGGGCACGATGGGCGGCCCGCTGCTCGACAACAACGACTATGTGGACGGCGACGTGCCGCCCACCTACCAGTTGCTCTCGTGGACGACCTACCCCGAGCGCCTGCAGGCCGCCGGCATCTCGTGGCAGATCTACCAGCAGGGCACGAACGGCAGCGACCCTCTGAACGGCAACTACGGCACCAACATCCTGCAGAACTTCGCCAACTTCATCAACGCGCAGCCGGGCTCGGCGCTCTATCAACGTGCGCAGACCGTTCGCACGATCGCCGACCTCAAGAACGACGTGCTCGCGAACAAGCTGCCGCAAGTCTCGTGGCTGCTGCCGCCGGCCGCATTCTCCGAGCATCCGAAATACACGCCCGCTTACGGCGCCGAATACACCTCGCAGATTCTCGACGCCCTTACTTCGAACCCCGAAGTATGGAGCAAGACCGTGCTCTTCATCATGTACGACGAGAACGACGGCTTCTTCGATCACGTGGTGCCGCCGCAGCCGGCCACCACGCCGGCGCAGGGCAAGTCGACCGTGAGCGTGGACGGCGAGATCCATAACGTCGTGAATCCGGGGCGCGGCGGCAAGTACACGGCCGACGGCCTGCCCTACGGCCTCGGGCCGCGCGTGCCGATGACGATCGTCTCGCCCTGGAGCAAGGGCGGCTTCGTCTGCTCGCAGGTGTTCGATCATACCTCGGTGATTCGCTTCATCGAGGCGCGCTTCGGCGTGCACGAGCCGAACATCACGGCGTGGCGCCGTGCGGTGTGCGGCGACCTCATGACGGCCTTTGACTTCCGCACGCCCGACGCGAGCATGCCGACGCTGCCGGACACGAGCAACTACATGACGCTCGCGAACAACCAGTGCTCCGCGAACCCCGCGCCGACCGTGCCGGCCACGCCGGGCCCAATCGACCCGCAGGAGCCTGGCGTGCGCTACGCGCGTGCCTTGCCGTACGAATTGCATGTGAACGCCCAAGTCGACACGGCGAAGAACGCGCTCTCGATCACGTTCGCGAACAAGGGCCGCCAGGGCGCGCACTTCTACGTGTACGGCACGAACCGCAGCGACGGCCCGTGGCGCTACACCGTGGAAGCGGGCAAGTCGCTCGACGACACGTGGGACCTGAGCGTGACCAACGGCGTCTACGCGTTCGAGGTGTACGGCCCGAACGGCTTCGTGCGCCGCTTCTCCGGCACCGTCAGCACCGCTACGGCTGCCCAGCAAGGCCATGGAGTTAAAGGCGGCACGCCGCAGCCCGAAGTCGCGGCGCATTACGACGTGGCGAACGGCAACCTGTTCCTGAAGTTCACGAACACGGGCGGCGGCATCGCGCGCCTCACGGTGACGGACAACGCCTATGGCGCACGCGAGCGCCTGCTGGTGGTGCCGGCTGGCGCGCACATCGAGGAGCCCTGGGTGCTGGCCGCGAGCCACCACTGGTACGACCTCACGGTCACGAGCCGCGACGACACGACCTTCGCGCGCCGCTACGCGGGCCACGTCGAGAACGGCAAGCCGAGCATCAGCGATCCGGCCGCGGTCGCGCCCGTGACGCAACTGAGCTGACACGCGCGGCGGCAACGCCAGAACCGCCCCTGAATACAGGGACTCAATACAGGGGCTAACCGCCAGGGCCTTCGACCTCCTCGAAGGCCCTGCGCATTTGGCGCGCCAGCAGAACCTGAGAAGCGGTGGCAGAATAGAAAGCTTTCCGGCATTTTCCCGGCCACGGCGCCCCACGCGTTGCCGCGCGCGGCGCCCGCTTCCCCACCGTTGCACCGTTGAAGAGGATCGTCCCATCATGAGTTCCAGCGTGAAGCCCTATCCGGATACCCAGATTTACGTCGACGGCGCATGGCGCGCCGGCGCGAAGACGATTGCCGTGGTCGACCCCGCCACCGAGGCGGAGATCGGACGCCTGAGCCTCGCCAGCGAGCAAGACCTCTCGGACGCCGCCGAGGCCGCCGCGCGCGCCTTCAGCGCATGGCGCAAGGTCTCGCCGCTCGAGCGCAGCAAGCTGATGCGCCGCGCCGCCGACCTGCTGCGCGAGCGCGCCTGCGAGATCGCCGCGATCATGACGCGCGAGCAAGGCAAGCCGCTTGCCGAAGCGAAGGGCGAAACGCTCGCGGGCGCCGACGTCATCGACTGGTTCGCCGAAGAAGGCCGCCGCACCTATGGCCGCGTGGTGCCCTCGCGCACGGACGCGGTCCGCCAGATCGTCACGCGCGAGCCGGTGGGCCCGGTCGCCTGCTTCACGCCCTGGAACTTCCCGCTCAATCAGGCCGTGCGCAAGGTGTCCGCCGCGCTCGCGTCGGGCTGCACCGTCGTGCTGAAGGGACCGGAAGAAACGCCCGCGAGCTGCGCGGCGCTGGTGCAGGTGTTCGTCGACGCAGGCCTGCCCCAGGGCGCGCTCAACCTCGTGTTCGGCGTGCCTTCGGAAGTGTCGTCCTACCTGATCGCGCACCCGGCCATCCGCAAGATCTCGTTCACGGGCTCGACGCCAGTGGGCAAGCTGCTCGCCTCGAAGGCCGGCGAGCACATGAAGCGCGCGACGATGGAGCTCGGCGGCCATGCGCCCGCCATCGTGTTCGCCGATGCGGACATTCCGCGCGCCGCGAAGCTGCTCGCCGGCGCCAAGTTCCGCAACGCGGGCCAGGTGTGCATTTCGCCCACGCGCTTCATGATCGAAGACGCCGCCTACGACGAGTTCCTCGAGCACTTCGTGGCGGCCACCAAGGCGATCAAGGTGGGCAACGGCCTGACCGAAGGCGTGCAGATGGGGCCGCTCGCGAACGACCGCCGCCTCGCCGCGATGGAGCGCCTCGTGGCCGACGCGCGCGAGCACGGCGCGAAGGTCCTGACTGGCGGCGAGCGCGTAGGCCGCGAAGGCTACTTCTTCGCCCCCACGGTGCTGACCGACGTGCCGCTCTCCGCGCGCATCATGAACGAAGAGCCGTTCGGCCCGCTCGCGCCCGTTGCGCGCTTCTCGCGCTATGAAGATGCGGTGGCCGAAGCGAACCGTCTGCCCTACGGCCTCGCCGCGTATGCCTATACGCGCTCGAGCGCGACTTCGGCGGCGCTCTCGGAAGACATCGAAACGGGCATGCTGTCCATCAACCACCACGGCCTCGCCCTGCCCGAAGTGCCGTTCGGCGGCGTGAAGGATTCGGGCTACGGCTCCGAAGGCGGCACCGAGGCGATGGAAGCGTATCTCGTGACGAAGTTCGTCACCGAGCATCGTTGATTGGCCAACGCGCTGCGCGTGGGGGTTTCCGCGCGCGGCGCTTGGGTTGCATGCGTTACGTCTCCGGATAGCCGCGCGGATATCGCGGCAATCCATCAGCCAGTCGAATCCACGCGAGCTGCTGCGACGTCCAGGTGTGGTGCTCGGGCGGCGCCTCGTCCGGGTTATCGAGCGTGCCGGTGGCCACATCGACCTCATCGGCAAACGCCGCGTTGCGATAAATGAGCGGCGTACCGCAATCGGGGCAAAAACTGCGCTCCACATGCGCGCTCGACGCATACGTCTTCGGTGCGCCCGCAACGAATCTGAACGCCGCACGTGCGACGCTCATCCAGCCGACCAGAGGCGCCCCGGACGCGCGCCGGCAATCCGCACAATGACACACCGTATTGCCGATTGCTTCGCCTGAAATTTCATAGCGGATCTTTCCGCATAAGCAGCCGCCAGTCAGCATCGCGCCCTCCCAGTTCTGTTTCTGGCGACTTGCAATCGCCTTACACCCATTCCATCCTGCGCGCGCAAATTCGAATGGAATAGATCGCCTGCTCGTCCTGTTGACACCCACAACGGCCTCAAAGCCCTTCTACAGGACCGATCATGCCTCATCGCGCACTGATATGCCCATCGCGCCCGCGCGACCGCGTAGCGCTTTCCGCTGTTTTTCCCTGGCCGCACGAACGCATGCAATTGGGGGGCGAGCCATGACCCGCACCACCATCTGCGTGCCGTGCCGGCTCGCGGCCATTGCGGCAGCGACAGCCTGCGCCTGCGCCGCCTTTGCGTGGACCGCCGGCTGGATCTCGCCGACGCGCGTGACTGCCCCTCACATCGTGAATACCTTCGAATCGAACTATGGCGTGCACCCCGGCTACCGGCGCAATCATGCCAAGGGGCTCTGCGTGGAAGGCACGTTCGAGAGCAACGGCAATGGTGCGCGCGTGTCGCGCGCCGCCGTGTTCGCGCCGGGCGACACGCCCGTTATCGGGCGCTTCGCGATTCCAGGGAGCAATCCGTCCGCGCCCGACGCCAGCACCCCCGTGCGCAGCATGGCGCTGCTGTTTCAGTTGAAAGACGGAGAGCAATGGCGCACCGGCATGAATTCCACGCCCGTGTTCGTCGTTCGCACCCCGAATCAGTTCTACCAGCAGCTCGTGGCCTCGAAGCCCGACCCCGCGACCGGCAAGCCGGACCCCGCCAAGCTCGACGCGTTCTTCCGCGCCAATCCGGAAACCCTGCCGTTCCGTCAATGGCTCAAGGCACACCCGCCTGCGTCCAGTTTCGCGAATACGGCCTTCTACGGCATCAATGCGTTCATTGCCACCGATGCGAACGGCAACACGCGTGCCGTCCGCTGGCAGGTGGTGCCGCAAACGCCGTTCGAGCCTGAAACGTCTGCCCAGAAAGCCGACCCGAATTTCCTCGCCGACGATCTCGACGCGCGGCTCGCACAAGGCCCGTTGCGCTGGCACCTCGTGCTGACGGTGGCCGCACCCGGCGACCCCACCAACGATGCCACGCTGCAATGGCCGGACGGACGCGAGCAGATCGACGCGGGCACGCTGGTGCTGCGTCAGGCGACGCCGCAACGCGAAGGCGCATGCCGCGACGTCAACTACGATCCGACTATCCTGCCCGACGGCCTGAAGCCTTCCGACGATCCACTGCTCGCTGCACGCTCGGCCGCCTATTCGGTCTCGTTCAACCGGCGCACGCATGAAGAAGCCGCGCGCTCACAGGAAAATGCGCAACCATGAAGACCCCTCGCTCGCATTTCAGTGCCCTTTCCCGGCTCCTGCACTGGTCCATGGCAGTCCTGATCGTCACCATGCTATTTGTCGGGGTGGGCATGGTCTCGACCGTTTCTCGGCTGCACAATACCTTGCTCGCGCTGCATCGTCCGCTAGGCATCGCGCTGCTCGTGCTCGTGATCGTGCGCCTCGCCGTACGCCTCCTGTACGGCGCGCCGAAACTGCCCGCCGACATGCCGGCGGTGCAGCGCCTGGCGGCGCATGGCTCGCACCTTGTGCTCTATCTGCTCATGATCGCCATGCCGCTGATCGGCTGGTCGATGCTCTCGGCCGGTGGGTATCCCATCGTGCTGGCCGGCGGCGTGCACCTGCCGCCCATCGCGCCGCACAGCGTCGTGCTGTACGCATGGCTGCGCGCGGCGCATACGTGGCTGGCGATGGCGCTGTACGCGACGATCCTGCTGCACGTCGCGGCGGCGCTCTTTCACGCGCTCATTCGCCGCGACGGTGTGTTCGCCAGCATGGCGCGCGGATAGCGCGTGAACTCATGACCCCATGCCTCACGCACCGGCGCGAACGGGGATTTGGCCAGGATGGCGTGGCGCCGCCCCGCTCAACTTGCGGTGCTGCGCCAGCCGAGGCCCAAGCTTTTCTGAAGCGAAACAAAGTCCTTGAGCAACTGGGCCTGCCCCGAAATCACGTCTTGCTGCGCGAGGAATTCGGAGCGCTGCGTATCGAGCAGGTCGACGAGGCTCGACGCGCCGGCGCGATAGCGCTGACGCATCAACGTAGCCGAGCGCTGCGCGGAATCCTGCACCTTTTGCAGCGTCACCAGATGCACGCGCTGGTAGCCATAGCGTGAGAGCGCGCCGTTCGCGTCTTGCAGCGCGGCAAGCACCGCCTTTTCGTAGCGTGCCTCTGCTTCGTCGCGCGCGGCCTCGGCGCCATGCACGGCGCCGAGCGTGCGGCCGAAGTCGAAGACATTCCACTGCAGATACGGCACGCCTACCCAGCTGAAATTGTTCTTGCGCAGCAGGTGCCCCGGGTCCGCCGCCGTGAAGCCCAGATCGCCGAACAGCGTGAGCTTGGGCAGAAAGTCGGCCACATGCTCGCCGATTTGCGCGTTGCTCGACGCGAGCCGGCGCTCGGCCGCGCGAATGTCGGGCCGCTGCGCGAGCATCGTCGCGGGGTCGCTCACCGGCACCGATGCAGGCAGCGCCGGCAGCGCACGTGGCGCGGCCAGTTCGGCATCGAGCGCGCCGGGCGCCTTGCCGGTCAGCACGGCCAGCTGGTCGAGCGACATCTCCACCTGTGCCGCGAGCGGCGCGAGTGTCGAGCGCGTGGTCTCGACCTGGGTCGTCAGCCGCTCGACATCCACCTCTGCCGCCGTTCCGCCGGCGCGACGCTGCTCGGTCAGCGTCAGCATCTGTTGCTGCAGGTCGGCGTTGCGTTGCGCAATCGCGAGGCGCTGCTGTTCGTCGCGCAGATCGATATAGGCCTGCGTCACTTCGGCAGCGAGCGAGACTTGCGCATCGGCGAGATCGGCCTGAACGGCATCGGCTTCATCGCTCGCCGCCTCGACCGCCCGGCGCGTGCCGCCGAACAGATCGATTTCCCACGAAGCGTCGAAGCCCGCCGTGTAGAACTGCAGCGGGCCGCGCCCCGACCCCGAGCTGCCCGGCTCCTGCGAGAACGCGTTGAGATTGGGCTCGCGCATACGCGGCGCGGCGGCGCTGGCCGAGATCTTGGGCATCTCGGCGGCCTGTTGCTGCTGCAATTGCGCGCGCGATTCACGCAGCCGCGCCTGAGCCGCCCGCAGATCGGGATTGTGGGCAAAAGCCGCGGCCACCAGCGCATTCAACTGCGGGTCATCGAACGCCAGCCACCATTCGCTGGGCGCGCGCTCGGGCGTCACGCCTTGCGCCGGCGTGCGAACGAAGGTTGCGGCGCTGGCCGCCTCCGGCGCGACCGCCGGTGCGCCGCGATAGTCGGGGCCCACGGTGCAGGCCGCGAGCGCACAGGCGGCAGCCAGCACGGTGAGCGGCGCGATTGCGGATCGGGAAGAGCGAAGTGCGGTCATGAGTCAGGAGTGAAAGCGTCAGTGACCGGCGGACGGCGTCTGTGCGCCGGGCTGCGGTTTCTTGAGCAGGAGTGCAAGCGGCACGCATGCCGCCAGCGCGATGCCGAGCACCCAGAATGTTTCGGAGAACGTGATAACCAGCGATTGCTGCTGGATCTGCACCGCGATCTGGCCCAGCGAGCGCATCTGCGAGTAAGCCATATCACCCGTCTGCGCGAACCAGTTCGCCGCGCCCGCTGCCACGCGTTCCTGCCCGATCAGCGAGTTGGCACTGAGCGACTCGCGCAGCACCGCCGTATGGTAGGTCTCGCGCCGGTCGATGAGCGTGCCGATGATCGCGAGCCCCACCGAGCCGCCCAGATTGCGCGCCATGTTGTAGAGCCCTGCCGCGTCGCCGGAATCTTCGCGCGCGACCGCTGCCATCGAGGCCTGATTGAGCGGCATCATCGCCAGCATCTGGGCCGCGCCGCGCACGAGTTGCGACCAGACGAAATCATGGCCCACGCTCTGTGCGGTGAGCGAAATGTCGAGCATGCAGCTCAATGTGAACAACAGCAGCCCGCTCACCACCAGCACGCGAAAGTCCACCTGGCCGAGCAGGCGCGGCAGCACCGGCATCATGAGGAATGCGGGCAGGCCCGACAGCAGCATGATCGCACCCGACTGCTCCGCGTTATAGCCCGCGACGAGGCTCAAGAACTGCGGCAGCAAATAGGAAATGCCGTAAAGCCCTGCCCCCACCGCGAACACGATCACGATCACACTCGCGTAGCGCGGATTGCGCATGAGCGAGAGGCGCAGGATCGGCTTTTTCGCCGTGAACTGCGAAGCTGCGATAAGCGCCATGCCCGCGAGCGTCACCCATGTGAGCGCGACGATCATGTCCGACTCGAACCAGCGCTCGCGCTGCCCTTCTTCTAGCACCACGGTGAGCGAGCTCAGACCGACGGCCAGGCCGACGATGCCGAGCCAGTCGGCCTTGAAAAAGGCCTCCCAATGCGGACGATCGGGCTTGAGGCCAACGAGCAGCAGCGTGATGAGCGCAAGACAGACCGGCAGGTTGATGAAGAAGCACCAGCTCCAGCTGATGTTCTCCGCGAGCCAGCCGCCCACGACCGGGCCGAGCAGCGGACCGAGCAGCACGATGAGGCCGAACACCGTCATGCCGATCGGCAACTGCGAGAGCGGCAGGCGCGTGCGGATGATGGTCTGCCCGGTGGGAATCATGGCGCCGCCCGTGAAGCCCTGGCCGATGCGCCCCGCGATCATCACGCCAAGCGAGTTCGACCAGCCGCACATCATCGAAAAGCCGATGAACAGCGCGGAATTGGCGAGCAGAAAATTTCGCAGTCCGAATACCCGCGTGAGCCATGCCGCAAGCGGAATCATCACGATCTCGGACATCAGATAGCCCGTGGAGATCCATGTGCCCTCGGTGCCGGTCGCGCCGATCTCGCCTTGAATCTGCGGCAGCGCCGAGTTCGTGATCGAGATGTCGAGCGTCGCCATCAGCGCACCCAGCGCGCCCGCCGCCACGGCGACCCAGTCGGCTGCGCTCGCGCGCTCGCCGTGCGGATGCGCTCCGCCCCCTTGTGCGCTGGCGTGTTCAGCCACGATGGTTCTCGGCGTCGATACGGCGATCGTCGTCGCGCGCGGAGCGCGTGTCCACGTCCACGGTCACCGACATGCCCGGCAGCAGCACGCTGCGCGTTTCGGGACCGGTGTCGAGACGGATGCGCACCGGCACGCGCTGCACGATCTTCGTGAAGTTGCCGGTGGCGTTCTCGGGCGGCAGCAGCGCGAATTGCGCGCCCGTGCCCGGCGAGAAGCTGTCCACCACGCCATGCAGCGTATGGCCCGGCAGCGCGTCCACATGCATCTCGACCGGTTGGCCCACGCGCATGCGGCCGATCTGCGTTTCCTTGAAATTCGCCGTGAGGTAGGTCTTCTGCACGGGCACCACGGTGAGCATGCGCGTGCCGGGCTGCACGTACTGGCCCACCCGCACCGTGCGGTCGCCCACGCGGCCCGCCAGCGCGCTCCTCACCACCGAGTTGTCCAGGTCGAGTTGCGACTGCGCCGCATTGGCGCGCGCCGCCTCGAGTTGGGCGCGAGCCTGCGCGAGCTGCGCGGTGAGCGCGGCAATCTGCGAGCGCGCCGCTTCCACGGCGGCCGTATCCGCGGCCAGCGTGGCCTGGGCTTGATCACGCGTGCTCTTCAGTTCCGCGAGACGTTCGGCCGTTTCCGCGCCCGTCGCCGCGAGCGGCGCATAGCGCGCGACCTCGTCCTGCGCGTGGCGCAGGCTCACGCGCGCCACTTCCTGCTGCGCCTGGCTCTGAGCGATGTTGGCGTGCTGCTGCGCGATCTGCGCCTCGGCATGCTGGATGTCCGCGTTGCGCGCGTCGACGGTCGCGTTGGACTGGTCGAGCGCGACCTGATATTGGCGCGCGTCGAGCTTCACGAGCGGATCGCCGGCCTTGACCGCCTGGTTGTCGGCCACGTAGACGTCGGTGACATAGCCGCTCACCTTCGGCGCGATCGTCACGCTGTCCGCCTGCAAGTAGGCGTCGTCGGTGCTCTCGATGAAGCGCCCCACGAGCCACCAATGCCCACCCCAAACACCGGCGGCAACGAGCGCCGCGAGCCCGAGACCCACCAGCACGGTGCGCTTCGCACCGCGTGTTTTCCCGTATTTCCCAGGCGTGACGGCGTCGCTCGGCGCCTCGCGCTCAGCTGCGCCTGCAGTCGTAGACATGTTTGGCCAAATCCAGAATTGTTCCAGTTGGCAAAATTATTCCATTCGGAAAAATTGTGTCAAGTGATATATTTCTTGGAGCGAGGGCGCAAACCGGAAATTTATGAACGAACCGAAACGACTGCGCCGCCCCCCGGCGGGCGGCTATGCGCGCGGCGACGAAACACGCCGCAAGATCATCGAAGCCGCCATCAGCCTGTTCGGGCAGCACGGCTTCGAGGGCGCCTCGACGCGGGACATCGCGGCACGCGCCGGCGTCAACGCGCCTGCGTTGCAGTACTACTTCGAGAACAAGGAAGGGCTCTACCGCGCGTGCGCCGAGTCGCTCGCCGACGCCTCGTGGCAAGCCTTCGAGCCCGCCGTACTGCGCGCGCGCGCAGCGCTCGAACGCAACGCCGAAACCGCCGCGCTCATCGACGCGTTCATCGACATCCAGCGCATCGTGGCCGATCGCACCTTCGTGAAGCACTGCGAGCCGGACCAGCGCCTGTTCTTCGCACGCGAGCAAGGCGGCGGCGAGCCCGAGATTGGCACCGAAGTGCTGCGCGAGCGCGTGCGCATGCCGCTGAACAAGGTGAACACGGCGCTGCTGGCCCGCATCACAGGCCTGAGCGCCGACGACCCGCTCACCATCGTGCGCATGTTCAGCCTTTACGGGCAGTTTCTGCTCTTCTATGTCGCGCGCCGATCGACGCTCACGATGCTCGAGTGGAAGGATATCGACGCGGAAAAGGCTGAGTTCCTCAAGGCCAACATCGGCGAGCAAACCCGTGTGCTGCTCGAGCACTGGAGCCGCGAGCGCGACGCGAAGGGGGAACGGCCGGCGCAGGGCGGCTGAATGCGCCCGAATGTGGATGAATGTGGCTGAATGCCGGCGCGATGGCGGCGCACGTTTCCGATGATGGAACGCACCGGCGTTTTGAAGCGCTTCCGAAACTTCGGGCCGCCTCACACACTTTTGCGCTCCAGCGCCTCCAACTGACCCGTGCGGTCAGCCCGTGCGCGTGCTAGTGTTAAAAATTCGTTCCTCGCGCAACCGGTGCCGCCATGTCCCCCACCACAGCCGTCCTCAGCATTCTCGCCGCCGTCCTGCTGGGCGCCATGAGCCCAGGCCCCAGCTTCGTGATGGTCGCGCGCAACGCAATCGGCCTGTCGCGCCGCGACGGCGTCGCCACGGCTTTCGGAATGGGCATCGGCGCGATCTGCTTCGCGGGCATTGCGCTCGCGGGCCTCTATACGCTGCTCTCCACCGTCGCATGGCTCTACGCCGGACTCAAGATCGCAGGCGGCCTCTATCTCCTCTACATTGCCACGCGCATCTGGCGCGGCGCGGGCCACCCGGTGACGATGAGCCAGAGCGAGATGGACGGCGCCCGGCCGGGCAAGTCGTTCTGGACCGGCCTGACGACGCAATTGAGCAATCCGAAGACGGCGGTGGCCTACGGCAGCATCTTCGTGGCCCTGCTCCCGCAGCATCCGCCGCTCTGGTGCTATTTCGCGCTGCCGCCGCTCGTATTCGCGATCGAAACCGGCTGGTACACCGTGGTCGCGCTCTGCTTTTCGAGCCAGCGTCCGCGCGATCTCTATCTGCGCGCGAAGCGCTGGATCGACCGCATTGCAGCCGGCGCGATCACCGCACTCGGTTTGCGGCTGATTTTCAGCGCGGGGCACCGCGGGCTCTAAGCCGCGCCGCACGGTCCATCCATGGGCACGGCATCCTTTTCCGTGCCCTAGATGTTGAGTGCGCGCTTTTGAACGGCGAGCGCCGCTTCCCGCATCACTTCGGAAAGTGACGGATGCGGGTGCGAGATCATGCCGATATCTTCCGACGACGCCTTGAATTCGAGCGCCACCACGGCTTCCGCAATGAGGTCCGAGGCATTCGCGGAAATGATATGGACACCCAATAGTTCATCTGTCCGGGCATCGGCAATCATCTTGACGAAGCCTTCGGTCCGCCCGATCCCCAGGGCCCGGCCGTTGGCCATCATGGGGAATTGCCCCACCTTCACCTCGCGACCCTCCGCCTTCAACTGCTGCTCGGTCTTGCCGACCCAGGCTATTTCCGGCTCCGTATAGATGACCCACGGAATGCAGTTGTAGTCGATATGCGGCTTCTGTCCGTCGATGATCTCCGCCACCATCACGCCTTCGTCCTCGGCCTTGTGGGCGAGCATGGGGCCGCGCACGACGTCGCCGATCGCGTAGACGTGCGGCACGCTGGTCGCGCAATGGTCATTCACGGGAATGAAGCCTCTTTGATCGACCGTCAGGCCGACCGAATCGAGTCCGAGATCGTGGGTGTTCGGCACTCGCCCGATCGATACGATCAAGCGGTCGGCTTCGAGCACCTGCTGAACGCCGTCCTTGTCCGTCCAGGCGATCGAGACGCCGTCGGCATGCGTCTTGACCTCGCCGATCGAGGCGCCAAGTATGATCTTGAGGCCTTGTTTGGCGAACTGCTTCGCGGCCTCTTTCGTGATGGACTCGTCCGCCGCCGCCAGAAAAACCGGCAGCATTTCCAGCAAGGTGACGTCAGCACCCAGGCGCCGCCAGACTGATCCCAATTCAAGCCCGATCACGCCGGCACCGATCACGGCCAGCCGCGCCGGCACCGAATCGAACGCCAGCGCGCCCTCGTTGTCGCAGACAATCTGGTTATCCACGGCAACGCCCGGCAAATGACGTGCGTTGGAGCCCGTCGCAATGATGACGTCCTTCGCCGTGTAGGTGGCGCTTTCTGCGTCCCCGCTCACGCCAACGCGTATCAGTTCGCCCGCCTTGCCCGCGAGCTTGCCATGGCCCTTGAGCCACGTGATCTTGTTCTTGCGAAACAGGAACTCGACGCCACCGGTAATCTTTTCGACAATGGCTTCTTTGCGTCCCACCATCTTGCGCACATCGAGCGTGACGCGCTCAACACCGATGCCATGATCGCTCAAATGGTGCAGGGTCTTTTCGTACTCCTCAGAGGAAGCGAGCAACGCCTTCGACGGAATACAGCCGACATTCAGGCACGTTCCACCCAGCTTGGGCTTGCCGGCCGGGTTCTTCCACTGCTCGACGCAAGCGACGGACCTGCCCAGCTGCGCCGCGCGTATGGCCGCGATATAGCCGCCAGGGCCCGAACCGATGACGATCACATCGAAGTCCGCGCGCTGCGAATCCGGCTGAGCCACGGGAGCGGGCGCGGGCGCGGGAGCCTGAGGCGCAGGGGCAGCGCTAGCCGGCTGAGCGGGCGCGTGCGGGGCGGCCTCGGTATCGATGATGGCGATGATGTCGTCGGCATGGACGGTATCACCCTGGTTGTGCAAGGTCGCGGCCAGAACGCCGGCGGCGGGTGCCGGGACCTCGAGCACGACCTTGTCGGTCTCCAGTTCGATCAGAATCTCGTCCTGCGCGACGGCATCGCCGGGCTGCTTTTTCCATGCGAGAAGTGTCGCTTCGGTAACCGATTCGGAAAGCTGCGGTACCTTGACCTCTGTCTTTGCCATCGATGATTCCTCGGACGTCGAGCGTATTTCAAACGATCATACCCATGCGATTTCGCAGCACGGCTTAATCGTTCTTAACGCCAGCTGAAACCTTCGGCTGCCCGATGGCCCCTACGGCCCGGTGACCCGTCACGCCGATGCTAGAATCGGCCGCAATGGAACCGCGGCACCGAGGCAAAAACCCGGCGGTGCAGGAGACGCACATCATGTACACACGAGTCCTCGTCCCGGTGGACGGCAGCGAAGCCGCATCGCGGGCATTGGACGCCGCGCTGGAACTCGCCGTGGAGATGGGGGCCGAGCTTCGGCCGTTTTATGTGATCGACGTGCCGGTGCTCGCGTTCGAGTCACCCGAGCTCGATCCCTCGATCATGCGCAACGCGTTCGCCGCCGAAGGGCGCGTTGCCCTGACCCACGCCGAGGCGCAGATGAGAGAGCGCGGCGTAGCGGGTTCCACCTGCCTCGCCGAAATCTCGGGTCCCGGCAAGGACATTGCGCACCATATCCTGCTCGCCGCTGCCGATTGGCGCGCGGACCTCATCGTGATGGGAACGCATGGGCGGCGCGGCTTGCAAAGGTTGATACTCGGCAGCGTCGCGGAGCGGGTGCTGCGCGGCACCACGCTGCCTGTGTTGCTGGTGCCCGCCCGTACGCAGGCGGAGCACTGAATTCACCCGTTTCTGCCGATGTGCGGCGCTCGGGCGAATGTTTGCAGACGCGTTTGTAGACGAAGCGAAAGCGAAGGCCATCGCGCCTTCATCAAGCCGAACAGCGCGATGGCCTCACAATCGAACGCGCGGCAACGTCAGGCGATGTCGAAGCGGTCGAGATTCATCACCTTGACCCACGCAGCCGCGAAGTCACGGGCGAACTTCTCCGTGGCGTCGTTGCTGGCATAGACCTCGCTGAGTGCCCGCAGCACCGCATTCGAACCGAACACCAGATCCGCCCGGGTAGCCGTCCACTTCAGTTCGCCCGTCTTGCGGTCGCGGCCGTCGAACACGTCGCGCGCTTCCGAAGCCGGCTTCCACTCCGTGCCCATGTCGAGCAGGTTGCGGAAGAAGTCGTTGGTCAGCGCCTGCGGACGGTCCGTGAACACGCCGTGCGTCGCCTTGCCGTCGTTGGCGCCGAGGACACGCAAGCCGCCGATCAGCACAGTCATTTCCGGTGCGGTCAGCGTCAGCAATTGCGCCTTGTTGACCAGCAGCGCTTCGGCCGGTACGCGGACCCCGTCCTTGACGTAGTTGCGGAAGCCATCGGCGGGCGGCTCGAGCATGGCAACGGATTGCACGTCGGTCTGCTCCTGCAATGCATCCATGCGGCCAGGCGTGAACGGCACGTCAACGGCATGACCTGCGTTCTTTGCCGCCTGCTCGATGCCGGCGCTGCCGGCCAGCACGATCAGGTCCGCCAGCGAGATCTTCTTGCCGCCGGACTGCGCAGCATTGAACTCGCCCTGGATGCCTTCGAGCACCTTCAGCACCTTCGCCAGTTGCTCAGGCTGGTTCACCTCCCAGTGATTCATCGGCGCGAGGCGAATGCGTGCGCCGTTCGCGCCGCCGCGCTTGTCCGAGCCGCGGAAGCTGGACGCCGAGGCCCACGCGGTGGAGACCAGTTCCGCAATCGACAGACCCGATGCCACGATTTTCTGCTTGAGCGCGGCAATGTCCTTGTCATCGACGAGCGGGTGGTTCACCGCCGGAATCGGGTCTTGCCAGATCAGCTCCTCGGCGGGCACTTCCGGGCCGAGATAGCGTGCACGCGGACCCATGTCGCGGTGTGTGAGCTTGAACCACGCGCGGGCGAAGGCATCCGCGAACGCTTCGGGATCCGCCAGGAAGCGGCGCGAAATCTTCTCGTAGGCCGGATCGAAGCGCAGCGAAAGGTCGGTCGTCAGCATCGTCGGCAACAGCTTCTTCGAAGCATCGAACGCGTGCGGGATCGTTGCTTCGGCATCCTTTGCAACCCACTGATGGGCGCCGGCCGGGCTCTTCGTCAGCTCCCATTCGTAGCCGAACAGATTCTTGAAGAAGCCCATGCTCCATTGCGTCGGCGTGCTGGACCAGGTGACCTCGAGGCCGCTCGTGATCGCGTCCGCGCCCTTGCCGGTGCCAAAGCTGCTCTTCCAGCCGAGCCCCTGCTCCTCGAGCTGCGCCGCCTCGGGCGCTGCGCCCACATTGTCGGCCGGGCCCGCGCCATGCGTCTTGCCGAAGGTATGGCCACCGGCGATCAGCGCGACGGTTTCCTCGTCGTCCATGGCCATGCGCCCAAAGGTATCGCGGATATCGTGCGCTGCCGCGAGCGGGTCGGGGTTGCCGTCCGGGCCCTCGGGATTCACATAGATCAGGCCCATCTGCACGGCCGCAAGCGGATTTTCCAGATCGCGCTTGCCCGAGTAGCGGCTGTGGGGGTTGTCGCTCGGCGCGAGCCACGTGGTCTCGCTGCCCCAGTAAACGTCCTGATCCGGCTCCCACGTGTCCTCGCGGCCGCCGGCGAAGCCGAACGTCTTGAAACCCATCGTTTCGAGCGCGACATTGCCGGTCAGGATCAGCAGATCGGCCCAGGAAATATTCTGGCCGTATTTTTGCTTGATCGGCCAGAGCAGGCGGCGTGCCTTGTCGAGGCTGACGTTATCGGGCCAGCTGTTGAGCGGCGCGAAACGCTGCTGGCCGCGCCCGGCGCCGCCGCGGCCGTCGCCGATGCGGTAGGTGCCCGCGCTGTGCCAGGCCATGCGGATGAACAAGCCGCCGTAGTGGCCGAAGTCCGCCGGCCACCAGTCCTGCGAGTCGGTCATGAGCGCCGCGAGGTCCTTCTTGACCGCGGCGAGATCGAGGCGCTTGAACGCCTCGGCGTAGTCGAAGTCCTTGTCGAGCGGATTGGACTTGCTCGAGTGCTGGCTGAGCAGATCCAGCCGCAGCTGATTCGGCCACCAGTCGCGGTTCGTCGTCCCGCCGCCGGCCGTATGGTCGAACGGACACTTTGCTTCATCTGACATTTTCGATCTCCTTCCAGCGTGTTCACCCATCGACAAGACGACGATGGTCATCAAGGGTTTCAAACGCACATCCTGTCATGGTTCTCGCCGGCTTGCATTGTGACTGTCTGAATCGTTCTGAACGCCGGGGCGGCGCCGGCCGGCTCGTGCCATCCCCCCGCCTCTGGCTGGACAACAGACCCGGCCGCGTGCAGCGCCAGTAACAATTTGTGATCCATGTAACCGGAGCCGTCGCGCGTGCGAACTAGCTCTGGTATCCGGCACGGGTACAAGTCGCGAACGAAGCTTCAAAAGCCGGTCGTGGCAGCAACGATCGGTCCTGCGGTATTCGATCTGTAGTTTGCCAACCTATGGAGCCGTCAATGAAATCAAACCGCTTTTTCCCACGCACAGCGCGTAGAAATTTCATCTTCGCCATCACCGCCGCGCTGTCTTTACCCACGATGGCCTGGGCCGATTCGGATAGCGACCCGGCGGGCGCTGTCTTTGTCATGTCGAACCAGCCAACCGGCAATGCCGTGCTCGCGTACTCCCGGGACGCGAACGGTCAACTTGCGTACCAGGCCACCTACCCGACGGGCGGCAAAGGTGCCGGTACGGGAGCGGATCCGCTGGGCTCGCAAGGCGCACTGGTCTTGTCATCCGGGTTCCTGTTTGCGGTGAACGCGGGCAGCAACGACGTTTCCATGTTCAAGGTAGAAGGCACGAAGCTCACGCTGCTCGACCGGGAGCCATCGGGTGGGCAAAGGCCGGTCAGCGTCACGGTAAAAGGGTTTATCGCGTACGTCGTCAACGCAGGCGGGACGGCCAGCATAAGCGGATATTTCGTCGACGGGTTTGGCAAGCGCCTCGTCCCGCTACCGAATTCGCTGCGCCCGGTCGCGGGTGGCGCATCGGCTCAACCCGGTCAGATCGGTTTCGCACCGGAAAGCGACGAACTGCTGGTGACCGAAAAAGGGACGCAACTGATCGACACCTATCATGTCGACCCCGCGGGATATGCGAAAGGTCCCGTGCAACACGCATCGATCGGCGTCACGCCGTTCGGCTTTTCGGTCACGCGCCGCGGCTATGCCGTCGTTGCGGCCGCGGGCTCGGGCTCCGTTGCCTCTTACGACATCGAGCGCAATCAAGACCTGACGCTAATCAGCAATGTCCCCCTCGGACAAATGGCGCCGTGCTGGCTCGTCACGACCGGTGACGGGCGCTACGCGTATACGGCCAACGCGGGCAGCAGCACGATCAGCAGCCTGCGCGTGAACGCCGATGGAACCACGCAGTTGATCAATCCGACTGCTGCAGCCGTTAGTACTCCGCTCGATCTCGCACTGAGCGCGAACAGCAAGTTCCTGTACGTTCGCCAAGGTGGCGGCGCCGTGAGTGGCTTCAGCGTCTCACCCGACGGCAGTTTGAATCCGATCGGCGCAGTGACGGGCCTGCCACCGGGCGCGCAGGGCATCGCCGCTCGCTAGCCGGTTTGTACTGCTTAAGGTGCCGGGCGGCAGAGCGGGTCGGAATGCGACGGGGCGCACTGCCAGGCACGCCCGGCTTTGGTCACTGTTCGTCGAACAATCCGTTCGGCGGGGCTTCGCGTACGTCACTCATGCGGGTCAAGAAGGCGGCTCGCGCGGACGTTGCACGCGTGTCTGCAGAGCCGATCAGCCGGCTTCGTTACTAATGGAATCGTCATCGCGTTGCGATTGCGGCCAATTCATCAAGCCGCACTTTAGCTCGCTGCAAATCCGCAGTTCCGAATCCTTCCGTGAAAGCATCACGGACAGGAGCGAGTATTTGCCTCGCGGCGCTCATCCTGCCTTGCGTCAAATACAGCCCCGCCAGGCTCAGCGCCGCGCGCAGTTCGAGCGATCTGGCGCCACGGCGGTGAGCCGTGGCAATGGCCTCGTTGAAACGCGCCTCGGCCGCATCGCGGTCCGCGGCAGCGACAGCCGCAGTGGCATCAGCAGTCGGCAGCCCCGCCGGCAGCAGCAGCAACTCGCCCCCAAGGCGATACAGTTCCGGCTCGTGATGGCGTTCGCCCGATTCTTCGGCTACCGCCATGGCTTCGGCCAGCGCATCCAGCCCCGCATCGCGCTGCCCTGCCCTTGCGCAGGTTTCGGCCAATAGCGCCAGAAAGTACGTGCGGCCAAGTCGAGCCCCGGTTGCTTCATAGCCGGCGAGGCCGTGGCGTACGCGAGCCATACCCTGCCCGGCTTCCCCCGCTTCGGCCAGCGCCCAACCGTCGAGTATGGTTGCCCACGCAAGTATCGTGGGGAAGCCCTGCTCCGTCGAAAGGTCGATGGCCGCCTCCGCGCAGTCATGCGTGAGTCTGGGCTCGCCGCGCAATTGATGAAGCTCTGCCTTGAACACAAGCGATTGCCCGAGGCTGACCATGTCGTGCAACGCGCGAGCGCGAGTGAGCGCCTGTTCGGCACGCCTTAACGCCTCATCCGGATAGCCCATGTGCCAAAGCACGAGGCCCAGGCTGCTTTCGCCAACGCTGCGAGGATCTCGCCCATGCGCGAAGATCTCCTCGTCGAGTTGTTCAGCGTCATGCAGTTGCGACAACTTCCCCAAGCCAGCAAGATACGCATGCGCGGAACTCAGCTCCCCGAGCCTGAACAAGCTCATTCCCAGCAGGTAGTTTGCCTCCATGATTTGCGCGGGATTGTGCGCACGCTCGGCCAGCTCGAGCAGCCTTTCGGCGATCTCCCTGGCCGTCTTGTATTCGGCGCCCAACTGATAAACCATGCGCAGGCCGGTTTGAGCCCGGAACAGATGCGGCGTTTGTCCGGCCTGCCTGCACAGCTCCAGCGCACGTGTATACGTTGCCTTCACTTCGGGCGAAGCCCATCCTCTTGCAGCCATCAAGGCCGGCCCGATGGCAAGCCGCAACGCGAGTTCCCGATCGGCGCGCTCGGGCGTTTCAGGCAGACCTCCGAGCAGATCCAGCGCCATGCCGAGCTGACGAATCGCTTCGGCATTCGCCGACCGTTGCCAGGCCTGTTGCCCGGCGCAATGCAAATACTCGACCGCTTTCGGCGCGTTGCCACTCAGGCTGTAATGATGCGCGAGTTCACTCCAGTGGTCCTTGAGATGCGCCTCAAAAAGCGCCTCGAGTGCCTGGCCGGTACGTTCGTGCACCACGCGGCGCCGCTCGGCAAGCAACGAATTGCCGGCTACCTCCTGCGTCAACGCATGCTTGAACACATACTCCACCGCCGGGAAGGCGGGTTGCTCGTCTATGAATCCCCCTTTTTCCAGGCGCGCGAGCAGCGTGTATAGCTCGTCGTCCGGCAGTTCGACGACATACTGAACCAGGTTCGCCGGGAACGTCTTCCCAATCACCGCGAGCGTTTGCAGCAACTCTTTTTCCGCGGCCGGCAACCGGTCGATACGCGCAGCCAGCACGCCCTGCACCGTGGTCGGGATATGCAACGTGAGCGGCACCGTCTGCATGCGGTAATGGCCCTTCTCGCCCACGAGCACGCGCTCTTCGGCCAGCGTTCGCACCACTTCTTCGATAAAGAACGGATTGCCTTCCGTTTTGTCGAGGACATGCTGCTTCACGGCAACGAGTGTGCGATCGTCGCCAACGAGCGCACTGATGAGCCCCTGAGCATCGGCACGTCCCAGTGGCTCGAGCACCACCGGTGTGTAACAGTCGCGCCCGCTCCAGTCATCCCGATACTCGGGGCGATAGTTGAGCAGCAGCAGCAGGCGGCCACTCGATACGTGATCGATCAGGAAAGCCAGGAAAGCCTGCGTCTCGCTGTCGAGCCACTGCAGATCCTCGAACACCAGGGCGACGGGTTCGTTCACGCTTTCTCGCACGAAAAGCCGTGCAATCGCCTCGAACGTGCGATCGCGCCGGATATGCGAATCCATTTGCGTGAGCGCCGGACTCGCCTCGCCGATCCCGAGCAGATGAAGCAGATAAGGCACCCGATCCTCGAGACCACGCTCGAGCGTCAGTACGCGACCCGTCACCTTTTCGCGGCACCGTCGTTCGTCGTCCGCGGAGGAGATCTGAAAATAATTCTTCAGCAATTCAATGAGCGGCAATAACGCGAACGATTTGCCGTGCGAGACAGAGAATGTCTCCACCACGAGGCAGCCTTTTAACGCTGTTCGCTTGAACTCATGAAAGAGCCTCGATTTACCTACGCCCGCTTCGCCCATGACACCCACGACTGAGCCTTGCCCCGCTTTCGTCGCATCGAGCGCCCTGCGCAATGTGTCGAACTCCGCCTCGCGGCCCACGAACCGGGTCAGCCCGCGCTGTTCGGCTACCTGAAGACGGGTACGCAAAGCACCTGGCCCATGCAGCTCGTAGACGGCGAGCGATTCGGCGACCCCTTTGACCTGGGTCTGCCCCAAAGCCTTGAACTCGAAATACCCCTCGGTCAACCGGTAGGTGGACGGGCTCACAAGAATCGACGCCGGCGTAGCAATCGCCTCCATGCGCGAGGCAATGTGGATCGTGTTGCCGACCGGGTCATAGTCCGTGTGCAAGTCGTCCTTGCGAATGGATCGCATGACGACCTCACCGGTGTGGACTCCTACGCGGATTTGCAACGGAATCGCATGCGCGAGGCGAATGCGGTCGCTATGGCGGCGCATCGCCTGTTGCATTCTGAGCGCCGCATACAGTGCGCGCTGCGGATGATCCTCGTGCGCGATGGGCGCGCCGAACAGGGCGAGGATGCCGTCGCCGAGCAACTTCGCGACAAAGCCCTCGTAATGATGAACCGCCTCCATCATCAGCTCGATGACGGGAGCGATCAGTCGATGCGCCTCTTCGGGGTCCAGATCGTAGATCAGCGCAGTCGAGCCCGCCATGTCCGCGAACAGTGCGGTAATGGTCTTACGTTCGCTAACGGCCTTGCCGCGCGCTTCGAGGACCGCCTGTGCCGCACGGATTTGCTCAGCCAGATGCGATGGCGTGTAGTCGATGGGCGACGGTGTGGCTCCCGTGCGAACGAGGACGCCGCCGCACTGCTCGCAGAATCGGGCACCCTCGCGGCATTCAAAGCCGCAATTTGTGCAGCGCATATAGTCCCTCTCGTGGGACGCTCTCGATCACCATTTAAATCTCAAACACTCCGGGTATCAAGCTGCCTGCAGCGCGTTTTGCGTGCTTTATTTTCATACGAATCGGCGCGTGCACGCTCTCATTACCTGCGCAAAGCACTATCCGTTCCCGGTGCTCGCCGATCACAGCGCCATGCGCTTGCGCTGCAGGAACCGGCGCACCATCGCTTGCGCGGCGCCGTCTGCGTCACACGCGCCGCCGGTCGGACTCATGCCCCAGATGGCGCTTCGTAAGGCGCGGTCCAGACCGGGCGCACTTCCATGATGCCGTGCGCCGCGCCGGGACAACGCGAGGCCCACGCGAGCGCCGCATCGAGGTTCGGCACGTCGATCAGATAGTAGCCGGCGAGCTGCTCCTTCGAATCGGAGTACGGTCCATCGAGCACCTGCGGCTTGCCGTCAACGAGCCGCACCGTGGTGGCCGCGTTCGTGTGCTGCAACCGGTTGGCGCCGACCAGCGCACCGGCCTTGTCCAGCGATTCGGTGTACGCGTGATATGCGGCCACGCCTTGCTGCCGCTCGCTGTCGGTCATCTCGGCCCAGCGGTTTTCTTGTGAATAGATCATCAACAGGTATTGCATATGAGCCTCCATCATCGGTTGGTGGCGGATGAGTACATCGGGCCGCCATTTCAATGACGCGCGGGCCGGGTGCTGATGGACAAGCGGCGCAAAAAACTCGGGCGGCGCGGGAAGGTGTCAAAGCCGGGGTACAGGCGTTTATCGAGCGTACGGCCGCTTGTCTCGATTCTGGCCGCATCGTTCCGGAGCACAGGAAATTAATTTTCGCATCGGCACTTGACAATCTATCTTCCAGTAGATAAATTAGAGCCCATGGAAACGAAACTGACAGTGCGCGAACAAGTTGTGGACCACGCCATCACGTTGATGATGCTGCGCGGTTACAACGGGTTCAGCTATCGCGACCTGTCGGAGCTGGTAGGCGTGAAGACGTCGAGCATCCACTACTACTTCCCGTCGAAAGACGACCTGGTGCTCGAAGCCGTGAACCAGTACAGCAACGAGGTCATGCACGCCCTGAAGGCGGTGGACCCGGCGCTGCCGGCAAACGAAAAGCTCGCCATGTACACGCGGCTGTTCGGCAAGACACTCGGCGACGGCAACCAGATCTGCCTGTGCGGCATGCTGGCCGCCGACATCGAGACGCTGCCCGAGGCGGTGCGTCAGGCGGTGCAGGCGTTCTTCCGCGCCAACGAGTCGTGGCTCGCGAAAGTGCTGGAGCAAGGCGTCAAGGAAGGCACGCTGGTGGCCAAAGGCAAGCCCGAAAGCGCGGCGCGCACGTTGTTCGCGGCGCTGCAGGGCAGCGTGCTGGCGAGCCGCCTGTTTCATACGAAGGCGCGCCTCGAAGATGTGCAAGCCACGTGGAAAGCCGTCTCCTGATGGGGACGATCGGAAACATTTGAACGAAGGCGGCTAACCGCCTTTTTGTGGGGCAAGTTATCTATCTTTTAATAGATAGAATCAGTTTAAAAGCAACACGATGCAGGCGGAGTAAGGTATGGTTCTGCTTGGCCCATGCATCTATCTAGTCATAGATAGTGTCAGGAAGATGGCAATCATGCGTACGCCACGAATGACCGCTATTGTCGTTGTAACGCCGTAGCACAGCCTGTCGCGAAGACCACAGCCGGTCTGGACGACGAAAGATTCAACACCCGCAGTCCAACAGCTGCATTGCTCACTCAGGAGAGCCAGTCATGTCGATCGAACAAGTCCTCTACACCGCCGACGCAACCGCAACCGGAGGCCGTGACGGCCGCGCGGTCGTTCCCGCCAGCAATCTCGATTTCAAGCTCACCACGCCGCGCGAACTTGGCGGCGCGGGCGGCGACGGCGCGAACCCCGAGCAACTGTTTGCGGCCGGCTACAGCGCCTGCTTCATCGGTGCGATGAAGTTCGTCGGCGCGCGCGACAAGATCGCCATTCCGGCCGACGTCTCCATCAACGGCCGCGTGGGCATCGGCGCGATCCCCAACGGTTTCGGCATCGAAGTCGAGCTGCGCATCTCCCTGCCCGGCATGGACCGCGCAGCCGCTGAGGCGCTGGTCGAGAAGGCCCACGTCGTGTGCCCGTACTCGAACGCCACGCGCAACAACATCGACGTCACGCTGACGATCGTTTAAGGGCGCGCCCGTAGTTTTTGCGATTGGTTTTGCCGGTTAGTTTTCCCGATTTCCGATCGGGACGGTCGGGCCGCGCAGGCCGGACCACGCCAGGCTCACTTGCCTGCGTGGTCTGGCCCGCGCGGCCCTTATTATTTTCTCTTTATCAGATGGGAAACCCGCGCGGACCGTCCAGCCTCACTGCGCCTCGGCGTCGTGCGCAAGCCCCGCCATCAAGCCACTCGCGCGCTGGACCTTCGCCTGAACCGCGCGGTCGAGCACCGAGCGCCCCTCGGGCAGCGCCAGCGTGAGAAACGCGCGCGCCCGCGTGATCCCGGTGTAGACGAGTTCGCGCGTGAGGATCGGGCTGTAGGTATCGGGCAGCACGAGCGCCGCGTGCGTGAACTCCGAGCCCTGGGACTTGTGGACGGTGAGCGCAAACACGGTCTCGACACCCTGCAGGCGGCTCGGCGATACCCATTTCACCCCGCCCGCGCCGTCACCGGCCGGGAACGCCACGCGCAGCACCGGGGGCGCGCCCGCCTCCACCGGCAGATCGAGCGCAATGCCGATATCGCCGTTCATCAGGCCGAGTTCGTAGTCGTTATGCGTGACGAGCACCGGCCGGCCCGCGTACCAGTCGCCGAGCGGCTCGATCAACCCCTCGTCCTGCAAGATCCGCGCAACGCGCCGGTTGAGCCCTTCCACGCCCCATGCGCCGCGCCGCAGCGCGCACAGCAGCTGGAACTCGGTATGCGCCTTCAGCACCGCGGCCGCCCACTCGGAGAGTGCCTCGGGCGACGCGCCCGGCGCGGGACGCAAGGCACGCATCGTCGTCAGGTAGTGCCGGTAGCCGCGCCGCTGCGCGTCCCGCCCGGGGACATCGCGCGCTTCGTGCGCTTCCGGCGCCTCGCTCACAGCACCGTCTACGATGAGCGCGCGCAGCGGCGCGTCGTCGTGCGCAGGACAAACGAGCCGTGCGAGATCCGCGTAGCCATGCCGCCAGATTTTTGCCACGCCTGTGGCGTCGCCCACGTTGACGAGATCGGCCAGCGCGCCGATCCCGCTTTCCGATGCGAAACGATGACTCTCGCGCAGCATGGCCACGGCCTGATCGAGCGGCGTGCCGCGCGCATCGAGCATCGCGGCATCGATCCGCTCGCCCGTCGCGGCCTCGAGCCAGCTCCGCGACGCCTGCGTGTAGTGGCCTTCGCGCGCGCGGTTGCAGAGCTCGCCCAGCACCGCGCCCGCTTCCACCGAGGCCAATTGATCCTTGTCGCCGAGCAGGACGAGACGCGCCGTGGGCGGCAAGGCATCGAGCACGGCCGCCATCATCTCGAGATCGACCATGGAGGCCTCGTCGATCACGAGCACGTCGACGGGCAGCGGATTGCCCGCGTCGTGGCGAAAGCGCCGGCTGCCCGGCCGCGTGCCCAGCACGCGGTGCAAGGTCGTCACCACGGTGGGAATCGCGCTGCTTAGCGCGGCGGCGTCCACCTGCTGCGCGAGCGCCTCGAACGGCAGCCGTGCAACGGCGCCAGCGATCGATTCGTTCAGGCGCGCCGCCGCCTTGCCCGTGGGCGCTGCGAGGCGAATCCGCAGCGGCCGCCCGCCGGGGCTCTGCGGATTCGCCGCGCGGC
Source organism: Paraburkholderia pallida (assembly GCF_004524855.1). Taxonomy (NCBI): domain Bacteria; kingdom Pseudomonadati; phylum Pseudomonadota; class Betaproteobacteria; order Burkholderiales; family Burkholderiaceae; genus Paraburkholderia; species Paraburkholderia pallida. The sequence goes on along the minus strand of NZ_CP038149.1, from coordinate 498,379 downwards.
CCAGCGCCAGCGTCTGCAACAGCGCGAGCAGCTTCACGACCGTGGTCGTCTTGCCGGTGCCGGGACCGCCCGTGATGATGCTGAAGGCGCTGCGCGCCGCGAGCGCACAAGCGAGCTTCTGCCAGTCCGCGCCTTTCGCATCTGCGCGGCGCGGCGCAAACAGCGCGTCGAGCGCCGCACGGGCGAGCGCGGGGGGCAACTCGGCCTCGAGCCGGGCTGCGTGCGCGAGGCGCGCTTCGATACCTGCGCGCACATCCTGCTCGTACTGCCAGTAGCGCCGCAGATAGAGCCGCGTGCCCGCGAGCACGAGCGGCGTATTGCCTTGCTCGCGGCCGACCAGGTCGGGCATGTCGAGCGCGTTCAGCCACTGCGTGAGCGTCACGCCAGCCAGCACCTCGGCGGGCGGCAGCGGCGGCTCGTCAGTGAGCAATTGCGGGCCATCCGGCGGCAACGAAAGCGCGAAGGCCGGATCGTCGAGCGTCGCGTGCAAGTCGAGGCAAACGTGCCCCCGCCCCAACTGGTGGCTCGCGAGCGCTGCGGCCAGCAACAACAGCGGCGGTGCATCGGGCGCCTCGTCCAGCAGAAAACGGGCGAAGGCGCCGTCGAGCGTACGCAGCCAGCCGCGCTCGACCCAACGGCCAAGCGTGGCAAGCATCTGCGCAGACGATTCGCATACCGTTGCGCGAACAACCAAATCGGCTTGCATGGCGTTGCGCACCGGCTCCTCCGGCGTCTCGTCCTGGCCGCCATCGAATTGCTCGAACAGGTCCCCCGTCACGCCGATGCCATCCTTCGGCCCGCGTGCCCCCGTGGTACGTCGCTTCGTCATACTGCGCCCTCCAGCGCGCTGTGATGCGCGAACAGCGCATCGAGTTGCTCGATCAGCTCGCGCGGCGGGCGCTCGCAATGCAAGCCCTGGCTCGGCGCGCGGCCGCCGCGCAGGAACATGTAGACCGCGCCGCCCACGTGACGGTCGTAGTCGTAGTCGGGCAGGCGCGACTTGAGCAGGCGGTGGAGCGCGAACAGATAAAGCACGTATTGCAGTTCATAGCGCGAATGGAGGATTTGCGAGCGCATCTTTGCCGCCGTATACGACGCGTCGTCGGGTCCCAGCCAGTTCGATTTGTAGTCGGCCACGTAGTAGCGGCCTTCGTGGATGAACACGAGGTCGATAAAGCCCTTGAGCATGCCGTTCAGCCGCGCCGCATCGAGCGGCGGGCGAGCCGCGCCGTCCAGTGTCAGCGCCGTGACCAGCGTATCGAGTTCCTGCGTGTCCACCTTGTGCACCGCGACCCAGAACTCCATTTCGGCCATATAGGACGACTTGTCGAGCGCAGCGAGCACAACAGGCGACACTGCCTCGCCGTCGAATGCCGGCAAATGCATCGGCATGCTAATGAACTCCAGCATCCACTGCGTGAGCGTGTCGATCCAGCGATCCCAGCCGCGCACGCTGCAGCGGCGCGCGATCATGTCGCGCAATCGCACGCTGTCCTTGTCTTGCCCGATCTCCGCGAAACCCTCGTTCGCCACCCACTCCATCAACTCATGCAGGAAGCTGCCCGCGTCGGCGCCGCGTGGGAAGCCGTGCATTGGCGCGTCCGCTGGCGCGATGGCGATGGCGTTGGCATCGGGAATCGCAAGCGCGGCGTCATCGTCAGCGGGCGCGCTGGCACCCAGCAGTTCGAGGAACACGTCTTCGCCGCGCGTATCGGGCGCCAAGCGCGCCTCTTCCTGAGCGTGCGCGGCATAGGCGTCCTGCGCGCCTTCCACCGTCTTCAGGCTCGAATAACTCGCGATCCACCACGGTATGCGCGCGCGGCGCGGGAACGTGCGTGCACGTCCGCGCACCGCGCCCGGCCCCTGCTGCGCGAAGACTTCGCTGCCGGGCTCCGGCGCCTGCGCCACGGCAATATCCGCGCACGATCCGCGCAAGGTCTCGAGCAGCGTCGCGCTCTGCTCCGCCGGCAATGCCGCGCCGCCGCCCGCGAGGTAGCCGAACGCGCTCGACTCCACGCTTTGCACGGGCGCGTAGCCGATCCACGTCGCGTAGCGCGCGCGCGTGAGCGCGACGTACAGCTTGCGCAGATCCTCGCCTAGCCGTTCGCGGTCGGCCTGTTCGAGCACGCGCGGGTCCGCTTCGAGCGTGACACGCAAATCGCCGTCTTCATCGTGCCACTTGAACGGCACGTCGTCGGCCTTCACGGCGCGATGCGCGCACGCGAACGGCAAGAACACGAGCGGGTATTCAAGACCTTTCGACTTGTGGATCGTCACCACCTGCACGAGCCCCGCATCGCTCTCGAGGCGCAGCTGGCGCGCATCGCCTCCGCCGCCCGCGCTTTCGTCATCGCGCTGCTCGTCGAGATAGCGAATGAGCGCATGCTCGCCGTCGAGCTGCGTGCTCGCCTGCTGCAGCAGCTCGGCCAGATGCAGCAGGTTCGTCAGCGCGCGCTCGCCATTGAGGCCCGCAGCCGCGCCCTGCCCGAGCAGGCGCTGCGGCACGTGAAAGTCGTTGAGCAGACGCCGCAGCATCGGCAGCACGCCTTTCTTGCGCCACACCTCCCGATAGCCGCGGAATTGCAGCACGCGCGCTTCCCATGCGATCTCGTCGCGGCCGAGCGCATCGAGCTCGCTCCACGTGAGGCCGAGCGTTGCCGTCGCGAGCGCGCTGCGCACGAGGCGCCCATCGTCGGGTTCCGCGCAGGCGCCGAGCCAGTAACGCAGCTCCTCCGCCTGCGGCGTTTGATAGACGGAATCGCGATCGGACAGATAGACGCTGCGCACGCCACGCTGCGCGAGCGCCTCGCGAATCGCACGCGCCTCGTCGCGATTGTTCACGAGCACGGCCATGTCCGCAGGCCGTAAGGGCCGCAGCCCGTGCTCGCCCTCGAAGCCCGCCGCCTGTGCCTGGCCCAGGTTGAGCAGGCGCACCATCTCGGTCGCGCAGCTCGCGGCCATGCTTGCAAAGTAAGCGGTCTTGCTCAACGGCTTGCCGTCTTCCATGCCGGGCAGCCACCAGACGTTGAGCGCTGCAAGCGCGTGGCCGGCCGCCTCCAGTTCGTCGGCACGGCCATGCGCATCCGCGGCGACGAACGGCAACGCGTTCGTCTCGCCTTGCGCGCCGCGAAACAGAAATGCACCGCTCCCTTCGGGGCGCAATTCCGCCGCCTCGAAACAGCGGTTCACCGCGTCGACCATCGCCCGTGTGGAGCGAAAGTTCTTCTTGAGCGTATAGAGACGCCCCGCGCACGCGCGCCGCGCGCGCAGGTAGGTATAAATATCGGCGCCGCGAAACGCATAAATCGCTTGCTTCGGATCGCCAATCAAAATGATGGCCGTCTCGCTGCGGTTCGCTTCGATGTCGTAGACCGCGTCGAAGATCTGGTACTGCACCGGATCGGTGTCCTGGAACTCGTCGATCAGCGCAACCGGATACTGTTTGCGAATGATTTCGGCAAGACGCGGCCCGTTCGGCTTCTTCAACGCCGCGAGCAGGCGCGTGAGCAGGTCGTCGAAGCCCATTTGCGAACGACGGGCCTCTTCTTGCTCGAAGCGTTGCGCCACCCACCGCGCCGCGTGGCAGAGAATGGGCAGCTTCGCCTCGGGGCGCGTGGCGAGCGCCTCGCGCAAGGTCTCCATCGCGGTGAAGCAGGCGTGTGCGGGCGGCGTGCCGTCCTTCCAGATTTCGGCGAGGCCCGCGGGCGTGAGACGCGTCCAGACCGCCGCGTCATCCTTGAAGCCGGGGTGCGCGCTCTGCGGGTCGTTCGCCCATTCGCGCAGCTTGCCGAACCACGTTTCGCTATGGCGCGTGTTCAGCTTCTTCGCGTCGAACTGCTTCTTTTCGCGCGCCGCCGCGATCAGCCCCTGGGCTTCGTCAATGCCTGCGCGCCACGGCGCCTTGAGCGCTTCGAGCGCCTCTTGCGCCCGCGTGCGGGCGTCGAGCAGCGCGGCCTCGGGCGCTGGCGCGTCGGGCAGCAGATCCGCGTGCGCGAGCAGCCCGCGAATGGCACCGTGCAAGTCGTCTGGACTCCCAAACCAGGCACGGACTTCTTTCGCGCTCTGCGCATCGAGCGGCGCCATGAAAGTGCGCCAGTAGTCGCGCACCACTTCGGCACGCAGCTCGGTCTGGTCCGTCTCCAGCGTCTGCGAAAAGAGGCTGTCGCTATCAAACGCGTGCTCGCTGAGCATGCGGTTGCACCAGCCGTGGATCGTCGAGACGGCCGCCTCGTCCATCCATTCGGCGGCAAGCTGCAGGCGCCGCGCGCAAGCGGGCCACCGCTCCGGCGCGTACTCTTCCCGCAAGTCGTATAGCAGATCCTCGCCGGGCGAGCGCAGCGGCACGTCTTCGGGCAGCGCGTGGAAATACTCGGCCGCTTCGATCAAACGCGCGCGAATGCGCTCACGCAGCTCTTTGGTTGCGGCATCCGTGAAGGTCACCACGAGGATCTCGGGTGGCGTGAGCGGGCGCATGCCCTCATGCGCCTGAGCTGTTTCATCGTGCTCGAGTGCTTCGTCGCCCTGCCCCGCGCTCTGGCCGCTATGGCCCAGCACGAGACGCACGTACAGCATCGCAATCGTGAATGTCTTACCGGTGCCCGCGCTCGCTTCGATCAGGCGGCTGCCATAAAGGGGGAAGCGCAATGGCTCCAGCACGTCGGCAATCATGTCGTCTGCCGGGGTCATGCGGTTTCTCCAGCGGAGTCGGCTGCGTTGGGGGCGGCTCGGTCGGGCTTCGATGAAGCCAGCGGCGCGCGCTGCACCGGCTGCAGCAATGTGGTTGCCAGCGCAACGAATTCGTCGCTTTCAATAAGCGCATCGAAATCGGCAAACGCCCTGCGCAAATAGGGATTGGTCTCGCGCTCGCCGGGCATGCGCACAGCGCCCTCGTAGGCCGTGCGCGCAGCGTCCCACGCCTCGGCCGGCACCGTCCCGGCCGCAGCGCCGAAATCGACTGGCAGCTTGCGCAGCCATGCAAACGCGGTCTTCACCGCCAGCGGGAGCGGCCGCCGCCCGCCTTCGTCCCAGGCTGCGAGCAGCGCGAGCAGCCACGCGCGCGCGACGGCCGGCGCCACGGGCGCGAACTCCGCCACGCCCACCTTGCTCACGATCACCGTCGTGACCTCGCCCGCCGCCAGTTGCGCGGCGACATGCGCGACCCAGTAAGCGACGAGACGCTCGCCGCGATACTTGTTGTCCTTCACGAGCGTGCCCGCGTCGAGAATGACGCGCCCCAGTGCGCTGCCCTCGCCTTCGCGGATGTCGTCGATCCAGTCCTGAATCGCGAGCGTGCGCCCGTCAATCTGCGCGTCGAGGCGTATTTCGTATTGGCCGGCGAGCGGCGTGGGCCAGCGCGCGAGCGCCTTGCGATATTCACCGAACAGGTCCTGCATCGGCGCGAGCAGTTCTTCGCCGATGACTTCGCCGAAGCCACCCGCCGCGAGGTCGCCGCTGCGGTGCATGCGTTCGAGCCGCGCGCGCGCCGCGGTATCGAGGCCCGCTTCGCCTTGCTCCATCGCGCTCAACTGCGCGCGGATCAATTCGCCCTGCAACTGCCACGCCTGCAGCGCATCCACTTCGAAGGGCTCGTGATTCTCGCTCGCCTCGTCCTGCATTTCGAGCCCCACGTGCAGACGCTGGCGAAAGAAGCTGCGCACCGGATCGCGCAGAAATTCGCCCAGTTCGCGCACGGACAGCGGCTCGTCGCGCTCGGACGCGGGCAATGACGCATCCGCCTGCGCCGCGCCGGCCAACGGCACGGGGCGGCTCCATTCGTGCGCGTAGGTATAGAGCGTCGCGCTGCGCGGATCGGCGGGAAAATAGTCGGGGCTGAACGGCTGCAGCCGATGTTCGATCGTCAGTGCATCGAGCAGTGCGTGAGGCGCTCGGTGCTCATCGTGCTCTTCGTGGCCTTCGTACTCGAGCCGCCAGCCGGCCTTCAGATGGTCGCGCAACTGCCCGACCAGCACCGAAGGCGGACGCGGCGTATTGTCGGTCACGCTGCGGCCCACCCACGAAATATGCAGATGATCGCGCGCGGAAAGCAGCGCTTCGAGAAACAGATAGCGGTCGTCCTCGCGGCGCGAGCGGTCACCGGGCCGATAGTCGCGCCGCATCAGGTCGAAGTCGAGCGGCGTGCGGCTGCGCGGATAGTCACCGTCGTTCATGCCCAGCAGGCAGACGTAACGGAACGGAATCGCCCGCATCGGCATGAGCGTCGCGAACGTCACCGCGCCCGCGAAAAAGCGCTGCGCGAGACCGCCGCCATCGAGCTGCCCGAGCCAGTTCTCCGCGACAATCGCGAGCGGCAGCGCTTGCGTGAGCGCGGCTTCGCTACACGCCTCTCGCCACGTTTCCAGCGCGTTGTCGAGACGTTCCAGCGTATAGGCGTCCTCGCCTTCATCGGCGGCAAAGAACGTGGCCTTCAACGCACGCAGGCGCTCGCACCAGACGTCGACGCTGGCCGGCTCGCGCAGCGTGCGCCATGCATGGTCGAGCGCATCGACGAGACGCGTGAGCGGCCCCAGCAACGCGGCGTCGAGGCCGCCGATTTCGGCGTACGGCTCGATGCCGCGCCACGTGCCCGAGCGGTCTCCAGCCGCGTAGCCGAGCAGCATGCGCCGCAGCCCGAAGGCCCAGCTATTAGGCGCGCTCGCGTCTTCGCCTTGTGGCAGCCCCAGGCTTGCGCGCTGCTCGCCATGCAGGCCCCAGCGGATATTCGCGCCGTCTATCCAGTTACGCAGCGTGGGCACGTCCTCGGCGTCGATGCCAAAGCGCGCGCGCACGGCCGGCACTTCGAGCAGGTCGAGCACGTCGCTCACCGTCACGCGCGCGTGGGGCAGCGAGAGCAGCATTTCCAGCGCGCCAATCAGCGGATCGAATGCACGCTGCGCACGGTCCGCGATGCTGAACGGGATATAGCGCGGATCGTCGCTCTCGACGAGGCCGAACACGGCCTGAATGTGCGGCGTGTAGACCTCGATGTCGGGCACCATGACGATCACGTCGCGCGGCCGCAGGGCCGGGTCCGCCGCGAATGCCGCAAGCAGCCGGTCGTACAGGATCTCCACTTCGCGCTGCGCGCTGTGCGCGACATGGAAACGGACCGACTCGTCCACCTGCGGGTCGACCGCAGGCCAGTGTTCGCGCGTTTCGGGCAAGGGCCGCAGATCGCGAATGTCGTCCTGCAATTGCTGCAACAGCGTGTGCGCGTCGGCGCCGTCGAACAGATCGATGCGCTGGCCGATGCGCGTGAAGTGCGGCGTGTAGGTCTCGCGCGCTTCGTCGCTATCGTATTCGTCCAGCAGGCCGATGAAGTCGCGCCCCTGCTTGCCCCACGCCGCCAGCAAGGGCTGCGCGTGCAGATGCAGTTGCGACTCGTCGAGTATCGCTGGCGCACCCGCACGGCGGCGCTGGCGCGCGTGCCGCGCGCGCAGCAGGTCCTGGTCGGCGACGATGTCGGCCCAGTAATGCATGCAGGGGTTGTGCACGCATAGCAGCACCTGGCTCCAGCGCGCGAGCGCGGCAAGCACTTCGAGCGACTGGCGCGGCAGGCTGGAAATGCCGAACACGACGAGGCGGCGCGGCAGCGCGCGCGGACGCGCATCGCCCTCCTGCCACGCCTGCGCGCGCGCCATGAAGCGCTCGTGCACGGCGGCGCGGCCCGTTTGTGCAAGTTCGCTGCCCTGCGGCGCGCTCGCGCTCACGTCGGCCAGCAGCGCGCGCCAGAGCGCGGCCTGCCAGCGGGCGTCGTCGGCAAGCGGCACGCGGTTGTTGCGCGCGTCGATCACCACATCGTCGTTCGCGGCCCACGCGGCGAGCCAGTCGGCCCGATAGACCTGGTACTGGTCGAACAGATCGGCCACGCGCTGCGCGAGCTGGAAGCACTTGCGCTGCTCCTCGTCGTTCGCCATGAAGCGCTTGAGCGGCTCATAGCCGGGCGTGTCGAGCAGCGCGGGCAGCATGCGCATGAGACGCCAGACGAGGCGCGATTTGTCGAACGGAGAAACGGGCGGCACCGCGTCCTCGCCCAGCACGGCGCGATACACGGCCCAAAGAAAGCGCGACGGCAGCGACATTTCGAGCGCCGCCGCGATGCCGCAGCCGCCGTCCTCGGGGTCGGCCGCGAACGCGAGCTTCAGCCACTGCGCAATGCCGTTGCTCTGCACGAGCAACATTTCCTTTTCGAGCGGCGCGATGGGGTGCTGGCCGATCCATTGCACGATCAGGTCGCGCAGGCGCTCGGGCTCGTTGCCGTGAACGAGCATCAGCCCCGCGGGCAATTCGCGCGCGCTCAAAGGCAGCCTCCTTGCGTGGCGCGGGCGGCCTGGCCGCCGTGATCGATTGCGGAGCGCTGTGAGCGAGCTTCAAGCGTGAGGAATGCGGCCATGTCGCCTGGTGATGTTTGTTGCCGATAAGAAACCCGATGCGCCGCGCGCGCTTTCCGATACGAAACCGAAGGGAATTCGATGCGAAGCGCGATGCAAAGCGCGGCGCGGGCCGGCTGTGCAGGCCGGCCCGAAGCGACATGTTACGACATTGACGCCTCAGCCGAGGCGGGTTCCCGCGGCGGGATCGAAGAAATGCAGGCGCGCCGCCGGCAGGCGCACGGCAATGCGCTCGCCGCGCGCGGGGCGCACCTCGTGCGGCAGACGCACGACCACCTCGTTGCTGCCCCAGCGGCCATGCGCGAGATTGTCCGCGCCAAGCAGCTCGCAGGTCTCGACCTCGAGGGAGGCGGGCCCGCCCGCCTCCGGCTGCCGTTTGCCGCTATCGCCGTTATCGCGGCTATTACCGTTGCCGTGCATGTGCTCGGGGCGCACGCCCAGCACGCATTCGCGTCCCGGCTGCAGCGCCGCGCGCAGGCCAGCCGGGAGCTGCTCCATCGGCAGCGGCAGCTGCGGGCCCATGCCCGCCGTCTCGAAGCGCTGGCCATCCGCGCTCACGCGGCCCCGCAGCAGATTCATTGCCGGCGATCCGATGAAGCTCGCCACGAACATCGACGCGGGCCGGTCGTACACCTCGCCGGGCGTGCCGATCTGCTCGGCGCGCCCGCCGTTGAGCACCATCACGCGCTGCGCGAGCGTCATCGCCTCGATCTGGTCATGCGTGACATAGAGGCTCGTCGTGCGCAGGCGCGCATGCAGCCGCTGGATCTCGAGGCGCATTTGCACGCGCAGCTTCGCGTCGAGATTCGAAAGCGGTTCGTCGAAGAGGAACACCGAGGGCTCGCGCACGATGGCCCGCCCCATTGCCACGCGCTGGCGCTGCCCGCCCGAAAGCTCGCGCGGCTTGCGCTCGAGCAGCGTGCCGAGCTCGAGGATCTCGGCCGCTGCCGCCACGCGCGCGTCGATCTCGCGGCGCTCGAGCCCCTGCAGCCTGAGGCTGTAGCCCATGTTGCGCGCCACCGTCATATGCGGATACAGCGCGTAGTTCTGGAACACCATCGCAATGTCGCGATCCTTCGGCTCCATGCGGTTGACGACCTTGCCGCCAATCCCGATCTCGCCCGAGCTCACGCTCTCGAGCCCCGCCACCATGCGCAGCAGCGTGGATTTCCCGCAGCCGGAAGGCCCCACGAGCACCATGAATTCGCCGTCCGCCACCTCCACGTCGATGCCGTGCAGCACCCGCTGCGCACCGTCGTACGATTTCGTCACGCCCCGCATGCTCAATGCCGCCATGCCGTCTCCCGCTTATTCGTTCGCTGTTTCGTTCGATGTTTCGTTGGCTCTTTCGCTTGCTCGTACGCTTGTTCGTACGCTTGTTCGTTCATCTTCTGCCCGATGTGCCTGGCCTTCGGCGTCACGCGTCACTTCTCCACATCCACGAGCCCGCGCACGAACCAGCGCTGCATCGCCAGCACCACGACGAGCGGCGGCAGCATCGCGATCATCGTCGCGCACATCACGAGGTGCCATTGCGTGGCCGCGTCGCCGCTCGCGATCATGCTCTTGATGCCGACCACGGAAGTCGTCATGGCCGCCGTGCTCGACATCAGGATCGGCCACAAGTACTGGTTCCAGCCGTAGATGAACGTGATGACGAAGAGCGACGCGATATTGGTTTTCGAAAGCGGCAGCACCACGTCCCAGAAGAAGCGCAGCGGACCCGCGCCGTCGATGCGCGCCGCCTCGATCAGCTCGTTGGGCAGCGTGAGAAAGAACTGGCGAAACAAAAACGTGGCGGTGGCCGAGGCGATCAGCGGCAGCGTAAGGCCCGCATAAGTGTTGGTGAGATGCAGCGTGGCCGCGACCTGCACCGTGGGAAAGATGCGCACTTCCACGGGCAGCATCAGCGTCACGAAGATGAGCCAGAACGAGAGGCGCCGAAACGGGAAGCGGAAGAACACGATCGCATAGGCGGAGATGATGGAGATGGCGATCTTGCCCACCGAGATCACCAGCGCCGTGATGACGCTGTTGAGCAGCATCTTGCCAAAGGGGCTCGCGGCATTGCCCGTGCCCACGTTCCAGACCGTCGCCGCGTTCTCGAGCAGATGCGTGCTGGGCACGAGCGAAAGCGGCACCGAAAAGACCTGTTGCGCGTTCATCGTCGCCGCGCAGAACGCGACGTAGACGGGAAACGCCACCACGGCCACGCCAAGCAGCAGCATCGCGTGGCAGAAGAGATTGAAGTATTTGCGGTTCTCGATCATAGTGAGCACCCCTAATACTGGACCCGCCGTTCGATAAAGCGGAACTGGAAGATCGTGAGTGCCGTGACGAGCAGCATCAGCACCACGGACTGCGCACCCGAGCTGCCGATATCGAGCCCGCGAAAGCCTTCGTCGAAGATCTTGTAGACGAGCGTGCGCGTAGCCTGCCCCGGGCCGCCGCCCGTTGCCGCGTCGATTACCGGGAAGGTGTCGAAGAGCGCGTAAACCACGTTCACGACGAGCAGAAAGAAACTCGTAGGCGAGAGCAGCGGCAAGGCGATGCCGAAGAAGCGCCGCACCGGCCCCGCTCCGTCGATGGCCGCGGCCTCGAAGAGCGACTGCGGAATGGCCTGCAGCCCCGCGTAGAAAAACAGGAAGTTATAGCTGATCTGCTGCCACACGGAGGCCACCACCACGAGCGTCATGGCCTGCCCCGGATTGAGCGCGTGATTCCATACGACATGCACGCGCGCGAGCGCGTAAGTCACGAGGCCGATGCTCGGATTGAAGAGAAAGCCCCAGAGCACCGCCGCAATCACGGGTGCCACCGCGTACGGCCAGATCAGGAAGGTTTGATAGAAGCGCTTGCCGCGCGTGACGTGATGCGCCATGGCGGCGAGCACGAGCGAGAGCACGAGACCGCACACGGTCACGAGCGCGGCAAAGACGACCGTCGTCTTGATCGAGTCCAGATACAGCGGGTCTTTGAACAGATGCGCGAAATTCGCGAAGCCGACGAATTCCGAGGAGGTGCCGAAGGCGTCTTGGGCCTCGGTGGATTGCAGGAGCGCGACGCCCGCGGGCCAGAGAAAGAATACGGCCGTGACCGCGAGCTGTGGGCCGACCAGCAGATAAGGCAGCAGGCTCGCGCCGAAACGGGAGCGTTGTTCCATCGCGTCGATCTCCTCGGGTTGCGGCGCCGCACCGGCGCGCGCCTGCATTTTAGCCGAGAGTCAAGACGCGCCTCCTCACGATGCACCGCGCGCCGCGATCAGTTCGTCCACCACGCCGATCACCTGGCCCGCGGTGATCACCGTCGTGCACTGATAGCGCAGTGCGTCGCCCGCGTGGCGCGGACACCAGCCGAAGTCGCTGTCGAACTCGACTGAGGTGTCGTTGTAGCAGCTATTGCAGCCGTGAAAGTTGATCACGCGCCACGGCGTATGGAACTCGGCTTTCGGATGCGAAAAGCCGCTGATCAAGACCACGGGCACCCCCACCGCCCAGGCAAGCCAGGACAGTCCGCTGCCCAGCCCGACGAAGAAGTCCGCGTGCGCGAGCAGGCTCGCGCGTTCCTGCAGGGGCCGCGCGCCGGTGAAGTCCTCGGCACCTTCCGGCATCGTGTTCAGCGCGCCGGGCAAGCCATATTCGCGATCCCGGTCGATGCACAGCACGCGGTAGCCGCGCGCCTTCAGGTGCGCGACCAGCCTGTGCCAGCCGTCCGGGTTGTTCCAGTATTTGCACTGCGTCGACGCCTGTGCCGCGATGCACACATAGGGCTGCGCCACGATGCGCGAGCGGTCGGCCACTACGATGTTCGTGCGCCGCTCCACCGCCGGCACGCCCAGCAGCCAGGAGGCAAAGTCTTGCAGGCTGCTCACGCGCGGATCGGTGGGCTGGTGATCGCGGTCGGCATACGGCGAAAAGCAGCCCACGCGGTAGGTTGCATAGATGGGCTTGCCGTCATCGTCCAGGGTACCTGAAGCCTCCGGCATTTCCGATACGAAACGCAGCGCCGGATAGCCGGCTTCGAACAGCTCATGCAGCCATGGCCGCATCTGCACCGTCACTGAGCAGCCGTGTCGCTGCCGATAGGCCTCGATAGCCGGCACCCAGGCGATCGCGTCGCCCAGCGCGCCCGAGCCGATCGTCATCCAGACGTGCTTTTCGGCGGCATCGAATGCATGGGAGAAGACCCGGCGGGGGCCGTCGAACACCTCCAGCAGGAATCGCACGAAGTATTTGCGGCGGCTCGCGACGATCTCGCCAGCCGCGAGCGCGGCGTCGAACACGAGGTTCTGCGTGTCGAGATCGACCATGCGCACGCGCCAGCCCGCCGCCGGCACCTGCACGCGGCACCCGTAGTTGAAGTCGTAGCGAATGCCCTCGGGGCCTTCGAGACAAGGGGCGTCCACGCGCGCGAAACTGGCCGCGTAGCTGCCGCGTTGCGTATCGGAAAACCCGGAAACTTCAGGAGCGGGACGCGATTCTGGATGAGCGGATGGATGCACCGTGCGGGCCTTGTTGGCGTGGCTGCGATATTCGGGACGGACGGTCGAGCCAGAACGCCCGGATCCGTCGCGCCCGCGATGATAGTGCAGCACCGCCCCCGCGCGCCGGCACGCAGATCAAGACATCGCCAAATAGCAAGCCCCGCAGTTCAAGGTGCGCTCACGCGCTACGCCAGTGCCGCCGCCGCGAACTTGCCGAGATCCGTGGCCGGGTCGCGCAGCGCGGCGAGATCGAGCCGCTTGCCCGAGCCCACGAGCTTCTTGCCGCACAGGAAATCCGGCATCGAGCTCACCGCATCCACCGCCAGCAGCGCGCCGTCCTTCAGGTAGTAAACCGCGAAGCGGCGCGCAGCCGGGTCGCCGCGCACGACGGTTTCGTCGTAGCCCTCGTGCAGGCCCACCGTCTGCAGCTTCAGGTCGTACTGATCGGACCAGAACCATGGCGCGTCGCACGCGGGCCGCGCCTTCCCGACGATGGCCGAAGCGGCGAGCTTCGCCTGCTCCACCGCGTTGTGCACGCTCTCGAGACGGCCCGTGCGGCTGTAGTGCGCGAGCGGCCGGCTCGCGCAATCGCCGATGGCGAACACGTCGGGGTCCGACGTGCGCGCGTCCTCATCGACCTCGATGCCGTTGACGCACGCAATGCCGGCCGCCTGAGCGAGCGCGACGTTCGGCGTGATGCCGATGCCGATCAGCGCGAGCGTGGCGGGCACGATCTCGCCACCCGCGAGCTTCACGCCCGAGAGTTTGCCGTGCTCGCCCACGAACGCCTCGATCTTCGAATTCAGGCGCAGGTCGACGCCCTGCGCGCGATGTTCGTTCTCGTAGAACGTGGAGACCGTCTCGCCAGTCACACGCCCGAGCACGCGCGGTGCAGCCTCGAGCACCGTCACCTCGTGCCCCAGTTGACGGGCGGCGGCCGCGGCCTCGAGTCCGATGTAGCCCGCGCCGATCACCACAAGCCGCTCGCCGGGCTTCACGCGCTCGCGCAGCACGTCGGCGTCGGCGAGCGAGCGCAGCGCCACGATGCCGGCGAGGTCGTGTCCCGGCAGCGTCAAGGCACGCGGCGTCGAGCCGGTCGCGAGAATGAGCTTGTCGTAGTGCAGCGTCGTGCCGTCGCTGAGCGTCAGCGTGTGGCTCGCGCGGTCGAGCGATTGCGCGCTCGCACCGAGCTTCAGTTCGATGCGCTGATCGTCGTAGAACTGGCGCGGCTTGAGCCAGAGCCGCTCGAGATCGGCCTCGCCTTTCAGGTAGGTCTTGCTCAGCGGCGGACGATGATACGGCGGCACCGGCTCTTCGCCCACCAGCACGATGCGCCCCTCGAAACCGTACTGGCGCAGCAGCGCCGCCGCGTTGCCGCCCGCGTGCCCTGCCCCGACGATCACCACTGTGTTGCCTGCTTCCTGCATGTCCGCTCCCGTTCATTGATTCGCCGCGCGCATGGGCCATGGCCATTGAGCACGGCACCTTGCCAGTCTGGGCTTGACGACGCGCACCGCCCGCGCGCGCCGGGACCGGCATCATCTCACGTCTGCACGGCGGACGGCAAAGCCCCGGCTTTGCGTGCACGGCACGGGCCTGCAGGACAACCGCGCCATCAATCGAGCGCGCGGTCGTTCGGCGCCGCGTAGAGCGCGCGCAGCGTATCGCTCATCGGAAAGTGAAAGTTCACGCCCTTGGGCGGCACCGGCTGCTCGAACCACTTCGTATAGAGCGCGCCGATCTGCCCGCTCTTCATGAGCGCGCTCATCGTCTCGTTCACGAGTTGCCGGAACGCCGGATCGCCGTTGCGCAGCATGAATGCATAGGGCTCCCAGGATTGCGGCGTGCCGACGATCACCCAGTCGGACGGATGCGCGGTCAGCGAGCGCGTGCCGGCGAGCAGCACGTCGTCCATCATGTAGGCGACCGCGCGCCCCGATTCGAGTATCTCGCGCCCCTGCCTGTAGTCCTTCGCGCTGATCACCTGCATGTTCATATGCTTCTCGAGATTCATGCGGCGCAGGATGGTCTCGGACGTCGTGCCCTGATTGGTGAGCACGGTCTTGCCCACGAGATCGCCGAAGTCGTGGATGCCCGAGTCCTTGCGCGTCAAGAGCCGCGTGCTCGCAACGAAGAACGTATCGGAAAACGTCACCTGACTATGGCGCGCCTGCAGATTGGTGGTGACGCCGCATTCGAGATCGACGGTGCCGTTCTGCACGAGCGGAATGCGGTTCTGCGAAGTCACGGGAATGAAGCGCACCTGCAGATTCGGGCGATGCGCCTGCGCCTTGATCGCATCGATGACATGATTGCAGATGTCCTGCGAAAAGCCGATCACGTTGCCATTCGCATCCAGATACGAGAACGGCACGGACGTCTCGCGATAGCCGATTGCAATCATGTTGGCGGCGCGGACCTTGTCGAGCGTGGGTTGTGCAACCTGTGCGCCAGCCGGTTGCAGCAATAGCAACGGCAGCGCCAGCATTACCGCGCCGGCGAGACCGGTGCGCAACGCCCGACACCGCCCCTTCGCCACGCGCTTGAGCCGGTTCATGATTCGCTCCCCCTGCCCGATGGACGTTTCGATTCGTGAAGTGATGCGCCCCGCACAACGCGCCCGATCGGCATGACTCGCATGGCGCGCCGTCCAATGCGATGTTAGCGCGCGGGCACTGTCACGAGAAACGCAAGGCGAAAAAAAAGCAGCGGCCGCAACCGCTGCTTTCGCGCCGCATGGCTTCGCCCCACGGGTTCAGCCGTTGACGATCTCCTTCGGTTGCAGCAGCGAGAGCGCAGCGCCCAGCACCATCGCCGCCGCCACGCAGTACATGCCCGCGTTGGTGCTATGCGTGACGTCCTTCATCCAGCCGATGATCGTCGGGCTCACGAAGCCCGCGAGATTGCCGATCGAGTTGATCATGCCGATGGCCGCGGCTGCCGAACCGCCGGCGAGTATCGCGCTCGGCCAGGCCCAGAAGACCGGCATGGTCGCGAGCATGCCGGCGGCGCCCACGGAGAGTGCGAGCATCGCGAGCGGCACGTTGTGGCCGAACACCGTGCTCAAGTAGAGCCCGAGCGCCGCGGCCAGCGAGGCAATCGCGAAGTGCCAGCGGCGCTCGCCGCGGCGGTCCGCGCTCTTCGCCACGAACAGCATGCTGAACACGGCGCAAGCGTAGGGAATCGCAGTCAGGAGGCCCACGTCGAGCGCGCTCTTCACGCCGCTCGCCTTGATGAGCGTGGGCAGATAGAAGCTGATGCCGTAGAGGCCCATCATGCAGCAGAAATAGATGAGCGCCATGAGCCA
The DNA here is from genome assembly GCF_004524855.1 of Paraburkholderia pallida. Taxonomy (NCBI): domain Bacteria; kingdom Pseudomonadati; phylum Pseudomonadota; class Betaproteobacteria; order Burkholderiales; family Burkholderiaceae; genus Paraburkholderia; species Paraburkholderia pallida. The sequence continues at coordinate 482,202 of NZ_CP038149.1, read as the reverse complement.
CACGCGGCCATTGCTGAACACCGAGGCAACCGAGGCATGGCCCTTGCCGGCCTGCTCCTGCGCGATGTTTTCCTCGAGCACGGCACGCTCTTCGTTCGAGAGCCACGTCGCCGCGCGAATGCTATTGGGCAGATAGAACAGCGTGATCACGCCGAGCACGAACGAAGGCAGCGCCTCGATGAAGAACAGCCATTGCCAGCTCGCCCAGCCATCCCGGCCGTCGAAGGCCGCGAGAATCCACCCGGAAAGCGGGCCGCCCAGCACGCCCGCGACCGGAATGCCGATCATGAAGAGCGCGTTCATGCGGCTGCGCCGCGCGGCGGGAAACCAGTAGGTGAGGTAGAGCACGATGCCGGGGAAGAAGCCGGCTTCGGCCACGCCCAGCAAGAAGCGCACGATATAGAACTGGGTGGGCGTCTTGACGAACAGCGAGGCCGCCGATATCACCGCCCACGTGAGCATGATGCGCGCGATCCACCTGCGCGCGCCCACGCGATGCATGAGCAGATTGCTTGGGACTTCGAAGAAAAAATAGCCGATGAAAAAGATCCCTGCCCCGAGACCGTAGACGGTCTCGCTGAATTGCAGGTCGCTCAGCATCTGCAGCTTGGCGAAGCCGACGTTCACGCGGTCGAGATAGGCCGCAACGTAGCAAAGAAAGAGAAAGGGCAACAGGCGCAGGGTCGCTTTCGCGTAGGCCCGGGATTCGAGCTGCTGCCGTTGGGCGCTCGCAAGGCCGCTGGTAAGGGTATTCATGGTCTCCACTTCATGGGTCTGGCTCTTGCATGCGTTGGTCGTGCGTTGTTCATGCGAGCCATCGCTGCGCCGGCCAGGAAAATCGGGTCTTATGCCTGGCGTTGCAGGCGCGGATGTTACCGGTCACGCCCCTGCCTTGCAACGAATGCAAAGTGCATAATCGTAGCGGCACGCAATCGGCACTGTCAACATTATGTAAGCAAGACCGAATCGGTGGGCACGCCCGGTGCAGGGCTACACTCACCGGTCGAGTTTCGTATCGGATACATTGCATCGAGGAGCGCACGCCATGACTCATGCCGCCCCGCCCCGTCGCCCGCGCGTCTATCTCGCAGGCTTCGACGTGTTTCGCCCCGACGCGCTCGAATACGGCGCACAACTCGTCGCCGCATGCGGCGACTTCGGCTTCGAGGGTCTTTACCCGCTGGACGTCCAGGTGCCCGCCGATCTCGACGGCCCGCGCCAGGCCGCGTGGATTTATCGCGCCAATATCGACGCCATCCGCAGCGCGGACATCGTGATGGCAAATGTCAACGATTTTCGCGGACCGGGCGAGCCCGACTCGGGCACGGCGTTCGAGATCGGCTTTGCCGCCGCACTGGGCAAGGAAATCTGGGCTTATTCGGCCGACACCGGCACGCTGATCGAGCGCGTGCCTTCGCACCCCAGTGCGCAGGGCCGGGTCTGCGAGCGCGGTTTTCTCGTAGAGGACTTCGGGCTGACGAAAAACCTCATGATCGCGTGCGCGGCGCGCATCGTGCCGGGTGACGCGCGCGCGTGCCTCGCGGCCATGGCGCGGGGACGCGTGGACTAGCCGCCCCGCCGCACGACGGCGCACCACTGCGCAGCACGCCGCGCCGCGCCGCCGCACTCGCGGCACCCGCTGCACGCAGGGCGGCGCGGCGCCCTCAGTGGTGCATCGCGCTCATCGTGCTCATCGTGCTCATGCGCTGCAGCGCGCGGATGCGCGCGACCGCCGGGCGATCCGTCACTGCGGTCTGGTAGAGCTTCGCGACATCGGCCTTGAGCGCGGTGCGCGAGGCGCCGTCGAGATAGATCATGTGCCCCGATGGATAGAAGCGCGCGCTCAGGTTGTTGCGCACCTTCTGGTCGACGAGCGGCATCTTCTGCAAATCGATCACGGTCTGGTAGAACGGCGTGACGAAATCGTAGTAGCCGTTTGCGGAGAGCACGCGCAAATCCGGATTCAGTGCCATCACCGCGGCCAGGTCGCCCGCCGTGTAAAGCACGACGTTGCCCTGCGCGTCGACGCCCTTTTGCGCACCCGTCGGGTCGATGTGACTGAAGTTCCAGTTCTTGAAGGCCTGGTCGTTGAGGTCCGTGAACGACGAGTTGGTGCGGAACTTGAGCGTCTCGTTCAGATAGCTGTTCCACATGGCCGTGTACACGCCGCTGACCGCCGTCATGGTGGGGTCGTTGCCGCCCGAATTCGGGTCGATGTTGCCGGCAATGCCCGTGTCGATCGCGGTCACGCGGCCGTCGTACGAGCCGAGCGCCACGCCCTTGTCCTTGAGCAGCGTGGTGAGGAACAGCGAGTTGCCGCGGCTGTCGTAGGCCGCGATGTTGAGGTCCCAGGCCTGCAGCGTTTGCGTGTCGATACCCGTGTATTCCGAAAGTGTCTTGAGCGTCGCGGGGATCGCCGGATTTTTCGGATCGGGGAATTTTTCCAGCGCGAGCCGGTAGTCGGTGCGCGCGAACTGCGCCACCTGAGCCGCGAAGGTCTGCAGATCCTTGGGCGCCGGCTTCACGCCTAAACGCTGGTGATACCACGCGTCGGCCGTCGCCGTGGGCAGCGCGCCAACGGGATTGCCGCTTTGCGTGTAATCCAGAATCGAAGACTGCAAGGTGATGCCGTTCAGGTCCACGCCGTCTTCGTGAAGGCGATACGCGAGCACGCAGCTGCGCGCCGTGCCGTACGATTCTCCGTAAAGAAACTTCGGGGAATTCCAGCGGTCGTTGGCGCTCAGGTAGCGCTTGATGAACTGCTTGAGCGAATCCGCGTCCTGGTCCACGCCCCAGAAGTCGCGGTTGTGATGCGGCGCGATGGCCGCCGAGTAACCCGTTCCCACCGGATTGATGAAGACCAGATCGCTCTTGTCGAGCAGGCTGTCGGGGTTGTCTTCGAGCGTATAGGGCGCGGGCGGCGTGAAGCCCGGCATGGCGGTCTTGATGCGCTTGGGCGCGAACGAGCCGAGCAGCACGAACACCGAGGAGGAGCCCGGGCCGCCGTTATAGAAGAACGTGACGGGCCGGTCCTGGGCCTGCACGCCGTCCTTCGTGAACGCCACGTAGAAGATCTTGGCGTTGGGCTGCGAGCTGCTCGGGTCGACAGTGACGAGATGGCCCGCGGTCGCCGTATAGGCAATGACCTCGCTGCCGATCTGGATCGCGTGATGCGTGATGGCGGCGTTCTCAGTCATGTCGGTCACGAAATCGTCGGGACCGTTGCCGTAAGCGGTGGGATCGAAGCACGGCTGGTCGTTCGGGCTGCGGTGCTTGCCGTTGCCGCTCGCCGCTGCGGTGCCTTCGTTGGTCTGAGCCTCTTCGTTCATCTTGTCTCCTTGCTCGTGGTACGCCGTGGTCTATCGATCGCCCGGAACGCGGTTTCGCTTTGGAAACCAGGAAAACTTTTGCATGCGCGCCGCATTCCATCACGCGGCGCGCTCGTCCCCGATGCTACGCCGAGCCAAGCGCGGCTGCCACTTTGGTGCCCACGGGCGTGCCGAGCCCCGTGCAGGCGTCCCAGCCGGGCGCGGCCGCGTAGTCGCCGTTGTTGCCGCTCGTGATGTCGTTGAACGCACCGGGCTGCGCATAGAGCTTCGCGTTGACGAAGCCCGCCGCCTTGCCGCTCGTCGCGTTGATGCGCGCGATCAGCGCGGCCCACAGCGGCGCGACGGCGCTCGTGCCGCCCACCACGGTATCCGTCCCGCCGATATGCACCTCGTAGCCCGTCGACGGGTCGGCGTCGGCGGCCACGTCGGGCACGCCGCGCTGCGCGAGCGCAACCGCTGCGCCGCTGCTGTGTGCGACCTTCAAACCCTCCTGCCACGCGGGCAGCGCGAACGTCGCGCTCACGCCGCCGCCGGTCGCGCCGTTCTCGCCGCTGCTCCACACCGTCTCACGCGTGATCTGGCCGTTCGCCGCGCTGAGCTGCGTGCCGCCGCAGCCGAGCGCATAGGGACTGGACGCGGGGAAGTCGACATGGTCGGCGCCATCGCCCACGCCGTCCGACGAGCCGCTGTCGCCCGCCGCGCAGCACACCGTCACGCCCAGCGCCACGGCGGTCTGCAGCGCGTCGTTGAGCGCGCCCAGCGTCTGCTGCGACCACACCGATTCGGGCGCGCCCCAGCTGATCGAAATGACCGATGGCTTGCGCTGGCTGTCGTGCAGCGCCGCGCTCACGGCATCGACGAAACCGGCTTCGCTGTTCGGCGCGAAGTAGACGGCGATCAGCGCCCCGGGCGCGAGTGCGCCGGCGATCTCCACGTCGAGCGTGACTTCGCCATCGGGTCCACTGGGGTCGCCGTTCGGCGCGTTGGTTGCCTGATCGACCGAGACGGCCTCCACACGCGGCGGCGAGACGCCGAGCGCGCTGAAATAGGCATCGAGGTCCGACTGGGCGTAGCCGCCGCCCATTTCGATCAGCGCGATGCATTGGCCCGTACCGTCGCCGGCCGGAAAATCGTAGAGCCCGGCGAGTTGCAGCGGCGTGAATGAACGGCTCACCGCGCGCGCGGCGCGGATCGGCGCGTGCACGGCCCCGCCGGAGCCCGTGGCAACGACAACCGGCGGGCTTTTCGCCGGGGTTGTCGCGAGCGCCGTCGAATCGATGCGGAAATGCGCCTGCGCCTTTGCGCGGCTGTCGAGGCCGACAACCGCGGTGACGATCCCGTGCAGGTCGTCGGGCAGATGCACGGGGCCCGTAGGCTGGCGAAAGTGCTGCTTGAGCTTGCCAACCTGGTGCTCGAAGCGCTGCAAGTCCACGCCGAATGCGGCGTTGTACTGCTGCACGGTGCCCGAGAGCACGACGCGGCGCGCGCCGGGGTCGGCCTTCACGACCGCCATGCCGTGCGCCTTTGCGAACGCCTCCACGCGCGCGATGTCGGCGGCGTCCGCGCCGAAGCGCTGGTCGTATTGCTCGCGCGAAATCGGATGCGCGCCGGGCGCGCCCGACGCGATGCGCTCGACCAGCTCGCGGAACGCGGGCTCGGCCTGGCGTCGCACGATCACGACGACGTTGAAATGTTCCGTGGGATCGCACGCACCGACGCACTGCGCGCCGGTGGGCACCGGGTGTTCACTGCCTGCTACGGGACGCCTGATCATGGCCGGATCTCCTCGATGAGCACGTAGTCGTTCGCATTCGGACACACAACCGATTATGCGAGTTCCACGCGCCGAGCGAGTCGTCGACGCCCTTGCCCCTTCTGCCTGGCCTGCGGGCACACATAGTCGGCACTTTCGCGCCGACGCTGCCGATGCATCACGCATCGCGCGGGGCTGGCCGAACGCACACGCCTTACGAAATCCGCGCAAGCAGGCACCAAAAGAAAAAGCACGCCGGGCGCGTGGGCGCCCAGCGTGCTTCGATAAGGATCGCTAATTTCAGGCCGCTGCGGCCAGTGCCTGCGGCAGGTGGTTCTGCAGATAGGCCTCGAACTCGTCCTTCACTTCAGGATGGCGCAGTGCGAACTCGACGGTGGCCTTCAGATAGCCGATCTTGCTGCCGCAATCGAAGCGCGTACCCATGTAGCGATACGCGAGCACCTGCTCTTCCGCGAGGAGCGATTGCAGCGCGTCGGTGAGCTGAAGCTCGCCGCCCGCGCCCGGCTTCAGCGCGCGCAGGTGATTGAAGATCGTGGGCATCAGCACGTAGCGGCCGACCACGCCGAGATTGGACGGCGCGACTTCCGGCGCGGGCTTTTCCACGATGCCCGAAAGCTTGAACACATCCTCTTCCCACTCACGGCCGTCCACGATGCCATACGAGGCGCTGTTTTCGCGCGCGATCGCTTCCACGCCCACCACCGAGCTGTGATAGTGGTTGAAGGTGTCCACGAGCTGCTTCATGACCGGCTTGGGGCTATAGAGCAGGTCGTCGGCGAGAATGACCGCGAACGGCGCGCCGCCCACGAGCTTTTCGGCGCACATCACAGCGTGGCCGAGGCCCAGCGCTTCGGCCTGGCGCACGTAGAAGCAGTCCACGTTGCTCGGCTTGATGCTGCGCACGAGGTCGAGCAGCTTCTGCTTGTTGCGCGCTTCGAGCTCGGCTTCGATCTCGTACGATTTGTCGAAATGATCTTCGATCGCGCGCTTGCTGCGGCCGGTCACGAAAATCATTTCGGTGATTCCCGCAGCGATCGCCTCTTCCACCGCGTACTGAATCAGCGGCTTGTCGACGATCGGCAGCATTTCCTTGGGGCTGGCCTTGGTGGCGGGCAAGAAGCGCGTACCGAGGCCCGCAACAGGAAATACCGCTTTGGTAACTTTGAGCATGATGTTCATTCCCAGTTCGATCGTTTGAGTAACGGTCTCGCAGCAAGGCAAGCCGGCGTCCCCGAGGGTTCTGTTGGGTCTTTCTGCTGGGCAGTTTTTGTGTTCAAAAGGGTCGGGTCCGTCCACCACTAAAAAAGAGACGAAATTCCGAATGCGACGGTCAAGCAGACCAGCGGCAATTATTGCCTGATTGATTGCCATGCACCCCGAATAATCGGCATGAATTTCCTGATCCGGTTTCGATCGTCAAGCAAGCAAATTTCAAGCTGGCTTGCAATCGCGGCGCAATGGCAGATATTGCATGACCGCGCAGTTTACTCGACTTCGTCGGCGGGCGGCAAGCCGCTCGTTTGCGTGCGCGAACGCCGGATAGGCTCGTTTCGCAGCGCCTCGCGATACGCCGACACCGCGACGAGAATCAACAGCACGGCAATGCCGGCCAGCAAATGCATGTTCATCGAAATCTCCATCGACCTTAGGCGATCCCCAGCAAATTAGCATTTCAAATCACACAAATAAATCGCTTTCTCGTTACAAGGTTTTATTTCTCGATTTCGGCGCGGCTATGGATTTTTCGTATGCGGCCCGAGTGAAGCCGAATAAGCACCATGAATACTTTTTGAAAAACTTTTGCATAATTTCCTCGCATGAGGCCCCCTATGATCGCAGGGCAGCCTCCCACCATCACGCACGCCACGCCCCAATGAGCGATCCCGCACTCGAAACCGTCCTGCCGCCCGCCACCACCCTGCCCGCCGCCGTGGCGCGGCCCGCCGGTGCCGTCGCCAGCGATCACCTGATCGATGCGCTGCGCGGCTTCGCCGCCCTGCTGGTGGCGTATTTCCATTGCCGCCAGGTCACCTGGATCGGCATGGGTGCCTTCCATCAGGCCCACGCGAGCCTCGCGAGCCCCGGCACGATCGCCGCGTGGCTCACGCTGCCCATTGCATGGGGCTCCGCCGGCGTGCCGATCTTTTTCGTCATCAGCGGCTATTGCATTCACCGCAGCGGCGCGGCGCGTCTCTTGAAGAACCCCGATTTCCAGCTCGATGCCGGGCAGTTCTGGCTGCGCCGCTTCGTGCGGATCTACCCCGTATTGCTCGCCGCGCTCGCGCTCACCTTCGTGGCCGATTCGTTCAGCCTCACGATGACGCCCGTGAGCCACAAGATTCTCGACATCGGGCCGCACGCGTTCCTCGTCAACCTGCTCTCGCTGCAAGGCGTGGCGGGCCCGACCTACGGCTCCAACGGCGCGCTGTGGACGCTCTCGCTCGAAGTGCAGTTCTATCTGCTTTATCCGCTGCTGTTCGCCGTGCGCCGCCGCGTCGGACTCAACGCGGTGCTGGCCGGCATCGCCGCCATCAACGTGATTTCGGCGCTCACGCTCGCGCGGCACGAGATCGTTGTCTTCACGTCGTACTGGTTCTCATGGATGCTCGGCGCGTGGATTGCGGAAGCGCGCCTGCGCGGCTCGGCAGGCTTCCGTTTCGCTTACGTGGCCGCGGCGCTTTTCGCGGTGGCGGGCTGCGTGGCGTTCCACTTCGGCCAGTACGGCGCGTTCCAGCTCTGGGCCTGCGCCTTCGCCTGCTATCTCGTGAAGGCGCTCGCGCAGCCGGCCGCAACGGGCGGTGTGGTCATGCAGACGTTTTCGAAGCTCGGCGCCTTCAGCTACTCGCTCTACCTGATCCATCTGCCGCTCTTCGTGCTGCTCGGCTCGCTGCTGTTCCGCTCGGCCCTGCAGACCTCGATCTGGCCTTCGTTCGGCTTCACGCTCGCCGTGCTGCCGGTCGCGTGGGTCTTCTATCGCCTCTTCGAGCTGCCGGCGCTCAACGTCGCTGCACGCCTGCGCAAGCGGGCTGCTTGATGAACGTTTAGATTGCGCATAGAGATGGGCCGCTATAGCCAAAGCTATAGCGGCCCTTTTGCAATCGGGTCTTACCGCCCAGGCGTGCCCCGGCCAAAAAGCGGCGCTTCACGCTACACGCGAAAAAATAGCGGGGCCGCTCTCACACGGCCCCGCCCTCGCCGCCCGAATTCGACGGCCCCTCGCTTCTCCCTGAGGCGCTAGCGCGCGCGCGTCACGACGCCATCCAGCACGCGCCCGACCGCTTCCACGTATTGCTCCTTGCCGAAGCGCTCGCGCGCCACCGCAAGCCCGTTATGCGCGAGACGCTCGCACAGCGCCGCGTCATCGCACAGCGCGCCAAGCGTCTTCGCGAGCTCCTGCGCGTCGCCCGGCGTGCAGAGCAGCCCGTTCTTGCCGTGCTCGACGATCTCCTTCACGCCGCCGTCGCGCGAGGCCACCACGGGCCGCTGCGCGAGCATGCCCTCCACCACGACGCGGCCGAACGGCTCTGGCGTGATGGAGGTATGCGCGATCACGTCCATTGCGCGCATGCAGGCCGCAATGTCGTGGCGGAAGCCGAGGAAATGGACCCGGTCCGCGAGACCGCGCGCGGCAACGAATTCGTGCAGCTCCTGCGCATAAGCATCTTCGCCGAACAGCGGTGCGCCGACGAACACCGCATGCGCGCGCGGCTCGAGCAGGAGCGCTTCGAGCAGCACGTGCTGGCCCTTCCAGCGCGCGAGGCGGCTGAATGCACCAACCAGAAACGCGTCCTGCGGCAGGCCGATCTGCGCGCGCAGTTGCGCCTGCGGCACGCGCGCGAGCGCACGGAACGGCGACTCGTCCACACCGTTGTGCACGACGTCGATGCGCCGCGCGTCGAACTTCGTGAGATCGGCAAACACCCGCGCCGAAGCGTGCGAGTTCGCAATCACGTGCGCGAGGCCGAGCTTCGCGCAACCCTTGATGACGGCGCGCTGCACGCGCCCGAAATGCTCGTCGCTCACGATGTCGCGCAAATGCCAGACCACGGGCTTGCGCGCGAGCTTGCCCGCCAGCACGCCAATCACCATCGCGCGCTGCGTATTGGCGTAGAGCACGTCGGCGCCGCGTGCACGGCGGCGCGTCTCGCGCACGAGCGCGGCAATGCCCGCGAGCACGCCGAGCTTCGGCACGGCGCCGCCGTCGCGGCGCACGTTGCGCAATGCGCCCGAGTCAAGCACGTCCACGCGCGCGCCCGCGGCGTCGAGCGCCTCGCGAAACGGCCCGTCGTTGAACAGCAGCACCTCGATGCGTGCACGCAGACCCTTCACCACTTCCAGCAGGGAAAGCTCCGCACCGCCCAGCACGCCGCTCTGGTCGATCGCCAGCACGCGAGGCGCGTCTTGCTGGGCTTCTGGTGCCGTGTCTTGCGCCGCCGCCCGTCCGCCTTCGTCATCGTCGCCTGCGCGTGCCTTGGGCGCGCTAACGCGCGGCAGCCCAGCCTCGGCGATGGCCGGCACGGCCCGCGCCACGCGCGCGAAGAACTGCTCGCGGAAGTGCGCCGCGGAAAAACGCTCCGCGTTTGCGCGGCAATCCTCGGCGCGAAAGCGCCCCGGATCGCGCTCGAACGATTCGACCGCCGCGATGATGGACTCGGCACGCTGCTCCTCGAAGAACAGCCCCGTGGGCTGCGAGCCCGAGTCGCGCACGGTTTCGAGCGCACCGCCCTTGCCGTAGGCGATCACGGGCGTGCCGCACGCCTGCGCTTCCACGACGGAAATGCCGAAGTCCTCTTCGGCCGCGAACACGAAGGCCTTCGCACGGCGCATGCGATCGTGCAGCACCGAAAACGGCTGATAGCCCATCACCTCGACATTCGGGCTCGCCTTCGCGCGCACCTTCTGCATGTCGGGACCGTCGCCGATCACGACGAGGCGCTTCTCCGGCATGCGCGCGAACGCCTCGACGATGAGGTCGATCTTCTTGTACGGCACGAGCCGCGAGGCGGTCAGATAGAAGTCTTCCTTTTGCGTCTCGAGCTCGAACGCGTCGACGTCGACGGGCGGATACACCACCTCGGCCTCGCGCTGATAAACCTTGTGAATGCGCCGCGCGATGAACGACGAGTTCGCCACGAACTGGTCGACCGAGTTGGCCGTGCGCACGTCCCAGTTGCGGATGTAGTGGAGGATCAGCCGCGCGAGCATCGACTTCGGCCCCTGCGTGAGCTGCGACTCCTGCAGATACTGATGCTGGAGATCCCACGCGTAGCGAATCGGCGAATGCACGTAGCTGATGTGAAACTGGTCCGGGCCGGTCAGCACACCCTTGGCCACCGCATGCGAGCTCGAAATGACTACGTCGTAGCCCGAAACGTCGAGCTGCTCGATCGCGAGCGGCATGAATGGCAGATACGCACGGTACTTCGTGCGCGCCTTCGGCAGGCGCTGGATGAACGAGGTCGTCGCGCGCTTGCCGCGCAGGAACTTGCGGTCCTTGTCCTCGACGAAATCGACCACCGAGAACAGATCCGCGTCGGGGAAGCAGTCGATGATCTGCTCGAGCACGCGCTCGGCGCCCGCATAGGTGACGAGCCAGTCGTGCACGATGGCCACGCGCGGCTTGCGGTTGGCCGCGCGCATGGGTCGATCGAGGTGCTGCGGGCGCGTTTCCTGGTGCGGCCGCAATACGGTCACGCTGGACTCGCCGCGGGCATGGGTGTGGGTATCGCGCCGATGGGCGGGCGCGGCGGCGCTTTCGGACGGCGCCACTTCGTCGATCAGTTCGTGACTCATGCGCTTTTCCGTAGGTTCAGACGAAACAGAAGGGAACGGGCGTAGCCGCGCAGCATGGGCGTGGTCGCAACGGACCACACGCAATTGGCCAGCGCCAGCACGACGCCCGCGCCGATCGCATAGATCGCATCGGGCAGCCACCACGCAATGGCGAGTGCGGCAGCGAGAAAACTCAGGTGTGCGAACATGTCGACCACGATCGTGCGGCTGTGAATGCGCGACAGCCACAAGAGCACGACATAGTCGAAGAGCGCGCGGAACAGCACCGCCGCAGCGGCGCCAGGCAGGCCGAAGCGCGAAATGCCCAGCCACAGCAGGCCGGCGTAGAGCGGCAGCTCGACGAGGCCCACGCGCGCCGCGGCGGCGGGATTGTTCTGCGACTGGATCAGGATGCGCGTGACGCCGGCCTGCCCGATCAGCCATACGGCGATGATCAGGAAGCGCCCCACCGGTGCGCCGTGCCCGGCGATCTCGGGGCCCACCCACGCACGCAGGAAGGGCTCGAGCACCACGATCGCGCCAATGGCCACCGGCGTGAAGACCGCGTTGAGAAACTGCAGCGACTGCGCCGCGATTTCATCCGCATGCTCGCGATGCAGCGAGGAAAGGCGCGGGAACAGCGTGCGCACGAGCGCGTTGGGCACCATGTTCAGGCGCGTCACGAGGTTCTGCGGCACCGTGTAATAGGTGACGAAGCGCGCGCCCAGGCCCGCGCCCAGCATCATGCGGTCGAGCGAATCGGCGACCATCGTGGAGACGCTGGCAACCAGCATCCAGCCGCCGAAATTGAACAGCGCTTTCGAAGTGTCGAAGCGCGGCCCGCGTATTTGTTTGATGCCGAGCACGCGCAGCGCGGCACGCCCGAGCAGCAGGCCAGCCAGCAAGCGCGCAAGCACGGCGGCGGCAATCACGGTCTGCAGGTTCGGCGCAATCGCCCATGCGGCGCCGAGCGGCAGCAGCTGGAACAGGAACGTGCCGAGCGTCTGGTTCGTGTTGTAGATGCCGAAGCGCTCCGCGCCGTTGATCGCGCCCGCGAACACCCACGAGACGTTGGCAATGGGAATCGCCACCGCGAGCCACGGCAGCGCGAGATAGACCTCGTGGCGCAGCTCGGCGCTCACGTGCGTGAAGTACGCCGTATAGAGCGCGCCGCCCGAGTAGATCAAGAGGCCGCCAATCGCGCCCGTGATGAAGTTCAGCCAGAACGCGCTCCAGAACACGCGCTCGCAGGCTTCGGCGTCCTTCGACGCATAGGCCTTCGAGATCTGGTTCTGCGCGGCCATGCTCATGCCGAGATCGAGCACGCTGAAATAGCCGATCAGCGTCCACACGAGCGCGATCACGCCGTAGCGGTCGACGCCGAGCATCTTGATGTACGGCGGCACCGTGACCAGCGACACGAAGGTCGGCAGCACGAGGCCAAACAGATTGATCGCGACGTTGCGCAGTATGCCTTTATCCATGTGTGTTCCGGTAGCGTGCGGCGCGGCTTGGGAATGCGGGCCTCGGTCGGCCCTTCGGTTGGGCCCTCAACGAGCCCCTCAGTCGGACTCTCAAGCCGGCTTCCAGCGGTACATCATCACTTTCCCGCGTGCGTCTTCTTCAACGAAGATCAGGTATTCGCCGTTGGGCTGACGGTGTGCGGTAATGCCGAAGGGCACGTCCACCCAGCCCGAGGTATTGCCGACTTCCGCGCCTGGGCCGAACGTGCCGACCTCCTTCGCGCTGTCCTTGTCGTACACGTGGACGTTGCCTGCGGGCTCGACCACGAACAGGTACTGCCCTTCCACGGTGACGCCCGCCGGCGTGACCGGCGGCTTCGCCTTGGGGTCCCAGGGCAGTTGCAGCAGATAGCGCTGCTGCGGATTGCCGCTCGACCACTTGTCGTAGCGCACGAGCACACGGCCCGCTTCCTTCACGAAGCCCGGATCGTGTGGCGAGTCGGCGGTATAGCCCGCCACGTAAAGCGTGTCGGTCTTCGGCTCGTAGATCGCGCGATGCACCTCGGTAAAGGGCGCGGGCATCGCGTACTGATCCATCTTGTCGTACGCGTAGATCGGATTGCCCTTCGCATCGAGGCCGCCGAAGCGGAAACGCGTGATGCCCTTGTTGTCGCGCGCGCGCCAGATGTCGCCGCGCGTGTCGATCCACCAGCCCCACCCGCCGGCCAGGTGGCCCGGTCCCGGATACTTCGCGAATTCGCCGGCGTCGAACGCGCCGTTGCCGTTCGAGTCACGCCAGATCCAGTCGCCGCCAGGCGGCGCGTTCGGGACATGCTCCACGGGCCGCGCACGCCCCGCGATGAAGCCCGAGGGAATGGCGGTCTCGCCGTCGCGCTGCGGATCGAAGCGGTAGATCTTCAGGTGATCCGCATACATGTCGGTGAGATAGAGGAACGTGTGGCCGTTCAGCTCGCGCGCAGTGGGCAGGCCCGGCCACATGTCGCCGTTGAACACCGGGTCCTGCGGATACTTGAAGCGATTGGAGAGGAATCCTACATATTTCCAGTCCTGCCCCGGCGGCTTCGAAAGATCGAGCTCGAAGCGCTTGTTGCCGGTGTAGACGCTATTGGGCCGCGACGGGTCCACCCACGCGCCGTCCACGAACAGCAGCCCTTCCACGTTCCACAAGCGCTTGCCGTCGGGCGAATAGCTTTCGAGCGTGGCGCCCAGGCCCGCACCGATCGCGCCCTGGCGCGGGCCGATACCGTTGGTCGACACATAGATGTTGCCCTTCGCGTCCGTCCCCACGCCGGTCAGGCCGTTGAAGCGGCCGGGTCCCGGCCGGCCCGCGTCGCCGGAGAAGATGCCGCCACGCTCGCCGAGCGTGCCGCTCTGCTTGTAACCACTGCCCTCGCGCGAGTAGATGAGGATCTGCTGACGTGGGCCGTTGTCGGCCACCAGCACGCGCTGCTGCGGATCGACGGCCACATCCACGGGCACCGAGTCGGCGGGCAGCTCGATCGCGCTGGAGAGCGGCTTGCCATCCGCCGAATAATGCGCGATGCGCGGCGTTTGATCGGTCACGCTGCCCGTGACCACCCACAGCGAGCCATCACCCGCCACCGCGATCTTGCCCGGCTCGTGCACGTCGAATTGCGACCTGCGCTGCATCGAGTTCGCGTCGTACACCTCGATACGGTTCGCCATCGGGTTGCTCACATAGAGCAGCGAATCGGTTGCCGCGAGACCGCCCACATCGGCGACGTGCACAGCAGGGTCGGGATGAGCGACAGCCGGCACGTCGGAGACCTTGAGAAATGCGCTCGCAAGCTGCGCGTGCGGATTGAGCGGATCGGGCGCGGCCTGGAAGGCCGCGGCGCGCTTGGGCTCGTCAATCGGCCTGCGCGTGACGCCGTACCACTGGCGCCCCTTCTCCGGCCAGATGCCGGGGCCGACCAGGTGGCCCCTTTCGTTGCCCACGGCCACGGCCGCATACAGATAGCGATGGTTCACGGCCACGGCATTCCCGCCGTATCCGCCCCAGCCATGCGTGCCGCCGGCAAAGCCGAGCACCTTGCCGTTCTGATACGCGCTGATCTCCGCGCCGCTTTCATCCCAGGGCGCGTCGGTGTAGACCTTGCCATCGGGCGTCACGGCGATGGCGGTGATGTTGATCTGAGTCCACGTACCCTGGCCGTTGCCATACGTGTTGCCGATCCACGATGTCGTTACATTGAGTTGCGGCGCGGCGAGGGTCTGAACCGAAGAGGTGCAGACGAACGCACTGAGTGCAGCGAGCGCCAGCGTCCTGCGCATACGGCGGTCGGGAATCGGAAACGGCAAAGCAATTCCTCCGGTCGGTTGAATCCGTCTGGATCATGCCGTAGATTCACGAAGAAAATCGCAGCACAAAAAGCGAAAATAATTCAAAAAAATTCAGTATTCATCACGCCTGCCGGCACACATGCGAAATAAATCGCCGCGTGCCGCGCGAAGACCCGCGCAGCGGCCACGGCGCGGACTTGTCCCGATTTCCGAAACGAAACTGCAACGAAATCGCCACGATACTGACGCCTATATTCCGGCTAATCAAATCGCTTTCATTTTCAAAATCACCCACCAATATATTTCGGCTTTTTGACCATTTAATTCTTTCTAGAATGAACCGGCCTGTGCATGCATGAAACAACCGGATAGCCGATGACCGTAAACAGCCTCGCCAGCCCGCCGCAACATTCCCACCGCATCGTCCAGCTCGACGGCCTGCGCGCCTTCGCCGTGCTCGCCGTGTTCGCGCAGCACGCGCTGAAAGCGCCGTTGTGGATGGGTGTCGACCTGTTCTTCGTGCTGAGCGGCTTTCTGATCACCGGCATCCTGCTCGAGCGCAAGGCGCGCGGGCAATCGTATTTCAGCTACTTCTACGCGCGCCGCGTGCGCCGCATCCTGCCGCCGTACATCCTGCTGATGATCGTCTCGTCGCTGCTGTTCGGCTTCGGCTGGGCGCACTACTGGCCGTGGTACGCGTTCTTTGCGACCAATATTGGCGATGCGCTGAACCAGAGCGGTCATGACAGCCTGAACATCCTCTGGTCGCTCGCCGTCGAAGAGCAGTTCTATATCTTCTGGCCCTTCGTGGTGCTGCTGCTGCCCGAACGCGCGCTCGCCGTCGTGGCCGCGGCGCTCGTTTTCATCGTGCCCGTGCTGCGTGCCGTCGCGACGCCGTGGTTCGATTCGTTCTGGCCCATTTACTACCTCACGCCGTTCCGCATGGACCTGCTCGCCTCCGGCGCGCTGCTTGCCGTGCTCGTGCGGCGCGACCGCAACGCGCTCGAGCCGTTCAAAGTGCCCGCCGCGATTCTCTTCTTCGCCATGCTCGCCGTGCTCGCGTGGCTGCACCTGCATTACCCGCGTTTTCGCGCCGCCAACACGCCGCTCTCGAACGCCCTGCTCTACAGCGTCTCGCTTGTGTTCTGCACGTCGATCGTCGTGATCGCGCTGCAATCGAAGGGCTTCATCAAACGCCTGCTTTGCAACCCGGTGCTGGTCTACATCGGCACCATCAGCTACACGATCTACCTGATTCACCTCACGATTCTCTACGCGGTGTGGCCGCTCCACTTCAGCCGCCCGGTGAGCGCCGCCATCGCGCTCTCCATCACGCTCGTCTATGCGAGCGCAAGCTGGTTCCTCATTGAAAAGCGCCTCACGCGCGGGCCGAACCGCCGGCACCAGTCCGCGGAAGCCACCGCGCGCGCGCGCGTGAGCGCCACCACCTCGCAGTCCTGCATCTCAAACCCGATAAACAGGTTCCGAATCCACGTTCGCTACTTCAAAGGTACTGACACATGAACGAACGACGCAAAGCGATCATCACCGGCGTATCCGGCCAGGACGGCGCGTATCTGACCAAGCTGCTGCTCGACAAGGGCTATCAGGTGGTCGGCACCTACCGGCGCACCAGCTCGGTCAACTTCTGGCGCATGAACGAACTCGGCGTCACGGATCATCCCTCGCTCGAGCTCGTCGAGCACGATCTCACCGACGCGGGCTCGACGCTGCGCCTGCTCGAACGCTCGCAGGCAGGCGAGGTCTACAACCTCGCCGCGCAAAGCTTCGTGGGCGTGTCCTTCGATCAGCCGGTGACCACGGCCGAAGTGACCGGCATTGGCGCGCTGAATCTGCTCGAGGGCATTCGCGTCGTCAACCCTCGCACGCGCTACTACCAGGCATCGACCTCCGAAATGTTCGGCAAGGTGCAGGCGGTGCCGCAGCGCGAGGACACGCCCTTCTACCCGCGCAGCCCGTACGGCATTGCCAAGCTGTTCGCGCACTGGTCCACGGTCAACTACCGCGAGTCTTACGACATCTTCGCGACCAGCGGCATTCTCTTCAATCACGAGTCGCCGCTGCGCGGCCGCGAGTTCGTCACGCGCAAGATCACCGACGCCGTCGCCAAGATCAAGCTCGGCAAGCAGAGCGTGCTCGAGCTCGGCAACATGGACGCCAAGCGCGACTGGGGCTACGCCTCCGAATACGTGGAAGGCATGTGGCGCATGCTGCAGGCCGACGATCCGGACACCTACGTGCTCGCGACGGGCCGCACCGAAACCGTGCGCGACTTCGTGACGATGGCCTTCGCGGCGGCCGGCTTCCAGCTCGAATGGTCGGGCCGCGCCGAGCGCGAGACCGCTGTCGACATTGCGACGGGCCGCACGCTGGTGCGCGTGAGCCCGCGCTTTTACCGCCCGGCCGAAGTCGATCTGCTGATCGGCGACGCGGACAAGGCGCGCAGCAAGCTCGGCTGGGAGCCGCAGACCTCGCTCGAGCAACTCTGCCAGATGATGGTCACGGCCGACCTCACACGCAACGAGCGACATGACACGTTCTGACGATATGCGGCGCGCGCCGCGCGCGCTCATCACGGGTGTGGGCGGCTTCACGGGCCGCTACATGGCCGCTCGGCTGGCAGCCGACGGCTACCGCGTCTGGGGCACCGTGCGCGCCGGCGAATCCGTTGGCGACGATGGCGTGCCGGGCGGCATCACCGCGCTCGCGGCCGATCTGCTCGATCCCGAGGCGCTCGCACATGCTGTGGAGGCGGTGCAGCCTGATGTGGTCGTGCATCTCGCGGCGGTTGCGAACGTTGCTAACGGTGACGTTGCTCGCACCTATGTCGTCAACGTGGTTGGCACGCGCAATCTGCTCGATGTGCTTGCGAATCAGCGTCATGTGCCGCGTGCCGTGTTGCTTGCCAGCAGTGCGAACGTGTATGGCAATGCGACGCCTGGTGTCATCGACGAGGCCGTGGCGCCGCAGCCGGCGAATGACTACGCGGTGAGCAAGCTCGCGATGGAGTACGTCGCGAAGCGCTGGAATGCGCAGTTGCCGCTGGTAATCGCGCGGCCGTTCAACTATACGGGCGTGGGTCAGAGCACCGACTTTCTGCTGCCCAAGATCGTTGAGCACTATGCGCGGGGCGATCGGACCATTTCGCTCGGTAACACCGAGGTGAGTCGTGACTTCTCCGATGTGCGCGATGTGGTGGATGCCTATGCCAGGCTTGTCGCGGCGGCGCCGCGTGGCGAGACGGTCAATGTCTGCTCGGGCACCGGCTGGACGCTCGGTGAGGTGCTCGATATGCTTTCGCGTATCGCTGGGTATCAGATTGAGGTGAAGGTCGATTCGCGGTTCGTGCGCGCTAATGAAGTGCGCCATCTTGTGGGCTCGAATGCGAAGTTGCGGTCGATTGTTGGTGAATCGGTTCGTGTGCCTATCGATGAGACGCTTCGCTGGATGTATGGTGAGGCGAGAAAGCGGGTACTCGACCGCTGAGCTTGGGGCACCTTGCTCGGTTGCCGTGCTTTTCACGCTTTTCGCGTTTCCTTGTATTCGCGGCGGGCCGCAGGCGTTGCCCCTGTGCGGGGCGGCACCTACTTTTCTTTGCAGCCGCAAAGAAAAGTAGGCAAAAGAAAGCGGCTCACACCGCCAGTGTGACGCCGTCCCCCACTGCCCTGTCCATCGGAGCGGCTCCGGGGCATCCGTCTTCTCGCACACTCAACGTTAGTGACAAGGGGCTCATCCTTCCCGCCACGCGCTACGCGCGGGCGGAAGGGTCTGCAAGGAAAGCCGGCGGGCAGGCCAGCGATTGCGCTAGGGGTGCCACCCGGCAAATGCGCGAAGGTGCTGTCCGGTAAATGCGTTGGGGTGCTGATTGGCAAATGCGCGGAAGTGCTGATCGGTAATTCGGGGGAGTGCAGATTGGTGAATGCACGGGCGAGCTGGCTGGCGAATGCGTGAGCGAGCGCTGATCGAATACACTGGAGTCCTACGTAAACGCCTGCATCCCACTGGCTTTGGTTACGCCCCACGGCGCGCGTAGCGCCGCCGGATGGATGAGCCCTTAGTCACTCCGGGTGACGGCGAGTGATGACAGACGCTCCGGAGCCGCTCCGATTAAAAGGGCAGTGGTGAACTGCGTCACACTGGCGGTTTGAGCGGCTTTCTTTTGCCTACTTTTCTTTGCCGCGGCAAAGAAAAGTAGGTGCCGCCCCGCACAGGGGCGACGCTTGCGGCCCGCCGCGAAAACAAGTTATCCCCTTAATGCACGCCATTCGCGGCAGCGATAGCCTCCGCATAAACATCAGCAACGCGCTTAGCGATCACAGCATTATCGAAATTCTCACGCGCATAGGTCTTGCAAGCCACTTCGTCGGGCAACTTGATACGCCCGGAAAACGCCGCATCGATCCCCTCCGCAATCGCGGCAGCGCCAGTCTCCGGCAACACGAGATCTTGCGATAGACCGGCCACCGCCTCAGGCAACCCACCCACCGGTGTAACCAGCACCGGCGTCCCTGCCGAAAGCGACTCGACGGTAATGAGCCCAAACCCCTCCAGCGCCACGGTAGGCACGACACTCAACGTCGCAGCCCGATAAAGCGAAGGCAAATGCGCATCGGGCACAAACCCCAACAGCTTGACGTTATCGGTCAACCCAGCCGCATCGATCCGCTGATTCAACTCGGCTTCGAGCCGCCCGCGCCCGGCAATCAGCAGCAACACATCCGGGTGACGCTGCTTCACCACCTTCATCGCATCAATCAGGTCTTCCAGTCCCATACGCCGCACAAGCCGCCGCACAGCCAACACAATCGGACGATTCTGCGGCAATTGCAGTCTCAGCCGCGCCTCTGCCCGCGTGCAAGCCGGATCGAAATGCGCGGTATCCACGCAACCCGGCACGATACGCACACGCTCGGGCGAAATCGAATAACGCTTCGTAAGAATATCGCCAAAAGCCTTCGACAAAACGATGAGCCTCGACGAGCGTTCATACACCGACTGCTCGAGCGAATGCTTGATCCGCTGGCTCAACGTAGCCGCCCCTTCGACAAAGCTCTCATCGGCCCAGGGCCCCTGAAAATGCGACACCTGCGGAATGCCCCGCGTGACATCGAGCCCAGGAAACGTATAGAGCGCAAAGTGCGAAGAAATCACGTCAGGACGATGGCGCTGAATCTCTCGACGCAACGCGCGACGCGCATCCATGAGTCGAAACGGCAAGGCACGCGCCGCCGAACCGAAGCCCTGAATCGCACCGCCGCTGTCTTCGGCCACTTTGGGCGAGCCGGC
Source organism: Paraburkholderia pallida (assembly GCF_004524855.1). NCBI lineage: Bacteria > Pseudomonadati > Pseudomonadota > Betaproteobacteria > Burkholderiales > Burkholderiaceae > Paraburkholderia > Paraburkholderia pallida. The sequence continues at coordinate 462,232 of NZ_CP038149.1, read as the reverse complement.
CACCACACCGCGCACGTGCACGCCCGCGCCGGGCAGCGCCCCCACGAGCGAGTAATACATGCGGTCGAGCCCGCCCGCACGCTCCGGAAACCAGTGCATGCCGATCTGTAGCGAATGGATGGAATGTTTTGTCATCTCTCGTATCCTTGTTATGCCCATGTGCCCGTCAATTGACGGCAAATTGCTGGCCGATATGAGTTTCAGGGAATTTCAGGGAGTCTCTGCGCGCCGCAGCGTCTGAGCGCCTGGCAGCGGCTGCGCCGCGAAGTTGTGTTCCGTTCTGCGCGGTTCGTCCCGCGATTCGCTGCGCACGGTTGCGCCCGCGTCGCCAGCCAGGTGGCGATACAGCGCGATATATTGCGCGGCCATGCGCGCCCAGCCGAATTCTCCGGCCAGTTGCGCGGCGGCCTCGCCCATCGCGAGGCGGCGCGGCGTATCGTCGGCGAGTTGCAGGATCGCTCCGGCGAGCGCCGGCACGTCGTCCGGGTCGTCCAGCACAATCCCGCAATCGGGCGTGATGACCTCCGCCCCGCCCGCCGTCTGCGCCGTCACCACGGGCAGGCCCGCGGCAAGCGCCTCCAGCAGCGATAGGCTCATTGCTTCGTAGCGCGAAGGAAAAACGTAGGCGTCCACGCTGCGCATCAGAATCGGCATCTCGCGCACGAGGCCGAGAAAGTGCACGCGCGAGGCAATGCCCAGCTCCCGCGCCATTTCCGGGTACGGGCTGCCGGGCAGATAGCCCGCCACCGCCAGATGCACACGCTCGGGCAATTGCTTGAGCGCATGCAGGACCGTGCCCAGGTTCTTGCGCGGCGTGCGCAGATCGCCCACGAAAAACAGCAGGAATTTGTCGCCGGGCAGTTCGAACTTCGCGCGATCGGCACTGGCCGAGGCGAACGCGCGCGTGTCCACGCCGTTGTAGATCACGTCGAGCCGTTCAACGGGGTTGCCGCCCGATGCGACGATCTCGTCGGCCACCTTGCGCGAAACGGCCGCGATCACGCGCGAGCGCCGGTAGGCCCAGCGCTCGAGCACCGCGTTCGCGCGCGTATAGATGTACTGGTACGCCGACCATACGCCACCCGTGAGCCCGAACGGGTAGTACTTGCTGCGCCCCCAGCCGCCGTGCACGAAGTGCGCGGTGTTGACATCAGCATGGGCCCACGTGATGAACCCGTTCACATGCAGCACGTCGTATTCGCGCTTATGGCGGCGCAGCCACAGCGCGCTCTTGAGCGCGAACACCTGCTGGCGCAGCAGGTTAGTCGGCCACAAGCGCGAAGGCTGCACCGGCACCCACTTCACTTTCGGATGCGCAAGCAGCTCCGGCGCGACATGCGAGGCCACCAGCGTGACCTCGAATCCTTCTTCGAGCGCCGCGCGCGCGATTTCATGATTGACGCGCCCCTGGCCGTCGTTGTGGCGCACCACGTGCGTGACGATTGCGACTCTCAATCGGAAACCCCCCTGTTCCGGGCCTGGAGGCGAGTCTGCTTGCTCCAGTGTCCCGCGCTGAGAATGGAAAACACACTCGAAAACAGCAGCAGACCGCCCGTGCCAACCAGCGAGTTGGTGAACACGAGCATCGCGAAGATCGACACCGTGAGGCTCAGGCACGCGCACACGTAGCGGTCGTCGGGCATGGCGAGCGAGATGCGCACCGCGCGCGCGATGAGCCACAGCACGCCGGACATGTACATCAGCGTGCCGGGCCAGCCGAGCACGAACGGAATGTTCATCACGCCGCTGTCGAAGCTGCCGTATTGGCCGAGCTGGCCGTTGTTGTTCGAAAGCTTCGTCGATGCGCCGGTGGCGCCCAGGCCCTCGCCCGTCACGTCGGTGAAGGCCTTCTTCGCGAAGTCGGCATAAAACTGGTTACGCGCCTCGTAGCTCTGGTCGTCTTTCAGGTTCACGAGCGTATTCAGGCGCTGCTGCATGCGGTCGGCCACCGGGCCGAAGGTGAGCAGCGGCACGCACACGCCCGCGAGCACAAGCGCGCTCACGATGATGCGAATGCGCACCTTGTTGCTCGACTTCATCAGCTGGATCACCATGGCGATCGCCCAGCCGCCCCAGGTCGAGCGCACCAGCGAGAGTGCGAACGAGAAGAAGCCGAACGCCGCCGCGATCCAGCGCACGCGGTGCTTCGCGGCCATCACCAGCACCATCGCGCCCATCATCGCGAACGCGAACGGGCCCGAGGAGTTCATCGTGCTGAACACACGCACGCCGAGCGGCACCGGGTCGCCCTGCGAATTCATGTCGGAGCCGATCATCCACATGGCATCCCACGGCGGCATGATGAAGAACTGCACGAGACCGTAGGCGCCCATCACGAGCATGCCGTAGATGAAGGTGTTCACGATGGTGTCGCGGCACTCGGGATACTGACGCGTGAGCACCATGATGTGAAAGCCGATCAGGAACGGATAGATCCAGTTCGCAAGGTCGTAGACGGCCGCGGCGGGACCGCTCGCCACCACGCCCACGACGAAGCCATAGCCAATGCCGAAGAGCGCGAGCAGGATTGGCAGCCCGCGGCGCTGCGCGAGCATCGGGTAATAGCGCAGCAGCGAAAGCCCGCTGATCATCGTGACCGCGAGCGGCGCAACCTGAATCAGGCTCGTGGGCGTGAAGCCGCCCTTGCCGAAGTCGGCGAGACGGCGCACTTCGGGGCTCAGGAACCACAGCCACCACATGAAGCCGATATAGCGGACCGGATTCACGAAGTAGAGCCAAAAGCCCACGGCGATGGCAAGCGCGGGAAACGCGAGCGTGAGCACCGTGCCCTGATGCGCAATGATCAGCAACGTCGTGAAGGTCCACAGCGCGATCACCGGCAGCGTATCGCGGCCGAGCACGCTGCGCAGGCCCTTGCGCCTCGCCGCCGCCGGCGCAGGCGCGCCCGCGGGCGCGGCGCGCACGTTGATGGGCCGGGAAGGCCGCGGCGGCGGCGGTGGCGAAGCCGGAATAGTGGATGGAATTCGCATGATCACATCCCGCCGGGTGCTTGGCTTGAAGTCTGCCCCGAAGCCCGCACGCCTGCCGCCACGCCCGCACTGGCAGGCTGCGCCACGCGCGGATCGCGCTCGCGCATCATCTCGCGCGTGAGCTGCGCGTGCTGGCGCGCGAAGTTCTCGGTCGTGAGATCGCGCGTGGTCAGTTGCTCGCAGGCCTCGCGCGCCTGGGCGAGCGCGCGCGCGGGGTCGTCGACGAGCGCATTCACGGCGTCGCGCAACTGCTGCGTATTGAACGGCTCGACATAGTACGCGGCCTTTTCGTCGAAGTAGTCTTCGAGCGCGCCCACCTTCGTCACGATCATAGGCTTGCCGAGCGCCGCCGCTTCGAGCATCACGGTGATACCGGACGCGTGCGTATTGGGGCGCAGCGGCACGACGATGATATCGGCCCATTCATAAAGCGCATGCTGCTGCTGGATACCCGACACGCGCACGATCTCCACGTTCGACGCGCACGCCGATGCCGGCATGCGCCGGCGCGTGGCGATGCGCACCTGATAGCGCGCGTCGTTGCCGAGCGCGCCCACGAGCGTGGTCCAGTCGCGGTCGCGGTCGTTGCCGATGCCGGCCACGCGCACGGGCGTGTTCGGCTTCCAGTGCGACGGCGGACACAGCGGGAAATCGTGGGTGTTCAGGCCGTAGAGCACGTGGCGCGCCTGGCGGCCGAAAAAGTCGCCGCACAGGGCCGCATTCTCGCTCGCGAGCGTGGTCAGCAAGTCGGCGCGCGCGAGCAAACGGCGGTAGAACGCGCGGCGCAGCGCGCCGTAGCCGGGCCAGCGGTCGAGCAGCCACACGCTTTGCGCGAGCAGCAGCGGGCGCGCGCCGCCCTTCTTCGCATTCATGAGCAGAACTAACGCCACGGCCAGGTGCTCCTGCTCCGTGTGCGTCCAGATCACGTCCGAATCGAGAATCGCGCGGCGGTTGCGCCACGCGTGAATGAAATCGAAGCCAAGCGCGGCCTTCAGCGCGCGGCGCGCGAAGCGCACCGGCGTGCTTTCGCTCGTGTCCTGCGCGTAGTTGAGCGCGAACTCCGCCGACTCCGCGTGATGGTAACCGTACAGGGAGCCGATGTTCTCACCCTTGCGGTAACGGCGCGGGTCGGCACCATAGAAGAGGTGGACGTGGACTTGCGTACCGCTCATTCAAGGTCCTCCGTTGAATCGATTGCAAAATGCGCGTGAGGCGCCGGCGCGAATTGAGCCGGCCTGGTATGGCCTGATCCGGCTGGAGCTGCCTCGCAACGCGCGAGGCGCTCGCAGCTCAGGCGATTGCGCGGCGCGCCTCGCGCGCGCCGCCGCGCACCGCGCGCCAGCGCGCGAACGCGACGGAAGGCGAGCCCGCGCGCACTGCGCTCAGGCCCGTGTGCACCAGGCCCGGGTAGACGCGGGTGCCGATGAGTGCCCACCACCACCAGGCCATTTCGCGATGCAGCGGCGAAAGATGACCGCGCAGGATCAGGTGGAAGTTGTAGGCGGCATTGCGGATCGAGGCGAGCGTCTGCGCATTGCGCGGATCCTCGCCGGGACGCGCCGCGGGGAAATGGTCGACGGCCACGCGCGGGTCGTACACGAGCTTCCAGCCCGCGTGCTTCACGCTCATGCTGAACGCCATGTCGTTGTGCGTCTGCGCACCCGTGCCGCGCAGGCGCCGGTCGAAGCGCAGCTCGCCGATCGCGGCGCGCCGGTAGCTCATGTTCGCGCCCTTGAGCAGGTCGACCTCGCGCGCTTCGCCCACGCCCAGGTGGTGATTGCCGACGATGCGGCCCGAGCGCTGCACACGCCCCACGAGCGTGCGCTCACCGTCGAGCACGCGACCTTCTTCGTGGACCCAGTCGCGGCCGCCGAGCGCGCCGAGCTTGTCGTCGGACTCGAAGTGCGCGGCGATGCGCGCGACCCAGTCGGCATGCGGCGCGGCATCGTCGTCGGTGATGGCGATCACGTCGCCCGTCGCGGCCTCGAGGCCGCGGTTGAGCGCGGCCACCTGCCCCGGCTCTTCCACGGTCGCCACCTCCACGTTGAGCACGCGAGGCGTCACGTGCTCCGCGAGACAGGCATGCGTGGCTGCGTCGTCGGCGCGCGCCACCACGACGATCTGATCCGGCGTGCGCTCCTGGCGCAGCAGCGCCGAGAGGCAGCGCGCCAGATCGTCAGGACGCCGATACGTCGGCACGAGCACGGTCACTTTCATCGCGCTTTTCTCCGGTTTTTCGACTTTGGCTGACATAGTGCGGTTACCCTGCGCATCAGGCGCTCAGGTATTCCTGCACGGAGCTATAGCCGTACGCGTATTTGCCGTGCGCGCGCGCCGGCACGCCATTGAAGATCCCGCCCGTCACGTGCACGCCCGCGGTGCGCAGACGCTTGAGCGTATCGGCGATCTCCGCATCCGTATGGATGCCCGAGCGCAGCACGAGGAACGTCGATCCCGCATGGCCGCTGAGGATGGCGGCATCGGTCACGGCCAGCACCGGCGGCGTGTCCACGAGCAGGATGTCGTAGCGCTTCGAAAGCCCTTCGAGATACTGGTTCAGGCGCGGCGACATCAGGAGCTCGGACGGATTCGGCGGACGGCGGCCGCACGAGATGAAGTGCAGGTTGTCCACTTCGGTCGCGCGAATCGCCTCGTCCAGCGAGATCTGGCCGGACAGCAGTTCGGAAAAACCATTCGCCTGCGGGCCGCCGAGGTAGCGCTCGAGCGCGCCACGGCGCATGTCGCCGTCGATCATCAGCACGCGCTTGCCCGAGTGGGCGAGCAGCACGGCCAGGTTCGCCGTAAGGAAGCTCTTGCCCACGCCCGGCACCGAGCCGGTCAGGACGACTACGTGATTGCGTGCATCCATGATGCTGAACTGCAGCGAGGTGCGCAGCGAACGCAGGCTCTCGATCGTGAGGTCCTTGGGCGCCGCGTTCGCGAGCACTTCGCGCAGGCGGTTGCCGCCGCGTACGGGAGCGCGCTTTTCGAGCACGCTCTGCTCCGCCGAAAGCGGCACGAGACCGTATACGGGCAGATCGAAGGTGCGCTCGATCTGGTCCGGATCGACGATGCCCTTGAACATGTTCCGGCGCATCAGCACGAAGCCAGTGCCGAGAATCAGGCCGAGCATCGCGGCCGCCGAGATGATGAGCAGCTTCTTCGGCTTAGAAGGCGCACCCGGGCGCATCGCCGGGTCGACGATATGGACGTTGCCGCCCGTGCCCACGCGCTGGACCGAAAGCTCCTGGATACGGTTGAGCAGCAGCACGTAGATGTCTTCCGCCACCTTCGCGTCACGCTGCAGCTGCACGGCCTTCACTTCGGTGGCCGGCAAATCGCGGAACTTCGTGTCGTACTTCGCGCGCTCACCTTGCAGTTGCGCGAGCTGCTGGCGCGCCGCGATCAGCACCGGGTGCTGGTCGCCGAAGCGCTGCTGCAGCGAAGCGATCTGCAGCTGCAGCGCCGAGATCTGCTGTTCGTACTGCACGCTGCCGTCCAGATAGATCTTGGCTTCGTCGCTCGCGTTGATCGAGCCGGACTTGCTCTGATAGGCGGTGAGCGCGGCTTCGGCGTTCTCGAGGTCGGCCTTCAGGCGCGGCTGCTCGCTGCGCAGGAAGTCGAGCATCTTGCTCGCGTCGGCTTGCTTGGTTTCCACGTGCTCGCGCAGATACGACTGCGCAACAGCGTTGGCGATATCGGCCGCGGCTTGCGGGTCGGTGCCTTCGAGCGAGATGTCGATCACGCCCGTCTGCTTGCCCTGTTCCTGCACCTTGACGGCGCTCTGGAACGCCGAGACCGCATCGAGGTCGTTCAGGCGCATGACCTTGAAGCGCTCGCCCGGACGCGCCTTGAGCTCGTTCACGAGCAGCGTGATGCCGCCGCCCTGCTCGCGCGTGCCCACCGTGCCTTCGAGCAGGCGGCCGCCGTCGGGCCCGGAGATCACGTAGCGGTTGTCGTCGAGTGCGGTGAGCGTGAGCTTCTTGCCTTCGAGCTCGGGCGCCACCTGGATCGAGTCGATGTTGAGGACTTCACCGCCCCACGCATAGTCCTTCAAGCCGAACCACGGATGCGCAGGCGTGCCCGGCGTCGCGAGACGCGCGGCCAAGCTGCCGATGACGGGCAGCGTGACCGGCGCGGCCGTGAAGTTCAGCTTGAACTGCTTGACGACCGGCTCGAGCACGCTGCGGCTCTGGATCATCTGGATTTCGGCGTCGGTCGGCAGGCTGCCCTGCTGGCCGCTCGCGACGTTCGCGCCGGACTGCGTCTGCGTGAGCGCCTGGGACGTGTAGTCCTGCTGCTCGACGCGGACCTGCGTGTCGGCCGTATAAACCGGCTTGGCCACGAAACAATAGAACACCGCTGCGCCGACCACGACTGCCGCGATCGCGATGAGCCAGCCGATGTCGTCGAAGATGACGCGCAGCAACTGGCCGAGGACGACGTCCTCTTCCTCTGTGCGGGCCGCCGGGGCCGGCTGACTGATGGCTTGTTGGATACTCACGATTCGATCCCGTTTTAATTCATGTTGCGAGAAGAGAATGCCCGCACGCTTTTAGCGCGTGAGCTGCTTCAGGTAGAAGGCTGTCTCGACGGAAGGCAAGATCTCTTGCAACATACGGTTGAAGGTGGCCGAAGCGGCAGTGCCAACGTACACAACATCCATCGGCTTCAACTGGAATTGCGACGACAGCATGATCGCGTCGGGCTTGGTCATATCGAGTCGGTAGATCTCCGGCTGGGTGGGGTTGTCCTTCATGCCGCGCATCACGAAAATCTGGCGCGGGTTCGCGTCGGTATCGAGAATGCCGCCGGCCGTGGTGAGCGCGTCGGCAATGGTGAGCTTGCCGCGAATCAGGTTGGTCTGGATCGGCGTCTTCACCTCGCCCATGATGAATACCCGGCTGTCCGAATGATCCGGCACATTGATGATGTCGCCGTCCTGCAGGACCACGTTCTGGATCTGGTCGTGGCCCTGGAGAATCGCGTTGGCGTCAATGATGTAGAGCTTGCCGTTGCGCGTGAGGTGTACGCGGTTGATGTCGGCGTTGTCGGTGTAGCCGCCCGAGCGCGTGATGGCGTCCACGACCGTCAGCGGCACATCGCTCATCGAGAGCGGCCCCGGCGTCTTCACGTCGCCGGTGACCTGGACTTTCTGGCTGCGGTAGGAGAGCACGCGCACGTCCACCTGCGGGTTCTTGATGTACGGCCCGAGACCGGAAGCCAGCTGGTCGCGTAACTGGCCAGGCGTCTTGCCCGCGGCCTGCACGCGGCCCACGAACGGGAAGTAGATCGTGCCGTCCTTCGCCACGGTCTGCCCGTATGGGTCGGCCTCGCCCGGCAGCGCGTTGGTGTACGGCTGCGTGAGCGCCTGCCCCACGGTCTGCGTGGTGTTGCCGCCCGACGAGAAGGTCGAGCCTTGCGGCGTCGAGAGCTCGGGGTGGTCGTACACGGTCACGCCCAGAATGTCCTGGGGCGCGATGTGGTACGTGTAATCCGAGCTATTCGCGTACTTGCCCGGCGGCACCTCGTTGTTCTGGGCGGCCGCGGCGGCCTGCGCCTGCTGCATGACGAGTTGCGGAGTGATCAGATGCACGTCGTACTGCTTCTGCGGCTCGTTGCTCTTCTGCTCTTTGAGGCTCGACGTGTCGAGATAGTTGCCGGGCGCCGTGGAGCACGCGGCTACGAAGGCGCTCAACGCCAGCGCAGTCATCAGATTGAGTTTTCTCATTGGCATATTCGGCTCAGCCATCCCTTAACCAGTCGATCCATCAACTCCAGACTCTCGCGATACGCGGCCTCGTCGAGGCCATGCGGATCGGCGACATCCGAATTTTCCCAATTACCGAGCGCGTACACCTTGCCGTACGCGCTCGGTTCGATACGCTCGACGGCGAGCACCTGGTGGCGCTCCGTCACGAGCACGAGGTCCGCTTTGCGCACCAGGCGGCGCGTGAGGCGGCGCGAGCGATGCTCGCCGACCGCCACGCCGCGCTCGGTGAGCAGGCGTTGCATCACCGGGTCCATGTCCTCGCCTTCCAGCGCGCGCAAACCCGCCGAGTGAAACGTGCCTGCACGCTCCCCCGCCTGCTCGCGAAAGCGCGTGCGAAACAGCTGTGCCGCCGCGGGCGAGCGGCAGACATTTGCATGGCAGACGATCAATACGTCCTTGAACATGGCCCAGTGGCTCCTCAGGGTTCCTTACTGCTTGCGTAAAACGCAGGCGCTTGCAGGCTGCTACGCCGGGACGCGCGTCTGCGCGGCGGCTTCAGCGCGCGTGCGGCTAGCCTGCAAAGCGCTCGCGCGGCCCACCGCGTGATATTCGATGCCGAGCTCCTGCAGCGCGAGCGGATCGTAGAGATTGCGCCCGTCGAACACGATCGGCGTCTTCAGCAGCTCCTTGAGCGTCTCGAAGTCCGGCGCCTTGAACACCTTCCACTCCGTGGCGACCAACAGCGCATCTGCGCCGTTGGCGGCTTCCATGGCGTCGTGCACGTAGGCGAGGCGCTCGAGCTGCTCGGGCGTTTTGGCCAGATCGATCGCGAGCACGCGCTGCGCTTCTTCGATGGCAACCGGGTCGTAGGCCACCACGCGTGCGCCGCGCGCGAGCAGCTCGGCGATCAGCGTGCGGCTCGGCGCTTCGCGCATGTCGTCGGTATTGGGCTTGAACGCGAGGCCCCAGAGGCCGAAAGTTCGGCCCGTGAGGTCGGAGCCGAAGCGCGTGACGATCTTCTGCGCGAGCACCTGCTTCTGGGCGTCGTTGACCGCTTCCACCGCGCGCAGGATCTGCAGCGGCTCGCCGAAATCCTCAGCAGTGCGCATCAGCGCCTTGACGTCCTTCGGGAAGCACGAGCCGCCATAGCCGCAGCCCGCATAGAGGAAGTCGTAGCCGATGCGCGGATCCGAGCCGATGCCGCGACGCACGGCCTCGATGTCGGCGCCCACGCGGTCAGCGAGATTCGCGAGCTCGTTCATGAACGAGATGCGCGTGGCGAGCATCGCGTTGGCCGCGTACTTCGTGAATTCGGCCGAATGCACGTCCATATAGAGTGTGCGCTCGTGATTGCGGTTGAACGGCGCGTACAGGCGCTTGATCAGCTCACGCGCACGCTCGCCGGGCACGTCGTCGTCGCAGCCCAGTACGATGCGGTCGGGGCGCGCGAAATCGTCCACCGCTGCGCCCTCTTTCAGGAACTCGGGGTTCGAGACCACCGAGAACATATGGCCCTCGCCGCGCTTGTGCAATTCAGAGGCGATCGCGTCGCGCACGAGCGCGGCGGTCCCCACCGGCACCGTCGACTTGTCGACGATCACCTTGAAGCCGTTCATGTGGCGGCCGATATTGCGCGCGGCCGCCAGCACGTATTGCAGATCGGCGGAGCCGTCTTCGTCGGGGGGCGTGCCCACCGCGATGAACTGCACGTCGCCGTGCGCGACGGCCGCCTCGACGTCGGTCGAGAACGTGAGCCGGCGCGCGCGCCGGTTGCGCTCGATGATCTCCTGCAGGCCCGGCTCGTGAATCGGCACGACGCCTTGATTGAGCAGGTCGATTTTGCGCTGGTCGACGTCGAGACAGAACACGTCGTTGCCGATGTCGGCCAGACACGCGCCCGTTACGAGACCCACATAACCGCTGCCAATGATCGTCAGATTCATGCCCACCTCAATTGTGATTGCCTGTTGGTGTCCGTCCGGGCCGCGCCGTCATGCGCAGCGCAATGCGCAGTGCATACGCACATAGCGGACCCGGGTCGCTCAATATGCGTTCTGGCCTGCGAAGCCTTTCCACATGGTCATCGCCACGATCCGCAGATCGAGACCGAAGCTCCAGTGCTGCATGTAGTGCAGATCGAAACGCACACGGTCGCGCATTTTTTCCACGCGGTCGGTTTCGCCGCGGTAGCCGTTGACCTGCGCCCAGCCGGTAATGCCGGGCTTGATGCGATAGCGCGCCATGTAGCCGCGCACGAGATCCTTGTAGATGTCGTCGTGCGCAAGCGCGTGCGGGCGCGGCCCCACCACCGACATCTCGCCCTTGAGCACGTTGATGAATTGCGGCAGCTCGTCGAGGCTCGTGCGGCGCAGGAAGGCACCCACGCGCGTGATGCGCGGGTCGTTGCGGCGCGCCTGCGTGACCTGGCCCGCCACCTCCGCGTGGACCTTCATCGAGCGAAACTTGTAGATCTCGAACTCGTTGCCATCGAGCCCCTTGCGGCGCTGCTTGAAGAAGACCGGCCCATGCGAGGTCAGCTTCACGGCCAGCGAAATGATCGCCAGCAGCGGCGCGAGCGCCACCAGCACGGCGCCGGCAAAGGCGACGTCGAACATGCGCTTGGGCAGCACGCGCAGATCGGTGACCGGCGACGCCGCGAGATTGATGGCCGGCACGCCGAGCAGATCGACCACGGGCTGGCTGAAGAACGACAGGCTGCGCACGTCCGGAATGAAGCGGATGTTCACGAAGTCGTTGCGCAGCGCCATCACGATGCGATGAATCGTGCGCTCCTTCGTGATCGGCAGCGCGAGCCACAGCTCGCGTACGTCGTGCTCGCGCACGTAGGCCAGCATGGCCTGCAGGTCGCGCTCGACGGGCACGCCGTCGAGGCGCGCCTCGCCATCGGCGTCACTGTTCTCGTCGAACACGAGCGCGGGATGAAAGCCCGCCTCGGGATGGCTCTTCATCTGCTCGACCAGGAAGCGCGAGCAGCGATGATCCCCCACCACGGCCACCGCCTTCTGGTTGTAGCCTTCGCGGCGCAGGCTGCGCAGCACCATGTGCACGAGCGTCTTCGAGACGATCAGCAACGCGACCGAAGCAACCACCCACCAGGCGAGCCACGCGCGCGAAAGCGAATCGGCGCGGTGCACGCTGAACGACAGCAGAATGCCCGTGCACTCCACCGCGATCCACGCGGCGCACACGCGGGCTGCGAGCACGTAGAGCGACTTGCCGCGCCACGACTGGTAGATGCCGAAGGCCGGGAACATCCAGATCGCGAGCACGCAATTGAAGGCGAGCGCCACGCTCTCCATATCGGAGAGCGCCGCGAATCTACCGTGGTGCAGGGCCGCCGCGACCAGGGCGCCGGCGGCGATGGCGGCAAGATCGATGATTCTGGCTAGAACGCTCAGCATGTCCGGCACCTCGGGTTAGAAAAAAAGAATTGCAGCCACGCGCTATGCATCATGGCTGCCGCTTACAGGAATCAGGGAAAAGTGCACCGGGCTCGCCCGGCGCTGATGAATCGCATCCGAATAAACCCTAATAAAGCACGATAAAAATTGAATGCGCAACGCCAAAAAGTATCTCCAAATGTTTCGTTGCTAACGGTCTATTTTTTGTGTGATTTTTTCGGCAACGTTTTCCGGAAGTTGTGGCTGCAAGGGCTTCCGGCGCACCGCCGGAGCGGAAAAATTTGCCGTACCGCGGGCGCCAGACCCCGATTAATTTTTGACTCGGTCGAATGGATTCAGAAGCGGCACGCCATTTTTATTCGAATTTTTATTGGCTCCGTATTGTGACGAATTCGTTATTTTTTATTTGATTCGAATATTTTCCGTTTTCTTCTTTACGAATCTATTTATATCGATTTTAAGCATGCTACAAATCGCAGAACCGAAACGCCTTTCAGGAGAATGAGATGACGGATACGGGTTCCGCAACGACATCGGCACGCGTGGCTGATGCGCGCGCCGAATCGCGCAGCGCGCTGCAAGTCTGCCCGGTGGTGCTTGCAGGCGGCGCGGGCTCGCGGCTGTGGCCACTATCGCGCGAAACTTACCCGAAGCAGATGATCAACCTCGTTGGCGAGCGTTCGTTGCTCGCGGATACGGCAGGCCGTCTCGACGCGCTCGCCGAACGCGTCACCCTCGCCGACAAGCTGATGATCGTGTGCAACGAGGAGCACCGCTTCACCACCGCCGACCAGGTTCGCGCGGCAGGCAAGGAAGCGCGCCTCATTCTCGAGCCGCTCGCGCGCGACACGGCGCCGGCGCTCACGATTGCCGCGCTGTCCGTGGTCGCCGAGCAGGAGGACGGCATTCTCGTGGTGATGCCCGCGGACCACGCGCTCGCGGACCTCACGGCCTTCCAGGCCGCCGTTGCCGACGGCGTGCGTCATGCGGCCAACGGCCAGATCGTGACGATGGGCATCGTGCCCACGCGTGCCGAAACGGGCTATGGATACATCCACGTGGGCGAGCCGCTCGCGGCCGAAGACCAGGCCGGCGCACGGCGGTTGAACGGCTTCGTCGAAAAGCCCTATTTCGAGCTCGCGCAGCAGTACGTCGCCTCGCAGCGCTACTGGTGGAACAGCGGCATCTTCATCATGCGCGCCAGCACGTGGCTCAAGGCCATTCGCCATTTCCAGCCCGCCATCTACGAGGCGTGCGCGGCCGCCGTGGAGCACGGCAAGGCCGACGGCGACTTCTTCCGTGTGGACAGCGAAGCATTTGCGCGCTCGCCGTCCAACTCGATCGACTATGCCGTGATGGAGCCGCTTTCGGCTGACACCACGGTGGCCGGCGGCGTGGTCGTGCCGCTCTCCGCGGGCTGGACCGATCTCGGCTCGTGGGACACCGTCTGGCAAGTCGCCGCGAAGGACGATGCGGGCAACGTGGCCCAGGGCGAGGTGATGTTCGAAGGCGCAAGCGATACCTTCGCGCACTCGGACGGACGCCTGATCGCCTGCCTCGGCACGGAGAACCTGGTGGTGGTCGAAACCGCCGACGCCGTGCTCGTGGCCGACCGCTCGCGCGCCCAGGACGTGAAGAAGATCGTTCAGCGCCTGAAGTCGCAACGCCGCAGCGAAGCCGTCGCGCATCGTCTCGTGCATCGCCCGTGGGGCCACTACGACAGCGTCGACAGCGGCGAGCGCTTCCAGGTCAAGCGCATCGTGGTCGAACCGGGCGCGCGCCTGTCGCTGCAAATGCATCACCACCGCGCCGAGCACTGGGTCGTCGTGCGCGGCACGGCGCTCGTCACGCGCGGCGACGAGCGCTTCATCGTTTCGGAAAACGAATCGGCGTACATTCCGCTGGGCGTGTCACACCGCCTCGAGAATCCGGGCAAGATGCCGCTCGAGATCATCGAGGTGCAGTCGGGTTCGTACCTCGGCGAAGACGACATCGTGCGTCTCGACGACCAGTACGGCCGGCAGTAACGTCGTGCAATAAGGCGGTCAAAGGGGCGCCATAGAGCGCCCCGCCGCCAACGCAGCAGACAGACAGTGGGAACAACGGACGGAGACATCACTGGCGGCTGTAGCGGCGATCATTCGAGAGATTCGAAGAATCGACCGCTACGGCCGCAAGTGCGAAGCCAGTGTGCAAGACAGCGACGAGTAACGTTCGCTCGATGAGCGATGCGACGACTACGACGGAAACGAAGCTGCGGAAGACGGGCGCAGGCGCCGGCGTGCGCCGGCTCTCAGCCCAGATGCGTTCTGAAACGCGAGATGTGGTGACGGCGTTCGGCGCTCGCACTGCTTGCGGAGGAAGCATCGCGTACTTCGCCGCCACTGCGCCGCACGGTGCTCGAGGTGTAGCGCTGCAACGGCGCGTTGTGCACGTTGCCGGCGGCATTCGTGGCAACGGCGCTGGCCACAGCGGCACTCACCGCGACGGCGGGCATGGCGCGCGTGACGACGGCGTTGGGGGCATGCGGAAACGCCACGGACTGACCGTTGGCGGACGCGCTCACGCCGCCAGCAGTATCGCTGTCTGCGCCGCCAGGCATTTCACGCTCGATCCATTCACGCGCCCAGTCGAACGCGTAGTGCCGCGCCGCTTCGTCATCGCCGAACGGCGGCCCGATGAGGCCCGAGCGCTCCACGCGCTTGCCGTCCTTGAGGATTTCCACGGCCGCGCGATACATGTCGTTGCGCGCGGGCTCCACGCTCAGCTGGATCTCGTAGCCGCGCCAGTGCGCGATCTGCACGGCTTGCGGCATGGCGTTCGTCCACGTCGCATCGCCGTCGGTCTCGAGCGTCTCGTCGGGCACCACCGTACGGCTCGCAACGGGCACGCTCACGCTCGCGTCGGCGGGACGCGGCACGGCACCCGAACCGTGAGACGGTTGCGAACGATGCGGCATGTGATGCGCATGAGCGGACCTCGCGGGCTGCGCGAGTCTGTCGTCCAGACTCACGAGCTGACGCGTCATGCTCTCGATAGGATTGGCGAGCGGCGCGTCGGCAACCGACGCGGGCGCCTGCCATGCCTCGGGGCTCTTCCAGTAGACCGCGGGCAAGCCGTCGTCTTCGACGACTTCCTCGGCCACGGCAGCCACGGACTGCGCCGCCTGCGTGCTCGTCACGGCCGCCTGAGGCTGCACGGGCTCGGGCACGTAGACGAAGCTGCGGCCACGCTGCACGAGCAGCTTGACGAGCTCGCCGAGCGTGCCGCTCACGTGCCACTCCTCAAAGCGGCGACGGCAGGTCGGGCCGGACGGATAGCGCGCAGGCAGACGCGACCAGGATTCACCGGTCGTCAAGATCCACAGCACAGCGTTCGCTACGACACGCGGCTCCGCGCGCGGGCGGCCGCGGCGGTTCAGCCGTATAGGAGGTTCATCGGATACGAGCGAGGACACCAGCATCCACTCGTCATCGCTCAGTTCTTCGAAATTCATGCTGTTCTCCACGCAGCCGGACCGGGGCTGCTGTGACGGAGCCTTCGCTCGCGGATCTTGCTGTCCACGTTGGCGTGCTCGGTTGCACCATATGGTTATATGACATGTTCATTTGCTCCTCCGGCCGCACATTGGCAGTGCGTGTATTCACGGAAATGACGCAAAGAACGTGGTCTCACTCGTGCAAGGGAGAATTTGTGCAGGAAGCATACCACCTGAGACCAGCCGATGAGGAGGGCCGTAATAAGTGTTACGGTTAGAAACAAAGTAACCCTTTGTGTGGCCCAGATTATGCCGGTTCGCACTTGCAAACTCGCTTGCGAACCCCCTCACGACTTCGAAAAAGCCCTTCCAGCAAGGCCTTTTTCGCCCTTTCGCAAACCCTTTGCTTTCCTTCCCCCAACAACTCGATGCGCCCTCGTGCATGCATCTCGTGCCAGACCCCGTCACGCTCGATGCAACCGGGCGCTTCGCTATGCATGCCGGCTATCCGGGCCGCCCTCTTCTCCGGCGACATCGTTGTTGTCCATCTTTCCCCGAGACTCTGTTGTGCCCGCAACAAGTGACACAGAGATGAAACACAGCCCTCCAACGGGTTGCACCCGTCATTTCATGCCCCGCGCATGCGCGGCCACTCTGCAAAGGCTGCGCGGCGAATCCGTCTATAGTACGAGGGCCTCAGTGATCACACTGCTTGTTATCCAGGAGATTCGTGTATGCATACTTCAGCACTGCGCGGCGCCCGCGCCCTGATCGCCGCGACCGGTGTCGCCGCCGCTCTGCTTGCGCCGTGGAATGCGGCGCAAGCCCAGCTTGGCAACCTCCTCAACCAGGCAGGTGGCAGCGGCTCGACTTCGGGTGCAGGCAGCAGTCTGGGCAATCTCGGCAGCCTCGGCAGCACGCTCTCGGGCTCCTCGCTCACCTCGAGCAGCCTCGGCAACGTCACGGGCCTGCTGCAGTACTGCATCAAGAACAACTACCTCAACACCGACTCCGCCAGCAGCGTGAAAGACTCGCTGCTCAGCAAGCTGCCCGGCGGCGCTGCCACCACGGACACCGGCTACACGCAGGGCAGCAACGGCATCCTCACGGCCGGCAATGGCTCGCAGCTCGACCTCTCCGGAAACGGCCTGAAGGAAGCGGCCACCAAGCAGGTCTGCGACAAGATCCTCACCCAGGCGAAATCAATGCTCTAATAGAGCAGTCGCGGGACCGCTACAAGCTCGGCCACGCCCGCGTGCACGCGCGAGGCGGCCGGCTTTTGCGGTCCTGAGGTCTGTTGGCCGGGTCTGCCCGACCAGGTCTGCCCGACCGGGTCTGCCCAAGCGGGTCACACTTCGAATGTGCGGTGCGGCGCAAAATTGCGCAATTTCTGTGCCGCGGCTCTTGAACACCAACAGCGTTTCGGTGTCGAATGGGTTCACGCGGAACGCAAGTCACTGCCATGAACCAGCAACGAATCTCCGTAGCGCCTTTCTTCATCTTGCTTTGCGCGCTTTGCGCGGGGCTTGCCGCCCTTCTCGTGCCGCACGTCGCGAAGGCGCAATCCCACGACGAACAGTTCGACTGCAAGTCGAACCCGCATGAATTCATTTCAACGCTGATTGAAGAAAAGTCCATCGACCCGAATCCGAGCCGGGTGGAAGCCAACTCGGTCAACGCATTCAGCCCCGCGCACGGCAGCCGCCTGAGCGCGTTCGGTTTTCCCATCTACGTCGTGCTCGGCTACGCGCACGACGACACCCTCTTCCACCGCGGCGCGGGCAAGGAGCTCGATGCGCCGCTCTATGGCGTCGTAGTCTCCGCTCCGGCGGAATCGGTCCGCTCGCGCTTGCGCGAGGCCAATAGCGACGCCACCGTGCACTCGGTCGTGCCACTGCTGCTCACGGCCATCGTTTGCGGCGGCTGAGGCGCCCGCACGAGCGGCCTGCACCCACGGTCCGCGCGCACGGTCGGCAGCGTCCCAGCCCGGCGAAGAACGGCCTGACGAGGAACGCTCAGGCGAAGAACGCCAATGCGCCCAGCACCACGCCCGCCGCGCCCACGCCCATCGAAGTCCACAGCAGCCACTTGCTCCGCGTAAGCAGCGTAATCGCCGTGAGGGCGATCGAGATTTGAATCAGCGTGGTCGCCTGGGCCCAGCGATGGTGACCGTGCAGCAGGGCCTCGGCGCGCGCGTCGTCCTCGGCCACCTGCTTCTCGAGCGACTCCGCCTGCGCGCGAATCGGCTCTTTCTGCTTGCGATAGCGATCGACGTCGGCGGCGAAGCGGCGCTGCGCTTCGGTCGAGTTCGGCGTGAGCGCGGAAAGCGCGGCGCCCAATTCGGCGAGGTTTTCCTTCTCGCCTTTCGCCTGGTAATACGCCCATTGATTCGCCGCTTCGGTCTTGCGAATCGCGGCTTCGTTCTTGTAGTAGAGCGCGAGATTTTCGCTGTTGCCGCTCTGGTAGGCGAGGATCGCGCCAATCGAGGCAAGTATTGCGGTCATCACCGCCATGCGGCCCGGAAACGGATCGCGCTCCCCATCGCCGCCGTGGCCGGCGGCCGCGTGCTCGACCGCGTGATCGTGCGGACCGTGCACTTCATAGTCTTCAGACATCCAACGACTCTCCGGTAACTCAGATACCTTCGCGCACGGTCCACGTCTCACCGTGTTCTCGCGAAACGCTCAATTATCGTGAGCGCGGGCCGCTTGTCCAGTATCCGTTACGCATGTCACACAGAGAAATGGAAACGTATTAATTGCTAATTTAATTGAAAGTTTATTGTCCGGCGAAAATGATCTTGCAAATAAGAAAAAAGCCCATTCGGCTTTATTCTTGCCATCGCCCCTTTTTCATAGCTTCTTCCATCATTCCGAGCGTCAATCCATTACAGAAGGTCCTCAGGTTTTGCGAGCGGGCTATACGCGGCAACGGCTTGCCATCGCACCCAGCGACTGAATGAAAACGGCCCGCGCCATCCCCGCACGAAGAGCGGAAACGGCGCGGGCCGCCATGCGCATCACGCGCGAGCGCTCAACCGCCCAGGTAGGCGCGCTTGATATTGTCGTTCGCGAGCAGATTCTCGGCGCTATCGGCGAGCACCACGCGCCCCGTTTCGAGCACGTAGCCGCGATCGGCCACATGAAGCGCCTTGTTCGCATTCTGCTCGACGAGGAACACCGTCACGCCCTCCTCGCGGATCGCGCGGATGATGTCGAAGATCTGCGCGATCACGAGTGGCGCGAGGCCGAGCGTGGGCTCGTCGAGCAGCAACAGGCGCGGCTTGCTCATCAGCGCGCGGCCGATCGCGAGCATCTGCTGCTCGCCGCCCGACATCGTGCCGGCGCGCTGCTTCGCACGCTGGTTCAGACGCGGGAACAGCTTGAACACATGCTCGATGCCCGCATCGATCTCGTGCTGCGAGGCGAAGAAGCCACCCATCTGCAGATTCTCGAGCACCGTGAGGCTCGGAAACACGCGGCGGCCTTCCGGCGAGATCGCCATGCCCTTGCGCATGATCTCGTGCGTGGACTTGCGCGTGATGTCCTCGCCTTCGAACGTCACGCGCCCCGACGAGGCGCGCGGCGTGCCGCACACCGTCATCATGAGCGTGGTCTTGCCGGCGCCGTTGCTGCCGATCAGCGTGACGATCTCGCCCTTGTTCACTTCGATCGACACGCCCGCCAGCGCTTCGACCGCGCCATAGTGGGTATGGACCTTTTCCAGCTTCAGCATCAGTCCTCTCCGAGATAGGCCTTGATCACGCGCGCGTCGTTGCGCACTTCGTCGGGCAGGCCGATCATGATCGGCTTGCCGTGCTCCATCACGAGGATGCGGTCCGAGACGCCCATCACGAGACTCATGTCGTGCTCGATCAGGAGTACCGAGATTCCGAACTCGTTGCGCAGACCGTCCACCATCTGCTGGAGCTCGATCTTCTCCTGCGGATTGAGACCCGCCGCGGGTTCGTCGAGCATCAAGAGACGCGGATCGGTGATCATGCAGCGCGCGATTTCGAGGCGGCGCTGATGGCCGTACGAAAGCGTGCCCGCCTCGCGGTTGGCCACCTGCTTCAGGCCTACGCGCTCGAGCCAGTACGCGGCGCGCTCGAGCGCGGCGCGTTCGGCGCGGCGGTACGCGGGCGTCGCGAACAGGCCGCTCAGCATGTTGCGGTTCACCTTCAGGTGCTGCGCGACCATCAGGTTCTCTAGCACCGTGAGCTGCTTGAAGAGACGAATATTCTGGAACGTGCGCACGAGGCCGCGGCGCGCGACCTGATGGCTCGGCTGGCCGGTAATGGCGTGGCCGTCGAGCACGATGTCGCCCGCGCTCGGCTTGTAGAAGCCGCCCACGCAGTTGAACACCGTGGTCTTGCCCGCGCCGTTCGGGCCGATGATCGCGAACACCTCGTTCGGACGCACGTCGAAGTCGATGCCGTCCACGGCCAGCAGACCGCCGAAGCGCATCTGCAGGCCCGCTACTTTCAACAACGCTTGTGCGCTCATTGCGGCAACTCCACGTGCGGACGGCTTGCGGGCAAGAGGCCCTGCGGACGCCACATCATCATCAGCACCATCACCAGGCCGAAAATCAGCATGCGGTACTCGGCAAAGCCGCGCGCGACTTCGGGCAGCACCGTGAGCAGGATGGCCGCGAGCACCACGCCCAGCTGCGAGCCCATGCCGCCCAGCACCACCACGGCGAGAATCAGCGCCGACTCGATGAAGGTGAACGACTCGGGCGTGACGAGCCCCTGGCGCGCCGCGAAGAACGCGCCCGCGAGACCCGCGAACGACGCGCCCAGCGTGAACGCCGAGAGCTTGATGCGCGTGGGATTCAAACCCAGCGAGCGGCACGCGATCTCGTCTTCGCGCAGCGCCTCCCAGGCGCGGCCCATCGGCATGCGCAGCAGACGGCTCGTGACGAACAGCGTGAACGCCACCAGCACCAGCGCGAGCAGGTACAGGAAGATCACCATGTGCTCGCCGTTGTATTCAATGCCGATCAGCTCGTTGAACGTCTTCGCGCCTTCCACGCTTGCGTGGCGGGCCATCTCGAAGCCGAACACGGTGGGCTTCGGAATGCTGGAGATGCCGTCCGGGCCGCCCGTGATGCTCGTGAGGTTATTGAGCAAGAGGCGGATGATCTCGCCGAAGCCGAGCGTCACGATGGCGAGATAGTCGCCGCGCAGGCGCAGCACCGGGAAGCCGAGCACGAAGCCGAAGGTGGCCGAGGCCAGCGCCGCGAGCGGCAGGCATTCCCAGAACGTGAAGCCGAAGTACTGGTTGAGCAGCGCATACGTATAGCCGCCCACCGCGTAGAAGCCCACATAGCCGAGGTCGAGCAGGCCCGCGAAGCCCACCACGATATTGAGGCCCAGGCCGAGAATCACGTAGATGAGCGCGAGCGTGGCCACGTCCACCGCGCCGCGCGAGCCCATGAACGGGAACACCGCGCCGAACGCGAGCAGCACCCAGATGGCTACGCGCTGCTGGCGTGCGCCGAGCGTGGGCGCCCTGGGCAAGCGCACCGTACTCGTTGCGCGTACCAGCATCGGCTTGATGAGCTGGAATACGAACACGAGCGCGGCGGCAATCCACACGGGACGCCAGTGCTGGTGCAGCACGACCTGATAGCCGTCGAGCGTGAGCTGCAGGCCGAGGATGGGTGCGGTGAGGATGATCGTCGCGACGGCCGCGGCGAGCGCGCCCTTTACGGTCTGCGACGACGACTGGCCTTCTGCGGCCATGCGAACCGAAACAGTCTGACTCATTTCGACCTCACACCTTTTCGACGTCCGGCTTGCCGAGCAGGCCGGTGGGACGGAACAAGAGCACGAGCACGAGCAGGCCGAAGGCCACGACGTCCTTGTACTCGGCCGGCATGTAGCCCGCTGCGAAGGTTTCGGCGAGACCGAGCAGCACGCCGCCGAGCATCGCGCCCGGAATGCTGCCGATGCCGCCGAGCACCGCTGCGGTGAACGCCTTGATGCCCGCGATGAAGCCGATATACGGGTTGAGCTTGCCGATCGTGAGTCCGATCAGCACGCCGCCCACGGCCGCGAGCATCGCGCCGAGCACGAACGTGAACGAGATCACGCGGTTCGTGTCGATGCCGAGCAGGTTGGCCATTTTCATGTCCTCGGCGCAGGCGCGGCAGGCGCGGCCCATGCGCGAGCGCGAGATGAACAGCGTGAGCGCGATCATCAGCACGAGCGTCACGCCGACGATCAGCATGCGTGCATACGGAATCGTCACTTCGAAGCTGCCGCCCATGTTGAAGTCGAGCGCACCGGAGATGAGCATCGGCACCGACACGTCGCGCGCGCCCTGCCCGATCTGCACGTAGTTCTGCAGAAAGATGGACATGCCGATCGCGGAAATGAGCGGCACGAGGCGCGGCCCGCCGCGCAGCGGCCGATACGCGACGCGCTCGACCGCAAAACCGTAGAGTCCGGTGACCAGCACCGAGACGATGAGCGCCGCGCCCAGCACGAGCGGCAGCGGATAGCCCGCCGAGGTGCCGATCGCCGTGAGCGTGACGAGGCCCACATAGGCGCCGATCATGTAGATCTCGCCGTGAGCGAAGTTGATCATGCCGATGATGCCGTAGACCATCGTGTAGCCGATGGCGATCAGCGCATAGATCGCACCCAGCGTGAGCCCGTTGACGAGCTGCTGGGTGAACTGCGGAAGAAAATCATTCATGCCTTAAGCCCCGCGGCAGTGAAGCCGATGAGAGAGCCCTGAAACCGTGCCGATCTGGTTGAATTTGTTGCGCGCACAACTGATGCGAGACAGACTCCACGCCCCGCCATGGTCGGCGGGGCGTGCGCAGCGTGCGGCGCGGGGATCAGTTCGCGGCGGTCTTGGTGGCGTCCTTGTGCCACGTGTAGACGACGAAGCGGAACGACTTCAGGTCACCCTGGGCGTCGTACTCCACCTTGCCGATCGGCGTGTTGAAGGCATTCTTGTGCAGGTAGGCGGCAACCTTGGTCGGGTCGGTGCTCTTCGCGCCCGCGATGCCGTCGGCGATCACTTCGACCGCGGCATACGACGGCATCTGGAACGGACCGTTCGGGTCGCGCTTGGCGTCGGCGAAGGCCTTCACGAGCTTGGCGTTGGCCGGGTCCGAAGCGAAGTCGGCGGGCAGCGTGACGAGCATGCCTTCCGAAGCCGGGCCGGCAATGGCGGTCACGTCCTTGTTGCCCACGCCTTCCGGTCCCATGAACGTGGCCTTCACGCCCTGTTCACGCGACTGGCGCATCAGGAGACCCATTTCCGGGTGATAGCCGCCGAAGTAGACGAAGTCCACGCCTTGCGACTTGAGCTTGGTGACGACTGCCGAGTAGTCCGAATCGCCTGCGTTGATGCCTTCGAACACGACGACAGGGATATGCGCCTTGTCGAGCGCGGCCTTCACCGAGGTGGCGATGCCCTGGCCGTACGACTGCTTGTCGTGCAGAATCGCGACCTTCTTCGGCTTGACCTTGTTGATGATGTAGGCGGCGGCAGCCGGACCTTGCTGGTCGTCGCGGCCGATGGTGCGGAAGATGTACTGGCGCTTCTTGCCTTCGGTGAGTTGCGGCGCGGTCGCCGACGGCGTGACCATCACCACGCCTTCGTTCTCATAGATGTCCGAAGCGGGGATCGTCGAGCCCGAGCAGACGTGGCCGACCACGTACTGGATGTGCTGCGAGACGATCTTGTTCGCGACTGCGACGGCCTGCTTCGGCTCGCACGAGTCGTCCATCAGGACGGCTTCGAGCTTGTTGCCGTTCACGCCGCCAGCGGCGTTGATCTGTTCGATTGCGGTCAGGGCGCCCGCCTTGACCATGTCGCCATACTGGGCAACCGGGCCGCTGAACGGGCCGGCAATGGCGATCTTCACGGTGTCGGCGTTCGCAGCGGCGCCGAAGGCAAGCAGCGCGGCGGCCACGGAAAAGGAAGTCAGGCGGTTAAGGCGGGACAACGGCGTCATCAGGAGCTCCTCGATTGTTTTCGGGTCAACCGGGCAGACGGGTTGACCTGCGCAAACGAACACGAACAGCACCCCAAGGACTTCGACGGGGAGGACAACAAGGACGGGCCAAAAGACAAAAGACGCAACGGGGCCCGGCATGTATCGGCCGCCTGGTAGCGGCTTCAGTTCGGAGAGACTGTGGATACAGCCTCCATTGCGCAAGCGATCCGCCTGCCCCGTTCACTGCATTTCAAACCGGAAAGGTGGTCCGGCCAAAATCAGCGACCCGCGGATGCTATCAATAAACCCGCCCATTCCGCAACCGAGGGTTTTTTCGGATATCGATCGATATATTGATCTATGTCAATTGACAAAAAACACCCGGAAGCGGCCGAAAACCCTTGAAAAATCGGTGCGGAATGGCGTTCGAAGTCACAGCGCAGCGACAGGAGGCCCGTCTGGCGGAGGTTCGGGAAAATTAATTTCCAATGCGAAATTTTGATTATTAACCGCCCATTCCACAGAACCTCATGAGGGCCTCATCGAATATATTTATCCTGATGCCGCCACATTTTAACGATCCGGGAAATTATCGCGAACGGCACGTCTCCACAATAGTACAAACCCTAAATGCAAAGCGCGCCAACCCATTGATTTGATTCACAAAACTTACATTTGCATTTCAATGCGCCGCCGCAAAATCGCATAATCCACTCAGAATCTTGCGGCATGCGCTCATCCATTATTTCCAATCCGAAATCAGGAAAACTTCCGGCATCCCACCGATTTTTCCCAAAAATCGCCGATGCGATTTACCGCTCGCCGCCACGACACCGTCGCATCCATGCACCACTCGCCCGTGGCGCGTTCCGGACCCATGAAAGGCGATGGTATGCTCGCTGCCTTGCCGCCGGCCTGATGCGCACCATCGGCACCCAACGCGGCGCACGGCGTGCTGGGCAGCGCCGCGCGCAAGTCCGGTGGCGCTGCCGCGACCCGCGGCCCACACCCGTCCAGAACCGAAAGAACCGACCATTCGGGGGAGATCAAAGAGAATGAAGAGCTTCACGCAAGCCGCCAAGGCCGCCACCCTTAGCCTGATCGCCGGCGCCGCCGCGCTCACGTTCGCCACCGGCGCCGCACAAGCGGCCGAGACCGCGACCGTGGAAGTGCTGTCGATCGTCGAGCACCCCGCGCTGGACGCGATTCGCGACGGCGTGCGCGACGAGCTGAAAGCCGCCGGCTACGACGCCGGCAAGAACCTCAAGTGGGAATACCAGAGCGCGCAGGGCAACACCGGCACGGCCGCGCAGATCGCCCGCAAGTTCGTAGGCGACAACCCTAGCGCGATCGTCGCGATCGCCACGCCTTCGGCACAAGCCGTGGTGGCCGCAACGAAGTCGGTGCCCGTGGTCTACTCGGGCGTGACCGACCCGGTCGCCGCGCAGCTCGTGAAGACGTGGGCGCCGAGCGGCACGAACGTGACCGGCGTGTCCGACAAGCTCCCGCTCGACAAGCAAATCGCGCTGATCAAGCGCGTGGTGCCGAACGCGAAGAACGTGGGCATGGTCTACAACCCCGGCGAAGCGAACTCGGTCGTGGTCGTCAAGCAGCTCAAGACGCTGCTCGCGCAGCAGGGCATGACGCTCAAGGAAGCGGCCGCGCCGCGCACCGTGGACATCGGCCCGGCGGCGAAGAGCCTGATCGGCAAGGTCGACGTGATCTACACGAACACCGACAACAACGTCGTCTCGGCTTACGAGGCGCTCGTGAAAGTAGCCGACGACGCGAAGATTCCGCTCGTCGCCGCCGATACGGACAGCGTGAAGCGCGGCGCCGTCGCGGCGCTCGGCATCGACTACAGCGACCTCGGCCATCAGACCGGCAAGGTGGTCGTGCGCATCCTGAAGGGCGAGAAGCCCGGCGCGATCGCATCGGAAACCAGCAACAAGCTGCAACTGTACGTGAACCCGGCCGCCGCGCAGAAGCAAGGCGTGAAGCTCTCCGACGACCTGCTCAAGGACGCCACGACGGTCGTGAAGTAAGGCGCGACGTTACCGCGTGACAGCGCGCGGGCCGTCGCGTCACGGCAATGCGCCCGCCTCGCGCGGCGCGTTGCCGATCGGAAACGGCGTGGAAGTACCGCCGGGAAACCGCGGAAACACGCCGCCGGAACGCGACTCAAAAGCACGCCGCAACAGCACAACGCAAGAAAGACGCTACAACGCAGTCGAGCCGTAAAAAACGTACCGGCCCAGAACGGGCCCCCGCGTCCGCCGGCGCACGCCGCCTCACCCAGGCTGCGCGTGCCGGCGGCGACCGATCCGGCGCAGCGACCACGACCCGCGCGCCGCAGACCGCAACAGGATTTCCCCATGTCCCTCTACTCACTACTGGGCGCGCTCGAGATCGGCCTGATCTTCAGCCTCGTCGCCCTCGGGGTGCTGATCTCGTTTCGCATCCTCAACTTCCCCGACCTCACCGTCGACGGCAGCTTCCCGCTGGGCGGCGCCGTAGCCGCCACGCTGATCGCCAATGGCCACGATCCGTTTATCGCCACCTTCTGCGCGATGATCGCCGGAGCGCTCGCAGGTTTCATCACCGGCTGGCTCAACGTGCGCCTGAAGATCATGGACCTGCTCGCCAGTATTCTCATGATGATCGCGCTCTACTCGATCAACCTGCGCGTGATGGGCGCGCCGAACGTGCCGCTCATCTCCGAGGCCACCGTCTTCACGATGATCCAGCCCGCGTGGCTGCCCGATTACGTGCTGCGCCCCCTCGCGCTGTTCGTCGTGGTGCTCGCGGCCAAGTTCGGCGTCGACTGGTTCTTCTCCTCGCAATACGGCCTCGCGCTGCGCGCGACGGGCGCCAACCCGCGCATGGCGCGCGCCCAGGGCATCGCCACGGGCCGCGCGACGCTCGCCGGCATGGCGCTCTCCAACGCGCTCGTGGCGCTCGCGGGCTCGCTCTTCGCGCAGACGCAAGGCGGCTCGGACATCTCGATGGGCATCGGCACCATCGTGATCGGGCTGGCCGCGGTCATCATCGGCGAAAGCATTCTGCCCGCACGCCGCCTCGTGCTCACGACGCTCGCGGCCGTGCTCGGCGCGATTCTCTACCGCTTCTTCATCGCGCTCGCGCTCAATAGCGACTTCATCGGCCTCAAGGCGCAGGACCTGAATCTGGTCACTGCCGTGCTCGTGACGATCGCGCTCGTGCTGCCCGCCACGCGCAAGAAACTTTTCGCCCGCAAGAACGGGAGGGCCTAAGCGATGCTCAGCGCACAAGACCTCAAACTGACTTTCAACCCCGGCACGCCGATCGAAACACGCGCGCTACGCGGGCTCACGCTCGAGATTCCCACGGGCCAGTTCGTGGCCGTGATCGGCTCGAACGGCGCGGGCAAGTCCACCTTCCTGAACGCCATCAGCGGCGACCAGATGGTGGATAGCGGCAAGATCACCATCGACGGCAACGACGTCACGAAGAAGCAGGCATGGGACCGCGCGCATCTCGTCGCGCGTGTGTTTCAGGACCCGATGGCGGGCACCTGCGAGGCGCTCACGATCGAAGAGAACATGGCGCTCGCGATGGCGCGCGGCAAGCGCCGCGGCTTCGGCCCGGCGCTCAAAAAGCAGGACCGCGAACTGTTCCGCGCCAAGCTGAGCCTGCTGAATCTCGGCCTGGAAAACCGCCTGACCGACCGCATCGGCCTGCTCTCGGGCGGGCAGCGCCAGGCCGTGAGCCTCCTGATGGCCTCGCTCCAGCCCTCGCGCATCCTGCTGCTCGACGAGCACACGGCGGCGCTCGATCCAAAGACCGCCGCGTTCGTGCTGGAGTTGACCGCACGCATCGTGGAGGAAGCGAAGCTCACCACCATGATGGTCACGCACAGCATGCGCCAGGCGCTGGACTACGGCCAGCGCACCGTGATGCTGCACCAGGGGCAGGTGGTGCTGGACGTGTCCGGCGACGCACGCCGGGGTCTCGATGTGCCGGACCTGCTGCGCATGTTCGAGCAGACGCGCCACGAGAAGCTCGACGACGACGCGCTGCTGCTGGGCTGAGCGCCGGCACGCGCCAAATGAAAAAACCCGCCACCTTACCGGTTGGCGGGTTTTTCATTTTCCGGCAATTAATCTGGATTCCGAATAAACTTTTGACGACCAGGCCGTGCCGGGTTCAAGCCGATTTCGAATACTTGAAGGTGCCCTGCGCGCTTGCAATCAGCAGGCGGTCGTCCACCCAGGCCTCCGCGCGGGCGAAGAAAATCGAGCGGCCGCCGCGCTCCAGAAAGCCCTTGGCGCGCACGAACTGCCCGAGCCCCTTGTCGAGATAATTGGTGGTGAGCGAGAGCGTGAAGCCATGGCGCTTGGGCGCGTCGGGCTCCGCGAACAGGCCCGCATAGCCCGCCGCCGCATCGAGCAGCGTGGCGATCGCCCCGCCTTGCAGCACGCCCTGGCGGTTGAGCTTCGAGGCGTCGATCGGCATGAGCAGTTCCGCGTACCCCTCGCGCCATTGCGTAACGCTCACGCCGAGCGTTTCGAGGAACGGATTGTCGACGGCGAATTGCGGCATGCTGCGGTCTCCTTGATGATGTCGATGAGCGGTGTCGATGCGGCCCGGCGCCTTGCGCACGCCATTCGCGCGCGGGCTACGATTCGCGCGCGGACCACGTCGCGTCACACCGGACCAAGCCAGGCCGGAGCCGGAGCCGGAGCCGGCTGTCGATTATAGGACGCAGCACCCGGCACCGCAGCGCGCCCTCACGCAACTGTGCACTGTTCAGAGAAAATCCGCGCAACTGTACATGGTTTTATATGCGGCCCGGAAGAACACTATACTTTTCCCCGCCGCCCACGTGGGCGCATTTCTCCCCAGCACCGCAAAGGAACCCATCATGACCGACAACACGCGCCCCACCGACTCCCTGACCCACCAACGGGCGGCGGCGGCCGCCGCGGCGTTGCCGGTCTCCTGCCCGAGCGTGGATCCGCTCACGAGCATCCTGCCCGAGGAGCCGCTGCTCATGATGGGCGCGGGCCCCGTGCCCATTCCGGACGCCGTCGCGAAGGCCAACTCGGTCGTCATCAATCACCTCGGCGACACCATGGCGCGCGTCATCGACCAGGTGAAGACCATGGCGCGCTACGTCTTCCAGACGCGCTCGAACTGGGTGCTCGGCGTGGCCGGCCCTGGCTCGGCGGCCATGGAAATGGCGGTCTCGAATCTCGCCTGGCCGGGCACGCGCGTGCTCTCCATCGTGAACGGTTTCTTCAGCGCGCGGATGGCCGAGATGGCGCGGCGCGTCGGCGCCGAGGTCGCCACGCTCGAGATGGCCGACCGCGAGATCGTCTCGCTCGATACGCTCGCGCAGGCCATCGAGCGCACGCGCCCCGAGATCGTCACCGTGGTGCACGGCGAGACGTCCAACACGGTCTGGAACCGCCAGTTGCAGGACATCGTGCGTGTCGCGAAGACCGTGGGCGCGCTCGTCGTCGTGGACGCGGTCTGCACGCTGAGCACGATGCCGCTCGACATGGACGCTTGGGGCATCGACGTGGTGATCACCGGCGGCCAGAAGGGGCTCTCGTCGATCCCCGGCGTCTCGCTGATCGCGTTTTCCGATGCCGCGTGGGAGCGCGTGCGCGAGCGCACCGTACCAAACACGCATTGGTGCCTCGACGCCATCCTCGCCGAGAACTTCTGGCACAACGCGGGCTATCACTACACCGCGCCCGTCTCGGGCGTGCTCGCACTGCACGAGGCGTTGCGGCTAGTCTGCACGGAGACGCTTGAAAAGCGCTTCGCGCGGCATCAGCGCTGCTCGCTCGCGCTGCAGAGCGGCGTGATGGCCCTCGGCCTCGAGCTCTACACGCCCGAAGCGTGCCGTCTGAACTCGGTGGTCGGCATCGCGTTGCCCGCGAGCGTCACGCCGCGTGACGTATGCAACCATATTTCGCGGCAGTACCAGGTGGAGATTGCCGGATCGTTCGGACTCCCCATCGTGCGCATCGGGCAGATGGGCGAGCAATGCCGCGAGCACCATTTGTTTCGCACCGTGCACGCGCTCGGGCGCACGATGTGCGACCTGGGCGCGGACGTGGATCTGCCTGCCGGCGTGGCC
This sequence comes from Paraburkholderia pallida, assembly GCF_004524855.1. Classification (NCBI taxonomy): domain Bacteria; kingdom Pseudomonadati; phylum Pseudomonadota; class Betaproteobacteria; order Burkholderiales; family Burkholderiaceae; genus Paraburkholderia; species Paraburkholderia pallida. Next base: position 432,537 of record NZ_CP038149.1, on the reverse strand, counting down.
GCGCTCGAAGAATCGCTTTCGGCGGCCGGGCACCGATGAACGAAGCCGCGCGCTCCGGGCGGAGCGCCACTGGCAAAGCATTTCGGGCCGGGCGCCCCGGGCGGCCCGCGACTGGCGGAGCGTTTCAGACCGTGCGGCCCGCCACTGCCAGGCCGCGCCCTACGCGCGACGCGCCCTCACGCAGAGAAACGCCGGCGCGAGCGCCAGCTCCGCATGGAGCCTGGGCGCGACCGCCTTCATCTCGGGCTGCGGCAGCGGTTCGACCAGCTGCTCGATCACCCAGCCGTTCGCGGTGAGCGCATTGACGATATCGGCAAGCGGCCGGCGGTACGCCTCCACGTAGGGCTTGGGCTCGCCGAAGCCGCCCCAGTGCAGGCCAAAGCGCGTGGTCTCGAAGTACGAGCGGCCGCCGCGCGTGCGCGTATCGATCCAGTCGCGCATGGGATGCGCCATCGAGAACACCAGCAGCGCGCCGGGCCGGGCCACGCGCCGGAACTCGGCGAAGGTGGGCGTGAGGTGCTCCACATAGTCGAGCGCGAGCGAGCAGACGATACGGTCGAACTGGGCGTCGGCGAGCCACGCGAGCGGCTGGCCCAGATCGCCTTGCGTCACCTCCACCGGCAGGCCCGCGCAACGCGACTTCGCCAGCTCGACCATCGCGGGCGTCACGTCGAATGCATGCACGCGCGCCCCCGCGCGCGCCAGCTCGGTGCTGACGATGCCGGGCCCACAACCCGCATCGAGCACGCTGAGCCCCGCCACCTCACCGAGCAGCGCGGCAGTGGCTGGGCGCTCGTAGAGCGCGTTGTGCGGCTTTTCCGGCGCGATTTGCGCGTAACGCTGCGCGAACTGCGTGTAGTTCGCGCGGCCGGGCAGCTCGGGCGCGGCGCTCGCGCCGGGCACCGGTTCGGCGTGATCGTCGGACGTGGAAGCAGCGCTATCGTGAGGGACTTTGTCGTTTGAGTCGTTCTGCATGCTGGCGTGACGGCGGTAAGCAAAAGCGCTATTGTCCCGCGTTTTTCCCCACATTGCGCACGCTCAGTTCCAGCCCCCGCTTCACGCGCGCGATATCCACCCCGCCCGCGCCCGGCACATCGGCGAGCGGCATGAAGCGCGCGGGCGTGTGCAGCAGATAGGCCTGCAACTCGTCGATCACGATGCGGTCCGACGGGTCGTAGCCCATGCTCGTCAGCTCTTCCGTGAGCGCTTCGCGCTCCGTGTAGGTCAACTGATGCCACCAGAATGTGCGGCAGGCCTCGGCATAGGCGGGGTCGGAGAAGTAGCGCCAGTGCCCGAGCTCATGGCTCAGGATGGCCGCGCGCACCTCGGTGTCGATCACCTCCCCCGCGGGCCCCGTTCCCGTGCCCGGAATCGTGACGAGGAAATCATGCGCCGACGCGGCCTGCCACGTCATCCCGCCCTCGCCCGCTTCCTGCCGAATGAGGCCCCATTGCGCGAGCAGCGTCTGCAACGCGCGCTCGCCTTCGGTCAGGCTCACGTGCTGCCGCTGCGCCACGTCGAAGAACTGCGCAATCCGCGCCGTGCTGAAGTTGTTACCCGCCGTGAGGCCCGCCGGATCTTCGCCGAAGCGGCGCGCACTCGCGACAATGGCGCTCATCGACACCACGCGGTCGCGCGGCATGTCGCGCCGCTCGACCAGCGCCACGACACGCGAGAACATCGCGCCCTGCGCCGCGAGGCTCGGCGCGTGCATCACGTACAGGCCGGGCTGGTCCGTGATCGCGTAGAGCCTCAGCGTGGGGCCCAGCGGCAATGCGCCAGCAAGCTGCGCGAGCGGCAAGTGCACGACTGCGGGATGCGGCGCGAACGCGTCGGCGAGCTGGGCGCTCAACGCGCCCGCTGACATCGGCGTGCCGGCCGCGATCCCATGGGATGTCACGAGACCGGCGCACAGGCACACTAACGTTGCGTACGCAACGTTCGCGATACCCATGCGCGGGCGCGACCCCGCACCCGGCAATCCGCTTGACATGCGCAAGAGCGGCACGGAGTTCAGTCGGTCACGGTCACGATCGTCACGCGGCGATTTTCCGGCGCCGCCGGATTGCGCGTATTAAGCGGCTCGGTCGAGCCCTTGCCCACCGCGCTCAAGCGCTCCGCCGCAATGCCGTCCTGCTGCGTGAGATAGTCGACCACGGCCTGGGCGCGCTGCTGCGAGAGCGTCATGTTCGCATCGGCATTGCCGCGCGGATCGGCATGGCCCTCCACGCGGAACCGGAAGGCGGAGAGCTTGTCGGATTGCAACGCACGCGCGACCTTGTCGAGCGCGCCGCGCGCCGTGCTCGTGAGGTCCGTGGAATTCGTGGCGAAAGTAATCAGCATTTGCGCCGATGGGGCCTTTTCAGGCCGCTTCGCCTTCGCCGACATCGCGCCCGGCTGCTGATTCGACAGCACGAAGCCACGCGTGAGCACGTCGCCGGTCGTCTCGTTCGGCGTGAGCGCATTGGTGATGGACTGCTCGGTGATGTCCTTCTCTTTCATCACCTGAGCATGAGCGGGGGTCTGCATCGCGCCCGCGATCGCGACGGCGCAGCAAGCGAGCGTGGCGGGCCACACACGCCGCAGCCGCGCTTGCGAGACATTCTTCGTGAAAGCCAACATGTCATCTCTCCATTGAATCCAATCTTGCGCCATGGCGCGGCCTCGCTATTGCGCGGCCAGTTTGAGCCTCAATCGCGGCGCAGCGCGATCGCCGTCTGCCACGGCGCCTGCGCGACGTCGAGCAGGTCCGCGAAACGCGGCCCATCGAGCAGACCCTGTGCGATGCGCAGCGTTGCCGGAACCGCGTCCGATCCTTCGCTCCACCACACGCTCTCGCCCACCGCCGCGCGGCTGGCCAGGCACTCGCCGAGCCCGACACCAGGTTCTTCGCCCTCAGGCACACAAGCATAACGCCAGGGCGCGCCGTCGTCCTGCCCGAATCCATCGAGCGCCGCCACCTGCTCGTCGAAGCGTTCGAGATCGAAGGATGGCGCCAGTGTCGACAGCGCAAGCCCTGTCGCCGCATCGAACCACGCCTGCGCGCCGCGCAGCCAACCCGCGAGCAGCGCCTGCGCCATCGGCCGCGCGAGCGTGAACGGGAAATACCGGCCCACGCGGTCCACGCCCGGCATCAGCACGCCCACCCAGGCCTCCTCGCCGCACAGCGCCGCGCCCAGCGCGAAATACCACACCGGCGCGTTCAGGTAGAGCGGCAACCACTGCGCGCCATAGCGCGAGCGTGCTTCGAGCATGCCGGCCTGGAGGCTGCGGTCCCACGGCTCGATAAACGCTGCCGGCAGCCGCCGCGCCACAAAATCGCCGTGCGTGCGCACCTTGCCGAAGAACCCCGTCTCGCTCATAGATGATCGGGACAACGGAACTGATCGATCATGCCGCGCCGGAACGGGTTCGTCACACTGCTCGCGTCCAGCTCGAGCTGCGCGTGCCGGCCATCCGAGACGAAATCGATCTTGAACCGGTCGGGCTGGCCCATCTGCTGCAATTGCGCCTTGTCCATCAGATGCAGGAGCGCCCACGGACCGTCGGCGCGCGGCGCGTCGCCGTTGCCGGGCGGCGCGAATTCCACGTGCGCCTGCCCCGTGCCCTTGCCGCTCGGCCACTGGAAGCCCATGCCCTCGTTCGCGCCCGGCTTGGCGACCCATTGCGTGCCATCCACGTCGAGCGTGAATTGCGTGATCGACGGATCGATCGCGATCGGCTTGACCGTGAAGCGCACCGAGACGTCGCGCCCGCCCGCGCGGAACAGCGCATCGCGAATCTGCGCGGCGCGCTGGAACTGCACGAGCACATCGTCTGGAATGCCAAGCGATTCCGTGCCCGGCCGCCAGCGCCACACGGGCCCCGACATGTCGACGAAGTTCTGCAGATTCTTCTGGAAGAAGTCGTCGATCAGGCCACCCGGGGCGAGCAGGCGGCCGAAGTCGTCGGGCGCGGCGTCGCGCGTGGAGCTGCGCACGAGCGGATAGCGCCCGTCGAGCGCCTGCTTGCACAATTGCCCGACGTTCGCGAGCCAGAGCGCATTCAGGCGCGCGCGCTCGCCGCCCGCCATCAGCGCCGTGGCGCCGGTCGCCACGTCGTTCGCGACCGCCGCCAGCGGCGCGGGCGCGCCCTGCGAGGCGAGCTTGAGCTTGCCGATGGCGTCGCCGGGCGGCGGCGCCAGGCCCTGGCGGCGCGCGGTGTCGGCGGCCTGGAGGTAGGTGGCCGCGTCCTTGAGCGCCGCGAGCTGCGTGTCGAGCGGCGCGGGCCCTTGCGCACCGGGCTTGCCCACGAGGTCGTGCAGCGCCTGAAAATGCGCATCGACGGGATTGACCTGTGCAGGTGCACCGTTGGCCGTGTCGTCGGGCGTGTTGCCGATCGCGCTCTCCAGCTTCTTCTTCATCGCCTCGATCTTGCCGTTGATGAGCGCCCCCGCCTGCGCGCCAATCGTGCCGCCTTCGTTGATGCTGCCGAGCGTGGTCTCCTGCGCCGCCGCCACCATGACCGCGCGCAGCGGCGAGTCGGCATTGCCGAGCGCGTAGGCCACGCGCGCGCCCTTGTCCACGCCGTCGAACGGCACCACGTCGATATCGCCGAGCAGCGCGTCCCACTGGCGGATGTATTCGTCGTAGTAAAGCTGCGTCATCGCCGTCTTGAGGTCGTTGGCGGCCGCGGGCGTGAGCACCTGCTCGTCGCGGCCGAGCACCCAGTTGTCGCGCGCCACGTCGAGCACCGCGGCGTCGCGCAGCGCGAGAAACTTGCGATAGCCCGCGAGCGTGAATGCGCCGGGCACGCCGCGCGTGAGCGGCGCGCCGCTCTTGCGCACCAGCACGAGCGCCGCGTTCTGGCCGCCCGCGGCCGCCACGCTGAAGTCGGGCAGATGCTGGGCGTCGAGATCGCGCCGCACGCTGTCGAACATGCGTTGCGCGAGCGGCATCTTCGCGAGGTTCGTGCGCGCTTGCTGGATCAGGCTCTTGTCGAGCGGCAGCGAGGGGTCGAAGAACGCGGGCTCGAACAGCGCCGCAAGATGGCCGTCGATATCGTTGCGCTGCGCGTCGCTCGCGTCGCGCAACGGGCCGCGCTGCCAGTCGACATCGGCCCACAGGCGCACCGCATCGGCGTCGTAGTGCGACGGGTCGCCGAGCATCAGGTAGGCGCGCAGCACTTCGTACTGGAACTCGCCGTTGTTCGCATCGCCGCGCCGCAACTCTTCTTCCATGCGCCGCACCACGAGCGGCAGCAGCGTTTGCCCGAGCAGCCGGCGGTAGCTCGCCTGCGCCTCGAGCCCGAGCTTGTCGCCCTGGTAGAGCCCGAGCCGCGAGAGCCACGGCACGCTCGCGTTGCGCTGCGCGTAGCCGCCCGGCAAGTCGCGCGCGGCGTTCAGGAGCGGCAGCAGCGCGAGCGGGTTGTCGGTGGGCGGCGTGGCCTGGGCTAGCTGCTTGAGCGCGTCGACCTGTTGCGCCGCGTGCTCCACGTAGGCTTCGTTGCGCTGATAGCTGATGAAGAACGCACCGAGCGCGAGCACCGTGAACAGTGCGATCGCGCCGAGCGCGATGCGCTGCAGCCACGCGCGGCGCTGCTCCAGCCGGCGGTTGGTGCCCGCAACCCCGGACTCGTGAAAGATCACGTCACGCAGGAGCCGCGTGATGAAGTACGCACGCCCCGCCGACGCATCGGGCAGCACGACCTGCTGCTGCAGACCGAGCGCCGCGGCCACGGCGCTCATGACACGGTCGATCGGGCGCCCTTCCTGCGTGCCGCTCGTGAAATAGACGCCGCGCAACAGCACCGGCTTCTCGTAGCGCGATGCGCTGAACGCGTCGTTCAGAAAAGCCTGCACGACGCCTTCGAGGCCCGCGAACTGCTGCGGGAATCCATAGACGAGCGCGCGCCGCCGCGTGTCCGTCTCCTGCTGCATGCGATGCAGCACGCGCGCCTGCAAGCGTTTCTCCAGCGCGTCGAACTGCGCCGGGAACTGCGCGAGCACGTCGTTCGGACTGCCTGGATTGCCTGGAGTGGCACCGCCATCCTCGTCGAAGGCGAACGTCACGCCCCAGACCTGCTCGCGTTCGTCCCGGCCCAGGTCGTCGAAGAACTCGGCGAACCCGGCCAGCAAATCGCACTTCGTCACCAGCACATAGACCGGAAAGCGCGTGCCGAGGCGCTCATAGAGCTCCTTCAGGCGCTCGTGCACGGCCGAGGCCTGCAACGCGCGCTGGGTGTCGGAAAGCTGCAGCAGATCCTGCGCCGAGACCGCCACGATCACGCCGTTGAGCGGGCGGCGCGGCCGGTACTTGCGCAGCAATTGCAGGAAGCCGCCCCACGCGGCCTGATCGGCGGCCGCGAAGCTGTCCTGCGTGGTGAAGCGGCCGGCGGTGTCGAGCAGCACCGCGTCGTCGGTGAACCACCAGTCGCAGTTGCGCGTGCCGCCCACGCCGCCCACCGCCTGGTCGCCCAGTTGCGTCGAGAGCGGAAATTTCAGGCCCGAGTGCGTGAGCGCCGTGGTCTTGCCGGTGCCCGGCGCGCCCACGAACATGTACCACGGCAGCTGGTACACGTACTGGCTCCCGAAGCGTCCCTTCACGCGCGACTTGCGCAGAATCGCCATGGCCTCTTCGAAGCGCTTGCGCAGCGCGGTCACGTCGGCGTCCGATTGCTCCTTGCCCGGCGCCGCCTGTTTCGCGCCCTCGGCCACCACGCGCGTGAACTTCACGTTGGCAAGGCGCACGCGCAGCCAGCGCACGAACCAGTAGAGCGCCCATAGCAGGAACAGGATCGCGATCACGAACCAACGGCTCGTGCCCGATTCGAGCGGCGCGCTGCCCGCCCATGCGAAGAGCGGCCCCTCGATCCAGACGATCAGCGCGAGCGCGAGCACGCCTAGAAACGACAGCACGATCGTGCGTCGCAGCCAGTCCACCAGCTTCTTGATCATGGTGTGGCTCCCGGTGCGAGCACGGCAATGTCCACGCGGCGATTACGCGCGCGGTTGGCGGCGCTGTCGTTCGGCGCGATGGGCTCGGTATCGCCGCGCCCCTCGGCGGTGAAGCGCGCGGGCGTGCCGGCGCGGGCGACCAGCAGGTCCTTGACGGTCTCCGCGCGCGCCTGCGAGAGATGCCAGTTGGACGGGAAGCGCGCGGAAATGAGCCGCTGATTGTCGGTGTGGCCCGTGACCACGACGTTGCCGCGCACGTCCTTCAAGGCGTCGCCGATGCGCTGGATGATCGGCAAATACGTGGGCGTGAGCTCCGCGCTGCCCGAAGCGAACAGGCCGTCGCCATTCACCTCGACGATCGTGCGGTCGGGCTGTGTCGTCACGCGCACGAGGCCCTGCGCGATCTCGGGCGCGAGGAATTGCGCGAGCTTGGGCGCGGGCTTGGGCGCGGCCTCCATCTTCGCCACGAGCACCGGCGGCGGCGCGACGCGGATCGCGTGCAGCGCCTGGAACACGCTGTCCGATGCGTCGTTGAGCCGGAAGCTCAGTACCAGATGCGCAACCACCAGCACGACACACGCCACGGCCGCCGCCACCCACAGCGGCACCAGTTGCAACAGCGGCTTGCGCTCCACGCTCACGGGCTGCCATTGCGGCGAGAGCTCGCGCTCGACGGCGCCGCGCTGCGCGCGGATCATCTGTTCGAGCCGCTCGCGCACCGCGTCGAGCTGGGTTCGGCCGCCGTCGATGAGGCGGTAGCGCCCTTCGAAGCCGAGACCGAGTATCACGTACATCAGTTCGAGCACGTCGACGTTCGTGCCGGGGTTCTGCGCGAGCCGCTGGAGAATCAGGAAGAAGCGCTCGCCGCCCGAGGCCTCGTTATGGAAGGTCACGAGCAGGCTGCGGCTCGCCCATGCCCCCGCGCCCCAGGGCGTGCTCGAAATCGCCTCGTCGAGGAAAGTGCACAGGCAATAGCGCGACGCGCCGAGCTTTTCGTCGTCGTAGCCGCTCGCGCGCCCCTGCGTCTCGAAGGCCCGCATCATCTGAATCAGTTGTGTACGCAACTGTTCCAGGTCGGGGTGCGTGGGTAGCTGGCGCAGCGGCAAGGCCAGATCGATGAGCGGATTGGCCGCGCGCAGCAGCGGATTCAGGCCGCCTGCGTCGGCGGGAATCGGCGCGACGGACGACGCCGCGGCCACGAACGGCGCACGCGCGCCGCCCGGCGTCGGGATCAGGATCGTGGCGCCGGGGTCGGCGCTCATGCGTGGGTCGTCGGGTGACACGGTGCACGTCCTCCTCAATCGATGGCGCCGCTGCGCCAGACGCAAGCGCCTATCGGCGGATCGCCCAGAATTCCATCGCGAGGCCGGGAAACTCACCCGCGACGTGCAACGCCATGCCCGCCGAAGCCGCGAACTGCTTCCACAGTTCGTTGCCGCGGTCGAGCTCGAAATATGTGAATCCCGCATGGAACGGCAACTGGCGCGGCGCCACGGGCAGCGCCCGCAAGCCGATGCCCGGCAGTTGCAGATTCACGAGGTCGCGGATGCGCTCGATCGGCCCGATCTTCACTTGCGGCGCGAAGCCGGTGAGGATGGCTTCGGCCGGCATTTGCGCGCGCACGGCCAGCACGAAGTTGGCCGAGGCGAACAGGTTCTTGTCGGGCACCAGCGCGACGCGCAGGCCGAACTTGCGCTCTTCGAGCGGAATGGGCACCGCGTGCGGGTCCATGACCATGCTGAGCGCCGCGCGCAAGTCGTCGATCACGGGCGCGAAGGTCTCGCGCAAGCGGTCGTGCCGGTAGACGGGATACGCGTTGGGGCGCTTGTTCTTCTGGCTGAAGGTGGCCAGCTCGCCCGCGAGCTGCACCACCATCCGATAGAGCGCTTCGGGATGCAGCCCCGTCATCGTGGCGAAATGCGCCGCGAGCGGTTCCGCGCGGTTGATCAGCTCGAGCAGCAGGAAGTCGGAGACTTCGGCCACGCCCGTCACGCCCGGCTGCACGAGGCGCGCGGCCAGCGCCTCGCCGCGCTGGTGCAGGAGGCCCACGAGGTCATCGGCGAAGGCGCGCAAACGTGACGCCACGCGATAGTCGAGACACGGCGGGCTGTAGTCGGCTTCGAGCACGACGCGGTTGTCGGGCTGCCGCTCGATCACGCGCGCCACGCCAAGCGTGGCGTAGGCATTCGCCACGTCGGGCTCCAGCGCGAGGCGCACGCGCAGCTTGCCGATTTCCACGAGCGCCGCGCTCGCGTTCGGATCGTTGCTGTCCGGCACTTCGGCGTCGGCGCGGCGATGGCGCGCGAAATTCTCTTCGCTTTCCTCATTGCCTGTTTCCGGCACGCCGGGGCGGCGCACCGGCAGCGCGAGCGTGACGAGCATGCTGCGCGTGCCCTCGGGAATGTCGAGCGGCTCGGGCAGGTCGTCGTCACCAGGCAGGTTGAACGGCGTGCCGTCGGGAAACACGCCCGCGCAGGAGAGCAGCGCGAGCTTGCCGAGCTTGAGCAATTGCTCGTCAATCTCGAGCGCGGCGAAGCCCCAGGCATAGGGGCACAGGCCGCCCGCGCGCGTCTCGAGCTGCGCCTGCAGATAACGGTCATGCTGCTGCATATGATGCGGCTGCAGAAACATGCCTTCCGACCAGATGACTTTGCTGTTCCAGGACACGTTGTTCTCGTCGTCGTATGGTTGAGGAGGCGACCGCCGGCGCTCAGGTCAGGCGGGCCCCGTTTTCGGTTTCGTCTGCGCGTCCTCGCCCGTCGTTCTGCTCGCTTCGCGCGCGCGTTGCATGGCGTCCACCTGCGCTTCGTAGGCCTCGTTGAAGGCCTTGCCGAAGAGCTTCTGGAAGTCGTCCTCCGCTTCGCGCGCGATGCCTGCACGCAACTCGACGAAACGGTCCCAGAGCTTCGCCTTGCGGTTCGAGAGCACGCGGTCGAGCACGCCCTGCTCGCTCAACTGCGCTTCGAGCGTGGCCGGGTCGAACCGCGCGAGCACGTGCGAGAGCGCCGCGCGCATTCCCACTAGCACGGCCAGCTCGTGCGATTCGATGTCGACGAACGCGCGCGCGACCGCCTCCGCGGGCGGCAGGTAGCCCTGCGCGCGGCCGGTGAGCATTTGTGCGAGCGCGCTGTCCACGTCGGGGAAGAACTTGAGCGGGTTGTTGTCGCGCTCGACGATGAGCGTGGTGTCGAGCCGCGCCTCGCGCTTGGTCATCGAGCGCGCGCGCAACACCGCCATGGTCCCGCGCAGCGAATCGCGCAGCATCGCGCCGACGAGCCGCGCGAGGTCCGCGGCGGGCAGGTTCGGCGCGCGCCCGGCGTCGAGTCCCAGGCCTTCGAGCAGCGCGGCGAGCATGGCCTGCTCGTCGGTTGAAACCGGCGCGGCGGCCGCAGGCGCTGCCGCGCGTGCGGTGGGTTGCGGCGCGGGCGCGGGCGCGGCCGGTGCTGGCGTGGGTATTGGCGCAGGTGCCGGCGTGATGCCCGGTGCAGCGCCTGGCGTGGCCTGTCGTGGTGGCGTCGGCGCCTCTTCGGCCTTCGCTTGCACGGGAGGCGGCGGCTCGGGCTGCGATGGCGCCGCAGGCGCGAAGATTTGCGTCACGGAAGGCAGCAGCTCGCGCGGTGCCGCCTGGGCCGCCGCAGCGGGCTGCGCCGGCGGCGCGAAAGACCCTGGCGACGCTGGCGCGGCCGGCGCAAAGAGATCGTCGAACGGCGTCGCGCCATGCGGTGCCGCATCGCCCAACAAGCTCGCGGGCAAACCCGTCGGCCCGCCTGCGCCCAGGCCGAGCGGATCGGCCGCGCCAGGCATGGCGGCAAACGCAGGCAACGAAGCCGGCATCGGCGGCGGCATGAGCGGCGGCACCGGCGTCATGGCAGGCGCCACGTGGGGAGAAAATGCGCCGGGCGTCGCTACGCCGGGCGTCGCCACGCCGGGCGCCGCCGCACCAGTGGTCGGCACCTGCGCAGGCGCCGCGCTGCCGCCCGACTCCCACTGCGCCAGGGCGTCGGCCAATGGATCGTAGTCCGCAGGAATGCCACCGGCTCCAGACAGCGAGGCAGGCGACGCGGCAGGCGTAAGCGCAGGCGGCGTGAGCGCCTGCAGCTCGGGCGCAACGTGGTCGCTTTCCGATCCCGCATAGCCGGGCCGAGCGACCACGCGCTCATCGGTGCCGAGGCACGCCGCGCCGAGCGCATCCAGCCGGCCGGCGCCGGCCGCAGCGGCACCCGTGCCGCCCGCCTGGCCATAGCCGCCCGGCGCAAACGGGTTCACCAGCGGGTTCTCGGGCAGCGTCAGGTCTTCAGCCTCGGGCGCACCTCGCAGCACCTGCACGCCCGCGAGCGGATCGTGCCCGAACGGTCGCGCCTCGTCCTGCGCCGCGCCCTCTGCCAGCGCCACCTCCAGCAAATACGCGCCTATCATCAACTGATCGCCATGCGCGAGCCGCGCCTCGCGCGTGCCGCCCAGCGCGCGCTGGTTCAGCACGCTCGGATTGGCGCCGAGGTCGCACAGCAGATACTCGCCGCCACGGCATTCCACGCGCGCATGCACGCGCGAGATCGCGCGCTGCTGGTCGGGCAGCACGAGCGTGCAGGTCGTGGCGCGGCCGATCGTGCCGCCGTCCGGCCCGAAGCGCACGGCGATCGGTTCGGCGAGCGGCTCGTCGTTGTACTTCGCCACGCGCAGCGTGAGGATCGGATTGGTCAGTTGCATCGCGTTACCCAGGTCTCCCCCGTCATTTCATCAGGATTGCAGATCGCCTCACGACTCCACCTTCTTCGTGCCATCGTCAGCGTCCTTCGGGTCGGTGGGCGACGTGGGCGACGAGCCGGCTCCCGAGCCGGCCGAGCCCCCCGAATTGAGCTGGATCGGCATGCCCGAGACCGCAACCGAGCTCGGCCCGATCACCACGAACGCGCCGCCCGCTTTCAGGGTGATGCTCATGCCCGCCTCGATCACCACGTTCATGCCCGCCTTGATATGAATGTTCTGGCCCGCGTCGATGGCGTAGTCCATGCCCACCTTCTCCTGCAGCTTCTGCCCGACCGTGAGCGAGGCCGTGCCGTCGACCTTGGCGTTCTGCGCGCCGCTCACGTGGTCGTGCCGGTCGCCGCTCACCTGTACATACTCGTTGGCCGTGACCTTCAGGTGACGGTCGTTGCCGACGTTCATCAACGTGTCGTTGATCACCCACGTTTCATGGTCCTTTTGCGCATGAAAGAACAATTGCTCGCCGCCCGCCTTGTCGAGAAAGCGCACCTCGTTGTTGCCCGACGCATTGGGCGTGGAGTTGCTCTTGATCGTGGCGAAGGCCGAATTGGCCGGCAGCTTGTATGGCGGCATCAGGCTCGCGTTATAGACGCTGCCCGTGACGAGCGGATGGTCGGGGTCGCCTTCGATGAATTCGACGATCACCTCCTGCCCCACGCGCGGCAGGAAGAACATGCCCCAGGTCTTGCCCGCCCAGCCCTGCGAGACGCGTGCCCAGCAGCGGTCCGTCACCTGGCTGTCGTCGTTTGCGTAAAGCTGCTCCCAGTGGAACTGGACCTTGATGCGGCCGTACTCGTCGGTAAAGATTTCCGAGCTGCCATCGCCCACCACCACCGCCGTCTGCAAGCCACCCACCACCGCGCGGGGCGTGAGCCGCTCGGCGCGGAACTGGTTGTCCTTGCGCAGCGCCTTGAATTCGCAGTCGAAGAACGGCAGCGCGCTCTGTGCCGATGCCGCCCGGCTCGACACATAGGCATCCGAATTGATCTCGTACGACGCGCTCACCACCAGATAACCTTCGTTCCAGTCGTCCACGGGATGCTCGCTCATCTGCAGCAAGCCGCCCGGCCAGATGCCGCGCATCGTGCTGCGGCCTTCGATGCTGTCGTTGCGCGCCTGGCGGATCTCCACGCCCACGCGCGCGTAGCGGTCGCCGTCGGCGGGCGCGGTGTGCCCCGTGAGATGCTCCTGCATCGTGTAGCTCGGCGCGTCGTACGGCTGCGTGCGCGTGGCGCGCGAACGCAGGCCGCCCTGCAGGCTCGACGAGGGCTTTTCGAAGTCGTAGTCGTTCGTCTCGTAGTGACCGGTCTGCAGCTCGCCGCCCGCAAACCACTCATAGACGCATTCCATGCCCTCTCGCGCGGCCGCATTGCGGTCGCGATAAGGCATGCTCTGGTAGCCCGGGATGGGCGCGTGCACGTCGCCGGCATCGGCCAGCACCAGGGTCTGGCGGCCCCGCGTGTGCTCGAAGTAATAGTAGATGCCCTCGTGCTCCATGAGCCGGCTCACGAAGTCGAAATCGGTCTCGCGGTACTGCGCGCAATGCTCGCGCTTCGGATACGTCGCGGTGCAGCGGTTCGTCACGTCCACGTTGTAGTCGTTGAGCACGCTCATGACGATCTCGGGCACCGTCTTCTCGTAGTAGAAGCGGCAATGCGAGCCGCGCGTGAGCAGCCACAGGCTCGGCCGCACGATGGCCTGATAGCTCGCCATGCTGCCGTACTGCTGGTTGCCCGGCGAGGTCATGCGAAACACCGTCACGATGCCGTTGAACTGCCGCTCGCCGCCCGCGGGCAACGAGACCGCGATCGACAGGTCCTGACCGAGCACGTCCTTGGGCGTGACGGTGTTCTGCTCGCACAGCAGGTCCACGCGGTACTCGCTCAGGCGGCCCAGTTCGTCGCGGCCGGTCATGCGCAGGAACAGCAGGCTCGCCTGGGTGCCCTTGCAGCTGACCGTCACGTGGCGGTTCGTATCTTGCGAGGTCATGTCAGGGAATCATCGTGTTGACGGTGGCCGGGTTCACGATCGACACCACGCCGCCCCAGTTGCACATGCACTTCGAGACGTTGTCGAGCGAGGGCTGGTTGCCGAGCAGCACGGTCGGCGCGCCCGGTGTCCACGGGGTGAGGGTTGCGGGGATGCACGGCATGGGCGTGAGCACGCCCAGGGCCGCCGACGTGGCCGCGGCCACCTGCGGATTGGCCAGCGACGAGCACACGCCGAACGGCATGATGTTGACCATGGGTATGTGGTCCATGATGTTCGCGGCGGGCGGCCCTTCTCCCATCACCATATTGACGGGCAGCACCACGAGGCTCGACGGCGCGGCGCCGAACGAGCACTGCAGCGTGGCTCCCATGCTGACCTGTTGTGGCATGGTCGTTCTCCCCTGTTCTCTTTTGCACTCTTGCGCGCGCCGGGTCGCGCAGGATCGCGCGCTGCTTAATCAAACGTATAGACGAACTCGCCGTCGCGCGCGCCCACCTCCACCTTCGTCACGCTGGCGCCGTTCATCATGCGCGTGAGGAACTCCGTGGAGACGCGCGGCAGCAACGTGTTGGTCAGAATCGCATCGATCATGCGGCCGCCGCTTTCCAGCTCCGTGCAGCGGCTCGCGATCAGCTTGACCACCTCGTCGTCGTAGAGGAACGGCACCTTGTGCGAAACGCGCAGCCGCTTCTCGATGCGCGAGAGCTGCAGGCGGATGATCGCGCCCAGCATTTCGTCGGAGAGCGGGTAGTACGGGATCGTCACCACGCGTCCGAGCAGCGCGGGCGGAAACACCTTGAGCAAGGGCTCGCGCAATGCCTTTGCAATGCCCTCTGGATCGGGCATCAGTTCGGGGTCCTTACAAAGATTCGTGATGAGGTCGGTGCCGGCGTTGGTGGTGAGCAGGATCAGCGTGTTCTTGAAATCGATCACGCGGCCCTCGCCGTCCTCCATCCAGCCCTTGTCGAACACCTGGAAGAAGATCTCGTGCACGTCGGGGTGGGCCTTCTCCACCTCGTCGAGCAGCACCACGCTATAAGGGCGCCGCCGCACGGCCTCGGTCAGCACGCCGCCCTCGCCGTAGCCCACATACCCCGGGGGCGCGCCCTTGAGCGAGGAGACCGTGTGCGCCTCCTGGTACTCGCTCATATTGATCGTGATGACGTTCTGCTCGCCGCCGTAAAGCACTTCGGCGAGCGCGAGCGCCGTCTCGGTCTTGCCCACGCCCGAGGTGCCCGCAAGCATGAACACGCCAATCGGCTTGTTCGGATTGTCGAGGCCCGCGCGCGAGGTCTGGATGCGCCGCGCGATCATCTCGGTGGCATGGCCCTGGCCGATGATGCGCTTGTTCAGGTTCTCGGCCAGCTTCAGGACGTTCTCGATCTCGTTGCGCACCATGCGCCCCACTGGAATGCCGGTCCAGTCCTGCACGACCGAGGCCACGGCCTGGCGGTCCACGGTGGGCAGGATCAGCGGCTCCTCGCCCTGATGGCTCGCGAGCTGCCCCTGCAATTCGCGCAGCTCGGCGCGCAGCGCTTCTGCATCGATCGGTGCCGCGTCGTTAGGGGCATTGCCGGCTTGCGCCGCGCCCTCGCCCGATGCGCCTGTTCCGCCTTCCACCTTGCCCGTGCGCTCGCGCAACTGCGCGCGCAACGCGAGAATCCGCTCGACCAGCCCCTTCTCGGTCTCCCAGCGCGCTTCGAGTTGTGCGAGCCGCTCGCGCTCCACCGCGAGCTTTTCGCTGGCCGACGTTTCGCGCTCGCGCGTCTCGATGCCCACCGCCTTCTCGCGGCCGATGATCTCGAGCTCCGTTTCGAGCGCGGCGATGCGCTTGCGCGCGTCGTCCACCGAGGGCGGTGTGGCGTGCTGGCTAACGGCCACGCGCGCGCACGCTGTATCGAGCAGGCTCACCGACTTGTCGGGCAGCTGGCGCGCCGGTATATAGCGGTGCGAGAGCCGCACCGCCGCCTCGAGCGCCTCGTCGAGCACCTGCACCTTGTGGTGCTGCTCCATCGTCGAGGCCACGCCGCGCATCATGCGAATGGCCTTCTCTTCGTCCGGCTCGCCCACCTGCACCACCTGGAAGCGCCGCGTGAGCGCGGGGTCCTTCTCGATGTGCTTCTTGTACTCGGCCCAGGTCGTGGCCGCCACGGTGCGCAGCGTGCCGCGCGCGAGCGCGGGCTTGAGCAGGTTGGCGGCGTCGCCGGTGCCCGCCGCGCCGCCCGCGCCCACCAGCGTATGGGCTTCGTCGATAAAGAGAATCACCGGTTTTTCGGAGGCCTGAACTTCCTCGATCACCTGGCGCAGCCGGTTCTCGAATTCGCCCTTCATGCTCGCGCCGGCCTGCAGCAGGCCCACGTCGAGCGTGCGCAACTCGACGTCGCGCAGCGAGGGCGGCACGTCGCCCGCCACGATGCGCTGCGCGAAGCCCTCCACCACCGCGGTCTTGCCCACGCCGGCCTCGCCCGTGAGGATCGGGTTGTTCTGGCGCCGCCGCATCAGTATGTCCACGACCTGGCGGATTTCCTCGTCGCGGCCCACGATGGGATCGAGCTTGCCGCTGCGCGCCTGCTCGGTGAGATCGGTGGTGAAGCGGCGCAGCGCCTCCTGCTTGCCCATCGCAGCGGGCGGCATGCCGGCGGCGTCGCCCTCCGCACCGGCGCCCGCGTTCGCCTGGAAGCCGTCGCTCGCGCCCATCGCCGCTTCGGGCGAATCGCGCAACAGGCGGTCGAACTCTTCGCACAGCGCATCGAGCTTGATCTGCTCGAACTGCCGCGAGATGCCGTAGAGCGTATTGCGCAGCGAGGGGGTCTTCAGGAGTCCGACGATCAGATGGCCGGTGCGCACCTGCGACTCGCCGAACATCAGCGAGCCGAACACCCAGCCGCGCTCGACGGCCTCCTCCACCTGCGAGGAGATGTCCGTGACCGACGAAGCGCCGCGCGGCAGACGGTCGAGCGCCGCGGTGAGATCGCCCGCGAGCCGCGCCGGGTCGATCCCGTAGTGGCGCACGAGCCGGTGCAGGTCCGAGTCCTGCAACTGCAGGATCTGATGGAACCAGTGCACCAGTTCGATGTAAGGGTTGCCGCGCAGGCGGCAAAACATGTTCGCGCTTTCGAGCGCGCGAAAGCCTAGCTGGTTGAGCTTGCCAAAGAGCGCTGCACGCTTGATTTCGGCCATGTCTTCATTCTCCCGGGTGAATGTCGAGCGCTGCGTGTTCTACTGCGCGTTGCGCGTCGTCCTGTGGCGGCACGCGCATCGGGTCCTGCGTTTGTGTCTGCATTTGTGCTTGTGTCCCTGCCGCGGTGACTTCGTGCGCCCTTTCGGGCGCCACGCCATGCCGCGTGCGCGCTGCGGCGCCGCTCGCGGGATTGAGCTTCAGCTGCCGCTGGTCGCCTTGCGCCGCGCCGCTGAGCACCCAGCTCGTGAGCCCGAGCCGCGCATGCGCGCCAAGCTTCAGGCGCGGCACCTCGGCCTCGCGCAGTTGCAGGTTCACGTCCCAGTCGAGCCCGTCGCGCACGTAGTTGCGCACCCAGTCGACGAGCCGCTTGAGGCTCTCGCCGCCGGGCAGGAAGCGTTCGTAGTCGGCGAGCGACAGCGGCCCGATCACGACGCGAAACTTGTGCTGGCAATCCCATACGCGCGCGCCCAGCAGCGTGGAGACGCCCAGCGCCGAGGAGCCGTCGCGCGCGCCCATGCGCGTGCGCGACTCGGCCGGCAGCGGCATCCAGTGGCCCACCCACTGCTCGATCGACACGGGCAGCCGGAAAAAGCGCGTGAGGATGAGCGCGAGCCCCGAGGCCGAACGCGTGGGCGCACCCAGCAGCCCCGCGAAATGCAGCTTCGCGAAGTCGGGCACGGCATCGCGCTCGCGCTGCGCCGTTTCGCCCATGCCGAAGGTCGCGCCCACATACATCGCGAAGCGGTCGCGGCCCGGCCGCTCGAGGCTCACCGCGGGCTGCGCGTTAGCCCATGCCCGGTAGAACAGGCTCACCATGCGGTGCTGGAACAGGTCGAGAAAACGCGCGAACGTGGGGTCGTCGGCATTGCGCTCGCGGTCGCGGATATATTCGGTCAGATGCGTGGGCAGCGCGCCGTGCGGCCCGAGCAGGCCGAAGAAGTTCACGGCGAGGCGCGGCGCCCGGCCCTCGCCATGCTGCGAAAAGGCAGCCAGTGTCGTGGGATGGAACACGAGCTCGGGGCGCTGCGTGAAACGCACGGCGTCGTCGCGCGGGCGCAGCGACTCGCCCACGCGCGGCCGCTCGGGCCACGCGTTCTCGATCAGGCGCACCGCCTGGAAGAAGTCGAAGCGGTACGCCTCGTCTTCGAGCAGCCGCAGCACGGTCAGATGGTCCAGCATTGTCCCGCCCTCGCTGGCCAGCGCATGATATCGCCGCGCGCCGTCGTGCGCACCACGGTCTCGGTGAACGAATTCAACGAGACGTACAGTGAAAAATAGCGCGCCAGAACGGCGCCCAGCACGAACGCACCGGAGCCTTCGAAGGCCGTCTCGTCGAACGTCACGCTCACCTGCTGGCCGCGCCCGAACACGATCGGCCCCGGCACGGGCAGCCGCCGCGTAACGGGCTTGGCCTCGACCGAGCGCACGCCCTCGATCTGGCGCTGCGCCGCGGGATCGTCCACCGGGCAATAGAGGCTCAGCAAATCGCGCAGCGCCCGCGCGCCGGTGGCCGCGTCCGAGTCGATCAGCGAACTGTAGTTCAACGAAAGATGGCTCAGGAGCCGCCATGCCACCGCGCCGTGCGCGAACGACGGCAAGGGCCGGCTCGGCCCGCTCACGCAGCGCACGCTCTCCACGGGCGCTTCCACGCCCAGCGTGAAGTCCGACGCGCCGGTGCCCGTGGCAAGTGTGAGCGGCAAGTCGCGGTTCGTGCAGAGCACCTTGAGGCCGAGCTGCCGCAAGTCCGCGCGATACGGCGCGTTGGCCGCATCGACGAGCGCAATGAAGGTTTCGCTGCCAAGGTAGCTCGTGCGCTGGCCGCGCTCGCGTGCCCGTGAGGATTGCAACCGCCGCTCGCGGCGCACCTGGTAGTACGCGCTCGCCTGCTCGCCCGCGGAGAGATCGCGCGCGTGATAGAACGGCTCGAAGCGCTGCTCCTCGTTCGAACCCGCGCCATAGCCCGTCACTTCCTCGACGCGGTAGATCTCGAAGTCGAGCGGCCGCGTGCGGTCCGCAATCACCTGATACTCGAATTGCGCGGGATCGAAGGCGATGCGGTCGGCGCGGCGCGCAAACAGATTGATCGCGGGCGTGCAATGGAGCGCGAAGTGGCTGGCGTCGAGCGTCTGCTCGAGCAGCGGGTCCGCGCGGTCGAGCAGCACGATCACTTCCACCTCGTTTTCGGCGCAGGCGCGCAGCGCGCCCTGCAAGCCGTCGATGGCGACGAAGAGAAAGCGCTGCGGGAACGCGAAATATTCCTGCAACAGGCGAAAGCCCTGAAACGACTGGCGGCTCACCGGCAGGAGCGCTTCGTCGTCGTCGAAGCCGATGGGCTTGACGGCGCTCTTCGGTAACAGCCGGTGCCACGGCGCGGGCCGCGCGACCGGCAGCACGGCCACGCCCACGCACGAGGCGAGCAGGCGCTCGTAAAGCCGCGCGGGCAGCGAGTCCGCGCCGCGCAAATAAAGCGTGAGCCTGTCGAGCGCGAGCTGGCTGAACTTCACGCCGCCTGTCGTGCGCAGACGCAGACGCACGCCGGCTTTCACCCCTGGCGGCAGCGCCATGTCCGCGCCGCCCAGCGCGCCGGTATGCGTGAAGAACCTGGCCTCCGCGATCTCCACGGGCCAGAGCGTGAGCGCATGCGCCGTGCGGTATTCGCAGCGCGTGGAGCCGTTCTTGTCGAGCACGGCGTGCAGCGCGCTACCACGCGGCACGCTCACGCCGGCCGCAAGCGCCGGATGTGCGAGATCGGGCTGCATGTGCACGACCGCCATGGAGGGCGTGGGCGCGAGGTAATGCGGATAGATGAGCTCCGAGAGATGCTGCGTGAAGCGCGGAAACTCGGCGTCGATCTTCAACTGCACGCGCGCCGCGAGAAAGCTGAAGCCTTCGAGCAGGCGCTCGACATAGGGATCGGCGCAATCGAGCCCTTCGAGGCCCAGGCGCCCCGCCACCTTCGGAAACTCGCGCGCGAATTCGCTGCCCATCTCGCGCAAATGGGCCAACTCCTGGTTGTAATAGCGGATCAGGTCGGGATTCATCGTCGCTTCTTTGTCTCTGGCTCGTCTTTAGCGCGCCGCGCCCTGGTCGATCACGCGCACTTCGCCGCCTTCGAGGTCGAGCTCGGTGCGAAAGTAGAGCCGCTCCGGATACGGCTGCGCCCACAAGTCCCCTTCGATCGCGAACACGACCGTGTTGTGATGGCCCGTCGTTTCCTCCTGCAACACCGCCGTCACCTTCACCGTATCGCGCAGGATGCGCGGCTCGAACGCCACGATCACGTCGCGTATCTGCCGCTCGAGGCGCGCGAGGTTCATGCTCGACGCGGTCTTGCCCGCAATATCGGGGAAGCCGAAGTTGACCACCGAGCGCTCGACGAGCGGCCACGCGGACAGGTCCTGAACGGAGCCCAGCCCGCTCGCGTTGAGCAGCCACGCGAGATCGCGCTGCACGCCCTGGCGCAGCGCGCGCATCGAGAGCACGCGGCGCTCGCGGCTTTCGACCTTGGTGCCGGGCTCGAGATCGGTCAGCCGGTCGAGCAGCGCGGGCTGCAGGCGGTCGCGGCCCGTCGGCTCAGCCATGGTCTTGCGCACCGCCGCCCGCGGGCGCCTCGGCATCGAGCACGAGCGTGCGCACGTCGAAGAGCGCGTAGTCGTTTTCGTCGGTCGTGAACATGCGCTGACCGACCGGGTGCGCTTCGTCGAATTCGCCGCCGCCTGCCTCTTCCCACTCGGTCGCGCGCGCGAGCGCCAGCGCGTTGTCGGCCTGGCCGCTCGCCACGTTGGCGGCCAGCGTGCCGGGATAGCGCACGGGGATGAGCCCCGCCCCCTGGCCCTCGTTGGCCCACGTGAAGACGGCCGGCATCCACACGCGGTCGCGCAGGTCGTCCGGCGCCTCGAGCTCGATGCGGTGAATGCGCTCGAACGGCACCCAGTAGTAGCGGCCGTTGAGGATCACTTCGAGCGTGGGACCGAGGCGCGAGTCGGCATCGGCGATCCACGCGAACGGCACGCCGTTGAGCGTGCCCGCCGTAGGCTGCGCCGTCTCCAGCGCATTGGCGCGGCACGCGGCCGCCGCCTTGAAGTCGCCCGCGCCGTCGAGGCGCAGCGCTTCGATCAGGAGTGCGAGCCAGGCGGTCGGCTCGCCGAAAATGAGTGGCGCGCGCCGCCCCGCGAAAACGTCCTCGCGCAGCGCCTCGCACTGGAGCGCGTCACGATAAAGCTGCACCATCGGCAACGCGGCGGCGTCGAGATCGCCCACCACGTTGAGCTGCGTGAGCGCGCGCTCCCAGGCGCCCTGCACGGCAAGCAGCTGAAACAGGAACACGCGGTACGACGCGTTGGCCGGGTCTGCACGCACCTGGTTCTGCAATTGCTTCAGGCACGCGTCGAGGTCACCGGCGCGCAAGCTCTCTTCTGCGGTCATTGTCGATTTGCTCCGTCAAGCCAGCAAGGACTACGATCGGGCGTCGATCGGATCGGACATGCCCGGCGGCGGTGCGAATCCCCTTTCGCGCGCGCCGCCGTACTCGACTGCTTACTCCGCGACGTTCTTCGCAATGTCCCACTTGGTCTCGACCACGCCGCCTTCCTTCTCGCCCTTGGCGCTCTGCGGCTGGTATTCCACGTGGTACTTCTCGAAGTTGATCGTGACGTTCTCCGTGAAGCGATCCTCGCCGCCCGAGCCGCCTTCGCTGATCGACGAAATCAGCACGCCCGAGAACGTGACCTTGAAGTACTCGAGCGGATTGTCGCCGCCCGCCTTGCGCACCGTGAGGATCGCGGTGTCATAGTGGCTGCCCTTCGCGCACGCGCCCATCAGCACCGGCGTGGATTTGTCGACATACTTGGTGAAGGACAGATCCTGCACGTTCACCTTGCCCGCGCCGCCGCCCGTGCCCATGTGCATCGTGCCGCTTTGCGACATGCCCCAGCTCCATGCCAGCACATCGATTTCTTCCTTGTGCGACTTGTCCTGCGACTCGCCCTTCACGTCGCCGATCTTGATGAAAATATCAACGGCCATGTCTGTTCTCCACTTTGAGGGTTCGCGTCAGTTCGCGTTGATTTGCGCCGGTACGCGCGGGTTTTGCATTCACTCAGGTTATGCCGCCTTGGCGGACGGCAACTTGGACACCAGCCGCAACGACACCGTAAGGCCCTCGAGCTGGTAATGCGGACGCAGGAAGAACTTGGACGTGTAATAGCCTGGATTGCCCTCGACTTCCTCGATCACGACTTCGGCTGCAGCAAGCGGGCGGCGCGACTTCGTTTCCTCGCTCGAATGCGCGGGGTCGCCGTCCACGTATTGCAGAATCCAGTTCTGCAGCCAGCGCTGCATGTCATCCTTCTCCTTGAAGCTGCCGATCTTGTCGCGCACGATGCACTTGAGGTAGTGCGCAAAGCGGCTGCACGCGAACAGATACGGCAGGCGCGCCGCGAGATTCGCGTTCGCGGTGGCGTCGGGATCTTCGTATTCGGCGGGCTTGTGCAGCGACTGCGCGCCGATGAACGCCGCGAAGTCGGAGTTCTTCTTGTGCACGAGCGGCATGAAGCCGTTCTTCGCCAGCTCCGCCTCGCGCCGGTCGCTGATGGCGATCTCGGTCGGGCACTTCATGTCCACGCCGCCGTCGTCGGTGGGGAACGAATGCACCGGCAGATTCTCGACCGCGCCGCCCGACTCGATGCCGCGAATGCGCGAGCACCAGCCGTATTGCTTGAACGAGCGGTTGATGTTGGTCGCCATCGCATAGGCCGCGTTGGCCCACGCATACTTCTTGCTGTCCGCGCCCGCGGTGTCTTCCTCGAAGGCGAACTCGTCCACCGGGTTGGTCTTCGCTCCGTACGGCGCACGCGCGAGGAAGCGCGGCATGGCGAGGCCGATGTAGCGCGAGTCTTCCGATTCGCGCAGCGAGCGCCAGGCGGCATGCTCGGGCGTCTGGAAGATCTTCGTGAGGTCGCGCGGATTGGCGAGCTCCTGCCACGAATCCATCAGCATGACCGACGGGTCCGCGCCCGCGATGAAGGGCGCGTGCGCGGCGGCGGCCACCTTGGCGATCTGCGTGAGCAGGTCGACGTCCGGGCCGCTGTTGTCGAAGTAATAGTCGGCCACCAGCGCACCATAGGGTTCGCCGCCGAACTGGCCGTACTCCTCTTCATAGAGCCGCTTGAAGATCGGGCTCTGATCCCATGCCGTGCCCTTGTACTTCTTGAGCGTTTTGTTCAGCTCGTTCTTCGAGATGTTCATCACGCGGATCTTGAGCGTCTCGTCGGTCTCGGTGTTGTTCACCAGATAATGCAGCCCGCGCCACGCGCTCTCCACCTTCTGAAACGCCTCGGAATGGATGATCTGGTTCACCTGGTCGGTGAGCTTCTGGTCGATCTGCGCGATCAGCGACTCGATGGTCACGAGCACGTCGCCCGACACCACAGTGGTGTCGCGCAAGGCCTGCTCGGCCAGCGTGCGCACGGCCGTCTCGACGGCCTCCTTCGCTTTGTCGCTGCGCGGCTTGAATTCCTTTTCCAGCAGGCTCGCGAATTCGCTCGCTTCCAGTGTGGCACCGCCCTGCTGGGCTTCCTGCTGTTGAGTGCTGGGTTCGGCCATGTCAGACTCCCCCTCGATAGACGATTAATGGATAAACGAACGCGACGGTTATTCCTGCGGCTTGGGCGCCGAGGCCAGGGCCTGCAGCAATGCGGGATCGCTCAAGAGCTTCTGGATCAGATCTTCGGCGCCGGTCTTGCCGTCCATATAGGTCAACAGGTTCTGCAACTGGCCGCGCGCCTCCAGCAGCTTCGCGAGCGAATCCACCTTGCGCGCGACGGCCGCCGGCGAAAAGTCGTCCATGCTCTCGAAGGTCATCTCCACCGCGAGATTGCCCTCGCCCGTGAGCACGTTGGGCACCTGCACGGCCACGCGCGGCTTCATCGACTTCAGGCGCTCGTCGAAGTTGTCGACGTCGATCTCGAGGAACTTGCGGTCGGCGACCGGCGCGAGCGGCTCGGCGGGCTGACCCGACAGATCGGCCATGACGCCCATCACGAACGGCAGGTTGATCTTCTTCTCCGAGCCGTACACCTCTACGTCATATTCGATCTGCACGCGCGGCGCCCGGTTGCGCGCGATGAACTTCTGGCTGCTCTCTTTAGCCACGGCCTTTCCCCTCGTCGATGCCGCGGCGTCGCGCACCAGGGCGCGACGTGTGGCGGCGTTGCTGGACCCTGCTGACCCATCACTCCTCGTTCTGGACGCCGCCGATATGGCGCGCCTGCGCAACCCCATCGGGCGCGAGATCCTCGAGGATCTCCATGAAGCTCTTGTCGACGAGCCGCCGTGCCCGCTTGAGCAGCATCGGCACCGGGCTCCCCGGCTCATACGTTTCGTAGTACTTGCAGATCCGGTCGATGGCGCGCTGCACGTCCTCGCGGGTCGTGATCTCGCCGGGCGGCCGGGCCGGCGCGGCGGCGCCTGCCACCGCGGCTGCCTCTTGCGCAGCGCCCTCGACCTCTGCGGCGGCTTCGGCCGCAGGCGCGGATTGCGCTGCCTCATCGGCCACGCGCTCGCCAAGGAATGCCGCCGCGTGACGCAAGAGCCGCGTGAGCGGATCGAGGTCGATCGCACGCGAAGCGCCAACGTGGGTCATGAGCACCGTCTCGATACGCATCCCGGCCTCGACGGCACGCCGCAAGGCGTCGAGCGACTCGCGCGCGCTCTCGCCCGCGTCGGCCACCGCGAGGTCGATCGAGCTGAGCGAGGGCGCGCTCACGCCCGCGGGCACGGGAATCTCGCCGCTCGCGTATTCGACGTCACGCAAAGTGACCTGGCCGTGTGCCCGCGAGATCGCGAGCGGCGCTTCACGCACCTCGGCCAGAGTAGTAGCGGCATCAACGAGGCTCGCAAGCGCGTTCACGCGCGCGGTGGGATCGTTGTCGTCGTCGGGATCGAGCTGCGGATACAGATGGGCCCAGCGCTGTTCGAGCATGCAGGCGATCAGGTCGAGCCCTTCGGCAAAGCCGCCGAAGCCCACCCGATTGAGCAGTGCACGCGAGAGATACGCCGTCACACGCAGATCGCGGCTCTTCTCCAATAGAGCGAGCGCGAGCGCCTGCGCCTCCTTCCAGTCGGGGGGCACCGCCTCCACCACGGTATTGCCGTACTGCACGTCGGGTTTGCCATGCACGACGCGCTCGAGCTCGAGAAACGCCGGGTCGTACTCGACGTCTTCCCCGCAAGGCAGCGCCGACGAAACTTCCGCGAGCAGCGCCCCGGCATCTAGCATGGCCATGGTCCAGTGGTCCGTGTGGAATCGGTTATGTTCTGGGTGTCGCCCAGGCAAGCGCATTAAGGCGGATAGCAGTTTTGTGGCGCCGAACTGAGCGTGATTCTGATATTGCTTGATCCAACCGAGACAAATTCGTAAGCAAGGGCGGTCGTTCAGCTTAACGAGTCGCTATCAGAATAGCACGACAAGTACAAAAGAAAAGCGCCCCGCGGTGCAAGCACCGTACCCGAATTTCCGGAAATTCGCCACGCATTTAATTTACAGACGATTAAGTATTTGTTCCGTTATTCATGCAAGCGGCGCACCTGGCCGCTCAGCCTTGCTCCGCCTCGCTGAGCGCACAATCCGCTTGCGCAGTCGCGCAGTGGAATCGCTCCCACTCGCGCCGTTTAGCCCTTGTTTTCTAGTGGTTAACCATCATGCTGCATGGTTAGGAAAGTGAATCATCAGACTTATGCGCGCGAGGCCATGGCGCCCGAAGTTCGCTAACCTTATCGACCGAACGATCGTTTTTCCAGGTGCATCATGTTCGCTAACACGCATGGCGATTTACCCACTTCGAATCCAGTCCATCAATAAGTGCCACGTAAACCCTGGAATGCGCCTTTTAGCATTTTTATTTGAAAAAAGTAAGATGTTCTAGAACACGTAATTGCCGATTTTTTCACGCTTGTCAGACGCACGACCTCCTAATAGACTCGTCGTGAAAGCTGTGCAGCCAATCAAACGATCCATCCAGGACACACGAGCGTCATACGACGCCAGCTCAAAACCCGATGCGAGGGGAAAACGTGTCGAACATCGAAAGCGCAGCGCTCGTAGAAGGCCCGGAGAGTCCATGCACGCTGCCCGATCTCTGGCAGCGGCGCACGGCGCTGAACCGTGCCGAAATGGCTTCGCTCTATATCATCGTGCGGCGCGCGCTCACGGGCTATCACCCGTTCGAGCTGCAGGCGCTGGCCGAAGACAAGGAAGAGCTCATCTCGCAGTTCCTCTTCTCCAAAGTCTTTCGTCTCGAAACACCGGCCGCCGAATTAATGAGTTTTCCCGCGCATAGCGCCCCTTCGAATAGCCACGCGGTATGCAGCTATTTCCGCCGCTACCTGATCGACTGCCTGCGCAGCGCGAGCCATCGGCGCAACGTCTCGATCGACGAGGGTGATGTGCTCGCGGAGCTCGAAGAGCACAGCGCGACGCACCCCGATCCGGTGGGCGCCGCGCTGTTCCAGCACGGGCTCGACGAAGATTACGTGCGCGCGTCCGCCGTGCGCTTCATCGCCGGCCTCGACGAAGCCGCACGACTGCTGCTCGCCGGCACGCTCGGGTGGCTTTCCGCCGAGAAAGGCGGGCTCGCGCAGATTGCCGCGCGCTATGGCATTGCCTCCTATCACCACCGCGCGCGCAAGCTGGGCGTCACGCTGCGCAAAGGCGCGATGCCCGCCGACTTCGCGCGCACCGGCATCGGCCACTGGATCGAAGCAACGCTCGGCATCGAAATCGCCGCGGAGAACCGCCTCGCGCTGCTCGCCGTGCTCGGCATCCTTGCCGAGCAATCGCAGCTGGCGCATGGGGCGGCTCGCGTGCCGCATGAGCGCGGCGCGCGCGTCGCGAGCGCGGTGCCGTGCACGCACGACAGCGGCCACGAGATTCACGAGTGATCACGGGGAAGCCCGCAACAGGACAGGAGCGCGCGTGCAACTGGCCTTCGCAAGCCTGACCGATCAGGGCGGGCGGCAGCGCAACGAGGACTCGCTCGGCGACTGGTCGAGCGAGCGGCTCTTCTACTGCGTGGTTGCCGATGGCGCGGGCGGCCACGGCGGCGGCGACACCGCCTCGGCCATCGTGGTCGACACGGTGCTCGCCGATCTGCGCTATCTCACGCTGGCCGAACTGCCGCCCACGGGCGAGCGCCTCGCCAGCGCGCTCGCCCATGCGAACGACAACATCGTCGAGGAACAGTCGCACGGCGCCCCCGCGCTGCGCGACATGCGCTCGACCGCGACGCTGCTGGCCATCGACCGCGAGCGGCGCACCGCCGCCTGGGCGCATTGCGGCGACACGCGGCTCTATTGCTTCCGCGCGGGCAAGATCGTTGCGCAAACGCGTGACCACAGCATGGTGCAGGACATGGTCGACGCGCGGCTCATCACGGCCGAAGCGGCGCGCCATCATCCGCGCCGCAACGTGCTGTTCTCGGCGCTCGGCACGCTCGAAGGACTGAGCATCGCGGCACAGCCCGGCACGTTCGCGCTATGCGGGCGCGACGCGTTCCTGATCTGCACCGATGGCTTCTGGGAATACGTCGAGGAAACCACCATGCTCGCGACGCTCGCGCAGGCCGCCAGCCCGCACGCCTGGCTGGAGGCGCTGGCCGCGCATGTCCGCGCTCACGCGAGATCGGGTAACGACAACTTCAGTGCGAGCGCGGTTTGGGTGGGCGACGATGCGCACGGCGACGCCGCGCCGATGGTGCAAGCCGCGCAACGCGCGGACAAGCAAGAAGAGAAGACGGACGATCAGGCGACCGTCATGCGTCCCGTGCGGAACGCGGATTCGTAAGGCGGCGCCTGATCCGCCGCCGCTCAGAACGGCGCGCCGGGCAAGCCGGGATAATACGCCCCGGCGGTCATGCCGCCATCCACCGCCAGCTCCGCGCCATTGCAGTACGAGCCTTCATCACTGGCGAGGAAAAGCGTTGCGCGCGCAACTTCTTCCGGCAAGCCGACGCGTTGCAGCGGCACGTTCGCGTAATGCTTGTTGATCTCTTCGAGCGGCGCGCCCGTCGGATTCGACATGACCGTGTTCACGCCGCCCGGATGGACCGAATTGACGCGCACGCCCTGATGGCCGAGTTCGAGCGCGGCGACCTTCGTGAGCCCGCGCACGCCCCATTTGCTCGCCACATAGGGGGCAAGCGCGTTGACGCCGCGCAGCCCGTCCACCGACGAGATGTTCACGATCGAGCCGGAACCCTGCGCCTTCATCAACGGCGCAATCGTGCGGATGCCCGTGAACGTGCCCACGAGGTTGATCGACAGGACACGCTCGAAGTCCTGCTTCGTGAGTTCCGTCACGCCGCCGAACATCAAGATGGCGGCGTTGTTCACCAGCACGTCGATCCGGCCGAACACCTCGGTCGCGAATGCCGCCACGTGCGCCCAGTCTGCTTCTTCCGTCACGTCGAGGCGCACGAAGCGCGCGGCGTCGCCCAGTTCGCGGGCCAGCGCCTGGCCCTCCGCTTCGAGCACGTCGGCGATCACCACGCGCGCGCCCTCTTCCACGAACAGACGGCAGGTCGCCGCGCCCATGCCGCGTGCGCCCCCCGTCACGATTGCAGTCTTTCCAGCCAGTCGAGCCATGTTTCGCTATCCTCTTCAATTGCATGGCGCGTCGCGCCACCTGTCGTTTTCCCAAGCGCGCCCGCAACGGGCGCACGCCTTCAACCCCAATAAGCCTGGCCACCGTCGAGCGGCAGCGTCGCACCGGTCAGATAGCCCGCGTCCGCGCTCGCCAGCCACACGATCGCGCGGCCGATGTCGCGCTCGCAATCGCCGACGCGCCCGAGCGGAATCGTCTTGAAGAATGCGGCGGCTTCCTGCGGATGCTCGTCCACCCAGCCCTTCAGGCCTGGCGACAACGCATGCGGCGCCACCGCGTTCACGCGGATCCCGTCCGAGCCCCATTCGCACGCGGCCGCGCGCGTCAGTGACCGGATCGCCTCCTTGGTCGCCGCATAGGCGCCATAGCCCGAGGCGTCCCAGCGCACCGCCGCGGACGACGCGAAATTCACGATCACGCCGTCGCCTTTCAAATACGGATGGCAGGCGCGCATCATGCGCAAGGTCGCAAGCGGGCCCGAGTCGAAGCCGGCCACGAAGGCTTCGTCGGTCACCTCCAGCAGACGGCCGAGCGGCACGACCTGTGCGTTGTTGACGAGAATCTGCACGCCGCCGAAGCGCGCCACGACCGCTTCGACGCAGCGCGTGATCTGTGCGCCGTCCATTACGTCGCACAGGAACGGCTCGGCCACGCCGCCGCGCCCTCGTATCGTTTCGCAGGTGGCGAGCAACTTGTCCAGCGTGCGGCCGACCACGGCAACCGCCGCACCCTCGGCAGCAAGCGCCAATGCCACGCCTTGACCCACGCCCTGGCCCGCACCGGTGACCAGCGCAATCTTGTTGCTTAGCAGTGCCATAGATAGTCTCTATTCGATGATGATCCGGTGAGGCGATGCACTGGCGCCGCGGTTGGACGCACGCCGCCCCGGATTGCTGACCACTACGGTACAGGCGCGCACGCGCCGGTCCATCGTCCACTCGGACGATGGACCGGTGCCGCGCTGCTGCGCGGCACCGCTTTCGATGATGGGTGTGGTGGGTGTGGCGAGACTCGATGCGCTACTGCAATTTGCACATCATGCTGTATTGAGCCAGAGGCGTGTCATCCCAGTTGAACCGCTTGTTCAGGTCATCGATGGTGATTTCGATGTTCGGCCCCTTCGCAGGATCGTGAATGACAACGGTGTTCGCGCTCGGTTTGGAACCGATCAAGACAACGATATGGCCGCCGACATGGGCCCCTTTTGCATCGAATAGCTTGGTGCGCACATAACAGGGGCCGCAATCGCGCAGGATGGTCGCAAGCTTTTCACACGTCCATTGCTTGTCCGCGGGAAGCGGCACCATGCTCAAGCCTTCGTTCGTCACGAGCACCGGATAGTTGGCGCCCATCCCGCGAGGCTGAATGTTCCCTTTGGCATCGACCTCATGGGGCGTGCCGTCTGGCTTGACATATTGCGCAGGCACGCCAAGCCGCGGACCGATTTCCCGGTAATAGCCGAGCATGGACACGGCGGCATACCAGCAGCCCATTCGTTCGGTTCGCCCAGCACCTGCGTGGATATGGCCAC
The DNA here is from genome assembly GCF_004524855.1 of Paraburkholderia pallida. Taxonomy (NCBI): domain Bacteria; kingdom Pseudomonadati; phylum Pseudomonadota; class Betaproteobacteria; order Burkholderiales; family Burkholderiaceae; genus Paraburkholderia; species Paraburkholderia pallida. The sequence continues at coordinate 402,476 of NZ_CP038149.1, read as the reverse complement.
CAATATTGACCTGGCTGACATAGGGCACGCTGAGAAGAATGTCCGACATTGGCTGCTCCGCTTCGTTGACGCCCGGCGCAAAGCCGTGTGCCCCGAAAGAAGGGTCCTCAAAAATCGCCACACCCATGCTGCCCGTTCAACAGCATGCAGCTGTTCAGATTGGGCTGCGAGCGCACGCGCTTCCACTCGACCGCGAGCAGGTCCTGGTTATCGCCGGGCGGCGTGGTCGTGAACAGCGGCTGATTCGACCCGACGCAGATATTGGTGCCCTGCAGGTTGTTCTCGTAGACGAAGGTCTTCTCGCTCATGCCGAAGAACGACTGCATCGCGCTTACGGCGAGCGGCAAGTCGGGGTCGTAGCGCGGCGCCGCCGGCGGCGGCGCCGTCACGGTCAGCGTGCCGGGCACGTTCTGCACGATATAGCCCACGCTCGAGAAGAACGCCGGATCGATCGCGTATTGTCCCGGCGGCGAGCCGCTCGTCGCGCTGCTCGAAAGCGTGCCGCTCAAGGTGGAGCCGGGGTCGCCGTTGATGAGGCCGCTGATCGTAAAGCCGAAGTTCGGGTTCGGCGCGCCTTCGATCTTCACCTCGCCGTTGGCCGTGACGATCACCGTGGGCCGCGCGACATAAACGAAGTGGTCGCCCGAAAGCGGCACCACCCCGCCCCAGCTACATCCCGCGCCGTAGCTGCAACCGTAGAAGTTCGGCTGCGCGGTGTTGGGCTGCACGTTGCCGCGCGTTTCGCCGTTCCATGTCGAGGCCCAGATACGCCAGCCGTTCGTCGCGCTGATGCTGCCGGTGCCGTTATCGGTGAAAACACCGTTCTCCATCACGAGATCGATCGTGCCGCCCGCGCTCAGGTTCGTGTTCTTGCCGCCCGTCGGGCCGTTCGGCGCAGCCGTGCCGCCGCCAAGGCCGATGCCGCCCGTTGCCGCCTGGGCCAGCAGGTTGCCGGTGAGCGTGGAGTTGGTCGCGTCGATGGTGGTGGCCGCGTTCGACGCCGCGTCGAACGAACGGCTCACGATCGGGCCGATCACGAAGCTCGTCGAGTTCAGGAAGTTCACGTTGCCCGCGTTGAGCATCGCGAGCACGCCCACGTCGTTTTGCGGATCGTTCAGCGTGAAGTTTCCAGGCCCCTGAAGCAGCAGCCCGGCCGCCTGGATGCCGCCCGGGTCCGTGACCGCGCCCGCCGAAGCGAGCGTGAGCGTATTGCTGCCGAGCGAGATGCCGTAGAGCAGCTGGATGCCCTGGCTGCCGCTCCCCGTGTTGATGAGCGTGAGGCTCTGGTTCGTGGTGGGTTTGCTGAGCGAGCTGCATGCGCCTTGCGAGGGACACACGCCGCTTACCGTGATGAGGCCCGTCTGCGTGCTCGAGCCCAGCACGAGCGTCGAGAAGCCGGAGAACAGCGAATACGTGGCGGCTTCGATGCTCAAGCCTGCCGCGCCGGTGCCGAACAGCGTGATCGGCGTGGCGTCCAGCGCGGTGAAGGCGAATGTCGTCGGGTTCACGCTCGCCGGCATGAACACGAGCGTGCCGCCCGATGACGTGATGGCGGCGCCGCTGTCGGCGAAGCTCGTCACCGTGCCGTCGTTGGCGGCACGCACGGCGAGCGTGCCATTGACGCCGGCGTTCACCTGCACGGTGCCCGAGGTGTAGTAGAAGTTGCTGCTGGGCACCGGCACGGCGCCCAGCGCAACGCCCGCGTCGGAGGTATTGGTCGAGCCCGCGATCGAAATCGTGGTGTTGGGCGCCGTGGCCGAGATCGTGCCGTTGTAAATGAGCGTGCCGTAGTCATACTGAATATTGCCGCCGCTCGTGCTCGTGGTCGGGCTCGTGACCACGCCGCGGATATCGATGGCGCCACCGTTGTTCGAGGTGATCTGCGAGCCGTCGGCGACGAGCACGCCTTGTGCGCCGGAGCCGGAACCGCTGCCGTAGATCGAGAGCGTGCCGCTGCCGGTGGTGAGGGTAGTGGGTGGCGTAGAGACGGTTACCAAGGAGGATGAGCTGGAATCGGAGTTCGCCGCGCCGAGCACCACGCCCGTCGATGAGAGTCCGGTCGTGGGCGTACCTGTCGTGAGGCCCGTGAGCGCGATGGTGCCGCTGGTCGAGGTGAGGTCCGAGCTGATGAGGTCTACTGCAAGGCTGCCACTGCTCGTCGCCGGCACGCTGCCTTTTACTGCTATCGCGCCGCTGCCGGTCTGGATCGTCGGCTGCACCGTGGTGCTGCCGTTCGCGGTGTAGCCGCCGGAGAGGAGCGTGCCATAGGCGATGCTCGGCGCACCGGTCGTCGTGCCGCTCAGCGTGACTGTACCGCTCGTGGTGAGGATCGAGCTATTGAAGGCCGTGATCCCGGTCCCGTCCGCGAACGGTTGGCCCGGCGCCACGTTCGTCGTGCCATCGATCAGCACATTGCCGGCCCCCGAACTCATCTGCGTATTGAAAAGCCCGACACCGGCGCCGCTGGAGGTGACATTCGCCGTGCCGGTCACCGTGACGCCCCCCCCGGCGGTCGTCAATACCGCACCGCCCAGATCGACGCCCTGCCCGAAGCCGCCCGTCGCCGTGCCCGTGATAGCGATGGCGCCGTTGCCGCCCGTCGTTAGCGTCGTACCCGGTGCGCCGGAGCCGACGTTGAGACTCTCCACGCCGTAGGCGAATGAAGACGCACTGGTTCCACCCGTCCCGGTCAACGTGATCGAGCCGCCCGACGTGCTCAAGGCGGTGCTCGACAGTCCGATGCCTATACCGTTGCCGGTCGCCGTGCCGGTCAATGTTGTGTTTCCGCTGCCGGTCGCGATCGACGAATAGCTCAAAGCGACGCCTTCGATGCTGCCATTGCCCGTGAGCGTCACCGCGCCGCTGGTATTGCCGATCGTCGAGGTATTGAGCTGGATCCCGGTCACGGCGGTCGACCCCGATGCCGTGCTGGACAACCCGATCGCCCCGCCGTTCGCAACAATCGACGCGTTCGCCAGCTGGACGCCATCCCCCGGTCCGTAAAGCATCGTGCCGGTGAGCGTGACGGCGCCGGTGCCGGTCACGTCGATGGCGGCCGCGCCTCCAGGACCCGCGCCTGAGATCAGGACGCCGTTGAAGATCGACTGGCCGGTGATGGCGTTCGCATTGCCGGTCCCGGTCAACTGGATCGTACCGTTCGTAGTCCCAATCGTGCTCTGATTCAACGTGATGCCGTTGCCGTCATAGAGCGACGTTCCCGTAATGGTCACGTTGCCGCCCGCCGCGCTGATCGCGGAATAGCCAATGGCGACGCCATCGCCGAAACCGTTCGTGCCCGTGATGTTCACGGCGCCGCCCTGGGTGTCGATGGTGGCGTTCGAGATGCTGACCACGCTGCTCCCCGTGTCGCCAATCGTGAAGTTGCCGCCGTTCGTGTTGAACGTCGTGTTGACAATTCCCACGTACTGATTGCCCCCGGTGCCGCCTGTGTTGGCGTCGAGCGTAACGTTCAGCGGCCCCGCGCCGGTGCCGGCGCCGATCGTGTCGTTGCCCTGGCTGACGCCGGCCGCGTCGATGGAGATGCCGCCGCCCGCGCTGAGCGTGAGCGTTGCCGTGCCGCTCGCGGTACTCTCGATCGGCGCGGAGACACTGATCGAGGCCGTGGGGGTCGACACGGTCAGATCGCCCGCTATCGAGAGCGCGGTCGTCGAGCCGAGGCTGGTGAACGCACCCGATGCCGTAGCGAAACCGGCCATCGACGCGACGTTGAGGGACACATTCTGCGAATCGACGAAATCCGCGCTGCCCGTGCCCGCGGTCATCAACGTCCCGACCGTGTTCGAAGCGTTCGTCAGCGTGAATGTGCCGGGCCCGGCGAGCCCAAGCGTGCTCGTCTGAATGGCGCCGCCCTGCGTGACGGTCCCCGCCGAGGCGAGCGTAAGCGTGTTGCCCGTGCCGAGTGAGAGCCCGTACAGAAGCTGGATGCCCTGGCTGCCACTGCCGTCGTTCTCCAGTGTCAGGTTCGTGGCCGTGGTAAACGTGGGCATCGAGACGCAAGTCACGCTCTCGCCAACGCACACGCCATTCACCGTGATGAGACCGGTGTGCGTGTCCGATCCCACCACCACCGTGCCCACATCCTGCGTGAGCAGGCCGAGCGTCGGCTGGTCGATCGACAGGCCCGCGCCGGTGCCGTACAAGGTGATGGGCGTGGCGTTCTGGGCGACGAGTGCGAAGCTCGAAGGATCGACCGAGCCCGGCAGGATCGCGAGCGTGCCGAGCGGCACCTGGACGGTCAAGCCATTGGCGCCAAGGCTCGTCACCGTACCGTCGTTGGCCGCGCGCAGCACGAGCGTGCCGGACGTGCCGGTCGAGATCGTCACGGAGCCTTCGCCGAAGTAGCCGCTGAGCCCGTTGCCGAGCACGAGCCCATAGTCGGCGGTATCTGTGGAGCCCGCGATCGCGATGCTGCCTTGCGTGCCGCTCACGCTGGGCGCCGCGCCAATCGACGAGTTGATCGTCGCGTTGTTGATCACGACGCCCGCGTCATTCTGCACGTTCGAGCTGCTGCCGGTTGGCTGCGGGCCGCCGCGCACCGCGCCGCGAATGTCGATCGCGCCGCCGCCAGTGGACTCTATCGTCGTGCCGGAGGTGATCAGCACGCCCTGGGTGCCCGTGCCCGTGCCGCTGCCGTAGATGCTGATCGAGCCGGTGTCCGACTGGATCGCCGTGGTACCGCCCGCCGCGGGCAGCTGCACGGCCGCAACGACGCCGACGGGGACGATGCTGCCCGGGTTCTCCAGCACGATGCCCTGCACCGACGTGTTCGCGGCCGGCGTGCCGCTGCTCAGGCCGGTCAGCGTGATCGCTCCGCTCGTCGTGCCGATCACCGAGCTGGAGATCTCCGTGCCGACACCATAGTCGTACTGCGCCTGCACGATGCCGTTCACGTTGATGTTGCCGCTCGAGTTGCCGAGCGTGGAGTCGACGAGGCCGACGCCCCACGGGCCGTCGCCGCCGCTCAGCTCCGGCTGCCGCGCGGACACGGTCACCGGGCTCGTGCTGGTGCTGGTGGCCGCCGCGGTGTTCACGGTGCCGTTCAGCGTGATCTGGCCTGTCGTGTTCTCCACTGTCGCGGTCTGGAGCCACGTGCCGATGGCGCCGCTACCGCTCGCCGTGCCCGTCATGGCGATGTTGCCGCTAGTGGTCTGCAGCGTCGGCTGCAAGGTTGCACCCGTGGTCGGCGCCGTGTAGCCATAGTTCAGGTACACGCCCGTCACAAAGTTGTTGCCCGAGCCCGCGGCCGTGCCAAGCGCCGTGCCGGTCAAATCGATATTGCCGGTCGTCGTGCCGACCGAGCTGTCGACCAGGTCGACACCGTAGCCGGTCGTGTCGGTGTAAATCGTGCCGTCGAGCGTCACGTTGCCGCTCGTGACGCTCAAGCTCGAGTTGTACAGATACAAGCCGTTGCCGCCGCCGTTCGACCCCGCGCTCGCGGTACCGATCGTGCCCGTCACCGCGAGCGTGCCGGCGCCCGTCGTGATCTGCGAGTTTTCGATGTCCACCGCGTTCACCGCGCTGTCGCTCGTCGGCGCGGTGCCAGTGATCGTCAGATTGCCGCCCGAGGTGCTGATCGTCGTCGACTGGATGCTGACCTGGCTCGCGCCGTTCGTGCCGATCGCCACCGCGCCGCCGTTGGTCGCGATGTTCACGCTCTGCAAGGTCACCATGTAGGCGGGCGACGTGCCGCCGATGTTCGCATCGATCACGACGCCGAGCGGGCCGCCGGTCGAGAAGATGTTGTCGTAGACGTTGATCGAGCCCGAGGCGCTCAACTTGAGGGTCGCGGGCGCGGTCCCCGTCATCTGGATCGGGGCCTCGACGTTGATCGTGCCGACCCCGTTCGGCGAAGCCGGCGAATTGACCGTCGACACGGTCACCGAAGTGCCGCTGTTCAATTCGTTTTCGATCGCCGTAAACATCAACACCGACGAATTCGGGTCCGGTCCGAACATCACGCTCGACGAGCCCGTCGAGGTCGGTCCCGACGCCGGCGTCCCCGTGGGCTGGGCCACGATATCGAGCTCGAACGGATCGAGTTCCCACGTCCCGCCCTTGCCCTTCGGCGCGAGCGCCTGTACCGTGGCGCCGCTCGTGTCGAGATAATGCCCCGAGGTCTCGATATAGCCGCCATTGCCGCCCTGCGGCCCGCCGTTCGCGGTGAGCGTGCCGTACAGGCGCGCCGCCGTCGTGCCATACGCCACGATATGCCCGCCGTTGCCGTTGGTCAGCGCATCGGCATGGATCTGCGCATTCGGATCCATCCAGACCGCATTGGCGTCGCGTATCGTCGGGTCCTTGCCGGCGGAGCCGCCGCCAAAGCGCACACTCCCACCGCCCGCCGCGCCGCTCGCATTCACATTCGCGCCCGCAAGCAGCGCGACGTTGTACCCCGTCACATCCACCTGCCCGCCCGTGAGCCCCGCGCCACCCGAAGCGTCGAGCGTGCCGGAAACGAGCGTCTCTCCATTCGTCCCGCCATCGAGCACGATATGCCCGTCACGCGCGGCAAGACTCTGCGCGCGCACGATGCCCTGCTGGTTGATGACCGTGCCCGCCAGCGCGTCGGCCGTTTGCGCGCTCATCACCACGGTGCCGCCATCGGCGGCGAGCGTGCCCGTGTTGCCGAGAAAGGCGTTGGCCGCGCCCGAATTGACCTTCAGCGTGGTGAGCCCGTCGCCCGCGAAGTCGAGCGTGACGTCGCTGCCCGCGCCCACCGCCACGGTGCCGAGCTTCGCCGCCACCATGCCGCTGTTGGTGACCGAGCCGCCGAGCAGCGCGATGGTGCCGCCGTCGGCCGCCGTGATCGACCCCGCATTGACCACGGCGCCCGGCGCATTGCCGACGAAATGGAAATTGCCCGCGAGGAAATCCGCATTCGAAATGCCGAGCGTGGACGCGACGAGCGAGCCCACGTTCACCGAAGACCCCGGCGCGAAGATCACGCCCGCCGGATTGACGAGAAACACGCGGCCGTTCGCGCTCAGGCGTCCGGCAATATTGCTGGGGTCGTTGCCCACCACGCGGTTGAGCAGCGCCGACGTGACCGAGGGCTGCGCGATGTTCACGGCCTCGCCCGCGCCGATCGAGAACGTGTTCCAGTTCACGATGGCGTTCGGCGTGCTCTGCGTGATGTTCATCTGCGTGGAGCTGGGCGAGCTCACCGTCACGCCGCCCGCCACCACCTGCGCGCCCGTGGGGTTGGCCAGCACCGACGATGCCCAGATGGCCTCGAACAGCGCCGCCACGACGCTTGCGATCGCCTTCGCCTGGAGCGGGTGCGCGTGCTTTGCCGCCAGCCGCGCATGGGCGCGGCGCCGGGGGGCCGCCACACCCGGGTGTCCATCACGTGCCGTTCCACACGCGCGTCCAGTGGCCCCGCCAGGCCGATTGTCGCCACGCTCGTTCATCGCACACCTCGCGAACCGGGCCGCACCCGGCACTGTCCCTGTCTCGTCCCACCCCGGCGTTGCGCGGCGCGTCAGCCCAAGCGGGCCGGCCGCGCCTCGCCGGCCGCATCAAAACGTCTTGCTCAACTGCATGTAGAACGTCGGCAGCTTGTCGTTGCCGGTCGTGTCGGGCGAGGTCGTGCGCCACGCCACGGTGCCCTGCCACGAGAACCCATACGGCAGCGCCAAGTACGCACCGATGCCCGCGCCGCTGCGCGTGATGTTGTTCGGCCCCTGGTTCGGACGCGGATTCGCGTTGTACCAGCCCGTGCCGAAGTCGAAGAACGTGAACGCGGTGATCTTCGAGTTCACCGCGTAACGCAATTCGGTGGTCGCCACGAAGCCTTCGTCGACGAGGCCTTCGGAGGGCGAATAGGCGCGCACCGCGTGCGGCCCGCCCAGCAGGAAGCGCGACGAGTTGTCGAGCGTGGTGGCCGCCCATTGCCCCGAGAAGCCGAAGAACAGGCTCACCTTCTCGGTCACCGCGTTCAGCCGGTTCGCGAAGAAGGTCGCGCGCACTTCGTTGCCGGCCGTGTTGCGCCCGAACGCCGACTGGTCGACCGCGTAGTTCGCGGCGTCCTTGAAATGCAGGCTGCCGATCAGCAGCTCGACGTCGGCGCTGTTGAAGCCGCCGCCGAACAGCGCGTCGCGGCTTTCGTAAGTGAGCCCCACGCTGCCTTCGACCATCGAGCGCCGGTTGTGGTCGTCGACGATGCCGATGTTGTCCGAGAGATCGCGGTACTCGAAATTCGCGCGCGCGAGCAGGTTCTGGTTGCGCGTGCGCAGCAGCGGATGCGTGACCGTGAGGTCGACCACGGTGGCGTCGCCGGTGGCATCGAGCGAGGAATACTCCTTGCCGAGCGTGTAATTCAGGCGCGCCACCGCCACGCCCACGCGCGTGCCGTACGCGTTCACGGGCGCCTCATAGCCCACGCGGCCATACGCGGTGTCGAGCCGCTCGGCGCCGAGGATGCGCAAGTCGAGGTTGTCGCCGATGCCGAACGGCGAGTTCAGCCGCGCGAGCGCGCCCAGGCGCCAGGTGCCGCTCGTGGAGGCGCCATAGTTGTCGAGGTCGACGGCGAAGGTCCAGCGCTTCGCGGGCGCGACGCTGATCGTGAGATCGACGGTGCCTGGCTCGCTGCCAGCCTCGATGGCCGAGGTCACGGTGATGCCCGGCAAGTCGGAGAGCAGCAGCATGGTGCGTTCGAGCGTCTGCTGCTGCAGCGGCGCGCCCACCGGAATCTGCTCGACGCGCTCGCGCAGCAGCGACTCCTTGATCGGCGTGCCCGCGGCCACGTTCAGGCGCACGTGCCCCACGCGCCCTTCGAGCACGCTCATCGTCACTTCGCCCGAGGTCACGTCCTGCGGCGGAATCACGACTTGCGCGAGCACGTAGCCGCGCGCGCGGTAGATCTGCGTGATCTGGGCGGCAATGGCCTGCAGGTCGGCGAAGTTGACCTCGCTGCCGATCTTGCCCTGCACCGGCGCCAGCAGCTCGTCGCTCGGGATCGTGTCGTTGCCCTTGAGCGCGATGCCCTTGAGCACGAAGCTCGCGCCGCCCGGCTGCCCGCTCGGCGCGTTCTCCTGCGGCACCGCGGGCAGTGCGCCCGCGCCGCCCGGCGGCGCGGGGCGCGTCTCGCGCGGCTGCGTCTGGTTCAGGATCGTGCCGCTGTTCGGCAACGTCTGCCCCCAGGCGATAGCGCTGCTCGAGCAAGCGAGTGCGGCAATCGTTCGGAGTCCTTTTTTCATGTCATGATCCGCGCGCGATGGAAAGACGCCAGCCGCCCATCAGGTCGAACGGCGCCCAGAAGAACGGATGCGCGAAACGCGGCTCCTTCATGACGGCGAGCTGCGCGGCACGCATGGCGTCGATCGCTTCCTTGCCCTGGGCAAGCTGCGAATAGAACGTGCGCATCGTGATTGCTGTGGATTCGTCGGCCACCGGCCACATCGAGACGATCAGGCTCGTCGCGCCCGCGTAGAAAAAAGCACGCGTGAAGCCGAGGATTTCGTCGCCGCGCGCGATGCGCCCGAGCCCGGTTTCGCAGGCCGAGAGCGTGACGAGCGCGACGTTGTCGAGCTTCAGGTTGTAGACGTCGAGCGCGAGCAGCGAGTCGGGGCCGTCGGCCGGTTGCGTGGCGGGCGCGAGCAGGATGCGCGAGTGCAGCGGGTCGATGGTGTCGGCCTGGGCGTGCGTGGCCACGTGGAGCACGCGCCCGCCCGGCGCGCTCTCGCGGAATTGCGCGCGCGTGGCGGCGCTTTGCAGGAACAGCTCCTTGGTCGCGAACAGCGGCGCAATGCCTTCCACCTCGGCCTGCGCGCCGGGCAGCGCATAGGCGGGCGCGATCTGCGGATTGCCGAACGCCACGAGGTTGCTCGCCACCTTCTGGCGGCGCGCCTCGAGCTGCATGGCGATGCTCGCCGAGGGCTCGAGCGCGATCGGGTGCTGCTCGATCAGGAAGCCGCCGGGGCCGTGCAGCGCCTGGAACGGCAGATAGTGCAGCGCGCCGTGCGGCACGATGATGAGGCGCTCCTCCGGCTGCAGCGCGAGCGGCGCGATCAGCAGCGCGTAGAGCTTGTCGCCATAAGTGATCGCGTTCTTGCTCCGGTGCACGATGGCGTTGCGCACGTCGGTCACGGCCGTGTCGATGTCGGCGCGCTTGAGCGGCAGCGTATGGCCCGAGAGGCCGCTCTTGCGGATCACCCACACCACGAGCGTGTCCTTCAGGCTGTGATATTCGATGATGGCTTCGTCGGGCCGCAGCGCGTCGCGCACCGCCTGGAGCGTCGGCACGGTGCCGTTGAGCTGCTGGTCGTCCACGCCCGCATCGACGCGGTTGCGCACCACGTCGAGCAGCGCGCGCGCCCGGCTGCGCTCGGAGAGATTCCAGGCGCTTTCATAGTCGCCCGCATCGACGGTCAGCTTGATCGCCTCTTCGAATACCGACTGTGTATCGCCGAACAGGCCCGTCTTGAACTCGTCGCTGCGAAAGCGCGCGCGGATCTTTTCGGAGTCGTCCACGGCCTGCAGGTAGGCTGCGCGCGCGTGGTCCTTGTCGCCGAGCGCGAGGTAGGCGCGGCCGATGCCCTCGTGCACCCAGAGATTGTCGTAGCTGGCCTCGCTCGCGCCCCCGCCGGTGCCGATCAGTTGCGCCTGATAGACCTTGAGCGCGTCGGCGGGCTTGCCTTCGGCGAGCAGCAGCTTGCCCTCGATGCGGCCGTAGGCGGGCGCGAGATCGGCGCTCGCGGGCGGGCCCGCCTTGTCGAGCGTCTGGCGCGCAGCGGCGGTGTCGCCCACGGCGATCTGCGCGTTGACGATGGACAGCAGCACGAGCGGCTTGAAGCGCGGCGAGGCCGTCAGCAACGCATCGTCATAGGCCGCGAGCGCCGCGTGTGCATCGCCACGGCGCAGCGCCACGTCGCCCAGCACCTTGTTGGCCGGCGCGAACACCTGGTCGGGCTGCTTCGGATTCGAGGCGAGCGCTTCGTGCGCGTACTTGTCGGCGTCGTCGAGGTCGCCCGCGTAGCTGTAGGCGATCGCCAGATCGCGCTTGGAGAGCGCGACGAGGTCGGCGTTGTCGGTGCGCTCGGCCACCACGAGCGCGCGCGCCGCCGCGTTGATGCTGTCGCGGAAGTCGCCCCGCTCCGCCGCCGCCACCGACATGCTGCAGTAGTCGTAGGCCGGCAGCGCAACGTGGTCGCGCGAGAGCAGGAGGCGCCCTTCGTCGGTCAGCGACTTGAGCGTTTCCGCGTCGCGCTCGCGCTCGGCGGCCTCGCGAAAGCCCTGGGACTCGGGCGCGAGGCCGGCGGCCGAGGCGTCCGCGCCGGGCCGGGTTGCGCTGGTTGCTGCGCCGGTGGTTGCGCCGTTCACGGTCTTTTTGGCGGCGGCAGGCGCGGCTCCGTTTACCGCGCTGGCGCCGCTGTCGGCCGCGCTGGCGCCGGGCGGCGCGGCAATGCCGAGCAGCAGCGCGCACAGCGTCGCGGCCGTGACCTTTGCGAGCGTCGCGTGCGCCGTCCGCGCGCGCGACGTGCATCCCGCGGCAGCCTGCTCTGCGGCCAATAGATGTTCGAGTTCGTTCACTTCGCTTTCCTGCGGGAAAGAAACATCACGCGACCGGGCCCTGAGCGCGCAGCCGGAGCAGGTCCGGCGGGCCATTTCATATGTGTTAAACGAAACGACCTCAGGCTTTTTGAAAGCCCGCGGAGAATTTCGTGTGAGGTATCGCATGCACGCAAGCGCCCCCCGGGTCGCGCACGCAACCACTACACTTTCAAAAACGGCCGCGCCGAATCGTCTACAGGTTGGATGGGCGCGGGCGCGCGGCCATTTCAAGCGCACAGCCTCGCCTGCCACGGAGCTTCGCCAGATGAGCAGCAGCAGCACCGACGACAAGACGGTCATCGTGTCCGCATCCGGCGGGCCGGACGCGCCACGCGTGGACGACGCAACGTCCGCGACGGTGATTCAGGACGCATCGCGGCACGCTCCGCCAGCCGACGAGGCGGTGGAGAAGGACAGCGGCGCGGACCCGGCGCAGCCGCCGGTGCAAGCGCAGACGCCATCCAGAACGCAAACCCGGACGCAAGCGCCGGCCGACGCGCAAACGCAGCCGGCCGAGGCGGGATCGACGGGATCGACGGGGTCGGCAAGTTCCGCAAGCCCGGCCGCCGCCACAACCGCTGCGACCGCGCCCGAAACGAGCCACCAGGCCCTGCCCTTCAACACGCGCATCGCCGAGTTCGAGATCGTCGGGCTGATCGGCGAAGGCGGCTTCGGCATCGTCTACCTCGCCTGGGACACGCTGCTGCGCCGCCACGTGGCGCTCAAGGAGTACATCCCGGCCGCGCTCGCCGCGCGCGTGGCGGGCAGCGCCGAGGTCACGGTGCGCTCGCAGCGCCACGAGGACACCTTCCGCGCGGGCCTGAAGAGCTTCATCAACGAAGCGCAGCTGCTCGCGCAGTTCGATCATCACTCGCTCGTCAAGGTCTACCGCTTCTGGGAGGCCAACGGCACCGCCTATATGGTGATGCCGTACTACGAAGGCGTGACGCTCAAGGAGACGCTGCGCCAGCTCGGCGTGCCGCCCACCGAAGCCTGGCTGCGCGCGCTGCTCGCGCCGCTGATCGACGCGCTCGCCGTCCTGCACGCCGCGCAGTGCTTCCATCGCGACATCGCGCCCGACAACATCATGTTGCTCAAGGGCAGCCAGCGGCCGCTGCTGCTCGACTTCGGCGCGGCGCGGCGCGTGATCGGCGACATGACCCAGGCGCTCACCGTGATCCTCAAGCCCGGCTATGCGCCCGTCGAGCAGTACGCCGAAGTGCCATCGATGAAGCAAGGCCCGTGGACCGACATCTACGCACTCGCCGCCGTGGTCTATTACGCGATCGAGGGCAAGACGCCGCCCGCCTCCGTGGGCCGGCTGATGGGCGACACCTACGCACCGCTCGCGACGACGGCGGCGGGACGCTACAGCGACGCGTTCCTGCGCGCCATCGACCACGCGCTCGCGGTGCGGCCCGAGGACCGCCCGCAGGACGTGCGCGCGCTCGCGGCCGAGCTGGGCATCTCGGCCGGCGGCGATGTCGCGGCGGGGCATGCGGGCGCGGGGATCGAATTCCTGCAGCCCTACACCTTGCGCGAGGGAGAGACGGCGCTGCCGCTGCCGGGGGACGGCGCCGCGGCGGGCTTGGGAGGATCGGGGCAGGCTTCGGGAGCGTCCAGGGCGTCCGGGGCACCTGCTTCGGCTGCATCGTCCGGTTCGTCTGCCGCGGCGGTGGGATCGGCTTCGCCGCGCGCTACGGCCGGCGCAATACCGCCAGCCCCTCACAAACGGCGCACGCCGCTCGCGGCTATTGGCGCAGGCGTGGCCATCGTCGCAGCCGTAGGCGCCTGGCTGGCGCTGCGGCCCACCGGCGCTCCGCCGCTCGTGGCGCGGCACGTCAACGCGCCCGCGGCCCCCGCCACGGCGCAGACCACCGCACCGGGCACGACGACAACGCCCGCAAGCGCCGCAGCCGGCCTGCCGCCCGTGCCGCCGCCAGCCGCGACGGCCTCACCGGCTCCGGAGACGACCGCGTCGGCCAGCGCAGCCGCGGCAACAACGCCCACCGCGCCCGCGAATGCCGCGCCGCAAGCCGCCGCGCTGGCGACCTACACACCCGCCAGCGAGTTCGAGCGCATCGTGACGCTCGCCGATCCGTCGATCGACGTGCGCACGACCTTGCGCAGCGCCACCGCGCGCATCAAGAAGGACTTCCTGCAGTTCAAGGTGACGAGCAGCCGCGCGGGCCGCGTCTACGTGTTCATGGTCGACCCTCAGGGCAACTATTTGATGCTCCTGCCCAACGAGCGCGACAAGGCCAACACGATCGCCGCCGGGCAGACGCTCACGCTGCCGCGTCCGAGCTGGCCGATGCTCGCCGACGCGCCCGCCGGGCCGATCCACTTTCTCGTGATCGTGTCGCCCGAGCAGCGCGACTTCTGGGACGCCGGGTTGCACCCCGGCGACGTATTCGCCGATTTCCCCGGACACGCGCAACGCGCCGCCGCAGCGCGGCGCACGGCGGACTACTCGCCGTTCGCGGGCAAGGCGCGCTGCGCGAAGCCGGCTTCAGGGCAGCCCGCGAGTTGCAATAACGCGTTCGGCGCGACGACGTTCGAAATCGACGTGGTCGGCGGCAGCGGCAGCTAGGCGGCGATTGGCATGGGATCGCGAAGCATGGGACCGCACCAGGCGCTAAAGCGCTAACTGCGATCGACCGCGAAGCATGGGACCAGAGTAAGCGCTAAAGCGCTAACTCTGGTCGACACAGGAGACCGTCATGGACCGTTCGCTCTTTCTGCTCGCGGCGGCGGCAGCCGCGCTCGCCGGCTGCGCGAGCGACAACCCAGCCAGCTCGGTGGTGATCGGACCGGCAACGCAAACGCAGGCCGCAAAGGCACAAGCCGCCACGCCAGCGCAACAGGCCGCCATGGCGTCCACGGCAAACGCACCGCAAGCGCCATCAGCGCCAACCGTGGCCGCGAGCCCGGCAGCGATGGCCGCCCCGGCAACCCCGGCGACACCCTCGGCATCGACCCTGCCGTCCCCCAACGCGAGCGCCACGCCGAGCGCACCGGCCCCCACCGCCGAGGCAAGCCCGTCAGCCGCCCCGTCCCCCGCCGCCGCACCCGCGGCCGCCTTCGCCACGCGTCACGCGTGGTACCAGGCCGCGCGCTTCTCCGACCTGCCCGGCTGGAGCACCGACGACCTCGGCGGCTCGCTCGACGCCTTCAAGCGCAGTTGCGGCGTGCTCGGCGCGCGCAACGGCTGGGCCGCGCCCTGCGCCGCCGCGCGCAGCGTCGATGCGGCCAGCGCCGCCGCCATCCGCCGCTTCTTCGAGACGTACTTCGACGTCTACCAGATCCGCAACACCGACCGCAGCAGCGACGGCACCATGACCGGCTACTACGAGCCGCTCCTGAACGGCAGCCGCCAGCCCGGCGGCGCCTACGTCTACCCGGTCTACGGCGTGCCCGAGGACATGCTCTACCTCGACTCGCGCCGGCTCGGCGGCGCGGCGCGCGGCAGCATCACGGCGGCGCGCGTCGAAGGGCGCACCGTGATCCCGCTGCCGGGCGCGGTGCCGGGCAGCGCGAAGGGCGTCTACACGCTCGACCTGCGCGACAGCGTGCCCGACATCCGCGACAAGAAAATGCGCCTGCGGCTGGACGGCGATCGCCTCGTGCCGTACTACACGCGCGCCGAGATCGAGCGCGGCGCCGCGCGCGCGCCGGTGCTCGCGTGGGTGGACGACCCCGTGCTGCTCTATTCGATGCAGATGCAGGGCTCGGGCAAGATCCGCATGCGTGACGGCACGATCCGCCGCGTGGCCTATGCCGAGCAGAACGGCCGGCCCTTCCTGCCGCCCGTCGCGCACGCGGGGGCGAGCGGACGCAAGCTCAAGGTGCGCGGCATCGAAATGGACATCGACGTCGCCGACGACGACAGCAGCAGCAACGGCCCCGACCTCGTCGCCGACGCGAACGGGCCGCAAGGCGCAGCGGGCGCGTCGGACAACGGCGCGTCGTCGACGGGCGCTAACAACGACGAGGACGACCAGCCCGTCTCGCCGCTGCTGCGCGGCTTCAAGCTCGCCAACGCCGGCCCGGCGACGAGCGGCACGGCGCGGCCCGCCGTAGCGAACGCGCAGCAACAGAGCACGAAGAGCGCGAGCGTGGGCGCAGGAGGCGCGGGTGGCGTCACGAGCGGCAGCACGGCCACGAGCAGCGGCGCGGGCGCGGGCATCGCTACGGCGCTCGGCGCGAACGCGCATCCGCAGCACGCGTTCGCGACCTCCGACCCCAGCTACGTCTTCTTCCGGCCCATCCCCGACTCGCCGAACGGGCCGATCGGCGCGCTCGGCGTGCCGCTCTCGGCGGGACGCTCGGTGGCCGTGGATCCGCGCACGACGCCGCTCGGGGCGCCCGTGTTCGTCGCCACGGGCGATGCCTCGCAAACACCGGGCGCCGTGAACCGGCTGATGATGGCGCAGGACTCGGGCGGCGCGATCCAGGGCGCGGTGCGCGCCGATTATTTCTACGGCTTCGGCCAGTCCGCGCAAGCCGAGGCGAGCCGCACGAAGGAGCGCCTGCGCATGTGGCTGCTGCTGCCCAAGGGCTTGCACGTGGCCGCGCAGGAATCGGCCACGAAAACGCGCGGGCTGTCGAACCAGTCGAACGCGGACTGCCTCGTGGCCGATCCGCAATTGTGCGTCGACGACGATACGGGCAACGGGCAGTGAGCGCTTTTGGAATCCGCGTCGGGGCTGTGTGAGCCGCGACGCGCAAAGCGCCCTGTGAGCGGGCCCATCTCGCGCTCCGGCGAGCGCGCGATCCGGCGCATTGCACGCCGGATCGTCGCATGACATCAGAACACTTATGGGCACTTTAATGTGTCAATAGAGCCATGGATCGTTGTTGAACAACGCCCCCGCCGCATCCCGGTTAAAATCGCGCTCTTCCGTCCGCCGCGCGGACGCGACCCCTTCCGCAGACGATCCCTCCCGCCATGCCCCACTCCCCCTTCGACGCCGTGCTCTTCGACTGCGACGGCGTACTGGTCGATTCCGAACGCATCACGCATATCGTGCTGGTCCAGATGCTGGACGCGCTCGGCTGGACGCTCTCCGTCGACGAGGCGATGGGGATCTTCGTCGGCAAAATGGTGAAGGACGAGGCCGCGCGCATCGAGCGGCATACCGGCTTTCGCGTCACGGAGGCCTGGCTCGAAGACTTCCGCGCGCGCCGCAACGCGGCGCTAGAGCGCGATCTCGTCGAGATTCCGGGTGCGCCGGTCGCGGTGCGCGCCGTGCACACGGCGTTTGACGGGCGGATTGCCGTGGCCTCGGGCGCGGACCGCCGCAAGGTCGAGCTGCAGCTGCGCAAGGTGGACCTGCTCGACTGCTTCGAAGGGCGCATCTTCAGCGGCCACGAAACGCCGCGCAGCAAGCCCCATCCCGACGTCTACCTCGCCGCCGCCGCGGGCCTGAACGCCGCGCCGCAGCGCTGCGCCGTGATCGAGGACACCGTGACGGGCGCGCGCGCCGGTCTCGCCGCGGGCGCCACCGTGTTCGGCTACAGCCCGGGAACGCCGGGCCACAGCAGCGCGCAGGCGCTGCGGGACGCAGGCGTTGCGCACGTCTTCACGGACATGGCGCAACTGCCCGCCCTGCTCGCAGGCTGGGGCACGCACCGACCCTGAGCGCCGGACCGGCGCCCGGCAGCGCCGTGAATCCCTCGTGAAATTCACCCGCTTGCGTCGCATCCGCGTCACACGGGCAGCAAAAATCCACCATCGAGAGCGCAAGCGCGCGGGCATTCCACTACCATCGCGAGTTAGCGTTGCAGGCTGGAAAATAGTAAAAGGCCGCCAAAGAAAGATAGTTTGCTACCGAATCGCTTTACGCTATCATCCCGCCGATGTCGAATCTTCATACCTTACGCCTCGCCGTCAGCAGCACGCTCGTCGTGGCGGCGCGCAAGTGGCGGCGCACGAGTCACGGCGCGCTGGCCGCCTATAACGTCTCCGAAGCCTGTGCCGCGCCGCTGCTCACCGCCGGGCGTCTTGGCGAAGCCGTGCGCCAGGTGACGCTCGCCGAGCACGTGGGCATCGAAGGCCCCTCGCTCGTGCGCCTGCTCGACCAGCTCTGCGCCGCAGGCCTCGTGCGCCGCGACGAAGACCCGGACGACCGCCGCGCCAAAACGATCTCGCTCACCGACGAAGGCCGCGCCGTCACCGCGAAGATGGAGGAAGACCTGCGTGCGCTGCGCGCGCGCGTGCTCAAGGGCGTGAGCCGCGCGGAGCTCGAAGCCACGCTGCGCGTGCTCAACGCCTTCAACACGCCGGACCCGGCCGACGCCATCCTTCATGACTGAAAGCTGAAAGCGGCCTCATGACTTACCCATCCCTCCGCGACTGGCTGTTCTCGGTCAAGACGTTCGCCGCGTCGATGCTCGCGCTCTATATCGCGCTGGTGTTTCAGCTGCCGCGCCCGTACTGGGCGATGGCGAGCGTCTATATCGTCTCGAATCCGTTCGTGGGCGCCACGCGCTCGAAGGCGCTCTATCGCGCGCTCGGCACCGCGCTCGGCGCGGCCGCCGCGATCGCGCTCGTGCCGCCGTTCGTCGAAACGCCGCTGCTGTTCAGCGTGATCGTGGCGCTGTGGACCGGCACGATGCTCTATCTCGCGATCTCGGACCGCACCGCGCGCAGCTACGTGTTCATGCTCGCGGGCTACACCATGCCGCTCATCGCGCTGCCCACCGTCACCGATCCCACCACGATCTTCGACGTGGCCATCGCGCGCACCCAGGAGATCACGGTCGGCATCATCTGCGCGAGCGTGGTGGGCAGCAACTTCCTGCCGAGCCGGATCGCGCCCACGCTCATCGAGCGCGCCGATGCCTGGTTTCGCGACGCCGCCTTCTACGGCCGCGAAACACTCTCCGGCCAGATCACGGGCAAGGCGCTGTCGGCCTGCCGCCAGCGGCTCGCCACGACCGTGAACCAGCTCGAATTCCTGCTGAGCCAGCTGAGCTACGACCACGCGCACCCGGAACTCCTCGCGCGCGCCCAGGACCTGCGCGGGCGCATGCAGCTCTTTCTGCCGATCATTTCCGCGCTCGCTGACCCGCTCATCGCACTGCGGCGCGACCTGCACACGTGGCCCGAGGGGCTCGACGCGTTGCTCGCCGATGCGGCCAAGTGGTTCGACGCCCCGCTGCCCACGCGTGCCGCCGATATCCACGACGACGCGGGCGACCCCGTCGCCGAGAGTCTGCGCGCGCGCGTGGCCGCGCTGCAGCCCCCGCACGACGCGCTCACGAGCTGGGAAGGCGCGCTGCTGTCGAACGCGTTGTGGCGTCTGGGCCAGGTGATCGACGTCTGGCAGGACTGCCGGACGCTGCGTGCGCTGATCGCGCACGAAGCGGGCGCGTGGCGGCCGCGCTACCGGCACTGGCGCCTGGGCGGCACCGAGCGCTTCTATGACCGCGGCCTCATGCTGTTCTCGTGCCTCGTGCCGATGGGCGCGATTCTCGTGGCGTGCTGGCTGTGGGTCAGCTCCGGCTGGCACGACGGCGCGGCCGCCGTGACGCTCGCGGCCATCGCCTGCTGCTTCTTCGCGGCGCTCGACGAGCCCGCGCCGATGGTGTTCCGCTTCTTCCTCGCGACGACCGCGAGCGTGGTGTTCGCGGGCCTCTATCTGTTCGTGGTGCTGCCCAAGGTGCATGACTTCGCGATGCTCGTGCTGCTGTTCGCGGGACCGTTCATCCTGATCGGCACCTTGATTCCGCGCCCCGCGTTCAACATGGTGACGATGCTCGTGGCGGTGAACACGGCCACCTTCATCAGCATCCAGAGTGCCTACGAGGCCGACTTCTTCGTATTCCTGAACAGTAATATCGCGGGCGTCGCGGGCCTGCTGTTCGCCTATGTGTGGACGCGCGCCACGCGCCCGTTCGGCGCGGAGTTCGCGGCCAGGCGCCTGCTGCGCTCGAGCTGGTCGGACGTGGCGCTCTCCGCCGGCGCCGAGCCGATCGACGACCAGCGCAATCTGGCCTCGCGCATGGTCGACCGGCTGATGCAGCTGATCCCGCGTCTCGCGGCGTCCGACGAGCACCGCCATCCTTCGATCGAAAGCTTCCGCGACCTGCGCATCGCGCTCAACGCGCTGGACCTGCGCCGCTCGCGCCGCAAGCTCGACGGCGAGCTACCCGCCGTCATCGACCGCGTGCTCGCGGGCGTGAGCGATCATTACGCGCGCTGCGCCCAGGCAAGCGCGCGACAGGACGTCCCGCACGCGCTGCTTGCCACGATCGACGACGCGCTGCACCGGGTGGCCACGCGCGGCCTCGCTCAGGAAGCCGCGGATGCCGCCGATACGGGCCCCGCAGGCGCTCCAGGCGCAGACGCGCAAACGCCGCCGCACGCGCGCTTCTCGCAGCGCTGGCTGCGCGACGCGCTGCACGCGCTCGTGGGCCTGCGCCTCTCGCTCTACCCCGCGCTGGTCGGCCAGCGCCCGGGCGCGAATCCAATCGGGGCCAATGGATGAGCGCACACCCTTTTTATTTACTTTTGATAACCGCACCATGATCGGCGAAATCGACATCTTCGGCGTGTTCGTGCCCGCCGTGCTCGTGCTGATGCTGATCGCGTACCTCATCAACGTCGTGATCGGCAAGGTGCTCACCCGCGTCGGCTTTTACCGGCTCGTATGGCATCGTTCCATTTTCGATCTCGGCATTTATGTCTTCGTGCTGGCTGCCGTCATCATCGTGTCGCATCGCTTCGTGAACTAACGTGAACGTGAAAAAAACCTGGTTCTCCGCAGGACAGATCCTGCTGACGCTCATCGTCGTCGTCGTGGCCGCCGTCGTGCTGTGGCGCATCGTCAACTACTACATGTTCTCGCCCTGGACGCGCGACGGCCGCGTGCGCGCCGACGTGATCCAGGTCGCGCCCGACGTGGGCGGCCTCATCACCAGCGTCGAGGTGGTCGACAACCAGCCCGTCAAGAAAGGCCAGGTGCTGTTCGTGATCGACCAGGCGCGCTACTCGCTCGCGCTGCGCCTAGCGCAGGCCGCGCTGGAAAATCGCCAGGCCGCGCTCGCGCAGTCCAGGCGCGAATACGCGCGCAATCTCAAGCTCGGCAACCTCGTCGCCAGCGAAACGCTCGAGGAAAGCCGCACCAAAGTGGACCAGGGCGAGGCCGCCGTGGCCGACGCCGAGGTGCAGGTGGACACCGCCAGACTGAACCTCCAGCGCACGACCATCGTGAGCCCCGTGGACGGCTATCTGAACGACCGCGCGCCGCGCGTGGGCGAGTACGTCAGCGCGGGCCGCGCCGAGCTCTCCGTGGTGGACATGCATTCGTTCCGCGTGGACGGCTACTTCGAGGAAACGCGCCTGCACGGCATCCATATCGGCCAGCCGGTGGAGATCACTGTGATGGGCGAGCCGAAGCCGCTGCGCGGCCACGTGCAGAGCATCGTCGCCGCCATCGAGGACCGCGACCGCCAGCAAAGCCCGAACCTGCTGCCGAACGTGAACCCCGCGTTCAGCTGGGTGCGCCTCGCGCAGCGCGTGCCGGTGCGCGTCGCGCTCGACGAGGTGCCCGACGACTTCCGCATGATCGCGGGCCGCACGGCCACCGTCGCGGTGCGCACCGAAGAGAACGACAAGCAGAAGACCCGGGCCGGCGCGGCGGCGGGCGCCAGCGGCGCATACAGCGCCAGCGGCGCGGTCGCCGCAACGAACGCTAGCGTCGCGCCCGTGACGGCGAGCGGAGCCTCGCAATGACGCGCCGCAGTCTCTGGCGCGCCTTCGCGCTCGCGCCGCTCGCGCTGGCGCTGGGCGCGTGCATGAACCTCGGCCCCAACTACACCGTGCCGAAGGACGCCCTCGTGAACGCCCCGCTCGCGCAAGGGCCGATCGCGGGCGCCGACCGTGCGCCCGTTGCGCAGGGCGAAGTGCCCAACGACTGGTGGCGTCTCTACAACGACCCGACGCTCGATCAGCTTGTCCAGCAGGCGCTGCAATCGAACACGAGCCTGCGCGTGGCCGCCGCGAATCTCGCGCGCTCGCGCGCCGCCGTGGAAGTCGCCAGCCAGCAAGGCGGCTTCTCGGGGAACGCGAGCGCCGGGGTCCAGCGCGCCCAGGTATCGGCCGAGCAATATCTTCAGTTCAGCAAGGTGCCGGTGGGGAACCTCGGCGATCTCGGCGTCAACGTATCCTATGAGTTCGACCTGTTCGGCAAGCTGCGTCGCGGTGTGGAGGCAGCGCAAGCGGACGACGAAGCCGTGCTCGCCGCCGCCGATCTCGCGCGCATCACCGTGGTCGCCGGCGTCGTGCAGGCCTACGTCGAATCGTGCTCGGCCGGCGAGGAACTGGCCATCGCGCAGGAGTCGCTCAAGCTGCAACAGCAGCGCGTGGCGCTCACGAAGCGTCTGCGCGACGCGGGCCGCGGCAACCAGCCCGACGTGACGCGCGGCCAGACCCAGGTCGAAACGCTTGCCGCCGACATTCCGCGCTTCGAGGGCCGCCGCCGCGTCGCGCAATACCAGCTCGCCATGCTGCTCGCGCGCGCGCCGTCCGACCTGCCGCCCGCCGTGCTTGCCTGCAACCGCCTGCCGAAGCTGAACCAGCCGATCCCGGTCGGCGACGGCGCGGCGCTCTTGCGCCGCCGCCCCGACGTGCGCGAGGCCGAGCGCCAGCTCGCCTCGTCCACGGCACGCATTGGTGTCGCGATGGCGGAAATGTATCCGTCGGTCAGCATCGGCGCAGGCGTGGGCTCGATCGGCCTCACCGACGACCTGTTTTCGTCGAAGACCAACAGCTGGTCGTTCGGACCCCTGATCAGCTGGACCTTCCCCGTGAACGGCCAGCGCGCGCGCGTGCAAGGCGCACAGGCGGCCACGGCCGGTGCGCTCGCGCAGTTCGACGGCGTGGTGCTCAACGCGCTGCGCGAAACGCAGACGAGCCTCGCCACCTACGCCGCCGACGACCAGCGCGCCGACGCGCTGCGCACGGCCTATGCCTCGGCGCAGCAGTCCGCCGACGAAACGCACCGCCTCTACGCGGCGGGCCGCGAGCCGTTCCTCTCCGACCTCGACGCCACGCGCACGCTCACGAGCGCGCATGCGCAGGTCGCTTCGGCCGAGGGCCAGGTGGCGCTCGATCAGGTGAAGCTGTTCCTCGCGCTCGGCGGCGGATGGCAGCCGGATCAGGAGAAGCCGGCGCCCGCCATGCCGGGGCAGGCGGATCAGGGGAAACAGGTTAGCCAATAAGGCGGTGTCAGGCACGCGGCTGCGAGTCGATACAGCCGTGGCGGCCGGCAAGCGCGACGAGCGGCGTCAATCCAGCGCCGCTCTTGTCGCCGCTGGGGTCATGCCTGTGCGCGCCATGCCCACGGGTCCAGCTGCATGCCATGCCCTGCTGCTCGAAGCGCCGCATGAGCCGGTGCCTCAGCGCGCCGAGCCGATACCACACCACGCCGTCGAACCGGGGCCAGCGCGTGGCCCAGACATCGGGCAGCGTCACGCTCACCCAGCCCGTTGCGGGCGCGCTCGTGGCATCCCAGCCCGAACGGGCCGCCTCGATACGCGTGAACGTGAGCGCCTGCGCCTGGCGATCGATGGAAGAAGCGGCACGAGCCGCATGGCAAAAGCAGGCGGCGCAGACGAGGACATCCATGAAGGCTGCGCAGCCGGATCGGCGCATGCGTGCAGCGTTCGCAAACGTGTGGATGAAAGCGCCGAAGAGCAATGCGGCGCACGCAACAGCACACGCATTGAAGCGCGCTGCGAAATGCAGCTCTACGCGCGGCTCAAAGCAGGCAGGCAGGCGGCGCGAGGGACGCGAGCGTCTCAGGGCAGCCAGCCGTTGGTGCGCGCCTCGTAGACGGCCTGGGGTTTCGACTCAGCGAGCTGCCGCGCAAGACCTCGTCGATATTAAGGATTCCAATACATCTATCCTGTAACCTTCCATAGGAAAACGCCGCACAAACGTTTCCGTTCGTGCGGCGCAACGCGCTCGAGCACGTCAACCCTGCGCGCAACAGCGCTGCCTCATCGCCTCATCGTGCCATGAAGCAGCAATCAAGCGAACTCAATGCACCATGCGCACCGGCGCCGAGTAGCTGCTTGCCTCGCCGCTTTGCGATGTGCCATCCATCGAAGACCCATAGCCGCTGGTGTCACGGGCGTCCAGACGCGCCTTGGCGGCCTGGTAGTCCGAAGGATAGAACGGCGAAGCCACGTTCGGCCGCCAGCCCACCGACTCGAGCGCCTTCACTTCGCTGCGCACCTGCTCGCGCGTGACAGGGCCATTTTCGGGTTGCGACTGAGCGAAAGAAACGGCCGGCACGACGAGCACGGCGGCAAGCGCGACA
The DNA here is from genome assembly GCF_004524855.1 of Paraburkholderia pallida. NCBI lineage: Bacteria > Pseudomonadati > Pseudomonadota > Betaproteobacteria > Burkholderiales > Burkholderiaceae > Paraburkholderia > Paraburkholderia pallida. The sequence goes on along the minus strand of NZ_CP038149.1, from coordinate 378,573 downwards.
GCCTTGATAAGCGACTTCATGACAGTACCTCCGGTAACTTGATGTATCGGTCGGGCCCAAGCCGCAAACCGTTGGATATAGTGTAGAAACCCCGGAGCGCGGAATAAATGGCAGCCCGGCGAATTCACTGTTTTCGCAGCACGTATAATCGCGCGCCTCATTACCCCGGCTCATAAGCTTCTTTGCGCCAGGAATAAGGCACCGCGACACGGTATCCGGCCAGCAGGCACGCGCGCACCAGGGCAAGATAGGCGTTTCGGCACCCCCGAAAAGGAGCTTGCGATGGCGACATGGAAGCCGGATCCCAGCTTTTACCCCTCCGCACGCCTGGCGGCCACGGCGACACCTGAAACGCTCGCATGGGTCGCGAGCTTCGATCCCACCAGGCGCGTGCCCGACTCGCTCGACGTGGTCGACCTCGATCCGGGCTCGAGCGAGTACGGCCAGATCGTCCATCGCCTCGCGATGCCCAACACCGGCGACGAACTCCATCACTTCGGCTGGAACGCGTGCAGCTCGTGCCTGTGCCCCAACGCGCCGCATGCGCATACCGAGCGGCGCTACCTGATCGTGCCCGGAATACGCTCGTCGCGCATTCATGTCATCGATACGAAACCCGACGCGCGCCGCCCGAAAATCGTGCGCGTACACGAGCCGGAGAGCGTCGCGCAGCGCGCCGGCTATACCCGGCCCCATACGGTGCATTGCGGGCCGGACGGCATTTATGTGACAGCGCTCGCCAACGCCGAGGGCGAAGCGCCCGGCGGCATCTTCCTGATGGACCATGAGAGCTTCGATATCCTCGGCCAATGGGAAATCGAGCGCGGCCCGCAGCAGCTTGCCTACGACGGCTGGTGGCATCTCGGCTACGACACGCTCGTGACGAGCGAATGGGGGCTGCCCGCGACCTTCGAGAACGGGCTCGTGCCCGAAGTGCTGCTTGGGGGCCAGTACGGCCATCGGCTGCACTTCTGGGACCTGCATACGCGCCGGCATAAACAGGTGCTCGATTTCGGCGCGGAAAACCAGCTCGTGTTTGAATTGCGGCCCGCGCACGACCCCACCAAGCCTTACGGTTTCGTGAATTCCGTCATCAGCCTGAAAGATCTCTCGGCCTCGATCTGGCAGTGGTACCGCGACGGCGACCAATGGGCGGCGCGCAAGATCATCGAAATTCCCGCCGAGCCCGCCGACCCGGAGACGCTCCCGCCCCTGCTCAAGGGCTTCGCCGCGGTGCCGCCGCTCGTCACCGACATCGCGCTCTCGCTGGATGACCGCTTTCTCTATGCGGCCTGCTGGGGCACGGGTGAGCTGCGCCAGTACGATGTTTCGGACCCCGAACATCCAACTTTCACGGGGAGCGTGCGTATCGGCGGAATCGTCTCGCGCGCCACGCACCCGCGCGCGCAAGGCCGCGCGCTGAACGGCGGGCCGCAAATGGTGGAGGTGAGCCGCGACGGGCACCGCGTGTACTTCACGAATTCGCTGTACGGTGTGATCGACGGGCAGTTCTATCCCGATGGCATCGACGGCTGGATGGTGAAGCTCGACGCCGTCCTCGATGGCGGACTCAGTTTCGACGAACGCTTTTTCGTGGAGTGGCCCAAGACGCATCGCCCGCATCAGATCCGGCTGGAAGGCGGCGACAGCTCGTCCGATTCGTACTGCTATCCCTGAGTCGAATGCGCGCGAAACGCGGCAAGCAAGGCCAGGCACGAGGCGAAGCGGCATGAGCGGCCTGTTTGAGACATTCGGGACATTCGGCGCGCACTGGGCCGCCTGGAGCGCCGTGATCGCCAGCGGCGTTTTTCACGGCGCGAATCCGGCCATGGGCTGGCTCTTCGCCACCGCGCTCGGGCTACAGCGCCAAAGTCGCAGGGCCCTGCTGATGGCGCTGCCGCCTATCGCGCTCGGCCATGCCGCGGCCATTCTGCTGTTCACGGGATCGGTTGCGATGCTGGGCGCGTGGCTGCCTGTGCTTATACACAGTGGCTTGCGCTGGGTGCTGGGCGCCTTGCTGATCGGCTGGGCGGCCTGGCAGCATGCCTGGGGGCACCGCCATCGCGTGCGCGTCGGGATGACGGCTGGTTTTCTCGGCCTCGCGGCATGGTCCGCGCTGATGGCCACGCTCCATGGCGCCGGCCTCATGCTCATGCCCGCGTTGCTGCCGATGTGCGGCGGCGCGGCGGTGAACGGCGGTGCTGGTGTCGGTACGGCGGGGCCGCTTGCGGTGTCCGTGGCGGTGACTGTGGTGCATACGGTCGTCACGCTTGCCACTACCGCCTTCATTGCGTTCGTTGCTTATGAATATGTGGGACTGGGCGTGCTGCGGCGCGGCTGGATCAACTTCGACTGGCTCTGGCGCGGCGCGCTGGTGGCCACCGGGACGCTGATGATTGCGACGGCGTGAGCGGTGCGCTGCGCTCTACAGAGCCCTTCCCTCCCACCGCGTCTTGTTCGCGCCGCCGCCTCGCTATCCTGTTTGCAAGCCGATAAACATTTTTCGGATATCGAATCCTCATAATGGGTGGATCCAGACATGGCGCCGCGAGCGCATAGCCATGTCACTTTGGCGCGCCAATTGACGGAGCAATTGATGATGACCACGACATGCAGCCGCTTTGATGCGGCGGACTATCTGGACTGTGAGGAAGCGATTACGGAATTTCTCACCGCTTCTGCAGTGGATCCCAATCCTGACGTGCTGCTTGCAGCCATTGCGGCAGTTGCCCGCGCGCGCGATGGCAAAAGTTGCAGCCGATGTGAATCTCGATAGCCAAGCGGATTTCGAGTCATCAGTTTTCGCAAGGCAAACGATTGGGAGGTGAAGCATTATGGCAACGCGCAAGCCATTGATTGACAAGGATGACGAAGTCCGGGAACTGACCGCCAACGATCTCAAGAATTTCAAGGCCAGCAAAGCAGTCCTGCCACCCGCGCTCAAGGCGAAACTCGGCGTGCGCGGGCTGTCAGACACACATCGACTCAACGCTCGTCGACTAGCTGAAAATGCATTCGCCCGATGAAGTGGCAAGATGTCGCTGGACGGGTCAATGTCAATCATCGCCACGGGGCAGGCAGTGCGCGGCGTTCGCTCACCGACGCCAGATACACCATCTACCAACATTGATCGTTGTCTTTGCTACCAACGCTGTGTCATCATTTCGCGTCTCCACGACGAGCGAGCCCGTGATGTCCCCACCGTCTGCGCACCATCACGCGAAGCACCATTCGCCCCCCAGCACCATGAAGCCCCCCCCTACGTGAGCGACTTCATTGCCGCACATCTGGAGGCGGCACAATCAGTACAGCGCAAATATCGTGTTCCCGCTGGCATCGTGCTCGCGCAAAGCGGGTATGCGACAGACCCTGCATATTCGGCGAAGCTCAATGCCATCATCCGCACGCACAAGCTGGAACAATACGATAACGGGCGGCCCAATTGATGATCTGCCGACCGATCGTGCGTCGTGTGATTGCCGCCGCAGCCTTGCTCGCAAGCGTTCACGCATGGGCAAACGGCTTGCCGGTTGCGAACGACAACGAAGCCGCCACGCGGGCCGCTGACATCACACGTGACTATGCCCTCTCGAAAGACCGCACAGAGTGCCTGTTCTTCGATACGGCTGACAAGGGCAGCTACTTTCTGGTGCGCGTCCGCGAGAATCATAGTCAGGCATGCGGCGGAGAGCCGGGCGTTTCGCCTGTGTTGTTCTTCATGAAAATCCGCAAGCGGGACGGCCATATCGTTACAACGGCCTACGATGGCGAGCATTACCGCCCCCTCAAGCCACACCATCAAGACTGACACGTTCGGCACTCACAAGCACCGAGTCAGTCACTCACCCTCCCAGCGCCGATTGAAGCCCCCTACCCAGCGGCGAGACTCGCGGATCCCCCTTTCGAACCGGGTGACGGCGGCAAACGCCGCTTTTGGTGCCACCCCGCCGGCGTGCATGCAAGCGCCCGTTCGCGGCCACCGAACGCCACTCAGCGCGACACGCGCGAGCCATGTACCATACGGCGCTCGCGCTCGCGCGCAACGCATCGAACTGTAATCGCCGGAGAAGAACCCAATCATGTCCACCATCACCACGCCCGAAACGCCCGGCGCGGCGCCCCTCAGCACCGAAAATCCCGCAGCAACCCACACGGACCAAGCGAACCAGGCAACCGCCATGCACGCCCTCGAAGCCCGCTACGGCGCGCCCTGGCACGCGCCGCTGCCCGCCTGGAACGCGACGCTCGACTCGCTGCTCGCGCACCGCTCGGTGCGCAATTACACGAATCAGCCCCTGCCCGCCGGCACGCTCGAAACGCTGATCGCCGCGGCGCAATCGGCCTCGACCTCCTCGAATCTGCAGACGTGGAGCGTGGTCGCCATCGAGGACCGCGAGCGCAAGGCGCGGCTGTCGAAGCTCGCCGCCGACCAGTCGCAGATTCGCGAGGCGCCGCTCTTTCTCGTCTGGCTCGCCGACCTCAACCGGCTCGAAGCCGCCGCGCAGCGCACCGGCGCGAGCGCGGAAGGCCTCCACTATCTGGAGACGCTGTTCGTCGGCGTGATCGACGCGGCGCTGGCGGCGCAAAATGCCGTAGTGGCGCTCGAGTCGCTCGGCATGAGCTCGGTCTATATCGGCGCGATCCGCAATCAGCCGGAACAGGTGGCCGCCGAACTGGGCCTGCCGCCGCGCGTGCTGCCCGTGTTCGGCCTGTGCGTGGGCTACGCCGACGAGTCGCGGCCCGCGCAGGTGAAGCCGCGCCTGCCGCAGCCCGTTGTCCTGCATCGCGAGCAGTACGACGCGCCTTCGCAGCAAGGTGGCATCGCGCAATACGACGACGTGATGGGCACATTCCAGAGCGCACAAGGCCTGAGCGCGGCGGGCTGGACCTCGCGCTCGCTCGCGCGCTGGCGCAGCCGCGAATCGCTGCACGGCCGCGACCGCCTGCGCGATGCGCTCCAGGCGCTCGGCTTCGAGCTGCGCTGAGGGGTTTCGCATCAGTCGATACGATCCAGTTCGTTGAGCACACAACAAATTGGTAATTGAACAGGCAACCGAAGGAGCAACGCAGATGAAAATCGCCATCATGGGCGCGGGCGCGGTGGGCTGCTTTTACGGCGCCATGCTCGCGCGCGCGGGACACGACGTCGTCCTGATCGGGCGCGCGCAGCACGTCGAGGCCATCGAGCGCGAGGGCCTGCGCCTCGAAGCGCTGACGTTCGACGAGCGCATCGGCCGTCCGCACCTCACCGCGAGCACCGAAGCCGCCGCCGTGGCCGGCGCCGATCTCGTGCTGTTCTGCGTGAAGTCGACCGATACGGAAAGCGCAGGCGCATCGATCCGGCCCCACCTGCGCGCCGATACACTCGTGCTCACGCTGCAAAACGGCGTGGATAACGCCGAACGCCTGCGCACGGTGGTCCCGCACGACGTGGCGGCCGCCGTCGTGTATGTGGCGACGGAAATGGCGGGCCCGGGCCACGTGCGCCATCACGGGCGCGGCGAACTGGTGATCGAGCCCGCGCGCGGCAGCCTGGCCGCCGCGCAGGCCCTGAACGACGCGGGCGTGCCCACCGAGATCTCCGCGAACGTGCGCGGCGCGCTCTGGGCCAAGCTCATCGTGAATTGCGCGTACAACGCGCTTTCGGCGATCTCTCAGTTGCCCTATGGGCGGCTCGTGGAAGGCGCCGGCGTATTCGACGCGATGCAGGACGTGGTCGCCGAATGCGTGGCCGTGGCGCGCGCCGACGGCGTCACGCTGCCGCCCGACGTGGAAGCCGGCGTGCGCCGCATCGCCGAAACCATGCCGGGGCAGTACTCGTCCACGGCGCAGGATCTCGCGCGCGGCAAGCGCAGCGAGATCGATCATCTGAATGGTTACGTCGTGCGGCGCGGCGCGGCGCTAGGCGTGGCCACGCCGGCCAACCGCCTGCTGCACGCGCTCGTGAAGCTCATCGAGGACAAGGCGCACGGCACGATCTGAAGCGTGCACCTTAGTGCACGTTTAGGGGGCTTTCGTCATGAAGCCGCCTGCGCCCCACCGCACATGGGGGCGCAAGCGGTACTTCATGCGCCGGACGCTTCGCGTTCGAAGACGAGCAGCGTCGATGTCGCCGATGCGTAGACCTTGCCGGCGGCGTCCGTGATGGTCGCCTCGGTGAAGGCCGCGCGCCGGCCGATGCTCAACACGCGGCCTTCGGCGCGCACGGGGCCGGTGCTCGCGGTCATGGGCCGGTGATAGGCCACCTTGAGCTCGAGCGTCGTGTAGGCCTGATGCGCGGCGAGACGCGAGTGCGCCGCGCAACCGCAGGCCGAATCGAGCAGCGTGGCCGCATAGCCGCCATGCACGGTGCCAATCGGGTTGTACGCGTGCAGCCCCGGCACGCCTTCGAAGACCACGCGGCCCTCTTCCACTTCCGCGAGCTTGAAGCCCAGCGTATCGCCTATGGGCGCGGTGCGGCCGCTCGCGAGCATGCGCTGCAGTTGTTCGAGGCCGGTGAGGCCGGCGGGCAATTCGGCAACGAGGTTCATTTGAAACGTGTCTCCATCGGGTAGAGTGCGCGGCGCGCCTGGATGCACCCGAATGCAGCCGGTACGCTGACTTCCCGACATGGTAACGGTTTACGAACGATCGTGCTTAAGTAACCATGCGAACCGAGGAGGCACTCTTTTGCAGCATGTGGCCCCGATACCGCCTCAATAGGTTTCGAGGTGCAGCCGCCCTTCGCGCTTGAGCCGCTCCCACAGCGCGTCCCACGCCATGCCATGCGCTTGCGCGATCTCGCCGAGCGCCTGCAGCACGCCGTCTTCCATGCCCTTGAGCCCGCACACGTAAATATGCGTGTTGGCGTCCTTGAGCAGTTGCGCCACATCCACGGCGCGCTCGCGCATTGCGTCCTGCACGTAGCGTTTGGGCTGCTCCGGCGTGCGCGAGAACGCGAGATTCGTGTCGATGAAGTCCTTCGGCAACTTCATCAGCGGTCCGAAGTAAGGCAATTCCTGCTGCGTGCGCGCGCCGAAGAACAGCATGAGCTTGCCCGTCGCGCCCTTGAGCCTGCGCCGGCGCCGGTACTCGGTCATCGCGCGCATGGGTGCGGAGCCGGTGCCCGTGCAGATCATCAGCAGATGCGAGTTCGGATGGTTCGGCATCAGGAAGGTGTTGCCGAACGGGCCGATCACGCTCACCACGTCGCCCTTCTTCAGGTCGCACAGATAGTTCGAGCACACGCCATCCGCGGCGTTGCCGCTGTGGTCGCGCGTCACGCGCTTCACGGTGAGCGAGACGTTGTTGTAGCCGGGCCGCTCACCGTCGCGCGGGCTCGCAACCGAGTACTGACGCGCGTGATGCGCGCGGCCATCGGCGCTCGTGCCGGGCGGCAGGATGCCGATCGACTGCCCTTCGAGCACCGGAAACGGCATCGTGCCGAAGTCGAGCACGATGTGGTGAATGTCGCTTTCCGTGGCGTCGTCCGTGAGCCGGTAGTTGCCCGCCACGGTGGCCGTCGTCGGCGCCTTGTGCGTGTACAGATGCACATAGGGCCGTGCCGCCGACCACGGCGGCACGGTCGCGCCGCGCACCATGTCGGAGCCGGAGCCCGGCGCTTCGTCGCTGTCGCTCTGCGTTGCGCCGGCCTGCGGTGGGTTGGAAGCGTTGGACCCAGCCGATACTTCGGGAGCGCTCACGGTCGGGTTCTGCGTAGGGAGCTCGTCCCAGCCGAACTGTTCCTCGACGCTGTACGCCTCGGCCTTGAACACGTTGCGCCAGTTGTCGATCGCACCGGTCGGGCACGGCGGCACGCAGGCCATGCACGCGTTGCAGATATCGGCCTTGACGACGTAGTTGACGCCGTCGTGCGTGATCGCATCGACCGGACAGGTCTCTTCGCAGGTATTGCAGCGAATGCAGATCTCAGGATCGATCAGATGCTGCCTGAGGATCTCCACGGGTACCGGGCCGCTCATGATTGCCTCTGCCGTTCAATTGAAGCGCACGTACTCGAAATCGACGGGCTGGCGATTGATGCCCATCGCCGGCGGTGCGATCCAGTTCGCGAACTTGCCCGGCTCCACCACGCGGCCCATCAGCGACGCGACATAGGCGCGGTCCTCGGGCGTGGGCAGCCACTTCGCTTCGTTCGCGGCCCATTGCGCCTCGTCGATCACGCGGCCGTCCGGCGCGACACGCACGCCCGCGAAGGTGCCGATGCGGCGATTGAACGCCTTGTGCGGCACGCTCAGCCGAAAGTCGATGCCGGCCTTCTCCAGCACTTTGTTCCAGCGGTTCACGCCCGCCACCGAGTCCTTGATGTAGTCGTCGCGCAGTATTTCGTTCATGGCATTGAGCATCGGCACTTCGCGCTCGACGAGCTTGCCGTCCTGCACGTCGAGCAGGCGATACGTCTGGCCTTCGAGCTGATGGTCGTCGTCGCGCTTCGTTTCCTCGTAGCGGCCCTTCAGGCCCGAACTGTAGAACGTGGCCGCGTTCGACGAGTGGTCGGCGCCGAACAGGTCGATCGTCACTGAATAGTGGAAATTCAGGTAGCGCTGGATCGTTTCGAGGTCGATCACGCCCGCGGCGCGCAGGCGGCCCACGTCGTCGGTCTTGAGCTCGTTCATTGCCTGCGCGGTGCGCTGCACCACGCGCGAGACGCCCGACTCGCCCACGAACATGTGATGCGCCTCTTCGGTCAGCATGAACTTCGTGGTGCGCGCGAGCGGGTCGAAGCCCGACTCTGCGAGCGCCGAAAGCTGAAACTTGCCGTCGCGGTCGGTGAAGTAGGTGAACATGAAGAACGCCAGCCAGTCGGGCGTTCTTTCGTTGAAGGCGCCCAGGATGCGCGGGTTGTCGTCGTCGCCCGAGCGCCGCTCGAGCAATGCTTCGGCTTCCTCACGACCGTCGCGGCCGAAGTGGCGATGCAGCAGATAGACCATCGCCCACAGGTGCCGCCCCTCTTCCACGTTCACCTGGAACAGGTTGCGCAGGTCGTAGAGCGAGGGCGCAGTGAGGCCCAGATGGCGCTGCTGCTCGACCGAGGCGGGCTCGGTGTCGCCTTGCGTGACGATGATGCGGCGCAGGTTCGCGCGATGCTCGCCCGGCACGTCCTGCCAGGCGGCCTCGCCCTTGTGCGCGCCGAAGTGGATCTTGCGGTCCGCCTCGCCGGGCGCGAGGAAGATGCCCCAGCGGTAGTCGGGCATTTTCACGTGATCGAAATGCGCCCAGCCGCCGGCGTCCACGCTTACCGCGGTGCGCAGATAGACGTCGAAGCCATGCGAGCCGTCGGGCCCCATGTCGCCCCACCACGAGAGAAAATTCGGCTGCCACTGCTCCAGAGCCCGCTGCAGCGTGCGGTCGCCGGCGAGATTGACGTTATTGGGGATCTTTTCGCTGTAGTTGATGGTGGACATCTCGATTCCTTGCGGCTATGACGGAGCGGGCGGGACGCTGGCTGCGGCCAGGCTGCAATCACACGCGAGCGGGGTCGAACTGCGCCTTGCTGCCCTTGCCGTACACCTTGAGGGCGCCCTTCTCGCCTACCGCGTTGGGGCGATTGAAGATCCAGTTCTGCCACGCGGAGAGCCGGCCGAAAATACGCGTCTCCAGGGTCTCGGGCCCGTTGAAGCGCAGATTCGCCTCGAGGCCTGTGAGCGCGTCGGGCGACATGGCCGCGCGCTCTTCAAGCGCGATGCGGATTTCGTCGGCCCAGTCGATGTCGTCGGGCGCGGCGGTCACGAGGCCCAGCTGCTCCGCCTCGAGCGGCTTGAGCGGCTGGCCGATGCGCGCGCGCGCGGCGTCGAGCGGTTCGGCCTCTTCATAGAAGCGCCGCGCGAGACGCGACTGATGCGTGACCATCGGATACAGCCCGAAATTTGCTTCGGATAGCGTAATAGCGGGCTCTTCGTCTTCGTTCGAAGGCAGCGCCGCCATATAGCTGCGGTCGGCGGCAAATGCGAACTCTGCGAATGTGCCTGCAAAGCACGAGCCCGGCTCGATCAGCGCGAACAGCGAGCGCGACGAAACGTCGATGCGCGCGAGCGTGCGGCGCAGCATGCCGATGGTCTCGCGCACGAACCAGTGGTCGCGGTGTTCGATGAGTGCGGCGTCGGCGGCCAGCACACCGCGCGCGTCGCCCTCCGTCTTGAAGATCCACGTGCCGACGTCGAGCTCGTTGGTGCGCATCGTGAGGATTGCATCGTCGAGCTCGCGGGCGAACTGCAGCGGCCACCATGCGGCGCCGGCCGCGACGATCGCGTCGGTGCCTTCGGGTAGCGGCGCTTTCGCGGTATCGGGCGCTTTCGCCGTGAAGGTGGCCGTGCGCTTCGCGCGGTCGATCGACACCTCGACGCTCGCGTAGCTCAAACCCTTCGCGTGCTCGATGCGTTCGATGCGCGTGAGCGCGATGCCCTGCGCGCCCTGAGCAGCGTCGGGCCGGTCGCTCAGCGCGGCGAGCTCGAGCGCGCGCGCCTGCACGGCCTGGCTGAAGCGGTTGGGCTTGACCACGTCGTCCACGAGGCGCCACGCCTTCGCGCGCTCGCCGCGGATGCCCTCCGCCACGGTACAGAAAATATCGGCGCGGTCGTGGCGGACGCGGCGCTTGTCGGTGAGGCGCGTGAGGCCGCCGGTGCCCGGCAGCACGCCGAGCAACGGCACTTCGGGCAGCGCCACCGTAGACGAGCGGTCGTCCACCAGCAGGATTTCGTCGCAGGCGAGCGCCAGTTCATAGCCGCCGCCGGCGCAGGCCCCGTTCACGGCGGCAATAAACTTCAGGCCCGAATGCCGCGACGAGTCTTCGATGCCATTGCGCGTTTCGTTGGTGAACTTGCAAAAGTTCACCTTCCACGCGTGGGTGGAGAGGCCCAGCATGAAGATATTGGCGCCGGAGCAGAACACCCGGTCCTTCAGGCTCGTGAGCACCACCGTGCGCACCTCGGGGTGCTCGAAGCGGATGCGCTGGAGGGCATCGTGCAGTTCAATGTCGACGCCGAGGTCGTATGAATTCAGCTTCAGCTTGTAGCCTTCGCGAATGCCACCGTCTTCGGCAATGTCGATGCCGAGCGTGGCGACGGCGCCGTCGACGCTGAGCTTCCAGTGCCGGTATTGCGAGGGGTCGGTGCGGTAGTCGACACGCGGAACGGTCGGTGCAACGACCGGCTGGGCGACGGCGCTATCTGCTGCGGCCATGGGGCGTCTCCTTGTGCACTTCGTTTCAATGAACGATAGTGCAACACTCACCCCATGTAAAGCACTTTAGTGCATATTCAAAGTTGCGACGGGTAAACCATGAAATACACTGCATCTCCTGTCAAACCGCCCGGAGCACCTCAGTCAATGCGTGCCGGCTCCGCGCCAAGGCGCGCCGCGAGGCGATCGCGCATTTGCAGATAGGCGTCGGCGAGCGTCTTCTCGCTGGTGTCGAAGCGCATGTCCGCGCGGCCATACAACTCGCTGCGGCCCGCCAGAATGCGCTTGAGGTCGTCCATGGCCTCACGGTTGCCCGACATGGGCCTCAGGTCGCCCTGCGCGACCACGCGGCGCATGTGCTCCTCGGGCGCCGCCTGGAGCCAGACCGTAAAGCAGTGCGCAAGCAATGTATTGAAGGTGGCCGGCTCGGACACGAGCCCGCCCGGCGAGGCAATCACGGCGCGCGGGTGCTCGGCGATCACGGCCTCCAGCGCGCGCTGCTCGTAGCGGCGGTACGCGCTCGCGCCGTAGAGTGAATGAACCTCCGAGGGCGGGCAGCCGGCCAGTTGCTCGATCACGCGCGTGAGCTCGACGAACGGCACCTTGAGCTCCTGCGCGAGCATGCGCCCGAGCGTGGACTTGCCCGCGCCACGCAGGCCGATGAGCGCGATGCGCTCATTGCGATGCGGATCGGCGGGCGCCTGCGAGAACATCTCGGCGAGCGCGATGCGCGCGCGCTGCAGCGCGGCCGGGTCGCGCCCCTGCAGCAACTCGCGGATCAACAACCATTCGGCCGACGAAGTGGTGACGTCGCCGATCACCTCCGCCAGCGGGCAGTTCAGCGTAGCCGCGATCTGCCGCAGCACCAGCACGGAGGCGTTGCCCACGCCTGATTCCAGATTCGCCAGATGGCGCTCGGAGAGCCCGGTTTCCGCCGCCAGCGTCTTGCGCGTCATGCCGCGGCGCGCGCGCAGCATGCGCACGCGCTCGCCCATCGCGGTCAGGAACGGGTCGCGTTCGCTGCGCTCGCCGCGCGCCGCGTCCGTGGCTTCATGGGCGTCCGTCGACTCTTCCGGCTGCGGCTCGGCAATGTAAGTTTGCTTCATCTTGAGAGACCTCCCAACCCAGCTTTATGTACTATAGTGCTTGACATGCATTTTTCTAACCGCTAATTTTCGCCAAAAGACGGGCCGCAGACAAACACAGGAGACACGCATGTCCCCGCAAGACTTCGAACACCTGATTGCAGGTGTCACGAACCCGATTGCCGGCCGTCCACTCGATGATGCACTCGATGCCTGGCTCAACGCTACCTGGCCGAACGGCAGCCCGACCTTCGCGGCGCTCGAAAACGCCTGCCGCGAGGACGTCGCGAACGGCTGGATGTGTCAGCGCGAGGCCGGCGGGCTGCGCTACGGTCGCGTCATCAAGCCGCTGCCGGCCACGCACGGCTTTTCCGTCGATGTCGTGCAGATGAAGGATCTTGCCGGTCCGCATCATACGCACCCTCACGGCGAAATCGATCTCCTCATGCCGATCACGCCCGGCGCGACGTTCGACGGCCGGCCCGCGGGCTGGTGCGTCTACGGTCCAGGCAGCGCACACCGCCCAACCGTCGCCAACGGCGAGGCGCTCGTGCTCTATTTGCTGCCGCAGGGCGCGATCGAGTTCACGCCGGCGCCGGCCTGAGCAGCTACGCTGGCGCAGGCGAATCGGGCTTCGGGTCGCCGCCGGCGCACCGTTTCCTGCTAGCCAGCGGTATGAAGAATGATGTGGTGCATAAATTATTGCCAGGCAATCCGAATTGACCGGCGCAGCAGCTTCATAACCACCGTAGACCGACGGCGCAGCGCGCACGCAAGGCCATTGCACGCAAGACAACGCGATCGCGGCAGATCGAGACCGATCGAAGCACACCAAGCGGAGACAGCATCGTGGATACCCAAGCAGCGTCGCCGGCCGTGGCCCCTGCGGCACCGCAGCTATCGAGCGCGCCGGCCCCCGTGCCGCCGCCCGCGCAGTTGAACTTCGCGGCGCACCTGTTCGCCCTGAACGCGGCGCGCAGCGCCAAGCCCGCCTATATCGACGACACCCGCACGCTCGCCTATGGCGAACTCGAAACGCGCGCGCGCCAATTCTCCGCGGCGTTGCGCACGCTCGGCGTGCACGCCGAAGAGCGCATCCTGCTCGTGATGCTCGACACCATCGAGCTGCCTGTGGTCTTTCTCGGCGCGTTGCATGCCGGCGTCGTGCCCGTCATCGTCAACACGCTGCTCACCGCCGCCGATTATGTCTACATGCTCGCGCACAGCCGCGCGCGGCTCGTGATTGCATCGGGCGCGCTGCTGCCCGTCGTGAGCGCCGCGCTGGAACAGGCCCGTTCCCAGGGCAATGGCGAAGACTGCGCGCTCGTGGTCTCGCAGCCGCTCGACGACGCGCCTGACTGCCCGCGAGGAGCGCTCGTGCTCCATGAGCTGATCGAACGCGCCCAGCCCGCCGCGCAAGCGGCGCGCACGAGCGGCGACGACATCGCGCTCTGGCTCTATTCGTCGGGTTCGACGGGCAAGCCCAAGGGGACTGTGCATACGCACGCCAACCTCTACTGGACCGTGGAGACTTATGCCAAGTCCGTGCTCGGCATCCGCGAAAGCGACGTGGTGTTCTCCGCGGCCAAGCTGTTCTTCGCGTACGGGCTCGGCAATGCCCTCTCGTTTCCGCTCTCGGTAGGCGCGACCACGGTGCTGATGGCCGAGCGCCCCACCGCCAGCGCCGTTTTTACACGCCTCGTCAAGCACCGCCCGACGATCTTCTACGGCGTGCCCACGCTGTACGCGAGCATGATGGCCTCGCCCAATCTGCCCGCGCGCACGGCGCTCGCGCTGCGCATTTGCGCTTCGGCAGGCGAGGCGTTGCCGCGCGAGACCGGCGAGCGCTTCAGCCGCCATTTCGGCAGCGACATCCTCGACGGCATCGGCTCCACGGAAATGCTGCACATCTTTCTTTCGAACCGCCCGGGCGAAGTCGAATACGGCACCACGGGGCGCCCCGTGCCTGGCTACGAGATCGAGCTACGCGACGAATCGGGCCGGCTCGTGCCCGACGGAGAAATGGGCGAGCTCTATATTCGCGGCCCGAGCGCCGCCGTGATGTACTGGAGCAATCGCGAAAAATCGCGCGCGACCTTTCTGGGCGAGTGGGTCAAGAGCGGCGACAAGTACCGTCGCCTGCCCAGCGGCTGCTACATCTATGCGGGCCGCAGCGACGACATGCTCAAGGTGAGCGGCCAGTATGTCTCGCCCATCGAGGTGGAGATGGTGCTTGTGCAGCACGATGCCGTGCTCGAGGCGGCCGTGATCGGCGTGGATCAGGACGGGCTCGTGAAGACCTGCGCATTCGTCGTACTCAAGCAGGAGGCGCATACGCAAGCGCTCGCCACAGAGGACGGGCATGCCGCGCTCGTCGACACGCTGAAGGCCTTCGTCAAGGCGCGGCTCGCGCCGCACAAGTATCCGCGCGAGATTGTTTTCGTCGACGATCTGCCGAAGACGGCAACGGGCAAGATTCAGCGCTTTCGTCTGCGCGAACAGTATCGGTCCTGCGCGTGAGTGAATCGTGAAGCCGTAGTGAACCCGGCGGGCGGCCGGTCTCCGCGTCGCGACGCCCACGCGGCGCTCGTCGCAGCCATTCCGCCGTTCGTTCTAGCGCTTCTAGCGCTTCTAGCGCTTCTAGCGCTTCTAGCGCTTCTAGCGCTTCTAGCGCTTCTAGCGCTTCTCGCGCCTCACGCCCCAAGGTCACGGCCTGAGCCTCACGCCAGGAGCCGTTCGCACGCCTGCCGATTCATCCGCACAATTCCCCCTTCACGCCGTCTCACGCCCTGCGCCGCCTACTCCACACGCACGCGGCATGGTTCGTCGATGCTGCCTCACAACGGTGTGCGCCGATGTGACGCCCGCGCCCCTTGCAGCCTGCATCGGCGCCCCACAATGATGTTATTGTCTGCAATGGCCGCAGCAGTCCGACCCCACCTGCCCAGAGACCGCTACGCGTGGAAACCGAGCAAGCGCTTTGCACGGAACCGGAGCAAGCGCCAAAGCGCCAATTGCGGTCGACAAGAGACACACGCGCAGCCAGGGCCGGCAGCGAATCCGGCATCGAACCATGAGCGATTCCACCCTGATGAACGTATCGAGCATCACGATGCGCGCGCGCCGCGGCTGGGCGGCGCTCAAGCCGCGCATGGCGCGCGCGTTCGCGCCCGCCATGCGCAACCTCCAGTACGTGAAGCGCCGGATGCGCCCGCTCGCCGTGGTCGCGAGCGTCGGCTTCCCGCTTTACTACTACGTCTGGAAAGACCTCTTTCCGCAGCCCTATGAGAATCTCACGCTGCGCCTGATCGGCGCCGCGCTGTTCGTGCCGATTCTCGCCTTCGAGCGCTGGCCCGCCGCGGCCAAGAAACTGCTGCCCTGGTACTGGTATACCGCCACGCTCTACGCGCTGCCGTTCTTCTTCACCTTCATGCTGCTCAAGAACAACGGCAACGAGGTCTGGGTCGAAAGCGCGCTGATCGCCGCCTTCGTCATGGTGCTGCTGCTCGACTGGCTCATGCTCGTGCTGCAGTTCGTCGTGGGCATCGGGCTCGCGCTCATCGCCTATGTGCTCACCACCGACCCGATCGTCCTCAACTCGGTTTATCTCACCCACCTCGCGATTTTTTCATTCGCGGTGGCCATCGGCGCGGTGGCGAACTACGACCAGGACCGCATCCAGATCGAACAGGAGCGCGCCATGCTGGCCACGGCGGGCAGCGTCGCGCACGAGTTGCGCACCCCGCTCGTCGCCATCCGCGTGGGGGCGGCGGGCCTCATGCGCTATCTGCCCGCGCTGCTCGACACCTATGCGCTCGCCCAGCGCAACCGTCTGCCGGTGCCGAAAATACGCGTGGCGCATCTGCATTCGATGCAGGGCGTGGTGAGCCGCATCGAGCAGGAAGCGCTGCATTCGAACGCGATCATCGACATGCTGCTCGCCACCGCGCGCTTTTCCGGCACGAACATGCAAAACGCAACCACGTGCTCGATTGCGCATTGCGTCGAAACCGCGCTCGCGCGTTATCCGTTTCGCGAAGGGGAGCGCGCGCGCGTGCATTGCAATCTGCGGCCCGATTTCGAGTTCGCCGGCTCTGAGATGCTGACCGTGCACGTGCTATTCAATCTGCTTAAAAATGCCTTCCGACATATGGGCAGCATCGACGGCGCGCATATTTCGATCCGGCTCGAAGCGGACGATCGCGGCAATCGCGCCAACCGGCTGATTTTCAGCGATACCGGCTCCGGTATTTCGTCTGAAGTCTTGCCGCACATCTTTACCCGCTTTTATACTTCCTCCACCACCACCGATGACGTGGCGCTCGGAGCAGGAATTGGGCTGGCATTTTGCCGCGATGTCATGCAGGCGATGGGGGGATCCATTGCCTGCTCTTCGGTAAAAGGCAAGTACACCGAGTTTGTTTTGACATTCCCAGCGCCATGACGAAAGCCACTCCGAAAGCCATTCAGCCGTTCTCCTGGCCGACCACCGCCGCCTTCGTCGACGACAGCGCGGCGTTTCTCTCGAATCTGAGCCTGCAGCTCGACCCGGATCTGGCGTTCCGGCTATTCAGCTCGCCGGCGGAGGCCCTGAAGTTTCTAAACGGCCGCGCGGCGCAAGACCAGCCGGCCTCGCCCATTTTCAGTCCCTATCTGGACCGCACCGAAGAAAACGATGCGCATCAGGTGATTGCCATGCGCGTGGACGCGATCCGCTCGCTCGTGCACCGGCCGGAGCGCTTCGAGTCCGTGTCGGTCGTGGTGGTCGACTACGACATGCCCGAGCTGAACGGCATCGAATTCTGTCGCCGGCTCGCCAATCCGGCGCTCAAGAAAATCGTGCTCACCGGCAAGGCCGACGAGCACGTGGCCGTCAAGAGCTTCAACGAAGGCCTGATCGACCGCTTCATCCGCAAGCACGAAGTCGACGCAGTAGAAACCCTGAATCAGGCGATCCGCGACATGCAGGCCGCGTATTTCAACAAGGCCTGCGGCACGGTGCTCGATGCGCTTGCCGTGTCCGAATACGCGTTTCTCAAGGATGGCGCGCTCGCTGCGCACGTGCAGGGCATTTTCGAGTCGCTCGGCATCGTCGAGCACTATCTCTCGTATCAGCCGCACGGCCTGCTGATGTTCGATGCCCACGGCACGCCCTGGCTGCTCATCATCCACACCGAGGAATCGCTGCGCGGCGTGCACGAGATCGCCATCGAGCAAAGCGCGCCCGCCTCGTTTCTGGCCGAGCTCGACAGCCAGCGCAGCGTGCCCTACTTCTGGCGCACCGAAGGCTACTATCCGGCGCACTGCGAGCAGTGGCAGCCGTATATGCATCCCGCATCGGTATTCGAAGGCGAGCGCCGCTATATCTATGCCGTCGTGAAGCAACCCGCGGGTCTCGCGCTCGAAAACGTGCTGCCCTATGACGCGTGGCTGCAGCAGCTCGACCGCGAAATCCAGGCGGCGTGGGACTCGCGCTGAGCCGCGCACGCCGCCTGTCTGTCACGCCCGCGTCACGCCCGCGCCCTCTGCGCGCCTGCCGGCCTCACGCGGCCACCGGCAGTTCCGCCAGCGCACGCGGCTGACGCACGCGCGCACGGCCGGCGCCGCGCTCCATGAGGCGGCGCGTCGAAGGCCAGTTCCACATTTGCACTTCATCGCGGATCGCTTCGCACACGTCCACGATGCGCTCGAGCTCCGCCTCGGACAGCGCCGCACTGATCGACAGGCGCACGAGCGAGCGGTTCTGCGCCGTAGCCGGCGCGCAGAACACCGAGCCGAAGATCCCGCGCGCCTCGAGCGCATCGCGCAGCACGATGGTCTGCGGTTCCGGCCCGGCCTCGAGCGCGATGATCTGCGTTTCGCTGCCGTTGAGGTTGTAGCCAAGTTCCGCCAGGCGCATGCGCAGATAGCGCGCGTTCGCGGCCACGCGCGTGCGGCGCCAGTCGTCGCGCTCGATCACGTCGAGCGTGGCCGCGAGACCTGCGCTCTCGTGCGGCAGCAGCGTCGAGCTGAAAATGGCCGGCAGCGCCTCGCACTTGAAGTATTCCTGGAAGCGCCGCGAGCAGCTGATGATGCCTGCGCGGCCCGCGAACGCCTTCGCGAGGCTCGCCGTGCGAAAGTGCACACGATCGGTCAAGCCCAGCTGCGCAACCATCCCCGCGCCATGCGGACCGTGCGTGCCGAGTGAATGCGACTCGTCCACCACGAATACGCACTCGTGCTCGGCGCATACGTCCGCGAAGGCCTGCAGCGGGCACACGCTGCCATTCGTGCTGTACACCGAATCGACGATCACGATGCCCGGCCCGTAGCGCTGGATGCGCTGCTCGAGATGCTCGACATCGTTGTGGAAGAAACTGATGGCCTTCGCTCCCGCGCTGCGAATGCCTTCCCAGAGCGACATATGCGCCATCATGTCGACGTACACCGGCGTCTGCGCATTCGCGATCGACTGGATCAGCCCTGTGTTGGCCGCGAAGCCCGACTGGCACAGCACGCTCGCCTCGGCGCCCATGAAGCGCGCGAAACGGTCTTCGAGATTCAGCTGCGGACAATCGTCGCCGTGCAGGAACACCCCCGACATCAGCAGGCCGTTGCCCTCGGAGCGGATGCTCATGCACATCGCATCGAGAATCTCGGGATGGCGGGCAATCGACAGATAGTCGTTGCTCGATAAATGCAAAGCGTCGGCATCCGGAACGCGCCCCTTCATGATGTGGCCCCCCGACCAGCTCTGCTGCACGCGTTCCGTGTAATAGCGGTCGACGCGTGCGGCGAGAAAGGCCGGCAGCGCCACGTCGTTGTTATGTGCATGCCGCCAATTGTTATTGCCAACTTTCATCTCAGGCTCCTTGTGGTTGATGGCCACCCACCCAAGGTGATACGCGACTTCCCCCGGAAATCCTGCTGGACGGCTGGCCGGTAGTTGGCCCGCGCCGGAGCGCCATGCGCGAAACGCATGACGAGGGAATTCCGGTTGCGGGCCTATAAATGCGAAGAAAAATGCAGTGACGAATGCGAGCGGAGCGACGCCTCGCGAGCGTGCGCGGGGCGCGAGGGGCAAGACGCGCGGCATGCACCGGCGGCGCCTGCGTGCACATGCACGCGTCGCGCTACAGTGCGAGCGGCCCGAACCTGCGTCGGGCGGCCGGCGTCTTGCGGTGCGTCCACCCCGGTGCGGACTGGCGTCGACGCGGCTGGCATGCGCTTCTACGCGCACGAGGGGCAGCGGATTTGAAGGCAAATAAAGGCGCGTGACGCCGTAAGCGGGCGTCTCGACTTCCGCACGATATCCGCCTGGAATGATCGCCACTGGTTATCAAGGAAAAGACGCCTGCCCCGAAAAATGCGGTGCCTGTTTCCGGCGGCGAGAACACGACAACGCGCGGCCGGCTGGAACGGACGTTGTAGAACGTCATCCCTGGCTGGGATTGATTATCCTTTAAAAACAGCGATGTGGCTTATCTGAATTGCATTAGCATGCGCTATGCATACCGAAATGACTGCATAGGTTTAACGCCCCTCAACGATTCGTTTTCGAGGTATTCAAATTGCATAACTTCACGAGAAGAGACAGGATGACGAAATAAATCCATTGCGCAAAGAGGGAAAACACCCAGGCGCAACGGATTACGATTCTGTTTCAAGGGCCGGTTTGGGGAGTCGCGCGGAGTAATGCCAATGGAAAAATCGCCCGGCATTATTTGAACTTTTTATGACGCTGCCGGCGCATTCGCGCGCAATGGCGCTTTATTTTTATTGCGCCGCTGCGCTCACCACCCGGTCGCGGCCGCGCGTCTTCGCCTCATAGAGCGCCGCGTCCGCGCGCGCCATCAAGCTCGCCAGTGTATCGCCGTCCTGATAGACATCCACGCCGGCGCTGAACGTCAGGCCCGCGTGCGCCGCCGGGGCATCGTCGCCAGCGCCCTCCCCGTCGTCCGGCGCCATGCCCGACGGCGCGACCTCGTGCGCCGCGACGCAGTCTCCGCGCCGCACCGCGAGCGCGGCCACGCGCAGCGCGTCGACGCGCATCACCGCGTCCTCGCGCGCCATTGCCGGAAAAAGCAGCGCGAACTCCTCGCCGCCCAGCCTGCCGAACAGGTCCGACTCGCGCACGCCCGCAGCAATCACGCGGCCGAACTGGGCGAGCGCGCGGTCGCCGGCCGCGTGGCCGTAGCGGTCGTTGATGCTCTTGAAATAATCGATATCGACGATGGCGAGCGCATGCGGCATGCCCGCGGCACGCGCGGCGTCGAGCGCCGCGCGTGCCTGGGTGAGGAACGCGCGGCGCGTGAGCGCTCCGGTCAGCTCGTCGCGGCTCGCGAGGTGTTCGAGCCGCTCGGCCATACGGTCGTGCGCGAGCAGCACCATGCCGATCGAGAGCGCCGGCAGCACCAGGATCCCCAGCGCCAGATACGCAACGTTAAAGGGCGTGAAGTCGAGCATCGTGCTCTGGCGTATCAGCCCCGTGCCGTAAATGAAGCCCCGCAGGCCATGCGCGAACGCGCCCAGCCAGGCGGCGCAGGTGACGAAGCGATAGCTGTAGACCGGCCGCCCCTTCGGCCGATGCCGCAGTGCCAGCCAGCCGATGGCGCAATAAACCGAGCCATGAAACGCAGAAACGAGCGCAATGCGCGCGGCCAGATCCGGCGTTATCCAGTACCACCAGGCAATCCCCACGCCCACCACCGCACAGCCCGCCCAGGCAAGCGGCGCGCGCGGGCTCAGCCCGAAGAACTCGCGGCAACCCTCGACACCCAGGTAATGGCACATGCCAGCAGCGTGTTCGAAACGAAGATCGTGAGGAGCGGCATGCCCATGCGCTGCATGCCCGCGAGCACGAGCGCGACGCTCGCCATCAGATAGGCGCCCATCCAGCGGCTCACCCCGGGAATGCGCGCGGGCCGCAACGAGCCGAGGATGGCGAGACTCATGATGCTCGAGAGCACCGTGACGAGGAGGATATTGACCGGATCTAGCATGGGCGGAGCATGACGCAGGGGCGTTCGGATGGCGGCCGGCTAATGCGCTACGCACGTGCGGGCCGGGCCTTGCGTATGTTAACGGCAAAAAATAAAACGACTTGAGCCGCCCCGGCAAACACGGCAGCGCCACGGGAACGCCGGCTGCTATGGCATTCATGCGTCATTTCAGTGACTCGCATGCGCCACGCCGCCGATCGAGCGCATTGCCGCTCCGAATGCGCCGGGCATGGGAAATGCGGCACTACCGGTGAGTTCCGGCGCCTGCGAGCGCCGGAATCCGCCTGCTCAGACGGGGTTGGGACATGGCGAAGAACACGCTCGCACGGCATAGCAACCGTGCAAGAACGGCGGGCGCGCGCCGCACAGGTAAACGACGTATGGCTACCGTATTACTCGTCGACGACGACATCAACGCGCTGAACGCGCTAAAAGAGCTGGTCGGCCAGGAAGGTTATCGGGTCAGAACGGCAGAGGACGGGACGGACGCGCTCAGGGCCGCGCTCGCCGACCCGCCCGATGTCGTGATCTCCGATTGCATGATGCCGCACATGGACGGCCTCGCGCTGATGCGCGAAATGCGCAGCAACAGTGTGCTCGCAGGGGTGCCGCTCGTGCTCGTCTCCGCGCTCGTCACGCCGCCCGCCGATGCGAATCTGGTCGGCTTTCTGCGCAAGCCCTTTGCCGTCTCGCAGTTGCTCGACATTCTGCACCGCGTGGCGATGCCTTGAGCGCACGGCACGCCGTAACGAATCTGACGCGAAGCTGAGGTAAAGTCGAGGTCATTTGCCGTCACGAGACCATGCTCGTCCCCCAACTCGCGCCGCTCGTCGCCGCGTTCTATGAAACCGTCCGGCAAGGCAGCATCGTCGCGGCCGCACGGCATCTCTCGGTCAGCCAGCCCACCATCACCTCGCGCATCCAGCAGCTCGAAAAGCACTACGGCGTCGAGCTATTTCATCGCCGCGGCAACCGCGTCGAGCTCACGCAGACGGGCGCCGCGCTCATGCCGCTGATCGACCGGCTGATGCTGAGCGAACGCGAAATCGACGCCGCCTTGCGCCACGAACGCGAGTGCTACACCGGCAGCTTCCGGCTGGGGACCACCGGGCCCTACTACATTCTCCCCGCCGTGGCGGCGTTCCGGCGCCGCTATCCGAACGTGCAGCTCGGCATCGAGGTGGGCAATTCGAAAGAGGTGCTCGACGCGCTCGTGGAGTATCGCGTGGACGTGGCCGTTTCGTCGAACCGCGTGGACGACCCCGCGCTCGCGCGCCACCGCATCGCGGGCGATCTGCTCGTGCTGGTGGTCGATCCCGCGCACGCGCTCGCGCACCGGCGCACCACCGACCTCGGCGTGCTGGCCGGCGAAACGCTCTTGCTGCGCGAGCCCGGCTCGCGCACGCGCGAGGCCACCGAGACCGCACTCAGGCGGCGCGGCGTCGAGCCCGCCGCCGTCATCGAAATCGGCAGCCGCGAGGCGATCTGCGAGGCGATCCGCCAGGGCCTCGGCTGCTCGCTGATGCCCGCCGGCGAAGTGCCGCGCGGCGCCTCGCTCGTGAGCGTGCCCATCGAGCCCGATGGCCCCGCGATGCACGAGTATCTCTACCATCTGAAGAGCCGCGCGAACGGGCATCTCATCAGGGCGTTCATGGGCACGCTCGAAGCGCTGCGCGCCGCACACGGCGATGCCAGCGAAGCCGCCTCATTTCATTCGTAGAACGAAATAATTCAGGCCGGCCCGGCACGCGGAGAAACCTCGCGCGCCTCATGCCTCGCGTGCGCACCGAAGCGCATCGAGGCACGCCAACCGGCCCTCGACCACGCCGCGCGAGCCAGGCCGCCTCGCGCGCAGCAAGCGCCATTGCGCCCAACGTGTCATGCTCGCGGGTACCAACCCGGAACCACCCCGCACGACCTTTGGCACCATGACCTCGAAGGACCGCCGCCGATTTCTGCATAGCGCCGGCGCGCTCGCCGCGCTCAGTCTCTTTCCGCCGGCCATCCGGCGCGCGCTCGCGATACCCGCGAACCGCGCCACCGGCACGATCCGGGACGTCCAGCATGTCGTGATCCTCATGCAGGAAAACCGCTCGTTCGACCACTATCTCGGCACGCTGCCCGGCGTGCGCGGCTTCGGCGACCGCATCACGATCCCGCAGCCGCAAGGCGCAAGCGTCTGGCAACAGAGCGACGGCGCGCGCAGCGTCCTGCCCTTTCACCTCGACAAGACCAAGGGCAATGCGCTGCTCGCGGGCGGCGCGCACGAATGGGCCGACGCCCACGCCGCGTGGGACAACGGCCGCATGACGCAATGGCCGAAATCGAAAGGCGATATTTCGATGGGCTATCTGCGCGAAGCCGACCTGCCGTTTCATTTCGCGCTCGCGAATGCGTTCACGGTTTGCGACGCCTACTATTGCTCGCTGCTGAGCGGCACCAATTCGAATCGCCTGTTCCTGTGGACCGGCACGAACGGTCCGGGCGGCGGCGGGCCCACCCCGCACGCGGTGGTGAACAACAACGGCTGGGACTGGCTCGGGCCCTCCGGCAACGGGCTCGGGTGGACCACCTATGTCGAGCGCCTGCAGAAGGCGAGCGTGAGCTGGAAGGTCTACGAGAACCAGCCCGATAACTACAACGACAACCCGCTCGCGGGCTTCGCCACGTTCCGCAAGATCCACGAGGCGCTGCCCGGCTCGCCCAACTTGCCCTGGACGGCCGAGCTGGAGGCGCGCGAGCCGCTCTACAAGGGCATTGGCAACACCATGCCCGATGGCGGCTTCCTGCAGGCGCTCAGGGACGACATCGCCGCCAACCGGCTGCCGCAGGTGAGCTGGATCATCGCGCCGCAAGCCTCGTGCGAGCATCCCTCCGCCTCGACGCCGGGCCAGGGCGCGTGGTACATGCAACAGCTGCTCGACGCGCTCACGGCCAACCCGGAGGTCTGGAGCCAGACCGTGCTCTTCGTGAACTACGACGAGAACGACTGCTTCTTCGATCACGTGCCGCCGCCCGCCGCGCCCTCGCCCATCGGCGACGGCGCCTGGGCGGGCAAATCCACGGTCAGCACGAAGCACGAGTACTTCACCGTGCCGAACCCGCCCGGCGACACGACCCCGCTCGTGCCGGACGGGCAACCCTACGGCCCCGGCCCGCGCGTGCCGATGTTCGTGGTCTCGCCCTGGAGCACGGGCGGCTTCGTCAACTCCGAGGTGTTCGATCACACCTCCGTGCTGCGCTTTCTGGAACTGCGCTTCGGCGTCAAGGAGCCCAATATCAGCGCATGGCGGCGCGCCGTGTTCGGCGATCTGACCTCCACCCTGAACTTCAGCACCCCGAACGAAAGTCCGGTCAAGTCCTTCCCTGCCCCGAGCAAAGCCGCAGCCGATGCACAGAACGCGCAGCAGCATGCGCTGAAGGCCGTCTTGCCGCCTCCAGCTGCCGAGCAGTCGATGCCGGTCCAGGCGCGCTTCGCGCGGCCTTCGCGCGCGTTGCCGTACCGCCTGCATACGGAGGCGAGCGTGGTGCCGAAGCGCCACGCGGTGCGCCTCGTCTTCGGAAACGAAGGCAGCGCCGGCGCGGTCTTTCACGTCTACGACACCTTGCATCTCGATCGCCCGCCGCGCCGCTATACCGTCGAGGCGGGCAAGCAGCTCGACGATACGTGGACACCCGAAGCGTCGGACGCCGGCGCATACGATCTCTGGGTGCTTGGGCCCAACGGCTATCACCGCGGCTTCTCGGGCAACGTTAGCGCGGCGCCGCGCGGCCCCAACTCCGAAACGCGCCTGCGCTACGACGAGGCGCGCAACGCGCTCACGCTCACCGTCGCCAACGCGGGCCCCGTGCCGTCGATTTGCACGGTGCAAGCCAACGCCTATCGCACGGACGGGCCGTGGACGCTCACCGTCCCCGCGCATGGACGGGCGGAACAGACCTGGCCGCTCGACGCATCGGGCGGCTGGTACGACTTCACGCTGCGCGCCGCGAATGAGGTAAACAGCGGAGGCGACATCACACGCCGCTTCGCCGGCCGTATGGAGACCGGCAAGGACAGCATCAGCGATCCGGAAATGGGGATCGCGCACTGAGCGGCGCGCGGCTGCGTCGCCTCGCGCGCGTGCCGCGAGACGGTTACGAGCAAGGGAAGAATGCCCGCAGTACACTGCCGGTTCCCCTCACGCCGCCCGCTCGCACGGCGGCGCGTCTCACTCAGGCAACGCACGCAATCGGAGAACACGATGAAGATCGATTTGTCAGGAAAACTCGCGCTCGTCACCGGCTCGGCGGCGGGCATCGGGCTCGCCATCGCCAAGGGACTCGCGGGCACGGGCGCCACGGTGATCGTAAACAGCCGTCGCGAAGGCAGCGTGCGCGAAGCCGAAGCCGCCGTGCGCGAGGCCGTGCCCGGCGCGCAGGTGCAGGGCTTCGTCGGCGACCTCGCGAACGCCGCGGGCTGCGACGCGCTCGTGAAGGCGTATCCGCAGGTCGACATCCTCGTGAACAATCTCGGCATCTTCGCCCAGGAGGACTTCTTCGCGATCTCCGATAGCGAATGGCTGCGCTTTTTCGAAACCAACGTGATGTCCGGCGTGCGGCTCTCGCGTGCCTACGCGGGCGCGATGGTCAAGGCGGGCTGGGGGCGCATCGTGTTCATTTCCTCGGAGTCGGGGCTGAACATTCCCGCCGACATGATCCAATACGGCATGACCAAGACGGCACAGCTCTCGGTGGCGCGCGGCCTCGCCAAGCGGCTTGCCGGCACCGGCGTGACGGTGAACTCGGTGCTGCCGGGCCCGACGCTCTCCGAAGGCGTGGAGGCGATGCTCAAGGACGAAGTCGCCAGGACGGGCAAGCCCGTGGAGGAAGTGGCCGCGGCGTTCGTGCAGCAGCACCGGGCCTCGTCCATCATCCGCCGCGCCGCGAGCGTGGAGGAAGTGGCGAACATGGTGGTCTACGCGTGCTCGCAGCAGGCCTCCGCGACCACTGGCGCGGCATTGCGCGTGGACGGCGGCGTGGTCGACACGATCGCCTGATATTGATACGGCATCCTGATCGATCGCGCGGCCTCGTGCATCGGATGCGCGCTCGATTGCGATACGTTTCGTTTGGCCCGCCGTGTGCCAGCCTCACAGGGCGCGGGCCAGAATGCGGCTCTCCTCGTCGACTTCGAGCGAGACCGTCTCGCCTTTGCGTGCCGCAACGTCGAGACGGGCGATGACGACCGGCCCCGCATCGGTCCGAACGCTCGCGAGGTGCACGGCGCCCGGCTCGCTCGTGCCCACGCGGTGGCTCACCACGGTTGCCGCGAGCACCGTGCCGTGCGCCACCGCCTGCTTCGTCCATTGCGCGCCGCCGCACGCGGGGCACAAGTAGCGCGCCGGAAAGAGCGTGGTGCCGCAAGCCGCGCAGCGCAACACTTCGAGCTTCATGGTCTGTCTCATTGGGCATGCTCCGCTGCTTCCAGCACCACGGCGTTCGCGCACATGCCGTAGCGGTATTCGACCATGCCGTAGCCGCTCACCAGCGCGAGCCGCGCGCGCTCGACCTGACGCGCGCCCGCTGCGCCGCGCAATTGCGTGAGCGCTTCCACGAGGCCGTGCATGCCGCCCGCCGCACCCGCCTGCCCAGCCGAAAGCTGGCCGCCCGAGGTGTTCACCGGCAGCGCGCGCGAGGCGATGCGCGCGATCAGCGCGCGCAGATCGCCATCGGGCGCGAAGCCCAGGTCGGCCAGTTGCACGAGCGCCATGACTGGATAGTCGTCATAGACCGAGACGAGATCCATCTCGGCAGGCGCCGTTTGCGCCTCGCGCCAGAGCGCTGACGCCAGCGCTGCGAGCGAGGTCTGCAGGCCATCGCCCATCTGGTGATCGGCGTTGTAACGGCATTGCAGCGCCCGCACGCGCGCGTGACGGCCCGGCTTGACGAGGTCCGCGCGCGCCACCACCAGCGCGTTCGCGCCGCACACCACGGGCACGCAGTCGTAGCGGCCGAGCGGCGCGGCCACCATAGGCGCGTCGAGATAGTCGTCGAGCGTGAGCGGCGTGCGATAAACGGCCTGCGGATTGAGCGCGGCCCACGCGCGCTGCGCCACGCACAGCGCGCCGTAATCGGCGCGCGTGAGCCCGAAGCGCTCGGCATGCTGCTGCGTGAGCATCGCGAACAACGCGTTCGGGCCACCGCTTTCGAGCGGACGCAGCCAGGTCCGCGTGGTGAGGTTGTAGTGGTCGACGAGCCGCTTGAAGTCGCCCGGCTCGAAAGCGTCGCCCGACACCAGCGCGATGACGTTCGCATCCCCGCACTGGATCGCGCGGATCGCGTGCTGCAGCAGATTGATCGCGCTCGCGCCGCCGTGGCAGTCGTCCATGCACCAGCGCGGCGAGAGGCCCAGCCGCCACGCGAGGTCGATGGCGTGATCGGGGCCCAGCGTGAACGAGGCCACGCCCAGCCCGTCGATCTCGCGCGCGGCGAAGCCCGCTTGCGCGAGCGCCGCAGAGAACGCCTGCGCGAGCAGGTCGCCAGTCGAGAGGCCGCCCGCCTGGCGGCGGTACGGCACCTCCACGCCCGCGCACAGCAAAGCGCCGTCGTATCCGCGTGATGACATTATTTCGCTTTCCTTATCGTGTGACGCCGCGCACCGTTTCCCGCGTGCACACCAGCGCAATCACCGTGATAGCGCCCATCGCCATCAGCATCACCGCGACGGGCCATGCCGCGTGATACTTCGCGAGCAACGCGGTGGCGACGAGCGGCGAAAGCCCGCCCGCGAACACCGAGGCAATCTCGTGACCGAGCGCCATGCCCGAATAGCGCACCTCGGTGCTGAAGAGCTCGCCCATCAGGCTCGGCTGCGTGCCGATCATGGCGCCGTGGCACACCGCGTTGCCAAGCAGCAGCGCGAGCCAGATGAGCGCGGGCGCCTTGGTGTCGAGCAGCCAGAAGAACGGAAACGCCACCACGATGAGCCCCACCGCGCCAATCAGATACACGGGCTTGCGGCCGATGCGGTCCGAGAGGCGGCCCCAGAGCAGCATGGTCACGAGCTCCACCGTCATCGAAACCATCACGCCCGCGAGCATGACCGCGCCCGGCACGCCGATGAACTTGCCGTAGACGAGCGAGAACGCGAGGAAGATGTACGAGCCGCCGTTCTCGGCCACGCGCAGCCCCATGGCGACGAGGATCGCGCGCGGGTGCTTGCGGATCGCATCGAGCACCGGCATGTGCGAGGTCTTGCCCGCCGCTTCGGATTTCGCGAATTCGGTGCTCTCGGGCAGCGTCGAGCGGATATAGACGCCCACCCCGAAAATGACGATGGAGAGCAGGAAGGGCACGCGCCAGCCCCAGCTCATGAAGCTCTCGTGCGGCAGCATCTGCACGGCGAAGAACACCGCCGCCGAGAGCACGAAGCCGCCGCCCACGCCGATCTGGCTCCACGACGCGTAAAAACCGCGCTTTTCGGGCGGCGCCGACTCGCTGATCATCAGCACGCCGCCGCCCCACTCGCCGCCCGACGCAATGCCCTGCACCACGCGCAGCAGCACGAGCAGCGCGGGCGCCCACAGGCCCACCTGGCCGTAGGTGGGCAAGAGACCGATCAGGAAGGTCGCGGCGCCCATCAGCGAGAGGGTCCAGACCAGCGCGCCCTTGCGCCCGTAGCGGTCGCCGATGTGCCCGAACAGCACGCCGCCGAACGGGCGGGCCGCGAAGCCGACGGCAAAGCCCGCGAACGCGGCGAGCGTGCCGATGAGCGGATCGGTCCCGTGCGGAAAGAACAGCTCGCCGAACACGAGCGCCGCCGCCGTGCTGTAGAGAAAGAAGTCGTACCATTCGAGCGCATTGCCGGCGACCGATGCCATCACGATGCGGCGCAAGGCGCGCGGGTCAAGTGCCTGCGCACTCGTGCGGGGTTCTGCGTGCGGCGCTTCGGGCGCCCCGGCGGAACAGGTTTGGGTGCTTGCCATGCTGCCTCCTCGTGCCTCTGGTGGGCTCTCGTGACTTGCGGGTGCCGCCGTGCGGCAGGTGCGATGCGAATGCTGCGTGCCTGTTGCGTTTGCGCGCCGTGCTCAGGCTCGCCTGAGCCGGTAGCCAGACGCTTCGAGATCCCACGCCGTAACGGTAATGCCGGCCTCGCGCAGCTTGTACTTCTGGATCTTGCCGTTTTCCGTGCGCGGCAGATCGGCCACGAAGTCGAGATAGCGCGGCACGGCGAAATACGGCAGGCGCGGCTCGCAATAGCGGATCAGCGCGAGCGCGTCCAGCGTCTCGCCCGCACGCAGCACGAGCGCGGCCATCACCTCGTCCTCCGCGAACTCCGACTTGACCGCGTACACCGCAGCCGTCTCGACCGCCGGATGACTCAACAGCACCTGCTCTACTTCGTATGACGAAATATTTTCGCCGCGGCGCCGGATCGCATCCTTGAGCCGGTCGACGAAACGATAGTAGCCGTTCGCCTCGCGCACCACGCGGTCGCCCGTATGGAACCAGAGATTGCGCCACGCCTCCACGGTCTTCTCCGGCATGCCGAAGTATCCGCTCGCGAAGGCAAATGGCGTGCCGGCGCGCAGGATCAGCTCGCCCGCCTCGCCGTCCGGCACTTCGCGGTCGTTCTCGTCCACCACGCGCGCGTCGAAACCCGGCACGAGCTTGCCCATGTAGCCCGCACGCTGATCGGCGATGCCGCCGCCGAGCACGAAGTTCGTCTCGGTCGAACCGTAACCGTCGAGCAGCGCGATACCGCAGCGTTCGGTGAATTCCTGCTGGAAGTGCCCCGGCACGCCGGGCGCCAGCGCGATACGCACGCGATGCTCGCGCTCCCGGTCGGACGCCGGGCGGCCCAGCAGAATCGGCACCATGGCGCCGAGCACGTAAGTCACCGTGGCGCGCGTCTCGATGAGCGAGGCGAAGAAGCCGCTCGCCGAGAAACGCCGGTCGGCGACCAGTTGCGCATCGGAAACGAGCGCCTGGAAGAACGCGTTGAGCGCATTCGTGTGAAAGAGCGGCAAGCACGTGTAGAGCACGTCGCCGGCCACCACGCCGAGATGCTCCGCCGTGAGGCGGGCCCACCAGTAGAGCTGGGCGTGCGGGCAAATCACGCCCTTCGAGAGGCCCGAGGTGCCCGACGTATAGAGAATGGCGAGCGCGTCGCCGTCGCCGATGGGCGGCGCCGCGAGCGGCTCGCCCAGCGGCGGGAACGGCTGCACCGTCATGCTGCGCGCCGCCGGAGCGTGGCTGCTTTCGCGCGCTTCGGCGCTCTCGCCACGCTCGCCGCTCTCGATCAGCCAGATCGATTCGAGCGCGTGCGCCTGCGCGTCGATGGCGTGCACCGCGCCCACGAGATGCGTTTCGGCCACGATTAGGCGCGCGCCCGAATTGCGCAGGATGTGCTCGAGCTGCATGCCGCGCGAAGCGGTGTTGATGGGCACGACCACGGCGCCCAGCCAGCCGCAGCCCAGCACGATCTCCATGAACTCGCTGCGGTTCGTGCACAGCAGCGCGACCCGGTCGCCGCGCCGGATCCCGTGCGCCGCCAGCGCGCCGGCGCGGCGCGCGGCGATCTCGAGCGTCTGCGCGCCGCTCCAGCAGGTCCTGCGATCCGAAAACAGCGCAGCCTCGCCGTCGCGCTGCGCACGCGCCGCCAGCAAGGCCGGCAGTGCCAGCGATGCCGTCTGCGCCGCGTCGGCGGCGAGTGCGGCGCCCAAGTCCATGCAGCCCATAAACCGGTCTCCTCGAATTCCCTCGAAATCGATGAACCCAGTCTAGGTTTGGGCTAAGATATCTGTCAAATTCATCAATATTATCAACATCATAAACATGGCTGATTTCAACGAAGCCGATCTGAACCTCGTGCGCGTGTTTCAGGCGATCCTCGAAGAACGCAGTCTCACGCGCGCGGGCCAGCGCCTGGGCCTGTCGCAGCCAGCCATCAGCTATGCGCTCGGGCGGCTGCGCGTGATGTTCGACGATCCGCTTTTCGTTCGGTCTCCTGATGGCATGCTGCCCACGCCCACGGCGCAGCAACTCGCGTTGCCGCTCGGGCGTGCGATTGCGTCGATACGCGAGGCGCTGCGCCACGGCGAACCGTTCGACCCGGCCACGAGCGCGCGCGAATTCCATCTTTCGATGACCGATGCGGGCGAGCAGTTCTTCCTGCCGCCGCTGTGCGAAATGCTCCAGCGCGTGGCGCCGCACGTGAAGCTCGAAGCGCGTCAGACACCCGTGGCCGAGGTGGCCGAGCAACTGCGTCTGGGCCAGCTCGATCTCGCCATCGGCAATCTGCCGGCGCTCAAGCCGCACACGCATAGCGCCCTGCTCTTCGACGAGCCGTATGTGTGCATGACGCGCCGGCGCGCGGGACTGCCCGCGCGCCGCATGACGCGCGAGCGCTTTCTGGATATGCAGCACATCATGGTCGTATCGAGTGAGAGCAGCCACCGCACCATCAACGACTCATTGCGCGCAGCGGGGCTCGACCGCAAGATCGCGCTGAGCGTGCCGCATTTTTCGGTCGTGCCGCAAATCCTGCGGCGCACCGACTGGATGGTGACCTTGCCGCGCCGCGTTGCGCAGTTCTTCAACGAGCACGATCAATTCGCCATCTACGAACTGCCGGTGGAGATGCCGAGCGTGGAGGTCACCGTGCACTGGCACGAGACCTTCGACAACGACGAAGGCAACCGCTGGTTTCGCGAGCTGACGATCGAGACATTGCGTCAAGTGTGAAACGCGACGCGCAAGATCGATCGTTTTTTGCGTGCACAGCAGCAATTGCGAGACTTTTTCGCGAGGCCTGCGCCATATCATTTCTGGGGTCGGCGGCGTTCGCGCCGCAAATTCAAATCATCGAGGCCGTCCATTGGCCGAGGAACACTGCCCCATGCTGATCCCCAACCCGCGCGCCACCCGCAGCCCTTATCCCGCGACGCTACGCACCATTCTGAACGTCGAATCCGGCGATGAAAGCCGCGCCTGGCTGTCCAACTGGGTGTTGATCAGCCGGGAGCCGACGCCGCTGTGGGAGTTGCCCCACGCGGCCGCGCAGCTCGGCGTTGCGCGCCTGGCCGTCAAAGACGAATCGCTGCGCTCCCCGCTTGGCAGCTTCAAGGCGCTGGGCGCCCCAATCGCGTTGATGCGGCTGATCATGCGCCTCTTGCCCACCCATGACATCGCCCCGAAGGCATTGATCGAAGGCCGCCATCGCGAACAGATGTCGAACCTCACAGTCATCAGCGCCACCGACGGCAACCACGGCAAAGCGCTCGCCGCGGCGGCCCAGTCGATCGGATGCCATTGCGTCATCGTCCTGCATGCGAACGTCAGCACGGAGCGCGAGCAGGCCATTGCCGACTATGGCGCACGCATCGTGCGTATTCCGGGCAACTACGACGAATCGGTCGAGCATGCCGCCCAACTCGCGAGCGCCCATGGCTGGCACGTCGTATCCGACACGTCATACGAGGGATACGAGGCGATTCCGCGCGACGTCATGCAGGGATACGGCACGATCGCGGCGGAAGTCATCGAGCAAGCCGGCACGGCGCGCGGCGAACCCGCTTTCACCCACGTCTTCGTGCAAGGCGGCGTGGGCGGCCTCGCGGCCGGCGTGGCCAGCTACCTATGGGAGCATTACGGCGTGAATCGGCCACGCTTCATCGTGGTCGAGCCGCGCCAGGCCGATTGCCTCTATCAAAGCGCGATCGCGGGACGCGCCGCGCAAGCCACGGGATCGGTGGACTCCGTGATGGCCGGCCTCGCGTGCGGCGAGACATCCCCGCTCGCATGGAAGATCCTCGAAGGTTGCGTCGACAACTTCATGCTCATCGAGGACGAAGACGCGGTGGCGGCCATGCGCACGCTCGCGGCCGGCGACGGCGACGGCGACGACGTGCCCATCGTTTCGGGCGAATCCGGCGCCGCGGGCCTCGCCGGCCTTGCGAAACTGATGCAAGAGCCCGCGCTCGCCCATGCGGCGGGGCTCGATGCGCAATCGCGTGTCCTGCTGATCAGCACGGAAGGCGCGACGGCCCCGGGCGTCTATGCGCAACTCGTCGGCACGCACGCCGATACGGTAGCGGCGCGCCGCGACGAATGGCTGGCACAATGGGCACGCTAACGGAACCGGCATCGATGAGCGACGAGGAGGCGTCCATGGAAAGCACACTGCAAGGACAACTGAAGAGCTGGCGCCAATATCTGCACCAGCGCCCGGAAACCGGCTTCGAGGAGGTCAATACGTCCGACTACGTTGCCGGCATCCTCAGGACACTGGGCCTCGAGGTCCATCGCGGCATTGGCGGCACCGGGCTCGTCGCGAACCTCACGGTCGGCAGCGGTAAGCGCGCGATCGGCCTGCGGGCCGACATGGATGCGCTGAACATCGCGGAATGCGCACCGGGCCGCGAACACGCCTCGCTCAACGCCGGGAAGATGCACGCGTGCGGCCACGACGGCCACATGTCGATGATCCTCGGCGCCGCCCGCCTGCTTGCCGAACGGCGCGATTTCGACGGCACCGTGCGCTTCATCCTCCAGCCCGCCGAAGAGCATGGCCGCGGCGCCAAAGCGATGATGGCGGACGGCCTGTTCGAGCGGTTTCCCGTCGACGCGATCTTCGGCGCGCACAACATGCCCGGCATGCGTGCCGGCACCTTTGCGACGCGCGCGGGCGGCATCATGGCGAGCGAGGATAATTTCGTCATCCATATCAAAGGGCGCGGCACGCACGCGGCGCGCCCGCATATGGGCGTGGATCCCATCGTCGTCGCTTCGCAGATCGTGCTCGCCTTGCAGACGATCGTGTCGCGCAATCTCGACCCCAGCCAGCAGGCCGTGATCTCATGCACGGAATTCATCACCGACGGCATCCGCAATGTCATTCCGTCGAATGTGATCATCAAGGGCGACACGCGCAGCTATTCGAAAGCGGTGCAAACGCTGCTAGAGACGCGCATGCGGGAAATCAGCGTGGGCATCTGCGCCACGCACGGCATCGAGTGCAGCTTCGAATACACCCACGAATTCGCGCCCACGGTCAATTCGGCGCAATTTGTCGAGGTCGCCGTCAACGCCGCGCGCAATATTGCCGGTGAGGCGGCCGTCGATGCGAACGTCGAGCCGATGATGATTTCCGAGGATTTCGGCGCCTTTCTTCAGGCCGTTCCGGGCAACTTCATCTTTATCGGCAACGGCGACGCAGCGGAGCGCGGGGGCGTGCCGCTGCACAACGCGAGCTACGATTTCAACGACGACATTCTGCTGACCGGCGCGCGCTATTTCGCGGAGCTCGCCCGCCTCGAATTGCCGGTTCGCTAAACCGCGCAACGGCCGCGCCTCGGGTCAGGCCTGCTGCGCATTCGGATGCCAGCCGTTTTGCTTGAACGACGTGGCGAAGAACAGCACCTGATAGCGGATGGCATTCGACCAGTACGACCACGTATGCCCGCCGGGGCGCTCTGCATAGTCGTGCGGCACGCCCAGCGCAATGAGCTTGTCGTGCAGCACGCGGTTCGACTGCACGAAAGAGTCGTCCACGCCACAGTCGATCGTGAGCGCGATATGCGCATGCTCGAAGCTGCCCGCGCCCTCCACGATCGCGTTGCGCGTCCAGAAGTCGGCATGGCGCGCGGGATTGCCGAACACGCGGTCGATGCCCGGCTCGTCCTCGCAGTTGCGCGGATCGACCGCGCCGCTGATGCTGCCGGCCGCGCCGAACGCCTGCGGATGATCGAGCGCGATGCGCAGCGCGCCGAAGCCGCCCATGCTCAGGCCCGTGATCGCGCGCGTCTGGCGCGAGGCCAGAGTGCGGAAATGCGCGTCTATATACGACACCACTTCAGTGCCCACATAGGTTTCGTATTGGCTCGAAGAATCGAACGGGCTGTCGATGTACCAGCTCTCGTGGCCGCCGTCGGGCATCACGAGCATCACGTGATAGTGGTCCGCCAGCTTGCCGATGCGCGTGTTCGAGGTCCAGTCCGCGTAGCTGCCGCCCGAGCCGTGCAGCACGTAGATCACCGGATAGCGCGCTGACCCGCTGCCGCGCGCGTCATAGTCGTCGGGGAGCACCACGGTGGCGTCGAACGCACGGTGCATCGCCGCGCTGGGGATCGAGACGATTCTCGTCTGGAACGCCCAGCTTGGGGCGCTCAGGCACAGCGCAAAGAGCGAGGCCAGAAAGAGCGCCAAAGACTTGAGGGGCCGAATCGCAAGGGCTGTTTGCATGAGTAGTCGCTCTGGTTCGGACTGCCACGAAAGGCACGACGTCTGCGACGACTCTAGCAACGGCTACTTACAACCAAATTTCGACGAACCCTACGGCTAGCTTCACGCACGGTCATCGGCTGAATCATCTTCGTAAGCCGTGACGCCGGCATCGCCATTGCGCGCGCGCCGCTTGAGCCGCCCTTGCGGCTCGCCCGGATGCAACAACCCCTTTTGCCGGGGCGTGAGCGGGTCGGTCAGACAAGGCTCGGCATCGAGCTCCTGCTCGAAACGCTCCCACATGCCCGCGGGCGTGTTCGCCCGGCCCACGCGCGTGCCGATCGTCAGGCGGATCTGATTCGCGCGCAGGATGGTCGAGCGCAAACGATGGATCTCCCAGAGCAGCCGGACGACGACCGGCAGCGGGTGCCGGTCGTAGATCTCGGCGAGTTCCGCGGCCGTGAGCGGCGGAGAATGACGATGATTCCGTCCCATGATTGCGTCCCATTTCCTGCACCAAAACACTGTATATTTATACAGGTTAGCACACGTGGGAATTTTCCTGGGAGGTGTCGGAGGGGGATCGGATGGCCTGAGTGCTATCATTGCATTACATTTGCGATGCAAGGAGTAGCCAGTGAAAACTGCAACCATGCCGCCGCTGCGCGTCGACCCCGAATTGCGGCAGGCCGCCGAAGACGTGCTTCACGAAAACGAGTCGCTATCCATGTTCATGGAGGCGGCGCTACGCGAAGGCATCGCGCGCAGGCGCCTGCAGCGCGAGTTCGTTGCGCGGGGACTCGCTTCGCGGGACCAGGCGCACCGCGATAACGAATACTTCGATGCTGACGACGTGCACGCCGAGCTGGAGAACATGCTCGACGCCGCACGGAAGGCCCGATGAATTTTCGCGTTCGCTACACGCGCGGCGCACGCGACGATCTCAAAAGGCTCTACGCGTTCTTGCTCGAACGCGACGACACGGCGGCAGCACGCGCACTCGAGGCCATCCGCAAGGCCACGGACCTGCTGCAGTATTTCCCCTTCACGTGCCGCAAGGCAGACGACTCCAACCCATTCCTGCGGGAACTGGTTATTTCGTTCGGCGACGCTGGCTATGTCGCCCTGTTCGAGATTGACGGTGCACCGCCTGCCGAAGATCCGCTGGCCAGCGCGGCAAGCCCGTATGTGACGATCATCGCCGTCCGCCATCAGCGCGAAGACGACTACCACTGATCCGGTGAGCCTGAGGAAAAACAGCGACGCCCAAGGCTGAGCGCCCCTCTCCCAACGATTGTTTCAATCCGTGCAACGGCCTGTCGCGCCGTTGCGAACGTTTGGGATCATTTTGTTACACCTCTTACCCCGCAGGCCCACCCGCGTTACAGAGACCTTTCATCCCGGCCGCTATACTCAGCACCGTCTCAAAAAACAAGTGGGTTTTTCCATGTCGAAGAAATACATCCCGATGGTTGCGATTGCGGCACTGGCCGCCGCGGTTTCGTTGCCCGCCACGGCTGGCGACATGAACAATGCGCTGGGCGGCGCGCTCGGCGGCGTAGCCGGCGCGGCGATTGGCGGCGCCGTTGGCGGCCGCACGGGCTCCGTGATCGGCGGCGCAGTGGGCGGCGGCGCAGGCGGCGCAGTCACCTCGAACCGTCGGGAACGCACGGGCGCCATCATCGGCGGCGCACTGGGCGGCGGCGCGGGCACGGCAGCGGGCAACGCCATGGGCGGCCGTAGCGGCGGCCTCGTGGGCGCGGCACTGGGTGGCGGCGCAGGCGCGGCACTCGGCGGCAACATCTCGCGCTCGAATTCGTATGCCGACGAGTATCACCACGGCTACCACCATCACAGCAAGCGTCGCCATTGGGATTAAGCCCGCTACGGGATTAAGCCCTATCGGGCTTGAACGCTCTTCGGGCTTGAGTCCAAGTTGGACTTAAGCCCGCACCGCGGTCTGGCCCGCGTTGTGATCGAGTTCACATCGCACTCGATCGGCTCGCGCCTCACGCGAGCCTGAACACTCCCACCGCTTCCGCAATTCGACGGACTGCTCCGCAGTGGCATGTGCCGCCGCGAGGCCTCCTCAACGAGCGCAGTCACGCGCTCGACCGTGTCCACCATTTCCCGATCACGTTGCCCGTATCGTTCACGAGCGCCGAGCCCGCATCGATGGGCAGTGCCGAAGGCTCAATGAGCGCCTTGATTTCCTTTGCCGCAGCACCTCGCCTCCTCTCAATGGAATGTGCGAGTCAAATCAGTCAATTCGAAAACCGGCTTCCTTGACGATGATTAAGGCCTGGAACCCCTGAATATGCTCGTATTATCCTTTTTCTTGAAGGGAATATTATGAGCGCACAAGAATTATCCGTGTATGTTCCAGATGGCGGGGAATGGCGAAAACGTACGGGAAATATATGCTACGTCGAAGGTGAGAATCCTTGCCCCGAGGTATCAGCACCCGCACGGCGCCTGTCAGCGCAGGACCGGTTCGAAGTCACAGATATTCCCGGTGCGATGGCGAAGATGGGTTGGCACACGTCGGCCGCGCTTCTGAACAAATGGTTCCATTGTTCACCCAAGAATCAGGCGATGAGCTCATTCGAGAAGATGTATGGCCTTAGTCAGGATGGCTTGCATCAATATCCGGCCCATCGAATTGACCAGAGCACCATTCGTCTTGATTGGGTATTGTCTCATCCGCGAGTAAAGGTGCGCTTCGATGTACTGCAAAGCCATTTCTATCTGGCAACGAATACGGCTCGTGCATTATTGGCGAAGAAATTACGCAAATTCAAAGATAGAGAGCATATCGACTCCCTGGTCGAAACGGATGGAAACATGGACGAACTGCATACGAAATTTCAGTTCCAGCGCGTTCAGATAGATACGTCGGCGTTAGAAAAAGCATCGGTTTTCTTTCGGGCCATGCTCAACTATGGAAAACCTGATGATCTGGCGGGAGCACTGGGCGGCTTCGCCATGTATGCAGCAGCTGCAAAAATTCATATTCGCCCGTCGATTATCGGGGCCGGCACAGTAGCCGAGGTAACGCACGTTGCACTATACGTCAAAAACCCCTATTCATTTTTTGATGACGAAAAAGAAAGTGGCTCACAATATTTGGGTCATTGGAATCGAGATGGGATTTGTCTGGTACCCGAGGGCTATGTTTCTCAGTGGGCCAACTTTGGCAGTTGGAGCAAATACATCATTCAACCTGAGGGCCCGTATGGACGCACTTACTGGCCCGTACACAATAGCGACTTCCGGCGTTGGCAAGACGCACACAATGCGGGTGGCGACATAATCCTGTATTCCGACTTCCAGATCGTCAAGATTTCCCCGCCCATCAAGGTCAGGTTATAAAAATGAGAAAATTTCGACGCTTCGGTGTCATCGTCCTTTCATTTACGATTGCCCTCGTGTTAATCGATTACGGCTGTGAAGCCCGAAGGCGCGCGAAGGCTGGCGAATGCATGGACACCACATCGCACAATGGTCTATACCGTGCGCAGGCGTGCATCACTAGCGTCAGCGGAAACGTCGTCTTCTTTGTCGGCAGACTGTACGAAGCCCGCACCGGCAAACTTGTTGCCGAAACGACGTTCGATTCGATGGACGGCGGAGTACCGGACTTCATGCCCGACGACCACGCCGTATTGTTTGACGGCGGTGGAGATTCGGGGCTTATCGACGTTCCTCCTTCTCTGCTCGACCGCTTGCGCGCAAAGATTCCCTAAGCGCGCCGTCGTATTCAGCACGTCAGGCTCGCGCCTCACGCGAGCCTGAACACCCCCACCGCCTCGCGCAGTTCAACCGCCTGCTCGGCAAGCTCATGCGCAGCCGCGGAAGCCTCCTCAACGAGCGCCGCATTATGTTGCGTGACCTCGTCCATTTGCGTGACCGCCATGTTCACCTGCTCGATGCCGGTGCTCTGCTCCTGCGAGGCCGTGGCGATCTCGCCGACGATCGCCGTCACGCGCTCGACCGCGCCCACCATGTCCCGGATCACGTTGCCCGCATCGTTCACGAGCGCCGAGCCCGCGTCGATGCGCTGCGCCGAAGCCTCGATGAGCGCCTTGATCTCCTTGGCCGCCGCGCCGCTGCGCTGCGCGAGCGAGCGCACTTCCGCGGCCACCACGGCGAAGCCGCGCCCTTCCTCGCCCGCGCGCGCGGCCTCGACCGCGGCGTTCAGCGCGAGAATGTTGGTCTGAAACGCAATGCCGTCGATCACGGCGATGATCTCGACGATCTGGCCCGAGCTCGACGCAATCCCGTGCATGGTCCCAACCACCTCCGACATCAACTGCTTGCCGCGCGCGGCCGTACTCGCCGCATCGCCGGCCAGCAGCGCCGCCTGTTTCGCGTTCTGCGCGTTCTGGCGCACGGTGGCGGTGATCTGCTCCATGCTCGCCGCCGTTTCTTCTAGCGAGGCGGCCTGCTCTTCCGTGCGCGCCGAAAGTCCGTGATTGCCCGCCGCGATTTCACCGCTCGCCGAGGCCACGCCCTCCGCATGGCCGCGCACCTTGCTCACCACGCCCGCGAGGCTGCGCTGCATGCTCTTGAGCGCGGCGAGCAGCATCGCGGTTTCGTCGCGGCCGCCGGTCTGAACCTCGAAGGCGAGATCGCCCTTCGCCACCGCGCGCGTGCAGTCGAGCGCGCGCGCGAGCGGCCGCGTCACACTGCGGCTGAAGAGCCAGCTGCCCGTCATGGAGACGATCAAGGCCGCCACCATCAACACGGCGCTGATCGCCGTCGCGTGGCGCGCCTCGCTCGCCGCGTCGGCCGAAACGCGGGCGCTTTGCGCCGCGATCCGGTGCGCGGCTTCGTCGAGCAACGCGGCCGGCGCGCGATCAACGCCCGCCACCGCATGATCGCCCGCAG
This sequence comes from Paraburkholderia pallida, assembly GCF_004524855.1. NCBI lineage: Bacteria > Pseudomonadati > Pseudomonadota > Betaproteobacteria > Burkholderiales > Burkholderiaceae > Paraburkholderia > Paraburkholderia pallida. The sequence continues at coordinate 338,234 of NZ_CP038149.1, read as the reverse complement.
TGGGATCGAAGCCCGCCGCCTTGAAGGCCGCGAGCCCCGCACGATAGCCTTGCCCCATCGTCGTATGGGCAGCGGCAAAGCGCTCGACCAGGTCGCGGCTTTCGCCTTCGGGCAGACTCGTTGTTAGCTGTGCGGCAAGCGCGTCCACTTCGCGCTCGCGCGCTTCGAAGGCGGACCAGTGCTTATCGAGCAGCGCCGGGTCCTTGCCGCGCAGCAACGTGTCCTTCCACTCCTGCACCTGCACCTTGAAGGCGACCAGCATCGCCGTCACCGCGCGCTCGTTGGCGACGCTGTTTTGCACTGTCGTGCCGTACACGTTCAGCGACTGATTCAGTGAATAGATTCCGTAGAGCGCCCCCGCGAACATCAACAGGAGTGCCGCCGCGAATGCGAGCGGAATCTTCAGGGTCAACTTCATCTTCATTTCCTTGCGGTTGCCTTGCGTGACGCGCCGGGCGCCACGCAAATGCTATCGGCATACGCGCGCGAAACTGAAGGGCAGCAAGAGCACTGTTGCTAGCCACGCGTTCATCAGACAAAAGAACGCACCGAAATTCACAATAAATACGTCATCACCCATAAAAAGAACCCGGCGTTGCCGGGCCTCTAAATAATTTCGTATACCGAATGAAAACGCTTGAAGACACGCGCGCCAAACTCAAAGAGCGACAGTCACGAGCAGAAAGGTCGCGGAAATGGACGTTCTGCCCGCACGCGAACTGGTATTCGCGCTGTTGAACAGCGCTTCCAGTTCCTTTTGCAGCTCGGCGGATCGACCCGCACTCTCGGCCGCTTCAAACGCATTGATCGTCGGCGCATAGAACTTTCGGAATTCAGAAACGTACTGCTCCGGTGTGCCGGAATAGTCGAAAACCCAGGTCTCTCGGGAACAGGCCATATTCTCGGCCTTGCACCCCGCTGCAACGAATCGCTCGATCACGTTGCTCTCGACGCCCCACGTCATTGGACTGACGAATCCATCGGGCGACGGCGGCAGGTACGCCGAGCAGATCTTCAGAAGCTGCGCGACGCATGTCAGGTCATTGGGAATCCAGTTGCCCATGACGATCCGGCCGCCGGGCCGCGCTACGCGCACCATCTCCTTCGCCACGTCGAATGGTCTGGGGGCAAACATCGCACCAAAGATGCTGACGACGAGATCGAACGTGCCGTCGTCCAGTTCGCGCAGGTCGCACGCATCGCCCTCCTGAAACGTGCAGTTGGCGAGCCCCAGCTGCATTGCACGCTTGTTGCCCGCCGCCACCAGCGGGCCCGAAATATCGACGCCCAGAACCTCGGCCCCCAGGTCCGCCGCGGGGATGGCCGTGGTGCCGTCGCCGCAGCCAAGATCGAGCACGCGCAACCCCTTGGTGATGCCGAGCCGGTTCACGAGCGCTTCACCGCTCTCCCTCATGGTCCGGGCGATATGCGTGAAATCGCCCTTCTCCCAAAGTGCCTTGTTCGAATTCATGGCAGCGCTCCTTTGCGGGTGATGAATGGCTCGCCATGCGCAACCCCTGGCGTCAGGCGGTTGTCCGGCGAACACGCCATATAGGTATAGACATCGCGGCACCCACTTCGTGCAATCCACAGCCGGAGCTCACGCTGATCGCTGCAGTGCGCCCATGCATCGGCGATGCAAAAAAGGCGGCGCCCTCACGGGCCGCCGCCTTCTTCATCGTTCGCGCGCGAGCTTCTTGCGCGCCGGGCTCAATCAGTCGCGATTGGCCTGCAGCACCGTCAACGCCGTCATGTTGATGATGCGTCGCACCGTCGAGCTCGAGGTGAGCACGTTCACCGGCGCATTCACGCCGAGCAGGAACGGCCCCACCGCCACGTTGCTGCCCGCGCCGGTCTTGAGCAGGTTATAGGCAATGTTCCCCGAGTCCACGTTCGGGCACACCAGCAGGTTCGCCGCGCCCTTGAGCTTCGAATGCGGGAGGATGCGCAGGCGCAGGGCTTCGTCGAGCGCGCAGTCGCCGTGCATCTCGCCGTCGATCTCGAGATCCGGGTTCTGCTCCGTGACGAGCTTGAGCACTTCGCGCATCTTCGTGCCAGAGGCCGAGCTGCCCGAGCCGAAGTTCGAGCGCGAGAGCAGCGCGACCTTCGGTGCGAGATTGAGCCATTCCATCTGGCGCGCCGCCGCGAGCGTGAACTCGGCGATCTGCTCGGCGTTCGGGTTGTCGTTCACGTGCGTGTCCACGATGGCGACCGTGCGCTTGTCGAGCAGCAGGATGTTCATCGCCGCATAGGTGTTCGCGCCGGGGCGCTTGCCGATCACTTCATCGACGAAGCGCAGGTGGTTGTGATACGCGCCCACCGTGCCGCAGATCATGCCGTCCGCGTCGCCCAGGCGCACCATCATCGCGCCGATCAGCGTGAGGCGGCGGCGCATTTCCACGCGCGCCATCTCCTTCGAGATGCCGTCGCGGCAACGCAGTTCCCAATACGTGGTCCAGTACTGGTGGAAACGTTCGTCATACTCAGGATTCGTGACTTCGACGTCTTCGCCGAGCTTCAGGCGCAGGCCGAACTTCTCGATGCGCGCCAGCAGCACTTCGGGACGGCCGATCAGGATCGGACGCGCGAGCTTCTCGTCGACGATCACCTGCACCGCGCGCAGCACGCGCTCTTCCTCGCCTTCCGCGAACACGATGCGCGCCTTCGCGCCGTCACGCACGAACTGGCGGGCCGCCGCGAAGATCGGCTTCATGAACGCGCCCGAGTGGTAGACGAACTGCTGCAGCTCGTTCGTGTAGGCGGCGAAGTCGTCGATCGGACGCGTCGCCACGCCGTCTTCCATGGCGGCCTTCGCCACCGCCGGCGCGATACGCACGATCAGGCGCGAGTCGAACGGCTTCGGAATCAGATACTTCGGGCCAAAGCGCAGATCGTAGGCGCCATAGGCGGCCGCCACCGAGTCGTTGAGCTCTTCTTCGGCGAGCTTCGCGATGGCGTGCACCGCCGCGATTTCCATGTTGCGCGTGATGGTCGTTGCGCCCACGTCGAGTGCGCCGCGGAAGATGTACGGGAAGCACAGGACGTTGTTGACCTGGTTCGGGAAGTCCGAACGGCCCGTGGCGAGCACCGCGTCCGGGCGCGCTTCGAGCGCGACCTCGGGGAAGATTTCCGGCGTGGGGTTGGCAAGCGCGAGGATGAACGGCTTGTCCGCCATCTTCTTGACCATTTCCGGCTTGAGGACGCCGCCGGCCGAAAGACCGAGGAACACATCGGCGCCTTCGATCACTTCGGACAGCGAGCGCGCCGACGTGTCCTGCGCGAAGCGTTCCTTGTCCGGATCCATCAGCGTCGTGCGGCCCTGATAGACCACGCCATCGAGGTCCGTCACCCAGATGTTCTTGAGCGGCAGGCCCAGATCCACCATCAGGTCCAGACACGCGAGCGCCGCGGCGCCCGCGCCCGAGGTCACGACCTTGACCTTCGAAATATCCTTGCCCACCACTTTCAGGCCGTTCAGGAACGCGGCCGAAACGGTGATGGCGGTGCCGTGCTGGTCGTCGTGGAAGACCGGGATCTTCATGCGCTCGCGCAGCTTGCGCTCGACCGTGAAGCAGTCGGGCGCCTTGATGTCTTCCAGATTGATGCCGCCGAACGTGGCTTCGAGGCTCGCGATGATGTCCACGAGCTTGTCGGGATCGCTTTCGGTGACTTCGATGTCGAACACGTCGATGCCCGCGAACTTCTTGAACAACACCGCCTTGCCTTCCATGACCGGCTTGGAAGCCAGCGCGCCGATATTGCCGAGACCGAGCACGGCCGAGCCGTTCGTGATCACGCCCACCAGATTGCCGCGCGCCGTGTAGCGGAACGAGTTCTGCGGATCGGTGACGATCTCTTCGCAGGCCACGGCCACGCCCGGCGTATAGGCGAGCGCGAGGTCGCGCTGGGTGACGAGCGGCTTGCTGGCCGTGACCGAGATCTTGCCCGGCGTGGGGAATTCGTGATATTCGAGGGCGGCCTGACGCTCGGTCTTGTTCATGTTCCTCACTCCAGATAGGATGCCGGGCGCGCTGGCGGCGCTCCGGTGGTGTTCGAATGGTTCGAGTGAGAGCGATTCTAGAGAGCCGTCATAACGACCCTATTTTGATTTAGTATGGGGCCATTATGTTTTCCTGATGCCCCCCGAGGGGCTTGCGGATCGTGTCATTCAGTACCGACGAAGTAACGAGGCGCCTGAACACGCGCCTGAAAATGCGCCATCTGGTGCTGCTCCTGCAGATCCGCCAGCACGGCTCGCTCACGCGGGTGGCCGAGCACATGGCCACCAGCCAGCCCGCCGTGACCAATGCGCTGGCCGAGATGGAGAGCATGTTCGGCGCACCGCTGTTCGACCGTTCGCCGCGCGGCATGACGCCCACGGCGCTCGGCAACGTCGTGCTGGCCCGCGCGCAGGCCATGCTGCACGACCTCGACCATCTCGCGCGTGACATCGAGGCGGTGCAAGCCGGCCACGCCACGCGGCTGCACGTGGGCGTGATTCCGTTCATTTCAGGGCGCACGCTGGCTGCGGCCATCCGGCTCGCGCAGTCGCGCCTGCCGCAGCGCGTGACCATGACGATCCACGAAGGCACGAGCGACGCGCTGCTGCCGCGCCTGCGCGACCACACGCTCGACCTTGTGATCGGACGCGCCTCGTCCACCGTCGACGTCGCGCAGTTGAAGTTCGATGTGCTGTATCAGCAGACGCCGCGCTTGATCGCGAGCCGGCGTCTTGCCGCGCGGCTCGGGCGCAGCAAGGCGAACTGGCAGAAGCTCGCGGAGCTCGACTGGATCCTGGGCGCGCCCAACACGCCGATCCGCGAGCAGATCTCCGACATGTTCCTGCATGCGGGATCGGCGCCGCCCGTGCCCATCATGGAGAGCTATACGTCGCGCCTGATCGGCGAAATGATTGCGGCGAACGAAAACGCGGTGTCGATCGTGCCCGCCGATATCGCCGAAGAGCTCGTGCATATCGCCGGCGTGGCGATCGTGCCTTACACCTTCGACTGGACGCTGCCGCCCATCGCGCTGTTCACGCGCGCGGGCGTGCAGCGCGAGGTGGATACCGTGTTCGGGCAGGCGCTGCGCGAGCTTTATCAGGAGGCGGAGGCGGCGCGGCGGTGAGGCCTCGCTAGCGCTGATCAGGCCTTGATTAGCTGCTCAACCGTGCCTGGATACTTGCGCGCGCGCACTCTGCAGTGCTTGCATGATTGTCCCCTATGGGTTACATTTGGATCATGTACAAAGTCCTGCGCACGCCCCAATTCGACGAATGGCTCGATGAGCTGCGCGATCCGGTCGCTAGTGCGGCCATCAACATTCGAATCGAACGCGTGCGTCTTGGAAACCTCGGCAACTGGAAAGCCGTTGGAGAAGGCGTATCCGAAATGAAAATCGACGTCGGGCAAGGGTATCGCGCCTACTTCGTCCAGCGAGGCAAGGTAATCATCGTTCTGCTGTGTGGCGGCAACAAATCGACCCAGAAGAAGGACATCAAGCTGGCCAGGAAGCTTGCCAGCGAACTGGAGGATTGAAATGAAACTCAGCGAACTGAAGGAATTTGACGGGTCGAAATACCTTAAGGACGAGGAAACGATTCGTCACTACCTCGCGCAAGCGTTCGAAGATGGCGACCCTCGCCTGATACAGGCGGCGCTTGGCAACGTTGCAAAGGCGCGTGGCATGTCCGCCCTTGCACGCGACTCAGGAGTAAAACGTGAAGCCCTGTATCGTGCACTCTCCGATGGCGGCAACGCCGAATTCGCGACGATCATGAAAGTGGTGCGCGCGCTGGGCTTGCATTTGACCATTGCGCCACCTGAGCCAACGCACGCGTAACACAACGATCGTGCCAATACACGTCGACAGGTAAACGCAATGAGGGGAGCGGCAATTGTCGCTCCCCTCATTGCTGTCCGGCCCGCCCCTTCGATCGGCGCGCCCCCTTTCATTCACCGCGTCGTTCAAACCCGCTGCGCCACCCCACTCTGCTCGCGCATGACCTCATCGCTACGCATGCGCGAGACCAGCATCAGCGCGCACACCATCGTGATGATCACGTGCACGATGCCCAGCGCCACCACCGAAACAATGCTGCCCGTGGCGCTCAACAGGAACTGGCCGAGAATCGGCGTCGTGCCCGCGAACACCATGCCGCAGATCTGGTACGCGAGCGAGATGCCCGTATAGCGCACCTGCGCCGGGAAGGCCTTCGCGAGCATGCCGGCCATGGCCGCGTAATAGAGCGAATGCGGAATCGAGGCGAGCGCCATGCCGAACATGGCAAGCTTGGTCGAGCCCGTGCTGATCATCCAGAACATGATTGGCAGCGCCACGATCTCGGGCGCGAGCATATAAATGATGGCCTTCTTGAGATCGAGCCTGGTGGCCAGCACGGCGCCGAATGGCTGCACGATCAGCTGCACGACGATCGCGAACGTGATGACGCTCAGGAATTGCGTGCGGTCGAAGCCGATCGAGGTCACGGCCCATGACAGCGCGAACGTGGTCTTGAAGTAGGTAGCCGAAAGCGCGATCACGCAGGCGCCCACGCCCATCGCCACGAGCGCCTTGTGATGGCGCAGCACTTCGCCGATCGGCAGCTTCACGACCTTGTTCTTCGCCTGCAGCTCCTTCATGGCCGGCGACTCGTCCACGCTCGCGCGGATGAACAGGCCCACCACCACGAGCAGCGCCGACATCAGGAACGGCACGCGCCAGCCCCAGGTCATGAACTGATGGTCGGGCAGCATCGAGACGAGAAGAAACGCCACGGTCGAGAGCAGATTGCCGGCGGGCGAGCCCTGTTGCGCGAAGGCCGAATAGAGGATCTCCTTGCCCTTGGGCGCATGCTCCGACGAGAGCACCACCGCACCGCCCCACTCGCCGCCCATCGCAATGCCCTGCATCAGGCGCAGGAAGATGAGTAGCACCGGCGCGATCACGCCCGCCTCGGCGTAAGTGGGCAAGAACCCCATGGCCGTGGTGCAGAAGCCCATCAGCATGAGCGTGATGATGAGCGTTTTCTTGCGGCCCATCTTGTCGCCAAGGTGGCCGAACACGATGCCGCCGATCGGGCGCGCGAGAAAGCCCACCCAGAACGACGCGAACGCCGCGAGCGTGCCGACCACGGGCGAGCTCGTGGGGAAAAACAGCTTGCCGAGCACGAGCGCCGCCGCCGTGCTGTACGCGTAGAAGTCATACCACTCGATCGTCGTGCCGACGAACGAGGCGATGCCGGCCTTGCGGGCCTGGCGATGCTGGGTGTCGAGAGAGGAAGCTGCCAAGTTGCGTCTCCAGAAATCGATGCCGGCCGCGATGTTTCCGATGTTTCTCATGCGAAACACGCCGGGCCAGCCGCTTTTCCGATGCGAAACATGCCGATCCGGCGCGCGTCGCAAGCGGGGTCAGTACTGTTCACCTTACGAACAAGCTTTCATTTTCCGAACAACTGTCGGGAGGTGCGGACTATGGAGCGCTCGCTTTATACCGTCAACCAAGGGATAACCCGAATTCGCTCCAGACTCAGTCTGGGCGGCTGTACGCGCGTTTTAGGTGTTTACCCGTAAGCATGTTGTCAGAATATTATCGATATGCTGATAATGCTCTCATGGATGTGAAAACTGCAGTGCGCGTCTTCGACGTGATCAACCTCTTTGCCGAAGTCCGGCAACCGATGATCTACAGCGAGATTGCGCGTCGAACCGAGATTCCCCTGTCGAGCTGCCACGCGCTGTTGCAGACGATGGTGGCCAAGGGCTACCTCTACGCACCGGGCGTGAAGGCCGGCTATTACCCCACGCAGCGCCTCTTGCATGTCGCGCGCGACATCTGCAGCGAGGACCCGCTCACGCTGATGTTCCAGCCGCTGCTTGCCGCGCTGCGCGACACGACCGGCGAGACGGCGGCGCTGGCCACGCTGGCGGGCAACCGCGTCGTCTATCTGGACGTGCTGGAGTCGCGCCAGAAGATCCGCTACAGCGACGAGCCGGGCGGCTTCATGTCCGTCACGAGCGCGGCCGGCAAGGCGCTGCTCGGCGCGCTCGCGCCCGCGCCGCGGCGCAAGCTGCTCGATAGCTGCGAGCCGTTGACGGTCGCGCCGGGCGGCTCGTTCGTCGACCGCGCCACGTTCGAGCGCGAGATCGAGCAGGGCGTGCTGGACGGCTGGCATCGCTCGACGGGCGAAAGCGTCGAAGACGTGGCCGGCCTCGCGCGCGGTTTTCTGATTCATGGCGAGGCCTTCGCGCTCGTCATCGGCGCGCCGAAGGCGCGCCTGCTGAAAAACGAGCAGCACGCCGTGAAGGCGCTGCTCGAAGTGTTCGCGCAAATCCCGCCGTCGCTGCTCGCCGCCTGAGGGCGCGCATGCAGCGCCTGTGCAGGTAATAGCGCAATCGGCACGGCAAGGGTTGCGCAAGTGCGCCTGGGCTGCACGGCTCGCGACTTTGCCCACCGCCTGGCAAAGATGGGGAGGAACGGAGCATGCGTTGGAAGAACCGGCCGGAAGGCTCGAACTGGGGCGACTTCGGCCCTGACGATCAGTTGGGCCGCCCGAACCTCATCGGCGCGGAGCAGGTGCTCAAGGGCGCGCGCGAAATTCGCGCGGGGCTCACGTTCACGCTTTCGCTGCCGCTCGACTTTCCCGGCGAGAGCAAGCTCAACGTGCGCCGCCATCCGCCCGTGCTGCGCCCGACGTTCCGCGACGGCCTGCCGTATGTGAACTTCCCGTTCGCGCGCAATTCGCCGGACGCCACCGATGTCGTGAGCGACGACCAGGTGCTGCTCTCGCTGCAATATTCGACGCAATGGGATTCGCTCGCGCACGTGGGCGCGCGCTTCGACGCCAACGGTGACGGCGTGGCCGAAAGCGTCTACTACAACGGCTACCGCGCGAACCAGGACATCGTCGGCCCAATGGAATATCGCGCGGAAGACGGCTTCGCGCCGCACGCCTGCGGCGGCGAGCACAGCCACGCCGATGTGCTCGGCATCGAGCATCTCGCGGTGAAGGGCATGCAGGGCCGTGGCGTGCTGATCGATCTGGCCGCGCATTTCGGGCGCGAATGCCGCACGGTCGGCTACGACGACCTCATGCGCGTGATGCAGGCGGACAACATCGAAGTCGAGCGCGGCGACATGCTCGTGCTGCGCACCGGCTTTGCCGAAATGGTGCTGGAGATGAACCGCCAGCCCGACGAGGCCGTGCTCGCGAGCCATTGCAGCGCGCTAGACGGCCGCGACGAACGCCTGCTGCATTGGATCACCGACTCGGGCATTGCCGCCCTGGCCGCCGACAACTACGCCGTCGAGCGCTATCCGGCGCGCAAGCCCGCTACGGCGGGCGAGCACCCGCTCCTGCCGCTGCACCACCACTGCCTCTTCAAACTGGGCCTGCCGCTTGGCGAGCTCTGGTATTTGCATGATCTCGCCGCCTGGCTGCGCGCGCACCAGCGCTCGCGTTTCATGCTCACCGCGCCGCCGCTGCGGCTGCCGGGCGCGATGGGCTCGCCCGTCACGCCAGTCGCCACCGTTTGAATTCAGTCAGTATTCCTGTGTTTTTCGAGCAACTTCGATCCGCATTCCCAACATGGCTAAAGAACGAGTATTGATCACCGGCGGCGCCGCCGGCATTGGCGCCGCGTGTGCCGCCCGCTGCGAGGCAGACGGCTACGAAGCGGTCGTGATCGACCGCGTGGGCGACGGCATCATCGCCGATCTCTCAGACACCGAGGCCACGGCGGCCGCGCTCGAGCATGCGCTCGCAGGCGGTCCGATCACGCGCCTCATCAACAACGTGGGTGTCGTGTTTCCCGCCGACGCTGCGCATCAAACACTCGAAGAGCTCGAACGCGCGTGGGCGCTGAACGTGCGCTGTGCGCAGCAGTGCATGCAGGCGCTGCTGCCGGGCATGAAGGCCGCGGGCTTCGGGCGCATCGTCAATATGTCGTCGCGCGCGGCGCTGGGCAAGGAGCTGCGCACGGCCTACTCGGCCACCAAGGCGGCGCTCATCGGCATGACGCGCGTCTGGGCGCTCGAGCTCGGCGCGTTCGGCGTGACCGCGAACGCCATCGGCCCGGGCCCCATCCGCACCGAGCTGTTCGACCGCGCCAACCCGCCCGGCGCGCCACGCACCCAGGCCATCATCGACGCGGTGCCCGTGAAGCGCGTGGGCACGCCCGACGACGTCGCGCACGCGGCCTCGTATCTGCTCGACGCGCGCAGCGGCTTCGTCACGGGGCAGGTGCTGTATGTGTGCGGCGGCATGACGGTTGGCGTCGCCGGAGTCTGACGATGGCGCCCATCGCCCCGCTCGAAGCGCATGACGCACAGGCCACGCCGGAGCGCGCTATGAGGCGCGCGGGCATCGTCGGCGCGGGCAGCATCGGCGTGGCGTTCGCGCTTCAGTTCGCGCGCGCGGGCTGGCGCGTGCGCCTGTTCGATCCCGACGCCGCGCGGCGCGCGGCAGTGTCCGCCGAACTCGCCACGCGCCTCGAAGATCTCACGCGTTTCGCGCTGATCGACGAAAGCGCAGCGCAAATCGCCGCGCGCGTGGAGGTGGTCGACACACTCGAAGCCGCAGCCGCCGATGCCGACCTCGTGCAGGAATGCGCGCCCGAGCGTGCCGAGCTCAAGCGCGAGCTCTTCGCGCAGCTCGATCGCGCCGCGCCGCCGCATGCGATTCTCGCGAGCGCCTCGTCGTTTCTCGCGGCGTCGAAGTTCGTCGACGAAACCTTGCCGGGCCATGCGCGCTGCCTCGTCGCGCATCCGGGCAATCCGCCGTATCTCGTGCCCGTGGTCGAGATCGTGCCCGCGCCGTTCACGTCCCCCGCCGCCACGACGCGCGCCATCGCGCTCTATGGCGAAGCGGGCCTGCTGCCCGTGCGCGTGAAGAAGGAAGTGGCCGGCTTCATTTTCAACCGCCTGCAAGGCGCCGTGCTGCGCGAAGCCTATTGCCTCGTGCGCGACGGCGTGGCCTCGGTCGACGACATCGACACGGTGATGCGCGAGGGGCTCGCGCCGCGCTGGTCGGTGATCGGCCCGTTCGAGACCGTCGACTTGAATACGCGCGGCGGCATTGCCTCGCATGCGCAAAAGATGGGGCCGTCCTACGAGCGCATGGGCGCCGAGCGCGGCCAGCACGATCCGTGGACGCCCGAGCTCGTCGCGCAGGTGGAGGCCGCGCGGCGCGCGGCGCTGCCGCTCGACCAATGGGATGCACGCGTGGCATGGCGCGACCGCCAGCTCATGCGTCTCGCCAAACATCGCAAAACCCTCCCACCCGCCGAGGATTGAGCCGCACGCTCACGTAAGCGCGTGAGCGCGATGCGATCGCGAGAGAGACCCAGAATTACTACGACTTGAAAGAGACCGAACCATGCAAAGAGTCACCGCCTTCTTCACCGAGCTGATGCGCCGGTACTTGCCCGATCCCTTCGTCTTCGCGATCGGCCTCACGTTGCTCACGATGGTGCTGGCCGTGGCCGTGCAAGGCCAGGCCATCACCGCGCTCACCACGAGCTGGGGCAAGGGCTTCTGGGCGCTGCTCGCCTTCACGACGCAGATGGCCGTGATTCTCGCCATGGGCTACGTGCTCGCCACCGCCCCGCTCACCGACCGTCTGCTCGACCGCCTCGTCTCGCAGGTGAACTCGCCGCGCACGGCCATCATCGTGGCGACGCTGGTGGGCGGCGTCGGCAGCTGGCTGAACTGGGGCTTCGGCCTCGTGGTAGGCGGCATCGTCGCGCGCAAGCTCGCGCTGCGCGTGAAGGGCGTGCACTATCCGCTCATCATCGCTTCGGCGTACAGCGGCTTCACACTATACGGTCTCGGGCTTTCCGCAAGCATTCCGGTGCTGATCTCCACCAAGGGCCATCCGCTCGAAGCGCAGATGGGCGTCATTCCGCTCTCCGAAACGATTTTCTCGCCCACCATGCTCATCACGAGCCTCGTGACCATCGTCACGCTGCCGCTCCTGAATGCCTGGCTGCATCCGAAGGCCGGCCAGCCCGTGAAGGAAATCGATCGATCGCTCGAAGCCGCGCCCAAGGCCGCCGCGCCCGTGCTCGACACCGAAGAGCACGGCACGCTCGCCCATCGCCTGAACAACAGCCGCCTGCTCAGCTATGTGATCGGCGCGATCGGCATGGGCTATGTGGCGCTGCACTTCGTCCAGGGCGGCTCGATCGACCTGAACCTCATCAACTTCTTCATCCTGTTCCTCGGCATCCTGCTGCTCGGCACGCCCATTCGCTACGTCGAAAAGCTCAACGAGGGCATACGCACGATCAGCGGCATCATCCTTCAGTATCCGTTCTATGCGGGCATCATGGCGATCATGGCGTCCTCGGGGCTCGTCGAGACGTTCTCCGCGGCCTTCGTCAAGGTGGCCACGCCCGCCACGCTGCCGTTCTGGGGCTTGATCAGCTCGTTCTTCATCAACTTCTTCGCGCCCTCGGGCGGCGGCCACTGGGTCATCCAGGGACCGTTCATGATCGAGGCGGCCAAGACGATCGGCGCCTCCGTGGGCCACACCTCCGTCGCCGTGATGCTCGGCAACGCATGGAACGATCTCGTGCAGCCGTTCTGGATCCTGCCGGCGCTCGCGCTCTCGAGGCTCAAGCTCAAGGACATCATGGGCTATACCGTCATCATGATGTTCTGGATCGGCATCGTTTATTCGGTGGCGATTCTCGCCTGGGGCTGACCCGCCCCGGGGCTGAGTGGAGCACACCCTGTGCCATTTCTGATCGAAACCTTCGATAAGCCGGACCACGCCCACGTGCGCGCGCAAGAGCGCGCCGCGCACCTGGCCTTTCTCGAGAAGCACAAGACGCTGCTGCTCGCCTGCGGCCCCAAGCTCAACGACGACGGGTCGAGCGCGGGCGGCGGCGTCTATATCGTCGACCTGGACACGCGCGAGGAAGCCGAGCGCTTCATCGCCGAAGACCCCTTCTCGCTCGCGGAGCTCTTCGAGCGCGTGAGCATCGTCCACTGGCGCAAGGCTTACGTGGACGGCGTGTGCTATCTCTGAGCGCGCGCGCCCGTGTCGCTCAAGCCATGCGCTAATGCGCGGGCCGCTTGAGCGGCGCACTCCCCTTTCCCCCTCGCTAAGCCGCAGCCTGCGCCGCGCGCACGTCCTGCGCGCGCATACCTAAAACTTTCCTGGCAGAAAACTAAAACAAGTTTCATTTTTCGGGCCGTTTCCGACACGGACCTGTCATTGCATATCCTTAAATTCTCGATTCCCGCCGCATAGCAGGAAACACTGCGCATCGGACTACTAACCACACGCTCGTCCCCGCGCACGATGGTTGACCTTTCTCTAACGGAATCGAAATGAAAAAAGCGTTGTTGAATACTCTCGCCCTCGCCACGGTGGCCGCGTCGTCGATGGCGCACGCCCAAAGCAGCGTCACGCTGTACGGCACCGTCGACGCCGGTCTCGATTACATCAGCAACCAGAAGTCGTCGGCGGGCCACGGCACCTCGTGGGGCGTGCAGTCGGGCAACGTCAGCACGAGCCGCTGGGGCCTGCGCGGCGCCGAGGACCTGGGCGGCGGCCTCAAGGCGATCTTCCAGCTCGAAAACGGCTTTAACGTCGCGAGCGGCAAGGGTTCGAACGGCGGCTATCTGTTCGGCCGCCAGGCGTGGGTGGGCCTCGCGAGCGACCAGTACGGCTCGCTCACGCTGGGCCGCCAGTACGACGCGCTAGTCGACATGATCGCGCCGATGTCGGCCACGGGCTCGGGCTTCGGCGGCAATATCGCCGATCACCCGTTCGACAACGACAACCTCAACAACGACGTGCGCATGAACAACGCCGTGAAGTTCCGCAGCGCGACCCACGCGGGCTTCCAGGCCGAGGCAGCCTACGCGTTCAGCAACCTGGGCGGCGGCTTCTCGAACAACAACGCCTATACGTTCGGCGCGTCGTGGAACGGCGGCCCGATCAACCTCGCCGTGGCCTACTTCCAGGGCAACGAGCCGGGCACGACGACGGGCGGCGCGCTCTCCGCGGGCAGCGGCACCGACAACGACCCGATGTTCGTCTCCGCGCGCACGCGCACGCTGGGCGCAGGCGGCAGCTACACGATCGGCGCGGCGAAGGTCGGCCTCGTGTTCACGCGCACGATGATCGCCTCGCCCACGCAGATCATGCAGGGCGGCTCGCTCAATGCGTTCAGCGCCAACTACCTCACGTTCAACAACTATGAGGTGAACGGGCGCTACCAGCTCACGCCGCAATTCAGCCTGGGCGGCTCGTATGTCTATACGGACGGCTCGGTGAGCCAGGCGGCCGGCAATGCGTCGCCGCACTGGAACCAGTTCATGCTGCAAGCCGACTACGCGCTGAGCCGCCGCACCGACCTGTATCTCGAAGGCGTCTATCAGCGCGTCTCGGGCGCGAACGGCATTCCGGTGCTGGGCAATGCCTCGATCTATAACCTCGCGGCTTCGTCGAGCAACACGCAGGCCGTGGTCGCGGCTGGCATGCGCGTGAAGTTCTGACGCGTCACGCCCCCTGCACGCGCGCGGCGGCGCGCCCGGCTATCGGCCGGGTGCGCCGCCGCGGCGTTGTTTACGTGTGGCGCACGAAGAGTTCCGCGAAACCCGAGCGTGCATCGTGCTCGCGTGAGAAGCGGTACTCAGGCAGCAGCATGAGCAGGACTTCGGCCGTCGTGCGCACGATGCAGCCACGCGCCACGTGTCCGCCGAGCACGCGGCCTTGCGCGTCGGACACGCTCGCATGCAGATGCGCGCCGTCCGGTGACAGCGAACCTGCCAGCGTGAGGATTTCGTAATCGCCGCGCAAGGATGCGGGCGTATCGACGCCCGCGAAGCGCAATTCAACCGCGCTCAGACTGCCGATCCCCTGGACGACATATCCCGCCTTGACGCCATGTTCGGCGAGCGCGGCGCTGAGCGAGTCGCGCAGATCGTCGCCGGGAGACAGCCTGAGGGGTAGCGCATGCATGAGAGCAGCTCCAGCAAGGGTTGCGGCACCCCAGATTAAGCCCGTTCGCGCCCGCCCGCAATGCGCGTGGCAAGACACGGTCTCGCCACGCTCGGCGCGGTAGTATCGACATCGTGCGGGCCGTGCGTGTCCGCCGCCACGATCCGGGCCTCGCTCATGCCACCTCACCCTGATGCGCCGGCGCGCACGGTTCTGTTCGGCGCGTTCGACCGTCACAATTTCGGCGATCTGCTGTTTCCGCATGTGCTGGAGCGCATGCTCGCGCCGCGCACCGTGTCTCACGCCGGGCTCGCGACACGCGATCTGCGCGCCTGCGGCGGCCACGCCGTGCGCGCGTTCGGCGCGCTTGCCGCTGGCGCTCGCGGTGCGGCGCTGAACGTCATCCACGTGGGCGGCGAACTGCTGACCTGCGATGCATGGGAAGCCGCGGTCATGCTCGCGCCGCCCGAGCGCGTGCAGGCGTTGATCGCTCAGGAGCAGGCATGGAAGGACGATCCTTTGGCGTGGGCGCAGGCCCATGTGGGCATGGCGGCGCGCGCGCCTTACGTGCTTTCGAAAACGGCGCTCGCGCAAGCGCGGATCGAGACGCTCTGCTTCCATGCGGTGGGCGGCGCGGGTCTCGATCGGCGTGATGCGCCGTTGCGCGACGAGGTGCTGGAAAAACTCAGGATGGCCGATCATCTGAGCGTACGCGACCGGCAAACTCAGGCTCAACTGCGTGCGCAAGGCATCGATGCTCAGCTCGTGCCCGATCCCGCCGTCATGGTGGCGGAACTGTTCGGCGCGCGGATTCGGCAGCGCATCGCGCAAGATGCCATGCGGGCCATCACGCGCGCGTTCCCGCAGGGCTACGCGGCCGTCCAGTTCGACGCGAGCTTTGGCGACGATGCCACACTGGACCAGCTAGCTCGCGAAATCGCCCGGGTGGCGCGCACGCAAGGACTCGGCATCGTGCTGTTTCGCGCGGGGGCCGCGCCATGGCACGACGATCTCGACACCTACCGCCGCCTTGGCGCGCGCATCAGGGGCACGCGCCTCATGATTATCACTTCGCTCGATGTTTGGGATATTTGCGCGCTGATTGCGCGCAGCCGTGTTTATTGCGGCAGCAGCCTGCACGGCAGGATCGTCGCCATGGCGTTCGCGAGACCCCGCATCAATATCGTTCACGCGCAACAGGCGCTACAGCCGCCCAAGCAGGCCGCATTCGCCGCGACGTGGGAGCCTGCGGAAATCGCCGCAACGGCGAGCGTGGGAGAGATTGCCGGGGCGATAGACGCCGCGCTGGATGCCGACACGGCACTATTGCGCCACACGGCGGACGATCTAGCACGTCGCTACCGCGCAGCGTTCGAGCCGCTCCATGCGCTCGCCGGGTAATTCGTAGAGCAAACGAATCGAACCCGTAAAACGGGCGCACAAAAAGCAACCGGCCCGCCGGCGAAACGCGCCTCGTGAGCGCATTTCGCACGGCGGGCCGGCCATGCATTGCCGGAAAACGCGGGAGCGGACCGGCCGATCCGCTCCCCGCGGTTTCCCGCTTCCGATCAGACGATCGGGCTTCGATTAGAAGCGGTGACGCAGACCCACCGTTGCAGCGACCTGGTTCGGCGTGGTCGACGGCGACAGCGTGTTGATCATGGCAACGTTCGACACGCCGTTCAGCGAGCCCGAAGCGTGCTGGTAGACGCCTTCGACGTAGACGTCGGTGCGCTTCGAGAGCGAGTAGTCGGCTTGCAGCGAAACGGTGTGCCACTTCGGATCCGACGAGCCAGCGTTGCTCGTGAGCTTGCCGTCCGTGAACGTGTACGCGGCGTTCAGGCTCAGAGCCGGCGTCAGCGCGTAGGTGCCGTTCAGCTCGAAGTTGTCGAGGTGCAGGTTCGTGTTCGGTTGCGTGAACACGATTTGCGTGTCGCCGCCCTGGCCGCCAGCAATCAGGCCCTGGTATTGCGTGTGGGTCCACACGAAGCCGACCGTTGCCGGGCCGTACGTGTAGTTCGCGCCTGCACCGAAGGTGCGCTGCGTTTGTGCCGACAGGTTGAAGTTGTTGCCATTGCCTGCCGAGTTCGCGCCGTTTGCGTTGCTGTTCGTGCGCGAGTTGTTCATCTGCAGGTAAGCAGCCGCGACGTTCAGCGGGCCGTTGCCGTACGATGCGCCGGCGCTCCATGCGCGGTTGTTCGCGAACTGGCCAGCGTCGTTGCTGAAGCCATACAGGCCGCCGAACTTGAAGCCCGCGTAGTTGGTGCTCTGGTACTTGACCGCGTTCTTGATCGAGAACGAGTGGTCGAGGTTGTCGTTGTCGAACGGGTGAGCGGACAGGTTGTTGCCGTAGCCCGCGCCTGCTTCCGACAGCGGCGACAGGTAGTCGACCATCGAGTCGTACTGGCGGCCGAGCGTCAGCGTGCCGTACTGGTCGCTTTGCAGACCGACGTACGCTTGACGGTTGAACATCGTGTTCGATTCCGTGTCACGGCCGTTGTTCAGGTTGAAACCGTTTTCCAGCTTGAAGATCGCATGCAGACCGCCGCCCAGGTCTTCGCTGCCCTTCAGGCCGAAGTACGTGTCGGACAGGGCGCCGCTGCCCTGGTTCCATGCTGCGTGGCCGCCCGCGTTGTTCGCGTAGACGATACCCGCATCCAGCGAACCGTAAAGCGTGACGCTGCTTTGTGCGTGAGCCGAAACTGCGAACGCGCTCAGGACGCCCGCGATGATCAAAGTGTTCTTCATGACTTTCCTATATGACATTCAGACCGCGCTGAAGTGGCCCGGGTACTGGAACCACCCCGGCAATCTTGGAGCGAAGTTTAAGTGCCAATGCATTGGGAACGGGCTATTCACGCGGTGGAACAGACCATTGCAGAATATGGAAATATCGAGATATCCGGGCTTAAAACCTTGTGTGGAAAGGAAAAATTCACCCTGGCCCCGTCATCGAAATGTCATGGACGTGTGGCAATCACGCGACGCCGTTGTCAAGTCAGTGAATTTGATTATTGCGGAATTCACTTTAAATATGACCTGACCCGTATGTTGGAGCCCTGTTCTGGTTAATGCGCGAAAACGAAACAAGCGCGGCAAAAACGCGGTGTCAGCCATTCATCGTGCTATTTGTAGCGGCGGCGCGCGCGGCGCAAATAACGTCACGTAAAAAATTTCATTTCCTCGCGACGGATTTGCGCCACTGTCCCGTTCAATACGCATGAGGGCCACACGCCCGCCACGAACAACGGGAGAGTTTCCATGCCACGCAAGCCGCTTCAAACGCTCCTCGCCGCCGTCGTGCTGATGCTCGCCGGCACGTGTGCATTTGCACAGACCGTCATCATCGCGCCGCAAGCGCCGCCTCCGCCGCGCGCGGAAGTCATGCCGCCGCCGCGCGCCGGCTACGTGTGGGACCCGGGTCACTGGCGCTGGGATCGCGGTGCCTATCTATGGGCGCCGGGTCACTGGCAGCCCGTGCGCCGCGGCTACCGCTGGGTGCCGGGGCACTGGGTCGCGCGCGGTCCGAACTGGCGCTGGGTGCCGGGGCATTGGGCCTGAAGCCGGCGCCGTGTCGTATATATTGAACGCTCGCGAACCGGCCCTGGGAGAGAACGACGATGAGACTCGCGCGGCACGAGCCGCTGCGTTCGCACACAACGGCTGCGCGCTCGACGAGATGCCAAGCACCGCGGCAGACACGGCAGCGAGCACGGGCTCGGGCATTGCCGCAAGCACGGGCGCAGACGCGCGCGGTCCAGGCGCGCCGGCACGGTGTGGCGCCTTGAGCGAGCGCGATCCCGACGCGGACCTCGTCGCGCGCGTGGGCGCGCGTGACGCCGGCGCGGTGCGCACGCTCGTCCTGCACAAGCTGCCGCGGCTCCTCGCGCTCGCCACCCGCATGCTCGGCGATCGCATGGAAGCCGAAGACGTGGCCCAGGAAACGTTCATGCGCATCTGGAAGCAGGCGCCGCATTGGCGCACCGGCGAGGCGAAGTTCGACACGTGGCTGCACCGCGTCGCGCTCAATCTCTGCTACGACCGCCTGCGCGGCCGCCGCGAGACGCCCGCCGATACACTGCCCGACGAAGCCGATCCCGCGGCGGCACCCGAGCAGCAACTCGAGGCGCGCACGCGCGACGAGCGCGTACGTGCCGCGCTGGCCGCGTTGCCCGTGCGCCAGCGCGAGGCGCTCGTGCTCACCTATTACCAGGAGCTTTCGAACCTGGAAGCGGCCAGCCTGATGGGCATCTCGGTCGACGCACTCGAAAGTCTGCTGGCGCGCGCCCGCCGCACCCTGCGCGCACAACTGGCCGGCGAACAGGCCGGTAAGGACTCCGTATGACATCTGAACGATTCCACACGCTTGTCGAGGCCTATGGCGCCGATCCGCGCCGCTGGCCCGAGCACGAACGCGCCGACGCGCTCGCCTGGGCGCGCGCGCACCGCAGCGAAGCCGATGCGGTGCTAGAAGAAGCCCTGGCGCTCGACGCCTGGCTCGCACGCGACATGATCGCGCCGCCCTCGCGCGCGCTCGTCGAGCAGATCGTCGCGCTCGCGCCCACACCTGTGCCGGTGCACAAGGCGCCTTCGAAGCAGCGCATGTTCTGGTGGTCCGGCGCGGCGTTCGCGGGCGCCGGACTCGCGGGCGCGCTCGCCGGTGCGCTCGCCATGTCGCTCGTGCTGCTCGGCAATCCGCCGCCTTCGGCAAGCGACTCGGGCCATGATGCCGCGCACGAGAGCCCCTCGTGGATGAGCACGAGCTTCGATGGCTCGATCGACGAGTGGGGCGACGAATGAACGGACGCTCCTGGAAGGCGCTGATCGTGGGTTCGGTGCTGCTCAATGTGTTCCTGCTCGGCGCGATTGCGGGCGGCGCCTGGCGCTGGTTCGCCGTGCACGGCACGGCGCAGGCGCCGCAAGCGCAACGCACGGCGCTGCGCTTCGCCACCGACGAGCTCGCGCCCGAGCGCCAGCAGCAGTTCCTCGACGCGCTCAAGGCCGCGCGGCGCGAAGGCCGCGAATACGCACGCGCAGGCCGCGACGACCGCCGCCAGGTGCTCGATCTGCTGGCCGCGCCGCAGATCGACCGGCCCGCGCTCGACGCCGCGCTCGCACACACGCGCGAAGCCGACCTCGCCATGCGTACCGAGGTGGAAAGCGCCGTTGCCGACTATGCCGCCACGCTCACGCCCGAGGAGCGCGCGAAGTTTGCCCAGGGACTCGAGCGCAGCGGTCAATGGCGCCTGCCGCTGAAGCAGCGCAAAGCCCCACAGCAATCGGCGAGCGAAGCGCAATGAGCGCGAAAGCGAAACAAGCCGTAACAACTGGCTAAAAGAAATTTTGCGCGGCAGCGACGGATCGATGCGCGAGTTGCGTTTAAGGGAAATACGCAACGCAATGAGGACAGCGCATGGAAAGCCTGCCAACCGCTCGCGCGGGCGCGATCGCGATGAATCGCTTCGGCCTGGGCGCGCGCCCCGACGAGACGCCCCCTGCCGACCCGCCGCGCTGGCTGCTCGACCAGTTCGCCCGCTACGAGCCGCTGCCTGCGGCATGGCGCGGCGAGCCTGGCGCGGTCGCCGTGACGACGCGCTTTGGTGAGGAACGCCAGCAGCGCATGGCGGACGACACGGCCGCCAGCGGCACGAATGGCACGCCCGGCACCCGAGACATGGATGCCGCCAACAACGGCAGCGCAAGCCAAACGCCGCCGAACGCGGCCTCACCGCAAGCGGCCCAGCAGGCCGCCCGCCAGGCCACCAACCGCGCGATTCGCCTCGAGGGGGTCGAGATCTATCGCAGTGCCGTGAACGCCCGCCTCACCAGTGCTTTGGACACCGAAACACCGTTCGTCGAGCGCCTCGTGCACTTCTGGTCGAACCACTTTGCGGTATCCGTCGACAAGGCGGCACTGGCCGGCCTCGCGGGGTCCTTCGAGATGGAAGCGATCCGCCCGCACGTGCTCGGCCGCTTCGAAGACATGCTGGTCGCCGTCGAGCAGCATGCCGCGATGCAGATCTTTCTCGATCAGGTGCGCTCGGTCGGCCCCGACAGCCGCGCCGCGCTGCGCGCCGATCAAAACGATCCCGCGCACAAGCGCGGCCTCAACGAGAACCTCGCACGCGAGATCATGGAGCTGCACACGCTCGGCGTGCGCACCGGCTACAGCCAGGACGACGTCACCGAATTCGCGCGCGCGCTCACGGGCTGGAGCGTGGCCGGCGTGCGCGGACCGCAGCCGGGCAACGCCTCGCCCGGCGTAGCGACGCCAGGCGCCTTCGTCTTCCGGCCCGCGCTGCACGAACCGGGCGCACGCACGGTGATGGGCCGCCGCTACGACGAAGCGGGTGAAGAACAGGCGCTCGCGATCCTGCACGACCTCGCCCACGCCCCCGCCACGAGCCGCCATATCGCGTTCCAGCTCGCGCGCCACTTCGTCGCCGACAATCCGCCGCCCGCGCTCACCGAGCACCTCGCGCAAGCCTTCGAGCAAAGCGATGGCGATTTGCCCACGGTCTATCGCGCGCTGGTGGAATCGCCTCTGGCATGGAACGACGCTGACGTGAAGTTCAAGACGCCATGGGAATGGACCGTTTCGTCGATGCGCGCGCTCGGCTGGCGCGAGCGCGGCGACCTGAACGCCGCGCCGCTGCTCACGCAACTGGGCCAGCCGATCTGGCGCCCGGGCTCGCCCGCCGGCTACGACGATATTGCCGCGAGCTGGGCCGCGCCCGATGCGCTGGTGCGCCGTGTGGAAGTTGCGCAACGCTTTGCGGCGCGCGTGGGCGACCGGCTCGACCCGCGCACGCTCGGCCCCGCCGTGCTGCCGGGCACGCTCAGCACGGCAACGGCCACGGCGGTCTCGCACGCCGAGAGCGCGCCAACGGCCATCGCGCTGCTGCTCGTCTCGCCCGATTTCCTGAGGAGGTAACCGGTATGCTCTCCCGCCGCCATTTCTTGCGCGTCGCCGCCGCCGGCGCGGGCGCGATGCTCGTCGCGCCGCAAATCGTGTTCGCGAGCGCGGCCACCGACCGCCGTTTCGTCTTCGTCATTCAGCGCGGCGCCGCCGATGGCCTCAACATCGTCGTCCCGTATGCGGAGCCCGCATACGCGAGCCTGCGCGGACCGCTCGCCATCGACACCGCAAACGCGGCGAAGCTGAACGGCACCTTTGCGCTGCACCCGTCGCTCGTGCAAGCGGCGCAGATGTATCACGGCGGCCAGGCGCTCTTCGTGCACGCGGTGGCCTCGCCGTATCGCGACCGCTCGCACTTCGACGGCCAGAACGTGCTGGAGACGGGCGGCACCGCGCCGTACCAGGTGAAGGACGGCTGGCTCAACCGGCTCGTCGGGCTCGTGGGCGCCACGCGCGAGAACGCCATCGCACTCGCGCCCACGATGCCGCTCGCGCTGCGCGGCACGGCGCGCGCGACGTCGTATGCGCCCTCCGCGCTGCCCGCCGCGTCTGACGATCTGCTCACGCGCGTCTCCGCGCTCTACGAAGGCGACGCGCAATTGCACGGCCTCTGGGCTTCGGCGATGAACGCGCGCGGGCTGGCCGGCGACGCGAGCGCGCATCAGGATCCGGCGAGCCTCGGCAAGCTCGCGGCGCAATTCCTCGCGCGCGCGGACGGCCCGCGCATCGCGATGATCGAGACCGGCGGCTGGGACACGCACAGCGCGCAAAACGCGCGGCTCGCGAATCAGCTCAAGGCGCTCGACACGATGCTCGCCTCGCTGCGCGATAACCTCGGCCCCGCGTGGGACAAGACCACCGTGCTCGTGGCCACGGAGTTCGGCCGCACGGCGGCCGCCAACGGCACGGGCGGCACCGACCACGGCCAGGCCTCGGTAGCGATGCTCGCGGGCGGCGCCGTGGCCGGAGGCCGTGTAATAGCGGACTGGCCGGGCCTGCGCCCCGCCGATCTCTACGAGCAGCGCGACCTCAAGCCCACCGCCTCGCTGGATGCCCTCATTGCGGGCGCCGCCGCCGAAAGCCTGCAACTCGACCCGCAGCGCACGGCTACCGTGCTGTTCGCGCAAGCGGGTGCGCAGCAGCCGGTTACCGGGCTGATTCGAACCTGAATAAACACTAAGGATTACGTATGATTTGGCGCGAGAAGACCAAGATGCCGATCGACGAAACATAAATCCGTACATCAAGGAGGAACTCAATCGTGAAAAAGAAGCCGATGCTTCTCGCCGCCCTGCTCACTGGCACGGCCCTGCTTTCGGCGTGCGTAGTGGAGCCCGCGCGGCCGCCCGAGCCGCCGCCGCGCGTCGAAGTCGTGCCGCCCGCGCCGGCGCCCGGCTATCACTGGGTGAAGGGACACTACCGCTGGGAAGGCAACCATTGGGCCTGGGTTCCCGGGCACTGGGCCGGCTGGTAAGCACGCGGCCACCCAGCGCGCGCGGTGCGCCCGCACCGCGCGCATCCGCCATCAGAAGGCGATCGTCGTTCTCACGCCCACGACCGCTTCGTCTCCCACGCGCTGCGTGACGTTCTGCGGATCGGGAATGCCGCCCGACGGCCTGAAGAAGTACTGGAAGTCGGCCTGCACTTGCCACCACGGCGCGATCTGATACTGGTACGTTGCCTCCAGCACGGTCTCCGAGCTGCGCGACGGATAACCGGGCGTATACGCTGCGGTGTCGCTTGCGAGATCCTGGGCATGCGAACCGATCTTCGCGTAACCCACCGCGAGCCCCACCGTATCGTTGTCGCGTCCCTTGAACGGCGCCTTCAGCGTCACGCCCGCATTCACGGCGAGATCGACGAGATTTCGGTCGCCTGGCGCGCCCATCACGCGCGCGAACACGCCCAGCGATTGCGGGCTGTCCGCGCTCGGGCGCCACACCATCTGGTCCGCGACCGCGTAGAAGCTATAGTCGCCGCGGTGCGACTGCGGCACGCCCGTGCTCGCCGGATTCGCTAGCGAAAGACCGGTATTGTCGTAGTGCTGGTCGTCGAAGCGGCCCGTGTTGTACCAGAAACCCAGCTTGTAAGTGCCTGGCAATCCTGCATTCTTCGCATCGGCCGGATTCGACGGCGCCGGGTTGAGCGCATACTGCACTTCGCCGATGAAAAGCGCGCTGTCGTGCAGATTGAAGTTCGTGCCGCTCGCATTGAGCTTCTGCGGATCGCCCACGCCGTTGCCTGCCGGATTGCCGTCGAACACGCCCGCCAGCACGGTCCACGAATCGGACGGCGTCACGCGCAGGCGCGCGCCCAGGGAAGAAAGCGGATACGCCGGGCCGCCCGCCGGCATGTCGGTGGAGGGCAGCACGGGCCAGCCGAACGTGGCATTCATGAACGTGCCAGCGTACTGGCTCACCATGAATTCCTGGTCGAGGCTCTGCTGGCCAATCTTCACGTCCGCCTTGCCGCCCGCGAAGCTCTGCTGATACCAGAGTTCCCAGAGGCGCGTCGTGGCGTCGGCCTCGATACCGGTCGCCGTTTGCAGCGTCTGCAAGTTGCGCTGCGTGAGATTCGTGCCGTGAATCTGCAGGGCCGAAACGTTGAAGATGCCGCCGGGCAGACCGAACGCCTTTTGCGTATCGAGGCCGAGGCTCATCTCGGTGAGCCCGTCATAGGCGCCGCCGCGATGCGTGCCGCCCGAGAGATTGTTCAGATACTCGCTCGTCTCTTGCAAGCCGAACGTAATGCCGTGCTCGCCGAGCCAGGGGCGCAATCCCCCCATGTCGCCAAACAGCGTCGCGCGGTCCCACAAGCCCGTGGGCGCGGGCGCCGCGTCGGCGCCTTGCGCCGCCGGCGCCGCTTGCTGTGCTGCCGGTGCTGTTTCTTGCGCTTGCGGCGCCGGAGCGGCCTGGGCCGCATCGGGCGGGGCGCTCGTCTGCGCGTAAGCGGCCGGCGCGAAACCGAGTGCAAGGAGAGCGGCGAGGCCGAGGGGCGAACGGGCGAACGACGGCGTGCCTTTCAATGTTTTTCTCATGATGATTGAGGCGTTTTTTTCCCGGCGCGAAGACCGGGACGATTGCAGGAAATCGCTCGAGGCGAGCTGGAATTCGGGTTGTCTAGAAGGATGGCGAAGTAATGCGACGATCTCTTTACGAGAACCACCAGCTCAGGCGCATGGCGCGATCGATCCCGCTAGCGGCGGACGACGCGCAGAGCACCGCGGCCAATGCGATGGCCACCGCGACGAGGGCCAGCACCATGCCGCCCGCGGGCAGCGGCGAATTACCGGCACGCGCGGGGAACGGCGCCGTGCCGAGAAAGTACGTAACGAATGTTTTGACGAACATAAGCCCACCTCCGTCCAGCCCGCATGAGACGGGCGACGAACGACGACGTGAGAACGCCTCGCAAGCAGGCTTGCGACGGACGATTCAACAGAGGGAGCGTGCTGCAAAGAAGCGCGCTAACCCGACTCAGCGAGTTAGCGGCGAAGGAAAGAGGTCCTGCGGCGGCTAACTCGCGGTTGTGACGCCGGCGCAGGCCGGCATCGAACTTCCACTGCTAGAGCATGTGTCCACGAGGGACTCCTTTTGGAATGACGGGGCGGATTGTATTCGCCCTCTGCAAAAAAACGCAAGCAAAAAGATCGCCTGCACAATGTGCTCGAATGTTCTGCAACGAGGCACGTTCGCGATAGCCTCAATACACAGGTCTCCTGTGCAATCGCCCGCCGTCCCTCAGCCTCTCCACGGGCTTTCGCGCACCTTTCCAGAGGCTTCAATAGATCACCTCACCCTACCTTTCAATTTCCTGTACACCGCGACGTTTTTTTGTTCCGCCTCCAAAAACGTGTTGACGCGTCGCGCGTGCGCTACCTAAAATTTAGAAATCTTCACGAAAGGGGCTTACGCCTTGGACACCTGCAGTAGTCGATCTTCGAACTGTTTCGCTGCCTGACCGGCAAGACGTCCGCGCGCCCTTCTCACCGCCGCCGTCTCGCCAGCAGGCAGACGGTGCGCGCCGTAGCAACACTCCCCGTGCACCCCACCATTTAGCGCCGTCTGGACGCGGCTTTCGCGCGTTCGCACAGCAGGCGTTGCGAGCATCCGCTCGCGACTGCGCTCGTGCGCGCCTATTCGCAACAGGCGCTGCGCGCGAGCGCGTGGATCAACACGCGTGTACTTCCCGTACGCGCCTGACGCATGAAGGAGCCGCCATGCCGGATAGTGACAGTCATCCCTTACGTCCGACCCTTTTGACTTATTCATTCCTGAACACGGAAAGCGAGTAGTCGTCCGCCGCCATACGCAGCGCGCATGGCCACCCGGGCCTGCTGGCTTTCGCTGAACGCGTCGAGCCAGACGCCCGGAGCAACATCATGTCATTCGCACTCCTGCTTTCCAGGTGGCCTCATGTCGAAGAGGCGCGTGCCCAATACGAAGGCCTCGTCGCCTTGTACGAACACGTGCCGGGCTTGCCTGCCCACCTCTGGCAACGCTTCAAGCAGTTCTTCTCGTAGGCGGTACGCCGCGCGCGCACGGCGCACAACCACGCCCCCGCTAGCCACCCGACAACTCAAAAGACGAGAACGCCATGTCCACTCCAAGCAACTTCCAGCCGGCGAGCGTATCGCCGCCACGCAGCGCCGTGCTCGACGAAGCGCACCTGGGCGACATCAAAGGTGCGCTCGGCACCATCTCCCATTACGACCTCGCGCCGCGCACGGGGTGGTGGCCGCGCCTGCGCACGCTGCTCGCGATCCTCGGGCCCGGCCTCATCGTGATGGTGGGCGACAACGACGCGGGCGCCTTCGGCACCTATACGCAAGCCGGCCAGAACTACGGCACCACCCTGCTCTGGACGCTGCTGCTGCTCGTCCCCGTGCTCTACGTGAACCAGGAAATGGTGCTGCGCCTGGGCGCGGTCACGGGCGTCGGCCACGCACGCCTGATCTTCGAGCGCTTCGGCAAGTTCTGGGGCGCCTTCAGCGTGATCGACCTGTTCATCCTCAATGCGCTCACGATCGTGACCGAGTTCATCGGCATCACCTTCGTACTCGACTTCTTCGGCATCCCGAAGATGCTGGGCGTGGGCATTGCCGCCGTGCTGACCATGGCTGCGGTGAGCACGGGCGATTTCAGGCGCTTCGAGCGCTTCGCCGTCGCGCTGTGCGTGCTGAGCCTGCTGCTCGTGCCGGTGCTCGTGTCGATTCACCCGCCCGTTGGGCAGATGACGCGCGACTTCTTCATTCCCAACTGGCCCGCCCATTCGAAGCTCTCCGACGTGATGCTGCTCGTGATCGGCATCGTCGGCACCACCATCGCGCCGTGGCAGTTGTTCTTTCAGCAGAGCTACGTGATCGACAAGCGCATTACGCCACGCTTCATGAAATACGAACGGGCCGATTTGTGGATCGGCATCTTCTTCGTGCTGATTGGCGCCGTGGCCATGATCGCGTTCTGTGCACAGCTCTTTGCCGGCAAGCCCGAATTCGGCAGCTTCACCGACGCGGGCGGTGTGATCGCCGGCCTCGAAAAGTACGCGGGACACACGCCGGCCGTGCTGTTCGCCATTGCACTGTTCGACGCGGCCATCATCGGCGCGGCGGCGGTATCGCTTTCGACGGCTTACGCGATTGGCGACGTGTTCAAGATCCGGCATTCGCTGCATCGCGGCGTGAATGACGCGAAGGGCTTTTACCTCGTCTATTTCGGCATCGTGGCCGCCGCGGCCGCTATCGTGCTGATTCCGGGCAGCCCGCTCGGCCTTCTGACCGAAGCCGTGCAGACCCTCGCGGGCGTGCTGCTGCCGAGCGCCACAGTGTTCCTGCTGCTGCTGTGCAACGACCGCGCGGTGCTCGGGCCCTGGGTCAACTCGAAGGCGCTGAACCTGTTCACGGGCGCGGTCGTCTGGGTGCTTGTCATGCTCTCGATCGTCCTCACGGCTTCGGTCATGTACCCCGACATGAGCGGCGAGACGATCATCGACATCCTCGCCGCCGGCACGCTGCTGGCCGTGGCCGCCCATGCGGTCATACTCGGCTGGCGCTGGCTGCGCGGCGAAACCCCGGTCGTCACCCAGCGCTGGCCGCAGGGCGCCCGCGATATGTGGCGCATGCCGCCGCTCGCCGAATTGCCGCCGCCCAATCTCACGCTCGCCAAGCGTGTGTGGATGGGCGTGCTGCGCGGCTATCTGATCGTGGCCGTGGCGCTCGTGGTCGTGAAGGTCGTGCAGATGACGCTCGTGCACTGAGCAAGCCAATGCGCCGCTCAAAGGCGGCGCCAGAGAAGCGGCAACCCCCGGTTGCCGCTTCAAGTTTTTTTGCTGGACCCTGGCGCGATATCGGTATCAGGCGGCTTGCGTGCAATGGTCCGGCATGCGCAGCGCCGCCTCGTCGGCGGCGAGCACTTGCGGAATGGATTCCTTGAGGAAGTCGACGAAGGTTCGGATCTTGGCGTCGAGATATTGCCGCGACGCGTACATCGCGTACACCGTGAGCTGCTGGAGCCGATAGTCCGGCAAGACCCGCAGCAAGGAGCCGTTGCGCAGCGCCGGCACCGCCGACGACATCGGCAGCGAGCCGATGCCCGCCCCTTCGCGCAACGCGGCGGCAAGCGCATCCGCGACATTCACCTGGAATACCGAGGGCGGCAACTCGAACGTCTCGGCGCCGCCCGGCCCCTCGAGGTGCCACCGGTCACGCGGAAACACCGGCGTGATGAGCTGGAGACAGGCATGGTCCGCGAGCTCGGCCACGCTGTGCGGCGTGCCGCGCTCGCGCAGGTAGTCGGGCGAAGCGCACAGCACGCTGTGCACCACGCCCAGTGTCTGCGAGACGAGCGCCGAATCGGGCAACTCCGTCGAGCTCAACTGCAAGGTCACGTCATAGCCTTCGTCGAGCAGGTCGGGCACGTGCTGCGAGAGCGTGAGCTCGACCGCAACCGAGAGATAGCGCTTCTGATACTGCATGACCGCGGGCACGACATAGGCTTGCCCGAAGCTCGTCGTGGCATGCACGCGCAGCCTGCCCGACGGCAGCGCCTGAGCGTCGCCGGCCTCGGCTTCCGCCTGGTCGATGTACGCGAGAATCTGCTCGCAGCGCCGAAGATAGCGTTCGCCGGCCTCGGTGAGTGCGACGCGGCGGGTGCTGCGGTTGAGCAGGCGCGTCTGCAGATGCGTCTCCAGGCTCGCCACGGCGCGCGACGCGAATGCGGTCGTGATGTCGAGGCGATGTGCGGCGGCGGTAAAGCTGCCTTCTTCGGCAACGCGGGCGAAGATCCGCATGCAGTTCAGCGTATCCATCTGATGTCAAAAACTGGGAGGGGGCAAGGGCGCCAGACCCCGCGCGTGATCCGCGCATCGGCTCCGTGCATGTGCACGCAGGAGGCCTGTGAGCGAGGTCCTGCGCGATCTGACACCGCCAAGCTTACCATCCATGCCGCTGCAGCGTTCACGGCGCGGCTTGGCCCGCCGTCATCAAGCCACTTCTTCGCGACTGTCCGCTGCCGCCGGCATGCCCACCGTTTTGCGAATGCCTTCCTCGCAAGAGACAAAAAAAAAGCCCGACACAGTCGGGCTGAATTTCGAAGTACCAGGAGACTCCATTCAACAAGGAAGGAGACGACACGCCGGAACTACACGACGTTCTTTTCAACGATGGGACGCTTTTCCAGCACGCGGTCCCAGCTCAGCGAAGACAGGTCCAGGGTCGCGTATTTCCCGCCGATAATGAGCTCGCTCACGCCGCGGCCCGTGGCGGGCCCCTGCTGCAGGCCATGTCCGCTATAGCCGTTTGCGAACACGCAGTTTTCGATCTCCGGGTGATAGCCGATGATCGCGTTATGGTCGAACACGTTGTACTCGTAGTAGCCCGACCAGCAATTCTCGACGCGCAGCGCCTCGAATTCCGGCACCCGATGCGCCAGTGTCGGCCAGATCACTTCGTCGAACAGGTTGTGATCGACTTCGTCGAGCGGCAGATCGTTCGGGTCGTTCTCTTCGCTCGGCGAGGTCCCGGTGATATACGTCTTGCCTTCGGGACGGAAATACACGCCGGTGGGATCGATCAGCAGCGGGCTGTTCGTGAGCCGTGCCGGCGACGACACGTTGAAGATGCTGCGACGCCGCGCGTAGACCGGAATGTCGATGCCCATCATTTCGGAAATGCGGCGCGTCCACGCGCCAGCGGCGTTCACGAGCGTATCGCAGGCGTAGCGTTCGCCGTTGCTCGCCAGCACATGCGTGACCTTGCGTCCGTCGAGCTCGAGACCGGTCACGTCCGAAGCGACATAACGCGCACCAAGCGCCTGCGCCTTCTTGCGCAGCGCCTGCACGAGCCCGTAGCCGTCGAACCAGCCTTCGCCGCTGAGGCCATAAGCGCCCGCAACGATATCGTCCACGTTCAGCCAGGGAAACTTCTCCTTGAGCGCGTCCGGCGAGAGCAGCGCGATATCCGCGCCCAGACTCGTTTGCAATGCATGGTTTTCGCGCAGCGTGGCCTCGCCCGACGAGGTGGCCAGAAACAGGTAGCCGCCCTCATGCAAGTCGATGGACGGCTTGTGACCCTCCACTTCGAGCCGGTCGCCGATATTGCGCAGGAATTCGATGCCGTAGAGCGACATCTGAATGGACAGCGGCGTGGAGAATTGCTGCCGGATGGAAGCCGCCGATAGCGCCGACGACGACCGCGCATAGCTCGGGTCACGCTCGATGACCGTCACGGCAATCGTCGGATCCGACGCGCGCAAAAAGTAAGCGATAGAACTACCGATGACCCCGCCGCCAACGATAACAACTTTTGCACTCACGACTTGCTCCAGATTCCAGATAGCCAGGCACACTGAGGGAGAGACGGTCCGGCGGCGAAGCAGAAACACGCGCCATTGCAAATTGCATTGGCTCGCGCGCTGCCCGGCCCCCTGAAAGTCTCCCCACGCCCAGAGTGAGTTTTATTTTTAGTCGATGTTGAAATCGATGCCCTGCGCGAGCGGCAGCGCAGACGAGAAGTTCACCGTATTCGTTGCGCGCCGCATGTAGGCCTTCCATGCATCCGAGCCCGATTCGCGGCCGCCGCCAGTCTCTTTCTCGCCGCCGAATGCGCCGCCGATCTCCGCGCCGCTCGGGCCGATGTTCACATTGGCAATGCCGCAATCGCTGCCCGACGCGGAGAGGAAGCGCTCGCTCTCGCGCAGGTCGGTCGTGAAGACGCACGACGACAGCCCGTGATGCGCGGCATTGTTTGCCTCGATGGCGTCTTCGAAGCGGCTGTACTTGAGGACATAGAGAATCGGCGCGAACGTTTCGGTCAGCACGATCGCGGTTTGCGCAGGCATCTCGACAATCGCCGGGCGCACATAGAAGCCCTTTTCGTTGCCCGCGACCCCATGGCGTTCGCCGCCAAAGACCTTGCCGCCTTCCTGCTTTGCCTGCTCGAGCGCGGCTTGCATGCGATTGAACGACTGCTCGTCGATGAGCGGCCCCATCAGCGTGCCCTGCTCCAGCGGGTTGCCAATCGAAACCTTGCTGTAGAGCGTCTTCAACCGTTCCACGGTCTGGTCATAGACACTCTCATGAACGAACAGGCGGCGCAGCGTCGTGCAACGCTGGCCGGCGGTGCCCACCGCCGAGAACAGGATGCCGCGCAGCGCCAGCTCCATGTCGGCGGTGCCCGAAACGATGCCGGCATTGTTGCCGCCGAGCTCCAGAATCGTGCGGCCGAAGCGGCGCGCGACTTCCACGCCAACGGCGCGGCCCATTTCGGTGCTGCCCGTGGCGCTCACGATATTCGAGCGCGGGTCGGCCACCAGCTTCGCGCCCACATCGCGCCCGCCGTTGACGAGGCTCGTGAGCCCTTCCGGCGCGCCGCCGAATTCCTTGAGCGCATCTTGCAGAATCTTGTCGACGGCCAATGCGGTCAGCGGCGTCTTCTCCGAAGGCTTCCAGATGACCGCGTTACCGCACACCAGGGCGAGCGCGGCATTCCACGACCACACGGCGGCCGGAAAGTTGAACGCCGAGATGACCGTGCAAACGCCCATCGGATGCCACGTTTCGGCCATGCGGTGGCCCGGACGCTCGGAAGCGATGGTCAGGCCATAGAGCTGACGCGAGAGACCCACCGCGAAGTCGCAGATGTCGATCATCTCCTGCACTTCGCCCAGCCCTTCCTGGAGGATCTTGCCGGTCTCGAGGGTGATGATGCTGCCCAGCGCATGCTTGCGCTCGCGCAGCTTGTTGCCCAGCACGCGGACCAGCTCGCCGCGCCGCGGCGCCGGCACGTTGCGCCATGTCTTGAAAGCTTCGTGCGCTTTCGCAAGCGCGGCGTCGGCGTCGGCGACGGACTGGCTCGCCACGCGGCCAATCAGTTCGCCATTGATGGGCGAATGAACCGCGATATCGCCTGCCTCTGCGAGATGGGAAATGCCAAGTTCCGAAAGGATGGTGGATGCTTTCACGGAGAAACCTCGTCGATGTTTCCGATAGGAAATATTGATACTTTAGGAAACTATACACGCAGAGCCGTGCACCGGCAACGTTGTCAATACGGCCCGCTGCGCTGGCCTAGAACGCCGCTCGCCAGCAAATCTCGCGGCGCCCGCCATGGGGCGGCGCGCCCCGCTCCCGGCCCGGCACGAAAATTTCGCATCGGAAACAATCATGCCTCGATGTTGCTGGCAGCAGGGTCAATGGCACCGCTCGCGCCGGGGCGTGCACCACGCGGGCTCGCACGCCCCGGATTGCCGCGGGCCGGGCTCAGTCCGTCGTCTTCGTCGTCACTGGCACCCAGGCCACGTCTTTCACCTGATACATCGTCGAGCTCGGGCTCTTGAGGTCGCCAGTCTGGGTGAAGGCAATCCGGCCCGTAATACCCTGGTAGTCCGTCGACTTCAGCGCGGCATTGAACTGCGCGGGGTTCACGGAGTTGGCCGTCTGCATCGCCTTGATGGCAACCCACGCCGCATCGTAGGCAAACGGCGCGTACGCCAGCATGTCCACGCCGTATTTCTGCTTGAACTTCACCTCGAAATCCTTCCCCTTCGGCAACGCGCTCAACGGCTGGCCGTACTCCCAGACCGCGGAGCCGTTTGCCGCGTCGCCGGCGATCTTGATGAAGTTCGCGTCCTTCACGCCGCCGCCCGCGAGAAACTGGGCCTTGATGCCGAGCTGGCGCATACGCTTGACCAGCATGGCCGCCTGCGTATCGAGACCGCCGAAGAAGACGAGGTCCGGATTGTGGCCCTTGATAGCGGTCAGTTGAGCCGAGAAGTCGACTGCCTTGTCGTTGGTGAACTCGCGATCGACGATCGTGCCGCCGTTTGCCTTGACGGCCTTGGCGAATTCGTCGGCCTCGCCCTGGCCGAATGCCGTGCGGTCGTCGATGATGGCGATGCGCTTCGCCTTGCTGACCGTCGCGGCGTACGCGCCCGCGTTGCCGGCGTTCTGCGAGTCCGTGGCGATCACCCGGTAGACGGTGCCGAAGCCGGCCTGCGTGATAGCCGGGTTCGTTGCCGACGGGGTAATCATTGGAATGCCTGCTTTCGCGTAGATCTGCGATGCCGGCAGCGTCGTGCCGGAATTGAAGTGACCCACGACGACCGCGACATGATCGTCGGCGAGACGTTGGGCCACCTGCACGCTGACGCGAGGATCGCTCTGGTCGTCCTGGGAATCGACGACGAACTTGACCGCCTTGCCGCCGATGGTCGGATGGGTAGCATTCGCCTCATCGACTGCCATGCGCACGCCGTTTTCGATGTCCTTGCCGTAAGCGGCGCCGCCACCCGTGAGCGGGCTGGCAACGCCAATCTTCACTTCGACCTGCTGGGCATGGGCGGCCCCGGCCGCCAGCAGCAGAGAAACAGCAACCCATACAGGACGACAGGCAGTGCGAAAGCGGGCAACCATTGAGCGTTCCTTTGATATCGGTGATCGGCACATCGCGCACCTCGTCAACCGCAGCGGGCTCCAGCGCGCGATATTCATCTCCCGCCTCGACACGCGGCGCGTGGGCCACGTGCGGCGAAGATGCAAGGAGATTGTCGGCAGCCAATAGACCGGCATCAAACGATATCTATGCACGACGTGATGCGCTTTAGTCATCAAGTCCGTGAGATTGGGGGATTCAGCGAAGTCTTTCGTGGAATGCGGGGCATTGGGAGATACCCCGATCGAACCGGCGCCATACCATCGAGACGCCGTGATGGCGCTAGTCGCGATGGACTCAAGTTCCCGCTCGCTCACTCGCCGCGGGCGCCTCTGGGGCGGTCGAGTTGTGTCCGCCACGCCCATTATATTTCGTCATCCGAACTAATAATCACGGAATTTGTTCCGGTTTGACACAATGCCCCAGTTTCCAAACGTCTTCAGCGCGACGGCATGACAGGTTTGCAACAGCCTTTCCGTATGCGGCTACGGCACCGTGTCCGGCCAACCGCTCCTGAACGTCCCGCAGGCGAAGACGGGGATGCACGCAGAAGAATCTTCACGCGAACGATTCAAGGCTCTCCGCTGCCGTCAGCGAGTCTCGCTTTATTAATGCGTCTCCATGTATCTTTTCATTCGATCTACGCGCGCCCGGATGCGCTTTTCCTTATACCCAACGGCGTCTTCCTTCATACCTAACCGCTTCATGAGTTTAATCACAAAGATTTGGCAATTGTAGCCATCTTCGACGTCGCCATTCCATTTTCCCTTATCCTTGGCTACATCGACCGCCGCCTTGAGCACTTCCCCCAAGCTCTTTTCCGGATCAAGCGTGTAATCATCTGCGTACGCATTGCCTGGCTTGATAGCCGAATAAAGTACTCGATAGTAGCTCTGCAGGAGATCGACCTTAACGGAGATATTGGCCGAAGTCGAGAAATAGGTTTCCCAATGCGAGTGTTCACCGTTCTCGTGGTCATAATCCAATGCCCTGACCACCGTCAATTTGCTCAGCATCGTGCCGAGGGTGAAACCTGCCGCATTGACTAATCCGGGTTGCACTACCGTATTATCCGCATCCTGATTGAGGGGAAATTCAGAACCCGCCGCTCCGCCCGCGTTTTTCAAATACATTTTCGGCGTACCCGTTGTGTACTTGGTCGTTCCCATGATTTCATTCTCCATGAATACGATTTCAGGCCGGCAAATAATCCACCACTCCGGCAACACAAGAGCGCTTGAATTAGCATGATTGATAACCATGCCAGGAATGTGCCGCGCAATCGACACGATTCTCAACACACACTACGCCGAAGTGCACGAGCACACAATGGTCTGATGTGACAGATAAAGCGGAATTTCCGCAATACCCGCCACATCATGCTTCACGCCTATGCATAGATGTTTTATTGCATCCTTACCCCTCAGGGATAATCCGAAAATCACGACGGCATGGAATCCAGGAAGACATAGAGCGCCGCAATCTTCCCGTCGCGAACGATGATCACATCGATGCCCGTATAGTGGGGAGCTTCGCCGCGCGGGCCCGATCCCCACGCGAGGCGGCCGGCATTGTGCAGCGCTTGTGCCTCACCAATCGGCGAGTAGGCGAAATGCGGATGCGTGGCTCGAAGCTCACCTGAGAACTTGTCGAGGGCATCGTGCCCGACGAATACACCCGGCGGCGCGTAGAGCACGCAGTCCTCGGTATAGAGCTCCTCGATTGCTGCGCGGCGACGCTTTGCGTCGCCTTCGCCGAATACCTCTTGCAGGTTGCGATAGAGCAGTTCGTCGATACGTTCGTTCATAACAGTTCTCCTTGCTGACCGGCTAGAGCGTGCGCCTGATCAGATTGCGTGAATGACTAGAAATTCGGACATTGCATGGCACTACTGAGCGAGTGCCAGCGTTTTTTCGATGCCGGTGATGACAGCGGGCCGCGCGGCCACTTCTTCAAGCCAGCGAGCGACAAATAGAAACTTGTCGAGGCTCGCGCCGATGGCCTGATGACGCCACACCCACCCGAAATGGGCGATATCCGCAATGCTGTACTCTTCGCCGGCAACGTACGGGTGGCGTTCGAGAATCTCATTGAGCACGCCCAGCGTCCGCTCGACTTCCGCAAGCGCCTGCGATTTGGCCTCGGGCTCGGGCGACGGCTGGAGCGCAACCCGGAACGCTTGCCCAAACGCGGGGCTCAAGCCAGACGCGTGAAAGAACAGCTGTTCAAAGACCCTGGCGCGCCGCTGGCCGTCCCGCGGCAGAAGTTGCCCGGTCTTTTCCGCGAGGTGGACGAGAATCGCGGCGGATTCGCTGACGACCAGATCGCCTTCGCCCGCAACGGACCTGTCGACGAGAACCGGTACTTTGCCATTGGGATTCATGGCCTTGAAGGCGGCGCGCTTCTGCTCGCCCTGGCGCAGGTTGACGGGTACGAGCCGATACGCGAGTCCCATCTCTTCCAGGGCGATGGGGACTTTGACGCTATTGGCCGTGGCGAACGCGTGAACTTCCAGCGGGGTGCTCATGAATCTTTCCTTTGTGGGGTTTGATCGCCTGATGCGGCGAGCAATGCGATGAGACAAATCTATGGCAGCGTGCTACTTTTCGAAATAGAAATGCCTGAAAACCATCGTTGCAAAATTGCCGATGTCCAAGCTGCCTGACTTTGAAGGGTTCGCGATGTTTGCGAAGGTCGCCGAAGAAGGCTCATTCGCCGCCGCTGCGGCGGCCATGGGCGTCTCCGTGGCCACGGTCTCGCGCGCCGTCACGCGGCTCGAGGAACGGCTCGGGGGCCGGCTGTTCAACCGCACTTCGCGGCGGCTCGCGCTCACGGACTATGGCCAGCGGCTGGCCGAGCGGGCCTCGAAGATCTACGCCGACGCCGAAGAGGCCGAGGATTTCGCGCGCGAGACGTCAAGCCGCCCGCGCGGGCTCGTCAAGCTCGCGGCGCCGCTGTCCTTCGGCGCGCGCTGGATTGCCCCGCTGCTGCCGGAGTTTTTCCGGATCTATCCGGATATCTCCGTCGAACTGCATCTCACGGATACTCATGCCGACCTGATTGGCGATGGGTTCGACGCCGCGCTGCGCATCGCCGTCATGGAAGATTCGTCACTGGCTGCACGCCTCATTGCGCCCGTGCGCCGGTTTGTCGTCGCGTCGCCCGCCTATTTGTCCCGTCATGGCCGCCCGCAGCATCCGCATGATCTCGGCGCGCATCCGTGCCTGACGTACGCCAACCGGGGCAAGCGGGATGTCTGGCGCTTTACGCACCCGAGCGGCGAGGTTTGCACGATCACGCCAACCGGCGCATTGCGGGCGACCAGCGTGGAGGCGTTGCTGCCCACGCTGCT
This sequence comes from Paraburkholderia pallida, assembly GCF_004524855.1. Taxonomy (NCBI): domain Bacteria; kingdom Pseudomonadati; phylum Pseudomonadota; class Betaproteobacteria; order Burkholderiales; family Burkholderiaceae; genus Paraburkholderia; species Paraburkholderia pallida. The sequence continues at coordinate 301,084 of NZ_CP038149.1, read as the reverse complement.
AGCGGGACTGGCCGTCACTGAGCTTCCCGAGTTTGTGGCGACGCAGTATTTCGTGGATCAACAACTCGAAGCGCTTTTGACGGATTGGCGCTTGCCGGAAGGCGGTCTGTATTTCGTCACCCCCACTGCCCGCGCACGCCCTGCAAAGGTGAGCGCGCTGGCCGAGTTCTTCATCGCCAGGCTCACGCCGGCGCAATGGAGCGCCGAGGCGCAAATGGGCTGGAAGCCGCCAGGCCGTGGCAGCGGGTAATCCGCCTTGCTGCGCTGGTGGATTCGGCGTCTAATCAGTGACGTGCAGGCGAAAGCGAGGGGCGATATGCGCTGCGCAGACTGCGGTTTCGAAAATGCCGCCGGGGCTCACTTCTGCGAGCAATGCGGAATGCGGCTCGCGCGGCTGTGCTCGCGGTGCGGCCATGAGCTGAGCGCGAGTGCGCGCTTTTGCAATGCATGCGGTGCACCCGCCAACGGTGCGCCCTCTAGTGGCGCATCTCCTGGCGACGCCGCTCATGCATCCCCCGCCGCCCCCATTCAATACACGCCGCCCCATCTGGCCCAGCGCATTCTCGCCGAACAGGCCGCGATCGAAGCGCAGCAAGGCACGGCGGTCGAGCGCAAGACCATCACGGCCCTCTTTGCCGACATGGCCGGATCGACCGCATTGATCCACGAACGGGACCCCGAAGACGCCCATCGTCTGATCGCGCCGGTCATCGCGCTCATGATGGAGGCCGTCCATCATTACGAGGGCTTCGTCGCGAAATCGCTGGGCGACGGCATTCTCGCCCTCTTCGGCGCGCCGATCGCGCACGAGGATCACCCGCAGCGGGCGCTGTATGCGGCGCTGCGCATGCAGGAGACGATGCGCCGGCATGCCGACCGCATCCGTCTGCAGGAGGGCATTCCTCTGCAGATTCGCGTGGGCGTCCACACCGGCGAGGTGGTGGTGCGCTCGATCCGCAAGGACGACCTGCGCACCGACTACGACCCGGTCGGCCATACGATCCACATTGCCTCGCGCATGCAGACGATTGCCGCGCTCTCCTCCGTGCTCGTCAGCGAATCGACCTACCGGCTCACCACGGGCTATTTCGAGTTCAAGGCGCTGGGCGCCACCCAGATCAAGGGCATTCAGGAGCCGCTGGAAGTCTTCGAGCTGACCGGTCTTGGCGCATTGCGCACACGCCTGCAAGTGGCGGCACATCGCGGGCTGGCCCGCTTCGTGGGCCGCGAAACGGAACTGGAGCGCTTGCACGGCGCGCTCGCGCTGACGACGGCGGGGCACGGGCAAATCGTCGGCGTGGTGGGCGAAGCGGGAGTCGGGAAGTCGCGCCTGTTCCATGAGTTCAAGGAGCGCTCGCAGCGCGGCTGCCTGATACTCGAGACGTTCTCGGTCTCGCACGGCAAGGCGTTTCCGTATTTACCCCTCATCGAGCTGTTGAGGAACTACTTCCAGATCACGGCTCAGGACGACGAGCGGCGCTCCCGCGAGAAAGTCACCGGACGCGTCTTGACGCTCGAGCGCGGTCTCGAAGACCTGCTGCCCTATGTGCTGTATCTGCTGGGCGCCGGTGAGCCGGATTCGGCGGTCGCGACCATGGACGCCCGCATCCGGCGCGACCGGACCTTCGACGCGATCAAGCGACTGATCGAGCGCGAGAGCCTGAACCAGCCGGTTCAGTTGCTGTTCGAGGATCTGCAATGGCTGGATAGCGAGACCGAGGCATTCCTGGCATTCCTTATCGAACATGTGGCTAGCGAGCGGATCATCCTGCTGCTGAACTTCCGGCCCGACTATCGACCGGGCTGGAGCGACAAGGACAACTACCGCCAGATGCGGCTCGACGCACTCGGGCCGGCCGAAGCGCAAAGCCTGCTCAGCGCGCTGCTGGGCGATGACCCCGGCCTCATGCCGTTGAAGGAGCGCATCCTCGAAAAGACCGAGGGCAACCCCTTCTTCATGGAGGAAGTGGTTCAGACGCTCGTCGAGGAAGGCGCGCTGCTTGGCGCGCCCGGCCATTACCGCATTGCGAAGACGCCGGCCGAATTGCACATCCCCACCACGGTGCATGGCGTGCTGGCCTCCCGGATGGACCGGCTGCCCGTTGCCGAGAAGACGTTGCTGCAACATCTCGCGATTGTCGGCAAGGAGTTTCCGTGGAGTTTGATCCGGCAGGTGGTCGAGCAAACGGAAGACGAGTTGCGCCACCTGCTCTCGCGTCTGCAAATAGCGGAATTCATCTACGAGCGGCCGGCCTTCCCGGAAATCGAATACACCTTCAAGCATGCGCTGACGCAGGAGGTCGCCGCCAGCTCGCTCCTCTCCGAACAACGCAGTCTGTTGCACGAGCGCACGGCGCAGGCCATCGAAGCGCTCTATGCCGGCCGGCTCAACGAGTATTGCAGCGAGCTGGCGCACCACTACAGTCTCAGCAGCAATGCGCAGAAAGCCGTGGAATACCTGCACCGCGCGGGCCAGCAGGCCGTCGAGCGTTCGGCCGGCCTCGATGCGATGCGGCACTTCCAGACCGCGCTCGCGCTGCTCGAACGCTTGCCCGACACACCCGGCCGCGCGCGCCAGGAACTGGCGCTGCGGCTCTCTATCGGTCCCGCGCTGATGGCGGCCCGGGGTTACGCCGCGCCGGAAGTCGAAGCCACCTATACGCGCGCGATGGTGCTATGCGAACAGATTGGCGATTGCTCGCAACTCTTTCCCGCACGATTCGGCCTGCGCACTTACTATTCGTTGCGCGCCGATTACGCCACGGCACAGGAGCTCGGTGAACGGTTGTTGCGGGTCGCGTCCAACGCGCACGATCCGGATTTTCTGGTCGAAGCGCATAGTGCGTTGGGATCGAGCTCGTTCTTCCAGGGCGATTTCGTTACCGCACGCGAGCACCAGGAAAAGATGCGCGCGCTGTACGTGCAGGAGCGACATCAGGCTCATGCCTATGTCTATGGCATGGATCCCGGTGTGCGCACCTTGAGCATTGCTTCGTGGACCCAGTGGTATCTGGGCTTTCCCGATCAGGCCAGCGAGCGAAGCCGGCAGGCCCTCACGCTCGCCCGCAAGATTGCCCAGCCGTTCGGTCTCGCGTTCGCGCTGGTCTCCGCGGCGATGCTGCATCTGATCCGGCAGGAACCCCGGCTGGCACAGGAATTCACCGAGGCGGCCATCACGCTATCGGAGGAACAGGGGTTTCCGTACTACCTGGCCTGGGCGGCGATCCTGCACGGTTCGTCGCTCGCCGAGCAGGGCAACCTGGATGGCGGCATCGAACAGATGAAGCAAGGGCTCGCGGCGTACCTGGCGACGGGTGCGAAGCTTTCGCATTCCTATTTTCTGGGGCTGCTTGCCATGGCGTGCGGGCGCTATGGGCGTGTGCGCGAGGGGCTCGATACGCTGGCCGACGCGCTGGCCATTGTGGAGCAAACAGGAGAGCATTTCCACGAGGCGGAACTTTATCGGATCAGGGGAGAACTCCTTCTTGAGCGCGCGGGCGATCGAACGTGCGATGGGCAGGAGGCGTTACAGGCCGAAGGCTGTTTTCAGAAAGCGCTCGCCATTGCGGCTGGGCAGCGGGCGATGTCGCTGCAGTTGCGAGCCGGGTTGAGTTTGGCGCGGCTGTGGCGCGCGAACGGCAAGACCGGAGAAGCCGGTCAGATGTTGAGCCGCATGTATGAGGCATTCTCCGAAGGCGTGGATACGGCGGACTTGCTGCAAGCAAAAGCGTTGCTGGGCGATATGGCGACCGAGAGAAGCGCCTGATGGCAGGCGGATCATAATGTGTGAGTTATTTTTTATTCTGGATTCCAGATTAATTTTCTGATTAATCAACTCGCCTCAATATCGCTATCCACGTTGTCTTTCAATAACTCCCTTTGTGGGTTTTAAGGCGTTGGCCTTAACTTGTTTTCGCGGCGGGCCGCAGGCGTTGCCCCTGTGCGGGGCGGCACCTACTTTTCTTTGCCGCGGCAAAGAAAAGTAGGCAAAAGAAAGCCGCTCACACCGCCAGTGTGACGCTGTCCACCACTGCCCTGTATTTCGGAGCGGCTCCGGAGCGTCTGTCACCACGCGACGTCACCCAGAGTGACTAAGGGCTCATCCATCCGGCGGCGCTCCGCGCGCCGTGGGGCATAACAAAAACCATTGGGATATACACGTATTCGTGGAACTCCCGCGTATTTATATGGAAGCACTCTCGCATATCAGTAGGAATCCATTATATTTGACCGGAACCAATCCTGCGCAATCGCTAATTTGCGCGGCAGAACTGCGCGCATTCGCTGGGCAGCACGCTCGGTTTCCCTTGCAAACCCTTCCGCCCGCGCGTAGCGCGTGGCGGGAAGAATGAGTCCTTTGTCACTAACGCGGTGTGTGCGAGGCGACGGATGCCCCGGAGCCACTCCGATTTACAGGGCAGTGGTGGACGGCGTCACACTAGCGGTTTAAGCCGCTTTCTTTTGCCTACTTTTCTTTGCGGCTGCAAAGAAAAGTAGGTGCCGCCCCGCACAGGGGCAACGCCTGCGGCCCGCCGCGAATACAAGTTAAGGCCAACGCATTAAAACCCGTGGCGCGCCACGCGCCACCCGACTCACTATTGTTGCCCACACAGCAACGCTGCGTTGGCGCATTACGGGGTTACCCCAGGTCGAACTCCCTACTAGACTCCGCTCAAAGCCGCACGACCACGCTGTCGTTGCACGAATCGTTCAAGTTTGAATCGGAGAGAATCATGAAGAAGTCCTTTGTCCCGGCGCTCGCGCTTGCCGTCCTCATCGCCGCGCCGCTCGCCTCGCAGGCACAATCGGCACAGCCCGTGACCCACGCCCAGCGCTACGCCGAACTGGCAAAACTGGAAGCCGCAGGCTATAACCCGCGCGACTCGGTCCACTATCCGGAAAACTTCGAGGCTGCGCGAGCAAAGGTCGCGGCTGAAGACGCCGCGCAACAGAGCGCCGACGCAAGCGCCAACGGCACGATCAAGACCGCCGCCCGCCAGTAGCACGCCCCGGGACTCTGATCCCGCTTTCAAGGCGACCTCCCCCTCGCCAACCACGCGCCATACAAGGCCGCCGCCCCGCGCGGCGCACCACGCCACCCTCCCCGCCCACGCGGCCGGCCGCTAGTCCCCTCCCCTGGCGTCGCCCGGCCGCCCAGTCAGATTCTGCGCAATCTGATTGATGTGGCCCCCTCCAGAAACGCCCCTCTCTTCGTGACTTCTCCGCCGCAACAGCGCGGAATTCCTCTCCCCCCATTCCGCACTAGCCGATCAGCGCAGCGCCATGCCAGGACATACCCTCACCCCCTTGACTTAATTCATTCTACAACACATCATTCGATCTCAATCGATCTTTCGCGGAATCATTCCCGATCGATGCGATTGCGAGAGCGATGCCGATCTCATCCGTTTCGTCGGTTGACCAGAAGTCTCTTGCGAAGGGCAAACGCGTCGCGTAACGGCGGCGCCCAGGCAGACCTGCCCGGTCTGATTGCCGCCGGTTCGGAACGTTGCGAACTTTTTTTACCACTTGTATCGAGGATCATCATGGTCGAAAAACTTTCACTCTGGGAAGCCGCCAAACGCGAAATGGAGGAGTACCAGTTCATCGCCGGCGCCGAGCTGCAACCCAAATGGGATGTGTCGGAAAAGATCGCCATCAACGCCGCCGTATCAGGCCGCTTCGAGAGCACCACCTCGCTCGCCGAGTACGTAGACGCGGCGTCGAGCGTCATCGAAGCCGGCGCCTGCGGCGTGCACATCGACTTCTCGTTCATGACCGACGAGAAGGGCCGCCGCCTCGATCGCGACATCCCCCCCACCGAGGCCTACGCCGCGGTGCTCGAGCCGCTGCGCGCGCGCTTTGGCAACGACTTCGTGCCGAATCTGAACGTCCTCAACGGCTCGTCCTTCGACGAATGCGTGAGCCCCGCGCGCGCGGGCCAGTGCGAAGTGGCCCCGTGCGCGCCGGGCCATCCGGACGCGTTCATGGTGCCCGCCATCACCGAGCTCGAGGCCGCCGGCGTCAAGCCCGAACTGGCCGTCCACAGCTCCGGCGAGATCGAGCTCGCCAAGCGCAAGCTCATCGATACCGGCATCCTCAAGAAGCCCTATAACTGGCTGATTCTCTACGGCCTGCCGTTCAACGTCGGCCGCACGCTGGTATCCGGCACGTGGGTCAGCAACGCCCAGGACATGACGAAACACCTGTTCCTGATGGTCGACCAGATCCGCCAGATCGATCCGACTTCGGTCATCAGCGTCTGTGCAGCCGGCCGCGCGACGCTCTACATGACGACGCTCGCCACGATGATGGGCCTGCATATCCGCATCGGCACCGAAGACACGCCGTGGAAGTATCCGAACAGCGACGAGCGCCTCAAGGACAATCTGGAGATGTTCACCATGGCGTGCGACATCGCCGCCCTGCACGGACGCAAGCCGGCCTCGGCCAATGACTACCGGGCGCTGGTTGGCAAGCCGCCGCGCAATTGAACGGTCCGCGCGGCCAACGCCGCGCGGAAGATGTGCGAGCAGCTCGCGACGCCCTTCAGCGACGCTGCTCCATCCGATAGCGGCCCGGGCTGATGCCCGTCGCGCGCTTGAATGCAATGCTGAATGCGGTGTCCGACAGGTACCCAACGCGTTCGGCAATCGACACTAGTGGTTCTTCGGAGTCCTTAAGCGCTGTCATTGCAATCGCCATCCGCCATCGATGCAGGTAAGCGAGCGGCGCGCTGCCCACCATGGTGCGGAACCGCGACGCAAATGCCGTGCGTGACATCCCTACGCCTGAGGCCAGCGACTCAATCGTCCAGCGTTGTTCAGGCGAGCCGTGCATCATCGAGAGCGCCGACCCGACCCTGGCGTCCGATAACGCCCTGAGCCAGCCCCCCGCATGCTCGCCGCCGGCCATATAGGCGCGCAACGCCTGTACGAGCACCAGCGTCGCGAGACTCGTCTTCACCACGTCCGAGCCCGGCGCCGGATCTCCGGCTTCCAGCTTCAGCAGCGCAAGCACATGGGACAGCGCATGCGCCGCCACATCGGCTGCGCGCAAATGAATGAGCGGCGGCAAATTCCCCAGCAGCGTGCTCGTCACGTCGTTTTCGAAAATGAAGCGCCCGCTCGCTAGACTGACGGGCGCGACTCTCCCGGGCCCACGAAATCGCACGACGCCGTCCGCGCCGCGAATCGACCGGTAAGTTTCGGGGCCGTCGCGCGGCGTGCGCCCCGGCACGCTCGCTGAGCAGAACGGTTGTCCGTTCGTCAGCAGATAGACGTCCCCCTCTTCGATCGGGCGGTAGTCCGCCTCATCCGCCATCCGTAGATAAAGCCGCCCGCGCAGCACGGTGCCGAACTTCATGTGCTGATAGGCGGGAAACCGGAAGGCCCATGCCCCCTCGCCCTCGAAGCGGGACGAGAGGCCGCTGCGCACCTTCAGCAAGGCGAGGACTTCGGATAAGGCGTCCATAAATGTACGATCGATAAGAAATTCCGGCCAATTGATTATAGGAAGTTCCAGTTCCGTGCGCGAAGATCATACCGCTGCCGCTGCATCCGCGCACGCGGCCGATTTTTATCAAACGGAAGCCCGCCATGTCGACGCCCGCAGGTCTTGCCAGCAGGAATTTCGTTCTCCCCGATCATTTTCGCCAATGGGTGGTCAAAGGCGGTCTCGCCAGCGGCGCCTTGCGCGAGCAGAACTTCGAGCAGCGCATCGTGCCCATGCCGCAATTGGAAGATGGCGAAGCACTCGTGCGCGTCATGCTCATCAACGTTCACGCCGCAACGCGCATGCGCATCGCTCGCGGACTCATTGCGCAAGGCGCCACCGACCCGAATAACTATGCGTGCGCGCGAGTCGTGCGGTCGCGAGATCCGGCGTTCGCGGTCGGCGATGTCATCGCGTGCCAGGCGGGCTGGCAGGAATACCAGATCGTGCGCAGCGGCGATCTGCCCGTTGGATTCAGCGAGCCCGACGAACTGGTGAAAGCGCTGAACGGCACGCGCTCTCCCTGGACCTATGTATTTCGTCCGGCGCTGGTGCGCATGTGGCCACCGCCAGTGCTCATGGAAATCTTCGGCACTTCGGGCATGACGGCGTGGTTCGGCATGCGCCAGTATGCTCCGTTGATGCCGCGTGACGCGGTAGCCGTAGCGGCTGCGACCGGCGCCGTCGGGTCGATCGTCGCCCAGCTCGCGAAGGCCGCTGGATGCCGGGTGGTCGGCTTCGCTGGCGGAGCCGAAAGGTGTCGATGGGCGCTGGAGCATCTGGGTATCGATGCGTGCCTCGACTACAGCGCCGATGACTTCGACGACGCGTTGCTGAGCGCCTTTCCTGAAGGTATCGACGTGTTCTCGGATGGCGTGGGCGGTAGCTTGACCGAGCGCGTGGTGGCGCGCATGAACCGCCACGCGCGGCTCTTTTCGTATGGATCCGCTGCCGCTTCGTATTCCGAAGCAGTCGACAACGCGCCAGCGCAAAAGCCGACGTTGCGCGAAGTGTTCGGCATCAACGCAACCGTCGAAGACATGCTACTCGAGCGTCACATCCATTCCGGCGCATGGACGGTCGACAGTTTCTATCACGACCGGCTTCGCGCCGAAGACGAACTTTCGCGCTTGATGCGCATGGGTCTGATTCGATCGCACAGCCGCGCGGTGCGAGGATTCGAGCGCTTGCCCGGGGCGATCGCCGACCAGTACCGCCAGCGCGGAACCGGAAAACTGCAGATTGCATTCGAATGAGGGGCGCACCATGAAAGCATGGCAACTCACTCGCCTCGGCGGCGAGCTGAAACTCGTAGACCTGCCGACGCCCGAGCCGCGGCCTGGCAGCGTCGTCGTCAGAATGCAGACGTCGGCTGTCATGTCGTATATGCGCCAGTACGTCGCCGGCGAGTTGCCGGTCTACCACGCGCCGGATCGACCATTCATTCCTGGCGGCAACGGTGTTGGAATCGTCCACTCGGTCGGCAAGGACGTGTGGCACATGAAGCCTGGCCAGCGCGTCGTAATTTCATCGCACTTCGTTTCCAGCGAAAACGTTAGCAATCCTGCACAGATACTGATCGGCGTCACCGCTTCGGGCGCAGCCGGTCACGCGATGCAATCCGACTGGCCGGACGGCACGCTGGCCGAATACGCGCTGCTGCCAGCCTCGACATTGACCCCTGCCGATGCAGACGCCGATTTCGATGCCACGCAACTGGCGCTTTTCGCGCGCTTCGTCGTGCCTTTCGGCGGCCTGTTGCGCGGGCGGCTTGCGGCAGGCGAAACGGTCGCCGTATCCGGCGCGACGGGCGCATACGGCAGCGCGGCCGCATTGCTGGCCGTTGCGCTCGGAGCGAGCCGGGTCGTCGCGATCGGGCGCAACGCGAAGGCGCTGCACGCGCTTGCCGGATACGGTCGCGGCCGGATCGTGCCGGTCGCGGTCACGGGCGACGCTGCACAGGACGCGGAGACGATTCGCGACGCAGCACGGGGGCCCGTCGATCTCGCCTTCGATATGGTCGGCAACGCGCGAGATCCGAACATGACACTTGCAGCGCTGCGCAGCCTCGCGCGCGAAGGACGGCTCGTGCTGATGGGCAGCATGGCCGTGGATCTGCCGCTTCCGTACACCGAAGTCATGCTCAACGGCTGGGAAATCATGGGCCAGTTCATGTATCCGCGCGATGCTTTCCGGCGCTTGCTTGCGGTGGCTGGCACGGGTGCGCTGGAATTCGGCGCGCTGCGCCCGATGGTCTTCGGCATGACCGAGCTTCATGCAGCGATCGAATGCGCAGCCAACGCCTCGGGACTCGAGTGCGTGGTGGTCGATCATGAGCGGTAAGGTTCGTGCAAAACTCGCCACCGCTGTTATCCCGCCATTCATTTTTCAAATATCTGCCAACCAAATATTTAATTTCCCGTTGCCGCGCCGCCCCTCCATACTGACTGGCAAATATTGGGCATAACATCCACAGGCCCGAGCATAGCGCTGCGTGCACACGCGGCTGGTTCGCATGGAAGGAGACACCGGCGTGCAACTGGAGTCCACATACCGCACGAGCATCGCGTCGCAAGGAGGCGCATCGACGTGCGGGACGCATTGAAACCGGACGCCTCACCCGCGGACGCGTCCGATGGGTTCGACACGGCGCACGCGCTCGAGGTGCTCGAGGCCCGGCTGATGCGCATCCTGCTCGTGCTGCTGACCGAGCGTACCGTGTCGCGCGCGGCCGTGCGCATGAACATGTCGCAGCCGGCGACCAGCACCGCACTGAAACGCCTGCGCACGCTGCTCGGCGATCCGCTGCTCGTGCGCAGCCGCTACGGGATGGTGCCGACCGAATTCGGCGCGCGGCTCATCGAGCCGCTGCGCAACGCGCTGCGCGTGATCGACTTCATCCGCATCCAGCAGCCGAGGTTCGATGCACGCACGTCAGTGCGCACCTACCGGATTGGCTGCCCCGACTACCTGAACGTGCTATTCGTGCCAAAGCTCGTCGCGCTGTTCCGCGCACAGGCGCCGAATGCGCAGCTCGTGTTCCATCCGCTCGGCGATGGCTTCGACGATGAGCGCGCGCTCGCCGACGGCGAACTCGACATCGTGATCGACAACCGCACCGCCCGTCTCTCGCGGTTCCGGCAAGACGACCTGTTCGACGACCGCGTCGTGTGCCTGATGCGCGCCACGCATCCCATCGCCAGACGTGGCACGATCACAGCCACCGATTTCGCGCAGGCGCCGCAACTCTGCCCAACCCCCTCGTGGCTCGAAGCGTCCGGCGCGATCGACCGGCAGCTCGAACGCGTCGGCTTGCAGCGGCGCATCGTCGTCACGCTGCCGCACTTCGAACTCGCCGCGCACGCGCTCGTGCGCTCCGACCTGATCCTGACCACCACCTGCCGGCTCGCGCGGCACTACGCGAAGCTGTTGCCGCTTGCCGTTGTCGCGCTGCCCGCGCAGCCGCCCGACATCGTGTACCGGATGACGTGGAACGAATCGGGCGAGTGCGCCGAGGGCGTGCGCTGGCTGAGCGGTCTGATCGCCGAGGCGACGCGTTGCTGGCTCGATGCCGAGGTCCCGCAAGCGGCGCCCGCGACGGCCAGGGCCGCGCCGGAACCTATACGTGCGCTGCCCCGCCAGCGCACGACGCGCTGCAGTGCGTCACACCGCCCGCTGGTCGCGCGCGTCGCGCGTCGCCACCGTATCGCGTCGAAGCCGCACTGACATGAACCGGCGCAGGCGGCAACGGCAACGGCAGCAGCAACGCCTAGATCTTCGCAGTAAACGTCACGCCCACCACGCGCGGATCGCCGTACAGAATCGGGTAGGCGCCATACGACGGCAGAAGCCCGAGTTTCTTGTAGACCTTGTTAGTGAGGTTGGTGGCATAGCCGGTCAAAATGTACTTCTGATTCGGTGACGTCCACGACACGTGCGCGTTCAGGATCGTATATCCCCCTTGCCAAAGCTGCGGATAGGTCTGCCGCGTGGCGCTGAAGAACTGCAAGCTCTGATAGTTCACATCGCCACCGAGCGCGAGCGTGCCAAACTCCACGGGTAGCCGGTACTCGCCACCCGCATTGATCGTCGTGTGCGGCGAACGGGCGAACGAATTGCCCACGGCGGCCGGCACATAGGCGAATTCGGTGTAGCGGGTATTCAGGAGACCAAGGTTCGCGAACAGATACAGGCTGTTGATCGGCTGCGCCTTCAGTTCCAGCTCAAAACCGTCGGCACGCCCCTGTCCTGCGTTCGACAAGGTCGAGACCGGCGGCCCGCCCTGCGGATTGGGCGCCAGCGCAAACACCTGAATGTCGCGATAGTCGTAATGAAACACGCTGACGTTCGCAATCAGCCGCTTGTCGAACCATTCGCTCTTGATGCCGGCCTCGTAGTCGGTCAGGTATTCCGGCTGCACGGTCGATACCGTGCTCTGCGTGTATGCGCTGCCGTTGTAGCCGCCCGAGCGGAAACCGCGTGCGTAACGGAAGTACGCGCGCACATTGCTCGCGAGCGCGTATTCGGGCGTCAGATCCCAGGTCGGCGCACGCCATGTGTTGGTTTCGTTCTGCCGCGCGCTAACGGCGAGTGGCGAAGTCACCGAACCAGGCGCCCACCAGCTGCCCGTGTCGCTCCAGCTCACCGGGCCGACGTTCTCGAGGCCCGTGAGATTGATGTTCTTGCGCTCGATGGTGTAACGCAGGCCCGCCGTCAGGTTGAAGCGATCGGTGAAGCGATATTTCACGCTGCCGAATGCTGCGGCGCTCTGCGTGTGCTGCGTGATGTCGGCGAGATGATAGTACGTCGACGAAGGCCCGCCCGGCGCATCGGGCAAGCCGCCGCCCGCGCTTTGCTCGCTGAGCTCCTCGGTGAAGAAGTGCGCGCCGGCAATCCAGCTCAAGCGGTCGTTCTGCGGCGACTCGATACGGAACTCCTGCGAGAACTGATGCGAGGCCAGCGTGTCGTGAGAGCGCGCGGCGTCGTAGGGCGAGTAATCTTCGTCGTCCTGATACCAGCGGTTCAGGCCTTCGAGCGCCGTGATCGACGTGAGCGTCAGCGCGCTGTTGATATGCCAGTGGGCCGTCAACGAGCCGCCATAGGTCGTGATATGGTCGCTCGACGGCGCGTTCAGCGAGACCGTGTACGGGTCGCTCGACCCCACGAAGCCGAACGCATTGGCGCCGCCCGGGCCAGCGCCCTGCGCGTGCCACGGGTCGCCGCCGCCCGTGTAGTTGCGCGCGTGAACGTTGAGCAGGAAGTCGCTGTTCGAGGTGGGCACCGCGAGCAGCTGAAAACGCACGGCGTTGTCGTGGAAGCCGCCGAAGCGGCCGTTGGCATCGGTATTGGTGAAGTAGCTGTCGCCGTTCTCGTGGTACACCGACACGCGCGCGGCCAGCACGTCGTTATTGCCGATGGGGCCGCCCACCGCGGCCTCCACCAGCTTCGTGTCGTACTGGCTGAAGCCGACCTTGCCATAGCCGCTGAAATCGAAGGTCGGCTTTTGCGAGGTGATGCTCACCGCGCCGCCGATCGTATTCTTGCCCCACAGCGTGCCCTGCGGGCCGCGCAATACTTCGATATGGTCGAGATCGAAGAGCGGGAAGCCCTGCCCGAAGACGCTGTTGATATACACGTCGTCGAAGTAGACGCCGATCGGGCTCAGCGACAGATCGGACGGATCGTTGCTGCCCACGCCGCGCAGGAACCAGCGCGGGCGCTCGCGCCCTTCGGTCGAGGCACCGTTGAAGTTCGGCACATATTTCGTGATGTCGTTCACGACGCGCAATTCGTTCTGCTTGATGCTGTCACCGCTGATCGAGGTGACCGCCACCGGCACGTCCTGAATGCTTTCCTTGCGCCGGCGCGCGGTCACGGTGACCGTGCCCAGTTGCGTCTCGGCGGGCCTGGCCTGTTTTGCCTGCTTCGTCGTCCCGGCTTGCTTGCTGCGCGACACGTCCGCCTTTTCCGTCGTGCTGGCTGCGTCGGGTGCGGCTTGCTGTGTGGCGCCGTCGGCCGCCCAGGCAGGCGATGCCGCCATCGCGCCACCCAGCAATCCGCCGAGTGCAACCACCAGTGTTTTTCTCTTGAACATTGATTGCATTGTCCTGATCTGTTTTTATTCGCCTGCATGACCCCGCGTCATGCGCACGCTCTGTTCAATGCAAAAGGAATGCCAGCGCGAGCAGGGGCGAAAACGCCTTGTTTCAAGGCATATCGCGTTGCGCATCCGCGTGTGCTGCTGCGCAGGCAGCGCTCTTATGGTGTGGGCCTGTTGCGCACGCAACACCTGCTGCGGATGTTTCGCATTGGCGCGCAATGACCCAAAGAAAAAGCGCGCCTCGCGGGCGCGCTCATCGAAGCGACACGGCATGAATCTCGGCTCTTAACTGCTCGATGCCCCACGTGTGCGCGAGCGCTCGACCCGTTCCAGCGCTCGCGGGTCGATCCATTCATGCAGATCGAAGTCGGCGGGCAGCACGTGCTGGGCCAGCAGAAATTGCTTGAAGCCGTCGAGCGCGGCAATCGACGCTTCGTCGAGTCCCGTGCGCAGCCGCAGATGCACGTCAGCGCCATAGGCGCGGCGCAGCCATTCGTCGGACGAACCCGTTTCACGGCCCAGATAGGCGAGCACCTTGTCTGGATGCGCGCGCGCCCAGTTGTCGACGTCGATCACCCTGGCAAGGAAGCGCCCCACCACCTCCGGCGCCGCTTCCAGCGTCGCGGCGTTGACTGTGAGGGGCCGGGGCGAGCCGTTGTTGACGCGCACGCGCGGCTCGGGATGAAAGCCGATGTCGATCACCACGCGCGCCCCGATCAACCAGGCGGTTTCGAGCCCGAGCGAGCCCTTCACGTATATCGCGTCGACTTCGCCGCGCAGGAGCGCCGTGGCCTCGGCCGCGTAAAGCCGCCGGCTGGCGACGCTCGACGGGTTGCTGAAATGTGCCTCGTGCGCATCGCTGTGCGCGGTTGGGTGCGCCTCCTCGCGTACTTCCTCGCGCGCCGCTTCGTGCACAACTTCGCCCGCCGCTTCACGCACATCGCGCAGCCCCGAAGCCGCCACGTCGATCCACTCCACCTCGCGCGCCCCGATGCCTTCGAGCTCGAGCACGCTCGTGAAGCCGCGCAATGCGGCCGCGCGAAAGATGTCGATGCGCTGCCCCGCACGCGCGGGCAGCCCCAGCCGCCGCCCGCGCAAGTCTCTCGCCGTGCGGATGCCCGAATCCGGCAACGTGACGATCGCCTGCGCCTCGTCCACCCAGGTCAGCCCGATGACACGCGTTTGCGCGCCCGCCGCGCGCGCCCACAGCGCCGGAATGCTGCCGCCCTGGCGAAACGAGTTCGCCAGCGTGTGATCGATATGCGAGGCCGTGAGCGCGGTGTCGCGCGTTTCCTGCAGCGACCGCACGGTGATCCGGTCGCGCGCGAATTCCTCGTCGAACCAGCCCAGATGCGCGGCAATGCCTAGCGGCGTGGGCACCGGACAGCGGGTGAACCAGATCGACTGGACCGTCGATTCAGCGACTTCGCTCATGCGTTGTATCCCTCGCTCGTGATCACACTATGGTAAGCATCACTAAAGTTATCCCGAAGCATCGCCTCATCCATTATTCGCGGTCAGCACCGAAAGGCGGGTGATGCCCGCGTGCTCGATGGCGGCCATCAGCTTCGCCACGCTGCCATAGGGCACGCCCTCATCGGCCTGCAGGTTGAGCGCCACGTCGGGCCGTTGCGCCTTGAGCGCGGCTAGCTCCGCGGGAATACGCGCGAGATCGGTGGCGCGCTTGTCGATCCAGATCGCGCCCCTGGCGTCCACGCTCACGGTCACGGGCGCGCGCGTATCGGCGGCAGCAGTCGCCACCGTCTTCGGCAAGTTCACGTGAACCGCGTTGTTGAGCAGCGGCGCGGTCACGATAAAGGCCACCAGCAGGACCAGCATGACGTCGACGAGCGGCGTGATGTTGATCTCGCTGAGCACGTCGTCGTTATCGGCAGAGGAGAAGGCCATTATGCGAACGCCTCCGCCGTGGTTTGGCGCACCGGTTGCGGCGCGCGCGCGGCGCCGTGCACGCGAAAGCCCGCGCGCTGCGCGAGTGTGACGAAGTCGGTGGCGAACGCGTCGAGGTCGCCCAGCGTCGCCTTCACACGGCGCACGAAGAAGTTGTAGGCCAGCACGGCGGGCACGGCCACCGCAATGCCGATGCCGGTCGCCACCAGCGCTTCGCCGATCGGGCCCGCCACCACGTCGATGCTCGCCGAGGCGCTGCGCGTGATTGCGGTGAGCGCATGGATGATGCCGAACACCGTGCCGAACAGCCCCACGAACGGCGCCGTGCTGCCAATCGAGGCGAGCACCGCAAGGCCCGCTTCGAGACTGCGGCGCTCGTTCTGGATCTGCTGGCGCAGGTGCCGTTCGAGCAGATCGTGGCGGCTCCAGCTATGTTCGAGGTCCTGCGCGCCGCTCTCGTCGGCACGGCGCAGCGCGTCGAAGCCCGCTTGCGCGAGGCGTCCCGCCGGGCTCGAGGCGCCTTCCACCTGGGCCGCCGCCTGGAAGGTGCTCGCGGCCCAGAACGCCTTCGCCCAGCTGCGATTGCGCGCGCTCGCGCGCCAGGCCTGAAACGCCTTTGCGACGATGAGCGTCCACGTCAGCACGGAAAAGAGTCCGAGCAGCCACAGCGTGCCCTGGACGATGAAAGTGGTTGGAATGGCATTCATGATCTGGAATTCCTGTCGATGCGGTACGCGCACAACGCGCACCCGGTTAAATGAGCTACCCCAGCTTGAAATCGATCGGCACGTTGACCCAGCCGTCCACCGCGTCCTCGCCGCGCTTCGCGGGCACGAAGGCCCAACGGCGCACGGCGGCGACCGCCGCGTCGTCCAGCAGACGATGTCCGCTCGACGTCTTCAGTTGCACGACGTCGGGCGTACCGCTCGCCAGCACGTGCACGCGCAGGATCACGTGGCCTTCCCAGCCCTGGTCTTGCGCAAACGCCGGATAGTCGGGCGCGGGATTGTGCAGATAGGCGGCGTCGCCGATCGGCTCGGTTTCGCGCGGCGGCGCGGCTGGCGCAACGGGCGGCTGCGCTGCTGCGGGAGTTGGTGGCTGCGAAACTGCCGGCTGCGCCTGTGCGGCCACGGCAGATTCGAGCGGCTGCGCCGCATGAAGCGCCGGCTTCGGAGGCGCTGCGCGTGTCGGATGTACCGCGTGCGGCGGCACGGCGGCCGGCCGCGGCGCCGGTGCCGCTTGTGGCGTGTGCGGCGGCTCGGGCGCTTGCGCGAGCGGCTGCGGTGGACGTGTCAGCTCAACCGTCATCGGCAAGGGCTTGGGCGGTTGCACGAGCGGCGTCTGCTGCCCGCTCGCGTGCAGCCACCATGCAACCCCCGCATGCACGGCCAGCACGAGGCACGCGAGCCCGGCCAAACGAAGCCCATGCTGTCCATCGAACGAAGACCGCGACACCTGAGCGGCCACGCGAACGTGACTGCCTTGCGCAGACGCCACCGCACGCGCCTCAGTGCTGCGCCCTCCCACGCGCGACGCCGCGTGCCGGCGCATACGCACCATCGGCGAATCGATGCTTGCGATCGTCATGATGTGACTCCTCGTGCGCGGCGGCGGCGCATGACCTCAGCGCCCCCGCGCATGACGGCCACCGTGCACCTGTTGCAACGGCTCGGTGTCGATCCACGCGCGCGCGTCGAAGTCGTGTTCGAGGAAGCCCCATTCGAACAGGAAGTCCTTGAACGCGACCAGCCCGTCGATGGACGTCTGCGCGAGGTTCGTCTCCAGATGCCGGTTCACCTCGGCGCCATAGGCGTAGCGCACCCATTCCTCGGAGGCCCGCGTTTCGCGCCCGATATAGGCCACCGTCGGGCCTGGGTTGCGTGTCGCCCACTCTCCCGCGTTCACCACCACGCCAAGGAAGCGCTGCACGAGATCGGGCCGCGCGTCGAGCAGCGCCTGATCGACGGTCAGCGTGCGCGGGGTACCGTTGCCGATGCGCACGAGCGGGTCGGGATGCGAGCCGAGATCGACTACGACGTGCGCGTCGATCAGATGCACCGTCGCGAGCCCGGCCACGCCCTTGACGAACACGGCGTCCACCTCGCCGCGCAACAACGCCGCGACTTCGAGCGCATATTCGTGCGGACCGAGCTCGGCCAGCGTGGTCGCCTGCCCCTCGCGCCGCCCGCGCGGCAGGTGCGCGCCACGGCGCCCGGCAGGCTCGGGCAAATCGATCCACTCGGCGTCGGCATAACCGAGCCCGTCGAATTCGAGCGCGCTGAGGAAACCCTTGAGCGCGGCGGCGCGCCAGAAGTCGATGCTGATGTCGTGACGCGGCAGTCCCAGCCGACGCCCGCGCAACTCGGCCGGCCGGGCGATGCCGCTGTCGCGCCGCGTGATGATCGCCTGAAACTCGTTGGTCCACGACAGGCCGATCACGCGCGTGCGTGCGCCGCGCGAGCGGGCCCAAAGCGCCGGGATATTGCCGCCCTGGCGAAACGAATGCGGCAGGCTGTGATCGAAATGCGATTCGCGCTTGTCCGCCGCATCGATCTCCTGCAGCGAGCCGAGCGTGATGCCCTCGGCGCCGAATTCGTCGTCGAACCAGCCGCGATGGACCGCGATCCCCAGCGCCGTAGGCACGGGGCAGCGCGTGTACCAGAGCTTCTGAAGCGCATCGGGCGCATGGGGTGCACGGAGCGCACTGGCCGCCTGCGGTCCGCCATCCGGTTTGTCGATCAGCGTGGCTGTCATTTCGTTATCCTCTTCATGTTGAAAGTGCCGGCGATGATGCATCGCCGCGCAGCATCAGGCGCCGGCCACGCGCAGCGCAGCGCGCGTGCGGCTCGCATCCTGCGCGGCGGCCACGAGCGGCAAGACTTCCTCGCCCACGCGATACGCCTCTTCCAGATGCGGGTTGCTCGCGAGAATGAAGGTCGACACGCCGATATCCACGTATTCGGCGAGCCGCTGCGCCACCTGCTCGTGGCTGCCGACGATCACGCAGCCGGGACCGCCGCGAATCTGCGACATGCCGGCCCACAGATTCGGCCCGACGATCAGGTCGTCGAAGTGCTGGGTGTTGCCCTGATGCAGCGCGAACTGGCGCTTGCCGCCCACCGATTCGGAATCGCCGAAGCCGCTTGTCGGGCGCGAGTGGCCCAGGCGCGTCGCGTCGTTGACCGTCGCGAACATCTGGCGCAGTTCGGCCCACGCCTGCTCTTCGGTCTCGCGCGCGAGAACGTCGATACGCATGCCAAAGCGCAGATCGCGTTCGGCGTTCTGGGCGTCGAGCGCCTGGCGGGCCTTGTCGATCACTTCCTTTTGCTTCGCGAGCGGCTCGCCCCAGCTCAGGTGCACGTCGCCGTGGCGCGCCGCGACGCCGAGCGCGGCATCGCTCGCGCCTGCGAGATAGATGCGCGGCACCGGCTGGTTCGCGAGCGGCGGCAGCAGGCCGCCGTCCTCGACGCGATAGAAGCGCCCGTCGAAGTTGAACTGGCCGCCCGCCGAGTAGCCCTTCACGACTTGCAGGAACTCCTCCGTGCGCGCATAGCGGCTATCGTGGTCGATGAAGTCGCCATAGGCGCGCTGGTCCGCGCCACCGCCGCCCGTCACGACATTCCATTCCACGCGCCCGCGGCTGATGCGCTGCAGGCTCGCCGCCATTTGCGCGGCGTACGCGGGATGCACGAAATGCGGCTGCAGCGCGATCAGCAGGCGCAGATTGCGCGTCTCGCGCGCGAGTGCCGCCGCCACCACCCACGGCTCCTCCGTGAAGCGGAAGATGGGAATCAGCGCGCCATGAAAACCGACGATGTCCGCTGCGCGCGCAACCTGCGAGAGATAGTCGATATACCCGAAGTCGTCCGAATCGATTTTCGGCGCGACGCGCGCGCCGCGTTGACGGTTCCACTCGCCGCGCGTGTGCAGGTCGTGGGCGCGGCGTCCATCGCCGTGCATCGGCAGACGCCAGAGAAATTCGACAGCCATTGCTTGGTTCTCCTTGTGAATGGCCAACGCCTGCGCCCCGCTATCGAGCGCGGCGCGGGCAGGCAGTGTGGCGCTATCAAGCACGGGTCGTGCCAGCAGCACACGCGGCAGGCAATTCGAACGCACGAAGGTCCGCAAGGCGGCCACGCGGCCGGGCTGAAGTGCAATCCATGCGGCTCACGCGACACGACGCGTCCATTGCCGCGCAAAGCAAAGCCCGTTGCTTGAGTGTTGCCTCAGCAACAACGACCGCGCGCACTGCTGCTCATGCAGCACCCGGCGCTGCCTCTCACGCAACACGCCCGCGCCATTCGCACGCCGAGTTCACGTGACGCACGAGCCGCCACAACGCAGCGCGAGCGCTGATTTAAAGCGCTCGACGCGGCGGCGCGCGAAGCTGGTCTGGAACTTGCGTTGCCCTCCCGCAGGCCGGCGCGGGCCGGGAGGCATCTCGCGCGGGCCGCTTGAGCGAACTTCGAAATGGAAACCACACATGACAAGCAAGTCCGATTCGTCATCGGCACACACGCAGCCACTCTGGTATGTACGATCGCCGGTGCCGACGCCGCTCGGCATCGCCGTTCATCTGGGCTGGCTCAACGGCGAGCTCTCGGCCGACGGCGTGGCGATCCGCTCGCTGCGCGACTCGACGCGTCACGACCGGTCATCGATCAGCGATCACACGCTCGCGCAGTCGTTTCGCCAGGGCGGCAGCATCCCCGCGATGTGGGCGCGCTCGAACGGCGCGAACACGCGGCTGATCGGGCTTTCGTGGGTTGATGAGAGCCAGCTCATCCTCGCGCTGCCCGCTTCCGGCATACACAGCGTCGCGGCGCTGCGCGGTAGACGCCTGGCCATTCCGCGCCGCCGCGCCGACCGCATCGACATCTTTCGCGCCTCGGCGCTGCGCGGCTTCGTCAACGCGCTGAGCCTCGAAGGCCTGAGCACGCGCGATGTCGATCTCGTCGACGTGGAGGCGCGCACGCTGCAGTCGGTCGACGCGCAGCGCGAGCCGGGCCAGTTCGCCTCGCCGGACGGCTTCTCGAGCCGCTCGCTCTATGCCGCCGAAGCCGCAGCGCTGCTGCGTGGCCAGGTCGATGCGATCTACGTGAAAGGCTCGACCGGGCTCGAGATTGCGCAGGTAATCGGCGCGCAGGTGGTGATCGACATCGGCTTTCATCCTGAGCGCCGCATCCGCAACAACAACGGCACGCCGCGCCCGCTCACCGTCAACGCCGACGTGCTGGCGCAGCACCCCGACATCGTCGAGGGCTTTCTCAAACTGGTCGTCGATGCGGGCGAATGGGCGAAGAGCCATCCTGACGAAACGGTCGACTACGTGACGCAGGAAACGGCCTCGTCGCTCGAATGGGTGCGCACGGCATATGGACCGGTCCTGCATCAGCATCTGGGCGTGAACCTGGAAGCCGAATCGATCGCCGCGCTCGCCGAGTTCAAGGACTTTCTCTACGAATGGGGCTTTCTGGAAGCCGATTTCGACGTCGCGGACTGGATCGATCCCCGACCGCTAGGCGCGGTGCTCGCGCCCGCGCTACGCAAGCACGCCTGAAAACAGGCGCCGTTGGCCACGCCAATCCACACTATCCGCAAGCCGCAGCATGACGAACATGACACTCACCCTGGCCTCATCCCTGCACGCCGCCGCGCGGCGACTGACACTCGCGCTCGTTGGCGCTGCCGGCATCGCGCTCGCGGCGGCCGCACCGGTTGGCGCGCTCGCGCAGAACGCGCCGCCGAACGCATCGCCAAACGCGTCTCCAGGCGCGCCACAGGTCGTGCGCATTGCGGTCGTCGCCTGGTCTAGTGGCGGCAAGACGCAATACGCGGGCGCCTCTGCGCTCATCGACGCCGACAAGTCGCTGGAGAAGGCGCTTGCCGCACGCAACATCAAGCTCCAATGGGTGCCGGTTTCGACGGCGGCGGTGGGCACGCTCGTGAACGAGGGCTTTGCGAGCGGCGCGATCGATTTCGCCGGCTACGGCGACCTGCCCGCCGTGGTGGCGAACGCCGCCGGCACGCACACGAAGCTGATCGTGCCTGGCGGCGTGGGCAGCAACACTTACCTCGTGGTGCCGGAGAATTCGAGCGCGAAGTCGATACTCGATCTCAAGGGCAAGCGCATTGCGCTGAACCGCGGGCGTCCGTGGGAAGTCTCGTTCAACAAGCTGCTGGCCGCCAACGGACTCAAGCTCTCGGACTTCCGCATCTTCAATCTCGATCCGCAGGCGGGCTCGGCTGCGGTCGCGGCCGGGCGCGTGGACGGCTTCTTCACGCTCGACGATGCGTATTCGCTCGAGGACAAGCATGTCGGCAAAATCATCTGGTCGACCAAATCCGCGCCTGACGACTGGAAGATGCGCGCGGAACTTTGGGGCGACGCGAGGTTCGTCGCCGCGCATCCGGACATCACGCAGATCGTGGCGACGGCTTACGTGCGCGCAGCGTACTGGATCTCGCAGCCGCAAAACCGCGATGCGTTCCTGAAGATCCTGAGCGCATCGGGGCAACCTGAAAGCGTGGTGAGGCGCGAATACGATGGCGAGCGTCTCGCGTGGAAGGACCAGTGGGCGCCGGTCTTCACGCCTGCTTTGAACGCGCATTATCGGGACGTGGCGGCCTACAGTGCGCAGGCGCGCCTTGCTTCCGCGCCGGTGGCGGTCGATAGTTTGCTTGCGCCGCAATTTGTTGCCAGTGCGCTCAAATCGCTGGATCTCGTGCATTACTGGGGCGACGGCGCGGCGAGCGTCGCAGCGCGGTGATGGAGGGCGGCGCATGAGCACCCCGTATATTGCCTTTCCGTTCGCGCGTCTGCGTGCCCGGCGGGCCACGGCCTTCGCGGCGCGGCTCGCGCGTGGCGCTCAATGGTGGGTTACGCCGCTCGCGCTTGGGGCGCTCTGGTGGTATGCGAGCGCGCATGCTTGGGTGAGTGTGCAACTGCTGGTGCCGCCGCAACGCGTGTGGGGCACGGCGCTGGATTTGTGGCTCGATGGGGAGCTTCAGCAGAATATCGCGATTACGTTGCGCCGACTTGCAGTGGGTTTTGTGTGGGGCGCCGGCAGCGGTGCCGTTTGCGGGTTGTTGCTCGCTCGCAGCCGAATCTTCGGCGATTTCGTGCAGCCGTTGTTTGATTTGCTGCGGCAGATTCCTACGCTCACGCTTATTCCGGTGTTGATTCTTTTGATCGGTATTGATGAGCCGTTGAAGATCGTGATTGTGGCTAAGGCGGTGTTCTTTCCTGTCGCGCTGGCTACGCTCGGTGGCGTGCGCGATGCGCCGCGCGATCTTATCGAAATGGCGCGACATTATGGGGTTGGGCGGGGTGCGCTATTGCGCGATGTTATCGTGCCGGCTGCTTGTGGGCCGGTGCTTACCGGTGTGCGGATTGCGCTTGCGCGCGCGTGGCTTGCGCTTGTTGCTGCCGAGTTGCTTGCCGCTGATAGCGGGATCGGGGAAATGATGGAAATGGCGCGGCAGATGATGCGGATCGATGTCGTATTAGTTGATGTATTTGTGATCGGGTTGATCGGGTTCGTGATGGATCAATTTATTGCTGGTGTGCAGCGTTGGGCCTCGCGTTGGCAAGCGATTTCCCGTTAGGGAGTTTTTAAATTTTCATTTATGGTTCTTTTGGCGCAAGATTTTGCGCGGGTTTTTTTGGCTTTGGCCTTAACTTGTTTTCGCGGCGGGCCGCGGGCGTTGCCCCTGTGCGGGGCGGCACCTACTTTTCTTTGCAGCCGCAAAGAAAAGTAGGCAAAAGAAAGCGGCTCACACCGCCAGTGTGACGCCGTCCCACACTGCCCTGTACATCGGAGCGGCTCCGGGGCATCCGTCGCCTCGCACACTCCGCGTTAGTGACAAAGGGCTCATCCTTCCCGCCACGCGCTACGCGCGGGCGGAAGGGTCTGCAACGAAAACCGAGTGGGCTGGCCGGCGAATGCGCTGGGGGGGCCACCCGGTAAGTGCGCGAAGTTGCTGACCGGTAAATGCGCTGGGGTGCTGACTATAAAATGCGTTGGAGTGGTGATCGGAAAATGCGCTGGGGTTCTGACCGGCAAATGCATTGGGGTGCTGACTAGTGAATACACGGGCGTGCTGGCGCGCTGACTGGCGAGTGCGAGGGCCACGGCCGATAGAATACGCTGGAGTCCTACGAAAACACGTGCGTCCCACTGGTTTGGGTTATGCCCCACGGCGCGCGGAGCGCCGCCGGATGGATGAGCCCTTAGTCACTCCGGCGTGAAGCGAGTGGCGACAGACGCTCCGGAGCCGCTCCGAAATACAGGGCGGTGGTGGACGGCGTCACACTAGCGGTTTGAGCGGCTTTCTTTTGCCTACTTTTCTTTGCCGCGGCAAAGAAAAGTAGGTGCCGCCCCGCACAGGGGCAACGCCTGCGGCCCGCCGCGAAAACAGGTTAAGGCCAAAGCCTCCAAAGTGCTACAGAGAAAATCCAAACCATCCAATCAGGATTCCATATCATGCAAAAGCATAAAACCACTTCAATACGCCGCCGCGCAAGCGGCCTGATCCTCCCCCTCACGCTACTAGCCGCATGGCAAGCGGCCGCCCTCCACGATGAATCGCATCAATACACCTTCGTGCCACTCGAACAAATCGGCGCAGCCAGCATAGAACTCATCCGCAACGGTGAACTCTTCATCGACCTCGGCGCGAGCCTGCGCCGCACCACAATCGGCCTGGCATCAGGCACCCTGACCGGCATTGCACTCGGCGCCGGCATGGCGCTCTCCCCCTTCATACAACGGCTGCTACAGCCGCTCTTCCAGGGCATGCGCTACGTGCCGCTACTCGGCCTGATACCGCTCTTGAGCCTATGGGCAGGCAACGGCGACTTCGCCAAGACCTTCGTAGTCACGCTAGCCGCACTCTATCCGGTAGCAACCAGCAGCTTCGACTCACTACGCCGCATCGACATGCGTTTCATCGAGCTTGCCAAGTCCTACGAACTAACACGCACCGAACGCCTACGCGACGTGCTCCTGCCCGCGATGATGCCGGAACTCTTCACCGGCGTGCTGCAAGCAGTCCCCATCGCATGGATCACGGCAACCAGCAGCGAGCTGCTATTCAACGCGGGCGCAGGCGTAGGCAACCTCATGCAGAACGCGCAGGCAGGCGCGCGCGTGGACGTGCTGTTGGTATGCGTGCTAGGAGTGACGGCGCTCGCGGTAGCAATGAGCGCACTATGCGAGCGCGTTGCGCGCCGCGTGCTGCGTTGGCGCGATCAGGCCTGACGGCGCCCAGACTGCCCGGCATCGCGCTCTTCGCCCGAAGCGCGATGCAATGCGCCAGACTCGCCGGCATCGGCGACATCCCCTGCATCGCGCAGCTTCAACAACCCCAACTGCGCAAGGCGCGCCCTCACGATATTGCGCGAGAGATCAAGCAACCGCGAGGTACGCAACTGATTGTGCTCGCTGTATTCGAACACGCTGCGATAGACAGCCTCTTCAATATGCTGCCAAAGCTGCGGCGTGCCCAAATCAAGCAGATCCACCACCGCCGCGCGCAACGCGGCACTCGCCTCCGCAATATCGCTCGGACGCTCCGTGCGGCCGCCCGAGCCGTGGGCCGGCGCCGTTTCGCGCTCCAGCGGCGCCGCCAGCGCGAGCGCCGAGAAATGCAGATCCGCTACGTCGATCACCCCGCCGCTGCTCACAAGCACGGCGTGATGAATCACGTTCTCGAGCTCCCGGATATTGCCAGGCCACGAATGCTCATGAAGTCGCGTGAGCGCGGCCGCCGTCAACGTGGGGCGTGCGTTGCGCAAACGCTTCGAATAGCTTTCCAGAAAATGATCGATGAGCGGCGCAATATCGCCCGGCCGCTCGCGCAGCGGCAGCAGGCTCAGCTTGACGACGTTGAGCCGGTAATACAGGTCTTCGCGGAAATTGCCGGCGCGCACCGCGGCTTCGAGATTCACGTTGGTCGCCGCTACGAGCCGCACGTCGATCTTGACCGGCTTGCGCGAACCCACCGGCACCACCTCGCGCTCCTGCAAGACGCGCAGCAGCTTCACCTGCGCCGCGAGCGGCAAGTCGCCCACTTCGTCAAGAAAGAGCGTGCCGCGATTGGCCGATTCGAACCAGCCAGGCTGGCTAGCCACCGCCCCCGTGAAGGCGCCCCGCTCGTGGCCGAACAGCTCGCTCTCGATCAGCGTCTCGGAGAACGCACCGCAGTTGATCGCCACGAAGGGGCCGTCGCGCCGCTCGCTCAGGGAATGCACGAGCCGCGCGATCAGTTCCTTGCCGGTGCCGCTCTCGCCTGTGACGAGCACGGTGGCGTCGCTCGGCGCGACCAGTTGGACGCGCTCGAGCAGCACGCGCGATTTCGGGTCGTCGAAGGTGAGCGCCTTCGCGCGTATCGTGATGGCGTGCGAGCTGGGATCGGCGAAGCTGAAGACTGCCATGAGTCGACCGGCGAGAGAATGAGGGGAACCTGACAATAGCAAGGCCACCCCGCACCGGGAACCAATACATCGAGCTAACGGTATATCTCGCGCCGGATTACCTGCCCCTCATGCAAGCCCGGTCATCTTCCATTGCTGCTCGAGCGCGCCCGGCCCAAATTCCAGCGAACCGCCCAGCGGCTCCGCGAGCGCCTGAAATTTCGCTCCCTCCTCGAGGATCAGGATGTACTTCGAGATCTCGAGAATGCTTTTTCCCCAGAACGTGGCGCCGCCGTTTGCTTCAAGAATGGCGGGGATGTTGGCGTCGCGGCGGATCGTGTCGAGAATGAAGCGCGGCTCGCCCGGACGCCGGTCGATATAGATGGGGATCTCGCGCGCACGCGTGTAGCGCTGCGCCGGCGCATAGCGGATCGGCAACGGCCGGTGCGCGCTGGCCCACGCGCCGAGGTACGGTCCATGCACGTGGATCACCACGTCCACTTCAGGCGCCTCGCGAAAGACATCGGCGTAGCGCGGTCCGTGCCCGCTCGCGCGCGCATCGCCGCGCAGCACGGTGCCGTCGAAGCGCACGACATCGGCACGCACGCGCTTGAGCTCGTCCCATGGCGTCGGCGCGCCGAGCGCCACCACCGCGTCCTCTCCAGGCACGCGCTGGTAGGCCTGGAACGTATTGGTGGCCGAGAGCGTGTGCGTTTCCCGCAGCACGCTCTCGGCTTGAGCGAATTCACGCGAAGCGCGCTCGATCAGGTTGGCGAGTTCGAGTTGGCCGGCCGGTTGTGAGGCTGACATGACGTTTTCCTTGTGCAAGTGATGCGTGTGATGGCGGAAAGGCGTGCGATGCGATTCGCCGCTTCGTCATCAATTAGCAGCAAGCGTGCCAACGGGTCCGCGAACCCAGAGGATGGCGTGCGTACGCCGCCACGCCGCATGCGCGTCAAACGGGAAGAACGACTAGCCCAGCGCCGCCGCGCGCAAATTGCTGCGTGCCCAACAATCTCTGGGCGCGTATTGCTGCCTGCGCCGCAACACGCTCATGCACGCACGCAGTCGAACAGGAAGGACGGTCAACACATCCGACGCGCTTCCCGCAGCGCGAGCGGAGGCACGTCCAGCGTGCCCAGCAAGACCCCCACGACTGGCACGACCAGCACGACCAGCACCACCGGCACGACCAGCACGACCAGCACAAAAAGTCATGCCGCTTTCATCTGGTTCGGATCTTGCAAGCACTCCCGCTCACGCGCAATTCGTGCGCGCAACGCTTGCGCCTCTTCATGCTTGATACATGGCTATCCGAAACAATATGAAATCCGCGTCGCTAAGCCGTCCCCTCACCCACACCCGCGCCGTAGCGCGTCTCGCCTCCGGCGCAGCGCTGCTGTGCGCCGCCTTGCTCGCGCATGCCGGCGTGCGCGTGCCTGCCCCCGATCCGCTGCAAGGCGATGGACGCGTATCGGCGTTCTACACATGGGACGCCGACGTGCCCGCCTCTCCTGGCGTGCTGTTGCGCTCCGAGCCGCTGCCCGCCACGCTCGGCCTCGCGAATGCGTCGCGCCAGTTGCGCATCCTCTATAGCTCCACCGACGGCGTAGGCGGCAGCACGCCGATCGCCGTGTCCGGCGCGCTGTTCATTCCGCAAGGCACCGCGCCCCAGGGCGGCTGGCCCATCGTCGCGTGGGCGCACGGGACGTTCGGCATGGCCGACATCTGCGCGCCGTCGTGGTTCGGCCGCTCATGGCGCGACGTGCGCTATCTCAACGCGTGGTTGAAGGCCGGCTTCGCCGTCGTCGCCACCGACTACCAGGGGCTCGGCACGCCGGGGCCGAATCCCCAGCTCAACAATCGCTCGAACAGCTACACGCTGCTCGACAGCGTGCGCGCCGCGTTGCGCGGCGTGCCCGGTCTCGCCAATGAAGTGGTGCTGGTGGGCCAGTCGCAAGGCGGCTCGGCAGTGATCGCCGCGGCGGGATACGCACCGCGCTATGCGCCCGACCTCAATGTGCGCGCCACCGTGGCGACGGGCATCATCTACAACGCGCCGCACGCCACGCTGGCTTCGCTGGCGCCGTTCAAGACGCGTTTTCGCCGCGATCCCGAACGCGTCGACCCGACGCTCGCCTACGAGTTCTATTCGGTGCTCTCGGCGCAACAGATCGACCCCACGCTCAAGCCGGAAGACGTGCTGACCGACGCCGCGCGGCCGCTCCTCGAACAGTCGCGCATCAGTTGCCTCGCCTCGCTCGAAAGCGATGCCGAGCTTGCGGGACTCACGCGCGCGAATACGCTCAAGCCCGGAGCGCAGGCGCGGCTGCAAAAATGGTGGGATGCCTACCTCGCTTACCCGACGCTGAAACTGAACATGCCCGTGTTCGTCGGCGTGGGCGCCGACGACGGGCTCGCGCCCGCCGAGCTGGCGCTCGCGAAAGATGCCTGCGCGGCCGGCACCACGGTCGAGGCGCATCTCTATGAAGGTCTCGAACATAACGGAACGGTCAATGCGTCGTTGAACGATTCGCTCCCGTTCGTCAGACGTGTGCTGGCTGGCGAGTCGATCGCGCCGGTCTGCGAGCCGCATGAGCAGGCGCCTCGCGCCGTGGTTGGGCAAGACGACGGCGCGCATTGAGACGCCCGCCGCGGGGAGCACCGCCGGCCGCCGCGGCTCCGTGGCGGCCCGCTCGCCGGGAGCATATGTATCAGCGGTCACACCGTGTTACACGTGTAAAGATGGGCGAAACCCAATCCTGAAATTCGTGCACTACACTTCGATCGTCTTGTTGGATTACGGTGCAGCGCCACTGGCGCAGCCCGGTTTTTTACTCCCTCACTTTGGTCGGACGCACGTCGATGATTCGGACCCTCATCACCCTCTCCCTGATTAGCGGCCTGTGTGGTTGCATCGTCGCGCCGCCTTATGGTTACGCGCCCGCGCCGGGCTACTACGCCGGCTATGCGCCTGGCTATTACGCGGCACCGCCGGTCAGCATCGGCATCGGCGGCGTCTTCCACGTGCGTTGACCGCCTGTGATCGAAGCGCCAGCGGCATGCAAACCACCGCCAGCGCCAGCTTCACCCTGGACGCCGCCGAGTGCGGCGGTCCGCTTCCTTTCGTCATCTCACGGCTCGCCTTGACGCGTCAAAACCGGTGATCGATCCCAGCCGTAATTACGGCCTGCTCGCGGGACGATGAAAGCGGCAACAGCGACGGTTGCAGCGACGCATATCGGGCGTCACCGTTCGCCCGCTGGTACGCCCCAACGAGGTACAGCATCGTTCTCTTGGACAGGCTGTAATCCATGCCAAGATTGATCTGATTCCACCTGGGCGTCTTGCCCGGCGTGCCGGGCTTCGCGTCAAAATCTCCGGTTGTCAGAATGTACGCAGTCCCAACTGTCATGACCGGCGTAATCGCGTATTTGAAATTCAACTCATAGTTGCGCAACTCCAGCTTCGTCGCATCCAGATAGTTGAACTGCACGTCCGAGAACGTCGCGCCCAACGTGGCCTTGCCGAACGAGTACGCGCCGCCCGCACCAATGATCTGCTGCTTCGCCACGCCCGCGCCGAATGGGTTCGTGGTGAAGGCGTTCGAGTAGTCGTCGGTGGACGGCACGCCGTTCAACGCCCCGATTGCACCGGTCTGATTCGTCATGCTATCTGGCGTGTCGAGCCGCATGTAGCCCACGGCGAGTCCGAGCGGTCCGTTCGTGTAGCTGAGCGCCGTGGACCAGATGCGGTTGTCGGCGAATCCGCCGGCCGAATTGCTGAAGCCATACAGGCCGCCAAACTGCAGCCCCGCCCAAACGGGGCTCATGTACTCGATCGAATTATTGACGCGAAACGATCCGTCGAAATTGTCCGAGTCGCCGATGTGGCCGCCGATCGTGCCGGCCCAGTCGTTGTCTGACGCGTAGATCGCGACGAGATATTGCATGGGATCGTACTGGCGGCCGAGCGTGACCTGGCCCAGCGTGTCGCTCTTGAGACCGACCGTCGCCTGTACGCCGAACAGGCGCCCGCCCGCGCCCGGCGCGAACGCGCCATTGGACGGCTTGAATCCGTCGGCGAGCTTGAACGTCGCCGCCGTGCCGCCGCCGAGCGGCTCGGTGCCGGTCAGCACGAAGCGGCTACCCGTCGAGTTGTTGTCGAGGAAGCGGTACGCGTGACCCAAGCCCGGATTCGCCGCATACGGGTTCCAGTTGTAGTTCGTTCCTTCGTTGCTGACGTAAGCAATCCCTGTCGTAATGTCGCCCGCCAGCGTCACGCTTTGCGCATGCGCCATGCCGGCCGAAGCCATAAGGCACGCCAGACCACTACACACTCTCTTCATCAACCGTCTCCTGAGCGTCTTCGCTTGTTTATATAATATCAACACTGTTTCTAATATCGATTCAGTATTGGGAGACGAAAAATGCGTGTCAAGTTAATCCGGCGTACTTATGGGTTTACGATGAGTCGCGCAACGCAGTCAATGGTGCGCCAGGGGCTACGCAAAGCTTCGGCTAACGAACTTTGCGCATAGATAGTCCTGCAAGCCTTCGATGCCGTTTTCCTTGCCGAAGCCGCTGTCCTTGACGCCGCCGAAAGGCGTCTCAGCTTGCAGTACGGCCACGCTGTTGATGCCCACGGCGCCGGCTTCGAGCGCATCCGCGAGACGATCTGCATTCCGAATCGATGTCGTAAACGCGTAAGCGGCAAGTCCAACCGGCAGACGATTCGCGCGTTCGATCACATCGTCGAGCGAGTCGAACGAGGCGATCGGCACGACGGGGCCGAACGGCTCTTCGTTCATCACGCGCGCCATATCGGGCACGTCCGCGAGCACGGTGGGCTGAAAGAAGAAACCCGCGCGAGGCACGCATTCTCCGCCGCACACGATGCGCGCGCCCACGCCGCGCGCGTCGTCGACGAGCGCCGCCATTTGCTCGACGCGCCGCCGGCTCGCGAGCGGGCCCATTTGCGTGTCCGGCGCGAGTCCATCACCGATTTTCACGGCACGGGCGCGCGCGGCAAATCCCTCCACGAAGCGCTGATACAGCGACTGGTGCACATAGAAGCGCGATGGATTCGCACAGATCTGCCCGGCGTTGCGGAATTTGAAGCCCGCGAGCGTGTCGAGTGCGCTTTCGAGGTCCGCGTCTTCGCAGACGATCACGGGTGCGTGGCCGCCCAACTCGAGCGTCACGCGCGTGAGATGCCGCCCCGCCTGCTCGCCAAGCAGTCGTCCGACGTTGATCGAGCCGGTGAAGCTGACCTTGCGGACGGCCACCGACGCAATCAGCGAGCTGGAGATATGGCCCGGGTCGCCGATCAGCATCTGCACTACGCCGGGCGGCGTGCCGCTTGCGACGAACGCATCGACGAGCGCCATGACGGCGACGGGGGTTTCCTCGGCGGGCTTCAGCACCACCGTGCAGCCGGCCGCGAGCGCGGCGGCGAGCTTGCACGCGGACAGCATGACCGGGAAGTTCCAGGGCGTGAGCGCGGCCACCGGGCCAACGGGTTTCTGCACGACCCACTGCTGGACGTTCGGCGCGCGCGCGGGAATTACGCGCCCGTAGGCGCGGCGCCCCTCCTCGGCGAACCAGTCGATGACATCGGCGGCCTGGGCGATTTCGCGCGTGGCCTCGGCAAGCGGCTTGCCCTGCTCCAGCGTGAGACGCATGGCGCTCTCTTGCGCCGACTCGCGCAGGCGCTGAGCCGCGGCGCGCATGATCTGCCCGCGCTCGAACGCGCTGCGTGCGGCCCATGCCGGGAACGCCGCGGCGCTCGCCGCGACGGCCTGCGCGATGTCGTCATCGGACGCGGCCTGAAACGACGCCAAAGTCGTTTCGTTGGCCGGGTTCACCACGGTGCACGCAAGCGCGCCCGTGCCGTCGCGCCACTGCCCGGCAATGTGCTGGCGCGGTTGAGGGTAGGTGCAAGTCTCCAACTGTCTCTCCTTGGGGATGAATGCCAACAGGCACGCCGCAAACGTTCATCGCGTTCGCGTGCGTGCCTGGCGGCGAGGGGGAAATGAGATCAGACGATCGAGGTCACATGGGCAAGTTCCGCCGAGATGGCTGCCGCGCGCTCGGTCAGCACGGGCGCGAGGCGCGTCATCACGCGCCTGGTCATGCGCGCGGCGGGGGCCGCCAGCGCGACGCACGCGAGCGTTTCGCCGCGGCTGTTCACGATGGGTGCCGCCAGTGCATGCAGGTGCGGTTCGTATTCCTCCATATCCTGCGCATAGCCGCGCTCGCGCGTGCGCTCGAGCTCGGCCAGGAGCGCGTCGCGCTCGATCAGCGTGTTCGGCGCGCGCGCCACGAGCTTCACGCGCGCGAGGTAGTCGTCGAGCGCGGCTTCGGGCAAACGCGCGAGCCATGCCTTGCCCGCCGCCGTGCAGTACATCGGCACGTGCTCGCCCAGATCCGCCGCGACGCGGTTGGGCAGCGGGCTCTCGTAGACCTGCAGCACGACCATCTCGTCGCTGCGGCCCACCGTGAAATGAATCGTTTCCGAAGTGCTCTTCCACAGCTGCAGCAGATGCGGCCTTGCGGCCTCGAGCGGCGGGAAGCTGTTCTGCTGCGCGGCCGCGAGCGCGAGGATCGCATTGCTCAGGCGATAGCGCCGCGTCGTGGGGTTCTGCGCCACGAAGTCGTATTCCGCATACGTTTTGAGGATGCGGTGCACGATCACCTTGTCAATGCCGGTGCGTTGCGCGATTTCGGTCACTCCGAGATCGGAGCCTGCGTTGACGAACTGCTGGAGCACGTCGAGAGACTTGGCAAGGGTTTTCATGAATGGGTTCCGGCTTGACACACAAACAGCAGCTTACCATACTGTTTTAACGATGTGTCAACACTGTTTATATTATATCAACACAAACAGCGTGCAAATCGACGTACGAAGCGGCACACAAACGACGCAACGATCAACATCCTCATCGGAGACAAGCAACGTGTTCAGCAACCAGTCCGTGGACCGCAGCGCCATCGCGGCCGACAACGCGCGCTATATCTGGCACCCGATGGCAGCGCCCGCCGCCACCGAGGCCGCCCTCCCCACGATCATCACGCAGGGCGAAGGCGTGTTCGTGCAAGACATCGACGGCAAGCGCTATCTCGACTGCACCGCGGGTCTCTGGTGCGTGAACGTGGGTCACCGCCGCCCCGAGATCAAGCAGGCCATCGTCGACCAGCTCGATCAGATCGCCTATTACGGCACCTTCTCCAATCTTTCGAATCCGCCTTCCATCGCTCTTTCGGCGCGCCTGATCAAGATGCTCGCGCCGGAAAAGATGGCCCGCGTGATGTACGGCTCGGGCGGCTCGGACGCGAACGAAACCGCGTTCAAGCTCGCACGCCAGTACTGGAAGCTCAGCGGCAAGCCCGAGAAGACCAAGATCTTCTCGCTCAAGCACGGCTATCACGGCCTGCACTTCGGCGGCATGTCGGCGGGCGGCAACATCATGTGGCGACGCGCCTACGAGCCGATGCTGCCGGGATTCTTTCAGGCCGAGGCGCCGTATCTGTACCGCAATCCGTGGACCAACGACCCCGAGCGGCTCGTCGATCTCTGCATCGACGACCTCGAGCGCGAGATCCTGCATCAAGGCGCGGACACCGTGGCCGCCTTCGTCGCGGAGCCCGTGCAGGGCGCGGGCGGACTGATCGTGCCGCCCGCGCGCTACTGGCCGCGGCTGCGCGAGCTGTGCGACCGCCACGACATCCTGTTGATCGCCGACGAAGTCGTCACCGGCTTCGGGCGCACCGGTTCGATGTTCGGCGCGCGGGCATGGGGCGTCGCGCCGGACATCATGAACTTCGCCAAGGGCATCAATTCGGCTTACGTGCCGCTAGGCGCCACGGTCGTCAACGAACGCGTCGCGCGCGCATGGGACACCGACCATCCGCTCGCAACGATCATGCACGGCTACACGTACTCCGGCCATCCGCTCGCCTGCGCGGCGGCGCTCGCGAATCTCGACATTGTCGAGCGCGAGGACCTGCCGGGCAACGCCGCTCGCCAGGGCGAATATTTCCTCGCACGCCTGAGGGAATTGCTCGACTATAAGCAGGTGGGCGAAGTGCGCGGCAAGGGCCTGATGCTCGGCATCGAGCTCGTGCTCGACAAGGCGACAAAAGCGCCCTTGCCGCCGACGCATCCGGCCTCGAAGAAGCTCTATGCCACGCTGTGCGCCCAAGGGCTCCTCGTGCGCATCGCCGGCAACAAGATCATCCTCTCGCCTCCGCTCACGTTCGAGAAAGAACACGTCGAACGTTGCATGAACGGCTTGCATGCGGCCTTTGAAGCGATCGCCGC
Organism: Paraburkholderia pallida; assembly: GCF_004524855.1. Lineage (NCBI taxonomy): Bacteria > Pseudomonadati > Pseudomonadota > Betaproteobacteria > Burkholderiales > Burkholderiaceae > Paraburkholderia > Paraburkholderia pallida. The sequence continues at coordinate 266,843 of NZ_CP038149.1, read as the reverse complement.
GGACTGAAGCCCGACCGTTATACGACTGAAGATCGATACACGACTGAATCCCATGACTGGATCCCGATTGGCGCGGCAGACAGACGACGTTGCGGGTCGACTGGATGCCCGGCAAGCGGGCAGGAGAATAGACGTGCAAGCTGATTTGAATATGCGGCGTGAAGCGGCGGCCATGCATCCCGCGGGCGCGAACCCCGCACGGAGCGCGGCGAACGCGGGCGCGGCGACCAGCGGCCCTGAAAGCCGCAGCGCCGGCACGCCCGGCGCCCTCTTGAAGGTACAGCACATTGCCAAGGCGCTCGGCGAAGGCGCCATGCGCAACCCGATCATTGGCGACCTGAGCTTCGAGGCGCTCGAAGGCGAGTTCCTCTCGATCGTCGGGCCGTCCGGCTGCGGCAAGACCACGCTGCTGATGTGCCTCGCGGGCCTGTATCGCGTGGACAGCGGTACGGTCGAGTTCGGCGGCAAGCCCGTCGACGGACCGCCCGCTGGCGTGTCGGTCGTGTTCCAGGATTACAGCCGCTCGCTGCTGCCCTGGAAGAACAACCTGCAGAACGTCGTGTTCGGCATGAAGCGGGTTCACGACATGAGCCGCGCCGACAAGCTCGCGTATGCGCACGAGCTGCTCGCGAACGTCGGCCTGAAAGGCTTCGAGCGCCACTATCCGTGGCAGGTGTCGGGCGGGATGCAGCAGCGCATCGCGATCGCGCGCGGCCTCGCGGCGCGCTCGCAACTGCTGCTGCTCGACGAGCCGCTCGCCGCCGTCGACGCGCAAACGCGCGCCGACATCCAGGACCTGCTGCTCGACCTCGCGCGCCGCTACAAGCAAACCTGCGTGCTCGTGACCCACGACGTCGACGAAGCCGTCTACATGGCCGACCGCATCGTCGTGCTCTCGAAGCGCCCGACCGTCGTGGCGCAGCAGATCAAGGTTTCGCTCGCGCGGCCGCGCACGCAGCTGGAAACGCGCGAGGAACGCGAGTTCCTCGACCTGCGCCATCAGGTCGTCACGCTGATCCAGTCCATGCGCACGCCGCACTGAACGCATTCTTCATTTCATAAAGACAGACAGGAGACAACTATGTTCAAGCGCTTGATCAAGCGTGCGCTAGTGGGCGCCGCGTTCGTGGCGGCGGCCGGGCAGGCCCTCGCCGCAGACGCGCCCACGACCATCCGGATCGGCGAGATTCGCGCCGATTCGATGATCCGGATCTACTACGCGCAAAGCAAAGGCTACTTCGCTCAGGAGGGCCTCAAGCCCGAGATCGTCACGCTGGGCTCGGGGCCGGCGGTTTCGTCGGCGCTCGCGAGCGGCTCGGTCGATATCGGCTACTCGGGCATCATTCCCGTGCTGTTCGCGCGCGCACGCAACCAGCCGTTCGTGATCGTCGACACGCTCGACTACGAGTACGGCGCGCCCGGCAAGCAAGACACGTGGCTGATCGCCAGCAAAGCGTCGAACATTCACAGCGTGGCCGACCTGCGCGGCAAGACCATCGCGATCAACGCTACGGGCGCCGTGTGCGAGCTGCTCGTGAAGGAGCACCTCGCGCAAGCGGGCGTGCCCTATGACTCGGTGAAGAAGATCATCGTGCCGATGCCGCAAATGGCCAGCATGCTGCAGGTCGGTAACGCGGATGCGGCCTGTATTTCCGAGCCCTTCTATGCGTCGGCGAAGATGTCGCCGAATGTCCAGGCGGTCACGCTCGGCTCGGGTGTCATCGCGAATCTCCCGCCGAACCAGCGTATCGCACTCGACGTGCTGTTCGCGCGCGAGGACTGGGTCAAGAGCCATGCGGACGTCCTGCAGCGCTTTAACCGCGTCCTCGATCGCGCGAGCGCCGACTTCCGCGCCAACCCCGCCCTCTATCAGCAATGGCTCGTGAGCGAGTTCAAGCTCGCGCCGGATCTCGCGCAACAGGTCACGCACTATTTCGACTGGGGCTCTCTCACGCCCGATGCCGCCTCGCTGCGCCCGCTCACCGACGCGATGGTGCACTACGGCCTGCTGCACGCGCCGCTCGACCCCGCCACGCTCGTGGCAACCGGCGCCGCGAAATAACCTCGAACCGCGCGCAAGGCAGCCGCGAGGCTGCGCGCCGCGCATGCCGCATGCGGGCCAGTCCAGGCACACCCAGGCCGGCAGCGGCGCGCGGCAACGCTCACGCAAGCACCGCAGGTGACGCTATGAAGGTGACGCAATGAAACAGTGGATCAAGCCATGTATCGGATTCGCAGCCGGTTGCGCGGTCTGGCAACTGGTCGTGTGGACCGGACATGTCCCGAAGGAATACATGCCCGGCGTGGGCACCGTGTTCGAGGCGCTCGTCGGCCAGCTGCGCTCCGCCGAGTTCTGGCAGAACGAGCCGCTCACGCTGATGCGCACGGCCATTGGCCTCGTTGCCGCCGTCGCGCTCGGCTTCGGCACCGCCGTGCTATCGGCGCGCTACCGCCTCGTTGAAGACGCGCTGCGCCCCCTCGTCAATATCATGCGCTCGCTGCCGCCCGCGGCGATCGTGCCGCTCTCGATCTTCGCGCTCGGGCTCGGCCTGAAGCTCTTTCTCTTCATCGTCTGCTTCTCGGGCGTCTGGACCGTCTATGTGAGCGCGGCGGCCGCGCTCGCGACCAGCGAGCCGGTGCAGTTGCGCAGCGCGCAGACGCTCGGCTACTCGGGCTGGGAAATCATGTGGCAGGTGCGCATTCCCGCCGCGATGCCGGCCATGCTGACCGGCGCGCGCCTCGCGGTCGCGGACTGCCTGATCGCCACCATCGCGGCGGAGATGCTGGCCGGCAGCAACGGCATCGGCTTCATGCTGTACGACAGCGCGTTCACGATGCATACGACCGACACGTTCGCACTCCTTGTGGTTGCGGGCGTCAACGGATTGCTGTTCAACCAGGCGGTGTTGCGCCTGCGCGCCAGCATGGTCCGGTGGCACGATCAGTTCACGAAAATGGTGCAAGCATGAAGCGTCTCACTCGACGGATCAACTGGCCCGGCATCGTGCTGCTCGCGGTTCTGGGCGCCGCGTGGGAAATCTCGGCGCGCTGGATCGGCTCGCCGAACTACCCCGGCCTCTTTGACGTGGTCGGCGCGCTCTACCGGCATGCGGGCGATCTCACCCAGGCGCTGGGCGTCACCCTCGTGCGGGCCGGCGCGGGCTTCGCGCTCGCGCTCGTGACGATGTTGCCGCTCGGCATTTGCCTCGGTCGCCTGCGCGCGCTCGGCGCGTTCTTCGAGCCGCTGATCGACCTCGTGCGACCGTTGCCGCCGCTCGCCATCGTGCCGGTCGTGATGCTGTTCGCGGGCACCGGCAACGCCGCCAAGATTCTGGTCGTGTTCTATGGCGCCGCGTTTCCCATCCTCATCAACGCCATCGACGCCACCCGCGCCACCCATCCCCTGCTCGTGAACGTGGCGCGTTCGATCGGCCTCTCGCGCAGCGAGATCATGTGGCGCATCGACCTGCCCGCCGCCCTGCCGCAGATCGTGAGCGGCATCCGCATCAGCGTCGCGCTCTCGCTGCTCATTAGCGTCAGCGCCGAAATGCTGCTCTCGACCAACGGCATCGGCAATTTCATCGTCGAAGCCCAGCAGCAGTTCGAGATCGCCGCGGGGCTCGCGACGATTCTCGTCATCGCGGTCGCGGCGCTGTGCATCGAAACCGTTTTTTACCGCATCGAGCGTCGGCTGCTCGCCTGGCATCATCAACGCGCCGCGCTAGGTCGCTAGGCCTCCGGGATTTCGCCGCTCTACTCATCACAGCAAGAGAGATTTTCATGTCGATTAGTATTCCTGATTCTGTTATCGATTCGTCCCGCCTCGACGCACTGCTCGAACGGGAGCAGCAACGCTTTGCGGCGCGGCATCCGCGCTCGGCCGAACTCTATGCCCGCGGCCGTGAGGTGTATCTCTACGGCACCCCGCTGCACTGGATGCAGCTGTGGCCGGGCGCGCATCCGGTCTATATGCGCGACGCGCAAGGCGCGCATCTGCGCGACGTCGACGGCAATGAGTTCGTCGACCTCTGCCTCGGCGACACCGGCTCGATGTTCGGTCACTCGCATCCGGCCATCGCCGACGCCATCGCCCGCCAGGCTCACCGCGGCGTGACCGCCATGCTGCCGTCCGAGGATGGCGTATGGGTAGGCGAAGAATTGAGCCGGCGCTTCGGCCTGCCCTACTGGCAGCTCGCGACTTCCGCTTCGGATGCCAACCGCTTCGCGCTGCGGCTCGCGCGCCTCGTGACGGGACGCGACAAGATCCTCGTCTTCAACGGCAATTACCACGGCTCGGTGGACGAGACGCAGGTCGAATTCGATGCGCAAGGCCGCATGCGGACTCGCACCAATGTCACCGCCAACGGCATGGATCACGAGCGCCTCGTGCGCCTCGTCGAGTTCAACGACATCGAGGCGCTCGAGCGCGAGCTCTCGCATGGCGACGTGGCCTGCGTCATCACCGAGCCGATGATGACCAATATCGGCATGGTGCCCGTCGCGCCGGGCTACCACGCTGCGCTGCGCGAGATCACGCGGCGCTACGGCACGCTGCTGCTGATCGACGAGACCCATACGATCTCGACCGGCCCCGGCGGCTGCACGCGCGCCTGGGGGCTCGAGCCCGACATCTTCGTGCTCGGCAAGGCCATCGCGGGCGGCATTCCTTCCGCGGTGTACGGCGTGACCGAAGCCGTCGCGCAACGTGTCTGGGCAGCTAAGCCGCCCGCGTGGGCCGGCGGCGAGAAGCGCAACAACCACTCGGGGTTCGGCGGCACGCTGGTGGGCAACCAGCTCACGATCGCGGGCCTGCGCGCCACGCTCGAACACGTGATGACTGACGAGAACTACGCGCACATGATCGAAATGGCGACACGCATCGCGCGCAGCGTCGATGCGGATATCGCAAAGCACGCGCTGCCGTGGCACCTCACGCAAGTTGGCGCCCGCGCCGAATACATGTTCATGCCGCAGCCGCCGCGCAACGGCAGCGAAGCGAAGGCCGGACGCAACGGGCCGCTCGAGGCATTCATCCATCTGTACCTGCTGAACCGCGGTGTGCTCATCACGCCGTTCCACAACATGATGCTCGCCTGCCCGCAGCTCGCGCCGGGCGACGTGGACCAGCACAACCGCGCATTCTCCGAGTGCCTGGCCGAGCTCGTGGGAGGCTGACGATGGGCCGTCTCGACAACAAGATCGCGCTCGTCACGGGCGCCGGCCAGGGCATCGGCGAGGCCATCGTCGAGCTCTTCGCGCGCGAAGGCGCGCACGTCGTGGTCAGCGACCTCGACCTCGCGCGCGCGAACGAGGTGGCCGCGCAAATCGTCCGCTCCGGCGGCCGTGCGGCTGCGTGCGGGCTGGACGTGACAGACGAGCCAGGCTGGCAGCGCGCGATCGCCTGGATTCAGGCCGAGCTGGGCGGTCTCGACATTCTCGTCAACAACGCAGGCGTCGCGCTCGTGAAGTCGATCGAGGACACCTCGCTCGCGCAGTTCCGCAACGTCATGCGCGTCAATGTCGAGGGCGTGTTCCTCGGTATCAAGCACGCGGCACCGGCGCTCGCCGCGCGCGCAAAAGGCCGCGCAACGACTGCGGCCATCGTGAACCTGGCTTCCGTGCTCGGTGTGCAAGGCATTCCGGACAACATCGCCTACGGCACGTCGAAGGCCGCGGTCCGGCAGTTGAGCCGCTGCGCCGCGATCGAGTTCGCCGAGCGCGACACGCCTATCCGCGTGAATGCCGTGCTGCCCGCTGTCACCGATACCCCCATGGTGCGCCGGGAAATCGAGGAATGGGCGGAGCTCGGCACCTTCGGCACGCGCGATGTGGAGACGACGCGCGCGGCATTCGGTGCGCGCGTGCCGCTCAAGCGCATTGGCAGCGCGGCCGAGATCGCCTACACCGTGCTCTTCGCCGCTTCCGACGAGAGCTCATTCACGACCGGCGCCGAATACGCCGTAGACGGCGGACGGCTGGCCGTCTGACCCCACGCAGGAGAGAACAGAGTGACTGGCAGATTGACAGGAAAGATCGCGCTCGTGACCGGCGGCGCCCAGGGCATCGGGCGCGCCATTGCGGAGGTATTCGCGAGACAGGGCGCGATGGTGGTGATTGCGGCGCGCTCCGCCGACCAGGGCGAAGACGTCGCCGCGCAACTGAGCCGGCAGATGCAAGGAGAGCCCGGCGCAGGCCGCGCGAGGGTCTCGTTCATGAAGCTGGACGTGGCCGATGCCCAGGCGGTGCGCGAAGCCGTGGACCGCATCGCGGCCCTGCATGGCGGACTCGACATCGTGGTCCACAACGCGGCGGCGTTCTCGCGCGACCCGCTCGATTCGATGCCGTTCGACGCGCTCGAGCGTGTGCTCGCCGTGAACCTGAAAGCGTGCTTCTACCTCGCGCAGGCGGCCGTACCGCATATGAAGGCACGGGGCGGCGGCCGGCTGCTCGTGACATCGTCGATCACCGGGCCGCGCGTTGTCATGCCCGCCACATCGCACTATGCGGCGAGCAAGGCCGGCGTGAACGGTTTCATTCGCGCGGCAGCCCTCGAACTCGCCGGTGCGGGCATCACGGTCAATGGCGTCGAGCCCGGTTACATCGATACGCCTGCCATGAGCGCCCTGAAGCAACGCTTTGGCGAGGAGGCGATCGCACGCCACATACCGCTGAAGCGGCTCGGCCAGCCCGAAGAGATCGCCAACGCCATGCTGTTCCTCGCCAGCGACGAATCGGCCTATATCACGGGCCAGACGATCGTGGTCGACGGCGGGTCGATGCTGCCCGAGAGCCCCGTTTTTGCAGAGGCTTAGCCAGATGCCGCTTCCTGCTGACGTTGAGTTCACCTCTCCCGCCTCCAACCGTTGTGTCGCGACACCTTTTTTCTGCGCGAATTCCGGAGGAGGCGAAGTTCGTTAGAACTGCATGACGAGCGGCTTCGAGAACAGGTAGCGCTTCGCCAGTGCCACGTATCGGTCGGCCGAAAGCTGGATCGCCTCTGCCTCCTTCTCCGAGAGCGGGCGAAGCAGCCGCGCCGGATTGCCGGCCCACAGCTCCCCTGTCCCCACCACCTTACCCGGTGTCAAGACGGCGCCGGCGGCCAACATGCCGCCGGTGCGCACGATTGCGCCATCGAGCACGCGCGCACCGAAGCCGACAAACGCCCGGTCCTCGATCGTGCACGCATGGAGGATCGCGCCGTGCCCGACCGTCACGTCACTGCCGACGAGCGTCGGCGCACCGTTTGTCGTCCCGTGCAGAATCGAGCCGTCCTGGATATTCGTTCGGGAGCCGACGACGATGCGTTGAACGTCGCCCCTCAGCACGCAGTTGAACCAGATCGAGGCGCACTCTCCAATCTGCACGTCGCCGACGAGCGATACCCCTTGAGCGATGAATGCCGACTTGTGCACCGATGGCGTTCCAAACTGCTGCCTGTCCTGATCCTCGCTCATTGCTTCAACCCCAGTTGTTCGCGTGCCTGCGCAGCCGTAGCAATTTCCCCACCGAGCGACAGCACGATATCGCGTGCTCTTGCAACCAGTTCGGCATTGCTTTCGGCGAGCACGCCCTTCGACAGGTAGATATTGTCTTCAAGACCGACACGGACATGTCCACCTGCCAGCCACGCCTGTGCGACGATGGGAAACTCCGCACGGCCGATGCCGAACGCCGACCACGCCGCGCCATGGGGCAGAAAATTGCGCGCGTACTGCAACGTTTCCGGCGTGGCCGCGAATCCGTATTTGACGCCCATGACGAACGTCCACAGACCCGGACCGTCGAGCACGCCCTCCTTGATCAGATCGAGCGCCAGATGCAGGTCGCCCGAATCGAAAATCTCCAGCTCCGGCTTGACACCGGCTTCGCGAATCACGTGAGCCATCTTGCGCACGTTCTTCGGCGTATTGATCACGACGTCGCCACCCGAATTCATCGTATTCAGGTCAAGGCTGCAGATATCGGGCCGCAGCTCGGCGATGTGCTCCACGCGCTTCTCGGGCGCAAGCAGCGTCGTTCCCGGCGCCGCGACTCTGGGATCGTCGTCCGAGGGGATGAAACGTCCGCCCGGTCCGGTCGTCAGGTTGATCACAAGCTCCTGGTCGACCGCCCTGATGAGCCGTATCACCTCGCGATACAGTTCGATGTCCATCGACGGTCGGCCGGTCGCCGGATCGCGCACGTGAATGTGAGCGACGGCTGCGCCGGCCTGCGCCGCTTCCAGCGCGGCCGTGGCAATCTGCGCGGGCGTAATGGGCAGTCCCGGGTGTTGCTCCGGTTTGGTCAGGTTCCCTGTGACTGCACAGGTGATGATGGTCTTGCGTGCGTGCATCATGAGCCTCGCTTCGGATCAGGCCAGCCGCCGGCCGCCATCGACAATGATGGTCGTACCCGTGCTGAATTTAAGGTGAGTCGCACATGCCTCGATGGCTTCGGCGATGTCATCCGGCGTGCCGATGCGCCCAAGCGGCGTGGTCGCGGCAACCTTGTCGTTGAAGTCCGCGCCGCGCCCGGGCACAAAGCTGGTATCCACGACCCCGGGCGACACGTTCAGCACGCGAATGCGAGGCGCAAGCGCGCGGCCAAGCGAAGCGGCCATGACATCGAGCCCGGCTTTGGCGGCACAGTAGGCGATATTGCTGCCGACGCCCGTCGTGGCCGAGATCGAAGACACATTGACCACCAGCCCCGCGCCGGATGCGTCGAGCAAGCTGCGGAATTCCCGGATCGCCGCGAATTGCGCGCGCCAGTTGACCGTCATGATCTCGTCGATCAGCTCGTCGGTCAGCGCATCGAGATCGGCGTGCCTGACCGGCTTCGTAAAACCGGCGGCATTGACGAGGATGTCCACGCGGCCGAACAGGGCGCTAATGTCGCTGGCCAGCGCGGCAAGCGTACCGCTCTCGGCGATCGACACGGATTTCGCCACATGCCCGTGCCCGGGCAGCGACTCCACGACCTGCTGCGCTTTCGCGGTCTCCGACTGACCGCAGACCACGACACGGGCACCCGCCGCCGCGAGCCGCTTCGCGACGGCCACACCGATTCCACCGGTACCGCCAAGAATGACCGCTACTTTGTCTTCAAGAATGTTGGACACGTTGTTCTCCACGTTATTTGATGGGGGGCGTCGGCCAGACAGGCGTCCCTTCGGCCACGACAAATTCATACTCGAGCGTGTAATACGGCCCGTTGACATCGGGTGCGGGGGCCTTCCCGTCGTCGTGTGCGGAAAACGTCCCGACGAGCGCGCGGTTCACGCCAAAGACAACGTCCGACCCCAGGTACTCCGAATCGTCTGCGAAAACCTGGCTGATCAACGTTTCATAGCCCTGCGCGACCACGACGAAGTGAATGTGTGCCGGACGATACGGGTGACGATGCTGCTTCTCGAGCAGCCGGCCTACCGGGCCGTGAGTCGGCACCGGATAGCCGGCAGGACGAACGGACCGCAGCCTGAAATAGCCTTGTGCATCGGTCCGGAATCTGCCGCGCAGGTTCATGTCGGGCTGGTCCGGGTCCTGGTTTTCGTAGAGCCCGATTGGCGACGCCTGCCAGACGTCGACGAGTGCGCCCTCGACGGGCGTACCCGCCGTGTCCACCACGCGACCGCGCACGAACAGCGGTGCGCCGGGCGAGCCTTCGGCCACGATGGATGCGCCATCGGCGTATTCGGGCGAGTGGCCCCGGTAGAACGGCCCAAGCAGCGCGCCGGGCGTGCGATTGCTGCGATCGGCCGTGTTGAGCAGGGTGACGAGCGTCGAGAAGCCCAGCACGTCCGCGGCCAGCACGACCTCGTTGTGATCGTCCACGGTCGCCTGCCCGATGGCCTTGACGAACTCGAGCCCTTTTTCGAACTCCTGATCCGTTAGTTCTACTTCACGAAAGAACGCGTGTGCGTGGCGCACCAGCGCGTCGATAATCTGCTTCAAGCGCGCGTCGTCCGTCTTGCTCATGGCCGCCAGCACGACTTCCGTAATCGACTCGGGGTCGTCAACGATGCTGTCGAGGTGAGTGAAATCCATCATGTGAGTCTCCTGGTGTGTTCCCGCAACCGGCGGTCATGTTCGACGGGTCCGGCAGCAAGCCCATTGAGCGGTTCCTTGCGCCGTCGGTCGATCAGTTCGCCGCTTGTTTTCATGCTATCGGGTCCACGCAAACGCGACGGACAATCACTTCCGAATTTCTGCCAGTCTCGGGACAACCGTGATCGGGCTTCCCGCCTCTGTCTGGACAGGTTTGCGCAAGCGGCAACCGTTTCATCGCCCCGTTTCGCCGGGGCGATGGAATGTCCGAAATTCGAAAACATCTGTCTCGTCAAGGAGACCGGAGCCGATTACAGTTCCGATACCGGCAACGACGTGCATGCCGTAACGGACACGTAAGACGTGGGGCATACCGTGGACGTTCTGACTGCCATGAAGGGGTTCGTCAAGGCCGGGCAACCGGCAAGCTGAAGCCATGGACCCGCGGACATCGCCGCGCCCACAATCGCGTTACCAGGATATGCTGACTTTTTTTCGCGACCACCGCCCATGAGCCAGGCCGCCATACCCACCCACGCTCCTGTCGCGCCGCCAGCCTCCGGGCCCGCGGCGGCCACGCCCGCGCCCGAACACGTCCGGGCCCTGCTGATCGGTCTGGGGCTTGCGACCGGCATGGAGTTCTACACGTTCGACAGCGTCAATCTCGTCCTCACGGATCTCACCGGCACCCTCGGTGTTTCCGCCGACGAGGCGAGCTGGATTCTGACCGTGTACAGCTGCGCGCTATTCCTTGGCGTGCCCATATCGATCTGGATGGCCGGGCATTTCGGCTACAAACGCTTCCTGCTCGGCACGGTGGTGGCGTTCGCCGCCACGTCCATAGGCTGCTCGCTCGCACCGGATCTCGACATCATGCTGTTCTGGCGCGCCCTGCAAGGACTCGCCGCGGCGGGCCTCGTCATGTGGTGGCGCGCCTCCGTGTACCTGCTCATGCCGAAGCCGCAGCGCAGCCCGTCGCTGATGCGCATTTCGACGATGCTGTATCTCTCGAGCGCAGCGGGCCTGCTTGCGAGCGGCTACATTACGGATCACGCCAACTGGCGCCTTATTTTCCTGCCCAACCTGCTCTACGCCGCCGGCGCGCTCTGGCTGATCGCGCGGCATTTCCCGAACCAGCCCAAGCCCAGCGCGGAGCGCCTTGTCTCCGCGGACTGGCCCGGCATCGTGCTGCTCGCCATTGCCTTGATCGCGCTGCAGGTGATACTCAATCGTGGCGAGATCGATGACTGGTTCGGCTCCGCGCATCTGCGCATACTCGGGTTTGTCGGTGCCGGCGCGCTGATTCTGTTCATCGCCTGGCAAATGAGCGCCGCCAACCGGACGCCGCTGCTATGGCTCGAGCTCATGCGCGACCGTAACGTGCTTTCGTCGGCGTTGCTCGGGGTGCTTACCGGCATGATTCTTTCCGGCAGCGTATTCGTCCTGCCGGAATTCCTGCGCAACGTCGCGTCGAAGACCTACAGCGCGACGCAGACCGGCCAGATCATGTGCGTCTACGCGCTCACCGCAGCCGCAATACGGCCGCTCATGGTCGGCTTCATCGCACGCGTGGGCCAACGCAAGGCCATCGCATTCGCACTCGTCATGCTGATCATGTCGATGCTGATCTTCAACCGGCTTCTGACCACCGGAACGCCGGGATGGTACTTCGCCCTGCCGCTGGTTCTCTACGCTTTCTGCCTTTCGCCGCTTCTGCCCGCCGTGGGCAGCGGCACAGTCGCACGAATCGATCAGAACAAACTCCTCGATGGCGTTTCGCTGTACATGACGTTTCGCCAGTTCGGCGCCTCACTCGGCGTCGCGCTCTTGACGATCCTGATCTCGCATCGCGAGACGCTGCACTCCGCAAGGCTTTTCGATCACGTGCGGCACGACAATGACGTGACGCGCACATGGCTCTCGACCGTCTCCGGCACGCTGACGACGCACGGCGGCTACACGCCTCTCGAAGCACAGCAGGCCTCCGTACGCATGCTCGCGGAGCAAGGCGCCCATCAGGCAGCGGCCTACGCCTACGCGGACGCGTTCGCGTTCATGGCCGTCGTGGGGATCGTCGCTCTTTGCCTGCTGCCGATTGTTCCGCCTACTCCCGTGCAAAAAAAGTAGGACGATTGCCTTGAAGCCACAACATCCGCCGCTCGCGGCGAAAAACACTGGACGGGAGACGCGATGAGTGAAGGATTGCCCGTCGAAAAGCCTAACGAAACGCGTACGGGAGCGGCACCGCCGCCGACGACTGCCACAACCGCCACGCCTGCGCCCAACACCCCGCCGCCCGGCGCGGCAAAGCCGAACCGGCGCCCGCTGCTGTTTGCAGGACTCGGCCTTCTCGTGCTCGCCGCGATCGCCTTGTATTTTTTCCTGCCGGGTCTTTACGAGCAGGAAACCGACGATGCATACGTGGACGCGCACGTCATATCGGTCATCCCCAAGGTGCCGGCTTACGTGCAGAAGCTCTATGTCGACGACAACAGCGCGGTGCAGCAGGGGCAGCTACTGATCGAACTCGATCCGCGGGATTACGCGGTTGCGTTGCAGCAGGCGCAAGCCAATCTGGAGAACGCGCAAAGCCGGCTCCAGGCAGCGCGCGACGAGATTCCGGTGGCCGACGCACGCGTCGCGCAGCAGCGCGCCGAACTGCAGGTCGCGCAAGCCAACTCGAAGCTGGCGCAGTCCAATCTGCGAAGGCTCCAGTCGGTTTCAGACGTGCGCGCGGTATCGTCCGAACGGGTGGATGAAGGCGCGGCGGCGGCGCAGGGTACGCAGGCGACCACCGTGGCTGCGCAGGTGCGCATCACCGCCGCAGAGGCGTCTGCGAAGCTCACGCGCACTCAGGCGGTCACCGCCGAGGCGGCCGTCGCACAAGCGCACGCGGCACTTGCCCAGGCGCAGTTGAACCTTTCGTACACGAAAATCTATGCGCCGGAAGCCGGCAGTGTGGCCAGAAAGAGCGTGGAGTCCGGCAATTTTGTCCAGCCGGGCCAACTGCTGCTCTCCGTTGTGCCCGAGCGGCTCTACGTGATCGCGAACTACAAGGAAACGCAACTGACGCACGTGCAGCCGGGCCAGGCGGTGTCCGTTCGCGTCGATGCCTTTCCCAACCTGAAGCTGCGCGCCCACGTGGAGAGCATCCAGCGCGGCACCGGCTCGCGTTTTGCGCTCCTGCCGCCGGAAAATGCCACCGGCAATTTCGTCAAGGTCGTGCAGCGCGTCCCGGTGAAAATCGTGTTCGACGATTCCGCGGACGCCCTGCGCTGGATATCCCCGGGGATGTCCGTCGAGACCCGTATCTTTACCCGGGAGCCGCCCAGATGGTTAGGCCTGCTGAATTAACTGCCGGGCGCGAGCGGCGAGTTGGCCGCCAGGCCCGTGCGTTGGCCGCGCTGTTGCTCTGCACAAGCGCCCTGCTCGGCGCGTGTACGGTTGGGCCCGATTACGTGGCGCCCAAAACGAGCTTGCCGCCCGCTTACAGTGAAGCGGCTGGCGCGCAGGCCACCGCGCCTTCGACGGCTGAAGCGGCATGGTGGACGAACTTCGGAGATCCGGTCCTGAACCATCTGATCGACGAGGCGCGGCGAAGCGCCCCGGATCTCGCCTCGGCTGAAGCGCGCGTGCGCGAAGCCCGGGCCATGCGCGGCGTGGCAGGTGCAGCCGACTATCCCGAGGTCGACGCGGGCGCCGCCTACGCCAGAACGCATGGCAGTGCGAACGTTCCGGTTGGCGTGCCGCCGGGCGGCCTGGGCCCGGGCATTGATGGCAATCTTTGGCAAGCGGGCTTCGACGCGTCGTGGGAAATCGACGTGTTCGGCGGCACGCGGCGAGGCATCGAAGCGGCCAACGCGGCCTACGAGGCGTCCGTCGCAGGACGCGGGGATGCCGCCCTCCTGCTGACCGGCGAGATTGCGCGCGACTATGTGGTGCTGCGGGGCGCGCAGCGCCAGCTCGCCGTCGCGCAGGAAAACCTGTCGATCCAGCGGGACACCTTGGCCCTCACGCGTTCCCAGTTCGATGCGGGCCTCGCTTCGCGTCTCGACGTGCTGCGCGCACAGGCGCAGGTCGAAGCGACAGAAGCCGAGATTCCGACGTTCGTGGTCGACGCACGCACCGCCATCTACCGGATCGGCGCATTGGTGGGCGTGCCGCCGGAATCGTTGCTGACCGAACTCGACGCCCCCCAGGCGATCCCCACGCCGGTTGCAGACGTACCGGTCGGCTTGCCGTCAGATCTGCTCCAGCGCCGCCCCGATATCCGCGAGGCCGAGCGGCAACTGGCTGCCGCGAATGCGCGCATCGGCGTGGCGAAAGCCGATCTCTACCCGCACTTCTACCTCACCGGCGCAGCAGGTCTCGAGAGTCTCGACGCATCGACGTTTCTGACTGCCCCGAGCCGCTATCTCTCGATCGGCCCCAGTATCAGCTGGCTCGTTTTCGACGCGGGCAAGGTCCGCTTCACGATCGATGCAGAACAGGCACGCACCGACGCTGCCGCGGCGCAATACCAGCGTGTGGTACTCGACGCGCTCCGCGACGTCGAAACCGCACTGGTTTCCTATGGCCAGTCGAAAATCAGGCGCGAGCGCCTGGCCGCCGAGGTGGCAGCCGATCGCGACGCCGTGGGCATCGCGCAACGGCTCTACCGGCAAGGTCTGGACGACTTCCTGCCGGTGCTCGATGCGGAACGGTCGCTATACGTAGCCGAAGACAAGCTCGCGCAAACCGACCGGGACACGGATATCGCCCTCGTGGCGCTCTACAAGGCGCTGGGAGGCGGCTGGCACGACGACAGCGCACCGTTAGCCTCGAACGCCAGCACGAAGCCGTGACGGATCGCTACCGGCGTGCACCGCTCACGCAAGGGGCCGGGCGCTCGCGCTTGCTTCGAATCTAGATCGCTACGGCCGCGCCTGCGCGAACCGGCACGCAGGCGTAAGCAACGATCTCGACCAGCATTTCCTCGCGCGCCAGCCCCGCAACGACACACGACGCGCGATTAGGAAATGGCGCCGCGAAGTAACGCAACCAGACCGCGTTGACGGCCGGCAGCCACGCGCGGTCCGTCACGTAGACCAAGACCTGCGCGACATCGCCCGCCGTGGCGCCGGCCGCCGCCAGCGTCTGGAACAGGTTCGCGAACACCTGCTGCGCCTGGGCTTCGATGCCGCCGCTCACGACGGTCCCCTCGGCATCGACGGGAATCTGCGCCGTGTACAGCATGCCGTTCGCCGTCACCGCCCATTCGAACATCGCTGTGCGGCTTTGCGGCAGTCCCGTGGGCACGGCCGCGACCGTACGCGGCGCCGCCATGACTTGCTTAGAATCCGTCATCAGCGCCCCCCGCACCATGCTCGCGCGACGCCTCGCTTGCCGCGACCAGCACGCGGCCCTTCCATGTAGCCAGACTCGCGGTCTGCTCGGTGTCCACGTCGACGCCGCGCCAGATCGCCTCGTAGTAACGTGCTTCGAGCTCGGCTGGATCGGCGGCGCCCTCAAGCGTTGGAGCCACTTCGATCGGCACGCGCTGTGAGGCATTCACGCGGCAGCACACGATCAACTCGTCCGCATCCCCAGTGGCTCGCGCGTCACAGCCCAGATAGGCCGGCCACGCATTCTGTCCGGTGGCGCTCGCATAGTGGCGCCCGCTGGCATCGCTCCACGCCAGATCGAAATGCCGCCCGCGCGCGCTCATCATCTTCAGCCCGTACAGCGCGAGGCGCGGCGCGAGTGCCTGCGAAACGCGCACCACGCCCATGCCGTTCCGCGTCGCCTCGGCCCATGCAAGCTCGAACGCAAGCGCACAACCGGCCAGCCCCGCACAGTGCTGCACGCGCATCGCGCCAGGCGCGGCACCTTCGACCACTACCCGCTCGCCCCGCTCGGCGCCAAGCAGGCCGTCCATCGCCGCGAGGCCATCGAGACCGAGCGCCTGCAACCACACGGCCGCATCCGCTGCATCTTCGTAATCGCCCTGCGCCCACCCGCTGCCCTCCAGCGCGGCGCGGCACAGCGAGACCAGTTCGTTCATCGCCATCTTCATGCTTGTGCACTCCCCCTTTCATTGCCGTCCGGCACGCACGGAAACAGCCAGTCGTCGATCATGTCCGGTGCGAGATCGTCGAGCGTCGGCGCCCCCTGGAACAGCGTGACCCGCACCCACAGATTCGACTTCGGATCGAACTTGCTCGCGCCGAACATCGACAACTTCGCGCGCATCAGGTCGATCGGCAGCATGTCGCGTGCGAGCAGGTTCTCGCGTATCTCGCCATACACACGCCCCGCGAGCGACTGCACGCGGCGCACGATCGCGCGGAACTCGGGATGCTCGGCCACGAACACGGCCACGCTCGCTTCGTCGTGCGCCTCCTGCAGCCGCGCATGGAGCCGCAGGATCTGGCGCGCGATGTCGAGCGGCAACTCGCGCGCGGCGCCCGGTTCCTCGGCGCGCATGCCAAGACGCGGCTCCTCCTTCTCGGCGGAGCGGTACCAGAAGAAATGGGCATCGTCGCGCTGCGTCTGGGGCTGCGTGAGCGCCCAGCGGTAGTCGCGCTCCACGAGCGAGCGCAGCGCGCTCACGCGCATGTCGGGATCGAGCCGCAGCGTATCGTCGACCGGTGCGCCGCAATCGATCGTGTCGACGTGTTCCGGATACAGTTCGAGTAGCACGGCCACGAGCACTTCCTGCGCGGCACACGAAAGCTGCGCGGCGGCCCACGCGAGCAGCGCGCCCCAGCGCATCGGCTGCGACCCCGCCGCTTCATGCTGTAGCGCACGCTCGAGACGCGGCAGCTCGGCGAGCAATTGAGCGTTGCGCGCGGCCTCGCGCGGATGGTCGGTATGGACCTGCGCGATGTGGCGCCCGGCGCGCGCGAGCAGCGTGCGCGCACGGGCGAGCGTGGCCGCGTCGACGGACTCGACCGCCAGCACGCGCGCCAGCGCCGTCTCGCGCCCGCGTATCCACTGGTCGAGCTGGGCCGGGTGGCGCACGAGGAACGGCGCCATCCCCAGCCCAGTCGCGTTGCCCACACCGAGATAGCGCCGGTAGCTGCGCGCGAGCTTGACGGCCGCACGCGGATTGCGCCGCGCCGCGATGTGCTCGACGAGGCGCACGCTGAAATCGCGCAACACAAAGACAGCGCACATCTGCGCCGAAAACCCCGCGCGGAACGCCTGGCTGTCGACGAGGCGCGTGTAATCAGCAATGCCAAACTTCCCGTTCCCATACACGGCCGTCGTGCGAATCAGGTAGCCCACGCGCTCGAACGCGGCGGGATCCGGCTGCCGCCCTTCCGCGAGGCAATTCACGACGTAGTCGAAGTTGCGCACGCTCTTGTTCGCCCGGCACAGCACGAGATCATGCGCGCGCAGCCGGCCCGCTTCCTGCAAGGGCACGTTGGCCCGCAGTTGCGCGAGATCCGCTGCTTCGGGCACGCCGCACACGAGGGCGGACGTGATGTCCCACTTCTCGGCGATCACGCGGTCGGTGCGCTCGGCGTCGTCGAGGTGCTGCGAGAAAATCACCTGGCTGTAGCGCTCGCCATAGGCTTCGATCGTGTAGACGCAGGTGCCATAGCCGTTGTCGTCGAGGTCCATGTGCGTGACGCGGATGCGCCAGTTGTCGCGCGCCATGCGCCTGACGAGCGCGCGCACGAAGCTCAGCCGCGTGCCGTGCATGGCGCCAAGCCGTTCGAGGCGATTCGTCACGTCGGGGCTGCGCATCGCGCTGCGCTCATCGAAATCGTCCGGCTGACTCGCGCCAATCGATTCGTTATCCATATCAATATCCACTTCCATGCCAGTCATTATTTCACTCCCTGCTCGACGGCCATCCTGCGCGCGATCCGCACCGCGTCCCACAGCGAAGGCAGGATCAGGATCGAAACCGGCACGGCGGTAATGACGATGAACGATTGCAGCGCGCTGATCCCGCCCGCCCCCATCGTGATCAGCACCGCGCCAACGAGCCCCATGCCGACCGCCCAGAAGATCTTGAGCCACGCGCTGGGCTCGCCGCCGCGATCGCCGCTCATGGCCATCGCGATCGTATAGGCCATCGAGCCGCCGTTCGTCACCACCGAGAAGAAGCTGAGGAACAGGAACAGTGCCGAAATCAGGTTACGCAGCGGCATGGCCTGGGCGACGCCGAGCAACAGCGCCTCGGGCAGCGTGCCGTGCGAGACCACCTTGCCAGGCGTTGCCAGTTCGATGCCGATGCCGGCGCCGCCAACGAGCGTGAACCACAGCATCGTGATCAGCGGCGCGGCGATCGAGAGCAGCACCACGAGCTCGCGAATCGTGCGGCCGCGCGACACCTTCGCGACATAGATCGCCATGATGGGCGCGTAGCCAATGAACCAGCCCCAGTAGAACAGCGTCCACGCGTTGAGCCATTTGCTGTCGCCGCGATACATCGCCGTCTGCACGAAGTCCACGAGGTGCGTCGCGAACGCCTTGAAGAACACGCTGCTCAGGAAGCTCGTGGGCCCGCAGACATAGAGGTAGGCCGCGAGGCCGAGCATCAGCCAGACGTGGATCTTGCAGACGAATCGCAAGCCTTCGAGCCCCGCGATGCAGGCCGTCGTGAAGATGGCGGTCACCGCGAGAATCACGAGCGCCTGGGTCGCGATGGTATCGGGCACGTGCCAGACCGACTGCAGCACATAGGCGATCTGCAGGCCGAGGAAGCCAATCGGGCCGATGGTGCCCGCCGCGACGGCGATGATCGAGGTCGCGTCCGCCAGCGCCGCGATCGGGCCCCGGAGCGCGCGCTCGCCGAACAGCGGATACAGCAGCGTGCGCGGCGCAAGCGGCAGGCCCTTATCGAAATGCAGGTGCATGAAGACGATGGTCAGCAGGCTGCCGAGCACGGCCCACGCCAGAAAGCCCCAGTGCAGGAACGATTGCGCGAGCGCCGCGACAGCCGCCGCCTCGCTGCGCGGCGCGGCGCCGAAGAACGGCGGCGGGCTCATGAAATGCATGAGCGGCTCGGCGGCGGCCCAGAACGCGCCGCCACCGGCCAGCAGCGCGCACATGATGATCACGACCCAGTTGAAGGTCGAATTCGACGGCACCGCGCCGCGGCCGCCCAGCTTCACGCGGCCGAGCTTCGAGAACGCGATGCCGAGACTGACCACGAAGGTCGCGAGCATCAGCAACTGCCAGTACAGCCCGAAGCCGCGCGTGGCCCAGCCAAACGCCGTGTCGACCGCCGCCGAGAGCCACGGCAGGTTGACCAGCGCGGCGACGAGAAACAGCACGAAAAATCCGCCGCTGATGATGAAGATGGGCCAGTCGATACGGCCCCTGCGAGCGGCCGGGTCGGCCGGTTCGTCACGCGCGGCCGCGAGGTCCGGCGAGGTCTGCATGTCCATGTCTCCTCCAGTCTTGAATAGTAGTGTTCGGCGCGCGTCAGCGGCGCTGTTCCGCATCACGCAGGATGCGCATCCAGTTGCCGCCCATGATCTGCGCGACCTCGCTGGGGGCGAAGCCCGCGTGCACGAGCGCCGCCGTGAGGTTCGGAAAGTCGGCGTTCGAGCCGAACCAGCTCACGGGCTGCGGCCAGGCCGCGTTGTCGGCGCTGCCTTCGCCGTAATCGGTCTGCTTGCTCCAGCGGCCGTTGCGCATCCATTCGAGCACGCTGTACGGCTGCCCCTGGCACAGGTCGCTGCCGATGCCCACGTGGTCGATGCCGATGAGGTCGACCGTGCGCGCGACCATGTCGGTGAACTCGCCGGGCGTGCAGCGGCTGCCGTTCTTCAGATGAAACGGATAGAGGCTGAAGCCCACGAGGCCGCCGCGCTCGCCGAGCGCGCGCAGCACCGCGTCCGACTTGTTGCGCTTCGCCTCGTGGAAGAACGACGGATTCGCGTGGCTGATCACGATGGGCTTCGACGAGATCGCGATGGCTTCGAGCGTCGACCGCTCGGCGCTGTGGGACATGTCGATCACCATGCCCACGCGGTTCATCTCCTCGATCGCCGCACGGCCGAATCGCGTAACGCCGCCATCGGAGGACTCGTAACAGCCCGTGGCGAGCAGGCTCTGATTGTTGTACGTGAGCTGCATCGTGCGCACGCCGAGATCGCGGAACACCTCGATGAGGCCGATGTCGTCCTCGATCGGCGAACAATTCTGCAGTCCGTATAAAATAGCGACCTTTCCGGCCTGCTTCGCCGCGAGCACGTCGTCCATCGTCCGCGCCCGCATCACGAGATCGGCGTGGCGCTCGAAACGCGCGTTCCATTCGGCCATGCGCGTGAGCGTCTCGCGCGCGTTCTCCCAGTAGACGATCGTCGCATTGACGGCCGCGACGCCGCCGTCGCGCATCTGCTCGAAGATGCCGCGGTCCCAGTTCGAGTACTGGGTGCCGTCGATGACGACGAGCGTGTCATGCAGAGTCTTTTCAGTCATTGCCCGCCCCCTTTTATGCGCGCGTGTAGGCGGTCTTCAGCGTGGTGTAGAACTCGGCCGCGTGCGGCCCCTGTTCGCGCGGACCGTAGCTCGACGCCTTGCGGCCGCCAAACGGCACGTGATAGTCGGTGCCGGCCGTGGGCAGATTGACCATCACGCAGCCCGCCTGGGCATGGCGGCGGAAATGCGTCGCGTGGCGCAGCGATTGCGTCATGATGCCGGCCGTGAGGCCGAACGCCGTGTCGTTGGCAACGGCCAGCGCCTCCTCGTAGTCGCGCACGAGGATCACACAGGCGATCGGGCCGAAGATCTCGTCGCGATTGATCTGCATGTCGTTGCGGCCCTGGTCGAACAGCGCGGGCGACATGCACCATGCGCGCTCGGGATGCGCGAGCGCTTCACCGCCGCACACGAGCCGCGCGCCCTCGCGCTGGCCGAGCGCGACATAGCGCAGATTCGATTCGAGCTGGCGCCCGTCGATGACCGGACCCATCTGCACGCCTTCGTCGAGCGCGCGGCCGACCCGCACGTTGCGCAGCCGCTCGGCCAGCCGCTCGACGAACGCCGCGTGGATACCCGGCGTCACGACGAGTCGCGACGACGCGGTGCACTTCTGCCCGGTGCCCGAGTAGGCCCCTTGAAACGCGCATTCGACCGCGAGATCGAGATCGGCGTCGTCGAGCACGACGAGCGCGTTCTTGCTGCCCATCTCCATCTGCAACTTGATGAGGTTCGGCGCAGCGGTGGCCGCGAGGCGGCGGCCGGTTTCGAGCGAGCCCGTGAACGAGATGCCGTCGACGCCCGGCGAAGTCGCGAGCAGATGGCCAATCGCCTCGCCCGGCCCCATCAGCAAGTTGAACGTGCCGGGGGGCAGCGCCTGGCGGCTGATGATCTCCGTGAGCGCCCATGCGCTGGCCGGGGTCAGGTTGGCGGGCTTGAACAGCACCGCATTGCCGAAGGCGAGCGCCGGCGCGATCTTCCAGCATGCCGTTGCCATCGGGAAGTTCCACGGCGTGATGACGCCGACCACGCCGAGCGGCTCGCGCCGGTAATCGATCTCGATGCCGGGCCGCACCGAATCGGCGTTGCCGCCGAGCTGCCGCAGCACTTCGGCCGCGAAGTAATGGAAGAACTGGCCCGCGCGCGCGACCTCGCCCACGCCCTCGGCGAGCGTCTTGCCCTCCTCGCGTGCAAGCTGCCGGCCAAGCTCATCGCGGCGCGCGATCAGCTCATCGCCGATCGCACGCAGCACGTCGTGGCGCTGCTCGAGGCCCGTAGCGGCCCATTGGGGTTGCGCGCGGCGCGCGGCTTCGATGGCCTGCTGCGCCTGGGCGCTGGTGGCCTGCGTGTAGCGGCCGATCAGGTCGTCGGTGTCGGAGGGGCTGCGGTTATCAACGAAGGTCTCGCCGGCCTGCCAGTGGCCGTCGATCCAGTTCAAAAAGGTCTGAGGATTCATCTTCGATCTCAACGCGATTGACGTGAGAGCGATTCTAGAAACCACGCTAAAATAGCCAAAGCCAATTTTTCTGATCGAAATATTTATTCTTCTTATTCCGCTATGGACCGGCTCCCTGATGTGAAGATCGCGCAGTTGCGCCATTTCGTGGCCGTCGTCGAGCACGGCGGCTTCAAGGCCGCCGCGCGGGCCGTGTTCCGCAGCCAGCCGGCGCTTTCGCTGTCGATCAAGGAGCTCGAAGGTGCGCTGGGCGCGGCCCTGTTCGAGAAAGGCAGCCACGCCTCGCTCACTCCGTTCGGCGCGATGCTCTATGGCGAGGCACGCAAGCTCGTCGAGCATTACGAACGCGCGATTGCCTCGGCAATCGACGTGGCGCAGGTGCGCGGCGGCCGCGTGCGCGTGGCCGCGGTGCCGTCGATCGCGCACGAGATACTGCCGCGCGCGATCAGCCGGTTCTCGGCGCGCCATCCTGGTGTGCATCTGCATGTGGAAGACGGCACAGCCACCTATATCCACGACCGGGTGCGCTCGGGCGCGATCGACTTCGGCATCGCGGGCGAGCCGAAGGACGACTCCGAGCTCAGCTTCACGCCGCTGCTCGCCGACGTGATGTGCTTGGTCGTGAACGCGGGCCATGCGCTGTTCAGGCAGCGCCGCGTGGAATGGAAGGATTTGTCAGGCTACCGGCTGATCGGCAATGGCACGCTGCGTGCGTTGCCCGAACCGGTGCGGCGTGCCGCGGACGGACAGGACGATATCTTCATCGCCAATACGACCACGCTGCTTTCGGCCGTCGAAGGCGGTGTGGGGCTTACGGTGCTGCCCTGGCTCGCGCAGCAGCGGCATCGCGAGACGCTGCGCTTCATTCCGCTCGACGCGCCGCGCATCGAGCGCGCGGTGGGCTTCGTCGAGCTGACCGGACGCTCGCTCAACCCCGCCGCGCGTGCACTGCGCGAGAGCTTTTGTGAGGCGCTCGACGATGTGGCGCTGCCGCCGACGTATGTGCGGCGGCCGTCTGCGGATTGAGAGGATCAATCAAGGCAGAGGATTAAAGCTTCTCGCGAAGCGCCAAGATCTCTGGACAACTAATAATTGACGCCAAGGTTGAACTGGCGCGGGGATTGCTCGGTGCGTGAGCGACGTAGAACGCGGCGATCAGAAGTCGGAGCCCAGCACCTGAACGGGCGACTTGGCGCCAGCCTGAACCTTCCGGGTTGCCACGTCGACAATCTCCTGAAGGTTGTCCAGAAGCGCGGCCTCATCGCTAGCCGGGTCGCCTTCGGAGCCAAAGACATCGACCAGACACTCACCTGCCACCCGAACCTCGAACAGGGTTCCCGCAATGAGGTAGTCGAAGTACGAATCGCCATCCTTGTGAAGAATGGGAAAACCAGATGGGCTGTTCATGGCGCGCACCTCGTGACGTGGTGGGCACATGGTAACGGGTTTCCCGTCGTGTTCCCGAGACCGCGGCGACGGCAATGCGGCAATCTTCGGGCTGGGAAACCCATACCTGCGCGGTTCCGGCAGTTTCACCCCGCAAGCGAGCCTCTTTTTCAGCAACCACGACGAAATGGTCTGCGGAATCCGCCGCGATTCCTTGAAAATCCCGCCAGACGGGGCTCCGGCGCGTTGTCGATCATCCCGGGGTGACGCGTCGATTGTTTACGTGGGCGCAACGCAGAATTCGTTCTATTAGCATTGTTCTTCAATAGATAGCGCCTAAAATTCCCTCCACTGTGTTACGGCGATCGTTGCTTTGCGGCGGTGCCGGACTGCTTACATGAGAGGGTGCCATGAAGGAAATTCTCGAAGGGGCCGCGGTCATTGCCGCGATGAGCCTGTATTTGATTCCGTCAATCGAAGCTGACGCGCGCGGGCATCACGATGCTTTGGCGATCACGTTGGTCAATGTGTTGCTGGGCTGGACGATCGTTGGATGGTTTGCGGCGCGCGCTTGGGCGCACAGCCGGCGCGAGGAGCGGCTGCTTGGCGCCGCGAAGAAAATCCAGCGTGCGGCGGGCCGGATTACCAGCCAGAAGATCGTGCAGCATGCGCAATGGCGTACCGCGATGGAATCCCGTTCGGCGTTGGGACGGCGTGACGTGAAGCGGTACTATTCATGATCGCGGCTAATGCACGAGGGGCGGCGGTGGTATCGCCGCTTCGGGCGATCGGTTCGGTTGTGGCGCTTTGCGCGATGTTGGTGGGTTGTGCTTCGGCCACCGATGTCACCTCGGTGGATCAGCATGGCACGCTTATGGTGTCGGCTAGCGCCACTGGCGGGCAGCTTGCGTGGGCGCGCGCTCGCAGGACCGCGATGGCCAAAGCTAATGAGCACTGTGAGAGCCTTGGGATGCAGACGAGTTTCGCTGCGGAACAAATGCAGGGTTTTCAGGCGTTCGAGCAGCAGGACTCTGTTGTCAGGTTTGAGTGCCATCCCAAATTGTGATTGGGGCGCTTTGCGCGCGGGTTATTAGGCCGTTGGCCTTAACTTGGTTTCGCGGCGGGCCGCAGGCGTTGCCCCTGTGCGGGGCGGCACCTACTTTTCTTTGCAGCCGCAAAGAAAAGTAGGCAAAAGAAAGCGGCTCACACCGCCAGTGTGACGCAGTCCACCACTGCCCTGTCCATCGGAGCGGCTCCGGGGCATCCGTCTCCTCGCACATTCCATGTTAGTGACAAGGGACTCATTCTTCCCGCCACGCGCTAAGCGCGGGCGGAAGGGTCTGCATGGAAAACCGGGCGGGCTGCGTGGCGAATACGCGAAGTTCTGCCGGGCAAATCGGAGATTGCGAAGGAATGGTTCCGTGCGAGCGAATATGCTGGAGTCCTACTGATACACGAGAGTGCTCCCAATAAATACTCGGGAGTTCCACGAATACGTGTATATCCCAACGGTTTTTGTTATGCCCCGCGGCGCGCGAAGCGCCGCCGGATGGATGAGCCCTTAGTCACTCCGCTATACGTCGCGTGGCGACAGACGCCCCGGAGCCACTCCGATATACAGGGCAGTGGTGAACTGCGTCACACTAGCGGTTTGAGCGGCTTTCTTTTGCCTACTTTTCTTTGCCGCTGCAAAGAAAAGTAGGTGCCGCCCCGCACAGGGGCAACGCCTGCGGCCCGCCGCGAATACAAGTTAAGGCCAACGCGCCGACAGGATCAAATACGAAAATAAGCGCACCGTACGGGCGCCCCGTACAGCAAACGAAATCACATCCTTGCCAACACTGGCAAATTGCGATTACGCCGCACCTCCACTGACGCCAGTTCAGTGAGATCACGGCAACCGAGCAACGCCATCGTCGTGGCAAGCTCCGTAGCCAGAAGCTTGAAAGCACAACCAATCCCGCCCTTTCCGCCCGCCGCGGCGCCATACAGCCCAGGCCTGCCAGCAAACACGGCCCTCGCCCCCACCGCGAGCGCCCGGCTCACATCCTCCCCACTGCGAATGCCACCGTCCATCATGACCGTGAGCGCATCTCCAACGGCATCGACAATCTCCGGCAACGCATCGACCGAAGCCGCGCAGCAATCCAGCTGCCTCCCACCATGATTGGAAACGATGATGCCGTCCACGCCCAATTCCTTCGCGCGTTTGGCGTCCTGCGCACCCAGCACGCCCTTCACCACAAGCGGCCCATCCCAAAGCCGCCGGATCTCGCCCAGCGAGCCCCAGTCGAACGCCGGATCGGTTTGCGCGTCCAGTTGCGCCATCATCGATACGCCGCCGCCATAGTACGGCTCGAGATTCGGCAAGCGAATGCCGCCGCCGCTCCAGTAGCGAAGCAGCCAGCCCGGATGCCGGAGCACGTCCATGCACATTCGGGCATTGGGCCTGAGCGGCAGCGCCAGGCCGTTGCGAATGTCGCGGCGCCGGATACCGGCAAACGCGAGATCGATCGTGATGACCAGCGCGCCGAAGCCACTCGCTTTCGCGCGGGCAATGAGGTCGAGGTCGGTGGCGCGGTTGCGCGACGCATAAAGCTGAAACCAGCCGAGATCGCCACAGATCGCGCCAATCTCCTCCATCGGGCAACTCGCCACGGTGCTCAGTATGAACGGCAAGCCCATCTCGCGCGCTGTCTCCGCAACGAGCCGTTCCGCCTCCGGCCACACGAGCCCGCTCATGCCGGTAGGCGCCACGCCGAAAGGCAACGCATAGCGCTTGCCAAACAGGTCTACCGAAGTATCCACTTTCGAAACGTCGCGCAACGCATGGGGGACCAGCGCAACGTCGCGCAGGCTCGCCCTGTTCTCCCTCAGGACGAACTCGTCTCCCGCGCCGCCATCGACGAAATCGAACACGACGCGCGGCAGATTACGGCGTGCAATTTCGCGGAGATCGTCGATGCAGGAGGCGGACGCGAGCGTAGGCATAGTGGCTTCAGGGACTTGAGTTTCTGGGAATGGGATCAACCGAGACGCAGGAGGGTCGACTTGAGCTCGGTGTATTTTTCAAGAGCGTGGACGGAATTGTCTCGCCCGTTTCCCGACTGCGCAATGCCTCCGAAGGGCATGTTCATGTCCCCGCTGTCGTCGTGACCGTTCACCCAGACCATGCCCGCGCGCAACCGTCGCGACGCTTCGTGCGCGAGGCGCAGGTTGCTGGTCCAGACCGATGCGCCCAGGCCATAGTCGCTGCTGTTGGCAAGCGCAATCGCCTCGTCGAAGTGATCGAACGGAAAGACCGTCAAAACCGGGCCGAAAATCTCTTCCCGCGCTATGCGGGCCGTTGCGGCCGGACGCTCGAAAATCGTCGGCTCGATGAACAAGCCGCCGCTCGACTCCCTGACGCGTCGCCCTCCGCAACGCAAGCGGGCCTCTGTGCGCCCCACGTCGATATAGCCGAGCACCCGGCGCAAATGCTGCTCGTCGACGATCGCGCCCATCGTGGTGCCAATATCGAGCGGGTCACCCGGCACGAAGCGCCTCGCCTCGTCCACCATCGCCTGCATGAACACGTCGTAAATGTCCGTGTGGATCAACAATCTCGATGCCGCGGTACATATCTGGCCCGCGTTGTAGAAGATGGCGGCTGCCGCGCTGCGCGCCGCGTGGCCGATATCGGGACAATCGGGCATGACGATGAACGGCGACTTGCCGCCGAGCTCGAGCCAGACGCGCTTCAGATTGGAGCGCGCGGCGCATTCCATCACGCGCTTGCCCACGGCGGTCGACCCCGTGAACGCCACGCAGTCGACGTCCTCATGGAGCGCCAGCATTTGGCCGACCGCGCCGTCGCCGGGCAGCACATTGAGCACGCCGTCCGGCAAGCCGGCGGCTCTCGCGAGATCGGCAATGCGCAATGCCGTGAGCGGCGACTTCTCCGAAGGCTTGAGCACTACGCTGTTGCCGGCTGCCAGCGCCGGGGCGATTTTCCACATGGCCATCTGGAGCGGAAAATTCCACGGCACGATGGCGGCGACGACACCCACCGGCTCGCGGGTGACGTAGCCCAGTTGGGTCTTGTCGATCTGGACGAGCTCGTCGACACGCTTGTCCGCCAGCTCGGCAAACCATTCGAGGCAATAGATCGTGCCGGGCACGTCGATCGCCGTCGTGTCGGCAATGGGCTTGCCGACGTCGAGGGTTTCCAGCAGCGCCAGTTCGTCGGCGCTCTCCCTCACGAGTTGCGCCCAGCGTTGCAAAACGGCTTTGCGCTCCCGCCCGCTCGCGTCCGCCCACACACCCGAGTCGAAGCAGCGGCGGGCCACGGCGATCGCCAGTTGAACGTCGCGCTCCGAGCAGGCGCTCACGTGGGCCAGCACGCGCGAGTCCGCTGGCGAAACGTCGGCGAAAACCGCGCCGTCGTGCGCGTCCACGCGTTTGCCGTCAATGAACGCACGCCCGTCGATGCGCAGGGATTGCGCGAGCGCGCGCCAGTCCCTTTCAATCGCACTACTCATCGTTGACCTCAGAAAGAATGGAACATGCCGATGCGCGCCATGCTCTGGTGCTGGCTGCTCGAGGGCGTGAAGTTATAGCCGATATTGGCATCCACGCCCGAGGACGCAACGAGGAAGTCCGCGCCCGCATAGACGGAGGTCCGCTTGGACAGCGCATAGGTCGCGCCCGCCGATATCGAGTTCCAGTGGTGTCCCTCGAAGGTGGTGTACTGGTATCCCAGCACGCCGAATAGCGCTTCCGTGAAGTTGTAGACGCCACCCGCCTCGTACACCTTCATCGACGAGCTCTGGCCGTACCCCTTGAACGTGGTGTCGGTGAAGTTGCCCATCAGCATCAGCTTGCCGAGCGTGTAGCTCGCGCCCACGCCGAGCGTGCCCTGGCTGTCCACGTTGAACGGCGTGCTGGCGTACAGGTCGGTCACCGCGCCCGTGACGGGATCACGCGTGGCGACGGTCTGGCCGAGGAAGGTCGTCACGCCGATTGCGCCATAGGGATCGAGCGCCGCCAGCCCGCTCGGCTGGTTCAGGCGCGTGTAGGCCACCGACGCCGCGAACGGGCCGTGCGCGTAGTTGACGCCGGCGCTCCATGAACTGCCGTTGTGGAAGTCGCCCGCGCGATTGCTGAACGAGTACATGCCGCCAAAACTCAGGCCCTTGAGGTCGGGGCTCGTGTACTTGACGGCGTTCTGCAGCCGGTCGCCGCCTACACGGTCGAAGTCGCCCTGGTGGATCGAGTAGCCCGTGGCGTATGCGCTCACGTTGTACTGCAGGATGAAATCGTTCGTGAAGTCATACTGGTTGCCGAACAGCAGCGTGCCGAAATCGCTCGACAGCCCGACGTAGGCCTGGCGGCCAAACTCCGCGCCACCCTGCTTGAGCTGGCCCGTGTTGAGCGCAAACCCGTTCTCCAGCCTGAACACGGCCTTCAGGCCGCCGCCCAGGTCCTCGCTGCCCAGCAGGCCCCAGCGGTTGCCGTACATCTTGCTGTCGTCGGCGCGGTAATTCGCCGAGCCGCCTTCGTTCGACACGTAAGTGATGCCGGTGTCGATCTTCCCGTACAGCGTCACCGAGTTCTGGGCGAACGCGGCCGTTCCCCCCGAGAGCGAACCGACCAGCGTACCAAGCGTGCCAAGCGCCACGTAGAACATTTTCGTTGTCATTCAGGTCTCCGAAATTAGCTGGGCGGGCATGCCAGTCAGCGATAACATCATGGATGCCCATTTTTATTGACTTCTTCGACTACTCAGTCAACCACCTTGCCCGGGTTGAGCGTTCGCTTCGCGTCGAGCAGCGAGCGCACGGCGCCCATCAACGCGAGGCGCTGCGGGTCGCCGTAGCGAGCGAGCGCGGCCTTCTTCTCGACCCCAATGCCATGCTCTGCGGAGAGGGCGCCGCCCACTGCCGCGAGCGGCTCGTAGATCAGCGCTTCGATATCGGCATAGCGGTCGTGCAGCGGCGTATCCGCTGCCAGCATGATGTGCAAGTTGCCGTCCATCAGATGACCGAAGACGAAGAGCTTGATCGACGCGTCGAACGACCGGAATGCCGCCTGCAAGTCGCGCACGTAGCCGTCCAGCGCGGGAACCGGCAGCGCCACGTCGAACGAAAGCTGATGGGCGCCCTGATGCGCGACCGCATCCGAATCCTCGCGCAGCAACCAGATGCGCTCGCGCTGCGTGCCGCTGCTCGCGACGATGCAGTCTTCGAGGAGGCCGTCTTCCAACGCGGACTCCAGCAACGTTTCGAGTTGCTGCGCCATGTCGATGGCGTCGTCGTGCGCGACTTCCACCACGAGACTCAACGGGCAATCTTCGAACACGAGGTTCGCCAGCTCCGGGTGGGCGTCGCGCACGCACGCCGCATAGTCCGCCCAGAGCACTTCCACCGCGAGCAGGCGGTCGTAGTGCGCGTGCCGCAGGCGCCGCACGATTTCGAGTCCGGCACGCAGGTCGGCGAGGCCCAGCAAGGCCGTCGCTGCGGCCCGCTGCTGCGGCACGAGCCGCAGCACCGCGCAGCTCACGATGCCGAGCGTCCCCTCCGCGCCGATGAAAAGCTGCTTCAGGTCGTAACCCGTGTTGTTCTTGGTCAGCGCGTTCAGGTCGCGAAACACGGTGCCGTCTGCGAGCACGGCTTCGAGACCCAGCACTTGCTGGCGCGTCATGCCGTGGCGGAACGCGCGCAGGCCGCCGGCGTTGTGCGAGATCAGCCCGCCCACCGTCGCGCCGTCGCGCGAAGCCAGATCGACGCCGAATTCGAGCCCCGCCTCGCGCGCCGCCTCGTTGATCTGCGCGAGCGTCACCCCTGCCTGCACCGTGATCGTCATGCTCTCGCGATCGAGCGCCACGATCCGGTTCATGCGGCGCAGCGAAACGATCACATCCTCGGGGCGCGATGCGCTCGCCCCCACGAGCCCGGTGAGCCCGCCTTGCGGCACGAGCGAGCGCCCCTGTGCCGCGCAGCATTGGACCACGGCGGCGAGTTGCTGCGTGTCGGCGGGCGAAACCATGATGCGTGCCGCGAGATTCTCCGTGTGATAGCCATGATCGAGCAGCTTCACCTGCTCGCCCACGCGCACGCCCTCCCTGCCGGCAATGTGCGTCAGCGCCTCGATCAGCGTGGCGTCGTCGCGCGCCATCATTGCGCCTCCCAACTGAAACGCGAGGCATCGATTTCGAGCAGGCCCGGCGTCGTCTTGCCGTGCTGTTCGGCCAGCAATGCGCGCAGCTCCGCCAGATTCGCCGGCGCGCAATACGCAATGTCGTAAGCGGCAGCAAGCGCCCTGAAGTCCGGCGGCTCGACATCGACGCCGAGCGGCGGCACGTCCGCGCGGCACATCGCGTCGCGAATCTCCTGATAGCCCCGGCTGTTCCAGACGACGACCGCGATGCCCGCGCGCGCCTCGCGCGCGCAGGCCAGCTCGCCCACGCTGAACTGCACGCCGCCGTCGCCGACCAGCGCGACGACGGGCCTCGCGGGCTGCGCGAGCTTGGCGCCGATCGCCGCCGGCAAGCCGTAGCCGAGCGTGCCGTAGCCCGTCGACGAGTTGAACCACGATGCGCTAGCCGTGGCCCGGTAGGCAATGGCGCCGCGATAGACCGGCTGCGTCGAATCGCCGGCGACAATGGTATCGGGAGCCGCATCGCGAATGACCGTGAGCAGCGCGTCGAAGCGCCGGTCCTGCTCCCGCGCGTGGGCCCGCACGGCGGCATTCACCTGCGCCACGCGCCGGTGCGCCCATTCCAGATCGGTTTGCACATCGAACGATGTCGCGAGCAAGTCGTGCAGCACCGCGCGGGCGTCGCCGACGACCGGGAGCGCGGCGGGATGCGCCCCTAGCGCCTGGAACGGATCGATGTCGATGCGCACGAGCGGCGCGCGCAGCTTGTGCGGCCCTTTGCCGAAGAAGTCGTAGTCGGTCTCGCCCAGCTCCGTGCCGATGGCGACGACCAGATCGGCCTCGTCGAAGAGCTGCCGCCCCTCGTCGAACGACTGCACGCCGTCAAGCAGCAACGGATGATCGGGCGGCAACAGGCCGCGCGCGTTGACCGTCAACGCCACCGGCGCGCCGAGGCGTTCGGCCAGCGCCTGCACGAGCGGCCCCGCGCCCACCGCCCCGCCGCCCGCCAGCAGCACGCGCCGGCGCGAGGCAGCTAGCCGCGCGCGCAACGCGTCGAGCACGGCCAGCGGCGCGCTCGGCGCGGCCGGAATGGCGCGCGGCGTCAAATCGACATGTGACGCGTCGGCGTCGAGCACATCGAGCGGAATCTCGATGTGCACCGGGCGTGGCCGCGCACAGCCGAACACCGCGAAGGCCCGGGCCAGCACCTCCGGCAACTCGTCGGGCCGGTTCAGCGTATGACTGAACGCGCTAACGCCGGCCACCAGGGCGCGCTGGTCGGGCAGTTCGTGCAGCCGGCCGTGGCCGAGGCGCAGGTGCTCGCGACGATTGACGCTGGAGATGACCAGCATCGGAATGGAGTCTGCATAGGCTTGCCCCATCGCGGTGGCGATATTCGTCATCCCCGGACCGGTGATGATGAAACATACGCCCGGCCGCCGCGCGACGCGCGCATAGCCGTCGGCCATGAAGCCGGCGCCTTGCTCGTGGCGCGGCGTGACGTGCTTGAGCCGGCTGCCGGCCAGCGCCCGGTACAGGGGCACCGTATGCACGCCGGGGATGCCGAACAGGGTGTCGACGCCATAGCCTTCCAGCAGGCGAACGAGCGCTTCAGCGCAAGTGATCAAGACAGACTCCAGGTGTGTTGCAATGAATTGATGCGGCGTGCGGCGCTCAGACCGGATCGCGACGCAGTGGCTGGCACATGCAGTGCACCCCACCGCCACCATTGGCGATCATGTCGATTTCCGGGTCGTAGACCGTGAAGCCCAGCGCCTTCAGGCGGTCCTTGAGGAAATGACTGCTGTTGGGCAGGAGCACGCGGTCATTGCCGAGCGCCACCACGTTGCAACCGAGCTTCATCGTGTCCTTGAACGGCACTTCGATGATCTCGATGCCCTTGCCGCGCAACCAGCTCACGACGTCCGGCTCGGTCGTTTCGATACAAACGGCCGCAAGCTTAGGCGCGAGCATGACGACCATGAGGTCGATGTGCACATAGTACGGATCGATGCTGGACAGGCGCACTTCCCAGCCCTCCTTCTCGAACCAGCCCTTGAGCTGGCGCGCGCCTTCCTCTTGCGAGCGCCCTTCCACGCCTTCCCAGCCAATCAGCACGCAACCGGGCTCGATAATGTCGAAGTCGCCACCCTCGAAGGTGCCCGCCGTGACGTAGTCGTAAATGGGGATGCCAAGGCGCTGATACGTTTCGATGGCGCGGAAGTTCTCGCCGCGGCGCCACCATTGCGCCATGTTCGTGATGACCGCGCCGAACGGCGTCATGACCGACGAGTCGCGCGCGAAGACCTGATACGGGAGCGCGGGATCCGCCGCGTGAAAGTGCACCTTGACGCCGGCGCTGTGGTAGGCGTCCACCATTTCCGCGTGCTGGCGCCGGGCAACGTCCGCGTCGAAGCGCAGGCCGTCGCGCAGGCTCTTCTTGGACAGCGAGCTCGTTTCCAGCCAGCGATAGTTTTCGACCGGGCCGAGCAGGATGTCGCGCAGCACGCCGTAGTCGCTGTTGGCGCCCCAGTTGTCGAGCGCGGGGGTGTTGCCTTCTTCACGGCGATTACGCAGATTGAACGTCATGATTTGGATTCCTTATTAAAGTTAGTGCTTTTGACCGCCTTGCGACGGTCCCTGCTACCTCAGTGTTCGGCCCGGCGCCGCTCGCCGGCGTGCTGCAAGGCCATGCGCGCGACGAGCACGACGGTGGTGATCGCCAGCAGCAGCACGGAGATGGCGGCGACGCTCGGGCTGATGTTGTCGCGCAGCTCCGTCCAGATATGGCGCGGCACCGTGTTCACATTCACGCTGGTCACGAACAGCGTGACCGAGATCTCTTCCCACGACAGCGCGAGACCGAGCAGGAACGTGGACGCCATGGCCATCTTCAGGTTAGGCAACACGACGAGAAACGTGGTCTGCACGAGATTCGCGCCCAGATTGCGGGCGGCCAGCTCGATGCGCCGGTCCAGCTGCGAGAGCGCCACCATCATGGTCACGACGCAGTACGGCACGATCATGATCACATGCGCGACGATCACGCCGGGCAAGGTGTCGTACCCGAGCGAGGGCAGCCAGGAGCCGACCTTCGTCTCCATGAAGTACAGCACCATGGCCGAGATGATCGGCGGCACCACCATCGGCACGAGCACGAGCGCCACGACCGCGCTCACGATGCGCGAGCGCAGATACCACACGCCCACGCTGAAGGCGACGGCCAGCACGAGCGCGATCACGCTTGCCACGACGGCCACCAGCGCGCTCTGGCCGATGCTCGACATCCAGTCGCTGCTTTCGAACAGCGCCTTGTAGTGGCGCAGCGACCAGTGGCCGTCGGGCATCGAAAGATAACGCTTCGACGTGAACGACACCGGAATCACGGCCAGCAGCGGAAACATCAGGAAGCCGATGGTTGCCACGCTCAGCACGCGGCTGATTGAACCAGTCTGTTGGTTATCCATATCAATTCACCAGCCTGTTGGAACGCGTCGCACGCATCATCAGCGCGGCCAGCACGCCGATGAACGCCAGCAACGACACGCTTAGCGCCGCGCCCAATCCCCAGTTGTTGGTCTGGAACATCTGCAGGTACACATACTCCGCAATCATCGTGGTCTGGCCGCCTCCAAGAATCGCGGGCGTGATGAAGAAGCCCAGGCAGAAGACAAACACGATCAGAAACGCGCCCAGGATGCCCGGCAAGGTCTGCGGCACGAGCACGGCCCAGAACGTGCGCAGGCCATTCGCGCCCATGCCGCGCGCGGCGAGCAGCGTGCGCCGGTCCACCTGGCGCATGCTGGAGGCCAGCGGGAAGACCGCGAACGGCACCATCAAATGCACCATGCCGATCACGACGCCGAACTCGTTGCGCGTCATCTGCAGCGGCTCGCTTATCAGGCCCAGGTGCATCAGGAGGCCGTTCACGACGCCGTCACTGCCGAGCGCGATGAGCCAGCCGAACGCGCGCACCAGCACGGAGATCCACATCGGCACGAACACCGCGATCTCCACCACGCGCTGCCACGGCCGCGAGGCGAAGACCCAGCAGTACGACAGCAGGTAGGCAATGGCGACTGCGACAACGGTGGTCGTCATGCACAGCCGGAGCGTGCGCACCATGACCTCGCGGATCGATGCATCGCTGACGACCTGGCGGTACTGATCGAGCCCGGGAACCGGCAACGTGACGCTCCATCCGATCACCCCCGCCAGCGGCAGCCCGTAGAGCAGCAGCAGGAACACCGGCAGCGGCACGATCAGGAGCGCGCGCTTTACACTGGAAGAACAGGTCAGACTCATGCTCGTCGGACGCTCAGCGCGCGATATGTTTGAGATATTGCTCGAGCGCCGCAGCGTAATGGTCGGCGTACCACTCGATATTCAGGCGAATCTGTCTGGCCAGGTTCTCCGGCGTCGCGCAGTTGCGCGCGCGCAGGTTCGTCGGAATCAGCGCCTGCGCAGCGGGATTGGCGGGGCTGTTGTTGGTCAGCTTGAAGAGCTCCACCTGTGTCTTCGGATCCTGCGCATAGGCGATGAACTGCATCGCGGCCGGCGCCCCGCCCGGATTGTTTTTCAGCACCGCCCAGGTGCTCGGCGTCACGAACGCATTGTCGTAGCCCCATTTGATACGGCCATCGGTGTCCTCTTCGAGCAGCATGGCGCGCGTGTTCCAGATCGCGCCCACGGACGCGTCGCCGTTCACCATGAACTGCTGGCTTTCCGCGCCCGCCCCCCAGTAGCCGATCACATGGGGCTTGAGCTCGTCGAGCTTGCGCAGCGCGCGCGGGACATCGAGCGGATAAAGCGCGGAAGGCGCGACGCCATCGGCCAGCAGCGCGGCCTCCAGCATGCCGTTCATCCACTTGTAGAGCGTGCGCTTGCCGGGAAAGGCCTGCACGTTCCAGAAGTCGGCCCACGTGCGCGGCCCCTTCGAGCCGAAGCGCTGGCTGTCCCACGCGATGACGTAGCTATACAGGTAGCTGGCCACGCCATATTCCTGCGCGAAGCCCGGCGCCACCTTGTTCTTGTCGATGATGCCGTAGTCGAGCGGCTGGCAGATGCCCGCGCGGCCGAGCGTGAGCGAGGTGAACGGCTCCGCGTCGACCACGTCCCAGCTCGGATGGCCGCTCGCCGCCTGAGTGCGGATCGCGCCGTCGGTGGGGCCGCTGCCGTCGATCTTGACGGGAATGCCGGTCTTGCGCCCGAACTCGTCGGTCCACGCCTTCCGGTACGCATCGATCGCATCGCCGCCCCAGTTGACGACCACGAGTTGCTTGCCCTGAGCGAAAGTCACTCCGGCGCGCATCGCGGCGGGCAGCGCGGCCAGCATGGCCATCGCCTTGACGAAGCTGCGCCGGCTGACTTTGCCCGCCTGGGCTTGTTCGAGGAGGATTTCGATGCTGTCGCGTTGATGACGGTGATCCATTCAACACTCCGTAGTCGGATAGAAGGCGTTTGGGTGAGGTTGGGCCTGCTCGATTGCTTCAGGCATCGAGCAGGATGCTGTTCGTCGGACACCAGCTCAGCCACACGGGCGCGGTATCGCCGAGGCTGCGCACGGGATGCTCCACGGGCACGTCGATCACGGTGGTCGCGCTGGACGCGCCGCCGTTCGCGGCACGCACGACCAGCGCCATGCGCGAGCCACAATAGGTGCGCTCGACGAGCGTGCCTGGCACGAGATTGCGGTGGCACGGCGGCGGCGCCTCGACATGCAGCGTCATGTGCTCGGGGCGCACGGCCAGCACCTTCGCGCCGGCCGCCGGCGCGGCTGCGGTTTTCGCGCGCAGCGTGAGCGCGCCGTGACGGCCGGCGACCAGATCGCCGTCGTGGCCATGCGAGTCGAGCGCGAAAATATTCATCTTGCCGAGGAATTCGCCCACGAAGCGGCTCGCCGGACGCGCATAGATGTGCTCGGGCGCGTCCACTTGCGCGAGCCGGCCCTTGTTGAAGATGGCGATGCGCGTGGACAGCGCGAGCGCCTCCTCCTGATCGTGCGTCACGAACACGAAGGTGGTGCCGACCTGCTTGTGAATGCGCTTGAGCTCGGCCTGCAGTTGCTCGCGCATGTTGCGGTCGAGCGCCGAAAGCGGCTCGTCGAGCAGCAGCACGTCCGGCTCGAACACGAGCGCACGCGCAATCGCCACGCGCTGCTGCTGCCCGCCCGAGAGCTGATGCGGCCGCTTGTGCGCATGCGCCGCGAGCCCGACCGTCTCCAGCATTTGCATCACGCGCGCCTTGCGTGCGGCCGCATCGACCTTGCGGATGCGCAGGCCGAACGCCACGTTGTCGAACACCGTCATGTGCGGAAAAAGCGCATAGCCCTGGAACACCATGCCGAAGTTGCGCTGCTCGGGCGCGCGGCGCGTGATGTCGACGCCGTACTCCAGCAACTGGCCGGCGCTCGGCTCGACGAAGCCCGCCAGCGTCATCAGCAAGGTGGTCTTGCCGGAGCCGGACGGGCCGAGCAAAGTCAGGAACTCGCCCTTTTGAATGTCGAGAGAAATATCGTCGAGCGCGAGAAATGCGCCATAGCGCTTGGTGATATTCCGGGCGCACAACTGGTTCTGTGTTTGCCTGTCCACTGCAACCTCTTTTATCAAAACGTCGCCGTTTCTATGCGTCGCTGGCGTCAATGTGCGACGAATTTACATGACGATTTTCGGAACAACAATTTCGGAAATTAAACGCAACAGGTCAATTTTTTTCACCTTTCTAGGCGTTAACGCACCCCGAAGCCCCGGTCGATCCGGTAATACCCTCGAAATTTCTGCCCTATCGGCAATGGGGAACGACGCTGCCGGGGAGATGCGCGAAGCGCTAGGGATGGTGGCGTACGGGCGCGGCCCACGAGCGCAGCGAAGCGCCCAGTTCGCCGTGCAGCCAGTCGCTGAACGCACGTACGTCGGGGCGCTCGGCGCGCTCCGGTGTGCATACGAGGTAGTAGCCGCGCTGCGACTCGATCGCGACGTCGAAGGGCCGCACCAGCAGGCCGCGCGCGAGCGCGTCGCCGCTCAGCAGCGTGTCGCCGATCGCGATGCCCTGCCCGGAAATGGCGGCTTGCTGGGCGAACGGCGCATCGGAGAAAACGATGCCACGGCGGCCGTCGATCGCCTGCAAGCCCGCGCCGGCGAGCCACAGCAGCCAGTCGTCGTGATTGCTCATGTGCAGCAGCAGCGTGTCGGCGAGATCCTCGGGCCTCAAGCGGCTGCCGCGCGCGTTGAGCAAGGTTGGGCTGCAGACGGGGAAAAACGACAGCGACGTGATCGGCTCGACGGTGAAGCCCGGCCATTTCCCGGTGCCGTAGGTCACGAACAGGTCGGCGTCGCGCGCGTTCACCTCGTCGCCCTTCTGGGGCGTGGCAATGCTCAGCTCCACGTCGGGATAGGCGCGATGAAACGCGCTCAAATGCTGGCACAGCCAATAGACCGCAAAGCCAGCCATGCAGCTCACGCGCAGCCGCCCCGCGACGGCGCCGTTGGCATTGCGCCGCGCCGCCTCTTCGAGTATCGACAAGGCCCGGCGCGCCTCGAGCATATAGCGCTCGCCGCGATACGTGAGCGCGATGCCGCGGCCCACCTTTTCCAGCACGGCGAAGCCGAGACTTCGCTCGAGACTGTCGATTTGATGGCTCACCGCACTTCTTGTCAGGTAGAGCTCAGCCGCTGCCCGGGAGATGGAGCCGTGTCTTGCGATAGCGTCGAGTGCTTTCAACGCTGTGGTGGAAGGAAGGTGCATGCGTAATCGGGTTGCCTGGATCGCGGCGCCACGTGCCGGCGCATGAGCTGCGCAGCTCGCCCGGCCTGACGCGGTGGCACTCAATGTCGCCTTGCGGTCGAGCCGATTCGGCAACCGCCCGGGCGGAGTCTGAGCCTAATCGAAAATAATTTCCGATTCCAGTTGGGCAATCCCAGCTTGCGAGAGCAGCTCGCCTCATGTAATGAGCAGCGGCAAGACCCAACGCGAAAGGGGCGATGGCGCGGAGCCAGGATTAGCGGGTATCAGGATCGCGAGCGCCACGATGCAGTC
The DNA here is from genome assembly GCF_004524855.1 of Paraburkholderia pallida. Taxonomy (NCBI): domain Bacteria; kingdom Pseudomonadati; phylum Pseudomonadota; class Betaproteobacteria; order Burkholderiales; family Burkholderiaceae; genus Paraburkholderia; species Paraburkholderia pallida. Next base: position 228,380 of record NZ_CP038149.1, on the reverse strand, counting down.
CATTGAAAATTCATAACATGAACAATAGCTTACATTGCTCGGCAGCGATGTGAACGTCTCGAACTTCGTATATTTACGACCTTGGATCTGCAATAGAGTGCTGCAACACGAAAAGAATTCGACGCCGTGCCGCGTGACATGCACAGACACGGTGTTCCGAAGGAGATGGAGACAATGGTTGCACGCAGCTTTGCGCGAGTCGAGACATTCGACTCCGAACTTCTTCCTGGCCGATCGCAACACGCGAGATCCATTGGATTGTCCGGCCAACGGCCTGGCGGGCTCGACACCTCCGGCCGCTCGGCCCCCAGCCGCTTCCCCGCACCAGTCCGGCTGAGCGCGTTCACGATCACACTGAAAAAGCGATTGCCGCAATCGGCGCCTTCATTCGCGGCCTGACCGGCGGCTGTTTCGCTACACACGTACTCAATGGGCGGTGGCATCTAGCGCGTGCCTGCGGCGGTGCTCCGTCCGAACATTATTCCCAGGGAAAACCCACATGAATCTTTATCATCTTCGACGCGCGACCGCCGTGGCCGCGACTGCTCTGGCCGCGAGCTTTTCAGTGACTTCGAGCCAGTCTGCGCAAGCCGCCGACAGTGTCTTGAACGTCTATAACTGGTCCGACTACATCGCAAAGGATACGATCCCGAACTTCGAAAAAGAGACGGGAACGCACGTCAAGTACGATAACTACGACAGCGACGACACGCTCCAGGCCAAGCTGCTCGCGGGCAGTTCGGGCTACGACATCGTCGTGCCGTCATCGAACTACATGGCCAAGCAGATCCAGGCGGGTGTGTACCAGAAGCTCGACAAGTCGCAGATTCCCAATCTGAAGAACCTCAACCCCACGCTCATGAAAATGATCGCGGATACCGACCCGGGCAACCAATACGGCGTGCCCTGGGCTTATGGTATCGACGGCATCGCCTATAACGAGCAGGCGGTAAAGAAGGCACTCGGTGACAAGGCACCCGTGGATAGCTGGGCGCTCGTGTTCGATCCGCAATATCTCTCGAAGCTCAAAGGATGCGGAGTGTCGTTCCTCGACCAGCCGGCCGACGTATTCGCAGCGACCCTGCAGTACATGCACAAGGACCCGAACAGCACGAATCCGGCCGACTACCAGGACGCGTTCGACGTCCTGAAGAAGATCAGGCCGTACATCACGCAGTTCAATTCGTCTGGCTACATCAATGATCTGGCAAACAACGACGTCTGCGTAGCCGTTGCGTACTCGGGCGACACCGGCATCGCTCGCCGCCGCGCGGAAGAATCGAAGCGTTCGTATTCGATCCGGTTCTCGAACGTGAAGGAAGGCGGCGTGCTGTGGTTCGACATGATGGCCGTGCCGAAGGACGCACCGCACCCGCAAGCGGCGATGAAGTGGATCAACTACATCGAGGACCCGAAGGTCAACGCGCAGATCACGAACGAAGTGTTCTATCCCACCGCCAACGCCGCCGCACGTCCGCTCGTGACGCCACTGGTCACCCAGGACCCGAACATCTATCCGTCCGACGAGACCATCAAGAAAATGACGTTGCTGCGGTCTCAGCCGCTCGAGATCCAGCGCCTTGAAAACCGCCTCTGGGCACAGCTCAAGACCGGGCACTGATCAACCTGAAGACGAGACAAAGGAGACATCGCGGACGAGGGTTCGATCGAAACCTCTCCGCACACCACGCGCAGTTTTGACGTCTGGTCGCGTGGCGCGGTAACAACCCGAATCAGGCAGCCCCCTTTGAGTTCCGGTCGAAAGACCCGCTTCCACGAGTCGCTCCGCGCGCTTCGTGTGGGACTGCTTGCGCCTGAACCCCGTAAGGCAGGAATGGTCACATCATGAAAACGACGCCTTCAGTCAATGCCCAACAGGCCGTGCGCTCGCCGGCCGCCCCGTCCCGGGACGAATTCGTCCGCATCGAGAACGTCGTCAAGAAGTTCGGCGACAGTATCGCCGTGAACAACGTGAGCCTGAACATCGCGAAGAACGAACTGTTCGCACTGCTTGGCAGCTCGGGTTGCGGCAAGTCCACGCTGCTGCGCATGCTTGCCGGCTTCGAGACCGCCACCTCGGGCAAGATCTTCGTCGATGGCGAAGACCTCGCGACGCTCCCCCCGTATCGCCGCCCCGTCAACATGATGTTCCAGTCGTACGCGCTCTTCCCGCACATGAGCGTGGAATCGAACGTCGCGTTCGGCCTCAAGCAGGAAGGCGTGCCGAAGAACGAGATCAAGGAGCGCGTGGCCGACGCGCTGAACCTCGTGCAGATGGGCCGCTACGCCAAGCGCAAGCCGCACCAGCTCTCGGGCGGCCAGCAGCAGCGCGTCGCGCTTGCCCGCTCGCTCGTCAAGCGTCCCAAGCTGCTGCTCCTCGACGAGCCGATGTCCGCGCTCGACAAGAAGATCCGCCAGAAGACCCAGCTCGAACTCGTGAACATCATCGAGAAGGTCGATGTCACGTGCGTAATGGTCACGCACGATCAGGAAGAGGCGATGACGATGGCAAGCCGCCTCGCCGTCATGAGCGAAGGCCGCATCGTGCAGATCGGCTCGCCCAGCGGCGTCTACGAATTCCCCAACAGCCGCTTCTCCGCCGAGTTCATCGGCTCGACCAACCTTTTCGAAGGCCGAGTGGTCCAGGACGAACCCGATCACATCTTCGTCGAAAGTGAGGACCTCGAAACGCGCATGTACGTGAGCCACGGCATCACCGGGCCGCTCGGCATGCCGGTGGGCATCTCCGTGCGCCCCGAACGCATGCACGTCACGCGCGAGAAGCCCGCGGCGCCGTACAACTGGGCACGCGGCGTGGTCAAGGACGTGGCCTACATGGGCAGCTACTCGCTCTATCACGTGCGCCTGCCCGGCGGCAAGGTGGTCGTCTCGAACCTTTCCAGCTCGCACCTCATGAACGAGGGCGCGCCGGCCTGGAACGACGACGTCTATGTCTCGTGGTCGCCCGCCAGCGGCGTCGTGCTCACGCAATAAGGGAGATGCCGACATGAGTGCTTCTTTGCCTTCCACCACGGCCGCCTCCGATGGCCGCGCCTCGCGCGGCACCTTCGCACGCTTCCTCTCGCGCTTCGTGCCTTCGGGCCGCACCACCGTCATCGGGATTCCGTTCCTGTGGCTCACGCTGTTCTTTGCCGTGCCGTTCGTGCTCGTGCTCAAGATCAGCTTCGCCGACCAGATGATGGCCGTGCCGCCCTACTCGAACCTCGTCGAGATGAAGGACGGCATGGTGCACCTGGCGCTGCAGCTCGGCCACTACGTGTTCCTGCTGCAGGACAGCCTCTACGTCGCCACCTATATCAGCTCGCTGAAGATGGCCGCGGTCTCCACCTTCTTCTGTCTGCTGATCGGCTACCCCATCGCCTACTACATCGCGCGCTCGAACCCCGCCACGCGCAACGTACTGATGATGGCCGTGATGCTGCCGTTCTGGACCTCGTTCCTGATCCGCGTCTACGCGTGGATCGGCATCCTCAAGGACGACGGCCTGCTGAATCACGCGCTCATCGCCATCGGCCTGATCCACTCGCCGCTGCGCCTCTATCACAGCGACGCGGGCGTCTATATCGGCATGGTCTATTCGTACCTGCCCTTCATGGTGATGCCGCTCTACGCGCACCTCGTGAAGATGGACCTCACGCTGCTGGAAGCCGCCTATGACCTGGGCGCCAAGCCCTGGGTCGCCTTCACGCGCATCACGCTGCCGCTCTCGAAGAACGGGATCATCGCCGGCAGCCTGCTCGTGTTCATCCCGGCGGTGGGCGAGTACGTGATTCCCGAGTTGCTCGGCGGCGCGGACACGCTCATGATCGGCCGCGTGATGTGGGACGAGTTCTTCAACAACATGGACTGGCCGATGGCATCGGCCGTGACGGTCGCGATGGTGGTGCTGCTGCTCGTGCCGATGGCCCTCTTCCAGCACTACCAGGTCAAGGAAATGGAGGACCGCAAATGATCAAGCCCAACCGCACCCTGTCCACGGGCGTGCTCACGCTCGGCTTCCTGTTCCTCTACATCCCGATCATCAGCCTCGTGGTGTATTCGTTCAACGAATCGAAGCTCGTGACCGTCTGGTCGGGCTTCTCGCTGAAGTGGTACGCCGCGCTGCTGCAGGACGACGAGCTCCTCACCGCCGCCTGGCTCTCGCTGAAGATCGGCCTGATGACGGCGTTCGCGTCGATTGCAATCGGCACGTGGGCCGGCTATGTGCTCGCGCGCATGGGCCGCTTCCGGGGCTTCGCGCTGTTCGCGGGCATGATCAACGCGCCGCTCGTGATTCCTGAAGTCATCCAGGGCATCTCGCTGCTGCTGCTGTTCGTCGCGATGGAGCAGTTCCTCGGCTGGCCGAAGGGCCGTGGCGTGCTGACCATGTGGATCGGTCACGTGATGCTGTGCGTCTCGTACGTAGCGATCATCGTGCAGTCGCGCGTGAAGGAGCTGAACAAGTCGCTCGAAGAGGCCGCGCTCGATCTGGGCGCCACGCCCTTCAAGGTGTTCTTCGTGATCACGCTGCCGCTGATCTCGCAGGCCCTCATCTCAGGCTGGCTGCTCTCGTTCACGCTTTCGATCGACGACCTCGTGCTCTCCGCGTTCCTCTCGGGCCCGGGCTCGACGACGCTGCCGCTCGTGGTGTTCTCGCGTGTGCGTCTCGGTCTGAATCCGGAGATGAATGCACTGGCCACCCTCTTCATCAGCGCGGTGACGATTGGCGTGATCGCGGCCAACTTCATCATGTCGGCCCGCGAACGCAAGCGCGCGCGCGACATGCAGATGGCCTTCGTGCAGCCCGGTCCGGCTGACACACCCGTGGGTGCCATTGCGCCGACAGCTACCCGCTCCTTCGGGCGTGGCACGGCGACCTGAGGACGACCTGCCCCGTCCAGGGGCTTTTGCAACAATGACTGGAAGAGACAACTCAATGAGGAAGAAGTTAATCTGCCTGCTGGTGGCCGGGGCACTGCCGGGGCTCGCTTTTGCGGACTCGACCAGCGATCAGATCAAGGCCCTGCAGCAGCAGCTCAACGCGCTGCAAAAAGAGGTGAAATCGCTCAAGAACGAGCTTGCCACGTCGAACACGGGCGCGAAGGCAACGGCGAAGAGCGCAAGCGGCACGGGTGCCACGGTTGCCGCGGCGGCGCCTGCGCAGGAAGTGGACATGTCCTCGCCCGACTACGGCAAGCAGCCTGCTCACCTGACCAACGACGAAGTCGACGCGATGAAGCAGCAGATCGCGGGCCAGCAGCTGAAGGTGGACTCGCTCTCCGACGCGGCCAACACCGGCCCGATTGCGGGCCTCTCGGTCACGGGCTATATCGACCCGACCTATATCTACAACCGCGCACCCGGCACCTCGTCGTTCCTGTTCGCGAACCACGAAAGTTCGTATAACTACTTTAACAGCACGTTCGGCGACCTCTACCTCGACATCAAGAAGACCTTCGGTGTCGGCCCGATGGCGCCTTCGGCCGAAATCACGCTCATGCCCAACCGGGGCAACGGCATCACGCTGCTGGCCAACGAGCACGGCGACATCGGCGACAACATCCTGAACACGGCGGTCATCACGGTGCCCGTGACCGCCACGGGCACGTTCGTGGCGGGTCTCATGCCGAGCTTCGGCGGCTATGAGGTGCAGCAGTCGAACCAGATGCTCACCCTCACGCACAACCTGCTCTACGACTTCTCGGATCCGGGCAGCTATGTGGGCGTGGGCTGGAACTACTCGCCCGACAGCAGCCAGTGGGCCTTCAAGTTCATGGTCGGCAACGAGCAGTACCGTACCTACGGCGCGGTCACGCAGACGGGCACGAACGCGCTGGGCGACCCCATCACGACGAGCAACAAGATCCCGACCTTCACGGCGCGCGCCGACTACACGTGGTCGAGCGCACTCGATATCGGTGGTTCGTTCAACGTGGGCCGCCAGACGCTGTCGAGCGCGCAGGATCCGACGACCGGCCAGTTCGTCTACGGTCCGGGCGGCCAGGCCACGAGCTCGGGCGGCTACTTCTTCTTCGGCGAAATGGACGCGACCTACACGCTCGCGGACATCCAGTACAACGCCGAGCTCGACTACGGCCAGCAGCAGCGCGCCGCGTTCAACGGCGGCAATGCGCAGTGGTACGGTCTCTCGCTGCTCGCGCACCGCAAGTTCAACGCACCGGTGGTGGGCCGCATGGGCGTGACCGCGCGCTACGACGTGCTCGCCAACGGCAAGAACGGTGGTGGCGGTGGCGGCATCGCGCTCAACGGCAACGGCATGGATCCGTACAACGGCTTCGGCGTCGGTTCGGAGTGCCTGGCGACTTCGCAGGCCAACGGCGGTCATGGCTTCGAATGCAACGGCGCAACGCGTCAGGACGTAGCCCTCGATCTGCTGTTCTATCCGACGCAGCAGGTCACCGTGAAGGTTGAATATCGTCACGACTGGGCCACGCAGAAGGTGTTCCTGCGCGACGACGGCTCGTACAGCAAGAGCAACGACCTGCTGGGCGCGCAGTTCATCTACTCGTTCTGAAGATGGGCCAACGGACAGCAGCCTGTGCGGTGCTGTCCGGTTTTCATTCGCCGGACCATAGGGCGGTGGCCCATCGGCAAGCTGCCATCTGCATCAACGGTGACAAGCCGCGCATGTCCAGCCCCCCCTCCTTGAGGCCTCATAGCCGCACTTGCTCGGCGCCGGCCCCCTCACGTCTGGAACGATCCACGATTGCGGCGCTCGAGCGGGATTGATCTCTGACCCGCGAGACGAATCGGTGAGGATCGTCACGCAAGTTCATGTCGAGCGCGGTCAAAGCCAGTGCGCGACTTGCAAACTTCCATGCTGCTCCACTCCGTCAACGTGACAACGCCGTTGCACCGGCTACTCGCAAGGCGATATGCGCCTCGCCGCCAATGACTTCGTGCCGCGCTTCGCTGCGCGCGCCGGCGACGTTGAACACCGCCACCGCCTCGCGCAGGCCCGCGGCCCCACCGGCTAGCGTTTGCGCGGCGCCAGCAACCTGCTCGACGAGCGCCGCGTTGCGCTGCGTCGTCTCATCCATTTCCGCCACGGCGCGATTGACTTGTTCGATATCGCTCTTCTGCGCGGCGCATGCCGTTGCGATATTGCTCATGATGCCCGTGAACTCATGCACCGAGCGCACGAGTCCGGAGATGCGCTCACCCGCATCCGCCACGAGGCGGGACCCCGCCTCGACGTGCCCCGCCGATTCTCCGACCAGCGCTTTGACCTCTTTCGCCGCGTGCGCGGTACGCTGGGCCAGCGTGCGCACTTCGCCCGCCACCACGGCGAACCCACGTCCTTCGGCTCCGGCACGCGCCGCTTCCACGGCTGCATTGAGCGCGAGAATATTGGTCTGAAACGCAATGCCCTCGATCACGCCGATGATCTCCGCAACACGCGTTGAGCTGCCCGCAATGTCCTCCATGGTCGAGATCACACGCCCGACCAGCTCGCCGCCCCTGCCCGCCGCTTCAGAAGCCGCGCTGGCGATGGTGCTGGCGTGCGCCGCGTCGTCCGAGTTTTGCGTCACGGCAGCGGTCAGCTCGGTCATGCTGGCCGCCGCCTGCTGGAGCGATGCAGCCTGCTCTTCGGTGCGCTGTGAGAGATCCCGGTTGCCGGTCGCAATCTCGCCCGCGCGCACCGCGATCGATTCCGTCGAGGTCTTGATCTGTCCGACAATCGACATGAGCTGCAAGCGCATCGTTTCGAGCGAGGCCATCAGACTGCGATTGTCGTTCGGCCGGAGCACCACCGCCACCGCGAGATTTCCGCCCGCTATTTCGCTGGCGAGACGCTGCGCCTCACCGGGATCGCCGCCGAGCTGCCGCAATATGCTGCGCGTGATCAGGATCGCAGCGGCCACGCCCACGCAGAGCGCCGCGAGCACAGCAGCCACGGTGACGAGCGCAAGGCGCGACCACGTCGCGGCCGCGGCATCCGCCGCATCATGCGCGCGGCCCTGCTCGAGCGCGAGCAACTGGTCCAGCGTGGCCAGCCATGCGACCTGCTTTGGCCGCACTTCGTTCACGAGCACCTTGAGCGCGGCATCCTGGTCGTTGGCGAGCGCCCAGTTCATCGCTTCCTTCTCGACGAGCGGCATGGTCTGAGCCTCTTCGTCACGCAGCGCGGCAAAGAGGCTGCGCTCCTTTGCGGTGGTCAGCGGCGAGGTGTCGAACAGACGACCCAGCGCGCGATAGTTTTCCGCATAGGAAACTTCCTGCGCCTTGATTGCCGATTGTTCCGCTTCGACATCCTGTTCATTGGTCATCACAGCCATGTTGCGGATGGCAATGGCGATACCGCTCACCGCGCCGCGCAGGTTCGTCGCGCGCATCGTCTCGGCGTCATGGACAAGCACGATATCGTCGAGCTTGCTGCGTATGCTCGTCATGCTGGCCATGCCGACCACGGACAGGGCGACGAGCATCGTGAGCACAACGCCGAAACCGGCTGAGAGCCGGGTAATAATGCGGGTTTGAGCCATCTTGATTGATCCCCGTAGCGTCCGGAGCCGCGAAGGCGTATCGGGCCGTCCGGCACCGTCGACATTCGTTTGGGCTCCCGAAGACAGCACGTCGCGATGCGGTGCTGCGTCCATTGTTCTTGGGGGCCAATGCTATTGCAGGCCATACAGTGGAAACTATTGTATTTTTGATGTTTTCAGTCGTTATAGCCGGCTCTCCCCGATTTTCAACGCCATCAACGTGAATCCTGACTCGCCGTTGGCACGCCTCAGGCCGGAGCAGGTGCGCCAGGGCGAGCCAGGGTGTCGCCCATCCATCAGCCGTGCCTGCTAGAACGAGTAGACGAACTGCGCGGCGAGCAGATCGTTGCTCTTGCCATACGAGCCGTCGTCGCGCAGGAACACCCTCTGCGTGGCCCAGTCGTGGCGATATTCGACCTTCACGGTGATCTGCTGCGTCGGATAGAACAGCAGATCGAGCGCCAAGTCCTGACGCGTCGCGCCGTGGCATTCGAAGCCGTAGCCGCCGTCGGCCTTCGAGTTCGCGAGGCAATCCGAACCAATGCCGAAGCCGTTGTACGGGTCCATGCCATTGCCGTTGAGCACGACGCCGCCACCGCCGCCACCGTTCTTGCCGTTGGCGAGCACGTCGTAACGCGCGGTCACGCCCATGCGGCCCACCACCGGCGCGTTGAACTTGCGGTGCGCGAGCAGCGAGAGGCCGTACCATTGCGCGTTGCCGCCGTTGAACGCGGCGCGCTGCTGCTGGCCGTAGTCGAGCTCGGCGTTGTACTGGATGTCCGCGAGCGTGTAGGTCGCATCCATTTCGCCGAAGAAGAAGTAGCCGCCCGAGCTCGTGGCCTGGCCGCCCGGACCGTAGACGACCTGGCCCGTGGTGGGGTCGGTCGCGCTCGACAGCGTCTGGCGGCCCACGTTGAACGATCCGCCGATATCGAGTGCGCTCGACCACGTGTAGTCGGCGCGTGCCGTGAAGGTCGGGATCTTGTTGCTCGTCGTGATCGGGTCGCCCAGCGCGTTCGTGCCCGTTTGCGTGACGGAGCCATAGGTGCGGTACTGCTCGTTGCCGACCATGAACTTGAAGGCCCACTGGCTGGCGTCGGGCGAGTAGTTCCAGCCCACGCCCACGTAGCTGCCCGGATCCGAGAAGTCGTAGAGCAGGTTGTGCGTGAGCGTGAGCATCTGGTTCGACTGCTGCACCTCGTAGCCACCAAAGCTCGTCATGAGACCCGCGACGAACGTGCCGGTCGCCGTCACCGGCACGGTGACGACGGCGGTATTCAGGATGTCGTCGGCCAGCGAGCCGTGCTCGTTCGTGAGCAGCGTGATCCCATTGCCGCGGTTGGGCATGAGCGTGATTTCGGCCGAAGGCGCCATCGGGCCGACACCGAAGGTCTTCTTGATGTCGAGATACACATCGCCGAACGTGCTATTAAAGTAGTTGTACGAACTTTCGTGGTTAGCAAACAGGAACGATGAAGTGTTTGCCGCCCGGTTATAGATGTAGCTCGGGTCGATATAGCCCGTGATCGAGAGGCCCGCGAGCGGGCCAGTGTTTGAGGCATCGACGAGCGTGTCCACCTTCAGCCGCTGGCTGGCCAGTTGCTGCTTGATCTTCGCGACCTCGTCGTTCGTCAGCGTGGCCGGCGCGGCGCCATCGTCAGGCGACAGCGCGGGCGTCGCCGCCTGCGCGGCCACTTCCGGCTTCGTGCCACTGGTGGACACGCTGCGCGTTTGCGCCGTCATTGCCTCCTGCATTTTGGCCATCGACTTCTGCAACGCCGCCACCTGCGCCTGCAGCGCCTTGATCTGCGCGTCCGTGGCATCGGCCATCGCCAACCCTGGTAGACAGGCCGCCACCGCCATGCAAATAAGTCGTCTCTTCATCCTCGTTCTCCTCGTTAGTCATGTCGCCAACCGCCAGCGCGTAGCCGCCCGCTCCGGCAACGCGCTGAATATCGGTTATCTATTTATTCAATAAAGGCGATGGATTGCACTGCGTGGAAACAAACGTCCGCCACTGGCAGGCGAAGCTGCGCCCCTGCCTGCTATCGCCAGGCGGGGCGCATCGATGCTGCGGATGCAGCCTCAAGCGATCGTGATGCCGAGTTCCTGCTCGATGTCGTGCATGGTCCGCACGATGCCTTCGCGCAAGGCGTCCATCATCTGGTCGACTTCCTGCTTCGTTATCACGAGCGGAGGCGAGAACACGCATTGATTGACGATAGGACGCACCATGAGCCCCAGCTCGTGGCAATGCCGGTCGATGCGCGCGCCGAGGTCGCTGTCGAACGCCAGCGAGTCTTCCGCGATGCTCTTCACGCTGCACTCGACGCAGCCGACGAGCCCCATGCCCCGCACATCGAAAACGATGGGGATGTCACGCAGCTCCTGGAGCCGCGACTGGAAGTACGGCCCGAGCTCGCGTACGTGCTCGAGAATGCCTTCGCGCTCGATGATCTCAATGCTCTTCAGCGCAGCGACGCTGCACACCGGATGACCCGAGTAGGTGAAGCCATGCCCGAAGGTCGCGCCGCGCGCCCGTCTGCCGGACACTTCGGCAAAGACGCGATCCGAGATCAGGCAGGCACCCAGCGGCAGATAGCCGGACGTGAGCCCCTTCGCGCTGGTGATGAGGTCCGGCTCGATGCCGAACACGTCTTTCGACGCAAACCAGTGGCCGAGACGCCCGAAGCCGGTGACGACCTCGTCCGAGATGTAGAGCACTTCGTACTTGCGGCAGAGCTCCCAGCAGCGGCGCAAGTATCCGTTCGGCGGCACGATCACGCCGCCCGACGACTGAATGGGCTCCGCGATAAACGCGCCGACATTCTCCGCACCCAGCTCCAGAATCTTCTGTTCGAGATCGCGAACCTTTTCGTCGGCGAATGCTTCGACGCTCATCCCCGCCGGGCGGCGCGACGGGTTCACCGACGGCAGGAAGTGGACCGTGGGCGAGCCGATGTCGAACCAGTTGCGGTCGCGATCCTTGCCGGTGACGAGCGAGCACAGGTAGGTGCTGCCGTGATACGCGGAGGCGCGCGAAATGATGTGCTTCTTGTTCGGCCGCCCCTTCACGTTGTTATAGAAGTGGACGAAACGCAGCGCGGTGTCGACCGCGGTGGAGCCGCCCGTCGTCAGAAACACATGATTGAGGTCCCCCGGCGCGAGCTCCGCGAGCTTGGCCGCGAGCCTGGCGGACGGCTCGCTCGTGAGCGAGAACGGGTTCATGTAGGGCACCTGCATGATCTGTTGCGCGATCGCGTCGGCCATCTCCTGCCGGCCATACCCGATCTGCATGCACCACATCCCGCCGGGGCCGTCGATCAGGCGGTTGCCTTTTTCGTCGTACACGTGGATGCCCTCGGCACGCTGCACCACCGTCCGGTTTGCCGCGCCCACGTCCGTCATCGACTCCCATGGGTGCAGCCATGATTCGTTGTCCTGCTTGCGGATCTGCTCCAGATTCTTCAAGGCTTTCATCTTTCCTCCATTGATTTCAACAGCGTGCCCGGTCATGCCGCCTGCGCCACACGCACGGGCGTCAGCTCTTCCTGTGCCGGCGCGGCCAGCGCGCGGCTGACTTCGGCATCGCGTCTGCGCGCACGCCGGAGCATGAAAGTGTTGTTGAGCACCACCACGACGCTCACGAACATGATGACGATCGTGCCCATAGCATTGATCTCCGGGTTCAGACCGAGCCTCACGCGCGACAGCACGACGAGCGGCAGCAAGGTCGAGCCGGGGCCGGACAAGAACGCGGACATGATGATGTCGTCCATCGAGATCGTGAACGACAGCAGCCAGCCAGAGAGCAGGGCCTGGGCGATCAACGGCAGTGTCACGTCGAAGAACACCCGCCATGGCGGCGCCCCGAGATCCCGCGCCGCCTCCGTGAGCGAGCGGTCCATCTTCGCGAGCCGGGACTGCACGGTGATCGAGACGTAGGACAGGCACAGCATCACGTGGCCGATCCAGATCGTCACCATCCCGCGCCCGCCCGACCAGCCGAACAACTGTTGCAGGCCGATAAACAGCAGCAGCAGCGAGATGCCCTGGATAACCTCGGGCAACACGAGCGGTGCGTTCGTCATCGCGGCAAACAGCGTGAACCCGCGAAACCGGCCGAAATCGGAGAGCACGAAGCCGGCCCACGTGCCGATCACGACCGACGCGCAAGCCGTGGCCGCCGCGATCTTCAGGCTCGCGGCCGCAGCGTTCAGCAGCTCCGCGTCCTGCGTCAGCGCGTAGTACCAGCGCAGTGAGAAACCGGTCCATACGGTGACGAGCTTCGACGCATTGAACGAATAGAACACGACGCTCACGATCGGCACGTACAGAAAAAGGAAAACCAGCGCGAGGAATGCTCCCGGCAGGATCCGTCGCATGATGTTCATGAGGTTTTGCCCTCCCTCGCCTGAATACGCTGGAACCACGCCATCGGCACGAGCAGCAGCACGACCATTGCGCAGGCGGCCGCTGCCGCGACGGGCCAGTCCGTGTTGTTGAAAAAGTCATCCCACATGACGCGGCCGATCATCAGCGAATCGGCGCCGCCCAGCAGTTCGGGAATCACGTACTCGCCCACCGCCGGGATGAACACCAGCAGGCAGCCGGCGATGATGCCGCCTGCGGAGAGCGGCAAGGTCACGGTCACGAATACTTTCCAGGGCCTGGCGCCAAGATCGCGTGCAGCCTCGATCAAACGCATGTCCATCTTCACCAGGTGCGCATAGAGCGGCAGGATCAGATACGGCAGGTACGAGTACACCATGCCGATATAGAGCCCCCAGTCGCTGTGATAGAGCCTCAGCGGCCGATCGACCAGATGCGCCCAGAGCAGGAAATCATTGAGCAGTCCTTTTTCCTTCAGGATGCCGATCCATGCATAGATGCGGATCAGGTACGAGGTCCAGAACGGCAGCATGATGCCCACCATCAGGACGTTTCGCCGGGCCGGATTCGAGCGTGCGATCAACCAGGCAGTCGGATAGCCGATGAGCAGACACAGCAGCGTCGAAATAAAGGCCACCTGCACCGACTGGAGATAGGCGTCGATATACAGGCCGTTGATCAGCACGTCGCGATAGTGCGCGAAGTTCAGCCGGATCTGCAGCACGCCGTCGACCCACTGGGCAAGCGGCGAATACGGCGGCATCGCCATGCGCAGATCCGCGAAGCTGATCTTCAGGACCGCGAAGAACGGCACCATGAAAAACAGCAGCAGAAACGCGTACGGAATCGCGATGACCACGCTGCGCCCCGAAGGCATGAAGCGGCGCGGCAGGCTAAGGGCGCGGGTCATCATGATTCCAGCACCACCACGCTGTCCGCGTCCCACGACAGATAGACGGGCTCGCCGTACCCGGGCGGGTGCGCGAACTGCCTGAGCGTCATGCGGGACATGTTGACCATGAGCAGCCTGCCGCTGCGCAGGCGCACGTAGAACAGCGTGTAGCTGCCCATGTACGCACACTCCTCCACCGTCCCCTCGGTGACGTTGTAGCCGAGGTTTGGCGGCGTGAATTCGAGGTTCACGCGCTCGGGGCGGATCGACACATGGCAGGTCATCCCGCGCCTTCCGTTCAACGGCGCGCGCAGGCGGATCTGTGCATCCAGGTCGGCGCATTCGATCCGGTCCTCCCCTTGCTCGAGGAGCACGCCGTCGAACAAATTCGTCGAGCCGATGAAGTCAGCGGAGAACTTGCAGTTCGGCGACTCATAGACATCTTCGGGCGCGCCGATCTGCATGATGCGGCCGCGGTTCATCACCGCGATGCGATCGGCCATCGTCATGGCTTCCTCCTGATCGTGCGTCACCATCACGCAAGTCACGCCCACCTTCTGCAGAATGTTGCCGAGCTCGAACTGGGTCCGCTGACGAATCTTCTTGTCCAGCGCCGACATCGGCTCGTCGAGCAGGAGCAGCTTCGGACGCTTGATCAGGCTGCGCGCCAGCGCGACACGCTGCTGCTGCCCGCCGGAAAGCTGGTGCGGCTTGCGCGACCCGTAGGCGGACATCTGCACCAGTTCGAGCGCCTCGCTCACGCGCTCGCGAATCTCAGCTCGCGGCACCCGCTCCTGCTTCAGGCCATACGCGACGTTCGCCTCCACGTTCATATGGGGAAACAGCGCATAGGACTGGAACATCATGTTGGTCGGCCGGCGATGTGCGGGCACCGTCGCCAGATCGACGCCCTCCACCAGGATGCGCCCCGACGTCGGCGTTTCGAGGCCGGCCATCATCCTCAGCAGCGTAGACTTCCCGCATCCCGAGCTGCCCAGCAAGGCGAACAGCTCGCCCTTGCCGATCGACAGGCTCACATGGTCGACGGCCGTTGTGGCGCCGAACTGCTTCACGATGCCGACGATCTCGACAAAACCCGAGTCGGGCTTGCGCGCGGTGCGACCCATGGCCGTTGCGTCCTCGAGAGCCTGATGCTGCCCAGGCGCCCCGAGATCAGACCATGCCGCTCTTTCCAGTGCGTTATTCATAACCTCATCTCATTAGGAATATTGAACATCGTGCCATCTCCAGTCGGCGCCGCGAGCACGCCCGCACCCTGCTTATGTTGAACAAACATTCATCCAATAACGCGCGCCGGAAAAAGGCGGCACACCGACACCCGCCGCCCGCCCCGGTTACGCCAGCATCATCGAGAGGAAGTCGAGACAGGCATCCTCGGCCTCCTTCGGGGTGAATCCTTTCGGATCGAGCCCCCACTCCAGCCACAGTCCGTCGATCACGCCGATCAGCAAAATCGTTGCGCGCCGCGCGTTGATTTCGCGCCCACGCTGCTTGCCGGCCTCCTCGAACAGCTTCTGGTACAGCTCCCGGTCGTAGTTGTAGGTCTCGCGGTGCAAGCGCCTGAGCGCCGGCGACTTGCCAATCACACTCCAGTAACCCACCCAGATGCCCAGATAGTCCGGCTTGAACAGCGTGGGGCCGAAGCTGACCCGGATCAGCGCACGCAAGCGCTCCTCGGGATCGCTATAGGTGCTCATGACCATTTGCTGCGTGTGGAAAGCCCACTCGTCGCACAACTCCTTATACGACTGGCGCAACAACTCGTCCTTGCTCGTGAAGTGATGGTTGATCATCCCTCTCGAGACTTGGGCCTCCGCGCATATGCTGTCCACCGTCGTGCCGGAGTAGCCGTACTTCGCGATGGAGCGCATGGTCGCCTGGATCAGCGACTTGCGCCGCACTTCCGGGTCCTCGCGACTGCGCACGCGTCCTGTCGGTTTTGCCGCTGTCCCGGGCCTTTTGCGGACATTTGCCGTTGTCATCGCGCCTTACTCTCCGTTGTCTGGCAATGAGCGTCATTATAGGGCCGGGCCTGCGCCTGCAATCAGCGGTTGGCCTTGAACTGCAGCCACAGCGCATTCATCGTGCGCCGGATATCCGGGTCGATCGGCTCGAGCACGAAGTACGACTTCAACTGCTCGCTGGTTGGATAGATGGACGTATCCTGCGCGACCGCCGGATCGATCATGCCGCGCGCAGCGGCGTCGGCCGTGATATAGGTCGTATCGTTGGTGAATCCCGCCGACACCTTCGGGTCGAGCATGAAGTTCAGCCACTTATAGGCGTCGTCCTTGTTCTCCGCATCCTTCGGGATCGCCATCATCGTGAACCAGACCCCGCCGCCGCCCTTGGGCACCAGATACTCGATCTGGAAGCTGCGGTGCGCCTCCCTCACCCGGCGCTTGATCATGCCTGCGTCGCCCGACCAGCTATAGGCGACGCAGACATCGCCGCCCGCCACATCATTGATGTAGGTGGAGCTGAACTGCGTCACGTATGGGCGGATTTTCTTGAGCACATTGTAGGCATCGCGATAGTCGCCGGGATTCTTGCTGTTGGGATTTCGCCCCATGTAGGCGAGGACAATCGGGAATACGTCGGCCGGCGAATCCACGATCGAGACGCCGCATTTGCTGAGCTTGCTGACCACCTCCGGATTGAACAGCAGATTCCAGCCCAGCGCGTTCACGTCGGCATCCTTGCCGAGCGCGGCGCCCGCCTGCTGCAGGTTGATCGAGATGCCCTCGGTCCCCCACGCATAGGGAATTCCGTATCGATTGCCCGGGTCCATTTTCGCGATCTTCTTCATCAACTCGGGGTCGAGGTTCGCGCGGTTGGGAATCTTCGACCAATCGAGCTTCTCATACACGCCGGCTTCGATCTGGTTGGTCATGTAGGTCAGTGTCGGATACACCACATCGTATCCGGTATGACCGCTCAGCAGCTTCGCCTGCAGCGTGTCGTCGCTATCGAGTGCGTCGTAGCGGACATTCACGCCCGTGGACTTCTGGAAGTTCGAGATCGTGTCCTTGCCGATATAGTCTGACCAGTTCAGAACGTTCAGCGTAGTGGCGCTCGCCGCAGCCCCCTGCCCCAAGGCAAGTGCCGCAATCACCATCGGTATAACCGCCTTCATGCGTCTCACAGCATCCCCTCCAAAGTTTAGGTTGCTCGATCTGTCTGACTCATGCCTGATTGCCGACTGCACGCACCACCCGGAACGCACTCTACTATTTGATGACCGTTCAATAAAGTGCGGGATAGCCCTGGATCAAGGCCAACCGTTCCGCTCCGTCAAGCAAAGCCTCGTTTTGTGAGGTTTCGATACGCCTCGCGCCGGCAGGCAGCAATGCCCTGCGTGTGTCTTCGTGATACCCAAAAACAATGCAGATCACGCCATCCACGCAGGACTTTTCTTGTGATAGCGATGCGCCTGATGCAATTGTATGTTCGTTCAATAGCGCACGCCACGGAGTATAGGGAATATTAAACAGGAGTTCAATAGCGTTTTTGGAGAGGAATTTTCGGGGCAAGGACGCCTGCGATACCACCGGGACGCAGCCCGCACATGTAAGCCAGGCGCAAGCTCAAAGCCGTCGTGGTGCCGCCCTCCGCTCCGGCCACCGAACCCGCCAGCTTTGCCGATATCGGTGCCTCGCGAGCCTGCGCGCCCAATGTTCTGCAGATTCGGGGCGCGCCCCCGCTTGCTTATCGGCGCGAGAACGCGCAGGCTGCTCAGTTGAGACTCGCCGGGGCTATGTTGGCCGAACTGACTGCGAGCGCCGGCCGTGCCGGCGCGCACGGACCTTGGTGCCGACGTGTATCCGGACAGGTTCAAGCGCCGCATCTCGTGGCGCGATAGTGGATCTAGCAACACATTTCGCGCAGGAGGACCGGCCATGCGGATACGACATGCCACCCGCTTCGCCAGGGGCAGCGCGGCGGCAGCAGGCCTCCTGGCCACGGCCGCGATGGGTGCGGGCGCCTTCGACGGGGACTGGGCCGTCTCCCTCACCTGCCCGCCCACGCCCGATGGCGCCTACAGCTACAACTACCAGTTCCCCGCACAGGTGAAGGACAGCGCGCTGCACGGCGAGCACGGCAGGGAGCATGAGGCAGGCTGGCTCGTGCTCGACGGCACGATCGGCCCGGACGGCAATGCGAGCCTGCGCGCAAATGGCCTGAGCGGCGCGCCCAACTTCGCCGTGGGGCATGTGGACCGGCTCACGCCGTATTCGTATGAGGTCAAGGCGCACTTCGACGCCACGTCCGGCACGGGGTCGCGACTCACGGCGCGGCGCTGCGATTTCGTGTTCTCGAAGCCGTGACTTTGACGCGCTCGCTCGCACGCGCGGCAAAAATACTTCGCATTCCTCTCTTCTCTAAAAAATGCTCCCGCTCCAGGTCCCCGATGCAGGGTATGGGTGTCGCCGGCCGACCGGACTGAAAGCCTCTGAAAGCCATCAGAAAACCGCGTCGGGTGATTTGATGCCCGTTTGCCCTTCATCTCGCCGCCTTGAAACGCTCCACGTGTTGATAACCTGTCGTCATCGGCCCTGACGCCACGCACCCGGCATCGCGCGGGCCAAGAGGCACTTTCCCCTGACCGTACATGAAGTCCAACGCCCTCAATTTCTCCGGCGGCCCCGGCGCGCTTCCGGCCACCGTACTCGATGAAACGCGCGAAGCAATCGTCGCGCTGCCCGCCACCGGGCTCTCGGTGCTTGGCATGAGTCATCGCTCGGAGTGGTTTCTCGGCATTCTCGACGAAGCCGAACGCAACATCCGCGAACTCCTCGACCTGCCTGCCCGCTACGCGATTTCCTTTCTGCAAGGCGGCAGCAGTCTGCTGTTCGCGACGATACCAATGAACTTTGCGACCCGCGCGTTCGCGCCGCCGGAATATGTGAATTCGGGCTACTGGAGCATGCGCTCGAGCGCCGAAGCCAGGCGCGTGTGTGCGAGCCGCATCGCCTGGGACGGCACGCGCACTGGCTTTCGCGAATTACCGATGCTAGACCGGCTCGCCGTCGCACCCAACGCAGCCTATCTGCACTACGTGTCGAACGAAACTGTTGAAGGCCTGCAATTTGCGCTGCCCGAAGCAAAGCCGGCCGTGCCGCTGATCGCAGACATGTCCTCGGACTTTTTGTCGAGACCGCTGGCCGCGGACCGCTTCGCCATGATCTACGCGCACGCGCAAAAGAATCTCGGTCCCGCGGGCGTCACCGTTGCGCTGATCGATCGAGAGATGCTCGCACGCATTCCCGATGGACTACCACGCATTCTCGACCTGCGCACGCAAATCGAGCATCACTCGAACTACAATACGCCGCCCGTATTCGCAATCTACGTGCTCATGCTAGTCACGCGCTGGCTGCGAGACACAATCGGCGGCCTCGCGGCCATGCAGCGCATCAACGAAGCCAAGGCGCAGCGTCTTTACGGCACGCTCGATGCGATGCGCGATGCCATCAAGGTGCATGCAGCGAGCCCCTGGCGCTCGCAGATGAACGCCGCCTTTACGTTCGGCGACGAACGGCTCGATCGCGCGTTCATCGCCCACGCCGCCGAGCGCGGCATCGTCGGACTCGAAGGGCACCGCTCGCTCGGCGGGCTGCGCGCCTCGCTTTACAACGCGGTAACGCTCGACGCAGTCGAAACGCTGTGCGATGCCTTGACCGACTTTGGGCGGCAGCATGTCTGAAGCGCGCCACGCCAGCCATCGCCCTGAACACGAGATGTCGCCGCTCTCCGAGCAACGGTCACAGCCCACCATGGCGGCCGATGCAACTACGGACACGCTGCCGCCCGATGCCGCCACGGAACACTCAATCGAATACCTGTCGCGGGCGCTCGACGCCGCCCCTCTGGATGTCACGCTGCACGCGCAGATGCTCGCAGCCGCGCGCGCGGCCAACGACGAGCCGCTGAGCACTGCGCACGAGCTGGCGCTCGCGGCTTTCGATCTGCTCGGCGCCACGACGACTGACAAGCTCGCGCTCGTGCTCTACAACGTTGCGACGGTCTACGCAATGAAAGGAAGGCGTGAGGCGGCGATTCGCTGGTACCGGCATGCGCTCAGGATTCATCCGGACCTTGCCATCGCCCATCAAAATTTGGCCGCGGCGCTCGAACGCGAGGGGCTGCGTGAGGAGGCTTGCGCTCATCGCGAACAGGCCTACCGGCTACAGCGCGTGTTCACCGATGCGGCGCTTGGCAACGAGGAGCGCCGCGTCCTTATCCTGGGCGTGGGCAAAGGCACGGGCAACGTCCCTGTCGACGCCCTGCTTTCGCACCTGAATACCTCGCGCATCCGCTACGCGATCGATTACGCCGACGAAGCCGAGGACGCGCAACTGCCGCCTTATGACCTGGTGTTCAACGGCATCGGCGACCCCGACGTCGCAACGCCGCTTGCCGCGCGCATCGCCCGCTTTGCCGCACAGTGTGACCGGTCGATGCTCAATCCGCCTGAAGCGATCGAGCGCACGCACCGCCACAAAACGGCTGAGTTGCTCGCACGCGTGCAAGACGTCATCGTGCCACGCTGCCTGCGCATCGATGCTCGCCCCGCAGATTTGAAAACGCTGACGCAGCAGATCGAGCAGTCCGGTCTCTCGTTCCCGCTATTGATGCGCCCGCTCGCGACCCACGGTGGCGAGCGCCTGGAATTGCACACGTCGCTCGCGTCATTGTGGTCAGCGCTCGTCGAACTCGAAGCGCCGTGCTACCTCACCGCCTGGCACGACTTTCGAAGCGCCGACGGCTACTACCGCAAATACCGGATCATCTACGTCGACGGCGAGGCTTACCCCTACCATCTCGCCATCTCGAGCCACTGGATGGTCCACTACTTTTCGGCCGGTATGGTCGAACAGCCGTGGAAGCTCGACGAAGAGCGGCGCTTTCTCGCCGATCCGTTCGCGGCACTGGGCAAGCGGGCGAATGAGGCCATTGTCGCGATCGGGCGACAACTCGCGCTTGATTATGGCGGTATCGATTTTTCGCTCACCGCCGACGGGCAGGTGCTCGTGTTTGAAACCAACGCCACCATGCTTGTGCATCGCGAACCACGGTTCGGTCCATTGGCGCACAAGAACGCGTATATCGACCAGATAGTCGCGGCCTTCGAGCGCATGCTGCAGGCACGTACTCGTAGCCGCCCGACTCAGGCCGGCCAACACAAGTCGTCCGCACTATCCCTCACATCGTGATGGTGGATTCCGGCACCACCATTTGGCGTGAACCCGGCTCGCTCGCGCCGATCAATTTTGCGCGGAAGCCTGCAATGACGTGCAGCATGCGCACGCTTTTCGTGCACGTGCTGCCCCCGAGCAATCAAGCCTTCTTGCTATAGGCACTACACCACCCCTTGGCCGCGACCTGTTTGCCGCCGAACATTGGGCACGGCGCGAACGCATCATTCGATTTGCCCTGATAGAACATGCAATTACCGCAGACCTGACCCGTTGCGTACTTCGCGTACTTCGCCTTGTCGAC
This sequence comes from Paraburkholderia pallida, assembly GCF_004524855.1. Classification (NCBI taxonomy): domain Bacteria; kingdom Pseudomonadati; phylum Pseudomonadota; class Betaproteobacteria; order Burkholderiales; family Burkholderiaceae; genus Paraburkholderia; species Paraburkholderia pallida. The sequence goes on along the minus strand of NZ_CP038149.1, from coordinate 207,065 downwards.
CTTTGTCGCGTCGGTCCTGTAACCGAGCGCGCGCGCCGTCGAATCGACTTCCGACACCTTGTCCCCATCGGCAAAGGCGAGGCGAGACAGCGACAGCCCCGTTGCAACACCTGCGGTAGTGATCATAAAAGTGCGGCGGGACTTTCTCATGCAAATACCCCTTTGTTGTGGAATGGGCGTGCCGGTAAGGCACAGTGACATCAACAACCCATGGCATGCAAATTTACATGCCATAAAAGCGCCAACCGCTTCGAGCACGTCTGCGCATTCAGACTTTCAGCGCCTCTCGCTACACGCCACTCGCCGCTCGCCGCTCGCCGCTCGCCGCTCGCCGCTCGCCGCTCGCCGCTCGCCGCTCGCCGCTCGCCGCTCGCCGCTGACCGATTCCACAGGAATGCCAATCAGTAATGCCATAGAGCAAATTGATCGTTCACGTTGGTATCGGTCATCGCATGGATTGCAGGCCTCGCGGCAATGGCGAAGTCCGGCCGGCCGCGCGACCGGTCAGTCGTCCGCGCAGAAGATCGTCGGTGTGATATTGGTGAAGTTCTTCACGTCGCCGATCACCTCGGCGGTCCTCGCTGAGGAAAGCGCCATATTGATCCCAACCTGATCGCTGAAGCGCAGTATCGCTACGCATGCGAAGGGTTGCTGAGTGGGCGATGGAAACAGAACCTCAGCCGATTGCAGGCCGAACTCGCTCCACGCCGAGCGCACAAGCGGAGCATGAGTCGAAAGGTAATACTCGCGATCAAACGTGGCGCCTTCTGCGCTCGGGTAGCTCACGATCAGGGTAGTCATATTCAATCCCGTGTTAAGAGGTGTTTGAGAGTGGCCTCAGGTGGTTGCACCGGCGCCTTGCAAGCGTGCTGGCAACGTTCGTGCGCGGCGCAGCAATTGCCAGCCGAACAACAACATCCACAGCGGCAGAACCAGCACGACGACCATCTCGCTGGCATTCGAAAGCGCGTCGAGATCAGGAAAGAAACCGAACAGGAAGAAGACCCCGAAAGCCCAACCGACAATCTTCAGCAGAATCGATCCCTTCCAGCCCGCCTTCTCGAGCAGGTTGGCGGCAATTAGCGTCCAGAAGAGCACGAGGGGACCCTCGATCCACCAGAGGCCGTTTTGCGTGCCATTGGCTATCGCCGTCCATACCGCCGCCGCGGCGTTTCTCGTGGCATCGTCACCGCCCGCGTAAAGATGGGCCAACGGGTGAAGGACGGCGAACTGCATGACAGCGCCGGTCACGCCCACCATGACGTACAACACAACGGCCATCGCCACCATGTTGCGAAGCGCACCCAGCTCTTCGCGAAATACGTGCACAAAGTATCCGCCAATGACGAGGAAGGGCAGATAGAAGCCGAGCGTGTCGGCAACCATGCACCAGCGAAACAGGTCGCGGGTATCCGGTGGCAATGCCAGCATCGGTGCGCCGTGCAGCACCATATCCGCATCCGGACCCGTCACCGCCAAAGACAACCCGACATTTGCGTATGCCAGAACGCCACCGATGATGGCGCTCCAGGCCGTGAAGCGCATTACCTTGCGCGAGGTCTGATTCATCATAGTCTCCGGGAATAACTCTAAACGTAGCCCGCATTGGACTTCCCGGTCGCCCGGGAACCTGGGTGCAGCGACGTCATCGCTCAATTGTGGGAAGGCGCGAGACGCTTCGATATTTGCCCGCCGCGTTGGACGCGCTCCAGGGCGCAGTAGCCGTAATAGATCGTCGGCATGAAGCCGGCCCACGTGCACAGCGCCAACGTGAAAAAATTGAGCACGACGTTGGTTTCCTCTCCGGGGATCTTGTAGAAATCGTAGATGCCGGCAATCGCAAGCGAGGCCATCGACGACACCGCCACACCCAGGGCCTCGAGCACCGCGCCAACGTTCAGCAATCGCTTGACGAAATAAGCGAGATAGATCGACAGCAGAATCCACATCGCCAGATAGTAGTAAGGCAACACCCCCGCGATGAAATCCGCTCCTACGAGGACGAATGTGAGCGCAAACGAAGCGACGAATACCGCTACGTCCTGCCGAATTGACGGCTTGTAGCCGTGCGTAATCGCCATCAGACCCGCGACGGCAATGACAGGCATACCGAAGCCGCGAGAGAACGCATCGAAGAAGTGCGCTACCTCATAGGAAACCGCATTGCCGGTGGCAAAAAATCCGATGGCGTTCGTTGCCGAGGTTCCAACGATCCACATCTCCAGCCCGAGAAGATAGTTTCGTTTCCTGACGATCTTCCAGCCGTAGAAAAACGAGCTCACCGCCAGCAAGGCACTAGAGAACATAAGAACTAAAGATCTGAGGTCCATGACTAAACTCCCAACTCCGGTTGCGTCTGATTGATCAATTTTTCTTCGGGTCAAGGCTTGCCAGATAGGTGGCAATGGCCTCGCGGTCTTCGGGCGAAAAGCCTGTCACAAGGTTCTTCATGACGCCCGTGGGTTCGCTGCGGGTGCCTGATGCGAACTCGTCGAACTGGGCGAGCAGATAGTCGTATCCCTGACCCGCCAAACGCGGAAACTGGTCGTGGCCCATCAATTGGGCACCGTGACATGCGACACAGTTGCCCGCGGCCACCAGGTGCTGCCCCTTCTCGCGTAGTTGCGCATCCGGCTTGAAGTAGTGATTCGCGACAGGGGTCACACCGGCGAAATATTCAGCCAGTGATTTGATCTGCGGATCGCTCATCGTCATCGCCAGCGGCCCCATGTTCGGATTGCGCCGCGCCTCACTCGCAAAATTGTGGAGCTGCGTTTCCAGGTAGGGCGCCGGCTGCCCCGCCAGACTCGGATACCCCTGATGGAGCGAATTGCCTTTGACTCCGTGACAGCCCATGCAGACGTCGGTCATATGCGGCCAGGGGCCGCCGTCAGCCAGGTAAGCCGAGGTCGACGTCGTGATAAAGCTCTGAAGCCGGTAAAGACCTAGCAGATCGGAACCGAAAATGGCCAGCAGCAGAACCATAACCAGAGGAATGCTAATCAATAGAATTTTTTTCATCGCTGCCCTCCTACGCCCGACGCAGGGCATTCAGCGCCTGAAGCGCGCCTTGATGGCCGGAGCGCACGGCGCCGTCCATGTAGCCGGCCCAGATGTTCGCGGTTTCCGTCCCCGACCAGATCAGCTTGCCGCAGGACGGGCGCAAAGCCTCGCCGTGAGCACTCCAGAAACCCGGCGGAATGGCGGAAACGCAGGTCAAGGTCCAGCGATCGACCCGGCCCCAGTCCTGATCGTGGTAGGCGATGGGAGACAGCGCTTCGTCGCCGAATGCCTGCGCGTACAGCTGCTTGTGCATGGCCATTGCGGCGTCCCGCCCGGACGGGACCATCGCGTTCTGGATAAACGCATTGATGACCCCGATCTCCCCGGCGGGCGGGGAATTGTCGTAGGCCCAGAGGATGGGGCCATTGACCTGGAAGATGCTGCCGTTCATGCCCTTGTCGCGCCAGAACGGACGGCGATAGACCATGGCCGTCTTGCGTGCCGGGGAATGCGCGGGCCAGGCACGCTGCAGGGCCGCACGCTTTTCAGGCAGGGGCGGATCGAACTGCACCTGATGACACAAAGCCGGATGGATGGCCATGATGACCGTCCGTGCCCGCACTTCTCCGTGTTCGGTATGCAGGGTGACGACGTCGCCATCCCATCCGGAAATCAGGCGGACCGGAGAAGACAGGCGCACCTTGTCGCCCAGTTGCTGGGCCATCTTGATGCTGAGGATTTGCGAGCCACCGATGAAGCGGGTTTCCTGGGCGCTGTGCTTGATGCTGTCGAGTTGCGAATAATCGCAATCCGCGGAATTGACCATCGAAAGGAAGTGCAGCAACCCCATCTTTGCTGGCGCCGCGCCGCCCGAAAGCGTGATGCTGCCATTCCATGCAACCTGGTCTTCAGGCTTGATATCCTGCTTTTCCAGCCAGTCACCGACCGAGAGCTTGTCCAGTTCGCCGGCCTTCGGGGACGTCCACGGTGCGCCGCAAGGCACGTCGCGCGAGAGCCTGCTGAGCTTTGCTCCGATCGCCTCGTCGGTGCCGAACGTGCCCTTCAGATCGGCGGTCACGCGACCGTCGCCGCCCAGAACGACCGTATTGCCGTCGTAGTAGGTCGGGAAGGTGCCGACACCCAGTTCGCGTGCGAGATCCGCAACGGCGGTCTGTCCGGGCCCGATCCATTGCCCGCCGACTTCCGAAACGTACCCACCAGGGATGTCGTAGTTGAACGTTCGTCCCCCAACACGGTCCCGGGCTTCCAGCACCAGAAATGACTCGCTGCCCGCCTGACGCAGGTCTCGCGCGGCGGTCAGTCCAGCCAGCCCCGCACCTATGATGGCCACGTCGAGAATGTCGTCCGCGTGTGGCGCGCCCTTGCTGACTGCCGCATACGACTGTCCGGCGCCCATGGCGAGCGTGCCCACGGCAGCCGAGGCACCGGCATATTTGAGCCATTGCCTGCGCTGCAGGTTTGCAGCGCCATCAGGAGAAGATTTTTTTACCATAGTGCCTCTGTTTACGTGATGAAGCGCCCCGCTCCTCGCGAGCCACCGCAACCGCTGCGCTCTGGCGCGAGGTTTCACAACCGATCGATTCACCTTGCTGTCGCAATGATTCGGTATCCTTTTAAATTATCCTGGGCGCCACATCCGGGACCGCTATGCGCTTGAATTGACGACTCCAGCTACAGCACGACGGTGAACAGATCGCCCACGATGCCGTAATCGGCTGCGCTGAAGATCGGCGCTTCCTCGTTCAGTCACTTGTGCTACTTACGCTCGTCGCCGGAATGATCCCTTCTGCCTTCCACACCTGCTCCAGGCGCAGGAAGTTTTCCCGGTTGCGCGCCCTCGTCGCAGCACCGGGCGGATAGTCAATCCAGCGCGGCGGAAGCAACCCCTGCTCCCCGGCCTGCAGAAGTTCGGCCCGGACTTGCGCCCGGGTTTTGCCGGGCGCCGCGCTCACGTCCGCAGCCGGACGCGCGTCCGCGCGAGCCGCATCGGCCTGCGCACCCGGATCATCCGACACGCCACTCGAGACAGACACGGAATGCGGAATCGACGGCTCGGTGGGGCGAACACCGCCGCCACGCGCCTGGGCCGAAACGGTGACGGTAGTTAGCACAGCCGCGAAAGCTGCATGCCTTAATATGGCGGCGGTATTCATGTCGTAGTCCTAATGTAAAAATTCAGCCGGATTCACTGTCGACGCCCTGCTTACTCCTTCGCCCACCCGTTCTGATAGAGCTTTCCTGCCAGCACGCCCAGACGCAACGTGAGGTGGTAGTTCTCGCCGTCTTCGATCAGCGCGGAGCGCACATCGCGGAACAGCTTCTCGATCGGAAATTCACGGGTGGTGCCGTTGCCGCCGAACATCTGGAACGCCTCGTGCGTGATCTTCATCGCCTCTTCGGTCACGCTGACCTTGGCCTGGGCCGTTGCGTACGGATGGCTCTTCGGAGACAGACGTGAGAATGCGAGGCTGCGCCGCGCAATCGCACGCGCCATCTCCAGCCGGCGCAGCATCTCTCCCACGCGCAGTTGGGTCATCTGGTGGTCGATCAACAGCGCCCCACCTTGCTTGCGCTCGTGGCAATACGCCAGCGCGAGCTCGAACGCGGCGCGGGCCACGCCCACGAACACCTGGCACATGTGCGTGCCGGCGAACGACCAGGTCGAAGCCAGATTGCCGGGATAGTCGTCCTGCAGCGCAATGGCGAAACGCCTGGGCACCTTCACGTTGTCGAAGTAGATCTCGCCCTGCGGCAGCGAGCGCTGGCCGATTTTGTCGAGCGGCTTGCCGCGCGAGACACCCGGCAGATCAAGCGGAAGAATCATGCCGATGCCGTTGGTGAACGCGCTTCGTTCCCCGGTGCCATAAAAGCCATCGCCATAATCCGCCGCCATGTACGCGAGCGCCACCTGCGCGACCGAGCCGTTCGAGATCCACGCCGAACTCTGCCCGTTGATGACGATCTCGTCCGCACCCACCTTCGCCGTGAGGTTGCCCACCGGTTGCTTGCCGCCGGCGCTGAGTTCGTCGCGGTAGAGAATCGCGGCATCGGTGCCGCGGTCGGGCTGCGTGTTCATCCAGCAACCAATCTTGCCGGTGCACATGTCGATCAGTTCCTGATTGCCGACCGACTGCGCCATCATCAACGGAGCGGGCGCCACGCCGATCGAAATAGCAAGCCCTGCATCACCCCAGCCGAGCTCTTCGCCGATCAGCGATTCGATGCGCACCGCCATGTCTGGCGGAAGCTGCGCGAGCAGTTGCGGATCGAGGCCCAGCTTTGCACTCTCCATCATGGCCACCCAGTACGGCGAGCCAGGCGCGATCACTTCCTCCGGCGTCATGCGGTCCAGTTCGCGGCCGACGGGCTTCAGCACGTCGCGCGCGAAACGGTGAACCGTGTCCTGGATCGCACGCTCCTCCTCGCCCAGCGGCGTTTCGAAACCGGTCAATCCCGCCAGCGGCAACCCTACGGATTTGTGCAGTCGAATCATTTCAGTACTCCTCCTCTCCTGGACGCATATCGACCGGACTGCCCCGCAACCCAGTCGCCTCATTTGTAGATCAACATACCAAACATAGGTAACAATACAAAATAGAATACGAAAAAAAAAGACAGGGTATTCCCCTGTCCTTTTTCTTTGCCGGCATGGGCCCGTGGCGGCTAGGCCGTCTCGGCGTCTACCGTCTTCCCCCACACCAGGTTATACGCGGTCTGAAGGAAGATCGCCTCAAACCCTCGCATGTACGCCCGCTTACTGCGCGGGGTGCCCAGATGAAGGGTCATGCCGTCCACCATCGAAATGAGCAGCACGGCGATATGTGCACTCTCGGCCGTTCCACGCTCCGGATTGGCGGCATGAATAAGCTTGGTCAGTTCGCTCGTCAAGGTGTCGTACCACTCGTCGCGCATCTGTGCGCACTCGGGGTCGCTAGACGCAAACGAAAAGAAATGCCACCACAGCGGGATGTTCTTCGAGTCCTTCGCGTCCCGCAACGACTGATCGAGAATGGCTTCGATCGTCGCACGCGGCGAGGCGTTGCTCTGGAGCGCCTGTTTCAGCGCATCGAGATACGTGTCGATCACAGGCGCCATGACCGCCCGCAGGACGGCAGGCCGCGTCGGGAAATAGTATTGAAGGTTGCTGACGCTGATTCCCGCTTTCAGGGCGACGGCACGCAGCGAGAAGTCTATCGGGCCACTTTCGAGCAAGAGCTTCCTTGCCACACGAACAATGGCATTGCGTGTACGTACGCCTTGGGCCCGCAGACCGTCGGGTGAAGCGCCCGTGGAAGGTGCTGCGCTCGATGTCCGCCGCTTGCGGGTGCTGGGCTCTTTTGGCACTGTCATCGCTTTCCGCCTTGAGTAAGGTAGACGCCTCGCCGAGGAGAGGCAACGCGGTCAGACGAACCGCTTCCTAGGTAAACATGACTATACCTTACAACAGGCTGAAACTCCATCCGCATGGCGGAGCATGCGGCGGTGTTCGTGCCCGCTCTTCATCACCCTCAACCGCAGTAGCCGGGCATCGATCCGCTCGCCCAATGCCCCGGCAGGTTCGTCACGAGCGTCCCCTACCTTGACGTGCGTTACGCCCGCAGCGCTTGCGCCGCGCGCGCCTTGCTGTTCACGCGTTCGTCGAGCGCGTTCGTCACGCCCAGCGCCCCATTGACGACGCACCATCGCAACGGCTCGGGCAGCGTCGATGGCGTCTTGTGATCCAGCGCCGAAAGGAGCGGATTTTCGGCGCCGCGAATCCGCCCGGCAATCAGGTTGCCCACCATGGACTGGGCAGCCACGCCATGTCCGGAGCATCCTGCACTGTAGAAGATGTTCCGATGCGCCCCTGTTGCCCCGACGACCGGCAGCGCGTCATTGGCCAGGCTGATATAGCCGCTCCAGCATGCCCGCAGCGCGATGCCTTTGAGCGTGGGGAAGCGGTCATGCAGAGCCGTGCGCAGCTCGCGATACGACTCGTAGTCGGGCACGTTCGGCGTTTTGGAGCCGTACGGGTAATGGATGCGCTTCGTCGTCACCACGAGTGTGTTGTTGACGGTCAGGCGGTGGCTTTCCATGGTCCAGTGTGCCGTCACGATGCCTTCGCGTCGTGGCCAGCCCAAGGTCTTGCACTGCGTATCGGAAAGCGGCTCGGTCTCGATCGCCGAGACCCTCAACGGTATGACCTTGTCTGCAAGCAGGCCCAGTTGCGGCGTATACGCGTTGGTGGCCAGCATCAGCGCCGGGGCGCTCGCACTGCCTCGCGGGGTTTGCACCTTGATGACCGCCCCCTCCGTGTAAGACAGCAGCGGCGTATGCTCGTAGATCTTCACGCCCGCCCGCAGCGCCGCGCGCCTGAGCCCCATCACATACTTGCCGGGGTGGAGCGTGCCACCGCGCGACACGTAGTTGCCAAACAGAAACGCCGGCGGAATACCGCGTGCACGCATCTCAGCCTGATCGAGAAACTCCGACTGAAGGCCCAACTCGGTGCCGGTTCGCATATCCTCGCGCACCTTCTCTTCCTGAGCCGGATCGATGCCGGCACGAATCAGCCCTGTCTGGTTGTAGTCGCAGTCTATTTCGTACTCCTTGAGCTTTCCCTCCACGAAGGGGACGGCGTCCTCGTAGTAGCGGACGATCTCCTTGCCTTTTTCGTTGCCGATGCTCTTGAGGAAAAGATCGTATTCGAGCGCGAGTGCGCCGGCCAGATAACCCGCATTGCGTCCACTTGCACCGAATCCGGCAAACTCGCGCTCGAGCACGACCACTTTCGCTCCGTGCCTGACCAGCTCCAGCGCAGCCGAAAGCCCGGCAAACCCGGCGCCGACGATGACCACGTCCGCGCTCACGTCGCCCACGAGTTCCGGCTGCAAGTCGTCTGGTTTTTCCACCCAGCCGCCAAGCGCGCGATACTTCTCCATGTCAGCGGTCAATTTGAGTTCCTCCACGGGTCCAGCCGATTCGACCCGCGAGCATTGCGTAGCCGCCACGGCTGGCACCACTACGGCTGCCGCCGCCGCGCCCTTGATGAACGTGCGGCGGCTCACTCCGGAGCGCGAGCCGTCTTGCTGTTCTGCCTGTGTTTCCGTCGTCTCGCTCATACCCGCTCCATCAAGTCTTGCTCAGAATGTGGACAGCAAGCGCCGCCTCTTCGATGCCCTGAAATCCACCGCCGTTTTCCTGAATCGCGTGACGCGCGCCGCGTACCTGACGCGCGCCCGCTTCGCCACGCAGTTGAGTCACCAGTTCGTAGAGCTGACCGATTCCTGTCGCGCCCAGCGGATGCCCCTTCGATTCGAGGCCGCCGGATGGGTTGATGGGAATGCGGCCGCCGAGCGTGAACTCGCCGCCTTCGGCTGCGGGACCGCCCTGGCCGATCGGGACCAGTTGCAGATTTTCGGCCTGGATGATCTCGCCCATTGCCGACGCGTCGTGCACCTCGGCAACATCCATGTCCTCGGGGCCGAGGCTTGCCTGCTCATAGGCCTGCAGCGCCGCGAGGCGGCCGATATTCTTTTCCGGCTCGTCGATGCCCCGATGCGTGAAGCTGCGGATCACGCTCGCCGCAATCCGGATGCAGCAGCGGCGATCGGCACCGATGCGCCGCAAGCCTGCCTCGGTACACAGGATCGCCGCGGCCGCGCCGTCCGAAACCGGCGCACACATGGGCAGCGTGATCGGATACGTGATCGGCGGCGCCGCGAGCACTTCGTCGATCGTGAACGGCTGGCGAAACTGCGAATACGGGTTGTGCACCGAATGCAGGTGGTTCTTCGACGAAACCGCTGCGATCTGGCGCTGCGTGGTGCCATAGGTCTTCATGTGATACCGGCACAGCGCGGCATAAACCGACATGAAGCGGCTATAGGGTCGATCGGACTCCGAACCGGGCGGCGCGTGAACACCCTCGCCGAGCTTCATCAGGCTGGCGAAGTTCTCCTCGACACGCGACACGTCCCAGCCCGCCTCGAACAGGGCGAACGACTTCGCCTTGTCCGCGACGTTCATCTTCTCTGCGCCGAGCGCGAGCGCGACATCGCAGGCACCCGACCTGAGTGCCTGGCCCGCGAGGTGCACCGCGGTGCTGCCCGAAGCGCAGGCGTTCTCGACGTTGTGGACCGCGATGCCTTCAATGCCAATTTTGCTGAACACGACCTGCCCTGGAATCGATAGCTGGCCCTGCAGCGGCCCGCTGGTGATGCCAGCATAGAAAGCCGCGCCGATCGCCCCCGCATCGCAACCCGCATCCTTCAAAGCCCCGCGTAGCGCTTCGCCCGCGAGATCGTCGATGCTGCGCTCGAAGTGCCGGCCGAACACGGTCATTGCAATGCCGGCGATATAAATGTCGCTCATGGTGTCTTATTCCAGCGTGGCTGACTCAGATCCGGCGGGTTTGACCCTGCCAGTACTGCTCGCGCAAATCCTTCTTCAGTACCTTGCCGGCCATGCTGCGAGGCAGTGCTGCGATGAAGTCCACGCTCTTCGGTGCCTTGACCGAGCCGAGCTTTGCCTTGCACAACGCCACGAGCTCCTCGGCACTGACGCTCTGACCCGCGTTGAGCTCCACTACCGCCTTCACGGCCTCCCCCCACTTTTCATCGGGCACGCCGATCACTGCGCAATCCTGCACGGCCGGGTGCGCCCAGATCACCTGCTCGACTTCGCTCGGATAGACGTTGAAGCCACCACTGATGATCATGTCCTTCTTGCGGTCGGTGATGTGCAGATATCCTTCGGCATCCAGATGACCGATATCGCCCGTATGCAGCCAACCGTCAATGACCGTTTCCGCGGTCTTCTCCGGCGCCTTGTAGTAGCCCTTCATCACGAGGTCGCCGCGCACGCAGATTTCGCCACTCTCGCCCCGCGGCAAGATCTCGCCGCGATCGTTCAAGATCTCGACGCGAATCAGCGGGTTGGGCCTCCCGACTGACGAGAGCCGCTCTTGCGGTGCGAGCGCGCCTTCGACAAAGTGCTCGGCCGGCGTGAGATAGGAGATCGACGCCGGAGCTTCCGTCTGGCCGTAGCCGCCGGCCATGACTGGACCGAATACCTCGATCGCGCGCTTGAGCTTCTCCACCGACATCGGCGCAGCGCCATACAGAAAGCACTTGAGTGACGAAAAATCCTGGTCGTCGATGCCGGGGATATCGAGCAGGCGATAGATCACTGTTGGCGGCAGGAAGAACTCCGTGACCCGGTGCCTCGCGATCGCGGCGAGCAGACGCGCCGGCTCTGGCTTCGGCAGCACGACCACCGTACCGCCACGCGCGGTGCAAGGCAGAGACAGCATCCCTGTGGTATGCGTCATGGGCGCGGCAGCGAGATTCACCGGGCGCTCCACGCCATACGGAAACGCCATCATGAACCGCGCGAAGTAGGTCTGAAACGCGCGATGCGTATTCATCACGCCCTTGGGCAAGCCCGTCGTTCCGCCCGTGGCCGAAAGCGTCACGATATCGTCCATGTCGTAGTCGACACGCGGCTCGCTCGCCGGTTGAGCCGCGCTCCATTTTTCGAGCGACGGCGCCCATGGCAGATCGGCATCGATACAGATCCAGAGCCTGACCTTGGGGAGACTGGGACGCAGCGCTTCGATCGCCGGTGCGAACGCCTCGTGAAAGAACAGCGCTTCGCAATCGAACGTATCGAGGAGATACTGGTTCTCCAGCGGCGCGTTGCGCCCGTTCACCGGGATCCACACCACGCCCGCACGCCACAACCCCAGCGTGCAGGTCCATGCCGTGACATCGTTGTCGGCCCAGACCGCTGCCTTCGCTTCCTTTTCAAAGCCGGCGGCGAGCAGGCCGTTGGCGATGCGGCACGACAGTGTGTGCACCTCATCGAACGAATAGCTGCGCTCGTCCTGGATGTAGGCGATGCCGTTGCGGTTGATGCGCCAACCGCGATCGAAGAAGTCAATGATTGCCATGTCCCATGTTTCCCTGAATCGGTTCTGAATCTGCTCGTGCGTGGCGCTTACAGCTGAGCGACGGTCGCGCGCGCGAGCCCGCGCTGCTCGAGGAACCCGAGCAGATAGCGATGCCCGAATGCCTTGGAACCCGAGGCAAAGCCCACCTTCGCAGTCTCGCCGTCGAGCAGTTTGATCGCCGCGGCCGTCTGGATGGCGCCGGTCGAAATGTATGGCGTGATCCCGTGCACGGTCGCGCGCACTGCCGAGAGCTGGCCACGGCCGATCGCGAAGTCAACCGTGCGATGAAGCGACGTGCGCTCACGCGGCGGCATCGACGGTGTCACGGAATCGACAAGCTGCTTGAGGACCGCGTCCTGCTGCTCGCGCGGCAAGTTCGCATACTCGGCATCCCACTTCTGCTCGAGGCCGTGCACCATCTGCATCGCGTTGTTGTCGTAGAAACCCACGCACGAGATACAGCTGCGCACGCGTGGATCGTGCTCGAAGTGCACCGGCAGCGACGTACCGCCCCAAGGAAGCGCGAACACGGGCTGAAGGAAATCGGGGGAGGCGACGCTGAACGAAGCGTGCTTGTCATGCGGCACCAGCTTCTTTTCCCACAGATAGCACGATTCCTGGCGATACCCTCCGAAGATGGTCGCCGTGGAGCCCACGCTCACACCGGCGCCGGCGCCACGCGGACCGCGCGTCAAAGTCGCCGTCTCCAGCGCATCGACACCCGGCGTCTCGAGTGCCAGCTCGGCGGCGATTTCCGCGAACGTGTACATGTATGCATTCGACGGCGACAGCAGCAGACCGGCCTGACGGTACAGCTCGCCAAACTGCTCGCGCGCCTGGCGGATGAAGTGTTGCTCGCCGGTGGTGTCGAGGTAGTGACAACCGGCCTTGAGTGCCGCCTCCACCGTAACCAGCCCGAAATCGAAGAACGGCCCGACCGTGGTGCACACGACCTTCGCACCCCTGAATGCACTGGCGAGCGACTCGACGTTGTGCTCGGCCTCGATGATTTCGTAGTTAGCCGATTCAAGGCGCACGACACGCTGCGCCATCATGTCCTGCGTGCGCTTCGCATTGCGCGCGACCGCCGTAAAGGGAATGTCCTGGTCGATGAGCCAGTCCATGATCAACATGCCGGTGTAACCACTAGCGCCATAAACAACGACGGGATGCTTTGCCATGCTTGTCTCCTGAAACGTGATGGGTCAAATGTTGCGTCTCTCTAATGCCCGGTATGTCACCAACGACTGACGCGTAGTGCCGTCGGATGATGCTGCGATGATGCACGCGCGCTTAATAGAACACAATACAAAACTTAGTCCATGTTACAAAATATAGAAGGCGAAAAAAGACAGGGTATTCCCTGCCGTTTACGCGATTCCTGCTCCGCTATGCCGTAGCGGCTATTGCCTGCCTGCGGTGCTGCCTCCTGGCGTCAAGCCGGCGAGATAGCTGGCCACCGCGCGGATGTCTTCGCCGGACAAGGTGGCCGCCATCCCGTTCATTGCACCGCTCGGGTCATGACGTTCACCCGACTTGAAGGCGGCGAGTTGCTTCGCGAGATAGGCCTCGCCCTGGCCCGCCAGACGCGGTATCTGATCGCGGCCCATGAACGACGCTCCGTGGCAGGCCTGGCAGCTTTTCGCCGCGACTAGCGCCATGCCCCGCTTGTCGAGCGCCGCCTCTGCGTGCACCGCTTCACTCTGGGCCGGTGTCTGCCGCGCGAAATAACTAGCGAGCGATTTGATCTGTTCATCCGTGAGTGCCCTCGCAATCGCCCCCATGTAGGGATTAGCTCGCTGCCCAGTAGCAAACCCGTGCAACTGTGCGACGAGATAAGCCTCGGGCTGTCCGGACAGCGCCGGATACCAGGCATTGACGGACTGGCCGTGCGTACCATGACAGAAGTAACAGGTTTCCTGCGGTTGCGGCCAGGGGCCGCCGTTGGCCACCTCCGTCTTGTCGATCTCGTTCATCGCCTGTTCGAAATGCATGCCGTCGAGATAATCGCGTCCGTAGAGCGCTCCCGCGCCCACGACGCCTGCCAGCACGACGACTGCGCCAACGATCCATGCCCGTTTCATTCACGCCACCTCGCCGCGTCGAGTGAAACCTGCCAGCGCCTGCAAGGCTGCGCGGTGGCCCGAACGCACAGCGCCATCCATCGCGCCGGCCCAGATATCGGCGGTTTCGGTCCCCGACCAGATCAGGCGGCCGACTTCGGGATGCAAATACTTGCCCCATTTCGTCCAGAAGCCTGGCGGCATGGGATTGATGCAATGCAGGGTCCAGGGATCGACGCGGCCCCAGTCGTAGTCATGGAATTGCGCCGGACGCAGCGCGCGATCTCCGAATGCCTTGGCATACGTTGCCGACAGCGTCTTTTCGGCCGTCGTGGGATCGTCCGGCAACATCCCCGGCGCGACAAATGCGGCGATCACGCCGAGCGATGCATCGGGAGGCGAGTTGTCGTACGCCATGAAGACCGGGCCACCGACCTGGAAGATCGTTCCGCAGTAACCGGCGTCACGCCAGAACGGTTTGTCGTAGACGTGGACCGCCTTGCGCATTGGGGCATTGGTGGGCCAGTTCTGCTGGAGTTGCGCGCGCCCACCAGGCAACGGTGGATCGAAAACCACCTGATTGCACAGGGCCGGATTCATCGCCACGATCACGCGACGCGCTCTGACCACGCTCTGATCGGTGTGCAGCTCGACCACATCGCGGTCCCAGCCTGAGATCTTGCGCACTGGCGAGGACAGCCTGACCTTGTTGCCGAGCCGCTCGGCCATCTTGATGCTCAGACGCTGCGAGCCGCCGACGATGCGCGTCTCTTGCGCGCCGCCCTTGAACGCTTCGAGCTGCGTGTAGTTGCAGCTCGCACTGTTGATCATCGATAAGTAATGCAGAAGACCTAGCTGGGCTGGCGCACCGCCCGTAGTCAGCTTTGCCGCCAGCGCGAGAAAGTAGCCATCCTCGTATTTCACGCCCTGCTGCAAGAGCCAGTCGCCGTACGAGAGCTTGTCCAGTTCCGCCAGGTGCGGTGCCTTCCACGGCGCGCCGGACGGCACACCGCGCGCCAGCTCGGCAAGCCGGTTACCGATCGTTTCGTCGCCCCCCGTGCCGCCCTGAAAATCCTGGGCCACCGCCACGTCCTGTGCCAGCACGACGGTCTTGCCGGTGTACCAGCTCGGAAAGGTGTCGATCCCGAGCTCACGGGCCAGATCGAAGATGGCGGTCTGGCCAGGACCGATCCACTGCCCGCCGGCTTCGGAAACGATGCCGTGGCCGAGGTCATGGTTATAGGTGCGTCCACCAACGCGGTTGCGGGCCTCGAGCACGACGAACGAATCGCATCCGGCCAGTTCGAGGTCGCGGCCCGCGGTCAATCCCGCGAGACCCGCCCCGATGATTGCGACGTCCAGAGCATCGCCGTCCGTGGGTTTCGTTACGGCGGCCTGCGCCAGCGACATGCCACCAGCCGCCAGTGACGCCGCACCCATCGCCGTAAAGCGTAGAAGCTGGCGCCGCGTCTGGGTATCCGGCCTGCGTTTCCGATCCATCTTTGATGACCAGGTCAGTTTCATTGTTCCTCTACTGTTTTCTCTGCTCTTGAGGAAAGCGCTTTAACAAGGTGGGGACTTGCATTGCTCAACGCGCTGGCAGCACCCCGTCTTGCGAAAACAGGATCGGCTTGCCCGCACCGTCGATCAATGCGGCGGTGAGCGTCGCGCGATCCTCGCGCTGGTGAACCTCGAACGACGCGCTGCCCCCGCGTTGGCGCAACACCAGTCCGTCGAGTCCAACGCCGAGCAGCCCGTTTCCGGTCGCAACCAGATCCGCGATCGAACTCTTCGTGTTGGCGTTCAGCGCGGTCCACGTTGCGCCTCCGTCACTGCTCTGGTACAGGCTGCCGAGCAGTCCGCCCACGACGATGCGTCCATCGGGCAGCGCCACGCCTGCCCACAGCGTGCCCTTTCCGCCCGTCGGCAGATAACTCCACGTCGCGCCGCCATCGGTCGACTTCAGCACCATGCCCTGTTCGGAGTCGATGTAGAGCGCGCCTTGTTTATCCGCGAAAACGTGGTACAGATTGCGATCCGCCCTGCCGGCGCCTGGCGGCTTCGGCACCGTCACCTTGGTCCATGTCTTGCCGCCGTCATGCGTTGCGAGCATCAGCGACCACAGCCCCACTGCCATGCCGTCCTGCGCGTTGGTGAACAGCACCGAGAACAGCGGCTGGTCCACCGAGAGGTCCATCCGTTGCTTCTGCCACGTCTCGCCGCCGTCGCGGGTCGCGAGGATCACGCCCCACTGACCCACTGCCCAGCCGTGCTGCGCGTCGGTGAACGTCACCGCCGAGAGCGTGGCCGACACCGGCACCTCGCGCGCCTGGCGCCATGTTTTTCCTTCGTCTTCCGAAATTATGATGACTCCGTGCTCGCCCACCGCGACGATGCGCTTGCCCGCATGCGTTGCGTCCAGCAGCATCATGTGGGACGGCGCGCTCCAGGCGTGGGCGGGTTTGGCCGCCCAGTCTGCCACCATGCCTGCGGGCTGTGCCAAGGCAACGGCACTCGCGCACAACGCGGCGCAGGCAACAAGCGTCTTGATCATGACTGCGTCCCCCATGTTTAGTGGCTGAACAGGCCCGGCGCACGCGCCGGCTTACGGCGCGGGAACCAGCGCTCCAGCACCGAGGCCAGTGCCGGCAGCGCGGTCATCGCCATCAGCAGGTTCACGAGGAACATGAACGCCAGCAGCTTGCCCATGTCGGCCTGGAACTTCAGCGCCGAGAAGCTCCATGTCGCCACGCCGATCGCCAGCGTGATGGCCGTGAAAATCGTCGCCACGCCCACCTCGAGCATCGCGTGCTGAACCGCCTTCACGATGCTCTGCCCACCCGCCAGATGTACCTGCAAGCGGTTGTAGATATAGAACGCGTAGTCCACGCCGATGCCTACCGCCAGCACCATCACCGGCAGCGTGGCCACCGTGAGGCCGATCTGCAGTCCCTTCATGAACCAGTAGCCGATGAAGGTGGCCACCGTCAGCGGCAGGCAGCACGCCAGCATCGCGCGCCAGTCGCGGTAGGCCAGGAACACGAGGATCAGGATCGCCGCGTAGACATAGAGCATCATCGGCAGTTCGCTCGCCGCCACCTCCTCGTTGGTCGCCGCCAGCACGCCCGCATTGCCAGCCGCGAGCCGCACCGTGATGCCCGGGAACGGATGCGTTGCGCGGTACGTCTTCACGTCGTCGAGAATCCGGTTGATCGTCGTAGCCTTGTGATCGGTGAGGAACAGGTGCACGGCCGTCATGCTGCAATCCACTTTCATGAAGCCCTTCACCCGGCCCGTGTCCACCGATACCGCACCATAGTTTTCCGGGTCGATCGGCACGACATTCATCTTCGGATAGTCCTCGTTGTAGCCCTGGTTGTAGCGGCGCAGCATCCCGGAGTACGACTGCACCGACACCACGCCCGGCTCGGTGCGCATCGCGCTCGTGA
Organism: Paraburkholderia pallida; assembly: GCF_004524855.1. Classification (NCBI taxonomy): domain Bacteria; kingdom Pseudomonadati; phylum Pseudomonadota; class Betaproteobacteria; order Burkholderiales; family Burkholderiaceae; genus Paraburkholderia; species Paraburkholderia pallida. Next base: position 189,597 of record NZ_CP038149.1, on the reverse strand, counting down.
AGTCGTCTTCGTACAGCCCGACCGCGGGGTTATCGCACGCCTTGCCCGTCGATTCGATCGCCACCGTGAGCCAGTCGAGCCCGATGTCGTAGCTCGAGGCAATCGACGTGGCGTCACGGTTGAAACGCGCGTCCGCTCGCAGCTCCGGCGCTCCGGGCTGGAGCGTGCCGATCACGCGGTCGCGGCTTTGCCAGGCGGCCAGTGCGAACACCACCAGCGTCAATGCCACGGTGAGACCGGCATACTTCGGCTCGGCGATGCGCGCGAGCCCGCGCAGCCATGTCGAGCGCTGTTCGCTGCGCTTCAGGGCACTATCCGCATAGCGCTTCGTGAAGTTGAAGCACGACGCCGCGACCGGCAGCAGCACGAGATTCGTCACGATCTTGTAGGCCACGCCAAGGGAGGCCGTGATGGCCAGCTCGCGCACCATCGGAATCGGAATCAGCAACAGCGTGATGAACGAGACGAACGCCGTCACGAGCGCCAGCACACCCGGAATCAGCAGACCGCTGAAGCTGTGGCGCGCGGCATCGAACGCGCTGTGGCCGTGCGCAATCTCGCGCACGATGTAGTTCACCTGCTGCACGCCGTGCGAAACCCCAATCGCGAACACGAGAAACGGCACCAGCACCGCGAGCGGATCCAGTCCAAAGCCCAGCAGCTTCAACGTGCCGAACTGCCAGACCAGCGACGTCAGCGAGCACGAAATCAGCAGCACCGTGAAGCGCACCGAGTGGCAGTACCAGTAGACCGCGAGCGCAGTGAGCAGCAATGCGATGCCGCAGAAGCCGAGCACGGCGGTTGCGCCATCGGCGATGTCGCCGATCTGCTTGGCGAAGCCGATGATCTGGATTTCATAGCCCGCGTCTTCGAACGGCTTGCGGATCTGCGCTTCGAGCAGACGGTTGAATGCCACGTAGTCGAGCACCTTGCCGTTGCGGTCGCGCTCGTTGAGCTCGGCCGTGATCATCGCGCTGTCTTCGTCATGCGAAACGAGCGTGCCGACATAGCCGCCCAGCGTGGTCGCATGGCGGATCTTCGCGACCACATCGGGCGTGAGCTGGTCGGGTGTGATCGTGCCGGAGATGATCGGCTCGGCGCGAAAGCCCTCGTCGGTGATCTCGTTCACGTAAGCGTTCGGCGTCCACAGCGACTGCACGCCGATGCGGTCCACGTTGGGCAGATACGTGACCGCCTGGGTCACCCTGTACAGGCGCGTGAGCCCATCCTTCGTCCAGATCGAGCCCTTGCGCGCGCGCACGACCACGGTGATGCGGTTCGCGCCGAGCAGGTCGGCGCGGTACTTCTGGAAGGTCTGGATGTATTCATGGCCAATAGGCATCTGCTTTTCGAAGCCCGCATCCATGCGCAGCTGCACGGCGAAGAAGGCCATCACGGCGGTGAACAGGCCGATGCTCACGAGCACCGCCGCGCGATGACCGAAGAAGCACCGCTCCAGCGTTTTTACCAGACGATTTAACACGGCATTTTTCCTTCAAGCGTTTCGGCCGTTTCAGCGACAAGCGGCATTGGACCACCCACCGGCGCTTTGGCCATCAGAAGTTCCGGGTGACGAACATCCCGACGAAGTTGCGGTCTGCGTAGGGGTTCCCTACGGTGTTGTGCCCGCCCCAGAACAGCGTGTAGTTGATCCCCGCCTGCCAGACGGTCGGGTTCTGGTTGAACAGCACATAGAGGTTCAGCGACTTCGCGCCCTGGAGGTAGTTCGCGCTGAGCGTCGGCGTATAGCCGTAGAGCCCGTCGGCGAACGTCACGCCGGGCGTCACCTGCCAGCCGTGGATCAGCGTGCCGTCATAGGTCCAGTTGAAGTCGATCGTTGCACCCACGGAACTGGACGTGCCTTGCGCCATGCCGATCGGGTAACCCAGGCCCGAGTTGTTGTTCAGCCACGGCAGATAGCCCGCCTGGGGCACCTGCGTGACCGTCTGGCCGTCGACCGTGCGCGTGATGCCGTGCGTGCTCAGGCCCGGGTAGTAGATCCAGGTGAGCTCCCAAGTCAGGGTGGCCTCATCTGCACCGAGCAGCTTGAGGAACGGATACTCGCTGCGCGTGAGCGCGAGCAGGCCATTGAGGTCGTACTGGAACTTCTTCTCGTCGGCCCATTGCTGGCAATTCACCCCGGCCACGCCATTGGTGTTCAGGTCGAGCGGGCCGCCCGCGCCATAGCAGCTCGAGAGCGCCACGGCATCGTGCGGCCGGTACGACAGCTCGGTGCCGATCGCCCAGTTGCCGATGCCGAAATTCGCGCTGGCGCCAAAGAGCTGCCGGTTCTGCAGATACGACCAGTCCAGCGTGCCGTTGGCCAGCGACGAGAGCACCGGCGACTTGTCGGTATAGTTCTCGTAATAGACCGCGAAATTCGCATCGAACGAGCGCGGCGAATAGTTGAACTTCATGCCGAACTGCGGATGGTACTTCGACGGCGCCTGCCAGTTCACAGGCAAGCCGATATCGTTAAAGGGCGGCCCGGCAAACGCGCCGTTGACGAGCCCAGTATTGATCCCGTTGAGCACGTTCTGGTTGCCGCTATTGGGCCCCGCGATCGTGCCTGCACTGGGGCCGGCCACGTTGAGATTCGTGGTGCTCACCGTATACGGGTCCGTGCCACGGCCCAGGCTGTTGGACACGGACCAGAACGAACCCACCGGTGGATAACGATTGCCGTTCCACTGAAATTGATAGTAATCCTCAGTACTAAAGCCGTGAGAAAGATCGGCTGCGAAACTGATCATCGGCGCGGGCAGCAATGCCTGCTTCAGCTGCGAACCGGGAATCAGCAGCTTCTGCACGTCGAGCGAATTGGTGGCGTTGATGCCGCCCTGCGCGAACATGCTCTCGCCCCAGTTGATCACCTGGTTGCCGAGACGTACGTGCGCGTTCTGACCGTTGATCGTGAAGTCCTTCTCGCCCCACAGATCGAGCAGCTGCGCGTTGTAGACGACCTGCGCCGCGGCGGTGCTGGAGAGCGGCGTGCGGTTCGTGTCGCCCGCGAGAAAGTCGTACATGCCCGTGCCGCGGATCATGAACTTGAGCCCCTCGCTGGGCATCTTCAGCAGCAGCTCGCTGGTCGCGCTGATATAGGTGCTGAAGGGCTGACCCTTGCGGTAGTTCAGGTCGCCGTCGTCGCCCACGCCCCACTGATTGACGTTGGCCGCCGCACCGCACCCGAACGCGTTCGGATCGCCTGTGAGCGAGCAGCTCGGGTTCTGGGTGCGGATGCCCGCGCCCGCCGTGAGATTGGTCACCCACGAACCCGAGAGATCGTTAAAGCCTGTCGTGAACTCGTAACCGTACGCACCCGTGGCCGCTGTTCCGAATAGGGCGAGCGTGACCGCAACATCCCTTCCAATGAGCTTGGTTTTCATGCGTCTCCCCTGCCATCGCCCTCGATGCCGACGCACGCCACCGGCGCGCGTCGGTCCCCGGTACCTGCGCCTGACCTCAGCGCTCGCTCACGGACCGCAGGGATTCAGCCGTGTAGAAGTCTGTCTTGAAGCGCGGGTCGTTGATTTGCTGGTACCAGCGAATGTCCTTGCCCTGGCCGATCGAGGAGGCGTCGAACACATAGCGTCCGTTGTTCAGGTCATACTGCACGAACGGCTCGTTATCGCAGGCGCCGCCCAGCTCCCATACCGGAATCGGATAGCTCTCGCGCACTTTCCAGAGCTTGCCCTGCGCGTCATAGTCCTCGCCCACGAGCGCGAGCCAGCTGTCCTCGTCCAGATAAAAGATCTTTTTCGAAGCGACGTGACGCGCCGTAGGCTTGAGCGTTGCTTCGACCACCCAGACGCGGTGCACCTCGTAGCGGCGATGATCGGGCGAAATGCCATTGGGCGTGGCGACGTCGTGCAACTTGTCCTTGAAGGTGTACATGCCGAAATCGTCATACGGGACGATCATTTCCTTCTTGCCCACGAGCTTCCAGTTGAACCGGTCGATGGAGCCATTGAACATGTTGGATTCGTCGATCAGATACTGATTCTCGAAGCCGATCAGCGGTGCATCGTGCGTATAGGCCGGCATGCGCCTCACGCGGCGCTGCCCTGGAAAGTAGTAGTAGGTTTCCGAGTCCTTGTCGAAGTACTGGCGCTGCACGAAGGCCTGCCCGGCCAGTGCTGCCGGCGAATCGACGGAGAAGTACGCAGCGAGGCTGAGCTGGTCAACATCCTGTGGCGTGCTCTTGCCATCCTTGCCCCCCGGGAAATAGAAGACCTGAGGACCGACTGCATCGATCCAGTCGCTGCTGCCGGGGCGCGGGGAAATAGCCGTGACGACCGGCGACCACTCGACACCCTCGCCGCGGTATCGTGTTTCGTAGTTGAGGATCGCTTCGGCGCCGTTCTTTGGCTGCGGAAACGCCACGCCCGGCAGCACTGCGGCCTGCACCGTCTCGCCATCCGAAGCGAGCTTCGCCGTCGTCAGATTCGCGCTCGAATTCTGCTCGGCGAAATCCGGCAACTGGCATTCGCGGTGGGACGGATAGACGTCCATGCGATAGCCCTTCATCTGCTTGATCAACTGGATCTGCCCGGGCGACAGCTTGTCGGCGTATTTATCGACGTTCGAAGCGTCGATCGTGTACAGCGGCTTCTCGCTCTTGTGCTTCCAGAAGTCGCCGCGAACCTTGCCCCACTCCCAGCCTGCGGGCGTGGCTTGCCTGCCGGAAAACGCCGGCACGAGCCCGTCCTTGCTGGCTGCGCGCTCGGCACCTGCCGGCGTGAGGTCGTCGGCAACGGCCGCTCCGGCCGCAAGCAATAATGCAGCCGCGATGGCCGATACGGCTCCGATGGTGTGCTTTCTCATCATGACTCTCCTTCCGATCTCACTCTAATTCGTAGTGCCTATTATTAGATTCAAACCCAGCGCATGGGAGCCGAACCGCTCAGCCCTTGCCGGCTTTCATATCCGGGCCCATGCCGACCTGGCCCGAGACCCAGATCGTGTTCCCCACCCGGGTCGTGGGCGAGCAATGGTTAGCGTTGTAGAACGCCTGGAACGGCGGCGGGACGATCGATTGCCGCGCGATGGACATTGTCATGATGGTGGTCCCTTTGATCAGACAAGTTGACGGAAACACGGCGCGCGAAACGGATTCCCTTCTTTCAACACGGCAAGTTCTTCATTCATGGCTGAACTCCTGGATCGTCAATCGGCGACCAGGTTGCTAACGCTTCCCGCGACGCCTACGTAGAAAACTTTACCAAAGTTAGGTCATGATACAAAAATAGAAAAAAGAAAAAAGAGAGGGAATTCCCTGTGTGTGGGTAGGTGCCGTCATTCGGCTCCCCGGTTACAAACGCTCCCAGCCTCTTCGTGGAAAATGTTACCTAAATTAGGTCACAATGAAAAAGACAGAAAACAGGGAAAAAGAGGGTATTCCCGGGGGTCCACATGACGACACACCAGCCTGCCAGCCCCACGGTCAGTCGCAGGATGCGGTTTCGGCACCTGCAAGCAGCTTGAGCAGCGATCGAGGCCGCCTTTGTGGACACAAGGCAACCGGCTTGCCGCCAAAGTCTTCTTGTTTTATTTTGTAAACATACCTATCTTAGGTATTGTGTTCTACAATCTGTCTGCAATCCCCGCTTGTGCATGAAAGGGTGCAGTCGATAGCGTTAGCAACCCGCCGCCTTGGCATCGGAAGGCGCGAGAACGTGGCTTGGAGCGGCTTTTGTCGCGATACCGGTGCTGCGAACAGTTAGCGGCGAAACAGGTAGGAGACGGTGATGTTTGGCATTCTCAGCAATTGGATCTATATGGGCAGCAACGCATACGACGAGTACACGTTCGTGCCATGGCTAAACAAGAACGTCTACCGTCGAACGGTAGATTTTAGTCAGGTATGCATACTATAGCGTCCGCATATTGCATTTCCAGCCGGACGCGGGCGTGAGCCCCGCACGCAATCTTGAGGAACATAGGCCGTGTTCACGAACCTGAGCGAAGAGGCTATTGGGTGGTTACACACGCTTGCGCTCCGTCTTCGCAATATTGTCCTCGCGGCGACTGTGGTTTTCTTCTCGCTAACGGGACTGTGTTATGGCGCTGTTGCGTCGGATTGGCCGGCGTCCACTCAAACTGTCGACGTCCCGACAGAGGCAGCGCCCACGGCAGAGGAAATCGCGACCGTTGTGAGTGCCCGCTTTCATATAGGACTGCACGGCGCCTTGGAAATCGGTCACGCGGTGCTAATTGCGGCACGACGCTACGCAATCTCGCCGTTGTTATTGCTTGCAGTGATCGCGGTCGAATCGGGTTTCGACCGATTTGCAGTCAGTGTGGCTGGCGCCGAGGGACTCATGCAAGTGCTTCCGTCTCAACACAGAGACCGTGTCCTTGACACGTCCGATTTGACCGACGCGCGCACGAACGTCCGTATTGGATCCGCCATTCTGCGAGACTATATAAGGGCGTCAGGTGGCAATCTGGAGGCCGCGTTAAATCGCTATAGCGGAGGGGCCAAGGGCTATGCACAACGCGTAGCCGATCGCTTGCGCATGATGAAAGCGGAATTCGGTTTGTAGCCGCGGTCTTGTTTAGACTCGGCCGACCAGGAACCACGTTCGGAGCTCGCCCATGCCCTTCGTCACAATCGTGCCGCGCGCCTCGAACACGAAGGGATCGCCCAGCCTCTCGCGGGTGGCCGCCGTGACCTGCACACGCCCGGCCATGCCGTGCGATTCCATCCGGCTCGCGAGATTCACGGCAACGCCCCACAAGTCGTAGATGAACTTGCGCTTGCCGATCACGCCCGCCACGACTTCGCCACTGTTGATGCCAATCCGCAACTGCAGGTCGCAGTGCCGCAGCGCGTTGAAGCGGGCCATCGTATCGATCATGTCGAGCGCCATGTGCGCCGCGCGCGCCGCGTGATCGTCCACGGGAATGGGCAGTCCTGCAGCCGCCATGTACGCGTCGCCGATGGTCTTGATCTTTTCGAGGCCGCGCGTGTCGGCGATGCTGTCGAAATCCGTGAAGATATCGCTGAGCATCTCGACGAGTTGCTCGGGGCTCAGGCCAGCCGAAAAGCCGGTGAAGTTCACGATGTCCGCGAACAGAACCGACACCTCGGGAAAACGGTCCGCAATCACCTGCGGAAAGCTGCTGTCGGCAACGTCATGAAGATGAGCCTTCAAGCGCTCGGCAATCGGATGGGGCAGCATGTTGCGCAACAGCCGCTCCGAGACCTTCTGCTCGGCGACCACCTTCGCATAGAGATCCTTGAGCTCGTCGCTCTGGCGGCGAATCAGCTCGCGGCTCGCCTCCACTTCCCGCACCTTTTGCTCGAGTGCCTTGCCGTACTCGCGCGACTCGCGGTGCAGCAAGCGGACCTCCAGCATGTTATGGACACGCATCAGCACCTCCGCCAGATCGAACGGCTTGCTGATGAAGTCCTTCGCGCCGGTTTGCAACGCGCGCAACTTATGGGCCGGCTGGGCGGTGATCGCGATGACGGGAAGATAGTTGTCCACTTCGAGCGACTTGAGGCTCTCCATCACCTGAAAGCCGTCGAAGCCGGGCATCTGGAGATCGAGCAGGATCAGGTCATAGCGGTGATGCCGATGAAGCTCGCTCACTGTGGACGCTTCCATCGTCGACGTGACGTGAACATAGCCCGCGCGGCGCAGCATCTGTTCGAGCAACAGCACATTCGCTTCCAGGTCATCGACGACCAGAATTTTCGCGTTGAGGATCGCTAATGAATCGATCATGGCTCGATGCCCGACGACCTGAATCTAGCCCCGGCTTTCCACGGACGCGATGGCCTCGGCGAGGGCCTCCATGAACTGGTCGATCTTGATCGGCTTCGTCAAATAGCGAAAGAAGCCCGCTTTCAGCCCCTTCTCCACGTCGCGCGGCATCGCATTCGCGCTGAGCGCCAGAACCGGGATTTGCGCGGTGGCTGGATTCTTGCGCAAGATGCTCAGCGCTTCGACGCCGCTGATATCGGGCAGGTTGATGTCCATCACAATCACCTGCGGCAACGCACTCGATGCGAGTTCGACACCGAGTTGACCCGTCATGGCGCTGAGCATCCGGATATCCGGGCGCCTCGCGATCAGTTGCTCGACCAGTTTCAGATTGGCCGGATTGTCCTCGATATAGAGCACGGTAGGCATGCGTGCCTCGGCGGCCGCCCCACTTTCGGGCGCCGCGTTCGCGGGCACGGTAGACGATGCGGCAGTCGTCGGCGCAATATCGGGAGCGCGCGCCGCATCGAGTTCGATCGAGAAGACACTGCCCGTTCCCGCGGTGCTTTCGACACCGATGGTGCCGCCCATCAGTTCCGTCAACCGCTTCGCCACCACGAGGCCAATGCCAGTGCCCTCTTCGGTGCCAGCATCCTGTCCCAGGCGATTGAATGGCTGGAAGAGCTGGCCCAGCTGATCCGGCGACAAGCCCAGGCCCGTATCGGCGACGCTGATGCGAACCCGATCCGCTACGCGCGTCGCGTCGTATTCGACCGTGACCGTGCCCGATGGGCGGTTGTACTTGATCGCGTTGGAGAGCAGATTGATCAGGATCTGCTTGAAGCGAGTCCGGTCGGCGCGCACATGGCAGCGCGGCTCCACATGCGGAAAGTTCACCACGATGCGCCGTTGACGCGCCTGCGGCTCGATCATGGATGCGCATTCGCGCAAGATGTCGCTCAGCGAGACCGGCTCCGGCGAAATGGACACTTGCCCGGATTCGATCTTCGCCAGATCGAGCACCTCATTGATCAACGCCAGCAGGTGCCAGCCCGCACGCAGAATCTGATCGATGCTCGCCTGCTGCGAAGGCGGCGGCGGCGGCGACTCGGAGGCCATGAGCTGGGCGAAGCCCAGAATCGCATTGAGCGGGCTGCGCAACTCGTGGCTCATGCTGGACAGGAAGTCCGATTTCGCGCGGTTGGCGCGGTCGGCCGCGGCCAGCGCCTGCTTCTGGTCGTCGATATCGGTGACCGTCCCAACCCATTTGACGACACGGCCCTCGGCATCTTTCACCGGCGAGGTCCGGTCGACATGCCAGCGATACGTGCCGGCGGATTGACTCTTTAAGCGCACCTCCATTTCGTATTCGGCGCCGCTCGCGAGTGCGGACTTCCAGTTCGCGAGCGCAGCTTGCACGTCATCGGGGTGGATCACCGATGTCCAGTTCCAACCCTGAATTTGCGCAAAATCGAGCCCGGTATAGGCTTCGAGCCTTCGGCTGACGAAGTCGACCGAGCCATCTGGATCGGCAGTCCATACGATATGAGGTAGCGCGTCTGCGAGCGACCTGAAGCGTCGTTCAGTGTCGGAAACCCCGGTTTCGGGACAAGGACGATTCGTCGATTTTGCTTGCTTTTGCATGATCCAACCCCAAAACGCACGCCGACGTGTCGGAGACGCAGCATGGCCACATCGCGGTCTTCATGTTCCCGCTGATGTAGCGAAGCGTCAATGAGGAGCGGATCGACCTGCGAAGGGGTACTGCATCTGCCACTGGCGGGAGCCAGCTGGTCTCAGGCGCAGCCGGGCAAGCGCCGACATCGGGGAGATGGACAGGCATTGCGCCGGACCTGGATTATGCGGTTAAGCAAGAAGCCCGGGGTTTAAAGCATAAATTGTCTATTTCATGGCTCCGTTCAACCACAGTGTCAACTGTAGAAAGGAATAAAGCGGCCAAACGGACAGCATTCAAGCCTCTGATAGGTATTTGCGGAAAGGCCAAACAACAGGCGAAGCCCTTACTCCCTTATAATTAGCCGCTTTTTAACTCGATAGGCTGAGTTATTTCCAAAGGCTTGTCAATAACGCATGACGGAGACGCCAATGCTGAGAGCGACCTTTGTATTCGCATTAACTGCACTTTTATCCGCGTGTATTTCGAAAGACGGCGCAGAATCTGCGATGGCCGGGTTCCCCATGCATAACGTCGAACTTGGTGGCCCGGCGCCCGGGGTATGCGACTGGAATCAAAAGACCGGTGTGCACTACACCGGGATCGACAACGACACTGGCAAGCCCGTGTCTGGCGTACTCTGCACGAATGTGTACGAGTCCAACTCCACAATCCACCCCGACCACTAACGGTAATCCGATAAGCGGCACCCGCGCTGGGCAAAAGTTGGCCACGGGCCAGCTCCGCCCCATTGCGGGCGCCAGGCGGGCGCGTCAGTAAAGTGGCCATGTCGCGTCAGGGGAGCGGTATATAGTTGATCGGGTTGCTCGCCAACGCGATCGCGAGCCTCGTCGATGGTCAGGGCAGGATCACGATCGATGCGCTGCGGCCGCCGCCGCTGACCGGGCCGATCAGGAACGCGCTCGCCGCAGTCGAGACAGGCGGAGGCGACGAAGATCCCGAGGTCGACGCCGACTACGGCGAGCCCGGCCTGACGCCGACCGAACGCGTATTCGGCTGAATCACGCTGGAGGTCCTGGCACTCGGGGCTGGCAATCCGGCCAGGCCCGTCTACGCGATTCCGGGCCGCGGTGTCGTTTGGCGTGTCTCGCTGCACATGCCCGCGGCGCGTCTCGACATCGACAATCCGTGGGTGCGCTGGCCGTCGAACTCCGTGGCGCGCAAGACCGGCCGCGCTCCGGTGATTTTGCCCAACATTGGCGGCGCGGTGCCAAACGATATTTTTGCGGACGCGCTCGGGTTGCCGACGTTATGAGCCCGCATTCGTATGCGGGTTGGTACAGCGTGCGCAATGAGGCGATCGTCGGAGTGGGCAAGCCGAGCCGTTCGCCAATGACCAGTCAACATTCACTGCGTCCCCTGTCTGGCGGCGAAAAGGATCGTCATCAATTCGCGCTTACCCACCAGAAAGTCGATAAGCGCCCTGACCTTCGCCGGCATCTGCGCACGCGTGGGCGCGTAGACATAAAAGCCTGCAAACGGCTTGCACCATGTCCCCAGTACGCGCTTCAGCGCCCCCGAATCCAGATGTGGCTGGACGGCGATGTCAATGTGCTGGATAAGCCCAACGCCTTGCAGCGCCGCGCGGATCATCCCGTCGTCGTCGTTGGTCGTCACGCTTCCTCGCGGTTCCACCATGAAACTATGGCCCGGCTCCTCTGGCGACGTAAACTCCCAGGGATGGATCGCCCCGCTGGCCTGCCGGAAGCGCAAGCAGTTGTGTCGAATCAGATCGCCTGGCTTCGCGGGCTCGCCATAACGCTCGAAATACGTTGGCGTTCCAACCACGGCCATTTCCAGCGGAGGCGTCACAGGAACCGCAATCATGTGCGGTGCGAGGCTCTCGCCTATCCGGATGCCAACATCACAGCCATCCGCAACGATGTTCGCAAGACCATCGTCCATTACCAACTCAAGTCCCAATTTGGGAAAGCGAGCACTGAACTCCTCTAGATGCGGCTCGATGAGGGTCTTGGCGGCGACGCGCGATGTGTTCATACGAATCAAGCCGGAAGGCTCATCGCGCTCATCGTGCAACGCGTCAACAGTCCTTTCAAGGGCGACAAGTGCCGGATACCAAACCTCGTAGAGCCGCCTCCCCTCCTCCGTCAATGACATGTCGCGAGTCGTTCGATAGAGCAGTTTGACGTTCAGGCGCCGCTCGAGCGCCTTCACGTTTTGCGAGAGATTTGCGCGGGATACCCCCATCTCAGCGGCGGCTTTCGTAAAACTACGATGATGCGCAACGTGCGCGAACCACGCGAGCGAGGGGAGCAAAGACGGATCCATCCGGGTTCCATTGTCAATTTGGCAATACAACTGTAGTCCAGATTGCGAGCTTTCGTAATTCCAAACCACTCTCTATATTCAGGTCGTTGTCACCCGGTTTCAAAGTTTCCATCTGTGCGAACTGAACCGCCTCACCTGAACGGAATCATCATGAAAAGCGTCAAGATCAAACATTTGTATTGGGATATCGCCGCCAACGTCTATTTCCCGCCTGATTTCAATGAAGGCACCCAGTATCCTGCCATCATCAGCGCCCATCCGATCGGCAGTTGCAAAGAGCAAACTTCCGGAAACGTCTACGGCGAGGCATTGGCCAGGGAAGGCTTTGTCGTCATCGCATTCGACGCCAGCTTCCAGGGCGATAGCGGCGGTGAGCCGCGCTATATCGAAGACCCGTCGCAACGCGTCGAAGATTTCCGCGTAGTCTGCGACTACCTTGTGACGCTCCCCTACGTCGACGAAGAGCGCATCGGGGTGTTGGGAATCTGCGGCGGCGGTGGCTACTCGATCAATGCGGCCATGACCGAACGCCGTATCAAAGCGGTGGGCACTGTAACCGGAGCCAACTACGGCCGTCTGATGCGCGAAGGTTTCAGCAACTACAACCCCATTGCAGCACTCGAGGCGATGGCCAAACAACGTACGGCGGAAGCACGCGGCGCGGCACTCCGCGTGGACGATCTGTTGCCGCCTTCGCCCGAAGCTGCCAAAGAAGCCGGTCTGACCGAGGTCGACGTTTTTGGTGCAACCGAATACTACCGTTCGGATCGTGGCCGCGCGCCAAATGGCGTCAACCGCTCGCTCTTTTCGCACCAGGCCGTCGCGGTGGGCTGGGACGCGTTCCACCTCTGTGAGACGCTCCTCACCCAGCCGCTCATGGTGGTGGTCGGCGACAAGGTCGGGGCCTTCGGTGCCTACCGGGATGGCTGTGAAATCATGGGTCGCGCGGCTTCGAAAACGAAGGAGTTGGTCGTCGTCGAAGGCTGGTCGCATTACGACCTGTACGACAAGCCCGAGCCGGTCGGCAAGGCGCTGGCGAAACTGATCCCGTTCTATAAGGAAAACTTGTAGTCCCACCGCCGGGATCACAACGGGAATCGCTTATGCCACGGCTGCTTTACGGAATCCGCTGGCCAATCATTATCGCAATGCGTTCGCTGCCTCCGGCGCGCGGACCGCATTGCCATACAAATCGAACTGACTCCCGCGTTCTATCGCGGAGCCGACTCCTCGAATCGGGAAAGACATCATGAAAAAAGTATTAATCCTTGGCGCCAGTGGTCAGATCGCGCGCTGGGCAGTACGCATGCTGGGAGAGCAAACGGACGTCAGGCAAACACTACTGATTCGCGACCCCAAAAAATTGACCGGAAAAGAGCCCGCGAACGCGAGCGTAGTGATCGGCGATGTATTGGACAAGAAACTTTTGCATCGAGTCATGGAGGGCCAGGACGTGGTGTATGCCAACCTGGCCGGTGACGTGGACATCCAGACGGAGCACATTCTGGCCGCCATGAAGGCCACCAACGTCAGGCGGCTGATCTTCATTAACTCCCTCGGGATCTATGATGAGGTACCAGGAAATTTCGGCGAATGGAACCGGCAGGAGATCGGAGCGTATCTGCCGCCATATCGCAGGTCCGCTGATCTGATCGAAGCATCCGATGTGGATTACACCATCCTCCGCGCCGCGTGGCTGCAGGACAACGAAGAAGTGGATTATGAGGTCACCACACGCGACCAACCGTTCAAGGGCACCGAGGTTTCACGTAAAAGTGTCGCCGATCTGGTCGTAGATCTCGTGGAACATCCCGAAAAGCTCGTGCGCGCCAACGTTGGCGTCAACAAGCCGGGAACCGAAGGCGACAAGCCCGCTTTCGTCTGAAACGGAACGCCGGAAGAATCGATATGAAAGTCGACGGCACACTCCACAACGCGAGGAATCGGCATGCGCGGTCGCACAAGCCATCGCACGCAGTCCATAAAGGAGGCTAGTGATCGGTCAATTGGGCGACGAATGCCCTTGTGGCGGCAGTCAATGGGTCGCCACGGCGCGTGCCGATGCAAAGCCGGCGCAACGCCCACGGTTCGTCCAGTGCCACCAGCATCACCTTGTTAAGGTCCTCCACCGGCAGCATGCTCTCCGGCTGAATCATCACACCCAGGCCGGCCTTGACGAGGCTGCGGGCAGCCTCGATCGTATTGACCCGGTACTTCACATTGAGCTGCCGCCCCAGCGCGGACGCCGCGTTACTCAACTGGGTCATCATCGAAGTCGTCGGCGAGATGCCGATAACATTCTGCTCGAGCAGGTCTCGTGTCGTCACACTCGCGCGTCCTCCGAGGCTATGCCCGAGCGGTACGACGGCGACCAGACGGTCGGTTCGATACTCGACGATATCGAATATCGTCCTGTCGATATCGTCGGTTGCGTAGAACATGGCCACGTCCGCCTTGCCAGTGACCACGGCGCCGATCACATTCGTGTTTGCGTCCTCTTGCAACTCGATGTCGACGAGTGGAAAGTCTCGCGTGAATTCCGCTATTTCCCGCGCGAGAAACTGAACGATGATCGTGCTCGTGGAACTGATGCGAATATGGCCACGCACACCCTCCGTGAACTCGGCGACCTCCCGACGCATGACCTCGAGATTCTCGAACATCAAACGCACATGGCGAGCAAGCACTTCGCCAGCAGGACTGGGCACCATGCCGCCGGGCGTGCGCTCGAACAGATCGATGCCGGCTGTTTCCTCGAGATCCTGGATCCGTCTCGTCGCGGCGGACGGCGTGATGTTTTCTCTCACCGCGGCGCGACGCATCTGCTGCTCCTCCACGACGGTGAGAAACAAGCGCAACGTGAACAGATCGACACGTCTGGTCAGATTGTGAAGACTGAACCCCGCCATATCCTCTCCCTCCCTTTGCGCCCCGGTAACATTGCAGGCACGAGCAATTGAGGCTAGAAGGTGTTATGAACTTTCGGCCAGACCTGGTACCCTGGCGGGATGAAGAAACGCAGGCCCTACCCAACGGATGTATCGGATGAAGAGTGGTACTTCGCCGCTCCGTACCTGACATTGATGAACCAGGACGCGCCTCAGCGTCGCTACGAATTGCGCGAGATGTTCAACGCCTTGCGCTGGATTGTCCGCGCGGGTGCACCGTGGCGTCTGCTGCCCAATGACTTTCCGCCGTGGGAGACGGTCTACCAGCAAACGCAGCGCTGGATTCAGGCAGGCTGTTTCGAGGCCATGGTAAATGACCTGCGTTCGCTTATCCGGGTGGCGCAGGATCGCCGGGGTCAACCCAGTGCAGTCATCCTCGACGGCCGCACGCTGCAGTCGACGTGCGAGAGCGGCCCACGCGCAGGCTATGACGGGTACAAGCGCAAGAAAGGCAGCAAGGTGCACATGGCGGTGGATACGTTGGGGCAACTGCTTGCGGTTCATGTGACGCCGGCCAACGAACAGGAGCGTGCACAGGTCGGAGAGCTCGCGCGACAGGTCCAGCAGGCGACGGGGCAGACAGTGAGAATCGCGTTCGCTGACCAGGGCTACACCGGCGAAGAGCCTGCAGAGGCCGCGCGCGATGAAGGCATCGAGCTTCAGGTGGTCAGGTTGCCGGAGGCGAAAAAGGGCTTTGTACTGTTGCCGCGGCGCTGGGTGGTGGAGCGCAGCTTCGGCTGGCTCAACCGCTTCCGCCGACTGGCCAGAGACTACGAGCGATTGCCCGAAACGTTGGCTGGTCTGCATTTCGTCGTGTTCTCCGTGCTTATGCTCGTCCACTTTGCAGCCCTTAGCAAAAGTGCATAACACCTTCTAAGCCCGGGGAGAACCGGCCGTCAACCGGGAAGCCCGCATGCGTTGGCCACAGACTCAGATTACTTTCAGTTCCTCCAACCTGCCAATTTCATCTTCGTTCATGCCCAACCACTCGTGCAGCACATTCGAGTTGTGCTCGCCAAGTTTCGGCGGCGTTTTCGCCTCGGGTTCGGGGACATCCGACATTTTGACAGGATTCCCCGCCACCTCAATGTGTCCCCAGACCGGATCATCGAGCGTCATGAGCATCTTGCGGGCTGCAACGTGAGGACATTCGAACAGATCCGGAACATCGTTGACCGTCGAGCACGGCACACCACCGGCGCGCAGCGTCGCCAGCGCAGTCTCCCGCGATCGATCAGCCAGCCATGCGTCGATCTCGACGTTCAGCGCGTCCAGATGCTGCTTGCGCAACATGCCATCGGCGAATCTCGGGTCACTTGTCAGATCCGGGCGGCCGATCACGTCCGCAAATCGCTTCCAGATGTGCTCGCCCAGCACCGCGATCACGATATAGCCATCTTTTGCGCGATAGGTGCCAAACGGCGCAGTGACGGCGTGGACGCCAGGCGGCGCTGTCCGTTTCGTTGCGGAGTACATGGCAACGGAAATTTCGTTGAGAACCAGTGAGGCGTCGTACATCGAAATATCAATCTTCTTGCCCTTCCCCGTCGTCTGCCGATGCAACAGCGCCAGCACAACGCCATAGAGCGCCAGGACGCCGCACTCGATATCGGCAAGCGAGAAGCCGAGATAGGTCGGCCGATCGCCGGTGCGTTCGGGACGATACATCAACCCGCTCATCGCCTGGCCCACGATGTCGAACGCAGGAAAGTCGCCGTACGGGCTGGGCAATATGTCGTCGTGTCCAAAGCCGGAAATAGCGCCATAGATCAGCCGCGGATTAATCCTGCTCAGCTCTGCATAGCCAATTCCCAGCCTGTCCATGACGTTCGGCCGCAGGTTTTCAAGCACAACGTCAGCTTGCGTGGCGAGTTCCTTAAACAGGCGCTGCCCCTCGGCGTGCTTGAGGTCGAGCGTCACGCTTTTCTTGTTCCGGTTCGTTCGCAGAAATGCGAGGCCGCTCGGCTTGCCATCGGCGCCGGGTCTGACCGGACTTGTGCTCCGCGCAAAATCACCGCCTTCGCGCGCCTCGATCTTGACGACTTCCGCGCCCGCATCCGCAAGCCACATGGAAGCAAACGGCGCCGCGATGAAATTTTCTACGGTCAGTACCCTGATGCCGTCCAACGGACGCCCAACGCGGATTTTATCTTCACCGCGTGAATCATGAAGTGCCTCCTCCATCTTGTCTCCTGTTCGTTCATTGCATAGGGCGGATGCTAGGTGCGCCGGGCGCCGCATTCAAATGCTGATTCGCGAATCCGGCGTTGCGGATTCACGAACGGGCATCTCCAACACAAGTTGCCCCGGATCACCAGATCATCACGCGCGGCGCTCGGACAGCCAGACAATCGCACTCACATGCGTGTACGCAGCGAGGTCCGATTCGAAAAACGTCAACAGGCGATTCGAAAAACGGCACTCGAATTAAGACCTCTGCCTTCCTAATATTGGACATCAGGTCAGGCGGCGCTCCATGGAGTTCGTACGCCCGCCGCCAGTCAGTTACCCGCGAGCTACCGGCCACCTGCGTACCATCCGCAATGTCGTGCGTAGCCGATCGGTGGGCATGCTCGCGCGAATCTCTCCACGATTTGAAGGCAAATTTCGATGAGCAGTCTTGAAGGGAAAGTAGCCGTTGTCACGGGCGGCACCGGCGGAATCGGCAAAGGGATCGCGTTGCAGCTTGCCGCTCGCGGTGCGACGGTCGTGATCAGTGGACGAAATCCGGCAAAGGCAGAGTCGGTGCTTGGCGAACTACGTCAGGCAGGCGGTAAGGCGGATTTTCTGGCCGGTGATGTTCGATCGAAAGCCGATATGGACGCGTTGGCGTCGGAAACTGCCCGCCGCTACGGTGGCATCGACATTGTCGTCGCCAACGCTGGGGGCAATGACGACGAAGCACGTTCTCCCGACGTACGTGGCCCATTCGCCCATATCGACCTCGCACGCGTCGCCGCGCTGGTTGCGGACAATACGGCCGCCAAGCTCCTCCCGGTACAAGCCGTGTTGCCTTTTATGCGTCCGCGCGGCGGCGGCAGCGTGATCTTTGTGACCTCGGAAGGAGGCCGTGTACCGACGCCGGGCCAGACCGCTGTTTCGACGTTCGCCGGGGGGCTGATCCGGGCGAGTAAAGTCATCGCCAAAGAACTCGCTCAAGACAAGATCCGGGTCAATTGCGTCTGCGTGACGGTCGTGCGAGACAGTCCATCCTGGGACGCCGTGTTCGGTGCGCAAAGCAAGGTTTCAGCCCAGCATCGCAAACAATATGAAAAGGTCGTTGCTGGCTGCCCGCTCGGCGTTGCCGCACCACCTGATATCGGCCAGGTCGTCGCGTTCCTGGCATCGGATGAGTCCGCTTACCTCACAGGCGCGACGCTCAGCCCGACTGGCGGACTCACCATTCATTGATCATGCCACGCGGCGTGGCCGCGCTCACCGCATCCGTAATAACACCACAACGCGGTTCGGCATGACGCGTGCACGCCAGTTCAAATACAGTTGGAGGAGACGTAATGCGCGGCATGGTGTTCCAGGGAGATTGCAAGGTCGAAGTGCTCGATTTCGAGGACCCCGTTCCAGGGTACGGCGAAGCCGTCATCGAAATGAAGGCGTCCGGGATGTGCGGAACCGACCTTCACTACTACCGTCACGGCATGGCGGATTCACCGGCCATGCTCGGCATGCTGGATCGAATGGACTCCGAACAGATTATCGGCGGACACGAGCCATGCGGCGTCATTGCCGCGCTGGGGCCCGGTGTCGATCCGAAGGCGCACGGTATCAACGCGAGCAAAGTCGATCCGGTTGAGGCAATCCGCAAGCTGACCGGCGGCAAAGGCGTCTCTTGCGCGGTAGAGTGCGCGGGGGGCGAACTGCCGCGCGCCCAGGCCATTCGCAGCACGGGTGTGTGGGGACGTGTCGTGCTCGTCGCCATCGGCGGAAACGTCACGATAGACGTGATGAAAGATCTGATCGGCAAGCAACGGACACTGATCGGATCATTTACCTTCTCCGAAACCGGTATGAAGGACTGCGCCCGCTTCATCGCCGATCACGGCGTCGAAGTGGACCAGCTCTTTACCGAGGAATGGAGTCTTGAACAAGCTGGTGAGGCCTACGCGCACTTCAATCAACAAACGAGTGGCAAGGGCATCATCGTATTTTGACGACACACCTGACGGTGTCGTCCCGCATCTGAATAGCGCCTTCCAATGAGGGCGATGGAGAATTTGATGACCAAGAGAACAATCGAACTCAAGCATCCTCGAATGTTCTACATTGGCGGGCAGTGGGTCGCGCCCTCCACCTCCGGTACTTTCGACGTGCTCGATTGTTCGACGGAGGAAGTCGTAGCGACGGTTGCAAAGGCCGAGTCGGCGGATATGCACCGCGCCATCGCCGCAGCGCGCGACGCTTTCGACAAAGGGCCGTGGCCCCGGTTGACGCCGCAAGAACGCGCGGTCTATCTCGAGCGATTCGCGCAGCGCCTCGAAGCGCTCAATGACGACTTTGCCCGCGTATGGTCGATTGAGACGGGAATCGTCTACAAGGTTGCCCAACCGCGTCTCGGCTTGTTCATCAGCGGAGCGTTTCGCCAGTACGCGGCGATGGCATCGACTTTCCCGTTCGTCGAAGAACAGCGATCGGTAACAGGGAATCCCGGCTATCGCGTCTACGAACCGGTCGGCGTCGTGGGCGAGATCATCCCCTGGAACGGGCCAGCCGGATTGATGGCCTACAAGACCGCGCCTGCGCTGCTGGCCGGCTGTACGCTGGTGATCAAATCGTCGCCCGAAGCCCCCTGTTCGGCCTACCTGTTCGCCGAGATTTGCGAAGAGATCGGCTTGCCGCCCGGGGTGGTCAATGTCGTGACCGCCGATCGCGACGTGTCCGAGGAGCTGGTTCGCCATCCCGATGTCGACAAGATCACGTTCACGGGATCGACAGCCGCGGGCCGCCGCATCGCTTCGATCGCAGGTGAACGGGTCGCGCGCGTCACGCTCGAACTGGGCGGCAAATCGCCCGCGGTCATTCTCGACGACTACGATATCGAAACCGCTGCGAATACGCTCGGTCCCTCGTACTTCGGCTACAACACCGGGCAAATCTGCCACAGCCTGACGCGTGTGATTGTGCCCCGTGCGAAGCACGATGCCATGGTCGAAGCGTTGTCAACGATCGCGAAGCAGATTGTGGTCGGCGATCCGTTCGCACCGGAGACGACCTCCGGTCCGCTCGCGAGTGCACGGCAACGGGAGACGGTCGAGCGTTTTGTCGCCAGAGGCATCGCAGACGGTGCAACGCTGGCAGCCGGCGGCAAGCGGCCGGCAGATCTGACTCGCGGGTTCTTTTTCGAACCGACGGTATTCGGCAACGTGGACGATCGTTCGACGATCGGGCAGGAAGAAATATTCGGCCCGGTACTGAGCGTCATCCCTGCCGACGACGAGGCCAGCGCGATACGCATGGCCAATGACACGCCGTTCGGTTTGAACGCCGCGGTCTTCACCAACGATCGCGCCAGGGCACTGGAGGTGGCGCGGCAGATCCGCTCGGGTACGGTCGGCCACAACGGACCACGCACGGACTTCTCGATTGGCTTTGGCGGCTTCAAGCAGTCAGGCATCGGGCGGGAAGGCGGCGTGGAAGGTTTGACCGCATTTATGGAGTCGAAGACCATCGTCATGGCTTGACGGCCCCGTTCGACGATCTGTTCGATCGTGGTCTGATCGCCCGCATAGTCCTGCGGCTTGCCGGCAAGCAGGTCGTAAAGCGAAACGCGCAGATCGTCGATACCTCGCTCGATCAGGCGATCCATCAACGCGCACGCGTCGCCGATGCGTAGTGCCCCTGCGCCCGACGCTTCCGGAGAAATACGATAGCCCACGCAGCAGGGACACCGCATCCGCGGTGTCCCTGTGCGATTACAGGTGCTCCTTGAAGAACGGCACCACGCTCTTGAGCGCCAGGGCTACCGGCTCGGGCTTATCGTACAGGTCGTAATGCGACCAACCTTCGGCCACGACGATATGCTTGTCCTTCGATGCAGCGCGGCCGTAAATTTCCCAGCCATCGCGATACGCACCAAAAGCGCCCGGCTTGTCGCCGATCACCACCATCAGCGGCTGCGTGAGCAGCACTTCGGCGTGCAGGAAAGCGTCCCAGCCCATCGCGGCGCTGTTGAACGAGAACAGCCCACTGGTCGCGCCGTTCGGTTTCTGCCCACGATCGGACTTGTAATAGTCCGTGGCTTCCAGCACGTCGATATCCGTCACGCCGTTCTTTCTGCCTTCATCGACCGATGCCGGCAGATAGTTGATGAAGTTGCGCGGCGCACCCTTTGCTTCCGCGGTGCGCTGCTTGCCCATCGCCTCCAGCGCGCCGACGGGATCGAAATTGCTGAACCCTTCGCGAATCAGGCGACCAAAGTTGACGCCGGTGATCGACGTCACCGCCTTGATGCGGTGATCGGTCATGGCCGCATGGATCGTATAGCCCCCCCCGCCGCACACACCGATCGCGCCGATACGGCTCTCATCGACATAGGGCAGCGTGACGAGATAGTCGATGGCAAAGCGGATATCCGACACGCGAATCGACGGGTCTTCGATAAAGCGCGGCGACCCGCCACTGGCGCCCTGGAAGCTCGCATCGAAGGCAATGACGACGAATCCCTCCTGCGCGAGCGCCGCACCGTAGACGTTCCCGGCGGTTTGCTCCTTGCAACTGCCGATCGGGTGCGTGCTTACGATGGCGGGATACTGCCGGGTCTCGTCGAAATCCGGCGGCAGATAAATATCGGCTGCCGTATCCCACCCCAGGTTTTTATAGCTGACGGTGCGAATGTCGTTGACGCTCATAACGGGTCCCGTTTTCTCAATGACCGAGCGTACGCTGGAAGAACGGCACGAGTACCGAAACGGCCTCGTCGACGTACTGTGGCACGTCGTACAACGACATATGGTTTGCGCCTTCGACAACGTGGAGTTGTTTGTCCTTGCTCGCGGCGCGGGCGAGCAGGTCGTCGCTCATCCACTTGCTGCCGGCCACGCTGCCCGCCACGATCTGAAGCGGCTGGGTCAGGAAAGCTTCGGCCTTGTTGTAGGCGTCGTAGGTGATGATCTGGTTGAGGCTGCGGGACGTCATGAAGCCAGGCGCGTTGGGATGCTCGCAACGCGGCGTGTGGTAGTACTCCCAGGCTTCGCGCAGTTCGGCGTTCGGGGCATCTTCCTCGCGCATCGGCGCGAGCGGCAGCGTCGCCAGTTGCGCATTCACGGCGTCGCTCGTGCGCGCCTGCGAACCCGCGCCGATGTAGGCCAACGCGTCCGCATCGGCAACCGTGTTTTCCCAGCCATTGCGGAACATCTGGCCGATGTTGACCGCGCTGACGGTCCCCACGGCCTTGATGCGGCGGTCGTTGATGGCGGCGTTCGCGGTATAGCCGCCGCCAGCGCAGACGCCCATCGCGCCGATCTGCTCCGCGTCGACATACGGCAGCGTCACCAGATAGTCGATTACGGCGCTGATGTCCTCGGTCCGGATGTACGGGTTTTCGAGTTGACGCGGCTCGCCCGTGCTCGCGCCCTGATACGACGCATCGAAAGCAATCGCAACCAGGCCGTTTTCCGCGAGCTTGCGGGCGTACAGTCCGGCGGTCTGTTCCTTCACACCGCCGCCCGGATGCGTGACGACCACGGCTGCGTGCTTGCGGCTCGCATCGAAACCTTCCGGCAGATGGATGTTGGCGGCCATCGTCACGCCCTGGCCGTTGAGGTTCTTGAAGGTCACGCTTTGCATAATCGGTTGGCTCCTGTATGGATAAAGTCCGTTTCGATGGAGTTCATCATAGGCGCGTCTTTGGATAGGAAAAACCGCCTTTTAAACACATCAGTGTTAAGCTAAACTTGACAATATGCCGATTGAAACCTCCCTTCTGCCCGCCCTCGCCTCGTTTGCGAACATTGCCCGTCACCGCAGTTTCACCCGCGCGGCGACGGAAATGGAGGTGTCGCGCGCAGCGCTTTCGCAGCAGCTCAAGGCGCTGGAACAGCAACTCAACGTGCGGCTGCTGCATCGCACGACACGCGATATGTCGCTCACGGAAGAAGGACAGCGTCTGTTCGACACACTCGCGCCCGCGCTCGCGACGATCGAACGGGCGGTGGCTGAGCTTGGCGAAGCGCATGCCGAACCCGCCGGGCAAATCCGCGTGAGCACGTCGCGCATCGCGGCGCGCCTGCTGCTGGAACCGCACATGGCTGATTTCCTCGCGCGCTATCCGAAGCTGCGTCTCGAGTTCGTGATGAATGACGGGTTCTCGAATATCGTGGCCGAAGGTCTGGACGCGGGCATCCGTCTTGGCGAGAGTCTCGACGAACATATGGTGGCTGTGCCCGTCACGCCCATGCTGGAAATGGCCATCGTCGGCTCGCCGGAGTACTTCGCGCGTCACGGCACGCCGGAAACCCCGGCCGATCTCATGCGTCACAATTGCCTCTCCTATCGCTTCACGTCGAGCGGCACGATCGACCGCTGGTCGTTCACCACACCCGGCACCGAGGCCCAGACGGTGGTGTACGAACCCAAGGGCAACGCCATCTTCAACGACGACGACAGCATGCTGCGCGCAGCGATACAGGGCGTCGGACTCGTGCAGCATATCGACCTGTGCGTGCAACATCAGCTAGCCAACGGATCGCTCGTGCGCGTGCTCAGGCCGTGGTGCCGCCCCTTCCCGGGCTTCTATCTCTACGTCCCTTCGCGCTCGCAAATGCCCGCGAAAACCCGTGCGCTCATGGACTTTCTGATCGCACAACGCGAGCAGCTCGAACGGGTACGTGAATCGCGCTGATACGTGTGCGAGGGCGTGAAATGCGTCTTCCCAATATAGGCGAATCAAGCGGGCACGAATCGCTTTCCTGAGCGGCTACCAAAGTACGGAACGCGCGCATCGCACGCATTGCGCCCGCCGATAACGGCGGGTTCAATGGATGTTGATCCGTTCAAATCCGTTTTGGAATTCCGCATGCGATACGAAGAATTCGAGTATCTCCGGTTCGATCCCCAGCCCGACGGCGTCATGCTCGTCACGCTGAATCGCCCCGATTTCATGAATGCCACGAACAACCGGATGCATTGGGAACTCACCCAGGTCTGGGGCGTGCTCAACGGCGATCCGCAGGTCAAGGCAGCAGTCGTCACCGGCGCGGGCGACCGCGCATTCTCCGCAGGTGGCGATCTGTCCGTCGTGGAAGAAATGTCGAACAGCCACGAAGCCACGATGCGCGTGATGAAAGAGGCGTCAGACATCGTCTACAACATGCTGGCCTGCGAGAAGCCCATCATCTCGGCGATCAACGGCACGGCGGTGGGCGCGGGCCTCGCCGTGGCGCTGCTGGCCGATGTGAGCGTGATGGCGGAGGACGCGCGTCTGACCGACGGTCATACGCGCCTGGGCGTCTCCGCGGGCGACCACGCCGCGATCGTCTGGCCGCTGCTATGCGGCATGGCCAAGGCGAAGTATTACCTGATGACGGCCGATTTCGTCGATGGCAAGGAAGCGGAGCGCATCGGCCTCGTCACGTTCTGTGCACCTCGCGTAGAAGTCCTGACGAAGTCGCTCGGCATCGCGGCCAATCTCGCGCGCGGCAGCCAGAGCGCCATTCGTGCAACCAAAAAGTCGCTCAACAACTGGATGCGCCTCGCCGGACCGATTTTCGACAATTCCCTCGCAATGGAAATGCTGTGTTTCCTTGGCGAGGATGTGAAGGAAGGCCTGGCCGCGCTGCGCGGAAAACGCCAGCCAGATTTTCCGTCAGCCCGCTTACCCTCGTAGCGCGCGGCCGGATTGCCCGACGCGCCACCCTGCGCGTTTTACCTAACTAATAATAGTTAATGACATGAGACAACTGACCCTGCTGCTGGACGGTATGACGCACACCGAAGGCGCGCGCTGGCACGACGGACGCTTCTGGTTCAGCGATCTGTACTCCGAACGAGTGTGCTCGATCCTGGAGGACGGCAGCGATCTGCGCACCGAAATGCACGTCCCCGAGTGCCCTTCCGGCATCGGCTGGCTGCCCGATGGCCGCCTGCTCGCCGTGTCCATGCACGATCGCAAGCTGCTGCGGCGCGAGCACGATGGCGCCGTGGTGGTCCATGCCGATCTGTTCCCCCATCTGGAATTCGAGCCGAACGACATGGTCGTGGACGCGCAAGGCCGCGCGTGGGTGGGCAATCTCGGCTTCGACGTCATGAAGCTGGCGCCCCGCCGCCCGGCCCGGCTGGCGCGCGTCGATCCGGACGGCACGGTCACCGTGGTCAGCGAAGGGCTGCATTTCCCCAATGGCCCGACCGTGATCGACCACCGCACGCTCGTGGTCGCGGAATCGTTCGGCAACCGGCTCTCGGCCTTCGACATCCAGCCCGATGGTTCGCTATCGGCACGCCGGGACTGGGCGCGCTTTGGTCCGGTGCCGCAAAACGAGGACGTGATCCAGTCGATGGCCGAAATCACCGTGGCGTCGGACGGCATCTCGCAGGCCGATGCCGAAGGCGCTATCTGGGTCGCGGACTTCATCAAGGCGCGCGTACTGCGCGTGGCGCCGGGCGGACGCATTCTCGAAGAGATCCAGACCGGCGATCGCAACTGCTATGCGTGCGCCCTCGGCGGCGCGGATGGCCGCACGCTGTTCCTGTGCGTCACGCCCGCCGATTTCAATCCGGACGTGCGCCGCGCCAATCCGCTGAGCGCCGTGCTGTCCACTCGGGTCGACGTTGCCGTCGCCTGAGCGCATTGCCATTTCCCATGGAGACTTCATGACGAATTCATCCAACCCGGCTCAAGCCGCCCGCGCCAAAGCGCTCGCCTGGATCCTGCAAGGCGGCAAGCGCCTGCTCATCGGCGGACAGTGGATCGAGGCAGCGTCGGGCAAGACCTTCGAGGTCATCAACCCGGCGACTGAAGAACGGCTCTGCCATGTGGCCGAGGCCGACAGCGCCGACGTCGATGCAGCGGTGATCGCCGCACGCAAGGCCTTCGAAGCGCCGTCCTGGGCCACGCTGTCACCGCACGCGCGCACCCGCGCGCTGCTCAGGATCGCCGACAAGATCGAGCAGCACATCGACGAACTGGCCGCGATCGAATCGCTCGATAACGGCATGCCGCTATGGTTCGCCCAGGGCGCGGTGACGGCCACCGTCGACATCTTCCGTTACTACGCGGGCTGGTGCTCGAAGGTGCTGGGCACCACGATCCCGTCGGACGGCAGCACGCTCATCTATACGCTGCGCGAACCGCTGGGCGTGTGTGGCCAGATCATTCCGTGGAACGTGCCGATCCTGATGGCGTCCATCAAGTTCGCCAATGCGCTGTGCTGCGGCAACACGGTGATCCTCAAGCCCGCCGAACTGGCGTGCCTGACCTCGATCCGGCTTGCTGAGCTGATCCAGGAGACCGACCTGCCGCCCGGCGTCATCAACGTGCTGCCCGGATTCGGCGCGACGGCGGGCGCCGCGCTCGCCCAGCACCTGGGCGTGGACAAGATCGCGTTCACGGGCTCCACGGCCATCGGCAAGCAGATCGTGCGCGACGCCACGTCGAACCTGAAGAAGGTGACGCTGGAACTCGGCGGCAAGGCGCCCAACGTGGTCTTCGCCGACGCCGACATCGAAAAGGCCGTGCAGAGCGCCGTCAAGACCTTTTGTGGCAACTCGGGCCAGGTGTGCTCAGCGGGCACGCGCCTGTTCGTGCAGGAGAGCATCCACGACCAGGTGTCGGAGCGCGTGGCGCAACTGGCGGCCACGTGGAAGGCCGGCGACCCGTTCGCCGCCGATACGAAGCTCGGGCCGTTGATCTCGGCGAAACAACGCGAGCGCGTGTGGTCGTACATCGGCGCGGGCCAGGAAGGCGGCGCGTCACTGCGCCTGGGCGGCAACGCGTGGAGCGGCGCGGGCTACTTCGTCGAACCCACGGTGTTCGACAACGTGCGCAACGGCATGCGGATCGCGCAGGAGGAGATCTTCGGCCCCGTGCTCTCGATCATCCCGTTCAAGGACGAGGACGACGCCGTGCTGCAAGGCAACGACACCAGCTACGGCCTGTCCGCCGCGGTCTGGACGCGCGACGTGTCGCGCGCCCACAAGGTCGTGCGCGCGCTGAAGGCCGGGCGTCTGTGGATCAACACGTTTGGCGAGTCCGATCCGGCGATGGCGTTCGGCGGCTACAAGCAATCGGGCTGGGGACGCGAATTCGGCCAGGAATCGATCGAGGCCTACACGCAGACGAAATCGATCATGGTCCGCATGTGATCGCGGCTTTCCAAAACAAACGTCAAGGAGACACGCCGTGGATATGAGCACGCCTACGTTCGTACAAGGCGCCAAAAAACTGCTGATCGGCGGGCAATGGGTCGAGCCCGGCTCGGGCCAATATATCGACGCCATCAATCCCGCCACGGGCGAGCGGCTATGCCAGATCGCCCGTGGCGATGCCCCGGATGTCGATCGCGCCGTGGCCGCCGCACGCCGCGCCTTCGAAGGGCCGTGGAGCCGTTTCACGGCACACGAGCGGCGCAAGCTGCTGCTGCGCGTGCACGACGTCATCCTCGACAACTTCGACGAGCTGGCGTTGATCGAAACGCTCGACATGGGCGCGCCGCTCGCGCGCACGCGTGGCTACAAGGAATGGCTTTCGCAGCTCCTGCAGTTCTATGCCTCGCAGACGGGCGCGGGCACAGTTACGGCAAGCCCGCTGTCCATCGCGCCGAACTTCACGGCGCTCAAGCACCTGATGCCCGTGGGCGTGGTCGGCGGCATCATCCCCTGGAACGGCCCGCTGATGGGCCTGTGGTGGATCTACGGTCCGGCGCTCGCGACCGGCTGCACGGCTGTGCTCAAGCCCGCCGAAGATGCGTCGCTGTCCTCGTTGCGCGTATCCGAACTGATGATGGAAGCCGGTGTACCCGACGGCGTCATCAACGTCGTCACCGGCTACGGCAAGGACGTGGGCGAAGCGCTGGCCGGGCACATGGGCGTGGACCGCGTGGCCTTCACGGGTTCGGTGGGCACGGCACAGGCAATCGTGCGGGCCTCGGCCGGCAACCTCAAACGGCTGCAACTGGAACTGGGCGGCAAGTCGCCCGACATCGTGTTTGCCGATGCCGATCTCGACAAGGCGGTGCCAGGCGCGTCGATGGGCGTGTTCACCAACACGGGCCAGGTCTGCGTGGCGGGCACGCGCATTCTCGTGCAGCGCGCCGTGCACGACGAATTCGCGCAGCGCATGGTCGCGTTCGCCAAAACCATCAAGATCGGCGACGGCCGCGAGCCGGGGACCCAGATCGGCCCGCTGATCTCGCAGCGCCAGCTCGAACGCGTCATGCACTACGTGGATATCGGCGGCAAGGAGGCCGAACTGGTACATGGCGGTCGCCGTCTCGGCGGCGAATTGACTAACGGCTTTTTCGTCGAGCCCACGGTCTTTGCCAACGTGCGCAACAACATGACCATCGCGCAGGAGGAAATTTTCGGCCCGGTGGCGTCGGTGATTCCGTTCGACTCCGCGGAGGACGCGCTGCAACTCGCCAACGACACGCCGTATGGCCTCGCAGGCGGCGTGTGGACGCGCGACCTGTCCACCGCGCACAAGGTCTCGCAGGGCATCCGCTCGGGCACGGTCTGGGTCAACTGCTATGGCGTGATCGACCCCGCCGTGGGTTTCGGCGGCACGAAGATGAGCGGCTATGGCTGGAAAGGCGGCAAGGAGCACGTGGAAAGCTTCCTCTACCCCAAGGCCACCTACATCAATCTGGACTGACTGGACTGACGATAGACGCGCGGCCCAGCCGCCGCGCATTCCAGTCACGAAAACAATTCAGGAGACACACATGAAAGGCATCGTCTTCAGGGGCGACAAGAAACTCGACATCCTCGATTTCGACGACCCCACGCCCGGCCCGCTCGACGCGGTCATCGAAATGAAAGCCTCGGGGATGTGCGGCAGCGATCTGCACTTCTATCGCAACAAGCCCGCCGACGTCATCAAATCGCTGGGCTTCAAGGACCTGGCGTCGCGCGGCATGTCGGAGGACACGCCGATCATCGGCGGCCACGAGCCGTGCGGCCAGATCGTCGCGCTTGGCGCGGCAGTCGATGCGCGCGCCTTCAAGGTGGGCGATCGCGTTGCGGTGTTCCACTACGAAGGCTGCCAGCACTGCGACCATTGCCGCACGGGCTGGACGCAGATGTGCAGCCACGGCGCGGATATTCATGGCGTCATCAAGCACGGCGGCCACGCGCACTACATGCGGGTGCCCGTGACCTCGCTCGTCCACTTGCCCGATGAGGTCTCGTACGCCACGGGCGCCGCCGTTTCCTGCGGCACCGGTACGGCCTGGGGCGCGCTGCTGCGCCTGAACATCAGCGCGCGCGACACGCTCGCCGTGTTCGGACTCGGGCCTGTGGGTCTATCGGCGGTGCAACTGGCCGCGGCGATGGGTGTAGAAGTCATAGGCGTCGACATTTCCGCCGACCGTGTGGAACGGGCCAGGGAATTTGGCGCGGCGCACGTGATCGACGGCAGCAAGGAAGATCCGATCGAAGCTATCCTCAAGCTGACCGGCGGCATGGGCGCGACCTGCGCGATGGACTGCGCGGGCGGCGACACCCCGAAGCAGCAGGCGGTGCGCTGTACGCGCCCGTGGGGACGCATCGCACTCGTCGCCGTAAACGGCAATCTCAACGTGGACGGCATGAAGGACGTGATCGGCAAGCAGCGCACGATCCTCGGCTCGTACACGATGTCCGAAGTCAGCATGAAGGACTGTATCCACTTCGTCGCCAATCACGGCGTGGACGTGGACAAGCTGTTTACCGACCGCTGGAAGCTGGAGCAAGCTGACGAAGCGTATCGTCTGTTCGACGCGCAGGCGGGCGGCAAAGGCGTGTTCCTGTTCTGATTTCCCGAATTTCCAGATTGCATCCTGAAAGCAAGGAGACACGCGTGACCACCGCGCACGAAACCCCATCCCCCACTCCGGCCAACTGCCCGCCGCTGGAGCGGGAAGTCGTTCGCTTCATTCAGGAACTGAAATACGAGCATCTCGACGCTCGCGCGCACGCCGGTTTGAACCGCCTGCTGCGCGACCAGATCGCCTTGCAGATCGGCATCTCGAAGATGCCCTGGTCCGAGCAACTGCTCAAATACGCCATGGCGCAGCAGCGGCCGGGCAAGAGCCGCGTGAGCGCCTCGGCCGTGACGATGAGCGCCGCGGACGCCGCGTTCGTCAACGGCTCCTATGGCCACGGCTTCGAATACGACGACGCGCACGGCCCCAGCTACAGCCATCCGGGTAGCTGCGTGATCCCGGCAGCGCTCGCGATTGGCGAGGAGTTGGGTTCGTCGCTCGAAGACGTCCTCACGGCGATGGTCGCCGGTTACGAGGTCTACGCGCGCCTGGGCGTGCTGGCCCAGCCCGAACTGTTGCAGCGCGGCTTTCATCCGCACGGCACGCTCTCGAATTTCGGCGCGGCCGCCGTCGCCGCCAAACTGCGCGGCTTCGATGCGGAAACCACGCTGCACGCGCTGGCCATTGCGTTGAGCCACGTCTCGGGCACCACCGAGTACACCTCCACTGGCGGCTCCATCAAGCGCATCCATGCGGGCATCGGCACGCGCAACGGCATGCAGGCGGCCGACATGGCGCGTGCGGGCATTACCGGCCCGCGTGCGTTCCTGAGCGGCAACAAGGGATTTTTCCGCACCTTCCTGCAGCGCGCGGCGGGCGACGCGCCCGAGCGGCGCTTTGCACTCGATCAGCCGTTCGAGGTGAGCACCGTCTGGCTCAAGGCTTATTGCGCGTGTTATTGCACACATGCCTATATCGACGCACTACGCCCGTTCGCCGCGCGCCGCGACGAGATTGCCGATGTGCATCTGAAGATCACGCCGCATTTCAACGTCGTGGTCGGGACGGCCAATGCCAACGCCTATGAGCCGAAGAACATCGAGCACGTGCAGTTCAGCCTGCCCATCCAGGCCGCCTTCGCCTTGCTCGGCAAGGGCAACGGCTTCCTGATCCATCGTGACTATCTGGCGGGGAACGTGGACATGGCGCCCGTCATCGCGATGGCGCGCAGCATCCGCATCAGCGAAGAGCCCGCGCTGGAAAAACAGTATCCGGGCCGATTCGTGGCCGACGTGACCGTGACGTTCAAGGACGGCCGCGCCGAGCATGTGTTCGTCGAAAACCCGATCGGCACCGACCGTAACCCCATGCCCGAGCAGGAGCAGGACGCCAAGTTCATGGAGCTGACCCGCGATATTCTGGGTGAAGGGCGCGCCCAGAAACTGCTGGCGACGCTGCGCACACTCGATCCCGCGATGCAGACTGCCCAACTGACGGAGATGTGGGCGACGTAACGACAAACGGCTGGTTGAGCAGGATCCCCCTGCCCGCCAGCCGTTTTTTCTTGAGTCCCGGCTTTACATGCCCGAGTAATTCGGACCCCAGGCTCGCGTCCTTGAACGTCAGATGCGCGGGCTGATCTTTCTACTCATGTGGGACTGTCGTGCTTTGTCAATGGCACGCTCAAGCTGGCCGCGTCAAATGACGTTGCGCAGTCGCAGACCGGCGATGGCCTGGGCGTCGTAGCCGACACCGGCCAGAATCTCATCGGTGTGTTCGCCCGTCAGCGGTGCCCGCGTGCGGATCTCGGGCGGCGTGCGCGACAGCGAGACAGGCGTGGCGAAAATCGGCACCTTCTTCGGCGCGCCGGGGTAATCCATCCAGTGAATCAGGTTGGCGGCTTCGATGGTCTTGTCCTCCAGCGCCTCGCGCGGCGAATTGACCGGACCCGCGGGAATGCGCGCCCTTTCGAGTTGCGCCAGTGCTTCGGCCTGCGAAAGATCCTGGCACCACGCTGACATCACCTCGCTCAGAAACTCGCCGTGCTCGCCGCGCAGCCGGTCGTCGGCAAAGCGTGGATCGTCGAGCAGCTCGGGGCGCGCCACAAGCTGCGTCCAGCGTTTGAACATGGGCCGCCCGATCACCTGAGTAATGAACCAGCCGTCCTTCGCCTTGAAGATATCCGAGGGCGCGTAGCTGGACGCCCGGTTGAGCGTGGCGGCGCGGTCGAGACCCAGCAGCGCTTCCTCGATCAGCGCGCCGCTGGCCATGTTCAGCCCCGTGCACAGCAGCGATGCACTGACCTCCTGGCCCATGCCGCTGCGCTTGCGCTCGTAGAGCGCGAGCACGGTGCCCAGCGCGCAGGAAAAGGCGGTGGCGAAATCCACCACGGGCACCATCGCCTTTTGGGGCTGATCCGGCGTGCCCGCGATGTGCACCGCGCCGCTCAGCGCCTGGCCCACGCCGTCGAAGCCCGGCCGGTCGCGCACCGCCTCGCTGTTGCCGAACGCGTTGGCGGCCACGAGGATGATGTCGGGCTTGATGCGGCAGAGGCTCTCGTAGTCGAGCCCGAGGCTCGCGAGCGTGCGCGGCGGCATGTTGGCGATCACCACGTCGGCGTCGGCCACCAGCCTGCGAACAATGTCGCGCCCTTCCTCGCTATCGAGATCCAGCGTCATGGAGCGCTTGTTGCGGTTGACCTGCAGAAATAGCGCGCCCTCGCCTTGCTCCGTCACGGGCACGATAAAGCGGTCTTCGCCACCGCCCACGCGGTCGACGCGGATCACCTCGGCGCCATAGTCGGCCAGCAGCGCCGAGCAGTACGGCCCAGCGATAAAGCGGCCAAAATCGAGAACCTTGATGCCTTCGAGCACTTTCATTTTTCTCTCGCATGAGAATCGGCTTGACCCGCGGTCAATATCCGATCACGTTGAATTCCGATTGCAGTTCGTGCGCCATCGCCAGCAGGCGTGGTCCCAGTTCGCGCTCCACACGCCCGCGGGACATGCCATGGCTGGCGCCGATGCAAGTGAGCACAAAGGGCGCATTGCCTTCGAGCAGCACGGAGGCGGCGAGCACGCCTAACTCCGGCTCCCATTCGCCGATGGCCGTGCAATACCCCTTTTCGCCGGCCTGGGCGATGCCCTCCAGGACGCGTCGGCGCAGCCTGGCCCAATCGCGCGACATGCGCCGCTCCACGTTATCGAGCAAATAGCTGCGCTCCAGCTCAGGCAGCGCCGCGAGCAGCGACCAGCCCATGGGCGAGAGCGCGATGCCCAGCCGCATGCCCACATGCAGCGGCAGCATCACGGGCGATTCGAGGCTGCGCCGGCATTCGAGCACCACGAGGTCGAGCCGGTCGCGCACCGCGAGGCATACGTGCAGCCTGTGCTGCCGCGCGAAGGCCGCCATGCGCTCGCCCGCGAGGCCCTGGATGGCGGAATGGGCGATGGCGGCAAAGCCGAGACCCAGCACCGCCGCGGAAAGCCGGTACTTGCGCCCGGTGGCGTCGTGGAGCAGATAGCCGATGTGCACGAGCGACCGGGCGATGCGCGACACCGTGGAAGGCGGCAAGCCGGTGCGCTGCGCCAGCTCGCCGTTGCCGAGCCAGCGCTCATGCGGCGCAAAAGCCGAGATCAGCATCAGTGCGCGCACCAGCGGCGTGACCACCACCGCGCCCGGCTCGCGCTGCGGCGCAGCGCTTAGCCGCCCCGCGGAGATATCGGGCATCGCGCGCTGCACCCCGGTGAGCGGACGGGCGGCGGTCATGGCGAGGCGTGGATCAGTCCGTGGGCGCCACAGCGCGCACTTCGTCGAGCGCGGCGGGATTGTCGAGCGACGACAGATCGCCCGGCGGCAGGCCGCAGTACACACTGCGGATCAGGCGACGCATGATTTTGGAGCTGCGTGTCTTGGGCAACTGCTCGACCACATGCACGCGGCCGGGCCTGAACGGGCGCCCGAGGCGCTTGTCGACATGGCCGGACACGGCGGCCTCCAGCGCGGCCCGCTCCATCGTCGAGCCGGGCTTGGGCACCACGAAGACCACGAGCTTCTGCCCCTTCTCGGCATCGGCCACGCCGATGGCGGCGCCTCGGCCACGTCGGCGAGCTCGAGCACCACTTCCTCGACCTCGGCCGGGCCGAGGCGCTTGCCGGCAACCTTGAGCGTGTCGTCGGAGCGCCCCATCATGAAGTAGTTGCCCTCGGGCGTGCGCAGCGCCAGGTCGCCATGCACCCAGATGCCGGGCATGGTCTGCCAGTATGCTTCCAGGTAGCGCGCGTCGTCGCGCCAGAACGATTGCGTCATGCCCACGAAAGGCGCGCGGATCGCCAGCTCGCCCACCTCGCCGGTCACGCTGTTGCCAAATGGATCGACCACGTCCGCCGCCACGCCGGGCGAGACGGTGTTGAAGCCGCTGGGCGGAATCGGGCGGATCGGCACGCTCGCCAGCAACGCGCCCGAGGCCTCGGTGCCGCCCGTGTAGTTGATGACAGGCGCCGTGCCGTCGCCAAAGCGCTGCAGAAACCAGTTGAAGTGCTCGGGCGCGATGCCCTCGCCCGCCGTGATGAGCAGCCGGACGGTGGAGCGGTCGCCCCTGAGGGCCAGTTCCTCGTGGCTGGCCATGCCACGGATCAGCGTGGGCGCGGAGCCGAAGTGCGTGACCTTGTGGCGCTCCACGACCTGGGCCATGCGCGACCAGTCGGGGTAATCGGGCGCGCCGTCATAGCAGACCAGCGTGGCGCCGCGCAGCAGCGCACAGCCCAGCACCAGGGTGCCCGCGATCCAGCCCATGTCGGCGGGCCAGCAGTACACGTCGCCGGGGTGCACGTCGAAATGGACCAGCGAGTCGTGCGCGATCTTGATCGGGAAGCTGCCGTGCGTGTGCACGACGCCCTTGGGCTTGCCCGTGGTGCCCGAAGTGTAGATCACCATGAAGGGTGTGTCGGGCGTGACGGACACTGGCGCCGTGCCTTGACCGCGTGCCACGGTGGCGGTTTCCTGCCAGTCGAGATCGCGCGCATCCTGGGCGGCTCCATGGACGACCTCGCCTTCGCTGCGCTTCCAGATCACGTGCTCGAGCAGCGGCAACTGGCGCCACGCGTCGCGCAGCGCGCCCGCCACGTCGACGCGCTTCGTGCGGCGCGAAAAGCCCGTGGAGGCGATGACCATGCGCGCCTCGGCGGCTGACAGGCGCGCGACGATGGCATCGACGCCGAAACCGCTGAAGAGCGGCACGACCAGCGCACCCAGATGCACGATGGCGAGCAGCGAGACGGTGGCCTCGATGCCGTTTTCCATCAGGAGTCCGATTCGGTCTCCCTGCTTCAGACCCTGCTGTGCGAGGCCCGCCGCGAAGTCGCGCACGCGCGTTTCCAGCTCCGCCCAGGTCAGCGCATTCACGCTGCCGTCCTCACGCTCGGCCACCACGGCGTTTTGTTGCGCGGTGGCGGGATTTCGGGCCCATGCGTAAATGGTGTTGACCCAGTTGAGCTTGCCGCCGGGAAACCAGTTGGGAAACTGCGGCCCGCGCGACAGGTCCACGTAGCCCGTGGGCGGCTCGTCCCAGGCGATGGCGCATTCGCGCATCACGGTGTTCCAGTAGCGCTCGGGCTCGTCGATCGAGACGCGCATCAGCTCCTCATACGAGGACACCTCCAGTGCGCGCATCAGCTTGACGATGCCGGCGTTCTGCAACTCGCGCTGGCCGGGCTGCCACACGTGGCCGGATTCAGGATTGCTCATGATGAGTCTCCCTTCTTATGCACGTTCGAAAATCATGGCGATGCCCTGGCCGCCGCCGATGCACATCGTCTCCAGGCCATAGCGTGCCTCGCGGCGCTGCATCTCGTGCAGCAGCGTGCTCATGATGCGCACGCCCGTGGCCCCCACGGGATGGCCGAGCGAGATGCCCGAGCCGTTGACATTGAGCCTTTCCTCCAGCGCTTCCATGGAGCTGCCCCAGCCCTTGACGCAGGCGAGCGCCTGGCAGGCGAAGGCTTCGTTGAGTTCGATCAGGTCCATCTGCTCGAACTTCAGCCCCGTGCGCGCCAGCAGCTTCTGCACGGCCGGCACGGGGCCGATACCCATGCGCGCCGGATCGCAGCCCGCGGCGGCCCAGCCGACCAGCCAGCCCATGGGCGTGAGGCCCAGTTCTTCGAGCTTGTCGTCGGCCACGATCAGGCAGGCGGCAGCAGCGTCGTTCTGCTGGCAAGCATTGCCCGCCGTGACGACGCCGTCCTTCATGATGGGCTTGAGCTTCGCGAGGCTCTCGGCCGTCGTTTCGCCCCGCACCCCTTCATCCTTGCTCACGAGCAGCGCGTCGCCCTTGCGCTGCGGTACGGACACCGAAACGATTTCCGCGTCCAGCCAGCCCGCAGCCTGCGCCGCGGCGGCGCGCTGGTGACTGCGCGCCGCGAAGCGGTCGGACGCCTCGCGCGAGATGCCGTACTCGCGCGCCAGCGTTTCGGCGGTTTCAATCATCCCGCTGATGCGGCCAAAGCGTGCTTCGGGCTGCGAACGCTCGCGGCCACGATCCAGACGGTCGTGCATCTTCACGGTGCCCGCGCGCTTGCCCCAGCGCATGTCGGTCGTGTAGTACTCGACGTTGCTCATGCTCTCCACGCCGCCGGCCATCACCACGTCGGCCGCGCCGGTCTGCACCATCATGGCGGCCGTCGCGAGCGCCTGCACGCCGCCACCGCAGCGCCGGTCGAGCTGCATGCCCGCGACCTCGATCGGAAAGCCCGCCTGCAGCGCCACCCAGCGCCCCGTGCAAGGCGTCTCGCCGCTCGCGTAGCTCTGGGCGAAGACCACGTCGTCGATGCGCGCTGCGTCGAGCCCGGTGCGCTCCACGACGGCACGCGCCACGGTGGCGCCCAGTTCCTCGACGGGAACCCCTTTCAGTACCCCGCCGAATGCACCCACTGGTGTGCGCAGCGGGGAGACGATGGCTGCTCGTTTCATTTCAAATGCCTCTGGAATAGCTGGAAGAATTCATCGCCCGCGCAAATCGGTCGTGCGCCGGCCGTTGTTGTCTTTACGGGTCGCAAGCGATACCGCCGCGCAATCAGCCGTACCGTCCGCCCGTCACATGCAGCACCTCGCCGCTGATGAAGCCCGCACGCTCGCTCGCGAGGAAGGCAACGGCGTCGGCGATGTCCTCGGGGCGCCCCACGCGCTTGATGGGCTGAGCGGCCACGGCGCGCTCCTTGATGGTTTCGTAGGTCGCCAGCGCCTGGACCATTTCCGTTTCCATGAAGCCAGGCGCCACGCAGTTCGCGGTGATGCCATAGCGGCCCTCTTCCATCGAGAGCGCCTTGGCCATGCCGATCAAACCCGCCTTGGCGGCCGAGTAATTGGCCTGCGTGGGATTGCCCAGGTGGGCGCGCGAGCTGATGTTGATGAGACGCCCCCACCCCTGCTCGATGAAGTGAGGCATGACGGCCCTGGCCGCCAGAAAGGCGCCCTTGAGCATCACGTTCATGACGAAGTCCCAGTCCTCCTCGCTCATCTTCACGAGGTACTTGTCGCGCGGCGCGCCCGCGTTGTTCACGAGAATATGCACGCCGCCGAAATGCGCGACGGTTTCATCGACGAGGCGCTGCACGTCGGCGGCCTTCGTGATGTCGCCCACCACGCAGTGCGCGGCCAGCCCCTCGTCCCGCAGCGCCTTCGCGGTGGCCTGCGCCAGTTCGGCGTTGATGTCGGTGATGACGACTTTGGCGCCCTCCTGTGCGAGCCGGCGCGCCGTGGCGGCGCCCAGGCCCCGTGCCGAGCCGGTGACGATGGCGACCTTGCCGTTCAAACCCAGATCCATGTGATGCTCCCGCAAAAAGTTGGTGTTCAGGTCAGATCGACCCGCGCATTGTTCAAAACCACCACGCCCCGCTCCACCGCCGTGACGCGCAGCGACACCGTGCTGCCGCGCACCCACATCTCCGTGCGCAGCGTGTCGCCGGGCCACGCAGGCGCCGTGAAGCGCACGCGCATGCCGGAAAAGTGCGTGTCGTCGTAGGCCAGCACCGTGCGCAGCACGGCGTGCGCGGCCACGCCCATGAGGGCCATGCCGTGCAGAATGGGGCGCTGGAAGCCCGCCGCAGACGCCACGGCCGGGTCGGCATGCAAGGGATTCAGGTCGCCGCTCAAGCGGTAGATCAGCGCCAGTTGCGCGGGCGTAGGCAGCTCGCACACGTAGTCGGGCTCGCCCTCGGGCATGGCATGGGGCGCAGGGGGCGCGCCACCACTCCCCCCCTCGCCAAATCCACCGTCGCCGCGCAACAAGCTCAGTTGAATCACGGTGGCAAGCAACTGACCCGTTTCGGCATCCGTAATTTCGCGCGTCTGCTGCAGAAAGGCGCCCTTGCCTTCCCCTTTGTCCCACAGGCCTGTGATGCGTGTCGTGCCCTTGACGCGTCCGCTGGTGGGCAACGG
The DNA here is from genome assembly GCF_004524855.1 of Paraburkholderia pallida. Lineage (NCBI taxonomy): Bacteria > Pseudomonadati > Pseudomonadota > Betaproteobacteria > Burkholderiales > Burkholderiaceae > Paraburkholderia > Paraburkholderia pallida. The sequence goes on along the minus strand of NZ_CP038149.1, from coordinate 151,610 downwards.
TGCATGGAGTTGAATTTCCTGCTCGGCATGCAGGAGTTTTTGCCATGTGATGCCCGTATCCGGCTCACGTGCCCAGAAGCCTGGGTAGGCGAGAACGTTCACCATGGTCGGCACGGCACGCAGCGATTGACCGTCCTTTCCCTCGTAGACATAGCGCAATTGCCCCGCGTCCAGCGGCTCGCTTCCGAGGCCCAGGCCGAGGGCGTAAAGCTGGGTATCGCGCTGGGAAAACGCATGTTCGATGGGCGGAAAAGGACGTGCCAGCAAGTGAGCAGGATGAATGGACATGACGGACATGACAACGGTGATAACCAGTCGTCACGATGAAACCAGCGCTCATCCCGGTCAACCGATTTGCCTTGCCTGTTCCGTACCTTGGCACGGGCGGCTGCACGCCTTTTGTCGGCCTGCGCCAATGCGGGCAAACGCAGACCGGCCGGGGAATTTCCATCTTCCGGAACAACCGGAGCAAATCCGTTGCTTCGCTCCCGCGACTACCGCAGCATGGGGCACCCTCATCGATTGATTGACACGCTGACATGATTCGCGACCAGGAAACGCTCAACGGATTGCTCGACACTATCGCCCGCTTCGTGCGCGAACGCCTCGTGCCCAACGAAGAACTCGTGGCCGAAACCGACGAAATACCCGAGGACATCGTGGCCGACATGAAGGCCATGGGCTTGTTCGGCCTGACGATTCCCGAACGCTTCGGCGGCCTCGAGCTGACCATGGAAGAAGAAGTGCTGGCTGTCTTCGAGCTGTGTCGCGCCGCGCCGGTATTTCGCTCGCTGCTGGGCACCACGGTGGGCATCGGCTCGCAGGGCATTCTGTTCGACGGTACGCCCGAGCAGCAGGAAAAATACCTGCCGCGCCTCGCGACCGGCGAGCTGATCGCCGCCTTCGCGCTGACCGAGCCCGAATCCGGCTCCGATGCGGCCTCGCTGCGCACCACGGCTATCCGGGACGGCGACCACTATGTGGTCAACGGCACCAAGCGGTTCATCACCAATGCGCCGCATGCGGGCATCTTCACGCTGATGGCCCGCACCAATCCCGACGACAAGAGCTCGGGCGGCATTTCGGCCTTCATCGTCGATGCCGGAACGCCCGGCATCAGTTTCGGCAAGCGCGACAAGAAAATGGGCCAGAAAGGCGCCCATACCTGCGACGTGATCTTCGAGAATGCGCGCATACCCGCCGCCAGCCTCATCGGCGGCAAGGAAGGCCAGGGCTTCAAGACCGCGATGAAGGTCCTGGACAAGGGCCGCATCCATATTGCCGCCGTCTGCGTGGCCGTGGCCGAGCGCATGCTGTCCATGGCCCTGGCCTATGCGATGGAGCGCAAGCAGTTCGGCCAGCCGATCGCCGACTTCCAGCTCGTGCAGGCCATGCTGGCCGACAGCCGCGCGGAGATCTACGCGGCGCGCAGCATGGTGCTGGACGCCGCGCGCCGGCGCGACGACAAGCTGCCCGTGAGCACCGAGGCGTCGTGCGCCAAGCTGTTCGCCTCCGAGATGTGCGGCCGCGTGGCCGACCGCGCGGTGCAGATCTTCGGCGGCGCCGGCTACATGGCCGAGTATGGCATCGAGCGCTTCTACCGCGACGTGCGGCTCTTTCGCATCTACGAGGGCACGACACAGATCCAGCAGATCGTCATTGCCCGCAACATGATCCGCGAGGCGCAGTAGCCCGGCGCGTCGAACGGGCGACTAGCGGCAGACCTCTACCCCGCGCGCCAGTCGCCACCGCATAGCGACCAGGAAGGAGTAAACCCCAATCGACATCGGCCAGCGCCAGAATTCTAATGATCGTTAGTTTGGTGAGCGTGTTTCGTAGAGACAACCATGTATCGTTCATACTCCCCCGACGCCAGTGCAACGCCCAAAACGGGGACGGTCAAGCACGGCCCGGTCGTGATGCCATTTGCTCGCGCGCTGGCCATCCTTTGCGCGTTCACGCCCGACGATCGCTGGCTTTGCAACAGCGACCTCTCCGAACGGGCAGGCATCCCGGCATCCACCGTGACGCGCCTGACGCGCACCCTGATCGCATCAGGCTATCTGTGCTGCGACAGTGGCAAACGGCGCTTTCGCCTCGGCCCTTCGGCGTTGGCGCTGGGCTACCGGGCGGCGGCCGACATCGAGATCCACGAAGCCGCCCATCAGCGCATGCATCTGTTTGCCGAGCGCCACCAGGTGCATGTTCATCTCTGCGCCCGCAACCGTCTGGATGTGGTCGTCATCGACAGTTGCTGCACGAGCACCATCCCTGCCTCGCTGCAGCCAGCGATCGGTACCCGGTTGGGGCTCGCATCGTCCGCCGCAGGCTGGGCGCTGCTGGCGAGCCTCCCCGACGTCGAACGCGATTATCTGCTGCGCAGCGCTGCGTCGCAGTCCTCTCGCGGCTGGAGCGAGAAATGGGGGTATCCAGGCCGTCGTCCCAGCGAAGCCATCGGGCAGGTGCGAGACGGCGGATTCTGCGTCGCGTTCGGGCGATCGGGCCAACCCATGACGATGGTGGCCGCCCCGGTCCAGTTGCCAGGCGAAGCGCCACTGGCCGTGAGCTGCATGGGGCCAGCCATGCTCATCGGTCGCGCGCGCAGCGAGCGTGAGCTGGGGCCGGCGCTGGTCCGCATGGCTCAGGAAATCCAGCATTCGAGAGCATTGTCATGAGCGCGCCCAGAGGCCCTGCATCCGACCATTCGACGCTGATGACGGTGGAGCGCGGGCTGGAGGTCTTGCGAGCGTTCCGCTCGAACCGTGCGCCACTGAGCAATGCGGAGCTCGTCAGGCGCACCGGGCTCTCCAAGGCCACGGTCTCCCGCTTGACCTCCACCCTGATACAGGTTGGCTTCCTGCGCCTCGTCCCCGGCAAGCGCGAATTCGAGCTGTCCATCGGCGCACTGGGGATCGGACACGCCTATCTGGCAACCAACGACCTGCTACAAGCGGCGCAGCCTCTTCTGCAGGAGCTGGCCGACCGGCTCGATGTTTCGGTGGCGCTCGGCGTCAAGGATGGCATCGACTTGCTTTACGTCGCTTACCGTGTCAGCCGCAAGGTCGCCACGCTGCGACTCGGCGTCGGTTCAGTGCTGCCCATGAGCACCACCTCCATCGGGAGAGCCTATCTTTGGGGGCTGCCTGACGAAGAACAGCAGCGCTTGATCGAAGCGCACAAGCGCCACGCCGGACCACAAGGCGAGGCGCTCGGGCACGCCATCCGCGCCTCTTTCGACGAGCTCGAATCCACCGGCACCTGCGCGGTGCTGGGCGGCTTCCAGCGCAGCACCTTTGGCGTGGCGCTGCCCGTACGCATCGGCCGCGAGGGCACCCTCATGAGCATGAGTTGCGGCAAAGCGGACGTCGATCTCGATCTGCAGGCCGAGCGCGAACGTATCGCGCCCGCGCTCAAGGAAACGGCCGCACGCCTGCAAGCGCAGTTGGCGGACTGCGAGGGCGGTCTCTAGCACGCTAGCAGGCCACGGACATAGCGCTTAGGAGAACGGCTGAACCTCGGCCCTCGCCAGTTCCGGCAAAGGGGTGGTCGATCAGCCACGCCATGGCGCTCTCCTCCTGGTGTGTCTGCAAGCCTCGATCAGGCAAAGCGCGTCAGATCGTCCACGCCGGCCCGCGTCGTGCGGAACTGGTTGACCGGGTGCTCCACCTCGGCGTAGCCGAACGAGATGCCGCAGACCATGTGCTGCGTATCGGGAATGCCGAAATACTCGCGCACGAAATGCGCGTGGCGCGCCAGCGCCGCCTGCGGCGTGGTGGCCACGCCATGGGCATGGGCCGCCAGCAGGAACGAGGAGATGAAGCCGCCCGCATCCACGAGCGCGTACGGTCCGAGCTCCACCGGCACCGTGACAATCGCCACGTGCGGCGCATCGAACATGCGGAAGTTGCGGAACATCTGCTCCATGGTGCGCTCGGTGTCCTTCCTGCCAATGCCCAGTGCGGAATACAAGGCAATGCCCGCGCCGCGCCGACGCTCACCGTACACGCCCTCGTAGCTGGGCGGAAACGGCAGATCGGACTCGTTTTGCTGATGGTTCCGCGCGCGCTCCATCAGCGCCTCGCGAAAACGCTCCGTGCTCTCCAGCGTTTCGGTGATGACCAGTTGCCACGGCTGCACGTTGCACCAGGAGGCCGAACGGCCCGCCATGGCGACGATGCTGCGGATCAATTCGGCGTCCAGTGCCTTGTGCTGGTAGGCGCGGCAGGTGAAGCGGCCGTTCGTCAGGCGATCGAGCGCATCGAGATCGGGAGTGCGAGAGGTCATTTCAGAGGAATCCTTATCTGTTTTTCAATCGTGGCCGAACGCGCGCGTGGATACGTGTGCCCGCGGCATCATATGAAGGTGCCCTGGGCGCGCCAGGCCTCGATGCGCTCCTCGGGCAGCCAGCCTTGCAGCGCGGCGATGGCGTTGTCCGTGCTCAGCGCGGCAGGCGGCTCGGGCCGCGCGGCGGGCGTGCGCGAAAAGCGCGGGCCGGGAGCGGGATGCGTCACGCCGTCGAGATCGATGAACGTGCCGCGCGCCGCGAGATGCGGGTGGCCCGGCGCCTCGTCGAAGTCGAGCACGGGCGCGAGGCACACGTCGAGCTCGCCGAGCTGCCGCGCCCACTCGTCGCGCGTGCGCTCCCTGAATCTGGCGGCCAACACCTGCTTGGCCTCGGGCCAGTGTGCGCGGTTCATCTGCTCTTGCAGCAGCGGGTGGTCCTGCAATTCGAGCTTTTCGAGCAATAGCCGGTAGAACTTGCTCTCAATCGGGCCGACGCTAATGTACTTGCCATCGGCGCACTCGTACACCTCGTAGAACGGCGCGCCAGTATCGAGCAGGTTGGTGCCGCGCTCGTTGCTGAGCATGCCCGCTGCATGCAGGCCCAGCGTGACCGTCATGATGGAGGCCACGCCGTCCACCATGGCGGCGTCCACCACCTGGCCCTGGCCGGAACCGCGCGCCTCCAGAATGCCAGCGAGCAGGCCGAATGCGAGATACAGCGAGCCGCCCGCGTAGTCGCCCAGCACATTGAGCGGCGGCGTGGGCGCCTGCCCCGCGCGGCCCATGGCGTGCAGGGCGCCGGTGATGGAGATGTAGTTCAGATCGTGCCCGGCCACCTGGGCAAGCGGTCCGTCCTGCCCCCAGCCGGTCACGCGGCCATAGACGAGGCGCGGGTTGCGCGCGAGGCACGCATCGGGCCCGAGGCCCAGGCGCTCCATCACGCCGGGGCGAAACCCTTCGATCAGCGCATCGGCCCCGGCGATCAGTTCCATCGTCATCTCGACGGCGGCCGGATCTTTCAGGTCGACGCGGATGGACTTGCGGTTACGTAAGCCCAGATCGAACTGCGCGGGGCGGGGCGCGCCGAGGCCCGAGGGCTCCTTGCGGTCCACGCGGATGACGCTGGCCCCGAGGTCGGCCAGAAACATGGCGGCCAGCGGCCCGGGACCGATGCCCGCGATCTCGACGATCTTGATGCCGGCGAGCGGGCCGCGGCGCGACGGGGATGCGGATGGCGCGGTGGACATGGTCAGATCACTCCCTCGTCGCGCAGTTGCCGCAACCGGTCCTCCGGGAGCTTGAGCAGGCTGCGGTAGATCTCGTCGTTGGAGGCGCCGAGTTCCTGTGCGGGCTGGTCGAACTGCACCGGCGTCCTGGAGAAGTGAATCGGCAGCCCCATGCCCATGGCCTCGACATCGGCGAGTCCGGAATGCTCCAGCTTCACCACGGCGCCGCGCTTCTCCAGCACTGGATCCTTGAGCACGTCGAGCGGCGAGCGCACGGGGGCCGCCGGCACGCCGCGCTTTTCCTGCAATTCGCGAATGACCTCCTCCGTGCTGCGCTGCCGCGTCCACTCCTCGATCATGGCGTTGATCTCGGCGGCATGCTTCATGCGCGGACCGCGCGTGGCGTAGCGCGGATCCTTCGCCATTTCGGGCCTGCCCAAAGCTTCCATCAGGTTCTGGAACCAGTCGGGCTGGAACGCCACCATGGCCACATAGCCGTCGCGCGTGCCGTACACGCCAAACGGCACGAGGCGATCCTGGAAGTTTCCCGAGCGCTTGGGATAGCCGTGCCCGAGGAACACGTCGAAATGTTCTTCGGCCACCATCGACGAGAGGCAGTCGAGCATGGACACCTGCACGAGTTGCCCCTCGCCTGTCCTGCCGCGATGGATCAGCGCGGCCAGGATGCCATTGACGGCGTACAGCGGCGCGACGAGGTCGGCAATCGGCAGGCCCCAGCGTGTGGGCTGGCCGTCGGCGAAACCCGTCACGTCCATGATGCCCGAAAGCGCCTGCACGATGATGTCCATGCCCTTGAGACTCGGGTACGGGCTCGGCTCGCCAAAGGCCTTGATCGAGGCGTAGACGATCTTCGGGTTAGCTTTGCGCACGCTCTCGTAGTCCACGCCGAGGCGCGCCGTGGCGCCCTCGCTGGCGTTTTCGATGACCACGTCGCACTCCTTCGCCAGCTCCATGAAGAGCGCCCGGCCCTGCTCCGACTTCAGATCGAGCGTGATGCTTTTCTTGTTGCGCGCGCGATTGAGGATCGTCAGCGACACCTCGTCCTCGCGCCTGACACCGAAGTGGACGCCTTCCTTGCCCACATAGGGCGGATTGTTGCGCGCGATATCGCCGCCGCCGGGCGATTCGACGCGAATGACTTCGGCGCCCAGACCGCCCAGCAGCAGCGACCCGTAGGGCCCGGCGAGCGCCACGGTCAAATCGAGCACGCGAATACCTTCCAACGGTCTTGTAGTGGACATGCTTGTCTCCTGTGTCCTGTATGCGGCCGTCGCGTCGCTTAGTATGACTTCGGCAAGCCGAGCTTGCGCTCCGCGATGTTCGACAGGATGAGCTGCGGAGTGACCGGCGCGATGTAGCCGATCCACGCCTCGCGCATGAAACGCTCCACGTGATACTCCTTCGCGTAGCCAAAGCCGCCATGCGTGAGGATCGAGGTCTGGCAGGCGTTCATGCACGCCTCGGACGCCAGCAGCTTCGCCGCGTTGGCCTCGGAGCCGCAAGCGAGCCCCCTGTCGTACAGATCCGCCGCCGCGAAGATCATATGATTGGCCGCTTCCAGTTCCGCCCAGTTGCGTGCCAGCGGATGCTGGACACCCTGATTCTGGCCAATCTGACGACCGAACACGATACGCTCCTTCGCATATTGCGTGGCCAGCTTGAGCACCGCGCGGCCGATGCCGACCTGCTCGACGGCAACCAGCACGCGCTCGGCGTTCATGCCGTGGAAAATGTAGCTCAAACCCTTGCCTTCTTCGCCGATCAGCGCGTCCTTCGACACCGGCAGGTTGTCGATGAAGAGTTCGTTGGTGTCGACAGCGGCGCGGCCCAGCTTGTCGATCTCGCGAATGTCGACATAGTCGCGGTCGAGCTTCGTGTAGAACAGGCTCAGCCCTTCGCTATGCTTCTTGACCTCCTCGATCGGCGTGGTGCGCGCGAGGATCAACATGTGGTCGGCAACCTGCGCGGTCGAGATGAAAACCTTCTTGCCCGAAATGAGGTAGTTGCCGTCGGGTTGCTTCTTCGCCACCACCTTGAGCCTGGTGGTATCGAGCCCCGTGTCCGGCTCGGTGACCGCAAAGCACGCCTTGTGCTCGCCACGCGAAAAGGGCGGCAGCCACGCCTTCTTTTGTGCTTCCGAGCCGAAATGCACGACCGGCTGCAAGCCGAAGATGTTCATGTGGATGGTGGACGCCGCCGCCTGGCCGCCACATTCGGCGACCGTACGCATGAACAGCGCCGCCTCCGTTACGCCCAGATTCGCACCGCCCACCTCCTCCGGCATACAGATGCCGAGCCACCCGCCGCTGGCGACGGCTTCGAAGAACTCATGCGGGAACGCGTGGTTCTTGTCCTTGTTGCGCCAGTATTCGAGCGGAAAGTCGGAACAGATTTTTTCCGCCGCATCGACAATGGCAAGCTGATCGGCGCTGAGTTGGTAGTCCATGGCTTCTTCCTGTGAAATCAGGCCTTTTCGGTGGGACGCAGCATCATCAGGCCGGTGCGCACCGCGGTGCACACGATCTCGTCGCGCTGGTTTTTGGCAACGTGCCTGAAAGTGACGATGCCCGAGTCGTTGCGGCTCTTCGAGAGCCGCGTCTCGAGAATCTCGGTCTCGACACGAATCGTGTCGCCGTGGAACGTGGGCTTGGGAAAAGCGATCTCGCCAAAGCCGAGATTGCCGAGCGTGGTTCCCAGCGTTGTTTCGTATACCGTAATGCCGGCCACCAGCGCGAGCAGGAACATGCTGTTCACGAGACGCTGGCCGTAAAAAGTGTTCTTGCTGTACTCGGCGTCGATATGCAGCGGCGCACAGTTGTAGGTCATCGCCGAGAACAGGACGTTGTCGGTCTCGGTGACGGTGCGGCGGATGGCGTGCTCGATCAGCATGCCGGGCTTGAATGCTTCGAAGTAAAGGCCTGCCATTTTGTTTCTCCTGATAGTTTCGTTGGCGATCAGCCGTTGAACGACTGCGCGAGTTCGATGATTTCGCGTGCCGTCTTCGCGTGAGCAATGTCGATGTGCTCGCCGTCGTAGATGCACGAGGCGCGGCCTTCGGCCTGGGCCTTGTCCAGCGCGTCGATCATCCCCTGATAAAAGGCCACTTCTTCCTCGGTGGGGCTATAGGCCTTGTTGACGATTTCGACGTTGGAGGGATGCAGCACCAACTCTCCGCTCATGCCCAACTGGCGGTCGTTGGCCGCCGAGACCCTGAGCCCTTCGAGGTCGTGCACCTGCTGCCAGACACCGCCGATGGGCAGCTTGCCCGCGGCGCGCGCAGCCATGACGACGCGCGACTTGAGGTACTGGGTTTCGCGGCCGTTCAGCGACCAGACGGTCTTGAGCGCACGAGCGACATCAGCGTTCTTGGCCGTGGCGCCCACGATGGCGGGCACGCGTTCGTGCTGGGCGATTTCGTAGGCCAGTTGTAGCGAGCGGGCGGTCTCCAGCAGCGGGATCACCCTGGTGTGACCCACCTCGACACCCGCGCGGTACTCGGCCTCGGCCAGCATCGACGAGACGGTATGAATGTCTTCGGGACCACAAGGCTTGGAGATCACGATGCCCTCGACCACGGGGCTCACGATGGCCAGGATGTCGTCGAAGTCGTACAGGTGTGCGCTGCGGTTGATGCGCACCCAGATACGCTGCTTTTGCTCCGCCAGCCAGGCCAGCTTCGACTTGACGATCTCGCGCGCCTCGACTTTCTGCGGCGGCGGCACGCTGTCCTCCAGATCCAGGATCAGTGCATCGGCCCTGGAGGTAATGGACTTCTCGATCCAGGTCGGCTTGTTTCCCGGAACAAAGAGGAAGGAGCGTATGGGTTTCATCTGCGTCGTCATGTCTATCTGGGCCTGTCGATGGGTTCAACTGAGTGCCGTCAGGTTTTACCTAACAACTGGTAGTTAGTTTCGGCGCTGATGAAGACGCTGTCATTGGGGGTTTACACCAACCTCGAAACAGGCGCGCAAGTCGCGTCGCGCCCCGCAACACGCGAGGCAATCCGGTCGGCTCATGGATAACACGCATGGAACATCGTCTGTCCACGCACCACACTACCTAACGTTAGGTAGTCAAAATCGCGTGATATTTAAATGAACGTATCGGAGGAACAATGAGCAACACCACGAACGACTTGCCGTCCAACGGCGCCGGCAGCAACGAACAAGCGCTAGCGCAGCCATCCCCTGCTCGCGTAGTCCACGACAGCGGACAGGCCTGGTACATACTCGCGGTGCTGACGCTCGCGTACTCTCTGGCTTACATCGACCGGCAACTCCTCAATCTGCTGGTCGAGCCCATCAAGCGTTCGCTAGTCATCTCCGACACGCAACTGAGTCTCGTCCAGGGTATCGCGTTCATTTCCGCGTACCTGGTCGCATCGCCGCTATTCGGCCGGCTCGTCGACCAGACTAACCGGCGCAATCTTCTCGTGGTCTGCATCTGTCTGTGGTGCGGTTTCACCGCGCTGTGCGGCAAGGCCAATACGTATGAAGGGCTCTTCATCGCACGGCTTGGCGTCGGTGCAAGCGAGGCGTGCGTATTCCCACTCGCGCTCTCGGTGATCGCCGACTGCTTTTCGGCCAGGCAAATGGCGCGCGCAATGAGCATATTCATTCTCGGACCGATGCTCGGCGGCGGGCTCTCGCTCGTCGCCGGCGGTTTCGTGATCGAATTCGCGCGCGCGCTTCATCAGCAGTTCCCGATCCTCGCGCAGTTCCAGACCTGGCAGCTCGCGTTCGTGCTGATCGGATTGCCCGGGATTCTCTTCGCGCTGCTGGTCGTGGTCACCGTGCGCGAACCCGTGCGCAGCAGCGTGAACAGCGAGCGCGCGGACGACCGGCAATTCACGACCGGCGATGCAGCCGCCTACCTTTGGCAGCGACGCGGGTTTTATGTGCGCATGCTGCTTGGTGTAGGCATGCTGGCGATCGTCGTGCTCGGCATGCCGGCGTGGATGCCAACGTATCTGATTCGCACGCACGGGATGCCGGCCGCGCTCGTCGGATTCCGCTTCGGCGCGCTGGTCGTAAGCTTCGGCATTGCCGGCGCGCTCATCGGGCCCTGGATCGCCCGCCAATTCGAAAAGCGCGGCTATCAAGATGGGCCGCTGCGCACCGCGGCACTCGCCATGATTCCGATGATGCTCTGCTGCGCGAGCATTCCGTTCGCGCCTGGCGCGACGGGCGCGTTGGCCGCGGCCGCCGGCACCGTCTTTTTCTTCAGCCTGCCCACGGCCTGCATGAGCGCGGCGCTGCAACTCGTCGCGCCGAGCCGCATGCGTGGCACTGTAGGTGCCCTCTACTCGTTCGTCGCTCAGTTGATCGGCTTCGGTGCAGGCCCGACGCTGATCGCGCTGATGACCGATCATGTGTTCGGTAATCCGAAGATGGTCGGGCATTCGATCGCTATCGTATGCGCGATCGCGTCAGCGCTCGCGGCATGGCTGCTCTTTGGCGCACTGCCCCACTACCGGCGCTTGCTGGCCGAGTCCGCTTGAAGCAGTGCGGATCGGGCGGTGGCCAGCGGCTTCAGCTCAATGCATCCTTCACGGCTTCGAATCTAACGAACGGTAGATTGATTTACAGTGCGCGTCATCTCCATCCGGTCCAACCCGAATGCAGATGACCTCGTCACATCAGCAGCAAAACTCGGCGCACCCGGAAGGAAGCGGGATTCAATGCGAAACGCGTTCGGCGCGAGGAGGACGGCGCCCGGGACGGGGCGCCGTTGCGCAAGATGGAGAAAGTGGGAGGGCAGGCGTCGCTCGAGGTTCCGGGCGACGCCAATGACGGCCGGGTCAGGACGAGGCGGCCAGTTCCTTCTTGCGGCCGCCTCGCCGCGGCTTGGCCGCAGGCGCAGCGCCCTCGAAGAACATCGTGATGAACTGATCCGCGATCTTTTCGAGCGATCCCTTCTTCGGATCGAACCAGGTCTGGACCGAATTGATGAAGCCGAGGACGAAGACGCGGCTCAGTGCAATATCGATGTCCTCGCGCAAATAACCTTCCGCCCGCAGATCGTCGAAGACGGTCGTCCACATCCGCTGATGCCGCTCGCGCCGCTTGACTTGACGCTCGCGCACCTTGTCCGGCAACTGTGTCAGGAGACGATTGTGCGCCAGCGCGTAGTCGCCGAACTTGATCAGGGCGCTCATCTGCCCGACCAGTGCCGCCTTGAACCGGTCTTCGGCATTCGCGGTCGGGGGCAGCGCGTCCATGTGCTCGTTGATATGCTGCACGATGCTGTCCGCGCCGTGCTCCATCACGACGTCGACAAGTTCTTCCTTCGACGCAAAGTGATAGTAGATGCTCGCGGCCTCGATGCCGGCCTGGTCCGCGATCGAGCGCATCGTCGTTGCCGTATAACCCTGGGTTGCAAACGAACGAGCCGCGAGCCGCAGCAGAGTCTCTCGGGTATCCGCGCTGGGATTTACATTACGCTTTCGCACGTGTCTCTATCAGCTTTGCGCTGTCCTGTGTTCGCCAGCGCAAAGGGTACGCGCTGCACAATCTAATGGTCGTTTGGAAGGTTACCGTATTTTTTCCGCCCGGAACAGCCGCCCTGTCACTGTACGGAACGACTCGCCGGCGCATATTGACACGGCGCGGACCAACGGCGAAGTTCGAAGCGGATGCTCGATGCGCCACCGCGTGCGCGCCCTCCCCCGGCGCCTCGCTGGGCGGCGCTACGAGCCTCGTTGCCGTCGGCGAGCAACAGGTGGAAGCAAGCGCACTGATCCTCGTCGACATCGTGCCGTACACGGAGCCAGCCGGTGTCGAACGCATCCGCGCATTCATGGCCCAGAATCCGGACGGATTCGCTTCGCTCGACGAAGTCGCGGAGGCGATTGGCCGCTACCGCCCTTCGCAGTCGCGCCCGCGCAGTCTGCAAGGCCTCGCGAAGAACACGTGAGCTCGCAATTCGGCCCGAGCGTTGCGCTTGCCGGCCTGGGCCTCATCCTGCTCCGCCCTGTATAGGCGGCGACTCCGGCGTAGTTGAAAAATGGTGTTGACGAATCTTCCATTGGCCTTGTTGCAATGCGACGACGAGCGTCGTGCGCAAACGCGAGCGCGACAGTTGGCCACCACTCAACACGAACGAGAATTCGCCGTAGCCTTGCGCAAGAAAGCAGTCGTCCGCGAGGCGGCTGAAGTGCTGCTCCACGAGTTCCAGCGCGGCCGATTCGATCACGCCTTCGTACGAGGCAAAATAATCACGAATCGCGCCAGCGCCAACCGAGTGCCCAGGCCGTCCGCCGAAAAACAGCGCGTCGTCCGTGTACACGGCCGTCAACATCTCTGCATTCCAGCGGTGCGCCGCCGCATTCCATGCGGCCTGGACCGTCGCGAGCGCCGCGCGGGCTCCAACGACCGCATCGGTGTTTCGGTTCATCAGATCTCTTCCTCCTCAGTCGTGATAGACCGTCAAGCCTCTCCCACGGCGGCTCGACGTACATCGCCACCAATCCTAACAGCCGTTAGCTTTCGATACAAATCGCCCCGCGCGGCGGGAACTTCGAAAGTTTGCCACGTATACGGATTAATACGCATGGCACTCCCTCAAGCCCTGGAATAAAACTAACATACGTTAGTTATAAGCGCATCACTCTCAGGACCCTGCCATGCCCGCCACAATCGTCGAACAGCTTGCCCATTTCACCACCGACACCCAATTCGACCGAATCCCTCCCGCCGTCGTCGAGGAGTGCAAACGGATTCTTCTTGACTCGATCGGCTGCGCCGTAGCAGCCATCGGCGAGCCCAAGGGCCGCATCGGCATCGACTATGCACGCGCGATGGGCGGCAACGGCAACGCGACCATCATGGGCACGGGAGAGAAAGCGTCGATTTTCGGCGCGGCGTTCGCCAACGGAGAACTGATCAATGCGCTCGACATGGACGCGGTCGTGCCGCCCGGCCACGTCACGCCCTATGTGCTGCCCGGCGCACTGGCCGTCGCGGAAGCTAGGGGCGCACCAGGCACGGCGCTGGTCGAAGCAATGGCGCTCTCGCATGAAATGTCGTATCGACTCGGCAAGGCCATGGACTATCTGCGCGACACCCGGGACGGCAAGGTGTCTCCGCCGCCCGTCTACGGCTACAGCAGCACCGTGTTCGGGGCGACGGCTGCAATCGTCAAGCTCAAGGCCCTCCCGCCTGCCGTGCTCCCCAATGCGCTCGGCATTGCGGGCAGCATCTCGCCCGTCAATTCGCAGGTTGCGTGGTTCCAGCATGCGCCCAGCTCGACGATCAAGTACCTGCTGGCCGGCGCGCTCACCCAGGCGGCAATGACGGCCGCCCATATGGCCGAATTCGGCCATCGCGGCGACATCCAGATTCTCGACGACCGCGAGTACGGGTTCCCGCGCTTCATCGGCACGCGACGCTGGGAGCCCGGGCACATCACCGCGGGCCTCGGTGTCGACTGGCGCTTCCCCACCGAGCAGGCCTACAAGCCATATCCTCATTGCCGCATTCTCCATGCGCTGCTGGACAGTCTCACGGAGATTGTCGAAGAGAACGATATCGCGCCCGCGGAGATCGACGGCATCAAGGCGTGGGTCGAGGGCTTCGTGGAGCAACCCGTCTGGCTCAACCGCGAGATCGCGCATGTTCACGACGCGCAGTTCAGCATCGCGCACGGGCTTGCACTCGGCGCGCACCGCATCCCGCCCGGCAAGGGGTGGCAAGACCCCGACCTCGTCTTCGGCGAGTCGGTGATGAACCTGATGTGCAAGGTCACGCACGAGGTGCATCCGAACTATGTCGAACTCCTTAGCGGCCACGCCGCCAGCCGCCCCGCGAAAATCGAGATTCAGGCGCGCGGCAAGACCTTCGTGGGCGAGCGTCGCTATCCGAAGGGCAGCCCCTCGCCGGAGTCGTCCAGCTTGATGACCAACGACGAACTCGCCGCCAAATTCCGCCGCAACGCCGAAGGCGTGCTCTGCTCCGCCCGCACCGACGACGTGATCGACACCGTCTTCCATCTGGAGAAACTCGGCGATGTCGCAGCGCTCATGCGCATGATCGGCCCGAATGACGAACGCGCGGCTGGCCAGGCACGTTGATCACCCACCCAGACCATCGCGTGCGACGGCGGCGTGTAGCACGCGATGTTCGCGAAGTCCATGGGCAAGTAATACAGTCATTCTCGTTGGTTCGCCATTTCGGAGTACGGAACGTGTGAGCCAACGGCATTGACTCATTCCCGATGCGCGCGGACCTTATGTCTGAGACTTCCGCGCTGCGAGCCCAATACCGCATCGCGGAAAACAGTCACTGACCCGCATGGAAATGCACGCAGCGAAGGACCAGTACGATCGTGATGACTTTGACGCAAGCGCGTGTGCGCGACACGCCCGCCCCAACACACGTATGGGAGAGCGCGGACGGTACACGCCTCGCCGGCGACGTCTGGGGCGACCCGGATGGCATACCGGTGATCTTGCTGCACGGCAGCGGGCAAACCCGTCACGCCTGGAGCATGACGGCACGGGCGTTGGCTGCGGCGGGCTTCTATGCGATCGCCTTCGACGCGAGAGGACACGGCGATTCCGACTGGTCGCCGGTCTGCAATTACAGTCAGGGCGCCATGGTCCGCGACCTCGAATGCGTCGCGGCCATGCTCGACGGCCGCACGCCGGCGCTCGTCGGGGCGGGCATGGGCGGCAGCACGAGCCTGCTCGCGGTAGGCGAACGCTATGTGAATGCGCAGGCGCTCGTGCTCGTCAACATCGCACCGCAAACGGAGAGCGCGGCTGTCACGCGGCTGCAGTCGTTCATGCGGCAACAGCCCGACGGCTTTGCGGCACTCGACGAAGTGGATGCGGCGCTACAGCGCTTCCGGGCCCATCCGGCGCGACCGGTGAATGCGGAGGGCCTGATGCGGAGCGTGCGCTGCGGCGACGATGGGAAATACCACTGGCACTGGGATCCAGGCTTCGCCGCATGGCCGCGCGACCTCGCGCGCCGCGAGTCGCGGCTCTCGAAGTGTGCGCGCAATCTCGACCTGCCCACGCTGCTCGTACGTGGCCAAAGCTCGGAGGTCGTCAGCGAAGCGGGCGCGCGCGCCTTTCTGCGTTTATGTCCGCACGCGCAACACGTGAATGTGCGCGACGCCGGGCACACGATCGCTGGGGAGCATAACGACATGTTCGGCCATACGGTGCTGCGCTTTCTGCTGCGGCATGCGAACTTCGCCTGTCCGCCATCGCATCGCGCAACAGCCTGTGTATGACGCGGCGCATGGCGCAAGCCGAGCCGCTGGCCTCGCACCTCATACGCGAACGCTCGACGAGCGCGGCCACGGATGCATCCGCGAACCGGTCGCCGCCCAGTACGGGGCTTGCCCCCGTTCCGGTAAAGCGCAGCCTCCATTGCGCAATCTGGCGCGTCCATGGTCGGGTACCTGCATTTCAAACGAAGACATCGGCGCAGAGACTTTTGCGTCGTGACAAACAATGATATTTTGAAGGGCTCCGAACCGTTGCCCTGACAAATAGCGGGAGGTATAAGGGAAGGATGGTCTGTAAAAGGCCATCACCACGGCTCGTCATTTCTTCGCAGCCCATTCATGCGGGCCGTGTCTCCACATAAACAGCAAGGAGGCGACGCGTATGGCGGAGCTGCTGACGGCACTACAGGACATACCGGGAAGGCAGGCGTATTTTCTCGAGGTGCCGGGAACCGCAAGCGCGGCACAGCTTTCGGTCGTGGAATTCGATGCGATCGAGAAGATGGGGGCACCCAACGAGGTGAGCATCGTCCTCACCCACCCGCTCCAGCTCCCGCGTACCGATTACCTGAATCTGCATGCGACTTTCAAGATTGTGGCCGACGACAGCGTCGTCAGGAAATTTTCTGGCTATATCGAGCGCTTCTCGACGATCCAGACCACGAAGGACTACACCCGATACCGGGTCGTCCTGAAATCCCACTTCGGCCGCCTGCAGGGTGTCACGAACACGCAGGTCTTCCAGCATCTCACGACGCCGCAGATCATCCAGAAGATCCTGCGCAGTCACGGCATCCCGGAACACCAGATGGCGTTCCGGCTGCGCGGCAAGTATCTGATGCATCTGTGGCGCTTCCAGCACCAGATGACGGATTTTGACTATGTACACATGCTCATGGAAAAAGCCGGCATCTACTGCTATATCCTCGAAACTGAGTACGGGGATCAGATCGTCTTCGCAGACGACATTGACCACTATATCTACGACCCCCAGCTGATTGTTCCGTACCGCGAAGCAGCGGGCCTCGAAGCCGGTGGCATGGAAGCACTCACGTCCATCAGGACGCACGCCATGACGGTACCCCGATCCGTCATCGTTGCCGATTACAACCCGGATCAGGCTTGGGAACGCTTTCGCGACGAAGCCGATATCGCACCGCAGGATGAAACCACTTACGGCCAGACCTACCTCTATGGCACCAACCATCTTGACCAGGACGGCGCAAAGTGGGAAGCCCAGTTGCGACACGAGGCAGCGCTCGCGCGCCAGATCGTGTACGAGGGCGAGAGCAACGTGCTCGAGCTGCAATGCGCGCGCGTGCTCGAGACCGACATCGTCCTCCCGGACGCGCCCCATGGGCAGGTGATCACCGAGATCACCCACAGTGGCGCACGTGACAAGGCCTATTCGAACAGTTACAAGGCCATCCCGGCCGATCGCCGATTCCGTCTGCAGATGCACCCAGAAAAATGGGCGTGCATTTCCGGCACACTCAGCGCACGAGTTTGCAGTCCAGACAAATACACGTATGGCTACCTGAATTATGTCGGATACTATGTGGTGCGACTCGATGCCGACTTCGGAGAGTGGCCTCACGGAGGCGAAAGCGTGCCGCTGCGGCTCGCCAAACCCTTCGCTGGCAAGCTGCAAACTGGCTTGCACTTCGTCGCACTGGACAATGACGAAGCTGTGATTTCATTTCGAGATGGCGATCCTGATAAACCGGAAATCACGGCATTTCACCACCACAGCCAAGCCCGCGACCTGATCACCAACGACCGTCGCTGGCTCTCGCGCAACGTGATTCGTACGCAGAGCAACAATAAGCTGCGCATGGAAGACTGGGCAGGCCAGGAAGGCATCAAGCTGAGCACCGAACATTCGGGCAAATCGCAACTCAATCTCGGATACCTGGTCAATCAGAAGCTTGAGTACCGC
This sequence comes from Paraburkholderia pallida, assembly GCF_004524855.1. Classification (NCBI taxonomy): domain Bacteria; kingdom Pseudomonadati; phylum Pseudomonadota; class Betaproteobacteria; order Burkholderiales; family Burkholderiaceae; genus Paraburkholderia; species Paraburkholderia pallida. The sequence continues at coordinate 133,904 of NZ_CP038149.1, read as the reverse complement.
GGTGAGGGCTATGAGCTCAGGACATCGGGCTACGGTGTCAATCGTGGAGGTAAGGGCCTGTACATCACCGCGTACGATCGTCCGGCTGCGACGGGAAAGCAGCTCGACATGCAGGAGACTATCGCGCAGCTCGAGAGCGCGCTGGCCACTGCGAAGGCGCTGGCTGCATCGGCGAGTAGCGCAAAAGCGGAACCCGCCGATACCCATGCCCAGCAGCAGCTCAAGGAAGATTTGGATGGCCTGAAGAAGCCCGGCCTCCTTATGAGCACCCCAGCATCCGCGGGGCTCGTGGCGAGCGAAGGGATCCAGATTGCCGCGCAGGGCAACCTGAATGCCGTCGCCGGAAAGAACGCGGACTTCAGCGTCCTGAAGCGTTTCACGGCAACGGCTGCCGAAAAGATTTCTCTGTTCGCCCAGAAGCTCGGTATCAAGATCTTCGCCGCGAAGGGCCCCGTCCAGTTCCAGGCCCAGACTGGCCCCATGTCGCTCACAGCGGCCAAAGACGTCGATCTTGGGAGCGTCAACGGGAAGGTCAACCTCGCGGCCACCAAAGAAATCATTCTCGAATGCGGTGGCGCATTTGTGCAGATCAAGGATGGCAGCATCACGCTCGGCGGCCCAGGTGATCTGTTCCTGAAGACCATCACAGCCCAGAAGAAAGGCAAGGATACGAAGCATATCCTTTTACCGGCACTTTCCGGTGCTCAAAATGCGTTCGACGACCGCTTCAGGTTGATCAACGCAACTACTGGCGCGCCGCTTCGGAGAATCGAATACGCTATCGTCCGCGCTGACGGATCAGTGGAACACGGCGTCACAGATGACGCTGGGCACACTCATCTCCTAAGTCAAACTGCAAAATCGGAGGAAGTCAAAATATACGCATAGCTCAACGTCACTGAATGTTCGAGTTTTTAGTTTATCAAATAATTTCTGCAACTGGAAAGCTGTCCCATGAGCGATGAAACATTTCCCATTGATTTTGGAAACACTATGGACAATTTGATAACCACCCCACTTGGGCGCAATCTCAATCTTGTATGCAAGAAGAATACGACGTTATTTACTGACGAAAGTGCAAAGGAAGTTCTCGTCCCGGAAAAATATGTATTATTGAAAATTACGACAATCGCAAGTGGCTACGCACTTCAAAAAGTGTATGGGCATCCGAACGTTACCACTACGTTCCGAAAGTCTGCAGACCCTCAGCCCGCGCTGGTTGTGCCAACGTTCCATGCCCAATTAGTTTTTTTTGATTCGACCAAAGCAGAATCGGGGTCTACAAAACATGACATCAATGTAACCCGCGACGCTTGGTACTATCTCGGTGTTGACCATGCTGGCGCTACCTGGTGCAGAAATGTAAGCTTCGAACCAGCCGATGCTAGAAAGAATAGATACTTGACGGAACAAATCCACTTCCCCCCCGGAGCGGATAAAAATGTGCATGGATTCTTTCTGATGCAGGATGAAGCTCAGCGTGGAAAAGACAGCCGACAACTGGAAGCTAGAGGCGTCAGTCTTGATAATCCGTATGGAGACCGAATTTCTTGCAGGAAGAGCGAATCTACCGCATCGAACATCATGTTTCACATAGGGGGATTTTACGTAGCTCGGGCTGCGCTTGGTCACGCAAAATGGCTTGGAGGCTCGGAAGGGTGTTTCACATTTATCCCCAAGGAAAGTGTTCACTCTACACCCGAAGAGGCATCAAGAGTCACTGTGGAGAACGCCTTTTTGTCAAATAGAACATGGGTCAACTTGACAAGAAAAATAGAAACGTATCGCGACAATGATCCACAAAAGCGTTTTATTGTTGAGGTAGAGCCGCGCAACGATTACGCTCGCGATTCGATGAAAAACATTATTATGTTGTCTGGAGCGCTAGACAGACAGATTCGACATTATGTGAATGGCGTCATTTCCAATCCATTTTCTTTCTAACTGCTTAAAAAGCCACTCGCATGAACAATAAAATACACGACCGACCATATAGACTACAAATAGCCATCGGAGTTTTAATTTTAATCCTACTTTCCGTTACCTGCTACCTTTTTTATCCGACCGCCCGTTGCATTTACGAATGGGGCGATTTTTCCGCCCCCTGTCAAGAGGAATTCATGCTGACATTGATGATACCATTTCCAGTTTTTTTTGTGCTCTGGGGAATATTGCTCACATCAGCCATTCTATTTTTCAGAAAATCCAATTAATTAAAATTAAAAATTTCCAGCACTCTCGACAACCTCATATTTCCGATGAAAAGTGTAGAACCGCGTTTGAAGCAGATAAAAAATCTTCAACATGGAAAGAAACACCAATAATAGTCGATCGCGTATCATGCGTGCCTCGGACATCGATGGCACCATGTTTCGCGATCTCGATAACTGGGAACTGCGAAGATCCATGCGGGACCTAGACACGCTGCGCGCCACCCGATTCCTCGACTTATTCGGCCGCATGGCCAAGCTACCCTAAAAGGGAAATCGACGTTATTCATTGGGGAACGAACTAGGCAGCCTACGGGACGGTAGAAATTCATTTAGCCTTGATTCCGGAGGTCTATAATTAATTAAAATGATAAATTCAGCGTTCCTTTCGGCGATGGTTTTCGGTGTGTGTTGCCTCACCGTTCAATCAAGCTATGCGGCGAGCGGCATAAATAGCGAGTGCGCTAAAGGCACTACGAACAAGTTTGCTATCAAAGAATTCAAAAACAATTTGGTGAGCGTATGCCCAGTCGAAGATGGTGCAGAATGCCTATACTCATTGACGTACGCGAAAACGTTTGTGGACAGTCATCTTCATCTCAATTCTGATCACTTGAAAGACTATGTGATTAAGGATTTCTCAACAGGTTACGGAAACAATGACGTTGTTCATTTCATGTTCTTTGCACAATGTCGCAGTGGAAATTTTGTACAGGTTGGAGATGATTTCTTCACGACAGTAAAGCCCGATGTGGTTGACAAGACGACTGGCTGGCTAAAGTTTCGTGTCACGCGTGATTGCTATAGCGAAAGCATCGGCGACACCCAGGAACGCAGCTACACCATCGTGTTCGGTCCTAAAAAGAAGAAGTATGGCCCCCCGGATTCCAATCCAAAATTGACGCACTATTGCAGTGACGCAGAACTAGCTTTGCCCGCAAACTCGACAAACGCACCCAAGTAAATCAAGCAAATGTTCCTGAATCGAATTTTCCAACCAATTTTCATATGGAGTACATACCGTCACTCGCAGACACCAGTTCACCAAAACCAGCGAAATTCACGTCACGCACATGCACGCCGGGGACGCGTAGTCGGCGCGCCGCGGTATTTTCGCAAGCATACAGCGCCGAAGCACCCTCCCGACCTCGTCATGCATGCGTGCCTCAACCTGCGCCTGCCCATACACGGGGAATTCCTTCCGTGGCTCTTCGCGAAGGCCGGCAGGGCGCATCGCGTCAAGGTCGACGCGACTCGTATTCAGCAGCATCACGCCGATACGCGAAGCCGCACTGGCGAGAGCGGGCCTCGCTTACCTGCCCGAGCCCTGTGTTCGCGAAGCGCTGGCCGCGGGCATCTCGTTCAGGTCCTGGCGGACTGGCGCAAGACCTTCGAGGGCTAGCACCTTTACTACGTCAACCGGTGCCAGGCTTCATCTGTGCTTTCTTTGCCCGTCGAGGCACTGCGTTATCGGAAGCCGTGACAGGGTACGTGGGTCGGCTCAGGCCGCCGCCTCGTCGCGCGGGCGGTCCAGCAGTTGCCGGATCAGCGCGGCCGCTATGGGATTCACCTCGCGCCCGCGCGCGGTCGCGATATGAATGTGCCGCACCGCCCACGGCTCGGCGAGCTCCACCACCGTGACGCGGCCGAACAGTTCGTGGCTCACGAGACATTCGGGCTGAATGGTCACGCCGAGCCCAGCCTCGACGAGACTCACGGCCACGCCCGCGCTGCTCACGGTGTAAGGTGGCTCGAATTCGGCGCCAAGGCGCCGCGCCGCGACCCGCAACGCGCTCTGCATGGCGTTGACGGCGATGAGGTTCTCCGGCAGCAGGTCGGCGAACGAGACGCTCGTGCGCGTGCTCAGCCGGTGCCCCTGCGGCACGACGGCGATCAGGCGGTCGGTCCGGTACGGTGTCACGTCCACCCCGCCGAGGTCGAGCTCGTGCGAGGCCGCGAACACGCCGGCGTCGGCCTCGCCGCGCGCGACGGCGTGCACGATGTCGGCATTCTCCATTTCTCGTACCACGAGATCGACGAGCGGATATTCGCGCTTGAAGTCGCCCAGCTCGCGCGCGATAAACGGCACGATGATCGTGCGCGCCGACGCGATTGCCAGCTCGCCGCGCATGCCCTCGGTAAACGACGCGACTTCGGCGCGCATGTCGTCGAGATTCTCGAAGATGCGGCGGATGTAGCGCACCAGCACCGCGCCCGCGGGGCTCGGCACGACGCCTTTCGGGCCACGCTCGAGCAGCTTGATGCCGGCGATGTCTTCGAGGTCCTGAATGCGCTTGGTCGCCGTGGACGCGGCGATGTTCTCGCGAATCGCGGCGAGACCGATCTGCTGCTCCTCCACCGCCGAAACGAACAGCTTCAGCGTGAACAGATCGACCTGCCGTATCAGATGCAGCCGGTTGAAGGTGCTCATGTCTCCTCTCTTGCCCGCCCTCCCCGCCTCTCTACGCGACGTCGCACGGGCCTGACGGCTTGATCGTACACCGTCTGCCCCTGCGCGGCGCCCTGGATCGAGCCTATTGCGGCACCTTCAGCAGGCGTTCGAGCTGGTCGTTGTCGGCGCCGATCTCGCGCGCGGCATGCAGCGGCGGCGGACGCTTGCCGTCGAACGACAGCGGCAGGCCGACAAGGCCGATCTCGTCGTCGGGCGGCGTTTCGATGATGCCTAGCGCACGCGTCTGCTCGTGCCCGACCACCTCGGCCGTCGTCTGGATCGGGGCGACCGGTATGCCGGCCGCTTGCAGCCGTGCCTGCCAGGCCGCACGCGTGTCCGTTGAAAGACGCTCGCCGATCAGGCGGTCGATTTCCACCCGGTTCTTCAGCCGCCCGGCGTTGGTGGCGAAGCGGTCGTCGCCGGCCCATTCGGGATGGTCGATCGCCGCGCACAGCTTCGCGAACAGCGCGTCGTTCGCCGCGCTCACGATCAGATGGCCGTCGGCCGCCGCGTACGCCCGATGCGGGACGATGAACGCCACGCCCGACCCGTGCCGGCCGCCCTCCTCGCCGTCCGCGCTGAAATTCGCGATGCCGACCGACATCCACGCAATCGCCGTCTCCAGCAGCGAGCTGTTCACGGTTGCGCCGCAATGTTTGATTTGCCGGCGATACAGCGCGGACAGAATGCCGATCACGGCCCACATGCCGGTGCCGAAGTCGACGATCGACACGCCCGCGCGCACCGGTGCCTGCTCCTCCTCGCCGGTGATGCTCATGATCCCCGAGAACGCCTGCATGAGCGGATCGTAGCCCGGCAGCGTATTCATCGGCCCGGCGTGGCCGAACGCGCCCACCTCGCAGTAGACGAGCTCGGGCTTGGTGACGCGCAGGCTGTCCGCGTCGAGTCCGTAACCGGCGCTGGAGCCGGGGCGCAGATTGTGGATGAACACGTCCGCGTGCTCGGCGATCAACCGGTGCAGCGTCGCGAGCTGATCGCGGTCCTTGATGTCGAGACAGATCGTGCGCTTGCCGCGATTGAGCGCGTGATACGCCGCGCCGCTGCCTTTCCACTTGCTCGGCCCCCAGCCGCGCGCCGAATCGCCCGCGGGCCGCTCGATCTTCCAGACTTCAGCGCCCAGCGCCGCGAGGATGCGCCCGCTGAACGGCGCCGAGGCACTGTCGCTCAGCTCCACCACCACGACGCCCGCCAATGGCAAATCACGCAACATGGTTGTTCTCCCTGGAGTTGTGTCTGCTGTCACGCGGCATCCGGGCCGGGCGTCCATGCGCCACCCGAGCGGATCATCGCGTCAATCTCGTCGCGGCCGAAGCCGTACTCCGCCAGCAACTGTGCTGTCTGCTCGCCCAAACGCGGCGCCGGATAGCGCAACTCCGGCGCGCTCTCGCTCCATTGCTGAGGAATCCCTAGCGTTCGGATCATGCCCTCGGACGGATGCGCCTGTTCGGCGAAGAAGCCCACCGCTTTCATATGCGGGTCGTCGAGCAGCGTTTCCGGCGTATTCATTTCGATGACGGGAATGTCTGCCTCGCTCAGCAACGCGACCCATTGCGCCGAGGTCTTCGTTTCAAAGACCCGCGCGAGAAACGCGTAGAGATACGCGATATGCTCAGTGCGCGCGCCTATCGTGGCGAATCGCGGATCGTCGGCCATCTCCGGATGTCCAGAGAGCACGAAGAAACGCCGCCAGTGATGATCGGCATACACGTTGACGCCGATATAGCCGTCGCGCGTGCGATAGGGCCGGCGGTCGGGATTCATCATGCGCGCGTAGCCCCAGTCGCCGAGCGGCGGCACGAAGGTGTGGCCGTACAGGTGATCGCCAAGCACGAAATGCGCGAAGGTCTCCAGCATCGGCACGTACACCTGCTGGCCCACGCCGCTCTTCTCGCGCCGGTACAGCGCCATCGCCACCGCGTTGCTGGTAGCGATGCCAACGACGCGATCCGCCACCGCCGTTGCGACATACTCGGGCGGCCCCGACTTGCGGCTTTGCAGCACCGGCATGCCGACCGCCGCCTGGATCAGGTCGTCGTAGGCGGGACGCGCCGCATAGGGCCCGTTCTGGCCAAAGCCGAACGCCCCGCAATAGATGATGCGCGGATTGATCCGCTGCACGTCCTCGTAAGCGATGCCGAGCCTGGCCATCGTGTGCGGGCGCATGCTGTACAGCAGCACGTCGGCGCTTTCCGCCATGCGCCTGAGCGCGCCGATGCCGTCCGGATGCTTGAGATCGAGCACGAGGCTGCGCTTGTTGCGATTCAGATGCAGGAAGATCGGCCCCATGCCGGGATGACGAGACGGGCCGATGTTGCGCGTCGTGTCGCCCTCGCGTGATTCGATCTTGCACACGTCCGCGCCCATGTCGGCCAGCAGCAACGAGGCGTACGGGCCCATGAAATTGGACGTCAGGTCGAGAATGCGCACGCCCTCAAGCGGTCCGGCCATGATGCCTCCCGCCGGGGCGTGTGCCTGGAATAAATCTCACGGTGTCTCCTCCGTTTGGCTGCTATGCCGGCACGAACAGCGGCAGCTTCTGCTCGCCGCGCTGCGCGAAGCGCACCGCCACGCGCTGGCCGATCGCGATGGTCTCCGGATCGGCGTTGATCTGCGAAAACAGGAAATAGCCCTCGTCCATCTGGATGAAGCCGACCGTATACGGCACGATGCCGGCCCATACAGGCGTCGGCCCGCGCATGATCGTGCTGTACGACCAGACGGTGCCGCGCCCACCCGACTGCCGCCAGTCGAGCGAGCGCGACCCACAGTGTGTGCAGAACGAGTGCGCGGGCCACACGGCTTGTGTGCAGTCGTTGCAGTGCTGGTAGGTCAGCCGTTCTTCCGCCAGCGCGGCCCAGTAGGGCTCGGCGTCCGGCAAGCGGTAAGGCTGCGGCCAGCCATTGAGCGAATGAGTGTCTGTCATGGAATGCTCTCGATCGGATATCACGTCGTGGACGACAGCAGCAGCACCGCACCCGCCGCCAGCATCCCGCCCGCGCCCTGCACCAGCACGGTCCGCGGACGGCGTGCGGGCGCAAGGCCCAGGGGTTCGCCGCGCAACTGGCGCACCGCTTCGACGATGCTGTCCATATTGCACGAGATACCTGGCTGTCCGAACGACAGCCAGCCGCCGTTGGTGTCGGTGGGCAGATCGCCATCCACGCCGGTGCGGCCTTCGCGATAGAGGTCGATGCCGCGCCCCTTCTTCGCGAAGCCCAGATCCTCCATCACCATCGGCCCCATGTGCGCGAAGTTGACCGAGATCTGCGCCATGTCGATATCCTCAGGACCGAGGCCCGACATCGTCCAGGCCTGTCGTGCCGCTTCCGCAGTCGCCGTCGTGGTCAGGCTCGGGAACGCGCCGAGGCTGTCGAACCGGCACTGCCGCATGTTCATGCGGTCGGTCAGGTACTCGTGCGTCGTCGCCGAACCGTAGCCCATCAGATACACCGGATTGTGGGCGCCGCGCGCATTCTCCGGCGACGTGACAACGAGCGCCCCACCCGTGCCACCGCCCCAGGTGGAGCACATCCAGCGGCGCAGCGGCGTCGCCACGTAAGGGGAAGACAGAACCTTCGCGCGGTCGATCTCGCCGAACTTCGCCTTCGCCGCGTGCGGATGATGCCGCCCCCAGCGCTGATTCGCGACGGCCACATCGGCAAGGTCCGCTTCAGTGATGCCGAATTCGTGGAAGTAGCGCTGCGCGGCCTGCGCGTAAAGCGCGGGAATCGTCGGGCCGTAGGGAATCTCGAACTGCGGGTCGGCGTCGGCTTCCGCACCCATCGCGACGGCGTCGACGAACAGCTCGGTCGCGTCGCTCTGCAGGCACAGCACGTATTCGGCCCGGCCCGCGGCGATCATCTGCGCGGCAATTGTCAGCGTCGAGGTCAACCCGGCGCCGTGCATCGTCAGCTCGCTCGTGATCGTCACCGGCATCTGCATGTGCGAAATGAAGATGTTGCTCCACTGCGAACGCTTGTCGGCCCACGGCGAGCGGCCCGTGAACACCGCGTCGACCTGCTCCTTGCGAATGCCCGCGTCAGCGAGCGCGTTGAGTGTCGCCTCGGCCGCCAGCTGCAACGGGTCCTTCCTGTTCGCGAGCGACGCATAGGCATCGCCCATGCCGACGATCGCCGCTACCGGTTGGGGACTCATACGTTGCTCCTCAGACCTTGAAGTCGGGCTGCGCTTCGGCGATCAGCGCGTCGAGGTCCGCGCGACGGCGCAGCATCAGCAGGCTCCATTCGCTACGCTGCACGACTTCGCCGCGCTGGTTATAGGCCTGAATCAGCATCGTGCCCACGCCGAACTTCTCGTCCTTGTCCTTCTTCGCGATCACTTCCGCGCTCGCGTAGACCGTGTCGCCGATCTTGACCGGGTTCAGGAAGCGCATCTTGTCCACGCCGTAGTTCGCCTGGATCGCCGGACCGAACTGCAACAGGCCCGAGATCAGCGAAAACGTCAGCATGCCCTGCACGATACGCTCGCCCCAGCGCGTCTTCTCCGCGTATTCCTTGTTCGAGTGGATTTCGATCCAGTTGCCGGTGAACATGCAGAACATCACCACGTCGCTTTCCGTCACCGTACGGCCAGGCGAGCGGAACTTCTGCCCGACCTCCAGTTCGTCCAGCGGGATATTGATGCTGTTATTCACTACGTTCATTGCCACGTCTCCTGAAAATTTCGTGGACGAGACGGCCACATCTGTCCGTCTCGCGTATAGAGCTTGTGGAGCTTTGCCCCCTTACTGGCGCATCGACTTCGCAATGATCGTGCGCTGGATCTGCGAAGTGCCGCCACCGATGGTCGACTGGATGCTCTCGCGCAAATAGCGCTCCATGTCGGCTTCGGGCAGGTTCGCGTAGCCGCCCAGGACCTGCATGCCCGCCAGCGCGCACTCCTTCAGCGTTTCTGAGCCGTAGAGCTTCGCCATCGACACTTCGCGGCTGCACGGCACGTGCTTCGCGGCCATCTGCGCGGCGCGGTAGCACAACAGGCGCGCGGCGTCGACCTTGGTCTGGCAGTCGGCCAGCATGTGGCGAATCACCTGGAAGTCGTAGAGCTGGTGGTCGAACTGGATGCGTTCGTGCGCGTAGCGCGTGGCCGTCGCGACGGCCTGCTGCGCATTGCCCGTGTAGGCGGCGGCCACGGCGCAGCGCTCGAGTTCGAGGTGCTCGGTGATGATCTTCCAGCCCTGGCCTTCTTCACCGAGCAGCGCGTCGCCCGGCACGCGTACTTCGTCAAGGAAGATTTCCGTCGTGCCCGTGGCGTGACGCGAGAGCGTAGGCAGTTTGTTGATCACCATGCCCGGCGTATCGTTCGGGATGAGCAGCACGGAGAGCCCCTTGTGCTTGTCGTCCGTGCTCGTGCGCACGAGCATCGCGATGACGGTGTCCTTCGCCGCCGCGCCGCTGCACCAGAGCTTCTGGCCGCTCACGATCCAGTCGCCGTTGCTGTCGCGGCGTGCCCGCGTTTTCGTATTCGCGGCATCCGATCCCGCATCGGGCTCCGAGATCGACACCGAGAAGCGGATCTTGCCGTCGATGAACGGCTGGACGTATTTCGCTTTCTGCTCCGGCGTGCCGAACTTGATGATGTTCATCGCCGTGAAAGTCGGCACGAGCACCGAGCACGCGAAGTCGAAGCCGAACTTGCCGAGCCCTTCGGCCATCAGCGAATAGTCGAAGATGTCGCCGCCCGATCCGCCCTCTTCCTCCGGGATCAGAATGCCGAGCCATCCCTGCTCCGCAATCCTCTTATAGGCCTCGTACGGATAATCGCGATTCATGTCGCACTTGCGCACGTACTCGACGGTGATCTCGTTGTCCATGAACCGGTTGACGGTGTCGAGCCACATCGTCTGCGATTCGTCCAGAAAGTTCGCTTGCATTTGTCTTCGCTCCAGTTGACGTGTTTGCCTCGTTCTTCTGCCGGGCATCACTGTCTGTAGATTAGGCCTACGCTATTTCCGATCCAACTGGTCAATTACGAAGCAGCGATTCGAATTTCCCGAAATTCGGCGAGGTTTCCCACTAATTCAGGATTCCAATGTAATTGCCATGCAATACCCGGTATCGTCTCGACGATTCACACGATGACCCGCGACTCGCGCAAGCTGTCGAGCTCCCCCGCACTGAATCCCCAATCCCGCAACGCCTCGTCCGTGTGCTCGCCGGGCTTCGCAGGCGCTCGCTGAATGGCGCCGGGCGTGCGGCTGAAGCGAGGCGCCGGCGCGGGCTGCACAACACCATCGCGCTCGACGAACGTGCCGCGCGCGCGCAGGTGAGGATGCGTGGGCGCTTCCGTCATCGAAAGCACGGGGGCGAAGCACACCTCGCGGCCCTCAGCCAGTGCGCACCATTCATCGCGCGTGCGCGTACGGAAGATCGCGGCGAACTTTTCGTGCACCTCGGGCCAGCGCGAGGTGTCGTGCTGATCAGGCATGTCGACTTCGGAAAGGCCCAGCACCTCCAGCGTGTTGCGCCAGAAGCGCGCCTCGTTCGAGCCCACGCTGATCCAGCGCCCGTCCTTCGTTTCGTACACGTTGTACCAGGGCGCGCCCGAATCCAGCCGGTTGCTGCCGCGCTGGTCCTTCCAGTAGCCGCTCGCGAGCAACCCGTAGCACAACGTCATCAGCGAGGCCGAGCCATCGACCATCGCGGCATCGACCACCTGGCCTTTGCCCGAGCGGCGGCTCTCCAGAATTGCCGATACCACCCCGAGCGCAAGATAAAGCGAGCCGCCGCCAAAGTCGCCGGCGAGATTCAGCGGCATGACGGGCGGCCCGTTGGCCGGGCCGATGGCGTGCAGCACGCCCGTCAGCGAGATGTAATTGACGTCGTGCCCCGGCGCCTGGGCGAGCGGGCCGTCCTGCCCCCAGCCCGTCATGCGGCCGTAAACCAGCGCGGGATTCGCCGCGAGGCAGGCGTCGGGGCCGAGGCCCAGCTTTTCGGCCACGCCGGGCCGGAATCCTTCGACAAGCGCGTCGGCGCGGGCAACCAGCTTGAGCACCGCGCCCGCGGCCTCGGGCTGCTTCAGGTCGAACGCGGCGCTTCGCCTGCCGCGATGCAGCAGATTGAAGCGCGAGTCAACGGGTACGCCGCCATCGTATCCGGGCGGCCGGTCGATGCGGATGATGTCGGCGCCGAGGTCCGACAGCAGCATGCAGCAGAAAGGCACCGGGCCGACACCGCCCAGCTCGACAATCCGTACGCCCACCAGCGGGCCTTGAGTTTCGCGCATAGTCTTCACAGTCCCTGATCGGAATCGATTCAGGTTACTGCCCACCCGCCGCGCGTCCAATGTCGAAAATTCGAATTGCCACTTCGCTATGCTCGAAGCGCCCCCCGCATGGTTGCTGTCGGCCCCGCTTCCGAATTCCGGAACGAACGGCTGCCAGCGTTGACGGCGCACGCAGCGCTGGCATAGGGTCTGGATCATCGATCGTATGCAGAATCGTCCATGGATCCGCTCTCGGATGTTCTATCGCTTCTGAAGCCGCGCAGCCAGCTCTTTGCCGCGTTCGACACCGCGGGTGCATGGTCGTTTTCTTTCCCGCCCTATGACGGCATCAAGATCGCCGCCGTCCTGCAAGGTGGATGCTGGGGAATCGTCTCCGGGATGAACCGCCCCGTTCGCCTGGAGGAAGGCGACTGCTTTCTGCTGAACAGCGGCTACGAGATCGTTCTTTCGTCCGATCTTTCGCTGCCCCCTCAAGATTCTTCGCTCATCATGGATGGGATCGCTCGCGACGGCATCGCTGTACACAACGGCGGGGGCGAGGTCTTGCTGATAGGCGGCTTCTTTACGTTCTCCAGCGAGCACGCGGCCTTGCTGCTCGATGCATTGCCACCGTTCGCCAATCCGCCTCGCTCGTCGAATCAGGCGGACGTGCTGCGCTGGTCGCTCGATCAACTGAGGTCGGAATTGCGCGCCCCCATGCCGGGCGGCGTGCTGGTGTCGAACCACCTGCTGCATCTGATGCTGGTGCAAATATTGCGCTTGCACATGACCGCGTCGTCCGCGGAGTCTCCCGCGGGATGGCTCACCGGTCTGTCCGATCGCCGGATCCGGGCTGCGATCAGCGCCATGCATGCGGAACCCACGCGTCACTGGTCACTGGAAGAGTTGGCTCGGATCGCCGGATTATCACGAACAATCTTCGCGCAGCGTTTCAAACGGCTGGTCGGAGAAACGACCATGAGCTATCTGATGCGCTGGCGCATGCTGATGGCTACGGATCGCCTGCGTCACAGCGAGCAAAGCATCACATCGATCGCCTTCGCGCTCGGCTATGAGTCCGAAAGCGCATTCTGTACCGCATTCAAACGGGCAATGGCCTGCTCGCCGACACAGTATCGGCGGCACGCGTCCGTGTCGGCGGAAGATACACAATCCGTACTCCCTATAAGCAAAACCGAACGCCTTCGAAATACCCGCTCCCCGGTCAAGAACTAATATTCGGCTGCACCCAGTGCCATTGCGGCGATGCCGTGTGACGATCGAAGGCAATGGATGGATGCCATGTTGTCGACCCACAAAAAATGACGTCTGCGTAATCACCAGGCGAAGACCTATCGGAGGAGCACAATGATCCAGGCTGTATCCGTCAATTCTGGCCGGCTGCCGGAAGGTTTTGAAGAACTCGAACCCTGGCTCGAGCGTTGGAGCGCGCCGACGTCCCATGAGCGGTGGATCAACCGCGCCGCGACGCCGTACCCGGACATCGTGAAGTTTTATGACGCGATGTTCGCCCGCGCCGAAGAAGCGACCGTCTACCTCGAAAAGCTCCCGCTCGACGACATGCCCGAGCCGGCACAGAACCTGTTTCGGCTTCTGCTCTCGATGTGCCATGCCGCGATCGCGGTGGAAATGCATCAGGCGCCGACCATCCGCCATGCACAGCCAGTGCATGCGCTGAAAATCGCGACTGGCTTTCAGCCGCACGGCTGAGCGCCTGTGCGTCGACGCTGATCGATTTGCAATCCTACTCATTTGCAGGAGCCGGCATGAACCACCCTACCGAACACCCCGCCCAACTGACCGAATCCGCAGGCCTTGACACCGAAGCGATGCCCGTTTCGCTCTATACCGATCCGGCGCAGTACGAGATCGAACGCGAGCGGATCTTCCGCCGCGCATGGTTGATGGCCGGCCGTGTCGAGCGGATTCCCAATCGCGGCGACTTCTTCGTCAAGGACATCGCGATGCTGAAGACATCCGTTATCGTCACGCATTCGGAAGACGGGGAAATCCGCGCATTTCACAACGTCTGCGCACACCGCGCGAACATCGTCGAGCACCGTTCGAGCGGCAACACGAAACGCTTCGTGTGCCGCTACCATAGCTGGAGCTACAACAACTCCGGCGATCTGTCGCACGTGCCCGACGAACCAGGCTTCTTCCACCTGAACAAGAAGAAGTGCGGGCTGACACCGGTTACCGTGGCGCTCTGGGAAGGCTGGGTCTTCATCAACATGGCGCCGACGCCGGAGGTCAGCCTGAAAGAATTTCTCGGGCCCATGGCGGACGCGCTCGCCGGCATCGAATATCCGAATCCGGATCACGCGCTCGTGCTGCGCGGCGAGTTCAGGGCGAACTGGAAAGCCGTGGCCGAGAACTTCAGCGAGGCCTATCACATCTCGTCGATTCACCCGAAAACGCTCGGACCGATTTACGCCGGACCGCTCAATCCGTTCAGCAGGCCAATTAGCGCGAACGTTTACGGCGCACATCGATCAATGTCGACGTGGCTGAATCCGGCCGCCGCGCCGTTCGCGAATGCGAAAGTCGCGCAGTGGCTCTTCACGGCCGATCACTCGGTCACCGGCACACGGAAGGATGGTCAAACCAATCCGCTCGTCGAGCACAAGGGGATCAACCCGACGAAGAGCGATCGCTGGGCAAGCGACGTCAACTGGTTCTTCCCGAACTGGCACCTCCAGATATCGGCGAACCAGTTCTGGACGCACGAATTCTGGCCGACGTCGGCAACGTCGACGATCTGGGAAGCGCGCTTTTACTTCAGGAAAGCGCAGACGGTGCGCGAGCGTCTGCAGCACGAGCACTTCACATCGCATATCACCGACACGATGCTCGAGGACCTCGGCAATATCGAAAGCATGCAGCGCGGGATGGAATCGGGCGCCAAGCCGTTCATCCACTTCAACGAAAGCGAGATCCTGTGCCGCCATGGGCTCGAGCAGGTCATCAAGTGGTCGGCAGCGACGACAGCCAGGGACGCACTGACCTAAGCGGCGCGGCCAATCCCGTATGCCGCGGAGCAGTCTGGCCGACAACCCTGGTATTTTCACATCGAGGCATCCATGCCCCACGAATCTCGCGCGGCGCTGCCGCGCTACGAGCATCTGTACATCAATGGAGAATGGGTCAAGCCGCTCGACGGCGAACTCATCGAGAGCATCGATCCGGCCACCGGCAGGCCGTGGGCCATCGCGCCGATGGGCGGCCGTGCGGACATCGACCGTGCCGTGGCAGCCGCGCGTGCGGCCTTCAACGGGCCGTGGCGGCGCATCCCGGGCTACGAGCGAGCGGCGTTGCTGCGCCGCTTCGCCGATCTCTTCAGCGCGGCGATTCCCGAGCTTGCGGTGATCGAATCGCGCGACAACGGCAACCTCGTGCGCGAGCACCGCGCGAGCCTCACCGCGCAGGTCCAGTGGTATCAATGGTTCGCCTCCCTCGCCGACAAGGCGCAGGGCACGACGATCCCGATCGACGACAGCGTGCATGCGTTCACGTCGCGCGTCCCTGTGGGTGTCGTCGGCGCGGTCATCCCCTGGAACGCGCCGCTGCTCGCGACCTGCCTGAAGATTGGCGCGGCGCTAGCGGCGGGCTGCACGCTGGTCGTGAAGCCCGCCGAGCAGACGCCGGTTTCCGCACTCGAGCTCGCGCGCCTGATTCACGAGGCCGGATTCCCGCCGGGCGTGTTCAACGTGGTGCCGGGCTTCGGCGGCACGGCCGGCGCGCATCTCGTGATGCACCCCGACGTCAGCAAGATTTCGTTTACGGGCTCGACCCAGACGGCGAAGCACATGGTCCGTGATGGCGCCGACAACCTGAAGCGTTTCACGTTCGAGCTCGGCGGCAAGGCGCCCCACATCATCTTCGCCGATGCCGATCTCGACAACGCCATCAACGCCGCGACGGCGTCCGCCTGGCGACTCACGGGACAAAGCTGCGCGCTCGGCTCGCGCGTGCTGGTCGAGCGGACCGTGTACGAACGCGTAGTCGAGGCGTTCCGCACGCGCGCGCACTCCGTGCGCGTCGGCCTGCCTTCAATCGACTCAAACCACATGGGCCCGCAGGCGCACGAAGCACAACTCAAGAAGACGCTGTCGTATATCGACTTCGGCAAGGAGGACGGCGCCGAGCTCGTCGCGGGTGGGCATCGTATCGCGACGCCGGAGCTCGCCTCGGGCTACTTCGTCGAGCCGACCGTGTTCGCGGGCGTGAACAACGGCATGCGCATCGCACGCGACGAGATCTTCGGGCCGGTCGCTTCGCTGATTCCGTTCGACGGCGAGGACGAGGCCATCGCCATCGCGAACGACACGCCGTACGGCCTCACCGCCGGCCTGTGGACGCGCGACGTGGGACGCGCCCACCGCGTCTCGAGCCGCATCGAAGCCGGCATGGTATGGGTCAACACCTACTCGTTCCTGCGCTGGTCCACACCTTATGGCGGATTCAAGTCGAGCGGCTGGGGCCGCGAGAACGGCATCGACGCGCTCGACCCGTACCTCGAAACCCGCACGACCGTCATCAGCACAACCGGGCAGTTCCCGGATCTTTACGCGAGCTGAACGCATGGGGCGGCGGCGCCGAAAGCGACGGTGCTGCCGCCATCGAACGCCGCGAACATGAAAAACGAACCGTGCGCGAGGTTGACGACGTCCATCGCGCCCCATAGCCTGTCGCTGCTCAGCGATTCATGCGCGCCTCCTGCTCGAGCCGCTCGCGATGAGCGGGATGGGCGACGGCAATCATCCGCAAGACGCGTTGCGCAAGCGACAGGCCCCGCAGATCGGCCACACCGTATTCGGTGACGATCACGCAGGCATCGCTGCGCGGCACCGTCACGGGCCCCGAGACACGCGTGACGATGCGGCTGTGCACGCTCGCCGTGGAAGGCAGCGCAACGATCGGCACGCCGCCGGGGCTCGACTGCGCCGCGCGCAGAAAGTCGCCTACGCCGCCCACGGCTCCCACATAGGTGCCCGCGACCATTTCGGCATTCACCTGGCCGGTCAGATCGACCTCCACCGCCGAGTTGATCGCGACAAAGCGCGCGATCCTGCCGAGCACCTTGGGGTTGTGCGTGTATTCGGTGCCGCGCAGCTCGAGCGCGGCGTTACGGTGTGCGAATCGACGTATGCGTTCCGAGCCGATAATGACGCCGCCCACCGTGACGCCGGCGTCGATCGTCTTTCTCGCATTCGTGACGACACCCGCCTCGCACAGCGCGGCGACGCCGTCACCGATGCTGCCCGTGTGCACGCCAAGATCGCGACGGTCGCGCAGTTGCGCGAGCACGGCATCCGGAATCGCGCCGATCCCCGTTTGCAGCGTCGCACCGTCTTCCACGAGGGATGCGACGTGCCGGCCGATGGCCAGCTCGACCTCGCCCGGCGCCGATGCCGGCGAGTCGGCGAATGGCGTGTCGGACGCCACGAGCAGATCGATATCGGATGCCTGAAGCCATGGGCCGCCATAGGTCCACGGCACCTCCGGATGAACCTCTGCGATGATTGCGCGCGCATGCTTGAGCGCTTCGACCAGGTATTCGCGGGCCAGCCCGAGGCTGTAGCGCCCCTGCTCGTCGGGCGGAGAAACCTGCAGCATCACGACATCGATACGCAATGCGCCGCTGCCGATCAGTGCCGGCAATTGCGAATAGTGCGCGGGCAGGATGTCGAGCACGCCTGCGCGGGCGAGCTTGCGATTCGCGCCGCTGCCGCAGTACGCGAGAAAATCGAAGGCGTCCGCGTGCTCCGGCGCGAGCACGTCGGCAAGACCGATGCCGAGAAAGAGACGCAGGCGCCGCAGCCGGTCGCGCTGCGCCACCAGCGCGCGCATGAGCGTGACCGGCTCCGCGTGGGACTGCCCCCACATTACGGTGTCGCCGGGGCGAATCAGGCCGGAAAGATCGGGAACGGGGAGCGTTTGGTCCGAGGCTTCAACAGATTCCGAGGCGTGCAGAGGCGAGAATTCGTCGTGTTTCATGCAAATGGAAAATGGGGGGGGAGCGAAGTACGATGACTCATTACACAGGAATCCAATGTATTCACGATTTCCCCTGTTCGATGTCATGGCCATTGCATCATCGCCCCAAGCAAGCGTCACCGTGATCTCGACGGTCGTTCCGTACTTCACACGACGCGCATCGTCAAACGGCGCGGCAACGGCGGAAAGACGCGCCATGCGCCGTCGTCATGCCGGAAGAAGCAGATGGCGATATCGCCGCACGGTGTGCGCGCCTCCACCCGGACACAGCGGCCACGCACGTTCCGCAACGGGCGCACCCGGAACGGCACCGCGTGACTGGGCATCAGCCAACGCTCCACGACCTCGCGCAACGACATTCGAACCGTTTCCATCCACGTCTCCCTGCTCTCCACTGCCCTGCCACGACTGCGGGTTCCTTGATGGGCTCATCGTGCATTTCGTCGCCCGCCAGCGTCAACGCTGTCCGTGCTGCCGTTCCGTACTTTGAACGCAGCGGCCACCGGGTTCCCACGGATCGCCGATCCGCCCGATGGCTTACGCGCTCAAACGTCCGCGTAAGCCATCGGCGACGGCGCGCTCTCCCGAATCTGCGCGACGACCACGGCCGCCAGCATCGCCGGCACCGCAAACGCGTAGAAGCTCCATTGCGGCCCCAGCTTCGCGCCGATCACCCAACTGCCGACCATTGGCCCCAGAATCGAGCCGATACGGCCCAGGCCCTGCACGACGCCGATGGCCGAGGCCCGGCACGAGGCGGGGAACCAGGCGGCGACATAGCCATAGCTGAGCGTGGCGGAGCCCACGGAGCCCAGTCCCGCGCCGAACACGCCGAGCATCAGCCACACGTAGGCGGGCTTCTGGCTCAGCACGAGCAAGGACAACCCGCAGATGAGCAAGTACGGAATGAGGACCTTCCTCGATCCCAGCCGGTCGGCAAGCCACGCGCCGAACAAATTGCCCGACACCGCGCCGAACTGCATCACCAGAAGAAACTGCAGCGAAGAGCCCAGCGGATAGCCGGCCTTGCGCATCAAGAGCGGCAGCCACACATTCAGGCCATAGATGACCAGTTGCACACAGAAGGCCATCAGCGCGAACAGCAGTACTGCCGCACGCCACTGCGAAGACATCATGAGTCGCAGCCCCCGCACGCGAGGGCTGGCCGAATGCGCATGATGCGTGCGCTGCTCCTCTTGCAGAGCCTGATCGAAGTCGACGGCATAGCGGGACGCCAGTGCGCGCGCTTCATCCGTGCGGCCGCGATCGACGAGGTAATTGACCGACTCCGGCAGGAGGAAATACATCGCCGGCAGAAGCAGGGCGTAAAGCGCTCCCACTGCGTAGAGCATGCGCCATCCGTGGCTTTCGAGCAGCGCGATGGCGAGCAGCGCGCAGATCACGCCACCGATGGGGTAGCCGGTGAGCGCGAGCGCGTTATATAGCTGCCGGCGATTGCGGGGCGCGCATTCGATGCTCAGCGCCACGGAAGACGGCACCACGCCGCCAAGCCCCACGCCGGTCACGAACCGTGCCACGCCAAAGGCGAACGGCGAGTGCGCGAGGGCACAAAAGAGCGCCCCCACCGAAAACCACAGCACGCCGAGCATGATAAGCCAGCGACGGCCGATCCGGTCCGCAAGCGGCCCGGCACCCACGAGGCCAACCATCAGCCCCGCCAATGTCCAGCTTCCGATCATGCCAACGCCGTTCGCATCGAGTCCCCAGCCGGGTTCTGCCAGGAGGCGCGGAACGGTTGCGCCATAGACGATGAGATCATAGCCGTCCACGGCTATGGTCATGAAACACATCAGCACGACTAATAGACGTCTTCCAGTTTGCGCAGCCGAATCGTTCACGTTGTCTCCTGTCCTCTCACGGCCACGCTGGCCGTGCGGTATTTATGGTTTTGGGTTAGACCCACTATGTCGGGCATCGCGGCTAGAACTTGTGAAGGATGCCTACCCCACCGCCGACCGTCGTGCCGGGCGCCCCCTGCAGCGCGCCGTCCACGTCGAGGCCGAGTGTGGACCGGCCGTGGTTATTGGTTACGCCGACCTGCGCATACAACGAAGTGCGACGCGACAATGAGTACTGCGTGCCGAGCGCGGCCAGCAACCCGTGCGTGCTCGAATCGTGCGGGTCCCGCAGATACCAGACACCCGAATTGACGTTGAGCGCCGACGTAACGTAATAGTCGAAGCCGAGGTTCCAGACGTCGTGATTGCCACCGCCCACCAAACCATTGAGCGTGGTCTCAGGCGCCTTGTAGTTGGTGAACGACCCCTTCACCGTAAAGGACGAGATCGAATAGCCAAGGCCAAAGGTCTTCGCGATGAGCGGTACCTCGAACAGCGTGTTGTTCAAGGTTGCCTCGTTTCCCGCACTCGCGTCGTAGACAGCCGCGTTGACCAGCACCCCGGCGCCCTGGAACTTCAGACTCGCGGAATACTGGCGTCCCGCGTTGAAATCTCCGGGCACGCCGCCGAGTGCGTACATGAGGCTTGCGGTAAACCCTGCCACCTTCGGCGACGTATAGCTCACCGCGTTTGAAACAAACGTTCCGGTAAACGTGTTGTTGGCGTAGACGGAGATGTTGCTGCCGAATTGCGCCATGCTGCGCGGGTCGGACTCATAGAGCGCAAGAATGAACGGCGAAAACTGCAGGCCGGCCTTCAATTCGCCAACATTGCTGGCGAGGGAGATCCACGCCTGACGGCCGAACAGGCCGCCATTGGTGTTGTCGAAGCCGCCGTTGGAAAGACTGATCCCGCTTTCCAGCTTGAACTTCACCTTCACGCCGCCGCCCAGGTCCTCTTGCCCGCTCAAGCCGAACACGGACGGCTCAAGCCCGCTGCTGATCATCTCGAACTGCTTGCCGCCGTTCTGCCCGGTCGCCGGGTTGTACGACTTGTTCGTATAGATCAGGCCCGCATCGAGCACACCGTAGAGCGTCACGCTGGACTGCGCCCACACAGTGACCGGCAACGACGACACTGCCACCAGAACGGCGATTCGCTTGAGTGCGAACCTGAATACGCCGTACGAACTCATGTCTGTCTCCTTGATTTCGAAATCGTTTTGTTTTTTTCATTGACGCCATGGCAAGGAGGAATCCCTCAATCCGGGGGCTTCCGGTTCCATGGCAATCGCTCCAAACCCGTAGTACGGGAGCACAAGCCATTTCAGTCTGGTGTTGGACCTCCACTCGAATCGCGCACGAAAGCCTGTGTTGCAGGTTTTTCGAAACTTGATATACAAATAGGATATCTAATCAAATAATCTGGAAAACGTGCCTGTATTCGCGAGCGTGGCATTCCGGAACAGGAATTCGAATGTCCATGGCTCGCGTCGTTTCCGTCGATTAGAACAATCGGAAATACGACGGTCAACGTCGCTCTTCGAAACGTTCCGTACTTCGGGGAGTCGACGGCGACCCGCTTCGGGTAAGGGAAGGAGCGTTCGCACAGCCCCTGGGAGTGAACGGCCGTGTGCGTAGAGGAAACACCGCTACGATAGCCCAGTACGCTGACCGCAGCCTCGTCAATCGAGCAGATCCGTGGCGCCCAGTTGCAGCGTGACGGCGCAAAGCGGCCGTGGAACAGGCCGCTCCGCTACGGCGCCTTGAACTCGACCTCGCAAAGTAGCGATTCGAGCTCGACCGCCGCCTGTCTGAGGGCCGGCACAATGCGGTTTCTAGCCGCGTCGATATCCAGTTTCGGTTCAACCGCACCGCAACTCAACGCCATCAATGTTTGAGCGCGCTGGAGCCGGATCGGCAGCGCGATACCATAAGCGTTTCGCTGGTACTCCCCTGCCGACAGGCAAACGCCATTTGAACGGAGATCCTCCTTGGCCGTCTCGATGCCTGCCCTGAGAGCCTCGGCCTGGGGGCCGGCAGCCGCCAGCAGCCGAGCGATATAGCGCTCCCGCATACTCTCGGACAGCCCGCCGAGCCAGGCCCTGCCGATCGCGGTCGTCCCCATTGGCAAAAGCGAGCCGACACCCAGTTGCAGCGTCGATATTCGCGCGCCACATTGGTATGCGATATAGAGCATCTCTAACTGATCCGGAACGGCAAGGGCGACAGAGACGTCGAGCCGGTCTGCAAGTCGTTGCATCAGAGGTTGGGCCAGTTGCGTGACCAGACTGGTGGCCAGGTACGACTGGCCGATTGCGAACACGCCCATCGTCAGTTCGAATTGAGGGCCGCCCGCAACTCGCCGAATATAACCTTCGTGAATGAGCGTCGATGTGAAACGGGAAACCGACGAGCGCGATAGCCCGGTGCGGCTGGCCAGTTCTCCATTCGTCAGCGGCACCCGATCGGCATGAAACGCCCGCAGTATCTGGAGACCGCGATCGAGCGTCAAGGTGACTTGAGTGGGGCGAGGCATCGAGGATCCCATTTGCGTCAGCCGGTGGCGGATGTTCTGGTTCAGGATTCGTGCGGTCTCACCGGCGTGCAGGCAAGCGTTCCTGCAGGACCTGCGCTGTCGCGACAAGCCGCGGCCCCAGTTCCATCTCCATGCGCACCTGCGCCATGCGCGCCGTGCGACCCACGCAGCCCAGCACCAGCGGGGGGCGCCCGGGAATGGAGACGGGCGTGGCAACGCAAGCAAGCTCCGGTTCCCACTCGCCATGCAGCATGCCGAAACCCAGCTCATGCACCTGCGCAATCTTCTCGCTCATTCTGCGCCGGATCGAAGGTGGCCATGCCCCCCCAGCCTTGTTCTCTACCTGGTCCTGTAAATACCGACGCTCTTCTTCCGGGAGCACCGCCAGCAGTGCCCAGCCCATCAGTGAATACGCAATCTGCATGCGCACGCCCGGCAATAGCCGCAAGTCCAGCACGGCCCGGCTGCCTCTCTGCGTATCGAGCACGATGATGTCAAGTCGGTCCCGGGTGCCGAGCAGCACGTACGTATCCGTTGCCTCGGCGAACTTGCGCATCTCCTCGCTCGCCAGCCGCAGGACGTCGGGATCGGCAACCGCAGCATAGCCCAGCGCCAGTGCGGCGGGCGCCAAAGCGTATTTACGGCTCGACGTGTCATGATGAAGATAGCCAAGAACCACCAGAGAGCGCAGCAGTCGCAGCGCGGACGGCGCGGGAATACCCGTTGCCTGAGCGATCTCCTGATTGGTGAGCCACATCTTCGCGGGAGCAAATGCCGAGAGGATCGACAGGCCGCGCGCGAGTGGCATGACCATAGACCGGCTATCCGGCCGCTTTTCCTGCGGTGGCTTCGGCCACGCGGTATCGACGCCATGCGGACCATTGCGTGACCTCGCACGGGTAAGCGGCGTCGTGGGCCTGCCGGAATGCATGTCTGCCTCAGCCTCCGTTGCATAAGAGACCGTGTCCTGGTCCTGCGCGCTCATTCTACTCCGCCTGTGTCCTGACCCCGCTCCTTGAGCGCGCCGCTAGCGCCCGAAGCCGGCCGCAAACGAACGCAAGACCGTCACGGCTTCCGGGGAGAATGCCAATCATCATCAGAAAGCCGTGCATTTGGCCTGCCGCGCGAAGATGATCTACCGGAACACCGGCCCCGGTCAGACGCTCAACGTACGCCTCACCTTCGTCACGCAATACGTCGTGCTCGGCCGTGACGACGATAGCCTCTGGCAATCCGTCGAGCTCGGGTTCACGCAGCGGCGACGCAAGGCTCGACTGCCTGGCCGTATCCTGCGGCGCATAGTGTGCCCAGTACCATTTCATCGCTTCGCGGTTGGTGAGCAGTTGATTATCCGGATCTGCATACGACGGCCGGTCGAAAAGACAGTCGGTCACGGGATAAACAAGCAACTGAGCGTCGATCGATACGGTTCGGGTTTTGCGCGCCAGCAGCGTCACTGCAATCGCCAGATTGCCGCCTGCGCTATCGCCGCCAACGAAGAGCGGTCCATCGGCCGGGAGCCATTCCGCCCGCTTTCGGGCGAGCCACTGCGTCGCTTGCCATGCGTCCTGAACCGGTCCGGGAAATGGGTGTTCGGGCGCTTTCCGGTACTCGACGAGTGCGACGGCAACACCCGCGCCGGTGGCGATTTCACGGCACAGCGGATCGAATTCGTCGATGCCGCCCACCACCCAGCCGCCGCCGTGAAAATAGATGAGCAGCGCCTGTGGTTGCTCATTCGGCACATAGAGACGCGCGCGCAGCGCCCCGTTCTCGACGGGAATGCCAAGCGGGACGACTTCGCGCATCTCGGGGCCAGGCGCGAGGATCGCCGTGATCTTCGAGAAGGCGGCGCGAGCCTCGCCGGGCGTCATCAGATGGCGCGGCTTCAGCGCCGACGAAGCGAGCTTCTCCATGAATGCGCGGGATTCGCGATCGAGGCTCATGACGATTCTCCTGCTAGCGTTCAGCCTGAAGCGCGGCAAGCACCGCATCCGCGCCCGCGAACAGATTCCAGCCGAGCGCGTAGTTCGCCTCGATCACGGGCGTGCGTACCGGCCCCCGGCGACACCGCATACCGATTCCTCCTGCCCCGCCCACTACGAGAACATTTCTGCGTGTTGCCATCAGCGCTCCCCCGCCTCGCGCAATCCTGCATCGGCAAGCATCAGAAAAACGGGATCCTGCGGATCGCGCCGGCCCAGGGTCCAAGCTGAATTCAGCGCGCTGCCGCCCGCCTCCACGAGATGAGACTGCATCGCGTCGAACACCGTACGGCGTTGTGCGACGCGCCATTCGTCGTTACGTTTCTCGAAGCGGTCCACGTAGCGCCCGAAGACCTCGACGCGACTGATCCCCGGGCTCTCGAGATGCTGCGCGTCGAGCATGGTCCGGTGGCCGCTCGCCTCGGGCGCGATCTCGAGCCGTGCCACGAAGTACGTCTCGACCACCGCGATCGTGTCGGAGGCGAATTCCACCAGACAGTTGCCCAGAAAATGCGTGGACTTCAACAATCCCGGGCTGTCGTGGCGCTCCCTGACCCACTCGATGAAATCGTCGCGACGCCCCTTGAAGTCCGCGTGATCGTCGGCGCAATCCTCGAAGAATGCGCAGCGGACGAGTTCCCAGTCGCGCCGGTCCACGCCGCGCGCGTAGCGCAGCATCACATCGCGAATCTGGTCCTTGTCGATAAGACGTTGCAGTGCAGTAGACATGGTGAACGGCTCTTTTCGTGACGACGCGCCAACGATGGCCGCCCGCCGCAAGCGATGTCAACGCGCGCGCGAATCGTCTCCCGTACTTTGAAATCTCTCGTGGCGCACGCTCGCCAACTCCGCGCCTACCGTGCGCCTCGTCGTTGCACGCAGGGTAAAACACCGATTTCAAAGTACGGCAAAGCCCTTTCGTTCCCATTGCCGTGAAATCCCGCGTGCCATCCAATGGAACCCGGCATGAGAAATATTTTTACCAGCCATCCGGCATGAGACCGGAGTCCGTGCTGAAGCACTCACTCCGGTCGACACAGGAGACAACTGCCATGAAAAAGGAGTCGAACGTTCTGGACGCCGTTGTCGTCGGCGCTGGCTTTGGTGGGCTGTACGCGATCAAGCGGTTGACCGACGCAGGCTTTCGCCTGCAGGCATTCGAATCGGGCGGCGGAGTGGGCGGCACGTGGTACTGGAATCGCTATCCCGGCGCGCGCGTCGATCTCGAGTGCTGGGACTACTCGTATTCGTTTTCGCCGGAACTGCAGGACGAATGGGATTGGCCCGAGCGTTATCCGACGTCACCCGAACTGAGGAAGTATCTGAACCACGTCGCCGACCACTTCGATTTGCGTCGGCACATCCAGTTCAACACCCGGGTCGAGTCGGCCGTGTTCGACGAACGCGAGAACCTCTGGGTCGTCACGACCTCCGACGGCAAAACCACGAAGGCGCGCTTCTTCGTGCCGGCGACAGGCGTGCTTTCCGTGCCGAAGCCGCCAGAAATTCCGGGCATCGAATCGTTCAGGGGCGAAAGCTACCACACGGGCCGCTGGCCGCATCATGAAGTCGACTTCAGCAACAAGCGCGTCGGTGTGATCGGCACAGGCTCGTCAGGCATTCAGGTAATTCAGGCGCTTGCTGGCAAATGCAAGCATCTGAGCGTATTTCAGCGCACGGCCGTGTACGTGGTGCCCGCCAAGAATCATCCCTTGACACCCGGGATGCGTGAGCGCGTGCGTGCCACCTATGCGGAACGCCGCGCGGTCAGCCGGCTCACGCGCTTTGGCATTGCCGTGCCGTTTCCGGTGGAATCGGCGCTCGACGCCACACCTGAGGAGCGGCGAAAGAAGTACGAGAACGCGTGGGAGAACAGCCAGTTGCTGGGTTTTCGCATGTGCTACGGCGACATCCTGTCGAACGAGAAAGCCAACGACACAGTGGCCGAATTCATCCGCGGAAGAATCCGCGAGACGGTGAAGAGCCCGGAAATAGCAGAAAAACTCATGCCGCGCGGCTTCCCATTCGGCACGAAACGTCCGTGTCTCGGCGACACCTACTACAGCGTCTACAATCGCCCGGACGTGACGCTCGTCGACCTGAAGGCGACACCGATCGAGCGCATCGTGCCCGACGGCATCGTCACGAGCGAAGGCTTGCAGCAACTCGACTGCCTGATCTATGCGACCGGCTACGACGCCCTCACGGGCGCGCTCACGCATATCGACATACGCGGCATCGGAGGGCGCCAACTGGTCGACAAATGGGCCAGCGGCGCAAAGACCTATCTCGGCCTCGTCACCAGCGGCTTCCCGAACCTCTTCACAATCACGGGACCAGGAAGTCCGGGCCCGCTCGCAAACATGTCGATGAGCATCGAGCAGCATGTCGACTGGATCACCGCGTGCATGGTCCACATGCGCGAACGTGGTATCCGCCGGATCGATGCCGACCTTCAAGCCGAAGAAGACTGGATGCAGCACGTCCAGGACGTCGTGTCGAAAACGCTCTATATGAAAGCCAATTCCTGGTACATCGGGGCGAATGTGCCGGGCAAGGCGCATGTATTCCTGCCGTATCTCGGTGGCCACGGCACGTACCGCAAGAAATGCGACGACATCGCGGTCGCCGGCTACCCGGGCTTCGTATTGACCAAGAACGGCGAAGCGCAGATCGAAACCTCCAGTGAAACGATCGGAGACGCAGCATGAGCAATGAGAACGGGCGACTCGCAGGCAAGATCGCATACATAACCGGCGCGGGCACTGGCATCGGGCGGGCCGCGGCGCAACTTTTCGCGCACGAAGGCGCCACCGTGATCATTGCGGAATTCAATGAGGAAAATGGGCGGCTTGCCGCAGAGTCCATCAACGCAGTTGGCGGCCGGGCGCAGTTCATTCGTACCGACGTGACGAGCGAGGACAGCGTGCGTGAATCGATCGACGCCGCAGTGCGCTACGCGGGCGGTATTGACGTGCTGTACAACAATGCCGGCGGCTCAACCTCGATAGACGCGCAAGTGACGGACTGCC
The DNA here is from genome assembly GCF_004524855.1 of Paraburkholderia pallida. Taxonomy (NCBI): domain Bacteria; kingdom Pseudomonadati; phylum Pseudomonadota; class Betaproteobacteria; order Burkholderiales; family Burkholderiaceae; genus Paraburkholderia; species Paraburkholderia pallida. Next base: position 106,565 of record NZ_CP038149.1, on the reverse strand, counting down.
CCGCCGAAGAGTTCTGGCGCGCGATCAAACTCGACCTGTTCGGCACGTGGATTACCTGCAAGCACGGCATTGCGGCAATGATGAAAAGTGGCGGCGGCTCAGTCATCAACAGCAGTTCGGTCTTCGCGCTGGTTGGCACGCGTGGGAAAGACGCGTACACGGCCGCCAAGGGCGGGATATCCGCCATCACGCGCTCGATGGCCGTGGAGTATGCGCCGCATCGCATCCGCGTGAACGCGGTCGCGCCCGCCGTCACGAAGACAGCTCGCGTGCTCGGTCTGATGGAGACGCAGCCCGGCGTGGTCAACAAGACCGGCGAGCGCCAGTTGCTCGGCCTCATCGAACCGGCGGAAGTCGCCATGACCGCGCTGTACCTGGCGAGCGACGAGTCGAAAACCACGACCGGCCAGATCTTCGCCATCGACGGAGGCTTTTCGATATCTTGAACGCGAGGTGACAGGGCGTCGCGCAACAAGGATCTCCCTGCGTTGCGCGCGCGGGGCGCCATCGAAGGCGCCCCACTTCACACGCCACGCCCGCTCACATTCGTGCCGCTCTCATCGACAACGAACCTCAGGATCGACGTGAAAATCAGGAATGCGGCGGCCACGGCAAGAGTAAAACCGTTGGTAATGGAGTGCATCGATTTCCTCAAAGACTGATTTGGTCTGGATGTCTTGTGCTGGAAGGGTGGGCGCGAAGTACTTTTCAAATGCCTCTTCGTATAGTGCATGGACCACTTCGGGACGGGCGTCCCGATACGCCCCGCCGGAATCGGAGCACGTGTCACCCACGTCCCCGGTTCTTCAACATCGCTCGAGTCGCGGCCGCGAACTCCACAGGCATATCGGTGAACCCGAGATGATGACCGGGAACCTCCACCATCGGGCAGCCGACCCCTTCTGCGATGACGACGGCCGCGCGGCCGGCGGGCCCATCGCCGGTACCCACGCCGGCGGCCGTGACCATGCTGACCTGGTTGCCGCGGATGCGCGCGAGATCCGGCACATAGAGCGTGAACGGCATGTACTCCTGCTCGAAGAAGAACTTCCAGTTCCCGGCGGCGCGTTCCGCGTATTCGAGTGCGACCAGCGTGGCGGCCTCCTTGCTCGCGTTGTTCAGTTCGGTGAATACGCGCTCGGCCGCCTCCCAGCCTTGCGTGCGAGTCGCTTCGTCGACCTGCTCGGCGAGCGCCTGCCATTCCCTCGCTTCGGGCAGCAGCAGTCCGGCCGGGGCCTCATGGGCGATGAGGAAGTCGACCACCTCGGGATGACGCGCGGCCAGTTCGAGGCCGACGACGGCCCCGCCGCTGTTGCCGAATATCAGGGCCTTCTTCTCGCCCGACGCGCGAATAACCGCAATCGCGTCACGAGCCTGCTGGGCAACCGTCATGGGCGCCGTGAGGTCGCCCGTGCTCCGGGAGTTGCCGCGCCGATCATAGGTGACGACGGTGTATTCGGTCGCCAGGATATCGGCCACGTCGGAGAAGAAGCCCGCGTCTCCGAGCGCGCCGGTGATCATCAAGAGAAGCGGGCCCTTGCCGCGTCGCTCGCAGTAGAGTTCGGCTTGCTCGGTGGATACGGTCATGGTCGTTTGGGTCAAGAGAGTCTCCTTAGTTCAGTGGATGGCGGGCGCCGGCACGGCAATCGTCGGATGGCGGCCCGTCAGGAATGCGACGGCGGCTGCGGCGAGAGTCAAACCGCCGGTGATGGTGCACATCGATTGACTCGATGGCTGGTTTGGGCTGCATACCTTGTGCCGGAACGTCGACCTACTCATACAGATGTGTATAGGACGCGACCGGCCGATAGAATCCGCGATTGACCTTCACGCTCGACGTGCGGTGAAGATCCGTCTTCAGTTCGCTGGCATAGGCCGGGTTGTCGACGGCGGCCACCCACGCGTCATACGATTGCCAGAGCGAAACGTTGATCAATTGATATTGATGGTCGGGCAGCAACGACTTTTGCAAGTCGGCGCGGATGAATCCCGGCATTTGCCCCATCAACTTCGAGCGTCGGTTCCAGTCGTCAACGAACTGCTCGATTTCCGTCTCGGCGATTTCGAGCAGGTTGATGAAGTAAAACGGCGCCTCGGGGTTCTGGATGTTGGGGTTGCGCGTCGAACTCATTGTCTTCTCCGTTGTGGGTAACCTATCCTTCCTGTCGCCGCGATTCGTCCTCTTCATCAAAGCGAGGCTTCGCTGAGCGCCAATCGTTTTGCCTTGCGCGGCGCGGTTTCCTCGACCATCAGCATCAACAACAGCGCAATGATCATGAAGACCGCCTGAAGGCAAGGCACGGCGATCAGGCCAACGCGATCGGCAAGTGCCCCGCCAAGCAGCGGTGCGAGGACGCCGCCGACAATTTCACCGGTGCCGAGCACGAGTCCGATCGCTGCGGCGACACGGCCCTCGCGTAGCGTTTCCGCCGGAACGGTAGCGATCAGTAACGGACCCAATGCACTGACGAGGCTGCCGACGAACAGCGTCACAGCCATCGCTACCGGGGTCTGCCACAGATACACCACGCTGAATGGCATCAATAGCGAGATCGCGCCGGTCACCAGCATGACCGGCTTGCGCCCGACCCGGTCCGATATGGCGGGCACCACGAGCCCGGAGACGGCGGCAGACAGCCCGATCATGCTCATCATCACGCCCACCTCGGTCGACGGCATATGCAGGACGCTAGAGAAATAAACGGGCAAGAAGACGAACGCCAGCGAGAATGTGCCAAGCAGCAGACTCGCCAGCGCCATGCACAGCACGATGTTCCGGTGGCGCATCATCACACGCAGATTCAACGTCTCCTGACCCGCCGCTGCGTCGGCGGCGGGCCGTCTCGCGGGATCGCGCGCAATGCGCCACGTCACCAACGCACAGATCAGTCCCGGCAGACCGGCCACAAAAAACGCTTCGCGCCATCCCCAATGGCTCGCGAGCGGAATCAGCACGATCGGCGCGATGAAGACGCCCAGCACACTGCTGCCGAAGGTCTGCATCAGCCCCATGTTGAACCCGCGCCGGGACTCCGACGACGCGTCGGCCATCAAGGTCTGCGAGATCGGCAGCACGGGGCCTTCGGCGACGCCCATCAGCACGCGCGAAAGCAGCAGCACCACAAACGTCGTGGCGAGACCGGAAATGAAGGAGCACAGCGAAAAGACGACCATCGCCAGCACCAGCACCAGCCGGTAGTTGCCGCGCCGATCGCACAGGCGGCCAAAACCATAGCCCGAGATCGCCCACGCCGCGGACAAGCCCGACGCGAGCAGCCCGATCTGCAGATTGTTGAGCGAAAGCTCGCGCGCGACGAACGGAGCGAGCAATGTCATCGCGGTCCGGTCGAGAAACACGAAGCCGAAGGTGAAAGTGAGGACGATCAGCAGCCGGTTCTCATACGACTTGACAACGCCATGCCTGGCTTCGCTCATGATCGTGCTCCGTCGAGGGCACGTGCAAACGTGCAAAGCTTCGGCCCATGAAGATCCACTGAATCCATTGCCTGTCTCCGTCAAGAATATTGTTATATGCGTGAGTGCCAAAGGCGCCGCAGCTATGCCGCTCCGTGCGCGTCGTGCAACTGCAAGCCGGGTTTCCAGATCCGCTCGCCGCCCTCGTCGAGCGTGCGTCCCACGCCCGGCCAGGGGAAGTGCGGCGTGAAATGAAAGCAGCGCTCCTGCAACAGGTGCGCGACCAGCTTGCGGCGCGTCTCGATCGCAAGCGCCGGGTCACTGTCGAAACTGAAGCGCCAGTCTTCATGCCGGATAGAAATGAACGGGTGGCCCGCCGCATCGGCCGTGTAGAACATCGCCTGTCCCTGCGACCTGAAACGGAAACCCACCTGGCCAGGCGTATGTCCGGGCAACAGAACGGTTTCGATGCCGCCAGGCAGCGTGTCGCCCGCCGCGAACCGGATCATCCGGTGCGCTGCAAGCGCAATGAAGCGCTGCGCGACCTGAGCGACGTCCGCCTTCATGAAATCCGGCATCAGGCAGCCATCGAGATCGGGCCGACTCCAGAATGCCAATTCCTCATTGCTCACGTAGTACGTGGCGTTCGGAAAGGCGGGCTGGCCGTCGTCGTCGAAGAGCCCGCCGATATGGTCCGGATGGATATGCGAGACCAGGACCGCATCGACTTCGGCCGGCGCGATCCCCGCATCGGCGAACGAGCGCAGCAGACGGCCCGCGGTCGGAATAGCGTGCCCGTCTGGCCCCGGCACTCTGCCAATCCCCGCGTCCACCAGCACCGTCATGCGCGGCTCTGGCAGACGGACCAGCAAGCACGAAATAGGCGTGTCGATGACATCGGGGCTCTCTCCGCACGCGCTCAGGAACGTGCGCAATTCATCGGGGGGAATTTCCGGCGCGGCCATTTGCGCGGGCGTCGTGACATACCCATCGCTCAATGAAACACACGACAGCGCGCCAAGCCGGAAGCGAAAAAACGCTGCCTCGCCGGCGCAATTCGCTTCGGCGGCGAGACTACGGGAAACCGTGGTGGCTTCGGTCATTCGGACCTCACTCGTGACATTGCAATCCAGTTCAAGGACGGCGCTCCAGGAAGCGAGGCGCCGTCGGCGGCGCATTCAGAGGTTCGTCGCCTGAAAGCTCACTTGCTGCCACGCGTTCATCTGCCGCCGCCACACCTGCGTCGTCATGATGGACATCTCCATGCGCTGGCCCGCCGGCATCAACTCGATCGACTGACGCAGCGGCCCGGTGGCCACCGCGATATCGCCATAAACGCGAACATCGAGGCCCTCGCGCGTAGCCGAGAGAAAGCGGATTTGCGTGCTTACCGCCGCCAGATAAGTGGGCTTGTCGTCGGTCTTGCCGTTGGCGTGCACGTGCACAACGTCGTCGGCGACCAGTTCGCCCAGGGTCGCGAGATCGGCCTCGACCAGCGCCCGGCAACGCGCGCGCTCGAGCCGTGCAATTTCGTCCGCCACGCGGACGTCGTTCGCATTGTTCATGTATGTCCTCCTGTTCCCGTTACGCCGACTCGGCCTGCACGACGTTCTCGATCGCGCCAATGCCGTCGATCTCCACCTTCATTCTGTCGCCGGCGCGCAACCAGCGCGGCGGCTTCATGCCGATCCCGACGCCACCCGGCGTGCCAGTGAAAATCACGTCGCCGGGCTCCAGCGTCATCACCTTCGACAGATGCTCCACCTGCGCGTAGCAGTCGTAGATCAGTTGCGACGTATTCGAATCCTGGCGCTTTTCGCCGTTCACGAAGCAGCGGATGCCGAGCGCATGCGGATCGGCGATCGCGTCGGCGGTGACGATCCACGGTCCGAACGGCGCGTGCGTGTCAAACGACTTGCCGATCGTGAATTGCGACGTCCTGAGTTGCCAGTCGCGCACGCTGACGTCGTTTGCGGCGCAGTAGCCGAAAATCACTTCATGCGCGCGCTCGCGCGGCACATGGCGGCAGCGCTGGCCGATCACGAACGCGAGTTCCGCCTCGTAATCCAGTTGCTCCGAGACGCGCGGCAGCTCGACGCAAGCAAACGGACCGGCCACCGAAGTGGGCATCTTCGCGAACCACTGTTGCTCGGCAGGCCGCGCCATTCCGGATTCCTCAACATGATCCGCGTAGTTCAGACCGATGCCGAGAATCTTGCCCGGACGCGGCACCGGCGCGAGCAAGGTCAGCGCATCGAACGCAATGTCGGCCGGTTGCGTGGCGGCGAGCGACGCGAGCCGCTCGCGCCAGGCCGGCCATGCCGCGATCAACGCTTTCATGTCGCGCGGCGCGGCGCCCAGATGCCGGACGATGTCGAGGACGCCGTCGTCGAGAGCCACGCCGACGGTCGGTGCATTGCCTGCCGTGCTGAAAGTAACGAGTTTCATGGGTTGGTGCTCCGTTTACATGGGGGTGGACTTGCCAGTCGCGGCGGTGCCGACCGCGCTCAACTCGGCATCGCTCGCGCCGGCGCGCCACATACGGACCAGCTCGTCGGGATCGAACTCCACGCCGAGATTGTTCTGCGCGAACGCCTCCGTATGGAAGTACGCGCCCGGATCTTCCCCGTTGTCGGCCTGCAGTTCGATATCGTTGCCCTCGGGATCGCGGTAATAGAGCGACGTGGTTGGGCCGTGGTTGATGCACCAGAACGGCAGGATGCCGAGCGATTTCAGGCGCGCATAGGTCGCCAGCAACTCGCCGATGTCGTTGTAGCTGTAAGCGATGTGATGCACGCCCGCTACCCGCTCGGCCTTCGGCGACAAGTCCGGCATGTTGAAAAAGGCCAGCCGGTGATGCTCGTCGTCATACGTAATGAAGGTCAGCACGTCGTCCTCGAACACGAGGTGTGCCTGGAACAGCTGCTGGTACCACGCGACCGTGTCCGCGCGCCGCGCGCATTGCAGAACGAGATGGGCCATGCGGGCGGGAACGATGCGCGCTTCGGTGTCGGCGCTGCTCGTCGATGTCTGTGATGTCGTCATGTTTGCCTCCTGTTTTACTGGGTCTTTCGCTGACGCCGGGCGCAGCGATCGGTTGCTGCTCACCACCCCTCGATGCATCCGCTGGCGGACAGCATCGGCGTGCGGGCGTGCATCTGCTGATACTTCCCGCTGTAGAAAACCAGCGGACGCCGTTGCTCGCCGTGCCGCACGTATTCGAGCTCGCTGATGTACAGCAGATGGTCGCCCGCGGGATGAATATCGACGGTGCGCGCGACGAGCTGCACGAGGCTGTTCTCCAGCAGCGGCGTGCCCTCGTGCTCGCAATACGGCAATGCGAGGCTGGCGTCGGGCCGGCCGCCGAAATGCGCGCTCAACGCACGCTGGTCCTCCGCGAGAAAATTGATGCCGTAACGCACGCCAGCGCCAACCCACTGGTTGAAACGCGAGCTCGCGCGAACAGAGACGAGCACGAGCGGCGGTTCGAGCGAGACGGACATGAACGCGTTCGCAGTCATCCCGGCAGGTTCGCCGTCGAGCCGAAAGGTCACGACCGTCACACCCGTGGCGAACCGGCCCATCGTCGCGCGCAGGACTTTCGCATCGATGCGCGGTGCGGCAGAAAGCTGGCTGCGGGCATTCATGGTCAAACCAGCGGCGTCACGTTGTTTTCGACGCCAAGCAGCGCCTTGCCATAGAGCTCGAGCCCGATCGCGGGCAGTCCCACCGCGTGGCGGGCCGCCGTGTTCGAGTCGCGCCACCAGCGCTGCAGCGGGCTCGCCTCGGCAAAGCCGCCGGCGCCGTGCGCCCACAGCAACGTGTTGATCGCATCGGTGACGTAGGTGGTCACCATGCCCGTGTCCGCCCGCACGCGCGCACGCGTCACGCCGTCGAGCTGCTCGTCGCGCCGCGCCGCGGCGTCGATCTCGTCCGCGGCACGGAAGGCGCGCAGATGCGCGTTGTCGATCTTGATCGCGGCCTCGGCGATCTGCATCTGAAACATGGTCGAATCGGATTGCTTCTCGAAAGACGTATAGGTGATCGGGCGCTGCGCGGCCTTTTCGATCACATAGCGCAGCGCGGCGCGGCCGAGCCCGAGTTGCGGGCCGGTGAGGATCAGCGCCGCGAACGGCACGAACGATGCGCGATACGCGGCCTCGTCCTTGCACTCGGTCGGATAGCGGCGTTCGATGGCCTCCATCATGTCGAGCAGGCGATGCTCCGGTATGAACACATCGTTGCCGACGATGCAGTTGCTGCCCGAGGCGCGCATGCCCGCCGTGAACCACGTGTCCTCGATCGTCAGTTCGGACATGGGCACGAGGGCGAGGTACTGCTTCTTGAACGCGCCGTTCTGATCGTGCTCGATCACGCCGATCGCAGCCCAGTCCGCATGCAGCGAACCGGAGGAGAAGTACCACTTGCCCGAAACCACGAGCCCGCCCTCCACGCGGCGCGACTGGCTGGACGGCGTAAAGACGCCCGACACGCGCGCTTTCGGATTGGCGCCCCATACGTCGTCCTGGGCCTGCTTCGGAAACAACGCAGTGAACCATGCGCACACGTTGATGAGCGCGACGACCCATGCCGTGCCGCCGCACGCCTCTCCCAATGCGGCCGACACCTCGAGGTGCGCGCGCAGCGTCCCTTCGTGGCCGCCGTAACGGCGCGGGACCATGAGCTGAAACAGGCCTGCGTTGTCGATCGCGGCAATGTTTTCGTCGCATGCGCGACGATATTTTTCGGATTCCGCAGCATTCTTCATGAGCAGCGGCTGCAGGGCCGCTGCCTTCGCAACCAGCTCATTCAAGGTATCGGCGGGCTCGCCGGCATCGATCTTCGACGCCCGTATCGTCTCCACTGTTGCCTGCATGGTTGTCTCCGGTTTTATATGAGTTGCGCCAATTCAAAGCCAGCGATCAAAGCGTGGCCCGCTTCGCGCCGGCGTTATTGCTGCGTCGCGGCCGCAGGTGCGGGTGCGTTCGCTTTGGCAAACGCACGGCCATAGTCTTCCTGGCAGGTCTCGATTTGCGTGTGGGCGTGCAGCGTCACTACGCGGCTGTCGCGGAACAGGCGTTCGAACGGATTGCCGTCCATGATCGACGACGCGCCGCCGGCCCGCAGCGTCAATGCCGTGATCTCCGAGGCAAGCTTGATGGCATGCGCGCTTTCCAGCTTGGTTCGCGCAATCTCGAGTTCATCGGCGGGCTGGCCGGTCGCCGCGAGCACCTGGACTTTTTCCACGTTGCCGCGAGCCAGCATTTCGACGGTGCGCAACTGGCAATGAAGCTCGCCGAGCTGAAGGTGCGTGACGGGCGCCTCGCTCTGACTGCTGTAGATCGAGTTGGAAATCCCACGGCGATGGATCTTTTCCTGAAACAACTCGACTGCCGAACGCGCGAGCCCCACCGCGATGGCCGCCATCAACGACGCCGTGTGCTGGATGAGGTTGACCTGGTAAAGCACACCTGCGGGCGCGGGAGCGAGGCGCTTCGCGGCAAAGATGTCGCCGATCGGACGCACGCGATATTCCGGCACGAACACCTCGTCCTCGATCACCACCGTGTTGCTGCCCGAGCCGCGCTGTCCCATCACCCTCCAGTCGTCGAGAATCTGCAGTTGCTCGTGCGGGACTTGCAGAAGAATGGGACCCTGGTCGGTTTCGCCTTCGCAGCTCGCACCCAGATGATGGAACGGGGTGTGGTGGCACGCGCTGTTGAACGGCCAGCGGCCCTTGAGCATGTACCCCCCTTCCACGCGCCGTGCGAATCCCGGCCCCCATGCCGTGATGACGCCGGAATTGAGCGGCCCAACCCAGCCCATCCCGAAGAGTTCTGCCTGAAACCGCGGGTCGAAGAACGATACCCATTGCTGGGAAGTCGTCGTGACCCATACCACCCATCCGGTCGAGCCACAGCCGCGCGCGATCTCCGCGACGATGTCGAATTGCTGCACGGGCGTCAGCGCGTAACCACCGTATTCGACCGGCACGCACATGCGAAACACGCCCAACTCGTCCAGTTCCTTGATGGTTTCATCCGGTACGCGGCGCAGCACCTCCGTTTGACGCGCACGCTCGCGCAGCGTCGGCACGTAGGCCCGCACGTCCGCGAGGATGCGCGCAGCGATCTGCTCGTCGCCCGGAGAAGAAAGCTGCGGCGCGCGAGGCGCGGCATCGCTGCTGATGGTCGACTGCTGGGCGACGGACACGACACTCATTGCGGGCCTCCAAGTTCTCAATAGACATCGGGTTTAAGTCGGCACAGATTCACATCGACAATTAAATATGTCAACACTTTTTGCCGATCTCGTACCGAACATCGGACCGCCCGGACAAGTTGCCAGTCATCTTCCTGCGAAATGAAATCGCAGTATTTACCGCTATTTTAAGTACATTGTGCTTGGTATCACGCTTTCCACACTGAATCTGACAGGATTCACGCGTTGTGGGTGAAATTTATAGTGTCGACATTTTTATCATAAAAAACGTTGACCATGATCCATTTTCAAGATCGATAGCATGCAGAATGTGACGATCACCGCCAGCTCTGGGACACTTCAACGCTACATTGTTGACGCGTCGGCTCCGTTGCCCGAGAGTCGAAACTTTCATTGCCGTCGGCGTAGCAACACGAAAAATCCGTGCTCAATGGCCACTTTTTTCGCATTAATCGTGGGCATGCCATTGGATCGACCAGAGTCTCACCGCGTGGTATAGTGAAATCGCTCATGCAAGGTGTCGACACTCTTCGTGTCATCCATAACGCTTACTTCCGGTTGCACTCATGACGAGATCCACAGCGCCTTCCTCAAACGCCAAAGGAAAAATGCGCAAGGGCGCGACAACTGCGATTGACGAAGCACCGCGCGTCAAACGAACGGGCAATACGGCGTCGATCGTCTACGCCGAGCTCCGGGCGAGGATTCTCGATGGCACACTCTCGCCAGGGCAGCCGATCTCGCAGCTGTCGATCGCGAAGGTGAGCGGCACGAGCCGCGGACCGGTGCGGGAAGCACTGCGGCGGCTACAGCAGGAACAACTGGTCGTGGCAGAGGCCAATCGGCGCTTCAGCGTCGCGTCGTTCGATATCGCCGACCTCGAGGAAGTCCTCGGACTGCATCTCGTGAACATCGCACTGGCGATCCGCATCGCCACGCCGTTCCTGAGCCAGGATGAAGTCGCACATCTGCGCGAATGCGCCGACGAAATGGACAAGTTCGCCAATCAGGACCGGTTCGCATGGGAGGCGGCCTTCCGGCGTTTCGCGTTGTGCTTCGCGCGGCATGCGGGCGCCCATTCGGTGGCAATCATAGGAGGACTAATCGATGATGCCCAGCGCTATCGCGCCTACGTGCTGACCGATACGCCGCCGGTTGCCCATCCGCCAGGCAAGGCGTTTCATGAGATCATTTTGTCTGCGGCCGGGGGCGACGGTTATCGCGCGTCCATTCTGTTCGCCGATATGTTCAGCCGCATGGCGTCGCTCATCATGGCCGGCGCCGCGCCACGGTATGATGCGGCGCGGCTGCGCAGCTGTATCGACGCCGTGTTGCCGCCCGCCGGACGGTGATGCGCCCGGGCCGCGCGCGCCGAGATTTCTGAAAAGCCGCGTTGACTGGGGCGATAACTGCGGCGCCACCGCCCCACCCCGCTTCCAGCCAGAATCAGAAGAACGTCATCAGACCGCACAGAATCGCCAACTGGTTCGCGCTTGACGAGACATCCGGCGCGCCGCCAACCACCGAAACGGTCGCAGGAACAGCAGACGGGTTGCTGCTGTGGTTAACCGCCGCCATGAGGTAAAGCATGGAGCGCCGGCTCAACAGATACCGCGCGCCGATGAACGGCTCGGTAATGGTGGCGCTCTCGCCTGCCCGGTTTCTGTCCCAGGCAATGCCCACCCCCGCACCAACGGTAATCGCTGGCGTCACATAATAGTTCGCCGCAACTTCAAAAGGCCGCGCTCGGGCCTGCGATCCGGGAAAGACAGTTTCCCACCCCTGCGAATAGTTGGCGAGCAATGTGAGACCGCCAATCGTGTAGACCGCGCGCACCGAATAAACGTTGTTGGCGATCACCACGGTGCTGAAGTTGTCGCGCGCCCAGCCCACGCCCAGTTCCAGGCCGCTGTTCACGTACTTCAGATAGGCCGACTGCATGTTGTCGTGGCGGCTGTCCGGGCCGAAGCCATACATGAGGCCGCCCGATATCGGACCGTTGTTGTACGCCCACTTGATCGAATTGTTGTACATCCCGGAGCCGGAATGGTTGTCGACGGCGGGCGGCGGCGCGCCTTTGACCGGGCTGCTGAATCCCTGGAAGCCCTCCACGAGTCCGCCCTCGATCATGGTGGTGGAATCCGGCGGCATCTCGATGTGAAGGAAATCGAACTGGCGGCCAAGGGTCAGCGTGCCATACGTCTCGCTGCGCAATCCCACGTAGGAAGCATAGGCCCAGAACGGCGTCGTGGATGCGCCATTGTTGACGCTGATCGGAGCTTCGAGCACGAACAGGGCTGAGAGCCCGCCACCCAGATCCTCGTTGCCTCGCAAGCCCAGCCGCGAAGGCGCCCCGCCATTGCTTTGCACCTCGGCAAGCGAGTGGCCGCCGGAATTGCTGACGTATTCGAGCCCTGCATCCAGTATGCCGTATAACGTCACGCTGGTTTGCGCTTGAGCGGTCGTCCCCGAGCACGCCAATAGCGCGAATACCCCGGCTGTCGCGGCACGCATGGACGTGTTCTGCGGTCTGGCTTTCATAGATGGATTCCGTTCTTGAAAAAGATCTCGTGCCTGGTTGTTTTGAAGGAAGTGCGACGGGATTTCCAGCCCAAGCTGTCCGGCGCGGCCGAGGTAAATCCGTTTCATCAGCGCAAATGATTAGTCATCCGAAACATTATTCATCGCGCTATGCACGCACGCGTTATCGCTCGGCGGCCCCATCCGCGGGCCGCCAAACGAACATCGGTCGTGCCTGAGAGGGCCAGCGAAATCGCGCGAGACGCATGCCTTCTGCCCGATTTCAGGACTTCCTTGAACGCAGCTAACCCGGTCGAAACAATAAATTTGCACCCAATAACTGTCAACAGTTTTAGACCTGAGCCTCGCCAGGACATACCCGTACAGCTTTCTCAAACCCGCCTATATGCCGGAAGAATCCACATAGCCTGGTTATCTCCGGATAAAATTTTGCACAAGCCGACACAACTTTGGACCATAATTGTGTCGACACATATGATCGTTGGATCACCGAGGTTTTTAGGTCGACATCGATGGCTAGCCAGCCCACGAGGACGCGGCGCCGCATCATGTGGCGTCGTGCCCGACGCCGCCCCGGCTGTGTTTAACGCGATTCGGCGATTGCGACGGCGTCAGCGCCGGCCGGCAGCCGCGCAGGGCAGGCGGTATCCGTGGCGAAGCGCCATACGGCTTGCGCCACGTCGAGCGAGTGAGTCACGTCGCCTGCCTGCTCGATCGTCGCGAATGCAGCTTGCGCGAACGCTTGATACGCCTGGGGGATGCCATTGGGCAGCAGGCGCTGGACGTTTTCGCCGAAACGGGTCTCCGGCGCCCGTCCCGGGATGATCAGGCCGACCCGTACGTCGAACGCTTCGAGCTCGAGCGCGAGCGACTCCGTGAAAGCCATGATCGCCGCCTTGCTTGCGGTGTAGATGGAAAGCAGCGGAAACGACTTCAACGTGACCGCCGACCCTACGTTGATGATGGCCCCAGAGCGACGTTGCGTGAATTGCGGCAACAGTGCATGCGTCATTGCCAGGGTGCCGAAGGTGTTCGTTTCAAAGACCTGGCGGACCGTCTCCATCGACGTTCCTTCGAATGCGCTGAGCAGGCCGACTCCGGCGTTATTGACGAGAACGTCTATCGAGCCGGCTGCATCGACGGCCTCGCGAATGCTCCGCGCATCGGTGACGTCGAGGGCGAGAACGCGCAAGTGCGCCGAGCGGGGCAGCACGTCCTCGCGTGGCATGCGCATGGTGGCGATGACGTTCCAGTCGCGTTCGAGAAAGTAACGGGCGGTTTCGAGGCCAAACCCGGACGAGCATCCGGTAATCAGAACGGTCTTCATGGGGATCTATGAAATGGTTGAAGGCATTGAAACGATAAGATTGCGTGGACCATCCCGCCATCATTGGCAGTCCAGATTTCATTCGTCGGAGTCCTGGCATGGTTGATCCGCTCGCCGAGTTTGTCGCCCTGCTTCGGCCAGGCGCGCCGATTGCAAAGACCGTTCGCGGTGCGGATTGCGCCCGCATGGGCTACCCGCAAACCGGGTTGCCTTTTTTCTGCGCGGCGCTCGAGGGGACATGTCGCGTTGACGTCGAAGGCAGGGAGACGATGGTCGTTCACCAGGGCGACTTCGTACTGATCCCTTCCGGCGTGGCTTTCCGCTTGCTGGACCCTGCCGGCACGCCGCTCATCGGGACGCGGCGTGCGGGAGAAACCATCGGGCCGGCTGAGCTGCGGCTCCTTGCGGGCTACTGTATCTTCGGTTCGCCCGACGCCGCGTTGCTCGTTTCGTTCTTGCCCCAGGTTGTGCATGTGCGAGGAGGCAACCGCCTTGCCAAACTCGTGCGACTCATCGAGGACGAGACCTGCACGGCAGGACCCGCGAGCGATGCCGTGCTCCGGCGACTGCTCGAAGTCCTCTTCATCGAGGCGCTTCGTTGCGCGGTCGATGCAAGCGCTTCGCCGGGCCTGCTGCAAGGGATCGCCGATGCCCGGATCGCCGCCGCGCTCCAGCGGATGCACGCGTTCCCGGCCCGGCCCTGGACCGTTGCGCAACTGGCCAAGGACGCCGCGCTCTCGCGTTCGGCGTTCTTCGAGCGTTTCAGTCGCATCGTGGGCGTCACACCAATGAAATACCTGCTCGCGTGGCGCATGGCGATCGCGATGGATCTACTGCTGAGGAACGCAGGCGGCGTGGCCGATGTCGCGGAACGTGTCGGCTACGGCACCGCAAGCGCCTTCAGTGCCGCCTTCGCGCGCTACGTCGGCATGTCTCCGACCCACTATCTGCGCAAGCAGGCTGAAACACGATTGCGTGTACGCAGCACTGTCCCGCTTCAATGCGCTGCGGCGGAAGACGTTCGGCATCCCGCGCGTGCGGCGCCACGCATAGGCCTGCCAGCGTATGCGGATACGAGCGAAGCCGTGTACGCGTGGACTCCGGTTTCGATGCGGTAATCGCCACGCACACATCCGCAATGGAGCCCCACACAACTCAAATGCGGGGTTAACACGTATTTGCATACGTATGCAACGACCGGAAGGTGTCAGCCATTCGAAGCCGGATACTCTTTTCATCAAGGACAATCATGATCAGGTACATCAAGCGTGGCCGTCCCGCGGCCGTCAAATCGGATGCCGAAGCAACGGTGCGCGCCACCGTCGAGCAGATCATTCAACGCATCGAGAAAGACGGCGATGCGGCTGTTCGCGAGTACAGCCGCCAATTCGATAACTGGGATCCGGACGAATTCCGGCTTTCGCGCGCCGAAATCGAAGCCGCGCGAAAGCAGCTTTCCGCCCGGGAGATCGAGGACATCACGTTCGCGCAGCGGCAGGTCCGCAATTTCGCGCAAATCCAGCGCGACTCGATGACGGACGTCGAAGTGGAAACGCTCCCCGGCGTCGTGTTGGGACACCGGCACATTCCGGTCAATGCGGTCGGCTGCTACATTCCCGGCGGCAAATATCCGCTGCTGGCTTCTGCTCACATGAGCGTGCTGACCGCCAAAGTGGCGGGCGTGCCGCGCGTGGTGTCGACCGCGCCGCCCTATCAGGGCCGGCCGCATCCGGCCATCGTCACGGCGATGGACATGGCGGGCGCCGACGAAATTCTCGTGCTCGGCGGCGTTCAGGCGCTGGTGGCGATGGCCGTGGGAACGGCGAGCGTAGCGCCGGTCGACATGCTCGTCGGGCCGGGCAACATGTTCGTGGCGGAAGCCAAGCGGCAGTTGTTCGGGCGGGTCGGCATCGACCTTTTCGCAGGGCCGACCGAGACGCTCGTCATCGCGGACGATAGCGTCGACGGCGAGCTCTGCGCTGTCGATCTGCTCGGTCAAGCCGAACACGGACCCACGTCCCCTTCGATTCTGCTCACCAACAGCGTCCAGCTGGCGCACGATACTCTCGCCGAAATCGAGCGCCAGTTGAAACACCTGCCGACCGCGTCGATCGCCGCGCAGAGCTGGGCCGATTGCGGCGAAGTCATCGTTTGCGACACCGACGAAGAGATGCTTCGCATTGCAGACGAAATTGCGTCGGAGCACGTTCAGGTCATGACCCGCGACCCGGAATTTTTCCTCCAGCGCATGACGAACTATGGCGCGCTGTTCCTCGGACCGCGCACCAATGTGAGCTTCGGCGACAAGGTCATCGGCACGAACCATACGCTGCCGACCAATCGCAGCGCGCGCTATACCGGCGGCCTGTGGGTCGGCAAGTTTCTCAAGACCTGCACGTATCAACGCGTGTTGAGCGACGAGGCCAGCGCCGCCATCGGCGCATATTGTTCGCGTCTGTGTCATATGGAAAATTTCGCCGGACATGGCGAGCAGGCGAACATCCGCGTGCGCCGTTATGGCGGGCGGCCTGAACTCGCCTGGTATCAGCCGGTGGAGGCGCAATTTTGATCGCCCTGCCAGCCGGGCCCGACTTCGGACTGAGCGGGCGACGCGCGCTCGTCACGGGAGGCAGCAGCGGCATCGGCCTCGCGGCCGCCGTGGCGCTGGGGCGCGCGGGCGCCCACGTGAGCGTGGCCGCAAGGCGCGGCGCCGAGCTGGAAGCCCTGTGCGAGGCCATGCGCGCCGAGCGCATCGACTGCGAAGCGCTCGTGCTCGACGTCACCGACTCCGGCGCGGTGGATCGCACACTCGATGCGCGCGCACCGTTCGACATCCTCGTGAACAGCGCCGGCATGAACCGCCCCAAGCCGCTCGCCGAGCTCACCGACGACGACATCGATGCGGTCGTGCAATTGAACGTGAAGTCGACGTTCTACACGACCCGGGCCGTCGCGCGCCGGCTCCAGGCCGCCGGCCTGCCGGGCTCGATCATCAACGTGTCCTCGCAAATGGGACATGTCGGCAGTCCGCGCCGTTCGCTCTACTGCGCAAGCAAGCATGCGGTCGAGGGCATGACCCGCGCGCTCGCATGGGAGCTGGGCCCGGCACGGATTCGCATCAACACGGTCTGCCCGACCTTCATCGAGACGCCGATGACGGCGCCCATGTTCGCGGCGCCGGGGTTCCGCGACTGGGTGTGTGAGCGCATCGCGTTGGGGCGTGTCGGCACGATGCCTGAAGTCATGGGCGCGATCGTGTTTCTCGCCAGCGAAGCATCGAGCCTGATGACGGGCAGTGCGCTCATGCTCGACGGCGGATGGACCGCGGCATGAAGACGGCTCCGCGCGCTCAGGACGTCGCCGCTCTCGCGAAGGTATCGCAGTCCGCGGTAAGCCGCACTTTTACGCCGGGCGCCAGCGTGTCGGAAGAAACGCGGCGCAAGGTGCTGGCCGCCGCGAAGATGCTCGGCTATCGGCCCAATGCGCTCGCGCGCAGCCTCATTACCCGACGCAGCCGCATTGTGGCGCTCGTGATGAGT
The DNA here is from genome assembly GCF_004524855.1 of Paraburkholderia pallida. Taxonomy (NCBI): domain Bacteria; kingdom Pseudomonadati; phylum Pseudomonadota; class Betaproteobacteria; order Burkholderiales; family Burkholderiaceae; genus Paraburkholderia; species Paraburkholderia pallida. The sequence goes on along the minus strand of NZ_CP038149.1, from coordinate 89,522 downwards.
TACCTCGACAATCAGTTTTATCCGCTCGTCATCGAACAGCTCTCGCAGCGGTTGCAGAAAGCCGGCTACCACGTCCTGATGTTCATCGCGGAAGTGGACGAAGAAGCCGATGGCGTGCTGGCCGAGATCCTCGATTATCAGGTCGACGGCATCATCATGGCCTCCGCGAACCTTTCACCAAGGCTTGCGAACAGTTGCGCCGATCTTGGCGTGCCTGTCGTGCAATTCAACCGTGTGATGGAACAGCGGGGCCGTGGCCGCAGCAAGATCAGCTCGGTGACATCTGCGAACGAATCCGGCGGCCGGATGGCGGCGCGGCTGCTCGTCGAGCGCGGATATCGCCGCATCGCGCTGATTGCCGGGCTGGAGAACGCCTCGACCAGCATCGAGCGCGAGCGCGGCTTCACCGACGAACTGGCCGTCCTTGAAATGCGCCTGTGGAACCGCGAGGTCGGCCACTACGATTTCCATCGCGCGCAGGAAGCCACGCAACGCCTCTTCGCCGGCGACGAGCGGCCGGACGGCCTGTTCGTCGCCAACGATCACATGGCGATCGCCGCACTCGATATGCTGCGCCAGGAACTCAACCTGAAGGTTCCGGAGGACGTGGGCGTCATCGGCTTCGACGATGTCCCACAAGCCGCGTGGGGCGCCTATCGGCTCACGACCGTACGCCAGGATCTGGAGCCGATGATCGACGCCACGGTCGCCCTGCTCTGCCAGCAGATGACCGGAGAGCTGCGGCCCGCCGACATCGTCGTGCCGTGCGCGCTCGTCGAACGCGCCACGGTGAGACAGCGGCCGCCATCAACAGCGTAGCCAGTGATGGTGGCCGCCCCGTGGATCGGCCCGACTCGTCTTTACAGATTGGTCGCCTGGAAGCTCACCTGCCGCCACGCGCCGGACTGGAGCCGCCAGACCTGCGTGGTCATGATGTGCATGTCCACGCGCTGGCCCGTCGCCATCATCTCGATCGACTGGCGCAGCGGTCCTGTCGCGACGGCCAGTCCGTCGTACACGCGCACGTCCAGACGCTCGCGTTGCGCCGAAAGAAACCGTATCGCGCCGCTCACCATCGCCAGATAGCCGGCCTTGTCGTCGGCCTGGCCGTTGGCGTGGACATGCACAACGTCGTCGGCCACGAGACGATCGAGCGCTTCGAGGTCCGCCGTCACGAGCGCGTGGCACCGCTCGGCTTCCAGCCGGATCACCTCGTCGCGCACCGTGTCTTCAGTATTGCTGATCATCGGCAGGCTCCGCGTTCATGCAGGTTCGGTCTGGACCACGTTCTCGATGGCGCCAATGCCGTCGATTTCCACTTTCATCCGGTCGCCGGCGCGCAGCCAGCGCGGCGGCTTCATGCCGATTCCCACGCCGCCCGGCGTGCCGGTGAGGATCACGTCGCCGGGCTCGAGCGTCATCACCTTCGACAGATGCTCCACCTGCGCGTAACAGTCGAAGATCAACTGCGACGTATTCGAGTCCTGGCGTTTTTCGCCGTTCACGAAGCAGCGGATGCCCAGCGCGTGGGGATCGGCGATCGCGTCGGCCGTCACGATCCACGGACCGAACGGCGCGTGCGTGTCGAACGACTTGCCGATCGTGAACTGCGAGGTCTTGAGTTGCCAGTCGCGCACGCTCATGTCGTTGGCCGCGCAGTAGCCGAAGATCACTTCGTGCGCGCGCTCACGCGGCACGTGACGGCAGCGCCGGCCGATCACGAATGCCAGTTCCGCTTCGTAGTCGAGTTGCTCCGAGACGCGCGGCAGATCGACGGGGGAGAACGGCCCCGTTGCCGAAGTCGGCATTTTCGCGAACCATAGCTGGTCCACGGGCCGCGCCATGCCCGACTCTTCCACGTGATCCGCGTAGTTCAGGCCGATGCCGAGAATCTTGCCCGGACGCGGCACCGGCGCGAGCAGCGTGACGCCATCGAAGCCGAGATCCGCGGGCTGCGAAGCGTCGAGCGACGCAAGGCGCTCGCACCAGGCCGGCCAGGCTTCGATCAGCGCAATCGTGTCGCGCGGCGCATCGGGCAGATGCCGCCCGATATCGACGATGCCGCCGTCAACGGCGAGGCCCGCGGCCGGCGCGTTGCTTCCCGCAAGGAATGTGACGAGTTTCATGCTTCCCCCTGTGCTTACATGAATGTTGATTTGCCGGTGGCCGCCGTGCCCACCGCGCTCAGTTCGGCGTCGCTCGCGCCGGCCTTCCACATGCGGACCAGTTCGTCGGGATCGAATTCCACGCCGAGATTGTTCTTCGCGAACGCCTCCGAATGGAAATACGCGCCAGGGTCGTCGCCGTTGTCGGCCTGCAGTTCAATATCGTTGCCTTCCGGGTCGCGGTAGTAGAGCGACGTGGTCGGGCCGTGGTTGATGCACCAGAACGGCAGGATGCCGAGCGGCTTCAGACGCGCGTAGGTCGCGAGCAGTTCGCCGATGTCGTTGTAGCTGTACGCGATGTGATGCACACCGGCCGTCTCGCGTTGCCTCGGCGGGATATCGGGCATGTTGAAGAACGCGAGGCGGTGATGCTCGTCGTCGTACGTGATGAAGGTCAGCACGTTGTCTTCAAAGACGAGGTGTGCCTGGAACAGCTTCATGTACCACGCGACGGTGTCTGCGCGACGCGCGCATTGCAGAACGAGATGGGCCATGCGGGCGGGCGCGATGCGTGTCTCGCTCGACGTTGCGTCATGGGTATCGCCGGCCTGCGTCTGTACTGTCGTCATGTCTGTCTCCTGTCTGGACGGTGCTGCATGAATTGAAGGCCGCATCAAAGCAGCACGCGGCGGAAGTCGGCCATCAAGGTGGCCAGATACGCGAGGAAGCGGCCGGCCTCGGCGCCGTCCACCGCACGGTGATCCCATGAAAGCGAAAGCGGCAGGATCAGACGAGGCTCGAACGCGGTGCCGTTCCATACGGGCTGCGTGGCGGCCCGGCCTGCCCCGAGGATCGCGACCTCGGGGGCGTTGATGATCGGCGTGAAGTGCGTGCCCCCGATGCCGCCGAGCGACGAAATCGACATCGAGCCGCCCTGCATCTGGGCCGGCGTGAGCTTGCCTTGACGCGCCAGCGCTGCAAGCTCAGCCATTTCTGCGGCGATTTCGGCAATGCCCTTGCGATCGGCGTCGCGAATCACCGGCACCACGAGTCCATCAGGCGTGTCCGCCGCAAAGCCCATGTGGAAGTAATGCTTCTGCACGAGCTCCTGACCGTCGAGGCTCACGTTGAATTGCGGATAGCGCTGCAGCGCCGCCACGCACGCCTTGACGAGAAAGGCCAGCATCGTCACCTTCGCCCCGCTGTCCCTCGCTTCGCGATTCAGCGTGGTGCGCAGGGATTCGAGCTCAGTCACGTCGGTCTGGTCGAAATTGGTGACGTGCGGAATCATCACCCAGTTGCGATGGAGATTCGCCCCGGAGATCTTGCGGATGCGCGAAAGCGGCCGGCGTTCCACCGGCCCGAACTTCGCGAAGTCCACCTGCGGCCATGGAAGGATGTCCAGAATGGTTGCACGCGCATCTTTCTGTGTCGCGGCTGGTGGCGGACTCGACAGCACGCCCTTCACGTGGGCCAGCACGTCCTCCCGCAGTACCCGGGCGTTGCGGCCGCTGCCTTTTACCTGCGCCAGATTCACGCCGAGCTCGCGCGCCAGCTTGCGCACGGACGGGCCCGCCGCGACATCGATCTTCGCAGACGCGTCGACGGGCTGCTGCTGAGGCGGCTGAACTGCCTGGGGCATCGGAAGCGGCTCGATGTGACGCTCCGGCACGGTTGGTTGCGCAGGCGTCTGCGCCAGTGCTGGCGCAGACGCCGGGGCCGCAGGCTCCGCCAGTTCCGCCAGTTCCGCCAGTTCCGCCAGTTCCGCAGGCGCGGCCTGGCTTCCGGCGCCCGCGGCGTCGAATTCCACGTGCGCGATCAGCGTGCCATGCGAAACCAGATCGCCCGGCTTGAGCAGAACCTCGCGTATCGTCCCGGCAAGCGAGCTCGGCACGTCCATGGTCGCCTTGTCCGATTCGAGCGTCACGAGCGGCTGCTCCCGCACAACGACATCCCCCGCGCGAACCAGCACCTCGATCACCGGAATATCCCGGTAGTCGCCTATATCAGGGACTCTCAACTCCTGCATGTCCAATCCTTTATCAGGTTTCCTGAGGGGGTTCACCAGCTCAGCGGTTCCACGGCGCTACGCCGTCCGCGGCGATCTCATAGCGCGCCAGCGCTTCGGCGTGCTTTGCCGCATCGACGGCTGCCAGCGCCGCCAGGGCGATATGCCAGCGGTCCACCTCGAAGTAGCGCCGCAACGCGACGCGCGTATCGCTGCGCCCGAACCCGTCGGTGCCCAGCGCCGTGTACGGTGCCTGTACGTAAGACGAGATCAGTTGGGCATATGCACGGACGTAGTCGCTCGCCGCCACTACGGGCGTGGCGCCCGGCAGGCAGCGCGCAACATGGCTCTCGTGCTGCGCGCCGGCGCCGTACAGCCGCTCGCGCTCCAGCTCGCGCGCCTCGCGCGCCAGTTCGGAGAAGCTCGTCACGCTCCAGATCTCGGCAGCGATGCCCCAGTCGTTCGCCAGCAACTCCGCCGCCGCGATCACCTCGCGCAAGATCGCCCCCGAGCCCAGCAGCCGCACCGCGGGCTCGCCCTCGCCGCGCACGCCGTAGCGCCGCATGCCCCGGACGATGTCCTCGTGTTCGTGAGGCTCAATCGCTTCGTGCACGTAGTTTTCATTCGTGACGGTCAGGTAGTAGAACTCATCATATTGCTGCTCCAGCATGCGGCGCGCGCCGTGATCCACGATCACCGCCATCTCGCCCGCGAACGCCGGGTCGTATGCCCGGCAGTTCGGCACCGTGGCCGCCATCACGTGGCTCGTGCCGTCCTGGTGCTGCAGGCCTTCGCCCGAGAGCGTCGTGCGTCCCGCCGTAGCGCCGATCAGGAAGCCCCGCGCGCGCTGGTCCGCCGCCGCCCAGATGAGGTCGCCCACGCGCTGGAAGCCGAACATCGAGTAGTAGATGTAGAACGGCAGCATCGCCACGCCGTTCACGCTGTAAGAGGTCGCCGCCGCTGTCCACGACGCGATCGCGCCGGCCTCCGTGATGCCCTCTTCCAGCAGTTGCCCGTCCTTCGACTCCTTGTAATAGAGCATCGAACCCGCGTCTTCCGGCTCGTAGAGCTGCCCCTGGGGCGAGTAGATACCCACCTGGCGGAACAGGCTCGCCATGCCGAAGGTGCGCGCCTCATCCGCCACGATGGGCACGATGCGCGGACCGAGCTCGCGGTCCTTGAGCAGGTTCGTGAACACGCGCACGAGCGCCGTGGTCGTGGAATTCTCGCGGGCGTCGGGCGTCAGCGCGAACTGCGCGTAGCTTGCCAGTGCGGGCACCGCAAGCGGTTCGGCATGCGTGGCGCGGCGCGGCATGTACCCGCCCAGCGCCTCGCGGCGCTCGCGCAGGTAGCGCAGCTCCGCGCTGTCCTCCGCGGGCCGGTAGAACGTCATGCCGGCCACCTGCTCGTCGTCGAGCGGCAGCGCGAAGCGGTCGCGGAACGCCTTGAGCGCCTCGACATCGAGCTTCTTCTGCTGGTGCGCCGTGTTGCGCGACTCGCCCGCCTGCCCCATGCCGTAGCCCTTCTTGGTCTTGGCGAGAATCACGGTCGGGCGGCCCGCGTGCGCGGTGGCGGTCGCAAACGCCGCGTGCAGCTTGCGGAAATCGTGCCCGCCGCGCCGAAGGCCGTCGATCTCCTCGGGCGTCATGTGCGACACGAGCGCCTGCAGCTCAGGATCGAGGTCGAAGAAGTGCGCGCGGTTGTAGGCGCCGTCGTTAGCCCCCAGTGTCTGGTACTGGCCGTCCACCGTCGCCGCAAAGCGGCGCAGCAGCACGTGATGGCGGTCGCGCGCGAACAGCGCGTCCCAGTCCGAGCCCCACACGACCTTGACGACGTTCCAGCCCGCCCCCGTAAACAGCGATTCGAGCTCCTGAATGATCTGGCCGTTGCCGCGTACCGGGCCGTCGAGCCGCTGCAGGTTGCAGTTGATCACGAACGTGAGGTTGTCCAGCCCCTCGCGCGCCGCGAGCGAGAGCGCCGCGACCGATTCCGGCTCGTCCATCTCACCGTCACCGAATACGCCCCATACGCGCCGCGTGTGGGTCTGGGCCATGCCGCGATGCTCGAGGTAGCGCAGAAAGCGCGCCTGGTAGATCGCGCTGATCGGGCCGATGCCCATCGACCCGGTGGGAAACTGCCAGAACTCGGGCATGAGCCACGGGTGTGGGTACGAGCACAGGCCGCCGCCGTCCACCTCCTGGCGGTAGCGCTCGAGCTGGCTCGCGTCGAGCCGTCCCTCCAGATACGCGCGCGCATAGACGCCCGGTGCCGAATGCGGCTGGAAATAGACCAGATCGCCCTTGCCCGCTTCGTTGTCGGCGCGGAAGAAGTGGTTGAAGCCCACTTCGAAGATCTCGGCCGCCGAGGCGTAGCTCGCGATATGGCCACCGAGTTCGCCATAGGCCTTGTTGGCCTTCGCGACCATCGCCAGCGCGTTCCAGCGGATGATCGAGGTGATGCGCTCCTCCATCGCGAGGTTGCCCGGGAACGCGGGCTGGTCCTCCACGGCGATGGTGTTCTGGTACAGCGAATAGGGATGCGCCGCGGGCGACACGCCCAGATGGTTCGCGTGCTCGGCGAGCCGCTGCAGCAGGAACGTCACGCGGTCCACGCCCGACACGCGGGCCACGGCTTCGAGCGCATCGAGCCATTCGGACGTTTCCTGCTGGTCAGGATCGGCTCCGGTCCCGCACGCCAGCGGGCCGTTCAACAATTGATGAGGTTCGGATTTCATTCAGTACTGCCTCGTTTTCGTTTCGGTTAAGCAGGATCGCTGCGGTGATAGCGCCCCGGCCCTGTGCGGAAATGCCTGCGCAGCCCTACCAGCCCTCGACGCAGCCGCCTGCGGTCAGCATCGGCGTATGTGCGTGCATCTGCTGGTACTTGCCGCTATAGAAAACCAGTGGACGGCGTTGCGTGCCGTAGCGGATATATTCGAGTTCGCCGATATACAGCAGGTGATCTCCGGCCGGATGGACGTCCACGGTCCTCGCAACGAGCTGCACGAGGCTGCCGTCGAGCAAGGGCGTGCCGTCGTGCCCGCAGAAGGGCAACGCAAGATCGGCCTGCGGCCTGCCGCCGAAATGGGCGCTGAGCGCCCGCTGGTCTTCGGCAAGGAAGTTGATGCCGTAGCGCACTCCCTTGCTCACCCACTGGTTAAAGCGCGAGCTCGCCCGCACCGAGACCAGCACGAGCGGCGGTTCGAGCGAGACGGACATGAAGGCATTCGCCGTCATGCCCGCGGGCTCCCCCTCCATCCGGTAAGTGACGACCGTCACGCCTGTCGCGAACATGCCCATGGTGGCGCGAAGCGCCCTGGCGTCGATGACCGGGGAAGCAGCTGGCTGGCTGATGGCGTTCATGATCAGACCAGCGGCGTGATGTTGTTCTCGACGCCGAGCAGCGCCTTGCCGTACAACTCCAGCCCAATCGCCGGCAATCCCACTGCGTGACGCGCCGCGGTGTTCGAGTCGCGCCACCAGCGCTGCAGCGGGCTCGATTCCGCGAAGCCGCCGGCGCCATGCGCCCACAGCAGCGTATTGAGCGCCTCCGTGATATAGGTGGTCACCATCCCCGTATCGGCACGGGCGCGCGCGCGCGTCACGTCGTCGAGCTGCTCGTCTCGCAGGGCTGCCGCGTCGATCTCGTCCGCGGCCCGGAACGCACGCAGATGCGCGTTATCGACCTTGATCGCGGCTTCGGCAACCTGGGTCTGGAATACCGTCGAGTCCGTCTGCTTTTCGTACGAGGTATAGGTGATCGCCCGCTGGGGCGCCTTCTCGATAACGAATTTCAGCGCCGCGCGTCCGAGACCCAGTTGCGGGCCGGTCAGGATCAGAGCTGCGAACGGCACGAACGACGCGCGGTAGCTTGCCTCGTCCTTGCACTCGGTCGGATAGCGCCGATCGATGGCCGCCATCATGTCGAGCAGCCGATGGTCCGGCACGAACACTTCATTGCCGACGATGCAGTTGCTCCCGGATGCGCGCATGCCCGCCGTGAACCACGTGTCCTCGATCGAAAGCTCCGACATCGGCACGAGCGCGAGATACTGCTTCTTGAACGCGCCGTTCTCGTCGTGCTCGATCACGCCAATCGACGCCCAGTCCGCATGGAGCGACCCCGACGAAAAATACCATTTGCCCGAGACCACGAGGCCACCCTCGACGCGGCGCGATTGCGTGGAGGGCGTAAATACGCCGGCGACGCGTGCGTCGGGATTGGCGCCCCAAACCTCGTCCTGGGCCTGCTGCGGGTAAAGCGATGTAATCCAGGCACACACGTTGGTGAGCGCGACGACCCACGCGGTGCCGCCACACGCCTCGCCCAGCGCTGCCGATACTTCGAGGTGAGCGCGCAGCGTGCCTTCGTAGCCGCCATAGCGCCTGGGGACCATCAAACGAAATAGCCCCGCACTGGCGATCGCTTCAATGCTTTCCTCGCTCGCCCGCCGATTGCGCTCGGCTTCCGCGGCGTTCTTCATGAGCAGCGGCTGAAGCCCGGTGGCGCGGCGCACGAGCTCCTGCAGGGAGGGGCCACTCTTCACCGGCTGCTGAACTGGCCATTGCGCAAGAGCCGGTTCGTTGTGGGTAACGTATTCGCTTGTTTTCATCATGTTCATCTTAGTCATCCTAAACATGCCATTGACCCGGTATCGGGAGATGGCGTTGATTGCGAGTCAACCTGCGCTCAGGTGCGCGCCGGAAACCGATATTGGGAAAAGCACGAGCCCGCGTGCCCGTGCAACCCCGCCCGGCCGGAAAGGAGAAGTTGGCGCATGCCTTCCACTCTTAAGAATGACGATAATGTCATTTCTTATTTGAGACAAATAGTAGAATTCGCCACGACATGTCGCAAGAATTATTGGTCTTCCCCAGGGTTTTCTATAGGACTGCATTGTCATTCTGACAATTCGTCATATACTACAAATACGAATCGCCCGATGAGAAGGAACCGATGGACCACCGCTCGATAGTTGCCGAAAAAAAGCGTCTGCTAATGCGTACCAAGCTGATCGATGCGGCCACGCGTGTGTTCGCCGACCGCGTTGGGCCCGCCCCTGTGATCGACGATGTCATCCGCGAAGCCAGGGTTTCGCGGGGGACTTTCTATAATTACTTCGATTCCCTCGAACAGGTGCTCGCGGCGATCGGCCAGGAATTCAGCAACCAGATGATCACGGACATCCTGCCGGTCTACGACATCCTGCAGCAGCCGTGGCAAAGGGCGTCGGTCGGTTTCCGGGTCTTTCTCGTTCGCGCCCTGCTCGACCGTAAATGGGCCGGATTCATGGCGCTTCCCGACGCGTGGCCCCACCATACGCTGCTCGCGAAATACATGGGCGCCGACCTGGAAAACGGCAGGCGCGCCGGGCAGTTTCACTTCGACGACGTCTCGGCCGCCACCGACTTCCTGATGGGCGCAACGTCCCAGGCCATCCAGTCGATCCGGCAGGGCGTGGCCGATCCCAACGCCTACATGAACGCCTATACGCGCATGGCATTGGCGGCCCTCGGATGCACGCACAAACTCTGCGACGAGGGCGTCGGATTCTCCCTCTCCTATCTCAAGGACTGGGCGTCCGGACGCCTCGACGTCAGCAAGCCGCTTTGGGCGCTCAACATGAATTCGAAGGAAGGCCAACTCTTCCTCGGCTACGCCGCGACGCAAACCGGCGCGGCCAAGGCGAGCTAGCGGCCTTGCAGAGGAATCGCCGTCGAATACATCACCTGCTTGAGCGCAAAGCTCGAACGGATGCTTTTCACATTGGGGATGCGCGTGAGCTCGTCCACAATGAGCCGCTCGAGCGCCTGGGTGTCACGCACCAGCACCCGCAGCAGGTAATCCGCGTCACCCGTCATCAGATAGCACTCCATTACACCGGGTATGGCAACCACGGCGCGCTCGAACTCGTCCAACCCTTCGCGCCGCTGGTTTTCGAGCGATATGTGAATGAAGACATTCACATTCAGTCCGAACATTTCCGGCGCAAGGAGCGTCACGCGCTGCCTGATCAATCCCGCGCGCTCCATCGCCCGCACTCTCGCGAGGCAAGGCGATGCGGAAAGGTTCACGCGCACCGCCAGTTCGACGTTCGTCAGGCGCGCGTCCTGCTGCAGTTCGTTGAGGATTCGTATGTCGATTGCGTCGAGTTGTACCATTGCGGATCCTGGAGAGTCGATCGGACAGGATAGCGAAACCGTCGGCCTCGCAGCCACGACGTCCAGGAGTGTAGCGTGTAGAGGGCTGCCCATCCACGGCTCACTACGCAGCTCACTGCGCGGCTCACAGCGTGGCATCGCCTTGCAGATCGGCCGACGTGAACAACATGTCGGTCAGGCCCGAGCCCGCGCGAACCATCGGCCAAACGTTCTCCGAAGGATCGACAATCACGTCGAGAAACACCGTACGGCCCTTCATGGCGAGCGCCTCCCGCAGCGCCGCCTCGACCTCGCCTGGCTGCTCGACGCGCAAACCGACGTGGCCGTAGGCACGCGCGAGCGCCGCAAAATCGGGCAATGCGTCCATGTACGAGTTCGAATAGCGGTCCCCATAATGGACGTGCTGCAACTGCTTCACCATGCCGAGATAGCCGTTGTTGAGCGAGACGATCTTCACGTCCAGCCCGTACTGCTTGCAGGTCGAAAGCTCCTGAATGCACATCTGGATCGAGCCGTCACCGGTCACCGTTACCACATCGGCCTCGGGAAACGCCCGCTTTACGCCCATCGCATAGGGAAGCCCGACCCCCATCGTTCCCAGCCCGCCCGAGTTGATCCAGCGCCGGGGCTTGTCGAACGTGTAACGCTGCGCCGTCCACATCTGATGCTGCCCGACATCGGAGCAGACGAATGCGTCGCCGTGCGTCACCTCCCACAGCTTTTCGAGCACGAACTGCGGTTTGATGACCTTCTCGTCGCGCGCGTAGGCGAGACATGCGCGAGCGCGCCACGTTTCGATATCGCGCCACCATGCACGGCGCGACAGCACCTCCCCGGGTTCTTCCGGAAGCAACGCCAGCAAGGCGCGCAAGACCGCCTTGACGTCTCCGACGATCGGCACGCCCACACGCACGCGCTTGTCGATGGTCGCCGGATCGATATCGATCTGGATGATTGTTTTATCTGCCCTGCAGAAGTCGTCAGGATTGCCGATCACCCGATCATCAAAGCGTGCGCCGAGCGCAATCAGCACGTCACTGTTCTGCATGGCGAGGTTGGCCTCGTAGGTCCCGTGCATGCCGGGCATCCCGACGCTCTGGCGGTGCGTGCCGGCAAACGCGCCCAGCCCCATCAGCGTGCTCGCGACCGGTGCATCGACGCGCCGCGCGAGGCTGGCGATCTCATCGCCGGCGCCCGAGGCAATGGTGCCGCCTCCAACGAGAATGCAGGGCCGCTGTGCACGGCGCAACGCGTCGGCGGCGCGCTGAATCTGGCCGGCATGGCCTTCGGTGCGAGGCCGGTACGAGCGCAGTTCGACCGTGTGCGGATACGCAAACGGCCCGCGCGCCAGCAGAACGTCCTTGGGAATGTCGACCACGACGGGCCCCGGCCGGCCTGTAGCGGCGATATGAAACGCCTTCTTGAGCGTCGTGGCCACTTGATCGACCTGCACGACGAGAAAATTGTGCTTCACAATCGAGCGCGTCAGGCCAACCGCGTCGCACTCCTGAAAGGCGTCCTTGCCAATGGCGTCCGTCGGCACGTTGGCGCAGATCACGACAATCGGAATCGAGTCGAAATAGGCCGTGGCGATGCCCGTCACGGCATTGGTTACACCCGGCCCCGAGGTCACGAGCGCCACGCCAACCTTGCCCGTCGCGCGAGCGTAGCCGTCCGCCGCGTGCACGGCCGCCTGCTCGTGCCGCACGAGAATGTTGGTGATCGACGGCGCCGAGAGCAGCGCGTCGTAGATGGGCAGGACCGCGCCGCCCGGATATCCCCATACCGTGTCGATGCCTTCCATGCGCAACGCGGACACGACCATCCCGGCGCCGGAAACGATCTTCGCTCGTGCGGCGTGAGTGGATTCCGTCGTGGCAACCTGGGCAATTTCCGGGGCAGCAATTTTCACTTTCTTCTCCGACAAACAGGATTATTGCAAGATCGTTTCCCTGAACCGGCGGCGCTCATACGGGCGCCCTGCAGGATAAGTCGATCATATTGGGTTCCATGAAGCAGATGATGTCGAATTGAGGGCCGGCCAGCGGGCTTCGCAGCACAAGCGCACTGCGCAATCGCCGTCCAACGAGAGTTCGTGCCGTGCGCGCCTTTTGAGCCGGCCATAGCTGCGGCGCGGTGATGCGCTTCAGAAGTGCGTATGCAGGCCAATTCGGGCCACCGCCTGGGTCGCGCCGGAGGACGCGCCATCCGGCGTGTTCATGCCGTTCAGTTGCGCGAGGCCGCCCGCGCTCGCACGCTGGTAGAGACCGAGCACGTACACACTGGTCCGCTTCGACAGGGCATAGTCGACGCTCACCGCCAGTTGGTGCGCGTGATTGTTGTCGACGACATCGTTGCCTTTCATGTACATGTACGACGCGCCGGCGCTCAACGCAGGCGTGAAGTTGTAGTGCGCGCCGACTGAACCCTCGTACACCGTGCCGCCGTTGAGCGAGTTGTGGACGGTGGTGAAGAGCGCGTTGGCGATCCAGTTTTCAAGACCGTAATGCGCGCCCACGCCCCAGTTGCGCACACTGACGTCGGGACCGCCTGCGAGCGGGTATTTCAGGTTCGTGTACGCGGCATTGAAGCCGAAGGCGTGCCCCGCATAGTTCAGTGCAAAGCTCGTGCCGTTGCCGGTGCCGATCGAGCCTGCGACGTTGCCGAAACCATACATCGCACCCGCGCTGAACCCGCCCACCACGGGCGTTTCGTACTTGAGCGCGTTGCTCGCGGTCTCCCCGGCCATGCGGTCCCAGTCGAACGCGCCGGTCGGATTGGCGGGCAGCCCGAGCTTCTGGAACGGTCCGGCGCGAAAATCATAGAAGTGGCCGGAAAGTTCGGCCGGGTCTTCGCCGCCCGCGAAGAGCGCGTCGGTCATGAAGTCGTACTGATTGCCGAGCGTAAGCTTGCCGGCTACCGGGTTGCTCAAGCCCAGTACCGAGGTCCGGCTAAAGAGGCTCTTGTTGGGCATGAATCCACCATTGTCCAGCTCGAACTGACTCACGAGGCGAAAGAACGCATGCGTGCCGCCGCCCAGGTCTTCGGTTCCCGACATGCCCCAAAGGTTGGGTCCATTGACGCCATCGTCCATCTTCAGGGTAGAGTGGCCGCCCTGGTTGCTGACGTAGGTGATGCCCGAATCCATCATGCCGAACAGCGTAACGCTGCTTTGCGCGAGCGCCGGCATTGCGCAACTCATACTACCCGCCGCAACGGCAATATATTTGCAGTGCTGAATATTCATGACCCGATCTCCTCACAATGACTCTCATCCGGCGAGGACGATACTTTTGCCGCCCTCTGCCAGGTCAACGCCTCATCGCATCATGCCCGCTCGCCCACGACCGCATTGCGCAGCACGCCGATCCCGCTCACCTCGACCTCCACCACGTCGCCAGCCTTCATGAAGCGGGGCGGGTTGCGCTTCGCGCCCACGCCGCCCGGGGTCCCGGTCGAAATCGCGTCGCCCGCGCGCAACTCGCAGAACGTCGAGATGTAGTGCACCAGAAAAGGCACCGACCACACGTTCTGCTCGAACGGCGCGCTCTGCATGACCTCGCCGTTCAGGCGAGTGGTCAAATGAAGCGCCTTCGCCGGCTCCCCAATCTCGTCCGCCGTGACGATCCACGGTCCCGTCGAGCTGCTCGCGTCGAAGTTCTTGCCCGCCGTGATGCTGTGCTTCTGCCAGTCGCGCACCGAGCCGTCCATCAGCAGCGTGTAGCCGGCGACGTGCTCCATCGCCGCGTCCTGCGCGATATGGCGCCCCGGCTTGCCGATAACGATGACGATTTCGCCTTCGTAATCGAACATGTCGGAGACCGCCGGCTTGACGATGGACTGTTCATGCCCGACCAGCGACTGCGGCAGCTTCGAGAAGAACACCGGATGCTCGGGCGCTTCCTTGCCCGTTTCCAGTTGATGATCGCGATAGGCCCAGCCCAGCGCGAAAAGACGCGCGTCCGTGCGCGGATTGACCGGCAGCCAGACCAGCTCGCCGGCCGGCGCGTCGGGCGTGGCGCGCTCGACAAGCTTGCGGGCGCGCTCGACGAGGCCCATCGCAAACAGATCCGCCAGATCGCGGCAGCCGTCGTCCAGCCGGCCGCCTCCCAGATCGAAGAACTGGCCGTCGACCACCGCGCCGAACGTCGGCTTACCCTTGAACACCACCGAAGCAAACTTCATTTGTTTTCCTCCATCGCCTTGAACCATGCCTGCACCTGCTTGCGACCAATGCGCCAGCGCCCGTCGATACGCCTGAGCTCGTCCGTGTACTCGCCGACGAGCGCCGGGCCGCGCAGAGGCGCGGGCTTGCCGTCCGGCACCGCCTCGTCGTGGCGATAGACCGTGACGTACGACTTCACGCTCGCCTCGTCGGCGCCGTGCAGCGTCGCGATCATGTTCGTGATGACATGTCTTACGCGCATCGCCTGCGAGCGGCGCTGCATCATCTGCACGATGCCGTCGTGCCCGGCCACGGTGCCGTCCGCGCGTTCCCATACGCCGTCCGGCGCGAAATGCAACAGCATGGCGTCGGGCCTGCCATCGTCGAAGGCCCGCACGAAGGCGAGCACGGCCTCTTCGCACGCACGCCGCGCCCGCATGGACTCCACGTCGTCCTCTTCGAACGGTCTCATGCCTTCTGCTCCGGAATCCTGATCAACTCCGAAAGCGGCTCGCCGTTGTCGAAGCGCGCGAGGAATGCATCACGGTCGATGTCGATGCCGGACGGGTTCGCCTTGAACGCCGCCGACTGGAAATAGCCGAAGAACGATTCCTCCGTGTCGTAATTGTTGCTGCACAGCTCGACCACATTCTGGTCCGGGTCCCGAAAGTAGAAGCTCGTGATGGGACCGTGATTGGCGCAACGGTGCGGATGGATGTCCGCGTCGCGAAGCAACCGCACCCGCTCGATCAGCGCCGCCAGCCCGACATGCTTGAACTGCATGTGATTGAGCCCGGGGTCGATGGTCGGCTGCGCGCCCACCGAAGGAATCTCGAAGATCGCGAACATCTGTCCATAGGGTAGCGTGCGGTCGAGGAACATGAACGAGCAGCGCACGTCGCTCGCGTGCACCTGCTTGCCACCGTCGCCCAGACGCTGCTTCGCCGGTCCCCTGGGCGTATTGACGATACTCCACGGCGTGCCGAGCACGGCCTCGTACCACTCGCGCATCGGCTCGTAGTTCGACGTTTGCAGGACCACCTCGGAAATCTTGACGGGCGGCATGGTGAGCGTCTGCTCCTTGAGCGCCGAAAGGCGTCCGGAGAGAGAAGTGACGGGTTGCATTTGCACAAGCTCCTTTCGTGACGAGAGACCCGAACGTTACAGACTTGCCGAACCGCCCGATGTTGGTGAAATCACCGATGGCTCACGATAACGTATCGATTTATACATGTCAAAACTTACATGTCATACCGTACATGTCTTGACGGGTATGAGGGTTGGCGAAAACGAGCCTGGAAAAGGGCCCCGCTTTTTGCCGTTTCAAAGGCAGGATCAGGAGAAATGCTTCAATGAACAGCAAGACGGAAGTCCCCGTAATCATCGTCGGCGGCGGTCCCGTTGGCCTCGCGCTCGCCAATGAGCTCAGTTGGCGCGGGGTCGAATACGTTCTCGTGGACGAAGGGGACGGGGACGTGACCTTTCCGGCCGGAGAGGCCATCTTTTCCCGCACAATGGAGCATCTGCGCCGCTGGGGCATTGCCGACCGGGTTCGCCATCATCGCGGCTTTCCGGACCACTACCCGTTCAACGTCGCCTTCGCCACGTCCCTGCACGGCAAGCTGCTCGCGTCGTTCGACGGCCATGCGAACCGCGACATGCCCATGGCGTTCGGGCATCTTTCTCCGGAGGGTCCCACGGTCTGTCCCAAGCGACTGTTCGATCCCACGCTGCGCGATGCCGCGCTCGAGCGCGGCGCGGACCTGCGCTATGGCGTACGCGCCACGCTGGTTGCGCACGACAGCGACGGTGTGAGCGTCGAGTTGGCCGATCTGCGTACTGGTCGCGTCGAGCGCGTGAAGGCGGGCTATCTGGCCGCGTGCGACGGCGCGCGCAGCGCGGTCCGCAAGGCGCTCGAGATTGATTACGAAGGTGATTTCGCGCAGGGGCACAATTTCGCCGCCTATTTCCGCTCGCCCGGACTGAAGGCCCATCTCGCGCGTCAGTTCGGCAGCACGTTCTTTCAGATCCATACGCTCACGCCGCAACGCACGTATCTGACGACGGTGGACGGCTCGGAACTCTGGCGCATTTCGGAGTACTGCCAGGCAGACCAGTCACCCGATCCCGCGGACATGATTCGCCGCGCGATCGGCGAGAACATCGGGTTCGACATCCTCCGCGCGCAGCCGTGGTCGGGGCATCGCGTCGTCGCCCGACAGTACGGCGCCGCGCGCGTGTTTCTCGTCGGCGACGCAGCGCACCTGCGCTGGCCGAAGGGCGGCTTCGGCGCGAACACCGGAATCGGCGATGCGATCGATCTCGGCTGGAAGATCGCGGCCCACCTCGCGGGCTGGGGCGGCGACGGCTTGCTCGAGAGCTACGGGATCGAGCGCCGCCCGATTGCGTTGCGCAACACCGGGGAAGCGGCACGCAACTACGACCGCGATTCGCGCATCGAAGGCTCGCCGCTGCTCGACGCGGACACCCCCGAGGGCGAAGCCGCGCGCCGCGCGATGGAAGGCGAAATCCATCGGCACCGCAAGCAGGAGTTCACGACCCAGGGCATTCAGCTAGGCTACTGCTACGCCGGCTCGCCGATCTGCGTGCCCGACGGCTCCGAGCCGCCGCCCGACGATCCGCACGTCTACACGCCGACGACCTGGCCCGGCGCCCGCGCACCGCACGCCTGGCTCGCCCCCGGTGTTTCCACGCTGGATGCGTTCGGCCGCGCATTCGTGCTCGTTACTACGGAATACGAATCAACGGCGCGCACATTCGCCGATGCCTTCAATGCCCGTGACGTTCCGTTCGCCACGTTGCGCATCACCGCGCCTGACGTCGTGCGGCTCTACGAGCGCAAGCACGTGCTCGTGCGCCCCGACGGCCACGTGGCGTGGCGCGGCGACGAACTGCCGGAAAACCCGATGGATCTGCTCGAGCGCATTTGCGGCCGGCGAACGCTCAAGCAGCAAGCGGAACTGAAGGCGGCCTGAACGAGGCCTGAGTGCAGCGATGCCGTGCAGGACGACGGCATCGAATTCAGGGCTGCCGACGTGCGCCTTTGCGTGAGGGGGGAATCTTCTCGTATTCGTCGAGCATCCAGCGATACCACTGAAGCGTGAAGACCCGGCTTTCACGCGTGAACATGACGCTGGAATACAAGCCGAACACGTGATGATCCGCGCCTACGGGAAATTGCACATCGTAACGCCGCTGGGCGTCGGCGAGATGGGCGTCGATGTCGGCGATTTCTCTTTCGACCAGCGCGATCTGCTTTGTGATGACGTCGACGGCCTCTTCCGGAGGCAGCAGCCAGAGCGAGAAGACCTTCAGGTTGAATTCGTTGCGCGTGGGGCTGGGCGTGGGCGCCTCCGCCACCCAGGCGCGCAGCGCCTCGCGGCCGGCGTCCGTGAGGCTGTAGACCTTCTTGTTGCGCTCGGCGGCATGGGAGAACGTCACGTAGCCCGCTTCGGCCAGCGCACCGAGCACCGGATAGATCTGGCTATGGCTCGCCTCCCAGTTGTAGTTTTTCGGCGGCCCCATCAGCAAGGAGAGGTCGTAGCCCGTTTGATCGTGATGTGCGAGCCGGCCAAGCAAGGCGTAGCCAATGACAGGAATCTTCTTGTTGGCGGCATCGACCCCGGCTTCGGTCGCGCCAGTGGACTGGCTTGCTTTGCGTGGCATAGGAATTGGATTCGCTGGTGCGGTCTGACGCTGTGAAGTGGGGATTATACGACTCGCGCCCCCGCGACCGGCCGGACGCTCGCACCGGACGACATTGAGCGACTATTCATATCAGCGGGCCACGAAAGCCCGCGGAAAAGGAGACGAAGATGGAAAGCATTCACGTGTCGGCCCCCGCAAGGATTGAGGAGAGCCCCCAGGGACGCGGCGCCATTCTGGCCGCGAGGATCATTCTCGGCGGCGGACTCGGCATGTTCCTCAACCTGGGCCCGGTCGTCCTGTTCACTTATGGGATCTTCATTCAGCCCATCTCGGCGCAAACGGGCTGGTCGGCCCTGTCGCTCGCTTCGGCAATCGGCCCGGCGATGCTGATCACCGCGCTATCGCAGCCCGCGATCGGCTATCTGCTCGACCGCCACGGCGCCCGCAAATTCGCCCTGGTTTCGATCGGCGGGTTCGGGCTCGGCATCATCGCGCTCGGCGCGCTGCCCGGCAGCGCGCGCGGCTTCTCATGGTGCCTCGCGCTCGCCACGCTGCTCGGCGCGGGACAAACGCCGCTGCCCTATTCCTTCCTCGTTTCGCGCTGGTTCGATCGTGGGCGCGGAACCGCGCTCGGTATCGCGCTCGCGTTCTCCGGCCTCGGTGTGACCGTCTGGCCCGCCGTCGTTGGCCATTTGCTCGCCGCAGTTTCGTGGCGTCAGACCTATATGGCGCTCGGGGGCATGGTGCTCGCACTCGGCGCACTAGTCGTCGCGCTGATCCGCGACCCGGTGCGCAATTCCGCTCACGATGGCGCAGACCATGCACCGCCGAGCGAGGGCGTTACGCTGAGCGCGGCGATGGCAACAGGCTCGTTCTGGCTGCTGGCCGTCGTCGCGTTCGTGATCGCTGCCGAAGTCACAGGCGCAACCGTTCATCTGCCCGCCATGCTGGCAGCGCACGGTGCATCTCCCCAGGCCGCCGCCTCGCTCGCCAGTGTGCTGGGCATTGCGAGCATCGTGTCGCGGCTCTTCATTGGCGTAGCGCTCGACTACGTCTTCGCGCCAATTGTCGGCTTCGCAGTCTTCGCGGCCTCCGCCGCCGGCTGCCTGCTATTGGTGCACGCAACAGCGGACGCGCCCGTCGTGGCGGCGGTCCTGCTCGGAATCGGTCTCGGCGCCGAAGCGGACATCCTTGCTTTCATCGCGTCCCGTATCTTCGGTGTACGACACTTTGGCTCGATCTACGGCGTGCTAATGGTCGTCTTCCTGCTTGGCACGTCCGCTGGGCCGACGCTCTTCGCGGTGGCGCTGAACGGCCATGGCGGCTACCCCGCCGCGCTCCTGGGCTCGGCCATTGCTGGCGCATGTGCCGCGTGCCTGACGCTCATGCTGAGTAGATGTGCCTTTAAATATATGCACGGCGGCGGCACGCCTGGTGGCCGTTCCAGACTTTCGTTGGAGCGTACGGGGCGCGATCTGTAAGGAGCGATACCGCACCGGTCTGTGCTTCCCTGAGGATGACGTCGAGCTTCCGATGAAGGTTTCGGCCGCCAAATGCAGATGCATCGAGCAATTGATTGCGCCATCGACGCACACCAGCAGTGTGCAGGCTGCTGTACGGTCCTCGAACCAGTGGTGTTCGCTGCCGTCGATCTGATCGAGCTCGGCCACAGATACCGGTCGTGCGCGAGGTGGGTAGACCTTCAGTTGGCGCTGTCATCTCGCGAGGGCGGCAAATCCCGGCTATTACGATAAGTTTGATTATCTTCCCGCAGCGGGCAAATCTATACGGCTCCCGTCGTAACGCGGCCGCCATTGCGATCGGCTGCACACATACTTCGGATTACTTTTCAATTTCTGCCTGCCCCATCATCACCGCGCGACAGACTTCGTGCCTGACTTGGCTTTGCGGATTGCGTTCTTGGTGGGGACACTGGGGTATCTCGCTTCATAGCCTGCGATCTACCCCAAAAACTACCCCCCACGAATCGGTGGCAGTCAAGGGAATGAAGCGGCTACCCGGGGACGTCCGGGAAGACCGGCGCCCCTATCCAATCTGGACTGAGGGTGAGAAAAACGGAAGAACATCCAGGCACTCGCTGGAATGCTTTGAATGGTGGGCCGGGTCGGGTTCGAACCGACGACGGGATTTCTCCGGCGGATTATGAGTCCGCTGCCTGCAACCAACACGGCGTCCGGCCCACGAAGCTACAACGAGGGGAAGTCAACAAAAAAGCCCGGTCTACACAGAGGCCGGGCTTTTCGACGGCAGGCCGACATACTACACGAACCGCACCAGCCTGCCTATCCGAAGCACGCAACTGAACGCAAATTAAGCGCCATAGATACGTCGTTACCTGCGTCTCGTTCCCATCTCAACCTAACATCAGTTCCCTTCGAGGAACGACTTGAGCTTGTCCGAGCGGCTCGGGTGACGCAGCTTGCGCAGCGCCTTCGCTTCGATCTGGCGAATCCGCTCGCGCGTGACGTCGAACTGCTTGCCCACTTCCTCGAGCGTGTGATCCGTGCTCATCTCGATACCGAAACGCATGCGCAGCACCTTCGCCTCGCGCGGCGTGAGCGAGTCGAGCACGTCCTTCACCACATCGCGCATCGAGGCATGCAGCGCGGCGTCCGCTGGCGCAACGGTGTTGTTGTCCTCGATGAAGTCGCCCAGATGCGAATCGTCGTCGTCGCCGATCGGCGTTTCCATGGAGATCGGCTCCTTCGCGATCTTCATGATCTTGCGGATCTTGTCCTCCGGCATTTCCATCTTCTCGGCAAGCGTGGCCGGATCCGGCTCGAGGCCCGTCTCCTGCAGAATCTGCCGCGAGATGCGGTTCATCTTGTTGATCGTCTCGATCATGTGAACCGGAATGCGAATCGTGCGTGCCTGGTCCGCGATCGAGCGCGTGATGGCCTGGCGGATCCACCACGTCGCGTAGGTCGAGAACTTGTAGCCGCGACGATATTCGAACTTGTCCACCGCCTTCATCAGGCCAATGTTGCCTTCCTGAATGAGGTCGAGGAACTGCAGACCGCGATTCGTGTACTTCTTCGCAATCGAGATCACGAGACGCAGGTTCGCCTCGGTCATCTCGCGCTTGGCCTGGCGCGCCTTCAGTTCGCCCGCCGCCATCTGGCGGTTGGTTTCCTTCAGGTCCTTCAGCGGCAGCACCACGCGCGCCTGCAGGTCCAGCAGGCGCTGCTGCTGCTCGCGGATCGCCGGGATGTTGCGCGAAAGAATCCCGCTATAGCCGTGATTCTCGGCAACGATCTTGTCGGACCATTCGAGGTCGGTTTCGTTGCCCGGGAAGCGCGCGATGAACTCCGAGCGCGGCATGCCGCACTTGTCCACGACCGTGTGCAGAATCTGGCGTTCGACCTGGCGCACTTCGTCCACTTGCGCGCGCAACGTGTCGCACAGGCGCTCGACGGTACGCGCCGTGAAGCGGATCGACATCAGCTCGGTCTGGATCGTTTCCTGGGCCTTCAGGTAGGACTTCGACTTGTAGCCTTCCTTCTCGAACGCGCGGCGCATCTTGTCGAACCACTCGCTGATGAGCGCGAACTTTTCGAGCGAGGCACGCTTGAGGGCTTCGAGCTGCGCCGCGTTGGCCGTCGCCTGGGCCGCGCCGTCGTCCTCTTCCTCCTCCTCTTCGCCCTCTTCCTCCTCTTCCTCTTCCACCTCGTTCTCGATCTCTTCGGCTTCCTTCGCATTGAAGCCGTCGGTGTCCTCGGCGTTCGGATCGATCAGGCCGTCGACGAGCTCGTCCACGCGGCTCTCGTCGTTCGCCACGCGCTCGGCCATCGAGAGGATGTCGGCGATGGTGGTCGGGCAAGCGGAGATCGCCATGACCATATGCATGAGGCCGTCTTCGATACGCTTGGCGATTTCGATTTCGCCTTCGCGCGTGAGGAGCTCGACCGTGCCCATTTCGCGCATGTACATGCGCACGGGGTCGGTCGTGCGGCCGAATTCGGAGTCGACGGTGGAGAGCGCGACTTCCGCTTCCTCTTCTACTTCGTCGTCCGAAGAAGCGTTGGGCGCGTTGTCGTTCAGGAGCAGCGTTTCGGCATCGGGCGCCTGCTCGTAGACGGCCACGCCCATGTCATTGAACGTGCCGATAATGCCTTCGATCGCCTCGGTCTCGGTGAAGTTGTCCGGCAGGTGATCGTTGATTTCCGCGTAGGTTAGGTAGCCGCGCTCCTTGCCAAGCTTGATGAGCGCGCGCAGCTTGTTGCGGCGCTCTTCGAGTTCCTCGACGGTCCCGGGCTGCGATGACGCGAATGCGTCTTTCAGCAGCGCCTTTTCCTTCGCTCGCCGGTCGCGCGCACGGGTGGTCTTCTCACCCTTGCCCGCGGTGGGCGTGCTCTCTTCGCTCTGGTTTGCGTCGTCATCGACGGACACTTCATTCAGCTTTTTCGTCATGGAGTTCGCCGTACCGGCTGTAGTCTCGACTCGCGGCTGCTGGACGTCAGCCTCTTGAACCGTGGATACTGGAGCCTCGCGCTCTGCCGCATCGTCCGCAACGGCAGGCACTTGCCTTGCACTACTCGGACCACCGGACCGCTTCGTTGCCGGGTGAGTCGCGGCTTTCGCCGCGCGTGTTGGCGCCGCTCGCGCGGCCGAAGCAGCCATGGCTTTCTTCCGGACTGCGGGGACTTCATGACTGGCGGTTACCGCCTCGCGGCGGGAACTGGCGGGTGGGACGTCCTGGGCCTTCGTGACCTTGCTGGTCGGCTCCGTCGAGCCTTTGCCTGTCGCCTTTTTTCCGCCTGTAGTCTTTGCCATTGCCATTCCGCCCTTGCTGGAAACTGGACAGCTTCCCGGTACCGCCCGGCGAATGACCTCCGAGTGATACTTGAGCTGCCCGCCCGGAAAAAACAAAAACAAACAACAAAAACAAACCGCTGAAAACCTTTTATTATAGCACGCACGGTAATAATCGCCCGCGCACGCTCCTACCCTACAGCCCGAGCTGGCGTTTCATGTCAGCTCGCGTCTGATTCAGTTTCACATATTCGGCCAGCTCCTCGGGCGTATGACGCGACTGCCGCGAAAGCACGTCCAACCGCTCGCTGCAGGCGTCGAAGCGCATCTTCAGGATTGCCGCCGCCAATTCCTCGCCCACGAGCCGCTCCTGCTCGCGGCGCTCCTCCAGCACAGCGCCATCTTCTGGATTTTTCATCAGCAAATCCCGAACGTTTTCATCATAGTCCAGAATTTCGCGAAAAATCTCCTCGAAGGTGGGGGCGTTCGCACCGTTTCGCAACAGGTCCGAAAGGAGCTGAAACTCGGCTGCGTCGCCCAGCGCACGCGCGTGCGTGGTCACTTCCTCGAACAGTTCGCCGTGCCGCGTGAGCGTGATGAGCGCCTGTTCGGCCTCTTCGTCGAGCTGCGCCACGATGCGCGGGTGCATCACCAGGTTGCGCAGCGCCTTGCGCTCGATCCCGGTCACGAGGTGCCGGTCCTTGCGCGCGGGCGCCTGACGCGCGGCCTGGGCAATACGGGCGTCGACCTCGCAGAGCGCCGCGACCTCCTCGAACGGCACGTCGAGGCGGTCGGCGAACATGTGCATGATCTGCGCTCGCAGCGCGTTCGCCGGCAGCGCCTGCAACAGCGGCTTGGCATCGAACAGCGCACGGGCGCGCCCTTCCGGCTGGTCCAGCTCCTTGCCCACCAGGACTTCGTTCAACATGAACTGCGAAAGCGGCATGGCCCGGTCGACCTGCTCCTTGAACGCCTCGGTGCCATACTCGCGCACGTAGCTGTCCGGGTCGTGCTCCGAGGGCAGGAACAGGAAGCGGATCGTCCGATTATCCGCCGCGTGCGGCAGGCAGGCGTCGAGCGCGCGCCGCGCTGCCCGGCGGCCCGCCGCATCGCCGTCGAAACTGAAGATCACCGTATCGGTCTGACGCATCAGCTTCTGCACGTGGATGGGCGTGCACGCGGTGCCCAGCGTTGCCACCGCGTTCTGGAATCCGAGCTGCGCGAGCGCGACCACGTCCATATACCCTTCGACCACCAGCACGTAGTGCTGCTCGCGAATCGCCAGACGCGCCTCGAACAGCCCGTACAGTTCGCTACCCTTGTTAAATAGCGGCGTTTCCGGGGAATTCAAATACTTGGGCTCGCCGCCGTCGAGCACGCGCCCGCCAAAGCCGATCACCTGACCCTTCACGTTGCGGATGGGGAACATCACGCGGTCGCGGAAGCGGTCGTAGCGGCGCGCCTGTCCCTGCGCGTCCTGCTTTTCGCTGACGATAACGAGGCCGGCTTCGACCAGCGCGTCGTCGCGATAATCGGTAAACGCGGATTCGAGGTTCTGCCATCCATCGGGCGCGTAGCCGAGGCCGAACCGGGCCGCGACTTCGCCCGTGAGGCCGCGTTTTTTCAGATACTGGATGGCAATCGGCGCGCTGCGCAACTGCTTGCGGTAGTAGTCGCAAGCCGTCTGCATGAGGTCCGAAAGCGCGTTGGAGACGGCCTTCGAGACGCCTGGCGCGTAGCCGCCGGAGCCGGCGCCCGCGCCGCCGCCACTGCCGCCATAGGCGCCGCCGCGCATCGGCGACGGTTCCTGGGGCACGGCGAGGCCGACCGACTGCGCGAGTTCGTTGACGGCCTCGGGAAACGTGAGGCCCGCGTGCTCCATCAGGAAGCCGATGGCGGTGCCATGCGCGCCACAGCCGAAGCAGTGATAGAACTGCTTCGTTGGACTAACGGTAAAGGAAGGGCTCTTTTCGTTGTGAAACGGGCAAAGGCCCATGAAATTCGCGCCGCCCTTCTTGAGCTGCACGTAGCGCCCCACCACGTCGACGATATCGACGCGGTTGAGCAGATCCTGCAGGAACGAATGCGGAATCATCAGGGCTCGGTCGCTCGCATAACAGAGGCCGGGCACGCGCATACGCACGGCCCGTGACGGGCCTCGCGGCAGCGCACGGCACGATGGCCGGCGGCGCGCGAGGCTTGGCCCTTACTTCGCGAGCGCAGCCTTGACGAGCCCGGAGACCGCGGTCATGTCGGCGCGGCCCGCCAGCTTGGGTTTGAGCACGCCCATGACCTTGCCCATGTCCTGCGGCCCGCTCGCGCCCACCTGGGCGACCGCCGCCTGCACTTCGGCAGCGATTTGCGCGTCCGAAAGCTGCTCGGGCATATAGGCGGCCAGGACCTGGAGCTCGGCGTTTTCCTTCTCGACGAGGTCTGTCCGACCGGCCGCTTCGAACTGGCTGATCGAGTCCTTGCGCTGCTTGATCATCTTGTCGATGACCGCCGTAATGCCGGCGTCGTCGAGCGTCACGCGCTCGTCGACTTCACGTTGCTTGATGGCGGCGAGCAGCAGACGAATCGTGGCGAGGCGCTCGCTTTCGCGCGCGCGCATCGCGGCCTTCATGTCGTCGTTGATCTGGTCCTTGAGACTCATCACTCACCTGAAATGCGTTGGGGTTGCACAATCCCCGGGGAAACCCGGGCAGTGCGGCCACCGCGCCAAACCATCGCACCGAAACATCACAAGAATGCAAAACCCGCCTGGAAGCGTTTCCAGGCGGGTCGGTGCGGATTCGACACAGCTGCGGCCACACCAATGTAGACAGCTCAGGCTTTGTTGCCGGTCCGGCCCGGGTTTCCCGGGCTGGCCGGCGGCATTGCCGGCTGCTTGCGACGCCATGGAATTCCCAAAAAACGGAAGCCATGGCGCCGCCGGAATCAGTACAGCTTCTTCGGCAGCATCTGGCTGCGCAGACGCTTGAAGTGGCGCTTCACCGCTGCGGCCTTCTTTCGCTTGCGTTCAGCCGTAGGCTTTTCGTAGAACTCGCGCGCACGAAGCTCGGTCAACAGTCCGTTCTTCTCGATCGTGCGCTTGAAGCGGCGCATGGCCACTTCAAAGGGTTCGTTTTCTTTTACGCGGATGGTCGTCATTTTCCAATAACGGATCAGGGGGTAAAGAGAGTCAAGTATAGCAGTTCCGTGCTCGCGCATTGCGTGGCCACTTGAGGGGGAAACCCCACCCCAAGCGGCCCGTAAGCCCACGTTCGCCGCTTCATTTGTCGTCCGTCAAACGGTCCTTTCACGCCGATTTCCCAGTGTGCCCCAAGAACCGATCGCGAGCCGCCACAGTGGCCAAACCAGGGCCGCCAGCCGCGCAGATCATGGGCATCATGACCCACGCGGCAAGTCCGACCGACTTGCAGGCAGCGATATGGCTAGCGCGGCGGATCAGCCTTCGCGGGGGCCGACGAGCAGCAGCGGCACACGCGTGATCTCGACGGCGCGCTGGGCAACGCTGCCGAGCAGCCAGCGCGCGACGCCCCGCCGGCCGTGCGTGCCGAGCACGACGAGATCGGCGTTCCAGTGCTCCGCGTCGCGCAGAACGGTGTGGGCGATGTCGTCGCGGATGAGGCCGGTCGCCACGAGCGCCGTTTCGCAGGCGTCGCCGGCCGGCCCGAGTTGCTCGCTCGCCGCAGCGAGTGCCTGGCGCCCGACTCCGCTGAACGACTCCTCCAGCCCCGGAGCGGCCACCGGACCGGCGGCCACGCTGCTGCGGTCGACGACATAGATCGCGCGCAACTCGATTTGCGGCGTGATGAGCCGCATGGCCGCCTCGATCGCCTGAGCGGAGGCCTCGCTGCCGTCCGTCGCCAGCAGCATGCGCGCAAAGCGCGCCTCTGCGCGCGCCTCGTACTCGGCCGGCACGACCAGCAGCGGGCACGGCGCACTCACGGCGAGCGCACCCGAGACCGAGCCGTCGACCCAGCGTTTCACGCGCCCGCGATGACGCGCCCCGACAATCAGCACGTCGGCCTGCCATTCGCTGGCCGCCGCGCTCAGGGCGTTGACGACTGCGCCGGATTCGCCGGAAAGATTGAGCACGTGCCCCGACACCGATGCAACTTGCCCGTCGAACGCGGACATGGCTCGCTCGAGCGTGCGCTCGGCCTCGTGACGCAACTCCTGGCGCGCGGCGGCGAGCGTGTCCTTCATCCAGGCATCGCCCGCCGTGTAGGCGCCGCCGGCCTGCCAGGCGCGCGGCTGCTCGGCGGCACAGACGATGCGCACGTCGGCGTCGCGCGGCGCCACGCGCCCGGCAAAGCGCAGCGCCTGCAGAGAGGCATTCGAATCGTCCACCGCAATCATGATTCGCCGTAGCGGCACGCCGTACTGCACCTGTTCTTCTTGCTGGTTCACCTTTCACACCTCTCCACATTGGATCAGTGTTCCAGCGTGAACCTCCATGGCCGGGCCAACAATGACGGGCGTCAAGTCCTGGAGACTCGATGCGTCACGTCAGTCAGAAACCGGTGTTTTGCAATGCTGCGGCCGGTGCGCGTCAGGCCTCGCCCGCAGCGAGCGTGAATTCCGCCGCAGCCTCGCCGGCCGCCACGCCGGAAGCCCACGCCCACTGGAAGTTGTAGCCGCCAAGCCAGCCCGTCACGTCCACCGCCTCGCCCACGAAGTACAGACCCGGCACGCGCTGACTCATCAGCGTCGCGGAGGAAAGCTCGCGCGTATCCACGCCGCCGCGCGTCACTTCGGCCTTCTTGTAGCCTTCGGTGCCGGTCGGGGTCAGCGTCCATTGCGCGAGACCCTCGCCGATACGGCGCAGCGTCTTGTCGGGCAGATCGGCGAGACGCGCTTCCAGCGGCACCTGATGCGACTCGAGCCAGGCGTGCGCGAGGCGGGATGGCACCCACTCGGCGAGCAGGTTGCCGATCTGGCGCTTTGTCGCGCCCTTCGCTTCGACGAGCGCGTCGCCGGCGGGCCGCTCGGGCAGCAGATTCACGCGAATCGGTTGCCCCGGCTGCCAGTAGCTCGAGATTTGCAGCACGCCGGGCCCGGAAAGGCCGCGGTGCGTGAACAGCAGATCCTCGTCGAAGGCCCCGCCGGTCTTGCGCTCGCCGGTCGCCACATGCACTTCGAGCGAGACGCCGGCCAGCGGCACATAGGGCGCCCAGTCCTGCGGCGCGAACGTGAGCGGGACCAGCGCGGGGCGCGTGTCGACGAGCTTGTGGCCGAACTGCTTCGCGATGCGGTAGGCGAAATCGGTCGCGCCGATCTTCGGAATCGAGAGGCCGCCGGTCGCGATCACGAGCGCTTTCGAGCGAATCTGCCCTTGCGGCGTGCCGAGCGTGAAGCCCGCGCCGTCGGCATGACTCACCGCCTCGACTTGCAGGGGCCGCCGCCACGCCACGCCCCCGGCGTCGCACTCGGCGCGCAGCACGTCGATGATCGCCTCGCTCGACTGGTCGCAAAAGAGCTGCCCCTTGTGCTTCTCATGCCAGGTCACGCGATGCTGGCGCAGCAGCGCGAGGAAGTCGCGCGGCGTATAGCGCGCGAGCGCGGAGCGGCAGAAATGCGGGTTGTTCGAGAGATAGTTCGCGGGGCTCGCGTGCAGATTCGTGAAGTTGCAGCGGCCGCCGCCCGAGATGCGGATTTTTTCCGCAAGGCGCGGCGCGTGATCGATCAGCGTCACGCGGCGGCCCTGCTGACCGGCCACCGCCGCGCACATCATGCCGGCCGCCCCTGCGCCGATCACGGCGATATCGAAGGATTCCATGGCGCGCATTCTACCTGTGCATCCCGCCGGGGTGGCGCCCTGGCGGCGCCTCGTCGGCTTCTCCGCGCGCCGGGCGCGGCGAGCCGGGTTTTGCCCGCGCTGCTATACTTTGAAGTTCGCCTTTCACTTTGATTCAGCGACGGTTTTCGCCTGGCTCGTCTTGCCAGTCGGGGCGCCGCCGCACGCCACACCATGCTCGTTCTCGGCATCGAAAGCTCCTGCGACGAAACCGGCCTCGCACTCTACGACAGCGAGCGCGGCCTGCTCGCACACGCCCTGCACTCGCAGATCGCCATGCACCGCGAATACGGCGGCGTCGTGCCCGAACTCGCCTCGCGCGACCATATCCGCCGCGCGCTGCCGCTGCTCGAGGAAGTGCTCGCGAAGAGCGGCGCCGCGCGCAGCGACATCGACGCCATCGCCTTCACGCAAGGCCCCGGGCTCGCCGGCGCGCTGCTGGTGGGCGCGAGCGTCGCCAACGCGCTCGCCATGGCGTGGAACCGGCCGACCGTCGGCATTCACCATCTCGAAGGGCATCTGCTCTCGCCGCTGCTCGTCGATGCGCCGCCGCCCTTTCCCTTCGTCGCGCTGCTCGTCTCGGGCGGCCACACGCAGTTGATGCGCGTGACCGACGTGGGTGTCTACGAGACGCTCGGTGAAACGCTCGACGACGCCGCGGGCGAAGCCTTCGACAAGACCGCCAAGCTGCTCGGCCTCGGCTATCCGGGCGGCCCGGAAGTCTCGCGCCTCGCCGAATTCGGCACGCCGGGCGCCGTCGAGCTGCCGCGCCCGATGCTGCATTCGGGCGATCTCGACTTCAGCTTCAGCGGCCTCAAGACAGCCGTGCTCACGCAGGTGAAGAAGCTCGGCACGAACATCTGCGAGCAGGGCAAGGCCGATATCGCGCGCGGCTTCGTGGACGCCGCCGTCGAAGTGCTCGCCGCCAAGTCGATCGCCGCGCTCAAGCGCACGAAGATGAAGCGCCTCGTGGTGGCTGGCGGCGTGGGCGCGAACAAGCAGTTGCGCGAGACGCTTTCGGCAGCCGCGCAAAAACGCGGCTTCGAAGTCCACTACCCCGATCTCTCGCTGTGCACCGACAACGGCGCGATGATCGCGCTCGCGGGCGCGCTGCGCCTCGCGCGCTGGCCCGAGCAGGCCACGCGCGACTACGCGTTCACGGTGAAGCCACGCTGGGATCTGGCGTCGCTCGCGCAGGACACCCGATAGCGGGTTCACGGGTTCACCAGCGCTATCGCACGCTGCCCGGCAGAAACTCGCCAGCGGCACAAACAAGCCACAGCGACACGAGACTCGCCCGCGGCGGCCTTGTGGCGAGCCGGAGATCGTCGAAAGACTCTGCGTCAGAAGCGCTGCGTCACACCAAGGACCGCGAGCGTTTGCTTCGTGCCCGGCGTCGTGACGGCGACACCCGACCAGCTCATCGTGGCCGAGCCATTGTTCTTCATGTAGCCCGCGCGCGCATAGACGGCCGTCCGTTTCGAAAGACTGTGGTCGATGCCCAGTTGCACTGCCCAGCTATTGTCATGCACACCGCGCACGACGCGTTGCAGGCCGGCGATTTCGATCGTGTCCGCCGTGGTGGCTTGAATCGTGGCGCCGGCTTGCATCACGCTATAGGGATGCACGGCCAGGAGCTGGGTCGCGAGCGGGCTCGAATCGTCATGCTTCGCACGGTGATAGCCATAGAGAAACTGCAGGTTGACGATGCCGATTTGATAAGCGACCGCAGTATTGAAATGCTCGGTTCCAACCGTATTGAGGACCGAAGGCAAGCTGGCCAGGGTCCTGGTGCCCGGATGCTGGTATTGATATGCAATCCCCGCATTCAGGCCATAGCCCGACCAGGTCGCGGCGATATCGATGAGATTGCCGTTCGTTTGCGGCGCAGGCTGCGACACGCTGGACTGGAACGCGTACATGGCCAGCAACTGGAGCCCATTGAGCTTCGGCGACTTGTACACGACCGAGTTGCTCGACCGCCCGCCGCTGGACTGCATGCCGATCGTATTGCGGTCGACGACATTACCGGCCGCGGCCAGCAGCGAGATCACTTCATTGGCGAAAAACGGGTCGCCTGGGTAGAGCACCCAGAAAGTCGGCTGGTACTGGCGGCCGAACGTGAGCGTGCCGTATTGCTCGTGTGTCAGCCCCACCCACGACTGGCGATAGAACATGGCGCCCGTATCGGCAAAGCCGGTGCCATTGTTGATGTTGAAACCATTCTCGAGTGTAAATATGGCTTTCAGCCCGCCGCCAAGGTCCTCCGTGCCTTTCAAGCCGAAACGCGACGGCGTGCTTCCGCCGCCGCGCTGCGACCAGGATTGCTTGCCGTCATTGTTGAGGAACTGGACAAACGCGTCCGCGATGCCATAGAGCGTGACGCTCGATTGCGCATTCGCGCCAACCGCCGCCAGCATCAACGCCGTACCGCAAATGCTCTTTCTGCAAAAGCGCATTCTGTCTCCTTCGTCATCTTCTTGTAGATGGATCGGCCATCGTTCGCGAGTAACGTGTGCCGACTCGTTATAAGGTCACGTTGCAGTGAAGTTATAACGGCGAAGGTAGACCTCGGTATTGCCACACCTCAATTAATCGCCGCATATTCGCGCAGCGTTATTGCCGCGCTGGCGATAGAGCGATCTGCCTGATGAGAAACAGAAGAAAATAATGTCAGGATAACCAGGCAAAGCGGGTGTACCCCAGCCTGGCTGGATAGGTTCACCAATACAAACGGCAGCTTGCCCAGACAAGCTGCCGTCGACATGTTTCCGCTTCAGACATTCAGACGATGAAGAACGCTTCGTAAGCGGTTGCAATCTCCACCGATCTGCGCCGCGCAATCGAATCAACTAACGCGTGCCGGCGTGTCGATCACCCCGCCGCGCGCTTGTCGTGCTCGATCACGGCATACGCGCTGTGGTTATGGATCGACTCGAAGTTCTCGGCTTCGAGCGTATAGGCAAGCACGCGCGCATCGGCGTTCAGGCGCACGGCTACGTCGCGCACCAGATCCTCGACGAACTTCGGATTCTCGTACGCGCGCTCCGTCACGAACTTCTCGTCCGGACGCTTGAGCAGGCCCCACAGTTCGCACGACGCTTCTTCCTCGGCGATGCGAATGAGGTCTTCCACGGGCAGGTCGCCCGCGAGCTCGGCATCGATCGTCACGTGCGAGCGCTGGTTGTGCGCACCATACTGCGAAATCTTCTTCGAGCACGGGCACAGGCTCGTCACCGGCACGAGCACCTTCAGCGAAAGGCGCGTCTCGCCATTGCGCACATCGCCCGTGAGCGTCACTTCGTAGTCCAACAGACTTTCCACGCCCGACACCGGCGCGACCTTCTTCACGAAGTACGGGAACGAGACCTCGATGCGGCCCGCCTGCGACTCGAGCTTATCGAGCATCGCGGCCAGCATCGTGCGAAACGTCGCCGGTTCGAGCGGCGCCCGGTTCTCTTCGAGCAGCGCCACGAAGCGCGACATGTGCGTGCCCTTCTGGTCCGCCGGCAGATGAACGTCGAGGTTCCACGTGCCGACGCTCGGCTGGACGTCGCCCGCGCCGGTCTTGACCGTAAGCGGATGGCGCACGCCCTTCACGCCCACGCGCTGGATCGGGATCTGACGGGTATCGACGGAGCTCTGGACGTCCGGCATCACGAAGGCCGGGTTCATCTGATTCATGTTCTTGTCCTCAGGCCGCGCCAAACTTGCGGCGCGCAAATGGCAAGCGCCGGCAAGAGCCGGCGCTGGCTGGCGAAACCGGGTACGCAACCCGGCCGCCGGTTCAATTTTGAAGTGGACTGCCGCGGCTCGCGGCCTGCCTGCTCAGACGAGGCTGGCCGCGCCGCGAGGCGCTAATCCCACTCAGGCGACGCGCATCACCGACTTGCCGGACGCGCTCGCGGCTTTGTCGAGAAAACGCTCGCGAATCGACTTCGCGATCCCTGCCGCGTCGAGGCCAACGCCCGCCAGCAGCTTGACCGGGTCGCCGTGGTCGATGAAGCGGTCGGGGAGGCCCAATTGTAGTACGGGCTTGATAACCCCACTTTCAAGGAGGGCTTCCACGCAGGCCGAGCCCGCGCCGCCCATGATGCAGCCTTCCTCGACCGTCACGAGGTAATCGTGCGTCTCGGCAAGCTGGCGCACAAGCTCCGCATCGAGCGGCTTCACGAAGCGCATGTTCGCCACGGTGGCGTCCAGCTCCTGTGCAGCGGCCAGTGCCGGCGCAACCATCGTGCCGAACGCGAGGATCGCCACGCGCTGGCCTGCCGGCGCATTGCTCTCGCGGCGCACTTCGCCCTTGCCCACCGGCAGCGCGGCCATCTGCTTGACGGTCGCGACGCCCGTACCCGCGCCGCGCGGGTAGCGCACGGCCGTCGGGCAGTCCTGCTGGAGCGCCGTGTAGAGCATCTGGCGGCATTCGTTTTCGTCCGATGCTGCCATGACCATCATGTTCGGGATGCAGCGCATGAACGCGAGGTCGTAGGCGCCCGCGTGCGTCGCTCCGTCCGCGCCGACGAGGCCCGCGCGGTCGATCGCGAACACCACGGGCAGGTTCTGCAGCGCCACGTCGTGAATCAGCTGGTCGTAGGCGCGCTGCAGGAAGGTCGAGTAGATCGCGACGACCGGCTTCAAGCCTTCGGCCGCGATACCGCCCGCGAACGTCACCGCATGCTGCTCGGCAATGCCAACGTCGTAGTAGCGGTCCGGGAAGCGCTTCTCGAACTCGACCATGCCCGAGCCTTCGCGCATGGCCGGCGTGATGCCGATCACGCGCGAGTCGAGCTCGGCCGCGTCGCACAGCCATTCGCCGAAGACCTGCGTGTAGGTCTTCTTCGCAGGCGTGGTCGACGGCTTGATGCCTTCGGCCGGATTGAACTTGCCGGGGCCGTGGTACAGGACCGGGTCGGCTTCGGCGAGCTTGTAGCCCTGGCCCTTCTTCGTCACCACGTGCAGGAATTGCGGACCGCGCAACTCCTTGATGTTCTGCAGCGTGGGGATCAGCGAGTCCAGATCGTGACCGTCGATCGGCCCGATGTAGTTGAAGCCGAACTCTTCGAACAGCGTGGCCGGCACGATCATGCCCTTCGCGTGCTCTTCGAGCTTGCGCGCGAGGTCGAGCACCGGCGGCGCATGGCGCAGCACGCGTTCCACGCCCGCACGCGCGGCGGCGTAGAAGCGGCCCGACATGAGGCGCGCGAGATGGCGATTGAGCGCGCCGACCGGCGGCGAAATCGACATGTCGTTGTCGTTGAGGATGACGAGCAGCGGCACGTCGTCTTCCACGCCCGCGTTGTTCATCGCCTCGAAGGCCATGCCGGCGGTCATTGCGCCGTCACCGATCACGGCGATGCCCATGGCGTTATCGCCCTTGAGCTTGCTCGCGACGGCCATGCCGAGCGCCGCCGAGATCGAGGTGCTCGAGTGGGCGGTGCCGAACGTGTCGTACTCGGACTCGTCACGCTTCGGAAAGCCGGAGATGCCGCCGAGCTGGCGCAGCGTCGACATCTGGTCGCGGCGGCCCGTCAGGATCTTGTGCGGATAGGTCTGATGGCCCACGTCCCAGACGATGCGGTCGCGCGGCGTGTCGAACACGTAGTGCAGCGCGATCGTCAACTCGACCGTACCGAGGTTGGACGACAAGTGGCCGCCCGTTTGCGAGACGCTGTCGAGAACGAAGGCACGCAGTTCGTCGGCGAGCGGTTGCAACTGGCGGCGATCGAGGCGGCGCAAATCCGCCGGGTCGTCAATGGTTTTCAGCAAGTCGTACATCGTCGTTCCATTGTAGGAAATCGAGCGCTCCCGCACTTCTGTCCGCGCATGAATTCCCGTTCATGCGCGTGGGCGGGTTGGCGCAATCAGCTCACCCGGTTCACAACCAGATCAGCGAGTTCGGCGAGGCGCTGCGCGCGCGCGCCGAACGGTTCAAGCGCCGCATGTGCGTTCTCACGCAACTGCTGCGCGAGCACACGCGAGGCATCAAGGCCGATGATCGACACGTAGGTCGGCTTGCCGTCCTTCGCGTCCTTGCCGGCGGTCTTGCCCAGCGTGGCCGAGTCGGCGGTGACGTCGAGAATGTCGTCCACCACCTGGAAAGCGAGGCCCACGGCCGCTGCGTACTGATCAAGCGCGGCGAGCGCGTCGGCCGAGGGCGTTTCGCCCGCCAGCGCACCCATGCGCACCGCGGCGCGCAGCAGCGCGCCGGTCTTCAGACGGTGCATCGTTTCGAGCTGCTCGCGCGTGAGCGAGTGACCCACGCTCGCGAGATCGATCGCCTGGCCGCCGGCCATGCCGATCGAGCCGCTCGCGAGCGCGAGTTCGCGCACGAGCGAGGCCTGGCGCTGAGCCGAGTCACCCAACCCCGACACATCGGACGTTAGCGTGATGAAGGCCTGCGATTGCAGCGCGTCGCCGACCAGCAGCGCCGTCGGTTCGTCATATTTGACGTGTACGGTGGGTTTGCCACGACGCATGTCGTCGTCGTCCATGCAAGGCATGTCGTCATGCACGAGCGAGTAGACGTGAATCATCTCCAGCGCGCACGCCGCCGCGTCGAGCGCCTCGGGCGCCGCGTTCGTCAGTTCGCCCGCAGCATGGCACAGCAGCGGGCGCACGCGCTTGCCGCCGCCGAGCACGGCATAGCGCATGGCGTCGTGCAACGGGGCAGGCTGCACGTCGGCTGCCGGCAAATAGTGATCGAGCGCGCTTTCGACCCGGTCAAGCACCTGCCGGGTCCATTGGTCAAATGTCATAGATCGTCGTCGTCTCCGCCAGCGGCGGAACTGCCTGTCGTATTGAGGGGCACGGGCCGCAGCGTTTCGCCGTCGAGCACGCGCACCTGTTGTTCAACCTTTTCGAGTTGCTGCTGGCAGAACTTCACCAGTACGGCGCCGCGGCGGTAGGCAGCCAGCGACTCCTCGAGACTCAAGCTGCCGCCTTCCATGCGCGCCACCAGCGCGTCGAGCTCGGCGAGGCCTGCCTCGTAGCTCTGCGGCAGGCCGGCGAGAGACGCCTCATCCGCGCCTGCTTCGGCGCCTTTGTCCGCGCCGGCGCGGTCTTTCGATGCGGATTTCGCCATGGGTGGTCGCCAAAATGAAACAAGGCGGACATTCTACGGCAAAAGCCCCCCAACCGCCCCGCTCGCCGGCGCGTGTACCCTGCCGGCCACACGCCAGGGGTTTGCCCGAATCGGTGCCGGAAGGCCGCATTTTGCGCTTTATTGTCGCGGTTTATACCGCATTCCTGGCGGTTTCTTGACGCAATTCCTGCAAAAATCAGCAACTTAGCTAGCCCGCCGGATGCAATCAGGCTATAATCTCCGGCTCCCTAAATCGAATCTTCGATGGTTGGGTTGTTCACTGCTTTCACGTCTTCATCGGGAGTGGGAATGTCCAATCTGAGCAATGCATTGCAGCTGAAGTCCATTCATAGTCAGCTGCCAGTCACGGCTTACTTTGACGAAGCGCTTCTCAAGCGCGAGATCGAAACGCTTTTCCAGAAAGGTCCTCGCTACGTCGGCCACGAATTGATG
This sequence comes from Paraburkholderia pallida, assembly GCF_004524855.1. Classification (NCBI taxonomy): domain Bacteria; kingdom Pseudomonadati; phylum Pseudomonadota; class Betaproteobacteria; order Burkholderiales; family Burkholderiaceae; genus Paraburkholderia; species Paraburkholderia pallida. The sequence continues at coordinate 53,304 of NZ_CP038149.1, read as the reverse complement.
GTGCCCGAAGCGGGGAATTATTTTGCGCTGCCCAGCGAGAAAGAGGGTCGCGTGCTCGTTCGCAACAAAAGCAACGAGATCGAGCTGCTCTCGAACGTCTGCCGCCACCGCCAGGCCATCATGCTAAACGGTCGCGGCACGGCAGACAATATTGTATGTCCGCTGCATCGCTGGACCTATGACCTCAAGGGCGAACTGCTCGGCGCGCCGCATTTCGCGGACAAGCCCTGCCTGAACCTGAGCAGCACGCCGCTGCAAAAGTGGAACGGCCTGCTCTTCGAGTCAGCCGGGCGCGATGTCGCCCGCGATCTTGCACGCCTTGGGCCGGCCAAACATCTCGACTTTACGGACTATATGTTCGATCACGTCGAGATCCACGAGTGCAACTACAACTGGAAGACATTCATCGAGGTCTATCTGGAGGACTACCACGTCGTGCCGTTCCATCCGGGTCTCGGCAACTTCGTGTCGTGCGACGACCTGCAGTGGGAGTTCGGCGAATGGTACAGCGTCCAGACGGTGGGCGTGCACAACCATCTCGGCAAGCCTGGCAGCCCCACCTATCGCAAGTGGCACGACGAGGTCCTGCGCTTCCGTAACGGCGTGCCGCCGGAGTTCGGCGCGATCTGGATGGTGTACTACCCCGGTCTGATGATCGAGTGGTATCCGCACGTGCTCGTCTGCTCCTGGCTCATTCCGCAGGGCACGCAGAAGACGACGAACATCGTCGAGTTCTATTACCCCGAGGAAATCGCGCTGTTCGAGCGCGAGTTCGTCGAGGCCGAGCGTGCCGCCTATATGGAAACGGCCGTCGAGGACGACGAGATCGCCGAGCGCATGGACGCCGGCCGCCGCGCGCTCTTCGAGCGGGGCGTCTCGGAAGTCGGCCCGTACCAGAGCCCGATGGAAGACGGCATGCAGCACTTCCACGAGTTCCTGCGCCGCGAGCTCGGCACGATCTGAGCGCTTGATTCGCGGGCAGGCAACGCATCACGGAAAGACGGGCTTCGGCCCGTCTTTTTGTTTAGACTGACGGCATCGGGCCGGCACGGCAAAGACCACTGCGAATCGCCGGCCATGCACGATTCAAGGAGCCGTCATGCCCCACACCCACTACACCACGCTGATCTCGGCCACCAACCTGCACGAGCGCCTCACCGCGGCGCCCGGCAGCGTGCTCGTCTTCGACTGCCGCTTCGACCTCGCGAACCCCGCCGCGGGCGAAACCGCCTACGCCGCCGGCCATCTGCCGGGCGCGCGCTATCTGCACCTCGACCGCGACCTCTCGGGTCCGAAGACCGGCAAGAACGGGCGTCATCCGCTGCCCGATCGCGCGTCGCTCGTCGCCACGCTCATGAGCTGGGGGCTCAACGCGGGTCAGCAAGTGGTCGCCTACGACGAACAGGACGGCCGGTACGCGGCACGCCTGTGGTGGCTGCTGCGCTGGCTCGGACACGATTCGGTCGCCGTGCTCGACGGCGGCCTGCATGCCTGGCAGGCGGCCGGTTTCCCGCTCTCGAAGGATGTGCCGGCAGGCACGCAAGGCACCTTCAAGGCCGGGGCGCCGCTGCAGGTGACAGTGGACGCGCAGGCCGTCGAGCGCAACCTCGCGACGCACGAGCTCACGGTGGTCGATGCGCGCGCCGCCGACCGCTATCGCGGCGAGAACGAAACGATCGATCCCGTGGGTGGCCATATCCCCGGCGCGATCAACCGTTACTTCGTGGACAATCTCACGCCCGACGGCCGCTTCAAGTCCGCTCACACGCTGCGCGACGAATTCGGCGCGCTGCTGCCGGGCAAGACGCCCGAGCACGTGGTGCTGCAATGCGGCTCGGGCGTGACGGCCTGCCATAACGCGCTGGCGATGGAGATCGCCGGCATGCATGGCGCGGCACTCTATGGGGGCTCGTGGAGCGAGTGGTGCTCGGACCCGAAACGGCCCGTGGCGACGGGCCCGAACCCCTGAGCCACATGAGGCACGGCGCCGGCCTCAGCCGACGCCGTGCTCCTTGAACCACGCAATCGTGCGCTTCCAGCCATCTTCCGCATCGGCCTTGCGATAGCTCGGCCGGTAGTCCGCGAAAAACGCATGGCCCGCGTCGTCATACACGACGAACTGCGAGCCGCGCCCGCCCTGCGGGCCTTGCGCGATGGCCGCCTTCATCTGCTCGAGCGAGTCCTGCGGAATGCTTTTGTCCTGAAGACCGTAGAGCCCCAGCACCGGCACTTGCAGATTGCCCACAAGATCGAGCGGATTCTGCGGAGAGTTCGCGGTGCGAGCGCCAGCCACACGTCCGTACCACGACACGACAGCCTTCACACGCGGATTGCGCTCGGCATAGAGCCACGCGTAGATGCCGCCCCAGCAGAACCCGTTGATCCCCACGCGCTTGAGGTCGCCGCCATTCTGGCCAGCCCAGACGAGCGCAGCGTCGATGTCGCCGAGCACCTGCGCGTCGGGTACCTTGCTCACGATGTTCTGGTCGATCTGCTGAATCGTCTGATACGCGGACGCATCGCCTTCGCGCTCGAAAAAATTCGGTGCGATGGCCAGATAGCCGAGCTTCGCGAAGCGCCGGCACACATCGGCGATATGCTCGTGCACGCCAAAAATCTCGTGAATCACGATGATCACCGGCAGATGGGTCTTGCCGCGCGGCTGCGCGCGGTAGGCCGGAATCAGCGTGCCGCTCGACTCGAACGCGATCTCGCCGGCTTCGAGGCCCACGCTGTCCGTGTGGATCGTTTGTGCGGAGACTGGCAGCACGGCTGCGGCAAAACCGCTGCCGAGCGCGGCCTTGATGAAGGTGCGCCGGTCGAACGGCACGTGCGAGACGAGGCTGTCGACTTCAGGTTTGAGCATGCGACGCTCCTTTCGAAAGGACGACACAAGAGAACCGCACGAACCGGCGCAGCGCCGGAGCCGTTAAACTCCGGCGCATCATCCGCATCAGTGCAGCTTCACGCGCGGCAGCGTCGTGCGCCGCAGCCAGTGCGCAAAGGTATCGAGCACCATGCGCGCATAGCCGTGCAGCGCCGCGATATGCAGCCGGTACAGCGACATGTACATGAAGCGGGCGAAGAGCCCTTCGATCAGCATGCTCCCGCCGATCAGCCCGCCCATCAGGTTGCCGACCGCGCTGAAGTGGCCGAGCGAGACGAGCGAGCCGAAGTCGCGATACGTGAACTCCGGCAGCGGCTTCCCCGCGAGCAGGTCGCCCATCGATTGAAACAGGAACGAGGCCTGCTGGTGTGCGGACTGCGCGCGCGGCGGCACGCCACGTTCGTGGCCGGGCCAATCGCAGGCGGCGCAGTCACCTAGCGCAAAAACGTTATCGTCGATTTCGGTTTGCAGCGTGCGGCGCACGATCAACTGACCGAGCCGGTTGACGGGCAGGCCGTCGAGCTCCGAGAGCACCGCCGGCGCCTTGATGCCCGCGGCCCACACGGTGAGGTCCGCGCGCACGGTTTTGCCGCTCGCCGTGCGCACGACGCCCGGCGCCACGTCGATCACGCGCTCGCCGGTCATGATCCGCACGCCCAGCTTGCGCAGCAGCTCCGTAGTGGCCGAAGAAACGCGCTCGGCCAACGCGGGCAGAATGCGCGGGCCCGATTCGATCAGCACGATGCCCACATCACGACTCGGATCGAGTTTGTGCAGGCCATAGGCCGAGAGCACCTGCGCGGTGTTGCGCAGCTCGGCGGAAAGCTCGACGCCCGTCGCACCCGCGCCGACGATCGCGATCTGCACGCGCGGCACTTCGTTGCCTTCGTGATCGTGCTGACCATGAATCCAGGGCTCCGGCTCCTGATGCTCCGCGCGCATGCACGCCGCGATGAGGCGCTTGCGAAAACGCTCGGCCTGCTCGACGGTGTCGAGCGCGATGGAGTTTTCCGCCGCGCCCTGCACGCCAAAGAAGTGCGTCGTGCTGCCGATCGCGAGCACGAGCGTGTCGTATTCGAGCACGCGCTCGGGCAGCATCTCGCCACCGTCTTCGTCCTGCACCGCGCCGAGTGTGATGCGCTTCGCCGCGCGGTCGAGCCCGGTCAGCTCGCCCTGCTGGAATTCGAAGCCGTGCCAGCGCGCCTGCGCCGCGTACTCGAGCTCTTGCGTGAACGGGTCCATGCTGCCCGCCGCGACTTCATGCAGGAGCGGTTTCCAGATATGCGTCGGGTTGCGGTCGACCAGCGTGACGGCGGCGCGCGGCCGGCCGCGCTTCGCACGCCTTTCGCCGTAACGATCGCCTAGCCGTGTTGCCAGCTCGAGGCCTCCGGCGCCTCCTCCCACAACGATAAAGCGGTGCATAGACTCTCCGTGCATGTCGACAGGCGATAGAACATCCGACGCTGATCCGATATTCAATATCGGCGCTCACAGGCAGCGCGGCGTCGGTCTCCGGCTCATTGTCGGCTGACGCTGCGCACCGCGGCAAGACGCGCGGTGCGCATTAGCGACATCTGCTCCGGCCGCTTGCGCAACGGCGCGGCTGCGGTTACGGCCTGTCCGTGCGCGCGCTCTGCATCCCCCGCGTGCACCCTCAGTGCGCTTCTTCCCAGTTCGCACCCACACCCACTTCGGCCACGAGCGGCACCTTCAGCTTCGCCACCGAGCACATCAGTTCCGGCAAGCACTTGCGCACTTCGGCGAGTTCGTCGTCGGGCACTTCGAGCACCAGTTCATCGTGGACCTGCATGATCATCTTCGTGGCGATCTTGCGCTTGTCGAGCCACTGCTGCACGGCGATCATCGAAAGCTTGATGAGATCGGCGGCCGTGCCCTGCATCGGCGCGTTGATGGCGGCGCGCTCGGCGGCCTGGCGGCGCGGACCGTTGCCGCCGTTGATCTCGGGTAGCCACAGGCGGCGGCCGAATACGGTCTCGACATAGCCGCGCGATTTCGCGTCCATGCGGGTCTCGTCCATATAGCGCGCCACCCCCGGATAACGCGCGAAATAGCGGTCGATATAGAGCTTGGCCGCATCACGCGTGATGCCGAGATTCGAGGCAAGGCCAAACGCGCTCATGCCGTAGATCAGCCCGAAGTTGATGACCTTGGCGATGCGCCGCTGGTCGTTGCTCACTTCGAGCGGCGTCACGCCGAACACTTCCGCCGCCGTCGCGCGGTGAATGTCGTCGCCGCGCTTGAACGCCTCGAGCAATGACTCGTCGCCCGAGATGTGCGCCATGATGCGCAGTTCGATCTGCGAATAATCGGCGGACACGATCTTGCAGCCCGGCGGCGCGATGAACGCCTCGCGAATGCGCCGGCCTTCACCCGTGCGCACCGGAATGTTCTGCAGATTCGGGTCGTTCGAGGCGAGCCGGCCCGTGACCGCCACCGCCTGCGCGTAGTTCGTGTGGACACGACCCGTTTGCGCGTTGACCATGCGCGGCAGCTTGTCGGTGTAGGTGGACTTGAGCTTGGCAAGACCGCGATGCTCGAGCAGCAGCTTGGGCAGCGGGTAGTCCTCGGCGAGCTTTTGCAGCACCTCTTCGTCGGTGGACGGCGCACCGCTCGGCGTCTTCTTCACGACCGGCAGTTGCAGCTTCTCGAAAAAGATCTGGCCGATCTGCTTGGGCGAGCCGAGATTGAACTCGCCGCCCGCGAGCGCGTAGGCCTGCTGTTCGAGCTCGACGAGCCGCACCGCGATCTCGGCGCTCTGCTTCTCAAGCCGCTCCGTGTCGATCAGGACGCCATTGCGCTCCATCTTGCGCAGCACGCGCGAGGTGGGCAATTCGATCTCGCGATACACGTAATCGAGGCCCTTCTCGGGCACGATCTGCGGATAGAGCGCGAGGTGCAGTTGCAGCGTGACATCGGCGTCTTCGGCTGCGTATTCGGCGGCCTGCTCGAGCGCCACTTCGTCGAAGCCGATCTGCTGCGCGCCCTTGCCCGCGACCTCCTCGTACTTGATCGTCTTGATGCCGAGATGGCGCAGCGCGAGGCTGTCCATGTCGTGCGTGCGATGCGATTCGAGCACGTACGATTCGAGCAGCGTGTCGAATTCGACGCCGTTCAGCTCGATGCCATAGTTCGCGAGCACCTGCTCGTCGTACTTCATGTGCTGGCCGACCTTCTTGTGCTGCTCGCTTTCGAGCCACGGCTTCAGGCGTGCGAGCACTTCGTCGAGCGGCAGTTGCTCGGGAGCGTCGGGCCCGCGATGCGCTAGCGGCAGATACGCGGCGCTGCCAGGCTCGGTGGAGAACGACATGCCCACGAGCTTCGCCACCATCGGATCGAGCGCGGTGGTTTCCGTGTCGAACGCGGTGAGCTCTGCCGCTTCGATCTTCCTGAGCCACGCGTCGAACTGATCCCATGTCTGGATCGTGTCGTAGTGGCGCGGCGCGTCGACGAACAATGCGGGCTGCACGTTCGCGTCCTTCTCGGGCGCCTTCTCCGCTGTGGCCGCTGTCGCCGTGGCCGTGGGCGCAGCCACGGTCCCGTTCTGAATGGCGTCGTTCGCCTCACGCAGCCAGGTCTTGAAGCCGTGGCGCGCGAAGATATCGCGCAGGTCTTCGAGTGCTTCGGGACGCGTGGCGAGCGACGCCTCGATCGATTCGAGGTGCGGCGCGAGATTGCAAGCGGTCTCTACCGTGACGAGCTTCTTCGCCATCGGCAGGAAGTCGAGCGCTTCGCGCAGATAGCCACCGACGGCGCCCTTGATTTCATCCACATGCTCGACGATGCCGTCGAGCGTGCCGTATTGCGTGAGCCACTTCACCGCCGTCTTCGGGCCGCACTTGTTCACGCCCGGCACGTTGTCCACCGTGTCGCCGATCAGCGAGAGATAGTCGACGATGCGCTCCGGCGGCACGCCGAACTTCGCGATCACGCCTTCGCGGTCGAGCATCTCGTTGGTCATCGTGTTGATGAGCGTGACGTGGTCGGTCACGAGCTGCGCAAGGTCCTTGTCGCCCGTGGACACGACCACCTTCATGCCGAGCTTTTCCGCCTGGCTTGCGAGCGTGCCGATCACGTCGTCGGCCTCGACGCCTTCGATCATCAGGAGCGGCCAGCCGAGCGAGCGCACGGCCTCGTGGATAGGCGCGATTTGCGCCGCGAGCGGCTCGGGCATGGATGGCCGGTTCGCCTTGTACTCGGGATACCAGTCGTCACGAAACGTCTTGCCCTTTGCATCGAACACGCACGCGCTATACTCTGCCGTAACGTCCTTGCGCATGCGGCGCAGCATATTGATGATGCCGTATAGCGCACCTGTCGGTTCGCCGTCTGGACCGCGCAGATCAGGCATTGCATGGAAGGCACGATAGAGGTAGCTAGAACCGTCGACCAGCAGCAGGGTCTTACCTTCCAGCCCGGTTTGTTGCTGTAGCTTTGTATCCACGCGTAGTTCTTCAGGCATTATGGACAAGAGAAAAGTGATTCCGAGTCTGCGTTCACTCGCAGATCAAGAGCGCGCAACGGCCAAGAAGGCGCGCGCATCGTGGCAGATGTTCACGATTATGGCAGAGTTTATCGAGGCGACCGAATACCTGTCCGAGATCCGGCCAGCGGTCAGCATCTACGGTTCTGCCCGCCTGAAACCGGACTCGCCGTACTACCAGCTCGCCAAAACGATCGCGCGCAAAGTCTCGGACGCGGGCTTCGCCGTGATCTCGGGCGGCGGCCCCGGCATCATGGAAGCCGCCAACCAGGGCGCGCACGCGGGCAAGTCGCCTTCCGTGGGCCTGAACATCGAGTTGCCGCACGAGCAATCGGGCAACCAGTGGCAGGACATCTCGCTGCGCTTTCGCCATTTCTTCACGCGCAAGGTCACCTTCGTCAAGAACTCGGATGCCGTGATCGTGATGCCGGGCGGCTTCGGCACGCTCGACGAACTGGCCGAGGTGCTCACGCTCATCCAGACCAAGAAGTCGCGCCACGTGCCCATCATTCTGGTGGGCGCGGATTTCTGGAAGGGGCTGCTCGACTGGTTCCGCTCGGCGCTCGTGCCGATGGGTCTGATCAATCCGGAAGACATGGACCTGATGCAGGTGATCGACGACCCCGACCAGGTACTCGAAGCCGTGCTCAAGTTCTACGAGGACAGCGGCGAGGAACCGGAGAAGGAACACCCGAGCCGCCCCGAGCCCGACGAAGACCGCATGTTCTATCTTTGATGTTCGACGTCGCTCGCGTGCCGGCGCCTCGCGCCCGCGCGCGAGTGCGCTGCACAACCCGCCTGACGCGCTGACTTCGCAGCGCTTGCATGTGCCGCGCCGCGCAGGCACGGCACATGCGCAAAACTTTCTTCGGGCTTTCAGGCGCGCGACTTGCATGCCCGGCCTCAATTCACCCCCTCAACTCAGCCCGTTGCGCTCATGCTGCCCGGCAGCGCGCTAGCCTGCTCCTCTAGCCACCGGCAAAACTGCGCGACGACGGGCACGTCCGCCACCTCGCGCCGCGCAACCCACCAGTAGCCACGCGCGTCCAGATGCGGGCCGGCAAGCGGCGCGACGAGACGCCCCGAAGCCAGCTCGTCATCCAGCAACGGCAGCGGTCCAAGCGCCACACCGAGCCCGTCCTCCGCGGCCTGCAAGGCCAGATAGAAATGGTCGAACGACTGCTTCTTCCTGCACTTGGCCGTGACGCCGGCGGCGGCGAGCCACGTGCGCCACGCATCGGGGCGCGTGTCCGAATGCAGCAGGACGTGGCGCGCGAGATCGTTGGCGCACTGGATCGGCGCACGCTTCAATAGCGCCGGACTGCACACCGGCAACTCTGTTTCGTCGAGAAAATAGCCGCTCGCACAGTCCGGCCAATGCGCCGGTCCGCGCCGCACGGCGACATCGAACGCATCGAGCGTCTCGACAGGCCCGTTCGACGTGGCAAGGCGCAATTCCACGTTGGGCGCGAGACGCTGGAATTGCGAAAGACGCGGCAGCAGCCACTTCATGGCGAACGTGGGCAGCGCATTCACGCGCAGCACGTGGACGACGCCGGTATCGCGCAGCTCCGCCGTGGCGCGCGCGATGCTGTCGAACGCCCCCTGCACGGCTCCGAGATAGCGCCGCCCGTCCTCGGTCAGGGCGACGCGCTTGCCGTGCCGATGAAACACCTGCACGCCCACCCACGCCTCCAGCGCCGCAACCTGGCGACTGATTGCACCGTGAGTCACATGGAGCTCGGCCGCCGCGGCGGTGAAGCTGTTGTGCCGCGCCGCGGCTTCGAACGCGCGCAGCGCGGGAAAGGGAGGAAGGGAGCGAGCCATGCTTGTGATTCTAGGTCACAAGAACCCGGCCGAGAAATCGTTTTGAGCGAGGGAAGTTCGGCGCTACGCTTCGAGCTTGCCATCGAGGTCTTCGCATGAAACAACATCCCGCCTCCTCCACCTCCGAGGCCAACGCCATCCCCGCAGACGACGCGCCCGGCACACCCAGCGTACGTGATCTGTTCCTCGGCTTTCTCGGCCTCGGCTTCACGTCCTTCGGCGGCGCGCTGCCGCTCGCGCGCCGCGCCATCGTCGAGCAGCGCCGCTGGCTCTCGGCCGCCGAATTCACTGACCTCCTCGGCCTGTGCCAATTCCTGCCTGGCGGCAACGTGATCAACCTTTCGGTGGCGGTAGGCATGCGCTTCAGGGGCTGGCGCGGCGCCCTCGCCGGGCTGCTCGGGCTGATCGCCGGGCCGTCGCTCGTCGTGATCGGGCTGGGCGTGCTCTACGAGCGCACGCAGAACGATCCGCACGTGCGGCACCTGTTCGTCGGCCTCGCCGCCGCGGCAGCCGGGCTGCTGATCGCCATGGCCGCGAAGATCGTGCTGCCGCTGCGCCGCGACCCGGCCGCTGCCGTGATTGCATTGCTGGGTTTCATCGCCATCGCGCTGTTGCGCGTGCCGCTCTTGCCCACCATGCTCGTGCTCACGCCGGTCGGCATCGCCGTTGCGGCCCGTGCCGCCCGCCGCGCGGGAGAAGCACAATGAGCGCCACCCTCATTGCGCTCGCCACGATCTTCTGCCAGCTCTCGCTGCTCGCCTTCGGCGGCGGCAACACGATCCTGCCGGAGATGCAGCGCCAGGTCGTGGAGGTGCATCACTGGATGCCCGCGAGCGAGTTCAGCGCGCTGTTTGCACTCGCCCAAGCCGCGCCTGGGCCGAACATGATGATCGTGACGCTCGTGGGATGGCACGTGGCCGGCTGGGCCGGCATGCTCGTGACGTCGGTGGCGAAGTTCGGGCCCTCCTCGCTCGTGACGGTGGCCGCGCTTCACGCGTGGGACCGCTTCAAGGACCGGCCGTGGCGGCGCATCGCGCAGCGCGGACTCGTGCCGATCACGGCGGGGCTCGTGGCCGCGAGTGCGATGCTGATTGCGAAAGCCTCCGATCCCACGTGGATCGCATGGGGCATCACGGGCGTGTGCGCCGTGCTCGCCATGCGCACGAAGATCCATCCGCTGTGGCTGCTCGCGGCGGGGAGCCTGATCGGGTTGACGGGATTTGGGCAGTAGCGGCCCCGAGCCGTCATTCGTCCGGATGAGCCCAATCGCGGCTAGCGACTCGCGGGCCGGCGACGCATGCCGGCGCTATGCGCCAAACGGCCAATTGAAGCCTTTTCGCAGAACTATCTGATCGAAGGTTACGCCGGAGCAGGACAGGCCAGGGCGATCGCTTGCCTGTCCACGCAATGCAGGCGAAGCACAAGGCAAACCCTATAGACTCGAATGCCTGAGATTCGACCAGGCAAGGGCTTGCAAATTGACTTTGGCAGAACATGAGAACGCAACGGCGCATTCGGCGCACGAGCGCGCGTGGACGCATGGCTGGAACTGGCTCGTCATCGCCATCGTGGTCGTTGCACCGCTCGTGCTCATCCTCGTCGAATACAAACTTCGCGACGAACTGTGCGCCCTGCGCGCGCCGCACACGTGCCAGCCGCTGGACTTCTTTTCGCCGACCATGATGACGGCGGCGCTCACGATGGCCCTGCCCTGCATGAGCATGCCAGGCAGTTTGCCGAGGCTGATCGCACTGCCCCAGCCCCCTTCAATACTTCAATTCTCCGCGCGCAAGCAATGGGCTTGCACCTACCGTGCCGACATCCGGCGCAACAGGACGACAAGATACATCGGGTATGCAAATGTTGGCCTGGCCATCTTCGCACTTTTCTTGTCCGGCGGCATATTTGTCCTCTGGCTGTTGCGGCTTCACCCTGACGGCAGTGCTAGCATCTCCGCTACATGGGGAACACCACAAACGGAAAGCTGCATTGCCTACGGCATCGCAGCCAGCCTGACCTTGTTAAAGGCCACTCTTGAGCGGTTCAATAAATGACATACTCGCCTGTAGTCGAAATCATCGGCATTCCTGCCGCCGGTATATTCGTCGGGATCGTGTTGTCCTGGCTCGTAAGCCGCCTGTACCGTTCGCTTGCCCTCTATGATGCGCTCGAGGCTCAGACCAGGCGTGCATCGCCTGCGCCAAACGTCATCTATGCCCAGCCTACGTCACTGCCTGTCGATGCTGCCACGCGTATCGCCATGGCCATGAAGACGAAAAACATTGCACTAAGGCTCGACGGTGGCAAGTATGCGCACGCGCCGCTCGCAACCGCGCTCGCAACCGGTTACGTGCCGGTGAGCTGAAACGCTCTGCCAGTCCGCCCAGAGCAATCGTCCAGAATGTCCAGCGCACAGGCCTCTCCCACAGGCGCCGGACAGTCTTGTCTACTTCACTGAAACGCCACTTCGGCAAAGCTGCGCAACTTGCGACTATGCAGCTTGTGCAAGCCGTTGGTGCGCAAGATCTCCATCGCCATCACGCCTATCTGCAAGTGCTGATCCACTTGCGCGCGATAGAACGAATCGGCCATGCCGGGCAGCTTGAGCTCGCCGTGCAGCGGCTTGTCGGAGACGCATAGCAACGTGCCATACGGCACGCGAAAACGGAAGCCGTTTGCGGCAATCGTCGCGCTCTCCATGTCGAGCGCAACCGCGCGGCTCTGCGAAAGACGTTGCACCGGCTCGCGGTGCTCGCGCAATTCCCAGTTGCGATTGTCGACGCTCGCCACCGTGCCCGTGCGCATCACGCGCTTGAGCTCCACGCCGTCGAGCTGCGTGATCTGCGCAACCGCACGCTCGAGCGCCACCTGCACTTCGGCCAGCGCCGGAATCGGCACCCACAGCGGCAAGTCGGCATCGAGCACGTGATCCTCGCGCACATAGCCGTGCGCGAGCACATAGTCGCCGAGACGCTGCGTGTTGCGCAGCCCCGCGCAGTGGCCGAGCATGATCCACGCATGCGGGCGCAGCACGGCGATGTGATCCGTGATCGTCTTCGCGTTGGATGGCCCCACGCCGATGTTGATCATCGTGATGCCGCTGCCGTCCGCGCGCTTGAGGTGATACGCGGGCATCTGCGGCAGACGCGCGGGCGGCGTGCCCTCGTCGTCCTGCTCGCCGAGATTCGCGTTATAGGTGACCACGTCGCCCGGCTCCACGAACGACGTGTATTCGCTGCGGTAATTGCGCAAGTCGGCGTCGTCGGTGCGCGCCATCATCGCGCGGCCGAGCTTCACGAATTCGTCGATATAGAACTGATAGTTCGTGTAGAGCACGTAGTTCTGCACGTGCGTGGGCGAGGTCGCCGTGTAGTGCTTGAGGCGATGCAGCGAGAAGTCCACGCGCGGCGCCGTGAAGAGCGCGAGCGGCTGCGGCTCGCCCGGCGCCGGTTCGTAGGTGCCGTTGACGATGCGGTCGTCGAGCTCGGCCAGGTCCGGCGTATCGAATATGTCGCGCATCGCGAAGAGCCGCTCGCGGTCCAGATCGCCTTCGAGGTGGATGCCCTCGGCGAACGCGAAGTGAATCGGAATGGGCTGCTCCGACACCCCGACTTCGATCGACACATGATGGTTCTTCGCGAGCAGGCGCAATTGCTCGCGATAGTAATTGCCGAACAGATCGGGGCGCGTGACGGTGGTCTCGAACACGCCGGGGCCCGCGACGAAACCATATGAACGGCGCGAGTCGATGTGCGTGTTGACCTCCGTGTGAATGCGCACGAACGGATAGCATGCGCGCACGCGACGGTCGAACGCCTCGCCGCGCCGATAGCGCGCGAACGCATCGCGCAGAAACGAGGTGTTCGCCTCGTAGATGGCGGACAGGCGGGTGACGGCGTCGGCTGCGTCTTCGAAGGCTTCGACCGGAAAGTCGTGCGGGGGCGTCATGAAGGTGCGCCGGTGGGTCTCGTTGTTCATGTTCGTTCGCCTCGGTTCATATGGAACGACATTAGCACGGAAGAAGGTCATTCTGACAACGCCCTTCGCACGCTCGGGAGATTCGGATGCTGCGCGCCTTTGCGCCGCGATCGGCGCCAGGACCGCACCGAAACGGCCGCCCCGCCAGCCCCGCCGACGCGGCACGTCGGCCCCGCGCCCCCAGCGGTCGGACTCGGGGCGCGGGACGCGGATTTGCTAGAATTGGAATATTCATCGGAGAATCACCATGAAGCCGTACCTTCTTGCCGCCTTCGCAGCGACGCTCGCGTTCAGCGGTGTCGCCATGGCCACGCCAGCCGACGACGCGAAGACCGCCGTCGAGGCCCAGTCCGCCAACGAGCGGGCCGGCCTGCCCGATCTGGCCGCGATCAACAACCAGCCCGCTGCGCGCGTCACCTCGAAGGTCAACATCAACGACGTGCCGCGCACGCCGAGCTTCCACGAAGTGAGCCCGACCGGCACCGAGATCACCGAATACCGCGACAAGGGCAAGCCCGTCGAGATCAACGTGCATTCGAACTTCGGCACGCGTTACTCGATGAGCGCGAATCCCGACACCTCGCCGCAAGTCCGTCCGAACGGCCAGGCCAGCACGCGCCTGCCGTCGATCAATCTGCATTACTGATACGCCGTCCTTGCGCGCGGACGGCGTGCGCTGTCCCGCGCCGCCTCCCGCCCGAGCGCACGAAGCCGCGCCGAAACGGCGATTGCGCCCGTGAGCAGGGCTCCCATTACGATAACCACACGACCTCTGGCATGGCCGTCTTCACCGCTGTCACCGAAACCCAGCTTGCCCAATGGATGCGCGACTACGATCTTGGCGACGTAGTCGATTTTCGCGGCATCCAGTCAGGCATTGAAAACAGCAACTTCTTCCTGACGACGACGCGCGGCGAATACGTTCTGACGATCTTCGAAAAGCTCACTGCCGAACAGTTGCCGTTCTATCTCGAGCTGATGCGCCATCTGGCCTCGCACCGCGTGCCGGTGCCCGACCCGATGCCCCGTGCCGACGGCAGCCTGTTCGGCCTGCTGCACGGCAAGCCGGCGGCCATCGTCACGAAGCTCGACGGCGCGCCGGAACTCGCCCCGGGCGTGGAGCACTGCATGGAAGTCGGGCAGATGCTCGCGCGCATGCACCTGGCGGGCCGCGATTTCGCGTTCGACCAGCCGAATCTGCGCAGCCTGCCGTGGTGGGAAGAGACCGTGCCCACGGTCCTGCCGTTCCTCGCCGACGCCCAGCGCGAGCTGCTCACGAGCGAGCTCGCGCACCAGCAGGCCCTGTTCGCGAGCGACGATTACGCCTCGCTGCCCGGCGGCCCATGCCATTGCGACCTCTTCCGCGACAATGCGCTGTTCGCGCACGTCAGCCCGGAAACGGGCCATACGGTGCGCCTTGGCGGATTCTTCGACTTCTATTTCGCCGGCTGCGACAAATGGGTGTTCGATGTGGCGGTGACGGTGAACGACTGGTGCGTCGACCTCGCGACGGGCAAGCTCGACGCCCCCCGCGTCGAAGCGCTGTTGCGCGCCTACCAGACGGTGCGCCCGTTCACGCCCGCCGAGAGCCGGCACTGGGTCGACATGCTGCGCGCCGGCGCGTACCGCTTCTGGGTATCGCGTCTGTATGACTTTTATCTGCCGCGCTCGGCAGAGTTGCTCAAGCCGCACGACCCCGGCCATTTCGAGCGCATCCTGCGCGAGCGCCGCGCCGACAGCGCCGCCGGCACGCCGGGTGCCTTCCACGCACACTCTGAACAACCCCGCTCATGCAACTGATCGAAGTCCCCGCGAAGCAGGGGTACGTCTGGTTTCGCCAGGGCATCTGGCTGTTCCGGCGCAATCCGCTCGCGTTCCTCACGCTGTTTTTCTCGTATCTGCTCGCCATGACGCTGATCTCCGCCGTCCCGGTGATCGGCGGCGTGCTGCCGCTCATCTTCGTGCCGGGCGTGGCGGTGGGCTTCATGGCCGCGTGCCGCGACACCGTTGCGGGCAAGCCGGTGTTTCCGACCATACTCGTCGACGGTTTCCGCTCGTACGGGCAGACGGTCACCAAGCATCTGTTCGTGCTGGGCGGGATTTACGTGGTGGCGATGACGCTGGTGCTCGCGGCCTCGGCGCTCGTGGACGGCGGCACGCTGCTGCGCCTGATGACGCTGGGCGGCTCGCTCGATACGGATGCCGTCGCGAACAGCAATGTGCCGCTCGCCGTGCTCGCGTCGCTCGCGTGCTACGTGCCGGTTTCGATGATGTTCTGGTTCGCGCCGGTGCTGACGGCCTGGCACGAGGTGCCGCCGATCAAGGCGATGTTCTTCAGCATCGTGAGCTGCTGGCGCAACAAGGGCGCGTTCGTGGTGTATGGCGCGCTGTGGTTTGCGGTGTCGATCGGCGTGTCGCTGGGACTTTCGACGCTGCTGCGCGCGCTCGGCGCCGGTGACTACGCGCTGGCGATCCTCATGCCGGCGCTGATTCTCGTGACGACGATGCTCTATTGCTCGTTCTACGCGACCTATCGCGGCTGCTACGGCGTGCAGGAAAAGACGGCCGCCGAAATGCCGGGTTCGGGACGCTGAGCGAAAGGCGTCGAACGCAAGCCGCTTTGGGCGGCAAGTTCGAGCCGCACAAACACCAATGGGGCGCCACTGTGCGCCCCATTGCGTTTCTGAAACTTCAGACCGGCGTGAATGCCTGGCCGATTAGCCGTAGTGATTCATCCACGACGGGTTGCGGCCGGCCTTCTCGCGGTCGAGCTTGCGCATGCGGAATTCGAGGTCGTAGATGTCGGCCGATTCGGCCAGGTAGGCTTCCTCGCGCTCCTTTTGAGCGGTTTCGTACGACTTCGTGAGGAACAGGAAAAGGCGGCTGAGCAGGTACATGGTCTGGCTCCGGTAATCGGGCACATGCCCTCGGAATGAACAGAGCCATTATAGGGTAAACCCTTATCATGGTAAACCCTTGAATTGATGCGGATTGTCGCAGCGCCTGCCGGCGCGCACGACACACCGCGCGCTCAGCCCGCGCCAGCCGCCAGCTCGCCGTCGAAAGCGTCGTCGACCGCGTCGCGTCGCCGTGGCTCGAAAAAGTCCCAGATCATCGCGCTGGCGTCCGGTCCGGTCGCCGAATGGAACGGCACCGTATCGTCGCCGCCGCTCCAGGCGTGATCCAGCGCGCTCACCCGGCACAGACGCACCACGCTTGCGCCGTCGTGCCAGTAGTCCTGCACCGTGTAGCCCTCGCCGTCGTGCTCGTGCGAGACCACGCCCTGGCGCACGCCGTGAGCATCGGCGAGATCGTTCAGGCGCAGGAACTGCGTGGCGAGCTGCTCCGCATTGACCGGCGCGACCACCGCGTCGGCGCCGCCGTGCACGATGAGCGCCGGCATGCCGGGATGCGAACGGCCGGCCAGCTGGCCGTCGACGAGCGCCACCGCATCATGGTGCAACCCGCGCCGCATGACGTCGAGTGCCGAAACACCCGAGCGCGCCTCGCCGAACGCCGGCCCGGAATGGAGCGCGACAGCCGCGAAATGGCCCGGCGCGTTCACTGCCAGCAGCGCGGCAAGGCCCGCACCCGCCGAGAGACCGGCCAGATAGACGCGCGAACGGTCAAAGCCGTGTTCGTGCACAAGCGTGTCGACGAGCGAAACGATCGCCGCGGCTTCGCCGCCGCCCGCCGGCTGGCGTGCGTCGTACCAGTGCCAGCATTGGTGCGGATGCCCGTGGACCGATTGCTCCGGATAGACCACGGCAAAGCCGTGCTTGTCCGCGAGCAGGTTCATGCGGGTGCCCTCAGCGAACGAATCCATCGTTTGCTTGCAGCCGTGCAGCATCACGACGAGCGGCATGCCCGCGGTGGGCAAGCCCGGCGGCACATAGAGGCCATAGGCGAGCGCGCGCGACGCGCCGGGTGCCAGATGCTCCGCACGTTGCCATTCGCCGGCCGCCCACGCGGCGGCCCGGGGCCCCACGCGCGACTCGCGCAGCGGCGCCCCGCTGCGCGCAGCGGGCGCGGGGCGTACTGACGCCTCGCTTGCGGCTGGCGCTGCCGCCGCCGCGGCAGCGGCCTGCGCCACGGCGGTCTGGGCATTGCGCCACATGGCCTGCGCGTCGGGCGCGCGCCGGCCGGCTTCGTGCAGCGCTTCGCGCGCAGCACGGTTCTGGATGGCGAGCAGACGTCGCATGCCACCCGCCCACAGCTTCGTCAGATTTTTCGTCATCAGTGGCCTCGTGAAAGGGGGTCGAATACGCCGAGGCGATAAGCCGCGGCTCTTCATTGTGCGATGCACAATAACACCATTCATCGATCGATGCTGTAACGAGTTCTGGCTGCTGTAACGAGTTTTAAATCGGACCGTCATGTACGGCGCATCGCAATAATCGCCCCCGAACGCGGCTATACTGGAAGATGAGATGTAGTTCGTGTCGCCCTTTGCGGGTGCTCGAGCGTTAGTCAAATATGCCTTTTGGAATGCGCCACTGCGGCGCCAAGTCATGCCTGATTTACCCCTTCACCTCTGGTATTCGATCACCAACCTCGGCGGCGCCGGCCTCACACTCCCGCTCGCGCTGGCCATCGCACTGTGGCTCGCGACGGGCTATTCCTGGCGCATGGCGGCGAGCTGGCTGTTGCTCCTTGGTGCGGCAATTGGTCTCGTCACACTCACGAAGATCGCGTTCCTGGGCTGGGGTGTCGGCGTGCGTTCGTACGATTTCACGGGCCTGAGCGGCCACGCCATGCTGTCCACGGCGGTTTATCCGGTGGCGTTTTTCCTGATGCTGCAGGGCGTGCGGCCCGTGCTGCGCATCACGGGCGTTGTCGTCGGGCTCGTCATTGGCATCGCGGTCGGACTCTCGCGCGTCGTGCTCGACGCGCATTCGCCGTCGGAAGCGGTCACCGGCTGCATCGTCGGCGCGCTAACCGCGCTCGTGTTCGTGCGCTACTGGTGGGAGGCGCAATCGGGCCGGCTCTCCGCGGCCGTGGTCACGATAAGCCTCGCGGCACTCACCTTCGGATTGCACGACGTGCGCCTGCCCACTCATCGCTGGGTCACGAATCTCGCGCTCACCGTCTCGGGGCACGATCAACCCTATATTCGGGCCAAGTGGAAGGCCAATCGGCCGATACACAAGCCCGGCACGCTCAACGCGCCGGTCTCGCAGACCCGCAACACGCTTGCGCAGCCTCCCCAGCGGCACGCCTGAGACAAGCCGCGGCCCAGGCCGGCACCGTGCCTGAGTGCGCCGGCCGCCCCGCTCAGCCACCCACCCCAAGCAGCACGCTCGACGCCTTGAACACCGCCGTCGCGCTCGCGCCCGTTTCGAGGCCGAGCGCGTCGACGCTCGCGTCCGTCACGACCGCGGCAATCACCGTTCCGCCCGGCAATTCGAGCGTCACCTCCGCGTTGACCTCGCCGCGGCGCACGCCGCTCACCACGCCGCTCAAGCGGTTACGCGCCGAAAGCCGCGCGGCGTGGTCCGCCGAAAGCGCTCCGCCGCCCACCAGCACGACCGACGACGCCTTGACGAGCGCCACCACCGCCCCCCCAACGGCGAGACCCAACGCCTCGGCGCTCTCGCGCGTCACGACTGCGACGAGCTGCTGACCGCCCGGCAGCGCGATCGACACTTCGTCGTTCACGGCGCCGCACACGAGCGCCACGATCGTGCCGTAGAGCTGATTGCGCGCGCTGGTGCGCAGCGCGAAGCGGCCGAGCACGGCGAGATCCCTGCCGAGACTGCCTGCGGCGCCCGCGTCGGCGTCCGGCTCTGCCGCCCCGCCGAGCGCGCGCACCGCTGCGGCGGCGCGCTCGAGAAAGTGCCGATGCTCGCGCTCGATCGCACCGAACGTGGCGATCAGGCGTTGCGCGCGCGGCGTGAGCGTGGTCCCGCCGCCGCCCTTGCCGCCTGTCGCGCGCACGACGAGCGTCTCGCCGGCGAGATTGTTCATCGCGTCGATGGCATCCCAGGCGCCCTTGTAGCTCATGCCGACCGCCTTCGCGGCGCCGGTGATCGAACCGGTTTCGCGGATCGCCGCAAGCAGCGCGATGCGAGCCGCGCCACCGAGCATCTGCGGGCCGGCCTGAAACCAGACCGAACCGCCTACACCCAGCTCGGGCGATGCCGCGCGCGGCGGCTCGCCGGCTTCGGCGCCAGCGCTTTCGCCGCCGGCAGCCGGCCCGCCTGGGGAGGAAGTCGAAGAGGAGGAAGTCGTCATCGCGCGGGGCTGTCGTCGTAGGCAAGCGTTGGCGTCGATTATAGAGACGGGGCGCGCGAGATTGGCCCCGCGCTCGCGCGCACGCCCGGGTCAGGCGCCGCGCTTGACCTTCGGCTGGCGCAATTCGCGCAGGAGCCGCTCGCCCTCTTTCGCCGTGTAGCGCTTCATGGCTTCGCACCACCCTCGCGCGAAGCCAAGCTGATATGGCTCCGCATCCATGCGCTCGAGATAGCGCAAGGCGACCGCGGCGTCGTTGCCGTCGCCCAGCACGCCTTGCAGGCGCGCGAGCGAGCGCGTCGTGTCGGCGCGTGTGCGGCGCGTCGTGATCGGTGCGAAAAACTCGAGCGTATAGCGCAGATACTTCGCGCTGATACGCACGCGATGGCGGCCTGCGTCGTCGATGGCCGTGAGCTTTTGGGCCTGCGCGAGTTGCTCGTAATAGCGGCGCACGCGCTTCTTCGCGTGCCGGTGCAGCGAGCGTGCGTTTGCGCCGTCGGCGCGCACGCAACGCGCAAGGGCCGCCAGCCACTGCAGCCACGCCAGCGCGGCATGCGCGTAGCGCGGCGACGCCAACGCCTCGCGCAACCGTGCGCGCGCCACGAGCCGCTGCGCCTGCGCCTCATCGAGCACGGCGCGCCAGCGCGCGGGCTCGACGTCAGCCGCGGCGAGCGCGGGCAATGTGCCTTCGACGAACACGTCGCGATCGCGCGCGTCGCCGAGCAGCCCCCCCAGCCAGCTGAGCTCGGGTTTGACGCGCGCATCCCAGGTCTCATCCTGCCAATGCGAAAAAATCCGCATCACGGTGCGCAGACGCCGCTGTGCCACACGCATCTGGTGAATGAATTCGATGTCCGCAGAATCGCGCACGCCCCAGTCATTGCCGAGCCAGTGCGCGCTGATGTTGGCGCCGATCGCGACCAGCGCGGCCTCGGCGGTGCATGCGCCGCCCAGATCGACCGGCTCCGCCCGCAGCGCGCACGCGTCGCCGGCGAGGCTGCCGGCCGCCGCGCGCTCGAGCGCATCGCCCAGGCGCACGAACGCGGGCAGCGCGTCGGCCAGCTCGTGCGCGCAGGCGAACAGCGCATCGACGAGCGGCGCATCGTCCTCGCCTTCGGCCCACGGCACGCTCACGCGCAACTCGTGCAGGCTCGCGCCTTCGTCCTGCGGGGCACGCAGGTCGGCATCGAGCACGAGGTCCACGCTGAGGCCGTCGCGCTCCCAGCGCCAGCGGCTACGCACCGCCGACAGCGTCGCCGACGGTTCGAGCGGCCCGCATGACGCCAGCGCCTCGCGAAACACCTCGGGCGCGGCATCGAAGAGTGCGGTTTCAAGGCCGTCCGCTTCGAGATGCGCCTCGAAAATCGGCTCGACGACGACGATGCCCGGCGTCCATGCGCGCCGGCTGGAAACGACGACGCAATGCGCCGTGCCGCGCGTTTGAACGCCGATCCGCCAGCCGGCTCTGGCAAGTACGCCAGCACTATCGAAGACGGTGATCGTGACGGGGTCGGCCGAATCGGCCTGGGGTTCGAGCTGCGGCAAAGCGGCGCATATGGCCACGGCGAATTCGGATGGAATCTGCTCGGACGTGACGGCAGCCTCGGACGAAGCCTGTGGCGTGGCACTCACGACATCCAGCACGATTTCCAGTACGCGGTTCATGGACGCTCCGAGGGTCGTTGGGGCGGCAGAAAGCGGTGAAAATGGCAAATATGAACGGGTGAGATTAATCTGACAACGACGCTGTTGTCGCACCTGATGGTACACGCGCAACCGCAGCGGTGCTCTCGGTAGCGGCCCCACCCCGTTTGCGCGGAATGACGACGATCAAGACCTCAGCCTGACGAAAGTGGAAAAATACTTGCACATCGACCTGATGTGTTGCACTTCTGTAAGGAGTATTGAGTGTTCCCAGAATACAGAGACCTGATCTCGCGGCTCAAAACCCATGATGAGCATTTCGCGCGGCTTTTCCATCGTCACAACGAGATGGATCAACAGATCAAAAACATGGAAGCGGGCATCGTCCCCGCGAACGGCATGGCCATCGAACAGCTCAAGAAGGAAAAGCTGCAGCTCAAGGATTCGCTCTACCAGATCCTGCGCAAGGCCGAAAGCGTGTAAGCACCAGCGCTTATACCGAAACATGCCGCATCGTGCGGGCCGCGCGATGCGGCGCTGGTCCGCATCGCCCTGGCCATGATCCCGGTGCCGCCCGCGTCGCTGGCTCCCCTCGCTCCCCACTGCCGCAGGCCGCCCGGTTCAACCGGGGTCCGGCCGTTGTCGTAGCGCAACCTGTCGTAGCGCAAACAATTCCTACCCCAAAGATGGCCACTCACCCTGCCTCCCCTAAACCCGCCCCCGGCGCTCAAAGCGCGCTTCAAGACCCGCCTCGCCACAGCGACGCGCCCGCGCACCGGACCGAGCTCACGCCGCATAGCGCCGAGCTGCACGCCGTCGACGCCGCCATCGAAGCGGCCAGCGAGGTCATTGCCGGCGCGATGCACGATCTCGTCGGCGCCAATGGTGCAGCGCACGGCGAATCGTCCGACTCGTTGCTCGAATCCATCGCCGCGCTCATGCGTGGCTTGTCCCCAGACGAGGCCGCGCAACTGCGCAGCGTGATCCTGGAAGGCAACCCCGCGGACTGGCGCAAAACGCGAGCGCGCCATCCTGACGAAGAGCTTGCCGCGGGTTGGCGCGACGGCGCCTACCCCTACCGCAACCTGATGTCGCGGCGCGCCTACGAGCGGCAGAAATATCGCCTGCAGGTCGAATTGCTGAAGCTTCAGGCGTGGGTACGCGAGACCGGGCAGCGCGTGGTCATCGTCTTCGAGGGGCGCGACGCGGCGGGCAAAGGCGGCACGATCAAGCGCTTCATGGAGCATCTGAATCCGCGCGGCGCGCGTGTTGTGGCGCTCGAAAAGCCCACCGAGGTCGAGCGCGGCCAATGGTACTTTCAGCGCTACGTTCAGCATCTGCCTTCGGCGGGCGAGATCGTGCTGTTCGACCGCTCCTGGTACAACCGTGCGGGCGTCGAGCGCGTCATGGGCTTTTGCTCGGCCGAGGAATACACGGACTTCATGCAGCAGGTGCCGGAATTCGAACATCAGTTGATCCGCAGCGGCATTCACCTCGTCAAGTTCTGGTTCTCGGTGAGCCGCGCGGAGCAGCGGCGCCGCTTCAAGGAGCGCAGCGTGCATCCGCTCAAGCAGTGGAAGCTCAGCCCCGTGGATCTCGCCTCGCTCGACAAATGGGACGAATACACGCTGGCCAAAGAGGCGATGTTCTCCCAGACCGATACGGCCGACGCCCCCTGGACCGTGGTGCGCTCGGATTGCAAGAAGCGCGCGCGGCTGAACGCCATGCGCCACATCCTGCACAAGCTGCCTTACACGAGCCGCGATGTCACGGCGATCGGGTCCGTCGACCCGCTGCTGGTGAGCCGCGCGCTTTAAGCGCCGGGGAACCGGCCAGACCTGCACGCCTGCGACGTCCCGCGCCGCAATCCGCTTGCGGCGCGGGTACGGCGCGTTCGGCGGTGCGCGGCAAGATCAAGTGGCGTACTGCGCGATCCCATTGCCGAACGACCAGTTCTCGCGCGCGACATCCACGAGGTTGACGAATACATCCTCGCGCCGCACGCCGGGATCGCGCGCAAGGTTTTCGGCGATCTGGGCGAACAGCGCTTTCTTCTGATCCTGCCCGCGCGTATTGCTCACGGCGATCTGAATCATCACGAGATCGTCGCTGCGCTCGATGCCAAGGTAGTGGCGGCCAAAGACGAAATTGTCGGCATCGTGCTCGGTGACGATCATGAACTGGTCGTCTTCCGGCGCCTTGAAGACTTCCATGAGTGCAAGATGCACGCCCTGCGTGAGCGCCTTTCTATAGGCTGCGGGCTTGCCTGCGCGGACGGCAATACGGGTGAATGGCATGTCGGGCTCCTTCAGCGTTGCATGGGGTGACAAGTGAACGACCACGACAACAGCTTAGGCGCGCGCTATCATAATAAACAGATATTGCTCGATATTTCATTTATTTTCACTCGAAATGAAACCCCTCGATCTCGATGCCGTGCGCGCGTTCGTGCTGGTCGCGGAACTGCATAGTTTCACGCGCGCCGCCGACGCGCTCGATACCACGCAATCTGCCGTCAGCCTCAAGCTGAAGCGCCTCGAAGCCCATCTTGGCCGGCAGTTGCTCGAACGCACGCCGCGCGTCGTGCGGCTCTCGCCGGACGGGCGCGCGTTTCTTGGCGCCGCGCGCGAGTTGCTGGGAGCGCATGAGCGCGCACTCGGCACGCTGACGGGCGAGGCGCGGCGGCTCGCGCTCGGATTGAGCGAGTACGTAGCCGATGCACAACTCGCCCGCCAGCTCGCGCTCTTGCGCGCTCACGATCCGGGACTCGTGATCGCACTGCATCTTGGGCTTTCGGCACAGTTGCTCGCGCAATTCGACGAGCGGCGGCTCGACGCCGTCATCGTCCGTCAAGAAGCCGATGAGGCGCCGCGCGGCGACGCACGGCTGCTCTTCGACGAGCCGCTGGTCTGGCTCGCCGCGCCCGATTGGCAGTGGGAGCCGGGTACCTCGCTGCCGCTCGCGTTGCTCGAGGGGCCTTGCGCGGTGCGCGCGGCGGCGATCGCTGCGCTCGACGTGGCGGGCATCGCGTGGCAGGAGGTGTTCGTGGGCGGCGGCGTGGCCGCGGTTGGCGCGGCGCTGGAGGCGGGGCTCGCGGTGTCGGCGCTGGCGCGGCGCGTCGCACCGAGAGCGCTCGTCGATGTTGGGGCGAAGCACGGCCTGCCGCCTTTGCCGGTCTCGCGGGTGACGCTGCATTCGCGCGTGCACGAGCCGCGCTCAGCGGCGACGCTGCAATTGCTTGCGTCGAGTCTCGGCACGACCTGAGGGCAAAACTGCGTGAGTGGGTGGCCGTGCAGCCGGGGAGCCGCCGGTCTCCGGGCAACGCAGCCGTGCGTTAGGCGCGGGCATGCCGATACGCCGCACGGCCCAGCCCGGGTCGGAATGGATCAGCCCAGCATCGGCGGAAGTTGGCGCGGCTGCGGGATTGCGCGCTGTGCCTGCGCCGCAGGCGCCTGGACCACGAGCTTGTGATGCGGCGCCGGGTGGAGCGCTGTGGGCCTGGCCGGCGCGTGTTTCGGTACGGCCGGCTTAGGTGCGACCGGTCCAAGTGCGGCTGTCTTAGGTGCGGCCGGCTTGGGTGCGGCTGGTCTAGCGGCGGCCATCTTGGTTACGAGCGGCTTAGGTGCGGCCTGTCTGGGTGCGGATGGCTTAGCTGCAACCGGTCTAGAGGCGGCCATCTTAGTTACGAGCGGCTTAGGTGCGGCCTGCCTGTGCACGGCTGGCTTGGGTGCAGCCGACGTGTGTGCGGCTGGCTTCGGTACAGCCTGCGTGTGTGCCGCTGACTCTAAAGAGTGTGTGTGGGCGCTCGCCTGACGTGAGGTCCGCGGTGCATCGTGTGCCGCCGGCCGGCTCGCGGCATTGGCTCGTTGCTGGGCGTGAGCTTGCATGTGCCCGGCTTTCACAGGCTTCGCGGATTTCGCGGATCGTGAAGGTCGTGCTGCATGTGTCGCAGGCGCGTCAGACTTCGCGTGCTTCACGCCATGCTGCGCCTCGGTTCTGGCGGCCTTACCTTCTTTGCCACCATTGCGCGCGCTCGCCTGGGCGTTCCCGTCACGGGCGCTATGGGCACTATGCGCGTCATGCGCCCCACCTCCCCGCGTAGCGGCGCCGCCTCCCGCTCCATGCACCGCCGCCCCGCCATGGCCTTCATATCCGCCACGCTGCGCCGCGGCCGCCGGCGCGACCGCCCATGCCATCGTCGTCGACATCCACCATGCTGCGACCATCACCGCTACTGCCCGCACGCCGCTCCTCCCTCGAATAGCTGTTCTTGTCCCGATTCGATCGGCCGGCGATTATACCCAACCAAAATTTGCAAAAATCCATATATGGACTAGCATCATAAAAAAGTTCATATAAAGACCAGACCATGCCCCATGCGCCCACCTCCCCGTCCGCCGCGCCAGCGCGGCGTCCCGGCGCCGAGCCCTCAACCGCCGAGATGTCGGCGGCCGGCCTGCGCGCCTTTTTCAACATCGCACGCGACTGGGATCTCTCCGTGGAAGAGCAGATCGTCCTGCTCGGCTCACCCGGCCGTTCGACGTTCTTCAAGTGGAAGCAGGCACCCCAATCCGCGCGGCTAGGCCGTGACACACTCGAGCGCCTTTCGCTGCTGCTCGGCATCTACAAGTCCTTGCAGATCCTCCTGCCGCCCCCCGCCGCCGCCGATGCCTGGGTCAAGCGCCCCAACAGCGCGCCACCGTTCGGCGGCCGGAGCGCGCTCGACCGCATGCTCGCAGGCAATATCAGCGACCTCGTGGCGGTGCGTCAGTACCTCGACGCGATGCGGGGCGGCTGGGCGTGAAAAAGCACACGACACGAGACACGGCACAAGTGCCGGCCCCGGGCGCCACGCCCGCCACCGGCCCGTCGGACACATCCTGGGAGGCACACTGGCGCAGCGCGCCACTCGACTGGTCGCCCGCGTTCCGCGTGACCCCCACGCGCTTTCCCGCCGTGAATCTGTTCGACCGGGTGGCCACGCCTGAGGACTTCGAGGCGCTCTATGCACTCGAAGCGCTGACCAACGACCGCCTGCGCACGGAGACCGGCGACCTCGATCTCGTGCCGCGCGAGGAGCGCCGCTTCGGCCCCGGCTACGGCCCGATCATGGCCGCTTTCACGCATCTGAACCCGCAGGGCAGCCGGTTTTCCGACGGCACCTTTGGCGTGTTCTACTGCGCGCGCACGCGCGAAACGGCCATCGCCGAGACGCGCTACCACGCGGGCCGCTTTCTCGCCGCGACGCGCGAGCCGCCGCTGCGGCAGCAGATGCGGCTCTATACGGTGATCGCGCAAGGCACGGTCGCCGATCTGCGCGGCCCCGCGGCCGCGCATGCAGCCGCTCAAGGGCCCACTGATCTGGCCGATCCGGCCGTGCTCGCGCCGGACGACTACACCGCGGGTCAGGCGTTGGGGCGCGCGCTGCGGGCGGCAGGCGCGCCCGGCATCGTTTATCCATCGGTGCGCGATGCGGGCGGCGAATGCCTCGCCGCGTTGCGCACGACGCTGCTGCACGCCTGCCATCACGCCGCCTACCTCGAATACAACTGGAACGGCGAAGCCATCGACATGGTGTTCGAATTGACCGCCGCGTACGGCCAGGAGGGCATTTAAGGCGGGCCAGGGCGAGGACCGGGGCCAACGCCAACGCAGGGGCAGGTGTTGGAGACGCACGCAACGAGCCATACGCGCGAAAGAGCCGGGGATGCGCGCAGTTATCGCCCTGGACGTTCGCAGGTAGCGCGCAGTCAGAGTCCAGGCAGTCGCGGTAACGCGCGGCAGAAATGCAGGAAGCGCGTTTAAGGCAGCGTCATCTCGGCCGCGCCCATCGCGCGCGCCGCCTGCACGGAGATCGACCACTGCCGGGACGTGAGCGCCTCGACCATCGTCAGGCGTCCTTCAGGAATGAACGCGCCGGTATCGATGAACGTCTGCGAGCCTATCTGGCGCAGCTCGCGCACGGGAGTGTGCCCGCAGTAGGTGGGCGAAAGCGCGTAATGCGGCAGCCTGGCCGCGTTGAAGGCCAGCTCGCGCCCCCACATCATGCGTTCGCGCACTTCGGCATCGAACCGGCCGGCGTCGAGATCGGCATCGTCGCCGAAGAATTCCGCGTGCAGCACGTTAAAGCGCGTCTCGCCCTCGCCCACCACGCGCACGAGCGGCAGCTCCCGCAGCCGCTTTGCATACGTGGCCAGCGCGTGGTCGGACAGCCCCTGCGCCCAGCCCCCGCCAATGGCATACCAGCGATGCCGCGCGAGACGCCCTTCCGCGACCGCGCACAGCGAGTCTTCGTGATTGCCGAGCACGGCGTAAAACCAGGGCTTGTCGAGCAGCGCGAGCGCCTCCTCGCACTGGTCGCCGCGGTCGACGAGATCGCCCACCGAAAACAGCCGGTCGTGCGCGGCGTCGAATCCCACTTTGTGAAGCAGATAGCGCAAGGCGTCCACGCAGCCGTGCAGGTCGCCGATCACGAAATCGCGACCGGCCGCATTGGCCGCGTGATGCTGGACGTCAGGAGCGAGAGTTAGCGTCATCGTTTCATCATAGCGCTGGCCGCAGCGCCACGTATGCGCGCCAAACATCTTTTCGCGCAGCTTGCAGCCAGCTCGAGCGAAGCCTCCCGCGGCAGCGCCCGCGCGCCGGGACACGCGCTCAGGGGCGCGCCGTCTCCGGGCGCGCCGCCCATTGCACCGCAAATCGCACCACACAACGCGACGCCCGGGCTGACCCGGCCACACCCGGGCGCGGCAGCGCGCTATTGCGCCTGCGCGCGCAACGCCGCAACCTGGTCCGGCGTGATGCTCGCCTGCGGATCGCCGAACTGCTTCGTCACGTAGTTCGCGATGGCCGCCACCTGGTCGTTGCTGAGCGCATCGCCAAATGCAGGCATCAGCACGTCGGCGTCTTTGGTCTGGCGCTTCACGCCGTGCAGGATCGTCATCGTCAGGTTGTCCGGGCTCGCCGCGCCCGCCACGCTGTTGTGAATCAGAGACGGATACGCGCCTGGCGCACTCGCGCCCACGCCCGCACCGGTCCAGTTATGGCAGCTCGCGCAGTTCGCCACGAATAGCTGCGCGCCATTCACGCTCGTGATCACGGTGCCGCGCAGCGCGGTGATATCGTCGTTGGCGGGCTGGCCGTACGAATCGCGCGAGCGCGTCACGCCGCCCGCAACCGGCGGTTGCCCGCGCAAATAGGCGGTGATCGAGCGCTGGTCCTCGGCGTTCAGGTATTGCGTGGAGTTCTGCACGACCTCGGCCATCGGCCCGGCGGCGTTCGCGTGGCCGGGGGCCACGCCGGTGGCGAGGTAGCTCATGAGCGCGTCGTCGCTCCAGCCGCCGATCCCGCCCGCGCGGTCCGGCGTGATGTTGTAGGCCTGCCAGCCCGCCTGCGTCGCACCCGAGAAGCGGCCGCTCGACTTCAGGCCCTGCATGAAGTTGCGCGGCGTGTGGCATTCCTCGCAATGCGCGAGCCCTTCGACCAGATAGGCGCCGCGGTTGTACTCGGCGCTCTTTTGCGGATCGGGCACGAAGCGCCCTTCGTCGAAATTGAAGAGGTTCCAGAAAATCATCAGCCAGCGCTGATTGAACGGGAACCGCAGCTCGTTGGCGGGCGGCTTGTAGTGGATCGGCGCGACCGTGTTCAGGTACGCGCGGATCGCGAGCACATCCTGCTCCGTCACGCGCGTGAACTCCACGTACGGAAACGCCGGGTAGAGCCGCTCGCCGCTCTTGCCCACGCCCTCGTGCATCGCGCGCATGAAGTCGGACTCGGTCCACTGGCCGATGCCGGTGTCGGGATCGGGCGTGATGTTGGGCGTGTAGATCTTGCCGAATGGCGTGTTGATCGCGAGGCCGCCCGCGAACGGCCGGCTCTTGTCGGCCGTGTGGCACGCGGCGCAATCGCCCATGCGCGCGAGGTATTCGCCGCGCTTGACGATCTCCGGCTGGGCGGTGGCGTCGCCGGGCGCGGCCGGGCCTTCGCCGTGCGCGGCGGGCAGCGGGACTTCGTCGACGGGGCGCATCTCGCCGTCGTGCGCGGCGTGCCACGCCACGTAGAGCGCGAACGTGCAGAACAGCAGCGTGGCGAGCGTGGTGCGTGCGCGATGCGTGCGGTGGGTGCGATGCGCGGGGGACGGTCTTGTGTTCATCGGTTGTCTCCGGCTCATTGCGTCAAAGCTCGCGACGCAGCTTGTCGGCCAGCTTGAGCGCCAGCGCGGCAATGGTCAGCGTGCAGTTCACGGAGGCAGCCGTCGGCATCACCGCGCTGCTGGCGACGAACAGGTTCGAATGGTCGTGCGTGCGGCAGTCGGCATCGACGACCGAATCGGCCGGGTTCGCGCCCATGATCGTCGTGCCCATGATGTGGTTGTTGGGCGCGAAGGTATCGTCGAAGGCGACCTCCGTGCCCCCGAAGAGCGCCGCGATCTGTGCATAGAGCTCGTGTGTGTTGGCGGCGCTCTTCTTCACGTAGTCGTTGATCGAGTAGTAGATCTCGGGCTGCGGGATGCCGAGCGCGTCCTTGTGCTCGCCCGATGGCAGCACGCGGTTCTGCGGCTCCGGCAGATGCTCGTGGAAGCTGTTGATGTTGAGCGTGCGCGAGGCGCGGTCGCGGATCTCGCGGTCGAGCTCGGCGCCCGTCACGCCGTTCTTGATGAGCGCGGCGGTCACGGCCATCGTACCCACGCCGTTCGAGAGATGCAGCTTCTTCGCGGCGTAGTCGGAGCGGAATGCGCCGTCGCGGAAATTCACCACCGAGGTCATCTCCATCGGCCCGCGCCCCGGCCACAGCGGCTCGTTGGCGAGGAACGTGACGCCCGTGCCCGGGTGATCCATGAGATTGCGGCCCACCTGGTCCGAGCTGTTGCCGATGCCATGCGGGAAATGATCGCTCGTCGACATCAGCATGAGTTTCGGTGTTTCGATGCCGTTGGCGGCCAGCACGAAGAGCTTGCCCGTCACGCGCGTGCTGTTGCCATGCGGGTCCTTGTAATGCACCGCGGTGATAAGGCCTTTGTTGTCGGCCTCGATACGGTACACCACCGCCTCGGGCACGAGCTGGGCGCCGGCGCGCTCGGCCTTGTCGGCGTGCACGACGCCGTTGTACATCGCGGCGATCGGGCAAATGGGCATGCAGTTGTTGTTGCCGCAGCAAGTCGGGCGCGCATCGTAGGGGCGGCTGTTGCGCGCGACGGGCTCGGGCACCACGTGAAAGCCGTTGGCATTGAGCACGTCGCTAAAGCGCTGATCCATGTACGAGAGCGGCAGCATGCTCATCGGATAGGGCTTCGAGCGCGGCGAGCCCAGGTCGTGCTGCGCAGGATCCGGTCCCGAGACACCGAGCTCGGCTTCGGCGGCCAGGTACCACGGCTCGAGCGTCTCGTACGGATACGGCCAGTCACGGCCCACGCCGTACTGCGTCTTCAGGCGAAAGTCGGCGGGCAAAAGGCGCCAGGCCGCCGCCGCCCAGTGCCACGTGGTGCCACCCACGAGGCGCAGGTATTGCGAGTTGTACGGATAGTCGCCCTTCTGCACGAGGTAGTCGTTGGGCGGCGAGTATTCGGGATGCGGCGCGAACGGCGCGGAAGGATACGGCGTCGCGAAGTCGCCCTTGGCCGGCGAATTGCGGAAGTTCTCGACGATCTGCCAGCGCGCAAGACGCGGTCCCGCTTCGAGCAGGATCACCGATGCGCCGGCCTGGGCCATCTGGTACGCCACCAGACTGCCCGCCACGCCGGAGCCGACTACCACTACGTCGGCAGATTGCTTGATCGCCATTGTCGTCCCTCGTTGTTCTGGCTTGCTTGCGTAGTGTGAGGACCGGGCGCGGCCTGCCGGAATCCGCTCCCGCCGCGCGCCGCGGTTGCGGCGGCGCACGACGGCGGCGGTGCGAGAGGCGGCACGCGCAAGGTCTCGCGGGAGCGTTCGCGCGCCGCTGTCGGCCGGCCGGTGGACGCGTGCACGAGGTTCGCACGCGGCCCCGGCCAGCCCGCGTCACGCGCGAGCCGCCCCGCCAACTGCTCTAGTTCCTGGCCGCGGGCATCGCAGCCACCGTCGTGGCCGGCATGTCCGCAGGTTTCTTTGTCCAGTAGAACGGCACGTCGCGGCAATACGACGGAATCGTCAGCACGTCGCTGACCGGATCGAACATCAGCGCTTTCTCGTAGGCCAGCACCTGCACGTTCGGCATCTCGCCCACGAGCCCGAGGTACCACGCGCGCATGATGTCGCCGACGCTCGAGGCAAGCTCCGGCTGATCGGCCTTGAGCGCGGCCGTGACAGTGTCCGAAGGCACGCCGCCGTGCGCTTTGAGCCATGCGTTGAGCGCGCCCACGTTCTGCTCGAACTGGCTGCTTGCGCGCGCGAGCGCGGCGTAGATGCGCTGGCCGAGCACGGCGTCGAAGTGCGTGCGACCAGTCAGGTGCTGGGACAGTGCGATAAAGGCGGCGTAGCCGCTTTCCGCGGCTGCGGCGCTGGCGGCGGGGTCTGCGGCCGGGTTGGCGGCAAGCGCATCGGCAATGCCGAAAGCGGATTGTGCGCCGCGCCTGCCGGCCAGCGCGAAGGCGAGCGTCGCGGCAGTGGCGCAAGCGAGCGTCACGAAACGGCGGCGGCCCGCGTGCTCGACAGGGCCGTCGGGCTCGCTGGTGCCCGGCTGCGCTTCCGTACGAGCGGCGCGGCGAGCGGCCTGATCGTGCGATAAGCGGGCGCGCCCGAGGCGGTCATGGGGCGAATGAGCGGTCCCGTCCTGCTGCGTCACATCGGTCATGGAGACTCCTGACGAAGGGTCTATCCCGCGCGAGCGGGACTACACACTTGCCGCCGTGACCGGCGACGATGCATACGGGAAAAGTTTGCAATCTTGCTCAAACATGCACGTGTCAAATCCCTTTCCGTATGAAAGGTGCGGATGACACGTCGCGCAAGCAATATAGCGTCTCCTGACCCGATTCGACAAACCGTAAGCGCCGATGCCCGAAATAACGCCACATCGACGAGCCCGTTAAAATCGTTGCAACATTGCGCCCCCAAACTTTCAATCGATGCGATGAACGTCCTCCCGCAAGTCCTGCGCAACCGCCCGCACATGACCGTCGCCATTGTGGTGGGCGCGCTGTGCGGCGCACTCGCGCCGGGCGCGCTGCGGTCCGTGGCGCGCGTGCTGGCCGGATGGGACGCCGCGATCTGGACCTACCTCGTGCTGATGTGGATACACATGGCGCGCACGAGCGAGGAGCGCGTGCGCCACAACGCGCAGCGCGAGGACCAGAGCGCGGGCACGGTGCTCGTTCTGATCTGCACGGCAACGGTGTTGAGCATCGTCGCCATCGTGCTGGAGCTCGGCACGACCAAGGATCTCAGCACGGCGTCGAAAGTCCTGCATGCGGCGCTCACCGGCCTCACGCTGATCGGCGCGTGGTTCCTCATTCCCACCATCTTTACGCTGCACTACGCGCGCGTGTACTACGGCTCCGATCCCGCGGCGCCCGCGCTCGCCTTCCCCGACCGCAAGCTCGAGCCGAATTACTGGGACTTCCTGTACTTTTCCTTCACGATCGCGTGCGCGTCGCAAACCGCCGACGTCGGCCTGCGCGGGCGCAGCGCGCGGCGCGGCGTGCTCGCGCAATCGATTCTCTCGTTCTATTTCAACGTTGCCGTGCTTGGCCTGTGCGTGAACATCGCCGCGAGCATGGTGGGCAACTGACCCACCGAACCACTGAGCGCCTGCTGGCGCCCGGCCTCGGGCACATGCCTTGCTGACCCTCCCAGTGCCTGGACGCCACGTGTCGCCTGCGTGGCATCCGGTTTGGCTCCGGCCAGCTATTGCACTACTCTGAACAGGGCGTGTCGCGCGTATTGCTTGCGTGGCCCGCTCCGGCAGCCCACGGGCAACGTGATCGCATCCGGTGTCATATCGGCCATGCATCCACGTCGCCCGACGAATCTGGAATACGACCGATGGAAGCTCCCCACGCCTATGCGCCGCGGATCTATTTCGTTCATTCCGTTCTCGTCGGATCGCTCGACGCGTGGCCTGCGCAATTCGCGCATGCCGCGTCGCTCGGCTTCGACCATGTCCTGATCGGCGCGCTGTTCGCGCCGGGCGCCTCGGGCGACGACCGCATCGTCGCCGATCACACCCGCTTGCATCCCGCCTTCGGCACACAGGAAAGCGTGGACGACGCGTTGCGCCTGCTCGCGGCCGCCGCGCGCACGCGCGGCATCACGCTGCTCGCCGACCTCACGCTCGACCGCAGCGCCGCCGACGGCAGGCTCTACACCGGGCATCCCGAATGGTTCCATCCGTTCGAGCCCGAGGATGCGCGGCTCGACCCGCGCCACGGCCATCGCGACGCGAACGTGGCCTATGCCGACTTCGCGCGCGCGGGCGCGCCGCTTGCCGTGTGGTGGACGCAGCTCGCAAGCCGTATTGCCGATGCGGGCATCGGCGGCTTTCGCATCGACTCGCCGCATCGCGTGCCGGCCAACGTGCTGCGCGCGATCTTCGACGCGGTGCGTGCGAGCCATCCGCAAACGCGCTGGCTCGCGGCCACGCCCGGCCTCGCGCGCGAGGACCTCGCACAGCTCGAGGACGCGGGCTTCGACGCCGCCTTCACCTCGTTGCGCTGGTGGGACTTTTCGTCGAGCTGGCTCATCGATGAGCACGCCGTCATGCGGCGCGTGGGCTCGCCCATTGCGTTTCCCGAGGCGCCCTATGGCCCGCGCCTCGCCCACGACCTCGAAGGCGCCGGTGACGCGCGCGCGGTCGAGCGCGCCTATCGACGCATGCTGCGCGCGGCGACGGCGCTCGGCACGGGCTGGCTCGTGCCAATGGGCTTCGAATACGGCATGGACGAAGCGATCCATCACGGCGCGCCGGGCGGCGACCCGCACGCCGGGCACCATGGCGGCCAAGCGCCTGGCGTGCACACATGGGAAGCCGCGAAAGCGCGTGCGCCGCTCGATCTTTCCGCCGATATCGCACACGCCAACGCGTTGCAGCGCGAGACGTGGACGCTGCAGACCAACGGCGAGCTGCGCGCGCTCAACGGTCCCGGCGCGCCGGTGGCCGCCCTGCTGCGCGGCGATAGCGCCGACCTGCGCGAGTCCGGCGAAGCGCTGCTCACGCTCGTCAATCCCTCGCTCGCGGCGCCCGTGCGCGTGAACATGGCGCGCCTGCTCGACGGTGTGCCCGGCGGGTTCACGCGCTTCGCGCCGCTCGACGCGCAGACGCTGCGCGGCGCGCGCGACCCGGCCGCGCCTCACGACGCGAGCGCCGTGCCCGAGACCTTCACGCTGCCCGCGGGCGCGTGCTGGATGTTCAGCGCGCTCGCGAGTCCGGTGGTCACGCTCGCGCCGCCCGAAGACCACGCGAAGTCGCCCACGAGCGGGCACAAGAGCGTGCTCGAGGCGATTGCCGCGCCGCGCATCGCCATCGAGAGCGTGTCGCCGTCGGTCGATCATGGCCGCTTCGTCGTGAAGCGCGTGGTGGGCGAGCGCTGCGAAGTGCGCGCCGCGATCTTCGCCGAAGGCCACGACCGCATCGACGCGGCCTTCCTCTGGCGCGCCAGCGACGAGACCGCCTGGCACGAAGCGCCGATGACGCCGATGCAGCCCGCCGGCACCGACCTGTGGAGCGGCCACTTTCCACTCGAACGCGTGGGTCGCCACGAGTTCGTCGTGATCGCCTGGCGCGACGACTTCGCCTCGCTCGTCGATCATCTGCAGAAAAAGCGCGCGGCGCATCAGCCGGTCGACCTCGAGCTCGAAGAAGCGAGCCGCCTGCTCGCGCTCGTGCTCGCCACGGCGGAAACGTCGGACGCCGACGAGCACGAGAGCCAGTCCGGCGAGCATGCGCGCACACGCGACGCGCTCGATGCGCTCGTGAGGCGCTTCGTGGGCGCCGACACCGACACGCGCTGCGCGCTGCTGGCCGCGCCCGCAACGGCCGCCGCCGTGCGCGCCGCGCGCCATCGCCCGTTTCTCGCGCGCGACACCCAGGTGCAGCGCGTGGACGCCGAGCGCAGCGCCGCGCGCTTCGCGAGCTGGTACGAGATCTTCCCGCGCTCGATGAGCGACGACGAATCGCGCCACGGCACCTTCGACGACGTGATCGCCAAGATGCCGCGCATCCGCGACATGGGCTTCGACGTGCTGTACTTCCCGCCCATTCATCCGATCGGGCTCGCCAACCGCAAGGGCCGCAACAACGCGCTCACCGCGCAGCCCGGCGACGTGGGCAGCCCCTATGCGATCGGCGCGGCCGAAGGCGGCCACACCGCCGTGCATCCGCAGCTCGGCACGCTCGACGATTTTCGCCGCATGGTGGCGGCCGCGCATGAAAACGGCCTCGAAATCGCACTCGATTTCGCGATCCAATGCTCGCCCGACCATCCGTGGCTCAAGGCGCATCCGGGCTGGTTCGCGTGGCGGCCCGACGGCACGCTGCGTTACGCGGAGAATCCGCCCAAGAAGTACCAGGACATCGTCAACCCCGAGTTCTACGCGCACGATTCGAAGCCGGATCTGTGGCTCGCGCTGCGCGACGCAATCCTGTTCTGGGCGGACCACGGCGTGCACATTTTCCGTGTGGACAATCCGCATACGAAACCGCTGCCGTTCTGGGAATGGATGATCGGCGACGTGCGCGCGCGGCACCCCGACGTGATCTTCCTCTCCGAGGCCTTCACGCGCCCGCGCCTGATGTACCGGCTCGCCAAGCTGGGCTTCTCGCAGTCGTACACGTACTTCACGTGGCGCGAGTCCAAGCGCGATTTCATCGACTACCTCACCGAGCTCACGCAGACCGAGGTGCGCGACTTCTATCGGCCCAACTTCTTCGTCAATACGCCCGATATCAATCCGCGCTATCTGCAAGGCGGCGCGCGTTCGAGCCACTTGATTCGCGCGGCGCTCGCCGCACTGCTCTCGGGCCTGTGGGGCGTCTACAGCGGCTTCGAACTATGTGAAGCCCGCGCATTGCCCAATAGCGAAGAATATCTGGACTCCGAAAAATATCAGCTGCGCGCATGGGACTGGGAGCGGCCCGGCAACATCGTGCCGGAGATCGCCGCGCTCAACCGCATCCGCCGCGCGAATCCCGCGCTGCAGACGCATCTGGGCATCACCTTCCTGCCCGCGCACAGCGACGCCATTCTGTGCTTCGAGAAAGCCACGCCCGCGCGCGACAACGTCGTTGTCGTCGCGATCAACCTCGACCCGTTCGCCGAGCAAGGCGCCGACTTCGAGCTTTCGTGGGCGACCTTCCAGCACTGGCACATCGACGATCACGCGCGCCTGGCCGTAGTCGACGAAATGACCGGCGAGCGCTTCGAATGGCAAAGCCGCTGGCAGCACGTGCGGCTCGATCCGCACGCGCGGCCGTTCGCGATCTGGCGCATCGCGCCCATCGACGGCCTGCCGCGCGAGGCGCCACCCGCAGAGTCGGCCGACGAGCTGCATGTCGAAGGCCACCCCGAACTGGATCAGGACTTCCCGCCCGGAGGAGCGACATGAAACGCGATCCCGCCTCCCATGAGACGCCGCCGCAGGCTGAAGCGCCCATCACGCACGACCCGACCGCGGAGGACACCGACGCCCTTGCCGAGCACGAACGGCATGGCACGCAAAGGCGCGGCAAACCCTCGCTGCTTTCCGACGATCCGCTCTGGTACAAGGATGCGGTCATCTATCAGGTGCACGTGAAGTCGTTTTACGACTCGAACAACGACGGCGTGGGCGACTTCCCGGGCCTGCTCGCGAAGCTCGACTACATCGCCGCGCTGGGCGTGACGGCGATCTGGCTGCTGCCGTTCTATCCCTCGCCGCGCCGCGATGACGGCTACGACATCGCCGATTACCGCAACGTGCACCCCGACTACGGCCAGCTCGCCGACGTGCGCCGCTTCATCCAGGAATCGCACGCCCGCGGCATCCGCGTGATCACCGAGCTCGTCATCAATCATACGTCGGACCAGCACCCCTGGTTCCAGCGCGCCCGCCGCGCGAAGCCCGGCTCCAACCACCGCAACTACTATGTGTGGTCGGACAGCGATCAGAAGTACCAGGGAACGCGCATCATCTTCATCGACACCGAGCCGTCGAACTGGACGCACGACCCCGTTGCGGGCGCGTACTACTGGCACCGCTTCTATTCGCACCAGCCCGACCTCAATTTCGACAACCCCGCCGTGCTGCGCGAAGTGCTGCACGTGATGCGCTTCTGGCTCGACATGGGCATCGACGGGCTGCGTCTGGACGCCGTGCCCTACCTCGTCGAGCGCGAAGGCACCAACAACGAGAACCTGCCCGAGA
Source organism: Paraburkholderia pallida (assembly GCF_004524855.1). Lineage (NCBI taxonomy): Bacteria > Pseudomonadati > Pseudomonadota > Betaproteobacteria > Burkholderiales > Burkholderiaceae > Paraburkholderia > Paraburkholderia pallida. The sequence goes on along the minus strand of NZ_CP038149.1, from coordinate 15,923 downwards.
CGCATGCGATCCTCAAGCAGATCCGCGCGACCATCGACGAGCATTATCCGAACCGCATGCTGCTGGCCGAAGCGAACCAGTGGCCCGAGGACGTGCAGGAATACTTCGGCCAGGAAGACGAATGCCACATGGCGTTCCACTTCCCGCTGATGCCGCGCCTCTATATGGCGATCGCGAGCGAGGACCGCTTCCCGATCATCGACATCATGAAGCAGACGCCGGATCTGCTGCCGAGCTGCCAGTGGGCGGTGTTCCTGCGCAATCACGACGAGCTGACGCTCGAGATGGTTACGGACTCCGAACGGGATTATCTGTGGAACACCTATGCGAGCGATCGGCGCGCGCGCCTGAATCTCGGCATCCGGCGGCGCCTCGCGCCGCTCATGGAGCGCGACCGCCGCCGCATCGAGCTCATCAATTCGCTGCTGCTCTCGATGCCGGGCACGCCCGTGATCTATTACGGCGACGAGCTCGGCATGGGCGACAACATCCATCTGGGCGACCGTGACGGCGTGCGCACGCCGATGCAATGGTCGTCCGACCGCAACGGCGGCTTCTCGCGCGCCGACCCCGAGCAGCTGGTGCTGCCGCCGCTGATGGGCTCGCTCTACGGCTACGACGCCATCAACGTGGAGGCGCAGACGCGCGACCCGCATTCGCTGCTCAACTGGACGCGCCGCATGCTCGCCACGCGCCGCGCGAAGCAGGCGTTCGGGCGCGGCTCGATCCGCTTTCTGCGGCCCGCCAATCGCAAGATCCTCGCGTATCTGCGCGAGATGCCGGGCGAGCCCGCGATCCTGTGCGTGGCGAATCTCTCGCGCGCGCCGCAGGCCGTCGAGCTCGATCTCTCCGAGTTCGTGGGCACGGCGCCCGTGGAAATGACCGCCGATTCGGTGTTCCCGCCCATCGGCCAGCTGCCTTATCTGCTCACCTTCCCGCCGTACGGCTTCCTGTGGTTCCTGCTGTGCCCCGGCAACGAGCGCCCCTCGTGGAGCCAGCCGACCTCCGAGCAACTACCCGAATTCGTGACGGTCGTGATCCGCGAAGCCCAGACCGGCGCCACGCCCGAGAACGTGCGCCTGCTCGAATCCGAAGTGCTGCCCTCGTGGCTCTCGCGGCGGCGCTGGTTCGCCTCGAAGGACAAGGCATTGCGCGGCGTGAAGCTCGCCGCGCTCACGACCATCCACGGCGCGGGCTTCGCGTTCACCGAGCTCGAGGCCGAGCTCGCCGACGGCACGAGCGAGCGCTACCTGCTGCCCATCGCCATCACCTGGGGCGCGGACACCACCACGCCGCTGCACATCCAGCTCGCGCTCTCGCGCGTGCGGCGCGGGCGCACGATCGGCTACCTCACCGACGCGTTCTCGCTGCCGTGGTTCGCCTACGGGATGCTGCGCAAGCTGCGCGAGCGCGCGGCCGTGCCCACGGTGCAAGGCAGCACGATCCGCTTCGAGCCCACCGGGCGCCTCGCCGAACTCGATCTCGGCGAAGAGCCCGAGGTCCGCTGGCTAGCCGCCGAGCAGAGCAACAGCTCGCTCATCGTGGCGGAAACGGTCGTGCTCAAGCTCGTGCGCCGGCTGATCGCCGGTGTGCATCCCGAGGCGGAAATGAGCCGCTACCTGACGACGCTCGGCTACGCGAACACCGCGCCGCTCTATGGCGAAGTGGTGCGCGTGGATCCGCAGGGCGTGCCGCATACGCTCGCGATCCTGCAGGGCTATATCGACAATCAGGGCAATGCGTGGGACTGGGCGCTCGATTATCTGCGCCGCACCGTCGACGAACTGGCGCTCGCCGCCGACGACGGCGACACCGGCGACCAGGCGCACGAAGAGGAAGTGATGCAGAACTACGCGTCGGTGATCGGTGTGATCGGCAAGCGACTGGGCGAGCTGCATGCCGCACTCTCCACGCCGACCGACGACCCGGCCTTCGCGCCCGAACCCGCGTCGCGCGAGGACGTCGGGCAATGGATCGCCGATACGAAGACGATGCTGGCCGAAGCGCTCGACATCGTGGCGCAGCACTCGGGCGAGAACGTTCACACGCTCGACGACGACGCGCGCGAGCTCGCTCGCAGCCTGGTCGAGCGCCGCGACCTGCTGATGGCGAAAGTCGACGAACTCGTGCCGCTCGACGCATCGACGTTGCGCATCCGCATTCACGGCGATTTCCACCTGGGTCAGGTGCTGATCTCGCAAGGCGACGCCTACCTGATCGACTTCGAGGGCGAGCCCGCAAGATCGCTCGACTATCGGCGCGCGAAGCAATGCTCGCTGCGCGACGTCGCGGGCCTGCTGCGCTCGCTCTCCTATGCGGGCGCAGCGGCGCAATCGAGCACGGAAAGTGCGCCGCAGCAGATCGCCGAGCGCAAGCACGCGCTGTTCGAACGGTTTCGCGGGCATGCCGCCGAGACCTTCCTGAGCCAGTATCGCGCGGCCGTCTCCCAAGCCCCGCTCTCGCTCGTCAGCGCCAGCCACGAGCAGGCGCTGCTCGACCTGTTCCTGATCGAGAAGGCGGCCTACGAAATCCGCTATGAGGCCGCCAACCGGCCCAGCTGGCTCGCTCTGCCGATCCGCGGGCTGGCCGCGCTCGCGAACCGCGTGCTCGGTCCCACCCCCACACAAACGCAAGCGCATGGGCATCCGCATACGGGAGGAAGCGGACATGGCTGAACGCTCCCCCGACGCCGCCCTGCATCACCACGACATCGACGCGCTCCTTCACGGGCGGCACGCCGATCCTTTCGCGGTGCTCGGGCTGCACTGGGTCGACGGTGCGCCGTACGTGCGCGCGTGGTTGCCGAACGCCACGCAGGTTCGCGTGCTCGCGCGCGACCGCGCCCATACGCTCGCCGAGCTCACGCTCGTGCATCCCGCGGGGCTCTTCGCGGGGCCGCTCGCGGAAGCCGTGCCGTACCGGCTCGAGATCGACTGGCATGGCGTCACGCAGGAAATAGAGGATCCCTACTCATTCGGACCGCAGCTTTCCGGAGACGCACTGCACCGGCTCGCCGACGGCGACCCCTACGCCGTGCTCGAATGCCTCGGCGCGCGGCCGCTCACCTGCGAGGGCGTGCCCGGCGTGCGCTTTGCGCTATGGGCGCCGAATGCGCGGCGCGTCTCGGTGGTGGGCGACTTCAATTCATGGGACGGCCGCCGCCATCCGATGCGGCTGCGCCATGAAGCCGGCGTGTGGGAGCTCTTCATTCCGCGCGTGGCCGCGGGGGCACGCTACAAGTACGAGATCCTCGGCGCACGCGGCGAGGTGCTGCCCTTGAAGGCCGATCCGTGCGCGTTCCAGACCGAAGCGCCGCCCGCCACCGCCTCGGTGGTCGCGCCCGTGGAGGCGCTCGACGACTTCGCCTGGCACGACAGCGAATGGCTGCAGTCGCGCGCGCAAAAGCAGAATGCGCGCGCGGCCATGTCGGTCTATGAAGTGCATGCGCCTTCATGGCTCCCCACGCACGGCGCGGACGCACCGGCGCCCGACTGGCAGGCGCTTGCCGAGCGCCTGATCCCCTACGCGCAAGGCATGGGCTTCACGCACCTGGAGTTGCTGCCGGTAGCCGAGCACCCGTTCGGCGGCTCGTGGGGCTATCAGCCGCTTGCGCAATTCGCGCCCACGGCGCGCCTCGGCTCCCCGCTCGATTTCGCGGCCTTCGTGGACCGCGCGCACGAGGCCGGCCTCGGCGTGATCCTCGACTGGGTGCCCGCGCACTTCCCGAACGACGCGCATGGCCTCGTCGACTTCGACGGCACCGCGCTCTACGAGCACGCGGACCCGCGCGAGGGCTATCACCCCGACTGGAACACGATGATCTACAACCTCGGGCGCCGCGAGGTGAGCGCGTTCCTGATCGCCTCGGGGCTCGCGTGGCTGCTGCGCTATCACGTCGACGGCCTGCGCGTGGACGCCGTGGCCTCGATGCTCTACCGCGACTACTCGCGCGCGCAGGGCGAGTGGGTGCCGAACGTCCACGGCGGACGCGAGAACCTCGAATCGATCGCCTTCCTCAAGCGCCTCAATCACGAAGCGCAATATGTGCCGCAGCGCCCCGGCGTGATCACCATCGCCGAGGAATCGACGGCCTGGCCCGGCGTCACCGCGCGCCCCGAGGACGGCGGCCTCGGCTTCCAGTTCAAGTGGAACATGGGCTGGATGCACGACACGCTGCACTTCATGCACGAAGACCCGATCCACCGCCGCTATCACCATCACGAGATGACCTTCGCGATGGTCTACGCGTGGTCCGAGCGCTTCGTGCTGCCGCTCTCGCACGACGAAGTCGTGCACGGCAAAGGGTCGCTGCTCGGCAAGATGCCGGGCGACCGCTGGCAGCGCTTTGCGAACCTGCGCGCATACTTCGGCTTCATGTGGGGGCATCCGGGCAAGAAGCTGCTCTTCATGGGCGGCGAGTTCGGGCAGATGGCGGAGTTCGACCACGACGGCACGCCGCACTGGGACCTGCTCGACGACCCGCTGCACCGCGGCGTGCAAACGCTGGTGCGCGACCTGAACCGGCTCTATGCGGGCGAGAGCGCGCTCTACATGCTCGACACGGAGCCGGGCGGCTTCGAATGGCTCATCTCCGACGACGCCGAAAACAGCGTGCTCGCATGGCGGCGCGTGGACGGCTCGGGCCGCGAGATCGTGGTGGTCTGCAATTTCACGCCGGTGCCGCGCCAGGGGTACCGGATCGGCATGCCGCAACCGGGCCAGTGGGAGGAAGCGCTCAACACCGACGCGGAGATCTACGGCGGCTCGAACATGGGCAACGGGGGACTCGTGTGCACGGAGCCCGTGCAAAGCCACGGCAAGCCGCAATCGGTGGCGTTCGTGCTGCCGCCGCTCGGCACACTGATACTGCGCCTGCGCCGCTGATGAAATGATCGCGCCAGCATACCATCAGGAATCCGATGCAATAGAAGAAACACGACAAGGAGCATCGAAATGGCTAACGGCCCGCACGAGCGGCTGCTGCCCGGCACGCCCTACCCGCTGGGCGCGACCTGGGACGGGCTCGGCACGAACTTCGCGGTGTTCTCGGCACACGCGTGGCGCATCGAGCTGTGCCTGTTCGACCCGACCGGGCGCAAGGAGCGCACGCGCTACACGCTGCCCGAATGCACCGACGAAATCTGGCACGGCTATCTCCCGGGCGCGCACCCCGGCACCGTCTACGGGCTGCGCGCGCACGGCCCCTATCAGCCGCATCACGGCCATCGCTTCAACCCGTACAAGCTGCTGCTCGACCCCTACGCGAAACGGCTCATCGGTCAGTTCCGCTGGTCCGACACGCTCTACGGCTACCGCGTGCATTCGAACCGCGGCGACCTCTCGCTCGACCGCCGCGACTCGGCGCCCGCCATGCCCAAGGCCGTGGTCAGCCACGACGCCTTCGACTGGTCGCGCGACGTGCGCCCCAATACGCCGTGGGGCAAGACCGTCATCTACGAAACGCATCTGCGCGGCGTCTCGATGATGCGCCACGACCTGCGCTCGCACACGCGCGGCACCTTCGCGGCACTCGCCGCGCCGCGCTTCATCGAGCATCTGCACAAGCTGGGCGTCACCGCCGTGGAGCTGCTGCCGATGCAGGCCCTGCTCACCGAGCGCTTTCTCTTCGAACGCGGCCTGCGCAACTACTGGGGCTACAACTCGGCGGCTTACTTCGCGCCCGAGCCGTCGTATCTCTCGGGCCACGACCCCGACGAAATGCGCATCGCCGTGCGCCAGCTTCACGCGGCCGGCATCGAGGTGTTCCTCGACGTGGTCTACAACCACACCTGCGAGAGCGGCGAAATCGGGCCGACAGTGTCGTGGCGCGGGCTCGACAACGCGAGCTACTACCGCTGCGTGCCCGGCGACGAGCGCTACCTGATCAACGACACCGGTTGCGGCAACACACTCAATCTCGCGCATCCGCGCGTGCTGCAGATGGTGGCCGACTCGCTGCGCTACTGGGTCACCTCGTACGGCATCGACGGCTTCCGCTTCGACCTGGGCGTCACGCTCGGCCGCGAAGCGCACGGCTTCGACCCGGCCAGCGGCTTTTTCGACGTGCTGCGCCAGGACCCCGTGCTCTCGCAGGTCAAGCTGATCTCCGAGCCGTGGGACGTGGGGCCGGGCGGCTATCAGCTCGGCAATCATCCGCCGGGCTTCGCCGAATGGAACGACCGCTTTCGCGACAGCGTGCGGCGCTACTGGCGCGGCGACCCGGGCCAGCGCGCCGATCTCGCCGCGCGCCTCACGGGCTCGGCCGATCTCTTCGACAAACGCACGCGCCGCCCCTGGGCCTCGCTGAATTTCGTGACCTCGCACGACGGCTTCACGCTCGCCGATCTGGTTTCGTACGAACATAAGCATAACGAAGCGAATGGCGAGAACAACCACGACGGCCATAACGAGAACTGGAGCGCGAACTGGGGCGTGGAAGGTCCGACCGACGATCCGGCGATCCTCGACACGCGCGCGCGCGTCGCGCGCTCGATGCTCGTGACGCTGTTCATCGCACTCGGCACGCCCATGCTGCTCGCCGGCGACGAGGCCGGCCGCACGCAGCTCGGCAACAACAACGCCTACTGCCAGGACAACGAGATGTCGTGGCTCGACTGGACGCTTGCCGCAACGCCGCAAGGCGAGGCGATGACCGCGTTCGTCGCGCGCGCAATCGCGCTGCGCCGGGACCACCCCGTGCTGCGGCAGACGCATTTCCTGTTCGGCGACCGCGACGTGCTGCCGGGCGTGCACGACATCGACTGGTTCGACGAGCACGGCGAACCACTCTCGCCCGAAGCGTGGCAGGACCCCGAGGCGCGCGCGTTCGCGGTGCGGCGCGCGGGGCCGGGACTCGACGGCGAAATCGAAGTATTGTTGATGATGCTGAACGCCTCGGCGCACGCGGTGGCGTTCACGGCTGCCGCGCCGCACTTCGCGTGGTCCGTGCTGCTCGACAGCGCGCATCCCGAGGAACCGCCGCACGCATTGCCCGACGCGCGCCTGGAAGTCGCCGCGCATGCGCTCGTGGTCTTGGGCGCGAGGCCCGCGCGCCACGGCGAGCCCGCCGCCGCGCAGGTGCCGGCTCCCGGCGCGGCAAGCAATGAGGCGAGCGGCGCGCCGAAAGGCGGCGAGACGCCGCCGCCCGACCCGCGCCAGCCGGGCGCAGCACAGGCAAACGCTGACAAAGGCGCAGAAGACGACCGCTGAACAGGACTCCAGGAACCGGCCATGGCCACGCTTACGCATGATCCGCACGTCCGCCATTACATGCATTGCCTGCCGTTCGGCGCGCAGTTGACGGGCGCCGCGCACGCGCAGCCGCACACGCGCTTTCGATTCTGGGCACCCTCGTGCGACGCCGTGCAGGTGGTGTTCGAGAACGACGCCTGTGCGCCGCTGGACATGACGCCCACGGGCAACGGCTGGTATGAGGCCCAGGCGCAGTGCAGCTCAGGCACGCTGTACCGCTACCGCCTCGACCGCGGTCAACTCGTTCCCGACCCCGCTTCGCGTTTTCAACCCCAGGGCGTGCACGGGCCGAGCGAGGTGCTCGACGCGCGCGGCTACGGCTGGCAGCACGCGCACTGGCAGGGACGCCCGTGGGAAGACACGGTGCTCTACGAGTTGCATGTGGGCGCGTTGGGCGGCTATCGCGGCGTCATGAAGCGCCTGCCAGCACTCGCCGACATCGGCATCACGGCCATCGAGCTGATGCCCCTGAACGACTACCCGGGCGAGCGCGGCTGGGGTTACGACGTGGTGCTGCCCTATGCGCCGCACGCGGCCTACGGCACGCCCGACGAGCTCAAGGCGCTCGTCGATGCGGCGCACGGCCTGGGCCTGCAGGTGTTTCTCGACGTGGTCTACAACCACTTCGGCCCGGACGGCAACTGGCTCGGCCACTACGCGAAGCCGTTCTTCAAGGCGGGCAAGCGCACGCCCTGGGGCGACGCGCTCGATTTCGCGCGGCCCGAGGTGCGCGACTTCTACAGCGACAATGCGCTCTACTGGCTCACCGAATACCGCTTCGACGGCCTGCGCATCGACGCGGCGCACGCCATCGAGAACCCCGAGTGGCTGCGCGAGCTTGCCGATCATGTGCATGCGCGCGTGGAGCCGGACCGCCACGTGCATCTCGTGCTGGAAAACGAGCACAACGAAGCGAATCTGCTTGAAACGCATTTTGACGCGCAATGGAACGACGACGCGCATCATGCGCTGCACGTCATGCTGACCGGCGAATCGGAGGGCTATTACCGCGCCTTCGCCGACGCGCCCATCCACCAGCTCGCACGCGTGCTCGGCGAAGGCTTCGCGTACCAGGGCGATCCCTCGCCCGTGCATGCGGGCAAACCGCGCGGCGAGCGCAGCGCGCACCTGCCGCCCACCTCGTTCGTGATGTTCCTGCAGAACCACGACCAGATCGGCAACCGCGCGCTGGGCGAGCGCCTGCGCGCGTTGAGCGACGACGGCGCCCTGCGCGCGGCCACGGCGCTGCTGCTGCTCTCGCCGCAGATTCCGCTGCTGTTCATGGAGGAGGAGTACGGCTCGACACAGCCGTTCCAGTTCTTCACCGCCTTCGAAGGCGAGCTGGCCGACGCGGTACGCGAAGGCCGCCGCAAGGAATTCGCGGCGTTCAGCGCGTTTCACGACGCGGCGAAGCGCGCGCAGATTCCCGATCCGAACGACTTGCAGACGTTCGTGAATTCGTCGCCGCCGGCCGATGCGCCGCTCGACGACGAACAGCGCGCGTGGATGCATTTCTACAAGTCCGCGCTCACGGTGCGCGCGCGTCTGCTGATGCCGCGCCTGCGCGATGCGCGGCCGCTCGGCGCGAGCGTGCTCGCCGACGACGCCGGCAACAGCGTGAATGCGCTCGTCGCGCGCTGGCGCCTCGCCGACGGCGAGACTTATACGATCGCGCTGAACCTGAGCCCCAACGGCGTGAGGCTCGATGCGCAACCCAAAGGCATGGTTGTCTTCGAAACGCCCGAGCGTGCGCGCGATTACACCGACAACGACGTGCTGCCCGAAAGCGCCTGCGTGGCGTGGCTCACCGGCGCGGTGCCCGAGTACGCGCTGCATCACGACGCACGCGTGATGCAGCACGAGGAGCCGCTCGCATGAGCACCGCGCGCCGCAGCGAGACGCTCGCGGGCCTCGCGCAACGCGCGGGCTTCGAAGTCGAGTGGACCGATGCGCGCGGCGCCGTGCAGCGCGTGCCCGACAGCACGCTCGCTGCGCTGCTCGAATGCGCGGGCCTGCCGTGCGCGAACGCAACCCAGTTGCGGCACAGCGCCTCGACGCTGAACGCGGAGCAGTCCTCGCGCCGGCTGCCGCCGCTCATCACCGCCGAATTCGAGAGCGCAATCGAGCTACCCTCTTCGGCGGTGCGCACCGGCAGCCACTATCGCATCGATCTCGAGAACGGCGAGCACATCGAGGGCCGCTTCACCGCGCCGCGAGACGCGCCCGCGCTGCTCGCGCCGCTCTCCGAGCCCGGCTATCACACGCTCACCGTCCACGATCACCGCCTGACGATCGCCGTCGCGCCACCGCGCTGCCACACCCTCGACGACGCATGGCGCGCAAAGCACGGCAACGCATCCGGCCCGAGCGGCTCAGGCTCACGCGTGCCGCCGCTCTGGGGCAGCGCCGCCCAATTGTATGGACTCCGACGCAATGGCGACGGCGGCATCGGCGACTACAGCGCGCTGGCCACGCTCGCCACTGAGCACGCGCGGCACGGCGCACACGCGCTCGCGGTGAGCCCCACGCATGCGATGTTCAGCGCCGAGCCGGGCCACTTCAGTCCGTACTCGCCCTCCTCGCGGCTCTGGCTCAACGTCGCGCATATCGATCCAGCAGACGTGTTCGGCGCGCAGGCCGCACACGAGGCCTGCGTCGCCGCCCACGTCGTCGACATGGCGCGCGAGCTCGAAGCCCTGCCGCTGATCGACTGGCCGCGCGCAGTGCGGCTCAAGCTCGCGGTGCTGCGCGTGCTCTTCGATCGTTTCGACAGCACCGAGCGCACGAGCGGTTCGCCGCGCGCCGCGGCGTTCGACGCGTTCTGCGCGCGCGGCGGCGAGGCGCTCGAAGACCATGCGCGCTTCGAGGCGCTCCAGGCGGCCATGCTCGAGGAGCCCGGCGGCGCGCGCCACTGGCAGGACTGGCCCGCGCCCTTGCGCGACCCGCGCAGCGCGGAAGTCGCGAGCTTCGCCACAGCGCACCGGCGTGAAGTGGACTTTCACCGCTTCCTGCAATGGCTCGCGGCCGAGGGCCTCTCGCGCGCGCAACGCGAGGCGCGCGAAGCGGGCATGGCGGTCGGCCTCGTCGCGGATCTCGCCGTGGGCTGTGACGGCGCGGGCTCGCAGGCTTGGGCGCAGCCCGAGGACATGCTGCAGCGCGTCTCGGTCGGCGCGCCGCCCGACCTCTTCAACCAGGCCGGACAAAGCTGGGGCCTCACCACCTTTTCGCCGCGCGCGATGCACAACACCGGCTTTCGCGCCTTCATCGACATGCTGCGCGCCGCGTTCGCGCATGCGGGCGGCGTGCGCATCGACCACATCCTCGGCCTGCGGCGACTGTGGCTCGTGCCCGCGGGCGAAAGCGCGAAACACGGCGCGTATCTGCGCTATCCGTTCGACGATCTCTTGCGCCTCATCGCGCTCGAGTCGTGGCGGCACCGCGCCATCGTGATCGGCGAGGATCTCGGCACCGTGCCGCCGGGCTTGCGCGAGCGGCTTGCCGCGCACGGGCTCTACGGCATCCGCGTGCTGTGGTTCGAGCGCAAGGACGGCGCGTTTCTCGCGCCCGCGCGCTACGACCCGAACTGCGTGGCCACCACCACCACGCACGATCTGCCGACCGTCGCGGGCTGGTGGCGCGGCACCGACATCGACTGGCGCAACCGGATCGGGCAGATGCTGGCGCGCGCGGACGGGCGCGACCCCGTCGCCCTGGAGCACACCCAGCGCGCCGCCGACCGCGCCGCGCTCTGGCTCGCGCTGCAGGATGCGGGCTTCGCGCCGCGCGACGCCGCCGAGCCTTCGCCCGAGGACGCGCCGGTGGAGGACGCGCTCGGCTACGTGGCCGCGAGCGCGAGCCCGCTCGTGACCTGCCCGCTCGAAGACCTGCTCGGCCTCGCCGATCAACCGAACCTGCCGGGCTCGATCGACGAGCACCCGAACTGGCGCCGGCGCCTGCCACTGCCCGTCGACGCGCTGTTCGCCGATCCCGCGTTCACCGCGCGCGTCAGGACCGTCGTGCGGGCGCGCGCGATGGCTGGTGAGGCGGCAAATCAAACAGGAGGTCAAACGGAGGATCAAGCAGGCAGTGAAGCAAGCGCCGCTGCCGCCAGCCGCTCCGGTCGCCCGGATGGCGCCGGCGGCCCCGCGAGCCCTGGCGGCGCGCCTGCCGCGCCCGCAGCGTCCCCGCTTCGGCCCGCGCCATGACCTTCCCGCGCGCCACGCTGCGTCTGCAGCTTCATGAGGGCTTCACGTTCGACGACGCGCTGGCCCAGCTCGACTATTTCGCCGCGCTCGGCGTGAGCCATCTCTACCTCTCGCCCATCACGACCGCGCAGCCCGGCTCGATGCACGGCTACGACACGGTCGACTACGGCACGGTGAGCGAAGAACGCGGCGGCGAAGCCGCGCTGCGGCGCCTCGCCGACGCGCTGCATGCGCGCGGCATGGGCCTCATTGTCGATCTCGTGCCCAACCACATGGGCGTGGGCGGCGCGCACAACGCGTGGTGGCTCGATATTCTCGAATGGGGGCGCCACAGCGCGTTCGCGCGCCACTTCGACGTGGACTGGCACTCGCCGGACCCGGTGCTGCGCGGCAAGGTGCTGATGCCGTGCCTCGGCGCGCAATACGGCGAGGAGCTCGCGGCGGGCCGCATCGCGCTGAAGTTCGACGCGGCGCTCGCGCGCTTCTTCGTGCAGTACGGTCCGCACGTCTGCCCGATCTGCCCGATCGATTACGCGACGCTGCTGCAGTCGGCCGGCCATGCCGATCTCGACGCGCTCGCCGCGCCGTTCCAGGGCCTCACCACGCAGCCCGACGACCAGACGCGCGCCGCCATCGCACGCGATGCGCTGCGCGCCTTCGTCGAGCTCGAGGGCACCGCTGCGATCGATTCCGCGCTGCAGTCCTGGTCCGGCGCCGATGCCGTCACGCGCGAGCGCCTGCATCGTCTGCTTGATCGCCAGCACTTCCGTCTTGCATGGTGGCGCACCGCCACGGACGAAGTGAACTGGCGGCGCTTCTTCGACGTGAGCGCGCTCGCAGGCGTGCGCGTAGAACGCCACGACGTATTCGAGGCCGTGCACAAGCTCGTGTTCCGCCTCTACGCCGAGGGCGTGATCGACGGTCTGCGCATCGACCACATCGACGGACTCGCCGACCCGCGCGAGTATTGCGAGCGGCTGCGCCAGCGGCTCATGTCGTTGCGTGCGCAACCGCCTTACCTCGTCGTCGAGAAGATTCTCGCGCACGGCGAGCCGTTGCGCGAAGACTGGCCCGTGCAAGGCACGACCGGCTACGACTTCATGAACGACGTGGGCGCCCTGCTGCACGACCCCGCTGGCGCCGCGCCGCTGGCCGAGAGCTGGGCGGCGATCTCGGGGCAGGACTGGCCCTTCGCGCGCATCGCGCTCGACGCGCGCCGCGAGGTGCTGGCCGCCTATCTCGCGGCGGAGCTCGATCACGCGGCGCGCGCGCTGCACCGCATTGCCCGCGAGCAGCCGGCCACGCGCGACTTCACCTACGCGAGCGTGCATCGCGTGGTGGCGCAACTTGCGATGCACTTCCCCGTCTATCGCATTTATCCGGTCAATGGTCTGCGCGGCCAGGAGGACAACCCGTGGTTCGATCTCGCGCTGCAGGCGGCTCGCCAGGCCGTGCCGCGCGCGAGCCTTGCCGCGCTCGATCAGGTCGATGCGTGGCTCGGCGCGCGTGCGCCGGATGTCGAGAACGGCAACGGCGCGAAGCCCGCGCGGGCGGCACAGGCCAGCACCAACGCTGGCGCGCAGACAGGCAATGGCGGGGGCACGTCAAAGCAAGCCGTGCAGAATCCGGCCCCCGCCCCGCTGAGCCACGCGCTCATCGCACAGCGCACGGCACTCACACTCTTCTCGCAGCTCACCGCACCGCTCGCGGCGAAGGCGACCGAGGACACGGCGCTCTACCGCTACGGCCGGCTGCTTTCGCGCAACGAAGTGGGCGCGGACCCGGACGACTTCGCGCGCAGCGTTGAAGAATTTCATGCGGACAACGCGCTGCGCCAGCGGCGTTTCCCCTATGCGATGCTCGCCACGGCCACGCACGACCACAAGCGCGGTGAAGACGTGCGGGCGCGGCTCGCGGTGCTCAGCGAAATCGCCCCCGAGTGGAGCGCGACGCTGCGCGCGTGGTCGACGCTGAACCAGCCGCACCGGCGCAACGACGCGACGCCGTCGTCATCGTCATCGCCGGGGAGCGTGGCGGGGGAATGGGCGCCCGGCCCGGCCGCCGAGGCGATGCTCTATCAGACGCTCGTGGGCTGCTGGCCGCCCGAGCTCGACGCCGGCGACGAAGCGCGCGTGCGCGAGCTGGCCGAGCGAGTCGCGCGGTGGCAATTGAAGGCACTACGCGAAGCGAAGCTGCGCACGAACTGGCTCGCGCCCAACGAAGCCTACGAATCGGATTGCCAGGCATTTCTCTTCGACATTCTCGCGCCACAGCGACGCGACGGGTTTCTGCAGGCGCTTGCCACCTTCGTGGCCCGCATCGCACCGGCCGGCGCGGTCAATACGCTGCTGCAGACCGTGCTGCGCCTGACCTCGCCCGGCGTGCCCGACCTCTATCAGGGCACCGAGCTATGGGATTTGAGCCTCGTCGATCCCGACAACCGCAGGCCCGTGGATTTCGCCTTGCGCGCAGCGGCACTCGATCAAGGCGCGCCCGCCACCAAGCTTGCGCAGTGGCGCGACGCGCACGTGAAGCAGGCCACTATCGCGCACCTGCTTGCGCTGCGCGCCCGCGCGCCGGAGTTGTTGCGCGAGGGCGAGTACTGGCCGCTGGAAGTGCGCGGCGCGCTGGCCGCCCACGCGCTGGCCTTCGCGCGCCGGCACGGCAATACCTGGGCTGTCGTGATCAGCACGCGGCATGCGGCGGCGCTGCTGGAAGGCGATCTGCCGCTCGTCGAGTCCACACGCTGGGACGGTACGGCGGTCGTGTTGCCGAAGGGGTGCCCGGCCGCGGATCTGCACGACTGGCTGAGCGACGCGAAACGCGCCGCAACGAAGCATGATCAGGACAACGTGCTTTATCTGCGCGATGTGCTGAGCGCGATGCCTGTTGCGGTGCTGTCGAATCTCACACCAGCCTGAACCGCGCCCACCGGGCCGCGCCTGGGGCAAGGCATCAGCCCGACGTCAGTAAGCCTCAACCGCCCTCGTCCTCCAGATCCTTCGGGTACACGCGCACGAGCACGATGCGCGGTCCCTTCATCTTCTTCACGACGATGTCGAAGCGGTCGAACTCGACGCGCTGCCCCTCGGTGGGCAGATCGTTGAGCGCATGAATCACGAGGCCGCCCACCGACTCCGCGCGCCCTTCGTCGATATCGATGCCGAGCGCCTGCTCCAGCGAAACTACGGGCAGGCTGCCGCGTCCCATCAGCGTGCCGTCGTCCATGCGGGTCCAGTCGGTATCGGCCTGATGAAATTCGTCGTGGATCTGGCCTACCAGCGCGCCGAGCAGATTGTCGAGCGTGAGGAAGCCGCTCGGACGCATGCCCTTGCGCCCGACCAGCGCGAAATGCGGCGCGCCCTTGCGAAAGCGCCGGAACAGCGCGAGCGCGGGCGCCTCGGGCTTCACGTACTGCACCGGGCGCACGAACTTGCCGAGGTCGTCGAGCGCGTGGCCCGCCTCGCGCGCGAGCAGCAGATCCTTCAGGTGAATGAGGCCCGCCACGCGCTCGCCCGAAGCATCCTCGAAGAGCGGATAGCGGCTGAAGCGATGGCGCGCGACGATCTGCATGTTCTCGGCGAGTGACAGGTCGCGGCGCAGGCCCACCATCTCGTGCGCCGGGCGCATCAGGTCCGAGACGCTCAGGCGCGAGAAGTCCAGCGAATGCGCGAGGGCGTTCCATTCGTCGGCACTGTAGGTGCTTCCGGCGCCGCCCATGTTAGCGGTACTCGCCGGGCGCCTCGCGCGCGGCGAAGGCTTCGCAGCAGCGCCAGCCGAGCCGTTGGCGCGCGCCACGCCGCCCGCCGCCGCGTGTCCATACGCGAGCGCGCGCGCGTCGGCTTGTGCGCGTGCCTCGTGCAGCGCCTCTTCCTGCGCCGCGGCGCGGCGGCTGCGCAGGATCAGCTTGAGCTCGTCGGTCGAGTAATGCGCCTCGGCGCCATGATCCGCCGAGAGGCCGGCCAGCCTCAGCACGGCATTCGCGCTCGAATTGAGCGCCCAGATGGCCGGGTACATCGTCCAGTAAAAGCCGTACAGCGGCGCGGCGGCCCACAGCGAAATCTTCTCGGCTTCGCGGATCGCGAGCGACTTGGGCGCGAGCTCCCCCACCACGATATGCAGGAACGAGATCGCGGTGAAGGCGAACACGAGCGAGATGCCGTGGATCAGCTCCGGCGAGCGCACGCCCACGAGATCGAAGACCGGCTCGAGCAACTGCGCGAAGGCCGGCTCGCCGATCCAGCCGAGGCCGAGCGAAGCGAGCGTGATGCCGAGCTGGCACGCGGACAGATAGGCGTCGAGCTGGCCATGGACCTTGCCGAGCAGACGCCCGCGCAAGCCATGCTGTGTCGCGAGGCTTTGCACGCGCGTCGCGCGCAGCTTGACGAGACCGAACTCCGCCGCGACGAAGAAACCGTTGAGGGCAACGAGCAACAGCGCGCCGGCGAGAGCGATAACCTGAATCAA